>NZ_CP025699.1:2049276-3229495 GCF_023278595.1 Lelliottia sp. AC1
GTGGACCTGGGGGAATTTCGTAAAAGCAGCAGCGGTTCATTCCCGCGTGAAGGGAAGCTGACCCGTTTTGGCATGGATTTTACCTGCAGCAGCTACACCAACAATGTCGAGTTTACCTTTGATGAGCCCTACACCATTGTGCCCGGACGAGAGACCATTTCGGCAGTGAGCGATCAAAATGGTCAAAAGCTGAAAGGCCTCGAAGTGGGTCTCTATAACAGTGAAGGGAAAGTGGTGCGAATGGGCGTGAAGCAGAATATCGGAGTGGGGCAGAAAGGGAAAAATACGGCGTATTTTCAGGCGGCGGTCATACAAACTGCGCCACAGATTACCGATGCGAGCGATCACGAGTTTACCGGTGCCTTCACGGCGAAGGTGAATGTCACGATCACCTATTACTAGGATTTCTCTCTTTCTCAATGCACAAAGGGCGTATCAACAGCCGTAGCTATGTTAGTTTCTGAGGAAACCTATCGGCTCGCAGGCCGGAGTTCATCTTCTTTCCTGCGATGCCGTGCAAAATTCGAGCAGAATAGTCTATGATTTTTAGAGGGTTACTTGAAACTGACAGGATTTGCCCACATATTTAGCGTATGACACTGTAGATGGACAGAAGAGGTGAAATTATGACTGCTGATGATCTTAAAAGAAAAGCCGAGGAAGAGATTTCTGCACTTATCTCAAAGAAAATCATAGAGCTTCGGAAAAAAACCGGGAAAGAGGTGTCTGGTATAGATTTTACTGAGCGTGAAACAATGACCGGTCTGGAAGGTTACGAGGTAAAGATCAATCTTCTCTGATGACCACGCGACATGACTTTGCTATTCCTCGCTTTTTAGCATCATCACATCACAGATAACAGTTAAGCTGCTTGCTTTCGGCGGGTGGCTTTTTTTTATCAATGCCCTCCACGCAGGGGATTTTTGAAGGGGCCTGAACCCGCCTGGAGTGCCGCTTCGCATGGCTTATTGAGGTCACCGACCTATACTTAGTCTGCAGTGAATGGCTGCATACCCTACTGGAGTAAGCCGTGAAAAACTATTCTACGCAAGTCAACAAAGACACGCCGAAAAAACCGGATAATACGCCGAAAGACAACGATAAGAGCCCGCAGAAAAGCAAAAAGTAGTGACTCAGGCTGTGCCTGACACACCGTTCGTCGGAGGTTAATGTGACTGAACGTCGAGATTGGGTTGATCCTGTACCGGTAGATGACCCTCTGCCGGGTGATACTGACCCCGTTGACCCCATCATACCTGATGATGTTGATCCACCGCTCAGGTAGCTTGCTACTAACCGCCTACGGGCGGTTTTTTATTTCCGTTGTGTAGCGGGTGGTTGATAGTCGGTTACAGCACCATCGCGCATAATCAGGCCATTCATATCATCAGAAAAGGATGTCAAATATGTCAGATAAACATTGGTCGAGGACGGAATATCTTCACCAGACGGTAACGAACCCCAATATTCACATCAAAGGCACGCACAGTTATTACAGCGACTGCTGGGACAAGGGTTTTGAGCGCTCGGTGGTGCGGTATCTTCTCGGCGATGAGGTAAGCAGAAACTGGGAACCGCTCGGCGAACTGGACCAGCTCTTCATCGGCAACTTTGTCTGTATCGGTGCGGAGTGTGTGATTCTGATGGGCGGGAACAGCACTCATCGTCTGGACTGGCTCAGCCTTTATCCGTTTATGGAGTCCATCAAAGAGGCCTATCAGCCGCGTGGGGATACGGTGCTGCAGGATGGATGCTGGCTGGGAATGCGGGCCATGATCATGCCTGGCGTCACCATCGGCGAAGGGGCTGTGGTCGCGGCGGGAGCGGTTGTGACCAAGGACGTGCCGCCGTACGCCGTGGTCGGTGGCAATCCGGCAAAAATACTGAAATATCGACTGCCGGAAGAGGATATTGCGCGGCTGCTGGCGCTGAATCTGTATCAGCTGCCGGAAGAGACGCTGATGGAACTGCAGCCGCTGTTGTCGTCCGGGGATATTTTAGCGCTCGAACGGGGTGTGTCGGGTTATCAGGTTTCCCAGGCATGTGGCGCAAACAAATAGCCTTTGTTACGCACGGTTTTGATGCGGTACGGCTCGGTGGCGTTATCCAGCAGCTTTTTACGCAGCCGCGAGATGGCGACGTCGACGCTGCGGTCCATACCGTCGTAACTGACGCCGCGCAGGTTTTTCAGCAACGCATCACGGTCCATAATTTGCCCGGCATGGGTGGCCAGTTCCCATAGCAGGTCAAAATCGGCGGTCGACAGCGCGATATCTACCCCGGAAAGCAGCACCTGGCGGTTAACGGGATCGATCGACAGGGTGCCAAAGCGCATGGCTTTGTGGGGCGTGAGTGCGGCAGAGGCTGTCTGGTTTTCCGTCGCAACGCGCTGGCGCAGATGCAGGCGCAGACGGGCCAGCAGCACCGCAGGCGGCGTGGTTTTGAGAATATAATCGTTCGCGCCCATCTCAAGCGACAGAATATGGTTCATGTCGCTGTCGAGGGAGGTGAGCAGCACTATCGGGCCGTCCCATTGCGCGCGCAGATCGCGGCACACGGTCATCCCGTCTTTGCCGGGCAGCATGATGTCGAGCAGGACCAGGTCCGGTTTCTCGCGCAGCACCACCTCTTCAGCGCGGTCACCACGTGGCTCGACGATAACGTCCATATCGTGTTTTCCCAGATAAGCGGCAATCAGCTGGCCGACTTCGGGTTCGTCCTCAACAAAAACGATCTTATTCATACAACGTCTGTTTTCGTGAAAAAAGCCAACATACACCGCGTAACCTTAACCTTCCATTAATCTTTCTAAATTAACCTGAGTTCCGTTATTCTGACCGGTATTGTTAGTTGATTGTTATGGGAAAAGAATGGCGCTCTTAATCAAAGCCGCGCTGGGTGCGCTGGTCGTGGTGCTGATTGGCATTTTAGCGAAGACGAAAAATTACTATATCGCCGGGCTGATTCCGTTATTCCCGACCTTTGCGCTCATTGCCCACTATATCGTGGCGTCAGAGCGTGGCATTGACGCGCTGCGCACCACCATCGTGTTTGGCATGTGGTCCATCATTCCCTATTTTATCTATCTTCTGTCGCTGTGGTATTTCACGGCCATGATGCGCTTACCCCTGGCGCTGGGCGGGGCGGTAGTATGCTGGAGCCTCAGCGCCTGGGTGTTGATCTTCTTCTGGAGCCGCTTTCACTAATTCAGCGGGCGGCCGCCATCTACGCCAAAAGAGCGCCCTGTGACGTAGCGGCTGGTCAGCAGGTAGTCGATAAGATCGATCACCTCTTTCTCGCCCGGCGCGATTTTCATCAGTGATTTATTGAGCGCTTTTTGGCGGTATTCCGCATCATCATGGTCGTTAAACATAATCAGCGACGGGGCGATAGCATTCACCTTGACCTCTGGCGCGAGCTTGCGGGCGAACGAGCGCGTCATGTTGTCCAGCGCCGCTTTACTCGCCGCATAGGCAATATGTTTGTCGCTGCCGCGCTCCACCACATAGTCGGTGAAATGAATAATATCGCTCGCGGCGTGACCGTGCCCGCACAGTAAATCCTGCAGGGCGTGGTTGAGCAAATAGGGGGCGTGGACGTGGATCTGCATCATCGCCGCGAGGGTTTCGCTCAGCGAGGTTTCCGGGGTTTCCGCCAGCCAGGCACTGGCGTTATGCACGATGGCGCGCAGACCGTCGGTGGTTGATTTTACCTTGTCGGCAAACGCCAGAATCCCGTCGTCGGTGGCGAAATCTGCCTGGATGCAGACGGCACCGGCTTTTCTCAGTCCTTCAATAGCGTCGTATTCTGTTCGGTAACTGACGATCACCGGCTGATGCTGGCTAAGAAAATGGTGAGCAAGGGCGAGGCCGATGCGTCGGCCAGCGCCAGTAATCAGAATCGGGCGTAGCGGTGCATTTCCCATCGTATTTTCCTTGAGAGTTCAACGATGGGAAAAATCGCGCTTATCCCATCAACATCCACGTTGCCGGTACGGCAGCAACCAGTAACATGCCAATCAACGCCATTTCACGACGCTTGAGCGCGTGACCTAACTGATGCGTGCGGCGAGCGTAGATAAACACCAGCAGGCCCGGCGCATACAGCACCACAGAGAGCAGCAGATGCATGGGGCCTGAGGCATAAAGTAACCATAATCCGTAGAGACAAGCGCCAACACCGACCATGTAATGTGCCGGGCGGCTGGCTATTTTTAACAGATAAGCCCCGACTAAGAAATAGGGTACCAGAATCATCTCGGAGGCAATGGTCAGCAGGGTGTTATAGTCAGAACCTGTGAGCCAGATCAGCACCAGACAGACCTGCACGCTGATGTTGGTCAGCCACAGGGACGCCGACGGTGCGCTGTTTTTGTTCTGACGCGCAAACAGGCGCGGGAAAGCCTTATGCGTCGCGGCCAGGAAGGGCACTTCTGCCGCCATAATGGTCCAGCTCAGGTAAGCGCCGCAGACCGAAACAATCAGCCCAGCCGCAATCACCACGTCGCCCCAGGACCCCATCATTCTGACCATCAGGCCCGCCATCGACGGGTTACGCATCTCAGCCAGCTCAGGGCGCGCCACCACGCCGATGGAGAGCAGCGTCACCAGCAGATAAACGCTCAGCGCAGCCAGTACCGCCAGCAGCGTGGCACGGCCTACGTCGCGCTTATTACGGGCGCGCGCAGAGACCACCACCGCGCCTTCGACGCCGATAAACACCCACAGGGTGATAAGCATGGTGTTTTTCACCTGCTCCCAGACCGGTACGCCAAGCGCGACACCGCTGAAATCGAGGCTGAAAACATCAAGACGAAACGCGATAAACGCCAGCACGATAAACAGACCCAGCGGAACCAGCTTAGCCAGCGTCGCCACCAGGTTAATGCTCGCCGCCGTCTGCACGCCGCGCAGCACCAGCCAGTGAACTAACCACAGCAGCACTGACGCTCCGACGATCGATTGCCAGGTATTGCCGTCGCCGAAGAAGCGCAGTTCAGGCGTATCGGTAAAGAAACTGAGGGCAGAGAAGACGATCACCAGATAGGAGACGTTGGCGATCACCGCGCAGAGCCAGTAGCCCCAGGCCGAGCAGAAGCCGATCAGCTCGCCAAACCCTTCGCGGGCGTAGGTGAATATTCCGCCGTCCAGATCCGGGCGGATGCGCGTGAGCAATAACATGGCAAAGGCCAGCAGCAGGATCCCGACACCGGTGATCCCCCAGCCGATGAGCAACGCCGCGGGGCTGGCGACTTCCGCCATATTCTGCGGCAAACTGAATACGCCTGCACCCAGCATGGAGCTTAAAACGAGCGCAGTTAAAGCGCTCAGGCCAAGTTTCTTTTCCATTGGCTTCCTGTTATGAAAGGTCCAAATCCAGAATAATTATTTCGCACAAGCGCATAAAAATGGTGGATCACACTAAGGCGCGGGATTTTACGGAGTGTCTTGCAGGCATGCAATGATGTGAGGCAGAAATTAGAGAAAAGTTACAAAAAAGGCGGCATTGCGCCGCCTTTTCACACCTGCTGATTTACTTGTACAGGTCTGCGCTGATGGTCACATTGTTACCACGTTCCTGCCACTGGCGGGTGATGTGGTAATACTTCGCACCTTTCTTCGCTGCACGCTTCGCCACCTGGTAGGATACTTCGGTCATGTTGCCGTAGTTACCGGTGAATTTGACGCTGTCGAAAGGCACCATCTGCGCGGCAGTGGCCTTGTTCAGCTCTTCAATTTTAGTGCCGTCCGGCAGGGTGACGGTGTAACGGCCGCCCTTAGTGGTCTGAGTTTCAAAGAAACGACCGACGTCAGCACTTGGGGTCGCGGTGGTTGCTACGCCCGGGATTTCCACTTTCTTCGCTTCTTCGCCGCCTTTCGCCAGCGCTGCGCGACCGGCTTCAGAATCCGCAGGGATCACATCCGGGCTTTGCAGAACGCGTTTTTTGGCATCGGCTTTGTACAGGAAAGCGGTAATACGCTGGTTGCCGCCCTGGTTAGCGTCAATCTGGCGCACGATATAGAAAGAGGCAGCCCCTTTCGCCTTCGCGGCTTTGGTGATGGCATCGTTCACTTCAGGCTGGCTGCGGTAGAAGCCCTGGACGGTCACGGTGTCATACGGCTCAAGCGCAATCGCCTGATCCTTTGGCAACTCCATCACGCCATTAATGACGCGGTTTTTCGGCGCATCCGCTTTTTTCGCATCTTGCTTGTAGAGATCGACCACGACGCGCAGGTTGCCGCCGCTACCGTAATCAGATGTATCAACGACATAAAAAGAGGCGGCACCCTCTTTATCAGCGCGAAGTGACGCTGCTCGCACTGCATCGCTAATGGCGTTAAAACGACCGGTAACCGTCACACGATCGTAAGGTTTCAACGCTGCCGCTTGCTCCGGCGTTAACTCTGTCGCGGCGTTAGCGGACAGGGCGATCGCAGAAAGGAGTGCGGACGCCAGGAGAGTGTTCTTAAGCTTCATAAAAATAATCCTTCGCCTTGCGCAAACCAGGTACTGGTGTTGTTGTTAATTTGAATTCGTCGCCGATTATGGCATTTAAAACCCGTCGCTGTCTGCGCGATTTTTCACTCCCTGTGCTCACGACAGGATCAAATTCGATAACATTTACTGATATGTCGAGTAAACAAGCGTTTGAGCAGTAAAACTGATTAAGCATATGACTTTTACAAGTTAATTTAATGTTAATGGGTTGTTCTAATACGGCGCTATATCATGTTTTACCGCTTCGCTTGAGCTATTTATCGGCCCTGGCGAGGAAAATAAGGTAAATATCGCTGTCAGAGACCGCGATTACTTATTTTTCACAGATAAAGTCAGAAATAGTGTTTTCTTGCTGTAGATCACAAGCGGTATTTTCAGTAGGTTATAGAAAGTTTGTTACTGTTTTATTTTCCGTGGTTATTTACCCGTCAGGGCTCTCCCTGGCGACGCTTATGCAAATCGCGGTCATTTATCGACAAACCATCATCAAGAACCGATGGAAGGGAAAACTATGCGTATTGGGGTACCAAAAGAACGGTTAGCCAATGAAACCCGCGTTGCTGCGACGCCGAAAACGGTCGAGCAGCTGCTTAAACTGGGTTTTACCGTCGCGGTTGAAAGCGGCGCGGGCAAACTGGCGAGCTTCGATGACGAGGCATTTATTCAGGCGGGCGCTGAGGTGGTGAGCGGGTCTGAGATCTGGCAGGCACCGGTAATCCTGAAGGTGAATGCGCCAACCGAGAGCGAAATCGCCCTGTTAAATCCGGGCACCACGCTTGTGAGCTTCGTCTGGCCTGCGCAAAATCCGGAGCTGATGGAGAAACTGGCCGCGCGTGGCGTCACCGTTATGGCGATGGATTCCGTGCCGCGTATCTCCCGCGCGCAGTCGCTGGATGCGTTGAGTTCCATGGCGAACATCGCCGGCTACCGTGCCATCGTTGAGGCTGCCCATGAATTTGGTCGCTTCTTTACTGGTCAAATCACGGCGGCAGGGAAAGTCCCACCGGCAAAAGTAATGGTGATTGGTGCGGGTGTCGCGGGTCTTGCGGCAATCGGTGCGGCGAACAGCCTCGGTGCGATCGTACGTGCGTTTGATACGCGTCCTGAAGTGAAAGAGCAGGTGCAGAGTATGGGCGCCGAGTTCCTTGAGCTGGACTTCAAGGAAGAGGCGGGCAGCGGAGATGGCTACGCTAAGGTGATGTCCGAAGCGTTCATCAAAGCGGAAATGGAACTCTTCGCGGCGCAGGCGAAAGAGGTCGATATCATCGTCACCACGGCGCTGATCCCTGGCAAACCCGCGCCGAAGCTGATCACTCGTGAAATGGTCGATTCCATGAAAGCCGGGAGCGTGATTGTCGACCTGGCCTCGCAGAACGGCGGCAACTGTGAATACACCGTACCGAACGAAGTGATGACCACCGCCAACGGCGTGAAAATCATCGGTTACACCGATCTGCCAGGCCGCCTGCCAACGCAGTCTTCCCAGCTGTACGGCACGAACCTTGTGAACCTGCTAAAGCTGCTGTGTAAAGAGAAAGATGGCAACGTGGTCGTTGATTTTGACGATGTGGTAGTGCGCGGCGTGACGGTGATTCGTGACGGCGAAATCACCTGGCCGGCTCCGCCAATTCAGGTTTCCGCGCAGCCTCAGGCGGCGCAGAAAGCCGCACCGGCACCCAAAGAACCGCCGAAACCGATCTCTCCATGGCGTAAATACGCGCTGATGGCGCTGGTGATTATTCTGTTCGGCTGGCTCGCTGACGTGGCACCGAAAGAGTTCCTCGGCCACTTCACCGTGTTCGCGCTCTCCTGCGTTGTCGGTTACTACGTGGTGTGGAACGTCTCTCACGCACTGCACACGCCTTTAATGTCGGTAACGAACGCCATTTCAGGGATCATCGTGGTGGGGGCGTTACTGCAGATTGGTCACGGCGGCTGGATCAGCTTCCTGAGCTTCATCGCGGTGCTTATCGCCAGTATCAATATTTTCGGTGGTTTCACCGTGACTCAGCGCATGCTGAAAATGTTTCGTAAAGGCTAAGGGGTAGCATATGTCTGGAGGATTAGTAACAGCTGCATACATTGTTGCCGCAATCCTGTTTATTTGCAGTCTGGCGGGGCTTTCCAAGCACGAAACGTCGCAGCGCGGGAACCACTTCGGTATCGCGGGGATGGCGATTGCGCTGATTGCCACCATCTTCGGGCCGGATACCGGCAACGTCGCGTGGATCCTGGTGGCGATGATTATCGGTGGGGCGATTGGTATTCGCCTGGCAAAACGCGTCGAAATGACCGAAATGCCAGAGCTGGTGGCGATTCTGCACAGCTTTGTCGGTCTGGCGGCGGTGCTGGTCGGCTTTAACAGCTATCTGTACCACGAACCGGGCATGGAACCGATTCTGGTCAATATCCATCTGACCGAAGTGTTCCTCGGGATCTTCATCGGTGCGGTGACCTTTACCGGCTCAATCGTGGCCTTTGGCAAACTGCGCGGCAAAATCTCGTCTAAGCCGCTGATGCTGCCAAACCGTCACAAAATGAACCTCGCGGCGCTGGTGGTCTCTTTCCTGCTGCTGGTGGTGTTCGTGCGTACCGAAAGCACCGGCATGCAGGTGCTGGCGCTGCTGGTGATGACCGTCATCGCGCTTGCGTTTGGCTGGCATCTGGTGGCCTCTATCGGCGGGGCGGATATGCCTGTCGTGGTATCGATGCTGAACTCCTACTCCGGTTGGGCAGCGGCGGCAGCGGGCTTTATGCTCAGCAACGACCTGCTGATCGTTACCGGCGCACTGGTGGGCTCGTCGGGTGCGATTCTGTCTTACATTATGTGCAAGGCGATGAACCGTTCGTTCTTCAGCGTTATTGCCGGTGGTTTTGGTACGGACGGCGCGTCATCCAGCGGTGATGAAGAAGTGGGTGAGCACCGTGAAATCACCGCGGAAGACACCGCGGATATGCTGAAAAACTCCCATTCAGTGATCATCACCCCAGGCTACGGCATGGCGGTGGCACAGGCGCAGTATCCGGTGGCGGAAATCACCGAGAAGCTGCGTGCGCGTGGGATCAAAGTGCGTTTCGGTATTCACCCGGTGGCAGGGCGCTTGCCTGGTCACATGAACGTGCTATTGGCGGAAGCCAAGGTGCCTTATGACGTGGTGCTGGAAATGGACGAGATCAACGATGATTTCGCCGACACCGACACGGTACTGGTGATTGGCGCCAACGATACGGTGAACCCGGCGGCGCAGGATGATCCAGGCAGCCCGATTGCCGGTATGCCGGTTCTGGAAGTGTGGAAGGCGCAGAACGTAATCGTCTTCAAACGCTCGATGAACACCGGTTACGCTGGCGTACAAAACCCGCTGTTCTTCAAAGAGAACACCCACATGCTGTTTGGCGATGCGAAAGCCAGCGTGGACGCGATTCTGAAAGCGCTGTAGTCGCGCGATCGCCCGGCGGCACATGCTTGCCGGGCCTTTGACGAACCTCAGTGCCGGACAAACCGGCATAAAAAAGCCGCCATCGTTGGCGGCTTTTTCTATTTAATAATTCTCAATCGTCTTCTTCGTCATCCAGCTCCACCGGGGTTTGATACTGATCCGGTTTGATGACCAACAGATCGCAGCGCAGATGGTCGATCACCTGTTCCGCCGTATTACCGAGGAAGGCTGCGGAAATACCGGTGCGCCCAACGGTGCCGAGCACCACAATCCCCGCCTGCAAATGCTCCGACAGATCCGGGATCACCTCTTCAGGCAGCCCTTTTTCTACGTGCGTCATTTTCTCGTCGATACTGAATTTCTGGCGCAGGGATTTCATGGCCAGCAGGTGCTGACCGCGAATAGCATCGTTATAGACGCTCGGGTCAAATTCAGGCAGTTCGATGGCGATATTGATAGGGGTAACCGGATACGCACCGACCAGATGGACTTCCGTATGGTTAACCTGTTCGGCAAGCTGGATTGTCTCTTTAACCAGTTTTTCGTTCAGCGCATTGTGATAATTCTCTTCGCTGGCGAGGTTTACGGCCACCAGCGCCTTACCGCCTTCTGGCCACGGCTGGTCTTTCACCATCCACACCGGGCAAGGGCATTTACGCAGCAAGTGCCAGTCGGTTGGGGTAAAAATCACCGCTTCCAGCTTGTCGTGCTGGTGCGCCATTTTCAGCAGCAGGTCGTGTTTTTCGCTGATCACTTCCTGGATAATGGCTTCGAAAGGACGGTTATGCCACACGACTTTGATGTCGATGGGGATCCCCGCATCAATGTAATATTTAGCCTGCTCGCGGATCCACGCGGTCCGCTGGCTGATCACTCCCTGACGCATAGCAGTGCGCTCGTCAGGCGACAGAAGGGTGGTCATCTCATATGAGAAGTCATAGATCGGCAAAAACGCTTTGATTTTGCCGCCAATCCGTTGATGTAAATAGACAGCTCGCCGTAACGCCGGTTGATCGTCCTGATTAGGATCGATGGCCACCAGCATGTTTTGATACTTTGCCATACAGGTCTCCTTACTACTGTCACCACAGTCTGTAATTAAAAGAGTAACCTATATATGTTGAATGAAACAGGGGATAAGGTTTTGCCAGATCAATAAATCACGAAAATTTATCGATCCGGCAGAAGAGAAGCGAGGCTTAAGCGACGTTGCGGGAGTGACCGGCGAGAACCGCCAGTGCTTCACCGTTTTCGATGGTGATATATTTGCCTTTCACCGCCAGCATGCCACTTTTCTGAAAACGACCCAGCAGGCGGCTGATGGTTTCAACGGTCAGGCCCAGGTAGTTACCGATGTCGCCACGGGTCATGGTGAGACGGAATTCACGCGGGGAGAAACCACGTTCAGCAAAGCGACGCGACAGGTTATAGATAAAGGCTGCCAGACGCTCTTCCGCATTCTTTTTGGAAAGCAGCAGGATCATGTCCTGATCGCCTTTGATCTCACCGCTCATCAGACGCATCATCTGCTGACGCAGGTTAGGCATTTTGCCTGACAGATCGTCCAGCGTTTCAAACGGGATTTCGCAAACCATGGAGGTTTCCAGCGCCTGAGCGAAGCTCGGGTGATGGCCGGTGCCGATAGCGTCAAAGCCCACTAAATCGCCCGCCAGATGGAAGCCAGTAATCTGCTCATCCCCTTGCTCGGTGATGGTGTAGCTCTTAATGGTGCCAGAGCGGATCGCATAGAGCGATTTCAGTTCGTCTCCCGCTTTAAACAGCGTTTGCCCTTTCTGAATAGGCTTTTTGCGCTCGATGATATTATCAAGCTGATCGAGTTCATGCTCATTCAGGGTAAACGGGATACAGAGCTGGCTAATGCTGCAATCCTGGCAATGGATAGCACAACCGCCAGACTGAATGCGTCGTATAATTCGCTTTTCCGGGATCATAGGTCTGCTCAAGCCTTAATTGATATTGGTCAATTTTAACATCTTTTTGGAGTGTGCGTAAGCCTGGGAAACCATCAATAGCGGCAAGTGGCGACATTGTGTCGCCATCTTCTTGAAATTCCACAGCTTGATTGTGGAATAATGACCTAAATCATAGAAAATTAAGCACTAAAAGCCTGGATTTCTACAACAGCAAATAGCCTTCGTGGCGCAATAACCACTCTTTACGCTGCACACCACCGGCATAGCCGGTCATGGTGCCGTTACGGCCAATCACGCGATGGCAGGGCACCACAATGCTGACCGGGTTTGAGCCGTTGGCGGCACCGACGGCACGCGCGGCACCCGCGCGGCCTAACTGCTCGGCAAGCTGACCGTAATGCATAATCTGTCCGCAGGGAATGGAGCGCAACACCTGCCACACTTCGCGCTGGAAAGGCGTGCCTGCCGTGGCAGTCGGTAAGGTATCAATGATGCCGAGATCGCCTTCGAAGTAGTCCGCCATTTTCGCGCTCAACCCGCCGGGGTTCGTCGCGCTGATGCGCTCATAGCCGCCGCGATAGTGGATATTCAGCAGTTCCACCATCCGGTCGCTGTGCTCTTCCCACTCCACCGCGCGCAGGTTGAACTGCTCATCGGCAATGATCCACAGCGGGCCAAGCGGCGTGGCAATCTTATCTTCGAGTAATCTCAGCATCCTTTGTCCCTTAATTAAGCCGTGGGTAAATCCCCGGTCCAATTGGCAGCCCCACAAGATACCATGCGATTAACATCACCAGCCATACCCCTAAAAAGATAAGCGGATACGGTAACACCAGCGAATAGTAGGTACCCAGTTTCGCCTCGGGCTTATAGCGTTGCAGGAAGCCTAAGAACAGTGGCACAAACGGCGACACCGGTGCGAGAGGGATTACCGACGAATCGGCCACGCGGAACAGGATCTGGGCGAACGCCGGATGAAAGCCGAGCAGCATAAACATCGGCACAAAGATCGGCGCCAGAATCGACCAGATGGCGGACCCGCTGGCGATAAACATACACAGCAGGGATGACAGCAGCGCCAGCCCGACAAACGCCGGTACGCCGCTCAGTCCGGCGGACTCCAGGGCATCGGTCAGGCCAACGGCCATAAACTTGCCCATGTTGCTCCAGTTAAACATCGCCACAAACTGCGCCAGCGGGAACACCATCACGATAAAACCCGCCATCTCTTTCATCGGCTCGATCATCAGATGGGGCAGATCGCCCTGGCGGCGAATTTTGCCGGTGGCAATGCCGTAGGCGAGAGAAACGATAAAGAAGAACAGAATAATCAGCGGCACAATGCCCTGAATAAACGGCGACGGCAGGACCGTGTGTTTTACCGGATCGCGCAGGACGCCGTTTTCAGGCACCACCATCAGCGCTATTGCCGCGATAAACAGCAGCGAGACGACGCCGGCGACGCGCAGGCCATGGCGCTGTTCCTTGCTCAGTGCCTCCAGCTTTTCATCACGGCTGCCTTCCCATGTACCCAGACGCGGCTCGACGATCTTATCGGTGATCAGGCCGCCCACAATCGTCAGCACAATCACTGAGCTTGCCATAAAGTACCAGTTGTCGATCACGCTGACGTGCATGGCGGTATCAATGGTTTTCGCCGCTTCGGTGCTGATCCCCGAGAGCAGCACATCGGTGGTGACGATCAGCAGATTGGCGGTAAAGCCGCACCCGACGCCCGCGATGGCCGCGAGCAAACCCGCCACCGGATGACGGCCCACGGCGAGGAAAATCAGTGCACCCATCGGCGGCATAATCACTAGCGCCGCGTCAGAGGAGATATGGCTGAAAAAGGCGATAAACAGCACCATATAGCTGGCGTAACGTGCGTTCACCACCGACGCCATTTTGACCATCAGCGCCGGTAACAACCCCACGCGTTCAGCCAGACCCGCGCCCAGCACCAGCGCCAGAATCGCCCCCAGCGGCGCAAAACCGCTGAAGTTTTTAATCACATTTGGCAAAAACCAGTGCAGCCCTTCGACGCTGAGCAGGTTTTTCACCGCCACCATGCTGCCATCCGCCGGGCTGCGCACGCTAACGTCAAAAGCCGACAGCACGGCGGTGGCGATCATCAGAATCACAATCAAATAGATAAAAAGCAGGAAAGGGTGCGGCACTTTATTGCCGATCCTTTCAACCCAGCCATAGACCTTACCGGATGGGGAATGCGAAGGTATGGAAGACATACTCATGGGCGTTCCTCGGGACTGTTGTGTTGTTGTTTGCGTGTTTTATTATTTTAAAGGTGACGGTGTCACGTTATGTGGGATCGGACACTCGTACGGTCGTTCTTTTATCTGTTGTTCAAACTCATTCCGGCAGGATTGCAGCAGCGACGCGTCCTGCAGCAGATTCAGCGCCGTAGCGCCCATCACTTTTCCCGCCAGCAGCATACCTTTATGGGCAATAGAGGTGCGACCCTGCGCCACCAGCTGCCAGGTGTGCAGTGGCGTGCCGACGGTAAAGCAGGGGCTGAAGCACTGCGCCACCGGCATTTTCCAGCTCACGTCGCCCACGTCAGTGGAACCCGCCAGCACATTATCGGTGATGGCGTAGGGTGCGACCTCATCCACCAGCAGCGTCTCATGATGTCGACGGGCAAAGGCTTTACCCTCGTCTGCGCCCGTAGCGGCGATATTTTTCAGGCTGTTTTGCAGATCGTTTGGCGTGAGGGTTTTACGAATTTCAGAGGCAAATTCGCGCTCCTCTTCCGTCCACACAGGCGTACCGTAATGCTGCAACGCGCTGTACATCGCGCCTTCAAGGGTGCGGTTCGGTAGATAACTGGAGCAGGCTTTATCAAAGCGGCGTTCGACGGTGGTTTCTGTCATCAGCGCTGCGCCCTGTGCGATCTTTTCAATACGCTCGTAGATCTGCTGGGCGTCGGCCATTTCCGGGGCGCGGATCAGATACAGCACCTCGGCCTGAGCCTGCACCACGTTCGGCGAAATCCCGCCGGTGTTGGTGATGGCGTAATGCACGCGGGCTTTTTCGATGATGTGCTCATTGAGGAAGTTCGTGCCGGTGGTCATCAGGGTAACGGCATCCAGCGCGCTACGCCCGAGATGAGGCGAATTCGCGGCATGCGCGGCGATCCCCTGAAAGCGCCACGAGGCCTGGATATTCGCCAGCGTGCTGACGTTAAACATCCCGGCAAAGGCTTCGGGATGCCAGGTCACGGCGGCATCCACATCGTCAAACAGCCCCTCGCGCACCATAAAGGTTTTGCCGGAGCCGCCTTCCTCACCCGGGCAGCCGTAAAAACGCACCGTGCCGCTGCCACCGTGTTTTTCCAGCCAGCTTTTCACGGCTACTGCGCCTGCCAGCGCCGCCGTTCCCAGCAGATTATGACCACAGCCGTGGCCGTTCTCGCCGGGTGTATCTGATTGCGGCGTGGCGCAGTGCGCGGTTTGGCTTAAACCCGCCAGTGCGTCAAATTCGCCTAACAGGGCCACCACAGGTTTGCCGCTGCCAAAGCTGGCGATAAAGGCATTCGGAATACCGCCTGCATCGCGCGTCAGGGCAAAACCTTCGGCTTCGAGTGCGCTCGCCAGACGTTCGGCGGACCAGAACTCTTCAAAGCGCGTTTCCGGGTGATCCCAGATTTCATCCGCGATATCGGTGAAGGTCTGACATCGGGTTTCAATCGCATCGTCAATAAAACGGTAGATCTCCTGCATCACACACCTCGCGTCCACGGAAAATTGAGCGCAGTACGGGCCAGCGTTTCAATCGCCACCGCCATGACCTGCTCGTCAAAATCAAACTTTTCATTATGATGACCGGCGCTCAGATCGGTGCCAAACACCATATAAGAGGCCATCCCGCCATTCTGCTGCACCCGCGCCATCATCAGCGTGGCGTCCTCTGATCCCGCCGGGGCCTTCACTTTGTCGATGGCCTGGCGCACGCCCGGCACCTGGCTTGCCTGTTCACGCAGATAGTCAACCCACGCCGGTGACGGGGCGCTAGAGGTCGCGGCGCCCATCAGGCGCATTTCGGCTTTTACGCCGTAGAGCGCTGCGGCACCGTCGATCACCGCCTGAGCACGTTCAAACACGTACTGATTAATGGCCTCGCTTTCACCGCGCGTTTCCACTTTTAACAGCGCGCTGGCGGGAACAACATTACGCCCGCTGCCCGCCTGCATGACGCCGACGTTCACGCGTGACGCGCCTTCGCTATGGGGCGCAATGCTGTGCAGGGCCAGTGCGGCCTGAGCGGCGGCGAGCAGGGCGTTGCGGCCATCTTCCGGTTTACCGCCCGCGTGGGCAGCAACGCCCGTGAAACGGACGTCAAATTTGGTGGTCGCCATAAAATTATCGCTCCCACAGATAACGGTTCCGGTCGGGACACCGGTGCCGATATGGATCGCGGTAAAATAGTCGACGCCATCCAGCGCACCGGCGGCCACCATGGCGCGCGCGCCGCGCGTGCCTTCCTCAGCGGGCTGGAAGATAAGTTTAAGGGTGCCGTTCAGCCGGGATTCGTTCTGCTTCAGCAGATGCGCCAGCCCAAGGCCGATGGTGGTATGACCGTCGTGACCGCAGGCGTGCATCATCCCTGGGTTGCAGGAGGCAAAACCGTCGCGGAACGGGCGATGGCTGTCGTCGAGGGCTTCGCTGAGATCCAGCGCATCCATATCCACCCGAAACGCGAGAGTCGGTCCGGGACGACCGGTGTTCAGCGTGGCGACAATACCGGTGAAGCCGCCTTCAAAGGCGCTGAGCCATTTCTCTGGCGCGCCCTGCTGGCGGGCGCGGGCAAATTCCGCGGCCAGCGTGTCCGCGTCGGGCAGTCCCATTCGGCTGTCGGCATCGACCACATCGCGGCCCATCGCCAGCGCATAGCCCAGGTTATCGAGGATCTCCGCGACTTTTGCGGCGGTGCGAAACTCCACCCAGCCGGATTCGGCATACTGGTGAAAATCACGACGCCATGTTGTCAGCTGAGGCATTAATTTTTGAAGGGATTGTGTCAATGAATCCATCTCTCTTCCTGTCATCATGAAAATATGTGAACTGCTTCACGCTGTGATAGTTTTTACTTATCACTAACCAATTTTTCACAGTTTTAACCGTTCAGGAATTACCCTCGCACATCCATTTCCATTAAAGTAGATGACAATTTCTTTACTCTGATAAACAACGGTTATCGGTCGGGCTATGTCATTTCAGGTCAAATTTCATCAGATTCGCGCGTTCGTCGAAGTGGCGCGTCAGGGCAGTATTCGCGGTGCCAGCCGGGCGATGAATCTGTCGCAACCGGCGTTAACCAAATCCATCAAAGAGCTGGAAGAGGGGATGGCGGCGCAGCTGTTTGTGCGGCGCAGTAAAGGCGTGGCGCTGACGGAATGCGGCGAGAGTTTCTATCAGCACGCCAACCTGATCCTCGAAGAGCTGCGCGCCGCGCAGGATGATATTCGCCAGCGTCAGGGGTTGCAGGGCGGGCAGATCAATATCGGGATGGGAGCCAGCGTGGCCCGGACGTTAATGCCTGCGGTGATCACCCGTTTTCACGAGCAGCATCCGCAGGTGAAAGTGCGAATTATGGAAGGGCAACTGGTGTCGATGATCAATGAATTACGCCAGGGAGAGCTGGATTTCACCATCAATACCTATTATCAGGGACCTTACGATCACGAATTTACCTTTGAAAAACTGTTCGAAAAACCCTTCGCCATATTTTGTCGGCAAGGTCATCCGGCGATTGGCGCAAAATCCATTAGTGAGCTTATGAATTATAACTGGACGATGCCCACGCCGCGCGGAAGTTATTACAAACAACTTGAAGACATATTCCGCCATCGCTCACAAATACCGCAAATTGGCGTAGTGTGTGAAACATTCTCGTCCTGTATTAGCCTGGTGGCGCAAAGCGATTTTTTGAGCATTTTGCCGCAGGAGCTGGGCTGCGACCCTCTGCTGGCGCACCGTCTGGTGATGTTGCCGGTTGAAGAAATATTACCCAAAGCCGCTTATTATTTAATCCAAAGACGTGATTCCCGACAAACACCGTTGACGGCGTCATTAATAACGCAGTTCAGAAGACACGCCCGTGGAATAATGTTCAACGAAGGGAAATAAAAAAATAGAGCCTGCCGACATCGGACAGACCCTACAGTACACACAGCAGTGCATCCTTGTGCAAGTCCCGCTTATTATCCGTGTTGCAGGTTTATTTAGTTATAACAGCTTTCCTCTAAAAATAAAGTGATCGGAGTGCATGATTTAACTTATTTTTAACTTAAACTGTACACTTAATCACCTGTTAAATTTATTTTAAGGCGGCTTCACGATTATCTATTAGCTTTTTTAATACATACCTGCGCGTTATTATTTTTTCAGGGCGCTCGGCTGATATTGAGACGCTCGCCGGGCGCAGGTATAGTACGCCTTCAGATGTAGCGGGAGGAGCACCATGAAACCTGACGACAAATCGCTTTTTCTTGACGCCATGGATGATGTCCAGCCGCTGAAGCGCAGCACCGATATTAACTGGCAGCCGAGCCGCAATCCGCGTGCCCGCCAGCGTATCGACACTACCCAACTTGATAACTTCCTCACCCTCGGCTTCCTCGATGTTCTGCCGCTTTCCGAACCGCTGATGTTTCAGCGCGAAGGCGTTCAGCGAGGGGTCATTGATAAGCTACGCACCGGTAAATACCCGCGTCAGGCCAGCCTGAACTTATTACGCCAGCCGGTGGAGCAGTGCCGTCAGATGCTGTTTGCATTTATTCAGCAGGCGCAGCAGGACAGTTTACGCAATCTGATTATCATCCACGGTAAGGGCCGGGAAGAGGGCTCGCATGCCAATATCGTGCGCAGCTACCTGGCGCGCTGGCTGGCGGAATTCGACGCCGTGCAGGCCGTCTGCGTTGCGCTGCCCCATCATGGCGGCAGCGGTGCGTGCTATGTAGCCTTACAAAAATCGGACGACGCTAAACTGGATAACCGGGAGCGGCACGCGAAGCGCAGCCGCTAAGTGCATCAAAAAGTTTCCCAGTTGCCATCTCCGGCGGAGGCTGCCGCCGGGCGTAATACTTGCGGTGTTTTCAGGTTTGCCGCGCGCGGGGAGATCGTCTGCGTTTGCACGTTCAGGCGAAATGCGGCGACGGCCTGGCGCAGCTGTTCCGCCTGATCCTCCAGCGCCGCTGCCGCCGTAGCGGACTCCTGCACCAGCGCGGCGTTTTGCTGCGTCACGCTATCCATCTGCGAAACCGCCAGACTCACTTGCTCAATACCGCGACTCTGCTCATCGGACGCCGACGCGATTTCACCCATAATATCGGTTACGCGGGTGACGGCTGCGACGATCTCTTTCATGGTTTCCCCGGCTTCACTCACCTGACCGGAACCGGTGTTCACGCGGCTGACGGAATTTTCGATCAGCGCTTTGATCTCCTTCGCTGCCTGTGCGCTGCGGCTCGCCAGGGTGCGAACTTCCCCGGCGACCACGGCAAATCCGCGTCCTTGTTCACCGGCTCGCGCCGCTTCCACCGCAGCGTTCAGCGCCAGAATATTCGTCTGGAAGGCGATGCTGTCGATCACGCTGGTAATGTGCGCAATTTGCTGGGAGCTGTCGGCAATTTCGGTCATCGTGCGAATTACGTTATCCACCACACGCCCGCCGCGATCCGCCGTTTCCGACGCATTTTTCGCGAGCAGCGTTGCCTGGCGCGCGTTATCAGAGTTCTGTTTCACCGTCGCCGTCAGCTCTTCCATACTCGCCGCCGTCTCTTCCAGCGAAGAGGCCTGCTGCTCGGTACGGGCCGAGAGGTCATTGCTGCCCGCGGCGATTTCGCCCGCGCCGGTGTAGATAGAATCGGTACTGCCGCGCACCGCGCTGACGGTCGTAACCAGCGACGTCTGCATCTCATGCAGCCCGGCCGCCAGCTGGCCCATCTCGTTGCGGCTGTCGATGGAAATAGCTTGTGTTAAATCGCCGCTGGCGATGGTGCGAATATGATTCATCACGCTGCGCAGAGGTTTCAGCAGCAGGTGCTGCAATCCCTGCCAGAACACAATCAGTACCGCTACCACCACCAGGAAAATGGTGCCCAGCGTCCACTGCATATGGGTAAAGCTGTTCTGGTTCTCTTTGGTCGCCGCTTTCAGCAGAGTGTTGTTTTCCGCCCGCCATTGGGTGTAGACGGCTTCCATTCCATCCTGCGCCTGCTGCGCGTCGAGATCGCCATACGCCTGATAGTTATCCGCGCGCAGATACTCAATCGACAGGCGCATCACCTCATGCATTTGGGTGTAGGCTTTTTGCATTTCAGCCGTGAGTTCCGGACGCTGGCCCTTCACCGGAGGCATGGCCTGCCAGGCGCTGTAGTAGTTTTCCGCTTTGGTCAGGGAATCGCTGGCGTTACCGAGCAGCTTATTGATCGCCGCCAGAGAGGCCGGGTCGCGCTGATTTTTGAGATAACGAATGGCGACGCGCGTGACCGTGACGCGGGTTTTGACCAGCGTGTTGACGCTGTCGCTCAGGCTCTCCTGCTGTGCATTCAGGTTGCCTGAGTTCTGGAAGTTATGACGGTCATTGCTGACAGCGGAATAAAACAATCCCCCCGTGACGACTTGCAACAGGCAGAATATAGTGAGAGCAAAGACAATCCCGGTAATAACGTGCAGATTTTTCAGCATGACGGAAGCCCATTTGATGTGCAGAAGTTGCATCATTGTTATCGACGTAGTAGGGCTAAACTTTAATTTTACTACTGCTTAATTGGCAGTCAGACAGGTAGACGCATATGACCCGTATTGAGAAAAGTGGCAGTTATACGTTAGGGACTCGCGCGGTTAACCGACTCGGCTATGGCGCGATGCAGCTTGCTGGTCCCGGTGTATTTGGTCCGCCAAAAGACAAAGCGGCTGCGCTGGCAGTGCTGCGCGAAGCGGTGGCGGCTGGGGTGAATCATATTGATACCAGTGATTTCTACGGTCCGCATGTGACCAATCAGCTGATTCGGGAAGCACTGCATCCGTACCGTGACGATCTGACACTGGTAACGAAAATTGGTGCCCGTCGCGGAACTGACGCCTCCTGGCTGCCGGCCTTTTCGGCTCAGGAGCTGACGCAGGCGGTGCACGATAACCTGCGAAACCTGCAGCTGGACGTGCTGGATGTGGTGAATTTACGCATCATGTTTAGCGCTCACGGCCCTGCAGAGGGATCGATCGAAGAACCTTTAACTACGCTGGTGGAATTACAGCGTCAGGGTCTGGTACGACACATTGGGCTGAGCAATGTTACTGCCACGCAAATTGCGCAGGCGCAGCGCATCACGCCGATTGTCTGCGTGCAGAATCTCTACAACATCGTGAATCGTAGCGACGATGCGCTGATCGATGAGCTGGCGGAGCAGGGGATTGCCTATGTGCCGTTCTTCCCGCTGGGGGGATTCACGCCGCTGCAATCGTCCGGCCTTCAGGTGGTTGCTGATTCACTGGGTGCCACGCCAATGCAGGTTGCACTGGCATGGCTGCTGAAGCGCTCGCCGAATATCCTGCTGATTCCTGGCACGTCGTCGGTGGCACATCTGCGCGAAAACCTGGCGGCTGGCGATCTGGTGCTACCGGATGACGCTCTGGCTGCCCTGAACGCGCTGGCGGAATAACCCTTCTGTCCAGGTAAACAGGCGGCCACGACTTTATTCCGTGGCCGCTTCCGTCATTCGGCTTCTTCTGTGCAGCTCTAGCGCCTCAGCGATAATTTCCTGCTTACTCAGCCGCGTTTCATACGCCGTGGCTCTGACATATTCGACCAGCGTGGATTCAATCCTCGCGCTCAACATTTTTAAGTTAGCATCCTTTGCTGTACCGCGTGCTACACGCTTGTCCGGGTAATCTCGGCTTGGCATTGCTCAAGTCCTCCAAACGTTGTCTTGTTAATTCGTGCTGTGAAATATGCGTGGAGAGTGATTACAAGTCAACTTTCTGAAACTGCGGTTTAATTTGTATTAAATCCGTTAAAAACGCGCCTGGTTTTTGTGCTGATTTTCATTTGAAAGGGGAAAGACTTGAGTATGGAAAGTGTGCAAAACAGCGGAAAATAATCATCCGGTTTTGCATAGTGTGTAAACGCTTCCATTCTCGGGGTGGGGTCCTGCGTGAGAGCTTCTGGCTTAATCATAAATCTGCTCAATGAATTACAGGGATGTAAACAATTAAACATCACCTCAACGTGGGATCTTTACCTATGCAATAAAATGCTTTTTTATGCACTTAAAAATCGGAAAGTCCCATTTTTCGCCGATAGTGCGCCTGAGAGAGGGCGCGAAAGATGTAACATTTCTGCAAAGAACGGTTGCAAGAGCGGGCGTAAAAACAGCATAAAATTCTGAAAAAGTTTTATTTTAGTGAGTTTGTAGTGTCTATTTTTTATGTGAAGTGATGATTTTTATTTATGTTAGTGTGCTGTGTTTTTTATTGTAGTGTGCATGAAGTGTAAGTTGTGTCTGCAAAGGGATACTGGCAATTAACAATCCCATTATTAATCTGTGTTATCCTTTGCGGATTGGCGCTATCAGGAAGTCATCGGCATGTATCACCTTTTCTTGGAATTCGATAATCTTGAACCCGGCGTGAAGTCTGTCGAAGATCTGAAGTATGTCATCCGTGATGATAAGCACACCGCCTTTGTGATGAGTGCGGTGGTAGCCAGATTTATCAAAGATGCGTTGATCATGAACCACACTATCATCAGTCTGAAGAACTGCCGTTTCGCCTTTGCGAACGGGGCAGAGTTCGTCGAATTTGACAGCAAAGGTCGGTCAGGGCGCTTCACCGACACACCGGACTGGTTCATTACACCTGGCACGTTTGCGCGCTCCCAGTGGCTGGTGAACCATGAGCTTCACGATCTGATGACGCCGCAGTTTATCTCTACCTTTCTGGAAATGTTCTCCGATGTGAAAAAACGTCGGGAGCACTGCAATCTGCTGTTTGATTTGCAGCTCGAAGAAAGCCCTCAACGCGGGAGAAGCGGTGCGAAAGCGGCCAGCAAAACCCGTGGCTCCACGAAACAGAAGATTTCTGATTTAAGCTCATTTGAATTATTCAGCCAGTTCTTTAACCGTCTCAAAAAAGCGGTCGAGGCCAACCAGTTTCCCACGGTGCAGGTGCTGACGGGCATCGACGACGTCGCCAAAGTGCCCGCCACGCTGAAGAGCGCCGTGCGCACCTGGTTTAAAGCGATTTCGTCCGAGCTGCCGCCCAACAGCAAAAGAGTGGGGGCCGGTAATCCCGAGCTGTTTTGCGCGCCGGTTCGCGCTCAAATCCAGCACATCGAAGCCTACGGCGTTGAGCGTTATTACAAGAAGCTGTCGAAGGCGATTGCCGAAGGCGGCGAGCGGTATATCGCTGATTTCACGTTTAAACTGTAGGGCTGAAACTGCCCATCAGAATAAAGGTTGGCGCTTTTCGCTGGTGCTGGTTAATCATCGGCACCAGCCGTCTGAAGTGTTCGCTCGCGCAATGCGCATCCAGCGCGGCGCGATCCGGCCACTCTTCGATAAAAACAAAATGCCCGGCATCTTTCTCGTCCACATATAAATCGTAGGCAATGCACAGCGGCTCCCGTTTGGTGGCCTCCACCAGCGCGCGGTAGAGCGGGAGTACGGTCTCAATGGCTTCCGGTTTAATAAAATCTTCCGCGATGACTTTCAGCATGATCTCTCCTTTTTAAATTCCGTGTGACTTCAACGGCTTCATTTTCGCGGGCCAGAATCGACTTGATCTGATCGCTAAATGCATAATACTGTATTTATATACAGTTATTATCGGGTTGGCTATCATGAATCCTGTTTTTTCATGTGAACATAAAGAAATCATCGAATTACCACTTTTCCTGGAGCGCGTCCCGTGCGGGTTTCCCAGTCCCGCGCAGGATTATGTCGAAGATCGTCTCGATCTGAACAAACTGCTCATCGCACACCCCAGTGCGACCTATTTTGTGAAAGTGAGCGGAGATTCCATGATCGGCGCAGGGATTGGCGACGGGGATCTGCTGGTGATCGATCGATCGTTAACGGCGGAACATGGCGATATTGTGGTGGCGGCGATTGCGGGGGAGTTCACCGTGAAAGAGCTGCGCACCCGCCCGTACCTCCATCTGCTGCCGCACAACAAGCACTATTCTCCCATCGTTTTCCAGTCAGAGGACGAGCTGCAGCTCTTTGGCGTGGTAACGCACACCGTGAAATCGCACAAACATGTTCGCGCTCGTTGACGTCAACAGCTTCTACACCTCCTGTGAGACGGTGTTTCGCCCCGATCTGCAGGGCAAACCGGTGGTGGTGGTGTCCAACAACGACGGATGCATAATTTCCCGCTCGGCAGAAGCCAAAAAGCTCGGCATCAAGATGGGCGCGCCTTACTTCAAGATCAAAGACGAACTGCGGCGGCAAAAAGTGGCGGTGTTTAGCTCCAACTACGCCCTGTATGCAGACCTGAGTCATCGCGTGATGACGATCCTGGCGGAGATGGCGCCTGCGATTGAAGTCTACTCCATCGATGAGGCCTTTATTAATGTCTCCGGCGTGGCCAACTGCATCGCGCTTGAGACGTTTGGCCGTCAGATCCGCGAGCAGATCCTGAAAAATACCGGGCTGACCGTTGGCGTCGGTATCGCGCCGACCAAAACCCTCGCCAAGCTGGCCAACTTTGCGGCCAAAACCTGGCGCAAGACCGATGGCGTGGTGGATCTGTCCGATCCGGATCGTCAGCAAAAGCTGCTCGCGCTGGTGCCGGTGGGCGAAGTGTGGGGCGTGGGGAGGCGCATCGGCAAAAAACTCAATCAGATGGGCATTGAAAACGCGCTGCAGCTGGCGGAGTGCTCAACCTGGGTGATCCGTAAACATTTCAATGTGGTACTGGAGCGCACGGTGCGTGAGTTGCGCGGCGAGCCTTGTCTGGAGATCGATGAATTTGCGCCAGCGAAACAGCAGATCATCTGTAGCCGCTCCTTTGGGCACCGTATTACGGAGTACCGCGAGATGCAGCAGGCGGTGTGCGCTTACGCGGAACGTGCCGCCGAGAAGCTGCGGGCAGAAAAGCAGTTCTGCTGCGTGATCAGCGTGTTTATGCGCACCAGCCCGCACGCGGAAAATGAAGTGTTTTATGGCCCTCAGGCCAGCGGTCGTCTGGCGATCCCGTCGAATGACACGCGCGATATCATCCGCGTCGCCAGCCATGCGCTGGAGCGGATCTGGCAGGACGGTTTTCGCTATATGAAAGCGGGGGTGATGCTGAGCGATTTTTTCAGCCAGGGGGTCGCGCAGCTGAATTTGTTTGATGAATACCAGCCGCGAAACAACAGCCAGGCGCTGATGCAGACTATCGATCGGCTCAATCTCTCCGGGCGCGGAACGGTCTGGTTTGCCGGTCAGGGCAGCCAGAAAAGCTGGGCGATGAAACGCGAAATGCTGTCGCCGGGGTATACGACACGCTACGCCGATTTGCCTGTGGCAAAATAGTCGTTTTCCCTCGTCGCGCGAGACAGTAAGCTCGTGCGGTTTAACTCTGCTCGGGGCCGCTGATGAACAACGTTGCGCTAATGTATCGCCGTTTTGGTGAGCCGGAATCGGTGCTGCACCTGGAATCCTCCGTCTGCGGGCCGCTGACTCCCGGCCAGTTACGGGTGCAGATGCTGTTCGCGCCGGTCAACGCCTCGGATCTGATTCCCATCACCGGGGCTTATCGCCATCGCACGCCGCTGCCTGCCATTGCAGGTTACGAGGGGGTTGGGGTGGTGATTGACGGGCCGCCCGACTGGACCGGTAAACGGGTGCTGCCGCTGCGCGGACAAGGAACCTGGCAGCAGGTGGTGGATTGCCCGGCGGATCTGGCGGTTCCTGTGCCCGACTTTATCGATTCCGTGCTTGCCGCGCGCGCGTACATCAACCCGCTGGCCGCGCAGCTGATGTTGAAACACTCTCCGCCACGAGGAAAACGCGTGCTGCTGACGGCCGCCGGATCGGACTGTGCGCTCCTGCTGGGGCTGTGGGCGCTTCAGGCGGGGGCCGAATCCGTGTACGGCATTCATCGTTCAATGGTTCACGCCGACCGGCTGGCAGCGCGGGGGATCACGCCAATATCGCACCATGACACGGCGGCGATCCACGCCATCGCCAAAGAGACGGATATTGTCTTCGACGCCACGGGTGGCGAGGTGGCCGAGCAGATCCTGAATACGCTGCCTGCGGCAGGCGTGTTTGTCAGCTACGGTCTGCTGTCCGGGAAGCTGTTCCGGCAACAGCCGCAGGTGCGCTGGTTTCATATCCGTAATTACCTGGCGGGAATGAGCGTGGTCGAGTGGCAGGGGGAGTTTCGTGAAATCTGGCCGAAACTGCAGGCCAGCCACGGCGGCGACGCCACGCTGTTTTCCCTTACAGAGTGGCGTCCGGCGCTGGCGTATTACCGCGAGGCGGGCAGGATCGCGAAGCCGGTGTTTGCGATCAGCGATGGCTGACGTCGCTCAGCAAAACGGCAATACTCTGGCCGCCCACCGTCTGCTCGAGGGCAATCTTCACGATAATGGTCAGCGGCACGGAGAGCAGCATCCCGACCGGGCCGAGCAGCCAGCCCCAGAAGATCAACGATAAAAAGACCACCAGCGTGGACAGCCCCAGCCCACGTCCCATCATGCGCGGTTCGAGAATATTGCCGAACACCAGGTTTATCACCAGGTAACCCGCCAGCACGATCAGGGCATCGTACAGTCCGCTAAACACCAGCACCTGAGCGATAGGGGGGATGGCGGCCAGCACCGAGCCAATGTTGGGAATATAATTGAGCGCAAAGGCCAGCAGCCCCCAGACAAACGCGAAGCGCACGTCCAGCGCGGCAAGCATGGCCCACGCCACCAGACCCGTCACAATACTGATGGCCGTTTTCAGCACCAGGTAGCGCGAAACACTGTCCAACGCCCGCTGAATCGCCTCCATCCCCTCAACCGGGCGGGACATCATCTGCTGCAACTTCACGGGCAGCTGCGGCACTTCAATCAGCATAAACACCACCGTCAGCAGCAGCAGGAAAATCGAGGTCATCGCGCTCGAAAGCTGTGACAGCAGCGCCGTCACCAGCGTCATGGCGGCATTGGGGTCGATGTACTTCAGCAACTCTTCTACGGAGACTTCAATCCCGGCGCGCTGCAGCCAGGGTTCGAGATGCTGTAACGGCACGACCAGCGAGGAGCGGTACTGCGGCAAGGTGCGCGCCAGCTCGTTCAGGGAGGTGCCCAGATACGCCACCAGCAGCACCATGGCCAGAATAATCACCGTGATAAGCAACGTAATCGCCAGCACCCGCGGGACGCGCAGGCGCACCATACGCTGCACCAGCGGGTTGAGGATCACGGCGATAAACAGCGCCAGAATAAAGGGCACAATGATGTCGGCGGCAAAACGTACCCCCGCAAGAATGATCACCAGCATGCCGAGCATGATGACAATTTTCAGTCCGTTCAGTGTAATGATGGGCTTAGCCATGTGAGTTCCCGCGTGACGCTTTTTATTTATAATAATGATAATAACGGCAACGCGCATTTTATATGCGAACGAAAATAAAACGGGCAGGGTAAAGAATTGAAAATGTTTTGAGTAAATCCTTAGCTTATGGTACAAATCAGGCGTGTTTAACTACCGAGGACAATTTTCATCCGCAATGACGAGAAGCAATACCGCGGATAATTGTAATATTATGGACAATCTGTTCAGGACGTACTTTTCAAATAACATCGCTGTATTTTCCACCTCCCTCTGCCTGCTGTCCGGTGAGCAACACTGGCGCAACGCGCTATAGTCCCGTCTTCTGCCTGAGCTGACGCCATGCGTCTGGCTATCTGATTTATTTCATATTTTTGGGTTTGTCGTTTTCGACAAGCTGCAGTGATTTATATTCTCATGCAGGAGAAGTACCATGTTTTACTGGATATTGTTAGCCCTGGCCATTGTCGCTGAAATTACCGGAACCTTGTCGATGAAATGGGCAAGCGTCAGCGATGGCAACACCGGATTTATTTTAATGCTGGTGATGATTTCCCTTTCGTATATTTTCCTGTCGTTCGCGGTTAAAAAAATCGCCCTCGGCGTGGCGTATGCGTTGTGGGAGGGGAGCGGTATTCTGTTAATCACGCTGTTCAGCGTGATGTTATTTGATGAAACCCTGTCAACGATGAAAATTGCCGGTCTGACCACCCTGGTCGCGGGCATTGTGCTGATCAAATCGGGCACCCGCAAAGGCAAAAAACAGCCACAGGAGCCAACTCATGCAACAGTTTGAGTGGGTACATGGGGCGTGGCTGGCACTGGCGATTGTGCTGGAAATCGCCGCCAACGTATTCCTGAAATTTTCTGATGGCTTCCGCCGTAAAGTCTACGGCCTGATGTCAATCGCCGCAGTGCTGGGAGCGTTCAGCGCGCTGTCCCAGGCGGTGAAAGGGATCGATCTTTCCGTGGCCTACGCCCTGTGGGGCGGTTTCGGTATCGCCGCAACGCTGGCGGCGGGCTGGATTTTGTTCGGTCAACGTCTGAACCGTAAAGGCTGGATTGGCCTGGTCCTGCTGCTCGCCGGCATGATCATGATAAAACTGGCCTGATGTGATCGCTGCCTGTATTTACGGGCAGCGAAATTCGCTACCTGTATTACTCTTAGAAAGAAGTGCTTTTGAGAGGGCGGCGAATGTATAACCCATTAAGCTGGCGCAATATTCCCACCGCGAAAACCCTGTTTGTCATGATTTTTATGGCCGGGATCGGCCTGATCGTTTCCATTATCGCGCTGCTTTACCTTTCCCTGCACCTCATCAGCAGTAAAACCAACGAAATAGATGAACACCGTTCGGCGCTCTCCGTACAAGGGGCGATCCAGACGTCGGCCAACCGCGTCTGGTCGCTGGTGATTGATAATGCCGTCTGGGATGATGCCGTTCGTGAGGTTTATCCCCCGGTGCTGAACACCGAGTGGCTGTACAATACCTGGGGGGCAGGCTTTAAAATCAATAATTTGTACGACGGCACCTTCGTGCTGGACGAGCATTTCAATGTGTTGTGGGGGTCGTTTCAGAGCAAAGCCTTCCACGAGAAAAACCTCGATTTTTTTGGCAATGGCCTGAAGGCGCTGATTCGCGATAACGCCGACGCGCTGCGCGCTGAGAAAAATATCTACGCCGGGATCACCCGCACGCGCCAGGGGGTAGCGTTTGTCGGCATTGGGCTAATCCGCCCGATGATTGGCCGCCTGCAGGTGCACAACGATGTGCGCCGTTACCTGGTGATCACCCGCCACCTGAATCCGCAAATTCTGAGCGATCTGGGCAATACCTTTCAGATTGAAGATCTCAATTTCACCGTCGATCACACCAGCATCGCCAGCGTTCCGCTGAAAAGCTCGGCGGGCGAGCTGCTGGGCTATCTCAACTGGCAGCCGCGACTGCCCGGTGCGCAGGCGGCCAGCGCCGCGTCGAACGACATCACGCAAATTGTTACCCTGGCGGCGGGGCTGATCCTGCTGTTTATTCTGCTGAGCAGCGTTGGGCTGTATAAACTGGCGCGCGGAGAAAATCAGGCCCGGCGGGTGGCGCGGACGGACTGGCTGAGCCATCTGCCCAATCGCCGCGCCCTGATTGAGGAGCTGGAGCGGGTAAGTTTGCGCGGCGATATTGATGTCAAAAGCGTGGTCTTTATCGATCTCGATGGTTTTAAAGATGTGAATGATATTTACGGTCACGACGTGGGCGACGACCTGATCATCATGATGGCCGGCGCCCTGCGTGAACGGGTGCCGGAAGGGGGCATGCTGGCCCGCATGGGGGGCGATGAATTTGCGATGTTGATTGGCGGTGACCATTCACAGGCGCAGGCGGCGGCGTTTGCCAATAACGTGCTCGAATTCCTGAGTGCGCCCCTGCGCCTCGGTGAGCGCACCATTCACATCAGCGCCAGCATCGGAATTGCCAGCGGCACGCTGATCGAGTGCACCAGCTCGGAGCTGTTCCGCCGGGCCGATATCGCCATGTATCACTCGAAAATTACCGGCAAGGGCCGCGTCACCCAGTATGACGCTGAACTGAACAGCGTGCGCGAGCAGCAGCTGGCGATTGAAAATGAGATCCGCAGTGGCATGGAACGCGACGAGTTCGACATCTGGTATCAGCCGATTATCGATGCGCGTAGCCAGAAAATGACCAGCGTCGAGGCGCTGCTGCGCTGGCCACGGCGTCCGGCGGGGGAACTGGGACCGGATGTGTTTATCAGTATCGCCGAGACCAGCGGCCTGATTTATGGTTTAGGGCAGTTTGTCCTGCGCCGCGCCTGTCAGGATCTGGAGCCTTTCGGTGATTTGAAGCTGTCGGTAAATATCTCTCCGGCGCAGTTTCGCGATCCCGAATTTGAGGACAAAGTGGCGCAGGTCATTGAAATGACGCGTTTCCCGGCTACGCGTCTGCAGCTGGAAGTGACGGAAACCTACGTGCTGGAAAACCCGGAGCGCGCCAGGGCCGCGATCTCGAATCTTAAAGCGCTGGGCATCGCCGTCGCGCTGGATGATTTCGGCACGGGCTACTCCAGCATCGGTTATTTGCGCCGTTTTAATTTTGACACCATCAAGATCGACAAATCGCTGGCCGGGCTGGTGGATAACGACGAACAGGCGGCGGCGCTGGTGAGCGGCACCGTGCGGATTGCAAGTGCACTGGGGATGGCGGTGGTGGCCGAAGGCGTGGAAAACGAAAAGCAGATGAAACTGCTGCGCCTCGCGGGCTGCGACCAGTTGCAAGGGTTCTGGTTCAGCCAGCCGATGCCCATCGAGGCGATTATAGAATTACGTGAAATCAAATATGGCTGAGCTATTCCTGCGCCAGCGCTTCCAGTTTTTCCCGAAAACCGGTCACGGATAACGCCCGGTTATCGGCGCGCCAGCGGTCTTTGGCGGCAGGCGCTGAACTTTGTACGCCAATCAACTGCCAGCCGCCGTCGGTTTTCAGCATCAGCGGAGAGCCGCTATCGCCCGGCAGCGTATCGCACTGGTGGGATAAGACGCTGTTTTGCGCCCAGCCGGTGACGATGCAGTCCGTGTGGGTGTAGAGCGAATCCAGGTGATCGACGGGATAACCCGACTGCGTGACTTTACGGTCGGCGGCTTTTAAGGCTGCCGTCAGCGCCGCTTTGTCGCCATCAAACAGCGGCAGAGGGGTGATCCCCGAGGGCGGATAGCGCAGAACAATCAGACCAAAATCCCACTCGGCTGCCGCCGGCGGCACAATCCAGCCGTCGCCGTCCGGCTTTAAGCGTTTGCCTAACGACGGATCGACACGACCTTCGATGCCGTGGATCTCATAGCGCCAGAGACCTTTTTGGGAGATAAAACGCAGCGCAACGGCTTTGTCCGGCTTGCCTTTCGGTGGGATCAGTAAGCAGTGCCCGGCGGTCAGGGCCAGATGAGGTGAGATCAGGGTTGCGGTACACAGGTTGCCGCTGGCGGTTTCCAGCTGCCCGATGGCATCCCAGGGCGCCCCGGTCGGATCGGTGACACGCGTGCGGTCATCATGACCAAAGAACAGCGTTTTGATCTCTTTGGCAGCCATGGCGCTATCATCGCCATCGTCTGCATGTGCCAGGCCTGAAAAGAGACAGAACGTTCCCAGTAACAACACAACAGTTTTCCGCATATCACACTCTGGTGGGGTAATTATGATTATAAAAAGTTGAACCCTATGAAAATACTATAGACGGGACGGCGTTAAAGTGGGAGTAAAATCAGCGTGCTACAATCAGGAAAGATAAAACATGCTGGCGATAATCGCGCATAAAATAAGCGTGATAAGAATGAACTCAAACCGATAGCGCCGCAGCATACGCCCTCCGGATAAAAAAACGGCGCCGATAAATACAGCTCAGCGCCGGTTTAGCAACGTGCCCGCGAGGGGCACGGTTTAGCGAGTGCGATTACGCAGCAGGCTGTGCAGCTGGTTTAGCCGCTTCGTGTTTTACTGCTTTTTTGTGATGCTTTTTAGCAGCCTGAGCTTTCTGCTCTACAGCAGGTTTAGCAGCGGCTTTCTTGTGGTGTTTTTTCGCAGCCTGGGCTTTCTGCTCAGTTGGCGCAGCCGTAGTGGTGGTGGCGGCTGGTTTGGTTGCTGCTTTTTTGTGGTGCTTTTTAGCGGCCTGAGCTTTCTGCTCTACAGCGGCTTTCTTGTGTTTTTTGTGGTGTACAGTTTTTGCTGGCGCCGCTTTCGTGGTCGCAGCAGCAGCCGGAGCTGGGGTAGCAGACGTTGCAGCATCAGCAGCAAACGCAGCAGAAGACAGACCCATAGCAGCGGCAACAACCAGAGCTAATACTTTTTTCATTCTCATACCCTCGAATTTGGTTTCTCATTTAACCCCACTGCGGGGCCGTTGAAATAACTATATCCTTATGAATTCGAGGCTTCCGTGAGTCATTGGTATCGGCGTGTAACGGAATGTACAGCGCCGGGTACACGCCCCGGCGCCGGGGATTACAGATAGCGGGAGGTGAGGTGGTCGCGGAAGTAGCGGCTGTTAAGATCTTCACCCGTGGCCTGGGTAATCAGCTGCGAAGTGGTGAAGCGGCTGCCGTGCTGCCAGATGTTCTGGTTCAGCCAGTCAAACAGCGCCGAGAAATCACCCTCCGCAACAGAGGACTCCAGCCCCGGCAGTGCCGTTTTCGCCGCACTGAACAGCTGTGCGGCATACATCGCCCCCAGCGTATATGACGGGAAGTAGCCAAAGCCGCCGTCGGTCCAGTGGATATCCTGCATACAGCCGTTGCGGTAGTTATCTTTTGTCGACAACCCAAGCCACGCCTGCATTTTCTCGTCCCACAGGGCCGGGATGTCGTCCACTTCGATTTCACCGTTGATCAGCGCGCGTTCAATTTCGTAACGCAATACCACGTGCGCCGGATAGCTCACTTCATCCGCATCAACACGGATATAGCCCGGTTTCACGCGCTGGTTCCAGGCGATGAAGTTCTCTTCACTAAACGCCGCCTGACTGCCAAAGCGGGCATGTACCGCCGGGAGCAGATGTTTCAGGAACGCATTGCTGCGGCCCAGCTGCATCTCGAAGAACAGGCTTTGCGATTCGTGGATGGCGGTGGAGCGCGCCAGAGCGACGGGCTGGCCGAGCCAGTTGCGCGGCAGATTTTGCTCATAGCGCGCATGGCCGGTTTCGTGCACCACGCCAAACAGAGCGCTCAGCAGCTCGTCTTCATCGTAACGCGTGGTGATGCGCACATCTTCCGGCACGCCGCCGCAGAACGGATGGGCGCTGACGTCGAGACGCCCGGCATTAAAATCGAAGCCCAGCATTTTCATCGCTTCCAGCCCCAGATCACGCTGAACGGCGGTCGGGAAAGGGCCTTGTGGCGGAACGAACGATTTTTGTGACTGCTTCTCTACCACTTGCGCCAGCAAGTCTGGCAGCCAGGATTTCAGATCGCCAAACAGCACGTCGAGGCGGGCGCTGGTCATGTCTGGCTCGAAGATATCAAGCAGAGCGTCGTATGGGGTGCAGCCCTTGGCTTCGGCACGCAGACGCGCCTCTTCACGGCTGAACTTCACCACCTCTTTCAGGTTGGCTGAAAAACCCTGCCAGTCGTTAGCCGGACGCTGGGTGCGCCAGGCGTGTTCACATTTGCTCCCGGCCAGCGACTTGGCTTCCACCAGCGATTCCGGCAGCAGGGAGGCCTGCTGGAAATGGCGCGTCATCTCGCGCAGGTTGGCGCGTTCAACGTCATTAAGATCTTCACTTTCGGCAGCGGCCAGCCAGTCGCCCACTTTTTTATCCGTCAGGATTTGATGCTGTAACACGCTCATTTCCGCCAGTGCTTCCCCACGTGCCTGGCTCCCGCCCGGCGGCATCATGGCGAACATGTCCCAACTGGCGATGGAGGAGAGATGGGAGAAACGGGAGAGACGCTGGAACGTGCGGGTGAGTTGTTGGTAGTTGTTGTTATTCATGAGGTCCTCGTGTCGGAATCGGGCGATGGTTCTGGCAATGTAACAGATATGCGCGTTTCTGACACGACGGTGAGTTAATCAACAGTGAATATTCATCTCATGGCGTATTCATGAATTTCAGCGCTGAATTGTGGAGTATATTGTCTGGCGGGGGCAGGGCTGTCGTTATAAATTATTTAAAATAAACCTTATCTTCGGTTAATTAATATTTTATATCTGTATTGAAACATGAAAAAGCGACATGTTTTTATTTCTCGTCAGTAGAACAGGGCCTCAAAGGGGGATGTGTTAATTAACATGTTGTTTTGTATAAGATCGCACAAACGGGAAGACGTCTCGCTGTACTAACCTGCACTATCTCCGTCAACGTTTCATGGATTGCCAATACAGGAGCAGGTTGAATGTTGCGAGGTAAATGAGCGGTTGTCACCGGAGGTGGCAGTGGGTTTGGTCAGGCATTGGTGGTCTGGCTGGCTCGCGAAGGGGTTGACGTGGAATTTTGCGCGCGACGGCCAGAAGATATTCAGACAACCTGCGGTATCGTCTCAGCAGAAGGCGGGAAGGCAAGGGGCTATGTCTGTGATTTAACCCATGTGGCATCCATAGAAGAGTTCGCAGGGCTAATAACAAATTCAGATGCACCGGTCGATATCCTTATTCTCAACGCCGCACAATGGTTGTCCGGGGAATTAGAGGATCAACCCGCATCAGAATGTGTTACTACCATTAACTCTGGTCTTACAGGCTCGATTTTACTCACTCAGGCTTTACTTACCTGCTTAAGACGTTCCAGCTCGGCTGATATTATTTCCATCATCTCAGCATGTGGTATTCCTGGCTTTACAGATTCAATTGCACATCCGGCATTTTTTGCGAGTAAGCATGGTCTGAGCGGTTTTACGCAGACGCTGTCACACCAGCTTGCGAAGGAGAATATTCGCGTCACCGGTCTGTATCCACCCGATTTTGAAATGACCGATTTAAATGAACTGCCGAATGGCACGGTTAAAATGGGTGAGGCGTTGTTGAACGGGCGTTCAATCTGGGAAGCGGTACGTTTTGTATTGTTACAGCCCCGAAGCTGTCATGTGAGTACCCTCTATTTTCAGGGACCTACGCGGGAGAATGTAGTACGCCGAAACGGATAATCCCAGGTGGTCATCTGTCTCTGCTTTTCATTTATAACTTCATGCATTTTACTTTTCGCAGACCTGGCTGCGGGTGCCAGGCGCGGATATCAGCGTCATTTTCCAGCAGTAAACACAGCTGAACCTTCAAGTATTTCAATGATCAAATCGGCTGGAAGGATGATTTCAGTGGTCTGTCTCAGCTCTTCGATTGTCCACCAGTGGTGCTCGCGAATGACGTTCTTTTCATTGCTGCTCCATCCTGAGCGGTCGATATCTGATTGATCTGCATGAATAATAAAGAAACGCTCTTCGGCGAGAACAGTCTCCCCACTCGGCAGCATCATTTCGAAGGTTCGGGAAGCTGTCTGCGGACCTGCTGAGTCTCTTGTCAGGCCTGTCTCTTCACGTAATTCGCGCAACGCAGCCTGCTCGAAAGATTCATTGTGCTCAAGCCCTCCACCGGGCGTTGCCCAGTAGGTCTTTCCACGCAGAGCGTCATCGTTATGGCAGAAGCAAAAGAGCAAAACGCGATTCTCAGGCGAAATAACGATCAACCGGGATGACGGGCGAGTGCGCACAAAGCCTCCTGAAATAACGTGTTAATCTCAACAACTCATAAAATATAGTAGCTATACATATACACTGAGTTACCAGGTAATACAGGTGGGACACTTTACAGGATAATCATTATGCACTCACATCCGTTACGTCAGGTTATTGAATCTTGTGACAGAGCAATTTCCGCTAAAGACTTTGATTCTCTGATGCAGAATTACGCTGAAGATGCTGCTCTGGTGGTGAAGCCGGGATTAACCGTCACCGGTAAAGAGAATATCCGCAAAGCGTTTATTGCCATCTCTGATTATTTTCAGGATCAACTTATTGTTGAGCAGGGAGAGATGCAGGTTATCGAAGGGGGCGGCAATGCGCTCGTTATTATGGAAACTGTACTTCGCTTTCCTGATGGCAAGGGGGGAACGGTCGAAATCACACGTCGTGCGACCTATGTTTTCAGGCGGGAAACGGATGAGCGTTGGCTGTGTACAATCGATAATTCCTATGGCACCTCTCTGTTAGATCCTGAGACGGCCTGAAGAGAGGAGGTACAGTGAAGGGAACTCAGCCCTCTCGCCCTGGCAGGTCTGCTATGAACGCCACCCGTCTGCAAAATGCGTACAGCGTGACGAATGAGAAAACCCTCGCGCTCTGGCGGGAAAACCCTGCTATCGGGGAAATCAGGAAAGAGCGTTACTACGATCCTGACAAACTGGCGCTTGCAACGGGCATACAACCATCACTGCCCGAGCCTGTGGTATGCCTCATTCGCGAACTGGAGCAACGCACGGAGGGCGATCGACTGGCCGACGTTCTTCCTGTCAGTAGCGTCCATTTTACCTTTCTGCCTCTGACTCTGCCGCTGTATGAAGAAAAGGAGCCGCTGCCTGAAAAAACAGGGCAGTTGACCGATATCTGGCGTAAATATCAGGGAAAGCACATTGTGATCCGGCATCTAAGGCTGGTGGCACTGCCCAGTCAATTGCTGCTGGCTGGTATCCCCGATGATCCCGCCATTGCCCTGCGCCAGTCATTCTGCGAGAGCGTTTTAGATTCCCAATGGAAAGATGAGCTGCTGCTGCGTCATACGGGCAGCCCTTTGCCCGCACCGTTCTGGCACAGCACGCTGTTGCGATATAGCGCAGCGTTTTTACCCACGCAACTGCGCGAGTTTTTTGTCCGGCATCAGACGGTCGATTTCGGCGAAGTTTCGGGAGCGTTGGCGTTAGCGAGAGTTAACTATAACTGGACTAAGTGCTTAATAAATAAGTTCGAATGATGTCAGTGGTTGAAAAATGTTTAGCAACGGGCACTAATCAGATTGTTGATATCAGGTTATCGCATTCGTTAACTCTGGCAGCTTTAATACCAGGTGACAGGAATTTCAACGAGGATGAACGCCATGCTGCTGGAAAAGCTAAAAGCACTTGAATGCACTCTTCATGGGATCAAACGGAACGACCTTGAATGGCTTGAGCACATACTTCATCCTGAGTTCAGGGAAATTACACGTTCGGGCGTCCTGGTGACTCGTGAGGAGACGATAGCGTCTCTGATGGGTGAAGAATGTGTCCCGGCCATTCTCAGCAACGACTTTCGCCTCATCAGCATTCGCGAGGATTTTGCCATCTTGCATTACAGGACGTTTCATCCGGAGGGTAGTCGCGTTTCCCTTCGTTCATCGTGCTGGGCGCGTTCTGATAATGGGCAATGGAAGTTAGTTTTTCATCAGGGAACCCCGGAGCCGAAGAACGTTTAGACGCGGAACAGTAAAGTCTGCTATGTGCTCAGAGCAGCACTTAGGATGCTTTTTCATGTACTGTCATGATGAATGTGAGTGAACTTTCACCCCGGTTCTCATAGAAATGCGGGACGTCGGTTCTGGCCGTTGCTGAACAGCCGGTATTCACCGAATACAGGTGCTCCTGTACGCCAAGCGTAAGCGTCCCCTCTTGTACATAAAACAGTTCAAGCGTTCCCTGCGGATGACCGGGTGAAGCAAATTTTTCCCCTGGCTGCATTTCCCACATCCATAGCTCGGTCATATCGGGGCCGCCGGATCCTGCGAGCAGTCGTGCTCTTCCCCCGTTTTCGCCATTCCAAAGCTCAGGGATCTCATCTTCAGCGATGAGATGCACGGTCGGTTTGGAACTGACATCAACAAAATCCGCTACTGAAACGCCCATCGCAGCAGCCAGGCGGCATAGCAGGGCGATGCTGGGATTTGCCCTGCACCCCTCAATCTCAACCAGAGCGCCCTTACTGACGCCCGCCCGGCGGGACAGCTCATCGAGTGATATTTTCTTTTGCTTACGGTACAGCTTAATCCGCTGCGATACGGCTTCGTTAACGGTATTCATAATCGCATTTGGGTCGGTCATTAAATTGACTTTTTTGGTCATTGGTCATTATCATGGAATAAATTGGTCATTACAGGATTATCACGTGTTCATTGTCTCTCCGTCAATTGCCCCAGAGGTTTATGGTATCGCCCCCGGTTTCCGGGCTCTGAGTCTCTGTGTACAGGCCGCCCCGGTACGTAACCCGCGCGTTGGTGAAATCGCTCTGCAAGAAGCCTGCGAAGCCGTTCTGGCTGGAAGCCCTGCCTGGGCCGAAGCACATTTGGCCGCGTGGGCAGAAGTGTTTCAGGGATTTGGTGCCAGGCCAAAACGCACGCCGTGCTCAGCTGATGCGCTGCGTAAGCGCGTTCTTCGCGACGGCGCAATGCCCGCTCTTGATCCGGTCGTGGATCTCTATAACGCCGTCAGTCTGAAGTATGCCGTTCCGGTTGGGGGAGAAAATATCGCTGCCTATCAGGGGGTGCCACGGCTGGTTGTGGCAAAAGGCACAGAACCTTTTGATACTGTCAAAGAGGGTGAACCCGCAGTTGAATACCCTTCGCAGGGAGAAGTTATCTGGTGCGATGATGCCGGAGTGACCTGCCGCCGCTGGAACTGGCGACAGGGGATCAGAACTCGCCTGAGTGTGGACGCGCAGCAAATGTGGTTCATTCTGGAGAGTCTGCCGCAGATGCCCCTGGAAAAGCTTCATGAAGCCGGGAAGATGCTGACAGACGGCCTTGAAGAAATGATGCCGGGTGTAATGATTGACGTGGCTTTTATAGAAGATGCTAAACAGCCAGCTCCAGGTTTATGACATCCGTTTCGCCCTGACAGCGCGACCCCGTATAATGCCGCACAACTTACCGTAATAACGACCGTGACCGCGCCTATGAATCTCAATCGCTTCTGCTACTTGCTCCTCATCGTTTCAGCGATCGGAAGCATGTTTACCGCCCATCCCATTGCCAGCTGGCTCCTGCTCGCCAATGTGCTTACGCTGGTGATCTATGGCGTGGATAAAACGGCGGCGCGCAAGGGCTGGCGCAGAGTGCCGGAATCTACATTGCTGGTGTTTGGCCTTGTGGGAGGATGGCCAGGCGCGATGGCGGGCCAACAACTCTTCCGCCATAAAACGCAAAAGCAGCCGTTCAAAACCAGGTTCATCATCAGTGTGATTGTGAATATCTCAGCGCTGGTGGCGGTGTACCAGCTTTCCCATTTCGCGCTCGTTTGAAGCATAACCGTCAGTGCAGACGTTTATGCAGGCTCGCCCCGACCAGCAGCGCGGCGCACAGCATCAATGCAATAAATCCCCCAACACCATTCCAGCCATAGTTGTGCCAGAACACGCCGCCGAGAGTCCCGGCGATGCTGGAGCCCAGGTAGTAGCTAAACAGATAGAGTGATGACGCCTGGCCTTTGGCGCGACGGGCGCGCGGGCCGATCCAGCTGCTGGCGACGGAGTGCGCGGCGAAGAAACCAGCGGAGAAGAGCAGCATTCCGGCGAAAATGACCCACAGGGGAGAGAGCAGTGTCAGCAGCAGACCCGCGAGCATTACCCCTGTCGAGACCAGCATCACCGGCCCTCGACCGAAGCGTGCGGTCATCGCGCCTGCTTTCGGCGAGCTCCAGGTCCCGGTGAGATAGGCCACGGAGAGCAGGCCGACAAAGGCTTGGCTCAGATGCCATGGCGAGAGCATCAGGCGATAACCGATATAGTTAAACAGGGTGACGAACGACCCCATCAGCAGGAAGCCCATCAGAAACAGACGCGGCAGACCCTGGTCGCGCCAGTGCAGGCGGAAGTTGATAAACAGCGTTTTTGGCCGCAGGGAAGTAGGGCGGAAATGGCGTGACGCCGGAAGGATACGCCAGAACATCAGCGCTGATGCCAGGGCAAAGCAGCCAATCACCGCAAGCGCGATGCGCCAGTTAAACAGATCCGTGAACACCCCGCTCAGTAGGCGTCCGCTCATGCCGCCAATCGAGTTCCCGCTGATGTACAACCCCATTGAGAAGGCAACAAAACTCGGGTGGATCTCTTCGCTGAGATAGGTCATTCCGACCGCCGCCACGCCGCTCAGGGACAGCCCAATCAGAGCGCGCATCACCAGGATCCCGTGCCAGCTGGTCATCATTGTCGAAAGCAAAGTACACACCGACGCGAGCAGCAGCGCGGTCACCATCACCGGTTTGCGTCCGATGGCGTCGGAGAGCGGGCCGGTAAACAGCAACCCGACCGCCAGCATCCCGGTTGAGATCGACAGGGAAATACTGCTGCTGGCGGGCGAGACGCCAAACTCATGAGAGAGAACCGGCAGGATCGGCTGCACGCAGTACAGCAGGGCGAAGGTCGCAAGACCGGCGGAAAACAGCGCCAGCGTGACGCGCATAAATTGGGAAGTACCACGTTTGATAAACTGGTTCGGCGCGGGTGCTGCGGGTAAATCATCAATGTCGCTTGCCGGGGCGATATCAACGGTAGATGTACGACTCACACTCATTCCTTGCTTAAACATCCCCGTGATTTCTGGTGACGGGTATGACCACAAGATCAGAGTAGGAAATTGTAAATATTCTGTCTAATATATTAATAATCTCAAATGATACGTTAAACATATGAATATCGAGCTGCGCCATTTACGCTACTTTATCGCTGTTGCTGAAGAACTCCATTTTGGCCGGGCGGCCGCGCGGCTGAACATCTCCCAGCCGCCCCTGAGCCAGCAGATCCAAATCCTTGAGCAGCAGGTTGGCGCACGTTTGCTGGCCCGCACCAACCGCAGCGTCAGCCTGACGGAGGCGGGAAGGCAGTTTTTGGCCGACAGCCGACAAATACTGAGCCTGGTCGATGACGCCGCCGCGCGCGCCGAACGTCTGCATCTGGGTGAAACGGGCGAACTGCGCATCGGATTTACCTCTTCGGCGCCGTTTATCAGCGCGGTGTCGGATACCCTGTCGTCGTTTCGCCGCCATTACCCCGATGTGCACATCCAGACGCGCGAGATCAATACGCGGGAGCAGATTGTCCCGTTGAATGAAGGTTCGCTGGATCTGGGGCTGATGCGCAACACCCATCTGCCCGATACCCTGGCCTGGGAAGTAATCCTGCGCGAGCCGCTGCTGGCGATGATTCCTCGCGATCACCCGCTGGCCGAACTGGACTCAGTAACGCTTGCCCAGCTGGCGCAGGAACCCTTTGTCTTTTTCGACCCTCATGTCGGGACCGGGTTGTACGACGACATTCTTGGCCTGATGCGCCGCTACGGGCAGGCGCCGGTGATCACCCAGGAGGTGGGCGAGGCGATGACCATAATCGGTTTAGTCGCGGCGGGGCTGGGGGTATCGATTCTTCCGGCGTCATTTAAACGTGTGCAGCTGAGCGAAATGCGCTGGGTGGCGATTGCCGAAGAGGATGCCGTCTCTGAGATGTGGCTGGTATGGCCAAAACACCATGAACAGAGCCATGCGGCACAGCGTTTCAAAAACCAGCTGATTGCAGCCTCAAAGCGGCCAATAATGGCCTGAAAAAGGGCGAAAAATGTGCGGCAAATCACATGGCTAAGTTTAAATTTGACGATTGCCTGCGAAGTGCTTCACCATAGCCCAAAGTTTATTTCGAAGCGCGAAAATAAGGATGTAAGAGGTGGTTGCTGATAGTCAGCCAGGACATATTGATCAAATTAAGCAGACCAATGCGGGTGCGGTGTATCGCCTGATTGATCAGCTTGGCCCGGTCTCGCGTATCGATCTTTCCCGACTGGCGCAGTTGGCGCCAGCCAGTATTACCAAAATAGTGCGTGAAATGCTGGAAGCGCATCTGGTTCAGGAGACGGAAATCCAGGAGCCGGGCAGCCGTGGCCGTCCGGCGGTGGGGCTGGTGGTGGAAACTGAAGCCTGGCACTACCTGTCGATTCGCATCAGCCGCGCGGAAGTGATTCTCGCCCTGCGCGATCTGAGCAGTAAGCTGGTGGTCGAGGACCGTCTCGAACTGCCGCTCCAGTCAGAGCAAACCCTGCTTGAACGCATCATTGCCCATATCGATCAGTTTTTTATTCGCCACCAGCAAAAGCTGGAGCGGTTGACGTCCATTGCGATCACCCTGCCGGGAATTATTGATACGGAAAATGGAATCGTCCACCGCATGCCGTTTTATGACGACGTCAAAGACATGCCGCTGGGTGAAGTGCTGGAGAATCACACCGGCGTACCGGTCTACATTCAGCATGACATCAGCGCCTGGACGATGGCCGAGGCGCTGTTTGGCGCCTCTCGCGGCGCGCGTGACGTGATTCAGGTGGTGATTGACCACAACGTCGGGGCGGGCGTGATTACCGATGGCCGCCTGTTGCATGCCGGGAGCAGTAGCCTGGTGGAAATTGGTCATACGCAGGTCGATCCCTACGGCAAGCGTTGCTACTGCGGCAACCACGGCTGCCTCGAAACCATTGCCAGCGTCGAAAGCGTGATGGAGTTGGCGCAACTGCGTCTTAGCCAGTCGATGAGCTCGTCGCTGCACGGCCAGCCGCTGACCGTCGAGTCTTTGTGCGGCGCGGCGCGGCAGGGCGATCTGCTGGCGAAAGACATCATTACCGGTGTGGGCAATAACGTCGGGCGTATTCTGGCGATTATGGTGAATCTCTTTAATCCGCAAAAAATCCTGATTGGCTCGCCGCTGAATCAGGCCGCCGAGATCCTGTTCCCGGCGATTTCTGACTGCATTCGTCAGCAATCCCTTCCGGCCTACAGTAAAAATATGGTGGTCGAGAGCACGCAGTTTTCCAATCAAGGCACCATGGCCGGTGCCGCGCTGGTGAAAGATGCCATGTATAACGGTTCGCTATTGATCCGCCTGCTGCAGGGATAACTCTTTTTCGCTGATCTCATAAAAATTGCGCTATCTCAATCTGGACCGACGGCGCATACCTTAGACTCACTCCACTGAATTATTTACTTAGTTTATATTTTCAAAGCATATGCCCAAAAGGTGGAGTGAGTGATGCTTAAGCGTTTCTTTGTAACGGGTACTGATACTTCTGTCGGTAAGACGGTGGTGTCCCGCGCTTTGCTGCAGGCCCTGGCGGCAGGCGGTAAGAGTGTGGCAGGGTATAAACCGGTCGCGAAAGGAAGTAAAGAGACGCCAGAAGGACTACGCAATAAAGATGCGCTGGTGCTACAAAGTGTCTCAAGCCTTGAGCTGCCTTATCAGGCCATCAACCCGATCGCGCTGAGTGAAGACGAAAGTAGCGTGGCACACAGCGGTCTTATCAATTATTCCCTGTTGTCCAACGGGCTGGCGAACCTCAGCGATAGCGTCGATCACGTGGTGATCGAAGGCACCGGCGGCTGGCGCAGCCTGATGAACGATCTGCGTCCGTTATCGGAGTGGGTGGTGCAGGAACAATTGCCGGTGCTGATGGTTGTCGGTATTCAGGAAGGGTGCATTAACCACGCGTTGCTGACCGCGCAGGCCATTGCTAATGATGGTTTGCCGCTGATTGGTTGGGTCGCTAACCGCATCAACCCCGGTCTTGCCCATTACGCCGAAATCATCGACGTATTGAGCAAAAAACTGCAGGGGCCGCTGGTGGGTGAACTGCCGTATCTGCCGCGCGCTGAGCAGCGCGATCTGGCGCGTTACATCGATCTGACGATGCTGGACAGCACCTTTTCCGTTGAGAAGGTCGTCGCGTAACGTCGAAACCGGGCAGCAGTCCTGACTGCCCGGCTATTATCCGCAGTATTTACGTGTCGCTGTGAATATTCAGTGCACGACGGGTTCGTCCTGAACTCAGATACTCCGCGATATAATCCTGCGAAATCTCACCGTTATAACGACCCTCTTCATCTACGATCGGCATCCAGCTCGTGTTGCTCTCATACAGACGCGACAGAACAACGCGCAGGTTGTCTTCCGCTTTGCCCGTCATTCGGAACGGATGCAACATGTCTGCGCAAGAGCCAGTGGCGTGACGCGCTTCGCGGCGCTTCACAAAGCCCAGCGGTTTGCCGTTGCCATCCACCACGGTGATCGCGCGGATGTCGTTGTCATCCATGGTGGCAAACGCCTCCGGCAGGGGGGTGGATTCGCGCACGGTGATCGTTGGCTGTTGATCCGTAACGTCACCCGCCGATACCAGCAGCAGGCGTTTCAGGGTGCGGTCCTGGCCGACGAAAGAGCCAACAAATTCATTCGCCGGTTTTGCCAGCAGTTCATCGGGGCTGGCGCACTGCACGATACGGCCCTGACGGAACACGGCGATACGGTCGCCGAGCTTCAGCGCTTCGTCAATGTCATGGCTGACCAGCATCACCGTCTTTTTCAGTTTGCGCTGCATCTCCAGGAACTGGTTCTGGATCACCTCACGGTTGATCGGGTCTACCGCACCGAAAGGTTCATCCATCAGCAGTACCGGAGGATCCGCCGCCAGGGCGCGAATCACGCCGATACGCTGCTGCTGGCCGCCGGACATTTCGCGCGGATAGCGGTTGAGGAATTTATGCGGGTCCATCGCCACCATATCCATCAGCTCTTCAGCACGCGCTTTGCTGCGCGCCTTATCCCAGCCCAGCATGCGCGGTACCACGGTGATGTTCTCTTCGATGGTCATGTTCGGGAACAGACCAATCTGCTGGATCACGTAACCGATATTGCGGCGCAGGGTGACGGTATCCATCTCGTTGGTATTTTCGCCGTTAATCAGAATAGTGCCGCTACTCGGGGTAATCAGGCGGTTAATCATCTTCAGCGTGGTGGTTTTACCACATCCTGACGGCCCCAGCAGGACACACATTTCCCCTTCAGGAACGTTCAGGTTAACGTTGTCGACGGCCTTAAAGGTCTGGCCATTTTTCTGTGAAAATTGTTTGGTGAGGTTTTCCAGTTTTATCATTATCGAATCCCCTTCGGAGTCAGCACGACCTGCAGGCGATGGAGCAGCCAGTCGAGCACAATAGCTAAAAGACAAATCATTAAGGCACCGGCAATCAACATGCGAATGTCGCTTCCGCCGATACCGTTCAGCAACAGCAGCCCCAGACCGCCTGCGCCAATTACGGCGGCGATAGCCATGACGCCGATATTCATCACCACGGCAGTACGAATGCCGCCGAAAATCACCGGCAGGGCCATTGGGATCTCCACCCAGCGCAGGCGCTGCCAGAAGGTCATGCCGATTCCACGTCCGGCTTCACGCAGACCGGGCGGCAGGCTGTCGAGCGCGGTGTGGGTGTTACGCACAATCGGCAGCAGCGAGTAAAGGAACACAGCGGTAACGGCGGGCAGGGCGCCAATACCCTGACCGATCAGCGAAAAAAGCGGAATCATCAGGCCGAAAAGGGCAATCGACGGAATGGTCAGAACGATGGTCGCGATGCCCAGCACCGGCGTCGCCAGCCATTTATGGCGCACGATTAAAATGCCCAGCGGCACGCCGGTCACAATCGCCAGTCCGACGGCTAATGCCACCAGCCACAGGTGCTGAAAGGTGAGGGTTAATAAATAATCCCAGTTATCAATAATGTAGTGAATGGTCTCCATAGCGCCTCCTTACAGCAGCTGCTTGCTACGCAGGAAATCACGGGCGACCTGCTGCGGTGACTGATGGTCGATATCAACCTTTTTATTCAGCTCGGTGATAACGTCGTTATTAAGCTGGCCGGAAAGGGTGTTGAGCGCCTCTTCCAGACCAGGGTTGGCCGCGAGGGTGTCTTTGCGCACCACCGGCGTGACCGCATAGCTCGGGAAGAAGCCTTTATCATCTTCCAGCACTTTCAGATCGAAACCTTTTACGCGCCCGTCAGTGGTGTAGATCAGGCCCGCATCGACAAAACCGTCGCGCACGGCGTTATACACCAGGCCGGGGTCCATCTGGCGAATTTGCGGACGATCCAGTTCCATCTGATAGGCTTCCTGCAGCGGCTTCATGCCATCGCTGCGCCCGGCGAATTCCAGGTCTAAGCCCAGCAGCCAGTTGTTGTCCGGATCGGTTTTGCGGATCTGCTCAATTTTGGCCACCATCTCGGACATCGTGTTGATGTGCTCGGCTTCGGCGCGTTTACGTTGCATGGCGAACGCGTAGGTGTTGTTCATGTCCGCCGGTTTGAGCCACACCAGGCCGTGTTTCGCGTCCAGGCGTTTCACCGTGTCATAGGACTCCTGCGGCGACATGCGTTTGTTGATGTGGTTAAAGATAATCAGCGACGTCCCGGTGTACTCCCACGTCATATCAATCTGCTTGTTAATCATCGCATTCCGGGAAATGACCGTCGCGATATTGGTTTGCGGCTGAACCTGAAACCCTTTCTTTTGCAGATACTGTACGGTCATGGCAGATAAAATATGCTGCTCGGTAAAGCTCTTGGTCGCCAGAATCAGCGGTGCGGCCTGGGCCTGGCTGACCAACAGCGCGGCGGTAAACAGGGCCGCCAGGCGTGAAGACAGTCTCATACTTGCTCCTTGTTATTGTTATCGTGCGATATGTGGGCTCATCAGACGGCCCAGTGCAGCCAAAAGCGTATCCAGAATCAGCGCGAAGAGCGCCGTGGCCGCCGCACCCAGAATCAGGGTCGGGAAATCGTTCAGGTAGATGCCGGGGAAAATCAGCTCGCCGTAGCTGCTGGCACCGATCAGGAAGGCCAGCGGTGCGGTACCGACGTTAATCGCCGTGGCGATGCGGATGCCGGAGAGCATCACCGGCCAGGCGTTAGGGATCTCCACCTGACGCAGGCGCTGCCATTTGGTCATCCCGATACCGTTAGCGGCTTCGAGCATTGAGGCGGGAACCGAGCACAATCCGGCATAGGTGTTACGCACAATCGGCAGCAGCGACGCCAGGAACAGCGCGATAATCGCCGGTTTGTCACCGATGCCGAGTACCACCATCGCCAGGGCCAGAACCGCCAGCGGTGGCAGGGTGTTGCCGACATTAAAGATTTGCATCACGTATTCGGCGGTGCCACGCGCGGCCGGGCGGCTCAGTAATATTCCGCTCGGGATCCCGACTAACAGGGCAAAGAACATGGAAGAGAAAACTAAAATCAGGTGCTGCTGACCGAGATACAGCAGGTCAACCTGGCGCGCTTTGATCGTATCCAGCCCAATTCCCCAGGCGAGGAGAGCGAGAACTGCAATAATCGCGCCGATGAAAAGCAGCGTACGTGTCAGTAATGATGAGTGCATTGCGGTGTGTCTCCCTGTGCGCATGCGTTATAGCAACCCATTGATTGCCTGTTGTTATGCCATGTTTCGGCAGGGGTACATGACCTATAGCAAGCGATTGGGAAGGGTTCCAGCGGCAGAGAAAATCAGTTCGGGGAAGATGGCAATGTAAACAGGGTGTTACGCCTTATGGAGTAAGGCCTCAGGGGATGCGGGCAGAATAGTCCTAAAGGTAAAACTTAATAAGTGACACTGTCACAAATGAGGGGTTTCGCACGGCAGGTAAGTGCCGTGCGAAGAGACAATTAGCGATACAACGGTTTGTCGGCGACCGGGATTAACAGGGAAGATTGCCAGCTTGCCAGCGTCTGGCGGGCAAGCTGAGCAAGGCCGACGTAAAACGGATGACCGGCTTCTTCAATGAATACCATCAAAAAGCGCTGGCTCCACGGCAGCAAATGCCATGCCAGGAGTTGATCGCGCTCGACGTCGCGTCCATTTTCGGCAAGCCAGGCGGCCAGCATCAGCAGCGTGCCGAAATGGTCTTCCGGCTCGTTTTGCTGTACCTCGAAAGCGATGGCGTTTTCCCGCATCCACTGGCGCAGGGCCAGCGTCGAATCGCCAAACAGCACCGATTCACGATCGAGCCACACGGAACCCCACGGCGGCGCAGGCAACGCCCACGGGCCGATGAACAGACGCTGCCAGGCATCCGTCAGCGGCTCGTCGGTGGTGGCGCGCAAGGTCTCAGCGATGGGCCGTAAATCGTCCTGCGCCAGCGGCCAGTCCAGGTGCCAGTCGCGGGTGGTCAGCGCTGACACCAGCGGAGCGGCCTGCTCGCTGTCGGGTGAGAAATAAAACAAGGCTCCCAACACCCGGGCACTCAGTGCGAAAGATTCGCGCGGTAACACTTCATTCATAACAACGTTCCTTTAAACCTTCTCGATCTGCACCAGGTTGGTGTGCTGCGGGTTGCCTTTCGCCAGCGGCGACGGGCGGTGTGTGGTCAGGGTGTTGATGCACGAACCGTGATCGACACGATCCCCGCTCATATTCGCATCGTGCCATGCGCCCTGGCCCATCGCGCTGACGCCAGGCATGATGCGCGGCGTCACTTTTACCGGAATACGCACCTCGCCACGGGCGTTAAACACCCGCACCAGATCGCCATTTTTAATGCCGCGCTGATCGGCATCGACCGGGTTAAGCCACACTTCCTGACGGCAGGCGGCCTGTAAGATATCAATATTGCCGTAGCTGGAGTGGGTGCGAGCCTTAAAGTGGAAACCAAACAACTGCAGCGGGAATTTGCTGCGCTCCGGAGCGTCCCAGCCGTCAAAGGTTGAGGCGTACACCGGCAACGGACTGATGGTTTCGTCTTTTTCCAGCTCCCAGCTGCTGGCAATTTTCGCCAGCTTGCTGGAGTAGATCTCAATTTTGCCCGACGGCGTTTTCAGTGGATTGACCTGCGGGTCGTCGCGGAATTGCTTGTACGCCACAAAGTGGCCGTTCGGATCTTTGCGCTTGTAAATGCCCATCTCTTTGAGGGCGTCGTAGGAGGGCAGCTGTGGATCTTTCTCAAGCATTTTCGCGTACAGCAGTTTTAACCACTCCTCCTGCGTACGCCCTTCGGTGAACTGCTGATAGACATCCGGCCCCAGGCGCTTCGCCACTTCGCTCATGATCCAGTAGATCGGTTTACGTTCAAATTTCGGCGCGGTGACGGGCTGGAGGAAAATCAGATAGCCCATGTTACCCGCGTAGTCGTTAGGAATAATATCTTCCTGTTCGACGGTCATCAGATCGGGCAGCAGAATATCGGCGTATTTCGCCGACGAGGTCATAAAGTTATCGATCACCACAATGGTTTCGCACAGGCTTTCGTCCTGTAAAATATCGTGGGTTTTGTTGATATCGGAATGCTGGTTGGTGATGGTGTTACCGGCATAGTTCCAGATGAATTTAATCGGCACATCCAGCTTATCTTTGCCGCGCACACCGTCGCGAGTGGCGGTCATCTCCGGGCCACGCACAATGGCATCGGTCCAGCTGAAGCAGGAGATCTGGGTTTTGACCGGGTTATCCGGGAGCGGCATCCGCTCAATGGTGATGGTGTAGGTGGATTCACGGGCACCGCTGTTGCCGCCGTTGATCCCGACGTTGCCGGTTAGAATGGGCAGCATGGCGATGGCGCGGGATGTCAGTTCGCCGTTGGCCTGACGCTGTGGTCCCCATCCCTGGCAAATATACGCCGGTTTTGTGCTACCGATTTCCCGGGCGAGTTTGATGATTCTGTCAGCGGGAATACCAGTGATGCGTGACGCCCATTGCGGCGTTTTGGCCGTACCGTCTTCGCCCTGGCCGAGAATATAGGCTTTGTAGTGGCCGTTTGCGGGCGCATCGGCGGGCAGCGTTTTTTCGTCGTAGCCGACGCAATAGGTGTCGAGGAAGGGCTGATCGACCAGGTTTTCGTCGATTAACACCCAGGCAATACCTGCTACCAGCGCGGCGTCGGTGCCTGGGCGGATTGGAATCCACTCATCTTCGCGTCCTGCGGCGGTATCGGTGTAGCGCGGATCGATGACGATCATGCGCGCATTTGAGCGTTCACGCGCCTGTTCCAGAAAATAGGTGATCCCGCCGCCGCTCATACGCGTTTCCGCCGGATTGTTGCCAAACATCACCACCAGTTTGGTGTTTTCGATATCCGAGGTGCTGTTGCCGTCGTTGGAGCCGTAGGTGTAAGGCATGGCGCAGGCGATTTGCGCGGTGCTGTAGGTGCCGTAGTGGCTGAGAAATCCGCCGTAGCAGTTCATCAGTCGCGCCACCAGCGAGGCATACGGCGAGGAGCGGGTAATATTGCCGCCGACGATGCCGGAGGAGTAGTTGATATACACGGCTTCGTTGCCGTATTTCTCCACCACGCCTTTCAGACTGCGGGTGATCGTATCAAGGGCTTCATCCCAGCTGATACGCTCAAACTTGCCTTCACCGCGCTTGCCGACGCGTTTCATTGGGTAGTTAAGACGGTCGGGATGGTTGATTCTGCGGCGGATCGAACGGCCACGCAAACAGGCGCGCACCTGGTGATTGCCGTAGACATCCTCGCCGGTGTTGTCGGTTTCAACCCAGTAAACTTCGTCGTCGCGGACGTGTAATCGCAGGGCGCAGCGGCTGCCACAGTTCACTGAGCAGGCGCCCCAGACCACTTTATCCGCGGCAGGCTGTACCGCCTGTTGTACGGCAGCGGCGGCACTTTTCAGGCCGAAGGGTAGTGAAATCCCTCCGGCAGCGAGCGCCAGAGAGCCAATTGCAGTGGATTTAACGAGAGTTCGACGGCTGATCCCGCCGTGATGTTCGATATCGGACATGACTCACTCCATCTTTGTCATTGCGTAGGGTTTTACCCGCGATAAGCACCGGGTAATGATGGAGTGAGTTTTACCTATTCAGGGGTAATAAACATTAATCCTTATCAAGCTAAGGGAATTCCCGCAGATAAATTACTGCGGTTCGTTCGGCGCATTGTCTTGCGTCCCCGCGCCACCCGCAGGTGCGCTGCTGCTGCCGGTACGGGTGTAGAGAATTTTAAAGGTATCGTTCGCGCAATGTCCCACCACCTGCGCATCCGCCTGGTCGGCCTGATCGTTTGGCACAATGTTCAGGCTAAAACCGGATTCAGGCACGCCGTTATTGATAATGCGTTGCTGAATATCACTTTTCACGCGCTCGCACGAGTCGGGGGCGGCCAGAACAGCAGGGGAAATGCCTGCTAACAGCAGCGCGGTAATCCAGGGTAACCGTTTCATGTGTGGCTCCTTCTCTCTGTGTGTGAGTCTTATTTTAGCAGGCATAATGTAAATAGTTGTATTGCCACGAAATTTTCTGAAAAATCCGAGAGCGAATTTAATTCTGGTTAAGTGCGCGATGTGATTATTTAAGCGAGCGATGAGTAGCCTTCTAATAAATCCATTCGTTGGCCATATTCCTGTACATTATTTATTTTGAATGTGGATTTTAATTTCCAGCGTCGTCGATGAAAATAAAATTGAGCGAGTGGCTTATTTAATTATGCCCGTTAGGCTTATTGGCTGACGTTTCATTTTAATTCTGTGCTTTTAAATTTTACGGAACAGGAGAAATAAAATGTTAAGCCAAAAATGTTTGACGGAAAAAGAGCGTCAGGATGGAATGTATGTGCTAGAGCAGTGCATGGGATTTGTCTGGCAGGCTGCCCTGCGTACCGCTGCGTTATTACGCGTTGCGGATCATCTTAAAGACGAAGATAAAACCGCAGAGCAGCTCGCGCACGAGCTAAATGTCGATGCCGGGTATCTGTATCGGGTTATGCGAACTCTGGCCTCTCGCGAGGTGTTTAGCATGACTGACGATGGTCTGTTTACCCTGACCCCCGCCGCACAGTTTTTGCGGTCTGACACCCCGTACTCCTTGCGCGAAGCCGTGCTGATGTTAACGGATAAAACCCTCTGGCAGCCCGCCGGGAAGATGACGGATATCGTGAAAGGCAGGCCGGTCTTTAACGAATTATTTGGTATGCCGTTTTATGAGTACTGGGGAACGAAAAAAACACCGTCAGGCGACGACGGTTTTCATGCCGGGATGGCCTCGATGTCGAGCGTCGAAAACGACATGCTGGCCGATAATTATCATTTCCCGGAAAATGCCACGGTCGTTGATATAGCCGGTGGGCTGGGGAATCTTTTATTGACGGTTTTGCGACGCAATCCCACTCTTCACGGTATTTTATTTGATCGCCACAACGTGGTTAGCGAAAACAGTTTGCATCTACTAGGCAATAAATCCCGCTGGGAAACCATTGCAGGGAGTTTTTTCGAAGCCTGCCCGGTAGCTGATATTTATATGCTGAAATATATTTTGATGGACTGGCCAGACGAAAAAGCCAGTCAGATATTACATACCTGTCGTAAAGCGATGAAAGCCAGTTCCCGCTTATTAATTCTGGAGCCGCTGATCAAAGAGCAAGATAATGAGCAGGGAAGGTATGAAATTGATCTTCTCTTGCTGTCGGGTTTCGACGGCGGACGTGCTCGTACGGAGAAAGAGTATGCAGACTTGTTAGGTCACGCCGGGCTGAAGATAAACCGGGTGATCCACACACCATCCTATTTATCCATTGTGGAGGCGGTACCGGCCTGACGCGTCGCCGGGCTCACAAATGTCATCATTGCTGCTGTGTTTCGCTAAAAAGTAACCCTCTGTATTTGCTAATATGTGAGGTAATAATGTTCACGCATCGGTGAGAATGTGAAGAAACTAGCAGTAATGATTGCGCTGACAGGCGTGCTGGCGGGGTGTGATAACGCCTCCGCGCCGCTGTCGTTTACGCCGGAGATGGCCAGCTTTTCGAACGAGTTTGATTTTGATCCCCTGCGCGGGCCGGTAAAAGACTTCACCCAGACGCTGTTCAATGAGAAAGGGGAAGTGAGTAAACGCGTCACAGGATCGCTCTCGCAGGAGGGGTGTTTCGATACCCTGGAGTTGCACGATCTGGACGCGAACACCGGCGTGGCGCTGGTGCTGGACGCCAATTTTTATCTGGATGCAGAAACCCAGCAGCAAAAAATCAAGCTGCAGGGAAAATGCCAGCTGGCTGAGCTGCCCTCGGCGGGCGTGACATGGGATACAGACGATAACGGATTTATCGTCACGGCACACGGCAAGGCGATGGAAGTGAAGTACCGCTACGACGCAGATGGCTATCCGCTGGGTAAAACCACGGTGTCTGGCGATCAGCATCTGTCGGTGTCGGCCACCCCGTCGAACGATAAACGCAAAAAGCTCGATTACTCTGCGGTCAGCCTGCTTAACGACAAACCGCTAGGGTCGGTGAAACAGAGCTGTGATTATGATCGCCACAATAACCCGGTAAGTTGCGAGTTACATATTGTGGATGACAGCGTGAAACCGGCGGTGGCGCACAAGTACACCATTAAAAACAGTATTGAATATTACTGACTGGCACGCGTTTAAGCCGGGTGGGGCGAAGCCGCTACCCGGCGTAAAAACGCGTCACTGTGCGGTGGGTTTCAGAAGCTGGCTTCCGGTCGCTCTGTGTTCTGCCAGGTAGCGATCCTGGAAAATACACATGCGAATGGTGTTGCGGTACTCGCCGTTGATAAAGAACTCATGAATCAGTTCGCCTTCAACCATAAACCCGAGTTTACGGTAAATATGGATGGCTTTTTCATTCTCTTTATCGACGATCAGATACAGCTTATACAGGTTGAGCACCGTAAAGCCGTAATCCATCGCCAGTTTCGCCGCCCGGGTGGCAAGGCCTTTCCCCTGGTATTCCGGCGAAATAATGATCTGAAACTCCGCCCGGCGGTGGACGTGGTTAATCTCAACCAGTTCGACCAGACCGGCTTTTTCTCCGTCGCACTCGACAACGAAACGGCGCTCGCTCTGGTCGTGAATATGTTTATCGTACAGATCCGACAGCTCAACAAACGCCTCGTAAGGCTCTTCGAACCAGTAACGCATGACGCTGGCGTTATTATCGAGCTGGTGAACGAAGCGCAAATCCTCGCGCTCCAGCGGTCTGAGTTTTACCGTTAACGGGCTGGCCATAATCATCCTTTCTGGCTGTCGAAATTAAGGCGCGACCGAACGACCGGTACGACGATCCAGGCAGCGCAGGGTATTCGGTTCCCAGTAAGCATTCACGTTCGCGCTTTGCTGGCATTTATCACGCATATCAAAAGCGACATCATCTTTGTCCCACTCTTTTTCAACGCGTTTGTTAACTTTCTGGCGAAGGCTGCGGGTGTCATTCCATTGTTCTTTATCCATTGCGGCATTCTGACGGCTCTGCGCGCTGTCACCCGACTCAATGATCAGTTTGCTGGTGTTGGCGGAGGCGGGGGCCGTAAAGGCGAACGCCGTCAGGGAGAGCATGGCCGCCAGACAGAAGCGTTTGCGTAATGTACTCATTGCATGTTCCTTGTAGTGGGTTTACCCAGGGTCAATTCTACACCAATCTGAAAAGGTGGCATACCCACGCGGCAGGCAGGGTAATGGTCGCGCCATTATCGCGTATCATGGTTAAACCTATTCTCACTCACTCGTCAAAATGATTAAAACAACCTTACTTTTCTTTGCGACCGCGCTGTGCGAAATCCTCGGCTGCTTCCTGCCGTACCTGTGGCTGAAACGCGGGGCATCGGTATTGCTGTTACTTCCGGCGGGGATCGCGCTGGCGCTGTTTGTCTGGCTATTGACGTTACATCCGGCGGCCAGCGGGCGCGTGTATGCCGCGTACGGCGGTGTTTATGTCTGCACGGCGCTTGTCTGGCTGCGGGTGGTCGATGGCGTGAAGCTCAGCGCCTACGACTGGGCTGGCGCGCTGATTGCACTGTGTGGGATGTTGATCATCGTGGCAGGCTGGGGGCGCGCATAAGCGCCTTTGTTTTGTGATCTGTGGAAGATTTTTTGATCGCTATACTTGTATGGTAGTTGCGTAATTAAGTAAATTCCTTGCATCACACTGAGCGATGTAAGGAACTGGATCATGAAAATTGTCGGGGCCGAAGTCTTTGTCACCTGCCCGGGTCGTAATTTTGTCACCCTTAAAATCACCACGGACGACGGGATCGTCGGCCTGGGTGATGCCACCTTAAATGGACGCGAGCTTTCTGTTGCCTCCTATCTGAAAGATCACCTTTGCCCACAGCTGATTGGCCGCGATGCGCACCGCATCGAAGATATCTGGCAGTTTTTCTATAAAGGCGCCTACTGGCGGCGCGGGCCAGTCACCATGTCGGCGATTTCCGCTGTCGATATGGCCCTGTGGGATATCAAAGCCAAAGCCGCCGGTATGCCGCTGTATCAGCTGCTGGGCGGTGCGTCGCGCGAAGGTGTCATGGTTTATTGCCACACTACCGGGCACACCATCGATGATGTGCTGGAAGATTACGCGCGTCACAAAGAGATGGGTTTCAAGGCGATCCGCGTGCAGTGCGGCGTTCCGGGCATGAAAACCACCTACGGCATGGCGAAAGGGAAAGGGCTGGCCTACGAACCGGCGACCAAAGGCGACTGGCCTGAAGAGCAGCTGTGGTCCACGGAAAAATACCTCGATTTCACCCCTAAACTGTTCGACGCCGTGCGTAACCAGTTCGGCTTTAACGAGCATCTTCTGCATGACATGCATCACCGCCTGACCCCCATCGAGGCAGCCCGTTTCGGCAAGAGCATCGAACAATACCGCATGTTCTGGATGGAAGATCCGACGCCCGCCGAAAACCAGGAGTGCTTCCGCCTTATCCGCCAGCACACGGTCACACCGATTGCCGTCGGGGAGGTGTTCAACAGTATCTGGGACTGCAAACAGCTGATCGAAGAGCAGCTGATCGATTACATCCGCACCACCATTACCCACGCGGGCGGGATCACCGGGATGCGCCGGATTGCGGATTTCGCCTCGCTTTATCAGGTGCGCACCGGCTCGCACGGCCCGTCGGATCTGTCGCCGATTTGCCACGCCGCCGCGCTGCATTTCGACCTGTGGGTGCCGAACTTTGGCGTTCAGGAGTACATGGGCTATTCCGAGCAAATGTTGGAGGTCTTCCCGCACAGCTGGAGCTTCGATAACGGCTATATGCATCCAGGCGATAAGCCGGGTCTCGGCATTGAGTTTGATGAAAAACTGGCCGCCAAATACCCGTACGACCCGGCGTATCTGCCGGTCGCCCGCCTGGAAGATGGCACCTTGTGGAACTGGTAAATTGAGATCGGGAGTCCGTATGACAACTGAAACTATCAATACAGAAAGTTTAACCAAGCCTGCGCGGATTAAAAAAATCCAGACCCTCACTCTGGTGCTGTTATTCCTGGCAGGGATTGTCAATTTTCTGGACCGCTCCTCACTGAGCGTGGCCGGTGAAGCCATTCGCGGTGACATGGGGCTGTCGGCAACAGAATTTGGCTTTTTGCTTTCCGCATTTTCACTTTCGTACGGACTGGCGCAACTGCCTTCCGGCATATTGCTCGATCGCTACGGGCCACGACTGGTGTTGGGCGCAGGCGTAATCTTCTGGTCATTGATGCAGGCCCTGACGGGCATGGTGAACTCCTTTAGCCATTTTATCCTGCTGCGCATTGGCTTAGGGATCGGCGAAGCGCCCTTTATGCCTGCCGGGGTGAAATCCATCACCGACTGGTATGTGCAAAAAGAGCGGGGGACCGCGCTGGGGATTTTTAACTCCTCCACGGTTCTGGGGCAGGCCATTGCGCCACCAATCCTGGTGACATTGCAAATCCTGTGGGGCTGGCGGGCCATGTTCGTGATTATTGGTCTGCTGGGGGTGATTGTCGGCGTCTGCTGGTACGCCTGGTATCGCAACCGCGCGCAGTTCGCTTTCCAGCCGGAAGAACGCGAATACCTTTCCGCGCCGGTAAAACCGCGCCCAACGTTACGTTTTAGCGAATGGAGTGCGTTATTCAAACGCCGTACCACCTGGGGAATGATTTTAGGGTTCTCTGGCGTGAACTACACCGGCTGGTTGTATATCGCCTGGCTGCCCGGCTATCTGCAGGCACAGCAGGGCTTCAGCCTGGCAAAGACCGGCTGGGTCTCGGCGATCCCGTTCCTGGCTGCGGCCGTCGGGATGTGGGTCAACGGACTGGTGGTCGATGCACTTGCCAAAAAAGGCTATGACCTCGCCAAAACGCGCAAAACGGCGATTGTGGTGGGGTTGATCCTGTCGGCTTTAGGCACTCTGCTGGTCGTGCAATCGTCGTCCCCGGCGGAAGCCGTCACCTTTATTTCGTTAGCCCTGTTTTGCGTCCACTTTGCCGGAACCTCCGCGTGGGGCCTGGTACAGGTGATGGTCGCTGAAAGCAAAGTCGCCTCCGTTGCCGCCATCCAGAACTTCGGCAGCTTTGTTTTTGCCTCGTTCGCGCCGGTCGTGACCGGCTGGATCGTCGATAAAACGCATTCCTTTAATCTCGCCCTGGTTGTCGCGGCCTGCGTCACCTTTGTTGGGGCGATGTGTTATCTCTTTATTGTTAAACACAGGATTGATTAATTTCTTAATAACAACGCGTTATGTAAGAAAGGGATCGGTCAGGAGCAACCATGAAAAGCATCGTTATTCAAAAACCGAATGAGCTGTTGATCGAAGAGCGTCCGTTGCCCGTTCCGGCACCGGGCGAAGTCCGCGTCAAAATCACCTTAGCCGGGATTTGCGGCTCCGACAGCCATATTTATCGCGGTCACAACCCGTTTGCGAAATACCCGCGTGTCATTGGCCACGAATTCTTTGGCGTGATTGACGCAGTCGGAGAGGGCGTGGAAAAAGCGCGTCTCGGGCAGCGCGTATCTGTGGACCCGGTGATCAGCTGCGGAGAGTGTTGGCCTTGCTCAGTTGGCAAACCGAATGTCTGCACGTCGCTGGTGGTTTTGGGTGTGCATCGTGACGGCGGGTTCAGCGAATATGCCGTGGTTCCGGCGAAAAATGCGTGGACCATCCCGGATACGATTTCCGATCGCCACGCGGTAATGGTGGAGCCTTTCACCATTGCGGCCAACGTCACCGGGCACGCTCAGCCGACGGACAAGGACATCGCGCTAATTTACGGTGCCGGTCCGATGGGGCTGGTGACCGTTCAGGCGCTCAAAGGCGTCTATAACGTGAAACAGTTGATCGTCGTCGATCGCATCGATGAACGGCTTGAAATGGCTAAACGCAGCGGTGCGGACTGGGTGTTCAACAACGCGGAACAGTCTCTGCAGGCGGCGCTGGATGAGAAGGGGATAAAACCGACGTTAATCATCGATGCCGCCTGCCATCCGACGATATTGCAGGAGGCGGTCACCCTCGCGTCACCGGGCGGTCGCATCGTATTGATGGGCTTCTCCAGCGACCCGAGCCAGGTAACACAGCAGGGTATTACCGGCAAAGAGCTGTCGATATTCTCATCTCGCCTGAATGCCAACAAATTCCCGGTGGTCATCGACTGGCTGGAAAAGGGGCTGATCGACCCAGAAAAACTGATTACCCACACTTTTGACTTTCACCACGTGACAGACGCCATCGAACTGTTTGAGAAAGACCAGCGGCAGTGCTGCAAAGTCTTGCTGACGTTCGGCCAATAACAACACACGCGGTTAAGTGGTACGCATCTTACCTACATTCAGAGATAGCCATTATGACTCAGACACAACCTCAAAGAACAACGTCGGATCTGGTGAAAGCGGCGGTGTCCGGCTGGCTTGGCACCGCGCTGGAATTCATGGACTTCCAGCTCTATTCGCTGGGTGCGGCGCTGGTCTTTCATGAAATATTCTTCCCGGAGCAGTCCGCTGCGATGGCGTTGATTCTGGCGATGGGGACCTACGGCGCGGGCTATATTGCGCGCATCGTCGGGGCGTTTATCTTCGGCAAAATGGGCGACCGGATCGGGCGTAAAAAGGTGCTGTTTATCACCATCACCATGATGGGGATCTGTACCACACTGATTGGCGTTCTGCCAACCTACGCGCAGATCGGGATTTTTGCACCGGTTCTGCTGGTGACACTGCGTATTATCCAGGGGCTGGGTGCCGGGGCGGAAATTTCGGGTGCGGGAACAATGCTTGCGGAATACGCGCCGAAAGGGAAACGCGGGATTATCTCATCGCTGGTCGCAATGGGGACCAACTGCGGGACCTTAAGCGCCACGGCGATATGGGCGGTAATGTTCTTTGCCCTTGACCGTGAAGAGCTGGTCGCCTGGGGCTGGCGCGTACCTTTCCTTGCCAGCGTCGTGGTGATGATCTTCGCCATCTGGCTGCGAATGAACCTCAAAGAAAGCCCGGTGTTTGAGAAGGTCAACGATGAGAGCAGCCCAGTGGTGACGGCAGAAGAGACCTCTCTGGGGGCGATGTTCAAAAGCAAATCCTTTTGGCTGGCAACCGGCCTGCGCTTTGGTCAGGCGGGGAACTCCGGCCTGATTCAGACGTTCCTCGCGGGCTATCTGGTGCAGACGCTGCTGTTCAATAAAAGCATTCCGACCGACGCGCTGATGATCAGCTCCATTCTCGGGTTTATCACGATCCCGCTGCTGGGCTGGCTCTCCGATAAGGTCGGGCGTCGTCTGCCGTACATTCTGCTCAATATTTCCGCCATTATTCTGGCCTACCCGATGCTGTCGATTATCGTCGATAAAAGCTACAGCCCAGGGGTGATCATGCTGTCGATCATCATCATCCATAACTTTGCGGTGCTGGGGCTGTTTGCGCTGGAAAACATCACCATGGCGGAGATGTTTGGCTCGCGTAACCGTTTCACGCGGATGGCGATTTCAAAAGAGGCCGGCGGTCTGGTGGCGGTCGGTTTTGGCCCGGTGCTGGCGGGGATTTTCTGCAACATGACCGGCTCATGGTGGCCGATTGTGGCGATGATGGTGGTCTACTCCCTGATTGGGCTGGTGTCTGCTTTCCTGATGCCGGAAGTGCGCGACCGCGATCTGAGCCTCGCGGAAGATGCCGCTGAAAAATCGGGTTCGGCAGTGCCTCTCGGGCATACGGTGAATCAGTAATCTGATGGGGCGGGAGCGTGATCCCGCCTTTTCTTCTCTTCTTGTATGGTAGTTGATGAAAATCAAAGATGTCATACCAATTGCGTGAGATGGTCTACCTCCTCAGATTCGACGACCTCTCACCTAAATGAGCCTTCTCATGAATAATAAATTGTTGAATGCCAAAGCGACACTTCCTGCTTATGACCGTAACACACTGGTGCCACGTATCGTGCACCTGGGTTTCGGTGCGTTTCACCGCGCCCATCAGGCCGTTTACACCGATATCCTGGCGGCTGAGCACCATAGCGACTGGGGCTACACCGAAGTCAACCTGATTGGCGGCGAACAGCAGATTGCCGATCTCAAAGCCCAGGATAATCTCTACACCGTGGCGGAAATGTCCGCCGATGCCTGGACCGCTCGCGTCGTCGGCGTGGTGAAAAACGCGCTTCACGCGCAGGTAGATAGTCTGGAAACCGTGCTGGCTGCCATGTGCGAGCCGCAGGTGGCGATTGTTTCACTCACTATCACTGAAAAAGGCTACTGCCACGCACCTGCGACCGGGCAACTGATGCTCGATCACCCGCTGATTGCCGCCGATCTGCAAAACCCGCAGCAGCCAAAATCCGCCCCGGGCGTGGTGGTCGAAGCGCTGGCACGCCGCAAAGCCGCAGGCTTACCGGCGTTCAGCGTGATGTCCTGCGACAATATGCCGGAAAACGGCCATGTGATGCGTAACGTCACCTGTGCGTATGCCCGTGCCGTCAACGCTGAGCTGGCAGACTGGATTGAAGCGAACGTGACGTTCCCGTCGACGATGGTCGATCGCATTGTTCCGGCCGTAACGGCAGAGACGCTGGATAAAATCGAACAGATTACCGGCGTTCGCGATCCGGCAGGCGTGGCCTGTGAACCTTTCCGTCAGTGGGTAGTTGAAGACAACTTTGTCGCCGGGCGCCCTGAGTGGGAAAAAGCAGGCGCAGAGCTGGTGGCTGATGTGATTCCGTTCGAGGAGATGAAACTGCGTATGCTCAACGGCAGCCACTCTTTCCTTGCCTATCTCGGCTATCTGGCGGGCTACCAGCACATCAACGACTGTATGGAAGACGAAAACTATCGCCTTGCAGCCCATGCGTTGATGCTCAACGAACAGGCACCAACCCTGAAGGTAAAAGGGGTCGACCTGGGGCGCTACGCTGACCTGCTGATTGCGCGCTACAGTAACCCTGCACTGCGTCACCGCACCTGGCAAATCGCGATGGACGGCAGTCAGAAGTTACCGCAGCGTATGCTCGATTCCGTGCGCTGGCATCTGGTGCATCAGCAGAGCTTCCCGCTGCTGGCGCTGGGCGTGGCAGGCTGGATGCGTTATGTCGGCGGTGTGGATGAAAGTGGAAACGCGATTGAAGTCTGCGATCCCTTGCTGACAACGATTCAGGCTGCGGTGAAGGGCAGTGCCGAAGGCGAAAGCCGCGTGAAAGCGCTGCTGGGAATTGAGGCGATTTTCGGCAATGAACTGCCGCTGGAAGCGCGTTTTGTGGATGCGGTAATGCACGCATATAAAATGTTGCTGGAGCAGGGCGCTAAAGCAACCGTGGCGCAGACTGTCTCTCAGAAATAATCTCGACTCATGCCGCCGCGTACGGCGGCATGTCATTGCACCTGTTAGTGCATTCCCAGACGAATCAGTTCAATCGGTTCGAACTTGCCTTCACAACCTTCCACTTCTACCGTTTTGTTGCGGCGTACCTGGGTCGCATCCAGCCCCTCGGCGTGAATTGCGCGGATAACCCCAATATGGCCAGTACCGTTAATCATTACACGGCTGCCAGTGGTAATAGCGTTGCGGTTGCGGTCGTAAGTCATCATGGTTATTTCTCCTCTTCTCAACACATCACGGCGATATACAGTTCCAGCCGCTGACGGGAGAATATAAATACACCTCTTGCGGCAACATTTTTTTGTTTTTGATCAAGGTCACACTTTTTTGTCTGCATTTTATCCGCATAGCCCCGCTCAGACGTAAATTGACAAAACGGACAATTTTTTTCGTTTATTGATAGTTCCCTCAGTGAACGGTTTAGCCTTCGTTTCAAATAGCCATGTCACTCTGAAGACAGATAAGTAATTATTTTTATTTGGATAAGGAAGGGCTTATGTACAAGAAAATATTGATGCCTGTGGACGTATTTGAAATGAATCTGAGCGATAAAGCAGTACGCCACGCGGAGTTCCTGGCGAAAGCGGATAACGCCACCATCACGCTGCTGAACATCTTGCCCATCAGCAGCCGCTCGTTGCTGCGCGGCTTTAACTCTGACATCAAAAAATTCGAGGCTTATATGGTAAATGAGTCAGAGAAAAAGATGAATGAATTAAAACGTTTGTTTGATATCGCGCCGGAGAATATTCACACCGAAGTACGTTTTGGCAATGTTCGCGATGAGATCATCAGTATGAGCAATAAAGACGATTATGAGGTGATTGTTATCGGCTCTAAGACGCCCGGTTTATCCAGCCATCTGCTTGGCTCGAACGCGGAATCTGTTATTCGCTACGCCAAAATACCGGTATTAGTGGTACGTTAAATCGTATGCCGCATCCCGGAATTTACGTGGGATGCGGTTTTCATTAATCTTCCGTAAACCAGTCGCTGTTTTCCTGGCGAATAAGCTGAACCGACTCGCCAATTTCCTGCAAATGCACGGTCATCGCTTTGACGATGGCGTCTCCGTCGCGTTTTTCCAGTGCGGCAAAAATATCGTGATGCTGACGCAGCAGCATTTCCGGCGGGGAGACGTGATCGAGACTCATATAGCGCACGCGATCCATCGTCGCTTTAATATTTTCAATGGTATCCCACGCCAGCTGACAGTCGGCAATTTGCGCCAGCTTCTGGTGAAACTCATCGTCGAGCTGGAAAAAATCATTGATCTGTGTGCGTTCAATCGCAATGCGCTGCTGGTGGAGGTTTTGTTCCAGAAGGTAACACTGATGCTCGTCGACCAGCGACGCCGCCCGACGCACAACCGCGCACTCAATCGCCTGACGGACGAAACAGCCGTTGCGCACCTGCGAGAGGGAGATTTTATTGACGTAGCTGCCGCGCTGCGGGCGAATCTGAATCAACCCGTTTTCCGCAAGCTTTATAAAAGCTTCGCGAACCGGCTGGCGGGACACGTCAAAGCGTACCGATACCTCTTTTTCAGAGAGCGGAGTGCCAGGCGGAATCAGGCAATGGACGATATCTCGTCGCAAAATACGGTAGATTTGCTGATTAACAGGTTGGGTAGGATTAAGTTGCGATTCGGCGGCCATTGGATGTGGTTTCTCAGAGAGTTAACGCTTCAATACTACCATTCTTTTGCCGCGCATCCCATACCCGACCCGCAGGCCGGGCAGGGAAGTATCAGCCGCGATGCACGCTTAAACCTGCAAAACTCTGGCTAACAGGCATCATTTCGACGGTATTGATGTTGACGTGTTTTGGCAACGTCGCGACCCACCAGACGGTTTCGGTCACATCTTCCGGCGTCAGGGCTTCGGTGTTCTCATAGGTTTTGCCGGCTTTCGCATCATCGCCTTTGAAACGCACGTTGGAAAATTCCGTGCCGCCCACCAGGCCTGGCTCGATATCCGTCACGCGGATTGCCGTGCCGTGCAGGTCGGTGCGCAGGTTCAGGCTGAACTGACGCACAAAGGCTTTGGTTGCGCCGTACACGTTGCCGCCCGCGTAAGGCCAGCTCCCGGCGGTAGAGCCGATGTTGATCACATGCCCACGGTTGCGCTCGACCATGCCAGGCAGCACCGCGCGGGTCATGTACACCAGACCTTTATTGTTGGTGTCGATCATGTTTTCCCAGTCTTCTACGCTGGCCTTGTGCGCAGGCTCCAGACCCAGCGCCAGACCGGCGTTGTTCACCAGAATATCAATGGCACGCCATTCGGCAGGCAGGTTCGCAAGCATCTCTTCAATGGCGGCGCGATTACGCACGTCCAGCTGCGCCGTCAGAATGCTATCGCCAAGCTCGTCTTTCAGCTCCTGTAAACGCTCCTGACGACGGCCTGTTGCAATCACTTTATGCCCGTTGGCGACGAAGCGACGCGTGATGCTTTCACCAAAACCCGCCGTTGCCCCGGTAACTAATACGATCATCTCACTGTTCCTCAACGCTTTTTGTGTTGTACAACCATAGCACGGCATCCGGCACACCGTTAAGGCAACTTTTGTATCGCTAAATGATCGACTTTTCCGTCAACAAAGGTGACGTCATCAGTAAATAACAGCGATACATTTACCCCGTCTGGAATTCAAAACCGGGTCTTACTGGGCTTCTTAATCATCCCGGAAACAGAATATCTTGCAGCAATCAGTCTGCCGTTAATGGGGATTGCAGCTCACTGCAGCCTGTCCTACTCTGGGAGGATAATTATGTGCCCAGGAGTCAACGATGTCGGTTTCCAATCCATTTTTTGAAGTCAGCGTATTGCCTTATCAGGCGCCTCGATTCGACGTAATCGAAGACAGCCACTACCGCCCGGCATTTGACGAGGCGATGCGCCAGAAGCGCGCAGATATTGATGCCATCATTGCTAACACCGCCGCACCCGATTTCACCAACACCATTCTGGCGCTGGAAAAAAGCGGCGCGATGCTTTCCCGCGTCAGCAGTGTCTTTTTCGCGATGACCTCGGCGCATACCAATGATTTTTTACAGGAACTGGACGAAGCCTTTTCCACCGAACTGGCCGGACTGTCTAACGATATCTGGCTGAATAACACGCTATTTTCACGCGTCGCGGCGGTGCGGGAAGGGGCCGCGTCGCTGGATGCCGAGTCCCGTCGCCTGGTGGAAGAGACGTATCAGCACTTTATTTTGGCCGGTGCGCAGCTAACCGACGAGCAAAAAGCCGAGTTAAAAGCGCTGAATACCGAGGCTGCGTCCCTGACCAGCCAGTTTAATCAGCATCTTCTGGCGGCGGATAAAGCCGGTGGGCTGGTGGTGGATGATGTTCATCTGCTTGAGGGGCTGAGCGCCGAGGAGATCGCGACGGCCGCGCGTGCCGCTGCGGAGAAAGGGCTGGCCGACCGCTGGCTGATTCCGTTGCTCAACACCACCCAACAACCGGCGCTTGCGGCGCTGCACGACCGTCAGACGCGGGAAAAACTGTTCAGGGCGGGCTGGACGCGCACGCAAAAAGGCGATGAAAACGACACCCGTGAAATTGTGCTGCGCCTGGCACAACTGCGCGCACGCCGCGCGCAACTGCTGGGGTTCGAGAGTTATGCCAGCTGGAGCATTGCCGATCAGATGGCGAAAACGCCTGACGCAGCGCTGAAATTTATGCGCGGGATCGTCCCAGCCGCGAGAGCGCGCGCCGAACGCGAGCAGGCGGACATTCAGAAAGTGATCGATGGCGAGCAGGGGCATTTCAGCGTGCAGGCCTGGGACTGGGCCTATTACGCGGAGCGCGTACGCCTTGATAAATACGCTCTCGATGAATCGCAGATTAAACCCTATTTCGCTCTTGATAACGCCCTGCGCGATGGCGTGTTCTGGGCGGCCAGCCAGCTGTTTGGCATCCGTTTTGTCGAACGTTTCGATATTCCTGTCTATCACCCGGACGTGCGCGTGTGGGAGATCTTCGACCATACCGGCGAAGGGATGGCGCTGTTCTACGGCGATTTCTTCGCACGTGATTCCAAAGGCGGCGGGGCGTGGATGGGCAATTTCGTTGAGCAATCCCATGAATTCTCCGCCCGCCCGGTGATTTACAACGTCTGTAATTACCAGAAACCGGCCGCTGGCCAGGCGGCGCTGCTCTCCTGGGATGATGTGATCACCTTGTTCCACGAGTTCGGTCACACGCTACACGGTCTGTTTGCCGATCAGCGCTTTGCCACGCTATCCGGCACCAACACGCCGCGCGATTTTGTGGAGTTCCCTTCGCAAATTAATGAACACTGGGCCAGCCATCCGCAGGTGTTTGCGAACTATGCCCGTCACTATCAGACCGGCGAGCCGATGCCGGACGCCTTGCGCGAGAAAATGCTCAGCGCGACGCAATTCAACAAAGGCTACGACATGACCGAGCTGCTGAGTGCGGCGTTGCTGGACATGAACTGGCATGGAATTGGAGCGAAGGAAAGGATCAGCGATGTTGAGGCGTTTGAAACCGCCGCGCTGAAAAAAGAGGGGCTGGATCTGCCCGCCGTGCCGCCGCGCTATCGCAGCAGCTATTTTGCCCATATTTTTGGCGGCGGTTATGCGGCAGGCTATTACGCCTATCTTTGGACACAAATGCTGGCAGACGACGGCTATCAGTGGTTTGTCGAGGAGGGCGGATTAACGCGTGAAAACGGGCAGAAATTCCGTGAAGCGATTTTGTCGCGGGGGAATAGCAGCGATTTAGCTGAACTTTATCGTCAATGGCGCGGGCACGATCCGAAGATTGAAGCGATGCTCCTGAACCGTGGATTGAGTGAATAAGGTTTTCGCATGACGACTTTTCATCAACTTAATGCCACCAGCCTGCAAGGCCAGCTCATCTCTATGGCCGACTATGCGGGTAAGCTGGTTCTGGTGGTAAATACTGCCAGCCATTGTGGCTTCACACCACAGTACGCCGGCCTGGAAATGCTCTACAAAAAGTACGCGGACCAGGGGCTGGTGGTGCTTGGTTTTCCCTGCAACCAGTTTGGTAAGCAGGAGCCTGGCGGCGCTGAAGACATTACCCAGACCTGCCGCATCAACTACGGGGTGAGTTTCCCGATGTTCGAGAAAGTGGAGGTCAACGGCGACGCGGCGCACCCGGTTTTTCGTTACCTTAAAGAAGCCTTGCCCGGCGTGCTGGGTGGGCGAATCAAGTGGAACTTCACAAAGTTCCTGATTGGGCGCGACGGCAAGCCGCTTAAGCGTTTTGCCCCTATCTCCACCCCGGAGAAAATGGAGGCCGCCATCGTTGCGGCACTTAAAATCTAAGTATCAGGGAACGTCGAAAACATAAATGCCCTTACGGGCATTTATGTTTTACAGGCAATAATTCTGATATGACTGATTAAACAGCCAGTCTGTTATTCCAGCGCATTAATGGAAAAACAGCGCAATCAGAATAATGATGGGAATAGGAACACCTAAGAAGAACAGTAATAATGAGCGCATTGTAGACCTCTCGCTTAATTAAAGATTATAAATCACGTTGACGGCCACCGAAGGTCGCACACAGGCTGGCGACAAAGGCACCGGCCAGCAGAGAAATAAATGTCCACAGCATGAGATAGCTCGTGGTTTTGCGTGCGGTATCAGCAGCTTGCTGCGCTTTCTCCTTCGCTTCTTTTAATTTAGCCTGGGCTTTGTCATAGGTGCTCTGTACCCGCTGCTCAGCCTCTTGCTGAGTGATACCCGTGTTTTGAGCAATCAGCTGGGCGACATACTGACGATCTTCCTGAGGTAAAGCGCCGGTGGTTATGCTATTGGCAAATATGCCGGTCACTTCACCTAACTGTGCTGGAGAAACGTGTTGCTGAGAGGGCGCTGCAGGAGCAGGCGCTGCGGCAGGAGAGGCGGGATCGGCTGCACCGTTTGCTGGTGTGCCAAGATTATTCGCCCTGAACAGTGAGTTAACGAAATAGTTCATTGACGAACCCTCTACAGCCGACGATCCGTTCGCCATACTTGCTGCACCCGTCGCCGTGGCCACCGCAGCACCTCCGGCAACGGTACCCACCACTTTAGCGCCCCCGCCAACGATGGCACTCATCGTGCTCGTTAACAGTGCTGCGGAGACCAGCGCCGCCACAGCCCAGGCTAAAAACCCGTGTGCAGTGTCGCGAAAGTAAACTTCATCGGTGTGGGTATCGACCCACTTCGAGCGCAGTCGTCCGGCTAAATAGCCGCCCATACCCGACGCAACAATTTGCGTGAACGTCAGCCAGGCGATGGCAGCGATCCCCACCGTACCCGCGTCAAGCCCACGGCTTTCCCATGGCGACACGGACGTAAGCCCCAGGCCTGCGCCCAGAATCAGCAATATCAAAGAGAGGGATGCTGCGGCTGCGGCACCGGCAAAGATGGCGCCCCATGAGACGGCGCTACTGCTCGCGGCAGGCACGGGCAGGCGCGTATCAGGATACGTCGTGTTAACGGAGGCGTGTTCGTGAATGTGAGTCATAGCTGTTGTCCTTTGATTAATCTTTGCGTTCGGAACCAGGAACTGATTGAAAAAACAGGAAACATTATCACCTTCAACATTAAGGCTCTTGAGGAGCCTGGTAATGCCATAGATAAAAGGGAAAGCTGTAAAACCTTAAAAAACCAAAACTTAAAAATCAGACTGGGAATGCATTCCACGAACTAAGGATAGTAGATAATTTTGCCCCTTCCGGATTTTTAACGTTATAAATCCGTTAGCAATGTAGATGACGGATTTTATAGTGAGCCGTAAATTTACCCGGCGCGGCAGGGTGAATGACACAAGAACTACTCTGCGTTGGCACTCTCGTCTGAGCCAAATAGGAGTCCACTTTGTGCCAGGAGCGGACTTTTTGCACTTCAGCCGCCTGGCGGGCGGCTCTCAGTCTTATCTCATTTCTCAGATTAAAAGTTCCAGTCCGCTGCTGTCGCGAGCGTCACAAACGGGCCAGCAAGGGTGGCGTTGTGATGGCTGATGATTTCATTAGCTGACAGGTAGCTGTTATCCATTGTCGTGTGCGCATCTGAAATCAGCACAGTCCTGAATCCCAACTCCGGCGCTGCACGGCAGGTAGTGTCCACACAGAATTCTGTTTTCATCCCAGCGATGACAAGTTGTTTTATTCCCCGCTCGCCGAGCTGAAGCTGCAGGCTCGTATCCCGGAAACAGCTGGGGTACTTTTTAATAAAAACGACATCTTGCTCAGCATTCACACTCATTTCGGGTATCAGTTGTGTGAAGGGGCTTTGCTCAGAGAAGGGGGAATCGTCAGGACCGGTGTGACGGGCAAAAAAGACTGGCACTTGCGCTTGCCTGGCTTTTTGTAAAAGCAGGCAAATGTTTGACAAAACCGAGTCTGCGAGATGGGGTGACGAGGGGCCACGGAAAAGCCCCTGCTGCATATCGATAACTAAAAGTGCATTTTCAGATGAAATCATGGTGTATCTCCATTCAGTAAATCATGAACGGAGAGATTTTCTTCCCCGTCCGGTTTGGCGGGGAGTCAGAATCTGTTTTGTCAGGAGCCAGTCACAGATGCGCACACGCCGCCGAAGGTTTCGGTGGTGGTAACGGTTGTCGCTAGCTGAGCTGGCTTAATCATTTTCCGGCATTCTCTTATGAGTTGAGAATCAGTAAACACAACAAATCTTAAAAACGGCTCTTCATGTTTTAGCACCGGGAATTGAAGATTTCAAAGGATATGTTTCCTGATTGATGACGTTCTCGGCTGGCATATTCCGACAAAAATTTACCTTCCGCTCAGCGCAGATCACCCCAAGGGCAGGCATTAGAGAAGGGCTCAAGAGAAGATGAATCGGTGAATCTTTTGCGCCCTTCTGGATCGTAAGAGGTGTGATTACCGGTAACTGCGTAGTGCCGCTGGGAATACCTCGGTTAGCCAGTCAATAAACACGCGTAACCGGTGCGTCATGTGCCTGTTCTGGGGATAGACGACATAAAAAGGATAACTCGCGGGGCGCCATTCTTGTAGGATCTCAACCAGTGTGCCGTTGTTCAGTTCATCTTTCGTCGCATAGCAAAAGGTTTGGATGATTCCCATTCCCGCCAAGGCCGCAGCCAAATGCGCATTACTTTCGTTAACCCCGATGTGATGCTGCGTCTTCATTTCCCGCTCTTCACCTTCTACGATAAAGCGAAAAGGAAAGGCTCTGCCCGTCAGCGGAGACAAATAGCTCACCAGCTTATGTCCATTTCTTAATTCATCCGGATACGCAGGTACGCCAGCGGCTTTCAGGTATCCCGGCGTAGCGCAGGTCACCATTGGGGCATCACCAATGTGGCGGGCGATCAACGATGAGTCATTGAGCGCGCCACCACGGATGACACAATCCACATTTCCGCTAATAAGATCCACCGGCCTATCGGAAACGCCTAAATCGATTTTGATTTCAGGATAGCGCTGCAAAAAATCCGGTAACGCCGGGATCAGGACTTCACGTGCGGTAGAGCCGCCGACATCAATACGCAGATACCCTTTAGGTCTGCTCTGCAAGGCGCTAAACGACGTGTCTATCTCCTCAATGTCAATGAGTACCCGCGAGGCTTTTTCATAATAGTCCTGACCCTCTGGCGTTGCGACGACGCGCCGGGTCGTACGATGTAAAAGACGCACGCCGAGATGGGCCTCCAGTGATTTAACCAGTTTACTTAATGTGGCATTCGGCAGATTAAGTGAATCCGCTGCCCGCGTAAAACTGCCAGTTTCCACCACCCGCGTAAACGCACGCATAGCCATTAACTGATCCAAGTTCTGTCTCTCCGTGAGGGAGTTGATTATTCACCTGTAGAAAGAGTGTTTTCTACTTTTGCTAATTTATCAATAATTTCTCTGCGGCTAGTGTGAGTTCACAGGCTGAATGACGGCCCATTCGAACCCACAACCGAGGATATGAATAATGAGTAAACCACTTTCAGACAAAATTGCCCTGGTCACGGGCGGCAGCACAGGAATCGGTCTTGCCAGTGTTCAGGAACTGGCGGCGCAGGGGGCAAAAGTCTACATCACCGGACGTCGTCAGCAGGAACTGGATGCGGCTATAGCGTTAATCGGCCCGTCGGCTAAGGGGATTCGGGCCGATATCTCCCGTCTTAGCGATCTGGATAATGTTTACGCACAAATTGCAGAAGAGTCGGGGCGTCTGGACATTCTGTTTGCTAACGCCGGTGGCGGAGATATGCTGGCGCTGGGTGAAATAACGGAAGAACATTATGACCGGATTTTCGGGACCAATGTTCGCGGAGTATTATTCACCGTCCAGAAAGCACTGCCACTGCTTGTTGCCGGTTCATCCATTATCCTCACCGCTTCCACCGTTTCGGTAAAAGGGATGGCTAACTTTAGCGTGTATAGCGCCAGTAAAGCCGCAGTGAGAAACTTTGCTCGCTCATGGGCGCTGGACTTGCAGGGGCGGGGTATTCGGGTGAATGTCGTGAGTCCGGGTCCGGTCAAAACGCCTGGATTAGAGGGGCTGGTTGCCGAGGAACAGCGTCAGGGCCTGTTTGATGCGCTGGCGGCGCAGGTTCCGTTGGGCCGGATTGGTGAGCCAGCGGAAGTCGGCAAAGCCGTTGCGTTTCTGGCGTCTGATGCCGCCAGTTTTATCAATGCTATAGAGCTGTTTGTTGACGGCGGTATGGCGCAGATTTAATTCTGATATCACACCGTCAAATCCTACGAGGCGACGGTTTTTCAATGGACGGCTGGTGTCACGCAGTTTTAACGCCTCAGTGTGACAACGCACAATGCGGTTCCAGCCATTCCTGCTGGGTTTTGTCATCTCGCAAAACATAGCGACTGTTTGCAAATCACATCACTATCGTCGGCAAAATTTGCATAACTCCCTTCTTATGACGAGGTTCGGTCAAAACGGCTGCTGTGTGCCATTAGCGGACCTTTTACCCTTACATGTGTATAAGCTCGTCCTCAGTCCTAAATTCTCAATGTATCGATAACCGCTCGTAGAGCAGGCGACACATTGCGGTGCGGATAATATAGAAATGAGCCTTCCAGGCGTTGGCTGTAACGTTGTAAAACTCTGATGAGCGAACCCTGTTCTAAATCCTCAGATACCAACTCTTCCGGAACATAAGCCAGTCCCAGGCCCAGCCTGGCCGCTTTGGCCTCCATATAGCTGTCCGCGAAAACCCACTGCCCCTGCGGCCGATGGGTGATTTTTTTACCGTTATGGTGAAGTTCCCATGAGTACAGTTTCCCGTCGCCAAACTGATAAGCTATGCAGGGATGAACCGCTAAATCTGAGGGGGCTTGCGGAAAGCCATAGCGACGAAAGTGGTCAGGCGTGCCGACAACAGCCATCTCCATGTCTGGGGAAATACGCACAGCAACCATGCCACTACTTACTTCAGGCCCCAGGCGAACACCCGCATCAAACCTCTCGGCAATAATATCGACAAATCGGCTTTCGCTAATGAGTTCCAGTCGGATATCCGGGTAGCTATTCTTAAACACCGCAAGCTTTGGCAGAAGCAATTTATCAATAGCATGCTGACTGGCATTGATGCGTACCGTCCCCGATGGGGACTGGCGATAATGAGCCAGCGTGTCCAGTCCCATATCTAAAGCGTCGAATCCTGCTTCAATGGTCCGGTAGAGCTTTTCACCGGCATGGGTGAGCGATAATCTGCGCGTGGTGCGCACCAGGAGCTGAACTCCCAGTCGTTCTTCAAGTTCCCGAACTGAACGGCTTATTCCTGATTGTGCCAGGCCAAGGCGATGTGCTGCTGCTGTAAAGCTCCCTTCCCGTACCACCTGCATAAACAGGTACAAATCGTTATAGTTTTCCCGTTTCGCCATCATTCCGCTCCCAAAATCACATCTTAATTTAGAACAATTTGGTATTAATCCTAGCACTTAACTCCCTCTAATCAGCACTATTTCTGCTAACTATAATGAGCGCATTGCTACAAAGCACAGCAGTGTTGTCCGTATGAAACCTGTTTCAATCACGTTTTATAAGGGGAGTTTTGATGACTGTTTTCACCCAAAAACTGGCAACTGCGATACCCGCCATGCTGCTATGTGCATCATTAAGTGGAGTCACAAACATGAGTTATGCTGATACAACTAATCCGAACGCGCCTGTTTCGCTGGTCGAAAAATGGGATAAAACATTCCCTGAAAGCAAGAAAGTGGATCACCGTAAAGTGACCTTCCAGAACCGTTATGGGGTCACTCTAGTGGGGGATCTCTACATCCCGAAGGATCGTGGTGAGCGTAAGCTGGCGGCCATTGCCGTCAGTGGGCCTTTCGGCGCAGTGAAAGAGCAATCTAGCGGACTGTATGCACAAACGCTGGCAGAACAGGGGTTTGTTACCCTGGCGTTTGACCCTTCGTATACGGGAGAAAGCGGTGGCTCTCCACGTAATGTCGCCTCTCCGGATATTAATACCGAGGATTTCAGCGCGGCAGTTGACTTCTTAGGTCTGCAAAAAGAGGTTGATCGCGACCGTATCGGGCTGCTCGGTATTTGCGGCTGGGGCGGCATGGCCTTAAACGACGCCGCAATGGATACCCGCGTGAAAGCGGTGGCGACCAGCGTGATGTATGACATGAGCCGTGCGATGGGGCATGGTGTGGGTGATGGTAAAGACCGCTATTCCACTAAAGATCGTCGCGCCGTACTACAGTATCTGAACGCGAAGCGTTGGAAAGATGCGGAAAATGGCACTTACGCGCCCGGCGGCCATGACATTAATGTTGATGAGAAGGGTAACGTCAGTGCATCGGATCGTGTTTTGCCGGAAACGTTACCTGCCAATCCTCATCCTGTTTTGAAAGAGTTCTTTGATTATTATCGCATGCCGCGTGGTTTCCATGCGCGTTCGGTCAATTCAACCGGGGCCTGGAATGCGACGATGCCGCTGTCATTTATGAATATGCCGCTTCTGAGTTACGCCAATGAAGTCACTATCCCTACACTTATTGTGACCGGCGAAAAAGCCCACTCACGCTATTTTGCCGAAGATGCCTTTAAGGCCATTGGCAGTAAAGAGAAAGAACTGGTGATTGTTCCGGGGGCAAACCACGTTGATTTGTACGATAACGTTGCGGGCAAGATCCCTTTCGAAAAATTTGAGCAGTTTTTCAAAGCTAATTTAAGATAACGACCTGAAACCGCCTGCTAATTGCAGGCGATTTTAATCGTCCGCTCCCCATTCTCATCCACATGTTCTCGTTATTCTCTGAATAGCGTCTGTCCCGGCTGTTCTGAATCTCGCCGCGTACATATAAAGAGATGCTGATAATGTCCATAGTAAGTCTTAAAAGATCACCTAAGAAAACAGATGCGCACTGGGGTGGCGTGTTTGCCATGACGCTCTGCGTTTTTGTACTAATCGCTTCCGAATTTATGCCGGTCAGCCTACTGACGCCTATTGCCCGCGAGCTGCACATCACGGAAGGTCTGGCAGGCCAGGGAATTGCAATATCTGGCGCGCTGGCGGTACTGACCAGCCTGACTATCTCCCATATCGCCGGAGATCTGAATCGTAAATATCTTCTGCTGGGGCTAACTGTCCTGATGGCCATATCTGGATTGGTTATCTCCATGGCGCCCAGCTATCCGGTTTATATGCTGGGTAGGGCCCTGATTGGCGTCGTCATCGGTGGATTCTGGTCACTCTCAGCTGCAACCGCCATTCGGCTCGTACCGCAGCATCAGGTTCCCCGTGCGCTGGCGATTTTTAATGGTGGGAACGCGCTGGCTACCGTTGTGGCTGCGCCACTTGGTAGCTATCTGGGGACAACTGTCGGCTGGCGTGGGGCCTTTTTATGCATCGTCCCCCTGGCGATAGCCGCGTTCATCTGGCTATGGGTCAGCCTGCCCACTATGAAAAGCGATAAAAAACAAAAGCTAGAGGGAACTCTGCTTCGTCTGTTCAGCGACGCCATTGTACTAACAGGACTGCTAGCCTGCGGGCTCTTCTTTATTGGGCAGTTTGCCTTATTTACCTATGTGCGCCCCTTTCTTGAGAACGTGACCAACGTAGGTCCTGCTGGGTTCTCACTGATTTTGCTCGCAATAGGCGCAGCAGGTTTTGTCGGCACATTAGCCGTATCGATATTCCTGAATGCCAGGTTGTATCAAATTTTAATAATGATTCCCCTGCTTATGGCAACGGTAGCCGGTACATTATTGCTGTTCGGACACAGCATCTGGGCGGTTACAGTTTTGCTAAGCCTGTGGGGGTTACTGGCCACGGCGGCGCCAACGGGATGGTGGACATGGATTGCACGGGCGCTGCCTGAAGATGCAGAGGCGGGTGGTGGTCTCATGGTTGCGGTGATCCAGCTTTCGATTGCACTTGGTTCAACGGCAGGAGGAGTGGTATTCGACAGTCTGGGATGGCAAAGTGCTTTCGGCTTGAGTGGGTTATTACTGCTGGGGGCGGCAGCGATGACTTACGTCACATCTCTTCAAAACAGTAAGGCGCACTAGCACAATCCATTTATTTCAGGCGTGCGCTTAATTATGGCATATAGCAGAGAGCCGAATGTCTGCTTTTCGCTCACAGCTGACCTTCTGAACGACACGTCCGCTCCGTGCCTGAGCGGACGTTGTTGCCTCAATGTACTTTAGCTACTCTTATGCTAATTAATTTGACGGAAAAGAAGGGGCATTCATGCGGGAAATCGTTGTGGCGCCATACGATGAAAAATGGCCTGCTATGTTTAACGCTGAAAATTTTCTGCTACAAGCATTGCTTGGTGACGTGGTTAGGAAGATTCATCATATTGGCAGTACGTCAGTGCCTGGCCTTTCAGCAAAGCCAGTGATTGATATACTTCTGGAAGTTGCCGATATCAACCAACTGGATAAATGCAACTCTGCAATGGTCGACGCCGGATATGTTTCTCGCGGTGAAAACGGCATTGCAGGACGCCGGTACTTCATTAAGGGAGGGGATCAGCGTAGCCATCAAGTGCATGCGTTTTCAGTAGGGGACATTCAGATACAAAAACATCTTTCTTTCCGCGATTATCTGAGGAAAAACAGTGATATTGCAAGTGACTACGCTGAGATAAAGCGTACAGCAGCATTGCTATGTAAGAATGATGCACATCGTTATAGCGCATTAAAAACGAACTTTATAGAGCATCATCTGCAACGTGCTCTGATTGATCTGGAACGATAGATATTGAGTTTGCCACTGTGATGTTTTGTTTAACATAATGCAACTGCCCTATTTTAGGGAGTAACTTGCCCGCCAACTCTGCCTATATGCGCTATGAAACGTCCGCTTCTCGCTCACAGCGGACCTCGCGCTGCTTCGGCGGTCCGCTTCTTCAGGCAGAACGAATGCTTCGAATAACAAAGATAAATATTGAGAAACTGCCCAAAACGTCCTTTTTTATCCAGCGGTATCGGGCATGATTTTTCTCCACCAGTCAGGTTTCATATCCTGAAAAGAGTGGGAGTGGGGCGAAAAAATGACGGCTTCGTTGTGGTCAAAAACACCGCTGAGTAAAGCCGTCCCCGGCGCGTCATCAATCGCACCTAAAGAACTGCCACACCTGGTGCAGAATGCTCTGGATGAGGTTTTAGATGAGCGATATAAAGAAGGTGTGCCTCCTTCACCCGTCCATTCAACATTCGCCGAGTGGAATTCAAGCCATACTGCGGTCTGACAACCTGAATGCTTCTGGCAAATATCACAGGAGCAGGAATGAGTGGAAACTGGGTTAATCGCTGTGAATCTGATAAACCCGCACAAACATCCGCCTGACAGTTTCAAATCCATATCAGTCGATACCTTATCAACGCTCAGAGAATGACAAAGATAGCATCGTCTGTTTTTTGCTCAAAGCATCTCCAGAACCTTACACATTATCCCCACCGTATCCGGTGCAGATCATCAAAACGCATTTTACGTAACCAACTCACCCAAATCAGTAGTTAACAGTGAATTCCATTAACGAGTGAAGCCGACGGGCTTATCACTATTATGCTATCTATCAGAAGGTTAGGCCTGAGAGGTTAAAAGTGATTACATTCCGCGCAATGACGGAAGATGAATATCCCGCTTATCTTGAATATTTTGTTCAGGATTATGCCAATGAAATCGAATCAAACTATCGCGTATCGCAACCGGATTCTCTGGCAAGAGCGAAACAGGAATTAACGGCATTGCTTCCCGAGGGTGTAAATACCGCAGGCCAGGTGCTGTTGTGTATTATCGCGCAGTCGGCCCATGTCGGTTATCTCTGGTACAAACCCGACCCGGTTATGCGTACGGCTTTTATCTACGATTTCCATATTCTCACTGCCTGCCAGGGAATGGGATTGGGTAAACAGTCGCTGGCTGCTTTCGAAGCGTATTTAGGAGCGAAGGATATTAAAGAGATCAAATTGCGTGTGGCAGGGGACAATGCTCGCGCTCAGCATATTTATGAAGCCAGCGGATTTGGGGTGACGGGTATCAATATGAGTAAATCTATTACGGACTGAGGGACTAAGAAGAACCTGATTCGCACATCTTTTTGGCGGTGTTTTGCTGCGGGATTTATAGAGGCCGGGTACGCGTCAACGCCACCCGGCCTGGAACATCAGGCCACTTCGTTCGGACAGTCTTCGCCGTTTTCCAGCTGTTTCAGATTATCCAGCGTGGTTTCTGAAATGCTGATCAGCGCTTCGGCGGTCAGGAACGCCTGGTGGCCGGTAAACAGCACGTTGTGGCAGGCGGAGAGGCGACGGAACACGTCGTCCTGGATGACATCGTTAGACTTGTCTTCGAAGAACAGATCGCGTTCGTTCTCATACACGTCCATCCCCAGCGCGCCAATTTTCTGCGTTTTGAGGGCTTCGATCGCCGCCTGAGAGTCAATCAGACCGCCACGGCTGGTGTTGATAATCATCACCCCGTCTTTCATCTGGTCAAACGCGCTCTGATTGAGCAGGTGATAGTTCTCAGGGGTCAGCGGACAGTGCAGGGAGATCACGTCCGACTGAGAGAGCAGCGTTGGCAGATCGACATACCCCACGCCCAGCTCCAGCGCGGCAGCACTTGGATACGGATCGAACGCCAGCAGACGCATCCCGAAACCTTTCAGAATACGCAGCGTCGCCACGCCGATTTTACCGGTGCCGATGACGCCTGCGGTTTTACCGTACATGGTAAAGCCTGTCAGACCTTCGAGAGAGAAGTTGGCATCACGGGTGCGCTGATAAGCACGGTGAATACGTCGGTTCAGAGACATCATCATACCGATGGCATGTTCAGCCACGGCTTCCGGGGAGTAGGCCGGCACGCGCACCACTTTTAACCCCAGCTCTTTCGCCGCATCCAGATCGACGTTGTTAAAGCCCGCGCAGCGCAGCGCGATGAACTTCACGCCGTGCTTTTTCAGCTCTTCCAGCACCGGGCGGCTGCCATCGTCGTTGACGAAAATACACACCGCTTCGCATCCGTTCGCCGTTTTGGCGGTTTTTTCAGTCAGCAGAAAGTCAAAAAATTCGAGTTCGAATCCGTAAGTCTCGTTAACATGTTGCAGATACTTTTTATCGTACTGTTTTGTGCTATATACCGCGAGTTTCATAAGACTTTCTCCAGTGATTTTACCATCACGTTAGCATGATTAAAATAATCTTACAATTTATAAAATATTATTGAATTCAATAAGTTCTATGAATAATTCTAGAGCAACTATCCTTAAAAATGGCGTTGACTTCAACTGACTGGCTAAACATGCCACAATGACGGGCACTGTCGGCTTATTTTTTCGCTAAATCAGGATATTAACTGCCCATGAGGGGTAAATACAAAGCCGCAATTGCGCTATTGCTGTTGTTCATTCTTCTGCCGCTGACGCTGCTGATGACGCTCGCCCAGTGGGTGCCAACCCTTGCCGGGATCTGGCTCCCCGTCGGGACGCGCATTGCTTTCGAGAAAAGCCCGCGTCTGGCCCGCAATCAAATTATTATCCCCGATCTTCGCTATCTGGTAGAGGACTGCGAAATCGCTCGCGTGGAAAACGCCACGCTGTCGCACCCCAGCCGCTGGAAACTGGATATCGGTGCACTCGATCTCAATACCGCCTGCCTGAGCAAATTGCCGCAGGCGGAACAGGCTAACACCGCGCCTAAAACCCTTGCCGAATGGCAGTCGATGCTGCCGAACACCTGGCTGACGATTGATCGCTTAACGCTCTCTCCGTGGCAGCAGTGGCAGGGCAAACTCAACATCTCTTTAACCCCCTCCGTTCAGGACGTGACCTACCAGGGCGAACAGGTCAAGGTGCGCGGCAAACTTCGCGGGCAAAACCTGACCATCAGCGAGTTTGAAGTCCATCTGCCGGATTACCCGCAGCCGATCAGGCTGGCGGGGGAATTTACCCTGCCGCTGGTGCCGGACGGCGTGCCGGTGAAAGGCCATGCGGAGGCCACTCTGACGGTGCCGCCGCTTTCATCACCGGTGGACGCTGATCTCGACTGGGAAGAAAACCGTGGTCAGCTGGTGCTGACCGCCCGCGATAACCCCGATCCGCTGCTGGATTTGCCATGGCAGCTCACCGCCGAACAGCTGATAGTCAGCGACGGACGCTGGCACTGGGATCTCGAGGGGCTGCCCCTGAGCGGCCGCGTGGGCGTGAAAGTTGACAACTGGCAGCAGGGGCTGGAAAACGCCACCTTTAGCGGTCGTCTGAACGTGCTGACTCAGGGCGATGCCGGGAAAGGTAATGCCGTGCTGAGCCTCGGGCCGGGCAAGCTGAGCATGGAAAACAGCGCCATGCCGCTGCAGGTGACGGGCGAAGCCAAGCAGGGCGACCTGATTCTGTACGCGATTCTGCCAGCCCAACTGACGGGCAGCCTCGCCGATCCGCAGCTCGTCTTTGAGCCGGGCGCACTGCTGCGTTCGCGCGGGCGGCTTATCGACTCGCTCAATATCGATGAAATTCGCTGGCCGCTGGCGGGCGTTAAACTCTCGCAAAAAGGGGTGGATGGTCGGCTGCAGGCGATTCTGAAAGCCCATGAAAACGACATGGGCGATTTCGTGCTGCACCTCGACGGACAGGCCAATGACTTCCTGCCGGACAGCGGCCTGTGGCAGTGGCGCTACTGGGGTGAGGGACACTTCACGCCGATGAATGCCCGCTGGGATGTGGCCGGGAAGGGAGAGTGGCGCGACAGTGCCATCGAACTGACGGCGCTCTCGACCGGTTTCGATAAACTACAATACGGCACCATGCTGGTGAGTAAGCCGCGTCTGGTGCTGGATCAGCCGGTGCGCTGGCTGCGTGGCGAAAACAATCCGCACTTTAGCGGCGCGCTCTCCCTGGATGCGGAGCAGACATCGTTTTCCGGCGGCAGCGTGTTACCGGCGTCGACCCTCAAGTTCAGCGTCGACGGCACAGATCCGACGTTCTTCCAGTTTAAAGGCGATCTGCACGCCGGGGCGATTGGCCCGGTCCAGCTGAACGGTCGCTGGGACGGGGAGCGTCTGCGCGGTCAGGCCTGGTGGCCAAAACAGTCTCTGACGGTCTTCCAGCCGCTGGTGCCGCCCGACTGGAAAATGAATCTGCGCGACGGCGAGCTGTACGCTCAGGTGGCGTTTTCGGCGGCCGCTGGGCAAGGATTCGAAGCGGGTGGTCATGGCGTGGTGAAAAGCGGCAGCGTCTGGATGCCCGACAACCAGATCAACGGTGTCGATTTTGTACTGCCGTTCCGCTTCAGCGAAGGCACCTGGTCTCTGGGCACGCGCGGCCCGGTCACGCTGCGCATCGCCGAAGTGATAAACCAGGTCACCGCACGCAATATTACCGCCGATTTGCAGGGCGATTACCCGTGGAGTGAATCCCACCCGCTGCTGCTGACCAACGTCAGCACCGACGTGCTGGGCGGAAAAATCACCCTGCAGCAGCTGCGGATGCCGCAGCACGATCCTGCGCTGCTGCGGGTGCAGAATATCTCCTCCAGCGAGCTTATCAGTGCCGTCAATCCGAAACAGTTTACCCTGTCCGGCCCGGTGAGCGGGGCGCTGCCGTTCTGGCTTGAGAACGAAAAATGGATCATCAAAGACGGCTGGCTGACTAACCCCGGCCCGATGACGCTGCGTCTGGATAAAGACACGGCAGATGCCATCGTCAAAGACAACATGGCGGCGGGCGTGGCGATTAACTGGCTTCGCTATATGGAAATTTCTCGCTCGTGGACGAAAATCAATGTAGATAATCTGGGTGTGTTGACCATGCAGGCGGCGATCAGCGGCACCAGCCGCGTCGACGGTAAAAGCAACACCGTGAACCTCAATTACACTCACGAAGAGAATCTTTTTACCCTGTGGCGCAGCCTGCGCTATGGGGATAATTTACAGGCATGGCTTGAGCAACACGCGGCGTTACCGGATGCCCGCTGTCAGGCAGGCAAGGAATGTGAGGAATAACAATGAAAAAGCTGACAGGCGCGCTCGGCGTGGTCATGGTCGCAATGCTATCAGGCTGTACGCCCCGCATCGAAGTGGCGGCACCGAAAGAGCCGATCACCATCAATATGAACGTCAAAATCGAACATGAAATCCACATCAAAGTGGATAAAGACGTCGAAACCCTGCTGAAATCGCGCAGCGATCTGTTCTGAGGATGCCATGAAACGACTTCTTGCAATCGGTTTGCTGGCGCTGGGCATGAGCGCTCAGGCGCAGGCGATCACCTTAAACGAAGCGCGCGCGCAGGGGCTGGTGGGCGAGACGCTCAGTGGCTATATCGCGCCGCTGCGCCAGGATAAACAAACGCTGGCGCTGGTGAACGAGATCAACGCGGCGCGTACCGAAAGCTACCAAAAACTGGCGGACAGCAACAATATTCCGGTGGATGAAGTGGCGAAAATGGCCGGGCAAAAGCTCGTGGCCCGCGCGCAGCCGGGCGAATACGTGAAGGGTATCAACGGAAAGTGGCTGAAGAAGTGATCAGCGGTAGCGCTTGCGATACTCGCCAGGCGACACGCCAAAGCGCTGTTTGAAGGCCGTAGAGAAATGGCTATGGTCGGCAAAGCCCCAGCTATAGCCAATGCCCGCCAGTTTTTCATCATCGCCTGTGGCGCGTAGCACCTGCGCGCACAGGTCCAGCCGCCGGTTTTTGATGTACTGCGCCACCACCAGCCCTTTATCGGCAAACATGCGATACAGGCTGCGCACCGACATCCCGCTCTCGGTGGCAATCCACTCCGGTCGCAGCGCTTCCGACTGAATATGGGAATCGATCAGCGACAGCACATTCTGGAACTGACGCTCTTTACGCGGCGGCGCCGATTCGCGCTGCTGAAACGCCGGGCGCAACAGACACACCATCGCTTCCAACGCCGCTTCGCTCTCCATATCGCTCAGCTGCGCATTATCCATACTCTCCTGCAACAGCCGATAGCTCAGCTGCACGGTGGGCAGCGTGCGCGACAGCTTATGGGCGCAGCTCACCTCCTGGAAACGGCACTGCTGTTCCAGAATCTGGCGCGGCAGTAACAGGGAAATCTGGCGCGATTTGTCGTGCCAGTAGATCGAGCAGGGGCGTGAGGCGTCAATCAGCGTAATGTCACCCGCGTCGATCACAATCTGCTTATCATCCTGCTCCAGCGTAGCCTGACCTTCGAGCTGAAACACGGTGTAAAACCAGGCGTCGTTGCTGGTTTTGATCTCCTGACGGGTGCGAAACAGGTTAACGCCTGCGGCGGTGACGGTGCTGAGCTTCAGGCTTCTGGCATAGCTGGTTTCCAGTTCACCGATGAACTGGCCCGGCAACGGGCGCGCGGCAAAGCTGCCACACACCTGGTTAATTTGCGCCAGCCACTGCTGATATTTTTCCTGCTCACTTGCACACGCCATCTTTCATCTCGCTGCACTGTCAATGTTTTTGCATTGTTGCATTTGTGTTGCATTTTGTCAGAGGTCAGGGCTGACTATAGGAAAGAACACTCGCTGATAACAGTGTTATAAGCCGGAATTATCATGATTTGCGGGGGCTGTCACAGGTGGCAAAACGAATGTCACAGAGATAAAAGCGCGTTTTGCAAACCCATCTTAGACTGCGATGACACCCTGCGAATAATAATGAAGGAGCACCCTATGTCTGAGTCACAGACCGCCGTCCTGCAAAGCGTGCAACAGTTTTTAGACCGTCATCATGGCCTGTGGATCGAGGGCCGCCCGTCGGCCTCTGAAAGTGAAAAGCGCCTGAACATATTCAATCCGGCGACGGGTGAAGTGATTGCCTCGACGGCAGATGCGAGTGTGGACGATGTGGATCGCGCGGTGATGTCCGGCTGGCGCGCCTTTGTCTCCCGCAGCTGGACCGGGAAACTGCCTGCCGAGCGCGAGCGCATTTTGCTGCGTTTTGCCGATCTGGTGGAGCAGCATACGGAAGAGCTGGCGCAGCTCGAAACCCTGGAGCAGGGCAAATCGATTAACATCTCCCGCGCGTTTGAAGTGGGCTGCACCCTGAACTGGATGCGCTACACCGCCGGGCTGACCACCAAAATTGCGGGCAAAACGCTCGATCTCTCCATTCCGCTGCCGCAAGGGGCGCGCTATCAGGCGTGGACCCGTAAAGAGCCGGTCGGCGTGGTGGCCGGAATTGTCCCCTGGAACTTCCCGCTGATGATTGGCATGTGGAAGGTGATGCCTGCGCTGGCTGCGGGCTGCTCTATCGTGATCAAACCGTCGGAAACCACGCCACTGACCCTGCTGCGCGTGGCCGAACTGGCAAGCGAGGCGGGCGTTCCCGATGGCGTATTTAACGTCGTCACCGGTAGCGGTGCCGTGTGCGGCGCGGCATTAACCTCGCATCCCCATATCGCCAAAGTGAGTTTTACCGGCTCAACGGCCACCGGCAAACAGATCGCACGCACCGCCGCCGATACCTTAACGGGTGTGACCCTGGAGCTGGGCGGCAAAAACCCGGCGATAGTGCTGAAAGATGCCGACCCAGCGTGGGTGGTGGAAGGGCTAATGACCGGCAGCTTCCTCAACCAGGGGCAGGTGTGTGCCGCCAGTTCGCGCATTTACATTGAAGCACCGCTGTTTGATACCCTGGTGAGCCACTTTGAGCAGGCGGTGAAATCCCTGAGCGTCGGGCCAGGCATGTCGCCCACGGCACACATCAACCCGCTGGTCTCCCGCGCCCATTGCGACAAAGTACAAACCTTCCTCAACGAGGCGCAGCTCAGCCGTGCCGAGCTGATTACCGGCAACAGCGGCCCGGATAAACAGGGCTATTACGTTGCGCCAACGCTGGTGGTAAACCCCGATGCCAGCCTGCGCCTGACCCGCGAAGAGGTGTTTGGCCCGGTGGTAAATCTGGTGCGAGTGGCCGATGGGGAAGAGGCACTCCAGCTGGCGAACGACACGGAGTATGGCCTGACGGCCAGCGTCTGGACGCAAAATATCAGCAAAGCGCTGGAGTACACGGACCGTTTACAGGCGGGAACCGTGTGGGTGAACAGCCATACGCTGATCGACGCCAACCTGCCGTTTGGCGGCATGAAGCAGTCCGGCACAGGCCGCGATTTTGGTCCTGACTGGCTGGATGGCTGGTGTGAAACGAAGTCGGTGTGTGTGCGGTATTAATTGCCCTTGTCGGGTGGCGGCAACGCTGCCCGACAAATCATCACTGCGACCAACGATTTCGCCCGCCTTCTTTCGCCCGATAGAGCGCCGCATCCGCCTGCGCGACAACGCCGTCTGCGGTCAGCCCCGCCGACATTTCGGCGATCCCCATGCTTGCCGTCACATACTCGCTCACCTTCGACGCCTTATGCGCAATCGCGGCCTCGCGCAAATTATCCTGAATACGTTTCGCAACCTTACCGGCCATTTCCGGTGGGCAATCGAAGAGAATCAGCAAAAACTCCTCGCCACCATAGCGTGACACCAGATCGTCCGGCGAGCGAACCGACGCTTTCAGCGCCTGCGCCACCCGCACCAGACACTCATCGCCCGCCTGATGACCATACGCATCGTTGTAAAGTTTGAAATAGTCGACATCCAGCATAATCAGCGTGAATGATTTTCCCTGGCTGACCGCGCGCTCCAGCACGTTTTCCATCTCCCGTCGGTTGGCCGTTTCCGTTAGCGGGTCCTGATGCGCCAGCGCGTCGAGACGGGCAATCAGCAGCTGGTTTTGTTGATTGCGCTGCCAGGCTTCGTCGAACCAGCGCAGCAGGATAAAACGCCCGCAGATCAGGAACAGCGTAAACACCGTCCACATCGCGGCGAAGCGGACAGGCAAGCCATGATTAAGCACGACACTTGCGAGCGGCAGGGTCAACCACAGCGGCAGCACGCAGGCGAGCAATCCCACTGGATAGAAATAGAGCGCAGTAACGGCGGTCAGTAGCAGAATGGTACACAGGGGCCAGGCGTGAGGAAGCTGCCAGTCAACGATAAACCAGTAACAGCAGAGCGCCCACAGCAGGCCGGAGGTAAAGAGCACCAGGCTAATCCCGGCGATATGTCGCCAGCTCATCACCACCAGCGCCGCCGACAGGGCAATGACCCCGAGCATTGCGGCATCCACCAGTAACCCGATTTGCTGCCCTGAAATATGCGCAGGATCGAAACTGGGCACTAGCGTGTTACGCAGCAGAATCATCAGCGCAAAGCTGACGTGCACAAACGCCAGCCACGGCATATTGATTGTCAGACCGCGAGAAACCATCGCCTGGCGGGTTGGCCACGAGGTTAACTCGGGCTGCGGGGTGTGCCTCTTATCTGTCATTTACGCGTCATCGTTGAGAAAGGGCGGGAATAGACAAAGCGTGGCACTTTCTGGCGAGAAATCAATGGTATGCCGTTAAAAACAGGCCGGGCATTTGCCCGGCCAGATTTGCTACTTCTCGTCTTTCTTCTTGCCGAGCGTGGGTGTCTCGTCGAAGAAGTTCCACGGTTTGAGCAGGGTATGAACCCACTCTGTCGGCATGATCGGCCACTCCTCGGCGCGCGCCACGTGCGTGGTGCCGGTGGTCATCCAAACCACATCGTCCTGATTATCGATGGATTCGTTATCTTTGCTGTACTGCCCCAGACCGCTGTCGTGAATCGAACGGTTCGGGAATTTGCCTTCCGGATAGCGCTCATTCGCATGATAACGCGTGACCCACAGCTGCTTATCCATAAAGCTCAGGCGATGGTAGATCCACTCGTCTGGCGCGAATTTCGCGCCGCTCGCGACCGGGTGAGTGCCGCCCGCGTAAGGGATAATCTGGTACGAGACCGGGTTGCCCATGCGGTTCTCTTTGCTGGTGTTGCTCAGGAGTCGAATGGTGCCGGGGTCGAACTTCTGCGCCGCCTGCTGCTCCGTATCAATATTGTACTGATTCACCTGCATGGTGCTGGTGCGCGGGCCACCGGCGGTGTTCGGTTTCACCTCCGGGTCCATCGCCACCAGACGGTTGTTGGTGCCATCCACGTCCATATCCAGACGGAAGTTGTAGATGTGCTGGTGGGTAGTTCCGACGATGTTGTGGTCGATCAGGGTGCCATATTTGGTATCGTCTTTGGCGCTCGGGTCATGCATGGTTTTAGCCTGCACACCTTTTACCGCTTCGATACCCGTTGCGCCTGCATCGATGCCAATGGTACCGTTTTCGTGGAAGATCCAGTCAAAGATATACTCGTAGTTACCGACGGTACTGATCCAGCGCACCACCAGTTCACGGCGCTCGGTGCTGACGTTCGGTTTGCCCATCTCCTGATGCTTATACTCCGGCCCGGCGTAGCGTTCAAACACGGCAATCGCGCGGGGGATCTCCATCGGCGTGCCGGTGTAATCCGGAATGGTTTCGTTGAGCATCACCGCGTTCGACGGCGCATCTTTGCCACGCACCAGCGGCGAGGTCAGGGTGCCCATGCCGTAATCACCGGAATCGAGATAGGCTTTAAAGTACCAGCCCACGTCCGGGTCGCCATAAGGAACAATCATCCCGCCGAGCGAGCCCTGATACATCACCTGGCGTTTTTTGCCGTTGTCGTTATAGGTCACAGTCGAGATGACAGGCCCGACGCGGGAGTCGAGACTCAGGTGGAAGTCCCAGTTCTGCCAGTGGATCATGTCGCCCGTAATGGTGTAGTTCTTGCCCTCTGGCTCGACGATCTCCAGCGGTTTTTTGACGGTGGCGATACGGTCACGACCATCATACGGACGCGGATTCATCGGCACCGGCACCACCGGGCCTTCTTCAATTTTAAGGATTTTTTTCTGCTCGAGGTCGACCACCGCCACCAGGTTTTCAATCGGGTGTGCCCAGTAGTTACCGTCGCCGGTGTCGAGATAGCTGACCACTTTCAGCAGGCGCTCTTCCTGTTTCAGACCGTCTTTACCGTCAAAATAGCCGACGGTCAGCGGGGTACCGATCACTTTCTGCGGGTCGTCCACGCCGTGTTTTTTCAGCGCCTGCGCATATTCCGGGCTGCTCATGATGATCTGCTGTACGGCGGTGAAATCATCCAGCAGCACCATGCCGTGGGCGTCGTTGACCGGCGTCCAGCTCAGGACTTTTTTGTCCTTCAGATCAACGACGCTCTCAATGACGTGTTTACCATCCAGCATGGTGACATTCGCCTGACGCGGAGCATCGACAGCCGTGCCGTTCAGGACAAAATCCCACACTTTGGCTTTATCGGGTTCGGCCAGCGCAATCTGGGTGAAGCGGGTATTGGGTTTGAATTCTGCCGCGGTTTTCACGATCTCGACGGCCTGTTTAATTTCGTCAGCGGTCAGTGCGTTGAGCGGATGCGGGCGTTTTTCCACCTGGAAGGTCTGATCAAGTCCCGACTGGAAAACATCGTTGATGAAGGTGTCGGAGATGAACGCCTTGTTGTCTTTCATCACCACCGGCACCTGCAGTTTAAGCGGCTTGCCGTTGACGATGGCGGTATTCGCGCCCGGTTTGACCTTCACAAAGGCACCGTCTTTGGCAATGGTAAACATCTGGGCGTAATCGTCCCATTGCACATCGGCGCCAAAATCGGCCAGGGTTTTATCCATCGGAACCATATGCGCTTCGCCGCCATGGGCGAACGCGGGAGATTGCCAGGCGCATAACAACGCGACAGCCACGGCCAGTGCCGTCTTACGGGCAGAAAAAGAAGAAGGGCTTCCCATCGTTGACCTCATCATTATTGTGTTATTGGTGTTGTGCAGCGTTATCCTGGCAGGCGCGGGCGCAAAGTGTTTGCCTGCACCTGCCAGGTTATTTGTCACTCTTGCCAAATTAAAAACCGGGAAGGGGCCTTCCCGGTAAAAAGACACATCAGTCGGTGAAATCGCCCTGCTGGCGAGCCACGAGAGTCAGAATGGAGTAAAGCGCGACAGGCTGCTGGTGCTGGTTAAAGACCTCGACGGCCCACTCCACCACGCCGGTTGGTTTTTCGTCTGCGGTGCGCTGTTTCTTCAGGGTTTTGCGCTTACAGGTCAGACGCACCTGAATGGTATCGCCCGGTTTGACCGGCTCGATAAAGCGCAGATTTTCCATGCCGTAGTTGGCGATAACCGGCCCGACGCCCGCATCAACGAACAGACCCGCCGCCGCAGAAATCACAAAATAACCGTGTACCACGCGCTCGCCGAAGATAGACTCCGCCGCGCCAATTTTGTCCATGTGGGCGTAGAAATGATCGCCGCTCAGGCAGGCAAAATTGACGATGTCCGTTTCGGTCAGGGTGCGGCGCGGAGTCAGCAGGCTGTCGCCCGGCTGCAGCTCTTCGAAGTATTTGCGGAACGGGTGTACGCGATCTTCCTGCACCTGTGCACCGCGCACCCACTGCTGGCTGACGGCGGCGAGCATCGACGGGCTGCCCTGAATGGCGGTGCGCTGCAGATAGTGCTTCACCGCACGCAGCCCGCCCAGCTCTTCACCGCCGCCCGCGCGCCCCGGCCCACCGTGAACCAGCTGCGGCAGCGGGGAGCCGTGGCCGGTAGACTCTTTCGCCGACTCGCTGTTAAGGATCTGGATACGCCCGTGCGCCCGCGCCGCGCCGGAAATAAACTGGCGAGCGATATTCGCATTTGCCGTTACCAGCGTTCCGGCCAGGCTGCCTTCACCGGCGCGGGCCAGAGTCATGGCGTGGTCTGCGTCACGATACGGCATCAGCGTAGCGACCGGACCAAAGGCTTCCGTCGCGTGAACGGCAGGGGTCTCGTCAGGCTGCGGACAGAAGAGCAGCGTCGGCGGGAAGAATGCGCCCGCAGCGTGTAGATCGGCTTTGCCGCCGAGACGGATCTGGCAGCCCGCAGATACCAACAGATCGACTTTTTCCTGCACATCGGCACGCTGTTCCGCGTTGACCAGCGCCCCCATTTTGACCCCTTCCTGCGCCGGGTCGCCGACCACCACTTTTTCGAGACGGGCGATCAGCGCCTGGCTGACCGCTTCAGTCTGCCCTTGCGGAACAATGATGCGGCGAATGGCGGTACATTTTTGCCCGGCTTTGGCGGTCATCTCACGCACCACTTCGCGAATAAACAGCGCAAATTCCGGCTGCTCCGGCGTCACGTCTTCCCCCAGCACGCAGCAGTTCAGCGAGTCCGCTTCCATGGTGAACGGAATGGATTTGGCGACGATATTCGGGTGTACACGTAGCATCTGGCCGGTGGAGGCGGAGCCGGTAAACGTCACTACGTCCTGGAAATCGAGATGATCCAGCAGATCGCCCGCACCGCCGCAGATCAGGCTAATCGCCCCCTCCGGCACCAGACCGCTGTCGACGATGGATTTCACCATCGCCTGGGTGACCTGCGCGGTAGCGGTAGCCGGTTTAATGATTGCGGGCATCCCGGCAAGCCAGGTCGGTGCCAGTTTTTCCAGCATCCCCCAGCAGGGGAAGTTGAAGGCGTTGATATGCACCGCCACGCCAGATTTGGACGTCAGCACGTGGCGCGCGGCAAAACCGCCTTCCTTAGACAGGGGGATCAGCTCGTCTTCTGGCCACAGGGTGTCATCGGGCAGTTCGCGACTGCCGAGGCTGGCGTAGGTGAACATCGTGCCGATGCCGCCTTCGATATCCACCCAGCTGTCCGCGCGGGTCGCGCCGGTCTCAGCCGACAGGGCATAAAAATGATCTTTCTGGCTCAGCAAATGTTTGGCGACCGCTTTCAGCATCGCCGCGCGTTCGATAAAGGTCATCGCGCGAAGTGATTCACCGCCGCGTTCGATGGCAAAGCGACGCGCTGCCGCCATATCCAGACCTTCGCTGGTCACACTCCACAGGGCTTCGCCGCTGATGGCGTGATGAATGTTGCGCTCACGGCCCCGGCCAGACTGCCAGGTGCCGGACAAGAAGCTGGCTAACTGCTGCATCTCTCTTCTCCAAATGTTACGTAATTTCACTATAGATAGTTTGATTATGAATCATAAAAAGCAAGTGATGTTTTAATGATTTGTTAACAATGTGATCTTGTCGGATGAATCTTCAGGCGAACAGCGCCCGCCATAAGCGGCTTGCAGTAAAAGCCTTGCGAGCGGCATCACAAAATAGACAAACACTCCTTGGGGTTATATTTAACCTTTGTGTAACTTTTAAGAAACGAAGTGATTCATCATTAAGCGATGATTGACGATTTAACGAATCATAAAGGTGACGACGTGACGGAAGAACAACGCTTTGAACAGCGCATCGCACAGGAGACAGCCATCGAGCCGCAAGACTGGATGCCGGACGCCTACCGCAAAACCCTGATCCGCCAGATTGGTCAGCATGCGCACTCCGAAATTGTCGGCATGCTGCCGGAAGGAAACTGGATCACCCGCGCGCCGACACTGCGCCGCAAAGCGATTCTGCTGGCGAAAGTGCAGGATGAGGCGGGGCACGGGCTGTATCTCTACAGCGCGGCGGAGACCCTGGGTTGTGCGCGGGAAGACATCTACCAGAAGATGCTCGACGGCAAGATGAAATACTCCTCGATCTTCAACTACCCAACCCTGAGCTGGGCCGACATCGGCGTGATTGGCTGGCTGGTCGATGGCGCGGCCATCGTTAACCAGGTGGCCCTGTGCCGCACCTCTTATGGGCCATATGCCCGCGCAATGGTGAAAATCTGTAAAGAAGAGAGCTTCCACCAGCGCCAGGGGTTTGAAGCCTGTATGGCACTCGCGCAGGGCAGCGAATCTCAGCGCCAGATGCTGCAAGACGCCATCAACCGTTTCTGGTGGCCCGCACTGATGATGTTCGGACCGAACGACGACAACTCCCCCAACAGCGCCCGCAGCCTGGCGTGGAAAATCAAACGCTTCGGTAATGACGAACTGCGTCAGCGCTTTGTCGACAACACCGTCGCGCAGGTCGAGATGCTGGGCATGACCGTGCCGGATGCGGATCTGCACTTCGATGAAGCGAGCGGCCACTACCGCTTTGGTGAAATCGACTGGCATGAATTTGAAGAAGTGATTAACGGACGCGGCATCTGCAACCACGAGCGCCTCGCCGCGAAACGTAAAGCCTGGGAAGAGGGGGCGTGGGTGCGCGAAGCCGCACTGGCGCACGCAGAAAAACAACACGCCCGCACCGCCGCGTAAGAGGAATTAACCATGAGCAATGTCTACTGGCCGTTATATGAAGTGTTTGTTCGCAGCAAACAGGGGTTATCCCACCGTCACGTGGGCAGCCTGCACGCCGCCGATGACCGCATGGCGCTGGAAAATGCGCGCGATGCCTACACCCGTCGCAGCGAAGGCTGTTCGATCTGGGTGGTGAAAGCCAGCGAAATCGTCGCCTCGCAGCCGGAAGAGCGCGGAGAATTTTTCGACCCCGCAGAGAGCAAGGTCTACCGTCATCCGACCTTTTACACCCTCCCTGATGGCATCGAGCACATGTGAGGATGGATATGAAAGCAACAACGCAATATGCCCTGCGTCTGGGTGATAACTGTCTGGTTCTGTCGCAGCGTCTCGGCGCGTGGTGCGGCCATGCGCCAGAGCTGGAGATCGATCTGGCGCTGGCCAATATCGGCCTGGATTTACTCGGACAGGCGCGCAATTTCTTAACCTACGCCGCCGAACTGGAAGGACAGGGCGACGAAGACACGCTGGCCTTTGGCCGCGATGAGCGCCAGTTCAGCAATCTGCTGCTGGTGGAGCAGCCGAACGGCAACTTCGCCGACACCCTGGTGCGTCAGTATTTCATCGACGCCTGGCACGTTGCGCTCTTTACCCGTCTGACCCAAAGCCGCGACGCGCAGCTGGCCGCGATTGCCGCGAAAGCGATCAAAGAGGCGCGCTACCACCTGCGCTTTAGCCGCGGCTGGCTGGAGCGTCTGGGCAACGGCACGGAGGTGTCGGCGCAAAAAATGCAGCAGGCGATCGATTCCCTGTGGCGCTTTACCGCCGAACTGTTTGAAGCCGATGCGCTGGAAGAGCAGCTTATTGCCGAGGGGATCGCCGTCGACCCGCGCGAACTCCGCGCCGAGTGGGAAGCAGAAGTGTTTGCCGGTTTCCAGCAGGCCTGCCTGAACATTCCGGAAGAGGCGGCGTATCGCACCGGCGGCAAAAAAGGGCTGCACACCGAACATCTGGGACCGATGCTGGCGGAGATGCAGTATCTCCAGCGCATGTATCCCGGTCAGCAGTGGTAAGAGGAGGTCGCTATGCAACGTCTCGCTGAGATCGCCCCGGCGGAAATCCCGCAAATCTGGTCGCTGTTAAGCCAGATCCCGGACCCGGAAGTGCCGGTGCTTACCATCACCGACTTAGGCATGGTGCGCAGCGTCTGCGCACAGGCGGGCGGCTGGGTGATTGGCTTTACGCCAACCTATTCGGGCTGTCCGGCGACGGAGCATCTGCTCGGCGCCATTCGCGAGACGATGACCGCCCACGGTTTTACGCCGGTGCATATCGTCCTGCAGCTTGACCCGGCCTGGACAACCGACTGGATGACCGACGACGCCCGCGCGCGACTGCGTGAATACGGCATCAGCCCACCGGTAGGTCACAGCTGCCACGCCCACGCCCCTGCCGAGGTGGCCTGCCCGCGCTGCGCGAGCACCGACACGTCGGTTATCAGTGAATTTGGTTCAACGGCCTGTAAAGCGCTCTATCGCTGTAACGCCTGCCGTGAACCTTTCGACTATTTCAAATGTATCTGAGGTTGCCATGACAACGTTTCATTCTTTAACGGTGGCAAAAGTGGAACCCGAAACCCGCGATGCGGTGACCATTACTTTCGCGATCCCACAGACTTTGCAGGACGCCTACCGTTTCCGCCCCGGTCAGCATTTGACGCTCAAAGCGCAGCTGGCAGGCGAAGAGCTACGCCGCTGCTACTCCATTTGTCGCAGCGTGACGCCGGGCGAAATCAGCGTGGCGGTGAAAGCCATCGACGGCGGGCGTTTTTCTCGCTATGCCCGCGATGAGATTAAACAGGGCATGGCGCTGGAGGTAATGGTCCCTCAGGGGCACTTTGGCTATCAGCCGCAGGCGGAACGCGCCGGGCGCTATCTGGCGATTGCCGCCGGTTCAGGGATCACGCCGATGCTGGCGATTATCTCCAGCACCCTGCGGGTCGAGCCGCAGAGCCATTTCACTCTGATTTACGGCAACCGCAGCAGCCAGAGCATGATGTTCCGCCAGGCGTTGGCGGACCTGAAAGACACCTGGCCGCAACGTCTGCAACTGGTGAATATTTTCAGTCAGGAGACCCTCGACAGTGAACTGCTCCACGGGCGTATCGACGGCGAAAAACTCCAGCAGCTGGGAAAAACGCTGATCGATTTCAGCCTGTTCGACGAAGCCTTTATCTGCGGCCCCTCGGCGATGATGGACGACGCCGAGCTGGCGCTGAAAGCGCTGGGGATGCCGGAGAAAACTATACACCTTGAGCGCTTTAATACGCCGGGGAGCGCCGTGAAACGCGCGACGACGATTCAGGCGCAAGGGCAGAAAGTGACCGTCCGTCAGGATGGCCGCGACCGCGAAATCACGCTCACCGCTGATGACGAAAGCATTCTCGACGCGGCCCTGCGTCAGGGCGCAGATCTTCCGTATGCCTGCAAGGGTGGCGTCTGCGCCACCTGCAAATGCAAAGTGCTGCGCGGAAAAGTCGATATGGCGACCAACTACAGCCTGGAGCCGGACGAACTGGCGGCGGGATATGTCTTGAGCTGCCAGGCGCTGCCGCTGACCGCCGACGTGGTGGTCGATTTTGACGCGAAGGGGATGGCATGAGCGATCTGATTGTCACCCGTCATGGCCGCGTGCTGCAGCTGACGCTGAACCGTCCGGCGGCGCGCAACGCCCTCAACAACGCGCTGCTTTCGCAACTGGCAGATGAGCTGGAAGCCGCTGCGGTTGATGGCGAGATCTCCGCCTGTGTCATTTATGGCAACGAGCGTTGCTTTGCCGCCGGGGCCGACCTCAACGAGATGGCGGAGAAAGATCTGCCCGCCACGCTGAACGACGTTCGCCCGCAGCTCTGGGCGCGCATTAACGCTTTTAACAAACCGTTGATTGCCGCCGTAAACGGTTTTGCGCTCGGCGCAGGCTGCGAATTGGTACTGCTGTGTGACGTGGTGATCGCCGGGGACAATGCCCGTTTCGGTTTGCCGGAAATCACGCTTGGCATTATGCCGGGCGCGGGCGGCACCCAGCGTCTGATTCGCAGCGTCGGCAAGTCCCTCGCCAGCAAAATGGTGCTGACGGGCGAAAGTATTACCGCGCAGCAGGCGCAGTCGGCAGGGCTGGTGAGCGACGTATTCCCGTCGGCGCTGGTGCTGGAATATGCCCTGAAGCAGGCCGCACTGATGGCGCGTCATTCTCCACTGGCGTTGCAGGCCGCGAAACAGGCGCTGCGCCAGTCGCAGGAAGTGCCGCTACAGGCCGGTCTGGCTCAGGAGCGTCAGCTGTTTACGCTGCTGTCTGCCACGGAAGACCGCCGGGAAGGCATCGCCGCTTTCTTACAAAAACGCACCCCCGACTTTAAAGGACGCTAATTGTGGAATTTATTCTGAGTCATATTGAGCAGGGCGTGATGACCATTACGCTGAACCGCCCGGAGCGTCTGAACAGCTTTAACGATGTCATGCATCAGCAGCTTTCCGAGTGCCTGAAGCAGGCTGAACGGGACGACACTATCCGCTGCCTGTTGATTACCGGTGCCGGACGCGGTTTTTGCGCCGGGCAGGATCTGAATGACCGCAACGTTGACCCGAACGGCCCCGCGCCGGATCTCGGCTACTCCGTGGAAACCTTCTACAACCCGCTGGTACGCCGCCTGGCAAAACTGCCGAAACCGGTTATTGCGGCGGTGAACGGTGTGGCGGCGGGAGCAGGTGCGACGCTGGCGCTGGGCTGCGACATGGTGATCGCCGCGCGTTCCGTTAATTTCATGATGGCGTTTAGCAAGCTCGGGCTGGTGCCGGATTGCGGCGGCACCTGGCTGCTGCCGCGCGTCGCCGGACGTGCGCGGGCCATGGGTCTGGCGCTGCTGGGCGATAAGCTGAGCGCAGAGCAGGCGCACGCCTGGGGGATGATCTGGCAGGTGGTTGACGATGAAGAACTCTCTTCCACCGCGCAGAAACTGGCGATTCATTTTGCCTCTCAGCCGACCTTGGGTCTGGGGCTGATCAAACAGGCGATGAACGCCGCCGAAACCAACACCCTGGACGAACAGCTCGATCTGGAGCGTGATTATCAGCGACTGGCCGGGCGCAGCGACGACTATCGCGAAGGCGTGAGCGCGTTTCTCGCCAAGCGCCCGCCGAATTTCACGGGGAAATAAGATGACGATGAGAATTCACACCGTCGCCGTGATCGGCAGCGGCACCATGGGGGCCGGGATCGCGGAAGTGGCCGCCAGCAACGGACATCAGGTACTGGTGTACGACATCGCCTCAGACGCTGTGGTTCGCGCCATCGAGGGCATCCGCACGCGGCTGGAATCCCGCGTCGCGCGCGGAAAGCTCTCCTCCGAGGCCAGCGAAATAATTGTCGCCCGTCTGCTCCCCGTTAACGATATCCAGGCGCTTGCCGCCGCCGATCTGGTGATTGAAGCGGCCTCCGAGCGCCTTGAGGTGAAAAAAGCGCTGTTCAAACAGCTGGGCGATATCTGCCCGCCGCAGACGCTGCTCACCAGTAACACCTCGTCGATTTCGATCACCGCGGTGGCTGCCGAGGTGCGCCATCCGGAACGCATCGCCGGGCTGCATTTCTTTAACCCGGCGCCGGTGATGAAGCTGGTGGAAGTGGTGCGCGGGCTGGGGACGTCAACCGAAGTGGCGGATCTGCTGTGCGAGCTGGCGCTGAACTGGGGCAAACAGCCGGTGCGCTGCCAGTCCACGCCTGGATTTATCGTCAACCGCGTGGCGCGTCCGTACTACTCCGAAGCCTGGCGCGCGCTGGAAGAGAACGTCGCCCCGGCGCAGGACATCGACGCTGCGCTGCGCGAAGGCGGCGGTTTCCCGATGGGTCCGCTGGAGCTGACAGATTTGATCGGGCAGGACGTGAACTTTGCCGTGACCTGCTCGGTGTTTAACGCTTTCTGGCAGGAGCGCCGTTTTCTGCCGTCGCTGGTTCAGCAGGAGCTGGTGCTTGGCGGACGTTTCGGCAAGAAAACCGGGCAGGGGGTTTACGACTGGCACAGCGAGCGGCCAGCCGCCCAGTGGCTGGAACCGGTCAGCGCGACCTTTAGCCCGACGACCATCGCAAAAAGAAGTGACGGTGTCACTGAAATCGACGAAGTGCTGCTGGTGGAAACTACCGGCGAAACCGCGCAAAGCCTCGCCCTGCGCCTTAATTCACCGGTGGTGGTGGTCGATCGGATGGACGGCGACGCCGTGGTGATTGCCGCAGCGGCCAGTAATCCGCACTCCGCCACGCAAAAAGCGATCTATCACCTGCAGCAGCAGGGAAAACGCGTTCTGCAGAGTGCGGATTATCCCGGTCTGCTGATCTGGCGCACCGTGGCGATGATCATCAACGAAGCGCTGGATGCCCTGCAGAAAGGGGTGGCCAGCGAGCAGGATATCGACACCGCGATGCGCCTCGGCGTGAACTATCCCGTCGGGCCTATCGCCTGGGGTGAACGTCTGGGCTGGCAGCGCCTGCTGATTCTGCTGGAAAACCTGCAACGCCACTACGGCGAAGAACGTTATCGCCCCTGTTCACTGCTGCGCCAGCGTGCGCTTCTGGAGAGTAGCTATGAGTCATAACGCCTGGCACAACGCCCGCGCCATGTATGAAAACGATGCCTGCGCCCAGGCGCTTGGGATCGACATTATCGAGATGGACGAGGGCTACGCGGTGCTGACCATGACCATCACGCCGCAGATGCTCAACGGCCACAAAACCTGCCACGGTGGCCAGCTGTTCTCGCTGGCGGATACGGCGTTCGCCTACGCCTGCAACAGCCAGGGGCTGGCGGCGGTGGCCTCGGCGTGCTCCATTGATTTTCTGCGCCCTGGGTTTGCCGGAGACAAGCTGACCGCCAGCGCCCGCGTGAAACATCAGGGCAAACTGACCGGCGTGTACGACATCGAAATTACTAACCAACAACAAAAAACAGTCGCCCTGTTCCGCGGTAAATCGCACCGCATTGGCGGCAGTGTGACAGGAGAAGCCTGATGCGTGATGCATTTATCTGTGATGGTGTTCGTACCCCGGTGGGGCGTTATGGCGGTGCGTTGTCCGGCGTGCGCGCAGACGATCTGGCGGCCGTCCCGCTGCGCGCGCTGCTGGCGCGTTATCCGCACCTGGATGCAGAACGTATTGACGATGTGATTTTCGGCTGCGCAAACCAGGCCGGGGAAGATAACCGCAACGTGGCGCGCATGGCCGCGCTGCTGGCGGGCTTACCGCAGACGGTGTCGGGCACGACCATCAACCGTCTGTGCGGTTCCGGACTGGACGCCGTGGGGTTTGCGGCGCGCGCAATTAAAGCGGGCGATGCGGATCTGCTGATCGCCGGTGGCGTTGAGTCCATGTCCCGTGCGCCGTTTGTGATGGGCAAAGCCACCACGCCTTTCCAGCGTCAGGCGGAAATGTACGACACCACCATTGGCTGGCGATTTGTGAATCCGCTCATGCATCAGCAATTCGGAACTGACAGCATGCCCGAAACGGCAGAGAATGTAGCTGAATTGTTAAATATTAGCCGCGCCGATCAGGACGCATTTGCACTGCGCAGCCAACAGCGTACCGCGCAGGCGCAGCAGAACGGCATTCTGGCGCAGGAGATCGTGCCGGTGAGCGTGGCGGGCAAAAAGGGCGTTGTCACCGAAGTGCGGGTGGATGAACATCCCCGCGCCGACACCACCTTAGCGCAGCTTTCCGCCCTCAAAACCCCGTTTCGTAAAAACGGCGTCGTGACGGCCGGGAACGCATCGGGGGTGAACGACGGTGCGGCAGCGCTGATTATTGCCAGCCGTGAGATGGCGCAGCAGCAGGGGTTAACCCCGCGAGCGCGCATCGTGGCGATGGCCAGTGCCGGCGTCGAACCTCGACTGATGGGGCTTGGCCCGGTTCCGGCCACACGCAAAGTGCTGGAGCGCGCGGGTCTGAGCATTAACGATATGGACGTGATTGAGCTGAACGAAGCGTTTGCATCGCAGGCTCTGGGCGTGTTGCGCCAGCTGGGGTTAGCGGATGATGCCGCACACGTAAACCCGAACGGCGGCGCGATTGCCCTGGGCCATCCGCTGGGGATGAGCGGCGCACGACTGGTGCTGGCGGCCAGCAATGAATTACATCGACGCAACGGGCGCTACGCGCTTTGTACGATGTGCATCGGTGTGGGCCAGGGCATTGCCCTGATCCTGGAGCGTGTTTGAGCAAAACTACCTGCGAGTACCCTACAAAATGACAACGACAACAACACAACTTGATGCCATTGAAACAGCCTCGGTGGACGAATTACAGGCGCTGCAAACTGAACGCCTGAAGTGGACGCTGAAGCATGCTTATAACAATGTACCTATGTACAAACGCAAATTCGACGCTGCGGGCGTGCATCCTGACGATTTCAAAGAGCTGTCCGATCTCAATAAATTCCCCTGCACGACCAAGCAGGATCTGCGGGATAACTACCCGTTCGAGACCTTCGCGGTGCCGATGGAGCAGGTGGTGCGCATTCACGCCTCGTCCGGCACCACCGGTAAACCGACGGTGGTCGGCTACACCCAAAATGATATCGACAACTGGGCCAATATCGTGGCCCGTTCCCTGCGCGCGGCCGGTGGCACTGCGAAAGACAAAATTCACGTGGCCTATGGCTACGGTTTATTTACCGGCGGGCTGGGTGCGCACTATGGCGCTGAACGGTTAGGCGCGACGGTGATCCCGATGTCCGGCGGGCAGACGGAGAAACAGGCGCAGCTGATCCGCGATTTCCAGCCGGATATGATCATGGTAACGCCGTCCTACTGCCTGAATCTGATTGAAGAGCTGGAGCGTCAGATGGGCGGCGACGCCAGTCAATGCTCCCTGCGCGTCGGCGTGTTTGGCGCAGAGCCATGGACGATGGCGATGCGCCATGAAATTGAGCGACGACTGGGGATTACCGCGCTGGATATTTACGGCCTGTCAGAGGTGATGGGACCGGGCGTGGCGATGGAGTGCATCGACACCGCCGACGGCCCGACCATCTGGGAAGATCACTTCTATCCCGAGATCGTCAACCCGAACGACGGTACACCTCTGGCCGACGGCGAGCAGGGCGAACTGCTGTTCACCACCCTGACCAAAGAGGCGCTGCCGGTGATCCGCTATCGCACCCGCGACCTGACGCGACTGCTGCCGGGGACGGCGCGCACCATGCGCCGCATGGATCGTATCAGCGGGCGCAGCGATGACATGCTGATTATTCGCGGGGTGAACGTCTTCCCGTCACAGCTGGAGGAGGAGATCGTCAAGTTTGAGCATCTGTCGCCGCACTACCAGCTGGAAGTGAACCGTCGCGGGCATCTTGATTCACTTTCGGTAAAAGTCGAGCTGAAAGAGAGCAGCCTGGTGCTGAGCCACGAGCAGCGCTGCCAGGTGTGTCATCAGCTGCGTCATCGCATTAAATCGATGGTCGGGATCTCGACGGACGTGACGATTGTGAATTGCGGCAGTATCCCACGCTCCGAAGGCAAAGCCTGCCGGGTGTTTGATCTGCGCAAGGTGGCGGCTAACGGTTAACCCTCCGCCCGGCCTATAAACTATCGTAGGCCGGGCAAGCGCAGCGCTGCGCGGTATCTGTGTGCTATGATTCATCCAGGACAAAAATCACAACAGAATGAATCAGATGAGTAAACTCGATACTTTTATTCAGCACGCCGTCAGCTCTGTGCCCATCAGCGGAACGTCGCTGATTTCATCCTTATATGGCGATTCGCTCTCGCACCGTGGCGGTGAAATCTGGCTCGGGAGCCTGGCTGCGCTGCTGGAAGGGATGGGATTTGGCGAGCGCTTTGTGCGTACCGCGCTGTTTCGCCTGAATAAAGAGGGCTGGCTGGATGTCTCGCGCATCGGCAGGCGCAGTTTTTATCGTCTGAGCGACAAGGGGCTGCGGTTAACCCGTCGCGCAGAGAACAAAATTTACCGCGCTGAACTACCGGCGTGGGACGGAAAATGGCTGTTATTGCTCTCGGAAGGGCTGGATAAAAATACCCTCGCCGATGTGAAAAAACAGCTCATCTGGCAGGGGTTCGGCACGCTGGCCTCCAGCCTGATGGCCTCACCGTCACAGAAAATGGCCGATGTGCAATCCCTGCTGCATGAAGCGGGCGTGGCCGAAAACGTGATCTGCTTTGAAGCGCACTCTCCGCTGGCGTTGTCGCGTGCGGCGCTGCGCTCCCGCGTGGAAGAGTGCTGGCAGCTCACGGAACAAAACGTAATGTACGAAACCTTTATCGACTCGTTCCGGCCTTTACTCCCTCTGCTGAAAGAGGCGAGAGCCGATGAGCTGACGCTTGAGCGCTGTTTCCAGATCCAGCTGTTGCTGATCCATTTTTATCGCCGCGTGGTGCTGAAAGATCCGCTGCTGCCGGAGGAGCTACTCCCCGCGCACTGGGCCGGGCAAACTGCCCGCCAGCTGTGCATTAACATCTACCAGCGCGTGGCACCGGGTGCCCTGGCGTTTGTCAGTGAAAAAGGGGAAACCTCGGTCGGGGAGCTGCCGGTACCGGGGGCGCTCTATTTCCAGCGCTTTGGCGGCCTGAATATTCCATAACGGAGGAAGAATGCCTGTATATCAAATAGATGGTCTTACACCTGTCGTGCCTGATGAGAGCTACGTTCATCCTACCGCCGTGCTGATTGGCGATGTGATTTTAGGCAAAGGCGTCTACGTCGGGCCGAACGCCAGCCTGCGCGGCGACTTTGGCCGGATTGTGGTAAAAGACGGTGCAAACATTCAGGATAACTGTGTGATGCACGGCTTCCCTGAGCAAGATACGGTGGTGGAAGAGCACGGACATATCGGTCACAGCGCCATTTTGCACGGCTGCGTGATCCGTAAAAATGCGCTGGTCGGCATGAACGCGGTGGTGATGGACGGCGCGGTGATCGGCGAAAACAGCATCGTCGGCGCGGCGGCATTTGTGAAAGCCAAAGCCGAAATGCCCGCCAACTATTTGATTATCGGCAGCCCGGCAAAAGCCATTCGTCAGCTGAGCGATCAGGAGCTCGAATGGAAAAAGCAGGGGACGCGCGAATATCAGGTGCTAGTTGAGCGCTGCAAAATGACCCTGCATCAGGTAGAACCGCTGCGGGAAGTGGAGCCGGGCAGAACGCGTCTGGTCTTTGATGAAAACCTGCGCCCCAAATCCTCGCAAACGAAATAAAATTTGTCTGTTTATGTCAGCGCAAAATTATTTTCGTCGGCCTTTTCAGGGGTAACGGTGATGCACGGTTAAAATAAACATTGCTTATTATGCCCTGCCGTGCATTAATGCCCAGCGTTTACGATTTAAACAAATTTGCCAGCCGAAAGGCCAGAATAAAGGAGCCTTATATGTCTGCAAAAATTATTGGTTTAGTAAAGTGGTTTAACGAAGATAAAGGCTTTGGCTTTATTTCTCCGGTAGACGGCAGCAAAGATGTTTCTGTCAATTTATCTGCGTTGCAGGGCGATAATTTCAACACACTGTTTGAAGGTCAGAAAGTGGAGTTCGTGATGGGCGCTGGCGCGAAAGGCCCGGCTGCCGCTAACGTGGTTCTGCGCGACTAACCTGTTTTGATCTCTGCGAGTCTGCAACCACGATGACGGCGAAAGCCTCAGTAGTCAGAATCGCAGAGGATCAACAAATCAGACTTTTTGGTTGGATTTGAACATTGTGCTGCAGTAAGGGCAAACGAGCAGTGAACCTTTTTGAACGCGCGTATAGCTGTGTTCAGAGTCTTTAGTGCAGTTTGGGCAAGGGCATTTAATCAGAAAGTTACGGCGGGCTTTTCCATCTTTGCGATCGGACATAGGCATTTCCTGTGTAATTGGCCTGCTACCATACACGTATCATCCTCAAATAGCTCGCATTCATTTCTGCTGTAAAAAATTAACTTCTCTTCGCATCAAAATCCTGCCAAAAATATTTCAGAATAATTCCGTATAATTATTTGCGGGCGCGTCATGGCGTGGTTGAAATAGGGTGCGGATAAAGAGAGAGGAAAAACCCTCCCACCAGGCGGTGAGAGGGGGAAAATCTTATGCAGCGACCAGGCTGTCGATAGCGGATTTCGCGTCGGTCTGTGCTTTGGTTGCCACTTCCGGACCGTAAGCGATACCTTCGGCGAAGACAAAGTTCACGTCGGTGATACCGATGAAGCCCAGGAACAGGGTCAGGTACGGTGCAACCAGGTCAGTTGGGGTATCTTTGTGGATACCGCCACGGCTGGAGAGCACGATTGCGCGTTTGCCTTTCACCAGACCTTCCGGACCGTTTTCGGTGTAACGGAAGGTTACGCCAGCACGTGCGACCAGGTCGAAGTAGTTTTTCAGCTGCGTCGGGATGTTGAAGTTGTACATCGGGGCGTTGATCACGATCACGTCGTGCGCCTGCAGCTCAGCAATCAGCTCATCAGACAGCGCCAGCGCTTCCTGCTGACGTGGGGTCAGTGGGGCATCGCTCGGACGCAGCGCGCCAACCAGCTCACCATCCAGTACCGGAATCGGGTTTGCAGCCAGATCGCGAACGGTGATTTCGTCAGCGCTGTGCTGTTCACGCCACTGTTCAACGAAATAATCAGACAGCTGACCAGACTGAGAGTACCCTGCCAGAATACTGGATTTGAGAACTAATACTTTGCTCATGGGTGATTCCTTAAATTGTATTGGATTGGGGGTTTCCCCGTTGCTTGCTGACACTTTATTCACAATCCTGTCGCAGAGATAGCGCAATATATCGAATTCTATGTTCGATTTTTTTGAATAAGGCAGTCAAAGCGGCGGTGTGGTACTCTATAGCAATCATTCAAGTGAGATTTAGCCTGGCAGAGCACTGCCCCCTAACACTATGACAGAACAACTAAAATTAACCTTCCCGATGCTGATGCAACAGCTTGATACGCTGATGCTGCGAGATAAGCAGCGCTTTGCGCGTCGCCTGCACGGCGTTAAAAAGGTTAAAAATCCTGATGCACAACAGGCCATTTACCAGGAGATGGCGAAAGAGATTGAACAGGCAGCAGGGAAAGTCGTGCTGCGCGAAGCGGCGCGTCCATCGATTGAATACCCGGAAAACCTGCCTGTCAGTCAGAAAAAACAGGAAATTCTCGAAGCCGTGCGCGATCACCAGGTGGTGATTGTCGCCGGGGAGACTGGCTCCGGTAAAACCACTCAGCTGCCAAAAATCTGTATGGAGCTGGGCCGCGGGATCAAGGGCCTGATCGGTCATACCCAGCCGCGTCGTCTGGCGGCGCGTACGGTGGCGAACCGTATCGCCGAAGAGCTGCAAACCGAGCCGGGTGGCTGCATCGGGTACAAGGTGCGCTTCAGCGATCACGTCAGTGACAACACCATGGTCAAACTGATGACCGACGGTATTCTGCTGGCTGAAATCCAGCAGGACCGGCTGCTGATGCAGTACGACACCATCATTATCGATGAAGCCCACGAGCGCAGTCTGAATATTGATTTCCTGCTCGGGTATCTGCGCGAGCTGCTGCCGCGTCGCCCGGACCTGAAAATCATCATTACCTCCGCGACGATCGATCCGGAGCGCTTCTCGCGCCACTTCAACAACGCGCCAATCATTGAAGTCTCTGGCCGCACCTATCCGGTGGAAGTGCGCTATCGCCCGATTGTGGAAGAGGCGGACGACACGGATCGCGACCAGCTGCAGGCCATTTTTGATGCCGTTGACGAGCTGGGCCGCGAAAGCCCCGGCGATATTCTGATCTTTATGAGCGGTGAACGCGAAATCCGCGACACCGCCGATGCGCTGAGCAAGCGCGATCTGCGCCACACGGAGATCCTTCCGCTGTATGCCCGCCTGTCGAACAGCGAGCAGAACCGCGTGTTTCAGGCCCACAGCGGCCGCCGGATTGTGCTGGCGACCAACGTTGCCGAAACCTCACTCACCGTGCCGGGCATTAAGTATGTGATCGATCCGGGTACGGCGCGCATCAGCCGCTACAGCTATCGCACCAAGGTGCAGCGCCTGCCGATTGAGCCGGTTTCACAGGCGTCGGCGAATCAGCGTAAAGGCCGCTGTGGACGTGTGTCGGAAGGGATCTGTATTCGCCTCTATTCCGAAGACGATTTCCTGTCGCGCCCGGAATTTACCGATCCCGAAATTCTGCGAACCAACCTGGCGTCCGTTATCCTGCAAATGACCGCCCTCGGGCTTGGCGATATCGCGGCGTTCCCGTTTGTCGAAGCGCCGGATAAACGCAATATTCAGGACGGCGTGCGCCTGCTCGAAGAGCTGGGGGCGATCACCACCGACGAACAGGCGAACGCCTATAAGCTGACGCCGCTGGGCCGCCAGCTCAGCCAGCTGCCGGTGGACCCGCGTCTGGCGCGCATGGTGCTCGAAGCGCAGAAACATGGCTGCGTACGCGAGGCGATGATCATTACCTCGGCGCTGTCGATTCAGGACCCGCGCGAGCGGCCAATGGACAAAAAGCAGGCGTCCGATGAAAAGCATCAGCGTTTCCACGATAAAGAGTCCGATTTCCTCGCTTTTGTGAATCTGTGGAATTATCTCGGTGAGCAGCAAAAAGCGCTGTCGTCGAACCAGTTCCGCCGCCAGTGTAAGGTCGAGTATCTGAACTATCTGCGTGTACGCGAATGGCAGGATATCTACACCCAGCTGCGGCAGGTGGTGAAAGAGCTGGGCATTCCGGTGAACAGTGAGCCGGCGGAGTATCGCGAGATCCACATGGCGCTGCTGACCGGGCTGCTGTCGCACATCGGTATGAAAGATGCCGATAAGCAGGAATATACCGGCGCGCGCAACGCCCGCTTCTCGATTTTCCCAGGTTCCGGTTTATTCAAGAAACCGCCGAAATGGACTATCGTGGCGGAGTTGGTCGAAACCAGCCGTCTGTGGGGACGCATTGCGGCACGTATCGATCCTGAGTGGGTCGAACCTGTCGCGCAGCACCTGCTGAAACGCTCGTACAGTGAACCGCACTGGGAGCGCGCGCAGGGCGCGGTAATGGCGACGGAAAAAGTGACCGTTTACGGCCTGCCGGTCGTGGCGGCGCGTAAGGTGAACTACAGCCTGATCGATCCGGCGCTCTCCCGCGAGCTGTTTATCCGCCATGCGCTGGTGGAAGGCGACTGGCAGACTCGCCACGTCTTCTTCCGCGAAAACCTCAAGCTGCGCGCTGAAGTGGAAGAGCTGGAGCACAAATCCCGTCGTCGCGACATCCTCGTGGACGACGAAGCGCTGTTTGAGTTCTACGACCAGCGCATCAGCCATGACGTGGTGTCTGCGCGTCACTTCGACAGCTGGTGGAAAAAGGCCAGCAAAGAGTCACCGGACCTGCTCAACTTTGAAAAGAGCATGCTGATTAAAGAGGGCGCGGAGCAGGTCAGCAAGCTCGACTATCCGAACTTCTGGCATCAGGGCAACCTTAAGCTGCGTCTGACCTATCAGTTTGAACCGGGGGCAGACGCCGACGGCGTGACGGTGCACATTCCGCTGCCGCTGTTGAATCAGGTGGATGAGAGCGGCTTTGAGTGGCAGATCCCCGGTCTGCGCCGCGAACTGGTGATTGCGCTGATCAAATCCCTGCCGAAACCGGTGCGCCGTAATTTTGTTCCGGCCCCGAACTATGCGGAAGCTTTTTTAGGCCGCGTCACGCCGCTGGAATTGCCGCTGCTGGATGCGCTTGAGAAAGAGCTTAGACGCATGACAGGTGTGACCATTGACCGCGAATCCTGGCACTGGGATCAGGTACCCGATCACCTGAAAATCACCTTCCGGGTGGTGGATGATAAAAACAAAAAGCTCAACGAAGGCCGTTCGCTGACGGAGCTGAAAGAGACGCTGAAAGGCAAAGTGCAGGAGACGCTCTCGGCGGTCGCCGATGACGGTATCGAGCAGAGCGGGCTGCATATCTGGAGTTTTGGCAATCTGCCGAATCACTACGAGCAGAAGCGCGGCAACTACAGAGTGAAGGCCTGGCCGGCGCTGGTGGATGAGCGTGACAGCGTGGCGATCAAGCTGTTTGACAACCCGCTGGAACAACAGCAGGCCATGTGGCGTGGTCTGCGCCGTCTTCTGCTGCTGAACATTCCGTCGCCGATCAAATATCTGCATGAAAAACTGCCGAACAAAGCCAAGCTCGGACTGTACTTCAACCCGTACGGCAAGGTGCTGGATCTGATTGACGACTGCATCTCCTGTGGGGTCGATAAGCTGATAGACGAGGCGGGCGGTCCGGTCTGGACGGAAGAGGGCTTTGCGGCCCTGCACGACAAAGTGCGCGCCGGGCTGAACGACACCGTGGTGACCATCGCCAAACAGGTCGAGCAGATCCTGACGGCGGTGTTCAATATCAACAAACGCCTGAAAGGGCGCGTGGATATGACCATGGCGCTGGCACTGTCGGACGTGAAAGCGCAGATGGGCGGGCTGGTGTATCGCGGGTTTGTCACCGGCAACGGTTTCAAGCGCCTCGGCGATACCCTGCGTTATCTGAATGCGATTGAAAAACGTCTTGAGAAGCTGGCCGTCGATCCGCATCGCGATCGTGCGCAAATGCTGAAAGTGGAGAGTGTTCAGCAGGCGTGGCAGCAGTGGTTAAACAAACTGCCGCCGGCGCGCCGTGAGGACGAGGATGTGCGGGAGATCCGCTGGATGATCGAGGAGCTGCGCGTAAGTTTCTTCGCGCAGCAGCTCGGCACGCCGTATCCGATCTCCGATAAGCGTATTTTGCAGGCGATGGAGCAGATTACGGGGTAGTTTGCAGGCCGGGTTAGGCGTCGCCGCCACCCGGCGGGTCGTAAGACGTGTGTGTTTATCTCCCGGTGGCGCAATGCTTACCGGGCGCTAAACACGGTTCAGCTATTCACCATTGCCAGGGTAAATCCATCCCAACCCTTAACCCCAACGGTTTGCAGCGCGGTGGCCGTGAGGCGAGGGTTTTCCCCGATCATATCGATAAAACGCCGTACGCCCTGTACGCGCTCATCATTGCTTTGCTCATTGATTACCTCGCCGTCACGCACCACGTTATCCCCGATGATCACGGTGCCAGGGCGGGAGTAGCGCAGCGCCCACTCCAGATAGCCCGGATTATTCGGCTTATCGGCATCGATGAAGATCAGGTCAAAAGGAGGGATGTCGCCGAAACCTTCCAGCGATTGCAATCCAGGCCCCTCGATAAGCTCAATCTGCGCCTGCAACCCGGCAAGGCGGATATTCTGCCTGGCGGTTTCGGCATGAACAGGGTCGGCCTCAAGGGTGATAATTTTGCCGTCAGGCTGTAACGCGCGCGCCATCCAGATCGTACTGTAAGCGCCCAGAGTGCCGATCTCCAGGATGCGCTTTGCCTGCGTCATCTGGACAAATAAAGCCAGTAATTGCCCCTGATTTGCCGCGACGTCATGCTCCGGCAGACCGGCTCGTTTGTTATTATCCAGAACGCTTTGCAGCACGGTATCCTGGGGAATAAGAGAAGAAATCATATAGTTATCTACTGCAGACCACGTTTGTTGCATAGACTGACCCCTTAGTTTTTCTCAGACCAGCCGCCGCCCAGCGCCTTATACAAATCAATCTGCGCCAGCAGCAGGTTATTTTTCACCTGTACCACATTCGTTTGCACCGAGAACAGCGTGCGCTGGGCGTCCAGCACGTCCAGATAGGAGGAGTAGCCGTTGCGATAGCGGTTTTGCGCGATGCGCAGCGTCTCCTGGGCCACATCCTGCTGCGCCATTAACTCCGTCAGTTGCTCCTGATAGCGCGTGATGGCATCCAGACTGTCGTTCACTTCCCGGAACGCATTGCGCACGGTCTTTTCATAGCCGTACAGCGCCTGATTTCGCTGGGACTGGGAGATATCCACCTGCGCGTTCAGCGCCTGGCGGTTCAGCAGCGGTGCCAGAATGCTGCCGCCGAGACTCCAGAGCTGCAGCGGATTGTCGAGCAAACCGGGCAGCGTGCGATCCTGTATCGATCCTGTGGCAGTAAGATTGATCGACGGCAGCAGGCTGGCGCGCGAGGCGGCGAGCGTGGCATCGGCGGCGATCAGCTGGCGTTCCGCCTGCACAATGTCCGGGCGGCGATTGAGTAACGTCGACGGCAGCTGCGACGGCAATGGCAGCGGCGTAAGCGCGCTGAAACTGTCGCTGCGCGCCACTGCACCGGGATTCGCACCGAGAAGCTGGCTGAGCGCGTTTTCCTGCATGGCGATCTGATGCTGGAGCAGCGGGATCTGCGCGCGCGTCGAACGCAGCTCGGAATCCGACTGCATGAGCTCCAGGCGCGAGCTGTAGCCTGTTTCGAACTGGCGTTTGGCCAGAGCCAGCGCATCTTCCCGTGATTTCACCGTGGACTGGGTGACGCGCAACTGCTCATCAAGAGAAAGCAGGGTGACATAGCCCGAGGCCACCGACGAGGCGACGGTCAGATCCGCCGCGGCAGCCGCCGCTTTTTGCGCCTCCAGCGTTGCCTCGGCGGCATTCGCGGTGCTGCGATTGACGCCCCAGATATCCACATCGTAGCTGGCAGTGAGACTTCCCTTATACAAAGTGCTGTAGACAGGCAGGCCGGTCGCAGCTGACTGGGCACGGGCGCGGGTGCCGCTTACCCCCGCATCCAGGGAGGGGAACAGGCTGCTGTCGGCAGCATAGACCTGCGCCTGATATTCGTTGATCCGCTCGCGGGCGATCAGCACGTCGCTGTTATTTTGCAGCGCCTGATCCACGTAGCGATTGAGATGATTATCGTGAAAATTGCGCCACCACAGCTGCTCTGCTGGGCTGGTCGGGCCACGGGTTTCGCGCCACTCGGCGGGGATGTGCAGCGTGCTTTTGGCTGGCGCGACATCCACCGACTGACAACCTGCCAGCCACAGCGCACCCAGCATGCAGACGACGGGGCGAAGCGTCATTGTTTCGCCTCCCGCGTGTCGATGTTCACCTGAACGGACATGCCAGGGCGCAGCAGGGCGGACTCTTCGGGCTTGCCGAGCACTTCGATGCGCACCGGGATACGCTGGGCAATTTTCACAAAGTTACCCGTGGCGTTATCCGGCGTGATGGCGCTGAACTCGACGCCGGTCGCCGGAGAGATACTCTGCACGCGGCCCTGATAGCGTTTGCCGTTCAGGGCGTCGACGGTAAAGGTGACGGGCTGTCCAACGCGCAGGTCCGCGAGCTGTGTCTCTTTAATATTGGCGATCACCCAGTGCTGCGGTGGCACCAGGGTAGTGAGATGGGTTCCGGCGGTGACGTAGGCGCCGAGTCGCACGGCAATTTGCCCGAGCTGACCGTCGCGCGGGGCGACAATCCGCGTGTTCTGCAAATCAATTTGCGCCAGCTCCAGCGCGGCTTTTGCGCTCTCGACGTCGGCCTCCAGCGAGCCGCGATTGACGATGACCGTCTGCAGGTCCTGACGCGACATCTCAAGCGTCGCTTTGGCCTGCTCAATATCGGCGCTGCCCTGAGCAGCGCTGGCGAGCGCCGCATCGCGTTCGCGAATCGACAGGGAGCCGTCGGCGGTCAGATCGTTAACGCGCTTTAAATCCGCCTGCGTTTTCACACTCTGGGCGCGCGCATTTTTTAGCGCCGCATCGTTACGCGCAATCACCGCTTCGGCGCTTTTGCGCTGTTGCAGATTATTGTTCAGCGCCGCCATTTTCATTGCCAGCTGCGCCTGCGCCTGATGTACGCGCTGGCGATAGATGCGGTCATCAATTTGCAGCAGCAGATCGCCTTTTTTGACCTGCACGAAATCCTGCACCTTTACCTCGGTGATATAGCCGTTAACCTGCGGGCTGATAAAGGTGGTCTGCCCGCGCACATAGGCGTTATCCGTGAACTGACTGTGGCGGGTAAAGGGCGGCAGTTGCCAGGCGTAGAGGATCACCAGCACCCCGACAATCCCTATCGCCGCTGCGGTAAAAATGGAAACAATGCGCAAATTATTGCGGGTAGTGGCCTGCTCTTTGGCGGCATCCTGCTGACTCATAATCTCTCCGGAGGTAATGCGCTGTTCATTCTTGGTTTTCTTCCATTATTTGGTGCCCGTGGCGTGTTTTAGCGCCAGACGGGCGGTGATTCTCAGGCGCAGCAGGCGCCACAAAATCCACACCAGCGTGGCGGTGGCAATGCCTGCGGTCAGCAGATAAGTGTCGTTATAGGCCAGAATATTGGCTTCCAGCGTCGTGACAGTTTGCAGCTGCGTGACGGCCTGGGTGTTAAGCAGGGCGCTGTCGCCAATCAGGTTCTGATACATCTGGGTGTAAATCTGTAGCCGCTCGTTGACCAGCGGATTGAGCGTGGTGAGCTGATCGGCCAGTAGGTTCGAATGGTATTTCTCGCGCCAGGTCTGAAAGGTGCCGAGGATGGCGGAACCCAGCAGGCCGCCGACGTTCTGGCTCATGCCAAACAGCACCGAGAAGCTGACCAGATTGCGCGGATCGGCAATCACACCGCCAATACCCGCCAGCATCGCCGGGGCGAGGAAAAATGCGCTGCCAAAGCCGAGCAAAAACTGGCTCAGCATCAGCTGGTTCGGGCGCGTCAGATTGTTCGACTGGCTGTCCAGCAGCGACGCGACAATCATCAGTACCAGCGAGGTGACTATCGGCCAGGCCAGTCTGGTGGGTTTGATGGTCAGGCAGCTGGCGACTATGCCGCAGACAATCCCGGCGAGGATCGACCAGGCCAGATGCGTCATCTGTTCATTCTGCAGGCCGACGTACTGTAGCCAGCCGATCACCCCGGTGTTTTGCTCCGCCAGCACGATGCGGATGAGCAGCATAATCAACCCCAGGCGCAGAATACTGCCGCTGGAGAGCCAGCGGGTATTGAGCAGGGGGTTGCTGCGGTTATGCTCGAAAACGATGGCCGAGAGGATCAGCACCAGCGACAGAGCCAGCGACCAGCCAATCCACGGCGCTTCAAACCACCAGTCGAGCCGCCCCAGCGAGAGCACCGCGCACAGCAGCGCCATACCGGGTGCCAGCAGGAAGAAGGTGATGAAATCTTTCTTTTCGAACACTTTACGGCGGTCGCCCGGCGGGAGTTTCAGCGCAATCACGCAGCCGAGCGAAATCAGCGCCAGACCGAGTTCAAAAAAGTACAGCCCGCGCCATTCATCGAGCTGGAGCAGCTCCGTCGAAAACAGTCGCGCAATGGGGATCGCCAGCGACGACCCGGTGATACCGATGGTCAGCGCTTTCAGGCGATGTTTCGCCGGCCAGGCCTGAATCTGATAGTAAATCCCCAGTGAACTCAAGGCGGCGGCCACCATGCCGTGGGCGGCGCGCACCATCAGCGCCGAGCTGAGATCGTTAACGAACAGGTGGAAAAACGTCACCAGCACATACAGCACCAGAAACCCTTCCGTAAACGCGCGCAGCCCGAACTGCTGGCGAAACTTCACCAATAGCAGATTGATCGAGACGTTGGTCATCACGTAAACGGCAGGGAGCCAGGCGATCTCCGTCGACCAGACGGCGAATGTCCCCTGCAGATTTTGCAGGTTGGCGGCAACCATCGCGTTGCCAAGCGCTCCCGTCAGGCAAACCAGTAAACCGACCACGCCGTAGGCCACTCTTTTCGGTGTGCTGTGCAGCGGTGTGGAAGGGGACCCCAGCAGGGCGGGTTTTTCATGTGGCTGCCACTCGCGAGGAGCATAAGGATCGCGTTGAGGCAGGCGCATAACGTCGGTTACCTTTGGAAAAGTTGAATAGTTAGTGGGCTAAGGATTCTACCTGTGGCAGAAATCATAATTCAAGTGAATATGAAATAGTTCATTAAATCAAATATGATTGCCCTCAACTGCGGTATCGTGCGGGCGGCTTTCGGAGAGATCCTCTGTTTCACAACCTCATACGCGCTACCCTGAAAGTAACCTGATGTAAGGAGGTAACGATGACGCTGACACTTTTTCCCTGCCTGCCCGAGACCACGCTGGCGGCGGTTAACACGGTGGGCAACTGGCTGGCGCAGGACGATAACCCGCGCGACCAGCCGTTTGACGCAGTGATCCTTGCCGGGAATGCGGTGATCCCGACCATTGACGCCGCCTGTCGGGTCGCGTCTGAACAGGCAATCCCATTGCTAATTAGCGGCGGTATCGGCCACTCGACGACGTTTCTGTACGCGGCGACGGCGCGCCACCCGCGCTATAACACGGTGCCGACCACCGGACGCGCCGAGGCGGCGATTCTGGCGGATATCGCGCGTCAGTTCTGGCACATTCCTGACGACCGTATTCTGATTGACGACCAGTCCACCAACTGCGGTGAAAATGCGCGCTTTAGCTGGAACCTGCTGAAGCAGCACGCACCCATCCCGCAACGCATTCTCGTGGTACAGGACCCGACCATGCAGCGGCGCACGATGGCGACCTTTGCCAGAGTGTGCCGTGACGAGCGCGAGTCGCCGCACTTCATCAGCCATCCGGGGATCACTCCGCATCTGCAAAACAGCGAAAACGGCCTGGTGTTTAGTGGCGGCGGGGAGGGGCTTTGGCCGGTTGAGCGTTATCTGTCGTTGGTGCTAGGTGAACTCCCGCGCCTGCGGGACGACGCGAACGGCTACGGCCCGGCGGGGCGGGACTTTATCGCTCACGTCGAGATCCCGCCTGATGTGGAAGCCGCGTGGCAGATTTTGCGCCACGACACCACTCTCACCGACGCGCTGGTCAGTCGCTCTCTGCTGTAAGTGATGCCCGTTTGCGAACCCTCTGTCGCAAACGGGCATTTTATGTTGCCGGTCTGTAATGTCATTGTTTTGCTGACCCGTTTCTTTTTTGAGATATCTCACAAAAACAGCGCGATACGATAGGCAACCTGACGCCTGATTGTAATTTTTAACATTAATTTTACTTGTTAAAAACAGTGCAATTACAGGAGCAGGTCATGACAGTACCCGTACAACATCCTATGTATATCGATGGACAGTTTGTTGCCTGGCAAGGTGAAACCTGGATTGATGTGACTAATCCCGCCACCGAAGAGGTCATTTCCCGTATTCCCGATGGGCGCGCCGAAGACGCCCGCAAAGCGATAGAGGCAGCTGATCGCGCGCAGGCCGGCTGGGAAGCGCTCCCGGCGATTGAACGCGCCAACTGGCTGCGCAAAATTTCCGCCGGTATTCGCGAGCGCGCCAGTGAGATCAGCGCCCTGATCGTGGCCGAAGGTGGCAAAATTCAGCAGCTGGCCGACGTGGAGGTCAGTTTCACCGCCGATTACATCGACTATATGGCCGAATGGGCGCGCCGCTACGAAGGGGAGATTCTGCAGAGCGACCGTCCGGGCGAGAACATTCTGGTGTTTAAACGTGCGCTGGGCGTAACGACCGGCATCCTGCCGTGGAATTTCCCGTTCTTCCTGATTGCCCGCAAGCTGGCACCTGCGCTGCTGACGGGCAACACCATCGTCATCAAACCGAGCGAATTCACGCCAAATAATGCGATTGCGTTTGCCAAAATCGTCGATGACATCGGACTGCCAAAAGGGGTCTTTAACCTGGTGCTTGGGCGCGGCGAAACCGTCGGGCAGGAGCTGGCGGGCAACCCGAAAGTGGCGATGGTGAGCATGACCGGCAGCGTCACCGCCGGGGAGAAAATCATGACCGCAGCGGCGAAAAACATCACCAAAGTGTGCCTGGAGCTGGGCGGCAAAGCGCCTGCTATCGTGATGGATGACGCTGATCTTGAGCTGGCGGTGAAAGCGATTGTCGATTCGCGCGTCATTAACACCGGGCAGGTCTGTAATTGCGCTGAGCGCGTGTATGTGCAAAAAGGCATTTACGACCGCTTCGTGAACCGTCTGGGCGAAGCGATGAAAGCGGTGCAGTTTGGCAATCCGGCCGAGCGGAATGATATTGCGATGGGCCCGCTGATTAACGCCGCTGCCCTTGAGCGCGTGGAACAAAAAGTGGCGCGCGCGGTGCAGGAAGGGGCCAGAGTGGCGCTGGGTGGCAAAGCGGTGGAAGGTAAAGGCTATTTCTATCCGCCGACGCTGCTGCTGGATGTGCGCCAGGAGATGACCATCATGCATGAAGAGACCTTCGGGCCGGTACTGCCGGTGGTGGCGTTTGATTCTCTGGATGAGGCGCTGGCGATGGCTAACGACAGTGAGTATGGCCTGACCTCGTCCATTTACACGCAAAATCTGAATGTAGCGATGCAAGCGATCAAAGGGCTGAAGTTCGGCGAGACCTACATCAACCGCGAGAACTTTGAAGCGATGCAGGGCTTCCATGCGGGCTGGCGGAAATCGGGTATCGGCGGGGCAGACGGGAAACACGGCCTGCATGAATATTTGCAAACCCAGGTGGTGTATCTGCAGTCGTAATTTGCGATACGCGGGCAGCCTGGCTGCCCGCTGTAAATCAGAGTGCGGCGAACTTATCCAGCGTGCGCACCAGCTGGGTGACGAAGCCGTATTCGTTGTCATACCAGGCGACGGTTTTTACCAGCTGCAGGTCGCCCGCCTCGGACACTTCTGTCTGAGTGGCATCAAAGATCGAGCCAAAGTGCGAGCCGATCACATCGGAAGAGACGATCTCCTCGTCCGTATACCCAAAAGAGTCGTTGTCTTCGGTCGCTTTTTTCAGCGCGGCGTGAATCTCATCGACCGTCACTTTTTTCTCCAGAATCGACACCAGTTCTGTCACCGATCCGGTTTTCACCGGTACGCGCTGGGCGTGGCCTTTGAGCTTGCCGCTGAGCGCCGGGATCACCAGCCCAATCGCTTTTGCCGCCCCGGTGGTGTGCGGAATAATGTTCTCCGCCGCCGCGCGTGAGGCGCGCAGATCTTTCCCGCGCGGCCCGTCGACCAGGGCCTGAGTGCCGGTATAGGCGTGGATGGTGGTCATAGTCCCGACTTTAATCCCAAAGGCGTCGTGCAGTGCTTTCGCCATCGGCGCCAGGCAGTTAGTGGTGCAGGAGGCCACCGAGATAATGGTGTCGCTGGCGTCAATCGTGTCGTCGTTGACGTTAAAGACGATGGTTTTCATCTCGCCTGCAGGCGCGGAGATGAGCACTTTTTTCGCCCCGGCGTCCAGGTGGGCTTTGGACTTTTCTTCCGAGGTGTAAAAACCGGTACATTCAACCACAAGATCGACGCCCGCCGTGGTCCATGGAATGTGTTTGGCCTCTTTTTCAGCGTACACGGAGATGGATTTGCCATCCACAATCAGGGAATCTTCGGTGAAATCGACGCTCCAGGGGAAGGGACCGTAATTCGAGTCATGCTTTAGCAGATACGCCAGCACCTTGGGGGAGGTGAGGTCGTTAATGGCGACGACGGTGTTGCTGTCCTGAGTTTCAAGCAGACGGCGCAGGACGAGGCGTCCGATGCGACCAAAACCATTAATGCCAATTTTACTCATGGTTGACTCCTGTATGAACTGAACGATGCGACAGTTTGAAAACTCCTCCAGGCTTAGACCATGTCGGCGGGTGAGGCAATTGAAGATGATTCATGAGCAGGCGAAGTTTTTGAAAACCCATAAAGAAAAGTTAATGAATTTTTAAGGAAAGCCCGTTATGTTGACCCTTTGTTCGACCTTTTCCAGGAAATCATATGCGTAATAAATATACTGGCCTGCAAATTGGCATTCACTGGCTGGTGTTTCTTCTGGTTATCGTGGCTTACGCGGCGATGGAGCTGCGAGGATTCTTCCCACGCAGCGCGCGTCCGGTCATTAATATGATTCATGTTTCCTGCGGGATTTCGATCCTGGTATTGATGGTGGCGCGTCTGCTGGTACGCCTGAAATTCCCGGCACCGCCGATTCAGCCTAAGCCAAAACCGATGATCACCGGGATGTCACATCTGGGGCATCTGGTGGTGTATCTGCTGTTTATTGCTTTGCCATTGATTGGCCTGGTGATGATGTACAACCGTGGCAACCCGTGGCTGGCCTTCGGCCTGGTGATGCCCCATGCGGCAGAAGCGAATTTCGATCTGGTGGACAGCCTGAAGTCGTGGCACGTGACGCTGGCGAACATCGGCTATTTCGTCATCGGCATTCACGCTTTTGCGGCGCTGCTGCATCACTATTACTGGAAAGACAACACGCTTCTGCGCATGATGCCGAAAAAGCGTTCCTGATAATCTTTCCTGCCTGTCCTAAACCCGCTCTCGTCAGCGGGTTTTTTGTGTTTATTTCCGACATCAATCCATTAAAAGAGCCATTCCAGTTAAGCGAATAAACATTCGTTCTTAAGGTGAGCTTTAACCCGATGATTTGCTTTAAGTCTCTTGTATTTCAGTCATGAATATATCCATGACAAAAGCAGGGGGAACGATTATAAATGCACTATCCACCACGGACAGGGTGTATCCAAATCTGCAGTGCTGTGTGTTTACGGGACCTGACCGATGTCGGCAGGTTCCCGGATTTTCCCTGGTACTTCAAATGAGCGCTCTTCAACGCCTTCCTAAAGTACAAAATTTACTTAAGTCGAATTATTTGATGTCTCGAGCCGCAACAGATTGCACCTTCCAGCGCCCATTTTCTCTGACCATGCAGTCAATAATAGTATGAGCCTTGTTTTTGCCGAACGCGATATAGATGTTGACGCAAATCGGATCGGTGTCTACTGAAACGACGTTAATATTATCGGGCCAATCTTCACCAATATCCTGCGCTTTAAGAAAAAAGTCTGCATCATAAAATGGTTCATCATCATAATCTTGATCTTGCGTATGACGTAGTTTCTGCATTGTGGATGCAGTAACATAACGATCAATTTCATGATTGTCAGTGATAGGAAAGTGATTTTCGCTAATCTGAGTAACATACCATTTATTAAATGCAGCGGCCTGGGTAGCCGCATCGTGAGTATTTGCGAGAACTGACGTCGTGATCATTAACAGCGATAATAAACTTTTCATGTTAATAGTGCCTGTAAAGCTTGAAAGCTGGCTTTAATTCTCTATAGCGTGGGCCGGGGTACATTCCATGTTGGATAAAGTCAGAGTACCAGGTGCCAGAGCCATCATAAATACATGCGTGACCGTGCTGGTTTTCCCCGGGGATGGCGTCAATGACAGCAACATTTCCCTCAATAGGTGTGCCGTACACCTGACTGAATCCAGCCATTTCAAGTGAGTGCCCGAAATACATGGCATCGGCACCATTAATCTTAACTCCTCCTGCCCGAATTGCAGCGGCTACTGCACGTGCGCAATAACCCGTACTATGGAGGTGTTATTGCTGACGAGCATAGGTCACTGCGACGTGTTTAGACCATATCATTTTCAATATCCTTATTATTGAAGAAGAAATGAGTCATGTTTTACGCCTGTTTCGAATATTATTTTGTAATACATGGTTAAGTGATGTTAACCATTACTTGTGTACGTTATAAAAATAAATCAACTATTTGCAGATATAATGTTAGTTGGCGTTTTACGGTTTTAAATTTTAGGCTTCATTCAGGATTAAGTGAAATATGAAGGACCGCGTTAATGAGTCACCTGGTATTACTATCGCTTAGTGCCTCAAATCCCTTGTTTACATGGATACCTGAAAGTAGTTACTATACCCCCCTACAGTATCCATGAGGAGGGCGTATGCCTCATTCACCCGAAGACAAAAAACGCGTACTGACTCGCGTGCGGCGCATTCGGGGGCAGGTTGATGCCCTTGAACGTGCGCTGGAGTCCGGCGAACCCTGCCTTGCCATCCTGCAGCAAATCGCGGCGGTGCGCGGTGCGGCGAACGGTTTGATGGGCGAGATGGTCGAAATTCACCTTAAAGATGAGCTGGTGACGGGCGAAACCACCGCCGACCAGCGTGCGGTTCGCATGGCGGAAGTCGGTCATTTGCTTCGCTCTTATCTAAAATAAAACACTGGCATCACATAAAGGAAAGCAATATGAAATCACGTGCAGCTGTCGCATTTGGCCCCGGCCAGCCGTTGAAGATCGTCGAAATTGACGTAGCGCCGCCGAAGAAGGGCGAAGTGCTGATCAAAATCACCCATACGGGCGTGTGCCACACCGATGCCTTTACCCTGTCGGGTGACGATCCGGAAGGCGTCTTCCCGGCGGTATTAGGCCATGAAGGCGGTGGCGTGGTAGTGGAAGTCGGTGAAGGCGTCACCAGCCTGAAGCCGGGCGATCATGTTATTCCTCTGTATACCGCCGAATGTGGCGAGTGTAAGTTCTGTAAATCCGGTAAAACCAACCTCTGTCAGGCCGTTCGCGCCACGCAGGGCAAGGGCTTGATGCCTGATGGCACCACGCGTTTCTCTTACAACGGTGAGCCGATTTATCACTATATGGGCACCAGTACCTTCAGCGAATACACCGTTTGTGCGGAGATTTCCCTGGCGAAAGTGAATCCACAGGCGCCGCTGGATAAAGTCTGCCTGCTGGGCTGCGGCGTGACCACCGGTATCGGCGCGGTACACAACACGGCGAAAGTGAAAGAGGGCGACACCGTGGCGGTGTTTGGTCTCGGCGGGATCGGTCTGGCGGTGATTCAGGGCGCGGTACAGGCGAAAGCCGGGCGCATCCTCGCGGTGGATACCAATCCGGAGAAATTCAAACTGGCCGGTGAAATGGGCGCAACGGATTTCATCAACCCGAAAGACTACGACAAACCGGTTCAGGATGTGATTGTTGAACTGACCGACGGCGGCGTGGATTTCAGCTTTGAATGTATCGGCAACGTGAATGTCATGCGCTCTGCGCTGGAATGCTGCCACAAAGGCTGGGGCGAGAGCATCATTATCGGCGTGGCAGGGGCGGGTCAGGAGATCAAAACCCGTCCATTCCAGCTGGTGACCGGGCGCGTCTGGCGCGGCTCCGCATTTGGCGGCGTAAAAGGGCGCACCCAGCTGCCTGGGATGGTCGAGGATGCAATGGCCGGGAAAATCAATCTCGACCCGTTCATTACCCACCGTCTGCCGCTTGAGCAGATCAACGAAGCCTTCGATCTGATGCACGAAGGAAAGTCGATCCGCACCGTCATACATTTCGGCAGCAACTAATTATTCTGCCAGCGGTGTTTTGCCGCTGGCCCTTCCTGCATATTCTTCTCTAAAGTGTGACCTGTCTGGCGCTTTTAGCCATAAGCAAATTTCCTGCCGTGCCGATGACTATTTTACAGGCGTGTTTTTCACGCATTTACCTATAAAGAGAGTCGACGGTCATGGACAACACAAAAACGATGCGCAGCCCGCAAACGCTGAGCTTCCTGCATCATATCCGGCTGGTTCCGCTGTTTTCCTCAATTCTCGGTGGCATCATTTTGTTATTCGCATTGAGTTCGGCTCTGGCGGGGTATTTCCTGCTGCAGGCTGACACGGATCTGCAGGATGTCACGTCAGAAATCCAGGTACGTACGGGGCTGTCGAATAGCTCGAACCATTTACGCACGGCGCGCATCAATATGATCCATGCCGGTGCGGCCAGCCGTATCGCTGAGATGGACGCGATGAAGCAAAACATCGCTGAAGCCGAGACGCGTATTAAGCAGTCGCAGGAGAGCTTCGCCGCCTATATGAATCGTGCCGTGCGCACGCCTGCGGACGAAGCGCTGGATGGCGAGCTGAAAACCCGCTTTGATGCCTATATCACCGGCCTGCAGCCGATGTTGAAATACGCCAAAAACGGCATGTTTGAAGCCATCATTAATCACGAAAATGAATCTGCGCGCCCGCTGGACGATGGCTACAACGAAATCCTGCTGAAGGCGATTAAGATCCGTACCGATCGCGCGAATGCCCTCACGACGGACGCTCACAAGCGTACTCAGCTTGGCCTGATGTTTATGGTCGGCGCCTTTGCGCTGGCGCTGGTGCTGACCGCGATGACCTTCGTGGTACTGCGCCGCACGGTGATTCATCCGCTGCAACGCGCTGCCCGCCGCATCGAACAGATTGCGAAGGGGGATTTGACCATGGCGGACGACCTGACCGGTCGCAGCGAGATCGGGCGTTTAACCCGCGATCTGCAAACCATGCAGCACTCGCTGGTGAATACCGTCGGGACAGTTCGCCAGGGCGCGGAGCAGATTTACCGTGGCACCAGCGAGATTTCTGCCGGTAACACCGATCTCTCTTCCCGAACCGAACAGCAGGCGGCGGCCATCGAACAGACCGCTGCCAGCATGGAAGAGCTGACGGCGACCGTGAAACAGAACGCCGATAACGCCCATCATGCGAGCAAACTGGCGGAAGACGCTTCCGGGAAAGCCAGCCGTGGCGGCCAGATGGTCTCTGGCGTGGTGAAAACCATGAGCAATATCTCTACCAGCTCGAAGAAAATCTCGGAAATCACGGCGGTGATCAACAGCATCGCTTTCCAGACCAACATCCTGGCCCTTAACGCCGCCGTGGAAGCAGCCCGTGCGGGTGAGCAGGGGCGCGGATTTGCCGTGGTCGCCAGCGAAGTGCGTACGCTGGCAAGCCGCAGCGCCAACGCGGCAAAAGAGATTGAAGGCCTGATTAATGAATCCGTCACCCTGATCGACCAGGGTTCCGGCGAAGTGGTTGCCGCGGGGAATACCATGAATGAAATTGTTGAAGCCGTGAAACGCGTCACCGATATCATGCTGGAGATCGCCGCAGCCTCCGACGAACAGAGCCGGGGTATCGTGCAGGTGAGCCAGGCGATCTCTGAGATGGATAAAGTGACCCAGCAGAATGCCTCGCTGGTGGAGGAAGCTTCTGCGGCGGCGGCATCGCTGGAAGAACAGGGGGCTCGTCTGACCGAAGCCGTGGGCGCGTTCCGTCTTAACGGCACAACCGCCAGTCGCGGGAATAAAGCTTCACCGGCCACCCAGCCTGCGCCATTGCGTCAGGCGGTGGTTGACGGTGGGGATAACTGGGAAACATTCTGAGTGGGTGACATATCGATGGGCTGCTATGTCTTTCCCCATCGATAACATCATACGTCCGTAAACGTGAAACGTCGCCGGGCGATAAAAAAAGGGGCCAATCGGCCCCTTTTTCATTACTGCTTTTACGCTTTATCTGGCAGGGCGTACGCAATAATGTAATCACCACGGTCCGGTGACTGACGCGCGCCACCTGCGTTAATGATGATGTACTGTTTGTCGGTTTTCGGCGACACGTAGGTCATCGGGCCTGACTGGCTGCCCACTGGCAGACGGTCTTTCCAGATCTCTTTCCCGGTTGCGGTATCAAACGCGCGCAGGTAGAAATCCTGAGTGCCCGCGAAGAATAGCAGACCAGACTGGGTGGAAAGCGATGCGCCCAGCGTCGGCATCCCGATTGGGATCGGCATGTGCATACGAATGCCCAGCGGACCGGTATCTTCAACGGTACCGACCGGAACCTGCCACACCAGCTTGCCGCTTTTCAGATCCACAGCGGACATGGTGCCGAACGGTGGTTTCTGGCACGGAATGCCCAGCGGAGAGAGGAAGCGCTCGCGCATTGCGCCAAACGGCGTACCGTCCATCGGCACAATACCCATCTCGATCCCGCTGGCGTTTTTGGCAACGTTCGCGCGCGGCACCATATAGTTCGCGAGACCCAGACGCATATCGTTGACGAACATCAGACCGTTATTCGGATCAACGGAGACGCTGCCCCAGTTCATCCCGCCGAGGGAGCCAGGGAACTGCAGGGAGCGGTCAAGACCCGGTGGGGTAAAGACGCCCTGGTGACGCATCTCTTTAAACTGAATGCGGCACAGCAGCAGATCGACCGGCGTTGCGCCCCACATGTCGGATTCGGTCAGCGTCTGGTTGCCGATCATCGGCATGCCAACGGAATACGGCTGCGTTGGGGAGTAACGTTCGCCTTCAATATTACCTGCCGGAACCGGACGCTCTTCCACTTTGGCTACCGGCTTGCCGGTTTCGCGGTTGAGCATAAAGATCATGCCCTGTTTGCTGGTCTGCACCAGCACCGGCGTGGTGCCACCTTTACCGTCAGGAAGATCGTACAGCAGCGGCTGCGAAGGCAGGTCGAAGTCCCACAGGTCGTGGTGTGTGGTCTGGAAATGCCAGCGCACCTGACCGGAAGTCGCGTCTACCGCCACAATTGACGAACTGTATTTATCGTCCAGCGCGGTACGTTCGCCAGCATAGAAATCGGGCGTTGCGTTGCCGGTTGGCAGATAGATCAGGTTCAGTTTTGCGTCGTAAGACATGGCAGACCAGACGTTCGGCGTACCGCGCGTATAGGTCTGGCCTTCTGGCGGCAGGCCGGTCAGCTCCGGATTGCCGGGGTCCCAGGCCCATGCCAGTTTACCGGTGTGCACGTCATAGGCACGAACCACACCCGGCGGTTCGCCAGTCGAGAAGTTATCCGCCACGCGACCACCGACAACCACCACATTACCGGCCACCAGCGGGGTGGAGGTTTGCTGATAGTAGCCCGGTTTGATTTCACCCATGCCGACGCTGAGGTCAACAATACCGTGATCGCCAAAGTCTTCGCAGACTTTGCCCGTATCGGCGTTGATGGCAATCAGGCGCGCATCGGTGGTTGGCAGGAACAGGCGACGGGCACAGGCGGCCGGTTGCGTGTCTGTTTGTGACGTTGTCACGACGCTGTGATCTTCAAAGAAGCCCAGGCCACGGCAGCGCTGCCAGTTTGGCGCGGTGGCTTTGGAATCGTAGCGCCATTTTTCTTTACCGGAATCCACGTCCAGCGCCAGCACTTTGCTGTATGGCGTGCAGACAAACAGGGTGTCGCCCACCTGCAGTGGCGTGTTCTGATCTTCTGCGCCAGAACCGTTGCTTACCGGGATATCACCCGTGTGCGCGGTCCAGGCCACTTTCAGCTCGCCGATGTTTTGCTTGTTAATCTGATCCAGCGCGGCAAAACGGTCCCCGTGGGTGGTGTTACCCCAGTGTTCCCAGTTTTTCTGCTGCTCGCCAGGGGCGACGGGTTTCACCGGCACCGCTTCGTTAGCCGTGACCAGCGTTTGCGGCTTAAACATCCAGCCGAAGCTCACCAGCATCGCTACGGCGAGCACGGCGGCAAGTGTAAACGCCGGGGTTTTGTTTACGGCCTGGTTGCCGTTTGCTGCGCGCAGGAACGGCCAGACGATGGCACATAAAAAGGCCAGCACGGCGAGGGTAAACAGGCGCGAGAAGAGCGGCCAGAAATCCCAGCCTGCATCACTGACGGCCCAGAATAACGACGCGATAAACGCGATGGCATACAGAATGATGCCGCTGGTGCGATTCATGAGGATTAAAACGGCGGCGATAACCATCACCACGCCAATGATCAGGAAGTACCAGCTTCCGCCTACGGTGGCGAGCTTAAAGCCCAGCCCGCCGACCGCCAGTCCGATGATTGCCATCAGGACGACCAGGAGCCACTGCAGGAGTCTCGGAACCCCGCGTGGCGCGCTGCCAAATGCCATGTCTATCTCCTTAAAGACCTCGTATTCCTCCGGTGGCACGGGCACGGGGCCTGTACCAAATGGGTAACCGAATACGGGTTTAATGATGATTTATACGATGAATACCGTTTATACGGCTTTGAAATCCACCGAATGAAATAGGGTGTGAACCATTTGGTGAATTCGTGGCTATGATAAGTCTGTTAAATTGTTTGTTGCAATTGTTAATAAAAAATTTCGCATTATTTGATTAAAAGGGATAAAAAACCCGTCATCACGACGGGTCAGCTGGAAAGCGAAGGGAGACGGTTAAATCGGCATCGACTTGCGGATGGCGCTCAGCAACGCTTGCGCCCCCGATGAGAGCGGGGTGTCTACGCGGGTCAGGATACCAATCGGCTCACCGGCGCCCGGCGACGCGACAGGCAGCGCGGTCAGGGTACCCTGGCGGAGATCTTCTTTTACCGCCCCGGACGGCACAAACCAGACATAGTCATAATCTACCGTCAGCTGGCGCGACAGAGAGGCTGAGAGGGTTTCGATACATCCCGATGGCAGCTTGCAGCCCTGCATTTGCAGCATCACTTCGGCGTTATGGCGCGGAACAGTCCCTTTTGGTGATACCACCACCGGCCATTCCATGACACGGCTCAGGGTGACTGTATCATGCAGCAGCGGGTGATTCGGGCGAACCACCAGCTTCAGCGATTCCAGGAACAGCAGCTCGTAATTCAGACCGCCCATCAACTCTGGATCGGACATTCGCCCAATGCCCAGATCCAGTTCGCCAGACTTTAACCCGGCCAGCAGCATGGTGTTATTCATCGTGGCGACCTGCAGCGTGGTGTTTTTTTGCTGCTTATGAAACTGACCAATCGCCGAAGGCAGAATGCCGAGCGCCGCCGTAGGCAGCGCGCCAACGCGGACCACATCCGAGATCTGATCGTCCTTACGATTCAGCGCCTGACCGGCGGTATTGAGCGCATCCAGCACTTTGACGGCGTGGGTGAGAAACTGTTCGCCGACTAAGGTGAGCTGCGCGCCAAGACGCCCACGATCGAACAGGCGTGCGCCGGTGAGTTGTTCCAGTTCGTTCAGGGTCTTAGAGAGGGCTGGCTGGCTAAGATTAAGAGTTTCAGCCGCACGCCCCAGCGTTCCCTGTTGAGCGACGGCCACAAAAGTGTGCAGATGGCGCAAGCGTATGCGCTGACTAAACAAACCATTTTTTTCCATGATGCGATGTTAAGAACAGAGCCGTGCGAGTGACAAGGGAAGATGTTTAATTTTGATAACTTGATAGCAAAATATTATTAACATTTGATCTATTTGAGTTACAAGAATTTTTTCACCTATGGATGAGGTGATTCTCCTGAGGTTTTTTCTTCACGCAGAAAGAGAAAAAGCGCAGGGAATAACCACTTGTCTGTCAGGATCACAAATCGCAAATTCTTCCCCCCAACGCCAGCGGCCTTCTCTACACTCCAGGTAATATTCACTGGAGGCATGACATCATGGCGAACACCATCACGGCTGATGATATTCGGGAACACTTTTCGCAGGCTATGTCAGCGATGTACCAGCAGGAAGTTCCGCAGTACGGCACGCTGCTGGAACTGGTAGCGGACGTGAATCTGGCGGTACTGGAAAACAATCCGCACTTACATGAACAGCTGGCCAACGCCGATGAGCTGGCGCGGTTAAACGTCGAACGCCACGGGGCGATTCGCGTGGGGAGCGCTCAGGAGCTGTCCACCTTGCGCAGGATGTTTGCCATTATGGGCATGTATCCTGTCAGCTATTACGATCTCTCCCAGGCGGGCGTCCCGGTGCATTCTACGGCGTTTCGTCCCATTGATGACGCCGCGCTGTCGCGCAACCCGTTCCGCGTGTTTACCTCGTTGTTGCGCATGGAGCTTATCGAAAATGTCGCCCTGCGCGAACGCGCGGCTGAGATCCTCGCCCAACGTACTATTTTTACTCCGCGCTGCCTGGAACTGATTGCGCTGCATGAGTCAGAAGGGCAGTTTACTGAAACGCAGGCGCGCGAATTTGTTCAAGAAGCACTGGAGACGTTCCGCTGGCATCGCCACGCCACCGTCGATCAGGAGACCTATCAGGCGCTGCACGATGAGCACCGTCTGATTGCCGATGTGGTCTGTTTCCCGGGATGTCATATCAACCATCTTACGCCGCGCACCCTGGATATCGACCGGGTGCAGGAGCTGATGCCGAAATATGGCATTGAGCCGAAGATTCTGATTGAGGGGCCGCCGCGTCGTGAAGTGCCGATTTTACTGCGCCAGACCAGTTTTAAAGCGCTGGAGGAGCCGGTGCTGTTTGCCGGAGAGCATAAAGGCACCCACACGGCGCGCTTTGGCGAAATCGAACAGCGCGGAGTTGCGCTCACGCCAAAAGGCCGCGAACTGTATGACCGTCTGCTGAATCAAGCCGGAACAGGCAAAGATAATTTGACGCATCAGCTGCATCTGCGAGAGGTGTTCCAGACCTTCCCGGACAGCGAAATGTTCCTGCGCCGTCAGGAGTTGGCCTATTTCCGCTACCGTCTGACGCCTGCGGGCGAAGCGCACCGACAGGCGTTCCGCCCGGGCGACGATCCTCAGCCGCTCATTGAGCGCGGCTGGGTAGTGGCGCAGCCGATTATTTATGAGGATTTTCTGCCGGTGAGTGCAGCGGGCATTTTCCAGTCCAATCTGGGGAATGAAACCCAGGCCCGCAGCCGTGGAAATTCAAGTCGTGAAGCGTTTGAGGCCGCACTGGGATGCCCGGTAAACGACGAGTTTGCGCTGTATCAGCAGGCCGAAGACCGCAGTAAACGGCGTTGCGGTTTGCTCTGAAATCGCTACTCTGCTGGGGTGTGATGGAAAAAGAAGGCAAGTATGGAAAATTCCACGACCCCAGTAGTGACTACCCGTCAGGGAGCGTTAAGCGGTTTTATTGATGATGATGTGCACGTCTGGTGCGGTATTCCGTATGCCGCGCCGCCCGTTGGCGCGCTGCGCTGGCGTTCGCCGCAACCCCCCGACTCCTGGGAAGGTATCCGCCCGGCCAATACGTTCTCGGCATCCAGCTGGCAAAACATCGATTACTGCCGGGAACTGGGCGGGGGCGACCCAGGGCGATTCTCGGAAGATTGTCTCTATCTCAACGTCTGGGCTCCCGCAAACCGGACCGGGCCACTTCCCGTGATGGTCTGGCTGCATGGCGGCGGATATACCATTGGCGCGGGCGGATTACCGCCATACCAGGGGAAAGCGCTGGCACATCGCGACGTCATTGTTGTCACCATTAACTACCGTCTGGGCCATCTCGGCTTTTTCGCTCACCCGGCGCTCGCCGGCGAGGAAGCAGATGTGGTGCATAATTTTGCGCTGTACGATCAAATCGCGGCGCTTCGCTGGGTACAGGACAATATTGCTGCATTTGGCGGCGATGCGGATAACGTGACCGTGTTTGGCGAATCCGCCGGGGCGCGAAGCGTGCTGTCACTGCTGGCTTCGCCGCTGGCAAAAGGGTTGTTTCACAAGGCGATCGTGCAGAGCGGTTACACGCTTCCTGATACCCCGCGCGAGCAGGCACTGCAAAAAGGTGAGGCGCTGGCGGCGCATTTCGGCATTGAGAATGCGACCGCTGAACAGCTGCGGGCGATCCCCGCCGATGCGTTCTGGTCACTGACGGCGCCACTTAATATTGCCCCGACGCCGATTGTCGGCGACTGCGTGCTGCCAGAAGCAATGCTGGATGTGTTTTTCTCGGCCCGCCAGCATCCGGTTCCGGTGATGATTGGTTCCAACAGTGACGAAGCCAGCGTGATGGCGGTGTTTGGCATCGATCTCGCCGGGCAAATTCAGAAGCTGCGTCGGGAACGTCGGTTTGGCCTGGGGCTGATCAAGCTGCTTTACCCTGGTGTGAAAGGGGATGAAGAGCTGGGGCGGCAGGTGTGTCGTGACATGGCTTTTACGACCATGGGATTTGTGGTGATGCAGGCTCAGCAGCGGGTCGGTGAACCCTGTTGGCGCTACTGGTTTGATTACGTTGCGGAAGCGGAACACGAAACCTATCAGAACGGCGCGTGGCACGGCAACGAAGTGCCGTATGTCTTTGACACGCTCGGAAAGGTGGAACCTGCCAGCCAGTATGTGAACGAGCGCGATTTGGCCTTTGCCGCGCAGGTGGCAGATTATTGGGTCAATTTTGCGCGTTTCGCGAGCCGAACCTGTGATGCGCTACATGGCCCGACGCGCTGGCCAGCCTGCCGGAAAGGGCGTGATGTGCTGTTACGCATTGGTTTGAATAAACATGCAGGATTTCGCCTGGAAAACCGCTTTATGCGCGCCAGAATGAGCCTGTTTAAACGGGTGATGAAGCATCACGTGAGCCTGGATTGAGCAGACACGCGCGAAACGCGGCCAGCCCGGCGGCTTTTGCGCGTGATTCCCGTAACACCAGCCGATAGCTGGCGCCGGTTTTCACGCTGGTATTGAAGGGGCGTGCCAGGCGCCCGGCGCGAATATCTTCTCTCACCAGCGTTTCGTCCGCAATCGCCACGCCCAGCCCCTGCATCGCGGCGGTTATCGCCAAATCCATGGTGTCGAAGTGTTGATTTCGCTGCATTGTCAGCGCGAGCTCTTCCTGCCTGGACAACCACAACGACCAGTCGGTTTTATCTCGCGTGGGGTGCAGGAATGTCAGCGACTCCAGAGGGGCGCTCATTCGTAATGGACTCATCACCGGCGTGAGCGCCTCTTCGAACAGCAGATCGCCCGCGCTGAGATGCGTTCCGAAGACGATAGCCGCATCGTAAGACTCGGTTTTGAAATTCACCGTGTGATCGGTGGTGGTCGTAAGGGCAATTTGCAGCTCAGGCTGATCGCGCTCCACTTCAAGCAGGCGTGGAACCAGCCAGCGCATGGCGCAGGTCGGGACTTTCAAACGCACCACCGTTTGCTGCGCGCGCGCCTGTTCCGCGACGGTCAGCAGATGTTCGAAGGCGGCCTGTAAATCCGGAAGCAGGGCGCTGCCCTGGGACGACAGCCGCAGCCCGCGCGCATGACGTTCAAAAAGAGAAAAGCCGAACCAGGACTCCAGTGTGGCAATTTTACGACTGACGGCACCCTGAGTGAGACACAGCTCTATCGCGGCGTGGGTGAGATTCAGATGACGAGCGGTGACCAGAAAGGCGTCCACAGCATTGTGCGGAAATGAACGGCGCGACATAAACACTCCAGGTATGCGTTTTTATCATGTCGTTCATAACACCTGACCTTAAGGTGCCTGTCAATCAGCGAAAAAAAACCCGCCGGGTGGCGGGTTTTTGGATTATGCGCAGAATTAGAACTGGTAAACCAGACCCAGGGCTACGATATCATCAGTAGAGATGCCAGAATCTTTATAGAACTGATCATCTTCATCCAGCAGGTTGATTTTATAGTCAACGTAGGTGGACATATTTTTGTTAAAGTAATAGGTCGCACCAATATCAGCGTATTTAACCAGATCTTTATCGGTGTTGCCGTTATAGCTCAGGTCCTTACCTTTAGACTGCAGGTAGGAAATAGATGGGCGCAGACCGAAATCGAACTGGTACTGAGCAGTAATTTCGAAGTTCTGCGTTTTGTTCGCAATACCGCCATCATCGCTGTTACCGTAAATGGTCATATTACGGGTTTCAGAATACATGGTCGCCAGGTAAATATCGCGATCGTCATATTTCAGACCCGCAGTCCATGCTTCGGCTCTATCGCCACCAGCATAACGGCCACCACCAGAGTTAACCTGGTCGGTAGTACGGTCGGAAGAGGCATACGCCGCACCTGCGCTGAAGCCCATACCGAAATCATAGGTGGTGGACATACCATAGCCGTCGCCATTTTCATGACGAATATCGCGGCCGTTGTTGGTGCCTTCGTTACCGTTGCCATCACCTTCGTTGTTACCCTGATACTGCAGGGCGAAGTTCAGGCCATCAACTGCACCGAAGAAGTTGCTGTTTCGGTAGGTTGCAACGCCGTTTGCGCGGCTGGTCATGTAGACATCAGACTGTGCCCAGGTATCGCCACCAAACTCTGGCAGCATGTCGGTCCAGCCTTCTACGTCGTACAGTACGCCGTAGTTACGACCGTAGTCGAATGAACCGTAGTCACCAAATTTCAGGCCTGCGAAGCCCAGACGGGTCCAGGACTGGTTAGACGAACCTTCAGTGTTGTTCGCCTGAACGTTGTATTCCCACTGGCCAAAACCGGTCAACTGGTCGTTGATCTGCGTTTCGCCTTTGAAGCCAATACGCACGTAGCTCTGATCGCCATCCACACCAGAATCATCAGAGAAATAGTGCAGGCCATCAACTTTACCGTACAGATCCAGTTTGTTACCGTCTTTGTTATAAATCTCTGCTGCGTGAGCAGCACCGGCTGCCAGAAGCGCCGGGATAACAAGTGCCAATACTTTTCTATTCATTTTTTTCATTCCTTAGAAAGGTTTTTATTATGATTTGAAATGAACTTTTGCCCATTACAAGAATCACCCGAATCCTAATATTGTTTTTAATAGGGCGGCAAACAGTATGCGCTTATAAAATGTTAAAAATTAATTCCGCCGTAACGGAATGAAATCTCAATTATAATGAGTGATGGATTACTATTATTTATTGATGGGAGTTATTAATTGTTAATTAACAGTGCTGAAAATTTCGTCTTGTTTATTATGTTTTCACCAGTGTGATTTAATAATTGTGACCGCTGCATGAGTTTTTAATGGAAAAATAAAAACTCTGTTTTTGTCAGAATTGCGCCCGGCGAAATGGGTCAGCCATGCGTTTTCATCATGGCTACTATGACAACAATTCGGTTGTCGCCAAAGCTGCCTTCGCGTTGAATAGTTATGCAATATCCACGAGAAAGGATTGATGATGACTCTGCGTACTCCCGTGCACACCCGCTCGAAACTGCCTGACGTTGGCACGACTATTTTTACGGTGATTGGGCAGCTTTCTGCTCAACATAACGCCATCAATCTTTCTCAGGGGGCACCTAACTTCTCCTGCGATCCTAAGCTCATTGCAGGCGTAACCCGCGCCATGGAGGCGGGGCATAACCAGTATGCGGCTATGACCGGCCTGCAGCCGCTGAAAGAACGCATCGTCGATAAAATTGCCACACTCTATGGCACCCGTTATGACGCCAGCAGCGAAGTGCTGATTACCGCCAGTGCCAGCGAAGGGCTGTACTCGGCCATCAGCGGCCTGGTGCATCCTGGCGACGAGGTGATCTATTTTGAGCCGTCGTTCGACAGCTACGCGCCGATTGTGCGCTTACAAGGCGCCACACCGGTGGCGATTAAGCTGACGGTGCCTGATTTTGCCATCGACTGGGATGAAGTCCGCGCCGCGGTGACGTCGCGCACACGCATGATCATCATTAATACCCCGCACAACCCGAGCGGTCAGGTCTTCTCGGCGAACGACCTCGAACAGCTGGCGGCGATTACCCGCCAGACGGATATCATTATTTTGTCTGATGAAGTGTACGAACACGTCGTGTTTGACGGCCAGCCGCATCACGGCATGGCAACGCACCCGCAGCTGGCGGAGCGTAGCGTGATCATTTCATCATTTGGAAAAACCTATCATGTCACCGGCTGGCGAGTAGGGTATTGTGTGGCTCCCGCTGAACTGATGGACGAAATCTGCAAAGTACATCAATTCCTGATGTTTTCTGCCGATACCCCTATGCAGTACGCCTTTGCAGAGCATATGGCCGATCCTCAGACCTGGCTGTCGCTGTCGGCGTTCTATCAGCGCAAACGCGATTTACTGCAAAATCTACTGGCGGAGTCGCCGTTCCGTTTGCTGCCGAGCGCAGGTTCGTTCTTCCTGCTGGCCGATTACAGCCACTTCAGCGACGAAAGCGACAGTGAGATGGTCAAACGGCTAATCGTTGAATCCGGTGTCGCGACCATTCCGCTGTCGGCGTTTTACACAGACGGTACAGATAACAAATTGATCCGCCTCTCTTTTGCGAAAGACGAGGCAACATTACGGGCAGGTGCGCAGGCCCTGTGTCGGGTTAAACCACGCTAAGGAGTGTTGAGATGAAATTTAACGCGTTAGTTGTCGGCATGGGATTGCTGTGTTCTTTTTCTTCCTTCGCTGCAACCGAGCTGCGCTATGGCCTGGAAGCGGAATATCCGCCGTTTGAAAGCCGTAATGCGTCGGGTGAACTGGAAGGTTTTGATATCGATCTGGGCAAAGCGATTTGCAAAGCCGCTGAGCTAAAGTGCAGTTGGGTCGAGACTTCATTTGATGCGTTGATCCCAGGGTTAATGGCGAAGAAATTCGATGCCATCAACTCGGCCATGAACATTACGGAGCAGCGTCGTCAGAGCATTGATTTCACCCAGCCGATCTACCGTATTCCTTCCCAGCTGGTCGGGAAAGAAGGGAGTGGCGTCGACGCGACGCCGGAAGGTTTGAAAGGTAAAACCATCGGTGTGTTGCAGGGTTCCATTCAGGAAACCTATGCGAAAGAGCACTGGGAGAAGCACGGTGTCACCGTGGTGTCTTATAAAGATCAGAATATGGCCTGGGGTGATTTGCTGAATGGCCGTATTGATGCCTCGCTGGTGATGTCCGCGGCCGGGCAGGCAGGTTTCCTGAGTAAGCCGCAGGGGAAAGGGTTTGGCTTTATTGGCAAACCGGTGTCGGATGACACTATCCTCGGCAGCGGGATCGGTTTCGGGCTACGCAAAGGTGACGAGGCCACCAAAAAACAGCTCGATGCGGCTATCGAAAAAGTCCGCGCTGACGGCACCATCGACCTGCTTGCGAAGAAATACTTCCCGGGTATCGATGTCAGCGTAAAATAATAATATTGCGCCTCTTCGCCTCTGATGCAGATGTCCATCAGAGGCTTTTTATTTTCGATTTATACATAACTTTACCGTCAATTCAGTCCTTTCCCCTCGACAGAAAATATTTCTCGCTTTGCTCAGAATATCGCCGCTCAACAATTGGATTTCTAACCGTTTTTGTTTAGGCTGTGCGTTCTTTCTTGCCGTCGTTTCGCTGCCCGCGAAACTCATTCACACGACCATAAGGACGTTTTCTCAGGCATGAATCGCAGACGTTTTTTACAAGGCTCGCTGGCAATGGCTGCGCTGAGCGGTACCGCTGGACTCTCATCGCTGTTTTCCCGTGCGGCATTTGCCGCGGAATCGGATATTGCCGACGGTCAGAGTCGTCGTTTTGACTTCTCTGTACTGCAATCCATGGCGCACGATCTGGCGCAAACTGCGTGGGGCGGTGCGCCGCGTCCGCTGCCCAATACGCTGGCGACCATGACGCCGCAGGCGTACAACGCCATCAAATACGACGAGAAACAGTCCCTGTGGAACAATATTGAAGACCGCCAGCTCGATGTGCAGTTCTTCCATATGGGAATGGGATTCCGCCGGCGTGTGCGTATGTTCTCGCTTGATTCTGCAACATCCCAGGCGCGTGAAATTCACTTCCGCCCGGAGCTGTTTAGCTACAACGATACGGATGTCGACACCCAACAGCTGCAGGGGCAGAGCGATTTAGGCTTTGCCGGTTTCCGCGCCTTTAAAGCGCCGGAACTGGCGCGTCGCGATATCGTCTCCTTCCTGGGCGCCAGCTATTTCCGTGCCGTGGATGATACCTATCAGTACGGCCTGTCTGCGCGCGGTCTGGCGATAGACACCTTTACCGATACGCCGGAAGAGTTCCCGGACTTCACCTCATTCTGGTTTGAAACCGTCAAGCCGAACGACACCACGTTTACCGTCTATGCGCTGCTCGACAGCCCAAGTATCACCGGTGCCTATAAGTTCGTGATCCACTGCGAGAAGAGCCAGGTGATCATGGAGGTGGATAACCACCTGTATGCCCGTAAAGACATCAAGCAGCTCGGCATTTCGCCGATGACCAGCATGTTCAGCTGCGGGAACAACGAGCGCCGCATGTGTGACACTATCCATCCGCAAATCCACGACTCCGATCGTCTGGCGATGTGGCGGGGCAACGGCGAGTGGATCTGTCGTCCGCTGAACAACCCGCAAAAACTGCAGTTCAACGCCTTCCAGGATAAAAACCCGAAAGGCTTTGGCCTGCTGCAGCTGGATCGCGATTTCTCCCACTACCAGGACATCATGGGCTGGTACAACAAGCGTCCGAGCCTGTGGGTTGAGCCGCGCAATCAGTGGGGCAAAGGCAGCGTCGGTCTGATGGAGATCCCTACCACCGGCGAAACGCTGGATAACGTCGTCTGCTTCTGGCAGCCGGAAAAACCGGTTAAAGCTGGCGATGAGCTGGACTTCAAATACCGTCTCTACTGGAGTGCGCAGCCGCCGGTTCGCTCGCCGCTGGCGAACGTCTACGCCACCCGCACCGGTATGGGCGGCTTCCCGGAAGGCTGGGCACCAGGCGAAAACTACCCGAAAGTCTGGGCGCGTCGCTTTGCTATCGACTTCGTGGGGGGCGATCTGAAAGCCGCTGCGCCGAAAGGCATCGAGCCGGTGATTACGCTCTCTAACGGCGAAGCGAAACAGGTCGAAATCCTCTACGTCGAACCGTTCGACGGCTACCGTATTTTGTTTGACTGGTACCCAACGGACGATTCCACCGATCCGGTCGAAATGCGCATGTTCCTGCGCTGTCAGGGGGATGCGATCAGTGAAACCTGGTTGTATCAGTATTTCCCGCCTGCGCCTGATAAACGCAACTACGTTGACGATCGCGTGATGCGCTAACGCTGAATTCCCTCTCCCAAAACGGGAGAGGGAAAGTGAGGACCCATGACGGCTAACACTCCTGAAATCATTCCTGTTACCGACCGCATCGAACTGCGGGCCATCGACGAGCGCTATACCGCTGAGCTGCACAATCTGGTGGTCAAAAACAAAAGCTGGCTACAAACCGCCTTTGACTGGGCGCAGTATGTGGGAACGGAAGACGACACGCGCAAAAATGTGCTCAGCAATCACATGCTGCATCAGCGCGGTTACGCGAAAATGTTCCTGATTTTTCAGGATCAGACCCTGAAAGGTGTGCTGTCATTTAATTCGATTGAGCCGACGAATAAGACGGGTTACATCGGCTACTGGCTGGATAAAGGCAGTCAGGGGCAGGGTATTTTGTCAAACGCGTTGCAGGCGTTTATGCGCTATTACGCTGAGCGCGGGGAAGTCCGCCGTTTCGTCATCAAATGCCGCGTGGCGAATGCGCAAAGCAACAGCGTGGCTGTGCGCAATGGTTTTGAGCTGGAAGGCTGCCTGAAAGAAGCCGAATTTTTAAACGGCGAGTTCCAGGATGTAAACAGTTACGCCAAAATCATTCGTCTATAGCGCGCCGAGCAGCGGGGTGCGGGTGATGCGCTGTTTACCGTTGATCACCTTCTCACCGCGTAGGTGGATGTTATCGCCACCGAATGCCTCAATCACCGCATCGTCGGTGATTTCAATACGATGCTCGATCAGCACATCGCCGCTGATTCTCGCCCGTCCCTGAATCACCACTTTGTCATCAATCAGGATCGGGCCACCGCGCAGCCAGGCCTGGCCGCCGATCAGCACATGATGTTTGATGATCACGTTCCCCTCGACCACTGCGTTTTCTGCTACCTGCGAACTGTAGCGTAGCGTCGGAATCGCATCGTCTTCACGGCCGGCAACCAGCCGGGCATTGCCATACACTTTTGCGCAGTCGCAGACCCAAACGTTATTCAGATCGTTGCCTTCGATGAGCGCATTCTCGAACACTTCGGCCCGATGCTCGATAAAGGCGAAATTGACCATCGCCTCCCCGTAAATCTGCGCCTGATGGACAATCCTGGACTGGCTGACGGTGGCGTTATCGTAAATTTTCAGAACCTGTTCACGATCCGGCGTCAGGCCAAGGGCTGCAATGATCGTGCTTTGATGCAGAATCCGTGCATTGCCGTAAAGATGGCAGATACCGCGCACTTCGGAAGACTGAACGGTGACGTTGTCACTTAACTGTGCGCCATGGCTGATGTGTGAACCGTCGACCCAGCTGTTATCAGCGATTTTCGCGCCGTGGCTGATCATACAAGGCTGGGTGATTCGCGCGTTATCGCGAATTTGCGCCTGTGCGAAAACTACGCTGTTTTCATCATAAACCCAGCAGTTACCGTCATGGGACAAGGCGCTTTCATCCTCAAGCCAGCCGCCTTTTGTCCCGGCGGTCACATCGCTGAAATCTCGTGTGGCGATGATTTGCCGGAGCTTTACGTCTGCTTTTGCTTCGCCGTTCTGCCAGTGGTGGAGGCGGGTTTCGTCGCTGAGTCGGTATTTTTGCATCTCGTGATCTCGGCTAAGGGTGTTTACTAACCGTAGCAAACTTTACGCCTTCTGAAGTGCTGGCAACCGCGTCTGAAACCCCTTAAACTAGCATTTCAAATATAATTTATACTTTAAAATGAATGCATAATAGACACAAATCCCAACTGGTTCTTAACTTACCCTTCGGTTACTTTGGCATGGTATTAGGGACTATTGGCATGGGTTTCGCGTGGCGCTATGCCAGCACGATCTGGCCGGTTTCCCGTTGGCCGGGTGAGATTCTGGTGCTTATGGCGATCCTCATCTGGTGTTTGCTGACCCTGGCAATGCTTACCCGCGCCGTACGCTTCCCGCACAGTGTTCTTGCGGAGATGCGCCATCCGCTGATGAGCAGTTTTGTCAGTCTGTTTCCGGCCACCACACTGCTGGTGGCGATAGGGTTTGTCCCCTGGTGTCGACCCGTTTCGCTGGTGCTGTTTGGTATCGGCGTTGTGGTGCAGCTGAGCTATGCCGCCTGGCAAAGTGCCGGTCTGTGGCGGGGGAAACACCCCGAAGAGGCCACCACGCCGGGCCTGTATCTCCCGACGGTCGCCAATAATTTCATCAGTGCGATGGCCTGCGGCGCGCTCGGTTTCCACGATGCCGGGCTGGTATTTTTGGGTGCCGGCGTTTTCTCCTGGTTGAGCCTTGAGCCAGTGATATTGCAGCGTCTGCGCAGTTCTGGCGAGCTACCGGCGGCGCTGCGCACCTCTCTGGGTATCCAGCTGGCGCCTGCGCTGGTGGCCTGCAGCGCCTGGTTTAGCGTCAACGGCGGCGAGGCAGATACCTTCGCCAAAATGCTGTTTGGCTACGGGCTGTTGCAGCTGCTCTTTATGCTGCGCCTGATGCCCTGGTATCTCTCCCAGCCGTTCAACGCCTCCTTCTGGAGCTTCTCGTTCGGCGTTTCTGCGCTCGCTACCACCGGGCTGCATCTGGGGCAGAGCAGTCCATCGGGCTTTTTCCACGCCATTGCGGTACCGCTGTTTATTTTTACCAACTGCATCATTGCGCTCTTACTGGTGCGCACCTTCATTTTACTGGTGCAGGGAAAGCTTTTAGTTCGTTCAGATAACGCCACGCTTATGCACGCTGAGGAAAAGAGATGACTCACTTTGATGAAAACTATTTTACGGAAAAATATGGCCTGACCCGTACTCACTCGGATGTGGTTTACAGCGCCGGGATCGTCAAACCCGGCAAAACTCTGGATCTGGGCTGCGGCAATGGTCGCAACAGTCTGTATCTGGCCGCGAAGGGTTATGACGTAACCGCCTGGGATAAAAACCCGATGAGCATCGATAACATCACGCGCATCCAGGCGGAAGAAGGGATCGCCAATCTGCAGGCTTCCGTGCAGGATCTGAACAGCCTGAGCTTTGACGGTGAGTACGATTTTATTCTCTCGACCGTGGTGATGATGTTCCTGGAAGCCAAAACCATTCCAGGACTGATTGCGAACATGCAGCGCTGCACCGTGCCTGGCGGTTACAACCTGATTGTGGCGGCGATGGATACGGAAGATTATCCGTGCACCGTTGGTTTCCCGTTCGCCTTTAAAAGCGGCGAGCTGAGCCGCTACTACGAAGGCTGGGAACTGCTGAAATATAATGAAGACGTCGGTGAATTACACCGCACCGACGCCAATGGCAACCGCATCAAACTGCGTTTCGCCACACTGCTTGCCCGCAAACCGGCCTAACGCGCCGCCAGCAGGCAGAGTTGCAGGGCCGTTTTGTAAGAGGCCTCGAACGACGACAGCGGCAAAAACTCAAACTTCGAGTGGAAGTTATGCGCGCCGGTGAAGAAGTTCGGGGTCAACAGTCCTTTCGCTGACAGGGCCGCACCGTCGGTGCCTCCGCGCATCGGCGTCGGTTTTGGCGTGATGCCGAGCGACGTCATCGCCTCAAACATCAGGTCGATAGCACGACGATCTTCCCCAATCGCATTGCTGATATTGCTGTAGGTGTCTTCAATGTGATGCTCGACGCGGGCAGTAGGGTGTTGCGCGGCGATTTTACCGGCAACGTCAGCGATCTGTTGTTTGCGCGCGGCAAAACTCGCTGTGTCGAAATCACGGATATTGGCTTTCAGTACCGCCTCGTTTTGCCCGGCCTGAATGCCGTTAAACCAGATATACCCCTCGCGGCCCTCGGTGCATTCCGGCGTCTGCTGACGGTCGAAGTGGCTAATGTAGTCCATCGCCATCAGTAGCGGGTTCACCAGCACGCCTTTCGCCGACATGGGGTGAGCGGTTACGCCGGTAAAGCGGATTTCTGCCGCTGCCGCGTTAAAGTTCTCGTAAACAATCTCGCCAATTTCGCAGCAGTCGATGGTCCAGGCAAAATCAACGTCAAAACGTTTTAGATCCAGCGCTTTCGCCCCGCATAAGCCAATCTCTTCATCGGGCACAAACGCCACCACGATATCGCCGTGCTGATCTTCTGCCGTCAGGTTTTCCAGAACCGTCATTACCACCGTCACCGCGGCTTTATTATCTGCGCCTAATACGCTGGTTCCGTCGCTGAAAATAATCTCTTCGCCAGGATAAGCCAGTATTTCCGGATGCTCATTCACCCGTAACCAGATCTGTTTCTCTTTATTCAGGCAGAGGTCTTCTCCTGTAAAAGTTAATATTTGCGGATGAATATCCGGTGATAATCCCACGTCTACCGTATCAATATGGGTAATAAAACCAACGCGCGGAGCGCCGCTGACATTGCCTTTTTTGACGGCGGTCACCGTGGCAAATTCGTCGATCACGATGTCGCTCAACCCCAGTGATTTCAGCTCTTCTGCCAGTACCCGCGCCATCTCGTGCTGGCCCGGTGTGGAAGGGAGGGTTGCGCTTTTCGGATCGCTCTGGCTGGTGATAGCCAGGTAGCGATAAAAGCGTTGGGTTAATTGACTGGAAAGCGAATTCGTCATAGTGATTCTCTCTTTATTTGTATTATCAGGTGTTTGCATTGTCACTTTAATGGTATTTATGCAATGGCAAAAGAATTAATTAGCCGTCGAATTAAAAAGACAGGAAAATGCGATGAATAGCAAACTGACAACCTTAACCCTGGCAATTGCTGCATTAACGGTAAGTTCCGCCGTGGCGGCAAAGACACTGGTGTATTGCTCCGAAGGATCGCCGGAGAATTTTAATCCCCAGTTATACACCTCTGGCACCAGCGTGGATGCCAGTGCCGTACCGGTCTATAACCGACTGGTCGATTTTAAACCCGGCACGACGGAACTGGTGCCAAGCCTGGCCGAAAGCTGGGATGTCAGCGAGGACGGCAAGGTTTACACCTTCCACCTGCGCAAGGGCGTTAAATTCCAGAGCAATAAATTCTATAAACCGACGCGCGATTTTAACGCCGATGATGTGATTTTCTCCTTCATGCGGCAGAAAGACGTTAACCACCCGTACCACAACGTCTCCAACGGCAGCTATTCCAACTTTGAAAGTCTGGAGTTCGGCAGCCTGATTACCGCTATCGACAAGGTGGACGACCACACCGTGCGCTTTACCCTGGCACACCCGGAAGCGCCGTTTGTCGCCGATCTCGCCTGGTATTTTGCCTCGATTCTCTCTGCGGAATACGCCGACGCGATGCTCAAAGCGGGTACGCCGGAAAAAGTGGATATGGACCCGATAGGCACCGGGCCGTTTAAACTGACGCAGTACCAGAAAGATTCGCGCATCCTCTTCACCGCATTCCCGGACTACTGGCAGGGCAAATCAAAACTCGACCGACTGGTATTTAGCATCACGCCGGACGCCTCCGTGCGTTTTGCTAAAATCGAGAAAAACGAATGCCAGGTGATGCCGTTCCCAAATCCTGCCGATCTGCCGCGCATGAAGGCCAACAACGATATCAACCTGATGAGCAAAGCGGGGCTGAACACCGGATTTCTGGCGTTTAACACCCAAAAGCCGCCGCTGGATAACGTGAAAGTGCGACAGGCGCTGGCGATGGCGATCAACAAACCGGCGATCATTGACGCGGTGTTCCATGGCACGGGAACCGCAGCGAAAAACCTGCTGCCGCCGGGCATCTGGAGCGCCGACAGCGAGCTGAAGGATTACGATTACAGCCCCGATAAGGCCAAAGCGCTGCTGAAAGAGGCGGGATTTGCCAACGGCGTGAGTATCGAGCTGTGGGCGATGCCGGTGCAGCGCCCGTATAACCCGAACGCCAGACGGATGGCCGAAATGATTCAGGCTGACTGGGCGAAAATAGGCGTGCAGGCCAAAATCGTCACCTATGAGTGGGGCGAATATCTTAAGCGTGTGAAGGGCGGTGAGCACCAGGCGGCGCTGATGGGCTGGACCACGGCGACGGGCGACCCGGATAACTTCTTCGGCCCGCTGTTTACCTGTACGTCCGCCAACGGCGGCTCGAACTCGGCGAAATGGTGCTATCAGCCGTTTGATAAGATCATCAACGAGGCGAAATCGATAACCGATCACGAGAAACGCGTGGCGCTGTACAAAGAGGCGCAGCAGATGATGCACGATCAAATGCCTGCGGTGATGATTGCGCACTCCACCATTTTCGAACCGGTGAGAAAAGAGGTGACGGGTTACGAAATCGATCCGTTTGGTAAACATCTCTTCTGGCAAGTGGATATTAAATAACCATAAATCACTGCCCGTGACTATTCCGGGCAGTTTGTTTTTTGAATTGTGCCGCCAGCACCCTTTTTGTCACAACAAACCCCTGATTCTTTTGCTATAACTTCATATGCATATCTGCACATAACAGGGATTCACAACCATGCGTACTCACACTTTTTTTAAAGTTGCAGCGCTCTCTGGCCTGCTGGTTTTAGCGGGCTGCGCGTCCAAAGTGGCGCAACCCGATCAATATTCGGGCTTTTTGAAAGATTATTCAGGCTTGCAGCAGACAACGTCAGCAACGGGAAAACCGACGCTGCGCTGGGTAGATCCATCCTACAAACCGTCTAATTACGATAATATTGTGTGGAATCCAATCACCTATTATCCGGTGCCTAAACCCACCACGCAGGTAGGGCAAAAGTTACTGGACGATCTGCTGGCCTACACCAATACCAAAATGAAAGCGGCCATTGGTCAGACGAAACCGCTGGTGACAACACCAGGGCCACGTAGTCTGATCTTCCGCGGCGCGGTAACGGGTGTGAGTTCGAAGAGCGAAGGGCTGCAGATCTATGAAGTGGTGCCGGTTGCGCTGGTAGTAGCAGGTACGCAAATGGCGACAGGACACCGCACGATGGACACCCATCTCTTCTTTGAAGGTGAGTTGATCGATGCGTCAACGGGTAAACCGGTGATCAAAGTGGTTCGTAAAGGCGAAGGGAAAGAGCTAAGTAACGAAAATTCACCAATGACCGTGGCGACGCTGAAACAGGTCGTGGATGATATGGCGACGGATGCCACCATGTTTGATGTGAACAATACCAAAAAATAATCTGAAACCGGCGGCCTCACACCGCCGGTTTTTTTATGCCATCCGCAGACGCCTGAACCAGGTTTCCGGTCGGGTGAACATCACCAGGTTCCCCGTCAGTATCAGCAATAATCCCGCCACCGCGTTCATGTGCCAGACGTAGCCCTCATACACCGTAGAAATCGACAGCGCGACCAGCGGGAACAGCAGGGTGCTGTAGGCCGCTTTGCCTGCACCGATGCGACCGACGAGGGTGAAGTACGCGCCAAAGGCAATCACAGATCCAAAGATCGCCAGATACAGCAGCGCACCGATGTAGCTCATGGTCCACTCGGGGACAAAACTGTCGCCGCGAACCAGCGCAATCGCACCCATCACCAGCGTACCGTAGGTCATCGCCCAGGCGTTGGTGGTCATGGTTTCCAGGCCGTTACGCTGATGGCGAAGGCTGATCATATTGCCCAGCGAGAAACCGTAAGTCCCAAGCGCTGACAGGCCGATACCCAGCAGCAGTTCGTGACTCCAGCCGCTGGCCAGCAAATCGTCCCAGAAGAGGGTGATGATGCCGAGCAGCCCCAGGATCGCGGCGGCCCAGAAGCGCGCCGGTGGACGCTGGCCGAAGAAAATAAAGCTGTTAATGGCGTTATACAGCACCGCCATCGAGAAAATGACTGACTCCAGCCCGGTATTGATAAACTTCGCCGCCGTGTAAAAGCACCAGAAGTTGAAGCAAAACACGCAGCAGCCCTGAACCATACAGAACAGATGATCGCGCACCGCCAGTTTACGCAGACGCCCCAGCGCCAGCAGGACCAGCATCATCGCGGCGCTCGCCACGGCAAAGCGCCAGAAAATGGACACCGGCGCGGCAACCGGTCCTTGTTGCAGGAAAATCGCAATCCAGGTCGTCCCCCAGATCACCACCACCAGCCCATACAGAAGTGCGTTCATCGTTCTCTCTTATCAAAGGGTAAAAGTGAAGTGTGACCGGAACTGAACCGGCGCGCTTTCAGCCACTTGCGGCTCACTTGCAAATTCTTGCGCTTTTTTGTTTCCCCATGACTGGTATCGCGGGGCAACACTTCTTAGACTGTCGATCTGTTTACTTGCCAGTTACGGTTATGTCTCACGCTTACGACACCTTTGAAACCCTTCGCCAACAGAACGCCGTGCTGCGGGAGACGGTCGCCCTCAATTCGGGCATCCAGCTGGCGGCGTGGTACAACAAGCACGATACGGTGACGGTAAAAAGTAACCACCATACCCTGAGCCTGTATGTGGCGGACGGCTACGAGAGTTACCACAAAACGGCCAGCGGCTGGAAAAACGGCGGCGGGCCGGACCGTTTTTGCCTGATGCCAAAAGAGAGCGAGTCGAGCTGGGACATCCGCGACGATTTATCCTTTGTGCACCTCTACTGCACTGACGAGCACCTGCGCGAACTGGGTGAGAAGATCTGGGATAAAAGCCCGGCGGCGATCGCGCTGGATGAAAAAACCTTCGCCAGCGACCCTAAAATCGCGATGCTTTATCGCCAGTTTTTGCTCGGCTGCGACTGGCAGCAGCAGGCCAACCAGCTGACGCTCAGCACCGCCAGCACCTTGCTGCTGACCCACCTGATCCAGAACTATTCCAGCGTGCAGTGGAAGCTGCCCGTCGTGACGGGCGGCCTGTCGCCCTACGTGCTGCGCAACGTACTGGAGTATGTGAATAACCATCTTTCCCAGGCGTTAACGCTGGCTGAACTGGCTGCGGTAGCGGCGTTGAGCGAATACCACTTTGCCCGTATGTTCCGCCAGTCGATGAATATGGCGCCGCATCAGTACGTCATGCAGCAGCGTATGGAAAAGGCGAAGAATCTGGTGCAGTTCACTCAGCAACCTTTGACCGACATCGCGCTGGCCTGCGGGTTTAGCTCGGCCAGCCATTTCAGCAATCGCTTTAAAGCGACCCTCGGATTAACCCCCTCGCAGCTACGCGCGGCGACAGCGTGATAACACGACAAAACAGATCCCACCCGCGATAAGCCCCCAGAACGCCGACCCAATCCCGAGCAGTGTTACACCGCTGGCAGTCACCAGAAAAGTGACGATGGCCGCATCGCGCTCCGCCTCATGCTGTAACGCCTGATACAGACTGCCACTGATGGTGCCCAGCAACGCCAGCCCGGCCAGCGTCTGGATCCAGCTGAGCGGCAGCGCCGCCATCAGCGCGGTAATCGATCCGCCGAAAATGCCTGCCAGCAGATAAAACACGCCTGCAGCCGCCGCGGCCAGCCAGCGCTTGCTGGCGTCCGGGTGCGCGTCCGGGCTTTGACAAATGGCGGCGGTGATTGCCGCGATGCAGATGGAAAAGACGCCAAACGGCGAGAACAGCAGGGCCAGTGCGCCGGTAAAGATGATCAGCGGCGAAACCGCGACCGGATATCCGGAGGCTTTCATGGTGGCGAAACCTGGCGCGTTTTGCGACGCCATGGTCACGAGAAAGAAAGGCAGGCCGATGCTGACGAGCGTGGTGAAGGTAAACTTCGGCGCGATAAATTCCGGAAGCACCACGCGAAAAGCAAGACTATCCGTGACAACGTCACCTCTCGCCCAGGCTGCCACACTTCCGACCAGCAGTGTAGCGACAATGGCATAGCGCGGCGCGAAGGCTTTTGCGACAAGCCACGCCAGCAGCATGCTTCCACACAGCAGAAAATGGCCCTCAAGATGACTGAACGCCTGCAGGCCAAAGCGCAGCAGCACACCTGCGAGCATCGCCGCCGCGAGAGTATGTGGGATAATTTTCATCAGCCGGGCGAACAGACCCGTCACGCCGCAAAGCAGGATCAGCGCGTTAGCGAAGATAAAAATGCCGATGGTTTCGGCAAGGGTGACGCCCTGCAGACTGATCGCCAGCAGCGCCGCGCCAGGCGTGGACCAGGCGGTAAGCACCGGCGATTTGTACCACAGGGAGAGGGCGAGCGTGCTTACCCCCATCCCGATGCCGAGCGCGGTCATCCAGCCTGCAATCTGTTGCGGCGTGGCGCCCGCTGCGGCCGCAGCCTGCCAGATGATGGCGGCAGAGCTGGCGTAGCCCACCAGCACGGCGACGAATCCGGCCAGCACTGCCGGAAAAAGTGAGGAGGAAGGGCGCATAAAGACTCCGTTGTGCGTTATAGCGTCCGTGGGAATGTAGCACTGTGCGCTATAGCGTACAAGTGGTACACTCCCGGCAACGGGAGGATCTATGAATATCACTCAACATCTGGCGTCAACGCTGAAAAACGAGCGTCAGGCGCGTGGCTGGAGTCTGTCGAAGCTGGCGGACGAGACAGGCGTGTCGAAAGCGATGCTCGGGCAAATCGAGCGTAACGAGTCCAGCCCGACGGTCTCGACCCTGTGGAAAATCGCCACCGGCCTGAACGTCCCTTTCTCCGCCTTTATTACACCGGAAACGCACCCGCAGCCCGTCTTTGACCCGCAGCAGCAGGCGATGGTGGTCAAGCCGCTTTTCCCGTGGGACGAGACACTAAAGTTTGACCACTTTTCGATTACCCTGGCGCCGGGCGCAATCAGTGAATCGACGCCGCACGAAGCGGGTGTGATTGAACATGTAGTGGTGATCAGTGGGGAACTGGAGATGTGTCTCGACGGCGTCTGGTGCACGATTTTGCCTGATTCCGGCGTGCGTTTTGCGGGCGATAAACCCCATGCCTACCGCAACAGCAGCGGGCAGACCGTGCACTTTCATTCGTTGATACATTATCCCCGTTAAAGGTACGCAAAACGGTTTCGCTGTCGTAGACTTCTGACTACAATAGCCGCCATTTTGACCATAACGGATAACGACGAAGTATGCGCCTGCAATCCCATCATCTTGAACTCTTAAGCCCGGCCCGTGACGCCTCCATCGCGCGTGAAGCGATCCTGCACGGTGCGGACGCGGTCTATATCGGCGGCCCGGGCTTTGGCGCTCGCCATAATGCCAGCAACAGTCTGCGCGATATCGCCGAGCTGGTGCCGTTTGCCCACCGTTTCGGTGCCAAAGTGTTCGTGACCCTGAACACCATTCTTCATGATGATGAACTTGAGCCTGCCCAGCGTCTGATTACCGATCTGTACCAGACCGGCGTTGATGCCCTGATCGTGCAGGACATGGGCGTGCTTGAGCTGGACATCCCCCCGATTGAGCTGCATGCCAGTACCCAATGCGATATCCGCACGGTTGAAAAAGCGAAGTTTCTCTCTGACGTCGGTTTTACCCAGATCGTGCTGGCGCGCGAGCTGAATCTGAACCAGATCCGCGATATCCACCAGGCCACCGACGCCACCATTGAATTCTTTATCCACGGCGCGCTGTGCGTGGCCTATTCCGGCCAGTGCAACATTTCCCATGCGCAGACCGGGCGCAGCGCGAACCGCGGCGACTGCTCTCAGGCGTGCCGTCTGCCTTACACCCTGAAAGACGATCAGGGGCGCGTAGTGGCATTCGAAAAACACCTCCTGTCGATGAAAGACAACGACCAGACCGCCAACCTGGCGGCGCTGATCGACGCAGGCGTGCGCTCCTTCAAAATTGAAGGGCGCTACAAAGACATGAGCTACGTGAAAAACATCACCGCGCACTACCGCCAGATGCTGGATGCCATCATTGACGATCGCGGCGATCTGGCGCGTGCGTCTGCCGGGCGTACCGAGCATTTCTTTATTCCGTCGACGGATAAAACCTTCCACCGTGGCAGCACGGACTACTTCGTGAATGCGCGAAAAGGCGATATCGGCGCGTTCGATTCACCGAAATTTATCGGTCTGCCGGTGGGAGAAGTGCTAAAAGTCGCGAAAGACCATCTCGACGTGAAAGTGACCGAGACGCTCGCCAACGGCGACGGTCTGAATGTGATGATCAAACGTGAAATTGTTGGTTTCCGCGCTAATACGGTGGAGAAAACCGGCGAAAATCAGTATCGCGTCTGGCCAAATGAAATGCCTGCCGATCTCTACAAAGCGCGTCCGAATGCGGCGCTCAATCGCAACCTGGACCACAACTGGCAGCAGGCGCTGCTGAAAACCTCCAGCGAACGTCGCATCGCCGTGGATATCGAACTGGGCGGCTGGGAAGAGCAGCTGATCCTGACCATGACCAGCGAAGATGGCGTGAGCGTGACCCATACACTGGACGGTCAGTTTGAAGAGGCGAATAACGCCGAAAAAGCGCTGAACAGCCTTAAAGAGGGCGTGGCGAAGCTCGGGCAGACAATCTACTACGCGCGGGATATTCAGGTGAACCTGCCCTCCGCGCTGTTTGTCCCGAACAGCCTGTTGAACGCGTTCCGTCGCGAAACGGCAGAGATGCTGGATGACGCGCGTCTGGCAAACTATCCGCGCGGCAGCCGTAAAGCGGTTTCTGTGTCTGCGCCGGTCTATCCGGACACCCATCTGTCGTTCCTTGCTAACGTCTACAACCACAAAGCGCGGGCGTTCTACCATCGCTATGGCGTGCAGCTGATCGACGCGGCCTATGAAGCGCACGAAGAGAAGGGCGATGTGCCGGTGATGATCACTAAACACTGCCTGCGCTTCGCCTTTAACCTTTGTCCGAAACAGGCTAAAGGCAGCATCAAAAGCTGGAAAGCAACGCCGATGCAACTGGTGAACGGTGACGAAGTGTTAACGCTGAAATTTGACTGCCGTCCGTGTGAAATGCACGTCATTGGTAAGATGAAAAATCACATCTTCAAGATGCCACAGCCGGGTAGCGTGGTGGCATCTGTCAGCCCGGAAGATCTGATGAAAACCCTGCCGAAGCGTAAAGGGGTTTAATCAGCGAAAATGGGTCTCCGGTTTGCGCGATTTTAGCCAGTGATGGTGCTCGCGCAAACCCTCCGCGGACTCCTCCGCCACATACCGCAGTTCGTCGCTGTCCGCGCTATGACGCAACTGATGGTCGGCATTCTGTACCAACAGGTATTCATGCCCTTTATGCCCCGCCATTAACTGACCCGAAAACAACGCGCAGGTCAGCAGTACGATTGATAAACACGTTTTAACCATTTCATCACCACCGCGTAATATTTGCGGCTACTATGCCAATAGTTGCGTCGTGTTATTATTCGGTTATTCAAACTAACGAAAAGAATTTGTCAGTTTTTTAGCGCCAAATTTGAATCAAGTCCAATAATGGACCCAGCATTTTTAAGGGAATTTCAGCGTGTTGAAGAACCTGCAAATAATAGGCGCTAGAAGATTGGGAGGATTCCGATATAATAAGCTTTTGACTATGGACCAGGTCGATCAAATGACAAAAGCATCCTCTCTTTCCGCCATCGGTATTGCTGTCGCAATTGTTGGCGCTGCCTATATGGGTTACGCACACTTCCACGATAAACCCGATTATCTGCAAGCCGCTGAAACCCGAGTCAGCTCTTATCTCACCAGTGACTATGGCCGCGTTTCCTGCAACAGCACGCAGGTGAAGGGCCAGCAGTGGCATCTTGAGTGCCACAACGTAGCGAAAAGCAAAAACTTCGAATATGACGTCTATCCTGCTGAAGAGGCGCCCTATGCCGTATCACGCGCATTTTACCTTGAAGCGGTTAACGATAACGCCATTCAAAGCGCCAGTCAGGGGCTGATGAAATATCTGCAAATTAGTACAGCAGCGAATAATGTCCAGTCGTGATAATGCCGGATGGCGTTTGTTTAATATTCGTTTATGAAATGAATGGTAGTTTATTATGCGATCCGCTACCGGTTATGGAATACCGGACGTAGATACCAAAATACAAATCTATCCATGCAAGCATTTACCGCCAGATTATGGCGGTTTTTTTTGCGTTAAATTCAGCGAATATCGGCATGACACTGGCGGGCTAAATACTGTTTTCGGTATTGCGCAGGCGAAAGATCATACTGCTGGCGAAAATGGTGGCGCAGGGTAGCGGAATGGCCGAACCCGGTTTGTTCTGCGATGCTGTCGATACTTAAGCGGCTATTTTCCAGAAACTCCTTTGCCCGCAGCAGCCGTTCGTTCAGTAGCCAGCGCGCGGGCGTGGTTCCCGTGGCATTCGCAAAACGGCGCAGAAAGGTTCGCTCACTCATTCCCACACGACGCGCCAGGGAACTCACGCTGTGGTTCACCGTCAGCTGCTGATGCAGAAAATCAAACAGTTGCCCGAATCGCTGGCTCTCTCGCAATACCGCGACCGGACGGCTCACCTGCTGCGTTTGTGCGCCATCGCGATGCGGCTGAATCACCAGACGGTGCGCCACACGGTTCGCTGCGTCCATGCCATAATCACGCCGGACGACGTGCAGGCACAGATCGATTCCGGCGGCGCTGCCCGCCGAGGTGAGAATTGTCCCTTCGTCCTGATAAAGCACATCTTCAATCACCTCAATTGCCGGAAAGCGCGTTTTCAGTGTCTCTGTATAGCGCCAGTGCGTGGTGGCTTTTCGCCCGTCAAGCACGCCCGCTGCGGCCAGCACGAACACGCCGGAACAGATTGAGAGCAGATGGCAGCCGCGCGCGTGGGCATGGCGAAGCGCCTCGCACAGTGCAGGCGGAACGGTTTCCTCCACACCGCGCCAGCCGGGGACGATAATCAGGTCGGCCTGTTCCAGAAGTGTTAAATCACCGTCTGCCACCATTCTGATCCCGCCCGTTGCCCGCAGCTCGCCTTGCTCCACGGAAGCCACGCTAAACCGATACCAGTCATCGCCCATTTCCGGGCGCGGCAGGCCGAAAATCTCGACCGCCACGCCAAACTCGAAAGTACACAGACCGTCGTACGCCAGGGCAACCACCCGCGGGCGCGGGACCTGTCGTAAGTTTGTCATCATTTTGCTGTTTTCTGGCATAACCGCAGGCATTCACTGACTCAATTTTTGGATAACGTACTGTTAACACAAACGCCATACAGGAGAAAGTACCATGAGTTATGTCACTGAGTTTCCCGCCGCCGACCCACAAGAGTCTGTCGCCCATTTTCTGCGCCGTCTGAGCGTGGAAACGGACTGCGCCGACGTGCACCACGCCATAGCCCATCATCAGCAGGATTTTGTACTGCTGCACGTCGTGGGCCGCCCGGAGCAATTTGCCCGCCGTCATTTGCCGGGGGCGATCCATTTGCCCTGGTCGGCGATGAACGCCGAAACCATGGCGCAGTGGCCGCAGGATACCCTGTTTGTGGTGTACTGCGCCGGACCGCACTGCAACGGCGCAGATCGGGCGGCGCTGAAGCTTTCCCGCCTCAGCTTGCCGGTCAAAATCATGATCGGCGGCATCACTGGCTGGGAAGATGAAAACTTCGCCTTTGCCACGGATGATTGACCTGAAGATGAAAAAAATTCATCTGCCATGAAATTTTCTCGTTTGCTGCAACGCAGGGGTTATGACATCTTTTTGGACATATAGCCATCCAGAAGTCTAAAAGTTCAATTACTGAATTATCACTGTTGGCAATCAAATGCTGGCAGCAAAGGAGAGAATCATGCAACGACAACACGCCCCGTACCGTGCCGATGTGGTAGGCAGTTTTTTACGTCCCGATGCGATTAAAGAGGCGCGAGCGAAATTCGCCAGCGGTGAGATTGACGCCAGTCAGCTGCGTGCCGTTGAAAACGACGCCATCCGTCAGGTGGTGGAGCAGCAGTGCGCCTGCGGCCTGCACGTGGTGACGGACGGTGAGTTTCGTCGCGCCTGGTGGCACTTTGATTTCTTCGACGGTTTACAGGGCGTGGAACGCTACGATTCGAACCAAGGTATCCAGTTTAACGGCGTGCAGACCAAGGCCCACGGCGTGCGCGTTACCGGCAAACTGGGCTTTGGCGACCATCCGATGCTGGAAGATTTCCGCTATCTGAAAAGCATCAGCGGCAACGCCCAGCCGAAAATGACCATCCCAAGCCCGAGCGTGCTGCATTTCCGTGGCGGGCGTAAAGATATCGACGCGACGGTTTACCCGGAACTGGACGCCTATTTCGACGATCTGGCGACCACCTGGCGTGATGCGATCCATGCATTTTATGAAGCGGGCTGCCGGTATCTGCAGCTGGACGACACGGTCTGGGCCTATCTCTGTTCTGACGATCAGCGCCGCCAGATCAAAGCGCGCGGGGACGATGCGGATCAGCTGGCCCGTACCTATGCCCGCGTGCTGAACAAAGCGCTGGAAGGCAAACCGGATGATTTGACCATCGGTCTGCATGTCTGTCGCGGCAATTTCCGCTCCACCTGGATCTCCGAGGGCGGTTATGAGCCGGTGGCCGAAGTGCTGTTTGGTTCGGTCAACGTGGACGCGTTCTTCCTCGAATATGACAACGACCGCAGCGGTGATTTCGCGCCGTTACGCTTTGTTCGTCCCGGCAAGCAGCAGGTGGTGCTGGGCCTGATCACCACCAAAAATGGCGAACTGGAAAACCCGGAAGGGGTAAAAGCGCGCCTGGAAGAGGCGGCGCAATACGTGGCAAAAGAGCAGATTTGCCTCAGCCCGCAGTGCGGTTTTGCCTCGACGGAAGAGGGCAACACCCTGACGGAAACCCAGCAGTGGGACAAAGTGCGTCTGGTGACGCAGATCGCTGACGAAGTCTGGTAATGCTTCGGGCACAGCGTTGCACTTTATTAATGCAGCGCTGTGCCATTCTGAGTCGTTTCCCGCCGTTTACTGCCTTTACCCTCCTGAAATTCCGTGATTTTCCATCCTGGCATCCTTTTTGCTCTCCTGAAAATGACACGTTTGATTCTGCGTCCAGGTTGTACCGGACGTTTTCGCACAGCTTGTTTTTCAGGAGTGAAAATATGCACCGTCGTACCTTAATCAAAGCTTTCGCACTGTCTGCTTCCGTTGTCGCAATGGGGATGAGTTTCGGCGTGCAGGCTGCCGATACGATTAAAATCGGGATCATGCACTCGCTCTCCGGCACGATGGCGATCTCAGAGACGCCGCTGAAAGACGTGGCGCTGATGACCATTGATGAAATCAACGCCAAAGGCGGCGTGCTGGGTAAAAAGCTCGAACCGGTGGTGGTAGACCCGGCCTCGAACTGGCCGCTGTTTGCAGAAAAAGCGCGTCAGCTTTTAAGCCAGGATAAAGTCGCGGCGGTCTTTGGCTGCTGGACTTCTGTATCGCGCAAATCGGTATTACCGGTCTTCGAGGAGCTGAACGGGCTGCTGTTCTATCCGGTGCAGTATGAGGGCGAAGAGATGTCGCCAAACGTGTTTTATACCGGTGCGGCACCCAACCAGCAGGCCATTCCTGCTGTCGAGTATCTGATGGGTGAGGATGGCGGGAGTGCCAAACGCTTCTTCCTGCTGGGGACCGACTACGTTTACCCACGCACCACCAATAAAATCCTGCGCGCTTTCCTGCATTCCAAAGGGGTTCAGGATAAAGACATTGAAGAGGTCTACACCCCGTTTGGTCACAGCGATTACCAGACTATCGTCGCCAATATCAAGAAATTCTCCGCTGGCGGCAAAACGGCGGTGGTCTCCACCATCAACGGCGACTCCAACGTTCCATTCTATAAAGAGCTGGCAAACCAGGGCGTGAAAGCGACGGATGTGCCGGTGGTGGCGTTCTCCGTGGGTGAAGAGGAGCTGCGCGGCATCGACGCTAAACCGCTGGTGGGTAACCTCGCCGCCTGGAACTACTTCGAGTCTGTCGATAACCCGACCAACCAGACGTTCGTCGCCGCGTATAAAGCCTACGCCAAAGCGCACAAACTGCCGAACGCCGATACGGTAGTCACTAACGATCCGATGGAAGCCACCTACGTGGGCATTCATATGTGGGCGCAGGCGGTAGAGAAAGCCGGTACCACCGACGTGGACAAAGTGCGTGCCGCCATGGCCGGACAATCCTTCAAAGCGCCGTCAGGCTTTACGCTGACCATGGATGAAACCAACCACCATCTGCATAAGCCGGTAATGATTGGCGAAATCGAAGGCGATGGCCAGTTCAACGTGGTCTGGCAGACCGATAAAACCGTCCGTGCTCAGCCGTGGAGCCCGTTCATTCAGGGCAATGATAAAAAGCCCGACCAGCCGATGAAAACCGCCAGTAACTAAGCCTAATCGCACGGAGAAAAGCCATGAGCGTAATGCGAATGTTCGTCGCAATAGTCTGGCTTGCCGGTCTGCTGCCAGGGATGGCGCAGGCGTCGGATGCGGACAACTTTGTCGCCGCAAGCCGCAGCCAGCAAACCGCATTGCTGGAACACTGGGCCGTCGCGCCGGATGTCAAACGCCTGCCGCTGTTGCAGGCCCTGCAGAAAGAGAACCTGTTTGCTGACGGGCAGAAGCACGCTTTTGCCCGCGTCAATGGCGAGATGGTCGCGCTGGGTGAGGCGTCGACGGTGGAGGGTGAGCCGAAAGCGGTCCGTCTGACCAACCGCCTGCGGGTGTTGGCCTCGACGGCGCTGTCCACGCACCTGCTCGCCAGTGACAACGTCACGCAAAGGGCGCGTGCCGCGCTTCAGTTGCAGCGCGATGCCACGCCGGACATGCTGAACATGTTGCAGCAACGTCTGCTCGTCGAGAAGGATGACGGCGTGCATCAGGCGCTGGAAGTGGCGCTGGCAAATCTCCAGCTGGTCAGCCCACAGGCGGAGGTGCGTTTGCAGGCGGTTGAGCTGCTGGGGCATTCAGCCGATCCGGAAACCCAGACCCGTCTGTTGCCTTATACCCAGCCCCAAACGGAACCCGACGCCCGCGTGCGCGAGGCGGCGGAAAACAGCCTGAGCAAAATCCAGCATCGTCTGCTGATAAGCGATCTGCTGGGGCAGGCCTTTATGGGGCTGTCGCTGGGGTCCGTACTGCTGCTGGCGGCGCTGGGACTTGCGATCACCTACGGCTTGCTGGGGGTGATCAATATGGCGCACGGCGAAATGTTGATGCTGGGCGCCTACTGCACGTGGATGGTTCAGCAAATGATGGCGCAGTTTATGCCCCAGTGGCTGGCATTTTACCCGGTGGTGGCGCTGCCGGTGGCCTTCCTGGTGACTGCCGGTATCGGTATGGCGCTGGAGCGCACGATTATTCGCCATCTCTACGGTCGACCGCTGGAAACGCTGCTCGCGACCTGGGGCATCAGCCTGATGATTATCCAGATTGTGCGCATGACCTTCGGCGCGCAGAACCTGGAAGTGGCTAACCCGGCGTGGCTGTCGGGGGGCGTGCAGGTGTTTGCCAATCTGATCCTGCCGTGGAACCGTCTGGTGGTGCTGGGATTTGTGCTGCTGGTCCTGTTCTTCACCTGGCTTATCCTCAACAAAACCCGCCTGGGGCTAAACGTGCGGGCGGTGACGCAAAACCGCAGTATGGCCGCCTGCTGCGGCGTGCCGACCGGGCGCGTCGATATGCTGGCGTTTGGTCTGGGATCGGGGATCGCGGGATTGGTAGGCGTGGCGCTGTCGCAGCTCGGTAACGTCGGGCCGGAACTCGGGCAGGGTTACATCATCGATTCGTTCCTCGTGGTGGTGCTGGGCGGTGTCGGCCAGCTGGCAGGCAGCGTGGCGGCAGCATTTGGCCTCGGGATCTTCAACAAAATTCTTGAACCGCAAATGGGTGCCGTGCTCGGCAAAATCCTGATTCTGGTGGCGATCATTCTGTTTATTCAGAAGCGTCCTCAGGGGTTGTTTGCACTTAAAGGGAGGGTGACAGACTGATGAGCCAGCCGCTGACGTTAACCCTGGCGCGAAAAGCGCCACGCTTTATCCCGCTTTTTGGCAGCCTGATACTTGCCATTTTGCTGGTCCTGCCGTTTCTGGCGCTGCTGCCGGCCAGCCATCCGCTGGCGGTCTCGACCTGGATGCTGACGCTTGTCGGGAAGATCCTCTGCTATGCGATCGTTGCCGTCGCCCTCGACCTGGTCTGGGGTTATGCCGGAATGCTGTCTCTGGGGCACGGTATTTTCTTTGCTCTCGGCGGGTATGCGATGGGGATGTACCTGATGCGTCAGGCGTCGGGCGAAAGCCTCCCGGCGTTTATGTCGTTTCTCTCCTGGAGCGAACTGCCGTGGTTCTGGTGGGGCACTCAGCATTTTGCCTGGGCGATGCTGCTGGTGGTGATGATCCCTGGCCTGCTGGCGCTGATCTTCGGCTGGTTTGCCTTTCGCTCAAAAATCAAAGGGGTCTATTTTTCGATCATGACCCAGGCGCTGACCTACGCAGGCATGCTCCTGTTCTTTCGCAATGAAACCGGCTTTGGTGGCAACAACGGTTTTACCGGGTTTACCACGCTGCTGGGTTTCTCGGTGACGGCAACCACCACGCGTATCGCCCTGTTTCTGGCTACCGTTGTCCTGCTGGTGGCCTCGCTTGCCATCGGTTTTGCGCTGGCGAAGAGCAAATTTGGCCGCATCCTGACGGCGGTGCGCGATGCGGAAAACCGCCTGACGTTTTGCGGCTACGATCCGCGTGGTTTTAAACTGCTGGTCTGGACGCTTTCGGCGGTGCTGTGTGGGCTTGCCGGGGCGCTGTACGTCCCACAGGTGGGGATTATCAATCCCGGCGAAATGTCGCCAACTAACTCCATTGAAGCCGCGATTTGGGTGGCTCTTGGTGGGCGAGGAACGCTGGTCGGCCCGGTGATTGGCGCGGCGCTGGTCAACGGTGCGAAAAGCTATTTCACCGTGGCGATGCCGGAATACTGGCAGCTGTTTCTCGGCGGAATTTTTATCGCCGTCACGCTCTTTTTACCGCGCGGCGTCTACGGGCTTTTTCGTAAGGGAGAGAAATAATGCAACCAGCCGAAGGACTCTTTACCCGGCAGTTGCCCGGCGACCGCTTTCGCGATCAGACCGACCCGGTGCTCCAGCTGGAGTCGATTAACGTCAATTTCGATGGTTTTCAGGCGCTGACGGATCTGTCGCTTAACATTGGCGTGGGTGAATTGCGTTGCGTCATTGGGCCTAACGGCGCGGGGAAAACCACGCTGATGGACGTGATTACAGGCAAAACGCGGCCACAAAGCGGGCGGGCGATTTACGATCAGTCGATAGATTTAACGGGTCTCGATCCGGCGGCGATTGCACGCCAGGGGATCGGGCGCAAATTCCAGAAACCGACCGTGTTCGAAGCCCTGACGGTGTGGGAAAACCTGGAGCTGGCGATGAAGGGCGATAAATCCGTGTGGGCCAGTCTGCGTGCGCGTTTGACGTCAGAGCAGAGCGACCGTATCCACGAGATGTTAACGCTGCTGCGCCTGAGCGCCGAGCGCGACCGGCGCGCCGGGATGCTTTCTCACGGGCAAAAGCAGTTTCTGGAAATCGGCATGCTGCTGGTACAGGAGCCGCATTTGCTGCTGCTCGATGAGCCTGCCGCCGGGATGACGGATGCAGAAACCGAATATTCGGCAGAGCTGTTTCGCACGCTTGCCGGGAAACACTCCCTGATGGTGGTCGAGCACGACATGGGCTTTGTTGAAACCATCGCCGATCACGTCACCGTTCTGCATCAGGGGCGAGTGCTGGCGGAAGGCTCGCTGCGCGAGATGCAGGCCAACGAGCAGGTGATTGAAGTCTATCTGGGACGCTAAAGGAGCCGTCATGCTACAGGTTAACGAACTGAATCAATATTACGGCGGCAGCCACATTTTACGCGGCGTGAGTTTTGATGCGCCCGGCGGGGAGGTCACCTGCTTGCTCGGGCGCAACGGCGTGGGAAAAACAACCTTACTCAAATGCCTGATGGGGCTGATTCCGGCGCGCAGCGGGGAGATTGTCTGGCAGGGCAAAACCATCACTCACGCCAGGCCGCACCATCGCGTGCAGTCTGGTGTGGCGTACGTGCCGCAGGGGCGTGAGATTTTTCCGCGTCTGACGGTGGAGGAAAACCTGTTGCTGGGGATGTCGCGTTTTTCCGCACGAGAGGCAAAAAGCGTCCCGGAGGATATCTGGCAGCTGTTTCCGGTGCTCAAAGAGATGAAGCACCGTCGCGGGGGCGATCTCTCTGGCGGGCAACAGCAGCAGCTGGCAATTGGCCGCGCGCTGGCAAGCCGTCCGCAGCTGCTGATCCTCGATGAGCCAACAGAAGGCATTCAGCCATCAGTGATTAAAGAGATTGGCGTGGTGATCCGCCAGCTCGCCAGCCGGGGCGATATGGCGATTTTACTGGTGGAGCAGTTCTATGATTTTGCCGCGGAACTGGCGGATAACTATCTGCTGATGTCGCGCGGAAGCATCATTCAGCGCGGGCGTGGAGAAAACATGGAGCAGGAGGGCGTTCGCGGCTTAGTGGCGATCTGAGGGTTATTGTTTTTTGAAATGTTATATTATAACATTCGCATTCTCATAACATGGAGTGAGGATCGCGTTTTGGCAGCACATATTGGAAAATTTGCAATGACTCTGGGGGCGCTGCTGGTCAGCGGCCATCTGTTTGCCCACTCGCACGGTCACCAGATGACCGAAGCGGAACAACAAGCGGCGAACGGGGTATTCGAGGATAAAGACGTTAAAGACCGCACGCTCTCCGACTGGGACGGTACCTGGCAGTCCGTTTATCCTTTCCTGGTTGACGGTTCACTGGATCCGGTTTTCAAAAAGAAAGCGGAAAAAGAGGGAAGCAAATCCTTTGGCGAGGTGAAAGCCTACTATCGCAAAGGATACGCCACGGACGTAGACACCATCGGCATTGAAAATAACGTGATGGAGTTTCACACCGGCAAAACGGTGGCGAGTTGTCATTATGACTACAGCGGGTTCAAGATCCTGACCTACGCGTCAGGCAAGAAGGGCGTGCGTTACCTGTTTGAGTGTAAAGACGCCAGCTCTAAAGCACCAAAATTTGTGCAGTTCAGCGACCACACTATCGGCCCGCGTGCCTCGGCGCATTTCCATCTTTTTATGGGCAATACCTCCCATGAGGCGCTGCTGAAAGAGATGGATAACTGGCCGACCTATTATCCGAATGAGATGTTTAAAAAGCAGGTGGTGGAGGAGATGTTGCACCACTAAGGTTCCTGCAAGACATGCTGTTAAACGCCGGGCACGCAAAACGCAGCCCGGCAACACGCTACGCCGTTTCCACTCGCTCAGCCCAGGGCTTCACGCTCATCCCGCGCAGGATCATCAGCCAGGCCACCACAATCGCAACCATCATAATCACAAACAGCGACCAGTGCGGCAGGTGGGTCAGAATAAGCCCGGTAATCATCGGGTTCGCCGCCGCGCCCAGCCAGCCCAGCGCCTGCGCCGAGAAGTAGCTCGCTTTCATCCCCGGCGGCGCGATGTTATCGATCAGCAGATATTCACCCGGTGCATAGATAATCTCGCCGATGGTAAACACCGCCGAGGCAATTCCCCAGTAGATCAAATTGGTGCCCGAGAGCATAAACCCGCCCAGCCCGAGCAGGAAGAAGAGTGTCCCGAGCGCCATCAGCGGACGAATGTTGCTGGCCTTCAGCCTGCGGCCGATAAAATATTGCAGAGAGACCACCATCGCGGCGTTGGCAGGCAGCACCACGGCGACCACTTTTTCTGCGAATTCACTGGTGTAATCCGCCGCCAGTACATACTGGGAGATACAGCTGGCGAATGAGCCACCGACGTAAGAGGCCAGCAGACCAGAGAGCGTATACCAGAACAGCGCCCGGTCGCGAAGCAGCACCGAGGGTTGCCACGGAACGGTGACGTTGTCACTGTCTGCCGCAATGCTCTTTTGCACATACACCTGAATAAACACCAGCGGCAGCGCGGCGCAGAAGGCCGCCAGCCAGAACGGCAACTGCAGGCTGTACATCACCAGCAGCGTGCCAATCGGCGGCCCGACCGTCCAGCCGATATTCAGAAAACTGTAGTTGAGAGAGAAGACGCGCGCTTTCTCGCCAGGCGTCAGTACATCTGCAAACCAGGCTTTGAGTACGGTTGAGAACACAGAGTACGCGCAGTTAATCACCGCGAAGAACAGCACCACCAGGGTGACATTATTCACCAGCGGAATGGCCACGAAACCGGCGATAAACGCCAGAATCGACAGCAGCATGTAGCGCTTTTTATCGAACTTATCCGCCAGGATGCCAAACCCCATGCTGAACACCACGCCAATGGTCAGGGCAATGGTCAGGGCATAGCCGATATTCGCCACGCTCATCTGGTAAACGCGCGTGAGGTAGATGGTCATAAAGGGCAGCGTGGCCCCCCGACCGATGGTTAACAGTAATGACGATGCCAACAACGCTGCGGTTGAGCGCCTGAGTGATGATTTCATTTTCCTGCCCGACATATGCTTATGCTTTTTTTATGTCTCAATGATTATCACGCCATAAGGGGAGTTGTATACCACCCAATTTTTCCGTAAGCGCTTTGTCTGACTGCCAGAATTAATGATCTTTTCCTCACTCGCTTTTTTCGTTACCTTGAATCTGTTTACAAAAATTTAATAAATCAGGGGCAGGGTATGACGCGCAAAGACGGACTGCTGGCGTTGCTGGTGGTCGTGGTATGGGGACTGAATTTTGTGGTGATTAAAGTGGGGCTGCACAATATGCCTCCGCTGATGCTCGCCGGTTTGCGCTTTTTACTGGTGGCCTTCCCGGCGCTGTTTTTTGTCGCCCGTCCAAAGATCCCGTTTCGTCTGCTGCTCGGCTACGGCCTGACCATCAGCTTTGGTCAGTTTGCCTTTCTGTTCTGCGCCATCAAATTTGGGATGCCAGCCGGGCTGGCGTCGCTGGTGTTACAGGCGCAGGCTTTCTTCACCATCATTCTTGGCGCGTTTGTCTTTGGTGAGCGTTTACAGGGCAAACAGCTGGCGGGGATTACGCTTGCGGTATTTGGCGTGCTGGTGCTCGCCGAAGCGAGTCTGAACGGTCAGCACGTGGCGATGCTGGGCTTTATGCTCACACTGGCCGCAGGGCTGAGCTGGGCGTGCGGAAATATCTTCAACAAGCTCATTATGCAGCACGAGGCGCGCCCGGCGGTGATGTCGCTGGTGGTCTGGAGCGCGCTGATCCCGGTCATTCCGTTTATGGTGGCGTCGCTGATGTTTGACGGCCCGGCGCTGATGCTGAAAAGCCTGATTGAGATCGACCTCACCACCATTTTGTCGCTGGTGTATCTGGCCTTCGTCGCGACGATTGTCGGGTATGGCATCTGGGGTACGCTGCTCGGGCGTTATGAAACCTGGCGCGTGGCGCCGTTGTCGCTGCTGGTGCCGGTGGTCGGGCTGGCGAGTGCGGCAATTCTGCTGGGCGAAAAACTGACGATGCTGCAACTGATCGGCGCGGTGCTGATCATGGCCGGGTTGTACATCAATGTCTTTGGATTGCGGCTGCGTCGGGCGACGCGCATCAGGGGATGAAAAAAGCCCCGCAAACGCGGGGCAAAAACGAATCAGAGGTCGTGCTGATTGTAATACGGCACGCCTAATTCGTCGGATTTGTCGCTACCCGCACCCATATGATTGAAATCAAACGGTGATTGATCGTGTGCGGTAGGCAGAACCATCGTGGTGCGGCTGTTCTGCTGATTAGCGTGAGTGGTTTGCTCCGCAAAAGTCTGGCCGGAGACCAGCACCAGTAAGGTGAGAGCGGCGGAGGCGATACGTTTCATGATTTCCTCGGTTACGTCTTATTACAGGCGATTAGCAATTACAATGTGTTAGCGGATGCAGATAGCGGGATTCGCCGGGCATACTGGTGATTCGGTACTTGTGCGGCGGCACGTCGAAATAGTTCTTGAACGTGCGGGTCAGGGTTTGTTGCGATTCAAACCCATAACGCTCAGCCAGATACAGAATCGGCTCGTTGCTCTCTTTCAGTTTCTGCGCAATTTCCGTCAGCTTACGGCTGCGGATGTATTGCCCTAAAGAATGACCGGTCTCTTTTTTGAACATCCGTTGCAGGTGCCATTTTGAGTAACCTGAACGCTCAGACACCTTCTCAAGTGAGAGCGGCGATTCCAGGTTATCTTCGATCCAGTCCAAAATGCTATGAATAGTGATGGCGTCATTATTGCGTCTGGACATCGTCATACCTCTTCTGTTTACGGCAGGATTTTCTTCAGCAAATGCTCAAGAGTGACCACTTCATCCGCCGTTAAGTTTTTTGTTAGTTCCTGGTGCAGTGTTTGTCCTACTAACTCATGACAGCGTTCGCACATGGCCGCACCATCGCTGGTGAGCTGCACCAGTACGCCGCGCTTGTCATTGGGGTTAGGTCGCCTTTCAATCCATCCTTTGCAGACAAGACGATCGAGCATGCGCGTGAGCGCGCCAAGGTCGACAGAGAGCACCTTTTTCAGCTCAACCGGGGTGATGCACACTTCGCAGCGAATGGAGCACAGCACTTTGAACTGGGTCGCAGTGATGTCCATCGGAGACAGATAGTCGTTGAGCAGGCGATCTTTTTTCTGGTTCACCATATGAATAAGACGGCCCAGTGGAATAATTTCGTTAAAGAGATCACTGGTGCTTTTCACAATGGTTGCCCTGGCAAGTAGTTTAATCACGGCAGATATTATTGCTCAGGCAAGTATAAGTCAACCGAATGTATCCGCCGATGCCACGATTTGCTAAAACGTTTCATGAACTTTTTTTGAGTCCTTTTAAATCATAAACATAACGCAGGGTTATCGTAATTCAGCGGAAAACACTGCTTACGTTGTCTGCGTGGCTGTGTCAGGCCATTTCACCGTATACTGTCAGTGTTGATTATGGATAAGGACGACGACGCACTATGGTGGAATTAATTCAGGCAATAGGACTTGGGCTGGTGGTGCTGTTGCCGCTGGCGAACCCGTTAACAACCGTGGCGTTGTTTTTAGGGCTGGCGGGCAACATGAACAGTGCCGAACGTAACCACCAGTCGTTGATGGCGTCGGTGTATGTTTTCATCATTATGATGGTGGCCTATTACGCCGGACAGGTGGTGATGAATACCTTCGGAATTTCGATTCCCGGGTTACGAATTGCAGGGGGCTTAATCGTCGCCTTTATCGGTTTCCGCATGCTGTTCCCGGCGCACAAAGCCCATGAATCGCCGGAAGCGAAAAGCAAATCGGAAGAGATGGAGTCTGAGCCTTCCGCTAATATCGCATTTGTACCGCTCGCCATGCCAAGCACGGCAGGGCCAGGGACGATAGCGATGATCATCAGCTCCGCGTCAACGGTACGTGATGGCACAACCTTCTCCGCGTGGGTCGTCATGGTGGCGCCACCGCTGATCTTTGCCATTATCGGCGTCATTTTGTGGGGATGTTTGCGCAGTTCCGGCGCGATCATGCGTTGGGTGGGTAAAGGCGGTATCGAGGCGATTTCCCGTCTGATGGGCTTCCTGCTGGTCTGTATGGGTGTGCAGTTTATTATTAACGGCGTACTGGAAATTATTAAGACCTACCACTAAAACAGCCGGGCCTACACAATCTGTAGGCCCGGGCAATTGCTACTTTTTTCGGCAGACATCACCCATGATGTGTCTGCTCTTCTAGCGCCACCGGCCATTTGCGGAAGATCAGAATCGACCAGATCAACGCTGCCAGCGCCGGAATCGCCCCCAGATAGCCAATCGCTGACATAGAAAAATGCAGGCTGATCTGATTTCCCACCAGCGCACCCGCGCCGATGCCTAAATTGAAGATCCCGGAGAAGAGCGACATCGCTACATCGGTGGCATCCGGTGCCAGCGCCAGGACTTTAACCTGCATACCGAGGCCGATAATCATCATCGCCACGCCCCAGCAAATACTCAGTATCGCCAGATTTGTTTCGCTGCCTGCCGCCGGCATCAGCAACACCAGACACAGCATCAGGGCACCGATAGCGCCGCTCACCAGTAGCGACGCGTGCTGATTGCCCAGTTTACCAAACAGGATACTGCCGATAATGCCAGCCCCACCGAGAAGCAGCAGCAAGACCGTTGCAAAATTAGCGCTAAAGCCCGCGACAACCTGCACAAAAGGTTCAATATAGCTGTAGGCCGTGTAGTGGGCGGTAACGACAATGACCGTCAGCAGATAAATACTCATCAGCGCCGGGCGGCGGAACAGCACCGGCAGGCTTTTAAGCGAGCCAGAGTGTTCACTCGGTAATTTCGGCAGGAGTTTGATCAGGCACAGCAGGGTGATTAATGCGCCCATACCGATGGCAAAGAAGGTGGTTCTCCAGCCGAAATACTGCCCGACGATGCGCCCGATAGGCAGGCCGAGCACCATCGCCAGCGCGGTGCCGGTCGCCAGCAGGCTCAGCGCCTGCGCGCGTTTACCTGCAGGTGCCAGTCGAATGGCCAGCGAGGCGGTAATCGACCAGAAAATGGCGTGAGCGAACGCAATACCGATGCGGCTTATCACCAGCACGGTAAAGTTCCAGGCGAGGAACGACAGCACATGGCTGGCGATAAACAGCACAAACAGGCCAATCAACAGCTTGCGTCGCTCCATCTGGCTGGTCAGCAGCATAAACGGCAGGGACATCAGCGCTACCACCCACGCGTAGATGGTCAGCATGATCCCGACCTGCGCAGTTTCCATCTGGAAACTTTGAGCGATATCGGAAAGCAGACCCACGGGAACAAATTCCGTGGTATTGAATATAAACGCGGCAATGGCAAGCGTGACCACACGTAGCCACGCGACCTTGCGTGAAACTGTGTTCGAAGGCATAAGATTTGGGGTTCGTTGCTGAAAAGATGAGAGGGCGATCTTAAAGCCTTAACTGGCTAAAAGACAATCATTATGTGATGCAGATCTCAATATTTTGCTTATTCGTCCTGTAGCGAAGGACGTTGTTTTCCTTGAATATAAAGAACAGCACAATAAAAACAGGCGGTACGACGATGCAAGAAATTGATTTTTATCTGGTGGATGCCTTCAGCGATAAAGCCTTTGGTGGCAACGCCGCCGCAGTGTGTCCGCTGGAGGAGTGGCTTCCGGACGAGACGTTGCTCAGCATGGCGAAGCAACATAATCAGTCGGAGACGGCGTTCTTCGTACGTACGGACGAAGGTTTTGAGCTGCGCTGGTTTACGACACTTGATGAGATTGACCTGTGCGGGCATGCCACGCTGGCGGCGTCGCATGTGATCTTCGAATATCTCGACTATCCGCATACGGAAATTACCTTCACTACCCGTTTTGTCGGCAAACTGACCGTGAAGCGCAACGGCGACTGGCTGACGCTCAACTTCCCGGCGTGGGCGAGTGAGTCCGTCGATAATCCTCCGGCGCTGCTGTTTTACTCCCTTGGGATCACCAGCGCGAAAGAGGTTCGCGTGGCGCGAGACTATATGGTGGTGCTGGAAAACCAGCAGCAGGTTGAGTCCATCAGCCCGGATATCTCATCCATGATCCCGCTCGACAAAATGGTCTGTATTACGGCCCCCGGTGACGAAGCGGATTTCGTCAGCCGCTTCTTCTGCCCAGGCGAAGGCGTGCCAGAAGATCCGGTGACAGGCTCCACCCACAGTATGCTGATTCCCTACTGGAGCGAAAAGCTCGGCAAAACGCAGATGCAGGCGCGCCAGGTGTCGGCCAGAGGCGGGGATCTGCGCTGTGAGCTACAGGGCGACCGGGTGCTGATTGGCGGGCAAGCCACGCTGTATCTCAAAGGAAAAATCTTCCTGCGCCAATAGGGTTCGCCTATCCGTCTACATGCCCGCAGCCTGCGGGCATGCTGCCAGTAGGGGGAGAGGTTATCGCGGTTTAAATATAATGACTGTATATAATTACAGTGTCCCGCATTTTTGGCACCCTTTATCAGGCAATCCTCAAACGAGGTGCAGAGATAAGTTAAAAGTATGAACACCTGAACCGAGGTGGCAGCTATGTTGATAACAAACAACAAAAGGAGCCTGCCATGTATTCCATTACCTCTGAATCTGCCTCTCATCCGGATATTGTGGCGCTGATCGCCGCCCTGGACAGCTATCAAACTGAGCTTTACCCGGCGGAAAGCAACCATCTGGTCGATCTCACCCAGCTGGCGGCGGGGTCGCTTTTAATGATGGTGATCCGTGATAACCAGCTGAATGCCGTGGGCTGCGGGGCGATCGTGCTCAACGGCGACGGCAGCGGGGAGATGAAACGGGTGTATATCGATCCCACCCATCGCGGACAAAGGCTTGGGGAAAAACTGCTGGCGGCACTGGAAGACGAAGCCCTGAGCCGCCACTGCCACACGTTGCGCCTCGAAACCGGTATCAAGCAGCACGCGGCTATCCAGCTGTATGAGCGCTGCGGTTATCAGGCGCGCCCGGCGTTTCCGCCCTACGACGAAGATCCGCTGAGCCTGTTTATGGAGAAGGTGCTGGTGGCTGACGTTCGTTTAGCAGTGCTATAAACGCTTCAAGCTGACGCGTCATTGCGCCGCGTCGCCACACCAGCCAGGTCGTGAGCCAGCGCCAGTTTTCTGCCAGCGGCCACGCCTCCACCTGAAGATGCCCCGGCATGCTCTCCAGCATCGAGCGGGGCATCAGCGCAATACCTGCGCCCGCAATCACACAGGCCAGCATACCGTGGTACGACTCCATCTCATGGATCCGCCCCGGCGTGGCGCGGTCTGCGTGAAACCAGCTCTCCAGATGCCGTCTATAGGAGCAATTAGCGCGAAACGCATACACGTCCCGACCGCTTACCTGCGTGGCGCGCGACACCTTTTCATGCCCGGCGGCGGCGACCAGCATCATCTCTTCCTGATAGACCGACATCCCGTCCAGCTCCGGATGCGAGAGCGGCCCGTCGACAAACGCTGCGCTCAACGTGCCCTCCAGCACGCCATCAATCATCGTGCCGGAAGGTCCGGTGGACAGGGCGAACTGGATGCGCGGATAGCGCTGGTTAAACTGCGCCAGGGATTCAGGAATGCGCACCGCGGCGGTGCTCTCCAGCGCCCCCAGAGCGAACAGCCCCTGCGGCTCATCCCCGGCGACCACCATCCGCGCCTCATCGACCAGGGCGAGGATCTGCTTGCTGTAGCGCAGAAAGTTATGCCCGGCGGGTGAGAGGCGCAAACGCTGGTTTTCACGGATAAACAGCTCAACGCCAAGATCCGCCTCCAGCTGTCGGATTCGGGTGGTCAGGTTGGACGGCACACGATGCACCTTTTGCGCCGCCTGGGTGATGCTCCCGGTCTGGGCGACGGCGTTAAACATTTCGAGCTGAGTTAAATCCATAGCATTCTCTTTTCGTGAATAAGTGAGTCAGTATTATTCATTTTTAAGAAATAGCAGAGTGAGCCACAATCAATCAACCCTTATTACGTGGAGAAGACTATGACTCATTCACCGGCTACCCATGCGCTGTCAGTTAATCCGGCTAACGGCGAAACCCTCGCGACCTATCCGTGGGCCACCGCCGCCGAGGTAGATCAGGCAATCGCGCGGGCGGATCGCGGTTTCTGTCAGTGGCGCAATGAAAGCGTTACTCACCGGGCGCAGAAACTGCGCGATCTTGCTACCGCACTGCGGGCGCGCGCAGAAGAGATGGCGCAAATGATGTCCCGTGAGATGGGTAAACCTATTTTGCAGGCACGCGCCGAAGTGACGAAATCTGCCGGTCTGTGCGACTGGTACGCCGAGCACGGCCCGGCGATGCTGGCTGCGGAACCGACGCAGGTTGAAAATCAAAAAGCGGTGATCGAGTATCGCCCGCTGGGACCGGTGCTGGCAGTGATGCCGTGGAACTTCCCGCTGTGGCAGGTGCTGCGCGGGGCGGTACCGATTCTGCTCGCCGGTAACAGCTATCTGCTTAAACACGCGCCGAACGTTCTGGGGTCGGCGACGCTTATCGGCGAGATGTTCGCGGATGCCGGTTTTGCGCCAGGGGTGTTTGGCTGGGTCAACGCCACGAACGACGGCGTCAGCCAGGCGATTAACGATCGTCGCATCGCTGCGATTACCGTCACCGGGAGCGTACGTGCCGGGGCGGCGATTGGCGCCCAGGCGGCTGCGGCTCTCAAAAAATGCGTGCTGGAGCTGGGTGGGTCCGATCCCTTTATTGTGCTGAACGATGCGGATCTGGATCTGGCCGTGAAAGCGGCCGTCGCCGGGCGCTATCAGAATACCGGACAGGTGTGCGCGGCCGCTAAACGCTTTATTGTCGAAGAGGGTATCGCTGAGCAGTTTACCGAACGCTTTGTTGCGGCCGCTGCGGCACTGAAAATGGGCGCGCCCGATAACGAAGAGAACTATCTGGGGCCGATGGCGCGGTTCGATCTGCGTGATGAACTGCATCAGCAGGTGCAGGCGACGCTTAACGAGGGCGCAACGCTTCTACTCGGCGGAGAGAAAGTGGCCGGTGCGGGGAATTACTATCCGGCGACCGTATTAGGCAACGTCACCCCAGAGATGACCGCGTTTCGTCAGGAGCTGTTCGGGCCGGTCGCCGCGATCACCGTGGCGAAAGACGCGGAACATGCCCTGATGCTTGCAAACGACAGTGATTTTGGTCTGTCGGCGACCGTGTTTACCGCCGATGCGCAACGTGCCGAGGCGTTTGCTCGCCAGCTGGAGTGTGGCGGGGTGTTCATTAATGGCTTCAGCGCCAGCGATGCGCGCGTGGCCTTTGGCGGCGTGAAGAAGAGCGGCTTTGGTCGTGAGTTATCTCACTTCGGATTGCATGAGTTCTGCAATATCCAGACCGTATGGAAAGACCGCGTGTAGGTCTTGTTAAACTTGCTTAAAAGGCCTTCACCGCGAAGGCCTTTGTCATTTTTGTGTCATGGTTCTGTCATTTGCGTTTCGTAGACTCCCACGCGTCTAACGTACTGTTACAGAAGAATATTATGAACCTAACGCAAATTTTTAGCCGTATTGCGAAGCGTCAGTTTGGTCTGCTGGCGGGCATCTTTTGTATTATCGGGCTTTTCTCCGCCCTGCAGCTCTCATCGTCAATTCTCCTGACCGCCTCGCTTCGTGATGCCCAGCGCAATGAACAACAAAATCAGCTGGCGCAACAGCAGCAAAGCAAACTGGATCTGGCGCGTGTCTCCCTGCTGGCGGCAAGCGATCTGCTCAATCGCTCGGGCGTCTATTTTATGCAGGATAAAGAGACCGGCTCTGAAGGGAGCTGGAACAGCCTGATGGATGAAGCGCAAAAGGCGCTTAATGCTTCCCAGGAGGCCTGGAAGGGCTGGCTGGCGCTGAATCCGCCCAAAGACGAGGCGCTGATTAATAGCTATCAGTTATTCTACGGCGCCATCAATGAGCAGGCGGAAGGGCTGGTAAAGACCCACTCCATTGACGCCTTTTTTGCCGTCCCCGCCCAGGCGTTTCAGACCGACTTTAATGATAACTACGCGCGCTATCAGCAGCTGAGCGAGCAACGAGCAGGAGAAGGGCGCCAGTCGCTGATGGATCGCCTCGCCGATTTGCACTCGCTGTTCCTGCTGGCGCCAGTGGTCCTGCTGCTGATTGCGGTGGCGGTGTGGTTTGGGATGTCGCGCTGGGTGATTGCCCCGCTGCGCAGGCTTATCGCTCATATTAACCAGCTCGCTGCCGGAGATCTCTCAGGTGCCGCACCAGCTGTAAACAGTTTTAACCGCGAAATCGGGCAGTTGAGCGCCAGTATTAGCACCATGCAGCGCGGATTACAGCAGCTGGTGACGCAGGTGAGTGAAGCCACAACCGCAATGGTAGAAAACATCGGCGAACTGGCGGAAGGCAATCAGAAGCTGTATCAGCAATCCGCGCGGCAGGCCCAGGAACTGAGCGACGTGACGGCGCACATCGCCACGCTGGAAACCCACGTGGAGGGCAATACCGGGTACGCGAAGCTCGCCAGCTCGCGTGCGGATGAGGCACGTAAGACGGCGGCGGGGGGCGATATCATGATGTCGACCGTTAATGCCTCCATGCAGGCGATCGTAGAACGATCGTCAGAGATGCGCGGGATCGTCTCGATGATCGACAGCGTGGCGTTTCAGACAAACATTCTGGCGCTGAACGCCGCTATTGAAGCCGCCCATGCGGGCAATCAGGGGCGAGGGTTTGCGGTTGTCGCGCGTGAGGTGGGATTGCTGGCGAGAAAAAGCAGTCACTCGACGCAAACCATTCAGGAGCTGATTAATCACTCGTTACAGGGAATTGAAGACGGATCGAAAGCGGTGGTGAAGCTTGAGAACAACCTGCAGCAGGTGACCGGGCTGGTGGCAAATCTGAGCGGTCTGCTTGACGATATTTCTGCTGCCACGATGAGTCAGGGGGAGAGTATTCATCAGATGACGCGCCAGCTGCAGGCGCTGAATCAGGTGTCGCAACAGACGGATGTACTGGTGACCACCGCCTCCCAGGCGTCGCGTCGCTTACACGATGAGTCGTATTTGCTGATGCAGGCGGTTTCGCGTTTTCGTCTTCCCGCCTGACGCGACACATTCGCCTCTGTTATACTCGCAGCCCGTTTTTGGCCTCCAGGCAAGGAGCAACATGTGGCTGCGGTCATCGATAATCAGATGCTGGAAGAGATTCTGGCGCAGGTTCGTCCATTAATCGGGCAGGGAAAGGTTGCCGATTACATTCCGGCGCTGGCGTGCGTCAGTGGCAATAAGCTGGGTATCGCCATTTGCACCGTGAAAGGTGAGCTTTATCAGGCCGGCGATGCCGCCGAGCGCTTTTCGATTCAGTCGATCTCCAAAGTGTTAAGTCTGGTTGCGGCGATGCGTCAGTATGACGAAGACGAGATCTGGCAGCGGGTGGGGAAAGATCCTTCCGGTCAGCCGTTTAACTCGCTGCTCCAGCTGGAAATCGAACAGGGCAAACCGCGCAATCCTTTTATCAACGCCGGTGCGCTGGTGGTCTGCGACATGCTGCAGAGCCGTCTTAGCGCGCCGCGTCAGCGAATGTTGGAGATTGTGCGCCAGCTGAGCGGCGTTTCGGATCTGAGTTACGATGCTAACGTTGCTCGCTCTGAGTTTGAACATTCGGCGCGAAACGCCGCCATCGCCTGGCTGATGAAGTCTTTCGGTAATTTCCACAACGATGTGGCTACCGTGCTGCAAAACTATTTCCACTACTGCGCGCTGAAAATGAGCTGCGTGGAACTCGCGCGTACTTTCCTGTTTCTGGCCGACCAGGGCTTCTCCTCGCTGCATAATCAGGCAGTTGTCACGCCGATGCAGGCGCGTCAGGTCAATGCACTGATGGCGACAAGCGGGATGTATCAGAACGCCGGGGAATTTGCCTGGCGCGTCGGGCTGCCCGCTAAATCAGGCGTTGGCGGCGGGGTGGTGGCCATTGTCCCTCACGAAATGGCGATTGCGGTCTGGAGCCCGGAACTGGATGACGCCGGGAACTCGCTGGCAGGCGTGGCGGTGCTGGAGCAACTCACCCAGCGGCTGGGGCGGTCCGTCTACTGATGAACACCCTTGACGATCTGTTTGCCCGGCTGGGGCGATCAACCTTTCGTTCTCGCTTCAAACTGGGCGCGAAAGAGCGGCAGTACTGCTGGGATAAAGGGGCGGAAACTATCGATCAACACGCCGCGGATTTCGTTGCCCGTCGTCTGGCGGCGGCCATGCCCGTCAACGACGGCAAGCAGACCCCAATGCGCGGGCATCCGGTCTTTATCGCCCAGCATGCTACGGCAACCTGCTGTCGCGGTTGTCTCGCTAAATGGCACCATATTCCCCAGGGCGAGGCGTTAAATGCCGATCAGCAGCGTTACATTGTGACGGTCATCCACCACTGGCTGGTGCTGCAAATGAACGCCCAACCTTGATGGGTTATGCATGCCGGCTATGTATGTTATAGATACGTGCTAATCTTTTATTATTCTGCTGATGACCGCGAAATAATTGCGCTAAGCAATTATATGGATTGATATTTGATGCCTTCTTCTTTGACATCCTTTAAGCCTTTTCTGCCCGATAATCCGCTTCGCAATGCGGTCGGTATTTTTATTCTGACCACGCTGTTCTATTTTATTGGTGCGGAACTGCGTCTGGTGGAAGCGCTCTCACTGTTCTGGCCGCTGAATGGCGTAATGGCCGGGGTATTTGCCCGTTACGCGTATCTTAACCGCCTGCACTATTACGCGGTGTCCTATGTCGCGATGCTGATGTACGACGCGGTGACCACCAACTGGGGGATGGCCTCGGTGGTGATCAACTTCTCCAATATGGTGTTTATCGTGACCGTGGCGCTGCTGGTGACGCGGGACAGACGTCGGGGCCGCACGGTTCCGGACCCGATCAATGCCTTACGCCTGTTTAACTTTTGCCTTATCGCCGCGCTGCTATGCGCACTGGTGGGGGCGATGGGTTCCGTCGGAATCGACAGTCAAACTTTCTGGCCGCTGTTTGCCGACTGGTTTAGCGAGCAGTTCTCGACTGGCGTGCTGATTCTGCCGTGCCTGTTGACCGTTAAAATCCCTGAGATCAAGAACCCGGTGCGGGTAGAACACTTTATGCCCGTGGTGGCGCTGATCGTCTCTGTCCTGGCCTCGGTGGTGATCGGCGGGGCGGGCAGCCTGGCCTTTCCGCTCCCGGCGCTGATCTGGTGTGCGGTGCGTTATTCGCTTCCCGCGACCTGTCTGCTGACCTTTGTCACTGGCGGGGTGGAGATCATCCTGGTGGCAAACTCGATTATTAATATTGCCGTGGCGACGCCGCTTTCGACGCCGATGATGTTCTCTGCGCGTCTGGGCATCGCGACCATGGCAATTTGCCCGGTGATGGTCTCCGTGAGCGTGGCGGCGATTAACTCTCTGATTCATCAGGTGTCATTGCGCGCCGATTATGACTTCCTGACGCGCGTCTATTCGCGCTCAGGTTTGTATGAAGCGCTGAAACACGAGGAGTCCCATCGTCATCCCCGTTTTCTGACCGTGATGCTGCTCGATATCGACTACTTCAAAAGCATTAATGACAACTATGGTCATGAGTGTGGCGACCGGGTGCTGGCCTCTTTCGCCGGGCAGGTTCAGCAGGTGGTGGGCGAGGACGGGCTGGTGGCGCGCATGGGCGGGGAAGAGTTTGCGGTCGTGGCCAATACCGTTGATGCCCGTCAGGGCGTTGAGCTGGCAGAACGTATCAGAGAATCTGTTGCTTCGCATCCCTTCAGCTGGGGTCAGCACACGCTGTTTTTGACGGTGAGTATTGGGCTTGGGAGTGCGAAAGCAGAATCCTGGCAACTCACGGAGGTCTTTAATAAGCTGTTAGCCGAAGCCGACGAGTATCTCTATCGTTCGAAAAAAGCTGGGCGAAATCGTACCAGTGCGCGTCATCCAGACGATCTGCGCGTCGTCGAACCGCAAAAAAGTACGGAACAGATGTAAACGTATCCATCCCAGGCAGAATGCGGCCCTGATGTTATCACTTTGCTGATAAATTGCTTGCTACGTATTTTTAAGCTCAATAAGATACCGGTGATAACACATCGGAAAAATCGCGTAATGAACGGAACTGATAAACTGAGTAAAAACCATCGCTTACCAGGGAGTCGTTTTGTTAAACGCATGTATCTGATGCGTATCCTGGGCACCTTTCTCTGCTTTATTCCTATTCTTTCTGTCCTGACTGAACATCAACGTTCAGTGTGGCTAATGCTTTTGCTGGCGCTAAACGCGTTTGTCTGGCCGACCGTCGCCTGGCTGCGCGCCAGTCGGTCTTCTACGCCGCTGGCCGCAGAACATCAAAATCTGGTGATTGATGCAGGGGCGGGAGGGTTCTGGATCGCGATGATGGCCGTGAATCCGCTGCCCTCGGTGGTGATTGCCACGATCCTGCTGGCCGATCGTCTCTCCGCAGGCGGTTTTGCCCTGATGAAGCGCGCGGCGATAGCCATGCTGGCGGTGTTTCTCGCTGCCTGGCTGTTGCAGGGCATGGCGATTATTATCACCGTTTCGCAACAGACCATGTTTGCCACCTTGCCCCTGATTGCGATCTACATCATTGCGCTTAGCGTGCTGACGGACAGTATTGCCATTCGTCTGCGGATCAAATCCCGCGAGCTGGAGCGGATCGCGATGATGGATCCGCTGCTGGATATCGCGAACCGGCGCCTGCTGGAAAAGCGCATCGAACACGAGCTGAATAAACTTCAGCAGGCCTGCCGGGAATCGGCGCTGATGTTCATTGATATCGATAATTTTAAAGAAGTGAACGATCGTTTCGGGCATAAAGTCGGGGATGCGTTGCTCGCCTCGGTCTCGGAGATTTTACACATTGCCACACGTCAGACAGACACCCCGGCGCGGCTGGGCGGCGATGAGTTTGTGATCCTGCTTCCGGATACCAGCATCGATGAGGCGCACGTGGTGGCGTCGCGGATCATGGAGGCCGCCGCCATTATGCAAGATGTGGCGCACGAAACCGTCAATTGCACCCTCAGTATTGGCATAGCGGGGGCGACCCGCGAGATGTCAAACGTAACGGACTGGCTGCAGGCGGCGGACACTGCGCTTTACCAGGCTAAGCGCGGCGGTAAAAATCGAATTTTTGCGCACTGACAAGTCGTTTCTTTAGGCTAAGCTATTAAAAAGCTGCGTGTCAGGAGACATCATGAAAGCGCCCGCGATCCCTGCCAATGAATCAGACCGTCTGCTGTCCCTGCGTGATTCCAGGCTTTTGGAGTCGAACAACCATCAACCCTACGATCGCATCACCCGGCTGGCAAAACGCCTGTTTGCCGTGCCGGTGGCGAGGGTGAACCTGATCGACGAACGTTCGCTGGTGGCGCTCTCTTTAGACAATGCCATGGCCGCCGTTCTGCCGCGCAATCTCTCTTTCTGTGGGCATACGCTGTTTAACAACGCACCGCTGGTGGTGTCTGACCCGCGACATGATCCCCGTTTTGCCGATAATCCGCTGGTAAAAGGCCAGCCTGGCGTACGTTTTTACGCCGGGTATCCGCTGCGTCTGCCCGACGGCGCTATCGTCGGCACGCTGTGTTTGATGGACTATGTCCCCCGCGATTTTGTTGCGGCCGATCTTAACGCCCTGAGCGACCTGGCAGCGCTGGCGGAAGACGAGTTCGCTGCCGCCTGTGCGGCGACGACGGATGAGCTGACGGGGCTGTTTAACCGGCGTGGATTTAATCAGTTAGCGGCGTTTGCCTTATCCGGCGCCCGGCGTCGTGCAGAGCCATTGACGCTCGCCTGGATGGATCTGGACCGCTTCAGACAAATCAACGAACGCTACGGGCAGGCAGAAGGCGATGCGGCGCTGAAAGCCATGACCGAGCTGATGCGCACCTCGTTCCGTGAGGCGGATCTGCTGGTGCGTTACGGTAGCGATGAATTCGCGGTTCTGTTTGCCGATACGGATGAGCAGGGGGCCTGGATTGCGATGCAGTATCTCAATGAGCAGGTCGCGGAATACAACCAGCGGGGGCTGCATCCCTGGAGCCTGACATTCTCCTGGGGAATCTGTGAATTCGACCATCAGCAGGATGATTTGCAGCGCTGGCTACAGACCGCTCACGACAAAATCCTCGCCATGAAACAGCGATACAGTGCAGACAGCGGACATAATAAAAGCCTATGAATGGCGTGCTTGCGTTAAATAATTGTTAAAGGCAATCTGAGGCGGTCTCTTCACAAGGAAATCCCATGACCGCCTCTCTGCACATTCACACCCTTTCACGTGACGATATTCTCTCGCATCTCGACTCACTGGCTGACATCCTCGAAAACTGCGTTAACGGCGGGGCGTCGGTGAGCTTTATGCTACCTTTTTCGGCTGAAAAAGCGCGTCAGTTCTGGCTTGGCGTGGCGGAAAGCGTGGCCCGCCGGGAGCGCACCGTGCTGGCCTGTCGAGACGAAGGTGGCGAATTTTTGGGTACCGTGCAGCTCATCACCGATCAACCGGAGAACCAGCCGCACCGCGCGGATGTAGCCAAGCTGCTGGTCCACGAAAAAGCCCGCCGTCGCGGTGTGGCGATGCGCTTAATGGAAGCCCTGGAAGCGGTGGCTGTGGAAGAGGGTAAAACCGTGTTGGTACTGGATACGGCTTCGGGCAGCGGTGCTGAGACGTTCTATCAGCGTGCGGGCTGGCAAAAGGTCGGTGAGATCCCGCGCTACGCCCTGATGCCGGACGGCGAAATGACGGCGACATCGGTGTTCTATAAGTTTTTATAATATTTTTCACAATTGCTTTATGAATTGATCAAAACAGGGTTTCATGGTCGAAAAGTTTGATAAGTTATTGGACCAATCTTATCGAGCTGTATGACTAATTTAAAAAGGAACCCCTTGTGAACACACTCAATCGTCGTGATTTTCCCGGTGCTCTCTATCCTGAACGTATCATCCAGTTTGGTGAAGGTAACTTTTTACGTGCGTTCATCGACTGGCAGATCGACCTGCTGAATGAGCACACCGATCTGAATTCCGGGGTGGTAATTGTTCGTCCTATCCAGAGCGATTTCCCGCCCTCACTGAGCACTCAGGATGGTCTGTACACCACGATCATTCGCGGCCTGAATGAGAAGGGCGAGGCTGTGAGCGACGCGCGTCTGATCCGCTCCGTGAATCGTGAAATCAGTGTTTACAGCCAGTACGACGAATTCCTTAAACTCGCACACAATCCGGATATGCGCTTTGTGTTCTCCAACACTACCGAAGCGGGCATCAGCTATCACGCCGATGACAAATTCGACGATGCGCCTGCCGTGAGTTATCCGGCAAAACTCACCCGTTTACTGTTCGAGCGTTTCAGCCATTTCAACGGCGCGGCCGACAAAGGCTGGGTGATTATTCCGTGCGAACTGATTGATTATAACGGCGATGCGCTGCGTGAACTGGTGCTGAAATATGCCCAGGAGTGGGCGCTGCCAGCGGCATTCACCCAGTGGCTGGTTGATGCCAACAGTTTCTGCTCCACCCTCGTGGACCGCATTGTCACCGGCTACCCGCGTGACGAAGTGGCCGCCCTCGAAACGGAACTGGGCTACCACGATGGTTTCCTCGATACCGCGGAACACTTCTATCTGTTTGTGATTCAGGGGCCTAAATCTCTGGCCGCCGAACTGCGCCTCGATAAATTCCCGCTTAACGTCCTGATTGTGGACGACATCAAACCGTATAAAGAGCGCAAAGTCGCAATCCTTAACGGCGCGCACACGGCACTGGTTCCGGTGGCCTTCCAGGCGGGGCTGGATACGGTCGGCGACGCGATGAACGACGCAGAAATCTGCGCATTTGTGGAAAAGGCCATCTACCAGGAGATCATCCCGGTGCTGGATTTACCAAAAGATGAGCTGGAATCCTTCGCCAGCGCGGTGACAGGGCGTTTCCGTAACCCGTACATCAAACACCAGCTGCTGTCGATTGCCCTGAACGGGATGACAAAATACCGCACCCGTATCCTGCCGCAGCTGCTGGCAGGGCAGAAGGCGACCGGGAAATTACCTGCGCGTCTCACCTTTGCGCTGGCCGCGTTGATCGCGTTTTATCGTGCAGAGCGTGAGGGTGAAAACTATCCGGTGCAGGACGATCTACACTGGCTGGAGCGCTATCAGCAACTTTGGGCGCAGCATCATGATAAGCAGATCAGCACCAGCGAACTGGTGAAAGCGGTTCTCAGTGTGAGCGATCACTGGGAGCAGGATCTGACGAAAGTGAGCGGATTGGTAGAACAGGTTACGCTCGATCTGGATGCGATTCTTCTGAAGGGGATGCGCGCGGCCGTCAAACCGCTGTGCTAATCCTCTCGCCCGGCTCCGGCCGGGTTTTATTTAAAGCATCATTAGTTACAACATACTATATATTCCCTTTTTTTATAACACACTTCGGCACCGTGCGCTTTTTGTCTCGCAGTTAAAAAGGGGCAGCAATCCTGTAACAAGCTTGCAACCGTGACGGCGATCACGTTTAATAGTCGCGCTCTTTATTGACCTGAAGCTGACTATGATTGTTCGTCCTCAACAGCACTGGCTGCGCCTGATTTTTGTCTGGCACGGCTCCGTCCTGTCTAAAATCTTTACCCGGTTGTTCCTTAACTTCCTGTTATCCATCGCTGTTATCGTGATGTTACCCTGGTACTCTTCCCTTGGGATCAAACTGACCGTTGCGCCGTTCAGCATTCTCGGCGTGGCGATTGCTATCTTCCTCGGGTTTCGCAATAACGCCTGTTATTCGCGCTACGTTGAGGCTCGCCAGCTTTGGGGGCAACTGATGATAGCGTCACGCTCGCTATTTCGCGAGGTGAAAAACACGCTCCCGGACGATCCGCATCTCAGCGAGTTCGTGCGTCTGCAGATCGCCTTCGCCCATTGCCTGCGCATGACGCTCAGACGCCAGCCGCAGGCGGAGCAGCTTTCACGCTATCTTTCTGCGTCACATTTACGCGCGGTGATGGATTCAAACTCGCCGTCGAACCGTATTTTGCTGATCATGGGCGAGTGGCTGGCGGTGCGCCGTCGGGAAGGGCAGCTGTCAGATATTCTGTTCCACAGCCTCAACAATCGTCTGAACGACATGTCCGTGGTGTTAGCCGGATGCGAGCGGATTGCCAATACGCCGGTGCCGTTTGCCTACACCCTGATTCTGCACCGCACGGTCTATCTGTTCTGCATTATGCTGCCGTTCGCCCTGGTGGTCGATCTGCACTACATGACGCCGTTTGTCTCGGTGCTGATCTCTTACACCTTTATTTCCCTCGATGCGCTGGCTGAAGAGCTGGAAGAGCCTTTCGGCGTGGAAAATAACGACCTGCCGCTGGATGCCATCTGCAATGCGATGGAGATCGATCTGCTGCAAATGAACGATGAGCCGGAAATCCCCGCCCGCGTCTTACCGGACAAGCATTACCAGCTCACGTAATGAACATTCAGGAACGCTGCAAGGCGTTCCACTCCTCGCGGGTGATTTCCCATAACTCCGAATCCAGCTCGCCGCTGACATAGGCTTTCTTTTCCGTTCTCACCAGGCGCATTCCACTGCTGGTAGAGATCCGCTGTGAGCGCTGGTTGACGGCGGCTTTTGGCGCACGCAGAAGCGGTTTGTTCAGCGTATTAAACCAGAAGTCCGTCGCGGCAATGCTCGCTTCGCGCATATAGCCCTGACCCTGCCATTCGGGCGCCAGCCAGAATCCCCGATTATTATCCTCGACGTCGTACAGGCAGATCAGGCCAATCAGCTGATCGGGGTTGTCTTTGCAACGAATCGTCCAGAACCACGCCACCCCATTTTCCACATCCGGCAGGGCGACGTTGTTCACGTATGTCTCTGCGCCATCGGACGGATAGGGCCAGGGTACGCTCGCCACCATATAACGAACAATCTCCCAGTGCGGATATAATGTCTGGATTTGCAGCGCATCTTCCGCTTCCAGCGGTTTGAGTAACAGACGTTCAGTGGTTAACGTGGGCGTTTTCACGATTCGGATCTCCATTATTTGTCGTTATGTTTTTGTTTGCCTTCTGCTATTTTCATGATTACCACATTCTGCTGTGACTGAATAGCCGAGGAAAATATGACGTTAAGACTGGCCGCACCGGAAGAGGCAGAAAGACTCTGGCTCGTTCGCAATCTGGCTATCCGTGCAGGCTGCCAGAGTAGCTATGATAGTGACGTGATCGCCCGCTGGACGCCGGAGGCAATGCCGGAAAGTTACCGTCAGGTGATAATCGATAATCCCTTTTACGTGGTCGACGATGAGAAGGGAGAAATCGTGGCAAGCGGCTATCTCGATCTGGCCGCCAGCAGCGTGGAAGCGATCTTTACCGTCCCCGAAGCAGCCGGAAAAGGGCTGGCGGGGCGGATCATCGCGGCGATTAAAGCAGAGGCACGCGCACGCGGTATTTCGCAATTAACGCTCTCCTCAACGCCCAACGCGCAGACTTTCTATCAGAAACAAGGCTTTGTAACGGTTAGCGAGGGATTTCATTATTCAAGAATGGCCGATGCGCAGCTGCGTTGTATTCACATGACGATCGATTTAACCGGCGAGGAGACCCTATGACGATAACCGTAAGGGCGTTGCGTGCAGAGGATTATGCCGACTGGCGGCCGCTGTGGGATGGCTACACGGCGTTTTACGAATGCAAACTCGATGAGTCCGTGACCGCGTCGACATGGGAAAGGGCGCTGAGCCCGCATTCTGCACTGCTCTGTCGGGTCGCGGAAATGGACGGAAAAGTCGTGGGTTTCGCCCTGTGTGTGCTGCATGAAGGGACATTTTCAACCGCGCCCGTATGCTATCTGGAAGATCTGTTTGTCGATGCAAATGTGCGTGGGAGCGGTGCCGGAAAGGCGCTGATAGAGGCCCTCCAGGCGGAAGGAAAGCGCGAAGGGTGGACAACGCTGTACTGGGTGACGCGTCAAAACAACCCTGCGCGAAAACTGTATGACAAGTTTAGTGAAGCGGACGATTTTGTACGTTATCGCCTGTCGCTTTAAGTTCTTTTAAGGTTCACGACGCGCAACGATAAACAGGCGCGGGAAAGCCAGCAAAATCTGCCCGTTTTCCTGCAGCGGATACTGCTGCTCCAGAAGTTCAAGATAGCGATCCAGATAGTTCCGCTGCTCATGTTCGCTCAGCTCCTGCAACCAGGGGCGCAATCCGGTGGCACTCACCCAGTCAACGATCGCCTGATGCGAACTCATCTTGTGATAGTAGGTGGTGCGCCAGATATCCACGTCGCAACCCGCGTCCGTCAAAATATCAAAATAGGCATGAACGCCGGGCAGCGGATCGCGGCTGCGGTCCGGGAAACCTTGCTCATAAGCCACTTCACGCATCAAAACGTGCGATGGCTCATCGCGATTATCAGGCATCTGAATCGCCAGCACGCCGTTCATTTTGAGCAGAGAAACCAGGTGCGGGAGTAGCTCGTAGTGATCGGAAATCCACTGCAGCGACGCGTTGGCATAGACAAGATCAACCGAATGCGCCGGGCGATAGGTTTGAATATTGGCTTCAATAAACTGGCATTCGGGTAACGCAACCCGCGCCTGTTCCAGCATGGCCGGTGAATCATCCACGCCAACAATGTGTGCCGATGGCCAGCGCTGATGCAAAAGTGCGGTGCTGTTTGCCGGGCCACAGCCCAAATCCAGCACATCCGTCACCTCGTTCAGCGCCACTCTTGCCAGCAGTTCGGCGGCGGGACGGGTGCGTTCCGCGCCGTATTGCAGATATAAAGAAGGGTTCCAGTCGGCCATCATCGCATCTCCAGTTTGCGGGTTTCAGCAAGTGTAGATGATTGGCGATGGTTATGTTCAGGCGTTTAACCAGGTCTGGCCGTCAGCTTTCATTTTTCGCTCTAATTCACTGCCGCGCGTGGCAAAAACACGTTTAACCGGGAACCCACTCTTCTCCAGCACGTAGGCGAGAGCGGCGTATTCTCGCGGGTATTTCTCGGCAGTCGCCGCGTCTATCTCCACCATTCCCATCGGGAACGTAAAGGTGCCCATGTCGTAAATGCTCTGACGATGGAACAATTTCCAGACGCCGTCACGTTTCTCCATCAGGTCGTAGAAACGGTTATGTCCGTTGCAGCCCACGTTCAGTTTGACGTTTTCGGCGATAATAATGGCGTTCGTTTCCACGATCGCTTTGTCACCCTTAAAAGTAATAATCGGGCTGCCCATCAGATGTTTGGTGCGGATATCCGATGCCCCCATACGCTCTGAACCCGTCACAAAATCACCGAAAAGCCCTTCAAACCAGGTGACTTCGATAGTGCGTCAGGGTGAAAGAGTGAACGCAGCTGTTCCCATTCGTTCAAATCCCGGTGGATCCAGCCGTTGATCAGGTCGGTAATCTGCAGGCGATCTTCAGTTCTGTTTTCCATTTTTCGTGCTCCGCTAATGAAAGATGCATGGAGTATTCACCCTGCGTTCGATAACATCCAATACTATAAAATGACAGATTAATCAGATTTAATGATTGCTGGAGGTGCGACATGGATTTACGCCAGTTACGCTATTTTCTGGCCGTGGCGGAAGAGAAGCATTTTGGCCGCGCCGCTCAGAGCCTGAACATCGTCCAGCCGGCGTTGAGTATGCAGATCCGTGCGCTGGAGGAGGAACTCGGCGGCGCGTTGTTGGTTCGGACCAGCCGAAGCGTCGAGCTGACTGAAGCGGGAAAACTGTTCCAGACCGAGGCGCGACGCACGCTGGAGCAGGCCGAGTTTGCCCGACACGCCGTTGCGCGATCCCTGCGCGGAGAGACCGGCACGGTGCGAATCGGGTTTGCCGGGAATGCCGTATTTAGCGGGAAACTGATGCGTGATTTGCGTCATTTTCGCCAACGCTATCCGGATGTGGAGATGATTTTGCAGGAGGTCCCGGCGCAGCAGCAGGTGGAAGCCATTCTCGCCGGGCGGCAGGATATCGGCTACACGCCGGATCACAGCAAAACCCTGACCGCCGGAATCAGAGTGCAGAGGATAGGGGACTGGGACATTCTGGTGGCATTGTCGGACGAACACCCGCTGGCTGAGCGTCCGCTCTTCACCGTCGAGATGCTTGCCGGGCAGCCGCTGATCCTCTACGACGCCCATGATGCGCATGAAAATCTGTATCTCATGCTGAGCCAGCAGCTGCAAAGCAGGCTGCAGATCGCACACCTTTCTGACAGCACCCTGAGCGTCCTGGCCCACGCTGCCGCCGGAATGGGGCTTGCGCTGGTTCCCGCACCGCTGCAGCAGGTGAATATTCCCGGCCTGGTTTATCGCCGTCTGAATGCCCCGGCGTTAACGGCCAATTTGCTGCTGATTAGCCGTGACACGGAGACAAGCGGCGCGGTGAACGCATTTCTGTCGTTAGCAGCACAGGGCGCGGCTCGTTGATCTGCCCCACGCCTCATTCTGGAGCGCGTTATTTGCCCCATTTCCGCGAACCGATGACGCACAGAATGACGCCTGCGGTGATAACGATCATCAACGGGCTGACGCTTTCGTGCAGGAGCGTCGCCGACAGCCCCAGGCCGAAGAACGGCTGTAACAACTGCAGCTGACCGACGGCAGCGATCCCGCCCTGCGCAAGCCCTTTGTACCAGAAAATAAAGCCAATCAGCATGCTGAAAAGAGAGACGTATCCCAGCGCCAGCCAGGCGGAATATCCGATGTGGCTGAAGGAGGCAGGCTGGGTCATCACCGTGGCCGTCAGCATAAAGGGCAGAGAAATCAACAGCGCCCAGCTGATAACCTGCCAGCCTCCGAGCACACGGGTCAGCCTGGCGCCTTCGGCATAACCCAGACCGCAGACGATCACCGCAGCGAGCATCAGCAGATCGCCAACAAGAGAAACTGCCGCGCTTTGTGAGAGGGCAAAGCCCATCACCAGAACGCTGCCCAGCACAGAGAACATCCAGAAGGCTTTTTTGGGCCGTTCACCGCCGCGCAGCACGCCAAAAATCGCGGTGCTGAGCGGCAGCAGGCCGAGAAAAACAATCGAGTGCGCCGAGGTGACATGCTGAAGCGCCAGCGCCGTCAGCAGAGGAAAGCCGATCACCACCCCAAGCGCGACCACGACGAGAGGCAGGATGTGCGACAGTTGCGGGCGTTTTTCCTTAAACCCGACGATCAGCATCATGGCAAAAAGACCGGCAATGGATGCCCGCAGGAACGTCAGGAAAAATGGATTCATATCCAGCACCGCCACACGCGTGGCGGGTAGCGAACCGCTGAAAATGATGACGCCCAGCAGCCCGTTCAGCCAGCCGGACATCGTGTTGGAATCCGTTTTATGCACTACGGAATTGACCACGAACACCTCTTAATTTTCATCACGCCCGCAGGCTTGAGCATCTGTGAAGCCGATGGTAGTCTCATGAATCCGATACAATCAAAAAATTGTCATGGATATATTCGATGAAAGCCCGGTATAAAGCGATAGTGGATACCTTCGCAGCGTTGATTCGGGCGGGGACGCTCACGCCTGGCACCCGGCTGCCGACCCACCGCCATCTGTCACAGCGGGAAAAAATCTCCCTGGCGACGGCGACCCGCGTCTATACGGAGCTGGAAGCGATGGGGCTGGTGAGTGGCGAAACCGGGCGAGGGACGTTTGTCCGCGAGATTTCTGTTCCTTACGGCCACGGGGTCGATCAACAGGCCGTGGCATCCGATGTGCTGGATTTGAACTTTAACTATCCCGCGTTAGCGGGGCAGGGAGAGCTGCTGCGCGAGGCGTTACGCCAGGTGTCGAACACCGGTGATATCGAATCGCACTTGCGCTATCAGCCCCATGCCGGGAGGCTGACCGATCGCGAGATTATTGCCGGGCATTTCTCCTGTCAGGGATTTCGCCCTGCGCCGGACAATGTCGTCATCGTCAATGGCGCCCAGCACGGATTGACCGTCACGGTGATGGGGCTGCTGCGCCCCGGCGATGTAGTGGCCGTGGACGCGTTGACCTATTCCGGTTTTAAAGCGCTGGCCACGTTATATCATCTGGAGCTGATCCCCGTCCCGTCGCTGGCTGACGGCCCGGACCTGAACGCGTTACGGCAGATTTGCCAAAAACGCCCTGTTAGGGCGGTGTACACCATGCCCACGTTGCACAACCCTTTGGGCTGGGTGATGAATCGCGAGCAGCGACAAGTGCTGGCCGGGATTGCCCGCGCCCACGATCTCATCATTATCGAAGACACAGCGTATGCCTATTTGATTGGCAGGCCACCGCCGCCGGTCGCGGTTTATGCACCGGAACGCACGGTTTACGTCACCGGATTTTCAAAGAACGTGGCAACCGGGCTACGGGTGGGCGCGGTGATTTGCCCTGAATCGTACCGTCCGGCCCTGGAACGGGCGGTTCGGGCGACCAGCTGGAACACGCCATCCATCATGACAACTTTGGTGTGTAACTGGATTCAGGACGGTACGGTGTCGCGTTTTGAAACGCTGAAAAGACGCGATGCGCGCGAACGGCAGGCGGTACTCAGGGACTCCTTAGGCGAGCTGGCGTGCATTACTCATCCAAATTCCTATTTCGCCTGGCTTCCCCTGGCTGAAGAGGCGCGCGCCGACCGGGTGGTAAAAGATCTGATGGACAACCATATCTCCGTTTCAACGGCAGAGCCGTTCTGTACGGCGCAGACCATCCCTCAGGCCATCCGCATCGCGCTGGGGTCGGTGTCAATTGAGCATCTGCGCGCCGCACTGGTCAAGGTGCGTGAAGCGATAGCGTTAGAGCAAAGCCGCTGAACAGAATACCGGAACTCAATCCACTTTCAGCATCCCTAACAAACGTTTCACCGTCCGCGAGCGTTCGAAACGACGCCAGCAGAGGGCGATATCCGTAAAGAGTTCCGGTGTGGTCAGGGCATGGTAGGTCACATCGGTCGGCGAAATGGCGGCCATCGACTGTGGCACCAGGGCGAACCCGCCCCCTGCGGCGACCATGCTCAGGGAGGACGAAAGCTGCGAGGATTGCAGCGTATGGTGCATATCAATTCCGGCCCGCTCGCAGCAGCCGTAAACGCGCTCGAACAGGGCTGGCGCAACCTCCTGCGGAAATAAAATCATCGGCGTATCCCGAAGCTGGTCTAGCGCCAGCGCGTCGCACGCCGAAAGGGGATGCGTACGGTGTAACGCCACCACCATCGGTTCCCGGTCGAGTAACTTCAGCTCAAATTGCTTGCTGCTCTCGCACGGTAAACGCACAAAGGCGATATCCAGTTCCCCCTCTGCCAGCATCGTCATCAGCGAGGACATATTGGCTTCGACCTGGTGAACCGTCACCGCCGGGTTCTGAAGCTGATACTGATGAATCAGCGCAAAGATCTGCGGATGAAACGCATCTGAACTGGTGATCCCAATCGACAAATTCCCGCTAAGCCCGCGCGCAATGCCCCTGGCTTTCTCCAGCGCGGCATAGCTCATCGCGAGGATTTTGCAGGCGTCCTCATAGAAGGCTTCTCCCGCCTCGGTGAGTTCCACGCCCCGCGTCAGGCGCCTGAACAGCGGGGTGCCCACTTCCTCCTCGAGCCGCTTGATCTGCTGGCTCAGGGGAGGCTGCGACATCCCCAGTGCTTTAGCCGCTTTGGTGAAGTGTCGTTCGCGCGCAACCGCAACAAAATACCGTAGATAACGAAGTTCCATATCAAAAACGTCTCAAACCCGCATGCTTTCTATATTGGAACTCTCTGCTGAATCGGGTCAACATTTATTTAACCTTTATAAATAAAGTTGAAGAGGAAACGCATGATGACGCATTCATCTGCATGCGATTGTGAGGCGAGTTTGTGCGAAACCCTTAGAGGATTCTCGGCGCAACACCCTGACAACGTGATCTATCAGACATCGCTAATGAGCGCCCTGTTGAGCGGCGTATATGAAGGGGAGACCACCATCGCCAGCCTGCTCACGCACGGCGATTTTGGCCTCGGCACGTTCAACGAGCTGGATGGCGAAATGATTGCCTTTAGCAGCCAGGTCTACCAGCTGCGCGCCGATGGTAGCGCCCGCGCGGCAAAGCCGGAGCAAAAAACGCCGTTTGCCGTGATGACCTGGTTCCAGCCGCAATATAAGAAAACATTTGATGAGCCGGTCAGCCGCCAGCAGATCCATGACGTGATAGACCAGCAAATTCCATCGGATAATCTGTTTTGCGCCCTGCGTATCGACGGCAACTTCCGCCACGCACACACCCGTACCGTTCCTCGTCAGACGCCGCCTTATCGCGCGATGACCGACGTGCTCGACGACCAGCCGGTGTTTCGTTTTAACCAGCGCAAGGGGGTCCTGGTCGGATTCCGTACCCCGCAGCATATGCAGGGCATTAACGTGGCGGGTTACCACGAACACTTCATCACTGACGATCGTCAGGGCGGCGGGCATCTGCTCGATTACCAGCTTGAGCAGGGCGTACTCACGTTCGGTGAAATTCACAAGCTGATGATTGACCTGCCTGCCGACAGCGCGTTTTTGCAGGCTAATCTCCACCCGGGCGACCTCGATGCAGCGATCCGTTCCGTCGAAAACTAACAGGAGAATCATCGTGAACAGTGATAAACAGGCTCGTCAGTGGGCGCATGGTGCCGATATGATTGTCGGCCAGCTGGAAGCGCAGGGCGTGAAACAGGTCTTTGGTATTCCCGGCGCAAAAATCGATAAAGTCTTTGATTCACTGCTGGATTCTTCCATCAACATCATTCCCGTGCGCCACGAGGCAAATGCGGCGTTTATGGCGGCAGCGGTAGGGCGATTGACCGGTAAAGCAGGCGTGGCACTTGTCACCTCCGGTCCGGGCTGTTCAAACCTGATCACTGGTATCGCCACGGCCAACAGCGAAGGTGACCCCGTTGTTGCCCTGGGTGGGGCTGTGAAACGGGCAGATAAAGCCAAACTGGTCCATCAGAGCATGGACACCGTCAGCATGTTCAGCCCGGTCACCAAATATGCCGTGGAGGTGAGTTCTTCGGATGCCATTGCCGAGGTGGTATCCAACGCCTTTCGCGCCGCTGAGCAGGGCAGACCGGGCGGGGCGTTTGTAAGCCTGCCGCAGGATATTGTCGATCTGCCGGCCACCGGCGCGATTTTGCCTGCCAGCACATCGGCACTCATGGGCCCGGCCCCTGACGCGGCGATTAATGACGTCGCGAAGCTCATCGAAAACGCCAAAAATCCGGTCATTTTGCTGGGCCTGATGGCCAGCCAGCCCGCGAACAGCGCGGCGCTGCATACGCTACTGGAGAAAAGCGGTATTCCTGTCACCAGCACCTATCAGGCGGCCGGAGCCGTGAATCAACAGCACTTCACCCGCTTCGCCGGACGCGTCGGCCTGTTTAATAATCAGGCGGGCGACAGGCTGTTACATCTGGCGGATCTGATTATTTGCGTGGGATACAGCCCGGTGGAATACGAGCCGTCTATGTGGAATAGCGGCGACGCCACTCTGGTGCATATTGATGTACTTCCGGCCTATGAAGAGCGTAACTACGTTCCGGACCTCGAACTGGTCGGGGATATTGCCGGCACGCTAAACCGGCTCGCCAGCCGGATCAGCCATACGCTGGAGCTGAGCCCGCGCGCCACTGAAGTTCTCCTCGATCGCCGACATCAGCGTGACTTGCTCGACAGACGTGGCGCATCGCTTAACCAGTTTGCCCTGCATCCGCTGCGCATCGTGCGTGCCATGCAGGACATCGTTAACAACGACGTGACGCTCACCGTCGACATGGGCAGTTTCCACATCTGGATTGCCCGCTATCTCTACAGCTTCCGCGCGCGTCAGGTGATGATTTCAAACGGTCAGCAGACCATGGGCGTTGCGCTGCCGTGGGCGATTGGCGCCTGGCTGGTCAACCCTGGCCGCAAAGTCGTCTCGGTGTCCGGTGACGGGGGATTCCTGCAGTCGAGCATGGAGCTGGAAACCGCCGTGCGCCTCAAAGCCAACATTCTGCACATTATCTGGGTTGATAACGGCTACAACATGGTGGCTATCCAGGAAGAGAAAAAATACCAGCGCCTTTCCGGCGTGAACTTCGGCCCGGTGGATTTCAAAGCCTATGCCGATGCGTTTGGCGCGAAAGGCTTTGCCGTGGAGAGTGCCGACGCGCTGGAACCCACGCTACGTGCGGCGATGGAGGTCGACGGCCCTGCCGTGGTGGCCATTCCCGTCGACTATAGCGACAACCCGCTGCTGATGGGCCAGCTCCATCTCAGTCAGATTTTGTGAACTACTTAAGGACAAAAACATGCATAAAGTTGCTCTCGTAACAGGCTCCGGTCAGGGAATTGGTAAAGCGATTGCGCTTCGCCTGGTGAAGGACGGTTTTGCGGTTGCTATTGCCGATTACAACGGCGAAACAGCAAAAGCCGTCGCCGATGAAATCATCCGTAACGGTGGCAAAGCCATTGCCGTGAAGGTGGATGTATCGAACCGTGAGCAGGTGTTTGCGGCAGTAGAGAAAGCCCGAAGGGCGCTGGGTGGCTTCGATGTGATCGTCAATAACGCCGGGATCGCGCCGTCTACGCCTATCGAGTCGATCACGCCTGAGATTGTCGACAGGGTTTATAACATCAACGTGAAAGGGGTGATCTGGGGGATTCAGGCCGCGATTGACGCTTTTCGCAAAGAGGGGCACGGCGGTAAGATCATCAACGCCTGCTCCCAGGCGGGCCATACGGGAAATCCTGAACTGGCGGTCTACAGTTCCAGCAAATTTGCCGTACGCGGCTTAACGCAGACCGCCGCGCGAGACCTGGCTCCGCTCGGCATCACCGTTAACGCCTACTGCCCGGGTATTGTGAAAACGCCGATGTGGGAAGAGATTGACCGTCAGATTTCCGATGCCGCAGGCAAACCGGCGGGCTACGGCACTGAAACCTTCGCCAAACGCATCACGCTTGGCCGCTTGTCCGAACCGGAAGATGTCGCCGCCTGCGTCTCTTACCTCGCAGGGCCTGATTCTAACTACATGACCGGTCAGTCTTTGCTGATTGACGGCGGAATGGTGTTTAACTAAAAAATAACGATAAGCTCTGACATGTGTTTCCCCTGCATCATTGCAGGGGCTTTTTTTATGCGCGGTTTTCTCTGTCGCCCGCTATCTGCTAATCCTTAATGCTTGACCCAGACCAGCTGTTCCACCGGGAAGCCCAGCTCACGCGCCGTCGCGAGGAAGTCCTGCTTGACAGTCTCTGGAAGGGTTGTTGAGCGAGAGAGGATCCATAAATAGTCGCGATTCGGGCCGCTGACCAGTGCGTGCTGGTAATCCTTATCCAGTTTAATCACGTTATAGCCGCCGTAAAACGGGCCAAAGAACGAGACTTTCAGCGCTGCAGTGGTGGGCGCTCCGGTGAAGTACGCTTTCCCTTCACTTTCTTTCCACCTGTTCTTAATCGGATCATATCCACGGTTGAGTACGGTAATTCCCCCGTCGCTACGCAGACCGTACGTCGCTGTAACCTGTTCCATCCCTTTTTCAAAGCGGTTTTCCAGGCGCGCGATTTCATACCATTTACCGAGGTAACGGCTGGCGTTAAAGTCGCTGACAGGCTTCACGCCCTTTGGTGGGGTCGGTGATTTACATGCAACCAGCGTGAGCGCCACAGCGATACCCGTCATCACAGGCCATAGTTTCATGCGAACTCCTTTCTTTTTAGTAACCGGGAGTTAAGTGTAGTGTAAACAACAGGTCAGAATGATTATCACAAAAAATTGAGTATTTCCTGATAAGACGGCTGACGGTGAACAGCGAAGATTGCGCAGGTTATTCTGTACGGGCCTGAAAAACTGAGCGCTTCCTTGAACAGTCATTATTTCTTGATCTGTTTTCCGTGTTCATCCACAACCGGTTCACCATCTTCTTTCGTGAACGCACCGCGCTGCTCTTCCGTCAAAATATCCAGCACCACCTCTGATGGCCTGCATAAACGCGTCCCCAGAGGTGTAACGACAATGGGCCGGTTGATGAGAATAGGGTGCTGTAACATGAAATCAATCAACTGGTCATCACTGAAAGAGTCGTCTGCCAACCCTAATTGCTCATAGGGTTCGACATTTTTGCGTAACAGCGCCCGAACCCTGATCCCCATATCTGCAATCAGTTTCACCAGCTCTTTCCGCGTGGGCGGGGTATCCAGATAGAGGATAATCTTGGGTTCCGTCCCGCTGTTGCGGATCATTTCAAGGGTATTTCGCGACGTGCCGCAGGCTGGGTTGTGGTAAATAGTGATGTTGCTCATATCAGTACCTCATTACACAGTGAAAGACAGGCGAAGCGCCAGCGCGACCAGCGTCACAAATAGCACCGGGATGGTCATGACGATCCCGACCCGGAAGTAATATCCCCAGGTGATGGTCATATTTTTCTGCGCCAGAACGTGTAGCCACAGCAGTGTCGCCAGGCTACCAATCGGGGTGATTTTGGGGCCCAGATCGCTGCCGATAACGTTGGCATAGATCATCGCCTCTTTGATGACGCCGGTCGCGGTACTGCCATCGATCGACAGGGCACCCACCAGAACGGTTGGCATATTGTTCATTACGGAGGAGAGAAACGCCGTCAGGAATCCGGTCCCGAGTGTCGCAGCCCACAAACCGTGATCGGCCAGTTGGTTGAGCAGAGCAGAGAGGGCGTGCGTCAGGCCCGCATTGCGCAAGCCGTAGACCACGAGGTACATGCCCAGCGAGAAGATCACAATCTGCCAGGGCGCGCCACGCAGCACGTTGCCGGTATTTATGGCATGCCCTTTTTTCGCGACGGCAAACAGAAGCAGCGCACCGACGGCAGCAACCAGGCTCACCGGCACGCCGAGCGGTTCGAGACCAAAGAATCCGACTAACAGCAGCACCAGAACCAGCCAGCCCATTTTAAAGGTCGCGCCATCGCGAATGGCCATTTTCGGTTGCTTCAACAGAGAGACGTCATAAACGGCGGGAATCTCTTTGCGAAAGAACACATGCAGCATAACCAATGTTGTAGCAATCGCCGCAAGGTTGACCGGGACCATCACTGCGGCATATTCCGCAAAGCCCAGTTTAAAGAAATCCGCCGACACGATATTCACCAGGTTTGACACGATCAGCGGCAGGCTGGCCGTATCGGCGATAAATCCGGCCGCCATGACAAAGGCCAGCGTGGCGCCTTTGCTGAAACCCAGCGCGAGGAGCATCGCGATTACAATCGGGGTCAAAATCAGCGCGGCACCGTCGTTGGCGAACAGCGCGGCCACCATCGCACCCAGCAGGATAATCCAGGTGAACAGCAGGCGGCCACGGCCATTGCCCCAGCGGGCAACATGCAGCGCGGCCCATTCAAAGAATCCGGATTCATCAAGAAGAAGACTGATGATGATCACGGCGATAAACGTGGCGGTGGCGTTCCAGACGATTTGCCAGACTACCGGGATATCTTCGGGATGAACGACACCCGTCAGTAAAGCCAGACCTGCACCCAGCATGGCGCTCCAGCCAATGCCCAGATCCCGTGGTTGCCAGATAACCAGAACGAGGGTAAGCAGAAAAATTGCACCGGCCAATAACATCAGTTACTCCATTCATATCTATTCAGACGAATATGTAAACGCATTTCAGCATGCAGCCGGTGAAGCGTTGTTTAGCGTGTTGCGAATGTTTTCACGCTCACAGTTCCAGGCTGAGTCAATAATCGCCGCCGCCCACGCGGGCATATGTGGCGAAAGGCGATAGTGCACCCATTTCCCTTCACGACGATCGGAAACCAGCCCGGCCTCACGTAATAACGCCATGTGGCGTGAAATTTTGGGCTGAGACTCTGTCGTTGCTGCACAGATATCGCATACGCAAAGCTCTCCGGACTCCCTGAGCAACATCACGATCGTTGAACGGGTTTCATCAGAAAGTAATTTAAAAAGCTGAACAGGCTGTAGCATGTTGCACCTCGATAAGATTTGACAACACATATGCTAATCCATATATGATAACTTTAAAAGTACAGCGTTTAAGAACGGAGCCATTTCATGAAACATTTACCCGCCATCGAACCACAATTCTTTGATGATACGGTCACCAGCAAAATTTCAGGCAGTGACCCAACAACGCCGCCACGCATTCTGATTCTCTACGGATCCATTCGGGAGCGTTCCTACAGCCGGTTTGCCGCAGAAGAAGCGGGGCGGTTATTGACCGAAATGGGCGCCGACCTGAAGATATTTAATCCATCGGGTCTGCCATTGCCGGACGACGCACCGGAAACCCATCCGAAAGTGCTCGAACTGCGGGCGCTGGTCAGATGGTGTGACGGGATGGTCTGGAGTTCTCCCGAAAGGCATGGCGCAATGAGTTCGGTGATGAAAGCGCAAATTGACTGGATACCGCTGAGTGAAGGCGCGGTTCGGCCGTCCCAGGGAAAAACGCTGGCCGTGATGCAGGTTTGCGGAGGCTCGCAATCATTCAATACCGTCAACCAGATGCGAATCCTTGGTCGCTGGATGCGAATGTTCACCATTCCAAATCAGTCGTCAGTGCCCAAGGCGTGGCAGGAGTTTGATGAAGAAGGACGGATGAAACCGTCAGCCTGGTACGATCGAATTGTGGATGTCACAGAAGAGCTTTATAAAATCACGCTGATTCTTAAAAGACACGCAGGTTATCTGTCCGACAGGTACAGCGAAAGAAAAGAGAATCACCAGGCGCTGTCGGCGCGAGTGAATCAGGCAAAAATCTGAGAATCGATTTCAGAGGGATGCGGAAAAGACCGGATTGAGCGAACTCCGGTTGTACATAATCAGCCTGATGTGGATGGCAGATTTGAGTGGTTATATGATTGGTGCGCATAATGTATATTATGTTAAATTAGGGATTTAATAAAACAAACGCATTACCAGACCAGCTCTACTCTTCTGCAACTGTCTTAACTCCCCCCTGATGCACGATATCACTTGAAACTGCACGTAACTGACGATTAATATAAACCTCGAAACAAAATACGCACAAACGTGCAAACTCATGCACTCTGACTTACTGAGGTTGATATGACACAACAGTTGATTTTAATCGCCGGCCCCTATCGTAGCGGCACCGATGGCGTGCAGGCGCGCATTGATGAAAACCTTGCCCGTCTTGAAAACGCGGCGTTAGCCGTCTATCAACGTGGACACGTTCCGGTTATTGGCGAATGGCTGGCCTTACCGTTGGCAAAAATGGCTGGCTCGAAATCGATGGATGATGAAATCAGTGAAGCCATGTTGTATCCCGTCGCGCACCGACTCATTGCAAAATGTGATGCTATCTACCGGATTGCCGGCGCGTCCAAAGGTGCCGATATGGACATAGAGGTGGCGCAAACGCTGGGGCTTAAGATTTACACTGCGCTTGAGGATATCCCACTGGTTTGATGTTATCTGCCAGCCTGTCGGAGTACCGACAGGCCGGACCATAAAGGCTTTTCTTAGGCCACTTCCAATTCTGAGGTCATCACCACGGATATCCCCTTTTCTTTTACCGCGTTAATCCAGGCTCTATCGGTATCGTCTTCAACGACAATGGTGTTCACCAGCGAAAGATCACCAATCACAAAAGATGACGCGGTATTGATTTTTTCGGGGGAAGCCAGCACAACCGTTTCGGCGGCTCTGCCGGAAAATGCACGTTTGATGCTCGCCTCTTCAAAATCTCCGGTCGTCAGGCCCGCATCAGGATGGATGCCGGTCACTCCCATAAAGAACAGGTCCGCATGGATTTTTTCGATGCCTTCGATAGCAGCCGCGCCGACCGTAACAATAGAGTGTTTATACAGACGACCACCGATCAGGATAACCTCAATGGAGGGATGTTCGACAAGTCCCAGCGCAATGCCTGGGCTGTGCGTGACCACGGTTATCTTCAAATCAGGAGGTAAAAATGTAATCAGCTCTGAAGTGGTCGTGCCGCCGTCAATGATCACCACCTGGCCGTCAGAAATCAGCTGCGCACCTTTACGGGCGACATTTTTCTTGGCATCCATCTTTACCGACTTACGCTCAGCAAACGGAGCAATGGCCGAGGATGACGGCAGCGCTCCACCGTGAACTCGCTGTAAACGCCCTTCTGCCGCCAGCTCGCGTAAATCACGCCGAATGGTGTCTTCAGACACCGCGAAGAGCGTGCTGAGCGCTTTCGACTGGACCTGACCTTCAGCCTCGAGCTTTTCAAGGATCAATTGTTTTCGCTGTGTTGTGAGCATAAGGAATTCCTGATATTGCACGATTAGTCTTGAAACTGCACGACAATGCTGTTTATGATAATTACTCTACGTAAGGAGGAACAAACGTGCAATCAAAACGTGCAGATGTACGCATCATAGAAAGTGAGACACTGTCAGATAACTGGTACATCCTGAAAAAATATACCTTTGATCTGCAGCGACGCGATGGTGAATGGCAGCGGCAAAATCGCGAAGTTTACGACCGGGGAAACGGAGCCACCATCCTGCTTTATAACCGGGATAAAAAGACAGTGATCCTGACCCGCCAGTTCCGCTTCCCTGTCTTTATTAACGGGCACGAAGATGACCTTATTGAAGCTGCTGCGGGCTTGCTCGATAACATGGATCCGGAAAGCCGGATTAAAGCAGAAGCGGAGGAAGAGACCGGCTATAGCGTTTCCCGCGTTGAGAAAATTTTTGAAGCTTACATGAGCCCAGGTTCCGTCACTGAAAAACTCTATTTTTATCTCGCCGAATACCAGCTGAAAGACAAAACCAGTGAAGGCGGTGGACTCAAAGCGGAGGGTGAAGATATCGACGTACTGGAAATGACGCTGGAAGAGGCACTGCGCGGCATTGAAACGGGCAGGATTGTCGACGGGAAAACCATCATGCTGCTTTATCATGTTGCCCTGAAAGGCATTCTGTAAATGCCGTAGGACAGATACCTGCCGCAGTGCAGGTGTCTGCGGGTGTTAAGCATGCACAACGGAGATGCAAAAATGGCCGACTGGAACCCTTCCCTTCACCTGCGACGCGGAGCCGAACGTATTCGGCCCCGCCGCTGAATTGCTCGCCAGAATTCCCCTGGATGACGTGTCATCGCTCAACGTCGGTCCTGAGCAACGTTATGACCGAGCCTCTTTAAGCAGTTGCTGGATAACGTTTTCCTGCTGTTCATAGTTACCTTCGCCAAAAGAGGTATAACGTAACTGCCCTTTGGCATCGAAATAGTAATGTGCTGGCCAGTACTGGTTTCCGAAGGCGTTCCAGATCTCGTAGTTATCATCCGTCACGACCCGATACGGCAGTCCCCATTTCTTCACCGAGTTTTTCACCGACGAGAGCGGTTTTTCCCACGGATATTCAGGCGTATGCACGCCGATTACCACCAGACCCTGGGACTGATATCGTGTGGCCCAGTCGCGGACATGCGGGAGCGTATGCTGGCAGTTGATACAGTCCCAGGTCCAGAAATCAATCAGTACAACTTTACCCCGCAATGACTCAGACGTGACAGGGTCACCATTAATCCACCCGGTTCCTCCACTTAACGAAGGCAACTGACTGATGGGTTCGTTCATTACAACTGGCCGCAGTTTTACTGGGGCAGTGGCGGGCTTCGCCAGGGTCAGCAGCGTCGTTTCAAGACGGTCTGCCACTCCATTTGCACCTTTCAGCACCGAGTTCATCCCCGTGGCGTTGAACGCAACAGCCGCTAACATCACCACACCCGCCCCCTTGCGCAATCTCTCCATCAGCGCTGATTTGGCCCGCAGCGGTGCCATCAATTTTCGACCACCGGCCATAAGCAGGCTCAGCATAAGCGCACATCCGCTGCCATACGCCGCCAACAGCGCGCCGGTGGTGATGGTCGAATGACCCGCAATATTGATACTGAAAATAGCCCCGAGGATCGGTCCGGCACAGGGAGACCAGAGCAGACCGACGGCAAGTCCGGCCAGGAAAGCGGAAAACATTCCACGCGTTTGTCCGCTGCGGGTGTTGAGGATATATTGCCCGCGTTGACCGCAGGCCCGGCTATACGCTGGGCGAATGACGGGAAAATTAAGGCCAGCGCGGCCGTAGCCAGAATAATGAGTGCCAACCAGCGCCCTATTATCGTGGCATCCGTGATCCATTCGCTGGCAACAGTGACAACCATCGCCACCACGGTAAACATCACGATCATCCCTGCCAGCAGAGCCAGGATATGTCTTCGCTGCCCCTGAAAACCGGCAAACAGAAGAGGAATCACCGGGAGCGTACATGGACTGAGCAGGCTTATCATCCCGCCCAGAAAAGCGATTATCAAAAACATAGAAACCTCACATTACAGATGGCCTGCGATGCTGCAGTGAGGGTATTTCATCGTAAGGATGTGTTTGGGATGTGTGCAAAAAGGGGCGATTTGTCTGCTCTCGTATCGCTAACGAAACCGGATACAAAACCGTACAATTAGCGACGCGGTAGTGTTACCGTGACCTTCAGCCCGCCTTCAGGCCGGTTTGCCAGCCGCAGTTTCCCGTCAAGCTGCGCGGTCAGCTGCGCGGCAATCGCCAGCCCCAGGCCGGTTCCGCCGGTATCACGGTTACGCGATGTTTCTACCCGATAAAAAGGCTGCAATACCGCGTCGAGTTCAGCATCAGGTATCCCCGGCCCGCCATCCAGAATATGGATAGCAATGTCTCCGGCAGAAGAATCATCAATCTCAATAACGGCATAGCCACCAAACTTAAGCGCGTTATCCAGGAGGTTGGTCATCACCCGGCGAAGTGCCTGCGGCCGAGTCACTATCGGCAGGCGGGTGTCGTTTGCCTGAAACTGCACGTTTTTACCAATGTCCTGATAATCACAGGCAATGCTATTTACCCAGGCATTCAGCTCCAGCTTCAGCGAGGTTTCCTTCAGGGATTCTGATGACCGGGCATAGGCAATCCCCTCCCGCACCAGACGGGTCATGTTATCGAGGTCGTTCAATAACTTGTCGCGTAACTCAGGTTGTTCGCTCATCTCGACGCGCAATTTCATGCGCGTGATGGGCGTCTGCAGATCGTGAGAAATAGATGCCAGGATCTGCGCGCGTTCGCGGAGATAGGATTGAATACGCGCCTGCATCGCGTTAAAGGCATGCGCGGCTCTTTGCACTTCTACCGGCCCCTTCTCCTTCATTGGTGTGTTTGCCGCCGGGTCAAGCGCTTCAACCGCACGGGTAAACTGTGAAAAAGGTCGAATCACCTGACGAACGGCGATCAAGGCGCAGGCCGCAAGCAGCAGCAGCTGCAATACCAGCACGACAGGTAACCAGCTGGCGACTGGTGGCATGCGTGGTGTCAGATCGATGGTTAACGGTGCGCCATCGCGTAAGGTGAGATGCGCCTGAATATGGGAAATGGGACCGGGAACGGCGGTAAACGTGAGCGGATGATCAGCCGCAAGGGTCTCTTTTAGCGTTCGAATGGCATCGCGTGAACGCTTATCCTCAGGCGGTGCGCCCGGTTCTCCTGGCCCAAGAATATAGCGATAGTTACCGCGCTCAAGCCGCGGCAGCCAGGCTTCCCGCTCCCGAGCGGGCAGCCTGTCAAGAATGGCCACGCTGGTGGCAACATCGTTTTCCAGATTACCCAGCATTACGGCGCGGGCGCTGTGCATGCGTTCAACCATCACCAGCGTCAGGCTGAGGGTATTGGCCAGTAAGAGTCCAGCCAGCACAATGACCAACAGTCGGGACAGCAACGAGCGTGGCCAAAGCGTCATTCATTGGCCTCTTTTATGGTCACCGGCATTGTAAAAACATAGCCTTCACTGCGCACGGTCTTTATATAGGCCGGCGTGCGGGCATCTTCATTCAGACGCTGACGAACCCGGCTCACCAGCAGATCAATCGATCGTTCAAAAAGCTCGGCATCGCGCCCCTGGGTCAGATTGAGCAGTTGATCCCGGGTCAGGACGCGCTGAGGGTGATCGAGGAACACGCGCAGCAAACGATATTCCGCCCCACTGAGCGCCACCACCATCCCTTCACTGTCGATTAAATGACGGGCCACGGTGTCCAGCTGCCATTCACCGAACGTGACCAGTCGCCCGGCCTCTGTCACCTGTAAATTGGGGGGCATTGTGCGGAAACGACGTAAAATGGCTTTTATCCGCGCGAGTAACTCGCGTGCAACAAAAGGCTTCACGACGTAATCGTCTGCGCCCATCTCTAGCCCCAGGATCCGGTCTGTTTCCTCGTTACGCGCCGTGAGCATCAGAATGGGCAAGTCATTATGTTTACTGCTTCGGAGCTGACGACACAACGTTAATCCGTCATCGCCGGGCATCATGACATCCAGCACCACAAGATCGATATGCTGTTTATCAAGCACAACTCGCATCTCTTTGCCATTTGCCGCGCCGGAGGCGCGATATCCGGCCTTAACGAGGTAATCGACAATCAGCTCACGAATATCCCTGTCGTCATCGACGACAAGGATATGATCAATATGCTCCACAGTAATCTCCAGACTGAAGGGTAACGTATTGAAAATAGCACGTTTCAGAGTTTATCAGCGTCAACAACTGCGTTAACGAAATCCTGCGGATCTTCCTGCGGTGGATTGTGACCTACGGTTTTGCCAAAGGTACGGTGTTCATATTTACCGGTGAATTTCCCGGCGTAGGCCTGTGGAGCAGGATGCGGCGCCCCGTTGTTTCCGCCTTCGATGGTGATCGTCGGGACGGTAATATTCGGAAGCGTTGCCAGTTTTTGCTCATAGCTGTCGTATTTGCGCTCCCCTTTTTCCAGCCCTAAACGCCAGCGATAGTTACTGAGCGTCACCGCGACATGGTCCGGGTTATCAAGGGATTTAGCACTGGCGTCAAACGTTGCATCGCTAAATTTCCAGTCAGGTGATGCCTGTGACCAGATCAAACGGGCGAAGTCATGGGTGTTTTTGGCATAGCCTTCAGCGCCACGTTCAGTGGCGAAATAGAACTGATACCACCACTGAACTTCTGCTTTCGGCGGTAAGGGTTGTTTGCCAATCTGCTGGCTGCTGATCAGGTATCCACTGACGGAGACCAGCGATTTAACGCGCTCTGGCCACAGCGCCGCGACGATGTCCGCCGTACGGGCACCCCAGTCGTATCCTGCAAAAACGGCCTGCTTGATGTTCAGGGCATCCATCAGGTTCACAACGTCTTTCGCCATGGCCGAAGGCTGGCCGTTACGCGGCGTTTTATCTGAGAGGAAACGAGTAGTTCCGTAGCCACGTAGAGACGGCACAATCACCCGATATCCTTTGGCTGCAAGCGCGGGAGCGACTTGCGCATAACTATGAATATCGTAGGGCCAGCCGTGTAATAAAATGATCGGTTGACCATTTTTCGGCCCGATGTCGACATAACCGACGTTAAGGTCGCCGGCGTTAATCTGCTGAGGATGATCAAAAGCCGTCGCGAAATCAGTACCGGTTGCTTCGGCCTGACAGGATATGACGGTACCAAGAGAAACGGTTAACGCCAGAGTTGAGTATGCGAGTTTGCTGAACATGTTCTTATCTCCGATTGAGTGCGATTCACGGGGATATAACAACATCGGTTTGTATAACGGATATGTGCGAATGGGCCTTTATTGCAAGCCTGTGTATGTATCAGAGACGTTGATACAGTGTGATACAAATAACAGGTCATTGCGTCTTAACGCGAGACGCGATAACGAACATAATCGTCGGCTTCGCCAATGCGAAAAGCCCCTGGATTGTTTGCCGATAACCGGACTTTCTTGTACCCTTCCCTTGCACTCCTTGACGACTCACAGCAGAAACCGGACTTCACTATGGCAGCTCATATTTCCAAAGATCCTTTGCATGGCGTTACGCTTGAAATGCAAGTCAACGCACTGGTTGCCCGTTACGGTTGGGTTCAGTTGGGCAAACTGATCAACATTAACTGTTTTAAAAGCGACCCTAGCGTTAAATCGAGTCTGAAGTTTTTGCGTCGTACTCCCTGGGCACGTGCTGAAGTTGAAGCCCTGTATCTGGACTCGCTGGACGATGCGGCACCTGAAGAATCTGACCCGCTTCATGATGACCCTTGGGCTAACAGCCGACTGAAAAAGAGTTAACATCAGATGCCCTTACACGTTAAACGTTCTGGCGCACTTATTCTTCTCGCGCTGCTGCTCGCCAGCTGCTCATCCAAACCGCCGGTTTCCTTAGTCACCCCGCTTCCGCCGGTGACCAAACATCCACTGCCTGATAAATCACGTGATCATGGCCCGATGCGCGGCATTTGGCTGGCGACCGTGTCTCGTCTCGACTGGCCGCCGGTCTCCTCCGTCAATATCAGCAACCCAGCTACCCGCAACAGCGTGCAGCAAAAAGCGCTGACCGATAAGCTCGATAAGCTGAAAAGCCTCGGTATTAACACGGTATTTTTCCAGGTCAAACCGGATGGCACGGCGCTGTGGCCGTCAAAGATTTTACCCTGGTCTGACACGCTCACCGGACACGTCGGACAAGATCCAGGCTACGACCCGCTGATGTTTATGCTCGACGAAGCGCACAAACGCGGTATGAAAGTCCACGCCTGGTTTAACCCTTACCGGGTCACGACCAATACTAAACCGAGCACAGTCGCGGAACTGAATCGCACGATTTCACTCAATCCGGCCAGCGTGTTTGTTCTGCATCGCGACTGGATCCGCACCGCCAGCGATCGCTACGTGCTCGACCCGGGTATTCCTGAAGCCCGCGACTGGATCACCAGTATTGTGGCCGAAGTCGTTTCACGTTATCCGGTCGATGGTGTGCAGTTCGATGACTATTTCTACACCGAAACGCCAGGCTCGACGCTCAATGACTATCAGACGTTCCAGAAATATGGTGCCGGGTTTGCGTCAAAAGCCGACTGGCGCCGACACAACACCCAACAGCTCATTGAACAAGTTTCGCGCTCGATTAAGCAGCTGAATCCCGGCGTCGAATTTGGCGTCAGCCCTGCGGGCGTCTGGCGTAATCGCTCCCACGATCCGTTAGGATCCGAAACGTCCGGTGCCGCAGCCTATGACGAAGCCTTTGCCGATACCCGTCTTTGGGTGAAGCAAGGTCTCCTGGATTATATTGCGCCTCAGGTATATTGGCCCTTCTCACGCAAAGCCGCGCGTTATGATGTGCTGGCAAAATGGTGGGCAGACGTCGTTAAGCCGACCAACACGCGCCTTTATATTGGTGTCGCGCTGTATAAAGTGGGTGAACGATCTAAAAATGAGCCAGACTGGACCGTTAATGGCGGTGTGCCGGAGCTGAAAAAACAGCTCGATTTGAACGAATCGGTACCGCACATCGACGGTACGATTCTGTTCAGAGAGGACTATCTCAACCAGCCGCAGGCGCAGGAAGCGGTCAGCTACATCAAAACTCGCTGGGGTTCGTGAACCCCGGCTAGTCGGGTTTTGGACCGAACATTTCCAGTAATTGCTTCTGATCGGGCATCCCGACCACCTGCTGCAACTCGTTTCGGTCATTCATGTAATAGATTGCGGGCGTAGCGTTTGCGCCCAGCTCATCCATCAATTTCTGGTGCTGCTGGAGCAAATTGAAGGTCTCTCGCGATGAGGTGCCCTTCAGCTCCGGCAGAATTTTACCGCCGGAGAGTTCATACTCTTTCCACGCCGCGACCGGATCGGCTGCATTCAGAATGGCTGTCGCATTTGGGCCACTTTTCGGATTCAAAAACGCCACCAGCAGCGTATTTAACTGCACTTTCCCGGCTTTTACCCACGGCTGGGCTTCGGCCCAGAATTTTTTGCAGTACGGGCAGAACGGATCGGCAAAAACATACACCTTCCGGGAGGCAGTCTGTGCGCCCTCTTTCAACGGCTGCGTTTTGTTGAGCGTATCCCACATCTGACGGCCTAACGGGATGTAAATCTCTTTCTGGAAATAGGCTTCGCTGATGTTTTTCCCTTTATCATCATAAAGATAACCAGAGATAATATGCTTCCCGTCAGGCGTCATAAACAGCGTGACGCCCATGTCCTGATACTGCCCGATCCAGCTTTTTACTCCGCCGGGAGCATCAATTTCTTTGATATTATGAATGCCCTGCTGCTCACCAAACTGCTTCACAATCGGCGGAATATCGCTGGCTGCCATGGCCAGCGCGGGAATAAACCATGTGGTCATAAGAAGAAGATTGCGCATAACACACCTGTAAAAAGAAGACGCACCGATAATAGACCATAACGATGGATATCCCCTTACCTGGTGTGTAAGGTTTTGTCTTTGTCACTTTTTTCCTGAACCAATAAGCGCCAGTCCCCTGCTTACAACCAGGCGTTTATATATGCGGAGAGAAAAATTTCATCGCGCGTTAATGCGTCATCAGTGGCCAGTGAATATCCCCGACACCGTTGAGCTGCGGACGAGAGAACAGGAAGCCCTGGAAACGTCTGATCCCGGCCGATTCCAGCCAGCACCACTCTTCCATCTTCTCGATACCTTCTGCCACCAGCGTAATTTCCAGATCGGTACAGCAGCTGACAATCGATTTCACGATCGCCTGCTTCGGGCCGCTGAGGTGAATATCGCTGACAATTTCCCGATCAATTTTGATCTTATCCGGCTGGAATTTGGTGAGCAGCGACAGCCCGGCATATCCCGAACCGAAATCGTCGATAGCCAGACCGATCCCCGCTGCCCGCAGTTGTTTGATGGCGCTATTAAACTGTTTAAAGCCGGAAATCATCTCGTTTTCCGTCACTTCCACCACCACTTGCTCAGGCAAAAGATGGTGTTTCGCGATATTTTCCAGCAGGAAACTTACCGCATCGGGCACATTGATTAGTGAGCCTGGCAGCAGATTGATGGCGATCTTATGACTGCCAATACCGATTTTTTCTGCCAGCGCAAAGACATAGGCTTTGGTCTGAAGATCGATTTCATAGAGTTTGTCGGGATGAATGGCGTTAAAGAATCGCTCTGGGCTTCCCCCGTCATTGCCGCGAATCAACGCCTCCAGGGAGGTGATTTTCCCCTCGGAAGGCTCAACAATCGGCTGGAAAGCAAACTGGCATATCTGGTTTGTCATTAACCCTTCGACGCCTCGTCCAAAAGGCGCCAGTTCTGATTCCAGCTTCCAGCTTTCGGGGCGAAATGCATCGTTCGCACCAGGCTGCTTTTTATGCGTAATAAAACGCTGAATGAATTTAAATACCCGATCTTCAGAAGTGAGATAGCTTTCGAGTTTGCTGTAGCGCAGCACCGATTGCAGCACGGATTTTGGCGTATCTACCTGCAGGTCGAACAGCAGCATGCCAACGTTTTCGAAGCGACGGCGTGGACCGTAATCGCGCATCAGTTCCACGACGCCGTTATGCCGTTTGTCAGCCCGGATTTTCTGGAAAAGCGTAACGACGTTCTCTTCTTTCCCCTCAAGGATTTGCAGAAACTCCGCGCCGTTAAACAGCAGAATGCCGGTAATGTTTAGCCCGGCATTACGCTGTTTTGCTTTTTCGACCAGTGAAATGAGCTCGAATGGTTCACAGGATGAATTTAACTGGCTTCGATAAATGAGTGTAGTCAGCACGGTAAGTCAGTCTCGCCATGATAATTTCGCCTTTAAGCGATTGTTTATCATAATTTATAGCCGTCGACTAATAATATTGCCTCAACAAATCATTTTCAGATTTTTTAGTACAAACATAACCAGCCCAAATGTAGTAATTGTCACTTTGCCCTCTTTATCCCCGCAAGGGGATATTTGCCGTTTATCCCTTTGCGGGGATAATTCGCTGATTAATCCTCTCCAGCATGTAGCTATAAAACGGATTTGAGGTCACGCGCATCAGCGAATCCATCCCTACCACCAGCACCGAGGTTTCGCCGCGCAGGGCGATATTTCCCAGGTTGATACCGTAATGGTGCGGATTCACAGGCTCGCTGCCGTACAGATCGTCTGTTGGCGGGAACGGAATCGCCACATGCGATAAAGAGTAGAGATCGCGCGGATACGGCGTCTTGAGCGGTTGAACTGTATCATTCACCGCCCCTGGTGCCGTGGTGCGGGCTTCAGTGTTTAACGTCTGCGCAGAGGCATTGCTCACCACCGTGATTGCGAAGCGGCGCGGTGCAGTCGGCAGCAGCCCTTTCACCGCCACATACGAACCCGGCCTGAACAGCGGGCGCAGCGTGCTCGCCTGGTTGATATCGAATATGACCAGCTCGCTCCCGTTCTCCGGCAGCAGATTAAACAGCGAATCGACCACCCCGCGCGTGCTGACAGTGGAGTCCATCACCGACTGGAATGCCAGCACCGGCGGGAACGAGGCCAGTTTATTCTGGCGCGCCTGATTGTTAAGCTGCTTTTGCAAAGCCTGCGTTAACTGCCAGGACTGGCGCGCGGCATTCACCGGAAAGGAGTTGTATTTAAACGGATTATATTCGGGCAGAACGCTGAGCCACGCCGCTTTGGCAAACGACGGTAACAGCGCGGGTAACCCCGCCAGACCGGCAAAACGCGCAAACGCGTGGACGCGGATCATCGGGGACAGCAGGATCAGCTGTTGCGGTTTGCGAAGACGGGGATCGTCATTGGCGTCGAGAGCATATTTCATCGCCAGCGCCCCGCCGTTGGAATAACCCACCAGATGCAGAGGCACATCGCTGCCCGCAAGGCGCGTTGCTTCGCGAACCGCCATACGCGCCACGGCCAGCCACGCTTCCCAGTCGATATGGGTTAGCGCACCCGGTGCCGTACCGTGTCCTGGAAGTCGTGGCGCAACGGCCACAAACCCGCGCTGTTGATAATCAACGGCGATACTGCGTACGCTATAGGGCGAATCCGTCAGCCCGTGCAACAGCACAACGGCGCCTTGCGGTTTACCTTCCGGCATCAGCACAAACGAACGATTGCCGTCATCGGGAAATTGGCCCGGCCACATAGGGCTGTGACGATAATAGCGGTTCAACGGCGTCTGATCCGCTTTATCCAGTTTGTCCGTCACCTCCGTTTGCAGATCGTGGAAAATCGCCGTTTCGCGCGTCAGATAATCACTGAAACTGGCGCGATCAACCTCCTGCACAGACATCTCGTGCGCCGTCCAGGTATGCCAGGGATGCAGCGCCGGGCCAGTTTCGGTCTTATAGACCCGCACCGCCAGGAGCACGATCAGCACAATTCCCAGCACCATAGCGGCACGTTTCATCAATGCCCACATACGCACCCGTATCCGCCACGGCAGATTAGCCATTCCCGTCTCTCTTTCTGTAAAAAATAAGGACCTATCTTAAAAGAGATAACGCACGATGCCAAAAGTGCAATCCTGGCGTACAGTCATTTGATGCGCCTTTCACTTCTTCTGCTGCTTCTGCCCATGTCTGTTTTTTCGGCGCCGCTCGTGCCGCCCCCCGGTTTTGTCAAAGCCCAGCCGCACAGACTGCAAGGCAAATGTGTTCCTCTCCCCGCGCCGTACACCGGCAATCTTGTGTTTCGCAGTAAATACGACGGGTCTGACAGCGCTCGCGCGACGCTAAACCCGCAGGCGGAAAGCGACTTTCGCGCCCAGACAAAACCGATTACCGATTTTGAACGCGGGATCGCCGACATGGTCTGGCGCTATAAACAGAGCGGCGATGAGAAAACGCGGGAGTGTGTTCTGAATGGCTTTACGAGCTGGGCAAACGCCGGGGCGTTAACCTCGACGCAAACCAACCACACCGGGCGGTCGATGCGTAAATGGGCGCTGGCGACACTCGCCACCAGCTGGATTGAACTGAACGCACCGGCAAAAGACGATGGTGCGACGACGCGCTGGTTGTCGTTGCTTGCCGATCAGGTGAGAGAGGACTGGGACGGTCTGCCCCTTTCTAAAACCAATAATCACAGCTACTGGGCCGCATGGTCAGTGATGGCGGCGTCGGTGGCGCTCGATCGCCGGGATCTCTTCGACTGGTCGTTAAAAGAGTACCGCATCGCAGCAAGCCAGATTACCGCGAACGGCATATTACCCAACGAACAAAAGCGCGGCCCACGCGCCGTGGCCTATCATCACTATGCCCTTCAGCCGCTGGTGATGATCGCAAGCTTTGCGAAAGCTAATCAGGTAGATATCACCCAGCAAAACCGTAGTGCGCTCAAAAGGCTCGCGGGATATGTCCTGACGCACGACACCCATGATGAGTGGTTAGAGCCATATTGTGACCTGACGAAATGTGACAGCGTCACGCTTGCGCGAAGAGACAGACTGCGCCCAATAAAAAACCGCCGTCTCGGCGGTCAGTTAACGCTCATCTACGCACAATAGCCGGGCAGCGCCCGGCTTTGCAGAGATTAGTTCAGTTTATAATCCAGCGTGATTTCCGCTTTAAGAACCTGAGAGACCGGACATCCGGCTTTCGCCTTCTGGATAATGCCGTCGAACTGCTGTGGCTCAATGCCTGGTACGGTTACCTTGCTTTGCAGCGCGATTTTGGTGATCGCAAAGCCGCCGTCAGTTTTATCCAGCGACACATCCGCCGTGGTATCGATGGAATCCGCAGTATAACCCGCCTCTCCCAGCATCAGTGACAGCGCCATTGAGAAACAGGCGGCATGCGCTGCGCCAATCAGCTCTTCCGGGTTGGTCCCTTTTTCGCCTTCGAAACGGGTATTAAAGCCGTAAGGTTGTTGATTCAGGACGCCGCTTTCCGTAGAAACCGTTCCTTTGCCGCGTTTAATATCGCCAGACCAGTGTGCCGAACCGTGCTTATGAATCGTCATTATTGCTCTCCTTTTGGCTTACAAAGGATTAAGTATAGAACGTCAACACCAATGTGAGAGGAACACGGAACACTCTTAGGCGTTTGCTCACTTCGTCATCAACGACTCGCTCAATGCATCCAGGAATAAGCGCTGGGCCGCAGGCTGATAATCCCTGGACTGATAGATCCCAAAAATGCCGATCGGTTTCGGCGTGAATGCGCTGAGGACGGGAACCAGCTTGCCGCACTCCAGCGCGGGCTGCGCTTCCCACGCCGGCAGCATTGCGATCCCGCAGTGCTGGATGGCGGCCTCCATCAGCAGCGACGAAATACTGGCGCTCAGATTGCCGCTCACCGCAACGGAAACGACCTCTCCCGCGTCGGTGAGAAAATTCCATGACTGTCCGGCAAAGAAGCTGTAATGCAGGCAGTTGTGTTGCGCGAGATCCTCAAGGCTTAGCGGCGCGCCGTGGTTAGCCAGATACTCTGGCGAGGCGCAAAGCACCGAGCGGCACTCACCCAGACGGCGGGCGATCATTCCTGGTTCCGGGTTGTCGGTAATGCGGATCGCCACGTCGATGCGCTCACCCACCAGGCTGACGGGATGATTATTAACGTCCATTTCGACGCGCACTTTGGCATGACGCGTCAGAAAATCTGGCAGCATCGGGGCGACAATCTGCATCGCCGTGAAGTGGGCGCAGGCTACGCGCAGCGTGCCGGACGGCGTTTCACGGGAGGACTGATCCTCAATCTCCTGCGACAGCCGTGTGAGATTGCGGGTTTTCTGCAAGACCTTTTCCCCGGCAGGCGTCAGGGTGAGCTTACGCGTGGAGCGATGCACCAGCCGCGTTCCGGCCCATTTCTCCATTTGCTCCAGATAACGGCTCACCATCGGGCGAGAAATGCCCAGCGCGCGGGCCGCAGCGCTGAGACTCCCCAGCTCGCAAATACGGTTATAGACCTGGGCGGCAATCACGCGATCCATTGTTATGACTCCATCTGCTCGATTTATGAAACTAAGCATGTCTTGTTTCAGGAATTCTGGCAAATCGAGAGATCCGTACAATAGAGACTTTCCGACACTACCGAGACAAAATGATGAAGCTCAATCGCCTTGCCCTACTGTGCGCCCTCTTCGCGCCCGCTATTTTTGCCGCGCCCTTAACGCTGGATACCTATAACCCACAGGAGAAAGGTATCTTCGCCGTCTCTTCGACGCTGGTTTCCGGGCCGAAAGAGGCGGTGCTGTTCGATGCGCAGTTCAGCGTCAAAGATGGCGAGCAACTGGTCGAAAAAGTGCGCCGCAGCGGTAAAACCCTCAGCAAGATTGTGATCACCTCCGGCGATCCGGATTTTTACTTCGGCCTTCAGCCACTGGTGAAAGCCTTCCCGAATGCCAAAGTGGTGGCGACCCAGGCGGTGGTGGATCACATCAAGGCCACCAAAGATGCCAAACTGGCCTTCTGGGGGCCGCAGATGAAGGACGGCGCGCCGTCGGAACTGATTGTCCCGCAGGTGATTGCCTCAACCACCTTTATGGTGGACGGCGAGAAAATCGATATCGAGCAGGCAGACAGCTACGCCGCCTACGTGTGGATCCCGTCGGCCAAAGCCATTCTCGGCGGTACGGGCGTTTCGTCCGGCATTCACCTCTGGACGGCAGACACGCAAACCAAAGCCAGCCGCCAGCAGTGGTTGTCCACCCTGGATGAAATGGCCGCGCACAAACCCGAGCGCGTTATCCCAGGCCATTACCTCGGTACCCCGCCTGCCGGTACCGCCGCCATCGATTTTACCCGCACCTACCTGCAGCAATTTGAGCAGGCGCTGGCGGCGCATAAAGCGTCAACTGGCGTGATCGACACCATGAAAAAACAGTGGCCGGATCTTGCCGAAGTCAGCTCCCTGGAATTGAGCGCGAAGGTCAATACCGGCGAAATGAAGTGGTAACAGGCTAACGGTCTCCTGCTATATTTATTCTTTTTATAGCAGGAGATGATTATGCAACCCTCAGTAAGAGGAATTGACCACTTTGGTATTACGGTTCCTGACATTGAACAAGCCACGTTATTTTTTGAGAAAGCGTTCGCAGCAAAAGTGATATATCGTTCAGCAGATCCTGGCAGTGAAAATATTGATGACGAAGCCCAGGAAAATACATTAAGGCTATTTCCAGGGACCAAAGTCCGCGCTATCAGGATGCTGGCAATGCCTCATGGCCCAGGCATTGAACTGTTTGAAATGCACGGCCCAGAACAGCAATCCGCTGCCCGTCCCAGTGATTTTGGCCTGCAACACTTCGCTGTCTATGTCGATGATTTTGCAAGTACCATAGCGTGCTTTACCGCCGCGGGCGGCGAGATGTTTACCGAGCCAAAACCCCTTTCATTCCCCGCTGAACGTGGCGAAGGCAATGCCTTTTGCTACGGCAAAACCCCCTGGGGAAGCGTGGTTGAATTGATATCATGGCCGTCCCCGATGCCCTACGAAAAATTTACGAATCTACGTCGCTGGAAACCCTGAGTTAACGAAAAAAACGTTAAATATGATATTTTTATTTCCAGGATGAATCTGAACCACAGCGGGAAGAATATTTGCCATTCTGAATGTGAATTATGAATTGCGTACCGGATTATTAAACAGATAACGACACGGAGGCAGCATGTTTACACATTACTCAGCAAATACTCATTCCGCACAACCGGCCCTGGTGAATGCGATTGAACAGGGCCTGCGCGCCGAGCATGGCGCGGTCACTGAAGATGACATTTTAATGGAACTCACCCGCTGGGTCGAGGCCTCAGATAATGACATCCTCAGTGATATCTACCAGCAGACCATTAACTACGTTGTGAGTGGTCAACATCGCCCCCTGTAAAATACCTGCTATGCTGGATCTGCAACCTAAGGGGTTACATTTCGTTTGCGAAAGCAAACTGGTCCTTAAAACTATCAACAGGATTGAGGAGTTAATATGAAATCGAACCGTCAGGCACGTCACATTCTGGGACTGAACTATAAGCTGTCTAACCAACGTAAAGTGGTGATCGAGGGCAGCAACGAAACGGTAGTCACCCACACGCACGGCAGAAAACGCCACGCAGACAAATAATTCACGTCACTGAATCACGACACCATCGGCAAAACCGATGGTGTTTTTGTTTGTGTGTTGCGGTAATTAACATTTAGCTCCTTTATAATGCCAGTCGACGTCGCCCTGCCAGCAAGCCAGAAAGATGACAATACGCAGTGCCAGGGACGGATATTCAAAAAATCGAGTGAGTGACATGGACAACAAAGCAAAACATCATCGTTCCCTTTATATCCCCTACGCGGGGCCGGTTCTGCTGGAGTTCCCGCTGCTGAATAAAGGCAGCGCCTTCAGCGCGGAAGAGCGCAGCAGTTTTAACCTGCTTGGCCTGCTGCCGGAAGTGGTCGAAACCATCGAAGAGCAAGCCGAACGCGCCTGGATCCAGTACCAGGGCTTCAAAACAGAAATCGACAAACACATCTACCTGCGTAACATCCAGGACACCAACGAAACCCTTTTCTACCGCCTTGTGCAAAATCACCTCGAAGAGATGATGCCGGTGATTTACACCCCGACCGTCGGGGCGGCCTGTGAGCGCTTCTCCGAGATCTACCGTCGTTCGCGCGGCGTGTTTATCTCCTACCAGAACCGCCACAACATGGATGACATTCTGCAAAACGTGCCGAACCACAACATCAAAGTGATCGTGGTGACGGACGGCGAGCGTATTCTGGGCCTCGGCGACCAGGGTATCGGCGGCATGGGTATTCCTATCGGCAAACTTTCGCTCTATACCGCCTGCGGAGGCATCAGCCCGGCGTATACGCTGCCGGTGGTGCTGGATGTCGGCACCAATAACCAACAGCTGCTGAACGATCCGCTGTATATGGGCTGGCGCCATCCGCGCGTAACGGACGATGAGTATTATCAGTTCGTCGACGACTTCATTCAGGCCGTAAAACACCGCTGGCCAGACGTGCTGCTGCAGTTCGAAGACTTTGCGCAGAAAAACGCCATGCCGCTGCTCAACCGCTATCGCGATGAGATCTGCTCTTTCAACGACGACATTCAGGGCACCGCAGCGGTGACCGTCGGCACGCTGATCGCCGCCAGCCGCGCGGCAGGCAGCCAGCTTAGCTACCAGAAAATTGTCTTCCTCGGTGCAGGCTCTGCCGGCTGTGGGATTGCAGAACAGATCATCGCGCAAACCCAGCGCGAAGGCTTAAGCGAAGAGCTGGCCCGGTCGCGGGTGTTTATGGTCGATCGCTTCGGTCTGCTGACCGACGGAATGCCAAACCTGCTGCCATTCCAGACCAAACTGGTGCAGAAACGCGAAAACCTGAAAAACTGGGATACGGATAACGAAGTGCTCTCCCTGCTGGACGTGGTACGCAACGTGAAGCCGGATATTCTGATCGGCGTTTCGGGGCAAACCGGGCTGTTCACCGAAGAGATCATCCGCGAAATGCACAAACACTGCCCGCGCCCTATCGTGATGCCGCTCTCTAACCCGACCTCTCGCGTCGAAGCTACGCCGCAGGACATCATCGCCTGGACGGAAGGCAATGCGCTGGTCGCGACCGGCAGCCCGTTTGATCCGGTAGTGTGGAAGGACAAAATCTACCCCATCGCGCAGTGCAACAACTCCTATATCTTCCCGGGAATTGGTCTGGGTGTGATCGCATCCGGTGCGTCGCGCATTACGGACGAAATGCTGATGTCTGCCAGCGAAACTCTGGCCAAGCACTCTCCGCTGGTGACCAACGGCGAAGGTCTGGTGCTGCCAGAACTGAAGGATATCCATACCGTATCGCGGGCGATTGCCTTTGCGGTCGGCAAAATGGCGCAGCAACAGGGTGTGGCGGTGAAAACCTCCGCCGATGCATTGCAACAGGCCATCGACGACAACTTCTGGATGCCGGAATACCGGAACTATCGTCGTACCTCGATTTAAACCTTCACTCTGTAAGTCGCCGGGTAGCACAACGCCACCCGGCAAACGCCAGGCCCGGTGGCGCTCTGCTTGCCGGGCCTGTAAAACCCCGCTACACTTCCTTCATCCATAAACCCACTGAATAAATAAGGAGGCTAATTATGCTGTATAGTGAAATTTTCAATGTTTCACATACATTTGGTGATCGCACCAGCTCAAGCGTTATCGGTATCGTGCTGCGATAACTTCTGCTTGAGCGAAGACACCCACACCTGAATCCCTTCCCTCGGGCTTACTGAGTTATCGTCAGCGATGTTTGACGAGGCATTTCCATGCCTGTAACACTTGAGTAAGCAACAATGAGCACATTACTAACTGCACAATCTCTCCGCGTTGAAACGGCGTTTAACACCCTTTTCGACTCGCTCTCTTTTACCCTGAAAAAAGGCGACCGCATTGGTCTGCTGGGCGATAACGGCTGCGGCAAAAGTACCCTGCTGAAGATCCTCGATGGCACCGAGTCCCCTTCTGTCGGCACGGTGGCGCTCGCCGGCCACTGCCTGATGGCACGCGTGGAGCAGCATCTGCCGGAATCGATTTATCCTCTGTCAATGCTCGACGCCGTGCTGGCGCAACTGCCCGCAGCTGAACGCGACAGCCTGCGCTGGCGCGCCGAAACGTTGCTTTGCGGTATGGGTTTTACCGCGCAGGATATGGCCTTACAGTCGTCGACCCTGAGCGGCGGGCAGCACACACGGCTGCTGCTGGCGCGGGCGTTAATCAGCGATCCCGACCTGCTCCTGCTGGATGAACCCAGCAACCACCTCGATCTGCCAACCATGCTCTGGCTGGAGCAGTTTTTACAGAACTGGTCCGGCAGCTTTGTGCTGGTGTCCCATGACCGACAGCTGCTCGATGCCGTCACCAACGGCAGCTGGATTTTGCGCGATAAAACGCTGCACAGCTTCGCCCTCCCTTGCTCCGCCGCCCGTCAGGCGCTGGCCGCAAAAGACGAAAGCGATGCCCAGCGGCATAAGGCCGAGCAAAAAGAGATCGACCGCGTTGCGGCCAGCGCCAAACGGCTGGCGACCTGGGGCAAGGTCTACGACAACGAAGATCTCGCCCGCAAAGCGAAACAGATGGAAAAACAGGTCGAACGCCTGAAAGAGAGCCAGACCGATCTCACGGCGGGCAGTCCGTGGACGTTAACACTGCGTGGCGATGCGCTGCGTGCCGACCGGTTGCTGGAGATGACGCATCTTCCCGTCCCTCCGGTGCCCGGCTTGCCCGCGCTGTTTGACGTGGATATCGCGAGGCTTAAGAGCGGCGACCGCGTGGCGATTATGGGCCGTAACGGCTGCGGGAAATCCTCGCTGATGAAGCTTATCTGGCGGCAATTTGTCACAGAACAGTCGACGGATGAACTGAAAATCCATCCCCGCTTGACCCTGGGCTACTACGACCAGACGCTGCACCAACTGCCGGACGATGCCCCGCTGCTGGAGGCGCTGGAGCCGTTCGCGCCAGACCCGCAGGTGCGCAAAATGGCATTCATCAGCGCCGGTTTTCCGTGGATGCGCCACGGGCAGAAAGTCATTACCCTCAGCGGCGGCGAACGTTCTCGCCTGCTGTTTGTCGGCCTGACGCTCGCCCGTTACAGCCTGCTGATGCTTGATGAGCCGACCAACCACCTGGATATGGAAGGGAAAGAGGCGCTGGCCGAAACGCTGCAACAGTTTGAAGGCGGCGTGCTGCTGGTGAGTCACGACAGGCAGCTTATCAGCCAGAGCTGTAACCGCTTCTGGCTGATTGAGGACGGCAGGCTCAGCGAATGGCATGACGCCGAAGCGGTGTTTGCCCGTCTGCGGGAAAGCAGCGGATTAACCCCATCTGACGTGTCAGCCAATACAGCGCAATCAGCGCCGACAGAGTTTGACGATCTGCTCGAAAGACTGGTGGCGCTGGAGACGCTGCTGGCTGAGGATATGGCGCGTAAGTCGAAGCATCAAAAACCTCAGCTTCAGCAACAGTGGCGCGAGGAGATTGCCCGGCTAGAAGCACAGCTGTAACCCTGCGCCCGGCTGCACGTTCAGCCGGGCCAGTTCATTATTGCGGTGTTTTCGCTTTCCAGGCGTCCCACGCCTGTTTGATTTCCTGCTTCGCTGTGGCGGCATCGTTAAAGCCATTCAGCTCCACTTTTTTACGCCCTTCCGGCAGCTCTTTATAGACGCGGAAAAAGGATTCGAGGCGCTGCACTTCGATTTTCGGCAGATCGCTCAGCTCTTTAATGTCGTCGTAGGTCGGGTCGATTTTGCTCGCCGGGACAGCCACAATTTTGTCGTCTTTATCCCCGCCATCCACCATTTTCAGCACGCCAATCGCACGCAGTTTGATAAGCGTACCCGGTGCCATTGGCGCGCGGGTGTAGAAAATCACGTCCAGCGGATCGCCATCCCCTGCAAGGGACTGCGTGAGGGAACCATAGTTAGCCGGATACGCTACGGGCATCGACTGGAAACGATCGGCAATAATAAAACCGGTTTTGGCATCGGTTTCATATTTGATGATACCGCCCGCCGGGATTTCGGTGACGGCATAAAACTCTTCCGGATTATTTTCCGGCTGTGGGAATTCCAGGATATTTTGCGCCTGCACAGAGGCGGAAAGGAGAACGCTAACGGCCAGTAAGGTTTTGAACAGCTTCATGTCTTTTAACTCTTCGGTTATTGGGAAGCCAACACGTTACGTTTTCCAGATGACAGAACCATGACGTTTTTTTGTCAGTTCCTCATCCCCACCTGTATTCAGGGCTTGAATGGTTTATTGATGCTTTAATCGCCTGAATGACAACGAAATTATTACATTATGTTGCCCCGCCCTTGTATAAAACCGCCAAAGCATTAATCCTTAAGGAGTAAGAACGATTCTCATCTTTCTTACTGGCTATGCAGATACCGAACATGAACATGGAGATACATATGAAGGCTGCTGTCGTTACTCAAGATCATCAGGTTAATGTCACCGATAAAACCCTGCGCGCGCTGCAACACGGCGAAGCGCTGCTGAAGATGGAATGCTGTGGCGTCTGCCACACGGATCTTCACGTGAAGAACGGCGATTTTGGCGATAAAACCGGGGTGATCCTCGGCCATGAAGGGATTGGCATCGTCAAACAAATCGGTCCTGGCGTCACCTCTCTGAAAGTGGGCGATCGCGCAAGCGTGGCCTGGTTCTTCCAGGGCTGCGGTCATTGCGAATACTGTAACTCTGGCAACGAAACCCTGTGTCGCGACGTGAAAAACGCCGGGTATTCCGTTGATGGCGGGATGGCTGAAGAGTGCATTGTAACCGCCGATTATGCGGTAAAAGTGCCGGACGGCCTGGAATCCGCGGCGGCCAGCAGCATCACCTGCGCTGGCGTCACCACCTATAAAGCGGTAAAAATTTCCCACATCAAACCGGGCCAGTGGATTGCGATCTACGGTCTGGGTGGGCTGGGCAACCTGGCACTGCAATACGCGAAAAACGTCTTTAATGCCAAAGTCATTGCCATCGACGTGAATGATGCGCAGCTGAAACTGGCCGCCGACATGGGTGCCGATCTGACGATCAACTCCCGCAACGAAGATGCGGCGAAAGTGATTCAGGAAAAAACCGGCGGAGCGCATTCTGCGGTCGTCACCGCAGTGGCGAAAGCCGCGTTTAACTCTGCGGTCGATGCGGTGCGTGCCGGTGGCCGTGTGGTGGCTGTCGGTCTGCCGCCAGAAGCCATGAGCCTGGATATTCCACGTCTGGTACTGGATGGAATTCAGGTGGTCGGTTCGCTGGTGGGGACCCGTCAGGATCTGGTCGAAGCCTTCCAGTTTGCCGCCGAAGGCAAAGTGGTACCGAAAGTCACGATGCGACCGCTCGGCGACATCAACGCGATTTTCAAAGAGATGGAACAAGGCCAGATCCGTGGCCGTATGGTGATTGATTTCCGTTCTTAATGGATTCAGGACGGGCTGCGACGATCCGTAATCCAGTCCTGTACTTCAATCAGGAATGTATCGGGTGCTTTACGGTACATTTTGCGCGCCAGATCGAGAATGGTGTGGCGCGCCAGTTCTTCTTCCATCCGCTGTTGGGCGCTGTCCATCACCGAACGCACGCCGCATGGCCCGTCGCAAACCCAGGCCGGTGGAGCTTCATCAAACACCGCCAACCGCTGGCGCACTTCCCGACATTCAAACATATTCTTCTCGCCATCAATGGCATGCACCACATCCAGCACTGAAATGAGTTCTGCCGGACGCGCGAGTTTAAACCCGCCGCCCTTGCCTTCCGTGCTGTTGACCAGCCCCGCCCGCGAAAGACGAGTAAAGATTTTGCCCAGATAGTCGTAAGGCACACCCTGCAGTTCCGCCATCTCCCGGACGCTCAACTCTCGCTCGTTGCCTTTGGCATCTACCATGCACATCAGACTATGAATGGCGTACTCCACACCGGAACTGTAAAAGGCCATGATTAACTCCGCTCTCATTATTCGTGGTTATTATAGCCGCGTTCGTGAGCGGAAAAACAGCCCATGACTCCCTCCCCAGTTAACTCACTGATTTTTAGCTTGTCTTATATGCGCCTGCTCGTTAACTCAGAAAAAAGTTGTCGGAGTTAACTCCGACAAGTATAGTTGCAGTCAGGTCAGACACAAAGCCTGATGAGCAAAAGGATCGAAAATGAAAAAGCATATTTTAATTGTGGGCAGTGGTTTTTCCGGTATGTGGGCAGCGGTGAGCGCAGCGCGCCTGGCGGCGCTGAACGGGAGCACCGATCTGCGTATTAGCGTGCTGGCTCCGCAACCTGAGCTGCGCGTTCGCCCGCGTTTCTATGAAGAGAACGTCGCCGGACTGGTGGCTCCCCTGACGGATCTGTTTGCCGAGCTTAGCATTGAGTACATTCAGGGAAGCGCAGAACGCATTGATACCAAAGAGAAAGCCGTGTGGTATAGCGACAGCCAGGGCAACACTTCCCTCATAACGTATGACCGCCTGGTACTGGCCACCGGCAGCCAGGCCAAACGCCCGGCGGTGGCCGGACTGACTGAATTTGCTTTTGATATCGATCAGCTTGAATCTGCTCAGGTGTTCGAAAAACACCTCGATGCCCTGGTTCATCAGCCCTCTACCCCGGCGCGTAACACCGTGGTGGTCTGTGGGGGCGGGTTTACCGGCATTGAGCTGGCAACCGAATTACCGGCGCGTTTGCGTGCCCGCTTTGGTGATGATACGCAGACTAAAGTAATCGTAGTTGAGCGCGGTGCGGTTATCGGCGGTCGTTACAGTGAAGCGTTGCGCGATGTGATTGCGAATGCCAGCGAAGAGCTGGGCGTGGAGTGGCGTCTGAACAGCGAAATCGAAGCGGTCGATGCGCAAGGCGTCATTCTGAAGAGTGGCGAACGCATTGACGCTGCCACCGTGGTCTGGACCGCTGGCGTGGAAGCTCATCCGTTGACGACTCAGATTGACGGCGAGCGTGACGCTCAGTCGCGTCTGCGGGTGAATGAACTGCTGCAAATCCCTGCGCACCCGGACGTCTTCGCCACCGGCGATACCGCCCATGCGAAAACGGATGATGTGGGGAATACGGCGCTGATGACCTGTCAGCATGCGATCCAGCTCGGAAAATTTGCCGGACACAACGCCGCTGCCAGCCTGCTGAACGTCGAGCCCTACCCGTACCGCCAGGTCAATTACGTCACCTGCCTCGATCTCGGTGCCTGGGGCGCGGTGTACACCGAGGGCTGGGAGCAAGAGGTGAAACTGGTCCGTGAAGAGGCGAAAAAACTCAAAATTGCCATCACCAACGAACTGATCTATCCACCAGCAGCCGATCGTGCAGTTGCCTTTGCGGCAGCGGACCCACTGGCGAAGTTTGTGTAAAGAGTTCATCCGCTCCTGACCGAGGGCGGCTTGTATATTTCCGATTTCCGGCAATCCTTATCTCAATTCCTTTGTTCCTTTGTTTTCAGCCGCGCCCGATGATGGATCCGACGCTAAAACGAAGATAACAAAGGAATTCACCATGCAAACCCCTTTTCGCCTGCCGCTGCTGACGGCGCTGATCCTCGCGGCGACGGCTGCTCACGCCGCCGACACACCGGTTAAAGGCGGCACGCTTGTCTATCTGGAACAACAGGCGCACACCAATCTTTATCCCCCGGCGGGCGGCTTCTATCCGAACGGCGGCATTCTGAATCAGATCACCGACAAGCTCACCTGGCAGAACCCGAAAACGCTGGAGGTGGAGCCGTGGATCGCCGAAAGCTGGTCCACCAACGCCGACAAAACCGAATACACCTTTAAAATCCGCCCTGGTGTGACGTTCTCCGACGGCACGCCGCTCGACGCCAACGCGGTGGCCAAAAACTTCGACACCTATGGATTGGGCAACAAAGCCCAGCGCCTGCCGGTTTCCGAAGTGATCAACAACTACGACCGCAGCGAAGTGATCGATCCGCAGACGGTGAAGTTCTACTTCAAAAAACCGTCGCCAGGATTCTTACAGGGCACCGCCACTATTGGTTCTGGGCTGGTGTCACTCAGCACCCTGAAGCGCAACTTTGAAGAGCTGGGCGACGCGCGCCACATCATCGGCTCCGGCCCGTTCGTGGTGAAAGATGAAAAACTGGGCCGGGAAGTGACCCTTGAGGCGCGCAAAGCGTACCAGTGGGGCCCGAAAAACCTCGCCCAGCAAGGCCCGGCAAATCTGGATGGCATTAAATTTATCGTCACGCCGGAAGACAGCGTACGCGTCGGCGCGCTGCTGGCGGGCCAGGCTGACTTTATCCGTCAGGTGCAGGCCTACGACGAAAAACAAGCCACCGAACAGGGCTATAAAATCTACGCTGCCCCAACGCGCGGCGTAAACGACAGTATCAGCTTCCGCCCGGACAACCCGCTGGTGTCTGACCTTCGCGTGCGTCAGGCGCTGCTCCATGCCACCAATGCGAAACAGGTCGTTGAAACCCTCTTCTCACCAAATTACCCGCAGGCGAAATCGGTGATTGCCGATTCTGCCGCTGGCTTTGTCGATCTCAGCGACAAGCTGACCTTTGACGCGGCGAAAGCCAACGCGTTGCTCGATGATGCGGGCTGGAAAACCGGCGGCGACGGTATCCGTGCCAAAGACGGACAGCAACTGGCGCTGACGGTCTATGAATCCCTGCCGCAGCCGCAAAACAAAGAGGTGCTGCAACTGGTGGCCCAACAGTGGCGTCAGGTCGGCGTGGCGCTGAGCGTCAAGGCGGGTGATGCGGGCAGTCGCACGCTGGATAACCTCGACCCGCTGAAAACGCCGCTGACGGTGTCGGAAGTCGGCCGCGCCGATCCGGATGTGGTGAAAAGCATGTTCTATCCGGCCAACCGCGACGCGCTGCTGCAAAAAGGTGGCTCCAGCGACAAGGTGAAAAGCTTCCGCGACGACAAACTCAACGAACTGCTGGTGAACATCTCCGCCGAAGTCGATCCGCAAAAACGCCTGCAGCTGACGGGCGATGCCCAGCGCTATCTGCTGGATAACGCCTACGTAATTCCGATTTTTGAAGAGCCGCAGGTCTTCGCCGGTGCGTCATGGCTGAAAGGGGTGAACTTCGAAGCGGTAGGACGTCCGTCGTTCTACGGCGCGTGGATTGAGAAACACTAAGGGGGCGATGATGAGCCATTATCTGCTGCGACGGGCCGGAATGGGGCTGCTGGTCCTGTGGGCCGCCTTTACCCTCTCCTTCGTGCTGCTTCAGGTGCTGCCGGGGGATGCGGTGCTGATTAAATTTCAGAACCCGGATCTGGGCCTAAGCCCGGCGCAAATCGAAGAGATGCGCGTCGCCTACGGTGCAGACAGCCCGCTCTGGCAGCAGTATTTCCACACGCTGTTTGCCATGTTGCGCGGCGATTTTGGTTTTTCATTGCAGGCGGGCGTGCCGGTGAGCGAACTGATCGCGAGCAATCTGCCGGACACCCTGAGCCTTGCCCTACCGGCGTTCCTGCTGGCCGTAATACTGGCCTTCGTGCTGGCGTTTGCCGCACGTCTGCCGGGGCTGCGCTGGGTGAGTAACGCCATTCAGTCCGTGCCGGTACTGTTTATCTCACTGCCGACCTTCTGGCTCGGCATCGCGCTCATCCAGCTGTTCTCATTCCAGCTTCGGCTGATTCCGGTGATTAACCCGTCGCCCTTGCAGGGACTGATCCTGCCGATCGTTACTGTCGCCATTCCGATCTCCGCCCCGCTGGCGCAAATTCTGATGCGCAGTCTCGATCAGGTGTCCGCTCAGCCGTTCGTCGCCGTCGCGCGCGCCAAGGGGCTGAGCGAAACCGGCGTGCTGTGGCGTCACGTCACGGGCAATGCGCTGCTGCCGGTGCTGAATATCGCCGGGATTTTGCTCGGCGAACTGATTGCCGGGGCGCTGATTACCGAAACCGTATTTGGCCGCAGCGGTCTGGGCCAGCTCACGCAGCAGGCCGTCAACAACCAGGATATCGCCGTATTACAGGCGGTGGTGATGATCTCGGCCCTGGGCTTTGTGCTGATAAACCTGCTGGTGGATCTGCTGATGCCGCTGTTTGATCCTCGTCTGCAAACCGTCACCGGAGGTGCATCATGAGTCTGGTGGACTATGCCGCCGCGGCGCGAAAACGCGTCCCGGCCCTTCGCACCGTCGACATTCAGCCCGGATTATGGCTGGCGTGGGGCGTGATTATCGTTGCCGCTCTGGCCGCACTGGCGCCGGGTTTGCTCACCCACTACAGCCCGATTGAAGGGATCGCAGGCGCACAGCGTTTAGCTCCCCAGGCGGGACACTGGCTGGGAACCGATCAACTTGGTCGTGACGTCTACGCGCGCATTGTCTATGGCGCATCCCACTCACTCAGCGCCGCCCTGGCGGCTGTGGCGATGGGATTAGTGGCTGGCACGGCAATGGGGGTTATCGCCGGTGCCTTCGCCGGGCGCGTGGAGTCGGTGCTGATGCGTTTTGTCGATGTGCTGCTGTCGATTCCCTCGCTGCTGCTCTCCCTGACGGTGATTATTTTGCTCGGTTTCGGCACGGTGAACGCGGCTATTGCCGTCGGTGTGGCGTCGATTGCCAGTTTTGCCCGCCTGGCGCGCGGCGAAGTGGTGCGTATTCGTCACGCAGATTACGTCGAAGCGGCCTACGGCAGCGGCGGCACCTTCTGGGCAGTGCTGTGGCGTCACATTTTACCGAACTCCCTGACGGCGGTGCTGGCCTTCGCGACCTTGCAGTTTGGTCAGGCGATCCTCGCCCTCTCGACGTTAAGTTTCCTCGGTTACGGCACCCCGCCGCCCGTCCCGGAATGGGGACTGCTGATTGCCGAAGGGCGTAACTATCTCTCTACCGCCTGGTGGCTGACCACCTTCCCCGGCATCGTGGTGATCGCCGTGGTGCTTGCCACCAACCGTATCAGCCAACAGTTAAGCGGAGGCCGCTCATGACCGTTCTGTCCGTGGAAAATCTGACCTTAAGCTACCGCATCGGTCGCCAGTGGCGTGAAGTGGTCCACAACGTCAGTTTCACCCTGAAACGCGGAGAAATGCTGGCCTTTGTGGGCGAGTCTGGCTCCGGGAAAACCACCACTGCGCAGGCGATTATCGGCTTGCTGGCGGACAACGCCCGTCGCGACAGCGGCAAAATTGTGCTGAACGGCGAAGAGATCAGCCAGTGGTCAGCAAAACGGCTCAACAGCCTGCGCGGAGCGCGTATCAGCCTGGTGCCGCAGGACCCTGGCAACTCCCTGAATCCGGTCAAAACCATCGGTGCCCAGGTGGGCGAAGTGCTGCATATTCACCACAGAATCACAAAGATCGAGCTAGAAAATCAGGTGCTGGCGCTGCTGACTAAAGTCGGGCTAAGCCACCCGGCGCAGCGGATGAAGCAATATCCACATCAGCTTTCCGGCGGGATGAAACAGCGGGTGCTGATCGCCATCGCCATCGCGTTGCGCCCGGATGTGATCATCGCCGATGAACCGACCAGTGCCCTGGATGTGACGGTACAAAAACGCATTCTTGACCTGCTGGATATCCTGCGCCGCGAATCGGGAACGGCGGTGCTGTTCGTCACCCACGATCTGGCCCTGGCCGCTCAGCGTGCCGATCGCTTACTGGTCTTTCGGCACGGTGAAGTTCAGGAACAGGGGGCAACCGCCGACGTGGTGCGCGCCCCGCAGCACGCCTATACCCGCCAGTTGCTGAGCGATTTGCAGGGTTGGCGCTTGACCATTGCGCCGGTCTCAGGCCTTCGGCTGGCCTCTCCTGCCATTCGCGCTCAGGCCATCAGCAAGCAGTTTACTCTCAGCAAAGGCCACACTTTACAGGCGCTGGATAACGTCAGTTTTGATGTGCAGCGCGGCAACACGCACGCGCTGGTCGGGGAGTCGGGATCGGGGAAAACCACTCTGGCCCGTATTTTACTGGGGTTTGAGCAGGCGGACAGCGGGCGCGTTACCCTCGATGATATCGATGCGACCCAGCTCAGCGTGGAAGCACGCCGCCAGCTGCGGCAGAAAATTCAGTTCGTCTACCAGAATCCGTTTGCCTCCCTCGACCCACGGCAAACGCTGTTTGAGATCATCGAAGAGCCGCTGAAAAACTTCAATAAGCTCGCCCGAGCGGAGCGCAAATCCCGCGTCGAGGCGGTGACCACCCGCGTGGCCCTGCCGCTTGAGCTGCTCAGTCGTACCGCTCGCGAGCTGTCTGGCGGCCAGCGTCAACGCGTGGCCATCGCTCGTGCGCTGATTCTGGAGCCAACCATTCTGGTACTGGACGAAGCGACCTCGGCGCTGGATGTCACGGTGCAGGCGCAAATCCTCGCCCTGTTGCAACAACTCCAGCAGCAGTTGGGGCTGACCTATCTGTTTATCACCCACGATCTGGCGACCGTTCGCCGTATTGCGCACAGCGTGACAGTGCTGCGCAGCGGTCAGGTTGTTGAACATGGCACGGTGGAGGCGCTCTTCTCCTCGCCACAGAGCAGCTATACCCGCGAGCTGATCGACGCCATCCCCCATTTTTCACCCGTTACGAAGGAGTACGCATGACGCGTAAACGCCTGGGATTCTTTACCCGCCTGCTCGACGACGCGCCTGCGAAAGCGCGCTATCGTCTGGCAACAGAACAGATCCGCCATGCCGAGCGCCACGGTTTTCATACGGCCTGGATTGCTCAGCACCATTTCCATGAGCGCGAAGGCGGCCTGCCGTCGCCGCTGGTGTTCCTCGCTCACGTTGCGGCCCAGACCCAAAGCATCCGTCTGGGCACGGCGATTATTACCCTGCCGATGGAAAACCCGCTGCGCGTGGCGGAAGACGCGGCGGTCCTCGATCTGCTGGCGGACGGTCGCCTTGAAGTTGGTTTTGGCTCCGGCGGTACGCCGACCTCGTTTCTGCCTTTCGGCCTGACGTTCGACGAGCGCGGCGCGACCTTTGCCGACCATCTGCACCTGATTCAGAGCGCCTGGCGCGGTGATTCCCTGACACATCCGGATAACCATCTCTATCCACCTGCGCCGCAGCTGGCAGAGCGCGTGTGGATTGCGACCTTTTCCGTTGAAGGCGCCGTGCGCGCCGCCCGGGCGGGGCACGGGCTGATGCTCTCCCGCACTCAGCCTCGCCCGGCTGACCAGCCAGAGCTTACTCTCGACCAGATTCAGAACCCGATTGTGGATGCCTATCTCGCCGCGCTGCCCTCGGGAGTGGCGCCGCGAATTCTGGCCTCGCGCACGGCGTTTGTGGCCGACAGCGATGCGTATGCTCTGAACGTCGCGACGCCCGGGTTAACCCGGCAGGCAGAGGCGCACAGGGCGGCGGGTCATACCGTAACCGGTGACAGTGTCACAGATTATATTCGCCAGTTCGACGCCCATATCGGCGCGCCGCGCACCGTGCTGGACTCCCTTGCTCAGGATTCCGTCCTCAAACGGGCGACGCATATTTCATTCCAGGTCCATTCCGTTGAGCCGTCCCACCGGGACACCTTACGTTCGATTGAGCTTATTGCTGAACATATCGCCCCTCATATTCTTTAAGGAGTCCCTATGTCTTTAAGTCAGGATATTGTTGCCGAATTAGCGGAAATCGCCCCCGGTTCGCCGCTGGCAACGGCTCGCGCCACGCGCGATGCCGCCACCCGTCATGCCCAGGGCAGCTATGAAACACTTTTTAGCCAGCAGGATGCGGCGTTCCCCCTTGATGAACGCGCGGCGGTGGCCGCTAAAGTCGCAAAATGGCACCGCGTTGATGCGCTGGCCGCCCACTACGCCGGTTTTGGGCTGGCTGATCCGACTTCCGCACGCCTGACGCCCGCGCTGACCTTTGCGCGTTTGCTGACGTTTTCCCCGGTCGAAGCCACGCCCGGCGCATTAAGCGCGCTGACGCAGGCGGGATGGAGCAAAGAAGCCATTGTGACGCTGGCTCAGCTGATTGCGTTTGTGAGTTTTCAGAGCCGTCTCGTCGCCGGGTTGCGCCTGCTGAATGACAAAACCGTGGCGGCAAGCGACACCCCGGTGGTGGCGGGGATCTGGCACAGCACGCCTGAGACAAAAAGCGGCAAACCGGCGCCGGTACAGTTCACGCAGCAGGAGCTGGGCTGGGAGCCGTGGCTGGCGTCAAAACCGCTGGCAGAGTTCAACGCCGACGAGCAGGCTATTCTTGCGAAATTTGGCCATACGGACTCAGACTATTTCCGCCTGCTGGGGCGCAATTTGCCGGTTCTGGAACAGCGCACGCTGACCGATAAAGGGATTTTTTACACGCCAGGCGGTCTGCCGCGCGCGGAGCGTGAACTGGCGGCAACGGTGACCAGCAAGATCAACGGCTGCATTTACTGCGCATCTGTCCATGCGCGTAAGGCGAGCCAACTGTCGAAGGACGATAATGCCGTAGACGCGCTGCTGGCCGTGCGGCCGGGGCAGTCCCTGAGCGAGGGGCAATCGGCGCGCTGGCAGGCGGAAATTGATTTTGCGGCGGCGCTGTCCGTGACGCCACCCGCTGTGACACCCGCGCATCTCGCGGCACTGGAGAAGCAGTCTCTGGACACGCTTGAACAGCTCGATCTGGTGCAATCTGCGGCGTTCTTCGCCTGGGCCAACCGTTTAATGCTGACCCTCGGCGAACCTTACCTTCCGTAACGTAAATCAGGCTAACGCGCTGGCGTTAGCCTCCGCCCGTTTGGCTTTCTGACGGCCATACAGCAGCAGCGATGACATGGCGGCGAATGAGAGGAGCGCCGCCGGTAACGTCACATAGCTCCAGCTGTAGCCGAGAACGATCATCATCCCGCCGAAATACGCCCCAATCGCACTGCCAAGATTAAAGGCCACCTGCCCGCCTGCCGCACCCAGCAGCTCGCCGCCCTGCGCATTTTGCAGCAGCATAATTTGCAGCGGTGCCGACAGCGCGAACAGCCCCGCGCAGCAGATAAAGCCCATCACCAGAGACGCAGCCTGATTTTCACCGAAGGCAAACAGCATCAACAGCGACACCACGATCACCAGATCGGTGGTCGCCGCAATGCGCAGCGGGCTGTAACGACCGGAAAGTTTGCCGCTGAGCAGATTACCCAGCACCATGCCCAGCCCCATCAGCATCATGATAACGGTCATAAATCCGGCGGAGAAGCCGGAGACGTTGACCATAAACGGCTTCACAAAACTGAACCATGCGAAGACTCCGGCATTACCGAACATCGTCGCGGCAAAAATCAGCCAGGGTTCCGGTTTCTTCAAAAAGTGAAATTGTTCCGTGAGTCGGGTTTCGGTTTTATCGTACAGAGTCGGCACCCAGAAAATGACCGAGAGGATCACCAGCGCGTCAAACGCCGCGATCAGAAAGAAGGTGTAGCGCCAGTTATATTCATGCCCAAGCCAGGTGCCGAGCGGAACCCCCACCAGATTGGCGACCGTCATTCCGGCAATCATCCCCGATACGGCGAGGGTGACTTTTCCCGGCGGTGCTATCTTTGAAAGGATGATCGCCCCGACGCCGAAGAAGGCCCCGTGCGGAAAGCCGGACACCAGCCGCCCGATGGCCAGCCAGAAATAGGACGTTGAGAAGGTAAAAATGGCGTTTCCGACCACGCACAGGGCGACCAGAAAAAGCAGAACCGTCTTTAGCGAGAACTTATTTGAAAACAGCGCGATGATCGGCGCGCCAATGACCACGCCAAAGGCGTAGTACGAAATCATGCTCCCGGCAGAGGGGATCGAAATGCCGGTATCGTGCGCCAGCTCGGTCAGCACGCCCATGATGCCAAACTCGGCCATGCCCAGTCCAAAAGTACCCAGCGCCAGTGAAAAAACGGTTTTTTTCATACCACAGCCATTTGTTAAAAATTTGCAACAGCCATTATTGAACAAACGGGTATGGTGAGCCAGTTCCAATTGGCGCTCTGACACGTTAATCCATTCATTCGGTCTGGCTTGTGAATATCCTTAACCGATAATCGCGACGCCCAGGCGTTCCATAATTTGCGCAACCTGATAGCTATCGAGCTTCACCCCCTGCAAATCGACGCCGCGCACGTCCAGATCGCCGAGTTCAGAATTGGTCAGATCGCAATGGGTGACGTTAACCGCCCGCCAGTCGAATGACGAAAACTCCCCGCCCGACAGATCGGAGCCGCTAAACGTTGCGCCGAGGATCTGCGCGCCGTTCCAGCGGTTTTCCCACAGCTCGCATTTTTCGAGCACCACTTTGGAAAAGTTGGCGTAGCTGAGATTGCTTTTGGTGATGTACGCGCTGCAAAACCAGCTGCGGGAGGTGATCATGTTCATAAAGCTGGTGCCGCGAAAGTCTGCGCCCTGCGCGCGGCACTCACGGATTTCAATCCCCAGCGCGCTGGCGTTCCTGAAATCGGCCATCGTTAAATCGCAATTTTTGAAAATGGCGTCTTTCAGCGTAGCGCGAGAAAAATTCCCGCCCTGCTGGCTTTCGCGATCGTAAAACTGACAGCCGATAAATTCCGTGCCGGTCAGATCGACGCCGGAAAAGTCGCAGTGGCGAAATGTCCCGTTCTCAATTTTCTCGCCCGTAAACTGGTTTTTGCCAATTCTTACCCCGTCCAGCGTCAACATTTTACGACCACCTGTTTTTATATACAGTAATGCCGTATTCTAACCCGATCCCATGGTGTTGTGTAAATAATTCCCGCGAGGATTTGCGAGCACGATTACACTTCAAAGTGTTCTTACCCTCCCTTCTGTCGAAGAGGATTGCCATGGGAAACATCAAGAAAGCGAAAAGCCCGGCGGAAAATGTGAAACGCGAACCGCTGAAAGAGAAGGCATACGAAAAGGAGCTGCGGCGTCTGCACGTTGAGCTGGTCAAGCTTCAGCAGTGGGTTGTCAGTAAAGGGCTAAAAGTCTGCGTGGTGTTTGAAGGCCGCGACGGTGCAGGCAAAGGCGGAACGATTAAAGCCATCACCGAGCGCGTCAGCCCCCGTGTGTTTCGCGTCGTTGCGCTGCCCGCGCCGACAGAGAAAGAGAAAAGTCAGCTCTATTTCCAGCGCTACGTGCCGCATCTGCCCTCGGCGGGAGAAATCGTGATTTTCGATCGCAGCTGGTACAACCGTGCGGGCGTTGAACGCGTCATGGGCTTTTGTACGCCTGAACAGGTGCAAAAGTTTCTGGATGGCACGCCGACCATGGAACGGGCGATGGTGGATGCGGGGATCATTCTGATCAAGTATTGGCTCGAAGTGACGCCCAAAGAGCAGGAGCGCCGCCTGCGGGATCGTATTGATGACGGGCGTAAAACCTGGAAGCTGTCACCGATGGACATCAAATCGTTCAGACTGTGGGATAAATACACCGAAGCGCGCGATGCGATGTTTGCCGCCACCGATACCGCCTGGGCGCCGTGGTTTGTCGCTCGATCCGAGGATAAAAAACGGGTGCGACTGAATGTCATCTCGCATTTGCTGTCGCAAATCCCCTACAAAACCCTGCCCGTCGAGCCGGTAAAACTGCCGAAGCGTAAAGTGGGTAAAGTAAAACCGACGGATTATCCGTTCCGCTATATTGCCGAGCGGTTCTGAAAAGCGCCCGGGGCAACCGATAAAACACCTGCCCCAGGACTGCACAAACGCAGCGCCGCCGGCAAATACCGACGGCGCATGAGGTTACTTCATCCCTTCCGTGCTCTCTTTTTTCGCTTCCAGTCTTTCGACATCACGATACCAGCGCGGATGGTGTTTTTGCGCCCAGCGGCGGCTTACCTTCCCTTCGATCATCCCTTTAATCGATCCTTTCACCCAGAAAGCCATATACATATGAATCAGGATGGCATGGATCAGAATGATGGCGACGGTCGCATGGATCAGCAGGCTGTAGCGAATCACCTGAATCGGGAAATAATGGGCAAAATAGGGACGCCAGATAATCACCCCGGTCACCAGCAGCACAAAAATCATGCTCATGATGGTCCAGAACATCATTTTCTGTCCGGCGTTGTACTTGCCCACTTTCGCGACTTTGTGCTCGTTGCCTTTCAGCACTTCGACAATCCCTTTCACCCACGGAATATCCTGCTTATCCGGGATGTTGTGATGCACAAAGCGCACGAACATAAACATCAGCACCACGAAAATCAGCACGCCAAAGAACGGGTGCAGAATTCGGCCCATCTGCGGCGTCCCGAAGGTTTCCGTCAGCCACTGCAGCGTCGGGAAGAAGAAAGAGATCCCGGACACGGCCACCAGAAAGAAGCAAATGACCACCGTCCAGTGACAGGCGCGGTCGACAAACTTGGTGCGCACAATCATCTTCGACTTACTCATGATGTTCATCCTCGTCGCCATCCACCTCTTTGTTTGGCCCGATACCGATGTAGTGGTAAATCAAACCGGCAAAGGTGGCGATAAATCCGGCCGCCGCGAGCGGTTTGAGCGCTCCTTTCCACAGGTTGATGGAGGTATCAATCGCCGGATCTTTAGGCAGATTGTGATACAGCTCTGGCTGGTCGTTGTGATGCAGAACGTACATCACATGCGTCCCGCCGACGCCCTGCGGGTTGTAAATCCCCGCGTGGTCATATCCGCGTGCTTTGAGCTTATCGACGCGTTCCTGCGCCACCTCGAGCATCTCTTTCTTGGTACCGAAATGAATTGCCCCGGTCGGACAGGTTTTTACGCAGGCAGGCTCCTGCCCGACGCTGACCCGATCCACGCAGAGGGTACATTTGTATACCCGGTTATCCTCTTTGTTCAGACGCGGCACGTTGAACGGACAGCCGGCAATACAGTAGCCGCAGCCGATGCAGTTATCCTGCTGAAAATCGACGATCCCGTTGGCGTACTGAATAATCGCCCCGGCGGACGGGCATGCCTTCAGGCAGCCCGGATCCTCGCAGTGCATACAGCCGTCTTTACGAATCAACCACTCCAGCTTGCCGTTCTGATCGGTTTCGCTAAAACGCATTACCGTCCAGGATTTGGCGCTGAGATCCGCCGGATTATCGTAAACGCCCACGCAGTGCCCGACGTCATCGCGGATGTCGTTCCACTCCGAACAGGCCACCTGGCAGGCTTTGCAGCCCACGCAGGAAGAGACATCAATCAGCTTGGCGACTTCTGCTTTATAGTCCCGCGCACGAGGCGCGGGAGTCATGCCGTTGGTCGCGGAGCGTTTGATAATGTCTTGTGTTTCCATAGCCATTGAATCGCTCCTTACGCTTTCTCGATGTTGACCAGAAACGCTTTATATTCCGGCGTTTGCGAGTTGGAATCGCCGACGTTTGGCGTCAGGGTGTTGGCGAGATAGCCTTTTTGCGCCACCCCTTCAAAGCCCCAGTGCAGCGGAATGCCCACGGTCTCGACCTGCTGGCCGTTGACGTGCAACGTCTGCAGACGACGCGTAACCACCGCCACCGCGCGAATAAAGCCGCGTTTGCTGCTGACCTTCACGCGATCGCCGTTGGTGATGCCTTTCGAGCGCGCCAGGGTTTCACTGATTTCGACAAACTGTTCCGGCTGCGCGATGGCGTTGAGCCGCGCGTGTTTGGTCCAGGTGTGGAAATGCTCGGTCAGACGATAGGTGATCCCGACGTACGGGAACTTATCTTTCTTACCCAGGCGCAGCGCGTCGTCTTCATACAGGCGAACCACCGGGCTGGAAACCACGTTCGGATGCAGCGGATTGGTGCCGAGCGGCGTCTCCATCGGTTCGTAGTGCTCCGGGAATGGCCCTTCTGCCAGCTTATCGAGCGCAAACAGACGCCCCAGCCCTTCTGGCTGCATGATAAACGGCCCGGTCGCACTGCCCGGCGGTGCGGTGTTGAAGTCCGGGATATCGTTCCCCGCCCACTTCGTACCGTTCCACGCGATCAGTTTGCGTTTCGGATCCCACGGCTTGCCGTTAATATCCGCCGATGCACGGTTGTAGAGCACGCGACGGTTGAGCGGCCACGCCCAGGCCCAGCCAAGCGTATTGCCCAGTCCTGACGGATCGGCGTTATCGCGGTTGGCCATCTGGTTGCCCTGCTCGGTCCAGCTTCCTGTGTAGATCCAGCAGGAGGAGGCCGTTGAACCGTCATCGCGCAGCAGCGCAAAGCTGTTCAGCAGCTGACCTTTTTTCGCCAGCAGATTGCCGTTGGCGTCATACAGATCTTCCAGCGCATAGCCGTTGTTCTCTTTCGCGACCTCTTCCGATTCCGGATGGTCCGGCTGCTTGTAATCCCAGCGCATTTTCAGCAGCGGTATCGCCCCTTTACCACCTGACTGGGCGTACATCTCGCGCAGACGATGGTAAATACCGGCCAGAATTTCGCCGTCGTTACGCGCTTCGCCCGGTGCATCCTGGCCTTTCCAGTGCCACTGAAGCCAGCGGCCAGAGTTGGCGATGGAGCCATCTTCTTCCGCGAAACAGGTCGACGGCAGACGGAAGACTTCGGTCTGAATCGACGCGGTATCAACATCGTTCATCTCGCCGTGGTTCTGCCAGAAGTTAGAGGTTTCCGTCACCAGCGGATCGATCACCACCATGTACTTCAGCTTACTGAGGCTGCGCACGACCTTGTTTTTATCCGGGAAAGAGGCCACCGGGTTAAAGCCCTGGCAGATGTAGCCTGTGACGTTGCCCTTATCCATCATGTTGAAATACTTGATGACGTCGTAGGCCTGGTCCCATTTCGGCAACCACTCAAAGCCCCAGTCGTTCTCTTTCTGCGCCGCATCGCCGTAGAAAGACTTCATCAGGCTGACGAAGAACTTCGGATAGTTGCTCCAGTAGTTCACCTGCTCCGGCAGTGTCGCTTTTGGCGTGTTGGCCGCGAGATAGGTCTGCAGATCGGTCTGTTTTTCCGACGGCAGCGTCAGATAGCCGCTCAGGCTGGTGGAGAGCAGCCCCAGATCCGTTAACCCCTGAATATTGGAGTGTCCGCGCAAGGCATTCACGCCGCCGCCCGCCATCCCCATGTTGCCGAGCAACAGCTGAATCATCGCCATGGTACGGATGTTCTGCGCACCAACGGTGTGCTGCGTCCAGCCCAGCGCATACAGGAACGTGGTGGTGCGATCGGCCGCACTGGTCGAGGCCAGCACTTCGCACACTTTCAGGAAGTCCGCTTTCGGCGTTCCGCAGATGTTTTCCACCACGTCCGGCGTGTAGCGAGAAACGTGCTGTTTCAGCAAGTTCCATACGCAGCGCGGATCGGTGAGGGTTTCATCGCGTTTCGCAAAACCGTTTTCATCGAACTGATAGTTCCAGGAGGATTTGTCGTACTGACGTTTTTCAGCGTCATAGCCGCTGAAAAGCCCGTCATCAAAGGCAAAGTCGTCCTGCACCAGCAGATTCGCGTTGGTATAGTGTTTAACGTATTCGGCGTTGATCTTGTTGTTTTCAATCAGATACAGCAGCACGCCAGACAGGAACGTGATGTCCGTACCGGAACGAATCGGCGCATAGATATCCGCCACCGATGCCGTACGCGTAAAGCGCGGGTCGACGACGATTAGCGTCGCATCGTTGTTATTTTTCGCTTCCATCGCCCAGCGGAATCCCACTGGATGGGCTTCAGCGGCGTTACCGCCCATCACCACCACGACGTTGGCGTTTTTGATATCAACCCAGTGGTTGGTCATCGCACCGCGACCAAATGTTGGAGCAAGACTTGCTACCGTTGGTCCGTGTCAGACGCGCGCCTGGTTATCGACGGCCAGCATGCCAAGTGAGCGCACAAATTTTTGCGTCAGCATGCCGGTTTCATTACTTGCCGCAGATGCGCAGAGCATCCCGGTGGAAAGCCAGCGGTTCACGGTCACGCCCTGCTCGTTCTTTTCAACGAAATTGGCGTCACGGTCGTCTTTCATTAATTTGGCGATGCGGGTAAAGGCATCGTCCCAGGATATGCGCTGCCATTTATCAGAGCCAGGCGCGCGGTATTCCGGGTAACGCAGGCGGTTGTCGCTGTGGACATAATCCAGCAGGCCCGCGCCTTTCGGGCAAAGTGCCCCACGGCTCACCGGATGATCCGGATCCCCTTCAATATGGTAAATCGCTTCTTTGGCGTTTTTCGCGCCATCGCCCAGGCTATACATCAATAGCCCGCATCCCACGGAGCAGTATGTGCAGGTGTTACGGATCTCTTTGGCGCGCATCAGTTTATAGTTACGCGACTGAGCCAGCGCGAGTTTAGGCATAAAGCCCAACGCAGCAGCTGTTGTTCCGGCCATACCGCCCGCGCAGATTTTAAAAAACTTTCTGCGGCTGACGTCCATTGCTGTCCTCGTTATCTGTAGGAGACTCGCGCCGCAAACTAGCAGCAAAGCCCCTGATTTTTTTGCGTCAAATCAATCTCCTCGATCTTCGCCCCCTAAATAGTCCGCTCTGGCGGCTTTGCTTAACCCTTTGGGATTAGCGGTTTGTAGATTGATTCGCGAAAACGCGGGAAAGAGTGCTATAAATTTGCCCCTGAATTTCGTTGGCGTTTGGGAAAGCAATGGACAGAAAAAGAGCAACATTGATTGGGCTGGCCGCGATTGTGCTGTGGAGCACCATGGTGGGATTAATTCGCGGCGTGAGCGAAGGACTGGGGCCTGTCGGTGGTGCGGCAATGATCTACACCCTCAGCGGTTTACTCTGTTTAGTCACCGTGGGATTCCCGACTATCAGACGCTTCTCACCGCGCTATCTTATTGCCGGCAGCGTGCTGTTTGTGAGCTATGAAATATGTCTCGCCCTTTCGCTGGGCTACGCCAGTAACCGTCATCAGGCTATCGAAGTGGGGATGGTGAATTATCTCTGGCCGAGCCTGACGATTGTGTTTGCCATTTTGTTCAATGGGCAGAAATCGACTCTGTGGATTGTGCCGGGATTATTGCTGGCCTTGTTCGGTGTCTGCTGGGTATTAGGCGGTGAGAAGGGTCTGCATATCGACGAAATAACCGCCAATGTGATCTCCAACCCGCTGAGCTATGGGCTGGCGTTTGCTGGCGCGTTTATCTGGGCGGCATACTGCACTGTTACCAGCAAATACGCTAAAGGACAGAACGGCATTACGCTGTTCGTGTTACTCACCGCGCTGGCGCTGTGGCTGAAATATCTGTTCAGCGATCAGCCGGAAATGATATTCAGCGTGCCGGTGGTGATCAAACTGCTCATGTGCGGAATTGCCCTCGGATTTGGCTATGCGGCGTGGAATATCGGCATTCTGCATGGCAATGTTTCTGTGCTCGCCACCGTCTCTTATTTCACCCCGGTGCTGTCCGCGGCGCTGGCGGCTGTTCTGCTTAACGCCCCGCTCTCTTTTTCCTTCTGGCAAGGGGCGTTAATGGTCTGCGCAGGCTCGCTGCTGTGCTGGTACGCCACCCGAAAATAATTCTATTTAGGGGGAAATCTCCCCCTTCTGTTTTATCTGCACAAATAAAATGTGATCTTGCGTCACATTATCTATTTTTCACATAGTGTTTACATTTAATCTCTGTTTATATTCCCCGCGCTCGTAACGTCTTCTTACATTCTTATTGACATAAACTGACACCCCTCTGGGATTAATAAATGGCTATTAATCGCCCTGGATATAGCCGAACACGCAATAGTTTATGACTGAATATTTCAGTAATGCTCGCCTGTTCTCACAGCAAATGTCTCATAACTGTTTGATTCTTCGTTATCACCCTTCATTAAATTGCGGTAATTCATCTATAATTACGCTTAATTTCGCAATGAAATTAAAACCATCGATAATTATATTGGCAATAACTATAAATATTAGAAAACACTCAATTAGCGAATAATAAATAATCAAATTTGCGGAATATTGGCCGTTTTATCAGATACCGGTCACACTAATTGAAATTATCAGCAATAAATTGAAACTTATTATTGAAATGCGGCTACAACATTTCTAAAAATAGCATGCCATTGACGAACGACCTCGTTTAGAAATCGTTTATTAATGGCTCAGGAAATGCCCAAAAGAAAATTATAAGGATTATTAAAATGAAACTTAAATTAGTTGCAGTGGCAGTGACTACTCTGTTGGCTGCAGGCGCGGTAAACGCGGCTGAAGTCTTTAACAAAGACGGTAACAAACTGGATCTGTACGGTAAAGTAACAGGTCTGCACTACTTCTCTGACGACGCTGGCAACGACGGCGACAAAACTTACGTGCGTCTGGGCTTCAAAGGCGAAACTCAGATCAACGACCAGATGACCGGTTACGGTCAGTGGGAATATGAGTTCAAAGGCAACAACGACGAATCCAACGGCGACAAAGGCAACAAAACTCGTCTGGCGTTCGCGGGCCTGAAATTCAACGAATTTGGTTCTTTCGACTACGGTCGTAACTACGGCGTAGCCTACGACATCGGCGCATGGACCGACGTTCTGCCAGAATACGGCGGAGACACCTGGACTCAGACTGACGGCTTCATGACTGGCCGTACTACCGGTGTTGCAACCTACCGTAACGCAGACTTCTTCGGTCTGGTTGATGGTCTGAACTTTGCTGCACAGTACCAGGGTAAAAACGACGACCGTGATATCACCACCGCGAACGGCGATGGCTGGGGTCTGTCTTCTACCTATGAAATCGACGGTTTCGGCGTGGGTGCGACCTATGCGAAATCTGACCGTACTGACAACCAGGTTCGCGCTGCAAGCAACCTGAACGCAGGCGGCGAAAACGCAGAAGTTTGGGCTGCTGGCCTGAAATACGATGCGAACAACATCTACCTGGCAACCACCTATTCTGAAACCCGCAACATGACCAACTTCGGTGACGGTTACATTGCGAACAAAACTCAGAACTTCGAAGCGGTTGCTCAGTACCAGTTCGACTTCGGTCTGCGTCCTTCCCTGGCATACCTGCAGTCCAAAGGTAAGGACATCGGTTCTTACGGTGACCAGGATCTGGTGAAATACATTGAAGTCGGTACCGTTTACTACTTCAACAAAAACATGTCCACCTACGTTGACTACAAAATCAACCTGGTTGACGACAATGCCTTCACCAAAGCTGCTGGTGTGAGCACTGACAACATCGTTGCACTGGGTCTGACTTACCAGTTCTAAGTGTTTGTCTGTTAAAAAAGCCAGCCCTCGTGGCTGGCTTTTTTTATCGCAGTCCACTGGCGTGATAAAGGAGTACGCCATGCACCTCTATACCGGACGCTGCCTGTGTGGAATGAGCCACTTTAGCGTCAACATCGAGGCCCTCGACGTCTACGCCTGTCACTGTACGATGTGTCAGAAATGGTCGGGCGGCATCGCGATGTATCTGGAAACTCAGGGCGAACCCATCGTGGAAGACGGTTCGATCTCCCCTTCGCACTTCTCGTCGTCTGTGCGCGGCGAACGCTGGTTCTGCCCCGGCTGCGGCTGCCCGCTGTGGTTTGAGCTTACCCCCACTGGCCGCTATTTTGTCCCCTGGACGCTGCTTGAGCTGAGTGAAGATGAACGCCGTCGCCTGGTTCTGGCCGCCGAGATCTACACCGAAACGCAGCCTGCGTTCTGGCGACTCACCGGACAATACGCCCGATTCAGCGGCACCGAGATCGAAGCGCAGGATAAAAACTGCTCGTTTACACCGTAGCGCTGACCGCCGCGCGCCTGAGCCAGGCTTGCAGCAACTTGCCATCTTCGGTCATATCCGAATCCTGACGGACGCACAGATAATAATCGCGCCCGTCATCGATTGGCGCATCAAAGATTTTCACCAGCTCGCCGCTCTCCAGATAGGGCGCGATCAGCGGCTCGCGCATTAACGCGCAGCCCAGTCCGGCCTGCACACCCGCCAGCGTCAGTAAGCCATCCTCAAACAGCGGGCCGCTCTTGCGCGCAGGCCGTTTAACGCCCTGCTGGATAAACCACTGCTGCCAGGTGCTGCGCTCTTCATCGTGCAGCAGGGGCATCTGGAGCAGTTGTTCCGGCGTATCCATATGGCCGTGAACGCGTAAAAACGCCCGGCTGCACACCGGCACCATCTGGCCTGAAATCAGTTTTTCACTCTGATACCCCGCCCACTGGCCGTTACCAAAGCGAATCGACATATCCGACGCATCGCTCAGATAGTTGCGATGGTTGGCATACACCACGTTAATTTCCGTCTGCGGATTGGCGCGCATAAACGCAGGCAGGCGCGGAATAAACCAGCCCATGCCGAACAGCGGAATCAGGCTGATGGTCACCTGACGGGTCTGGGCCTGCTCCACCAGGTGCTCCGTCGCCTGACGCAGCACGTTGAACGCCGCGCGAATAGAGCGGTAATAGTCGCGTCCCTGCTGGCTCAGGACCAGCCTGCGCCCCTGGCGCTCTGTGAGCGGCATTTGCAGATACCCTTCCAGCACCTTGAGCTGATGGCTAACGGCAGACGGCGAGATCGCCATCTCCTGCGCGGCCAGCGTCACGCTCCCCAGCCGGGCAATCGCCTCAAAGGCGCGCACGGCACGCAGGGGCGGATCGTTCGCCAGACGGCTTTCGGCATAGGCAGGCAGCTGCAGTGATTGTTCTGTTTTATTCATATGTTGATTTTAGGGCTGTAATTTCGCTCAGATGACGTTTAACTATTCTCTTTAAAATCATCGCGATAAATCAATCTCGAATTATCATAAGAAATAATATATGCGTATTTTACAATTTAATTCAATTATTGGATGTTACCCGCTGAAAGAGCAATCTGTCGGGTAATAACGTTGGACACACTGATACAACAACTGATTAATGGCGTGATGCTGGGCAGCATCTACGCGCTGATCGCGCTGGGCTATACCATGGTGTATGGCATTTTGCGCATCATTAACTTTGCCCACGGCGACATTTTGATGGTCGGCGCGCTTACCACGCTGTCGGCCCTGAACGCGCTGAACAGCACCTTCCCGCATATGCCACAGCTGCTACAGCTCGGCTTCGCGCTGGTTGTCGCCATGGCGGTCTGCGCCCTGCTGGCGATGGCCGTGGAGCGCTTCGCCTATCGACGCCTGCGCAACGCGCCGCGTCTGGCACCGCTGATCTCCGGGATCGGCGTTTCCGTGTTACTGCAAACCGTGGCGATGATTATCTGGAGCCGCAACCCGCTGATGTTCCCACAAATCCTGCCGATGGACGCGATTGCCGTCACCTCCGGCAGTGCGAACCATCCCCCGGCGATCATTACCGTCACCGGCATTGTCACGGTATCGCTGGCACTGGCGGTGATGATCGGCCTGTGGCTGCTTGTGGAATACACCCGTCTCGGGCGCGGGATGCGCGCGGTGGCGGAAAACCCGCGCGTGGCCACGCTGATGGGGGTCAATCCCAACGCCATTATCACGCTGACTTTCGCCATCGGCGGCATCTTCGCCGCGCTCGCAGGCGTAATGATGGCGAGTAACTACGGCAACGCCAGTTTCTCGATGGGCTTTTTGCCCGGCATTAAAGCGTTCACCGCCGCGGTTCTGGGCGGCATCGGCAATATTCGCGGTGCGATGATCGGCGGGATCCTGCTTGGGATCATTGAATCGCTGGGCGCGGGCTATCTGGGTGAACTCACCCACGGCGTGTTTGGCAGCAACTACCAGGACGTCTTTGCGTTCATCGTGCTGATTCTGGTGCTGGTGTTCCGCCCGGCCGGTCTGCTGGGCGAACGCGTGGCGCACAGGGCGTAGGGAAAACTATGACAACAACATCATTACAGGCACCCGTCTCACAGCGCCGCTTCTGGTCCGGCATGACCCTGTTCGTCCTCGCCCTGCTGATTGCTCCCGTGGTGGCAAGCCAGCTCGGCGGCAACTACTGGGTGCGCGTGATCGACTTCGCTCTGCTGTACATCATGCTGGCGCTCGGGCTGAACATCGTCGTGGGCTACACCGGCCTGCTGGATATGGGCTTCATCGCGTTTTATGCCGTCGGCGCCTATCTTGCAGCACTGCTGGCGTCCCCGCATCTGCTGGAGACGTTCCCTCTTCTCGCCGTCTGGTTCCCGGACGGGCTGCACACCTCTTATCTGCTGATTATTCCGCTGGCGGCGCTGGTCGCGGCGGTGTGCGGGATTATTCTGGGCGCGCCCACGCTCAAACTGCGCGGCGATTATCTGGCGATTGTCACCCTCGGTTTTGGAGAGATCATCCGCATTCTGATGCGTAACCTCGACCGTCCGGTGAACATCACCAACGGCGCAAAAGGCATTACCGGCGTCGATACGCTCAATCTGTTTGGCCTGAAGTTCAGCGGCGTATACCACTGGTTTGGCATGAAAGTCCCGGCCCTGTGGCTGTGGTATTACCTGCTGATGCTGGTGATCGTGCTGATTATTTTTGTCTGCCTGCGCCTGCAACATTCGCGCATTGGCCGCGCATGGCACGCCATTCGTGAAGACGAAGACGTGGCCCGCGCGATGGGCATCAACGTGCGTAACTACAAACTGCTGGCCTTTGCGATGGGTGCCTCTTTTGGCGGCGTGGCGGGAGCGCTGTTTGGCGCATTCCAGGGCTTCGTGTCGCCGGAATCCTTCACCCTTCAGGAATCCATTGCCGTGCTGGCGATGGTGGTGCTCGGCGGGATGGGCCACATCCCCGGCGTGATCCTCGGCGCAGTGCTGCTCACCGCCCTGCCGGAGATCCTGCGCAGCCAGGCCGCGCCCGTTCAGCAGGCACTGTTCGGCACCGTGCTGATCGACCCGGAAATCCTGCGTCAGCTGTTCTACGGCCTGGCGCTGGTGCTGGTGATGCTGCTGCGCCCATCCGGGATCTGGCCGGTTCGCCACAAGGAGGTCAAGGCATGAGCCTGCTCACCGTTCGCAATATGTCTAAACGCTTTGGCGGCCTGACCGCCGTGGACGATGTTTCGCTCTCCATCAATCAGGGCGAAATCTACGGTTTGATCGGCCCTAACGGCGCAGGGAAAACCACCTGTTTTAACCTCATTACCGGTCTGTATCCGGCGGACAGCGGCGAGTTTTCGATTGCCGATAAGCCCTATTTTCCGAAGCAGATCGACAAAGTAACGGCTGCCGGGATCGCCCGCACGTTCCAGAACGTGCGTCTGTTTAATGAGATGTCGGTACTGGAAAACGTGATGGTCGGGCGCCATGTGCGCACCCGCAACGGCCTGTGGGCCGCGCTTACGCGTCACAAACGGGCGCGCGCCGAAGAAGCGCAAACCCGCGAGCTGGCCTGGCACTGGCTGGAGTACACCGGTATCGCCAGATTCGCCCATTATCGCGCCTGCGATCTGGCCTACGGGCATCAGCGTCGGCTGGAAATCGCCCGCGCGCTGGCGACCGACCCGCTGCTGCTGGCCCTCGACGAACCGGCCGCTGGCATGAATGCGGCTGAGAAAAACGCCCTTGGCGAACTGCTCATCCGCATTCGTGACGATGGCAAAACCCTGCTGATGATTGAGCACGACGTGAAGCTGGTGATGGGTATCTGCGATCGCCTGACGGTGCTTGATTACGGCAAAACGCTGGCCGTCGGCACACCCGACACCGTTCGGCGTGACCCGGCGGTGATCGCCGCCTGGCTTGGAGGCAACGCCCATGTCTGAGTTACTGAAAGTCGAACGTCTGGACGTGCATTACGGCGGGATTCAGGCGGTACGCGATGTGTCGTTCAGCCTGCAAAAAGGCGAACAAGCGACGCTGATTGGCGCTAACGGCGCGGGAAAAAGCTCAACCGTACGCGCCATCACCGGGCTGGAGAACTTCGGCGGCACTATTGCGTTTAACGGCCAGCCGGTGCGTAAACGCAAAGCCGAAGCACTGCTTCGCGACGGGCTGGTGATGGTTCCGGAAGGTCGCGGCATCTTTGCGCGCATGACGGTGCTGGAGAATTTACAGATGGGAGCCTGGCTGCGGCGCGACACGGCCAATGTGAAAGCCGAAATGGACGAGATTTTCGACCGTTTCCCGCGCCTCGGTGAGCGTCAACATCAGCTCGCCGGGCTGCTTTCGGGCGGTGAACAGCAGCTTCTGGCGCTGAACCGCGCCCTGCTCAGCCAGCCGCGCCTGCTGATTCTCGATGAGCCGTCCATGGGGCTGGCACCGAAGATGGTCGAAAATATTTTTCAGGTAATCAAAGGGCTGCGTGAGCGCGGCGTGGCCCTGCTGCTGATCGAACAAAACGCCCGGCTGGCGCTGGAAGTGACGGATAGCGCCTGGGTGATGGACAGCGGCAGCATTGTGCATCACGGCGACTCGAAAGCGATGCTCAATGACGATCAGATTGCACAAATTTATTTGGGCGAAATGCCCGTTTAACACACCAACCAACACCAGGGAAATATAATGAAAACCGTAAAAATCAGTGCGCTCAGCGCCGCTCTTCTGCTCAGTGGTTTTGCCTCTTCCGCGTCATGGGCGGCGGAAAGCGAAACCGTGGTCATCGGCCTTGCAGGCCCGCTCACCGGCCCGTCGGCACGTATCGGCAAAGATCTGGAGAACGGCGCACAGCTGGCGATTGACGATATCAACAAACAGCATCCAACCATCGGCGGCAAAGCCGTGACCTTTAAACTGCAGTCCGAAGATGACCAGTCCGATCCGCGCACCGCGGTGGCTGTTGCTCAGCGTCTGGTCGATAGCGGCGTCGCGGGCGTAGTCGGCCACTGGAATACCGGCACCAGCATTCCCGCAGCGCGGGTGTATCACGACGCCGGTATCGCCCAGGTAGCGCCCGTCGCCACCGGCCACGCCTATACCAAACAGGGTTTTGACACCAGTTTCCGCGTGATGGGCCACGACGATGACGGTGGTCAGTTCGCCGGCGAATACGCGGTGAAAACACTGAAAGCCAAACGCATTGCGGTGATCGACGACCGTACCGCGTTCGGCCAGGGGCTGGCGGATGAATTTATCAAATCGCTGGACGCGCAGGGTGTGAAGATCGTCGACCGCCAGTACGTTGACGATAAAACCGTGGACTTTAGCGCCGTTTTAACCGCCATTCGCAGCAAAAACGCCGATCTGGTGTTCTTCGGCGGTGTCGATAGCCAGGCCGCTCCGCTGGCGCGTCGTATCAAACAGCTGGGCATGAACGCCACGCTGATGGGCGCAGGCGGTTTTGTCAGCCAGACGTTCCTGCAGCTGGCACAGAAAGAAGGCGAAGGTGTTGTCGCGCTGGAGCCAGGTCTGCCGGTCGATCAGATGCCGGGCGGTAAAGCCTTTGAGCAGGCATATCAGTCGCGCTACCACACCCATATCGAACTGCATGCGCCGTTCGCCTATGACGCCACCCGCGTGCTGGTTGCCGCCATGGAAAAAGCCAACTCTGTCGATCCGGCTGAATATCTGCCCGCCCTGCGCGCCATCAGCTATTCCGGTGTCACCGGACAGATCGCCTTTGACGCACAGGGCAATCTGAAATCCCCGTCCTTTACCGTCTACAAAGTGGTCGATGGCAAATGGCAGCCGCAAACCGTTCTGGGCGGCGCAAAAACGAAGTAACGCAGTGAGGCAATGTGATGAGTGATAACAATGAGCTGGGCATTCTCGCCCGCCGCAAAATAGAAGCAGAAATTATTAAACCTATTTACGAAATCCTGGTGCGCGAGATAGGGAAAGCCCGCGCCCAGGCGGTAATTGGGGAAGCCATCGAACAGGCGGCGATTGACGCGGGGGCACATTTTGCCCGTCAGGAGCCGAACGGCGCGGATGTGAAGAGTTTTATCGCCCTGCAATATCTCTGGGAGAAAGACAACGCGCTGGACGTGAAAGTGATCGACGCCGACGACCAGCAGTACAACTATAACGTCACCCGCTGTCGTTATGCCGAGATGTATCACGAAATGGGGCTGGGCGAGATCGGTCACCTGCTGTCGTGCGCCCGCGATGAGAAATTCATCGTCGGCTACGCGCCTGACGTCGAACTGACGCGCACCACCACCATCATGCAGGGCGGAAAATGCTGTGATTTCCGCTACCACACGAAAAAGGACAAAGCATGATCCACATCGATGCGCAGCGGCTTTGGTCCACGCTCGGGATGATGGCGCAGATCGGCGGCACGCCCGCCGGTGGCGTAACGCGTCTGGCGCTGAGCGACGAAGATCGCATTGCCCGCAACCTGCTGCGCGACTGGGCGCGGGAAGCGGGTTTTACCTGCGACGTCGACAGCATGGGCAACATGTTTATTCGCCGCGCCGGGAAAAACCGCGCCCTGCCACCGGTGATGACCGGCTCGCATGTGGATTCCCAGCCGCTGGGCGGAAATTACGACGGGATCTACGGCGTGCTGGCCGGGCTGGAAGTTCTGCGCACCCTCAACGATCATCACGTGGAAACCGAGCGCGACATCGTGCTGGTGAACTGGACGAACGAAGAAGGCGCGCGTTTCGCCCCGGCGATGCTGGCATCCGGCGTCTGGTCCGGGCAATTTAGCGAAGAATACGCCCTCGCCCGTACGGATAACGCAGGCATAACGGTAGGCGAAGCGCTGGAGGCTATCGGCTATCGCGGCACCGTGCCTGCGCGCGCGTTTCCGCTTCACGCCTGCTATGAACTGCATATCGAACAGGGACCGATTCTGGAAGATGAGGCTATCGATATCGGACTGGTGCGCGCCGCGATGGGCCAGCGCTGGTTTACCCTGACGCTGGACGGTTTTGCCGCGCACGCAGGGACGACGCCGATGCACAGCCGTCGCGATGCGTTAACCGCCTTCGCTGAACTGGCGCTGATGGTTGAAGAGATTGGTTATCAGCACAAACCGGACGGCCGCGCGACCATCGGCATGGCGCAGATAACCCCAAATTCGCGCAACGTCGTCCCGTCGCGTGTGGTGTGCAGCGTGGAGTTCCGCCATCCGCAAAGCGACGTGCTGGAAGCGATGGAAGCCGCGCTGCGTGAGGCGGCGCAAGGTCTCGCCACACGAGGGGTTACGGCAAAGGTCGAACGAATCTTCGACTACGCGCCTATCGCCTTCGACGAGCAGTGTCTTATGCGCAGTGAAAAAGCGGTCGAAGCCCTCAGCTATTCATCAAAAGCGATGGTCTCCGGCGCCGGGCACGACACCTGCTATATCAGCAAAATCGCCCCGGCCAGCATGATCTTTATTCCCTGCGAAAAAGGCATCAGCCACAACGAAGCGGAAAACATTCTGCCGGAGTGGTCTAAGAAAGGGGCGAATGTCCTGTTGCACAGTGTACTGAGTGCGGCACAGGAGAAATGATTCGCCAAAAAAATGCCCGGTAAGCGCAACGCTACCGGGCGTTTTTTACTTCTGCTCCACCCTCGCCAGACTAAACCATATCCCGCACGCCAGTATCATCAGCATGGCACCGGCGCTGCCAAGGGCGACGCTGTGCGAGGTGATAAACGCGGCTTTAGCGGCTTCAATCGTCGCGTCTGCCAGCGTCGGCGTAAGTTCTTGCGCAACTTTGACCGCTTCACCAATCGACGAAGAGGCTTTGTCGGCAAGCGTGGCGCTCAGCCCTTGCGGCAGCTCGATAGAGGCCGAGAAGCTGCGGGTAAGCATCAGGCCAAAAATCGCGATCCCAAGACCCGCGCCTAACTCGTAGGACATTGTTTCGATAGCCCCTGCCGCGGCCGCTTTTTCCTTCGGCGCGGCGGCCATGATCGCGGAAGTCGATGCCAGCAGCGCACTCGCGGCGCTAAAACCGAGCAGCACCATCAGGCTCCATGCCTGCCACTGCTGAGTGCTGAAATCGAGCATCGACAGCCCGATAAAGCTCACCGCGCTTAGCCCCATGCCGCCTGCCGCGACCAGCCGCAACCCGAGTTTTCCGACCAGCACGCCCGCAATCGGCCCGCTGAAACCGCTGGCGACCATCAGCGGCAACATAAACATGCCCGCCTCAAACGGCGTAAAACCGTGCACAAACTGCAGCTCCTGCGCCATCAGCAGTTCAAAGCCCACCAGCGCGATCATCGCAGTCATCGCCATCACCACGCCGCTCAAAATAATGCGATGGCAGAACAGGCGCATGTCGATCATCGGTTTGCTGGCTCGCAGCTGAATACGCACGAAGATGAACAGCATCACCGCACCTGTGAGCAACGTTGTCGCCACGATAGCCGGTGAAAGTGTGCCCTTCAGCGCCGTTTTCGCGCTGTAAACCAGCAGCAGAATTGCCACGATCAGCATTAACGCGTGCGAAATGTTCAGCGTCTGCTCCGGGCGTCCCTGCTGTTTCGGCACAAAACGCGCCGCCAGTGCCACCACGATCACCACGATCGGCACGTTGATCAAAAATACCGATCCCCAGTAGAAGTGCTCCAGCAGCAGGCCGCCCACCAGCGGGCCAAACGCCGCTCCGCCGGAACCGACCGCAGCCCAGACACCTAACGCGATATTGCGATGACGCGCTTCGACAAACAGCGTGCGGATCCCCGCAAGCGTCGCCGGGATAATCATCGCCGCACCAATCGCCAGCGTCGCGCGGGCGGCAATCAGCCATGCCGCGGACGGGGCAAACGCGGCCGCCAGTGACGACAGTCCGAACAGGATACTGCCGAGCATCAGCAGCTTTTTAAAGCCGATACGATCCCCGAGCGCGCCCATCGGCAGCACCATGCCCGCCATCACCAGCGAGTAAATATCAATAATCCACAGCAATTCGTTACCGCTGGCCCCGAGCGTCATACTCAGCGTTGGCGCGGCCACATGCAGTACCGTTGCGTCAATCGCGACCGGAATATACACCAGCACGATAATCACTAACGCTAACCACCTTTGAAACATAAATTTCCCTTTCACACTAATCTGGACACGTGTCCAGGATGCGATCCTACGGAAAGTTGAACGCGTGTCCAGCTTTTTGTTACACTCGTTTCGTCGCCATTGAGAGTGAGAGAACATGAGCTATTTGAGCAAGGATGAACGGCGGGAAGATATCCTGCAGGCCGCGATGCGCGTCGCGTTAAACGAAGGGTTCAGCGCCATGACGGTGCGGCGCATTGCAGGCGAAGCGGGTATTGCCTCCGGCCAGGTCCATCACCATTTCGCCAGCGCCGGAGAGCTGAAAGCATTGGCCTTCGTGCGTCTGATCCGCGAACTGCTCGATGCCGAGGTGGTGGGCGACTGTCGCCATCGTCTGCGCGCCATGCTCGGCAGCGATGAGGGTATGTTCGAGCCTTATATTCGTCTGTGGCGGGAAGCGCAGATCCTCGCGAGCCGCGATCCGGACATTAAAAGCGCCTATGTGATGACCATGGAAATGTGGCATCAGGATACCGTCGCCATTATCCGTCAGGGTGCCGAAGAAAAGGTATTTACACTCTCAGACCGCCCCGAAAATATCGCCTGGCGATTGATAGGTTTAGTCTGCGGACTGGACGGTATCTACGTGTTAAATATGCCCGAAATGGATGACGACGCATTTAATAAACATCTTGATAAATTAATTTCTCTGGAATTGTTTTAATACTCCTAATTGAGTATTCAAAACCGCGATTTTTTACAATTAGTAACACATAAAGCGAATCATCTCTCCTCTCGTAAACTCAGGGATTCGCTTTCTTATCTATCCTTTCAGAAGCATCTGAATAATTCCAAAAACCTTAATCGTATAACGTCATCCATCTGACTGTTTTCACTTCTCTTTTCTGTTTTTACGGGTAAGTACGAGGGCGATATGTCACAACAAAGTGAGAAGAATAATCATTATCTTTTAAATAACTGGAAACCGGAAAACGCGGCATTTTGGGAGAATAAAGGTAAACACATCGCGCGACGCAATCTTTGTATATCCGTCGCTTGTCTGCTACTGGCCTTCTGCGTGTGGATGTTATTCAGCGCGGTTGCGGTCAATCTCAATAAAGTCGGCTTTAATTTCACCACCGATCAGCTTTTCATGTTAACCGCTTTACCTTCTCTTTCTGGTGCAATATTACGCGTGCCCTATTCCTTTATGGTGCCGATATTTGGCGGACGTTACTGGACAATATTAAGCACCGTTATTCTGATTATTCCTTGCGTGTGGCTGGGGATCGCCGTGCAGAATAGCGCCACGCCCTACTGGGTGTTTATCATCATCGCCCTGCTGTGCGGATTTGCCGGCGCGAACTTTGCCTCCAGCATGGGCAACATCAGCTTTTTCTTCCCGAAAGCAAAACAAGGCAGCGCGCTGGGCATTAACGGGGGGCTGGGTAATCTCGGCGTCAGCGTGATGCAAATGGTGGCTCCGGCGGTGATCTTCCTGCCGATGTTTGCGTTTCTCGGCGTCCATGGCGTACCGCAGGATGACGGTTCTGTGCTGTCGCTGGCTAACGCCGCGTGGATCTGGGTGCCGCTACTGATTATTGCCACTCTCGCCGCCTTTTTCGGCATGAACGATATTGCCAGCTCGAAAGCCTCGATTGCCAGCCAGTTGCCGGTGCTGAAACAGCCGCACCTGTGGTTGCTAAGCCTGCTCTATCTGGCGACGTTTGGCTCTTTTATTGGTTTCTCCGCAGGCTTTGCGATGCTCGCCAAAACCCAGTTCCCTGATGTGAACATTCTCCACCTCGCCTTCTTTGGCCCGTTGATCGGAGCGCTGGCGCGATCGGCGGGTGGCGTGGTGTCGGACAAACTCGGCGGTGTGCGCGTAACGCTGGTGAACTTTATCCTGATGGCCGCCTTCAGCGCCCTGCTGTTCCTGACGCTCCCCGGCTCCGGTTCCGGCAATTTCACCGCCTTCTATCTGGTGTTTATGGGCCTGTTCCTGACCGCCGGTTTAGGCAGCGGCTCCACCTTCCAGATGATCGCGGTGATCTTCCGCCAGATCACAATATATAACGTCAAACTGCGCGGCGGCTCGGAAGAGCAAGCCCAGCAGGAAGCGGTGTCTGATACCGCGGCGGCGCTCGGGTTTATCTCCGCCATCGGCGCGGTCGGCGGCTTTTTCATTCCTAAAGCCTTCGGTACCTCGCTGGCGATGACCGGTTCCCCCGTCGGCGCGATGAAGGTCTTTTTGGTGTTCTATATCGTCTGCGTGTTTGTCACCTGGCTGGTGTATGGCCGTCGGCAGAAACACGTCAAATCATAACTATTCCGTTCAACACTTTTGTGAGCAGTGTAACCACGGGGTGGGCGTCGCCCCGTCAGGAGAAACGTCATGAGTAAATTGTTGGATCGCTTTCGTTATTTCAAACAAAAAGGCGACACCTTCGCCGACGGCCATGGGCAGGTGATGCACACCAACCGCGACTGGGAGGACAGCTACCGCCAGCGCTGGCAATTCGACAAAATCGTGCGATCCACCCACGGCGTTAACTGTACCGGCTCCTGCAGCTGGAAAATCTATGTCAAAAACGGCCTGGTGACCTGGGAAACGCAGCAGACCGACTACCCCCGCACCCGTCCTGACCTGCCCAATCATGAACCCCGCGGCTGCCCGCGCGGCGCGAGTTACTCCTGGTATCTCTACAGCGCCAACCGCCTGAAATACCCGCTGGTGCGGCGGAAATTGATCGAACTGTGGCGCGAAGCGCTCGGCCAGCACAGCGACCCGGTGCTGGCGTGGAATGCCATCATGAGCGATCCGCAAAAGACCAGCAGCTACAAAAAAGCGCGCGGCCACGGCGGTTTTATCCGCTCTAACTGGAAAGAACTCAACCAGCTGATCGCCGCCGCGAACGTCTGGACAATCAAATATTACGGCCCGGATCGCGTCGCCGGATTCTCGCCGATCCCGGCGATGTCGATGGTCTCTTACGCCGCCGGTACGCGCTATCTCTCACTCCTCGGCGGCACCTGCCTGAGTTTTTACGACTGGTACTGCGATTTGCCGCCCGCCTCGCCAATGACCTGGGGCGAGCAGACCGACGTGCCGGAGTCGGCCGACTGGTACAACTCCAGCTACATTATCGCCTGGGGATCGAACGTGCCGCAGACGCGCACACCGGACGCTCACTTCTTCACCGAAGTGCGTTACAAAGGCACCAAAACCATCGCCATTACCCCGGATTTCTCGGAAGTCGCCAAGCTGAGCGATCAGTGGCTGGCACCGAAGCAAGGCACCGACAGCGCCCTGGCGATGGCGATGGGCCATGTGATCCTCAAAGAGTTCCACCTCGATAACCCGAGCGAATACTTCCTCAACTACTGCCGCCGCTACACCGACATGCCGATGCTGGTGATGCTGGATGCGCGGGACGACGGCAGCCTGGTCCCTGGCCGGATGCTGCGCGCCTCGGATCTGGCCGACGGACTGGGTGAGGAAAATAACCCGGAATGGAAAACCGTCGCCTTTGATATCGCCGGTGGCCTGGTAGCGCCAAACGGCTCGATTGGTTTCCGCTGGGGTGAAAAAGGCAAATGGAACCTGGAGCCGCTGGCTGCCGGCCAGGAGACCGAGCTGACGCTCTCGCTGCTCATCACCCACGATCAGGTCGCGAATGTGGCGTTCCCCTACTTCGGCGGCAATGAAAACCCGCACTTTCGCAGCGTGAAGCAGGACCCGGTGCTGATCCGCAAAGTACCGTCGAAAACCCTCACCCTCGCCGATGGCCGTCAGCAACAGGTCGCCAGCGTTTACGATCTGATTCTGGCGAACTATGGACTGGATCGCGGCCTGGAAGATGACAACGCCGTAAAAGATTACGCCGAAATCAAAGCTTACTCCCCGGCCTGGGGCGAGCAGATCACTGGTGTGCCGCGTCGCCATATTGAACAGATCGCCCGTGAATTCGCCGATACCGCTCATAAAACCCATGGACGGTCGATGATCATTCTCGGTGCGGGCGTGAACCACTGGTATCACATGGACATGAACTACCGTGGGATGATCAATATGCTGGTCTTCTGCGGCTGTGTCGGCAAAAGCGGCGGCGGCTGGTCGCACTATGTCGGCCAGGAGAAGCTGCGTCCGCAAACCGGCTGGCTGCCGCTGGCGTTTGCCCTCGACTGGAACCGCCCGCCGCGCCAGATGAACAGCACTTCCTTCTTCTACAACCACGCCAGCCAGTGGCGCTATGAAAAACTCACCGCTCAGGAGTTGCTCTCGCCGCTGGCGGATAGCGCCAAATTCACCGGCCACCTGATCGACTTTAACGTGCGCGCCGAGCGGATGGGCTGGCTGCCCTCTGCACCGCAGCTTTCGCTTAACCCGTTGCACATCAAAGCGCGCGCCGATGCTGCCGGGATGTCGGCGCAGGATTACACCGTTCAGGCGCTGAAATCGGGCGATCTGCGCTTTGCCTGCGAACAGCCGGACAACGGTAAAAACCATCCACGCAATTTGTTTGTCTGGCGCTCGAACCTGCTCGGCTCCTCCGGGAAAGGCCACGAGTACATGCTCAAGTACCTGCTCGGCACCGAAAGCGGGATTCAGGGCGACGATCTTGGCTCCACAGACGACGTTAAACCGGAGGAGGTGGAGTGGCAAACGGCCGCCATCGAAGGCAAGCTCGACCTGCTGGTGACCCTCGATTTCCGGATGTCCAGCACCTGTCTTTTCTCGGATATTGTCCTGCCGACCGCCACCTGGTATGAAAAAGACGACATGAATACGTCGGATATGCACCCGTTTATTCATCCGCTATCTGCCGCCGTCGATCCGGCATGGGAGTCCCGCAGCGACTGGGAAATCTACAAAGGGATCGCCAAAGTCTTTTCCGACGTCTGCGTCGGGCATCTGGGCACCGAAACCGACGTGGTGTTGCAGCCTCTGCAGCACGACTCCCCGGCGGAGCTGTCCCAGCCCTTTGATATTCAGGACTGGCGCAAAGGCGAATGCGATCTGATTCCTGGCAAAACGGCGCCGAATATCGCCGTCATTGAGCGCAACTATCCGGAAACCTACGAGCGCTTTACGTCGCTGGGGCCATTAATGGACAAACTCGGCAACGGCGGAAAAGGCATTTCGTGGAACACCCAGGATGAAGTCGATTTCCTCGGAAAGCTGAACTACGTCAAGCTCGACGGCCCGGCCAAAGGGCGACCGCTGATTGATACGGCCATTGATGCCTCGGAGGTGATCCTCGCGCTGGCCCCGGAAACCAACGGCCATGTGGCGGTAAAAGCCTGGAAAGCCCTCGGCGAATTTACCGGGCGCACTCACACTCATCTGGCGATCAACAAAGAAGACGAGAAAATCCGTTTTCGCGATATCCAGGCCCAGCCGCGCAAAATCATCTCCAGCCCCACCTGGTCTGGCATTGAGAGCGAACACGTCTCCTACAATGCCGGGTACACCAACGTTCACGAGCTGATCCCGTGGCGCACCCTTTCCGGTCGCCAGCAGCTGTATCAGGATCATCAGTGGATGCGCGCATTTGGTGAAAGCCTGGTGGCCTACCGTCCGCCGATTGATACCCGCAGCGTGACACACATGCGAGAAATTCCGCCGAACGGCTTCCCGGAAAAAGCGCTCAACTTCCTGACGCCGCACCAGAAATGGGGCATCCACTCCACCTACAGCGAAAACCTGCTGATGCAAACCCTGTCTCGCGGCGGGCCGATCGTCTGGATCAGCGAAACGGACGCCAGAGAGTTAGGCATTGAAGACAACGACTGGATCGAAGCCTTCAACGCCAACGGCGCTCTCACCGCCCGTGCGGTGGTGAGCCAGCGCGTGCCGCCAGGGATGACCATGATGTATCACGCGCAGGAGCGCATTCTGAACATACCGGGATCAGAAGTGACCGGACGTCGCGGCGGCATTCATAACTCCGTCACCCGCGTCTGCCCAAAACCCACGCACATGATTGGCGGCTACGCACAGCTGGCCTACGGCTTTAACTACTACGGCACCGTCGGCTCGAACCGCGACGAGTTCATCATGATCCGCAAGATGAAAAACATTAACTGGCTGGATGGCGAAGGTCGGGATCAGGTACAGGAGGCGAAAAAATGAAAATACGCTCACAGGTCGGCATGGTACTGAATCTCGACAAGTGCATTGGCTGTCATACCTGTTCCGTGACGTGCAAAAACGTCTGGACCGGGCGCGAAGGGATGGAGTACGCGTGGTTTAACAACGTCGAAACCAAACCGGGCATTGGCTATCCGAAAAACTGGGAAGATCAGGAGGAGTGGCAAGGCGGCTGGGTGCGTGGCATCACCGGAAAACTCACGCCGCGCCTCGGTGGACGCGTGGGCGTGCTGTCGAAAATCTTCGCCAACCTGTCGCTGCCGGGCATTGACGACTATTACGAACCCTTCACCTTTGACTATCAGGATCTGCACCGCGCGCCGGAGGGCGATCATCTCCCTACCGCTCGCCCGCGCTCACTGATCAGCGGCAAACGGATGGACAAAATCGTCGGCGGCCCAAACTGGGAGGAGCTGCTCGGCGGCGAATTCGAGAAACGCGCCCGCGACCGTAACTTCGACAAGATGCAAAAGGAGATGTACGGCCAGTTCGAAAACACCTTCATGATGTACCTCCCGCGCCTGTGCGAACACTGCCTCAACCCGAGCTGTGTCGCCACCTGTCCGAGCGGCGCCATCTACAAACGTGAAGAGGACGGCATCGTCCTGATCGACCAGGACAAATGCCGCGGCTGGCGCATGTGCATCAGCGGCTGTCCGTACAAAAAAATCTATTTCAACTGGAAGAGCGGCAAGTCTGAAAAATGCATCTTCTGCTACCCGCGTATCGAATCCGGCCAGCCGACCGTGTGCTCGGAAACCTGCGTCGGGCGCATTCGTTATCTTGGCGTGCTGCTGTACGACGCGGACCGCATCGAAGAAGCGGCGAGCACCGAGCACGAAACGGATCTTTACGAGCGTCAGTGCGACGTGTTCCTGAACCCGAACGACCCGGCAGTGATTGAGGAAGCGCTGAAACAGGGCATTCCGCAGAACGTGATCGACGCGGCGCAGCGCTCGCCGGTCTACAAAATGGCGATGGACTGGAAACTGGCCCTGCCGCTGCACCCGGAATACCGTACCCTGCCAATGGTCTGGTATGTGCCGCCGCTGTCACCGATTCAGTCCTACGCCGATGCGGGGGGGCTGCCACAGACCGACAGCATTCTGCCTGCCGTCGAAAGCCTGCGTATTCCGGTGCAGTATCTGGCGAATATGCTGAGCGCGGGCGATACCGGCCCGGTGCTGCGCGCCCTGAAACGCATGATGGCGATGCGCCACTACAAACGCTCGCAAACCGTCGAAGGGGTGACCGATACGCGCGCCATCGACGAAGTGGGCCTGAGCGTGGAACAGGTGGAGGAGATGTACCGCTACCTGGCGATTGCCAACTACGAAGACCGCTTCGTGATCCCGACCAGCCACCGTGAAATGGCGCGTGACGCCTTCCCGGAGAAAAACGGCTGCGGCTTTACCTTCGGCGACGGCTGTCACGGCTCCGACACCAAATTCAACCTGTTCAACAGCCAGCGCATCGACGCCATTAATATCTCCGAGGTGCGTGAACACGGGGAGGGAGAGTAATGCGAATTCTTAAAATTATCGCCCTGCTCATTGAATACCCTGACGAGGCGCTATGGGAGAGCCGCGATGAAGCCCTTTCTCTGATCGCACAAGATGCCCCGCTGCTGCTGCCGTTTGCGCAGCAGCATCTTGGCGCGGCGCTGCTGGATAAACAGGCCCAGTGGTGTGAAGTGTTTGAGCGCGGACGGGCCACCTCGCTGCTGCTGTTCGAGCATGTTCACGCCGAATCCCGCGATCGCGGTCAGGCGATGGTCGATCTGATGAGCCAGTACGAGAAAGCCGGTTTACAGCTCGACTGCCGCGAACTGCCGGATTATCTTCCGCTCTATCTGGAGTATCTGAGTCTTATTCCTGACGATGAGGCGCGCGAGGGGCTGCAAAACGTTGCGCCGATTCTGGCCCTGATCGGCGGGCGGCTAAAACAGCGCGATGTCCCGCAGTATCAGCTGTTCGACGCCCTGCTTCTGCTCGCCGCCAGCAAGCTAACAAGTGACAGTGTCACCAAGCAGGTGGCAACAGAACAGCGCGATGACACCCGTCAGGCGCTGGATGCCGTGTGGGAAGAGGAACAGGTGAAGTTTATTGAGGACAACGCCACGGCGTGCGACAGCTCGCCGATGCAGCAATATCAACGACGCTTTAGCCAGGACGTCGCGCCTCAGTACGTGGACGTCAGCGCCGGAGGCCCGAAATGATGCACTTTCTGAACGTCTTCTTTTACGATATCTACCCGTATCTGTGCGGGACGGTGTTCCTGCTGGGAAGCTGGCTGCGCTACGACTACGGGCAGTACACCTGGCGCGCGTCATCCAGCCAGATGCTCGATAAGCGCGGCATGGTGCTGTGGTCGAATCTGTTCCATATCGGCATTCTGGGGATCTTTTTCGGCCACGCCTTCGGGATGCTGACGCCGCACTGGGTCTATTCGTGGTTCCTGCCGATGTCGCAAAAACAGCTGATGGCGATGATCCTCGGCGGCGTCTGCGGCGTGCTGACGCTGATCGGCGGCGCGGGACTGCTGGTGCGACGCCTCACCAATCCGCGTATCCGCGCGACCTCGTCCACGGCGGATATCCTGATCCTCTGCGTGCTGCTGTTGCAGTGTATTCTCGGTCTGGCGACGATTCCGTTCTCCGCACAACACCCCGACGGCAGCGAAATGCTGAAACTGGTCGACTGGGCGCAGGCGGTCGTCACCTTCCACGGCGGTGCTTCCGCGCATCTCGACGGCGTGGCCTACATCTTCCGCGTCCATCTGGTGCTTGGAATGACCATCTTCCTGCTGTTCCCGTTCACCCGGCTGGTTCACGTCTGGAGTGCGCCGGTGGAGTACCTTACGCGGCGCTATCAGGTGGTGAGATCGCGCCGCTGAGTAAACTAAACCCTCCCCGTCACTCCAGACGGGGACATTACCATTTGACGCGCACCCCAATATTCCCGCCTGCCCCGTAGTTATCGGATGGATTATGCGGACTCGCCTGAACGCCCAGGTTGCCGTACACCTCATAGCGCCCGTCATTCCACGCCAGCGTCCCGCCAACGCCCGTCGCAATTTGCGTCCGCGCATCGCGCGATGCGAAGTTGACCTCAGCGACATCCACAGAGCGGCCATCGCCCAGCTCCTGATACACATCAAGCGTAACTTGCAGCAACGAGCGTGTCCGGGTTTTGTCCTGCGCCTGCCATTCGTCGCGACGATCGCCGCTGACACCCAGACGCGCAAGCAGACTGTTCCCCTCGCTGAGTGACACCTTGCTGTCGAACCTGTCTTCAAAACTGTCGAAATCCACGCGCGACCAGATCAGCTGCGCCTGCGGCGTAACCGCAAAACCGGTGCCGGAATCGAGACGCCAGCCCGTTTCGACGGAGCCTGCGTAGCCGTTCCCTTTATTGGACGATGTCAGCGGTTTGCCGATCGTGTCGGAATCCAGATCGCTGTCGAAAAACATCATTTGCAGCTGCCCGTCGACATAAAAACCGTTATTGCCGTACCAGGTCAGCGTCATCCCAGGGCCGTAACCGGTGGTGTTGATACTGCCTTTGCCAGAGTAAGCACGAATATCCGCATCCGCCTTGCCATAGCTAAAGTTCACGCCGCCCGTCAGCAATCCGTGCGCGTTTTCATGCACTGGCACATCCAGCCCGGTCTGTAGTTTCCAGAGCGTGGTTGTACGCTGAGCATCAGTCGTGGATGAGACCGGCTCACTGTGCGTACGCGTACCTTCAATACGCGCCCAGGCGCCAGGCGCACTTTCTGTTTGCGGCGCAACGCCGTCCACCCAGTAGCGATCCCCCACGCGCTGTTGTAGGGTAGGAACGCGATTCAGTTCCGCGAGGATCTGCGGATACTGTTCATAGAGGGCCGCCCCAGGATGGTAACGCTGCGGCACATTTTCATCCGGCGTTTCAGGGATGACAGGGAACACCGGCAAACCCGGCGTGACCGGATTGGGCACAGGGGTTTCGGGATCGGGCACTTCAGGCACCGGCGCGACCGGTGACTGTGGATCGGCAAGATCCGAGGTCAAATACCACCAGCGCCCCTGCCCATACTCCAGCGTGCGAAACGTGTAGGCATACGCGCCATGCACCACCGCCTGCTCACCGTCGGTCGTGGTGAAATCACCGTGAAGCGTAAACGCCTCGCCGTCCGATTGCTGCGCGGCAAAAATCAGGGGTATACCGTTTTCCGTGAATCCCCCTTCGCCACCGAGATTCACGATCTCAACCGTGGTATTGCCCGACGCGCTGCCGGTAATCAGCAGCCGATCTGCGGGGGAATCATCGCCGCCGAGGACACTTTCCATCAGCACTCTGCCACCGTCGCCGTGATAGTCCCCGTCAATGGTCAGGATGCCGATGGAGTTGCCCGGCGAAATCGTTCCTGCATTGGTGGTACTCCCGACGCGCCCGATGCCCTCGAGCGTGCCGCCCGACAGCAGGGACACCGTCGCACCAGACATATCGCCGTTGACGCTTATCACGCCATTTTCCTGCGCCTGTAGCAGCCCGGTAAAATCACCGTGATCGCGGTTAAACAGCGTTCTGCCGTTAACAGCGTCGATCGAGATATTCCCGACCAATCCGGTGCCCGCGCCTTCAGCATTATCCAGCCCATCATTCAGGGTGCTGTCGAATACGTAGTCCGTGGCGTTATGATTAAGAATAATGTGGCCGTAACCCTCTCCGGCAGTAATCCGATCCCCGACAACGGTGCCCGGCGCGCGCGAGGCCTCACCTCCGATAATCAGCACCCCGCTTGCCCCCGCGTTTTGCCCAAGCGTGACCGTGCGGGCATTAACGACGCCCCCATCAGCGACGATCAAGGTACCCGCTCCGTCGCGGCCAATCCCCAGGCTATTGGCGGTATTCCAGGTGGAGCCCGGCCCGGTGACTTCGACCGTGCCCGATGACAAAGCATTAAAACCGATAAAACCGGTGGAGAGATTCGTCACCAAACCGCCATCACGAATGAGCAAGGTTCCGTGACCCGTATGCCCGACCCCGACATAGAGGAAACTGGTGTTATCCCAGTGAGAACCGTCGCCCGTCACCACCACGTGACCTTCTGAATCCGCAGTTGACGCCACAAAGCCGCTATAACTTTGTACAATGCCCGTCTCGCCCCCGCTCACGCCTATATTTAACGTTCCGTTAATATGAAAATTAAGCGCCGTCGCCGGTGAACCTGCATCGCCAGGAACGGTAATAATTTGCCCTTGAGTAATATTATCAATCGCCTGAACAGAAACCGATATCGGAATAATAATAAGCAGGAGAAGCAGGTTTATCGAAAAAGAGATAATAGTCGGCATGCGCGAAGCAGCATTAACCCACCGCGGACGGGAAAAATAGATAAACATAATCTGACCTTTAGTGTGCTGGTGTAAAACACCAGCAGGAGAAGTAATTATAGCTAACCAGGTAAATATTTTATAAATGTGTGACGGATATCATTCATCAGTAATTTTGCAACGGGTGTGAGCGTTTGCTGTTGGCGGTAGATCAAACTGTATTTTCCGTCGGGCAGGATCTCCTCGACATTTATCTGACATAACTTATCTTTCAACCACGGAAGCGCCAGCATGGCCTGCGGGCCCACGGAAAGATAGCCCTCGCCCAAAATAAGCTGTTCGGCAATAGTGGTGGAATCGCCATACAGAACAGAGGCTTCAGGGCCTTTGCCGTCAGGAAAAACCACGCTCTCAATGGCGCTAAAAAAACCGGCGCTGGCAATGGGGAGATACCATTTCGCATTGCGCAGTTCTGCAAGCGACCGCGCCTGTGACAAGGGATGATCCCTGTGGGCAAAAACACAAAATTTCGCCCTACCCAGCAGCTCTTCGCTGAACTCCTGCAGGGCAATATCGGGGGTGACGATACCGAGAAAAAAGTCCATCCTCCCCAGACGCAGCGATGCCAACAGCTCCGACAGCTGCCCTTCGATCACCGTTAATGTCGCCTGCGGATAACGGGCCTGAAATCGCTCAATGATACCCGGCATGATCCCGAAGGCTGGCAGATGTGAGCAGCCAAACATCACCACGCCCTGGGCCGCACTCTCCTGCTGGCGAAGCTCATCAACGGCGCGTTCCAGCTCGTTGAGCACGAGGTTCATTCGCGGTTCAAAAATGCGGCCAGCCTCGGTAAGCAAAGCGCCGCGCGCGGTTCTGTCCAGCAGCACCACACCCAGGGTTTTTTCCAGCTCCTGTATGCTGCGGGTCATCGCAGATTGTGTCTGATGATTCGCCTCCGCTGCCGAACGTATGCTCCCGTGCTGAATAATCGCACGAAGATTTTTTAGCTGATTAATTTTCGGCAGATGACGCATCTGAATCCTCAGCACAGCAACGGATAAGCGTTAAATTATAGCAGCGGATGTATGGTGCTATAGGCTGATACGTCGCCTTTAAATTCACGCCCTTGCATTGAGTGGGGATATTATTTTAATTCTGCGGCAGTGTAAATTGCACCGGTGATGCTTTATTTGCATCGCAATGGCATAAAAGACATACCTTTATTTTATTTTTAATCCAACACACTAAAGTCATTTAAAAATAAATATGGATTATAGTCTGCACGAAAATATTACCTGGATAATGGAATAGTGTTTGGCGTCAATTAAAAAAAGGGGCTTTCGCCCCTTTTCAGTCTATTTCCCCGCATCGGGATGCGTATCAAACCCGGCCATCACCGCCGTCAGTTCGGTCAGCGAAAAACCGTGTTTCGGATCATCCACGCCCAGCCCAAATCGCTCCTGCATCAGCGTATACAGCGCTTTGGCGTCCGGCAGGTTAATCTGCTCCGCCACGCGGGTACCCTGCCAGTGGGTAAAGTGGTAATTGGTCAAAGTCAGTTTACCGCCGTCCGGCAGGTGTCGGCACATCAGCAGGTGGTGACGGAAGTGCGACTGAGGCCAGTGAGCAGACCAGAAATTGCCCATCACGTAATCGGTGAAATACTGCGTCGCAAGGTCAAAATGGTACATCGACTGCCAGTGCTCGTGATGACGGAACTGCAACACCCAGTCGTTGTTCTCGTTCATCAGGCGATAGACGCCGTGTGGCGTGGCCTGCTCTTCTGCGGCGATCAGGCGAATCGGCGCCGTCAGCGTCTGTCCACCGAATCCGACGTCCGCAATCCAGCGCTCGCCGTTGAGTTCAACCAGCAGCAAACGGTGCGTGCGCGGCGGCATCTGCGGCGGATTCGCCAGCACCACGCGGCCCAGCACGCTGCGCACCTCAAAACCGACTTCGCGCAGCACGCGCTCGAGCAGCCCGTTCTGCTCAAAGCAGTATCCGCCGCGACGCGCCGAAACCAGTTTGTCTGCCACGCTCTGATCGTCGAGCTGGATTTCGCGCGGCATCACCACGTCAATATTTTCAAACGGGATCGCGCAGTTGTGACTCAAATGCAGCGCCCGCAGGGTGTCGATATCCACGGAAACCGGCTGCTGCCAGCCGATGCGGGCAAAATAGGCGCTCAGAAATGGGGACATAGTGAAGTTCCTTGTAGAGATATTCCCTGTTTATAAACTATTTTTGCCTGCCCACTGGTGTAAAAGTGCTTTTTATCGGGCCGCGCCGCGCTGCATGATGCGAAGCGCCGTGAGCATCAGCACCAGCCCGGTCACTAGCGTCAGTGTCGCCATCGCCATCCCTTGCCCCACGGAGCCCTGTTCAAACTGACGCCAGATAAACACCGAGACGGTTTGGGTGCCAGCTGGTGCAAGCAGCAGCGACGTTACCAGCTCCCGCGAGGCAATGGCGAAGACCATCAGCATCGCCGCCAGCAGCGCCGGGGAGACCAGCGGCAGCACGATAAAGCGCAGCGCCTGAAACGCCGATGCACCATGCACGCGCGCAGCGGATTCAAGATTGCCGCCCAGCTGGCGCAGCGCGCTCCCGACATAGCGCACCGGCCACGGCAGAAGTAAACAGCAGTAGGAGAGCAACAGGATCGCCCAGCTGTTGTAGGGTGAAATTACCCAGAACGGCTGGTTCCACAGCAGGATCAACCCGACACCGACCACCACACCGGGCAGCGCCGCAGGCATCAGAGAGAGCGCATCGATCAGGCCGCGCCCGGTAATCTTCTGCACCACAACCAGCCACGACGCCAGCAAGCCAAGCAGCCCGGTAATGCAGGCCGCGCCGAATGCCAGGGAGAGGCTGGTTCCCAGCGCCGCCAGGGCGTCACCCTGCTGGCTAAACAGCGCGATATAATGTGACAACGTCACGTTAGAGAACGTCACGCCGCCCGATAACGTGCCCAACATCCCCGACAACACCATCGATGCGCCGGGCAACACCACCGCAATTATTCCTACCAGCGCCATGAATGCCACCATCGGCAGCGTCCAGCGCCCTGCCTCCGCGCCCATGTTTTCCGTCGGTTTACCGGTGATACTGGTGACATCATGCTGACCGGTCAGCTTTTTCTGCACGCCCCAGGCGCACAGGGCGATGGCGACTAATACCACCGACAGCATCGACGCCCCCGAAAGATCGATTGGCCAGTCGGCCAGTTTTTTCTCGATGTCGGTGGTCAGCATCACTACGCCCGCGCGCGTTCCCAGCGCCGCCGGAACGCCAAACTCCTCAATCGCCAGGGTAAAAGCCAGCAGCATCCCGGCTGCCAGGGACGGGGAAAGCATCGGCAGAGTGATGTGCCAGAACGCCCTGCCCGCGCTGGCGCCATGAACGCGGGCGACCCGCGCCAGACGCTGCCCGCTGGCGAGCAGACTGCGCGAAACGGCAAAGTAAACCACCGGGAAAATATTCAGCGCCATCACCAGCACAATCCCGGTTTTACTGAACAGCAGATCGTTAAGGGAAATCCCGGTGAGTTGCTGCAAATAGCCGTTGGTCTGAAGCACCAGCATCCACGACAGCGCCGCGATATAGGGCGGTGTTAAAAACGGGATCAGAAACAGCAGATCCCACAGGCGCGGCAGCGGCAGATTAAACAGCCCGCGTGCCACGCCGAGGGGAAAGCCGATCAGCGCGCTCACCAGCGCCACGCCGAGCGCAATCTGCAGCGTGCCACCGAGCATGCCGGGGAGCTGCGGCTCAGCTAACAGCGCTTTTACCCCGCCAAACGCGCCGGAAAACGATCCGGCACTGAACTGCGGAAATACCGCCTGAAGGAGAATAAACGCGAGCGGAAACGCCACCAGAATCACCAGCAGCGCCAGCGTCATCACGGATAAAAATCGTTGATTCACGAGACAATCCTGAAGACGGGGTTGCCCCCGTCGAATGAATTACAGGGAGAAAAGCGTGTTGAAGCGCTTGAGAATATCGCTGCGCTCGCTGCTACCCTCGCTTTTGGTCGGCAGGATTTTCAGCTCATTGAGCAGCGGACGTTTAGCCTGAACATCGTCGCGCGCGGGCATCAGCCAGGCATCGGCGACCATCGTCTGGCCTTCCGGCGACAACACGTAATCGACGAACGCTTTGGCGTCGTCGGCATGGGCGGTGGATTTAAGGATCATCATCGGACGCGGCGCGATCACCGTGCCACTGGACGGGAAAATGACTTTAAGCGATTCGCCCTGATTGATATTGCCGTAAGAGACATAGTCAACCGCGCCAAATACCGCCGCTTTCGCCCCCTGCATCACCGGCGTCACCGCCTGCGCGTTCGGGCCGCTGACCACCATGCCGTTCTTTTTCAGCTTATCAAACAGCGTCCAGGCGTTGTCGCCCATGCCATTTTGCAGCCCGATCAGCAGGTCGAGCGATGCGCCTGACAGCGCCGGATCGGGCGTGGTGACTTTATCTTTGAACGCATCGGTGGTCAGATCCTGCCACTCTTTTGGCTCCGGGGTGCCGCTTTTGGTGTTCCAGACGATGCCAAGCGCCGACACGCCCTGGGCGACATAATCCGTGGATTTCAGCGTAGCCGGCACGTGCTGCGCATTCGCGCTCTGGTACGGTAACAGCCAGCCGCGCTGGTGCAGATCTTCTGCCGTATCCCATGAGGCGGAGATCAAAATATCCGCCTGCGGATTGGCCTGTTCGGCCTCCAGACGCGCCATGACTTTGCCGGTGGTCGCCTGGAAAATATCCACTTTCACCCCGGTTTTCTTTTCAAATCCGGTTGCCAGATTCTTGGCCAGCGATCCTGGCCCTGCGGTGTAGACGGTCAGCGCGTGGGCGCTGGACATCATGACGGAAGATAGCGCCATGGCGAGAAAAACTCCTTTAGTAACGGCAAATGACCTTTTCATGCGAACTCCCCTGAGGATGAAATCAAACGATCGGCAGCGACGCTGCCTGCAGACAAATGCACGATGCGATCGGCCAGAAGTTCTGCCTCCCGACGGTCGTGGGTAACATAGATGGCCGTCGTCCCGAGCTGGCGCAGAAGCGTTGCCATCTCATGACACAGTGATTCGCGCAGTTCGCTATCGAGATTGGAGAGCGGTTCGTCGAACAGCAGCACGCGCGGCTCGGCGACGATCGCCCGGGCGAGTGCTACCCGCTGCTGCTGGCCGCCGGATAACCCCGCCGGTTTGCGGTCGGCAAAATCGCTTAAGCCAACCCGTGACAGCGCCTGCGCCACGCGCGTGCCGATGTCACGACGCGGGATGTGGCGCATTTTCAGGGGGAAGGCCACGTTTTGGGCCACCGTCATGTGTGGCCAGAGGGCGTAATCCTGGAAGACCATGCCGATGTCACGGGCTTCCGGCGGCAGCGACCAGCCTGCTTTCGCCACCCGTCGGTCACCAAAGAAGATTTCGCCCTGTGCGGGCTGTGCAAGCCCGGCGAGCAGTCGCAGCAGTGTGCTTTTCCCACAGCCAGACGGGCCGAGCAGCGCGACGACGCTACCCGCATCAATATGCAGATCGAGTTGATTTAACACGGTGTTCGCACCAAACGCGTACGACACGCCGTTGAGCGTGATAGTGCTGTACATCTTGTTATCCTCTTTGGGATTTCGTGTTCGCCACTGTAGGGAGCCTGTATGACGAACGCATGACACGCATGTTGCAGCTTGATTTCACCTGCGTTTCAGCCGTTTAATGCCGTATTGCCCCTGTATGAGGAGTTCCTGTGAACCATTTCCGTCCCGTTGAATTAAAACATGCGAGCCGCCTTCTCAATCACGGCCCGACGGTGCTTATCACCAGCCGCGATGAGCAAATCGACAGACGCAACGTGATGGCCGCGGCCTGGTCGATGCCCGTCGAATTCGAACCACCGCGCATTGCGATTGTGGTGGATAAAAGCGCGTGGTCGCGCGAACTGATCGAGCGCAGCGGCATGTTTGGTATCGTCATTCCGGGCGTCGCCGCCGCAAACTGGACCTACGCCGTGGGCAGCGTCAGCGGTCGCGATGAGGATAAATTTAACGCCTATGGCATTCCGGCAGTCAGCGGCCCGGTGCTGGGCCTGCCGGTGATAGAGGAGCGGTGTCTGGCGTGGATGGAGTGTCGCTTACTCCCTGCGACCTCAGCGGCGGAAAAATACGATACGCTGTTTGGCGAAGTGGTGGCTGCGGCAGCGGATTCACGCGCGTTTGTCGCCGGACGCTGGCAGTTTGATGAGGAGAAACTGAATACGCTGCATCACCTGGGCGCAGGAACCTTTGTCACGAGCGGGAAGATCGTAAAAGCGCCGGAATAAATTCCGGCGCTGATTTTGTCGGCCCGGTTTACCGGGCATTTTTCCTGCTTAACGGGCTGCGCTAGCCTTTCGCGCGACTGGCAATAATGTCATCGGCCACGTTGCGCGGCGCTTCGGCGTAATGGTGGAACTCCATGCTGTAGGTTGCACGCCCTTGCGACATTGATCGCAGAGTGGTCGCGTAACCAAACATCTCTGCCAGCGGGACGTCAGCGCGAATAATCTGGCTGCCGAACCGCTCTTCCATGCCCTGCACCATGCCGCGACGGGAAGAGAGATCGCCCATGATGTTCCCGGCGTACTCTTCCGGCGTTTCCACCTCCACGTGCATCACCGGCTCCAGAATCGCCGGGTCCGCTTTGCGCGCGCCCTCTTTAAAGCCGAAGATCGCCGCCATGCGGAAGGCCATTTCCGAGGAGTCGATGTCATGGTACGAACCAAAAGTCAGGGTCGCTTTCACGTCTACCACCGGATAACCCGCCAGCACGCCGTTGTTCATGGCTTCACGCAAGCCTTTTTCCACGGACGGAATGTACTCGCGCGGCACAACGCCGCCTTTGGTGGCGTCTTCAAATTTAAAGCCGCTGCCTGGCTCAAGCGGTTCAAGGCTTAGCACGACGTGGCCGTACTGCCCTTTACCGCCGGACTGACGGACAAATTTGCCCTCGATCTCTTTCACCGCTTTACGCAAGGTTTCGCGGTAGGTGACCTGTGGACGGCCAATGTTCGCTTCAACGCCAAACTCGCGTTTCATGCGGTCGACGATAATTTCCAGGTGCAACTCGCCCATCCCGGAGATAATCGTCTGGCCGGATTCTTCGTCCGTGTGCAGGCGGAACGACGGATCTTCAGCCGCCAGGCGCTGCAGCGCGATCCCCATTTTCTCCTGATCGGCCTTGGTTTTCGGCTCAATCGCCAGAGAAATCACCGGGTCCGGGAACTCCATACGCTCCAGGGTGATCAGGTGATCCGGATCGCTCAGGGTATCGCCCGTCGTGACATCTTTCAGCCCCACGCAGGCGGCGATATCGCCCGCGCGCAGTTCATCGACCTCATGACGGTCGTTGGCATGCATCTGCACAATACGCCCGATACGCTCTTTCTTCCCTTTCACCGGGTTATATACCGCATCGCCTTTTCTCAGCACGCCGGAATAGACACGGATAAAGGTCAGCTGGCCGACGTACGGGTCGGTCATCAGCTTGAACGCCAGCGCTGAGAAGGGTTCGTCGTCGCTCGGGTGACGCTCCGCTGGTTGCCCTTTATCATCCACGCCATCAATAGCCGGCACGTCGAGGGGCGATGGCATCAGTTCGATCACCGCGTCGAGCATGCGCTGTACCCCTTTGTTTTTAAAGGCACTGCCGCACAGCATCGGCTGAATTTCACCTTTGACCGTGCGTATGCGCAGCCCGTCGATGATCTCCGCTTCATCCAGATCGCCCGTTTCCAGGTATTTATCCATCAGCGCATCGCTGGCTTCCGCGGCGGCCGAGACCATTTTTTCCCGCCAGATTTTGGCGGTGCTCAGCAAATCGTCCGGGACCGGCGCATAGCTGAAGGTCATGCCCTGGGTGGCATCGTCCCACAAAATGGCGCGCATTTTGATGAGATCGACCACCCCGCTGAAGTGCTCTTCCGCGCCAACAGGGATGACAATCGGCACCGGGTTGGCCTTCAGGCGATCAATCATCATCTGCACCACGCGGAAGAAATCGGCTCCCGGGCGGTCCATTTTGTTGACGAACGCCAGGCGCGGGACGTGGTATTTATTCGCCTGGCGCCAGACGGTTTCCGACTGCGGCTGGACGCCACCGACGGAGTCATAAACCATCACCGCACCGTCGAGCACGCGCATGGATCGTTCCACTTCAATGGTGAAATCCACGTGCCCTGGGGTGTCGATAATGTTGATCCGATGCGGTTCAAAATTACGATCCATACCGGGCCAGAAGCAGCTCACCGCCGCGGACGTAATGGTGATCCCGCGCTCTTGCTCCTGCGCCATCCAGTCAGTTGTTGCCGCGCCATCGTGGACTTCACCCAGTTTGTGGCTCATTCCGGTGTAAAACAGAATGCGCTCGGTGGTGGTCGTTTTACCGGCATCGATATGCGCGGAGATACCGATGTTGCGATAACGCTCAAGAGGGATGGGTCGGGGCATGATAAATCCTTAGTCAGTTTGACTTGAGTAGAACGACCGGAATGGTCGTCTGTGTGTTCGTCTGCTATAATAGTCCTATTGTACGAGTATATACGAACTATTTTTTTAAGGATGGGCCTATCATTAAGATAGCTCACCTTCCCGCTAACCCAGGAAGTCTATGATCGCCAACCACCCCGAACCTGAACAAATCACGCTGGAAAATGTGCTGTTAGCCCTCGGTAACCCGCTGCGACTGGAGATCCTCCGCCTGCTCGCCGATGGCAGTGAAATGAGCTGCAACGCCCTGCGCCCGGAAGACATCGCCAAATCGACCATGACCCACCACTGGCGCGTGCTGCGCGATAGCGGCGTGATCTGGCAACGCCCGCAGGGACGCGAGAATATGATTTCGCTTCGAAGAGAAGATCTGGATGCCCGCTTTCCGGGGCTGCTGGATACGTTGTTGCGGGTGATGGGGTAGCGTTTTATGCCGGGTAAGCGCAGACGCCACCCGGCCTAAATCTTACATCGAATATCCAGGCTTTTTGATGAGTTCATCCAGCTTCGGTCCGATTTCCGTATCCCAGACCTGCGCTTTCCAGTCTTCCTGCTGCACCTGATTCAGGGCAACGGAGACTGAACTGTCTTTACTGTTAAAATGACGAATAATCACCTCCGCGATATCCGCCGCCAGGGCGGTTTTTTGTTCATCGTTCAGATCGCGGGGAAAACATTTGATATCAACGTGTGGCATTGCAGGCTCCTGTTGTTGTGAGCGTTTCAACTTATCAGATAATTTCGTTCGCCTTTAACACCTTGTGCAGTTCTGGCCGCTGACAGACAGCATCGGCGATGGCGGTGATACGCGGCGTATTGGCGGCAAACCACGCGTGGCGCGGGCCCCAGGTGCGCATCACCGCAACATAGACGTCAATGAGCGTGAGCTGCTCGCCAAGCGCATAGGGCGCGGCTTTAAGATGATTATCCAGCCACAGGTAGAGCGACTTACGCCAGGCGATACAATTTTCGCGCAGCTGTTCCGGTGCGTCCGGCGCCCAGCGTTCAGGGTAATCGGCGTAGGTAAACGTAGGATAGACATTGGCCACCAGCCAGATCAGCAGGCGTTGAAACTGCGCCCGGTCGGGATGGCCCACGGGTGGGGCGAGTTCCGGGCAACGGTCCAGAATCATCAGGCCGATGGCGGCCGTTTCACTCATCACTGCGCCATTTTCCAGCTCCAGCGTCGGCACCTGGCACAAAGGATTGAGTTTCTCCAGCAGAGCGCGCTGCGGGCCTGGCGAATCAAACCCTTCGACGTTGATAAAACGATAGGGAATATCGGCCAGGGTTAGCATTACTTCGCTGATTGCAGATCCCCAGCCGGGTACGCCATACACGTTAATCATACTGCCCCCACTCAGAACAAATTCTAAGTGTAGAACATCAGTAGGTGATGCCCGGCGGATTGACTTCGGAGCGCGCGACGCCTTCGCCCTGCTCACCCCAGCGCGCCAGCACCTGCTGATACTCCCCACGCTGAATCGCCCCATCGAGCGCGGCCTGCAGGGCATACACCAGTTCGTTGCCCTTTTTGGTGGTGGTCGCAACATAGGCTTTTTTCGGCCCAAGCCCCACTACCCGGGTTTTGCCCGTCAGCGCCGCTTTATAGGAAGAAACTGACTGCGGGCCGAAAAACACATCCGCACGCCCGGACTGAATATACAAATTGCCGGAAGCGTCATCCGTCAGATAGACCGGCAGCGCCGCCTCGCGCCCGGCCTTTTTGTTCTCCTCGTTCCAGCCGAGAAGAATGCGCTCCTGATTAGTGCCGGAGCCGACAATCACCTTTTTACCCGCCAGATCTTCGGCGTTTTTGATCGTCTGCACGTCGCTGGTGGATTTCACCGAAAACGCCAGTGAATCGACGCGATAGGTGGCAAAATCAAACTTCTCTTTACGCTGCTCGGTCACCGCAATGTTCACCAGCGCCACGTCGTAACGCCCGGAGCTGATCCCGAGCGGCCAGTCTTCCCAGGCGGTCGGTACCAGTTTCAGTTTTAACCCCAGACTCCCCGCCAGCAGCCGGGCGATATCCGGATCGCTGCCAATGCGGGTGCGATTATCGCTGGCAAGCAGCGCCAGCGGCGGCGAATTAAGGGCAGAAATGGCCACCGTCAGCGTACCCGGCTCGACAAATTTATAGCCCTGCGGGATCTTCGCGATCGCCGCCTGATCCACCGTCACCGGCAGCGGCTGTTCATTAGCCTTTAAATCAATGCTGGCCTGGCTCACTGAAACGACGCCCAGCAGCGCCAGCAATCCGTATTTCATACCCTCTCCTTACAGCACTTTCGACAGGAACTGACGCGTTCGGGCGTGGGACGGACGGTTTAATACCTCGTCGCTACTGCCCTGCTCGACAATTTTGCCATCGACCATGAACACCACCTGATCCGCCACTTCGCGGGCAAAACCGATCTCATGCGTCACCACCACCAGCGTAGTGCCGGATCGGGCCAGTTTTTTGATCACGTCCAGCACTTCGCCCACCAGTTCCGGGTCGAGAGCCGACGTCGGCTCATCAAACAGCATCACCCGCGGGCGCAGGGCCAGCGCACGGGCAATGGCGATGCGCTGCTGCTGGCCGCCGGAAAGATGACGCGACCAGGCGTCGGCTTTTTCACGTAGACCGACCACATCCAGCAGGCCGTACGCCCGCTCTAACGCCGCTTTACGGCTCAGCTGCTTATGCGCAATCGGCGCTTCAATCAGGTTTTCCAGCACCGTGAGATGCGGGAAGAGGTTAAAGTTCTGGAACACGTAGCCGACGTTGACGCGCTGCTTGAGGATCTCTTTCTCTTTCAGCTCATAGAGTTTGTCGCCTTGACGGCGATAGCCGATGTAATCTCCGTCAATCTGGATAAAGCCTTCATCGACGCGCTCCAGGTGGTTAATGGTGCGCAGCAGCGTCGATTTACCGGAGCCGGACGGGCCGAGGATCACCGTCACCGAACCGGGCGGGATCTCCAGCGAGACGTTATCCAGCGCCTTATGGCGACCAAAGAATTTACTGACGCCGGTAATCGAAATATGTCCTTCAGGAGAGGCTGGCATGGATAGGCTCCTGTGATGGGGTAACGGAACGGGTGCGCTGACTGGCGCGAGACTGATTCACCGCCGAGCGGCGTTCGCTGCGGGCAAGACCGCGCTCCACCACATGCTGAATGACCGACAGCACGGTGGTGATCACCAGATACCAGGCCGCACCAACCATCAGTAGCGGGATCACTTCCTGCGTGCGGTTGTAGATCATCTGAATGGTGTAGAACAGCTCCGGCATGGCCAGGACGTACACCATGGCGGTGCCTTTGGCGAGGCTAATAATCTCATTAAACCCGGACGGCAAAATGGTGCGCAGCGCCTGCGGCAGAATAATGCGCACCGTGCGGCGCCAGGCCGGCAGGCCCAGCGCGGCAGCCGCTTCGTACTGACCATGATCGACGCCTAAAAAGCCGCCGCGAATGATTTCAGCGGTGTAAGCGCTCTGCACCAGCGTCAGGCCAACCACGGCGGTAGAAAACTGCCCCAGCACGTTGATGGTCTCAAATTTGCCCCAGGTTATCTGAGTAAAAGGCACGCCGAGGGAGAGCGTGTCGTACAGATACGAGAAGTTGTAGAGAATGATCAGCACCACAATCAGCGGCAGTGAGCGGAACAGCCAGATGTAGCCAAACGCCAGGGTGCTTAACAGCCACGACGAAGAGAGTCGCGCCAGCGCTAACATGCCGCCCAGCACCACGCTTAACGCCGTGCCGATTAAGGTCAGCAGCAGGGTTTGGCCCACCCCTTCCAGAATCACCGGATCGAAGAACCAGCGTGCAAACACGCCCCACTCCCAGCGCGGATTAAAGGCCACCGACTGAACGACGACCGCCAGCACAAACAGCGCGGCAATCGCTCCGACGGTGCGCCAGGGATAGCGCGCCGGGACCACTTTGATGGTTTCAACGTTGTTGTTCATCGTCGTTCCTCATGCGGATTTACTGAACGCTTCGCGAACCAGCGTTTTGGTGAAGCGCAGACGCCCGTCAAAGGGGGGCTGGCTGTACTCTTCCGGATCGCGTTCGAGATCGAATTGCGGCGCGTAGCCCTGGCTTAGATAGAGCCTCACCGCTTCCGGTTGACGAAAACCGGTAGTGAGATAGATACCGCTGTACCCCGCCAGCACCGCCCTGCGCTCCAGCTCCTGCACCACGCGCGCGGCCAGCCCCTGCTGGCGCAGCGTTTTGTTTGTCCAGATGCGTTTGATCTCGGCGGTGTGCGCGTCAAAGGGTTTGTACGCGCCGGTGGCGATGATCTCGCCGTCGCGCTCAAGCACGATAAACAGCCCCTGCGGCGGCAGATACCACTCGGTCAGTTCGATTTCTGCGTCTTTGGAAAAGTAGTCGCCGTAGCGGGCGGCGTACTCTCCGAACAGCCCGTCAATGATGGGCTGAAGATCGGCATCTTCCGGCGAAACGTCGCGAAACAGATCGCTCATGTGACCTCCTTAGTCGCCCAGCCCGGCCGGGTTCACTTCTGAGTTCGGAATACGCTCGACACCTTCGCCCCAGCGGTTGAGCACCTTGTCGTAATCCCCGTTTTTAATCACACCGTTGAGCGCCGTTTGCACCGGTTCTACCAGCCCGGAGCCTTTTTTCAGCGTTACGGCGATGTGCGCCGCTTTCGGCCAGCCGCCATCCACGCTGCCCACCAGTTTGGTTTTGCCAGTCAGGGCCGCTTTCCACGCGCCAATCACATTCGGCCCGAAGAACGCATCAGCCCGCCCGGACTGCAACGCCAGGGTTTGCGCCGCGTCGTCTTTGGTGTAGACCGGGGTGAACGGCTTTAGCCCTTTTTTGAGGTTTTCCGCGTTCCACGCCAGCAGGATCGCTTCCTGATTGGTACCGGAGCCGACAATAATGCGCAGCCCGGCGATGTCTTCAGCCTTCTCAAGGGATTTAATCGGGCTGGTCGATTTGACGTAGAAACCGAGGGAGTCTTTTCGGTAGGTGGCAAAATCGAACTTCTCTTTGCGCTCTTTGGTCACCGTGATGTTGCTGATCGCCGCGTCATATTTTCCGGATGCCACGCCGAGTGGCCAGTCCTCCCAGGAGGTCGGGACCACGTTCAGCTCCAGCCCGAGGCTGTCGGCCACCAGACGCGCAACATCCACTTCGCTGCCCAGCAGGGTTTTGTTGTCATCGGAGAACACGGTAAGCGGCGGCTGGTTCAGCCCCGCCACGGCAACGGTGAATTTCCCCGGCACCGCAAAGCGATAATCCTTCGGCAGTTGCGCCACGGCATCGCCGTTTTTGACGGTGTTCACCGGCGTTTTATTGGCCTCGATGCTCACACCGGTGCCGTTAATGTTCACATTTTCTGCCCAGACGGCAGGGGTAAAGGCCAGCGCGAGCGCCAGAACGAGCGAGGTTTTCTGCATAGCGTGTTTTCTCTTATTGTTGTGTGAACTGATTTTTTGGCTGGTCTAACCCCAGACTTTCGCGAAGCGTGGTGCCCGGATAGTCGGTGCGGAACAGTCCGCGAGCCTGCAGGAGCGGCACCACCTGATCGACAAAGCGCGGGAAGGTGTCTGGCGTACCGCCCTGAATGATGAAACCGTCTGCGGCGTAGGCGTCGAACCACTGCTGCAGGCCATCGGCCACCTCTTCCGCGGTGCCGGAAAAACGCGGGCGCGGGGATGCCGCTTCCAGCGCCACCTGGCGCAGCGTCAGGTTCCGCTCGCGGGCGTTACGTTTGATCTCATCGGTGGTACTGCGGAAACTGTTTTGCCCTAATTCGCCGATATCCGGGAAAGGTTCGTCGAGAGGATACTGGCTAAAATCGTGATGCTCGAAATAGCGTCCGAGATAATTCAGCGCGTCGTTTATCGACACCAGCGCGGCGGTGGTTTGATACTGCTCTTCCACGTCTGCGGCATCTTTTCCGACAATCACACTCACGCCCTGGAAAATATGCAGTTCATCAGCGCGGCGGCCGTTTAATTCCAGCTGAGATTTCACGTCACGATAAAAGGCTTTGGCTTCGTCCAGGGTCTCGTGATGCGTAAATATGGCGTCGGCATGTTTTGCCGCCAGTTTTTTGCCGTCTTCCGAGGCCCCCGCCTGAAACACAATCGGGCGGCCCTGCGGTGTGCGGCCAATATTCAGCGGCCCGGCGACCTGGAAGAAATCACCGTGGTGATCCAGCGTGTGTAATTTCTGCGGATTAAAGAATTGCCCGCTCGCTTTATTGCGCACAAAGGCGTCCTCTTCCCAGGAGTCCCACAGCCCTTTCACGACGTCGAGATACTCATCGGCGATGCGATAGCGCAGTGCGTGCTCGGGGTGTTTTTCGCGGGAGAAGTTTTTCGCTGAGCCTTCCAGCGGCGAGGTCACCACGTTCCAGCCCGCGCGCCCGTTGCTCAGATGGTCGAGGCTGGCAAACTGCCGCGCGACGGAAAACGGCTCGCTGTAAGAGGTCGACAGCGTTCCGACCAGCCCCAGGTGCGAAGTCATGCTCGCCAGAGCGGATAAAACAGTTAACGGCTCAAAGCGATTCAGAAAATGCGGGATCGACTTTTCATTAATATAAAGTCCATCGGCGACGAATAAAAAATCGAGTTTCCCCTCTTCCGCCTTTAACGCCGTCTCTTTGACGAAATTAAAATTAATGCTGGCATCAGCCACGGCTGCCGGATGACGCCAGGCGGACATATTTCCCGATGCGCCATGCAATATGGTTCCAAGACGCAATTGTCGTGTTGCAGACATAGTCACCCCTTACTGGTTAAATTTGATGTAATGCTTTTTCTGCAAGCTGCGAGAAATAGTGCGCGGCGGGTTCGATTAAGGCCTCGTCCGGATTAAAACCCGGATGGTGCAAACCGAAAGGACTGTTGCTGCCAATGCTGACGAACGCGCCGGGAATGTGCTGCAAATAGACGGCAAAATCTTCACCGCCCATGTGCAGCTCTGCGTGCTGCGTTTCGTAACCCGTTTCGCGCGCCACGGAGGTGGCGAAATCGGCCCAGCGTTCATCGTTCACCAGCGCGGTCGGTCCGGCGTACCAGGTGATATCAATCTGCGCGTTAAAGGCGCTGGCAAAACCGGCAGCGATTTCGCCTACACGGGCTTTGACGTTCTGCTGCACTTCAATGCGATGGGTGCGAAGCGTCCCTTCCAGCTCCACGCTCTCAGGCAGTACGTTCCAGGTGTTGCCGCCTTCGATGCGCGTCACGCTCAGCACCACGGAATCCAGCGTATTGACGTTACGGCTGGCGACACTTTGCAGGGCGGTGACGAGCTGGCTGGCAAGCAGAATGGCGTCGGAGCCTTCGTGCGGACGGGCGGCGTGCGCCCCTTTACCGGTCACGCGGATCACAAAGCGGTCGACGTTGGCGTAAAACGGCCCGCCGCGCGTGGCGAAGGCCCCCACCGGTAAACCGGGTTCGTTGTGCATACCGAAAATCGCGCTGACATCCTGAAGCGCACCGGCGCGGACCAGGCTTTTCGCTCCGCCAAAATTCTCTTCGGCGGGCTGGAACAGAATGCGCACCCGCCCCGGCAGCGTGGCTTCGCGGGCTTTGAGTTGCAACGCTGCGCCCAGAATCACGCTGGTGTGAATATCGTGACCGCAGGCGTGCATTACGCCCGGATTTTGCGAGCTAAATTCCACACCGCTGCGCTCCTCAATCGGCAGCGCGTCGATGTCTGCGCGCAGGGCAATCTGTTTCTGGCCCTGACCAATTTCGGCGACGATCCCGGTCTGGAGATCGTACGGCAGCACGGTGATCCCGGCCCCCGACAGCCACTGGCGCAGACGGGCGGTGGTTTCGACTTCCTGTCCTGACAGTTCAGGATGGCGGTGCAGTTCACGGCGCCAGTCGATCAGCTGTTGTCCGAGGCTCATACCAGCACCTCCCCGGCAAATTTGGCCTGCGCCAGTAAGCGCAGGGATTGCGTGCGGGCGAGTCCGTCCGCCACGGGCGTATCAATAATAAATTCGTCGATACCCCAGGTCTGGTGCAGGTTTTCCAGTTCATTGAGCACCGATTCCGGCGTGCCTTTGATCAGCGACTGGGCGCGGCGGGCAATGCGCAGCGGTTCGCTTTCGGCCTGTCGCGCAAAGGCATAGGCCTGCTCTTCGCTGGCGACCGTTACCCGCTGGCCGTTCGCCAGCTCAACGCCCCACACTTCCACTTTTTCCGCCAGCGCATCGGCCTGCGCCTGAGTCGGGGCGACGATCGCCTGAACCGCCACGATGGCGTTAAGCGCGCTGTGAGTGCGCCAGGTTTCCAGCACGTCGTGCAGGAGATTCACATCCCCGTTGAGATGGGCGGCAAAGACAAAATTCCAGCCGAGTTTCGCCGCCAGCTGCGCGCTTTCAACGCTTGCGCCGAGCAGGAATTTTTCCGCGGGCGCAGAGGGCAATGGCGTGGCTTTGACGCTGTCGTCCTGCACGTCAGTTGATGGGGTAAGCCAGCGATCGAGCTGGGTCAGCTGATCGGCAAAACTCCCCTTTTCGTCCTGATGCAGCCCCTGTTGCAGCGCGCGCGTGGAGAGCGGCAAACCGCCGGGCGCTTTCCCGACGCCCAAATCGACGCGGCCAGGGGCAATCGACGCCAGCACGTTGAAGTTTTCCGCCACTTTGTACGGACTGTAATGTTGCAGCATCACGCCGCCAGAGCCGACGCGGATGTGTTTGGTTTGTCCCAGAATCCAGGCAATGAGCAGCTCAGGCGAGGGGCTGGCCAGCTGCGCGGTATTGTGATGTTCGGCAATCCAGAAGCGGTGAAAACCCAGCGCTTCGGCCTGTTTTGCCAGACTCAGGGTACGCGCCAGCGCGTCGGCGGCCGTTTCGTTCACCGCCACAGGGCTTTTATCCAGAATGCTGATTCGCCAGGACATGTTGTGTTCTCGTTTGACTTAACATGTCGCCATTATTAAAGGGGGATTTCACCTCTGAGAAACAATTAATTTACATTTAGTTTGCCGGAAATCAGAAATGCATCCCCCTTCTGTTCATAAGCCTATCGTGCAGAACAGATTAGCCGCCGCGATCTGTCCATGTTAACGAAAGTGTATTTCGGGAGTTCAATTTCCGTGGTTTATTCATATTTCACTTAATATTTAACTTAAGGAGAGAATTTCATTCGCCATTAAAAATGGCGGCACTCTTTTTTTTGCAAATTCATTACATAAGCAATGTTTAATAGATAAAAAATAGTTAATTCAGGTGCTTTCTTGTTCACCCTGTTTTGTGGAAGAATGCGCAGGCCGTAATAAACACAACAATAACTTTTGTCTTGCCTGAATATTTTTCGGGCGGCTTTTCTGTTTTTTTGACATCACCATGGAGTTTTTCATGAGAAATAACACTCCTGTTACACAAAGCGAGTATTTACTTAACGAAGGGTCGACGCTGATGTCGACCACCAATACGCAGAGCCATATTACCTATGCCAACTCTGCGTTTATTGAAGCCAGCGGCTATAAAGAAGAACATCTTATTGGCGAGCCGCACAATGTCATTCGCCATCCGGATATGCCGCCTGACGCCTTTGGGGATATGTGGTTTACGCTCCAGCAGGGTCAGAGCTGGACCGGGCTGGTCAAGAACCGCCGCCACAACGGCGATCACTACTGGGTGCGTGCCAACGTCACGCCGGTGTATCAAAACGAAACGCTGACCGGTTATATTTCCGTGCGAAATATCCCCCCGCGCGATGAGATAGACGCCGCTGAACATCTCTATCAGCGGGTCAGAAATAACCAGCTTACCCGGCATCGTTTTTATAAAGGCTTACTGGTTCGTCGCGGGTTATTCTCTTTTCTTTCACTCTTTAAAAAAATAAGCACGGCAAAAAGAGTCAATTACGGTATTGCCGTCACCGCTCTGCTTTCGTTATTGGTATCCCTTTTATTACCGAAAGGAGTGATGCAAATCGCTGGGCTGCTGGCGCTCTTTATTGCGCTGGGGTTATATCTGAATGCGCAGGTTTGCCGCCCTCTTAAAAAGATTGTCCGCCAGATGCAACAGGTCGTTTCCGGGCGAAAACCCGCTTATTTTCATTTTGATCGTGTCGATGACGTGGGCATGATGATGCGCCTGGTCAATCAGTCGGGGCTGAATTTAAATTCTCTGGTCGATGACGTCGGAACGCAAATTGCCGGGATCAGCACCATCAGCCAGCAGGTGGCAAAAGAAGGTGCTGCGTTACAGGCGCGCTCTGAAGAGACGGCTGATGATTTGCAGCAAACCGCTGCCGCCGTGGAGGAGATTGCCAGCGCCGTAGAGCAAACCGCGCAAACCGCCGGGGAAGCAATCCATATGGCCGACCGCACCAGCAGCAGCGCCCACAGCGGCGAGACCGCCATGAAGCAGACCATCGGCATGATGCAGTCGGTCTCAAAAGATAACAGTCAGATTGTCGATATTATCGGTGTGATCGACCGAATCGCCTTCCAGACCAATATTCTGGCGCTCAACGCCGCCGTAGAAGCGGCGCGCGCGGGCGAAGCGGGCCGTGGTTTTGCGGTCGTGGCCGCCGAAGTGCGTAATCTGGCGCAGCACTCGGCCTCGGCGGCGAAAGAGATCAAAACGCTGATCGAGAAGAACGTCGCCAGCGTCAACGCCGGTGTGGCAATGGTCGAACAGACCGAAACCCACCTTACGGCGATGATTGGCAATGTGTTACAGGTGACGTCGCTGATCAAAGAGATTGGCCATGCGACGCAGGAACAGACGCTGGCCCTGACGCTGATCAACGAGTCCATTTCCCGTATCGGCGTGATGACCCACAACAATACGGGGATGGTCGATAACGTCACCCGCGCCGCGAATCATCTGACGGAGCGCACCACACGGCTGCAACAGGCGATTGCGGTATTTGGCGGTTAACGCCCCTGATACTCCTCGTCGCTCACTTTTTCCAGCCACTCCACCGGGCTGCCGTTCACGGATTCGGCGATGGCAATATGTGTCATCGCGGTCTGTGAACTGGCCCCGTGCCAGTGTTTTACACCAGGCGGTATCCAGGCGATATCGCCCTGGTTCAGCGCCTCGGCGTCTTTGCCCCACTCCTGTAACCAGCCGCGCCCCTGCGTCACAATCAGAGTCTGTCCCAGCGGATGGGTGTGCCAGGCGGTGCGCGCACCCGGCTCGAAAGTTACCGTCGCGCCGCCGACGGACGCAGGTTCCGTTGCCTGAAACGGCGCATCAATGCGCACGGTTCCGCTAAACCACGCTTCCGGGCCACGGGCTGAGGGTAACGAACCACTTCGGATAATTTTCATGTTGTCTCCTGTTTTGCTGATGCGTTAACAGTAGCGCAAACCAGTGAGCAGCATTAGACTGCATAATCAGAAAGGAACCATGAGCCAAATTCATATATCGGGAGCCTCGCCGTGCTGAAAGACAATTTCAACGATTTGTTGTCGTTTATGGTAGTCGCTCGCGAGCGGAGCTTTACCCGCGCCGCTGCCCAGCTTGGCGTGTCGCAGTCGGCACTGAGCCACGCAATGCGCAATCTTGAAGCGCGTCTGGATATGCGCCTGCTCACGCGCACCACCCGCAGCGTGGCCCCGACCGAAGCCGGCGAGCAGCTTTTTATGCGCTTAAGCCCACACCTGCTGGAGATCGAACAGGAACTGACGGCCCTGCGCGAGATGCGTGACAAACCCGCCGGGAACATTCGCATTACCGCCGGTGAGCACGCCATGTCGGCAGTGCTGTGGCCGGTGCTGAAACCCTTTATGCTGCAATACCCGGATATTCACGTTGAGGTCACCGTCGACAACGGCCTGACGGATATCGTTGATGGTCGTTTTGATGCGGGCGTGCGCCTCGGCGAACAGATCGCCAAAGACATGATTGCGGTGCGCATCGCGCCGGATATGCGGATGACGGTGGTGGGCTCGGCAGACTATTTTGCGCGCCACGGCATGCCAGAAACGCCGGAGCAGCTGGCAAACCATTCATGCATCAATATGCGCCTGCCTACCCTTGGCGGGCTGTATGCCTGGGAATTTGAAAAAGACGGGCGAGAAATACGCGTGCGAGTGGAGGGTCAGTTGACGTTAAATAACCTGCCGCAGCGGATTGATGCCGCCGAGGCAGGTCTGGGGCTGGCGTATGTGCCGGAAGATACGGTGCAGGATGCCATTGCGAAGGGCCGACTGATCCCGGCCCTGCAGGCATGGTGCCCGTATTTCGACGGGTACCACCTTTACTACCCGAGCCGCCGCCAGCACACCACCGCATTTTCGCTGCTGGTCGACGCCCTGCGTAAGACCTAACTTATTTGCCTACGCGCGCCTGAAGGTGCTGCGGGTAGCGATCGCCGACCACATCAATGCTCGCCAGCGCCTCATTAATACGGGCGAGCGCTTCTTGTGACAGCGTCACGTTCACGCTTCCGAGGTTCTCCTCCAGACGATGCAGTTTGGTGGTACCCGGAATCGGCACAATCCACGGCGCTTTCGCCAGTAACCACGCTAGCGCGATTTGCGCCGCTGTCACGCCCTGCTCGGCGGCCAGGCGCTGCACCAGATCAACCAGCTGCTGGTTGGCCTGCCGTGAGGCTTCGCTAAAGCGCGGCACCACGTTGCGGAAATCGCTGCTGTCGAAGGTGGTTTGGGCGTTGATCGCCCCTGTCAGGAAGCCTTTACCCAGCGGGCTGAACGGAACAAAACCGATGTTTAACTCCTCCAGCAGCGGCAGAATTGCCTGCTCGGGCTCGCGCCACCACAGGGAATATTCGCTTTGCAGCGCGGTGACCGGGCAGACCGCATGCGCGCGGCGAATGGTGTCGACGCCCGCTTCTGACAGGCCAAAGTGTTTTACTTTACCTTCGGCAATCAGATCGGCAATCGTTCCCGCGACCTCTTCCACCGGCACGTCCGGATCGACGCGGTGCTGATAATAGAGGTCAATCACCTCTGTTTTCAGGCGTTTTAACGATCCTTCAATCGCCGCGCGAATATGTTCAGGGCGGCTGTTAAGTACCTGGCCCGGCTGATCGCAGTCAAAACCAAATTTGGTCGCAATCACCACTTTGTCGCGCACCGGTGCCAGCGCTTCGCCGACCACCTCTTCGTTAATATACGGGCCATAAACTTCGGCGGTATCGAAAAAGGTGACGCCGCGATCTACCGCTGCGCGGATGAGGGCAATGGCCTGCGCCTTGTCCGTCGCCGGGCCGTAACCGAAGCTTAAGCCCATACACCCCAGCCCCAGTGCGGAAACCGTTAAACCATTTTGTCCGAGTTGTCGCTGTTGCATCGCTTTTCCTCATGGGTTTTCGTGATTAACGCTTTTACTGTAGAGGGAGTGGTTCATGAGCACTACAGCGCAGAAAAGCTTGTGCTTATGAATTCAGTTCATCAACGCCATTGCGCAACTATTAAGCACGCCTGATGATTAAAGCAGCAGTTAACGGGTCATTTTCTCTGCAAACTGGTCACTATTCAGCATGTTGTGATCCTCGTCTGCTCTGACCACACCATTTCATTCGATCCGTATCACTTTCAGACCGGTTATATTTTGCGTCGCTTATGGATTGCGGGTAGGATGCTTCGCCATGTTTTGCCTTATCCATACGCAGAATGACTGGAAAGGCGACATCTGGCTGCGCAGAAGCAATCGTTTGGTCTGCTGACAGCCATGTACGGGCATCCCTAAGATGATTCAGACAGGTAAACAGGTATCTCAATGAAAACAAGCAATAAAAACGCAGCCGATCATCACGCTGCGAAACGTCGCTGGTTGAACTCTCACGAAGAGGGCTATCACAAGGCGATGGGCAACCGTCAGGTACAGATGATCGCCATCGGCGGCGCTATCGGTACGGGGCTGTTTCTCGGTGCAGGCGCGCGTCTGCAAATGGCTGGCCCGGCTCTCGCACTGGTCTATCTGGTGTGCGGTATTTTCTCCTTCTTTATTCTGCGTGCGCTCGGCGAGCTGGTATTGCACCGCCCTTCCAGCGGCAGCTTTGTCTCCTATGCCCGTGAGTTTCTCGGCGAAAAAGCGGCCTATGTGGCGGGCTGGATGTACTTCGTCAACTGGGCGATGACCGGGATCGTGGATATCACCGCGGTCGCGCTGTATATGCACTACTGGGGCGCGTTTGGCGATGTGCCGCAGTGGGTGTTTGCCCTTGGCGCGCTGGCGATTGTCGGCACCATGAACATGATTGGCGTGAAGTGGTTCGCCGAGATGGAGTTTTGGTTCGCGCTGGTGAAAGTCCTGGCGATTGTGATCTTCCTGGTGGTCGGTACGGTGTTTCTCGGCAGCGGTAAACCGCTCGACGGCGGCGCAACCGGCTTCCATCTGATAACGGATAACGGCGGGTTCTTCCCGCACGGCCTGCTGCCTGCGCTGGTGCTGGTCCAGGGCGTCGTGTTTGCCTTCGCCTCTATCGAACTGGTCGGTACCGCGGCGGGTGAATGTAAAGATCCGCAGACCATGGTGCCAAAAGCGATCAACAGCGTCATCTGGCGTATCGGTCTGTTTTATGTTGGCTCGGTGGTACTGTTGGTGCTGTTACTGCCGTGGAATGCTTATCAGGCGGGTCAAAGCCCGTTCGTGACCTTCTTCTCCAAGCTCGGCGTGCCTTACGTGGGCAGCATCATGAATATCGTGGTACTGACCGCCGCGCTTTCGAGCCTGAACTCCGGTTTGTACTCCACGGGCCGTATCCTGCGCTCCATGTCGATGGGCGGTTCTGCGCCTAAGTTCATGTCGAAAATGAGCAAACAGCAGGTGCCGTACGCGGGGATTCTGGCAACGCTGGTGGTGTATGTCTTTGGCGTGTTCCTGAACTATCTGGTGCCATCTCAGGTGTTTGAGATCGTACTGAACGTCGCGGCAATCGGCATTATCGCCTCCTGGGCGTTTATCGTGGTCTGCCAGATGCGCCTGCGCAAAGCGATCAAGGAAGGTAAAGCGGCGGATGTGAGCTTCAAGATGCCGGGCGCACCGGTGACCTCGTGGTTGACCCTGCTGTTCCTGTTAAGCGTGCTGGTGCTGATGGCGTTTGACTATCCAAACGGCACCTACACCATCGCCACCATTCCGCTGCTGGCGGTGCTGCTGGTTGCTGGCTGGTTTGGCGTGCGTAAGCGTGTAAACGAAATCCACAGCACCGCGCCGGTACTGGCGGATGATGTGCAGCACGACGCGCCGTTGATTGAAGAGACGTCGCGTTAAGATTTTACAGGCCGGGCCAGGCGACACCGCCTCCCGGCAACAATAAAAAAGGAAGGCCTGGGCCTTCCTTTTTTTACCCCACAGCGCCAGATTTACGCGGCGCTACCACACTCGCTTTACAGTGCGATACGGATCACGTCGTCAGGCTGGGTGGCTTCCTGCTGACGGGTAGATTTCTGTTTCACCGTCACATACAGCGTTTTGCCGTCAGCGGAGAGCGCCAGGCTGTTCGGGAAGGTTGGCGTATCAATGGTTTTCGTTATTTTGTAGGTTTTCGCGTCGATCACGCTGACTTTGCCCGCTTCGCGGTGCGTCACGTAAGCTTCGTTGCGAGTCGGGTTAAACAGCACCGCCAGCGATTCAGGGGCAGCGATTTTCTCGATCACGCTTGCGTCCTTCAGGTTCACCACCAGCACTTCCGGTTGTTTGGAGTCGGTCAGGAACGCGCGTTGCCCTTTGGTATCCAGGCTCAGGTTCAGGTAGAAATGCTCTTTCCCGTCGTCCTGCACTTTTTTGCGGCTCAGCACTTTGTTGGTGGCCGTATCGATGGTGATCAGCTCGCCGTCGGCGTTGGTGCTGTAGAGACGTTTTGCCTGCGCATCCAGCGCCAGACCCGTGCTGAATGCGCCGGTGTTAGCAATGGTCTCTTTCAGTTTCAGGGTTTCGCCATCCACTACCCAAATCACACTCTCTTTGCCGATACCGGTGATATAGACGGTATTGGTGGTGTCATCGGCGACCAGCTCGCGCGGCTGCAGCGGCTTCACGGTTTCACTGCGCTTGCGATCGTCAAGCACCAGGCGCCCTTTCACTTCGCCGGTTTTGGCGTCGATAGCCGTTACCGCGCTGTTGGTGGTGTTACCAAACCACAGGGTCTGAGTGGCATTGTTGATGGTGGCGCCGAACGGTTTTAAATCGTTATGAATGGCCTGCGTCACTTCAAGTGTGACGGGATCAAGACGGTAAACCACGCCACCTTTATCCGTTTTGCGGCTTTGCGTGGTCGCAACCCACAGGGCATTTTCCTGCTGGCTGACCGCCATTTCGTAAGCGCCTTTACCCACCGCTTTTCGCAGCATCTCTTCTGCAGCATGAACATTAAACGACCCCGCTACCAGCAGTGAACCCAACAGCAGAGAACCACGCAGACGCGGTGAGCACAGATGACGTAATGACATGACGACTCCCTTTGATAAAAAAATGTGTAATGCCGACATTGCTTCCCTGAGACGAAGTCATCGCTTCATCCTATTTTATTGTTGAGAATAGTAATCATTATTCACCTGAATGTGGAGCCTTTGTTTCCCGTTTCGCGCCCCGCTTCGTTTTTATCTACACTTCTGTTAACGCAACGTGCTGTTAAAGTTTTCAAAACCTTTACAAAAGATTTACCATACGCACATGTGTTCCATTTGGTTCGTTTTCTTCATCAACCGGCTCTTTATTCATGAAAATCATTTCTGCCCGTCAGGCCACGCTCACCCTGTTGTGGATGCCGACGATCTTTGCCCCCGCAGCGGCACTGGCTGCACAAGAACAAACGATGATCGTCAGCGCCACGCCGCAGACCGTTTCTGAACTCGATACCCCTGCCGCGGTTAGCGTCGTGAACGGGGATGACATGCGTCAGGCCGCGCCACGCATCAACCTTTCTGAATCGCTCGGCAGCGTGCCAGGTTTACAAATTCAGAACCGGCAGAACTACGCTCAGGACCTGCAGCTCTCCATGCGCGGCTTCGGTGCCCGCTCCACCTTCGGCGTGCGCGGTATTCGCATGTACGTCGACGGCATTCCGGCGACCATGCCGGACGGCCAGGGGCAGACTTCAAATATCGATCTCTCCAGCATCGACAGCGTCGAAGTGCTGCGCGGTCCGTTCTCTGCCCTGTACGGCAATGCCTCCGGCGGCGTGATCAATATCGCCAGCCAGACCGGCCAGCAGCCGCCGACCATTGAAGCGAGCAGCTATTACGGCAGCTACGGCACCTGGCGCTACGGCCTGAAAGCCACCGGCGCAATGGGTGACGGCACCCATGCGGGCGATGTGGATTACACGGTGTCGACGACCCGTTTCACGACGAAGGGCTATCGCGACCACAGCGGCGCGCGTAAAAATCTGGCGAACGCCAAACTGGGCGTGCGCATTGATGATGCCAGCAAACTGACGCTGATTTTCAACAGCGTCGACATGAAAGCTAACGATCCGGGCGGACTGGATTACCAGGAGTGGCGCGATAACCCGCGTCAGTCGCCGCGCGCCGATCAGTACAACACGCGCAAAACCATCAAGCAGACCCAGGCTGGCCTGCGCTACGAGCGCCAGCTGACGGAGCAGGACGATCTCAGCGTGATGATGTACGCCGGTGAGCGTGAAATGACGCAGTATCAGTCAATTCCCTATCAGCCGCAGTTGAAAGAGACCCACTCCGGCGGTGTGATCGATATGCAGCGCCACTATCAGGGCGTGGACACCCGCTGGACGCATCGCGGCGAACTGCTGGTGCCCGTGACCTTCACCACCGGGCTGAACTACGAAAACATGAGCGAAGATCGTCGCGGTTACGAGAACTTCGTCATGAACAACGGCGTGCCGGAATACGGTGTGAAAGGCGATAAACGCCGCAACGAACGTAACCTGATGTGGAACGTCGACCCGTATCTGCAGACCAGCTGGCAGTTGACGCAAAAACTCTCCCTGGATGCGGGCGTGCGTTACAGCTCCGTGTGGTTTGACTCCAACGATCACTACGTGCAAGGTGCCAACGGGGATGACAGCGGCGACGCGAGCTACCACAAATGGCTGCCTGCCAGTTCTTTAAAATACGCCATCACCGATGGGTGGAACGTCTACGCTGCGGCAGGCCGTGGGTTTGAAACGCCGACCATCAACGAACTCTCCTACCGTTCCGGAAATCAAAGCGGGCTGAACTTCGGCCTGAAACCCTCCACCAACAATACTTACGAAGTGGGCAGCAAAACCCGCGTCGGCAATGGTCTGTTGACGGCGGCGCTTTTCCGCACCGATACGGATGATGAGATTGTGGTAGACGCCAGTTCCGGCGGCCGTACAAGCTATAAAAACGCCGGGAAAACGCGTCGTCAGGGCGTGGAGCTTTCCCTCGATCAGCAGTTTGCCGAGAACTGGAAGCTGAAAATGGCGTGGACGTATCTGGATGCAACGTACCGCACCAACGTCTGCTCCGACGCCGACTGTAACGGTAACCGTATGCCGGGCATCGCCCGCAATATGGGCTACGCGTCGTTTGGCTGGCAGCCGGAAGAAGGCTGGTACGCAGGCTCCGATGTGCGCTATATGAGCGATATCATGGCGGACGATGAAAACACCGCCAAAGCCCCTTCCTACACCGTGGTCGGCCTGAATACGGGCTACAAATTTAACTACGGCAACTGGGGAATGGACGTCTTCGGGCGCGTCGATAACCTGTTCGATAAGGAGTATGTCGGATCGGTCATCGTTAACGAATCCAACGGCCGCTACTACGAACCGGCTCCGGGGCGTAATTACGGCGTGGGGATGTCCGTGTCATATCGCTTTGAGTAAAATCGCAATCCGACGATGAATGAGCATAGCAACCAATCCCGCCTGACCAGGGCGGGATTTTTTTGCACGCGGATTTTCGACGCCGTTGTACAATTCACTCCCCTTTTATCAGAGAGCGTAACCAGTCAGTCTCTTTTTCTGTCGGGACAGCCAGAATGAACGGAAAATAACATTCCCGGAGGAGCAATTCTTCCGGGAAATAGTTAAAGCAGGGAATAGTTATATTAGAAAAGTGTAAAGTGATTAAACTATTACTTAACTAAAATACTGCTGCAATAAAAGCGCCGTCGATCCGTCAATGAGTTTATCAATCGCTTTATCACAGGCCACTGCATCGCCGCGCTCAAGCGCATCCAGCAGTTCATCGTAGCGATACGAGTATTTTGAAATGTCGTGTACATCTTCGTAGAGATAATTGAAGCAGGGGCCAATACGCACCCAAAGTTGCTCAATCATCGCCGTTAATGTGGGCATCTGGGCGCATTCATACAGCCTGAAGCGAAACGCACGATTGGCATGCAGGGCGCGCTGCGCCTCGCCGTTACGCATTGCAGCGTGGAATTTCTCTGCCAGATCGCGTAATTCCTGCAGCTTGCTGTCTGTCATTTTTTCACAGGCTGCCGCAACCGCCATTGACTCTAATTGCTTACGAATGGCGTTTATTTCTGTATAGCGATCGAGGGTGATCTCCGGTACCAGAAAAGCCTGTGCCGGTGTGGCATGCAGGGCTCCGGCGGAAACCAGCCGTAAAAGCGCTTCGCGAACTGGAGTAATACTGGTGCCTAATTTATCCGCAATCTCTTTGGTAATAAGCCTGGCGCCAGGTTTGAGCGCTCCGGCAATCAACGCCCCTTTCAGGCTCACCTCAACTTGCATCGTAAGGCTCAGGCGTTGTGCTTTTTCTAAATGTTCCAATTCAAGCATGTGCATTTCCTTCAGCTTAAAAAATAAGCGCTATTCATCCACTCGTTTTGACCTGAACGAGTGCCTGTCGATATATCCTGTATCTTCACACTGGTATTGGAATGACGCTAAAAAATTCAAGAACCAAAATTTATGCATTTTTTTTGCCCTCGGCTCACCGAATCCGGTATGGCCGATAGCTATGCTGGTATTATTAAAGACATTATAGTCAAACTTTAAGAATATATTATGGCGGGGATTCCCGCCATAATGAGTACCATTAGTTATCCTTCGCGACGCGTATCACCACTTTGCCAAAGTTTTTGCCTTCCAGCAGGCCAATCAGCGCCTGAGGTGCATTCTCCAGCCCGTCGATCACCTGCTCGCGATACTGAATTTTGCCCTCTTTGATCCAGCGCCCCATCTCATCCTGAAACTCCTGAATGCGATGGCCGTAATCCTGGCCAATAATAAAGCCCTGCATGCGAATGCGTTTCTTGAGCAGCGTCGCCATCAGCAGAGGCAGACGGTCTGGCCCGTCCGGCAGCCCGGTGGCGTTGTACCCGCTCACCAGCCCACACACCGGCACGCGCGCCGAGGTATTCAGCAGCGGCAGTACCGCGTCGAACACTTTACCGCCGACATTTTCGTAGTACACATCGATGCCTTTCGGACAGGCCTGTGCCAGCTGTTCGGCAAAATCGTCCGCGCGATGATCCAGACACTTGTCAAACCCGAGGACCTCAACCGCGTGACGGCATTTCTCCGCGCCACCCGCAATGCCGACCACATAACAGCCTTTGATTTTGCCGATCTGCCCGACGGTCGCCCCAACCGGGCCGGTTGCCGCTGCAACCACTAACGTCTCGCCCTCTTTCGGCTGGCCGATATCCAGCAGCCCCATGTAGGCTGTGAAACCGGGCATTCCCAGCACGCCGAGTGCCCAGGATGGCTGTTTCACCTCATCGCCGAGTTTGACCAAGCCCGTGCCGTCAGAGAGTTCATACTCCTGCCAGCCGCTGTAGCCCAGCACCCACTCGCCCGCTTTGAATTTCGAGTGGTTCGACTGCTCAACGCGGCTGACTGTGCCGCCCACCATCACCGCGCCAATTTCAACCGGCGGCGAATAGGACGGCGCATCGCTCATGCGGCCACGCATGTACGGGTCGAGTGACAGCCAGACGGTATGCAGCAAAACTTGCTCGTCCGCAGGCGTTGGGATCGGTTGCTCTTCTAAACGAAAATTGTCCGCGACCGGCGCACCCTGTGGGCGAGACGCCAGCACCAGGCGGCGGTTTGTGTTTGCAGATTGACTCATGGATCGCTCCTTATTACGCAAATGTCCTTAGAGACTAGCGCCTGTTGCCGACAACTGCCTTATCATTACGAGCCAGACTGATTCAGGCGCACCACCAGATACACGCAGGGGTTTTGCGTCTCATTGATAAAGCGGCAGTCGTTAGGTGGCCCCAGCTCCAGACAATCTCCGGCCTGCATTTCATGGCGGGTATCGCCCTCCTGAAACACCAGTTCACCGGACTGTAACCAGATAAGCTGACGCGCCAGCGCGTAGGATGACGCGGGCATCGGCACATCGCTGCCGCCGGGGAGTTCGACCTGAACCAGATCGATTGGCAAGTCGGTACGCGGTGAAACGTGGCGGCGCAGATAATGCGTTTGCGGATCGCGCCACACCGGCTGGTTGGCAAAGCGCAGCAGCTTGCCTTCCTGCATCTCAGCGCGGGCGATGAGCGTCGACATGCTGATACCGAACGCCCCCGACAGCCGCGCCAGAAGTGTTGCGGTCGGGCTGCTTTCGCTGCGTTCAATTTTGTGGATCATGGCGCGTGACACGCCTGCCCGCTCAGCAAGCTCGCTAAGCGACCAACCGCGCGATTCGCGTTCCACCCGAATTCGCGCGCTAATCCGTTGATTCATATCGTCTGGCATAGTGTTCATGACGTCATACTATAGTGTATGGACCCGATTTCAATGCCGTTGTCATAACAAAAAAATATGTCTTATGCCGTAGCGGTCTGGCGCGGCATTTGTGTAATATTGTGAGCAATACGTACCACTATAGTGAACAACCGATCCCGAGGTTCCGATGATTATCCGTCACGCCAGCAAAGAAGATTGCGCCGCCATCGGCGAGATTTACAACCACGCGGTGCTGCATACTGCAGCAATCTGGAACGACACCACCGTTGATACGGAAAACCGTATTGCCTGGTTTGAAGCGCGCACGCTGATGGGCTATCCGGTGCTGGTCAGCGAAGAGAACGGCGTGGTCACAGGCTATGCTTCCTTCGGCGACTGGCGCGCATTTGACGGTTTCCGCCATACGGTGGAGCATTCGGTCTACGTTCATCCCGACCATCAGGGTAAAGGCATTGGCCGCGAACTGATGAAAACGCTGATCGTTGAAGCGCGCGCCATCGGCAAACACGTGATGGTGGCGGGCATCGAAGCGCAAAATCAGGCCTCCATTCATCTGCATGATACCCTCGGTTTTGTCATTACCGGGCAGATGCCGCAGGTGGGCACCAAATTTGGCCGCTGGCTGGATCTGACCTTTATGCAGCTCCAGCTCGACGATCGCCACGAACCGGACGCGATCGGATGAACCAATCCCTAACGCTGGTCTTTCTGGTGGCTGCCGGCATCGGTCTGGTGGTGCAAAACACGCTGATGGTGCGCATCACCCAGTCGTCATCGACGATTTTGATCGCCATGCTGCTGAACTCACTGGTCGGTATCGTCTTGTTTGTCAGTATATTACTGATTAAAAACGGCGTGGCGGGCTTCAGCGAGCTGGCGTCCACGATACGCTGGTGGACGCTCATTCCTGGGTTGCTGGGGTCATTTTTTGTCTTTGCCAGCATCAGCGGCTATCAGTATGTCGGTGCAGCCACCACGATTGCGGTGCTGGTCGCCAGTCAGCTGATTGGCGGGCTGGTGATGGACGTACTGAAAAGCCAGGGGATCCCGCTGCGGGCGCTGATTGGCCCGGTCTGCGGTGCGGTGCTGCTGGTGATTGGCGCCTGGCTGGTTGCCAGGCGCCAGTTCTGACGTTTACAGAATCGAGCCGCCTTTGGTCAGCTGGTCGTGGCGGGCGTCGGCCTCTTCTTTATGCTGCTTGCCGTGGTGCGCAATGGTGTTACGCAGACGTTGCTGCTGAGCGTAGCGATCTTCGCGGCTCAGTTCGCTGTCTTCGCTCAGTTCGATGAGCAGTTCATTCATGTGAGTGATGACACTCTCTTCCACCGCGGCATCCACGCGCGCAATCACGTCGTCTAAATGTGACATTGTCACTCCTTGCCATCGAGTCATATCGCCGGGCGGCGGCATTGCCTTACCCGGCTAACACATACACTGTCCAGCAGGCCCGGTAAGCGCAACGCCACCGGGCATCTGGCTAGTTCAGCTTCGCTTTGGAGAAATCACTGCCCATCAGGCTAACGCTATACCCGGTCACATTACTGCGTGTGGCGTAGAACGTTTTGCCGTTTGCCAGCGCAATCCACGGTGCCTGCTGGTAGAAAATCTCCTGCGCCTGGCTGTACAGCGCCGCACGCTTCGCCGGATCGCTGGTCAGCTTCGCTTTTTGTACCAGGTCATTATACCCTTTGTCACACCAGCGTGCGGCATTCGAGCCGGTCTTGATGCTGTTGCAGCCGAGCAGCACATCGGCGAAGTTGTCCGGGTCGCCGTTATCTGACATCCAGCCAAACAGGGCGCTGTCGTGCTCGCCTTTACGCATTCCGGACAGATACTCGCCCCACTCGTAAGAGACAATTTTCGCCTTCACGCCCACCTTCGCCCAGTCGCTCTGGATCATCTCCGCGATGCGTTTGGAGTTCGGGTTGTACGGTCGCTGAACCGGCATCGACCACAGGGTCACTTCTGCGCCCTTCTCCAGCCCCGCCTGCTTCAGCAGCGCTTTCGCTTTTTCCGGATCGTAACTGTAGTCTTTCAAATCTTTGTTAAAACCGAGCATGTTCGGCGGAATCGGTGATTTAGCGACCGTACCGGAACCCATAAACACGGCGTTAACAATGGCCGTTTTATCCGTCGCGTAGTTCAGCGCCTGACGCACCAGCACGTTATCAAACGGTTTTTTCTCGGTGTTAAACGCCAGATAGCCGACGTTCAGCGCATCAACGGAATGCAGCGTCAGATCTTTATTCTTCTTAATCACGTCAAACTGAACCGGGGATGGCGCAGGGATAATCTGGCATTCGTTGGTTTGCAGCTTCGCGAGGCGCGTTTCAACGTTCGGCGTAATCGAGAAAATCAGATGCTTTGTTGGCACCTCGCCGTCCCAGTAAGTCGGGTTAGCAACGTAGCGGATCAGAGAATCAACTTTATATTGCTGCAGCACGTACGGGCCGGTACCAATTGGCCAGGTGTCGACGTTTTCCGGCTTCCCTTTTTTGAGCATAGCGTCTGCGTATTCGGCTGACAGGATCGAGGCGAAATCCATTCCCCAGTCGGCGAGGAACGCCGCGTTCGGCTCACTCAACACAAACTGCACATGGTAATCATCGACTTTTTTGACTTCCTGGATCAGCTTATCCAGTCCGACGTCATTGAAATATTCGTAATTACCCTGGGAGACGTTGTGATACGGATGCTTAGGGTCTTTCTGACGCAGCACCGAGAAAATAACGTCGTCGGCGTTAAAATCACGGGTCGGTTTGAAGTATTTGTTGCTGTTAAATTTCACGCCTTTACGCAGCGTAAACGTATAGGTTTTGCCATCCGGAGAGATAGTCCAGGATTCTGCCAGCGACGGAACCGGAGTATTTTTGACCGGATCAAAATTAATGAGACGGTTATAAAGCACCTGAGAGCTGGCAACGAATGACGGGCCGGAGCTGGCGATTTGCGGGTTGAACGACTCCGGTGACGCCTCAGAGCAGTAAATGATCGTATCTGTGTTTGCCGCCCAGGCAGCGCTTGCCGGTAAGAGTGTACTCAGCGCAAGCGCGAGCAGCTTTTTCCCTGTGGTCATGGTTATAAGCCTTTTTGATTTTTATATATAGAACGTCAATAACAGCACAGCCCTGAGCGGGTGGCAAATAACGAAACACTATCAGGATATTCTAAAGCCATTAATTTCGCTGGTTTAACAGCCAGCCATCGCCCGGTGATTTGCCTTAAGTGTGCTGTTTCGTCAACCACTAATGCACCTTTCTATCCGCTAAGAAATCGCCGCTTTTAGCGTCTCCTCGTCCGTTTGCTTGCAAAACGATTTCGTTAAAGTAATGGGGTGAAGAAGTCTACAGGACCAAATCGTGGCAAAAACACTTTTACGCAGCGGCAATCTCGATGATTTTCAGGCCGTTGGCGGCGGCGGACAGGCCGTATTTGAATCAGCACTACAAATCCGTGAAGCGCTGCGTCTGCGCAAACAGCAGACGATCGTCGATTGTCTGGCGATCCCGCAGGTGAACGACGGCGGCGACCGTGTCGACTGGTATTCACCGGTGGACGGTGACGTTCTGGGCTGGAATGCCGCCGATGAAGACGCACGTTTTCGCGCCCTGCGCTATCTGGAGAACACCCTCTCAAGCGTTGAATCGCTGAGCAAAAAGAGCCTCCAGTCGCCTAAAACCGCACAACAGCTGTTTGGTTCCCTGCTTTCAAAAGCATTCCAGTTCCCCGGCGAAAATTTCCTGTTCCTCGTCGACGGCAAGCCGGTTATCGCGTTCTGGGGTTTTGTGAATCTCAATGAAAACGCGCGCGAGGATGTTCTGGATTGCCTGCGTGAATCCCTCAAGCCTGAGCCGATGCCTGCGCCAGTTGAAGAGCCTGAGCCTGAAGAACCCGCCCCGGCGATTGTGTTTGAGCAAGCCGACGCACCGCTCATCGCACCACCGCCTGTGGTTCGTGTGACAGAGGACGACCTCTATTCCGCTGAGCCTGCGCCCGTGGTGATGCCTGAAGTGTCCGCGCCCGCAGAACCTGCGCCTGTGGTTGTAGGCAAAAAACGCCGCGTTCCGCTCTGGTCTCTGCCTGTGGCGGCCGTGATTGTCGCGGCCATCGCGACTCCGCTGCTGTGGCCAAAACAGGCGCCTTCTGCCGAGCCTGTCGCAACACCTGCTCCGGCACCGATTGTTATTGCCCCGAAACCGGTAAAACCGGCGGTCGAGATGGCGATGAACCTGCCGCTGCACCAGGCCGAAATCCTGCCGGTTAAAGCCGCAGAACCTGCACCGGCCCCGGTCGCAGAACCGGTGCTAATTTCCGCGATCCCTAAAGATGCCATGGTGATGGACGCCGTTCAGGTAAAAACCGGCTCAACGAAATTCCTCAACGGCACCTGGCGCGCCATGCTGGACGTGAAAGATCCGATCACCGGGAAAGCACCGTCACTGCGTTATCAAATTCAGAACAACAAGGGGACCGCTCGTGTGGTTCAGGGCGATAACGTTATTTGTCGAAGCGACATTTTCTCGGGCCTTCACAGCAACGGCGAACTGATGATTAAGAGCCGCGGCAATGCCCGCTGCACGGATGGTTCGCGCTACCCGATGCCGGAAATCGCCTGTAAAGCCGGGACTAACGACGTGGCGGAGTGTACTGCCCGTTATGATGCCAAAACCGTCGTTCCGCTGACGTTCAAGAAAGCAGGTGCCTGATCCTATGCTGGTAAATCTTTGCGACTACAAACAAAGCGTCACGCTGATTGCGAACAGCGGCGTACAGTTTCTTGATTTTGGCCTGACGCCACAGGACACGGCAAGTCTGGGCCGGTTCGTGCGTAAAACCGCCAATGGCCCTTTGCTGCGCCTCAATTACGATCTGGTCAATGGCCGCTACACCCTGCCCGCTGCACGCGGCGGTCAACCTGAAGTGGTGAAACCGGAAAGCACGTTTACCCTGCATCAGTCCCTGGCGGTGCTGGATGGCGTCTGGCTTCCGGTGCCTTTTTTACGCTTTAATCCGCCGCGTACCTTTGTTGACGGCCCGGATAACTGGGCGCGCGCGCAGGTGCGTAAGCTTGAGACGCCGGACAGCGCGGGTAACACCCACCGTGTCACGTTCGCGCTGGACAGCCAGATAGCCGATCACGCCACGCCGGGCCTGTCACCAGTCGAAAACGATATTCTGAACGGCACCCGTTTTGCGCTGGCCTGGCGCGACGACGAGGTGCTGAGTTTTCTCGATCAGACCTGGATTGACGGCTGGCTGCGGGAGGCATTCAGCGGCTACGCCACCAGCGTCGAAAACCGCTCCGAGCGCGACCTGCACCAGGCGATGCGCGGTTTTGAATATCAGGCCCACTGGCTCAACCTGATGACTATGCTGGGCGAGCAGATCGCCGTTCCGGAAGTGAAATTTGTTACTCACACCCTGAGTACGCCCGCCATTCCGGTCGATCTTATCCTCGATGTCGGCAACACCCACACCTGCGGCGTGATCATTGAAGATCACGGCGATGCCAATGACGGCTTACGCCAGACCGCCGAACTGCAGGTGCGCTCCTTAAGCGAACCGCAGTTCCTGAATGAGCCGCTATTTACTAGCCGCCTTGAGTTTTCTGAAGCCCGCTTTGGCAAGCAGCACTTCTCCGTTGAAAGTGGCCGCGAAGATGCGTTTGTCTGGCCTTCAATCGTGCGCGTGGGCGATGAAGCGCGCAAACTGGCGATGCAGCGTCTGGGCACTGAGGGCAACAGCGGGATCTCCAGCCCGCGTCGCTATCTGTGGGATGAAACCCCGACAGTTCAGGACTGGCGCTTTAGCAGCATGAATGCCAAAACCCAGCGGGAACCGCTGGCAACCGCCTTCCCGCTGATGAACCTGATGAACGATGACGGGCAGCCGCTGTTCACCCTGCCGCCGGATGAACGTCTGCCGGTCTTCTCACCGCAGTACAGCCGCAGCACGCTGATGACGCACATGCTGTGCGAACTCCTCGCTCAGGCTCTCGGCCAGATCAACAGCGTCGCCACGCGTCTGCGTTTGGGTTTCCCGGCCTCGCCACGCCAGTTGCGTACCCTGATCCTGACCCTGCCCTCGGCGATGCCGAAACAGGAGCGCGAGATTTTCCGCCGCCGCATGTTTGAAGCCATCGCCATCGTCTGGAAAGCGATGGGCTGGCACCCGCAGGATGACGATTTTGCCAGCCGCAAGCAGCAGGATAAGAGCGTGGTTCCGGTTCCCGCTATCCAGATGGAGTGGGACGAAGCCAGCTGCGGACAGCTCGTGTGGCTGTACAACGAAGCCATTTCCCATTTCGGCGGCCAGACAGAAGCGTTCTTCGCCTCTCTCGCCCGTCCGGACCGCGAAGTAGAGCCGGGCGCACAGCCTGGGCGCTCGCTGCGCGTGGCCTCCATCGATATTGGCGGTGGCACTACTGATATGGCGATTACCCACTATCAGCTGGATGACGGCTCTGGCAACAATGTCAAAATCACCCCGCAGCTGCTGTTCCGCGAAGGATTTAAAGTGGCGGGCGACGACACGCTGCTGGACGTGATCCAGCGCTACGTCCTGCCCGCCCTGCAAACGCAGCTGCAAAAATCCGGTATCGCCGATGCTTCTCTGCTGATGGCTTCGCTGTTTGGCGACTCCGGGCGCATTGATACTCAGGCAGTGCTACGCCAGCAGACGGCGCTGCAGCTGTTTATGCCGATTGGGCACGGGATCCTCGCCGCTTGGGAGAGCAGCGATATCGACGATCCGCTGGCGGGTTTACACGCCACCTTCGGCGATCTGCTAAAACAGCAGCCGACCCGCAACGTGATGAACTATCTGCAACAGGCGATCGACCACGCGCTGCCCGCCGGTTCGGCAGCGTTCGATCTGTTTGCGGTTCCGCTGCATGTGAACTTCCAGGAAATGCAGGACGCGATGCTGGCGGGCCAGTTTACGCTGGCCGCTCCGCTGCATGCCGTGTGCGAAGCGATTTCCCATTATGCCTGCGATATTTTGCTGATCACCGGGCGCCCTGGCTGTCTGCCTGGGGTGCAAGCGCTGATTCGCCACCTGCAGCCGGTGCCGGTCAACCGCATCGTCTGGCTGGATAAATACCGCGTACATGAGTGGTATCCGTTTAGCCAGCAGGGCCGTATCGGTAATCCAAAATCTACGGCTGCCGTCGGCGCGATGCTGTGCAGCCTCGCCCTGGACCTGCGTTTGCCGCGCTTTAATTTCAAAGCTGCCGACATCGGTGCCTATTCCACCGTGCGTTATCTCGGCGTGCTGGATAATACGGTCAACACGCTGCGCGAAGAGAACGTCTGGTATCAGGACATCGACCTCGATAAGCCGGGCGCGAAGCTGGATGCGCGACTGCACTTTCCGCTACGCGGTAACGTGACGCTCGGCTTCCGTCAGTTGGCTAACGCACGCTGGCCCGCCACACCGCTCTATACGCTGAGCATTAACTCAGCAGAGCTGGCAAAAGCCATCGCCGGAGACGGCGTGCTGAACGTGCGCCTGCAGCTACGCGGCGGAACGAAACACGAAGGCCCGGAGTCGTTTGAGCTGAGCGACGCCTGGCTCCAGGACGGGACACCGGTGCCGCCTGACGCCTTAACGTTTAAACTGAATACCCTGGCCGACCGCCGTCATAGCGGAAGCCACTACTGGATCGACAGCGGGAGCGTATATCTCAAATGACAGCGATGACTGCCACCTCTCAGGCGTTAATCGAGTGGATCAACGACACGCGCCTGCATGCCCCGATGCTGGATAACGATGCTGACGCCCTGCTGGCCCGCCTCACCTGCGCGCAGGCACGCGGACAGGTGCTTGACCGCGCCCTGACCGGACACAGCAGCATTGGCCTTTACGGCCATTCGCAGGCTGCCAAAGCGCATCTGCTGGCGTCACTGTGCGGCAGCGGAAACGGTCGGCTGGATGTTTCTCCCGGCCAGCGCACCTTTGACTATTTTTCCCATATCAACCCCGGCCATGGCCTGACGAACATGGCCGTACGTTTCACGCCGCGCTCCAGTGATGTCAGCGACGATGCCTTCCCGCTGCGCCTGAGCCTGGTCACGGAAGCCGAGCTGGTCCAGCTGTTTATTGCGCGTACCACGCTGCACACGCTGATTCGCCCGGTAGAAAAATCGGTGATTGAAGCGCGTGTCGAAAAATGGCGTGCCCTGCGCCAGCCGCAAGGCGTTCCGGGGATCACCGCCCAGGAAGTGGCGACCATTGCCCGCTACTGGCGCAGCACCGTTCCCGCCTCTGAACAGCAGATGGACGATAGCCTGTGGCATCAGTTTGCGCAGCTGATCCCCTCCCTCGATTTAAGCACTCGCGCCAGCGTCTGGTCGCTGCTGTGGGGTGAGCAGCAGGAACTGACCCAACAGTGGCTGAAACTGGCCCACGTGCTGCATCAGACCAGCCACTCCCGCCAGCTGGCGGCACCGCTGAGTTTGCTGGTCGATAATTTCGGCCTGCCCAGCGAAGGGTTCCTCACTCGCGCAGAGTTCACCGCACCAGATGCACAGGAAGCCGTGCTGCACCCGCTGAATAATGGCGAGATGTTGAATGCCATTAGCATTCCCGTCGACGTGCTGGCATTCCTGACACGCGAACTGGTCCTGCCCGCTGAAAACGGTGTGCTGGATAACGTCGATATTATTGATATTCCCGCACCATCGGAGACCGATCTCTCGCCGCTTGCAGAGGCCAAATGCACATGGCTGCTGGAGCATTATCGCCAGCAGATGCAGCCCGACGTGCTGGTGATTTGCAACGCTACCGCCCGCCACGAGCAAACGGCAAAAACGGCAAAAACCTTGCTGAACTGGGTGAAAGATACCCAGACGACGGAAGAGTCCGCCCTGCCTGGCCTGGTATGGGCCATTACGCCGCACGACGCGCGATTCCTCACCAAACAGAATCTGGATGAGGCGGTGCAGCACCTGCTCGGCAAACCGGGCCAGCGCTGGGGAACGTTACAGGCTCTCGACACGCACAGCATGCAGCGCGTGGTGGAGTGGCTGTCGCAGGCAACGCTTGCCACGCAACGCCAGTCTCGCCTGCAAGCGCTGAAGAACGCTCAGATACGCGAGCTTCGTGCGTTGATGCAAAGCTATCTCGCGCCGATGGCCGTTGAGCCTGATGCACAACGCACTCAGGCTGAAGCGATGGTGCGCACGCTACAATCCAGCGCAGCCCGCCATGGCGAATTGCTTGAAGGGCTGCTGCCACCGCTGAAAGCCTTCGAAACGCTGCTTACCGTTCAGCAGCCCCGCGAAGAGCAGGTTAACGGTTTGTTCACCGACGCGATTGATCTCTTTGCCGACAACGCTAGCGAAGGCCATGAGGTCTTCCAGACCAAAGATAAAGCGCGTCTGGCGCATCGTGTCTGGATCAACCATCTGCGCCAGTGGAGCCGTAACGAAGCCGCCGCGAACAGGCTGGGGCTGGACGTTGCTGCACTCCCCCAGATTGCCGATACGCTGGTGATCAGTAGCTACCGTCTGAATCTGCCGCAACAGTTACAGCGCATCGTAGAAGCCGATAAAAGCAGTGCCGCACAACTCCATGCGGCCATCGGTAACTTCATCGGCTGGCTGGGCTACGCTGAAACACCTGCGGCGACTCGCCCCGCAAGCCGCGTGCGTAAAGGCCAGGCCATCTTCGTGACGCCTGTCGTCAGCAGCGCAACGCCAAGACTGACGCAACTGGGTGAGCAGCCGGTTCACGCCGCCACGGTGTACGTGTACGACTGGCTGGTCGCGCTTTATACCCGCGCGATTGAGAACATTGGCTATCAGCACCCGCATGATATCCAGCCCGCCGCACGTCAGGCGTTACAATCGATATTGCGTTAATCCTAATGACAGCCTGCAAAGGCGCGGGCTGTCACTCTTCTGAGACACAATCTGAAAGCGCGCGCGCCAGCGCGGAAGGATTTTCCCACGACATGGAATGCCCGGCGGCAGGGATCATCAGAATCTGGACACCCTGCTGACGCATCTCTTCGGCCTCGGCATCTGGCAGCGAGAGTTCGCCAAACAACAGCGTGACCGGACATTTCAGCGCCAAAAAGCGTGCGCTCCAGTCAGGGGTAACGCCCGCAACCAGAGACGCGGCACCGCGCCAGACGGCATAAGGTGCATTACTGCGCAGACACCCCGCCCACGCAGACGCTTCGGCGGCAAGCATAGTGTGATAGCCAGTTTCAATAAATGAGGCCTCACTCTGCGCGGCAATCGCGCGGCTGAACATGCCTCCTCCCGCATGAAAATTGGGTTCAGAGACAATCAGCCCGCGAATACGGTTTTCGGTAAGACCGGCGGTTTCGATAGCGATGCTGCCGCCCATGCTGTGGCCATAGAGCCAGAATGCGTCAATATTGAGATGGTTCAGTAGTTCGACAACGACCTTCGCCTGATCGCTGGTGCGATAGAGAAAGTGTTCAGGTTTGTCGCTATAGCCACTGCCGGGAAGGTCGATAAGAATGGCCCGACGCGCACCAAACTGCGGATCGCAGACGACGCGGGGATATTCATACGAAGAGGCGCAGCCGAGGCCGTGAATAAAGACCACGGGATCGCCAGAACCAGGGAGGTCCTGCCAGCGCACATTGCAGCAGGCTTGCTGCGAGTAAAAACTGTTCATAAGCACTCCTTTGTCGACACACTGTGTATTTATACAGTCACTCGTAGCGGAATGCTATTTTGTCTTTAAATTTTGGAAGCGTGCTTCAGAAAAGCGAGATCAACAGTGCCACAGGAAAGCTCATCGGCCAGGTCGAGCCCACCAGAAACGCGCTCAAAAACCGAATGCGTTTACGGTCTTTCGACAGGAACCAGGTAATCAGGGCGCATATTGCTGCCATGACTGCGTAAAACACCAACATCTTTTGATAAAGCGTCATTCTGTGCACTCGATCGATAAATAACCGCGCGCAATATGCGTCATATATTGATACAGATCAAGTTTTAATGTTACAGATTAACCACTAAAATCACATGGTTAATAACAATGAAGTATTTCGTAGACGTTAATTCCCCGCCTGAGTTACCCCTTTTCCTACCCCTTTAAAGTTGCATCTTATATGCACATTTTGCACAATGATTGTGCCCGAAAAGTGGTGTAATAACAGCAGGCTTTAGAGGGAGAAACTATGTTACGCATTCCGCAGAGTTGTATTCATACCCGTTCCACCCCTTTCTGGAACAAGGACACCGCCCCTGCTGGCATTTTCCAGCGCCATCTTGATAAAGGCACGCGACCGGGCGTTTATCCCCGTTTGTCGGTAAGTCAGGGAGCGATACGTTACTTAGGTTATGCCGACGAGTTCACGCCGGTCCCTGACAGCGAACTCATCATCAAGGCAGGCCATTTCGGCGTGTTTCCGCCTGAAAAATGGCATCACATTGAAACGATGACTGACGATACGATTTTTAACGTCGATTTCTTTGTTGAACCGGAAGTTTTGAAATCTCTTTGAGCATTTAAACGCCCGTAAGGAACTTATTATGCTACGTATTCCTGAAAATTTTGTTCACACCCGCGCCACTCCATTCTGGAACAAAGACTCCGCACCGAAGGCCCTGTTCACCCATCACAACACCAAAGCGGGCGTGTATGGCCGCCTGTCTGTTATGCAGGGCGCGGTGAAATATTATGGATTCCCGGATGCGCAAGCCACTGAACCCGATCTTGAACTGATTATCGAAGCGGGTTCTTTTGGCATTTCGCCACCGCAAAAATGGCACCGCATTGAGCTTCTGACCGACGATACCTACTTCAGTATTGATTTCTTCGCCGATCCGCAGGCAAATCTTAAAGGCGCGGGCCTGGGAAAAGTCGTTAATACACATAAGGGGTAAGAAAATGGGCAAGGCAACGTATACCGTCACCGTCACGAATAACAGCAACGGCGTGTCGGTCGATTACGAGACACAGGCCCCAATGGAGCTGTTAATTCCCGATGTCGCAGCCGATGTTGTGAAAGATTTGGTCAATACCGTGCGCGCGTATGACACGGAAAATGAGCATGATGTCTGTGGCTGGTAGACACTGCCGGGTGGCGATGACGCCTGACCCGGCAACGATTTAATCCCGATAAGCGCAGCGCTACCGGGCGTAAATGACGCTAGTGTTTAATCATGACGTGCCTGACCACGGTGTAATCCTCCAGGCCATACACCGACATATCTTTGCCGTATCCGGATAGCTTCATGCCGCCGTGCGGCATTTCGCTGACCAGCATGAAATGGGTATTCACCCAGGTGCAGCCGTATTGCAGCTGAGCGCTGAGACGATGCGCGCGCCCCACGTCTTTCGTCCACACCGATGACGCCAGACCATACTGCGAGTCATTGGCCCAGGCCAGAACTTCCTCTTCATCGCTGAACTCCGTCATGCTGACCACCGGGCCAAACACCTCGCGCTGGACGATGGCGTCTTCCTGTTTTGCTCCCGCCAGCAGCGTGGGCTGGAAGTAATACCCTGCGCCGTCCACTTTATTGCCCCCGGTCACCACGTTGACGTGTCCGAGCGCTTTGGCTGCATCCACTGCCTGGCAGACCCGCGCCAGATGCGCCGCAGAACTGAGCGGCCCCAGTTCGGTGGATTCATCATCCGGCGCGCCGGTTTTCAGCGTGGCCACCGCCGCACCGAGCTTTTCGACCAGAGCGTTGTAAATGCCTTTTTGCGCGTATATCCGGCATGCAGCGGTACAGTCCTGGCCCGCGTTATAGAAACCGAAGGTCCGCACGCCCTCGACAACCGCGTCGAGGTCAGCATCGTCAAAGACGATGACAGGCGCTTTACCCCCCAGCTCCATATGGGTGCGTTTAATCGACGATGCCGTGTGGCCGATTATGTGCTCGCCGGTGGCAATCGAACCGGTCAGGGAGACCATGCGTACTTTTTCATGCCCCGTCAGCGGGTCGCCAACGGTTTTGCCGCGACCGAACAATACATTTAATACCCCTGCCGGGAAGATCTCTTTTGCCAGTTCCCCCAGTTTGAGCGCGGTCAGCGGCGTGATTTCTGAAGGTTTGATCACCACGCAGTTTCCGGCGGCCAGCGCCGGAGCCAGCTTCCACGCCGCCATCATCAGGGGATAGTTCCACGGCGCGATGGACGCCACTACGCCCACCGGATCGCGGCGAATCATGGAGGTATGGCCGTCGAGGTACTCTCCCGCCGCCAGTCCATTCAGCGTACGAGCGGCACCGGCAAAGAAACGGAACACATCCACGACTGCGGGGATTTCGTCGTTGATGACACAGTGCAGCGGCTTGCCGCAGTTTTGCGATTCGAGGCGCGCGAATGTGTCGGCATGTTCCTCAATCATATCGGCCAGTTTCAGCAGGCATTCGGAACGCGCTTTCGGCGTGGTTCGGCCCCATTCTGAAAAGGCGCGGTCGGCGGCTCGCACGGCAGCGTCGACCTGTGCGGCAGACGCTTCGGCGATCTCCAGCAGTACCTCGCCCGTGGCAGGATTGTAAACCGGCTGGTTTTCGCCTTCGCCGGTGACCAGTTCACCATTAATCAGCAGTTGAGTTTGCATAGCATTGTCCTGTTGAAATCAACGTTATTTCCCGCTTTCGACCACGTTTTCGTTGTCGCGGGTTAGCCACCAGGCCCCCAGAATCGGAATGGTCGTTACCAGCATCACCAGTAGCGCAACCACGTTAGTGACGGGCACATCACGCGGGCGTCCAAGCTGATTGAGTAACCACAGCGGTAACGTACGCTCATGTCCCGCCGTAAATGTCGTGACGATGATTTCGTCGAACGACAGTGCAAACGCCAGCATTCCTCCCGCCAGCAGTGCAGAGCTTAAATTCGGCAGCACGACGTAGCGGAAGGTTTGCCAGCCGTCGGCACCTAAATCCATCGACGCTTCGACCAGGCTCCATGAGGTGCGCCGGAAGCGAGCGATGACGTTGTTGAACACCACCACCACGCAGAAGGTCGCGTGACCGGTAACGATGGTGAAAAAGCCCGGCTCGAGATTGATGGTTTTAAACGCCGTCAGCAGCGCCAGACCGGTGATGATCCCCGGAAGCGCAATCGGCAACAGAAGTAGCAGCGAGATGGCGTTTTTGCCGAAAAACTCGCTGCGCCAGAGTGCCGCCGCCGCCAGCGTCCCCAGCACCAGCGCAATGGCCGTCGAGAGCGACGCGATTTGAAGTGACAGTGTCACTGAATCGATAATGTCGCTTCTTGATGCCGCCACACTAAACCACTTGAGGGTCAGCCCTTTCGGGGGGAAGCTGAACGCCGCATCTTCCGTATTAAAAGCATAGATGGCGATAATCAGAAGTGGGAAGTGAAGGAAGATCACCCCGCCCCAGGCCGCCAGTTTCAGGAACACGTTCGCGCGTTCAGAGTGCATCGAACGCTCCCAGACGTTTCACGAACGCCAGATAGAGTGAGATAAGCACAATCGGCACTAAGGTGAACGCCGCCGCCATCGGCATGTTGCCGATCGCCCCCTGCTGCGCATAAACCATGTTGCCAATGAAATAACCCGGCGGGCCGACCAGCTGCGGCACGATAAAATCCCCCAGCGTTAGCGAGAAGGTAAAAATCGAACCGGCCGCAATGCCAGGAATGGCCAGCGGCAGCACCACGTAGCGGAAAGTCTGGCGCGGGCGCGCGCCCAGATCGGCTGACGCCTGTAACAGCGAGGGCGGCAGGCGTTCCAGCGCCGCCTGGACGGGCAGGATCATAAACGGCAACCAGATATAGACAAAGACGAGGAAGCGCCCCAGGCCGGACGTCGACAGCGTGTTACCGCCAATCGCTGGCAGCGTCAGCACTGACATCAGCAGCGGCTCCAGCCCCATATAGCCGAGAAACCACTGCGCGACGCCATCTTTTGCCAGCAATAGCGTCCACGCGTAGGCCTTAACGATGTAGCTCGCCCACATCGGCAGCATCACCGCGATATAGAAAAAAGCTTTCCATTTACCGCGCGTAAAGCGCGCCATGTACCACGCCATCGGAAAGGCCAGAATCGCGCTGGCAATCGTGACGGCAATGGCCATTAGCAAGGTGCGCAGGATGATGTCGTAATTGGCAGGGTTGAAAAGTGCCAGTATGTTCGCAAAGGTCAGATCCGGCGTCACCGACATGGTGAAATCGTCGAAGGTGTAGAAACCTTGCCACAGCAGGGTCAGCAGCGAGCCGAGATAGACAATCCCGAACCACATCAGCGGCCCAAGCAGGAGCAGGAACAGCCCGAGCGACGGTTTGCGCCAGAGCAGCGTCGTGATCCGGCTGACCGGGCCACGGGAGGACGGTGCAGGTGAAACGCTCATGTCCATCTCACCTTTCCTCATGCAGTGGCACCATAGCCTCGCGCGACCAGGAGGCCAGCACCTGCTGCCCTGGGGCAACATCCACAGGGATATTCGCGCCGCTCAGATTCGCCTGGCTCACCAGCAATTTTGCGCCATCGGCGAGACGCAGCTCAAACCGCGTTGCCGCGCCCTGATATTGCACCGCCTGCACCACGCCCTGTACCTGAACATCGCCGCTCTGATTGAGGCGAATATGTTCCGGGCGCAGCGAATAAATTCCCTCCATGCCGCAAACCTGTTTTGCAACGGCGGCATCAAACACGTTGGATGTGCCGACAAAGCTGGCGACGAACGGCGTGCGCGGGCGCATATAGAGCTCGCGCGGGGTATCGACCTGTTCAATTCGCCCGTTGTTAAACACGGCGACGCGATCGGACATCGACAGCGCTTCGCCCTGATCGTGGGTAACGAAAATAAAGGTGATCCCCAGCTCCTGCTGCAGTTTTTTCAGCTCGAACTGCATCTGCTCGCGCAGTTTCAGATCCAGCGCACCGAGCGGTTCGTCGAGCAAGAGCACACGCGGTTCATTAACCAGCGCGCGGGCGATCGCCACACGCTGGCGCTGCCCGCCGGAAAGCTGAGAGGGCTTACGCTTTTCCGCAAACCCTAATCCCACTTTTTCCAGCGCGTCGCGCGCCTGTGACTGGCGTTTCTTTTTATCGACGCCTTTCACCATCAGCCCGTAGGCAACGTTTTCAATGATCGACATATGCGGGAACAGGGCGTAATCCTGGAACACGGTGTTCACATCGCGCTCCCACGGCGGTAGCTCGCTCGCCTCTTTGCCGAAGATTTTGATCGCCCCGCCGCTCAACTGCTCGAACCCGGCAATCAGGCGCAGACAAGTAGTTTTGCCGGAGCCAGAAGGCCCCAGCATGGAGAAAAATTCGCCGTCGCGAATGCCAATGGTGACGCCATCCACCGCCCGTACGTCGCCGTACAAACGGGAGACGTCGTTAAACTCAACTGCGTACGTCATGGTCTGCTCCCGGGCGATTAACGGCCACCCATGATGGCGATGTAATCCTGCGTCCAGCGGCTGTACGGGACATATTTTCCGCCTTCTGCAATTGGGGTTTTCCAGAACATGATTTTGTCGAATTCGTTATAGCCGTTGGTTTCGCAACCTTTTTCGCCGAGCAGCGTGCTGGCTTTACAGCCCTCAGCCACCACCGGCAGAGAGCCAAACCACGCCGCCAGATCGCCCTGCAGTTTTGGTGTCAGCGACCAGTTCATCCACTTGTAGGCGCACATCGGATGTTTGGCTTCGGCGTGCAACATGGTGGTGTCTGCCCAGCCGGTTACCCCCTCTTTCGGGAAGACCGTCGCGATAGGCTGGTTTTCCCCTTTCAGGGCGTTAGCCTGATAAGGCCATGCGCTCGATGCCACCACGCCTTCGTTTTTGAAGTCGCTCATCTGAACCGTGGTGTCGTGCCAGTAACGGTGAATAAGCGCGTGCTGGTCACGCAGCACTTTCAGTACGGCTGCGTATTGCGCTTCGGTGAGCTGATACGGGTCAGTAATGCCGAGCTGCGGCTGCGTGGCTTTGACGAACAGTGCGGCATCCGCAATGTAGATCGGACCATCGTAGGCCTGTACACGGCCTTTGTTGGTTTTGCCGTCCGGGAGATTTTGCTCTTTAAAGACCACCGCCCAGCTGTCCGGCGGTGTCGGGAAGGTTTTCGTGTTGTACATCAGCAGGTTCGGTCCCCACTGATACGGCGTGCCGTAGACTTTGCCGCCAACGTTGAACCATTCGCCTTTCACGATGCGCGAATCAAGGGTTTTCCAGTTGGGGATCAGATCCGGATTAATGGGCTGGACGCGTTTCCCCATAATCAAACGTAACGAGGCATCGCCGGAAGCGGTGACCAGGTCATAGCCCCCTTTTGCCATCAGGCTGACCATCTCATCGGAGGTGGCTGCCGTTTTGACGTTTACCGCACAGCCGGTCTCTTTTTCAAACTGGGTGACCCAGTCGTAATTTTTATCCGTCTGGCCGCGTTCGATGTATCCCGGCCAGGCGATGATATCCAGCCTTCCCTCGCCTTTGCCGATCTCTTTCGGCGGCTCTGCGGCTTGCGCGGTCATGATGGTCATGCCGAGCGCGCACAGGCTGCTGCGTGCAAATTTTTTGCTCATTTGATTTACTCCTGTCGCAATGAAATTTGGCGGCAGCCGTGCCGTAAAAATATCTCCCTTAATAAACGTAGACTGCGCAAATGTGCCGCACCCTGCGGGCTTTGGAAATTTCATCAGGTTGTGACAGAGGGCGCATTCCCTGTTAAGTGGATTATAGACAAGGAGTTAGCGGCGAGCGGCGGTATGCAGATTTCCTATGACCGGCAGTCGGGAATAAACCCGGCACCGGTCACAGGATAAGCATTGTTTATTTATACGAGGATATTACGCGTGCGGTAAATAAGCCTTTTCGCTTATTTCAGCATGACGCTTATTAATTTCGCCAGCTGGATTACAGCCTGTTCTTCTCGCTCCCCCCACGCCCAGGAGGTATTAAAGCGAAAGAACGGCGTCCAGACGTCGGAAGTAGAGAACATTTTGCCCGGCGCGATGCTGATATGGTGCGCCAGCGCCTGCTCACTGAGCAGCCCGGCGTCCAGCTGTGCAGGCAGTTCCAGCCACAAAAAGTAGCCGCTGTCGTTGTGGTGAATTTTCACTTCCGCCGGCAGATGGCGCATTAACGATTGCCACGCCTGCTGCTTACGCTCGGCCAGCGTGCGGCGCAGACGGCGAAGATGGGCGTCATAACGTTTGGTGGCGAGATAATCCACAAGAGCAAGCTGCATCGGGGAGCTGGTCGAAAGTGTGCTCATCAATTGTAATTGCTGGATGCGGCGCGCATGTTTGCCCGCTGCGACCCAGCCGATACGAAAACCAGCGACCAGACATTTCGAGAAAGATGAGCAGTGCAAAGTCATATCCTGGCGGTCCCAGGCTTTTGCGGGCAGCGGTTTTTCGCGCCCAAAATAGAGCTCGCTGTAGACGTCATCTTCGATCAAGGTGACGTTATGTTTCGTCAGCAGCGCCACCAGATGGGCTTTTTTCTCGGCGCTGAGGGTAAAGCCCAGGGGATTTTGGCTGTTAGTCATCAGCCAGCAGGCTTTCACCGGATAGTCGTTCAGCGCCTGCTCGAGGGCGTTGAGATCGATCCCTTCGCGCACGTCGGTGGCGATCGACAGCGCCTTGAGCTTTAACCTTTCCAGCGCCTGAAGTGCACCGTAGAAACAGGGGTTTTCGACAATCACCCAGTCACCGGGTTCGGTCACGGCCTGGAGACTCAGATTGAGGGCTTCCAGCGCACCGGCGGTAATCACAATCTCTTCCGGCGAAATATTCATCCCCTGCTGCGCGTAGCGACGGGCGATAGCGTGGCGGAGATCGACGTTACCCGGGGGCAGGTTTTCAATCACGCTCATGGCGGTTGCGGTTTTGCTGACGTTGGCAAGGGAGCGGTTCAACTGCTGAAGCGGGAAAAGCCGCGGGTCGGGGAATGCGGAGGCAAAGGGTAAAACAGAGGGGTCGCGGCTGGCCTGCAGGACATCAAAAATATAGGTATTGATATCGACCACTTCGTCGCGCATCACCTGCGCCGGTGGCGCAGGCTGCTGCTTTATCGGGCGTGGAGCAACGTAGTATCCCGACTGTGGGCGAGCAACGATTCGCCCCTGGCTTTCCAGCGTTTGATAGGCATGACCGACGGTCATGAAACTCATGCCGCTGCTGGCAACTTGCTCACGCAACGACGGTAGTTTATCTCCCGGCAACCACACGCCAAGTTCGATTTGCGAAATGATTTGCTGCGCCAGGCGCTGATATTTTTTCATCGTTCTCTCCTTGCTTCACACCATAGTATATCAGCAGGAGAAAATTGGCAGTTTTAATGAACTGTTATAGCTTATGCGGTGTTATGACGGACGATGACTGAGGTGTGCACGCTCAGATGGCGCGGACGTTGCCAGATGGTCAAAGGTCATCATGGACGATTTGCAGAAAATGCATTTCGCACCGTGTGGGTTTTTTTCAGACACATCAAAAACGGATGTGCGGTATTGCGAGCCATGACAGCATGGGCAGCGAAAATGGATATAAGAAACCATATGAATCTCCAGAACACGTAAATACGTGAATAACAAATTGGGCCTTTCAAGGCAATGATGGTCTGAGACAAAACTAATCGGAGTGTCAGAGTGTAAAGAGAAGACCCAAGAGGCTGCGGAGAGGCACAACGTGATGAGAAATGCTTTGAAACGACGTCAGATATTTTTTTGGGTATCAAACCGAGGAGCCATTAACGCATGACTGAGAGAACAAAACAACCCCTTTAATGAAGAAAACTCATAAAAATAAAATTCTTATGCTCTGAACGTTTAACGGCTTTATGCGCCAGTCGCGCTTAACTGTTCACTATATCAGATGACTAAAGCCCATCTATTTCGCGAACTGTTATACATAAATTTCAAATTTCTGCCTCTGATAGTTCGATTCCGCCCCCTATACCATAACACCACACCGATTGACATTGAGGCTGTGCATGTTTGGTTTAGATGCTTTTCATCTGGCGCGGATACAGTTTGCCTTTACCGTATCCTTCCACATTATTTTCCCGGCGATCACCATTGGTCTCGCCAGCTATCTGGCGGTGCTGGAAGGGCTTTGGCTGAAGACCAAAAACCCCGTCTGGCGCACGCTGTACCATTTCTGGTCCAAAATTTTCGCCGTCAACTTTGGTATGGGCGTAGTGTCCGGGCTGGTGATGGCCTACCAGTTCGGGACCAACTGGAGCGGATTTTCGCAGTTCGCGGGGAGTATTACCGGCCCGCTACTGACCTACGAAGTGCTGACCGCCTTCTTCCTCGAAGCCGGTTTCCTCGGGGTGATGCTGTTTGGCTGGAACAAAGTCGGGCCGGGGCTGCACTTCTTTTCCACCTGCATGGTGGCGCTGGGCACCATTATTTCGACCTTCTGGATCCTGGCGTCCAACAGCTGGATGCAGACCCCTCAGGGGTATGAGATCGTCAACGGCGTAGTGGTCCCGGTCGACTGGTTCGCGGTGGTGTTTAACCCCTCCTTCCCCTACCGCCTGTTCCATATGTCCATTGCGGCATTCCTGAGCAGCGCCCTGTTCGTGGGTGCATCAGCGGCCTGGCATCTTCTGCGCGGTAACAATACGCCCGCTATTCGTCACATGTTTTCCATGGCGCTGTGGATGACGCTGATTGTCGCGCCAATTCAGGCGATGGTCGGTGATATGCACGGCCTGAATACGTTAAAACATCAGCCCGCCAAAATTGCGGCGATTGAAGGTCACTGGGAAAACCCACCCGGTGAACCGACACCGTTGTTGTTGTTTGGCTGGCCAGATATGGAGCAAGAGCGCACCCGCTATGGGCTGGAAATCCCGGCGCTCGGCAGCCTGATTCTGACGCACAGCCTGGATAAACAGGTGCCAGCGCTGAAAGATTTCCCGAAAGAGGATCGCCCGAACTCGACCATCGTCTTCTGGTCATTCCGCATCATGGCGGGGCTGGGAATGCTGATGCTGCTGCTAGGCGTTGTCGCCGTCTGGCTGCGCTACAGACAGCGCGTTTATACCTCGCGTCCTTTCCTGTGGTTCGCTCTGCTGATGGGACCGTCCGGCCTGATCGCCATCCTTGCCGGTTGGGTCACCACCGAAGTGGGTCGTCAGCCATGGGTCGTTTATGGTCTGCAACGCACGTCAGATGCGGTATCTGCCCATGGCGATCTGCATATGAGCGTAAGCCTGCTGGCCTTTATTGTCGTCTATACCTCGGTGTTCGGCGTTGGCTACAGCTACATGGTGCGGCTTATCAAAAAAGGTCCGCAGGAACACGAATCCTTCCCGACCGAAAACGATGGCCGTCCGGCTCGCCCGCTCTCTGCCGCCAGCACTGAATTCGTGATTAAGGAGAAACCATAATGGGCATCGATTTTTCCATTATCTGGTTTGTGATTATCGTCTTCGCCACGCTGATGTATATCGTCATGGACGGCTTCGATTTAGGCATCGGCATTCTGTTTCCTACCACCCGCGACGCAGACGATCGCGACGTGATGGTTAACAGCGTCGCCCCGGTCTGGGACGGGAATGAAACCTGGCTGGTGCTCGGGGGGGCGGCGCTTTTCGGTGCGTTTCCGCTGGCTTACGCAGTGATTATCGATGCCCTGACCATCCCACTCACGTTGATGCTGATCGGCTTGATTTTCCGCGGCGTGGCCTTTGAATTTCGTTTTAAAGCGACGCCCGCACACCGGCCTTTCTGGGACAAAGCTTTTATTGGCGGCTCCATTCTTGCCACCTTCAGCCAGGGCGTGGTGGTTGGCGCGGTGATTAACGGTTTTTCGGTGACCGAGCGCGCCTACAGCGGCGGGCCATTTGACTGGTTTACGCTCTTTAATCTGTTCTGTGGCGTGGGTCTGACAGTGGCGTACGCCCTGCTCGGCGCGACCTGGCTGGTGATGAAAAGTGAAAACCCGCTGCAGGGGAAAATGCGCGGGGTATCTAAAAAGCTGCTGCTGACGCTGTTAGTGGTTATCGCGGTCATCAGCCTGTGGACGCCGCTGGCGCACCCGGCAATCGCCGAGCGCTGGTTTACCTTGCCCAATCTGTGGTTCCTGCTGCCGGTGCCCTTGCTGGTCCTCGCACTGAGCGGTTGGGCATGGAAAAAACTGAACGATAGCGACAGCCACAACGCACCGTTTGTGCTGACGCTGGGGCTGATTTTCCTCGGATTTAGCGGGCTTGGGATCAGCATCTGGCCGTACATTATTCCGCCGTCCATCACGCTCTGGCAGGCCGCAGCCCCGCCACAAAGCCAGGGCTTTATGCTGGTCGGCGCCCTGCTGATCATCCCGATTATTCTGGTCTATACGTTCTGGAGCTACTACGTGTTTCGCGGAAAAGTGCAACATGGGGAGGGGTATCACTGATGCAACAGCCGGTCTGGAAACGCCTGATGTGGTTAGTCATTATTTGGGGAGGCAGCGTGCTGGCACTGGCTGCTGTGGGGATGTTCTTCCGCATCCTGATGACTGCCGCAGGCTTTAAATCGCACTAACGTTTTGATAGCCGGGTGGATATCCCTGCCCGGCTTTCGGCACTTTCAGATAAACACCCATGACAAACGGGAGGGTATCGTTAAAGATATTCACATATATTTATCGGATTTATAGTTTGAGAAGCAATATGAAAAAGCTCGTGGCGTTAAGCCTGGTGACCCTGGCGCTGGCAGGTTGTGTTAATCCCGGAAAGGCGTCTGTCCAGTCAGGCCAACTCGAAGGGCACCGTTTTGTGCTGGAGAGCGTAAACGGCGCGGCGGTCAAACCCACCGCGGTGCCACCGGAATTACGCTTTGGCGAGAAAATGGCTGTTTCCGGCGTGATGTGCAACCGCTTTAGCGGCGAAGGCAAATTATCGGAAGGCGAGCTGAAGGTCAAAGCCATGGCGATGACGCGCAAACTCTGCACCGATCAGCAGCTTAACGAGCTGGATGCGACGATAGGCAATATGCTGCGCAAAGGCGCGCAGGTCGATCTGACGGAAAATCAGTTGACGCTGGCGACAGCAGATAAAACGCTGATGTTTAAACGCGCAGACTAATCAGTAGTTACCGCATGACCCTACGGCAAGCGACTGCTCACTGCAGCGTTTGCCATTAGGCAACGCACACATCCCGACAGCCGAGCCATCAAGCTGGCGAGCGACAGACAACGATCCGCCCACCATTGCGCAACTGGCCTGCCCGGAGCTGGACATTGCCGCTTTCATTCCCGGTGAAACATGTGCCGCCGTCGCCTGCTGAACCGGCTCATTGCTGCACGCAGACAACAGTAATGCCGCACACCCTACCCAAAACGCTGAACGCATTCTCTCTTCCCCATACAAATTGCGAAACCTAAGCATAATAGGCACCCTGCGCCGCCCCGTCGAGAGCGGAACTGCGTATTTATGCACCTGAGAAACAAATTCTTGCGATTTTTTTGCCAGAAACTTGATCTACACATTGATGCGAAGAATAGCCAGGACACAAAAGCGAAAATCGGAAAGCCTGACCTTTGCTAAAATAGGGATATAACTATCAGGACTCGTCGACGTTTCACGGGTCCCTCTTTTTTGCGCAATGTAAGGGTGTCACATGATCACTATTGACGGTAATGGCGCGGCCGCGTCCGTCGCGTTCCGCACCAGCGAAGTTATCGCCATCTACCCCATTACACCAAGTTCGACCATGGCGGAACAGGCTGATGCCTGGGCGGGCAACGGGCTAAAAAACGTCTGGGGCGATGTTCCCCGGGTCGTCGAGATGCAGTCGGAAGCCGGTGCTATCGGAGCGGTTCACGGCGCACTGCAAACAGGTGCGCTCTCGACGTCGTTCACCTCATCGCAGGGTCTGCTGCTGATGATCCCCACGCTGTATAAGCTCGCCGGGCAGTTAACGCCGTTCGTGTTGCATGTGGCAGCGCGTACCGTTGCCACCCATGCTCTGTCGATTTTCGGTGACCACTCGGATGTGATGGCGGTCCGTCAGACGGGCTGCGCCATGCTGTGTGCCAGTAATGTGCAGGAAGCCCAGGACTTCGCGCTGATTTCCCACATCGTGACGCTAAAAAGCCGGGTGCCGTTTATTCATTTCTTCGATGGTTTCCGCACTTCTCACGAAATCAATAAAATCGTCCCGTTGTCGGACAACACGATTCTGGAGCTGATGCCGCAGGATGAGATCGATGCCCACCGCGCACGCGCGCTGAATCCGGAGCATCCGGTTATTCGCGGCACTTCCGCAAACCCCGACACCTATTTCCAGTCCCGTGAAGCCACCAACCCCTGGTACAACGCGGTTTATGATCACGTTGAGCAGGCGATGAGTGATTTCTCGGGGGCCACCGGGCGTGAATATAAGCCGTTTGAATACTATGGCCACCCGCAGGCCGAGCGCGTTATCGTGCTGATGGGCTCTGCGATTGGCACCTGTGAAGAGGTCGTCGACGAGCTGCTTTCTCGCGGCGAAAAGGTTGGCGTGCTGAAAGTACGTCTGTACCGTCCCTTCTCTGCGAAGCATCTGTTGTCCGTGTTGCCGGAAAGCGTCCGTTCCGTTGCGGTACTCGATCGCACCAAAGAGCCGGGCGCGCACGCAGAACCACTCTATCTGGATGTGATGACGGCCCTGGCCGAAGCCTTCAACAGCGGTGAGCGCGAAACGCTGCCGCGCGTCATCGGCGGACGCTACGGTTTGTCGTCGAAAGAGTTCGGGCCTGACTGCGTGCTGGCAGTCTTTAATGAGCTGAGCGCCGCAAAACCGAAACCGCGCTTTACGGTCGGTATTTATGACGATGTGACTAACCTGTCGCTGCTGCTGCCAGAAAACACCCTGCCGTCGACGTCGAAGCTGGAAGCGCTGTTTTACGGTCTGGGCAGTGACGGTAGCGTCTCTGCCACCAAAAACAATATCAAAATCATCGGTAACTCCACGCCGTGGTATGCCCAGGGTTATTTTGTTTATGACTCCAAAAAGGCGGGCGGCCTGACCGTCTCGCACCTGCGCGTCAGCGAAAAACCGATTCGTTCCGCCTATCTGGTTGAGCAGGCCGATTTTGTTGGCTGTCATCAGCTGCAGTTTATCGACAAATATCAGATGGCCGAACGCCTGAAACCGGGCGGAATTTTCCTGATTAACACGCCGTACAATGCTGACGAAGTGTGGTCGCGACTGCCGCAGGAAGTGCAGGCGGTGCTGAATCAGAAACAAGCCCGTCTGTTTACCGTCAACGCGGCGAAAATTGCCCGTGAATGCGGCCTGGCGGCACGCATTAACACCGTCATGCAGATGGCCTTCTTCCACCTGACGGATATTCTGCCGGGCGACAGCGCGCTGACCGCGTTGCAGGGCGCCATTGCCAAAAGCTACAGCAGCAAAGGGCAGGATCTGGTGGAGCGAAACTGGCAAGCGCTGGCTCTGGCACGAGAGTCTATTTCTGAGATCCCGCTTCAGCCGGTGAATACCGCCAGTGCAAACCGGCCACCAGTGGTGTCTGACGCCGCGCCTGATTTTGTTAAAACCGTGACCGCTGCAATGCTGGCGGGTCTGGGCGATGCCCTGCCCGTCTCCGCCCTGCCGCCGGACGGCACCTGGCCGGTGGGCACTACCCGCTGGGAAAAACGCAACATCGCCGAAGAGATCCCGATCTGGAAGGAAGATCTCTGTACGCAGTGCAACCATTGCGTCGCGGCCTGTCCACACTCGGCCATCCGCGCGAAAGTAGTTTCTCCGGAAGAGATGGAAAATGCCCCTGCCAGCCTGCACTCGCTGGATGTGAAATCCCGCGATATGCGTGGGCAGAAGTACGTGCTGCAGGTCGCACCGGAAGACTGCACAGGCTGTAATCTGTGCGTCGAAGTATGCCCGGCGAAAGATCGCCAGAATCCGGAAATCAAAGCCATCAATATGATGTCGCGCCTGGAACACGTTGAAGAAGAGAAAGTGAATTACGACTTCTTCCTCGGCCTGCCGGAAATCGATCGCAGCAAGCTCGAACGTATCGATATCCGTACCTCCCAGCTGATTACGCCGCTGTTTGAATACTCGGGCGCCTGCTCCGGCTGTGGTGAAACGCCCTACATCAAGCTGCTCACCCAGCTTTACGGCGACCGCATGCTGATCGCGAACGCCACCGGCTGTTCGTCTATCTACGGCGGTAACCTGCCTTCTACGCCGTATACCACCGATGCCAATGGCCGTGGCCCGGCTTGGGCAAACTCTCTGTTTGAAGATAACGCCGAGTTCGGGCTGGGCTTCCGTCTGACGGTCGATCAGCACCGCGCCCGCGTGATGCGTCTGCTGGAACAGTTTGCCGATAAGCTTCCTGCTGAATTAAATGCAGCGCTGCACAGCGACGCCACACCAGAGTTGCGTCGTGAGCAGGTGGCAGAACTGCGTCAGCATCTTCAGGGCGTGGAAGGCGCACAGCAGCTGTTAACCGACGCCGATGCGCTGGTCGAAAAATCGATCTGGCTGATTGGTGGTGATGGCTGGGCGTACGACATTGGTTTCGGCGGGCTGGATCATGTTCTTAGCCTGACGGAAAACGTGAACATTCTGGTGCTCGATACTCAGTGTTATTCCAATACCGGCGGTCAGGCGTCTAAAGCCACCCCGCTGGGGGCCGTCACCAAGTTTGGTGAGCACGGTAAACGCAAAGCGCGTAAAGACCTGGGCGTCAGCATGATGATGTACGGTCATGTGTATGTCGCACAGATTTCGCTTGGCGCGCAGCTCAACCAGACGGTGAAAGCGATACAGGAAGCGGAAGCCTATCCAGGGCCGTCGCTGATCATCGCTTACAGCCCTTGTGAAGAGCACGGTTACGATCTGGCGCTGAGCCACGATCAGATGCGCCAGCTGACGGCGACCGGGTTCTGGCCGCTCTATCGCTTCGATCCACGTCGTGCCGATGAAGGGAAACTGCCGCTGGCGCTGGACTCACGTCCTCCGTCTGATGCGTTGGCAGAAACGTTGATGCAGGAGCAACGCTTCCGTCGTCTCAATGCCCAGCAGCCAGAAGTGGCCGAGCAATTGTGGAAGGACGCGGCGGCGGATCTGCAAAAACGCTATGACTTCCTGGCGCAGATGGCAGGAAAAGGCGAGAAATCGACCAGCGAGTGATAAAAAAAAGCCCGGAGCATCAGCTCCGGGCATATCCTGTCAATTCTGGATGATAGCTCAGTAAAACACTCTCAGTGCATTAACGGATGAAGAATCATAAAGGCATATAACGGTTTAAAGTTTACCGTCAACTAACAGGAAAGAATAATTTTTAATTTATATAGTTCAATGAATTACATTCACTGCAATTATTTTTCCACCCCGTGTTACGCGTCACCCACTTGCACGCTCGCCCCTGCTGTTAGATGATAAATCTCCTGTTTTATGCTGTAAGGGACAAATCATCATGGTCCATCATCCTGTAAGGTCTTCACGTATCGCCTCCATTGGCTATGATGAACGCAGCGCCACGCTGGAAATCCGCTTTCTCGATCGTCGGACGCTGCGGTATCAGCAGGTTCCGGTACGCGTCTATAACGATTTTTTGCAGGTCGTATCAAAAGGTCGTTTTTATGATGGCGTCGTAAAGGGGAAGTTTAAGGAAATCACCGTATACTGAGCCTTATCCCTATCCACGTGAAAGGATTTCTTCCGTGCTTACCCGCTTATCATGGGCTGCTCTGATTTTGCTAACCTGTCTGTGGATGGCATTAATTTTTGATTTCGGCGATATCGTGCGTCATCTCAGTGAATTACTGCAGGCACTGGATGCGGATTAACACGCCTTTTATTGTTAGTTTTAATAGATATCAGACATTGGCTGTCTCTTTCTCCGCTTAGGCTAAAATTGAATGTGTATGCGCAAATTCAATTGAACACTGGCCTTCTCGATAATCAGGAGATCAAATGACTGACTTAAACGAACGCGTTGAAACCCTTGAGCAGACAATTAATGAGCTACAAATAGACCTTCACGCATCAAAGATTGCCATCACTGTTTTATCCTCGGTAATTAATAACATGAGTGGCAATCCTGGCCTTCTTTCAACTTCATACGAGGAGGAAAAAAGCTCGGCACCACTGGTTAAGTTCAACCATCCCGAGCAGGAAGGATATGAAGATAAGGTGACGGAGAGAGTTTTAGCACTGCTGGCAAAATCAGGCCAGGTGGGGTAAGCAACGCTGCTTTGCTTTACGATGCTTGCGGGATAACGCCGTCATTATGCGTCTGCTCATGGTGATGGCCTTAAAAACACATGCCCGTGATCCAGCAAATTGATGTGACTTCAGCGCTTACGTTTTATTTATCACTGTCGATAGCCTCTGAGTGATTGTTAATTCAGCCTTTATTATCCCGGTAGAGATTGTCATTTCATCCGAGGTATTTCCCCCTCAAACGTTAGCATATAATATATTTAACATTCTCCTGTTTTTGAATTTACGCCTCCGCCAGGAAGTTTCTCATTTTATTGCTAATTCCTTTCTATGCGCCCCCTACCCTAAATAACAGCTACCCTTAAAGACTGCGTGAATGATGCGCATCACTTTTTCACAAGTCGAATTGTGAGAGGAGTATTTAATGACAATCAAGACTCTCGAAGATTTATTCATTCATGACCTTTCTGATATTTACAGCGCAGAAAAACAAATCACCCGCGCGTTACCTAAAATGGCGCGGGCGGCGACAGATCCCAAACTGATTGCTGCATTTAATCAGCACCTTGAAGAAACCCACGGCCAGATTGAACGGCTAGATCAGTTGGTAGAAAGCACAGAAGGTGTGCGAATCAAGCGCATGAAATGCCATGCCCTTGAAGGGCTGGCAGAAGAAGCGCAGGAAATCATCGACTCCGTCGAAGCGGGGCCGGTCCGCGATGCGGGTCTGATTGGCGCCGCCCAAAAAGTGGAACACTATGAAATCGCCACTTACGGCACACTGCATGCTCTTGCTAAAAAGCTGGGATACAAAGATGCGGCAAGGCTGCTGGAAGAAACCCTCAAGGAAGAGAAAGCCACTGACGAAAAATTGACGGTGATTGCTGATCAGCAGCCCTAAATTCGTTTGTTGGTAAATAATCGGCCTGCCGCTGTGCGTTAAGCACGCCTGCAGGCCTTTTTTTGGCCTGAGGTTTGGTATGGCCTGGTACTCAGAAACCGCACTCCTCACGGGCCGTATCGGGGCGCGATGCGCTTCTGCTGTAAAACGTGCTGGCATTCGTCGCCGCAATCCGTACCATACACGGCACACTTTCGCATGCTGGTTGCTATCAGCAGGCGCTAACCCGTCTTCTATTGCCAATCAGATGGGGCACGAAAATGCGCAGAGGGTGTATGAAATCTATGCTTCATGGATAGAAGTAGTGAACAGCGAGCAGGTCGAAATGCGCCTCATGACGCTGGCGCGTTAAAATGGTTTTGTCCCACTGGTGCCCCATTTGATATTTGAGTAAAGTATAAATGCAAGATAATCAATCAGTTAATAAGAAAGAACAATACAACCTGAATAAACTGCAAAAGCGCCTGCGCCGCAACGTCGGTGAAGCCATTGCAGACTTCAACATGATTGAAGAAGGCGACCGCATTATGGTCTGCCTGTCAGGCGGTAAAGACAGCTACACGATGCTGGAGATCCTTCGCAATCTGCAGCAAAGCGCACCGGTGAACTTTTCCCTGGTGGCGGTCAATCTTGATCAGAAACAGCCTGGCTTCCCGGAGCACATCCTGCCGGAATACCTTGAGCAACAGGGCGTCGAATATAAGATTGTCGAAGAGAATACCTACGGCATCGTCAAAGAAAAGATCCCGGAAGGGAAAACCACCTGCTCCCTGTGTTCGCGGCTGCGCCGCGGTATTCTGTATCGCACCGCCACCGAGCTGGGCGCGACGAAAATCGCTCTCGGCCATCACCGCGACGATATCCTGCAGACCCTGTTCCTGAACATGTTCTACGGCGGCAAAATGAAAGGGATGCCGCCGAAGCTGATGAGCGACGACGGAAAACACATCGTTATTCGCCCGCTGGCCTACTGTCGTGAAAAAGATATCGAACGTTTTGCGCAGGCGCGCGAATACCCGATCATCCCTTGTAACCTGTGCGGCTCGCAGCCGAACCTGCAGCGTCAGGTAATTGGCGATATGCTGCGCGACTGGGATAAACGTTATCCGGGCCGCATTGAGACCATGTTCAGCGCGATGCAAAACGTTGTGCCTTCTCACCTGTGTGATACTGAACTGTTCGATTTCAAAGGCATTAAGCACGGTGCGGAAGTGGTGAACGGTGGCGATCTGGCGTTCGACCGCGAAGAGATCCCGATGCAGCCTGCGGGCTGGCAGCCGGAAGAAGATGAGTCTCAGTTGGATGAAATGCGACTGAACGTTCTGGAAGTGAAGTAATACTCTGGCGTCTCAGAGACTCTCTGAGACGCTTTTCTTTGTGCCTTATTTCAGCAAACGCACCTTACAGGCTTTGCCTTTAATCTTCCCGCCCTGCAGCTGTTTCCATGCTTTATTCGCCACTTTCTGACGCACCGCTACATAGACATGTGCCGGATGCACCACAATTTTGCCGATATCCGCACCCTCGAGTCCGATATCCCCGGTCAGCGCGCCTAATACATCCCCGGGACGCATTTTGGCTTTTTTGCCGCCGTCGATGCACAGAGTCGCCATTTCAGCGGCCAGTGGCGTGAGACTGACGCTACCCAAAGCAGGCATCCAGTTGAGTTTCAGCTGCAGCATTTCAGACAGAATGTTGGCGCGCTGCGCCTCTTCCGGTGCGCACAGGCTGATCGCCAGACCGCTGTTGCCCGCGCGCGCTGTACGACCAATACGGTGAACGTGGACTTCCGGGTCCCACGCCAGCTCGTAGTTAACCACTAGCTCCAGGGATTTGATGTCCAGGCCGCGCGCTGCCACGTCCGTTGCCACCAGCACGCGTGCGCTGCCGTTGGCGAAACGCACCAGCGTCTGATCGCGGTCGCGCTGTTCCAGATCGCCATGCAGGGCGAGCGCACTCTGCCCCGCCTCGTCAAGCGCGTCACAGACGGCCTGGCAATCTTTCTTCGTATTACAGAACACCACGCAGGAGGCCGGCTGATGTTTGCTCAGCAGCTTTTGCAGCAGCGGAATTTTGCCGTTTTGCGAGGTTTCGTAGAACTGCTGTTCGATGGACGGCAGCGCATCCACCGCGTCGATTTCAATGGTAGCCGGGTTGTTCTGCACCCGTCCGCTGATTGCCGCAATCGCTTCTGGCCAGGTTGCGGAAAACAGCAGCGTCTGGCGCGTCGCAGGCGCGAAACGAATCACTTCATTGATGGCATCGGTAAAGCCCATATCCAGCATGCGATCCGCTTCATCCATCACCAGCGTTTGCAGGGCATCCAGCGAAACGGTGCCTTTTTGCAGGTGATCGAGCAGACGGCCAGGCGTGGCGACAATAATGTGAGGCGGATGTTGCAGCGAGTCGCGCTGCGCACCAAACGGCTGGCCGCCGCAGAGGGTCAGAATTTTGGTGTTAGGCAGGAAGCGCGCCAGACGACGTAACTCCCCTGCAACCTGATCCGCCAGCTCGCGCGTCGGACAGAGCACCAGGGACTGCGTCTGGAACAGGCCCGCATCAATCTGCTGGAGCAATCCCAGGCCAAAGGCGGCCGTTTTTCCACTGCCGGTTTTAGCCTGCACGCGAACGTCTCGTCCTTCCAGAATCGCCGGAAGCGCGGCAGCTTGTACAGGGGTCATCGAGAGATATCCCAACTCGGTAAGGTTGTCGAGTTGGGCGGCAGGCAGAACGTTCAGCGTAGAAAAAGCGGTCACAATGTACTCTCAAGGTAAAAAAATCACAGTCAGTTGGCGCGTATCCTCGCAGATCTGCGCTACCGATGCGACAATTTAATCGGTTCTTCATCCGGCGGCGGGTCGGGCATTGGCTGCGGACGGGGAATCGGATCGGGGACAGGCACCGGATCGATGGGTATCGAGTCAGGTACCGACAGTTGCGTGTAAAGCAGTGAAAGCAGATAGCTCATGTTTCCCTCCAGTTTATCGGGGTGACCCTTTTAGGGTAGACGCTGAGATTCTGGAGGCAAAAAAAAGCCGACTAATTTAGTCGGCGTCGTACGAATCAATATGTGCTATGCAGTAATTCAAAAAAGGAAGTAAGACAATATGGAGCGCAACGCCCATCGCTTGACGTTGCATTCACCTGCGGGAGTAATACTGCACCGAACGGGGTAGCCGTTTATTGACTTCGCTCAAACAAAAACGCGTTTTGAAGCCAGAAAACGCCTGAAAATGTGTAAATTTACAACCATTTACTGCGATGCAACCACCACGCAACACCACCAATCAAAACAACTAACATGATGCAAAAAGCGGAAAAGCCGAACCGGTATGCCCCGCCCGGTATGCCTCCGAGATTCACACCGAACAGCCCGGTCAAAAACGTGCTGGGTAAAAAGACCATCGCCATTAACGACATGGTATACGTCCGGCGCGAAAGTGACTCCTGCATCACCGTCGCGATTTCATCGGTCATTACCGCCGTTCGCGCAATACAGGAGTCGATCTCATCCAGCCCACGCCCGAGCCGATCGGCGATATCCTGCATACGACGTCGCTGATCGTCGTTCATCCACGGCAGACGTTCGCTGGCGAGCCGCGCGTAGACATCACGCTGCGGGGTCATGTAGCGACGCATCACAATGAGCTGTTTACGCAGCAGGGCAAGATAACCGCGCGGCGGAATTTGCTGATCGAGCAGGTTATCTTCGAGATCGATAATTTTATCGTGCAGCTCTTCGATAAATTCACTGGCGTGATCCGTCAGCGCATCGCAGGCATCGACCAGCCACGCGCCGCAGTCGACCGGCCCGGTCCCCTCTTTCAGATCGTTGACCACATCATCCAGCGCCAGCACTTTGCGCTGCCGGGTGGAGACAATCAGACGTTCATCCATATAAAGACGCATGGCGACCAGCTGATCCGGTCGCTCGTCGGTGCTGCCATTGATGCAGCGCAGCGTAATCAGCGTGCCCTCCCCGAGACGGCTGACGCGCGGTCGCAGGCTCTCCCCGGCCAGCGCGTCGCGCACGCTGTTTGGCAGCAGCGGCGTCGATGACAGCCACTGCGCACTGTCCGGATGGGTGTAGTTCAGATGCAACCAGCAGGGGTGCTCGCTGTCGATAATATCGTCATCTTCAAGGGGTCGCGCCCCGCCTTTACCGTCCAGCAGCCACGCAAATACCGCATCCGGAACATTAACGTCCGATCCCTTAATGCCTTCCACAGTGACTCCCCCTTTTTGTCATGAACATCGTCAGTCTAGCCTTCCCGAAAGGTTATTCAACATCTACCGACAGCATAGCGCTGAATTTGCTCATGAATTAACCCTTTTCCTACTCTAACCACTGGACAGAAAGATGCAAAACAGTAGAGTTACAGAAATGCTGCCATTTTGTTTTTAAATGTATCTTTTACGAGTGTGACGATGAAAAAGCCCTGTGCGGCCTTCGATGTTCGTCTTGCAGAAATGCGGACCATTGCCATTAAAACCAGTGTGACATGGTTCCTGTGGGTAAATATGTTGTTCTCCTCTTTCATCCTGGGGCGTAACTATTTCTCCGCCTTCGAGTCAGAGGTCCTTTTCCACCACCCTGCGGCAGTGCTGGAAACCATGATGGTGGCCGACCTGACCCTCTCCGCCGCCGTATTATTCATCATGCGAATGGCCCCCCTGCAAAACGCACAGTGGCTCGGTACGTTAGCAAAGTGGACCGTGGTGGCCCTCAGTCTGTGCTGGGCGGGCTGTTTCTTTGTCCTGATCGTCAGCAACGATCTGCGCATCATCTTCCCCTCTGCCGCATTACTGCTGTTTACAGCGCTGATCTCACTCTACTTTGATCCCAAAGTCCTGCTGAGCTTTATTCTGCCGGTCTGGCTGACGATACTGATTACCTCACTTTTTTACCGCAACGGCCTCACGGTCATGAATGGATTGCAGTGGATTTTGCTGGCGGGACTGATTGAATCAGGCCGACGTATTCTCAACAGCTGGTTTCTGCTCGCCCTGCGCCGCGAGCAGGAAAATGCGGATTTGATTCAACGCCTGGGCCTGCTGGCCAACAACGACCCGCTCACCGGGATTGCGAACCGTCGGTCATTTGAAGCGCAGATGGATCAGGCCATCCTGCGCCATCAGCAGGATGGAAACAGCTTTGGGCTGATCATGCTCGATGTCGATCACTTTAAACTTTATAACGATTATTACGGACATCAAAAAGGCGACCTGTGCCTGATGGCCATCGCCAGGGCACTGGAATCCGCCGCGCTGACCTCAAGCGGCATTATCGGGCGTTTTGGTGGCGAGGAGTTTGTTTTGCTTCTGCCCGATGCGGACTCGCAGGCGTTACAGTCGGCTGCACAGAATATTGCGGCGGTGCTTCAGGCGCAGAATATTCCTCACGCGGGTTCTCCCGTCAGCGACCGCGTGACGGTGAGCCAGGGGCTGGCGTTATGGAAACCCGGCGTGACCGCACGGGAACTGATAGCGAGGGCGGACAAAGCGCTGTATCAGGCGAAACAGGCAGGACGTAACCGCTACAAAGTATAAAGCCTGGCGAACCAGGCTTTTCCAGTCAATCAGTCAGTATGAGTGTTCTGCGTGGCGGGGAAAGGCACTGTGCTCCTGGCGCACACTCTCCTGCCAGTCAGGTTGCGAGCCGCCCTCCAGCCTGAAATTCCGGGTGCGCGTCTGAAGCTCAATCACCTGGTTTTTCAGCACATCGGAGGAGCCTGACAGTTCATCCACCATCGCCACGTTGCTTTGCGTCACACGCTCCAGCTCAGACAGCGCCTGCGTGATTTGCGAAATCCCTTTTTCCTGTTCAGACGTACTCGCCGAAATCTCATCCATCAGTTTGCTGACATGCCCGGAACCGTTGACGATTTCGTGCATATTTTTCTCGGCTTCCGCTACCACCGTCACGCCCTGCGTCACGTTATTGCTCGTCACGTCGATCAGCGACTTAATACTTTTCGCCGCCTCTGCACTGCGATGGGCAAGATTACGCACTTCACCGGCGACCACGGAGAAACCTTTGCCGTGATCCCCAGCCCTTGCCGCCTCGACCGCCGCGTTCAGCGCCAGAATATTGGTCTGGAACGCAATGCCGTCGATCAGTGAGATGATCTCCGTCATTTGCTGCGCACATTCCGTAATCGACTGCATATTATTTGCCACCTGCCCCATCAGCTCGCCACCTTTGCGCGCCTGCACCGTCGCGTGGTTCGCACGCTCGCTGGCAAGACGGGTGTTATCGGCGTTGTTACGGGTGCTGGCCGCCATCTGCTCCATGCTGGCAGCGGTCTGAATAAGTGAAGCGGATTGCTGCTCTGTCTTCACCGACAATTCCGCGCTGCGTGAGGAGAGTTGTTCTGAGAGGGTCATCGCGGTTTGCGACGAGGCGCGTATTTCCCGCACCAGCGTGGCGATGTTACTGGATAAGCTGTTGATCCCAGGAATTAAACGCCCCGCACAGTTATTGCCAAACTCGGGGATAGAAACGGCAAGATTGCCTGAGGTGACCTCTTCGATACTTGTTTTCACAGTGTTGATCGGCGTCACAAGATATTTTGTCATGTAGGACCACAGCAACATGACCGCAAGCACATTAATAATATTTACTGCGATAAAAAGCGTTGTACTTTCCGATAAAGTCCAAACTAAACCATCAATGATTAAAAGCACGACCAGCAGAAAATATATAATAAAGGTTCTTACGCTAATATTTCTAAGCATAATTGATCCCATACAACAAGTCGGAGGAGGTATATTGGTTATAGCATTCGCATTTTCTTTTTCCACCACATTTTAAGTGGCATTTATTATTCACCTCCGGATGCCGTAAATTTACCTTAAGTCAGTACACAGAATCAGCTTAACCTCAACCATGAGCGCTTTATTCTTTTCACCCCTATTTTCTTTGTGACAACAATAGTTAGCAAACAGATGATTAAATATTAACGCAAAGTTTATTAAGAGCGAATGCTACTGTTGATTAAAATCATGTAGCGCTACTTAAGTCATTAATGAGAGAATATATCTTCGATGCGTTCCTGCACGTAAAAATAACGCGTTTGTTGTTGATTTTTGATAAGCAACTAATCTTGGAATTAGTTAGAGTAAGCCTCGGCGGTGATGAGTCACGCACCGGATGAACTCAATAACGACTTTTTAGCGTGGGATTGCATAATGCTCGATGTGTCCTGGGACCCCGTTCTCATTGCCATCTCATTCCTGGTGGCGTTTATCGCTTCATTTGTGGCGCTCGACAGCGCCGGCAAAATATCGGGTGCCAGCCGCAAAGCCGCTCTCTGGTGGCGCATGGCCGGGGGCGTCACGCTGGGGATAGGTATCTGGTCAATGCATTTCATCGGTATGCTATCGATGAAAATGCCGATCGACATGAGTTATCACGTCTGGCTTACCGTCGGCTCACTGGGCATCGCCATTGTCGCGGCCACCAGCGCCATTAATATTGCCGTTCCGGGTGATTCTCTCTCCTTTTTTCGCTGGTTGTTTTCCACGCTGATCCTTAGCGCAGGCGTCGTGGCCATGCACTACACCGGGATGGCGGCGCTGATGCTAAGTGATGACATTCGCTGGAACATGACCCTCGTGACGATCTCCGTCGCAATCGCCATTGTCGCCTCGGGTGCCGCTCTCTGGCTTGCCTTTCACCTGCGCCGGCGGCACAAAGGCGTGTTTATCAACCGCGTCGCCGCGGCCGTGGTGATGGGCGTTGCCATTTGCGCGATGCATTACACGGGAATGAGCGCAGCCAATTTTCAGCACGCCGCGCACATGATGCCGGGCGGAGTGAGCGAGTTAGGGCTGTCAATTTGGGTCTCTACCACCACACTCGTGCTACTGGGTATCATGCTGATTATCTCGCTGGTGGACTCCCATTTTCGCACTCATCGCCTGACGGAAAACCTGCGCCAGCTCAACACCCAGCTGGAGCGTAAAGCACGCTTTGACGCTCTTACCGGGCTAGCCAACCGCACGCAGATGGATCTCAGCCTGCAGGATTGCCTGCACGGCTCACTGCTGAATAAAAAACAGTTTGCGGTAATGTTTCTGGATATCGACCATTTCAAACTAGTGAACGACGCCTGGGGGCATCAGGTTGGCGATGAACTGCTGGTAAGCGTCGCGCAGCGCATTACCGCCCGGCTGACGCTGGGAATGAGTCTCGCCAGGCTCGGCGGCGATGAGTTTATCCTGCTGCTGCCCGACTGCGATGACGAGAAAATTACCGAACTCTCCACGACCCTGCTCGACGATATTCGCCGCCCTTTCGCCATTGGCGGCCACGCGCTGAATATCACCTTAAGCCTTGGCGTGAGCCTCTATCCTCAGCACGGTGAAACCCTCCACGAGCTGAAATTTAAAGCCGATGCCGCGATGCATCACATTAAACAGGAAGGGCGCAACGGCTGGGCGATTTATCGCCCGGAGATGTCGAAAAGCATCTCGGCAGAGCCGTCTTTCCTGCAGGATCTCACCCAGGCGCTGGAACGCGAGCAGTTTGAGCTTTGGTATCAGCCCACCTACCACGCCGCAGTGAATGAGATTCACGGCTTTGAAGCCTTGTTGCGCTGGCACCATCCTGAACAGGGTGTGCTGCTGCCGAACGTATTCCTGCCATCGCTGGAAAAAACAGGATTAATCATTCCGGTGGGGGTGTGGGCCATTGATCAGGCCTGCAGACAACTGCGCTTCTGGACGGAACAGGGATTCAGCCAGTGGACGCTGTCGTTTAATTTGTCCCCTATTCAGTTTGAGCAACAGGATATATTCGAGGTGATTTCCGGCACCATGCAGAAATACAATCTCGAACCTTCACGACTGATCCTCGAAGTCACCGAAAGCACGGCCCTGAAAAACCTGGAACGCAGCATTGAATTATTAGATATGTTTAACCACGCCGGTTTTACCGTTTCCATCGACGACTTTGGCACCGGATACTCTAACCTGCTGATGCTGAGTGTGCTTCCGGCTAAAGAGCTTAAAATAGATAAAAGTTTTATTGATAGCATGCGGGAAAACGATAAAAGCAAAAAGATTGTCGAAACCATTATCCACGTTGCCCGGACCATGGATATGGTGGTGGTCGCCGAAGGTATTGAAACCCAACAACAGCAGCAAATGCTGGCAAATCTGGGATGTGATTATCTGCAGGGCTATTATTTTTCCCGCCCGCTTCCTGCAGAACAGGTGCCGTGGCTGGTATTACAGAATAAATCTGACAAACAAATTATTCCAATTGGTAAAAATCAAATAGAACCCCCACTTCATTCACAAAAAAATCATGCCTGATGTGATGAAGTGGAGTATGTTTTGAAATATGCCCACGTGTGTATAACCGTGATACCGCAAATTTCATGAGCGTTGGCTGCCGATGACTGGGAAGACTCTATGTTGCCACACAGCTTTGATGCGCTGAATTTCGTCAAAACACCGGTTTGGTTAGTCTCACCCGTCTCTGAGCAGGTTATTTTCGCCAATAGTGCGGCGAGCGACATGATGGGTAATAAAACGCTGAATGACATGCGTCAGGGCGCTTATTCCGCCAGTGCACAGCAGCAGCTGGCAATGTACGTTCCTGATCTCAAATCCGAGCTGGAAATTGTCGAAATCTGGACCGTCTGGCGCAACGATCAGGAAACCACCCTGAGCTGTCGCCTGTCCCTCACCGAGCATGAAAGTGCGGGTGAAATCATTGTGTTTGAAGGGCTGATTTCCCAGGCCCCCTCCGGCCTGAAAGCGAGCCGCTCTGCCAACTACCAGCGTAAAAAACAGGGTTTCTACGCCCGCTTTTTCCAGACTAACAGTGCGCCCATGCTGCTCATAGATACCGCGCGTGACGGGCAAATTGTCGACGCGAATCTGGCGGCCCTCAATTTTTACGGTTACAGCCACGATGACATGTGCACAAAACACACATGGGAAATTAACACCCTGGGGCGCGATATCCTGCCGATTATGACGGAGATCGCCCGTCTTCCCGGCGGGCATAAGCCCCTTAATTTTGTCCACCGGCTGGCCGATGGCTCCACCCGCCACGTGCAAACGTACGCGGGTCCGATTGAGATTTACGGCGACAAATTAATGCTGTGCATCGTTCACGATATCACCGAGCAAAAAAGGCTTGAGCACGAGCTGGAGCACGCCGCCCTGCGGGACTCCATGACTGGCCTGCTAAATCGTCGACAGTTTTATCTCCTCACTGAACAGACTCATCCGTCCCATTTGCCCGCCCAGCAGCAGTTCAGCCTGTTACTGGTCGACATGGATCATTTCAAGAATATTAATGACGTATTCGGCCATTCCAGGGGCGACGAGGTGCTGATTTCCCTGTCGCGCATGCTCGAAGCCTGCAGCCGTAAAGACGATTTTGTGTTTCGCTGGGGCGGCGAAGAGTTTGTGATCCTGCTGCCGCGTACCACGCTCGAGGCTGCGATGCAGGTGGCCGAAACCATTCGTGCTGAAGTGGCGCGCATTGTCATCCCCGGCCTGCCCCGCTTTACCGTGAGTATTGGCGTCGCGCGACATAATCCGGACGAGAGCATCGACGATCTGTTAAAACGCGTAGACGACGCCTTATATCGCGCCAAAAACAATGGCCGCAATAAAGTGCTCGCCGCCTGAAAACTGGAGTATTGATTAAAGCCCCGCTACAATGCCCCCCTCGAATTAACAGCGGTCAGGTGGGTCACTTTTGCTATGGGGAAAACAGAAGTCATACTCATCCTAATTATTCTCAGCGTTATTATATTTGGCTTATGGTTTATTTTTAGCGGTGAGATGTGGCACCTGGTGGGGTATCTGGAAAGCAGCCTCTACCCGGCGATTGACGCGCCCTGACTGACGAATCAAAAAAGGCCCGTTCTCAGACGGGCCTTGTTATTCATATTAATGCTTCTCGATATACATCGTCCGGCTATACGCCACATCTTCCGCGTTATTTATCGGATACCCTTTCACCCACGGCTTAATCAGGCGACCGTTGGTATATTGATAAATCGGCGCGATCGGGGCTTTTTCGGCAAGGATTTTCTCAGCCGCGTTGTAATCCGCATTGCGCGCTTTCGCCGTCGTTTCCAGCGTCGCCTGGTTGATAATCTTGTCGTACGCCGGATCGCTGAAGCGCGAAATGTTGCCGCTGTGTGTGGATGTTAACAGTGACAGGAAAGTGGACGGCTCATTGTAATCCCCTACCCAGGAGGCGCGGATCACGTCGAAGTTGCCGGTATTGCGGCTATCAATATAGGTTTTCCACTCCTGATTCTGCAGCTTCACATCCACGCCGAGGTTTTTCTTCCACATCGACGCCACCGCAATCGCAATTTTCTGGTGGTTTTCTGAAGTGTTATAGAGCAGCGTCAGTTTCAGCGGTCGCTGCGGGCCGTATCCGGCAGCCTGTAACAGCATTTTGGCCTGCGCATTCAGCTCCGCCTGCGACATCTGCTCGAACGGTGACTTTTCTGGCGTAAAGCCAGCGGTCACATCCGGCGTAAAGTGCCACGCCGGTTTCTCGCCCGTTCCGAGCACCTTCTCCGCCATAATCCGACGATCGATGGTCATGCTCAGGGCCAGTCGCACACGCTGATCGGCCGTTGGCCCTTTCTGAGTGTTAAACGCGTAATAATAGGTGCCCAGTTGCGGCGGCGTATAAACCTGCCCCGGAATATCTTTGAGCAGCTTCTGATAGAGATTTTTTGGGAAGGATTCGGTGATATCAATATCCCCCGCCAGATAGCGTTTAGTGGCCGATGACTCCTGGTTGATTGGAATAAAAGTCACTTTTTTCAGTACCGTCTGGGCATTGTCCCAGTACGACGTATTCGGCTCAACCACCAGCTTCTCATTCACCACGCGATCTTTCAGAACATAGGCACCGTTGCCCACCAGTGCGCCTGGGCGAGTCCACTCTTTTCCGCTCTCAACGTTGGCTTTCTGCACCGGATAAAATGCAAAGCTGGCAGTCAGATTGGCGAACCAGGGCAGCGGTTTATCAAGCTGTACGCGAAGGGTTTTGGCGTCCACGGCGGTGATACCGAGCGTATTAGGCTGGGCTTTGCCGTCGATAATGCTCTGGGCATTAGTGATCCCCGCCAGCGCCGCAAACCAGGCAAATGGCGACGTCGTTTTCGGGTCCACCAGGCGCTGCCAGCTGTAGACAAAATCTTGCGCCGTCACCGGCGTACCGTCTGACCACTTCGCGTTGTCGCGTAAGGTAAATGTCCAGATACGGTTGTCATTGCTCTGCCACTTTGTCGCGACACCGGGGACGAGTTCACCCTTTTCATTCTGATTCACCAGCCCTTCGAACAGATCGCGGATCACCTGAATTTCTGGCAAACCGACGGCTTTCGCCGGATCGAGCGAGGCGGGTTCGTCCTTGATATGGCGGACCAGTTCCTGTTTTTCCGCCAGCTTCGTTCCCTGAGGAATATCAGCTGCATAAGAAACAGAAGTGAGTCCACACAGCCACAGCGCAGTACAGAGCAGCGAAACAGGATGCTTCATGAGATCCCCTTTGGAATGATGGGTGACAAGCAGATGCGTAATTATTTGTTTCAGAACAGAGAAATGCAAACACCTTCGCGCGGAAAGTTGAGATCGGATCAGTTTCTCCGCCCCGTGAAACTATTTGATTAAGCGCGTGTTTTACACAACACTGGCTATAAAGAACTCGCTATCAGGATTTCATATGTCACTTACCCGCCCAAGAACGGAACGTGGCGCTTTCCCGCCCGGAACGGAACATTATGGCCGCTCATTTCTGGGTGCCCCGCTGATCTGGTTTCCTGCCCCGCAGGCCGACCGCCACAGCGGGCTTATCATCGCCGGGACGCACGGGGATGAGAACTCCTCCATCGTCACCCTCTCCTGCGCGCTGCGTACGCTGGCACCCGATCTGCGTCGTCATCACGTGGTGTTAACGGTCAATCCGGACGGGTGCCAGTTAGGGCTGCGGGCCAATGCGCGCGGCGTCGATCTGAACCGCAATTTCCCGGCGGCCAACTGGCGAGCGGGAGAGACGGTTTATCGCTGGAACAGCGCGGCGGACGAGCGTGACGTGGTGCTCCTCACCGGTGAAAAACCCGGCTCAGAGCCTGAAACCCAGGGGCTGTGCCAGCTCATTCATCATCTTCAACCGGCGTGGGTGGTGTCGTTTCACGATCCGCTGGCCTGCATCGAAGATCCACGCCATACGGAGTTAGGCGAGTGGCTGGCTGACGCCTTCGCGCTGCCGCTGGTCACCAGCGTCGGATACGAAACGCCAGGCTCGTTTGGCAGCTGGTGTGCAGACCTCGGCCTGCACTGCATCACGGCCGAGTTCCCGCCCGTCTCCTCTGATGAAGCGAGCGAGAAATACCTGAAAGCGATGACCGGCCTGCTGCGCTGGCAATCTCAGAGATGAAGCGTCCCGGTGGTAAAATTCAGCGCAGGTGAGACATCCACGGCGAGCCAGGTGGGTCCATCAAGATCGGCGTAGCTCACCTGCTCTGTCAGCGGCAGTGCGGCGCTGATGGCTCTTGAGGTGCAGAGCATACAGCCAAGCATCAGCGCGAACCCGTCAGCCCGTGCCTGTTTCGCAAGCGCCAGCGCTTCGGTTAATCCACCCGTTTTATCAAGTTTAATGTTCACCATCTCGTAGCGCCCTTTCAGCCCGGCCAGGCTGTCACGCGTGTGGCAGCTCTCATCGGCGCAGATAGGCAACGGGTGGATAAAGTTTTCCAGCGCGGCGTCTTGTGCCGACGGCAGCGGCTGCTCCAGCATCGCCACGCCCAAATCAGCCAGCAGCTGACAGCGCGCGGCCAGCCCTTCATTCTTCCAGGATTCGTTGGCATCGACAATGAGGGTCGCTTCCGGAACCGCGCTGCGGATCGCCACCATCCGCTCGCTAATCAAATGATCGTCAAGCTTCACTTTCAGCAACCGCGCCCCGGCCTCATACAGCGCTTTAGCACTTGACGCCATCTGCGCAGGCTCGCCGATCACCACCGTTTGCGCCGTCACAATGGTCTGCGGCAGTACCACGCCCAGCGAGTCGCTGATCGTATGATTCTGCCGATGCGCCTCCAGCGACCACAGCGCACAGTCGACCGCATTACGCGCCGCACCCGCCGGCAGCGCCTGTTGCAGCGCTTCGCGTGTCAGCCCCTTTTCCAGTTCAGGAACGATAGTCATGATCTGCGCCATCACCGACGCGAGACTCTCGCCGTAGCGAGGATAAGGTGTGCATTCGCCCGCGCCCTTCACACCGTCTTCTTCAATCTCGACGACGACTACGCTGGCTTCGCTACGGCTACCGCGAGAGATCACAAACGGGGTATGCAGTGGCCACGCTTCTTCATAGACCTTGACGGTTCTCATCACTCACTCCTGTAGGGAAAAATAGGTTTGCCGTGTTATCCGCTGTTGTCATACACTAGCCGCGACGTTAACTATATGTAAACAGGAAGATATCTATGTCACAACTCGTTCATTTTCAGGGCAACCCGGTTTCTGTTGCAGGTTCCATTCCGCAGGCAGGCAGCAAAGCACAGGCTTTTACCCTCGTGGCAAAAGATTTGTCTGACGTAACACTGGGTCAGTTCGCCGGTAAACGCAAAGTCCTGAACATTTTCCCAAGCATCGACACCGGCGTTTGCGCTGCGTCCGTGCGTAAATTCAACCAGCTGGCGACCGAAGTCGACAACAGCGTGGTGCTGTGCATTTCCGCGGATCTGCCGTTCGCCCAGTCCCGTTTCTGCGGCGCAGAAGGTCTGAGCAACGTTATCACGCTTTCTACCCTGCGTAGCCCTGATTTCCTCGAAAACTACGGCGTAGGTATCGCAGAAGGCCCACTGAAAGGCCTGGCTGCCCGTGCAGTCCTGGTAATCGATGAAAACGACACCGTCATCTTCAGCGAGCTGGTCAACGAAATCACCAACGAGCCAGACTACACCGCTGCGCTGGATGTGCTGAAAGCGTAACGACATCGCTCAGTGCTCGGATTTTCAAAGCCTCGCTGATGCGGGGCTTTCTTTTATCTGACGTCTGCCCAGAAACGATACTCTTTGTCCCTGTGCACACTATCGAACGGTTGCGGGATGAACTTAACTGTGGACGACTCGAGATCGTACAGCAGGCGTGGGGGAAAATTCTGGAAGGGTATGATCCGTTTGGTAACTGGATGCGGTTTTGCAAGGCGTGAGTTATAAAATCTGAGGAGGATGTAAATCTTTCTGAGCCGCATCTCGCTCATTGAGATGACTCCCCTGAGCGAGATGCGGATGTCCGACGCCAGCGTCGCGCAGCATGCGAACATCGCACTCAATACGGCGATATTAGAACGCGATCATCACCACGTATTCAAAAACTCTGCGATCTCATCGATCCGCGTTTCATCGATTCCGGCTTCCCGGGCTATCTCACTCTGCGCCTCTTCGCTGATCTCCTCGTTATTCATTAAACGCGTGATCAGCGACTGGAAATAATAGGCCACCGCGTCGCGCTCTGCTTCGCTGACGGGCTTTGCGGATTCCTTTGAATATTCATCCGCGATGTCATAAAACTTTAATGGTATTTCATTGCTCATAAATTAAGCCTTAATGTTTGGATAGCAAAACCCCCGCCCGCGCGGGATTTTCTCAGTTCTGGTCGTCCGCTTTCTTCTGATTCAGACCGTACTCACGCAACTTATTGGCGATGGCCGTGTGTGACACACCCAGGCGTTTCGCCAGTTTACGGGTGCTCGGATAGTTGCGATAAAGTTGGGTCAACACCGAGCGCTCGAAACGGCTGGTGATGTCATCCAGCGAGCCTTCCATCGCCTCTTCGCCAACCGACACGGTTCCCGCATCGTAATCCGGCAACAGAATGTCCTGCGAGCGCAGTTCATAACCTTCCAGCTGCGTGAGCGCACGGTAGACGGCGTTTTTCAGCTGGCGAATGTTGCCAGGCCAGCCGTAGCGCGTCAGCATCGACCCCAAATCCGCCGAGAGCTTCGGACGCGGCACGCCCTGTTCGTCGGCAAAGCGCGCCACGAACAGTTCGGTCAGCGGCATAATGTCCTGCGGACAGTCGCGAAGCGGCGGAATATTCAGGGTCAGAACATTCAGTCGATAATAGAGATCTTCCCGGAATACGCCTTTTTGCACCAGTTCGACGAGGTTTTTCTGCGTCGCGCAAATGACGCGCACATCAACGTGAACCTCGTGATCTTCCCCGACGCGGCGAAAAGTGCCGTCGTTGAGGAAGCGCAGCAGTTTAGCCTGCATCCGCGGCGACATCTCGCCAATCTCATCCAGCAAGACCGAGCCGCCGTTGGCCTGCTCGAAGAAGCCTTTTTTGCCCTCCGGCGCGTGGCCGAACAGCTCGCTCTCAACGGCATCTTCCGGAATAGACGCGCAGTTCAAGGCCAGATAGGGTTTTGCCGCGCGTGGGCTGGCGGTGTGAACCGCATGTGCCAGTAAATCCTTACCGGTTCCCGTTTCGCCGGTGATCAGCAGCGGCGCGGTGAGATTCGCAAGCTTACGCGCCTGATCGACCACATGCTTCATTTTCGGGCTAACGGCAATAATTTGGCTGAACGCGCCGACATCCTGGTTGGAGAGATTCTGCAGCTGGCGCCCCATACGGATGGTCGAACGCAGCATGATCACCGCGCCGGTCAGCACGCTGACGTCATTCTCACCGCGCAGATGCACCGGGGTGATCTCCATCAGGAAGTTCTGGCCGCCGATCACCACATGTTCGCTGTGCGTGCCCTGCGGATTGCTGTCGAGCCAGCGCTGGAAATTGAAACCGGCAATCAGCTGCGACGCATGATGGTTGCTCAGTTTTTCCTGACTCTGGCCGAACAGCTGGCAGCTCGCCTGGTTGGTGCGCTCCACTTTGCCTTTCAGATCGAGGGATAAAAACGGTTCAGGCATCGCTTCGAGCAGCGCACTTAACGCCAGATGCTCGCGCTCTGACGGCATCCACGGCACGGTACGCACATCCGTAACGCCAGCGATACGGCGGATTTCCGCCATCAGGCTGCTAAAGGTATTAAATTCGATTTCGGCAAAATTGAGATAAATTCGCCCGATAGGGTCGATATCGATGCCGCGCAAATCAATGTCACGCAAAACAAGGAGATCGAGTAATTCGCGGGTCAGGCCGATACGGTCCTGACAGAACACTTCCAGACGCATGGGAAATTCACTCTTTAGCCAGTAACCTTAAAATGATATGTCAGATATCGTCTGGCTGGAAGCTCGCTGTCAACAAATATTGACAGCGAGGTGAATTCTTCAGCGTTTACTGCGGTTTTTTGCTCAATGTCTCTTTCAACTGGCCAATCAATTCACGACGGAAATCCCCGAGAGGCGGTTTATCGTCATTCATCCATGGCAGGGGGCGGCATAATTCCATGGCTTTGATCCCCAGACGCGCGGTTAACAGACCCGCACCGATCCCCTGTGCCGCGCGGGTGGACAATCGCGCGGCAAGATCCTGAGACATCCAGTCCATCCCCACTTCACGCACCAGTTCGCTGGCCCCGGCGAACGCCATGTTCAGCAGCACCAGGCGGAACAGGCGCAGACGGCTGTAATAGCCCAGCTCGATACCGTACAGCGTGGCGATTCGGTTGATAAGCCGCAGATTTCGCCACGCGATAAAGGCCATATCCACCAGCGCCAGCGGGCTGACGGCGATCATCAGCGTTGATTCCGCCGCCGAGCGGCTAATCTCCCGCCGCGCCTGGGAATCGAGCACCGGCTGCACGATATTGGCGTACAGCGTGACGATCTCGCGGTCGTTTTGCGTCTCGTGGATCGCCGCATACCAGCGCTGTAGCGCCGGATGCGACTGGTCGATTCCGGCCTGACTGGCCAGTTTTTCACAGAAGGCGCGCCCTTTTCCGGTGGCATGGCTGTGCAACAGATCGCGGGCTTCGTCGCGCTCGTGGGCGCGCTGGCGCAGTCGCCACAGGCGACGCCACTCGGTGGCAATGGAGCCCACGCCCGCCCCAACGATCAGCGCCCCTGCCGCGCAGCCGCCGAGGGCGACCCAGTCCTGAGTTTGCCAGGCATTCACCGTCCACTGAACGCCCTGTCCGACCACGCTCACGCCAAACAGCGTCAGCCCGGCCATCACCATTTTGCGCCACAGGCTGCGTTTGGGCCGCAGCGCCGCCTCGACCACCGCTTCTGCCTGCCCTTCGTCCGCAAGCAGTTCATCGGCGACGACAGGCGCAAATTTCTCGGCCTCCGGACCGCTGAAAGCCTGAGCCGCTTTGAAAGCTTCGGCCCGCTCCTGCTCAAGCGTGCCGGTAAAATCGATGCGTGGCTTTAAAGGTTCGGTCATCGCAGCTTATCTCCTATTAAAAACTCCAGCGCCGCGTCCAGGCGAATGTGCGGCAACGGCTGGTCGACATTCATTGCCTGAGGGCGAAACGCCTCAAACTGAAAACCCTGATTTTGCCAGAACGCCTGCCCCGGCAGACGAGCGGGCACTTCGCCGGGATAGACGGTCAGCGGCTCGCCGTCGCTAAGACGGTTGCCGCGCAGGGCCGGGATTTTCTCGCCATTGACGTCGATCAGCCCGCTTTGCGTGGCCTGAACCGCTGCCAGCCCCAGGCAATCCATGCTGATCCCTTCGAACGCCGCATTTTGCCAGGCATCCTGCACCAGCTGTTGCAGCAGCGAGACCATGTTCGCATGCTGATCGACCGTCACATGATCGGCTTTGGTCGCCGCAAACAGCAGCTTATCGATCACCGGCGAAAACAGGCGGCGGAACAGGGTTCGCTGCCCGTAGTGGAAACTTTGCATCAGTTGGGTGAGCGCCAGGCGCATATCGTTGAAGGCCTGCGGCCCGCTGTTGAGCGGCTGCAGGCAGTCCACCAGCACAATCTGGCGGTCAAAGCGCAGGAAGTGATTTTTGTAGAACCCCTTCACCACTTTCTCGCAGTAGTAGTTAAAGCGATCGCGCAGCATCCCGACGTTACTGTGTTTATCCGCCATCGCCAGTTTGGATTCGCCCCAGCCATCGACGTCCGGCCACGGGAAGAATTGCAGCGCGGGCGCGCCCGCCATTTCGCCCGGCAGCACAAACCGGCCCGGCTGAATAAAGTGCAGCCCCTGCTGTTTGCATTGATGAAGATAATCAGTCCAGGCCTGGGCAATCGCCGCCAGACGGTTTTCGTCCGCCGGTGCCAGCGGGTCCAGCCCCGCGCAGAGTTCGCGCCATTTTGCCGACCACTCCGCGCGCTGGCCCTGCAACAGACCGGTCATTTGCCGCGACCAGCTCAGATAATCCTGGGCCAGCATCGGTAAATCGAGCAGCCATTCGCCGGGATAATCGACAATTTCCAGATAGAGCGTGGACGTGTCTTTAAAATGGCGTAATACGGATTCGTTAGAACGAAAGCGCAGCGCGAGACGGATTTCGCTCACACCGCGCGTCGGCGTCGGCCAGGCGGGTGGCGTGCCGTACAGCTGTGCCAGCCCTTCGTCATAGGTAAAACGCGGAATGCCAAAGTCGCGCTGCGGTACACGCTTCACGCCGAGCAGACGCTCTTCGCGCGCGGCACTCAGCAGCGGCAGGCGCGCTCCGGCGTGTAAGTTGAGAAGCTGGTTGACCATCGCGGTGATAAATGCGGTTTTCCCGCTGCGGCTAAGTCCCGTCACCGCCAGACGCAAATGGCGGTCTACGCCACGGTTAACCAGTGAGTTGAATTCGTTTTTAAGTCGCTTCATCGCCATCCTGTTTTGCCCCGAAGACCGCTGATATCAGCTTCAGAATACAATAAATTGGGGCAGATCGTTGATTTTCAATTCATTGTCACTGTCATTCCCGTTTTTTCTCCCGTAATATAATCCCACTACCGCTATCATGGAGTTGTAAGGTGTATGTCACCCACCATTTATGATATTGCACGTGTTGCTGGCGTATCAAAATCAACCGTGTCCAGGGTTCTAAACAAGCAAACAAATATCTCCCCGGAAGCACTTGAAAAAGTGCAAAAAGCGATTGATGAATTAAATTATCAACCCAACAAGCTGGCCCGTGCCCTGACCTCTTCAGGTTTTGACGCGATCATGGTTATTTCCACGCGTTCAGCCAAGACCACAGCCGGTAATCCTTTTTTCTCTGACGTGTTACATACCATTACGGAAAAAGCCGAAGAGGAAGGTTTTGACGTTATTCTTCAAACGTCGAAAAGTAGCGAAGATGATTTGCAGAAATGCGAAAATAAAATTAAGCAAAAAATGGTTAAGGGAATTATTATGCTCAGTTCCCCGGCCAATGAATCTTTTTTCCCACGGCTTGATACCTATGGCATTCCCGTCGTAGTAATTGGTAAAGTCGAAGGCGATTTCCAGAATATCTATTCAGTCGATACGGATAATTTCCACGGCAGTATGACGTTAACCGATACGTTTATTCGCAATGGCCATCGCAAAATCGCCTGTCTGCATGCGCCCGTTGATTACCACGTCTCAATCGACCGTCTCGCGGGTTATAAAGCCAGCCTCGAAAAACACAACATTGTCTTTAATGCTGACTGGGTTGTCGACGGCGGATATACCCACGAAAGTGCGCTGGACGCGGCCTGTCAATTACTCTCCTCAGCACACCCACCGCGTGCCGTTTTCGCCACGGACAGTATGAAACTTCTCGCTCTGTATCGCGCAGCGGATGAATTAAACCTGATGATCCCGGAACAGCTGGCGATCGCCGGTTATACGGATCCGTTGCTGTCATTGATATTGACCCCTGCACCGGCTGGCTTCGAAATCCCTACCCGCCAGTTGGGCGAACAGAGTTGCGATGTCCTGTTCAAACGTATCGCCGGAAAAGAGGCACCACGCCAGGTCATTGTTGACACGGCACTCTCTGAAACGCCCTCGCTTCGCTGAATCCAGGGGCGTCAAAGCCCCTGGCAGTCACCCCGTCAGAATGCGTAGTTCACGCCGACGCCCGCATAGTGGAAGCGGTCGTTTTTGCCTTCGTCGTGATTTTCCCATTCGTACGCGTATTCCAGCGTCATGGATAATCCATTCATAAAATCGTACGCGTAGAGCATACCCAGGCGGTTAAAATCATGCCCTTCGCGGTCAGGATCGTCCTGCCAGTCCCAGTTCGACCAGCGATCCAGACCAATTCGGGTATACGGCGTCAGCGTGGTGTTCCCTAACGAAATCGGTAAATAAGCTCGAATTTCCTGCGTCGAGAATTCACCGTTATTCCGGCCGCCGTCCATATTAAACCCGCGCTCTAAATAGTAGTTCGCTTTAGCCGAAATGGTTTCGTTGATGGTCCAGGTAAATCCGGTTTCGGTTTCGACACGACTGTCGGAATAACCGGTTTTTTCAAGATCGTTGGCAAACTGATACATCGCAAACCAGCCGCTAAAACGCCAGTCATCGCTAAGTTTTAGATCCCAGTCCGGCTGAATTTTATAGCGCTGCATATTGGCGGTGCCGTCTTTCGCGCCGTGTTCATCTTTAAAATGGTAGCCATAATTGCGGAAGCCACCGGTCAAACCGAGGGTGAAATCGTCGCTGCCGATAATACGATAGCGCAGCTCAAATTCCGGGCGATCAAAATAGGTCCCGCGTGTCATGCTGCTGTAATCCACCGGACCTTCCTGATACATGGCCAGTGAAATAGTCCATGCGTCCCAGGTGGCATTAAACCAGACGGAAGGTTCATATAATCCATCTTTATCTTCGCCCTGCCCTTCGACGTTTTCAATCTCATACATAGCACCTATATTAAAGTGCCATTTTTCTTGATTGTCAGCCGCCTGGGCGCACGTTACCCCTGCGCATAATAAAAGCGCAGCACTTCTGTGTAGAGTACTCATTTGTATATTCCTTTATAAAATAACGACTAAAAAAGCCGGAAAGAAAATTCCCGGCAACGAAATCTTTTATCTCAGCGCTATTTCGCTATCAGCGTCGAAGAAGTGACATTTATCCATTTCAAACTGAATGGCCAGGTTATCCCCGGCACGGTAATCGTTGACCGCGCCGGCGCGCAGAACCAGCTCATGCCCCCCCACTGTGGCGTAGAGCATAAACTCTGCTCCGGTGAGTTCGGCCACGCTGACTTTGGCTGTGATGTCCATGGGGATGCCTGATGACGTGAGAATGTCTTCGGGCCGGATGCCAAAGACCACTGCCTTGCGCTGATACCCCATCGCATTCAGCACAGCGAGTTTCGTTTCGGGGATCGCCAGACGCAGCGTTTCAGTGACGAAATAACGGCCATCAATTGCCCCGCGAATAAAATTCATGGCCGGTGATCCGATAAAACCAGCAACAAACATATTGGCCGGTTCGTTATAGACTTGCTTCGGTGCGCCCACCTGCTGAATATAACCGTCCTTGAGAATCACAATTCTCGTCGCCATGGTCATGGCTTCCGTTTGATCGTGAGTCACGTAAATCATGGTGGTGTTCAGTTTCTGGTGCAGCTTGCTGATCTCTGCACGCATCTGCACACGCAGCTTGGCATCGAGGTTGGACAAGGGTTCGTCCATCAGGAAGACTCCCGCCTCGCGCACAATCGCCCTTCCGAGTGCCACACGCTGGCGCTGGCCACCGGATAACGCCCCGGGTTTTCGCTTCAGATAATCACGCAGCCCCAAAATTTGCGCCGCCCAGCTGACCCTTTCCTCAATGACCGCTGGCGCTATTTTTTGCATCTTCAGACCAAACGCCATGTTGTCGTAGACGGTCATATGCGGATACAGGGCGTAGTTCTGGAACACCATTGCGATATCGCGCGATTTGGCCGGAACATCGTTCATCCGCACCCCGTCGATAAACAGCTCACCCGCGCTAATCTCCTCCAGCCCGGCAATCATGCGCAAAGTCGTCGATTTGCCACAGCCCGACGGACCGACAAAGACGATAAACTCTTTATCTGCGATTTCGAGGCTGAAATCCTTCACCACATGAACCTGGTTGTCGTAGATTTTTTGAATATGTTTAAGCGATAGCTGAGCCATTATGCCCCCTTAAGTGATGCCCGTTATGGCCGCGCATGGCCTGCCAGAAATCGGATAAACGCGGCCAGGACAGTTCATCCGTGGAAGAAAGTGTTAAATCTGCGCCAGATAACTCGCCGCCGATCCCAACCGACAGCATGCCTGCGGCATTGATTGCCTCAATACCCGCCTGCGCATCTTCAATCCCAATCGCCTGCTCCGGTGTGATGCCTAATCCTGCGCAGGCCGCCAGGAAAATGTCAGGATGCGGTTTCGAGAGCTGAATGCGCGACGCGTCGGCGCAAAAATCGAAAGCGCTGGCGATCCCCAGAGCCTGGAGGATCGTGGGCGCATTAAGGGAGACCGACGCCAGCCCGATGCGCACCTTGTTCGCGCGGATTTCCGTCAGCAACTGCGCAATACCCGGCAGAAGTGAATCGCGGGTTAACCCCTTAAGCGATTCGACGTACAGCGCATTTTTGGCCTGCGCCAGTTGCTCGCGCTCTTTCTGGCTGAACGCCTCTTCCATTCCACCGTGGCGCAAAATACGGGCGAGTGAGTCCGTCCGGCTAATGCCCTTCAGCCCGGCATTGAACGCCTCGTCAATCGGGATGCCTATCTCTGACGCCACGCTCTGCCAGGCCAGAAAATGCAGATGCGCCGTGTCGGTAATCACCCCGTCTAAATCGAAAATCACCGCCTTAAACATTGTTGCCGCCCTCCGTGGTAGCGGTCCCAAATTCAGGTAAATCAACAGTGCGCGTTTCAAGGGCTAAAAGGTGGTGTGTTTTCCCCCAAAGCGTCACTGCAATCGGCGCACTGGAACGCAGCGTCACTGATACGCCCTCAACCAGAATATCAAGGCGTGCAGCACGCCACTGAAGAGAAAATTGCAGTCGCTGCCAGTGTGCCGGCAGTTGCGGCGTCAGATGCAATTCGCCATCAATAATCTGCATCCCTGCAAAGCCCTGAACGACGCCCGACCAGATTGCACCCGTTGCGGCGGCGTGGATCCCATCGTCGCAACTGTGAGGATCGTCACCCAGATCAATCGCCGCACCCGCTCGCCAGAACGCATAGGCGCGGGCAGTATCACCGCAGCGAGCAGCCACAATGCCGTGAATCGACTGACTCAATGAGGAGTCGTGGATCGTGCGCGGCTCGTAGAAGGCCAGATTCGCCGCACATTGTTTGCGGTCGAACTTATCTGGCAACAGATAGTTGAGCATCACCACGTCCGCCTGCTTGAGGATCTGCATTTCATTGACCTCCGCGCGGGAGTAATCCAGTAGAATGGTTTGCTTGCCGGCCTGCGCTTTATAACGGCGAAGATCTATCGCAGGTTTCGCCATAAAGGTGTCATCCTGCGGGATAACCCCCTGCTCATCAGCGGAAGGCAGCCACAGCCGTGCCAGGAATTTCTGCGCCGCTTCTGTAAACGCATCGTCCTGCCGATTAAAGTGTTCCATCAGCGTCAGGGCATCATGGACGTTTTGCCAGGCCATATAGTTGGTAAAGGCATTGTTGTTCACATGCTCGGTATACTCGTCCGGGCCGATAACGTCATGGATCTCAAGCCGGCCATTCACGTCTGTGGCCCGCGATATCCAGAACGACGCGGTTTCCATGAGCAGCGCCAGCCCCTCATTGCGCATGAAGTCGCTGTCTCGCGTCGCTTGCCAGTAGGCCACGACGGCCCAGGCGATATCGGCGACGATATGGTGCTCCGCCAGCGCCGACGCCACTTTTTGCCGCAGGCCGGTGCGTATATTGATGGCCGCGAATTCAGGCGTCTCTTCCTGTCCGCTGTCTGCGCTCTCCCACGGAAACAGCGCTCCCGCCCAGCCGTTTCGCTGTGCTTTCTCACGGGCTCCGGCAAGGTTCAGCCAGCGATAACGCAGCAAGCTGCGGGCCGTTTGCGGCCGCGTAAAGAGGTGGAACGGTAACAGGAAGATCTCAGTGTCCCAGAAAATGTGGCCTTTATAGCCTTCGCCGGTCAGCCCTTTCGCCGCGATACTGCAACGCTCGTTGTGCGCAGGCGTCATGGCCGTCAAATGCCAGACCGAGTAGTCTAGGGCGAGCTGATCCTGAGGATCGTCGGACTGCACGCTAACGCGGCTGGTTTGCCAGTGCGTGTCCCAGGCAAGTGCAGACTGTTCCAGCAATGCGTCGTAGCCCTGCTCCGCGCAAAGTTTTAGCTCGGCCAGGCTTTTTTGTGCAAAGGCAGACTGCTCAAGTGCTTTATCGTGGCGATGGGTTATCCAGACGATTTTCTCCAGCATAACTTTCTGCCCCTCTTCTGCCTCCAGCGTATGGTGGCAGTTCAGACGCCGGTTTTTGGCGGTAAAACAGTTTTCACTCGGGGTATCCAGCTGACAGCTCGCGGAGATCACGACGTCAGTCGAGCGATCCTGAGTTTCATACACGCCTTGCATGAAATGCTGATCAAACACCTGAACAGAGGTTTCATCCAGATGCTGTCGACCGCTGTTGGTTTGCGTCGCGTCGATTCCCGTCGAGAAGCTGATGTGCGCAGCGCCGTCCAGGGGAGTGACGGAAAATTGCAGCGCCACCAATGGCAGCTGATCCAGTGAGACAAAGCGGCGGCTGTCGATGCGAAAGCGTTTTCCCCTGGTTGAACGCCAGACCAGGCTGCGACGTAGCTCGCCGTTAGAGAACGCTAACTCACGCTCCCAGCAGAGAAGCTCACCTGCCAGTAGCGAAAAATGTTCGCCGTCCAGCTGCAGTTCAATCCCCAGCACATCCGGGAGGTTCACCAGTTCCTTCGTTTCGTTGCGCCCTGCGCAGTGGTAAACCCCTGCCAGATACATGCCGCGCGTTTGCTGCGTATAGTCCTCTTCATGACTGGCGCGAATGCCCATATAGCCATTGCCACAGGCCATGATCGACGCGTACTTGTTCAGACTGTGCGGGCTGAACGTGGGTTCTGAAAGACGAGAGAGGTTCAGCATAATTCCACGCTCTCCCGTTTTTCTGCCGATTCATAGAGCGCCGCCACGAGCTGCTGGATCACCAGCCCCTGCTCGGCATCGGCAATCATGACCGGCTCGCCCAGCACATGGCGCACAAATGCTTCCATGCTGCGTAAATGGCGTTGATCGTCCGCGTCGTCGCGGCTTAAAATCGTCTGTAACTCGCCCCCCACGTCGTCATAAATATGCGCCGGGAATAATGTTGCGCCCGCTTTTTCACCGCAAAATGAGACGTTCATGATCGATTTCTCGCGGATGTTAAGGGCAAACGACGTATCGAGACGTAAGATCCCCCCGTTGCAAAACTCAATAGTGCCAAACAGCGCATCTTCAACGGTATAGCCTTTGGGGTCCCATTCACCAAACTGTCCACAATGCTTAGTGGTGCCCAGCTTTTGAAAACTGTGTGCTGTCACGCGTTTCACCGCCGGGAACCCCAACACGTACATCGCCACATCGAGCATATGGATGCCGATATCAATCAATGGCCCACCGCCTTGTAGCGACTTATTGGTAAAGGCACCCCAGCCGGGAACACCGCAACGACGTAACGCCTGCGCGCTGGTGACATAAATCTCGCCAAAGGTGCCGTTTTGGACCGCTTCACGCAGCAGTTGCGCATCCAGCGCGAAACGATGGTGAAAATCGTAGGCCAGCACTTTTCCAGCATGCCGGGCCGCCAGACGCATCTCGTCTGCCTGCGCAGGGGTCATAGCGGGTGGCTTTTCGCACATCACGTGGCAACCCGCCTCCAGCGCCGCCATCACATGTTCATAGTGAAAACGATTCGGCGAGCAAACGCTCACGATGTCAGGCTTTGCCTCCTGCAACATCAACCTCGCGTCCTGATACACACCTGCGATAGCGTGGCGCTCAGCAAATGCCTGCGCCTGATCCAGGCGGCTGTCCATGACAGCCACCATCTGCAGATCGCTGCGCGTGGCGTAATACGAGGCATGCACTTTGTCTGCAACCTGCCCGGCGCCAAGGATGGCGACGCGCAGAGGCAAAGGTGTAGAAGCACTCATCACGCTCGTCATCCTCAGCAGTCACGTAAATAGTTGAGCGAAGCCTGATAGGCTTTGGCCGGATCCTCCGCGCGCACGCGGCACTCATATACAACGTAGCCTTGATAATCATCGGCGCGGAGCTGGTCAAACAGCGCAGCAAAATCGAGCGTGCCGCTGCCAGGCTGATAACGGTGATTGTCGGCGATATGAACATGCCCGAGCCTGTCACGATTATCGTGGAGTGCGCCGGTCAGAGAATCCTCTTCGATATTCATATGGTAGAAATCGCCGATAATCTGCACGTGCTTGAGCGCATTTTCTTCGATATAGCGACGCGCATCCGCCAGCGTGTTGATCATGTGATCCTGATAGCGGTTCAGCGGCTCAAGGTAAACGAGGGTTCCGGTACGCGCCGCTACGTCATCTAACCAGCGCAGGGAGGCACTGACCGCTTTGCGATCGCCATCCAGACTGCGCGGCGAGGTCATCGGCGGCAGTCGGAAGGTAAACATCCCCCAGGCCGCAGGCACGATAATGCCCTTTCCACCCACGTCACTCAGCGCTTCAAGAATACGTTCGATTTGCTGCAAACCGTTCAGACGGCGCTCTTCGATAAAATCACCGATCCAGCCGTCGTAGCCGCCACAGGCGGTGGTCACTGGCAGCCCGGTCGCTTTTATGGCGGCTTTTACTTCCGCCAAATTATCAACCAAAAGCTTGCCGTCGATTTCATAGCCATCAAAACCCATTGCCTTGATGTACTCGAATTTTTCAAGAATATTGGTCGGGAAAAAGGCCTGATTTTGTGTTGCAATTTTCATCTTTTGTTCTCGCTTGCTTAAAAAGTCACGCCCATTTTGATGCTCAGTTCCGGATGCTTATCGACATACGTCATATAGCTTTCCGCACTGGTTTCGAAGCTCACGATCGGATCGATCAGATCGTCGCAGTTGAGGTAGCCATTCATCAGCAGCTCCCAGCAGGTTTCTTCGATGCGTTTACGGCTCCAGCGCGGGTATTCAGGGTTCGGCTCGCTGCAGGCGCGTGAAAAGACGATCTTCGCGTTATTGAAATGCGCTTCGCGGCCCAGGTTGAATCCTTCGGCAAAGGGTTTCGCGAATGCGACATAAGAGAGGGTTCCGCCGTAAGCCAATCCGCGCAGTGCGGATTGCAACGCATCGGCGAAGCCGCTGGTTTCGATAATGATGTCGGCACCCTGCTTTCCGGTGAGCTGTTTAATCTCCAGCCCAACGTCATTGCCGATCGGGTTGATGCAGAAATCCGCGCCGTGGCGACGGGCGATGTCGCAGCGGCGGTCGATAGGGTCAACGCCAATCACAATGGATGCACCCGCTTTTTTTGCCAGCTGGATAGCGATCTGCCCGATGGCACCTAACCCTACCACCACCACAAAATCTCCGACGCGAACGTTAGCATCACGTACCCCGCTCATGGCGAACTGTGCCGGGTCATAGCAGACGGCGTTTTTCCAGGATGCGCCCTGCGGCATTTTACGCAGCTTGTAGTTGTTAACGGCATTGACGATTACCGTCTCCTGAAGCGGCCCGTAGCAGCAAACGGAATCCCCGATCTGGTAATCCGTGACCTCTGAGCCGCATTCAATGATGTCCCCGACGATCATATTGCCCAGCTGGAATTTGCCGAACTCGATACCACGCGCAGCGCCTTCAGCACGCGGTGTGAAGAGTTGCCACTCAGCATTGAACTCTTCGTCAATAAAGGGGCTTGCCGCCCGGAAATCGACCACTTCTGTTCCGTGCTTTGGCGCGCCGTAACGGGCACGGATCTTGACTTCATTTGCCGCCACAGGGCGATCTTCGTACTGGACCAGCGCGGCTACGCGCGGCGCTGTCGCAACTAATTTTTTCATGACTACTCCTTGTTAAAAACAGGCCGCCTCAGCCCTTTACGCCACCGGCGGTCAAACCACTTTTTATGAAACGTTCAGAAAGCGCATACATCACAACCACCGGCAATGCCGTCACCAGGGACGCGGCCATCATGCGGCCCCAGATATAGTCCGGCGTACTGAAGAGCGTGTTCAGGCCGACCGGCAATGTGAAGTTGCTGGCGCTTGAGAGGAAAATCGATGCAAACAGGTAGTCGTTCCAGGCCACCATGAAGCAATAGACAAACACCGAGACCAGGCCGGAGATGGCAAGCGGGACGGTGATACGGAAGATAATTTGCAGACGGTTTAGCCCGTCCATCATCGCCGCTTCTTCAATTTCGTCCGGTATGGTGTCGAAATAGCTTCTGAGCATGAAAACAGCCGTCGGTAGCGTCTGAGTCACCATTGTGATGATCAGCGCCAGTTCGGTGTCGTAAATGCCGAGCGCGGTAATAATTTTGAACAGCGGCACCACCAGTAAAATCCCGGAGAACATATAGACGCTATAGAAGCTGGCATTGATAGTGGCCCGCCCTTTAAAGCGAAGTTTCGACAGCGCGTAGGCCCCGAGCGTCCCGAGGAATACCGCAATAACCGACGAACTCAGGGAGACCAGCAAACTGTTCCTGAAATAGTTCACAAACGGGAAAATCAGCGGGTTAAAGATGTCGATATAGTGCTGCAACGTCCATGCCTGCGGCAGGATCGTCGGATGCAGAGAAATCGCCTCTTTCGCACTTTTGAACGAGGTCATGAGCATCACGAAGAACGGAAACAGCGTGATGAGCAGAAACAGCGCCAGTCCGACGTAAAAACCGACACGACTGAGGGTGCGTTTACTTGTTGCCATTGAGGTTTACCCTTTTTCTGGTCAGCAGGATGACGGCGAAAATAATCACAAACAGCACCACTGAGATGGCGGCCGCTTTCCCCAGATCGTTAAAAGCAAACGCCGTTTTGTAGAGATAGACGCCGAGAATATCGACCTTAGTGGTGAGCAGATAAACGTCCGCGAACATGTAGAACATCCAGATGGTCCGCAGCGTCAGCACGGTTGCCAGCACCGGCATGATCGCGGGAAGCGTCACGATCCGAAAACGCTGCCAGCCGTTCGCACCATCCATCTCTGCCGCCTCGTACAGCGATTTATCGATGGTCTGTAAAATCGCTAAAAACGAGATAAATGCGTACGGGAAATAACGCCAGATAGCGAACAGCACCACCAGCACAAAGCTGCTGCCGGGGTTGTCAAACCACAGCGGTGCCTGGTCGTACAGGTGCAGCACATCAACGCCCAGATAGTTCACGATGCCGTAGCCGTTGTTGAACATGTATTTCCAGGCGAACACCAGCGAGATGGACGGTGTGACGTACGAGAGGATCACCAGTGAACGCGCCGTTTTACGCAGGCGAAACTCGCGATTGAAGAAAATCGCCACGGCCAGACCCAGGCCAGTGCTGCCAAGCACCACCAGCGCCGTATACCAGAAGGTCATCCACAATGAGTGCCAGAACGCGGAATCCCCCAGAATCCGGATATAATTATCCAGACCGACAAAGGTGGCGCTGATACGCGGATTCAGCGGCAGGCGTAAAAAACTGATTTCGACATTTGAAATCATCGGCCAGGCTACCAGGCCCCCCAGCAATATCAGGCTGGGGGCCAACAGCAGCATGGCGAAAGGCAGATCGGAACGGCCAGTAAACAACCTCTTCATAATTCCCTTCGCGGTGCGCCCCTATCGTTGTGAAATCAGATCGGCCAGACGCTTCTGGCTATCGTTTAACGTGGTGGAGAGATCTTTCTTCCCGACCGTCACGTCATGCACCATCGAACTGATCACACCCGAACCGGTGACGTCGCCCATACGCGTAAAGTTTTTGTCGCCGACAGCACCAAAGACCTGAACGTTGGGAAACTGGGCTATCAACTCATACGGAAGCTGACCAAACGCCTGTATGACGTTGTTGTTTTTCCACGACGCGGTATCCACCACCCGTTTGTTGACCGGCAGCGCCGCACCCGGCGACATCATCACCCAGTCGGCTGCGTTTTGAGCCTGCTCCATCCAGGTGACGAAGGTTTCTGCCGCTTTGGTTTCTTCCTCGGTTTGCCCGTTGGTGATGGTCAGTGACGTCACCATGCCGTAAACCGCCGAGGATTTTTCCGTCGGGACAACAAACCCGAGATCGGCCGGGTTGCCATCTTTAAATACCGCAGGAAGGATATAGGTGGAGTAGATCGCCATTGGCGCGGAGCCGTTCATAAAGGCGTCTTTAATTTCCATCACATCGTTGGAGCCCGGCATGGTGGTAGCCGACAGATCGCGATAAAACGCCAGCGCTTTCGCCATCTCTGGCGTATTGATGACCACATCCCCTTTCGCATCGAAGACGTTCGCACCACCCGAAAGCGCAAACTGAGAGAATGCCTGTTCGGTCATGACACTTTCCGCCGTCGGTAAGGCGATACCGTACTGTTTTTTCTCGGGGTGATTCAGGGACTGACTGGCTTTGAGCAGTTGCTCCCAGGTCGCAGGCTCCTGAATCCCCGCAGCGGCCAGCACCGATTTGTGGTACCAGACGCCGGAAAGCCACGCGCTAACCGGAACACCTGTCCACGCCTTACCGTCTTCCGTGCGCACCACGCGCAGAATGCCGTCGTAGAACGTGTTTTCACCGACAGCGCCAATCGCGGCGCTGATGGCATCGCGGTCGAGCAGCTGTTCTTTGTCCATCACTTTGGCGTAGTCGTGACTGACTTCAATCACCTCGGGCAAAGCGCCTGTACGGGCCAACGTAATCACCTTGGTGTTATAGGCATCCTCTTCCACCGGAACCTGTTTTACCTTGATGGACGGGTTGTCTTTCTCGAAGCGTTCAATAAGTTGAGTGATTACCGCCTGGCGCTCCTGCTCCACCGACGAGTGCATGAATTCAATGGCGACTACTTTATTGTTGTCATCCCGACAGCCTGACAACAGGGCGCACGAAACCAGTGCTGATAACAGCACAATTTTAGGCATCTTCATTTTTATCGTCCTTTTAGATTTCTTTAATCCACATAACCTGCCACGGATTAAGGGTTACAGAATCTCCGTTAACAGGCGTTCCCGTAAGTAATTCCACCCCAGAGTGAATTCCCGAGGAAATAATTTGCGCATGCTCATTAAAGTTAAATAGCGCCGCGATCCGCTCACCATTATCTGCTACACGAATGATTCTAAGAACATGCTGATTCGGTGCGTCATAAAATGCTGTGCTGTCAGGATGAAATGCTTTTTGCTGACGCCGCAATGAAAGCATATTTTTTAATGCAGTATAAATTTTGTATCTAAGACTACTATGACATTCCAGCTCGTTATCAATTTCACCCTCGTGATATTTCCGCCGATTTATCGCCCGGTTATACCCCAGCCGCTCAACGTTATCATAATCGTTACGAGAGCCAATAATGCTTTGAATATAAATTGCGGGCACGCCTGGAAAACTTAATAACACGGCATGAGCCAGAAGGAACCGGGCAATACGTTCGTCATCTGAACTGTCTTGTCGACTTAATGCATCCAGATAAGTCACATTAATTTCATAGGGGCTGCGGCTGCCGTCCGGATTGTTTTTCCAGTTTACCAGCGCGCCTTCATGCTGCAGTTTTTCGACCAGTGCCAGAATATCGCTCTCAGGAATAATCCCACGCACCGGGTTCAAGCCAATACCGTCGTGGGAGGCGAGGAAGTTAAACCAGGTGGTCTTCGATGAAGGCAGCTTAAGCTGCTGCGCCCACTGGCAAAGGGCCTCAACGTTTTGGCTATGCACGCTGTGAAGCACCAGCGGCGGCAGTGAAAACTGATAGACCATCTGCGCTTCATTGGTGCCATCGCCGAAGTACGAAATGTTGTCTTTATGGGGGACATTGGTTTCAGTGATGATGACCGTACCGGGCGCAACCTCTTCGGTGATCGCGCGGAACAGCTGAATCAGGCGGTGAGTTTGCTCCAGATGAATACAGGTCGTTCCTGGAATTTTCCACATAAACCCGACCGCATCCAGACGGATGTAATCGGCACCTTCAGCCAGATATTTCAGAAGCACATCGACCATGGCGATAAGGACCTGCGGGCTGGCAAAGTTGAGGTCAACCTGGTCTTCGCTGAAGGTGGTCCACAGGTGGCGCACCGTGCCCTCTGCCATTGTGAACGGTGTTAACAGCGGCAGTGCGCGCGGACGGGTTACGGCTGATAAATCCGTTGCCGGGTCTACGGCGATAAAAAATTCTTCAAAGCCGGGAACCTGGTTTAAATAATTGTTGAACCACTCACTTTTGGCTGACATATGGTTGCAGACAAAATCAAACATCAGATTCGTTGATTTTTTTAACTCAGCCACATCGCCCCACTCACCTGTTTCTGGCGCAACGCGGTGATAATCGACGACCGAGAATCCGTCGTCCGAAGACCACGGATAAAAAGGCAAAAGATGGACGTGAGAAAATGAATCAGAAAGCCAGCGATTATAAAATCGCGTAAAAACAGGCAGCGCTTTTTCGTTGCGATTTTGAAACTGATCGGCATAGGTAATTAATACCACATCCTTTTCATCCCAGTTCGCCTTACGCTGATGACTAATAACCTTCCGTGCGTTTCCTATCTTTTCCTGAAAAATACTAAAATCCTTATAAGAAAAAGAATCGCCATAAATAAGATTAATTAAATGCGTTATTTTATTGTTCATGTTGTTTTCCATGGTAGCGGTCCCACGGAAAGCAATCTACTCCCCATAAAAATTTCTGTCAACGAACCTCAGGGTTCAAAAGTGCAAATAAAAAGCGGCTCTGCTCATTAATGTGAGCTAACGCAAAGAAAGGATGAAACAATGATAATGGTATTCAAAACGGGGCTTATGCCCTCTCTCGCGATGAGAGAAGGCATTAAATGAGGGAAGTGTCAGGAAAAATAACGACGGGAAAAACGGCCTGCGACCTTCTTGAGCAGCGGCTCCAGTGCCACGGCCAGTAACATTCTGATCGGTTTCCGGGCAACAGATTTCACCGCCCAACCCGCCACACCTGCCGGGCCATAACGTAGCGCGGTCAATAAAACGAATTTGCCTGCAATTTTAAGGCCCGGTTTCATTTTCTGACCGGCCTGCTGCCAGTTGCGATTCATATTTTTATCTCTCTGTTAAAGCTGACGAAAACGACTTCTCAGCGTGAACGTGTCGGACGTGACATAACGTTCCATTTCGCGCAGACGCTTCTCGCCTGAGGCCAGTTCGGCATCCACCGAGTCGAGCAAATCGCTGCTGTTCGGCGCATCTTCCGATGACATGGCGCTGTCCGGCATCGGATCGAGCACGAAGGACAAAATGATGTACGCCACCAGGGTAAAGAATGCCAGACCAAAGAAGATCGACAGCACGGTGACCACACGCACCAGTTTCACTGGCACATCCAGATAGCGCGCCAGCCCGGCGCACACGCCGCGCACCATCCCCTGCTGGGGGATACGCCACAGTTTTTTATTTAAATTCAGTCCGCCCATTAATTCTCTCTCCAGTTTGGATGTTCAGCGTCCAGAATGGATTCGAGCGCCTGGATGCGTTCACGCATTTTTTTCGCGTCATCGGTGAGCTGCAACAGCCGTTGCTGCTCGCTTTGCGAGAGCTCGCCCCGGGAAGAGCGGTTGCTGTAGTGCAGCCATAACCAGATCGGCAGAACGAAAAGCACGAAAATGGTCAGGGGAATAGCCAGAAACAGCGCACTCATAGGGTCTCCTTGTCTTACGATGCGTTGCGGCACGCGGAGGTGCCGCATTCATTATTATTGGTTGTCTTGCTTCATTTTGGCTTTCAGCACCGCAAGTTGCTCGCTGATTTCGTCATCCGCTTTCAAATCGGCAAACTGCTGATCCAGCGTTTTCTGTTTGCCAAAGCTGTGGCTCTCGGCCTCGGCTTCCATATGGTCGATGCGGCGTTCAAAAGATTCGAAACGCGCCATCGCCTCATCCAGTTTACCGCTATCCAACTGACGGCGAACGTCGCGGGATGAGCTGGCCGCCTGGTGGCGCAGCGTCAGAGCTTGCTGGCGAGCACGCGTTTCGCTGAGTTTGTTTTCCAGCTCGGCGATCTCTTTTTTCATGCGGGTGAGCGTTTCATCCACCAGCGTGATTTCATGCTCCAGCGTCGCAACGATGTCGGTCAGCTTTTGTTTTTCGATCAGCGCCGAACGGGCCAGATCGTCTTTATCTTTACGCAGCGCCAATTCCGCTTTTTCCTGCCACTCGCTCTGTTGAGCGGTAGCCTGCTCGATACGACGTGACAGCTGTTTCTTTTCAGCCAGCGCACGCGCAGAGGTGGAACGGACTTCAACCAGCGTGTCTTCCATTTCCTGAATCATCAGACGCACCAGCTTTTGCGGGTCTTCCGCTTTCTCCAGCAGCGAGTTGATGTTGGCGTTCACGATGTCGGCAAAACGAGAAAAAATACCCATAATTCAATCCTCACATTTCTGTTATCGGGCGATGCCCTGCTGATGAGCTAATACAATTCCCGTGCCAAGTTTTTATCTTATTGATTTATATGATTGTGGTTGATTTTACATCACGGACATCCTACTCTCACCTGGTGAATATCGCTAACGAGTGGTTAATTTCATCATGGCTGATTACAAAGACAATTTACTGGGCGAAGCGAACAGTTTTCTTGAGGTGCTGGAGCAGGTTTCGCGTCTGGCCCCGCTCAATAAGCCGGTACTGATTATCGGTGAGCGCGGCACCGGGAAGGAGCTTATCGCCAACCGTCTGCATTATCTGTCCGGGCGATGGGACGGGCCGTTTATCTCCTTAAACTGCGCGGCGCTGAACGAGAATTTGCTTGATACGGAGCTGTTCGGCCATGAGGCGGGGGCCTTTACCGGCGCGCAAAAACGCCACCCCGGACGTTTTGAGCGTGCAGACGGCGGGACGTTGTTTCTTGATGAACTGGCCACCGCCCCGATGCTGGTGCAGGAAAAACTGCTGCGCGTGATTGAGTACGGCGAGCTGGAGCGCGTGGGCGGCAGTCAGCCGTTGCAGGTGAATGTGCGCCTGGTGTGCGCCACCAATGCCAATTTGCCGGAAATGGTGGCGGAGGAAAAATTCCGCGCGGATCTTCTCGATCGTCTGGCCTTTGACGTGGTACAGCTCCCGCCCCTGCGCGAGCGCCGCAGCGATATCATGCTGCTGGCCGAGCAGTTCGCCATTCAGATGTGCCGCGAGCTGGGAATGCCGCTGTTCCCCGGCTTTAGCGATTATGCGCGGGAAACGCTGCTGGACTACCGCTGGCCGGGCAATATTCGTGAGCTGAAAAACGTGGTGGAGCGTTCAGTGTATCGCCACGCCAGCAGTGAGACTGAGCTGGATAACATTATTATCGATCCCTTTTACCGCGCCGCGCCGACAAAGCCAGAACCGACGCCGCATGCCGATACCCCTTCTCTGCCGCTCGATTTGCGCCAGTTTCAGCACAAACAGGAACACCAGTTGCTCGAACTGAGCCTGAAAGAGGCAAAATATAACCAGAAGCAGGCAGCCGAACTGCTGGGTCTGACCTACCATCAATTAAGGGCATTGCTCAAAAAGCATCAAATGCGCTGACATTATCGGCACTTACCTGCAGACATTTTTACGAATCAGGGGGAAGTGCGATACACTTTGCAGATCGAATCTTAAAACCCTGAAAATTATGCGTCTGGTTTTATCGTCCCTGATTGCACTCGGTCTGTTTAGCCGCCTGGTCTTTGCTGCGCCCGAACAGACTGCGCTTCCTGATATTCGCGACAGTGGTTTTGTCTATTGCGTGAACGGGCAAGTCGACACCCTGAACCCACAAAAAGCAGGCAGCGGCCTGATTGTCGACACCCTCGCCGCACAGCTTTACGATCGCCTGCTCGATGTTGACCCTTATACCTACCGCCTGGTGCCGGAGCTTGCCGAAAGCTGGGAAGTGCTTGATAACGGCGCAACCTACCGTTTCCATCTGCGCGACGACGTGGCGTTTCAGTCGACGCCGTGGTTTAAACCGACCCGCAAGCTAAACGCCGATGATGTGGTGTTTACCTTCCAGCGTATTTTTAACCGCAATCACCCGTGGCATAACGTCAACGGCGGCAGTTTCCCCTATTTCGACAGCCTGCAGTTTGCCGATACGGTAAAAGACGTGCGTAAGCTGGACAGCCGGACGGTGGAGTTTCGTCTGGTGCGCCCTGACGCCTCTTTCTTATGGCACCTGGCTACCCACTATGCGTCGGTCATGTCGGCGGAGTACGCCGATAAGCTGACAAAAGTGGATCATCAGGAGCTGCTCGACCGCCAGCCGGTCGGCACCGGTCCGTTCCAGATGGCGGAATACCGGGCTGGTCAGTATATTCGGTTACAACGTCACGAACACTTCTGGCGCGGCACGCCGCTGATGCCGCAGGTGGTGGTCGATCTCGGCTCCGGCGGAACGGGCAGATTGTCCAAGCTCCTGACCGGCGAATGCGATGTGCTCGCGTGGCCTGCCGCCAGCCAGCTGACGATACTGCGCGACGATCCGCGCTTACGTCTGACCCTGCGCCCCGGTATGAATATCGCTTATCTGGCCTTTAATACGGATAAGCCGCCGCTGAATAACCCCGCCGTGCGTCATGCCCTCGCACTGGCGATCAATAACCAGCGCCTGATGCAGTCTATTTATTACGGTACCGCTGAAACGGCGGCGTCGATTCTGCCGCGTGCGTCCTGGGCCTATGACAACGAAGCGAAAATTACCGAATACGATCCGGCTAAAGCGCGCGAGCAGCTTAAAGCGCTGGGCGCGACCAACCTCACGTTGCAGCTTTGGGTCCCGACCAGTTCGCAGGCGTGGAACCCGAGTCCATTAAAAACGGCGGAACTGATCCAGGCGGATATGGCTCAGATCGGCGTGAAAGTGGTGATCGTCCCCGTCGAAGGCCGCTTCCAGGAGGCGCGCCTGATGGATATGAATCACGATCTGACGCTCTCTGGCTGGTCGACGGACAGTAACGATCCCGACAGTTTCTTCCGCCCGCTGCTGAGCTGTGCCGCTATTCGTTCCCAGACCAACTACGCTCACTGGTGTAACCGTGAATTTGATACGGTGCTGCAAAAAGCGTTGTCGTCCCAGCAACTGGCCTCGCGCATTGAGGCTTACGACGAAGCGCAGAACATTCTGGCCCGCGAACTGCCGGTGTTACCGCTGGCCTCTTCTCTGCGATTGCAGGCCTATCGCTATGATATTAAAGGTCTGGTGCTCAGCCCATTCGGCAACGCTTCGTTCGCAGGCGTGTCGCGTGAGAAACAAGATGAGGTGAAAAAACCATGATTATTTTTACCTTACGCCGTCTGTTACTGCTGGCAGTGACGCTGTTTTTTCTGACCTTTATCGGCTTTAGCCTGAGCTATTTCACGCCCCATGCCCCGCTGCAGGGATCGTCCTTCTGGGATGCCTGGCTGTTCTGGTTTAACGGCGTTTTGCACTGGGACTTTGGTGTCTCCAGCATTAACGGCCAGCTGATCTCTGAGCAGTTGAAAGAGGTGTTCCCGGCGACCATGGAGCTGTGCATTCTGGCCTTTGGTTTTGCCCTGCTGGTGGGCATTCCGGTGGGGATGCTGGCGGGGATCACTCGCAATAAATGGCAGGATAAGCTAATTAGCGCCCTCGCGCTGCTTGGCTTCTCGATTCCGGTGTTCTGGCTGGCGCTATTGCTGACGCTGTTCTTCTCTCTTACGCTGGGCTGGCTGCCGGTCTCGGGCCGCTTTGATCTGCTGTATACCGTCAAAACCGTCACCGGATTTGCGATTATCGACGCCTGGCTTTCTGACTCCGTCTGGCGTCACGAAATGATCATCAGTACCCTGCGCCACATGGTGCTGCCGGTGCTGACGCTGGCGGTCGCGCCAACCACGGAAGTGATTCGCCTGATGCGCACCAGCACTATCGATGTGTTTGAGCAAAACTACGTGAAAGCGGCTGCCACTCGTGGCCTCTCTCGCCTGACGGTTTTACGTCGTCACGTCCTGCATAACGCCCTTCCGCCGGTCATTCCGCGCCTGGGGCTGCAATTCTCCACCATGCTGACCCTGGCGATGATTACCGAAATGGTGTTTAGCTGGCCGGGTCTGGGCCGCTGGATGATCAACGCCATTCGTCAGCAAGACTATGCGGCGATATCTGCCGGTGTGATGGTGATCGGTTCGTTGGTGATTATCGTGAACGTGATTTCTGACATTTTGGGTGCGATGGCCAACCCGCTGAAACATAAGGAATCGTATGCCTTACGATAGCGTATACCGGGAGAAGCGCACGCCCGGCGTAGTCCGTACCGTATGGCGCAAATTCTACGGCGACACCACAGCGATGATCGGTTTGTACGGCTGTGGCGGCCTGGCGCTGCTCTGTATTTTTGGCGGCTGGTTTGCCCCTTACGGGCTTGATCAGCAGTTCCTCGGCTATCAGCTGCTGCCACCGTCGTGGTCGCGCTACGGCGAAGTGTCGTTCTTCCTGGGCACGGACGATTTAGGTCGCGATGTGCTGAGTCGCCTGTTAAGTGGCGCGGCCCCGACCGTCGGCGGCGCGTTCGTCGTCACGTTCGCCGCGACCTTCTTTGGCCTGGCGCTCGGCGTGTTTGCGGGTGCCACGCACGGCCTGCGTTCGGCGGTGCTGAACCATATTCTCGATACCCTGCTGTCGATCCCGTCTCTGCTGCTGGCGATTATCGTGGTGGCGTTCGCCGGGCCGCACCTGTCCCATGCGATGTTTGCCGTCTGGCTGGCGCTGCTGCCGCGCATGGTACGCTCGGTTTACAGCATGGTGCATGATGAGCTGGAAAAAGAGTACGTGGTGGCGGCGCGTCTTGATGGCGCCACTACGCTGAATATTTTGTGGTTCGCGGTGATGCCGAATATCGCCTCGGGGCTGGTGACCGAAATCACCCGCGCCCTGTCGATGGCGATTCTGGATATTGCCGCGCTCGGTTTTCTCGATCTCGGCGCGCAGCTGCCCTCGCCTGAATGGGGGGCAATGCTCGGTGATGCGCTCGAACTGATCTATGTCGCGCCGTGGACGGTGATGCTGCCCGGTGCCGCCATTATGGTGAGCGTGCTGCTGATCAACCTGCTGGGCGACGGTATTCGCCGCGCAATTAATGCGGGGGTGCAATAATGCCGTTACTTGATATCCGCAATCTGACCATTGAATTTAAGACCGGCGAAGGCTGGGTGAAAGCGGTCGACCGCATCAGTATTACCCTGGCCGAGGGTGAAATCCGTGGGCTGGTGGGCGAATCCGGTTCAGGTAAAAGCCTGATCGCGAAAGCGATCTGCGGTGTCGCCAAAGATAACTGGCGCGTGACCGCAGACCGTATGCGTTTTGACGATATCGATCTCCTGCGCCTGTCGCCTCGCGAACGGCGCAAGCTGGTGGGTCATAACGTGTCGATGATCTTCCAGGAGCCGCAGTCGTGTCTCGATCCGTCGGAACGCGTCGGGAAACAGCTAATGCAGAATATCCCTGGCTGGACCTATAAAGGCCGCTGGTGGCAGCGTGTCGGCTGGCGCAAACGCCGCGCGATTGAGCTGCTGCACCGCGTGGGGATTAAAGACCATAAAGATGCGATGCGCAGTTTCCCCTACGAGCTGACGGACGGTGAGTGCCAGAAGGTGATGATCGCCATTGCGCTTGCCAACCAGCCGCGCCTGCTGATCGCCGATGAGCCGACCAATGCCATGGAGCCGACCACCCAGGCGCAGATTTTCCGCCTGCTGTCGCGTCTGAATCAGAACAACAACACCACCATTCTGCTCATCAGCCATGACCTGCAGATGCTGAGCAAATGGGCGGACAAGATCGACGTGATGTACTGCGGTCAGACGGTAGAAACGGCCATCAGCGAAGATCTGGTGACGACGCCGCACCATCCGTATACCCAGGCGCTGATTCGCGCGATCCCGGATTTTGGCAGCGCAATGCCGCATAAAAGCCGACTGAACACCCTGCCGGGCGCCATCCCGCTGCTGGAGTCGCTGCCCATTGGCTGCCGACTCGGCCCTCGCTGTCCGTACGCCCAGCGCGAATGCATTGAAACGCCTCGTCTGACTGGCGCGAAAAACCATCTGTACGCCTGTCATTTCCCGCTGAACATGGAGAGAGAGTAAATGGTCGAAACGTTGCTGGAAGTTCGCAACCTGAGTAAGACCTTTCGCTATCGCACGGGACTGTTTCATCGTCAAACTGTCGAAGCGGTGAAGCCTCTCAGCTTTACCCTGCGCGAGAAGCAGACGCTGGCGATTATCGGCGAAAACGGATCGGGGAAATCTACGCTCGCGAAGATGCTGGCGGGGATGGTCGAGCCGACGGCGGGTGATGTGCTGATCGACGACCATTTTCTGTCGTTTGGCGACTATTCGTTCCGCAGTCAGCGCATTCGTATGATTTTCCAGGACCCGTCGACGTCGCTCAATCCGCGTCAGCGTATCTCGCAGATTCTGGATTTCCCGCTGCGACTGAATACCGACCTGGAGCCAGAAGAGCGGCGTAAACGTATTATCGAAACGCTGCGCATGGTCGGCCTGCTGCCCGACCACGTCAGCTATTATCCGCACATGCTGGCACCGGGGCAGAAACAGCGTCTCGGGCTTGCGCGCGCGTTGATCCTGCGCCCGAAGGTGATTATCGCCGACGAAGCGCTGGCATCACTCGATATGTCGATGCGTTCACAGCTCATCAACCTGATGCTTGAATTGCAGGAGAAACAGGGTATTTCGTATATCTATGTGACCCAGCATTTAGGAATGATGAAACACATTAGCGACCAGGTGCTGGTGATGCATCAGGGTGAAGTGGTGGAGCGCGGAAGCACCGCCGATGTGCTGGCCTCCCCGCTGCACGACCTGACCAAGCGCCTGATCGCCGGGCATTTCGGTGAGGCGCTGACGGCTGATGCCTGGCGCAAGGATAAATGACACCGGCCATATAAAGTGGTCGGATTAACTCTGAACGCGACACGTGCTATTATCGCCGCGTTTTAACGACGATCGCCACGATGAGAGGGCGTTCGCCATAACAATGAATATAAGGATCTAAGCTATGGGTTTTCTTTCCGGTAAGCGCATTCTGGTGACTGGCGTTGCCAGCAAACTGTCCATCGCCTACGGCATTGCACAGGCTATGCACCGCGAAGGCGCTGAGCTGGCGTTCACCTACCAGAACGACAAGCTGAAAGGCCGCGTTGAAGAGTTCGCCGCGCAGCTGGGTTCCAGCATCATTCTGGAATGCGACGTTGCACAAGACGAAAGCATCGATGGCATGTTTGCTGAGCTTTCAAAAGTCTGGCCGAAATTCGACGGCTTCGTTCACTCAATCGGTTTTGCACCGGGCGATCAGCTGGACGGCGACTACGTGAATGCGGTAACCCGTGAAGGCTTCAAAATCGCTCACGACATCAGCTCTTACAGCTTTGTGGCGATGGCTAAATCCTGCCGCACCATGCTGAACCCAGGCTCCGCTCTGCTGACCCTGTCCTACCTGGGTGCTGAGCGCGCTATCCCTAACTACAACGTGATGGGCCTGGCGAAAGCCTCTCTGGAAGCTAACGTGCGCTACATGGCGAACGCGATGGGTCCTGAAGGCGTGCGTGTTAACGGTATCTCTGCTGGCCCAATCCGTACGCTGGCGGCATCCGGTATCAAAGATTTCCGTAAAATGCTGGCGCATTGCGAAGCGGTTACGCCGATTCGTCGTACCGTCACCATCGAAGACGTGGGTAACTCCGCAGCCTTCCTGTGCTCTGACCTCTCTGCGGGTATTTCCGGCGAAGTGGTTCACGTTGACGGCGGTTTCAACATCGCGGCAATGAACGAGCTGGAAATCAAATAAGTGTTTCACTCTCTTCCCGCAAGGGAAGAGAGTGTTTCTCCCGCCAGAACCGCCCTTTTCCCCGTCGTTATTCCGTTCCGCTATTTGTTATCACCTAACAATATTTTTCGCACTGAAAGCCATGCGCCAGGATATTGATCGCCATTTGAGATCAAGGAACGCACATGGAACAACGCCGCTTTACCGGCAAAGGCCACTGGTATCACGAGACCCAGACAAATCACTGTCGGGATGATGTTTTGCCGCTGGTTCCCGAGGCCGCTCATGTCGACGATCGTTTTCTGCTCGATTTAGCCTTGCCCACAGAGATTGTGACCCCGTGCGAAAGCTGGCTGAAACCGGCGCGTGCGCTGTGCAACTTACTGTTCCCGTTGCATATCGCGGTGAATCGCCTGCACACGCTCAGCGCCTATGACCGCCTGAGCACCGCGTTGACCGTGGCGCAGGCCTGTGGTGTTCAGCGACTGTGTAACCACTATGCCGCTCTGCTCGCCCCACTTCCCGGCCCTGACTCCTCGCGTGAAAGTAATCAACGCCTCGCCCAAATCACCCAGTACGCCCGCCAGCTGGCCAGTTCGCCGGATATTATCGATGGCAAAGCGCAGCTGCAGCTCGATGAGGTCGGCCTGACGACCTACGACGTCATTGTCATCAATCAGATTATTGGCTTTATCGGTTTTCAGGCCCGCGTGGTAGCGGCATTTCAGGCACTGCTGGGGCACCCTGTGCGCTGGCTGCCTGGGCACCATATTCCGCCGCATGCGCTGATTCCTGATGTGGATATGAACGCGTGGGAGCCGATTTTCCCGGGCGTAGAGTTACGTTATGCTACCGCTCAGCAGCTGGAATCGCTCTCCCGCTGGCAGGCAGAGCCGCTGTTACGTGAATTAACGCCAGTCCTGTGCCACGAACCGGCGCTGCTCGAATGTGTGGGTGAATTCCTGCAAAGCGATATGTACGCGGCAAATTCGCGCTATCGCGCGCTGGCGTCTGTGCTTGCCGCGACCGAACTGTTGAGCCGCTCTCCCGATCGCTTTAGCGCCGCGCAATTTTCCCCTCTTATTGAAGAGGGTATTCCCGCCGTCGACGCCATCCATTTACTGACCTGGAGTGCTTTTTTGGGCTGGATTAACCGCCTGAAAATCGCCCTAAGCAAGGGCCAATAACCCTGCACAATCCCTAAATGCGCTTGCTGTAGCAGTGAGATTCGCGTAAAACTGTCAGCCGCTCAATGGCCACGAAAATAGAACACTATGCTTCAGGACAACCCGCTGCTAGCGCAGCTTAAACAGCAACTGCATTCCCAGACGCCACGCGCTGAAGGGGTGGTAAAAGCCACGGAAAAGGGCTTTGGCTTCCTGGAAGTCGATGCACAGAAAAGCTATTTCATCCCGCCTCCGCAGATGAAAAAAGTGATGCACGGCGATCGTGTGACGGCAGTGATTCACACCGAAAAAGATCGTGAATCCGCCGAGCCAGAAGAATTGATCGAACCTTTCCTGACCCGTTTTGTCGGTAAAGTGCATCGCAAAGACGATCGTCTGTCTATTGTGCCGGACCATCCGCTGCTCAAAGATGCTATCCCTTGCCGCGCAGAACGCGGCGTTGAACACGATTTTAAAGAAGGTGACTGGGCCGTTGCCCAGATGCGTCGCCATCCGCTGAAAGGCGATCGCGGTTTCTACGCAGAACTGACTCATTTTATTACCTACAGCGACGATCATTTCGTGCCGTGGTGGGTAACGCTTGCCCGTCATAATCTGGAAAAAGAGGCGCCAAACGGCGTTGCGACCGAGATGATGGATGAAGGCCTGGCGCGTCGCGATCTGACCGCCCTGAACTTTGTCACTATCGACAGCGCCAGCACCCAGGACATGGATGATGCGCTGTATATCGAAGAAGGCAGTGACGACAAACTGCACCTGACCGTCGCGATTGCCGATCCGACCGCCTGGATTGCTGAAGGCAGCAAGCTGGACGACTCAGCGAAAATTCGCGCGTTCACGAACTATCTGCCGGGCTTCAATATCCCGATGCTGCCGCGTGAACTCTCCGACGATCTCTGCTCTCTACGTCCGAATGAAGTCCGTCCGGTACTCGCCTGTCGCATGACCGTTGCCGCAGACGGCACGATTGAAGACGATATCGAATTCTTCGCCGCGACCATCGAATCCAAAGCGAAGCTGGCGTATGACGATGTCTCCGACTGGCTGGAGAACACCGGCAGCTGGAAGCCGGAAAGCGAAGCGATTGCTCAGCAAATTACCCTGCTGCAGCGCCTCTGCCTGAGCCGTGGCGAATGGCGTAAAACCCATGCGCTGGTGTTTAAAGATCGTCCGGATTACCGCTTTGTACTGGGCGAAAAAGGCGAAGTGCTGGATATCGTTGCTGAACCGCGTCGTATCGCTAACCGCATCGTTGAAGAGTCGATGATTGCCGCCAACATTTGTGCCGCCCGTGTGCTGCGCGACAAATTAGGCTTTGGCATTTACAACGTTCATACCGGTTTTGATCCGGCGAACACCGAAGCGCTGGCTGCCCTGCTGAAAACGCATGACGTATACGTCGATCCGCAGGAAGTGCTGACGCTGAATGGCTTCTGCAAACTGCGCCGTGAACTGGACGCGCAGCCGTCTGGTTTCCTTGACAGCCGCATCCGTCGCTTCCAGTCCTTCGCCGAAATCAGCACCGAACCTGGCCCGCACTTTGGCCTCGGTCTCGACGCTTACGCGACCTGGACCTCACCGATTCGTAAATACGGCGACATGGTGAACCACCGTCTGCTGAAAGCGATCATCAAGGGTGAAACCATCGCCCGTCCACAGGATGAGACAACCATCCAGATGGCAGAGCGACGCCGCCTGAACCGCATGGCTGAACGCGATGTCGGTGACTGGCTGTACGCACGCTTCCTGAATGATAAAGCCGGAACGGAGACCCGTTTTGCGGCAGAGATCATTGACGTTAGCCGCGGCGGTATGCGCGTGCGTCTGGTGGACAATGGCGCCGTTGCCTTTATCCCTGCCCCGTTCCTGCATGCGGTTCGCGATGAACTGACCTGCAGCCAGGAAAATGGCGCGGTGCAGATCAAAGGTGAGACAGTTTACAAAGTCACCGATGTGATTGATGTCAATATTGCTGAAGTGCGCATGGAAACCCGCAGTATTATCGCGCGCCCTGTTGCCTGATAAGCCTTAAATATGTCGGCGGTTTCTTTTTGGGAACGCCGACATTTTTCTTCCCTTGCTAAATCGTGTATTCATCACTTTTTCTTAATATATTCCTCTCGAAGCCCACAAAAACAATCACAATTATCTACAGTAAAAGAAGACCGTCATCTTTGGTTACGGGAATTTTTATCCACGTGTATCCTTTTTATCACTTCTCGTTTTAATATAAGAATGTAGGGAAAAACAATAAGTTCAGCTCGGTTATGCCGCTGTGTCACTACGGAAAAGTCGAATGCAAATGCATAATTTTGCGCCATTGAGCAGGTCCGGGAGAAAACATGATTGACGATCTGGAGCATAATTTGCTGTTTCGTTACATGGGCACACACAGCCCCTGGTGGCGTCTTACAGCGGACAGTAATGCTCTCCATCTCGCCGCCAGTGAAAACTCGGACACGACCCAGGTCATCGCCTTAAGCGATGATCAAGCAGAACTGATTCGTCAGCTCACCGTTATTACCTCCAGCATCACCCTGACCCTTTCCCTGTACGGCTCCGATGTTCCCGTCCATCTGGTGGGGCGCAAAATCAACAAAAAAGAGTGGGCAGGTACGGCCTCTGCCTGGAACGACACCCCTTCCGTCGCTCGCGACCTGGTACAGGGGTTATCCTTTGCCGAACAGGTGGTTTCTGAAGCTAACTCGGTAATTGTGATCCTCGATCAGCAGGGCAATATTCAGCGCTTTAATCGTCTGAGCGAAGAATATACCGGCATGAAAGAGCAGGAAGTGATCGGGCAAAACGTCTTTAAGCTGTTCATGAGCCGCAGCGAAGCGGCAGCATCTAAACGAAATATTTCCGGTTTTTTCCGTAACGGCAGTTCTTACGAAGTCGAGCGCTGGATCAAGACCCGAAAAGGCCAACGATTGTTTCTGTTCAGAAACAAATTCGTCCACAGCGGCAGCGGGAAAAATGAAATTTTTCTTATCTGTTCCGGCACGGATATCACTGAAGAACGCCGCGCGCAGGAGCGTCTGCGCGTGCTGGCCAATACCGACACCATTACCGGCCTCCCCAACCGCAACGCCATTCATGAGCTGATCAGCGACGCGATCGATACGCGCGGCGAGGCTCAGGTCGGCGTGGTGTATCTCGATCTCGATAACTTTAAAAAAGTGAACGATGCCTACGGGCATATGTTTGGCGATCAGCTGCTGCAGGCGGTCGCCCTTGCGATTTTAAGCTGTCTGGAAGAGGGCCAGGTGCTGGCGCGTCTCGGCGGCGATGAGTTTATCGTGCTGGCGACCAACACCTCACAAAGCACCCTTGAGGCGATGGCTTCGCGCATCCTGACGCGTCTGCGCCAGCCCTTCCGCATCGGTCTTATCGAAATCTACACCGGCTGTTCGCTGGGGATCTCCCTGGCGCCGCAGCACGGCACCGATCGCGAAAGCATTATTCGCAACGCCGATACGGCGATGTACACGGCCAAAGAGAGCGGACGCGGCAAGTTCTGCGTCTTCTCGCCAGAAATGAACCAGCGGGTATTCGAATACCTGTGGCTGGATACGAACCTGCGCAAAGCGCTGGATAACGATCAGCTGCTGATTCACTACCAGCCGAAAATAACCTGGCGCGGCGAAGTGCGCAGCCTTGAGGCGCTGGTGCGCTGGCAGTCGCCAGAGCGCGGGCTGATCCCGCCGCTGGAGTTTATCTCCTACGCCGAAGAGTCGGGGCTGATTGTCCCCCTCGGGCGCTGGGTCATGCTCGACGTGGTGCGTCAGGTCGCGAAATGGCGTGATAAAGGCATCAACCTGCGGGTGGCGGTGAACGTCTCTGCGCGACAGCTCGCGGACCAGACGATCTTCAGCGATCTCAAGCAGGCGCTGAAAGATCTTCATTTCGAATACTGCCCGATTGATGTGGAACTGACGGAAAGCTGCCTGATTGAAAACGAGGAGCTGGCGCTGTCGGTGATCCAACAGTTCAGTCAGTTGGGGGCACAAATTCACCTTGATGACTTTGGCACCGGGTATTCCTCCCTGTCCCAGCTGGCCCGCTTCCCGATTGACGCCATTAAGCTCGACCAGGTGTTTGTGCGCGATATCCATAAGCAGTCGATTTCACAGTCGCTGGTGCGCGCCATTGTGGCCGTGGCTCAGGCGCTGAATTTACAGGTCATCGCCGAAGGTGTGGAGAGCGCGAAAGAAGACGCCTTTCTGACCAAGAACGGCGTCAACGAACGGCAGGGTTTTCTGTTTGCTAAGCCGATGCCCGCTGCCGCATTCGAGCGCTGGCTCAAGCGTTATCAGGCGAAGAAAATGCGTTAACTGGCTTTGCGCATGCCCGCCGCATTATGACGGTTTTGCAGCATCACCAGACGTTCCATATAAGCAATGTCTTTCGACTCCAGGCAGAACGCCGCATCCACCCAGTCCTCAGTGATATCCATTAACTCACTGCGTGGCAGCCGCAGTACACGCTGACGGGCGCGAAGCATTGCCCGAACGCCGTTCAGCTTCGGCTGTAAGGTATCGATGAACGTGCGTGTCGATACGTATCCCTGCCCCGGCTCAAACAACACATCCACCAGACCAAATTGCTCGTGCCACTCCGCCGTGTGCGACTCGCCTCGGTAGATCAGCTCCTCGGCCAGCTTCATGCCTGCGCGGCGGGCGACCAGCGAATATCCGCCCATGCCGGGGAATAGGTTAAAAGCAATTTCCGGAAAGCCCAGCCGCGCATCGCGCTGCGCCAGCACAAAATGGTGTGCCAGCGCGGCCTCAAATCCCCCGCCGAGCGCGCTGCCCTCCACCATCGCCAGCGTGATGGCGCCTGTATCAAACCCGCGCGACGCCGCGTGAACGCAATCGACGCAGGCGCGAGCGTAGGCGCGTAACGCTTCGCGGCGTCCGTTTTGAATGCACTCCACAAAGAAGCGTAAATCCCCTCCCGTGTTGTACATATCCGGAACCAGTGATCCGGTAACCCAGAAATCGACGGCAAAACCGGATTGCCGCACCAGCCAGGACATATTCATGATCTCCTCAATTAATGCGTGATTAAAGCAAGGACGCGGCTGGGCGCGTAGCAGCATCCATACGGTGCGCCGCTCCTCCTCGTAATAGCCAGCGAGTTGGGTAAAACGTTCAGGATCGGTGAACAGTTTGCAGGTTGCTTGGTTGATGACTGTCATAGTCTAATTCCTCATATAAAAAAGCGCCTTGCGCGCAGTTTTAGACTAATCCACCACCCAACTCGTCTGTATGCGGAGGGATAAATTTATCACTTTCATTTATGTAATTTGGTTAGTGCATTTTTTCCCTTCTCTTTTGGAAGCAATTTCTGCATCATTGAAATTATTAACTTTTCGTTCTGAGGGTGAGATGATGTCTGAAGTTGACGCGCAGAGAGTGGCACAACGTATTGATACGGTGCTGGATATTCTGGTCGCTGGCGATTACCACTCCGCGATCCGTAATCTTGAGATCCTGAAATCTGAATTACTGGCGCAGAACGGTATGGGCCATTCGCCCGATCCCGACCCGTCTAAAGCCCCCTGGGAAGTGTAACCTTTACCCCTTTTTCGTTTTGTCGTACTTTCAACCCGCGGCGCTCGCCGCGTTTATATGGATGCTATGAATTCCCGACAACAAATCATTCTGCAGATGGTGATCGACAAAGGACGCGTGAGTGTCGTCGAGCTGGCCAAAACGACCGGCGTTTCAGAGGTCACTATTCGTCAGGATCTGAATCTGCTTGAAAAACAGAGTTATCTGCGCCGTGCTCACGGTTACGCCGTACCGCTGGACAGTGAAGACGTTGAAACGCGCATGATGACCAATTTCGCGCTAAAGCGTGAACTGGCGGAGTTTGCCGCCTCGCTGGTCAACAACGGTGAAACCGTGTTTATCGAGAACGGCAGCAGCAACGCCCTGCTGGCCCGTACACTCGCGGAGCAGAAAGACATCACGATCATTACCGTGAGCAGCTATATCGCCCATCTGCTGAAAGAGACGCGATGCGAGGTGATTCTGCTGGGCGGTATCTACCAGAAAAAAAGCGAAAGCATGGTCGGGCCGCTGACGCGTCAGTATGTTCAGCAGGTTCACTTCAGCAAGGCCTTTATCGGGATTGACGGCTGGCAGCCGGAAACCGGCTTTACCGGCCGCGATATGATGCGTTCCGATGTGGTAAACGCGGTTCTGGAAAAAGGCTGTGAAGCCATTGTGCTGACAGACAGCTCGAAATTTGGCGCGGTGCATCCCTATATGATGGGGCCGATCTCCCGCTTTAGCCGTGTCATTACCGATGAACGTCTGAGCGATGCGCACCGCGAGCAACTGCAGCGCGACGGCTTGACCGTCGATATCGTCAAACACTCTGGCTGACCCTCTCCTGCGCCCGTCTTTGCGGGCGCATAGCCTATTCTGGCATCTGAGATAATTCTGAACATCCCTTTAAGATTATTTACCTGTCGTTTCGATACCAAAAACTTAAAATTACTATTAGCGATATAACAGGAAGTGACTATCACCTGCGTGATTGTGTAACACCTGCGCGACCAGGTTTCATGGAATATGACGCTGAAGTATTCATTTGACTATACTTACAGATAGCTTATTTCCGTGAATCAATAATTCAGGAGAAAGTATGATGAATTTAACCAGCAAAAAATTAGCCGCAGCTGTTTTGGCAGTAACCCTCGCAATGTCTCTGAGCGCATGTTCTAACTGGTCTAAACGTGACCGTAACACCGCGATCGGGGCAGGTGCCGGTGCTCTCGGTGGTGCAGTCTTAACCGATGGTAGCACGCTGGGTACATTAGGTGGTGCCGCCGTAGGTGGTGTTATCGGCCATCAGGTCGGTAAATAAGATATATTAAATAGCCACTGTTTGATTTGATTAATTCAGAACGCAATTTTCTGACTTACGCACCAAGAAAAAAGCCACGGTAAATACCGTGGCTTATTATTTTAGCCCCCTGCCAGTTTGACTTTCATCCCTTTGGCTTCGAGCAGTGTCTTAATTAACTCGCGGTTGTCGCCCTGAATTTCGATTACGCCGTCTTTGACCGCGCCCCCGCATCCGCATCGCTTTTTCAGCTCTGCGGCCAGTTTTGCCAGCGCTGCGTCATCCTCGTCAATGCCGGTGATCAGGCAGACGCCTTTGCCCTTACGACCACTGGTCTGACGCTGGATGCGCACAATGCCATCGCCCTTCGGACGCTGCACGGCCACTTTTGGCTCATCGATACGGCCACTGTCCGTCGAATAGACCAGACGACTGTTAGAATCGCTCATTACGCCCCCTTACCCAGAGATGCATTAATTGCTTTTAAGGTTAGCGCCGGATCGGCAGATTGCGTGACCGGACGACCAATCACCATATAGTCAACGCCTGCCGCCAGCGCCTGCTCTGGCGTCATGATACGGCGCTGATCGCCCGCATCACTGCCCTGAGGACGAATGCCCGGAGTAACCAGTTTGAATGCCTGTCCCAGTTCAGCTTTGAAACGCACGGCTTCCTGAGCGGAACAGACCACGCCATCCAGCCCGCAATTTTGCGCCAGGCGCGCCAGGCGTTCAGCGTGCTCAGCCGGTGACAACGTCACGCCAAGATCCCGTAAATCACTCGCTTCCATACTGGTGAGTACGGTAACGGCAATCAGCAGCGGTGCGTCTTTGCCAAACGGCACCAGCGCTTCGCGAGCGGCGGTCATCATTCGCGCCCCGCCTGATGCATGCACGTTCACCATCCAGACGCCCAGTTCAGCCGCAGCTGCTACCGCGTGGGCAGTGGTGTTTGGGATGTCATGGAATTTCAGGTCGAGAAATACCTCGAAGCCACGCTGTTGCAGGTCGCGCACGATTTGCGGTCCAAACAGGGTGAACATCTCTTTGCCGACTTTCAGACGGCAGTCGCGTGGGTCGATGCGATCGACAAACGCGAGTGCGCTGTCGCGATTGTTATAGTCGAGTGCAACAACAACAGGAGATTCGGTAACTACGCGGGAAGAAGAGGATGCAACAGACGTCATGACCAGCCCTTTTCGTCTATGGGCGCCGCAGCGGCGCGGGATAGATAAACGGCGAGCATTCTACCTGTCGGCGTCAGAAATTGACAGAATCGATTTACCGTCCTGCATGACGGCAGACCGCACGGAGTTAAACAGGTCATAAAACGTAAAGAGTATGTTGTAACTAACATGCAGTGTTTTAAAAAATTACTGCCCGTCCAGACCGCGTATCGGCTTAATGGTTGACCAGGCACGGCAAGAAGGGCAATGCCAGTAGAGCGTGTAGGCGGTAAATCCGCATTTTGAGCAGCGATAGCGCGGCTTGCTGCGCACCTGTTCGCCAACCATGTCACGCAGCACCATCAGGCTCTCTTTCGCGCGCCCTTCTTCTGCATCGTTCAGATGGTAGTCCATCAGCTTGTGGAAGACGCGCATGGTCGGGTGACGCTGCAGCTGACGGGTGATATAGACCTGGGCGGTATCGTTGCCTTCGTGCTGCTCCACGACATCCGCCAGCATCAGCTCCGCCGTCGCACCGGTGTTCTCTTCGACGCAGCGACGTAAGAAGCTCACCCACTCATCCGGACGCCCAAGCTGCTGATAACAGGTTTGCAGCATTTCCAGGGTTTCACTGACCAGCTCTTTATCCTGATCGATCACCCGCAAAAGGCATTCGACGGCTTTGCCAAACTCGCCTTTCGCCATGAACACCCGCCCCATCATAATGGAGATACGTGCGCTGTTACGATCGGCAGATGCGCCCTTTTTCAGCAGCGACATGGCTTTGTCCATATCATCGCTACCCATCTGCTGTAAGGCCAGCTCACAGTAGAAATGGGCGATTTCAACGCGCTGGTTGTCTTTCCCGAGCTTCACCAGACGTTCTGCGGTATCGATGGCCTTTTGCCAGTCGCTGGTTGCCTGATAAATTTGCAGGAGTTGCTGTAAAGCGCTGATGCGAAAATCGGTTTCATCCACCAGCTGACTGAACATGTCTTCAGCGCGATCGTAAAGGCCGGCGGCCATGTAATCACGGCCCAGCTGTTGGACTGCCAGCAGACGTTGATCGTAGGTGAGAGAAGCGCTTTCCATCAATGTCTGGTGGATGCGAATGGCGCGATCGACCTCGCCACGCGAGCGGAACAGGTTTCCGAGGGTGAGATGCGCCTCAACGGTACCGGTATCCTCTTTTAACATGTCGAGGAACAGGTCTACCGCTTTATCCTGTTGGTTGCTCAGAAGGAAGTTAACCCCCGCCACATAGTCACGGGAAAGCCGGTTTGCCTCGTCCTGCTTATTTTGTTGCGCACTTCTGCGGCCCATATACCAGCCATAGGCTGCGGCTACAGGCAAAAGCAGAAACAACAACTCCAGCATATTCGTTTATTCCTTCACGACCGGCACACCAGTATTTACCGGCACGTCGCTCACAGGCGCAATTTGATTTTCAAGACGTTTGATTTTACGTTCGGCGCGCGCCAGAGAAACACGAACTTTCAGCCAGAACAGGCCACAAACCAGCCAGCCGATGATAAACCCCGCGGCGAATAAAACAGCAAGCAAGCTCGATACGCGATACTCGCCCTGCGCCAGCAGGTAGTTGAATGTCACCAGTTGATCGTTTTGCGCACCCAGCGTGACCGAAATAACAAAAATCGCTAACACCAGTAAGAATATGAGTAGATATTTCACATGACGTCCCGTTATGTGGTTTAAGCGAATAAAGTCTGTTCAACTCGCCGCAATCAGCCTTATAAACTACCATTTTAGCCGCAAGCGCGAAACGGAAAAAGTGATAGGGTCCATGATGATTTGTGGGCTAAACGGCGAATTTCAACCATCAGCCCTCTTCATGCTCTCTTTGCGCGATCTCTTTGTTCTCTTCCGGCGGTGGCGTCAGTGGTCCACAGAGCCGTTGCGCAAGCCAGGTCGCGAACGTCACCAGCAGCCATGAGATAAGCGTTGCCACCACCAGATCCCGCGGCCAGTGCATCCCCAGCAGCAGACGGCTGCCCATTACGCCCGTCGCCCAGACCAGTAAAATCGCAATGGTCACGGTACGACGACGCGGCCAGAGTAAACCGACGGCTAACAGCGCCCAGCTGGCCGCAAACATGGTATGCCCGGATGGGAACGCGAAACCGGTCTCTTTTTGCCAGTGTTTGCGTAAAAATTTCGGAATTTCCTGCGCTTCAGCCAGCTGATCTTTCACCAGATGCCCGCGCTCTTTACGCTTTAAATTGTAGAAGGTATCTACCGGAATATGATGCGTTTTTTCAAGCCAGACCACAAAGGGGCGCGGCTCCTGGACGTGATCTTTGACCCAGGACTTAATCCCCTGGCCAACGACGATTGCCCCACCCAGAATGACAAACAGCATGATCGCCGGACGCAGCCGAAAACGCAGGCACCATAAAAACCACGCACAGAGGATCCCGTGGGTAATGATCCCCCACGGCTGGGTAACGGTTTCCGTCAGCCAGTACAGCGCTTTCAGCCACGCGCTGTTATGTCCCGGTTGCCAGGCCCAGCCCGAAATCCATACCGCGACGGGCATAATGAGTAAAATGGCGGCACCGGCAGCCGTGCGGCGGGCAATTGAAAGCATGTTCTCTCCTTTTTCGCTAAGCTCAACAATCATAACTGAATTTATCGCAATTCGTGAAAATGTCGGATTGTGCGTTTAACGTCCGTATAGTATGCCCTCAGCTAGGTGAACGCCGTCGGCTTGTGGCAAAATAGCGAGATACTAAAGCCGAAGGGCGACTGACACGAAACGTGTCAGCATACTCTGGAGAATCACATGCAGCTTAAACGCGTGGCAGAAGCCAATCTGCCAACCCCATGGGGCGATTTCCTGATGGTGGGTTTTGAAGAATTGGCAACCGGACAGGACCACGTCGCACTGGTGTTTGGCGACATTTCAGGGCAAACACCGGTACTGGCTCGTGTCCATTCCGAGTGTCTGACGGGTGATGCCTTGTTCAGCCTGCGCTGTGATTGCGGTTTCCAGCTCGAAGCGGCGCTTTCTCATATCGCCGAAGAAGGCCGTGGCGTGCTGCTCTACCATCGCCAGGAAGGTCGTAACATTGGTCTGCTGAATAAAATCCGCGCCTATGCGCTACAGGATCAGGGCTACGATACCGTCGAAGCCAACCATCAGCTCGGCTTTGCCGCTGATGAACGCGATTTCACCCTGTGTGCGGATATGTTCAAACTGCTGGGCGTGGATGAAGTGCGTCTGCTGACGAACAACCCGCGCAAAGTGGAGATCCTTACCGAAGCCGGGATCAATATCGTGGAACGAGTGCCGCTGATTGTGGGCCGTAACCCGAAAAATGCGCATTACCTCGATACCAAAGCCGCGAAGATGGGTCATCTTCTCAGCGAGTAAAAAATCTGGCCCGGCTTACGCCGGGCCAGTGCCGTTAGTTCAGCATATTACGAATCACATAGTGCAGAATGCCGTCATTCTGGTAGTAGGTCAGTTCCGTCGCCGTGTCGATACGACAGCGGCAATCGAGCACTTCGGTTTTACCGTCCGCGCGTGTGAGCTGTACCGGAACGGTCGCCCCCGGTTTCAGGTTCTGCAGATCGCGAACATCAATCCGCTCTTCCCCCGTTAATCCCAGCGTTTTACGCGTCACGCCCTGCGGGAACTCCAGTGGCAGGATCCCCATCCCAATCAGATTCGAGCGGTGAATACGTTCGAAGGATTCCGAAATCACCACCCGCACGCCCAGCAGACGCGGCCCTTTCGCTGCCCAGTCACGGCTTGAGCCAGAGCCATACTCTTTACCGGCAATGACCGCCAGCGGCGTGCCTTCCTTCTGATATTTCATCGCTGCATCGTAGATCGACACAACTTCGCTACCAGGAAGATGGCGCGTCATTCCGCCCTCAACACCCGGCACCATTTCGTTGCGGATACGGATGTTGGCGAACGTACCGCGCATCATCACTTCGTGGTTGCCGCGACGGGAGCCGTAGGAGTTAAAGTCGCGACGCTCAACGCCACGCCCCTGCAGGTAACGCCCTGCCGGGCTGTCGGGTTTAATACTGCCCGCCGGAGAGATGTGGTCGGTGGTGACGGAGTCCCCCAGCATCGCCAGAATGCGCGCGCCCTGGATGTCGACCAGCGGTTTCGGCTGGGCTTCCATGTCATCGAAGAATGGCGACAGTCGGATATAGGTGGAATCACTCTGCCAGCCGTAGGTGTCAGACCGTTCCACTTCGATGGTTTTCCACTCCGGCGTACCTTCAAACACCTCGGCATACTCCTTGCGGAACATCTCGGTGGAAACCTGCTCCACGGCGCGGGCAATTTCTTGCGCCGACGGCCAGATATCTTTCAGATACACTGGCTCGCCTTTCCGATCGTGGCCGAGAGGATCGCTGGCCAGATTAATGTTCATGTTGCCTGCCAGAGCGTAGGCGACCACCAGCGGCGGAGAGGCCAGCCAGTTGGTTTTCACCAAAGGATGAATACGGCCTTCAAAGTTACGATTACCCGAAAGCACGGCACCCACCGTGAGATCGCCCTGCTTGATCGCCTGCTCGATGGGGTCCGGTAGCGGTCCTGAGTTACCGATACAGGTCGTGCATCCATATCCCACCAGGTTAAAGCCCAGCTCGTCGAGGTATGGCGTCAGTTTGGCTTTCGCCAGATAGTCCGAAACTACTTTCGACCCCGGCGCTAACGACGCTTTGACCCACGGCTGACGTTTAAGCCCAATCGTTACTGCTTTTTTCGCCAGCAGACCCGCCGCCATCAGCACGCTCGGGTTGGAGGTATTGGTACAGGAGGTAATGGCCGCAATGACCACTGCACCGTCAGGCAGCTGATACTGATGCCCGTTCATAACATAATCGACCGGGTGACGGTCTTTTTGCGCGTTATTAAGTTCCAGCTCGTTACTGGCGGCAAAGGCTTTCGGCACGTTTTGCAGCGCGACGCGATCCTGCGGGCGTTTTGGCCCAGCAAGGCTCGCCTCGACTTCATTCATGTCCAGTTCAAGCGTGCTGGTGAAGACCGGCTCATCGCCCGTATTGCGCCACATCCCCTGTGCTTTGGCATAGGCCTCGACCAGCGCCACCTGCTCGTCGCTACGCCCGCTCAGGCGCATATATTCCAGCGTCACGCCATCGATTGGGAAGAAGCCGCACGTCGCGCCGTATTCAGGTGCCATGTTGGCGATGGTCGCACGATCGGCCAGCGGTAGAGAGTCCAGACCGTCGCCGTAGAATTCAACAAACTTGCCGACCACGCCATGTTTACGCAGCATCTGGGTGACGGTCAGCACCAGGTCTGTGGCGGTAATCCCTTCGCGCAACTTGCCCAGCAGCTTAAAGCCCACCACATCCGGGATCAGCATCGAGACGGGCTGTCCAAGCATCGCGGCTTCGGCTTCAATGCCGCCGACACCCCACCCCAGAACCCCAAGTCCGTTGATCATCGTGGTGTGCGAGTCGGTCCCGACCAGCGTATCGGGATAAGCGATCCACTCTTTGTCCTGCAGCTCACTCCACACCGCTTTACCCAGATATTCCAGGTTCACCTGATGGCAAATCCCGGTGCCGGGCGGTACGACGCTGAAACGGCTAAAGGCCTGCTGGCCCCATTTCAAAAATACATAGCGTTCGTGGTTGCGCTCCATCTCCAGACGCACGTTCTCTTCGAAAGCGTAGTCATCGCCAAAATGGTCAACGGTGACGGAGTGGTCAATCACCAGATCGACGGGAGAAAGCGGGTTCACTTTGGCGGTATCGCCGCCGAGACGTTTAACGGCTTCGCGCATCGCCGCCAGATCCACCACTGCCGGTACGCCGGTGAAGTCCTGCATCAATACCCTCGCCGGACGATAGGCGATTTCACGGTCGGCGTGGGCGTTTTTCAGCCACCCCGCCAGCGCGTGGATATCATCGGCAGTGACAGACTCGTCATCCTGCCAGCGTAAGAGATTTTCCAGTAAAACTTTCAGTGACTTGGGTAAGCGCGCGATGTCCCCAAGTGTCCTGGCGGCCAGCGGCAAGCTGTAGTAGTGATAGGTCTTATTCTCGGCTTGCAACGTGTCCTTACTGGCTTCGCGTAGGGTTAACGACATAAGCTCCTCCTTAATGACAGGGATACCCCGACAATCATCGGGGCTGTAATTAAAGATAACACAAAGATGTCGTAACGTTTTGATAACAACCCGAATTGATAAATCGGGATTATCGATGAAGAGAGATGAAAACAAAAAACCTCGCCGGAGCGAGGTTTTACTATTTAGTTTAAGGCCAGCCAGATTAGCTGCGCCCAGAACAGGACGGATACGGTAAAAGCCCCCATCCAGGACCAGTATTTCATGTTTTGTAGGGTATTCATCATCTGACACCAGGCTTTATATTTCTGTGGTAACTTGGGGTACTCCCCGTTCTTTATTGCTGATGTGTATTTATTAAAGAGTACAAAAGTACTCGGTTCTCACCTGATATTCGCAGGCTAACCGTATTATCAATTATTGTTTTTTGGGTTCGTCTTCTGCGAACGTATCAATAAAGGCTTGCTGCTGTGCGGAGAGCTTCCAGGATGCCGGAACGACCGTTACAGGCTCTTTACGTGCTTTATGGCCGTTGTCACCTGGCTGACACATCTTTTTAACCGGTTCAGTACGCATGTGAACTGCCATCGCTATCCCCAATATTTCCAGACCAGTAACGCTACCACCACCCAGAACAGGGCGGAGCCAAGAAATACCGCCAGCCAGGCTTTACGCTTAAGCGCTGGGTCCCTTTGCGGATCTACACTTCCTGACGGCATTGCTAACCTCATACAATCGACTTCGCTTATCATTTCGATACCAAACAATCGGTACAAGTAATCATGAGTTGAGATAAATCCTAAAGAAACTTTAGTCGAAAAGCCAGTGAATTTACGATCGTTTCCAGGGAATTAATTAATCTTTTGACCAGAAATAAATAATTGAAACGAGGAATTTGCGTAGCGGGAATTTACTTTCTACTTTTGTCGCAAATTTGCGACAGTTTAACCCTAAACTTATAACGTTTATGCGGTTATATGCGGCAGAGAATGGGGATGATGATAATTCTAATTTAGCTTTAAGACATTATTTCGGTATCTTTCCGGAAGGAAAGATACCGGGTGTGATTATTTTTCCGGAAGCTTAATGTCCTGGAACATCGCTTCAATATCTTCATTCGACCGTAACGCTACCGCGGTATCCACCACATCACGGGTTAAGTGTGGCGCGAAGCGTTGAATGAAATCATACATATAGCTGCGCAGGAAGGTGCTGCGGCGGAAACCGATTTTGGTGGTGCTGTGGCTAAAGACATCATGGGCGTCAAGGCGTACCAGATCCGGGTCAGAGACCGGGTCTACGGCCATACTCGCAATCACCCCCACGCCTAATCCCAGACGCACATAAGTCTTGATAACATCGGCGTCGGTGGCGGTGAAGACGATGCGCGGCGTCAGCCCTGCACGATTAAACGCGGTGTCGAGCTCAGAACGTCCGGTAAAGCCGAAGGTGTAAGTCACCAGCGGGTACTGTGCCAGCTCTTCAATAGTGACCGATCCCTTTCCTGCCAGCGGATGTTCCGGCGTCACCACAATCGAACGATTCCAGTGGTAGCAAGGCAACATCACCAGATCGTCATAGAGGTGCAGCGCTTCGGTTGCAATAGCAAAGTCGGCATTACCTTTTGAGACCGCTTCCGCGATTTGCGTAGGCGAGCCCTGATGCATATGCAGCGAGACGCGCGGGTAACGCTCGATAAAGCCCTTAATCACCCCTGGCAGCGCGTAACGTGCCTGCGTATGGGTGGTGGCGATATAAAGCGAGCCTTTATCGGGCCAGGTGTGTTCACCGGCAACGGATTTAATTGCATCAACCTTCGACAACACTTCGCGGGCGATACGAATAATCTCCTGACCGGCCGGAGTGACCTGCGTCAGATGCTTACCGCTGCGGGCAAAAATCTGAATACCCAGTTCATCTTCCAGCATACGCACCTGCTTACTGATGCCGGGCTGAGACGTATAAAGACCTTCTGCGGTCGAAGAGACGTTAAGGTTGTGGTTGACCACCTCAACGATATAACGAAGCTGTTGTAGTTTCATGCCTGACCATCCGATTTAGCGCACAGGGATAATCGCTTAAGACGATTTAATAATAAGAAAGGGGTTAACTATAACCACTATATCATTTATAGCCCGAGTGTATAGTACGGAACAAAAAATAATAACGACCAATAAAAAAGGGCCGGAAGTCCGGCCCTTTCAGGTAAGTCACAGGAAGAAAAGATTATTTCTTACCTTCAACCCATTTACCATCCACGAAGAATGCAGACCAGCCGGTCGCTTTACCCTCTTTCTCGGCAGCGACGTACTGCTGCTTCGTTTTACGGCTAAAGCGGACAACGGTCTTATTGCCTTCCGGATCCTGCTGCGGCGCATCGGCCAGATAACGCAGTTTCTCTGGCAGACGGTCGCGGAAGCGGTACAGCTCTTCCACCAGCGGCGCACGGGTTTCACGCGATTTCGGGAAGGTGTTGGCGGCGAGGAACACGCCCGCAGCACCGTCACGCAGCACGAAGTATGCGTCAGACTTTTCACACGGCAGTTCTGGCAACGGAACCGGATCTTCCTTAGGAGGAGCCACTTCGCCGTTACGCAGGATCTTACGCGTGTTCTTACATTCGTCGTTGGTACACGCCATGTACTTACCGAAACGCCCCATTTTCAGGTGCATTTCAGAACCACACTTCTCGCACTCCACAATCGGGCCGTCATAGCCTTTGATGCGGAACTCGCCCTCTTCGATTTCGTAACCATCGCAGGTCGGGTTGTTACCGCAGACATGCAATTTACGCTTCGGATCGATCAGGTAGCTGTCCATCGCCGTACCGCACTTCTGGCAACGGCGTTTCGCACGCAGCGCGTTGGTTTCTGCATCGTCACCTTCCAGCACGTTGAGAACTTCGTTCTCAGGCACCAGGTTGATGGTGGTTTTGCAGCGCTCTTTCGGCGTTAAGGCATAGCCAGAACAGCCGAGGAACACGCCGGTAGTCGCGGTACGGATACCCATTTGGCGGCTACAGGTCGGGCATTCGATGCTGGTCAGGACCATCTGGTTCGGCTGCATTCCGCCCTCTTCTGGCGCTTTTTCAGCTTTCTCCAGTTGTTGGGTGAAATCGCCGAAGAAGCTGTCGAGCACCTTCTTCCATTCAGCTTGATGGTTAGCCACCTGGTCGAGGCGGTCTTCCATCTGCGCGGTGAAATCGTAGTTCATCAGCTCGCGGAAGTTATCTTCCAGACGATCTGTCACGATCTCACCCATTTTTTCAGCGTAGAAACGACGGTTCTCAGCGCGAACGTAGCCACGATCCTGAATGGTCGAGATGATCGACGCATAGGTGGACGGGCGGCCGATACCGCGTTTTTCCAGCTCTTTCACCAGTGACGCTTCACTGAAACGCGCAGGCGGCTTGGTGAAGTGCTGGGCCGGGATCAGTTCCGTCAGCGAAAGCTCATCGCCCTTGTTCACCGCTGGCAGCGTACGATCTTCATCACCTTTACGCAGTGCTGGCATGACTTTCGTCCAGCCGTCAAAGCGCAGGATACGGCCGCGCGCTTTCAGACGGAAATCGCCTGCGCCTACGGTCAGTGTTGTAGAGTCGTATTTCGCCGGGTTCATCTGGCAGGCCACGAACTGACGCCAGATCAGCTGATACAGCTTCTGGGCATCGGTTTCCATGTCTTTCAGGGCTTCGGATTCGACAGCCACATCGGACGGACGGATCGCTTCGTGCGCTTCCTGAGAGTTTTCTTTGCTCGCATACTGGATAGCGCTTTCCGGCAGGTATTTCTTGCCGAAATTATCGCTAATGTAGTCGCGCACCATGCTTACGGCGTCCTGGCTCAGGTTCGTTGAGTCGGTACGCATATAAGTGATGTAACCCGCTTCATACAAGCGCTGCGCCATCATCATGGTTTTCTTCACGCCAAAGCCCAGACGCGTACTGGCCGCCTGCTGGAGCGTGGAGGTAATGAAAGGCGCGCCCGGTTTGCTGCTCGTCGGTTTGTCTTCACGATCCAGCACCTGGTAACGGGCTTTTTCCAGCAGCGCAACCGCCGCCATAGTTTGATCGCGATTAACCGGACGGAACGGTTTGTCTTTTTCGTGGGTCACCTGCAGCGGCAGTGCATCACCGCCTGGCGTTGCAACATTCGCGTCGATTTCCCAGAACTCTTCCGGCACAAACGCTTTGATTTCGCGCTCACGCTCGACGACCAGACGCACCGCTACGGACTGAACACGTCCAGCGGAAAGGCCACGCGCGATTTTCTTCCACAGCAGTGGCGAAACCATGTAGCCCACCACGCGGTCCATAAAACGACGCGCCTGTTGAGCGTTTACACGATCGATATTCAGTTCGCCCGGCTTTTCAAACGCCTGACGAATCGCATTCTTTGTAATCTCGTTAAACACGACACGGCTGTATCGTGATTCATCACCACCAATGATTTCCCGCAGGTGCCATGCAATGGCTTCCCCTTCGCGGTCAAGGTCGGTTGCGAGATAGATGTGGTCAGCTTTTTCGGCGAGCTGCTTCAGCTCATTAACGACTTTCTCTTTGCCGGGCAGCACTTCGTACTGTGCTTCCCACTCGTGCCAGGGATCGACACCCATACGGTTGACGAGCGCGCTACGTTCATCCTTTTTAGGCTTCTTAGCCCCTTTGGTGGAGGTAGAGTCTGCGCTCTTTTTACTGGCTGAGCCACTGGTCGGCAAATCGCGGATGTGACCAACACTGGATTTAACCACATAGTCATTACCCAGATACTTATTGATCGTTTTGGCTTTTGCCGGGGACTCAACGATGACGAGAGCTTTACCCATATTCACCTTTACCTAATTTAATTCTTCCAGGAATACGCCGCATGTTGATTTCCCTTCCGCTGGCGACGCGTTGTTGATATTGCGACGACGCCAGGGGATATCAACCCCTTTCTTCCTACCGGACAACAGCAGAACCTGTCCAGGTGATTGAGTTATCGGGCATTTCACTCTTATCAAAATGACTATGCGACGAGCTTTCGGTCGAATGTCAAGCAATTCTGTTGCCAGAATGACGAAAGCGCACACTCTACCTGATAAAATCTGTTACGCAACTTTATTAGCATGCAAAAGCAAATCGTGCCAGCTTTGCGCCAGGCACGTAGCCCCGCGAAAAACAGGGAAAATTTGCCCAGGGTGCGCGTCCGGCGTAGACTATTGCCACTGTTTAAGGAGTGGAATATGCAGCAAAATACCCAACCTATCGATCGTGAGACTTTGCTTGTCGAAGCCAACAAACTGATTCGTGAACACGAAGATACCCTGGCCGGTATCGAAGCCACCGGCGTTGAGCAACGTAACGGCGTGCTGGTGTTCAGCGGCGAATACTATCTCGATGAGCAAGGGTTACCCACCCCTAAGAGCACGGCGGTATTTAACATGTTTAAATACCTGGCCCATGCGCTCTCAGAGAAATATCACCTGGTCGATTAACGCGAAACGCGAGGCAAATGCCTCGCGTTTTTGTTTACAGCAGCGGTTTTTGTCCGCGTTGTAGCCAACGCAACAGCAAGCGGTCCGCGCTCTCGGCGGCGCTGTTTGTGAAGCGGTCGAGCATTCTCTTACGTTGAGTATAGCGTACGCCCACTAGCTCACGGCCCTCCATCAGGCTCAACAGCAGGTCATCGCTGGTACCCACTTCATCTACCAGCCCTTTTTCCTGCGCCTGAAGGCCATACCAGTGTTCACCGGTCGCTACCTGCTCGATGTCCAGCGACGGACGCATCCGTTTAACGAAGTCCTTAAACAGATGATGCGTTTCGTTGAGATCTTCACGGAATTTCTGTCGGCCCTCTTCCGTGTTCTCGCCCAGCAAGGTCAGGGTGCGCTTATACTGCCCGGCGGTGTGCAGCTCGATGTCGATCTCTTTATTTTTTAGAAAACGATTAAAGTTAGGGATCTGCGCCACCACCCCGATCGAGCCGAGAATAGCGAAGGGCGCGGCTACGATCTTATCGGCCACACAGGCCATCATATAGCCACCGCTGGCTGCGACTTTATCCACTGCAACCGTCAGCGGAATCTGTTTTTCACGCAGGCGCTGGAGCTGTGAGGCGGCCAGACCGTAGCCATGCACCACTCCACCGGGGCTTTCGAGGCGCAGAACGACCTGGTCCAGAGGTTTTGCGACCGCCAGTACCGCCGTGACCTCTTCGCGAAGTGAAGTAACTTCATGGGCATCCATACTGCCTTTAAAATCCAGCACATAGACCCGTGGTTTCGTTGTTTCCTGATGATCCTGTTTCGCCTTCACTTTTGCCGCTTTGGCTTCAAGCTTTAGCTTTTTCTTTTGCGCCTTATGCCACTGTTTCTGCTGATGTCCATCCAGCAGCGCCACCGACATGTCTTCCTGCATCTCCTTATACTGCTCGCTTAAGCGGGTAATGCGCAGTTCACCACGCTGACGCTTACGCTGCGTCAGGTTCACGATCAGCACTGCAATCACCGCTATAGCGATCACCACCGTCGCGATTTTGGCCAAAAACAGACCGTACTCAGAAAGTAATTCCACGTGTTCCACCTTGATTTAACCACGAATCTTTCACGACCAGTGTACAACAGCCTTTGCCAGGCGTCTCGCATACGACAATACCGTTGCGAGGCGCTTTCCAGAATGTCTTCTTGTGGCTGAAATCGTTGCAAATTGTTAATTCAGAAGCCTTCTCTCCTGTAGACTGATTGAAATCACCCGCCGTTTCGGGCATAAAGCCAAAAAGTGAAAGAAAAGCAGGCGCCGCAGGCCCGTCATGCGCCACAGGAGTATTCGTGCACTATCAACCACAAAAAGATCTACTGCAAAACCGCATCATCCTGGTGACCGGTGCCAGCGACGGCATTGGCCGTGAAGCGGCACTCACCTACTCCCGCCACGGCGCGCAGGTGGTGCTACTCGGTCGGAATGAAGAAAAGCTGCGCCGCGTGGCGCAAGAGATTAGTGACGCCAGCGGAGAGACGCCGCGCTGGTATATCCTCGATTTACTGACCTGTACGCCGGACTCCTGCGCGGAGCTTGCACAGCGTATCGCCGCGCACTACCCGCGCCTGGACGGTGTGCTGCACAATGCCGGTCTGCTCGGAGAAGTGCGTCCGATGGATGAGCAGGACCCGCAGATCTGGCAGCAGGTGATGCAGGTTAACGTTAACGGCACCTTTTTCCTCACCCAGGCGCTGCTTCCTTTATTACTCAAATCTGAATCCGGATCGCTGATCTTTACCTCGTCCAGCGTCGGGCGTCAGGGGCGAGCCAACTGGGGCGCTTACGCCGCGTCTAAGTTTGCCACCGAAGGGATGATGCAGGTGCTGGCCGAGGAGTATCAGACCCGCCATCTGCGCGTCAACTGCATTAATCCAGGCGGCACGCGCACGGGCATGCGCGCCAGCGCGTTCCCCACGGAAGATCCGCAAAAGCTCAAAACCCCCGCCGAGATTATGCCGCTCTATCTTTGGCTGATGGGCGACGACAGCCGCCGTAAAACCGGTATGACATTTGATGCCCAGCCGGGCCGTAAGCCAGGGATTTCGCAATGAGTGAAGAACGCCATCAGCAGCGCCAGCAGCGTCTGAAAGAACAGGTCGATGCCCGAGTCGCCGCCGCGCAGGAAGAACGCGGCATTGTTATTGTGTTTACCGGCAACGGAAAAGGCAAAACCACGGCAGCCTTTGGCACCGCCACCCGCGCTGTCGGCCACGGTCAGAAAGTGGGTGTGATTCAGTTTATCAAAGGCGAATGGCCAAACGGTGAGCGTAATCTGCTGGAGCCGCACGGCGTTGAATTTCAGGTCATGGCGACCGGTTTTACCTGGGACACGCAAAACCGTGAAAGCGACACCGCCGCCTGCCTCGCCGTGTGGGAACACGCAAAACGGATGCTGGCCGATCCGACGCTGAATATGGTCCTGCTGGATGAGATTACCTACATGGTGGCGTATGACTATCTGCCCCTGGAAGAGGTGCTGGACGCGTTGAAAAATCGCCCTGTCCACCAGACGGTCATTGTGACCGGACGTGGCTGCCATCGGGATATTCTGGAGCTGGCCGATACGGTCAGCGAACTGCGCCCGGTCAAACATGCGTTTGACGCTGGAATAAAAGCGCAAATTGGTATCGACTACTAGAAAAGAAAAACCCGGCAGCCGCCGGGTTTATTTTTAGCCGTTATTGTTACGGCTGCCAGAGCGGCGAGAGGTGCTCACCTGGCTGTGGCGTTTCACCGCGCGACGAATCTGATTCGCTTTCACGCGACGACGGTCTTTTTCAACCGCCACTTTGGTCGTGGTTTCTGGCTGCAGTTCCACCAGTTCACGCAGGTAGTTAGTCTGGGTCAAATCCAGCTCGGTGTAACCACCGCGCGGAATCCCCTTCGGCAGCAGAATGTCACCGTAGCGCACGCGAATCAGACGACTCACCTGCACACCAACCGCTTCCCACAGACGACGAACCTCACGGTTACGACCTTCCGTCAGCGTGACGTTATACCACTGGTTGATCCCTTCACCACCGGTGAATTTAATGGTTTTGAACGCTGCAGGACCATCTTCAAGCTGAACGCCGCGCGACAGGTCACGCAGTTTATTTTCATCAACCTGGCCGAATACACGCACAGCGTATTCACGTTCCACTTCACGGCTTGGGTGCATCAGGCGGTTAGCCAGTTCACCGTCGGTGGTGAACAGCAGCAGACCGCAGGTGTTCACATCCAGACGGCCTACCGCAATCCAGCGCGCACCGCGCAGTTTTGGCAGACGGTCAAAGACGGTTGGGCGGCCTTCCGGGTCGTTACGTGTACACAGCTCGCCTTCCGGCTTGTAGTAAGCCAGCACGCGGCAAATCTGTTCAGCAGACTCTTTCACGGAGATCACATGACCGTCGAGACGGATCTTCATCCCCGGAACGACTTCAACGCGGTCACCCAGCTTGGCAATTTTGCCGTCAACGCTGACGCGACCCGCTTCGATAATCGTTTCGATTTCACGGCGTGAACCGTGGCCAGCACGCGCCAGCACTTTCTGTAATTTTTCGCTCATTGAGCATCCTTCAGGTGTCGCCTTCACAGGCGTCGAATTAGGGTCAAAATAGCGGTCTACCGCTGTTTTGATGGCCGCGTAGTATAGCCGCTTATACCTTTACAAGAAAGGCTTTACGTCACCCACGCCTTCACGAATCACTTCTGGTGCATCTTCCGTCAAATCAACGACCGTCGTCGGCTGCTGGCCGAGGTAGCCACCGTGAATAATCAGGTCTACCTGTTTCTCCAGACGGTCTTTGATCTCCTCCGGGTCGGACTCGGTGAAATCGCTGCCCGGCAGCATCAGAGAGGTCGACAGCATCGGTTCGCCGAGGGTCTCAAGCAGCATTTGCGCAATCGGGTTCGACGGCACGCGCATCCCGATCGTTTTGCGTTTTTCCTGCAACAGACGGCGCGGCACTTCCTTGGTCCCTTTCAGAATGAAAGTATAGTTGCCCGGCGTGTTATTTTTGATTAAACGGAAGGCGACGTTGTCCACGTAGGCGTAGGTCGAAATTTCCGAAAGATCGCGGCACATCAGGGTAAAGTTATGCCCGTCTGGCAGATGACGGATGCGGCAAATACGCTCCATCGCCCCTTTGTCTTCGATTTTGCAGCCCAGCGCATAGCCGGAATCGGTCGGATAAACAATCACACCGCCCTTGCGAACGATCTCAACCGCCTGATTGATCAGGCGCGCCTGCGGGTTATCCGGGTGAATATAGAAAAATTGACTCATGCTTCCCTCTCTTCAATATGTTGCTGCGGCTGCTCCCAAAGTGCCCAGACGGGTTCCACGCCTGCGGGTAACCAGAGCTTACGCCCCAGCTCAATCCATGCACAAGGCTGATGAAAATCAGAGCCTTGCGACGCAAGCAGACCATACTGACGCGCATAGGTCGCCAGCTGACTACGCTCATTGGGTGCCTGCTGGCACTGGGAAACTTCCATCGCTTCTCCACCCTGTTCGGCGAAGTACGCCAGCAGTCTTTTCAGCCACTTAGCCGAAAGGTTATACCGCCCTGGATGGGCCAGCACCGCCTTGCCGCCAGAATGATGAATGACATCAATAGCTTGTTTTATTGTACACCACTGTGGCGGAACGTAACCGGTTTTACCGCGTGCCAGATATTTTTTGAAGACATCGGCAAAGTTATTCGCTTTACCCGCTTCGACCAGAAAACGGGCGAAGTGGCCGCGCGTCACAGCGCCGCCGTTAGCAAGGCGTCGTGCCCCTTCCAGCGCGCCGGGAATCTGCGCTTTCTCCAGCCGCTCGCCAATCAGTTCCGCGCGTTGATTGCGGCGCGCTTTCTGCTCTTCGAGGAACGCACACAGGGCCGGGTGTTCGATATCAATATTCAGGCCGACAATATGAATTTCGTGATTTTCCCAGACCGTGGAGATTTCTACGCCGGATACCAGCGTCAAGGGCAGCGCGCTGCGGGCAATCTCCGCGCGTGCCGCCGGAATGGCGTCCGTGGTGTCGTGATCGGTTATTGCCAGCGTACCTACACGCATTTCTACCGCGCGGTGAACCAGCGCTTCGGGCGTCAGCAGGCCATCAGAGGCCTGGGTGTGGCTGTGTAAATCATAAATCACGGCGTATTTTGTCTCGCTCAAAGCGGTTTCCATCACAGGTTTATCGTATAACAGAGGGCTATGATAACGGCTTAAGCGCAAATTCTGAAATCAGGGGTTGACAATACGCCATCGAACTAGTTAACTAGTACGCAAGTTCACTCAAGAAGGTATCTGAAAATGAAAGCACATTTTTCTCTGCACGGTTGGTGGCGCACTTCCTGATCCTCGGGCAGTGTCACTCGTCTGCAAATTGCAAACAGATACCAGGCCCGCCACGATGCGGGCTTTTTTATGAACAGAATTAATGAGAACAACAATATGCAAACCGCTAAAACACACCTTGAGTTGCTGACCTGCGAAGCCGTGTATCGCCACAACCCTACCGCCTTATTCCACCAGGTGTGCGGTGCACGCCCGGCCACCCTGCTGCTCGAGTCTGCTGACATCGACAGTAAAGACGATCTGAAAAGCCTGCTGCTGGTTGATAGCGCACTGCGCATTACCGCATTAGGTGACACCGTCACTATTAAAGCACTGTCTGAGAACGGTGCCGCCCTGCTGCCGCTGCTTGATGCGGCACTGCCTGCGGGTATCGAAAACGAACAGCGCCCGGAAACACGCATTTTGCATTTCCCGCCGGTCAGCCAGCTGCTGGACGAAGACGCGCGTCTCTGCTCCCTCTCCGTGTTTGACGCTTTCCGCCTGCTGCAAAACCTGGTCGAAGTGCCTGAGAATGAGCGCGAAGCGATGTTCTTCGGCGGGCTGTTTGCCTATGACCTGGTGGCCGGTTTCGAAGACCTGCCTGAAACAGAACACGGCAATCGCTGCCCGGATTACTGCTTCTATCTGGCGGAAACGCTGATGGTGATTGACCATCAGAAAAAGTACACCCGCATTCAGGCGAGCCTGTTCACCCCTTCGGTTTCGGAAAAACAGCGTCTGGCGCAGCGTATCGAACAGCTTCAGCAGCAGATGACCGAAGAGCCGACGGCGCTGCCGGTCCAGCGTATCGATCATATGCAGTGTGAAACGAACCAGACAGATGACCAGTTCGGTGCCGTTGTGCGTCAGATGCAGAAAGCGATTCGCGCCGGTGAGATTTTCCAGGTAGTGCCATCGCGCCGCTTCTCGCTGCCGTGCCCGTCTCCGCTGGCCGCGTATGACGTGCTGAAGAAGAGCAACCCAAGCCCGTACATGTTCTTTATGCAGGACAACGATTTCACCCTGTTCGGGGCGTCGCCAGAAAGTTCGCTGAAATATGACGCGCCTAGCCGCCAGATTGAAATTTATCCGATTGCCGGTACACGACCGCGCGGTCGTCGTGCTGATGGCTCCTTAGATCGCGATCTCGACAGCCGCATTGAGCTTGAGATGCGTACGGATCATAAAGAGTTATCCGAACACCTGATGCTGGTCGACCTGGCCCGTAACGATCTGGCGCGCATTTGTACGCCTGGCACTCGTTATGTCGCGGATCTGACTAAAGTCGACCGTTACTCCTTCGTGATGCACCTGGTGTCTCGTGTGGTTGGCGAGCTGCGCCATGACCTCGACGCGCTGCACGCCTATCGTGCCTGCATGAATATGGGCACCCTGAGCGGCGCGCCGAAAGTCCGTGCAATGCAGCTGATTGCCGGAGCCGAAGGCCGTCGTCGCGGCAGCTACGGCGGTGCCGTGGGATACTTCACCGCGCACGGCGATCTGGACACCTGTATCGTCATCCGCTCCGCCTACGTGGAAGATGGCATTGCCACCGTCCAGGCTGGCGCAGGCATTGTTCTCGATTCTGTTCCGCAGTCTGAAGCTGACGAAACTCGCAGTAAAGCTCGCGCGGTATTGCGCGCCATTGCCACCGCACACCACGCACAGGAGATTTTCTGATGGCTGACATTCTGCTGCTCGATAATATCGACTCCTTTACTTACAACCTGGCAGACCAGCTGCGTGCAAACGGGCATAACGTGGTGATTTACCGCAATCATGTTCCGGCGCAAACCCTGATTGAGCGCCTGGAAACCATGCAAAACCCGGTGCTGATGCTCTCTCCTGGCCCGGGTGCACCGAGCGAAGCGGGCTGTATGCCTGAGCTGCTGACCCGTATGCGCGGCAAACTGCCGATTATCGGCATCTGCCTTGGGCATCAGGCGATTGTGGAAGCGTACGGCGGATACGTCGGCCAGGCGGGTGAAATTCTGCACGGTAAAGCCTCCAGCATTGAACACGACGGCCAGGCGATGTTTGCCGGGCTGCCAAACCCGCTGCCGGTCGCGCGTTATCACTCGCTGGTCGGCAGCAATATTCCGGCGGGGTTGACGATCAACGCCTCTTTTGAAGGAATGGTAATGGCCGTGCGTCACGACGCCGATCGCGTCTGCGGCCTGCAGTTCCACCCGGAATCGATTCTGACCTCTAACGGCGCGCGCCTACTGGAGCAGACCCTCAACTGGGCACTGCAGAAGCTGGAGCAAACCAACACGCTGCAGCCGATTCTGGAAAAACTCTATCAGGCCCAGACGATGACCCAGCAGGAGAGCCACCAGCTTTTCTCTGCGGTGGTTCGCGGTGAGCTGAAGCCAGAACAGCTGGCCGCCGCGCTGGTCAGCATGAAAGTGCGCGGTGAGCAGCCGCAGGAAATTGCCGGTGCGGCGACCGCCCTGCTGGAAAACGCCGCCCCGTTCCCGCGTCCGGATTATGCGTTCGCGGATATCGTCGGCACCGGCGGTGACGGCAGCAATAGCATTAATATCTCCACCGCCAGCGCCTTTGTGGCGGCGGCCTGCGGCATGAAAGTGGCGAAACACGGTAACCGCAGCGTCTCCAGCCGCTCAGGCTCTTCCGATCTGCTGGCCGCGTTCGGGATTAACCTCGACATGAACGCTGAACGTTCCCGTGAAGCGCTGGACGATCTGGGTGTCTGCTTCCTGTTCGCGCCGAAATATCACACCGGTTTCCGCCACGCGATGCCGGTCCGTCAGCAGCTGAAAACCCGCACCCTGTTTAACGTGCTGGGGCCGTTGATCAACCCGGCGCATCCGCCGCTGGCTTTGATTGGCGTCTACAGCCCGGAACTGGTACTGCCGATTGCGGAAACTCTGCGCGTGCTGGGCTATCAGCGTGCGGCCGTGGTCCATAGCGGCGGAATGGATGAAGTGTCGCTCCATGCGCCAACGCTGGTTGCCGAGCTGCGCGACGGCGAAATTCAGAGCTATCAGCTGGACGCTGCCGACTTTGGCCTGACGCCCTATCATCAGGAACAGCTGGCAGGCGGCACCCCGGAAGAAAACCGTGACATTCTGACACGCTTGCTACAAGGTAAAGGTGAAGCCGCCCATGAGGCCGCTGTCGCCGCCAACGTCGCAATGTTGATGCGTTTGCACGGCGAAGAAGACTTACAGGCTAACGCACAAAAAGTCATGGCCGTATTGCGCTCCGGCGCAGCTTACGACCGCGTTACCGCACTTGCGGCAAGAGGGTAAATGATGCAGACCGTTTTAGCGAAAATCGTCGCCGATAAGGCCATCTGGGTAGAAGCGCGCAAAGAGCAGCAGCCGCTGGCCAGTTTCCAGAATGACGTGGTTCCCAGTCAGCGCCGTTTTTATGATGCCCTGCAGGGCGCGCGCACCGCGTTTATCCTGGAGTGCAAAAAGGCCTCGCCATCGAAAGGCGTGATCCGCGACGACTTCGATCCCGCGCGTATTGCCGGGGTCTACAAACACCATGCGTCAGCCATTTCGGTGCTGACGGATGAGAAATATTTCCAGGGCAGTTTTGATTTTCTGCCGATTGTCAGCCAGATTGCCCCGCAGCCGATTCTGTGCAAAGACTTCATTATTGATGCGTACCAAATCTGGCTCGCGCGTTTTTATCAGGCCGATGCCTGCCTGCTGATGCTCTCCGTGCTGGATGACGAGCAGTATCGACAACTGGCCGCCGTCGCCCACAGCCTGAATATGGGTGTGCTGACGGAAGTGAGCAACGAAGAGGAGCTGGAACGCGCCATTGCGCTGAAAGCCAAAGTCGTCGGCATCAATAACCGCGACCTGCGCGATCTCTCCATCGACCTGAACCGCACGCGCCAGCTGGCGCCACGTCTCGGGGCTGGCGTCACCGTTATCAGCGAATCGGGCATCAATACTTATGCCCAGGTTCGTGAGCTGAGCCATTTTGCAAACGGCTTTTTGATCGGCTCGGCGCTGATGTCCCACGACGATTTGAATGCCGCCGTTCGCCGCGTGCTGTTAGGTGAGAACAAAGTCTGCGGGCTGACGCGTCCTCAGGACGCCGCCGCCGCCCTCGAGGCGGGTGCCGTCTACGGCGGGCTGATTTTTGTCGACTCGTCTGCGCGAGTAGTAACGGAAGATCAGGCCCGCGAGGTGATTGCCGCTGCTCCGCTGAGCTATGTTGGCGTGTTCCGCGATGCGCCAGTTTCGGACGTCGCCGCCAAAGCTGAAAACTTATCGCTGACTGCCGTGCAGCTGCACGGCAACGAAGGTCAGGCGTACATCAATGAACTTCGCCAGGCACTGGCACCGCAGGTGCAAATCTGGAAAGCGCAAAGCGTGAGCGACACGCTGCCTCCACGCGATCTCCAGCATGTCGATAAATATGTGCTGGATAACGGCCAGGGCGGAACCGGCGTTCGCTTCGACTGGTCCCTGCTGAACGGTGAGAAGCTGGACAACGTCCTGCTGGCGGGTGGATTAAGCCCTGATAACTGCGTAGAAGCCGCGAAAGCAGGCTGTGCGGGTCTCGATTTCAATTCTGGCGTGGAGTCTCAGCCGGGTATCAAAGATGCCAGTAAGCTGGCCTCGGTATTCAAGACGCTGCGTGCATATTAAGGAAGAGCAAATGACAACTTTATTAAATCCCTATTTTGGTGAGTTTGGTGGCATGTACGTGCCGCAGATTTTGATGCCTGCCCTGCGCCAGCTTGAAGAAGCGTTTGTCAGCGCGCAGAAAGATCCGGCCTTCCAGGCGGAATTTACCGACCTGCTGAAAAACTACGCGGGTCGCCCGACGGCGCTGACCAAATGCCGTAACCTGACCGAAGGCACAAAAACCACCCTGTACCTCAAGCGTGAAGATCTGCTCCACGGCGGCGCGCACAAAACCAACCAGGTGCTGGGCCAGGCGCTGCTTGCCAAGCGGATGGGCAAAACCGAAATCATCGCCGAGACCGGTGCAGGCCAGCACGGCGTGGCATCAGCGCTCGCCAGCGCCCTGCTCGGCCTGAAATGCCGTATTTACATGGGGGCGAAGGATGTAGAGCGTCAGTCGCCGAACGTATTCCGTATGCGTCTGATGGGTGCCGAAGTGATCCCGGTACACAGCGGCTCCGCCACGTTGAAAGATGCCTGTAACGAAGCGCTGCGCGACTGGTCTGGCAGCTACGATACCGCGCACTACATGCTTGGTACCGCTGCGGGCCCACACCCGTTCCCGACCATCGTGCGTGAATTCCAGCGCATGATCGGGGAAGAGACCAAAGCGCAGATCCTCGAAAAAGAGGGTCGTCTGCCGGATGCGGTTATCGCCTGCGTCGGTGGTGGTTCCAACGCCATCGGCATGTTTGCTGATTTTATTGATGACGAAAGTGTGGGCCTGATCGGTGTCGAGCCTGCGGGTCACGGCATTGAAACCGGCGAGCACGGTGCGCCGCTGAAACATGGTCGCGTAGGGATTTACTTCGGCATGAAGTCGCCGATGATGCAAACCGACGAAGGCCAGATTGAGGAGTCTTACTCTATCTCCGCCGGGCTGGATTTCCCGTCCGTCGGGCCGCAGCACGCGCATCTGAACAGCATCGGTCGCGCGGATTATGTCTCGATTACCGATGACGAAGCGCTGGAAGCGTTTAAAACTCTGTGCCGCAACGAAGGGATTATCCCGGCGCTGGAGTCTTCTCACGCGCTGGCTCATGCGCTGAAGATGATTAAAGAAAACCCGGAAAAAGAGCAACTGCTGGTGGTTAACCTTTCCGGTCGCGGTGATAAAGATATCTTCACCGTTCACGATATTCTGAAAGCACGAGGGGAAATCTGATGGAACGCTACGATAACGCATTTGCTGAACTGAAAGCCCGCAAGGAAGGCGCGTTTGTTCCCTTCGTCACGCTGGGCGATCCAGGCCCGGAGCAGTCGCTGAAAATTATCGACACCTTAATTGCTGCGGGTGCCGATGCGCTGGAGCTGGGGATCCCGTTCTCCGATCCGCTGGCGGATGGCCCGACGATTCAGAACGCCACCCTGCGCGCCTTTGCCGCAGGCGTGACCCCGACCCAGTGCTTTGAGATGCTGGCGGCAATCCGCCAGAAGCATCCGACCATTCCGATTGGCCTGCTGATGTATGCCAACCTGGTCTTCAGCAAAGGTATCGATAATTTCTACGCCGAATGTGCACGCGTGGGCGTTGATTCGGTGCTGGTCGCCGATGTGCCGGTAGAAGAGTCTGCACCGTTCCGTCAGGCGGCGATGCGTCACAACGTCGCGCCGATCTTCATCTGCCCGCCAAACGCCGATGACGAACTGCTGCGCCAGATTGCCTCTTACGGTCGCGGGTATACCTATCTGCTGTCGCGCGCGGGCGTTACCGGTGCGGAAAACAAAGCGGCGCTGCCCCTGCATCATCTGGTGGAAAAACTGGCCGAATATCACGCCGCCCCTCCGCTGCAGGGCTTCGGAATCTCATCGCCAGAGCAGGTCACCGCAGCGATTGATGCCAATGCCGCAGGCGCTATCTCCGGATCGGCGATTGTGAAAATTATCGAGCGCAACGTCGATAAGCCTGAGCAGATGCTGACTGAACTGCGCGACTTCGTCACCGCGATGAAAGCGGCGACGCGCAAGGGCTGAGTGTTCTGACCGTCTGGTGACCCTCCAGACGGTTATTCCCCTTTAATACTGTCCGCGTATTTGCGCACCAGCCGAAACAGACTCCCCACCTCGTCTTCCTGCCAGTCGCTGAAAATCTGGTTCATCAGCGTCATACGCGCCTGCGCGATTTTCATCGTTAACGCCTTTCCTTGCGCCGAGGTGGTCACTTCGGAAACCCGTTTATCCGTCGCGCCTGGCTTTTTCTGCACCAGTGCTTGTGCCTCCAGACGTTTAACCTGGCGACTGACAGTGGTGTAATCGCGCCCCAGCCTGTCGGCAAGCTCGACCACGCCCAACGGGCCGTAGCGGTCGATGGTGATGAGCAACGGGAACAAAATTTGATCCAGCGAAACGCCCGCCTCCGACAGCAAGGTATTGTCGCGTTGCGGCTGATTCATTACGCCCATGATATCCAGCAGCGCGCCGTGAAAATCCGTGACATCGTATTTATGTGCATATTGCATATATTTTCCTGGCGAGTATAGTGCTCTAAAAGATATGTGCATTTTACACATATTTGACAACAGGAGAAAGTGTATGAAAGCAGCCGTTGTTTATGATCCGCTCGCTGGGCCGGTTTACGCCGATTTCGCAACACCCCACGCTGAGCCAGGCCAGCACCTCGTTCGCGTTACCGCCTCGGCAATCAGCCATGTGGTGAAAAGCCGGGCCTCCGGTAAGCACTACAGTTTTGACGGCACATTGCCCTTTATCGCCGGAATCGACGGAACGGGCGTCACCGAAGCAGGTCAGCGCATCTATTTTGCGTTTCCGCCGTCCCCCTGGGGCAGCATGGCGGAGTTTGCCCCAGTCGATGTGAATCTCTGTATTCCCTTACCTGAGGGGCTGGACGATGCCACCGCCGCCGCGATGGCGAATCCGGGGATGTCGGCGTGGGCCGCACTGGTGACGCGCGCGAAGTTTCAGCCAGGTGAGACCGTGCTTATCAACGGGGCCACGGGCAGTGCCGGGCAGCTTGCGGTGCAAATTGCCCGCTACCGTGGCGCCGGGAAAATCATCGTTACGGGCCGCAATCCGCAGGCACTGTCCCGCCTTAATGCGGATGTGAGCATACTGCTGAATGACGATAACGCGCGCATCGGACAGGCGTTTGCAGACCAGGCGGCCCAGCAGATTGATGTGGTGATCGACTATCTGTGGGGGCAGAGCGCGCTCGCTATTCTCTACGCCCTGGCAAAGCATACGCCGGGGCTGACGCCGGTGCGTTTTGTTCAGGTCGGCTCACTTTCCGGCGCGGAAATTGCGCTGCCGAGCGCGGTACTGCGCGCCTCTCCGATTCAGTTAATGGGCAGCGGGATTGGTAGCCTGTCGCTGGCACAGCTCATTCAGGCCACGGGTGAGATGTTTCAGGGGGCGGTTCCCGGTGGATTCACGATTGCCACCACCAGGGCACGGCTGGAAGATGTCGCTCAGGCATGGTCACAGGATGACAGCAAAAAACGCACGGTGTTTGTGATGAACTGATGGCAAACGGCAGAGCCTCTACGACTTAAGGGTGAGGACAAAATTGATCGGGTCGAGCTTTTGGGTGGACGACACTTTTCAAATTGGATCGTAAGAGTATGATCCCCCTTCTTTTCGGCTCTCTGCCGTTTTAAATCCTTCTGAGTTCAGAGGTTTACACATGTCATGGCAACACTTCAAACAGGCTTATCTGATTAAGTTCTGGTCCCCTGTTCCTGCAGTCATCGCTGCGGGTATCCTCTCTACCTACTATTTCGGCATTACCGGCACCTTCTGGGCGGTCACGGGTGAATTTACCCGCTGGGGCGGACAGCTTTTGCAGCTGGCGGGCGTGCATGCCGAAGAGTGGGGTTATTTTAAGCTGATTCATCTGGAGGGCACCCCGCTCACCCGCATCGACGGGATGATGATTATCGGTATGTTCGGCGGCTGTTTTGCGGCGGCGCTATGGGCCAATAACGTCAAACTGCGTATGCCCCGCAGCCGTATTCGTATTGCGCAGGCCATCGCGGGCGGGATTATCGCCGGGTTTGGCGCGCGTCTGGCGATGGGGTGCAACCTGGCGGCCTTCTTCACGGGTATTCCTCAGTTTTCCCTGCATGCCTGGTTTTTCGCCGTGGCGACCGCCATCGGGTCTTACTTTGGCGCGCGTTTCACGCTGCTGCCTATCTTCCGCATTCCGGTCAAAATGACCAAAGTCAGCGCCGCCTCCCCGCTCACGCAAAAACCGGATCAGGCGAAACGCCGTTTCCGTCTGGGGATGCTGGTCTTTTTCGCGATGATTGCGTGGGCACTGTGTACCGCATTTAATCAGCCAAAACTGGGGCTGGCGATGCTGTTTGGCGTTGGCTTTGGGCTGCTGATTGAGCGCGCGCAGATCTGCTTTACCTCGGCGTTCCGCGATATGTGGATCACCGGGCGCACCATGATGGCAAAAGCGATCATTGCCGGAATGGCAGTCAGCGCCATCGGTATTTTCAGCTATGTGCAGCTGGGCGTGGAGCCAAAAATCATGTGGGCCGGCCCGAATGCGGTGATTGGCGGTTTGCTGTTTGGCTTCGGTATTGTGCTGGCGGGTGGATGCGAAACCGGCTGGATGTACCGTGCCGTGGAAGGACAGGTTCACTACTGGTGGGTGGGTCTCGGCAACGTCATCGGCTCGACTATTCTGGCCTATTACTGGGACGATCTCTCGCCTGCACTCGCCACCAGCTGGGATAAGGTCAATCTGCTGAACACCTTTGGTCCGTTGGGCGGGCTGCTGGTCACCTACGCCCTGCTGTTGATCGCCTTTTTACTGGTTATCGCCCAGGAGAAACGATTCTTTCGTCGCACCGCGCGTAACACTGAAACACAGGAGAATGTGGCATGACGCAAATTGTCCCTGATTATCGCCTCGATATGGTTGGCGAACCTTGTCCGTACCCGGCCGTCGCCACCCTCGAAGCCCTGCCGCAACTGAAGAAAGGGGAAATTCTGGAGGTGGTGAGCGATTGTCCTCAATCGATCAATAACATTCCGCTGGATGCCAAAAATCACGGCTACACCGTGTTGGATATTCAGCAGGACGGCCCGACCATACGCTATTTGATTCAGAAGTAACGCCCCTCTCACAACGTTCCCCAGCGGGAACGTTGTTCCCTCCGCTTTGCCGATGAAAAAACAACCAACACGTTGCGTTAGCTCTCATTTTCTTTTTATCGCGAAGAATACTGTATCCACAGTTTCCATGAGGATAATCTGATGAAAAAGTTACTGATATGTTGTCTGTTCGGCAATACCGCCCAGTCGCTTGCCAGGAAAATGCAGCATGCTGCTGATGCGCGCGGAATGAAACTGCTGATAAGCGCCGTCGGGCTGGATAATTTCGCCAGCGTCGCCCCGGCTTTTGACGCCTTCCTGGTCGCGCCGCACATTCAATATAAGCTTGAAGAATTACGGGCAGTGATTGGTGAAGGCCAGCCGATCACGGTTATCGAAAGCTATCCGTTTGCCTCACTGGACGGTGAGAAGGTGCTGGAATTTGTACTTAAGCATATGCCGGAGCTGGTGGCATAGCGTTGATCAATGAAAACTGGCCGCAGTACGACCAGTTTTTTACGAGCGTTGAAGCGATCAGAAACGATAACCCGCCGAGAACATAAACACCCATGGGTCCAGGCGCGTATGGACGCTCTGCTGTTCGCCGCCAGCCTTGAAGCGCACGTCGGTGTCGATATCCATATACCAGACGGACATGTTCAGCAGCCAGTCGCGGTCGATCAGATAATCCAGCCCGACCTGCCCCGCAGCACCCCAGGAATCTTTCAGACTCAGATCGGAAAGACCGGCCTCTTTACCCGTATCGTTAAACTTCTCGTCGAAGAAGGTGGTGTAGTTCACACCTGCACCGATATACGGACGCACTTTGCTGCTGGCATCACCGAAGTACCACTGCGCCATCAGGGTTGGCGGGAGCTGATGAACCGTTGCAATATTTCCCGTCGGACCGGTGCCGACTTTGTGGCGGAATGGCGTTGCCGCCAGAAGTTCAATACCGACATTTTCCGTTGCCATATAGGTGAACGTCAGGCCCAGTTGGGTATTGTTGCTGACGTTAAAGCCGCCCAGACTCCCCAGCACATTGTCCGATCCCTCTGTCGGGCGAACCGTTGCCGAACCCGCACGAATTAAGAACTCGCCCGCTTCATGTGCGTACGCACCGCCAGAAATACTGCTTAAGATCAGGGCTGCCACTGCTAACTTTTTCATATCCGCTCCATCGTTGTGGTTTTATTGGCGCGGTGAATATACTCATAAATAAGTAACAAGTGATCTAACTCAGATCACACTTGGTCTGGTAATTTAACATTCATTGATCCAGATTAATTTTTGCCGTGCAAACCGACACGCATATCCTCGTCTCAGGTCAATTTTGCAAAATGACCAAGGCTTTACAAAGATATGCTTTTCCATACAAGTCATGGTGCTGCCACGACAGAGTTATCCAGGGTACAATTGCCCGCTTATTAATACCTGCAATACTCAAGGAGAGTGCATGTCTATCACGGCGAAGTCCGTCTACCGTGACACGGGGAATTTCTTCCGCAATCAGTTCATTACTTTTTTACTGATCGCCTTGCTTTGCGCGTTTATCACGGTGGTGCTTGGCCATGCGTTTTCGCCGAGTGATGATCAAATTGCCACCCTGAGCCAGGGCGATCATCTCGCCGGCAGCGGCGGGTTGTTTGATCTGGTTCAGAACATGACGCCAGAACAGCAGCAGATTTTGCTGCGCGCCTCTGCGGCATCGACCTTTTCGGGTTTGATCGGTAATGCGATTCTGGCGGGCGGTGTCTTGCTGATGGTTCAGCTCATTTCTGCGGGACATCGCGTCAGCGCCCTGCGCGCCATCGGTGCCAGCGCGCCGGTACTGCCTAAACTGTTCATCCTGATCTTTTTGACCACCATGCTGGTGCAGATTGGGGTGATGCTGGTGGTCGTGCCGGGTGTACTGCTGGCAATTATCCTCTCGTTCGCCCCGGTGATGCTGGTGCAGGACAAGATGGGAATATTTACAGCCATGCGCAGCAGTGTAAAACTGGCATGGGCAAATATGCGCCTGGTGGCCCCGGCGGTGATCAGCTGGCTGCTGGCCAAAACCCTGCTGCTGCTGTTTGCACCAAACTTTGCGGTATTGACGCCAAACGTCGGCGCGGTGGTTGCAAACACGCTGAGTAACCTGATTTCAGCCGTGTTGCTGGTCTATTTATTCCGCCTGTATATGTTGATTCGCCAATAGTTTCCCTGAAAGCAGATAATGGAATCGAAGAATGAAGCAGTTTCTTGATTTTTTACCGCTGGTCGTGTTTTTCGCGTTTTACAAGCTCTACGACATCTATGCCGGCACAGCCGCGTTAATCGTCGCGACGGCCGTGGTGCTGATTTACAGCTGGGTGCGTTACCGTAAAGTCGAAAAAATGGCGCTGATCACCTTTGTACTGGTGGCGGTGTTTGGGGGATTAACCCTGTTCTTCCATAACGATGAATTTATCAAATGGAAAGTGACGGTCATTTACGCGCTGTTCGCGGGTGCGCTGCTGTTCAGCCAGTGGGTGATGAATAAACCGCTGATTCAGCGCATGCTCGGCAAAGAGATCACCCTTCCTCAGGAAGTGTGGTCGCGCCTGAATATCGCCTGGGCGCTGTTCTTTATCCTCTGCGGGCTGGCGAATATCTACATTGCGTTCTGGCTGCCGCAGAATATCTGGGTCAACTTCAAGGTCTTTGGCCTGACGGCGTTGACGCTGATTTTCACGCTGCTCAGCGGTGTGTATATCTATCGCCATATGCCTCAGGACGATAAGCACTAAAATTGAAGGCCAGGCAGCGTGCTGTCTGGTCTTTTCTCTTCCCGACCGTCTGCTTTTCGTATTTCCCACCAGCTGTAAATCATAGTAGCATCCCGCCTGTCGTCTTCCGTAACGAGCTTAAGAAACAATGACAACAACGAATGACGCCCCTCAGGGCGAACTGGTTTTACGCACACTTGCTATGCCTGCCGACACCAATGCGAACGGTGACATCTTTGGCGGGTGGTTAATGGCCCAGATGGACATGGGAGGCGCGATCCTCGCAAAAGAGATCGCACATGGCCGCGTGGTGACGGTCAGAGTCGACGGGATGACGTTTTTGCGTCCGGTCGCAGTGGGTGATGTTGTGTGCTGCTACGCACGCTGCGTCAAACGCGGTAACACGTCGATATCGATCAACATTGAAGTCTGGGTAAAGAAGGTCTCTTCCGAGCCGATTGGCCAGCGCTACAAGGCGACTGAAGCGCTGTTTATCTATGTCGCGGTGGACAATCAGGGCAAACCTCGCCCACTGCCACAGGTATAAAAAAAGCCTCCATCTGGAGGCTTTCTTGTTTATTCCATCTGCGCCCCGCCGTTCAGGCGGAAGACGATGTTAACGATAAGTCCATTCCCCGGCTTGCCAGGCTCGTAGCGCCATTTACGCATCGCGGCTTTCACTTCTCGCTCGAACATGTTTGCTGGTTGCGCCGAGAGCACTTCGACGTTATCGACACGGCCATCCGCGGTCACGTCAAACTTCACACGCAGACGCCCCTCAATACGCAGGGCCTGTGCACGCGCAGGATACTGCGGCTGATTGCGGCTCATCGCGCGCGGACCAGAAGGAGCAGACACCACCGGCTTCGTCGTCGTCGGCGAACTATTCATGACCGGTTTCGCGGGTGCGGTGTTCTGGGTTGACTGCACCGCGCGGGGTTCGACCGGACGCTCTTCACGCTTCGGACGCTCCTCGACCTTTTTCACCGGCTTCGGTTTTGGCTTCGGCTTAGGTTTTGGCTCCGGCTTGTGGATCACCACGGGCGCTTCTTTCGGCGGTTCCGGAACAATTTCAGGTTCGGGTTCTGGCTCAGGCTCGACAACCGGCTCCGGCGGAGGCGGAACCACCTGCGGCTCCAGGTCTGCTGGCGACACCATCGTCACAGAAATCGGCTGCGCAGGTGCTGGCATTTCAATAACCTGATGAACCGAAGTGTAGAGCAGCGCCGCCACGACAGCGCCGTGGATCACAACGGACAGTAGCGTCGGCCAGGGAAAGCGGCGAGGTAAATCGAGGGTCATCGAAGTCATAATCGTTACAGTTAAAAAACCAGACCCTGATTTTAAATGCAAATAGCAATCATATTCAATAAGACACTCCATCTTCTCGCGATTTAACTGCTCGCAAGGCCAAAAAAGGCGCATCTTTGTTATGGTTTTAACAAGGTCGTTATCTTTACATTGTACATTGCAGTCATCGATGCTTTCACATAACGTAATTGACACTTTTTATGGCTAAGGAGCTCCGCCGTGCTTTACGTGATTTACGCTGAAGATGTTGCCGATTCTCTGGAAAAACGACTTTCCGTGCGCCCTGCCCATCTCGCGCGTCTGCAACTGTTACATGACGAAGGAAAATTACTGACCGCCGGCCCGATGCCCGCAGTGGATAGCAACGATCCCGGTGCGGCTGGCTTTAGCGGTTCTACGGTCATTGCGGAGTTTGAATCGCTGGAAGCTGCACAGTCCTGGGCCGAAGCAGACCCGTACGTCGCGGCAGGGGTTTATGAGAAAGTGACCGTCAGACCGTTCAAGAAAGTGTTTTGAGGTGAGGGGGGAAGGCTCCCGCAGGCGCTTTTCCTATATCGTCATCACGATTGCATTGATACCAAAAGCCCCGCCAGTGTGTGCGGGGCTTTTATTTTTTACATGACTCAACAGGACAGGAAAAAAGTAATCCCCCTCACCTCATTCACTCCCCGCGCATACTAAAACCGGCTCTGCGGAAGTCTCGATATACTTCGGGATTGGTGAATGCCGGGAACTTAGCTTTCTGGGCTGCGGATTTGAGTGCTTCGCAATAGGCTTTATTGCCGTCGCTGGTCGATATGTTTAACGCCGTGCCATCCTCTGCAAACTGGATGTGCAACCTGCATTGTTTTCCTTTCCAGCGCTGAGGATCAACAAGTTGGTTATTGATGGCATCTCTGATGGCTCGCGCCTGTGCGCCCCACTCATCCTTGTCATCCCAGCGGCCGGAACTGCAATCACCCGTTGCGGTGGTTTTATGGCATCCGGACGGATGTAACGGTGCGCAGCCCGAGACCAGGCTTATCAGAATGGCGAGCATAAGAATCTTATTCATGTGAAACCTTTAATATCGTCCCGCCAACCGCTTTCACGTTTGGCGGGACGATGGTTCTCAATGCAATGACGCGAGTCGCGCCGCAAAGCCCACAAACAGCAAACCGATCAAGCCATTTCCCAGCTTCGCCAGTTTCTTTTTGGTTTTCAGGTAGCGGGTGACAAACGCGCCGGAGAAGATCAGGAAACTCATATACATAAAGCTGATAAGCTCAAGAGTGGTCGCGAGGATCAGGAAAGAGGTCCCGGTGTTTTTCGCGCTGACGTCGATGAACTGTACGAAGAATGAGACGTAGAACAGAATCGCTTTAGGATTGGTCAGGCTCAATACCAGCGAGCGCTTCATGATCATGCTCGCGGGTTCCGTTCCCCCGGCTTGCGCGCTATTTTTATGCGTCATCACTGACCAGAGCATTTTGCCGCCCAGCCACAGCAGATAGAGCGCACCGAGATAGCGGACGATGTTGAATAACACCGGTGTGGTCTGAATCAGCGCAGCGACACCCGCCCACGCCAGAAACATCAGTACCGCATCACCGATGAAAACTCCCGTGGCGGCGAGATAACCTTTTTTCACCCCGTGGCCGATGCCAGTTTTTAAGACAAACAACGTATTCGGGCCAGGCACCAGCACAATAAAGAAAGCACCCACAACATAAGTCCAGAAATTGAGAACACCAAACTCCGCAAACACCACCCGCTCCTTTTATCAAATAAATGAAAATGCCGCAGCTAAGCGGCATTTCAGGGTTAACTTTCGCTATTGTACGCCGTTATACCCGTCAAGATAAGACGCTGCCAGCTCATTCCCGAACAGCTTCGCATCTTTCTCTTCCATATCAGATGACCACTGATCGCTCTTATTACCCGTAAAGCTGTTATTAGTTTTGACGCCTTTCAGCACCTGATCGCGGATACTTTGCGCATACTCATTGGCTTCCACCAGGGTGCGCCCCGCTTTGCGGTCCGTTTTGCCCTGCTCGTAGAGCTCGCGAAACTGCGGCACATTCAGACGATAATTGAGCTGTTGGCTACTGGCGAAATTTCCACCGACAAAATTCGATTGATGAGAAACGAAGTAATAAGCGTGTCTTTCAGGTGCGGTTTTGCTGTTGGCGCATCCGACGAGGGCCGTCACGGCCATGAGTGCGGCGAGGTATTTACTGTTCATCCCTTTTTATTTCCCTTTTATATGTTCCACTGCATCATCACGGCACCGGCAAAATCAACCAGCCCTGAAAATGATGACAATCCCAAACTTTCCCTGAGCGCATCCAGCGCAAAAAGCACAACCAGTACCCACAGGAATGGATTCATCTGTTTTTATTCAATGCGTTATGTAAGTGAATTATATCTGGACAACAGGGGGCGAAGGATACTGCGAAAATTGATAGTTATGCGGGAAACATCAGGCACCTGTCACGGTGCCTTCAGGGTACTCAGAGATCGCGAACGGCAAACACCAGTGCATTACGGTGATGGCTTAGTCCACATTTTCTGATGGCGTGGATACGCATATTGCGGCGGGACTGAGCCTCAAGCCAGCGGGCTTTACGACGACTCATTTGTCGCAACATGCGCCAGCGCCCTACTTCCGTTCTGCTGCGCTTCATGTCTACAACTCTTTCCTTAACAGAGACGCCATTATAAACCCCTGCCCACGGTAAACCAGCGCTTTTACCCACCCTTTTTATTTGCCAGATCAATTCTGATGCGTACACTCATAACAATACGCTTTCAAAAGGATTTTTTATTTATGACAACCTTCTACACCGTGGTGAGTTGGCTGGTCATTCTGGGATACTGGCTGCTGATCGCAGGTGTGACGCTTCGCATCCTGATGAAACGCCGGGCCGTCCCTTCTGCCATGGCCTGGCTTTTGATCATCTACATCCTGCCGCTGGTAGGAATTATCGCGTATCTCTCCTTTGGTGAATTGCACCTGGGTAAGCGCCGCGCCGAGCGTGCGCGCGCCATGTGGCCGTCGACGGCAAAATGGCTGAACGATCTGAAATCCTGCAAACATATTTTCGCCCAGGAGAACAGCAGCGTCGCCTCGTCATTGTTCAAACTTTGCGAACGTCGTCAGGGAATTGGCGGCGTCAAAGGCAATCAGCTGCAGTTACTCACTACCTCCGACGATGTGATGCAGGCGCTGATCCGCGATATCCAGCTCGCCCGACATAATATCGAGATGGTGTTCTATATCTGGCAGCCCGGCGGAATGGCCGACCAGGTAGCGGAATCGCTGATGGCGGCATCGCGCCGGGGTATTCACTGTCGTCTGATGCTCGATTCCGCCGGCAGCGTGGCGTTCTTCCGTAGCCCCTGGGCGACCATGATGCGTAATGCCGGCATTGAAGTTGTCGAAGCACTGAAGGTAAATCTGCTGCGTGTGTTCCTGCGCCGCATGGATTTACGCCAGCATCGTAAGATGATCATGATCGACAACTATATTGCCTACACCGGCAGCATGAACATGGTCGATCCGCGCTTCTTTAAACAGGACTCTGGCGTGGGTCAGTGGGTCGATTTAATGGCGCGTATGGAAGGCCCGGTTGCCACAGCGATGGGGATTGTTTACTCCTGCGACTGGGAAATCGAAACCGGCAAACGCATTCTGCCGCCGCCGCCCGACGCTAACATCATGCCGTTTGAGCAAGAGAGCGGCCATACCATTCACACCATCGCTTCCGGGCCTGGATTTCCCGAGGATTTAATACACCAGGCGCTGCTCACGGCGGCCTATTCTGCGCGTGAATATCTGATCATGACCACGCCCTATTTTGTCCCGAGCGACGACCTGCTCCATGCGATTTGCACCGCCGCACAGCGCGGAGTGGATGTCAGTATTATTATGCCGCGTAAAAACGATTCGGTTCTGGTGGGCTGGGCCAGCCGGGCCTTCTTTAGCGAGCTGCTGGCAGCGGGTGTCAAAATTTATCAGTTTGAAGGGGGCTTGCTGCATACCAAGAGTGTGCTGGTCGACGGCGAACTGAGCCTGGTCGGCACGGTGAATCTGGATATGCGCAGCCTGTGGCTCAATTTTGAAATTACACTGGTGATTGATGACGTCGGTTTTGGTGGCGATCTGGCGGCGGTGCAGGACGATTATATCTCCCGCTCGCGCCTGCTGGATGCGCATCTGTGGATGAAACGTCCGCTGTGGCAGCGGATCACCGAACGACTGTTTTACTTCTTTAGTCCGTTGCTGTAAAACGTGCCCAACGATGTTTTAACAGGTAATCATCATGGAAATGGATCTGAACAATCGCCTGACTGAAGACGAAACCCTTGAGCAGGCCTACGACATTTTTCTCGAACTGGCGATGGACAATCTCGATCCCGCAGACGTGATCCTCTTCAATCTGCAATTTGAAGAGCGCGGCGGCGCAGAGCTGTTTGACCCGTCCGAAGACTGGGCCGAGCACGTCGATTTCGACCTCAACCCGGACTTCTTCGCCGAAGTGGTGATTGGGCTGGCCGATACTGACGGCGGCGAGATTAACGACATTTTTGCCCGCGTGCTGTTGTGCCGGGAAAAAGATCACAAGCTGTGCCACATCCTCTGGCGCGAATAACAAAAAGGCTGCGATGGCAGCCTTTTTTATTTAGTCCGGTAGTTCACTCCCGCAGCGATTACAAAACCGCGCACTATGCTCATGGCTCGCCTGCTGGCATCTCGGGCACTTACGCTGCTGCTGACGATTCTGAAATGCCGCGCTCATGTGAGTGGTAATCAGACCGGTCGGGATAGCAATCACCGAGTAACCAATCAAAATCAGCACTGATGCCACGATCCTGCCGAGCGGCGTGTGGGGGGTAATATCCCCGTAGCCCACGGTCGTCACGGTGACAATCGCCCAGTACACCGACGCATTCAGCGTGGTGAAACCGTAAGTCGGCCCTTCAATCAGATACATTAGCGCGCCGAAAACCACCATCACAATCGCGATAAACGAATAGAACAGGATCAGCTGATGGCGGGCGCTATAAATGGCTTTCCAGAACACGCGTAAAGACGGCATAAAACGCAGCAGTTTCAGGACGCGCAGCACGCGGATGGCGCGCATCGCTCGCCACGCAAAAACATAATTGATGCTGATTTCAGGCCACAGCCACATTACATACAGCGGCAGAATCGTCGCTAAATCAATAATCCCCCAGAAGCTGAACACATATTTCGCCGGATTTGCCCAGCTGAACAGGCGCAGGAAATACTCCAGGGTAAATATCAGGGTGACAAACAGCTCCAGCCAGACGAACAGATGCCATTCATCGAGCGTAAGGTGATACTGCGTCCCCAGACCGGATTCAATAAAGATGATGAATACGCTGAGAAGCGCAAACAGGCCGCACAATCCTTCGAAGCGACGCCCGGAGCGGGTGTTAGGATCGAATAGCAGGCGATAGGTCTTACGCCGGACAGAAGAAACGGATATCGACACGTTAACCTCGCAAAAGAAGAAGGGCTGACATCATGTCAGCCCTTGCGATTATAACGGGTCTACTTTCAGGCAGGAAACCGCATGTCGGAAACTTCCTTCCAGAACAGGCCGGGTTTGCGCGCATTCCGGCCCCGCCATTGGGCAACGCGTGCGGAACACACAGCCAGACGGCGGGTTGATCGGCGAAGGCAGCTCCCCTTCCAGAAGCTGGATGACTTTATTTTTTTCCAGATCCGGATCGGGAACCGGCACCGCAGACATCAGCGCTTTGGTGTAAGGGTGCAGCGGGTTGTGATAGACCTCATCATAGGTGCCCAGCTCCACCGCATGGCCAAGATACATCACCAGCACGCGGTCGGAGATGTGTTTCACCACCGCCAGGTCGTGGGCGATGAAGATCAGCGACAGCCCCATTTCACGCTGCAATTTCTGCAGCAGGTTCACCACCTGCGCCTGTATCGACACGTCCAGTGCTGAAACCGGTTCGTCACAGATAATCAGCTTCGGTTCCAGAATCAGCGCGCGGGCAATACCGATACGCTGACACTGACCGCCGGAGAACTCGTGCGGATAGCGGTTGATAAGGTTCGGCAGCAGGCCCACTTTCATCATCATCGCTTTCACGCGATCACGAACTTCCTGACGCGGCATTTTCGGATGATAGGTGCGAAGCGGCTCAGCAATGATATCGCCGATGTTCATACGCGGGTTCAGGGAGGCCAGCGGATCCTGGAAAATCATCTGGATGTCACTGCGCACCGCGCGCCACTCTTCCTGCTTCATTCCCAGCAGGTCTTTGCCAAGCCAGGCCACTTTGCCGTCCGTCGCTTTGACCAGGCCGATAATGGCGCGGGCAAAGGTCGACTTTCCGCAGCCGGACTCGCCGACCACGCCCAGGGTCTCCCCTTCATAAAGACGCAGGGTGACGCCATCGACGGCTTTCAGGGTTTTCGACGGCTGCCAGAACCACTGCTTGCCGTCTTTGATGTCGAAATGCACTTTTAAGTCAGCGATTTCGAGCAGGACATTTCTTTTTTCGTCAATGGCGTTCATACCAGCTCCTCATGCGGCTTAAAGCAGGCGCGCAGGCGGCCTGGTGCAAACTCTTCCAGCGGGGGTGCGCTGTTGCAGATTTCCATCGCGTACTGACAGCGAGGCTGGAACGGGCAGCCTTTCGGCAGACGCAGCAGGTTTGGCGGGTTGCCGGGAATGGTCAGCAAGGATTCGCCTTCCGCATCGAGACGCGGAACCGCATTCAGCAGGCCGATAGAGTACGGGTGCGCAGGATGATAGAACACATCGCGCGCCCTGCCGTACTCCATGGTACGACCGGCATACATCACCAGCACTTTGTCACAAATGCCGGCCACGACGCCGAGATCGTGGGTAATCATGATGATGGCGGTGTTGAACTCACGCTTCAGTTCGTTCAGCAGGGTCATGATCTGTGCCTGAACGGTCACGTCCAGCGCGGTGGTGGGTTCATCGGCGATCAGCAGTTTTGGCCGACACAGCAGCGCCATGGCGATCATCACGCGCTGGCGCATCCCACCGGAAAACTCGTGCGGGAACATGCGCATGCGTTTACGCGCTTCTGGCATTTTGACTGCATCCAGCATTCTGACCGACTCTTCGAACGCTTCGGCTTTGTTCATGCCTTTATGCAGCATCAGGACTTCCATCAGTTGCTCGCCCACACGCATGTACGGGTTCAGCGAGGTCATTGGGTCCTGGAATATCATCGAAATCTGTTCTGCGCGCAGCTTGTTCAGCTCGTGCTCAGGCAGATTCAGAATGTTTTTGCCGTTAAAGGAGGCAGTTCCTCCAATGCGGCCATTCGGTGCCAGCAGCCCCATCAGCGCAAAGGCGGTTTGCGATTTACCGGAGCCGGATTCACCGACGATACCCAGCGTTTCACCGGCCCGCAGATCGAAATTCAGATCGTTGACGGCGGTAACATCGCCATCCGGGGTTTTAAAGGTGACGCGCAGATCTTTGACATCCAGCAGCACGTTTTGCTGCTTTTGCGCCTGTGGCGCAGCTGCCGTTTCAATAATAGTCATCGCGGCACTCCTTAACGGTCTTTCGGGTCGAGGGCATCACGCAGGCCATCGCCGATAAAGTTGAAACAGAACAGGGTTACCACCAGGAAACCAGCCGGGAACAGCAGCAGCCACGGAGAGACTTCCATGGAGTTTGCGCCATCGCTTAACAATGCGCCCCAGCTGCTCAGCGGCTCCTGGGTACCCAGACCGAGGAAGCTCAGGAAGGATTCAAACAGGATCATGCTGGGTACCAGCAGTGATGCGTACACCACGACCACGCCCAGCACGTTTGGCACGATATGGCGCACCACAATCCCGCTGACGGAGACACCGCCCACCTGGGCTGCTTCGATAAATTCTTTACGCTTCAGGCTCAGGGTCTGGCCGCGCACGATACGCGCCATATCCAGCCAGGAAACCATCCCGATAGCCACGAAGATCAGCAGGATGTTTTGTCCAAAGAAGGTCACCAGCAGAATAACGAAGAACATAAACGGGAAGGAGTTCAGGATTTCCAGCAGACGCATCATCACGGAATCCACTTTGCCGCCGAGGTAGCCGGAAAGCGAGCCGTAAAGTGTGCCGACGATCACCGCTACCAGCGCCGCAGCGATACCGACCATCAGAGAGATACGGCCACCGATCGCCACGCGCACCAGCAGGTCGCGCCCGGAGGAGTCTGTACCAAAGTAGTGGCCGGAAACCATATCGGGAGCACTGGACATCATGCCCCAGTCAGTATCGAAATAGGTGAACTGCGACAGCATCGGGGCCAAGGCCACGAACAGGGCAATACAGATCAAGACGACCAGACTGGCGACGGCCGCACGGTTATGCATAAAGCGACGGCGGGCATCTTGCCACAGGCTGCGCCCTTCGACTTCAAGTTTCTCAGTGAAGTTTTCCAGCGCCTCGCTGTTTTTCTTACTCAACATCATGGCGTGCTCCAGCGCTAGTAGCGAATTTTCGGGTCGATAACGGCATACAGCACATCGACAATGGCGTTAAAGAGAATGGTCAGTGCACCGACCAGGATCGTAAGGCTGAGCACCAGCGAGTAGTCACGGTTCAGGGCACCATTCACAAACAGCTGACCGATACCCGGCAGGCCGTAAATGGTTTCAATGACCATGGAACCCGTGATGATCCCAACGAACGCAGGGCCCATATAGGAGAGCACAGGCAACAGCGCAGGTTTTAACGCATGACGGAGAATGATGCGGTGCATCGGCAGGCCTTTTGCCCGCGCGGTACGAATAAAGTTGGAGTGGAGCACTTCAATCATCGAACCACGGGTAATACGCGCGATACTGGCGATATAGGCCAGAGACAGCGCCACCATTGGCAGAATCATGAATTTTAGCGCCCCGCCGTTCCAGCCGCCTCCGGGCAGCCATTTGAGCGTGATGGCAAATATCATCACCAGTAACGGTGCCACCACAAAGCTCGGGATAACTACCCCGGTCATGGCGATCCCCATTACCGTGTAGTCCCATCGGGTGTTTTGTTTCAGCGCGGCAATGACGCCTGCGGTGACCCCCAGGACAACGGCCAGAATAAACGCCGCTGCGCCTAACTTAGCCGACACGGGGAAGCTCGATGCGACGAGGTCGTTAACGGAATAGTCTTTATATTTAAACGAAGGACCAAAATCGCCCTGCGCCAGCTGCTTCAGATAATTGAAGTACTGCGTGGAGATAGGATCGTTTAAATGGTATTTGGCTTCGATGTTCGCCATGACTTCTGGCGGCAGTGCGCGCTCGCTGGTAAACGGACTACCTGGTGCGAGTCGCATCATGAAGAATGAAATCGTAATGAGAATAAAAAGCGTCGGTATCGCTTCAAGACAGCGACGTAGGATAAATTTCAACATTGCCCGTACCTTCTGGCGTGTGCCTTTTACACAAGCTCGTTCAGTCGTTACTGAATGATGCCGTGTATATTGTGCGATGAATTAAGACACGGTGGGGCAAATAACTTTGCCCCACGGTTTGCCATTAATGCTTAATGATGTACAGATCTTTGGTGTAGATGTTATCCATCGGATCTTTGCCGGTATAACCGCCAACCCATGGTTTCACCAGACGCGCGTTTACATAGTAGTAAACCGGTACAATCGCAGAATCCTGACCCAACTGCTGTTCCGCTTTGTCGTACAGTGCCGTACGCTGCGCTTCGTCAGTCACTTTCAGCGTATCTTTCATGATCGCGTCAAAGGCCGGGCTCTTATAGTGCGCGGTGTTCATGGAGCTGTCAGACAGCATGGTGTTCAGGAAGGAAGTCGGTTCGTTGTAATCCGCACACCAGCCCGCACGCGCCACGTCATAGTTGCCCTGATGGCGGGTATCCAGGAAGGTTTTCCACTCCTGGTTCACCAGCTTCACATCCACACCCAGGTTTTTCTTCCAGATGGAGGAAGCCGCGATGGCCAGTTTTTTGTGCAGATCGGAGGTGTTGTACAGCAGGTTAAACGTCAACGGTTTATCAGCGGTGTAGCCTGCTTCAGCCAGCAGTTTTTTCGCTTCTTCGTTACGTTTTTCCTGAGTCCAGGAGAACCACTCTGGTTTGGTCAGTTTTGCACCGTCAGTATATGGCGGGGTGTAGCCGAACGCAGGCAGATCGCCCTGCGCTTTTACTTTGTTCACGATGATGTCGCGATCCAGACCCAGTTTCAGCGCGGTACGTACGCGAGCGTCATTGAATGGCGCTTTCTGGTTGTTGATTTCGTAGTAGTAAGTACACAGATACGGGTCAACGTGAACTTCGGTCGGGATCTCTTTTTTCAGTTTCTGGAACAGTTCGATCGGCAGGTTGTTATAGGTCATGTCGATCTCACCGCTGCGGTAGCGGTTTACGTCGGTGACTTCAGACGAGATCGGCAGATAGGTAATCTGATCGACGATGGTTTTCGCGTTATCCCAGTAGTTGGTATTACGTTCCATCACGATACGCTCGTTAACCACCCAGTCTTTCAGCTTGTAGGCACCGTTGGTCACGATGTTCGCTGGCTGAGTCCATTTCTCACCGAATTTTTCGATAGCGGCTTTGTTGACCGGTGACATGGCCGGGTTAACCAGCAGTTTGTAGAAGTATGGAACAGGTTCGCTCAGGGTCACTTCCAGCGTGTGGTCATCAACCGCTTTTACGCCCAGCTCAGATGGTTTCTTTTTGCCGTCGATGATTTCATCAACGTTCAGGATGTGACCGTACTGCGGATAGCTGGCGTACGGGGATGCGGTGTTGGGATCCACCAGACGCTGCCAGCTGTATACGAAATCTTGTGCGGTGACAGGTTCACCGTTGGACCATTTTGCGTCTTTACGCAGGTGGAATGTCCAGACTTTAAAGTCTTTATTATCCCAGGATTCAGCTACGCCCGGGATCGGGTGACCGTCTTTGGTGGAGGTAATCAGCAGGCCTTCAAACAGGTCGCGGCTGATGTTTGCTTCAGGAACGCCTTCAATTTTGTTCGGATCCAGTGACTGTGGCTCGGCGCCATTGTTGCGGATCATGGTTTGCTTTTCTGACAGTGTGACACCTGCAGGTACATCAGCAGCCATTGCCATATTACCTGCGATTAGCGCAGTGAAAATTCCTGCGGCAATCAGACTTTTTTTTGTGATGATGGACATTGTGTTGATACTCCACTCATTATAATTACTGGTTTTATGCCAGCCTGTTTATTTCCCCTAAGGGGTCCTGAACAACGCAGGAGTTTAGCTGCTGTCAGGTCGTTTACTTCTTGCTATCACCGACTGTACTTATTACTGGTGGCTCGTTTGGCCGCCTTGCGTCGATTCTTAACACGCCTCCCCTGTTTTGAGGCGTGTGATGTCTCGTTGAGATGAGCGTTATATTTGAAAATCATTCTCATCTGGAAAAGTGCGTTGGCAAAATATAAGGCCGGAAAGTACCAAATGGCTTAATTTCGCGCCAATACATTTTGCAAATTTGTTAAGCAATTCTCTTTTACGGGGAGTCCCGTTTTTCTGGGGGGCGTCCTGCCACACATCAAAGGTAAAGAAACTACCAAATATTCAATGTGATAGAGAGGTTCCTCTCGCCAACCGCTGTGCTGTGGTCACCTCGGCGGGTTTTTGTACAAAAATTTAACAACTGATTATTATTTAGCACATTCGTCTAGGGGAATGTTGAAATTACTAATATCATTTCAGTTATCGCACAGCAAGCCCCAGAGTATCGTGTGAGTAAAATAACAGAGTGTTTGCGCGGTTTATGTTCAGGTCGTGTGAAAGGATAAAACTAAGTTACTGAAATGTAAGAAAACAGATTTATTAGCAGAATTTATTATGTCTTGTGAAGTTTTCAACTTTATTTATATGATTTGCTGATAATCACGAAAAAAAACGGAGCCACTGGCTCCGCTCTTTCATATGAAAACGTTAATTTAGTAACCCAGGGAAAATACTTTTTAGCCCGGTCACAATAAATTCTATCCCAAGCGCCATCAGCAACAGGCCCATAATACGGGTAATAACGTTAATGCCAGTCTGCCCCAGCAAACGCACCAGCCAGGGTGCAATTCGGAAAACGCCCCAGCAGCAGAGGGCAAACAGCGCAATCGCCACCGAAAAGCCAACCAGATGCACCCAGTTGTGGTAGCGGGTTCCCCAGACGATGGTCGAGCTGATTGCCCCCGGTCCGGCCATCAACGGCAACGCCAGCGGCACAACGCCAATGCTTTCGCGCACCGCCGTTTCTGATTTTTCCTGCTTGTTCTGTTTATCCTCACCCAGCTTACCGCTGATCATCGACATGGCGATAGTCACCACCAGGATGCCGCCGGCGATACGGAAGGAGTCGATGGAGATGCCAAAGATTTGCAGAATCGAATCACCGAGGAAAAGCGACGTCAGCAAAATGATGGCCACCGACAGGTTTGCCGTCAGGTTGGTCTTATTTCTGGCAACCGCCGTCTGGTAACTGGTCATGCTAATGAAGACAGGAATGATCCCGACCGGGTTCACCAGCGCGAACAACCCGATAAAAAACTTAAAATAGGTAGAAAAATCAAAGAGCAATGGGGTCACAGTTAGCTCCGTAAATCAGCATGGCCCAGGCGACAGAATAAAGGGATAAAAACCGCGCTGAAGATACGCTTTTTATCAGCATACTTCACCAGAAATCTGCGCCAAAACGCTATGATTTTCATGTGTTATGTATTTGTGTAAGCAATGATAGTTTTGATTCCATTACTTTTGTAATTATTTAACACTTGATATGATTGTGCGAAATACCCGTGCTGAAAGGTATCAGCTTCGGTGTAAATTGATTTAGATCATGTTTTTCGTACTCAGAAGTGAGTAATCTGGGTGACACCAAAAGGGAGAGAAAGAAACAAAAAGGGATGATGCTAAAGTCAGGCTCTTTTAGTAAGTTAGTGCAAAGCGTTAACAGTAAACGAGACTAAACCTTTGTTTTACTGTGTGTTAAGCAAGTACTGGCACCTCGTCTATAATGTTGTCGTATCGAGCGCTGGTTTACTAAAAGAGTTTAAACATTATCAGGAGAGCATTATGGCTGTTACTAATATCGCTGAACTGAACGCACTCGTCGAGCGCGTCAAAAAAGCCCAGCGTGAATATGCCAATTTCACCCAAGAACAGGTTGATAAAATCTTCCGCGCCGCCGCACTGGCTGCTGCAGATGCTCGAATCCCTCTCGCTAAAATGGCCGTTGCCGAATCCGGTATGGGTATCGTAGAAGATAAAGTGATCAAGAACCACTTTGCTTCTGAGTATATCTACAACGCCTATAAAGATGAGAAAACCTGTGGCGTGCTGGCTGAAGACCACACCTTCGGTACCATCACCATTGCAGAACCTATCGGTATCATTTGCGGTATCGTTCCGACAACTAACCCGACTTCTACCGCGATCTTCAAATCTCTGATCAGCCTGAAGACACGTAACGCCATCATCTTCTCCCCACACCCACGTGCTAAAGATGCGACTAACAAAGCCGCTGACATCGTACTGCAGGCTGCCATCGCTGCGGGTGCACCAAAAGATCTGATCGGCTGGATTGACCAACCTTCTGTTGAACTGTCAAACGCACTGATGCATCACCCGGACATTAACCTGATCCTGGCCACCGGTGGCCCAGGCATGGTTAAAGCAGCATACAGCTCTGGTAAACCAGCAATCGGCGTAGGCGCAGGTAACACCCCTGTTGTTATCGACGAAACGGCTGATATCAAACGTGCTGTCGCTTCTGTCCTGATGTCCAAAACCTTCGATAACGGCGTTATCTGTGCTTCTGAGCAGTCCGTTGTTGTGGTTGATTCTGTCTATGATGCGGTGCGCGAGCGCTTCGCAAGCCACGGCGGCTACCTGCTGCAGGGCAAAGAGCTGAAAGCGGTTCAGGACATCATCCTGAAAAATGGCGCACTGAACGCCGCCATCGTTGGTCAGCCAGCATACAAAATCGCTGAACTCGCAGGTTTCACCGTACCCGCTACCACTAAGATCCTGATCGGTGAAGTGAAAGTGGTTGATGAAAGCGAACCTTTCGCACACGAAAAACTGTCCCCTACTCTGGCGATGTACCGTGCGAAAGACTTCGAAGACGCTGTGGTCAAAGCAGAGAAACTGGTGGCAATGGGCGGTATCGGTCATACCTCTTGTCTGTACACCGACCAGGACAACCAGCCAGAACGCGTGAAATTCTTCGGCGACAAAATGAAGACCGCACGTATTCTGATTAACACCCCGGCTTCTCAGGGTGGTATCGGTGACCTGTACAACTTCAAACTCGCGCCTTCCCTGACTCTGGGTTGTGGTTCATGGGGTGGTAACTCCATCTCTGAAAACGTTGGTCCTAAGCACCTGATCAACAAGAAAACCGTTGCTAAGCGAGCTGAAAACATGTTGTGGCATAAACTTCCGAAATCTATCTACTTCCGCCGTGGCTCTTTGCCAATCGCGCTGGATGAAGTGATTACTGATGGCCACAAACGTGCGCTCATCGTGACTGACCGTTTCCTGTTCAACAACGGCTATGCAGACCAGATCACCTCTGTTCTGAAAGCGGCTGGCGTTGAGACTGAAGTCTTCTTTGAAGTAGAAGCTGATCCAACCCTCACCGTTGTTCGTAAAGGTGCGGAACTGGCGAACTCCTTCAAACCAGACGTGATCATCGCGCTCGGTGGCGGTTCCCCAATGGACGCCGCGAAAATCATGTGGGTTATGTACGAACACCCAGAAACGCACTTCGAAGAACTGGCGCTGCGCTTTATGGACATCCGTAAACGTATCTACAAGTTCCCGAAAATGGGCGTGAAAGCGAAAATGATCGCCGTCACCACCACTTCCGGTACCGGTTCTGAAGTGACTCCGTTTGCGGTTGTTACCGACGACGCAACTGGTCAGAAATACCCACTGGCTGACTACGCGCTGACTCCAGACATGGCTATCGTAGATGCCAACCTGGTGATGGATATGCCGAAATCACTGTGTGCATTCGGTGGTCTGGATGCAGTAACTCACGCCCTGGAAGCTTACGTTTCTGTACTGGCATCTGAGTTCTCTGACGGTCAGGCACTGCAGGCTCTGAAACTGCTGAAAGAAAACCTGCCAGCGTCTTACAACGAAGGGTCTAAAAACCCGGTTGCTCGTGAGCGTGTGCACAATGCCGCGACTATCGCAGGTATCGCGTTTGCTAACGCCTTCCTGGGTGTATGTCACTCCATGGCGCACAAGCTGGGCTCTCAGTTCCATATTCCTCACGGTCTGGCGAACGCCCTGCTGATTTCCAACGTTATCCGCTATAACGCGAATGACAACCCAACCAAGCAGACTGCATTCAGCCAGTACGACCGTCCAATGGCTCGTCGTCGCTACGCTGAAATCGCAGACCACCTGGGTCTGAGCGCTCCTGGTGACCGTACCGCTGCGAAGATCGAGAAACTGCTGGCATGGCTGGACAGCATCAAAGCTGAACTGGGTATTCCTAAGTCAATCCGTGAAGCGGGCGTTCAGGAAGCTGACTTCCTGGCACACGTTGACAAGCTGTCTGAAGATGCCTTCGATGACCAGTGTACTGGTGCGAACCCGCGCTACCCACTGATCTCCGAGCTGAAACAGATTCTGCTGGATACCTACTACGGCCGTGAGTTCCACGAAGACAACGCTGTTGCAGTGAAAACTGAAGCACCTGTTGTTCTGAAAGCTGACAAGAAAGTGAAGAAAAACGCTTAATTGCTTAGCCCAATAAAAAACCCGCCTCGGCGGGTTTTTTTATGTCTGATGATTACTCTACAGACAAAGGGGAATAAGCTGTTATCGGCGAGAATTTTCCTGAATTGCCGTCAGTGAGCCGACAACCAGCGCTTCTTTATAATGCTTGCGACATACCGAGATATAACGCTCGTTGCCACCAATCACCACCTGCTCCCCTTCTGCGTAAGGTTTCCCTTCCTGATCAAGACGAAGCACCATACTGGCTTTACGGCCACAGAAACAGATAGTTTTCAGTTCCACCAGCTTATCTGACCACGCCAGTAAATACTGGCTGCCAATAAACAGCTCTCCGCGGAAATCGGTGCGTAAACCATAGCAAAGCACGGGAATATCCAGCTGATCGACCACTTCAGATAACGCATGGACTTGCTCGCGGGTCAGGAACTGGCTCTCGTCCACCAGAACGCAATGTACCGGCTTCTGCGCGTGTTCTGTGCCGATATCTTTTAGCAGGTCAGTCTCTTTATTAAACAGCGTTGCAGGCGACGACAGGCCGATACGCGAGCTCACCTTTCCGGCACCAAAGCGATCGTCAATCTCGGCGGTGTAGACGATAGCGCGCATACCCCTTTCTTGATAGTTATAAGCGGACTGTAGGAGCGCCGTGGACTTCCCTGCATTCATTGCGGAATAGTAAAAATATAGTTGTGCCATTGGTCGTTAAACCCTAATCAATGTGTAATATTCCCGATGGTTGATTGTACCCTATTTTTCCCCCTTTCTCAGCGACGCTACGCACAGACTCAGCCTGAGAAGTAAAGTCAGGTTCCGGACGAAATGAGAAAATAGCATGTTAAAACAGGCAGTAATCACACCTGGACCTCATAAACCCTGACATTTCAACTTAAGCAAATCCTGATTTTTATAGTGGAGTCAGCTGGCTTTAAAATTCAGTATTTATTAACTATCGGTGCGGTTAAACGGCATTATGGGAGTAATACAAAAGGTTGATATTTATCCGGGGTAACTATAAGCGGTTAGAGATTTGTCACAAAACTAAACACTCTGGCCATCAGTTTATCCCATTAGCAGGGATATCAAATCTGTCTTTGGCGTAATGAAATTTAAGTTAGCGTCATTAATAATAGCGCCAGATATTAACTCTTTTTTGAATTCCTTACATTCCGACCTATTGCACATCTGAAATTATCACTCTATTATTAGGACAACAAACCAACCCAATATAAGTTTGAGATTACTACAATGAGCGAAGCACTTAAAATTCTGAACAACATCCGTACTCTTCGTGCGCAGGCAAGAGAATGCACCCTCGAAACGCTGGAAGAAATGCTGGAAAAATTAGAAGTTGTTGTAAACGAACGTCGTGAAGAAGAAAGCGCTGCTGCTGCTGAAATCGAAGAACGCACTCGTAAACTGCAGCAATATCGCGAAATGCTGATTGCAGATGGTATCGATCCAAACGAATTACTGAACAGCATGGCTGCTGCTAAGACCGGTACTAAAGCTAAACGCGCTGCTCGCCCGGCTAAATATAGCTACGTTGACGAGAACGGTGAAACTAAAACCTGGACTGGCCAGGGCCGTACCCCAGCAGTAATCAAGAAAGCCATGGATGAGCAAGGCAAACAACTGGACGATTTCCTGATCAAGGATTAATCACCCCGCCTTCAGAAAAATCCCGTTTATACGGGATTTTTTATGCCTGTAATTTACCGCCGAGATATCTTCTTACACCCCGTCATATAGCTACATCTATTAGCGCCAACTTCCTTACATACCCTCGGTGCCGGTAACAGGCATAAAAAAACCGGTGGAGTAAGACTCACACCGGTTTCGACCATCACAGGGGGCAGATTAGTTTTTAATACCCATGGTCTCTTTCAGCCAGGCTTTAAATTCTTCGCCCAGTGAGTTATGGCGAATACCATATTCAACGAAAGCCTGCATATAACCGAGTTTATTACCGCAGTCATGGCTCTTGCCTTTCATGTGGTAGGCTTCAACGGTCTCTTTTTCGATCAGCATATCAATGCCATCGGTCAGCTGGATTTCGTCGCCAGCGCCCGGAGGGGTTTTCGCCAGCAGCGGCCAGATCTCTGCGCTCAGCACATAGCGACCAACAACCGCGAGGTTAGACGGCGCCACATCGGCTTTTGGCTTCTCAACCACACCGACCATTGGCACACTCTCACCTGGCTTCAGATCAACGCCTTTGCAGTCCACAACGCCATACGCAGTCACGTCTTCAACAGGTTCAACCATGATCTGGCTGCTGCCGGTTTCGTCAAAGCGACGAATCATATCGGCGAGGTTGTCCTGAGAGAGGTCTGATTCGAACTCATCGAGAATCACGTCTGGCAGAATAACCGCGACCGGCTCATCACCGACAACCGGATGTGCGCACAGCACCGCGTGTCCCAGGCCCTTAGCCAGCCCCTGACGCACCTGCATGATGGTCACGTGAGGTGGGCAGATTGACTGAACTTCTTCCAGCAGCTGACGTTTAACGCGTTTTTCCAGCATGGCTTCAAGTTCAAAACTGGTATCGAAATGGTTTTCGATAGAGTTTTTGGACGAATGGGTCACCAGCACAATTTCTGTAATACCGGCAGCAATACATTCATTGACGACATACTGGATTAATGGCTTATCGACCAAAGGCAGCATTTCTTTCGGAATTGCCTTTGTGGCCGGTAGCATCCTGGTTCCCAATCCCGCTACCGGGATAACGGCCTTTGTAACTTTCGAATTTAGGGCAGCCATTGAAATCTCCTGAACTGTTCAAGTTTTGAACTTTATGCATTGAATAACGCGACAAGTATATCAGTCTCGTTCAGTAAACCGGGTCTGAAAAGGGCACGTTACCCATCAATTAGGATAAATACGTATCAAACTGGCAGTGATAGTAGCACTGCCGTTAAAACGAAGGTAAAGCTATCTGACGAATAAAATTCAACTGCTTATTCCGTGGACAACATTAAGCGTAAACGCCCACCTGCGCCCCAAATTTGACACTGCCAGGACGCACAGCGGTGACTTATTTGATTAAGATAAGTCGTACCCAGCGTTCCTAAAGGAACACCATTGCTGACCTGAATATGATGCTCACCGGTATTCAGCGTGGCGTTTAGACCCGCAGAGACCAGAATGAGATTTTTTAATTCGCTATGGTAATAACCGACTAACAGCGGAAACTGTCCCGGCAAATTGGCCTGACGGAAAAGATGGTTCACCTGTTTCAGCAATGCCCCTAATTCAGGAAGTCGTTGCCCCTGATGGGAGAGCTGTTCTTGTAACAAACCGTTAAATAATGCCCGCAATAATAATGCCGCTAATACCCCGTTATCACCCGCTCTCGTCACATCGAGGCAATAAAATGCCAGGTCAACATCCGATAACGGTGCAATATCAAGCACCAGGCCATGCTGATCTGCGGCAACAAGTTGTCGATAGTTAATTCTGCAATGCGATATATTCTGCTGAACCGGTGGCTGAAGTTCTTGTAAAAGCTTAGCAGCAGCATGGGGATTACTGACCAGTGCATCCCAGTCCTGGAAAAGGCGCTCTTCTTCCTCAACGCGGGAATTAAACATATTCGGATAGAGGCAGGCAAAAACCGTTTCCCGCAGACGGTTCAAATCTTTTACCGGCTTCAGGAGGACATCCTGCACGCCGAGACGCAGCGCTTTGGCGATATCGGCCATATTCTCGGTGGCGGAGATCACAAGGATAGGCGTCTGGTCACCTTCATTGCGCAGATGCTCCACCAGTTTAAGCCCGTTCATGCGCGGCATCGCGATATCACAAATCATCAGATCGGGCTTGGCTGACGCCATTTTTTCCAGCGCATCCACCCCATCAACGGCCAGTATGGTCGTTGCGCCCAGCGAACTTAACCACGAATCCATCAGCGAACGGAAAACGGGCTCGTCTTCGACTATCAGAATCTGTTTTCCTGCCAATGGCTGTGTCATGGTCTCTCCTCTGGCAGACGATAAATCAATAGTGGCATGCTATTGGTACTACCGCCTGTCAGATTTTGCTGAAGTCTTCAAAAAAGGGCTAAGCTGTCGCTCGCACCAAAGGTAACAGTTCGTCCATTTTTTTCTCAACAGCCAGTGCTCCGGCGGCGATCGCCGCATCTGCGCGATGGAAGTCGAGTGTTGATATTTGCGGACAGAATGGCTGAATCAGAATATCCGGAGGATCACCCGCCATTCGATTTCGCTTCAGGCGATTCTCCAGTACCTGAATAGAAGTGGTCATGATCTCCATTGCCGTCGGCGCGGAGACCATCCGGCGCGTCGTCGCACGCCCTAAACGCTCACGCAGGCGCTTGTGCCAGGCAAGCTTTTCGTTTTCCGTTTCGTCGTTCTGGAGATTCACCGGCATTAAATCTTGTTGCATCAGGTGGGCGTCATGCTGCAAATCGACGGCGATAACAATATCAGCGCCCATCGCGCGGGTCAGCGAGATCGGTATGGGATTGACCACGCCGCCATCCACCAGCCAGTAGCCATTATGAGGAACCGGTGCCATCAGGCCAGGAATACTGCAAGATGCACGAACGGCAAGGTGGATATCACCCTCGGTGAACCAGATTTCCCTGCCCGTGCTGAGATTGGTTGCCACGGCACCAAATGGCATCTGGCAATGGTTGAAGTCATCCAACGGCATGATTTGGCGGAACTGGTTAAACACGCGCTCACCGCGCAGCAGGCCGCCGCGTTGCCATGAAAGATCCATCAGGCGCAGTACGTCCCAGTAGCTAAAGGAACGCACCCACGTTTCAAGTTCCGGCATTTTACCGCACGCGTAGGCGGCACCCACCAGCGAACCAATTGAACACCCTGCTACAAGATCAACATCGACACCCAGTCGTTTTAGCGCGTTAATCACGCCAATGTGCGACCAGCCCCGGGCTGCACCTGATCCCAGCGCCAGACCAATTTTTACCTTTCTCATTAGCCCTGTTTGACTTCCCCTGGATTCCTAACGTAGCGTCATCGCTACTGCTCAGTTAACATAGTGCCACCTGGGCGTATAAACGCCGTGACTTTTTTATTCCAGGAAGAGAATTGTGTCTCAACTCTGCCCCTGTGGTAGCGCCCTCGAGTATAGCCTATGTTGCCAGCGATATCTTTCTGGCAACCAGGTTGCACCCGATCCATCACACCTAATGCGCTCCCGGTATGCTGCTTTTGTGATCAAAGACGCAGACTACCTGATTAAAACCTGGCACCCCTCGTGCCACGCCGCTGACTTCCGCCAGGAAATTGAAGCCGGATTCGCCAATACGCAATGGCTCGGCCTGACGCAGTATGAAACCGCCCCCGGCAGCACGCCCAATGAAGGTTTTGTCAGCTTTGTTGCCCGATTTATCGAGCACAATAAGCCCGGCGCCATCATCGAACGCTCCCGGTTCATACTGGAGGGCGGACAGTGGTACTATATTGATGGTACTCGTCCGCAGTTTGGTCGTAACGACCCCTGCCCCTGCGGTTCAGGTAAAAAATTTAAAAAGTGTTGCGGGCAATAACGCCTGACCACAAATAACAAGCAAACACTCAACAGGATTTCCTCGCGATGCAATCATTACAACGCAAAATACTGCGTACCATTTGCCCGGACCAGAAGGGTTTGATCGCCCGTATCACCAACATTTGTTACAAGCATGAACTGAACATCGTGCAGAACAACGAATTTGTAGATCACCGCACCGGCCGCTTCTTTATGCGCACCGAACTGGAAGGGATCTTCAACGACACCACCCTGCTCGCCGATCTCGATGGCGCGTTACCGGAAAACTCCATCCGTGAACTGACCCCTGCCGGGCGTCGCCGCGTGGTGATTCTGGTCACCAAAGAGGCCCACTGCCTGGGCGATCTGCTGATGAAAGCCAATTACGGTGGTCTGGACGTCGAAATTGCTGCGGTAATTGGCAACCACGATACCCTGCGCACTCTGGTTGAGCGTTTTGATATTCCGTTCGAGCTGGTGAGCCATGAAGGCCACACCCGCGAAGAGCACGACGATCTGATGGCTCAGGCCATCGAAGCGCACAACCCGGACTACGTGGTGCTGGCGAAGTACATGCGCGTGTTGACGCCATCATTCGTTTCCCGCTTCCCGAACAAGATCATCAACATTCACCACTCGTTCCTGCCGGCGTTTATTGGTGCGCGTCCTTATCACCAGGCCTACGAGCGTGGTGTGAAGATCATCGGTGCAACCGCCCACTATGTAAACGACAACCTGGATGAAGGCCCGATCATCATGCAGGACGTGATTCACGTCGATCACACCTACACGGCGGAAGACATGATGCGTGCCGGACGTGACGTCGAGAAGAACGTGTTAAGCCGCGCGCTGTATCAGGTGCTCGCCCAACGTGTCTTCGTTTACGGCAACAGAACGATTATTCTTTAATCCTTTGTGAAATGAATTGATTAGCTTTGCGCCTTTACGGGCAAAAAGCAGACAAACGAATCGTTTTCATCAAAGGAATGCTTTACAGGGGCGCGTCATTTGATATGATGCGCCCCGCTTCCAGCAGGAAGCAGGCCAGTAAAAGCATTACCCCGTGGTGGGGTTCCCGAGCGGCCAAAGGGAGCAGACTGTAAATCTGCCGTCATCGACTTCGAAGGTTCGAATCCTTCCCCCACCACCATATCAACTCTCAAGCATTATACCCCTGGCGGGGTTCCCGAGCGGCCAAAGGGAGCAGACTGTAAATCTGCCGTCATCGACTTCGAAGGTTCGAATCCTTCCCCCGCCACCATCTCGAAGATTAAATCCAAACTTTTTATCCGCAGAATATTTCATATTCCCATTGGGGAAGGATGAGAAGCTTCGACTAAGGTTCGATTCGAGCGTAGCGAGAAAGCGTTGCCGCAGGCAACGACCCGAAGGGCGAAGCGCAACGCGCTGAGTCATCCTTCCCCCGCCACCATTTCTCAGACCAAATCCCAACTTTTCTGTTCGCACAATATTTCATATTTTCGTCCACCTATTCTTTCCCATTAAATATTTAACCGACTTTCACACACCTGCTCTTCTCTCTTGGTAATTCGTTTCAAGAGGCGAAAAAAAACCCCGCCGAAGCAGGGTTTTTTCATTCAGCATGCGCCGCTTAGCGACGTGCGCGAACGATCTGATATCTCCGCGTCAGATACTCGACCGGCACGCTCCAGATATGCACCAGGCGCGAGAACGGGAACAGCACGAACAGCGTCATACCCAGCACCAGATGCATGCGGAAGATAAATGCCACGCCGTCGAGATGCGCGGACGCCCCGCCGTGGAAGGTCACCACAGACTGCGCCCAGCCAACCAGTTTCATCATTTCGCTGCCGTCCATATGCTGGGCAGAGAAAGGAATCGTCGCCAGACCCAGGGCGCACTGAATCACCAGCACCGTCATCACCAGAATATCAGCAGCTGTCGTGGTCGCACGGATGCGAGGGCTGAACAGACGGCGTTTGAGGAGCAGCAGACCGCCCACCAGACACATCAGGCCCGCAGCACCGCCGCCAAACATCGCCATTTTCTGTTTCACGTCCAGCGGCAGCCAGGCTTCATACATCCAATGCGGTGTCAGCATCCCGAAGGCATGGCCTGCAATCACCCCCAGAATCCCGATGTGGAACAGGTTAGACGCCAGGTTCATCCCTTTGCGATCCAGCATCTGGCTGGAGCCTGCACGCCAGGTGTACTGGCCGTAGTCGTAGCGCAGCCAGCTGCCCACCAGGAACACGGTACCCGCAATGTAAGGATAGATATCGAAGAAGAACATATTCAGGAAGTGCATTAGTGCTGTCCTCCGTTAGAGATATTCAAATATTGCGGGGCGACAGCTCCGGCAAAACGACGCTGGTGAGCCGAGATTTCTGACTCGCCACAGTTCTGATCAGCAAGGAATTTCACCTGCTCTTCTTCCCAGACCGCATCCAGCGCCTGTGGGGTATCATCGCGCGCTTCATCGGCGATTTTCTCCGCCACTTTATCGCTGTCGATGGCGGTATTCGCCAGTTTCACCAGCAGATCGAACAGCACCGCATAGCGGCTTTCACGCTGCTTCAGGCGCGCACTTAACAATGCCAGAATCGGCGCGATGTCCTGCAAACCGCCCAGCGCCTCTTCACGCGGCAGCTGAGCCAGATATTCCAGGTAAAGCGGGAGATGATCCGGCAGTTCGCGGCTGTCTAACTGCAAGCCCTGAGCTTCGTACTGCGCCATCAGGTCAACCATCGCCTGGCCACGATCGCGGGATTCACCGTGAACGTGTTCGAACAGCAGCAGCGAAGTCGCACGGCCACGGTCGAACAGCTGGCTGTAGTCAGACTGCGCATCCAGCTGATCCTGAGTGAGTAAATCGCGCAGGAAAATACCCAGCGCCTGTGCATCTTCTTTATCCAGATTTTCTGATGACGCGAGTGCATCAAAGAGTTCCTGCTGATGCTGCCACAGGGCAGCATCAGGGTACTCGAGCAGACGCGAAACAATGACGAGTTCAATCATTGGTGCGGCTCCGTTTTGCTGGTCACATCCATCGCATCAATGCGACGGCTGTTAAACAGGTTGAATTTGCTGTCTGAACCGTGGCAACCGTCGCCAAAGGTAAAGCCACAACCGCTCTTCTCCGGGAAGGCTTCACGCGCCAGTTCACGGTGGCTGCTCGGCACCACGAAACGATCTTCGTAATTCGCAATCGCCAGATAGCGGTACATCTCCTGCGCCTGGGCTTCGCTTAAACCCACCTCTTCCAGCGCGCGGGTATCGATCACACCCTCGACCGTTTCCGCGCGTTTGAAATGACGCATCGCCAGCATACGTTTCAGGGCCAGCAGCACCGGCTGGGTATCGCCTGCGGTGAGCAGGTTCGCCAGGTACTGAACCGGGATACGCAGGCTTTCCACGTCCGGTAAAATACCGTTGCTGCCCAGCTCACCCGCATCGGCAGCGGACTGAATCGGTGACAGCGGCGGCACGTACCAGACCATCGGCAGCGTGCGATATTCCGGGTGCAGCGGCAGAGCCAGCTTCCAGTCCATCGCCATTTTGTACACCGGCGACTGCTGTGCGGCGTCAATCACGCTCTGCGGGATACCGTCTTTCAGCGCCTGCTCAATCACTTTCGGATCGTTAGGATCGAGGAACACGTCCAGCTGACGCTGATAGAGATCTTTCTCGTTCTCGGTGCTTGCGGCGGTCTCAATCGCATCCGCGTCATACAGCAGCACGCCCAGATAACGAATACGGCCTACGCAGCTTTCAGAACAGACGGTCGGCATACCCGCTTCGATACGCGGATAACAGAAGATGCACTTCTCGGACTTCCCGCTCTTCCAGTTGAAGTAGATCTTTTTGTACGGGCAACCGGTAATGCACATCCGCCAGCCGCGGCACTTGTCCTGGTCGATCAGGACGATGCCGTCCTCTTCACGTTTGTAGATCGCACCGCTCGGACAGGTCGCCACACACGCCGGGTTGAGGCAGTGTTCGCACAGACGCGGCAGATACATCATGAAGGTGTTTTCGAACTGACCGTACATTGCCTTCTGCATGTTTTCGAAGTTCTGATCTTTCGACAGTTTCTCGAATTCACCGCCCAGATCGTCTTCCCAGTTCGGACCTTTACTGATTTTGTCCATACGCTGGCCGGTGATCAGTGAACGCGGACGGGCAATCGGCTGATGTTTCCCTTCTGGCGCGTTGTGCAGATTCTGGTAGTCAAAATCAAACGGCTCGTAGTAATCGTCGATGCCCGGCAGGTGCGGGTTAGCGAAGATTTTACCCAGCAGCAGCGCTTTGTTACCCATGCGCGGCACCAGTTTGCCGTTGATCTTGCGGATCCAGCCGCCTTTCCATTTTTCCTGGTTTTCCCAGTCGGTCGGGAAACCGGTGCCCGGCTTGGTTTCTACGTTATTAAACCACGCGTATTCCGCGCCTTCGCGGCTGGTCCAGACGTTTTTACAGGTGACTGAGCAGGTATGACAGCCGATGCATTTATCCAGATTCAGCACCATGCCGACTTGTGAACGAATTTTCATTTTACGCTCTCCTGTACCTGGTCATTACCTTCGCCATCTAACCAGTCAATATTCTTCATCTTACGCACCACCACGAACTCATCGCGGTTAGAGCCGACCGTACCGTAGTAGTTAAAGCTGTACGCCAGTTGCGCATAGCCGCCGATCATGTGAGTCGGTTTTGGCGTGATACGCGTCACCGAGTTATGGATACCGCCGCGCTGCTGGGTGATTTCAGAACCCGGCAGGTTCACGATACGTTCCTGCGCGTGGTACATCATGGTCATCCCGGCTGGCACACGCTGGCTTACCACCGCACGTGCCGTCAGCGCACCGTTGCTGTTGAACACTTCAATCCAGTCGTTATCCACGATGCCCAGATCTTTGGCATCCACTTCGCTCATCCAGACAATTGGCCCACCGCGACCTAAAGTCAGCATCAGCAGGTTGTCGCTGTAGGTAGAGTGGATACCCCACTTCTGGTGCGGCGTCAGGAAGTTCAGCGCTTTTTCCGGGTTACCGTTGGATTTCTCGCCCATCACCTCTTTCACCGAACGGGTGTCGATTGGCGGACGGTAAACCAGCAGGCTTTCACCGAAATCACGCATCCACTGGTGGTCCTGATACAGGGACTGACGGCCGGTAAGGGTACGCCACGGAATCAGCTCGTGAACGTTGGTATACCCGGCGTTATAGGACACATGCTCATCTTCCAGACCAGACCAGGTCGGGCTGGAGATGATTTTGCGCGGCTGGGCCTGAATATCGCGGAAGCGGATTTTCTCGTCTTCTTTATTCAGCGCCAGGTGCGTGTGGTCACGACCGGTAAACTCGCTGAGTGCAGCCCAGGCTTTTACCGCCACCTGACCGTTGGTTTCCGGTGCGAGAGTCAGAATCATCTCTGCCGCATCAATTGCCGTGTTCAGCATTGGCTGGCCTTTTGCCGGGCCGTCTGCTTTGGTGTAATTGAGCTTACGCAGCAGATCCATTTCGCTCTGGGTGTTCCAGGCGATGCCTTTCCCGCCGTTACCGATTTTCTCCATCAATGGGCCGATAGAGGTAAAGCGCTCGTAGGTGGCAGGATAATCACGCTCCACCGGAATGATGTGCGGCGCTGTTTTACCTGGGATCAGGTCGCATTCGCCTTTTTTCCAGTCCTTCACATCCAACGGCTGCGCCAGTTCGGCGGCGGAGTCGTGCTGGATGGGCAGGGTCACTACGTCGGTTTCCACACCCAGGTGGCCTACGCACACTTCTGAGAACTTTTTGGCGATGCCTTTGTAGATTTCCCAGTCGCTTTTGGAATCCCACGCCGGGTCAACGGCCGCAGACAGCGGGTGAATAAACGGATGCATATCCGACGTATTCATGTCGTCTTTTTCGTACCAGGTCGCCGTCGGCAGCACGATATCGGAGTAGAGACAGGTACTGGAGAGACGGAAGTCCAGCGTCACCACCAGATCCAACTTGCCGTCGAGACCGTTGTCTTTCCACTCGACTTCTTCAGGTTTCACGCCGCCCTGTTTGCCCAGATCTTTACCCTGAATACCGTGGTCAGTGCCCAGCAGGTACTTCAGCATGTATTCGTGACCTTTACCGGACGAACCGAGCAGGTTGGAACGCCAGATAAACAGGTTACGCGGGTGGTTTTTGCCGTTTTCAGGCTGTTCCGCCGCAAAGCGAAGCGAGCCGTCTTTCAGGGATTTCACGGTGTAATCGACCGGTGACATACCCGCTTTTTTCGCTTCTTCTGCGATGCGCAGCGGGTTAGTGCCCAGCTGTGGCGCAGAGGGCAGCCAGCCCATGCGTTCTGCACGCACGTTGAAATCGATGAGATGTCCGGTATAGCGGGATTTATCCGCCATTGGCGACAGCAACTCCTGCGCGGTCACGGTTTCGTAACGCCACTGGCTGGAGTGGTTGTAGAAATAGGAGGTGCTATTCATGTGACGCGCCGGACGCTGCCAGTCGAGGCCAAACGCCAGCGGCTGCCAGCCGGTCTGCGGACGCAGTTTTTCCTGGCCCACGTAGTGTGCCCAGCCGCCGCCGCTCTGACCGATACAGCCGCAGAACACCAGCATATTGATCAGGCCACGATAGTTCATATCGAGGTGATACCAGTGGTTCAGGCCCGCGCCGACGATAATCATCGAACGACCGTGAGTTTTGTCAGCGTTGTCGGCGAATTCACGCGCGATACGGGTGATTTGTGCGCGTGGCACGCCCGTCACCTGCTCTGCCCACGCCGGGGTATACGCTTTGATGTCGTCGTAGCTGGTTGCGCAGTTTTCGTCGTTCAGACCGCGTTCCAGACCGTAGTTGGCCATCGTCAGATCGTAAACGGTGGTCACCAGTGCGGTCGATCCGTCAGCCAGTTGCAGACGTTTCACCGGCAGTTTGTGCAGCAGGATGTTTTCCAGCTCCACTTTCTTGAAGTGTTCAGAACCTTCGCCGCCAAAGTACGGGAATCCGACTTCCGCGATATCGTCCTGGCTGCCCAGCATGCTGAGGCGCAGTTCAGTCTCATCACCGGTGGTCGCGTTACGTTGCTCGAGGTTCCATTTGCCTTTTTCACCCCAACGGAAACCGATGGAGCCGTTCGGCGCGACCATATCCCCTTCATTGTTGAAGGCGACGGTTTTCCATTCCGGGTTATTTTCCTGGCCCAGCGCATCCACCAGATCCGCCGCGCGCAGCATACGACCCGCCGCGTAGTAGCCGTCTCGCTCTTCGAGCATCACCAGCATTGGCATGTCAGTGTAGCGACGCACGTAGTCGGTGAAATACTGGCTTGGTTTGTCGAGGTGGAATTCACGCAGCATGACGTGACCCATCGCCAGCGCCATCGCGGCATCGGTACCCTGCTTCGGTGCCAGCCACAGATCGCACAGTTTCGCGATTTCGGCGTAGTCCGGCGTTACGGCAACGGTTTTGGTGCCTTTGTAACGTACTTCAGTAAAGAAGTGGGCGTCCGGAGTACGGGTCTGCGGCACGTTAGAGCCCCAGGCGATGATATAGCTGGAGTTGTACCAGTCCGCGGATTCAGGAACGTCAGTCTGTTCGCCCCAGGTCTGCGGAGAGGCTGGCGGTAAGTCACAGTACCAGTCGTAGAAACTCAGGCAGGTCCCGCCGATGAGAGACAGGTAGCGCGCGCCCGAGGCGTAAGAGACCATCGACATCGCCGGAATTGGCGAGAAGCCTGCCACGCGGTCCGGGCCGTAGGTTTTGACGGTGTAGACGTTGGAGGCCGCAATCAGCTCGTTCACTTCCTGCCAGGAGGAACGAACAAAACCGCCGCGTCCACGCGCCTGTTTAAAGCTTTTCGCTTTATCAGCGTCTTCAATAATGGAGGCCCAGGCATCAACCGGATCGCTGTGCTGCACTTTCGCTTCACGCCACATCTTCATCAGGCGTTTACGCATCAGCGGGTATTTCAGGCGGTTAGCGCTGTACAGATACCAGGAGTAGCTCGCACCACGCGGGCAGCCGCGCGGTTCATGGTTTGGCATATCCGGGCGGGTACGCGGATAGTCGGTCTGCTGCATTTCCCAGGTGACCAGACCGTTCTTAACGAAGATCTTCCAGCTGCAGGAACCGGTGCAGTTTACACCGTGTGTAGAACGAACGACTTTATCGTGCTGCCAACGTTGACGGTATCCATCTTCCCAGTCCCGGTTGGTTTCCAGAACCTGACCGTGCCCATCGGCAAAGGTCTCGCCCTTCTGCTTGAAGTAGCGAAACCGGTCCAAAAATTTGCTCATCGGGTATCTCCTGTGTGGAGCCTGTGGCTCTCTAAATCGACATTGCTGATTTGCAGCGAAGGTAACGCTATGAAAGATGGCGGGAATTGATAACGATCAAGGCGAGCGGGCTCTGTAACTCAGGGGATTAGGGCAAATACCACCAAAGCGGTAGAAAAATTAATTTTTTAACTATCTGTTATTTATAGATATTTTATATTTATCCTTCTTATGGCCCCGCTTTTTTTAACATCTTAGGTATTAAGGGGTAGATACCGCTGCAAGGCGATGGCGATCACAGTGTTACCCCGGCTCCCGTTACTACACCCAACAAGTATGTTGTAACTAAATACAGGATAAAAAAAACGCGGCACTGAGGCCGCGTAAACGGATAATCAAACTTACTTATTTTTCTTAGTATTCCGGCCGTATACCAGCCACGTGATCACCACGCAGGCGACATAGAAAATAAGGAAGACTTTCATCGCACCCGCCGGGGAGCCGGTCAGCTCCAGAGAGATGCCGAATGATTTCGGGATAAAGAAGCCACCGATCGCGCCAATCGCTGAGATAAAGCCCAGTGCCGCTGCGGTGTCGGTTGCGGCTTCACGCATCGCGCGCTCTTCAGTACCGCCCTGCGCTTTCACACGATCCATGGTCAGCTTACGGAAGATCACGGAGATCATCTGGAAGGTCGAAGCACTCCCCAGACCGGCCGTCAGGAACAGCCCCATGAACACCGCGAAGAACGCGATAAAGTTACCGCCCTGGCCGTTGGTTGGCAGCGTCAGGAACAGCAGCGCACAGAAAACCGCCATCAGGATAAAGTTCACCAGCGTGACGCGAGTCCCGCCCAGACGGTCGGAAATCATCCCGCCGGTAGAGCGTGCCAGAGCGCCGATAAACGGACCGAAGAAGGCAAAATGCAGGATCTGCACGTCCGGGAACTGGGTTTTCGACAGCATCGCAAAACCTGCGGAGAAGCCGATAAAGGAGCCAAAAGTCGCCAGATACAGCAGTGCCATGATCCACAGGTGGGCGCGTTTCAGAACCGGCAGCTGCTCACTCAGCGACGCTTTAGACGCGGACAGATCGTTCATAAAGAACCAGGCCGCCAGCGTGAAGACCACCAGGAAAGGCACCCAAATCCACGCCGCGTTTTCCAGGAACAGTTTAGAACCGTCTGCCTGTTCCACACCGGTGCCGCCGAAGACAGCAAAGATAGACATAGAGATCGCCAGCGGCGCGATCAACTGCATCACGCTCACGCCCATATTCCCGAGGCCGCCGTTAATACCCAGCGCGCCGCCCTGCTTTTGTTTCGGGAAGAAGAAGCTGATGTTTGCCATGCTGGAGGCAAAGTTAGCCCCGGCAAAACCGCACAGCAGCGCGATGATGACAAACACGCTGAACGGAGTAGACGTATCCTGCACTGCAAAACCCAGCCACACGCAAGGGATGATCATAATACCGGTGCTGAACGCCGTCCAGCGACGACCACCAAACAGCGGAACCATGAACGCGTAAGGAACACGCAGCAGCGCGCCGGAAAGCGCAGGTAACGCGGTCAGCATAAACAGCTGATCGGTCGTGAAGTTAAAGCCTACTTTCGGCAGGTTCACCGCCACAGCACTGAACAGCATCCAGACACAGAATGCCAACAACAAACACGGAACAGAAATCCACAGATTACGACTTGCTACACGTTGACCACGCTGTTGCCAGAACGCCGGATCTTCCGGATGCCATTCTGTTATAACAGCACCGGATGCCCTTTCCGGGGCGGATGAGTGACTCATAGACACCTCTGATTATCGAATGATGCTGCAAACATTAGGGTTTTAAGCAGGCGGTAAGTTGATATAAATCAAAGGAAAAGTTGACTGTCAGACGCTCAAAAAAACGCCATGACTCTTAGTGAGTAGATGATTTCGGCAAAAAAGGTGTGGTTTTTTAACGGCGCTGACGGTTTGCCGGTCCCCCCTCCCCCTGGCCATTACCCCTGCGGCAATTTAGGAGTAATCCTTTGTTGGTATGGGTATACTCCAGGGTATGCATGAAAATAGCGCCATTCCTGGAGGCAGGCAAAATCAGGAGCCCGGCAAGCCCATGTTAAAACGACTCTTCTCTCCGCTGACGCTGGTTAATCAGCTGGCCCTTATCGTGTTGCTGTCCACCGCTATTGGTGTGACCGGCATGGCGATCTCTGGCTGGCTGGTACAGGGCGTTCAGGGTAGCGCGCATGCCATTAACGAGGCAGGCTCCCTGCGTATGCAGAGTTATCGCCTGCTGGCGGCAGTGCCGCTGACGGCGGAAGACAAGCCTCTGCTGGATGAGATGGAGCGTACCGCATTTAGCCCGGAACTGGAAATCGCCGCCCGTCGCGATGGTCAGACTAAACAGCTTAACGCGCTGCAGGGCTACTGGCACAGTCAGCTCAAACCCGGACTGCAGCAAGCGCACAGTCCTGATACGGTGGCCGGTGATGTGGCGAGTTTTGTGGCGCGCATCGACACGCTGGTCTCCTCTTTCGACTCCTCCACCGAAATGCGTATTGAGCGCGTGGTCACAGTCCACGGCGTAATGGCTGTTTTTATGGCGCTGCTGCTGGTGTTTACCATCGTCTGGCTGCGCGCTCGCCTGCTCTATCCCTGGAAGCAACTGCTGGCCGTGGCCCGTGCCGTCACTCAGCGTGATTTCACCCAGCGCGCGCACATCAGCGGACGCAACGAAATGGCGATGCTCGGTCAGGCGCTGAATGATATGTCCGGCGAGCTGGCCGAAAGCTACGCGGTGCTGGAAAAACGCGTACAGGAAAAAACCGCCGGGCTGGAGCAAAAAAACGAAATCCTCTCGTTCCTGTGGCAGGCGAATCGCCGCCTGCACTCTCAAGTTCCGCTCTGCGAGCGCCTCTCCCCGGTGCTTAACGGCCTGCAAAATCTGACCCTGCTGCATGACATTGAACTTCGGGTCTATGACGTTGAAGACGAAGAGAACCATCAGGAATTCACCTGTCAGTCGGATATGACCTGCGATGACAAAGGGTGCCACCTGTGCCCGCGCGGGTTACCAACGCCCGCCAGCAGCGGCACAACCCTGAAATGGCGTCTCGCGGACAACCACACTCAGTACGGCATTTTGCTGGCCACGCTGCCGACCGGCCGCCATTTGAGCCACGATCAGCAGCAGCTGGTCGATACGCTGGTCGAGCAGCTCACGGCGACGCTGGCGCTGGATCGCCATCAGGAAAAGCAGCAGCAGCTGATCGTCATGGAGGAGCGCGCGACCATTGCCCGCGAGCTGCATGACTCGATAGCCCAGTCGCTCTCCTGTATCAAAATGCAGGTCAGCTGCCTGCAAATGCAGGACGACGCCCTGCCACCCACCAGCAAAGAATTATTGAGTCAGATTCGCAACGAGCTGAACACCTCCTGGGTGCAGCTGCGCGAACTGCTGACCACCTTCCGTTTACAGCTCAACGAGCCGGGTTTACGCCCGGCGTTAGAGTCGAGCTGTCAGGAATTTAGCGCCCGGCTGGGCTTCCCGGTGAAGCTGGACTACCAGCTGCCGCCGCGTTTTGTCCCTTCCCATCAGGCCATTCATCTGCTGCAAATCGCCCGCGAAGCCCTGAGCAATGCACTCAAGCACGCCGACGCGACGGCAGTGACGGTGACCGTTACGCACCATGATAATCAGGTGAAACTGACGGTTCTGGATAACGGCCGCGGCGTGCCGGAAAACGCTGAACGCACCAACCACTATGGGTTAATTATTATGCGAGACCGCGCGCAAAGCCTGCGTGGGGATTGCCAGGTTCGCCGGGGAGAGTCTGGCGGCACTGAAGTCGTAGTGACCTTTATTCCCGAAAAGCCTCTAATCACTTCCGAAGGAGAAAACCATGACTAATCAGGAACCGGCAACCATCCTGTTGATCGACGATCATCCGATGCTGCGCACCGGCGTAAAACAACTTGTCAGCATGGCGGCAGATATCACCGTCGTGGGCGAAGCCAGCAACGGCGAACAGGGTATTGAACTTGCCGAGTCACTCGATCCTGATTTGATCCTGCTCGATCTCAATATGCCGGGCATGAACGGCCTGGAAACCCTGGATAAACTGCGTGAAAAGTCCCTCTCCGGGCGCATCGTGGTATTTAGCGTGTCCAACCATGAAGAAGATGTGGTCACCGCGCTGAAACGCGGCGCAGATGGCTATCTGCTCAAAGATATGGAGCCGGAAGATCTGCTGAAAGCACTGCAACAGGCCGCCGCAGGTGAAATGGTACTGAGTGAAGCCTTAACGCCGGTGCTCGCCGCCAGCCTGCGCGCCAACCGCGCGACGTCCGATCGCGATGTGAGCCAGCTGACTCCGCGCGAGCGCGACATTCTGAAACTGATTGCTCAGGGCCTGCCGAACAAAATGATCGCCCGTCGTCTGGATATCACGGAAAGTACGGTCAAAGTGCACGTCAAACATATGCTCAAGAAAATGAAGCTCAAGTCCCGCGTTGAAGCGGCCGTCTGGGTTCATCAGGAGCGTATTTTCTAGTTTTATTCGTCCGGCAGCAGTTTCCATCTCGGATCGTCATCCGGCACTGCCAGCAGCGGTGGCGACAGAGAGAGCGTGATCTCATTGGAAGAGACACGCTGCCCGTCTTCATCCTCGACCACCACCGACAGCCGCCAGCGGTTCGTCGCGCCTTCGCGGTCATCCCAGGCAGGAAGTATCACACTCCAGCCATCGCTACTGCTCGCATTCGGCGGCGAAGTCAGACTTAACGCCTGCGTATCGCCCTGCCAGTGAAGACGACGCACCCCATGGGTACTGCGGATTTGCAGTTTCAGATTCACGGTTTCACCCGGATGCAAATCCCACGGCGGCGTCGCCAGATAGACCGACAGCGTTTTGCGCTGGCGGAACTCCATCACCGGCAGGCTGGACCGATCCGGCGAATCGTAGCGACTTCCGCGCAGGGAGCGCGTAGTCGCCACTTCATCCGACGAGAGCTGTTTTTTCAGCGGAACGCCAAAACGATAGTTGAGTTTCATGCCAAGATTATTCTGGCTGACACCGCTCTCGCCCTGCTTGTGCGCCGCCGAAAACGTCAGAAGTGGCACAGGCGTGTAATCCAGCCCGAGGTTTACCGCCATTGGGTTGTGATACCCGGTGCCGCTGCGAAACAGATCGACGTTATCACCGAAATATTGCTCGAAACTGACGCTGGTATTGAAATGATGGAAGTACGGCAGCCAGGCTTTGGCCGTCACGTCATAGCCCCGCGCCATCCGCTGCTCTTGTACGTCGGAGCTGTCGCGCCAGCCGGCGAACGGCTGGTAGTAGTTTGCCGATAAGCGCAGGTTTTCGCCCCAGGCTTCGGCACCCAGCCCGGCGCGCTGTAAATTCTCATCCAGCAAATTATCGTAAAAGGTGTTGTAACCCAGCAGCCATTTCCCCGCGACCCAGCGCTGGCCGATGCCCGCATTACTCACCAGCCCATCGGTTTGCTGCGTCAGCCCGAGCTGGCTCCAGCTCAGATAGCGGTTGTTGTCCTGCCAGGGAATAAACCACCTGCCGCTGCTGCCGGTAAATTTGCCGTCGTCATCCACCAGCAAATCGACGCTGGCATTACCCCAGGGCGACAGCCAGGACTCGATCTGCTGATTCACTTCTCCGCTGACCACGTCGCGCACCTGACCGAATGCAAACTGGCGCGCCTGCTCACCGGTGGTCAGGCCGTTGTCGGTCATGCTTGCTTCACCGAAGGCTTTCGCCATCTCCGCCAGATGTTTTTCACTCTCACCGGAGGGTTGAGCCAACCCGAGATCCGGCAGGCCATCACCGTTATTATCAAAGGGGTTTTTCGCCTGATCTTCAAAAGAACGGGAGGCAGCCGAAACGGCTCCGGCCGGAATAAGGAGGAGTAACAGCAGCGCGCGAATGTGTGGTGAAGCCATCATGAATGTCGTAACTGTGATCCAGATCGCAAGTTAATACAGTGCTAACCTTAACGCGTTCCGGACATTTTTGCAGCCTTAAGGGCAATTTCAGGAATATCCCGAGAGGCTGGCTTTACACTCCACCGCGTACCGTTTTCCCGGCGCGCACAGCCAGATGTTTAACGCACTGCGCTCGCGCGGTAGCATATGCGCAAGACCGCTGATGCTGTTCCCCCTTCGATGGCACCGGGTGGCCCGCCATTGAAATTCGTCATGCTTACTCTGCGGGGTCAATGTTATCCCGTGGACTAAGCCCTATCCGTGCCTTATTGCACTGAGGAGTTACCATGCAGAAAATTGTGATCGTCGCCAACGGCGCGGCCTACGGCAGTGAATCCCTGTTCAACAGCCTGCGTCTCGCCATCGCCCTGCGCGATCAGGAGAGCGAACTGGAGCTGCGTCTGTTTCTGATGTCCGACGCCGTCACCGCCGGGCTGAAAGGGCAAAAACCGGCAGAGGGCTATAACATTCAGCAGATGCTGGAGATCCTCACCGCCCAGAATGTGCCCGTGAAACTGTGTAAGACCTGCACCGACGGGCGTGGGATCACCGCCCTGCCGCTGATTGACGGCGTTGAGATTGGCACCCTGGTGGAACTGGCGCAGTGGACCCTGTCCGCCGATAAAGTATTAACTTTTTAATAATAAACACGTAAACATATTTTTTACTTATGGACGCGGTTGCACCATCAAGTTACCGGCTGGGTTGCCGATAGGCTACTTAAGTCAACTCAGCAGGTACACAGTGAATGTTAAGATCAATCCGTGCCCGTATCATCGCCGCGACAACAGGTTGTCTGGTTGTCGCCCTTCTTCTGAATACCATTATTAACTTCGAGGTCACGCGGCAGGATAACCAGCAGTCGCAGCGCGATATTCTAGCCAGCACCAGTGCCAGCCATAATCTCGCCATTGCCGACTGGGTTAACAGCAAGCTGACGGTGATCGCCTCTGCGCAATCCGTAGCGCTGAGCGACGATCCGGTTCCGGTGTTTAAGCAACTGGCACAGGCCGGTGGCTTCACCAACGTCTACGTCGGCTATGCCAGCAAAACGGCAAAATTCTCTGACCCCGCAGGCGTCCCGGCGGATTACGATCCCACCGTGCGCCCGTGGTATCAGCAGGTCGTCAGCGCCGATGCCCCTGTCGTTACTGCGCCCTACGTGGATGCAGGAACCGGTAAACTGGTGGTGACCTTTGCCGTGCCGGTGAAAGAAAACGGCGAGCTGAAAGCGGTGGTCGCCGGGGATGTGGCGATGGATAGCGTGGTGGCTAACGTGCGCGGTATTCACCCGACGCCTGCCAGCAGCGGTTTGCTGATTGACAGCGACGGTACAGTGATTGCCGCCAGCGATCCGGCTCTGACACTCAAACCCTTCAATGAAGCCATCAACGGCGTCGATATTAACGCGCTGAAAAAAGGCACGGAACTCGACGGCACCCTGGCCGGCGCGGAGAAAACCTTTATCGCTACGCCGGTGGCGGGGACTCACTGGCTGTTAGTCGTCGCCCTCGACAGTAACGATGCCACCTCCGGGATGCGCTCTCTGCTGAAAGCCTCGGGGCTGTCACTGGTGATTCTGGTGCTGCTGAGCGGTGCGATTGTTCACTTCATTATTGCCCGCCTGCTCAAGCGCCTGTCGAATATCCGCGACGCGATGCACGCCATCGCCAACGGAACAAACGATCTGTCTCAGCGTCTGCCGGATAACGGCCAGGACGAAGTGGCGGAAATCGCCCAGGCCTTTAACGCCTTCAGCGATAAGCTGTCGACAGTAATGGTGCAGCTGCGCGACGCCAGCTCCTCGGTCAAAAACGCCGCGCGCGAAATCGCGGCGGGCAACCAGGATCTCTCGGGACGTACCGAGCAGGCGGCCTCCAGCCTGCGTGAAACCGCCAGCGCCGTGGAGCAGATTACCGCCTCCGTCACCCAGTCCACCGAATCCGCGGCAGAAGCCAACGATCAGGCGAGCAAAGCGTCGGCTGCGGCCTCACGCGGCGGCGAAGTGGTGTCTCAGGCCATCACGACCATGCAGTCTATCGAAGTGGCGTCGGCCAAAATCGGTGATATCACCAGCGTCATTGACGGGATCGCCTTCCAGACCAACATCCTGGCGCTGAACGCCGCCGTAGAAGCGGCCCGTGCGGGCGAACAGGGGCGCGGATTTGCGGTGGTGGCCGGGGAAGTTCGCAGCCTGGCAAGCCGCAGCGCGCAGGCGGCCAAAGAGATCAAAACGCTGATCGACTCAACCGCCCACAGCGTAGCGACCGGCTCCCGCTACGTGCATCTGGCCGGGGAGAGCATGGACGAGATCCGCTCCACCATCGGCAGCGTTTCTGGGATTATGCGTGAAATCACCATCGCCACCAGCGAGCAGATGAAAGGCATTCATGAGATCAACCACGCCGTGACCCATCTCGACAGAATGGTGCAGCAGAACGCGGAACTGGTGGTGGAATCCGCCGCCGCGGCGAGCGCCCTGCAAAGCCAGGCGGGCGACCTTGCTGAAACGGCAGGACATTTCCGCATATAATTTTCTTCCGGCGCGTATTGGCCTGTTCAAATACGCGCCAGCTGAACCCTTTCAGGCATTTTGTCATTTTTGTTTAAACGTTATGCCATTTTTTGATCAAAATCAGCATCCCCTGCCTTCCCCTTTGGTGTTATGCAATGAGTGAATTGTGAACAACATCACGCTCAGGATTAACCGCAGGGAGAGCGTTGTTTCCGGACTATGGGGTAAAGAGATGGCACTGGTAAAAACAAGTTTGAAGCTGTTTGGCGGGGATACGGTGGTGGTGCGCTGCTCAGAGCGCTGTCATATTCATTTGATGAGCGCTAAAGCGCAGAAGTCGTCGCAGGCGGATATTTTAAGCGTGCAGAATAAAGACAATGCGTGGTTAACGGTGCCCTATACCGGCACCTGGGATGTACTGATCGACAGCCACAGTCAGTCGCTGGAGCACTCCGTCAGCTACGTCGCTGCATAACCTTTACGCCCGGCGAGCCGGGCGTCTCTTTTCAGGCAAAACCCGGACGCAATGACGCTTCGCGGGGATCCCCCTCAATTAATGCTTTCACTTTAGCGACCAGCTCATTCAGGCAGTCATCCTGCATCCCTAAACGCGTCAATTCCTGATCGAGGGAGAACAGGTACTGGGCGTTGGTACCCAGCGGACCACTGGCAGCGGCGATAAGTGGCGCGATCACCTGCGTTCGGGTGTCGGATTCGTACAAAGGATGACGCGGGTCCATGATAAACACCAGCGCGTTGACGGTGCGACCGTCGTCGAGTTCAAGCTTGCACCAGCTCGGCATGTAGCAGCCGGTGATCATTTCGCGCTTCCACAGCAGCGCCAGCTCCTCTTCGAGGGTGTCGTCTGGCAGACGATAGGCCACACCGGTGGTGCGCCCGCCCTCTTTTAGTGCAAGCATTCGGCCAGGCTGACAGGCGCTGCCACGTCCGGCAGTCAGGCGCAGACAAAATGCGCGGTGCCATCCTGGGAGCGTGCCCGTTGCGGATTCCACATACTCCAGCGCAGGATTCCACATCAGCGAACCATAACCAAATATCCATACCGGGCCTTCATCCGGACGACAGGCAATCGTCGCCGCGAGCGACGCTGCACGTTGTTCAGCCGACCAGAGAAGCGATTCCTCAATAGCACCAAATGCCGTCTTACAATCTGCCTTCATTAAGAAATCACGCGTTAACACTTTCCACCTCCGCCACTGCATGCTTCCTTGCGACATCTTGTTGCGCCTTCCCGGCATTTCGTTTTCTGCTCATTTTGACAGCAGTCAATAAACGATAAGCAATTCACAGGCCAGTTGCAATACAACGAAAGTTCAACAGCCGGAAAAGTCAAAACAGAGGCGGCTAATCATAAGGCGACTATTTCTTTTTATGCCATTTATCATCTTCTCCTTTTTCATAATCATGTTTTACCGCCGCCCACGCGACACGATGGGCAGTCTCTTCGCGGCTCGCATCGTCGCGACGGTCCTCTTTATCCTTATATTGATCCCAGGCGCTGTTAAACGCCTCTTTATAAATATCCTGTGCATGGGCAGGCAGGACATGCTGAACGCTGTCGGGCAGGTCGCTTTTCGATTTGTAGGGCATGATTCACCTCTTTTTGGTCAAAAAGATAAGTGTGGTCGATGGCTGTTTTCCCTGCCAGTCAAAATGACAATTGTGTGAAATTAATTAACTTAATACACTGTTATTTAGACTGTATTTAGATTAAAAACGTTTTTACGGGCAGTTTGAGAAAAATCGCTACTGTGACGTAAAATTAAGTAAAACATCACTGGTAATTAACGGTTTTCTGTTAGTTTAATGGCCTGCAATTTCATTCTATAATTACAAACACCTGCATTGACGGAGTATCACATGACAACAACGCATGAGGCGGTTAAGACCCGCCACAAGGAGACGTCGCTTATTTTCCCGCTTGTGGCACTGGCTGTGCTGCTCTTCTGGGGAAGTAGTCAGTCACTGCCAGTGGTCGTTGGAATTAACATTCTTGCTCTTATTGGTATTTTATCCAGCGCATTTAGCGTCGTACGCCACGCCGATGTTCTGGCTCACCGCCTGGGTGAACCCTATGGCTCTCTGATTTTAAGTCTTTCCGTCGTTATTCTCGAAGTCAGCCTGATTTCCGCACTGATGGCGACGGGCGACGCCGCACCGACGCTGATGCGCGATACGCTCTATTCGATCATTATGATTGTTACCGGCGGCCTGGTGGGCTTCTCGCTGTTATTGGGCGGGGGGAAATTTGCCACCCAATATATGAATCTGTTTGGCATTAAACAGTATTTGATCGCCCTCTTCCCGCTGGCGGTTATTGTGCTTGTCTTCCCGATGGCGCTGCCGGGTGCGAATTTCACCACCGGTCAGGCGCTGCTGGTTGCCCTGATTTCCGCCGCGATGTACGGCGTGTTCCTGCTGATTCAGACCAAAACGCACCAGAGCCTGTTCGTGTATGAGCACGAAGACGACGGCGACGACGATGACCCGCATCACGGTAAGCCGTCAGCGCACAGCAGCCTGTGGCACACGGTTTGGCTGATCGTACATCTGATTGCGGTTATCGCCGTCACCAAGATGAACGCGAACCCGCTGGAAACCCTGCTGACAGAGCTGAACGCGCCTGTGGCCTTTACCGGCTTCCTGGTAGCGCTGCTGATTCTCTCGCCGGAAGGTTTAGGTGCCCTGAAAGCGGTGCTGAATAACCAGGTCCAGCGCGCCATGAATCTGTTCTTCGGCTCGGTGCTGGCGACGATTTCACTTACCGTACCGGTGGTGACGTTGATTGCCTTTATGACCGGCAATGACCTGCATTTTGCGCTGGGGGCGCCAGAGATGATTGTCATGGTAGCGTCGCTGCTGCTGTGCCAGATCTCGTTCTCAACCGGACGCACTAACGTACTGAATGGCGCTGCGCATCTGGCGCTGTTTATCGCCTATCTGATGACGATATTTGCCTGACGTTCTGCGCCATTGCCGCGCCGCCAGACACAAAAAAACCCGCCGCGGCGGGTTTTTTATTTGCTCAGAGATTAGTTGCTGGTATCCAGCTCATCGAAGCTCTTCACCAGATCGTCAATCGCTTTGATCTGTTTCAGGAACGGCTCCAGTTTATCCAGCGGCAGCGCGGATGGGCCGTCGCATTTCGCGTTGGCTGGATCCGGGTGCGCTTCGATAAACAGACCGGCCAGACCGGTCGCCATACCGGCACGCGCCAGCTCGGTGACCTGACCACGACGGCCGCTGGAGGCTGCACCAAACGGGTCGCGGCACTGCAGCGCGTGAGTCACGTCGAAAATCACCGGGGAGTTGTTAGAGACTTTCTTCATCACGCTGAAGCCCAGCATGTCGACCACCAGGTTGTCGTAACCGAAGTTTGCGCCACGGTCACACAGGATGACCTGATCGTTGCCGCCTTCGATGAATTTATCGACGATGTTACCCATCTGGCCAGGGCTGACGAACTGGGGTTTTTTCACGTTGATGACTGCGCCGGTTTTCGCCATCGCTTCAACCAGATCGGTCTGACGCGCGAGGAACGCCGGAAGCTGAATCACATCCACCACGTCAGCAACAGGCTGCGCCTGAGACGCTTCGTGCACGTCGGTGATCACTTTCACGCCAAACGTCTGTTTCAGCTCCTGGAAAATCTTCATCCCCTCTTCCAGGCCCGGGCCACGGTAAGAGTTGATAGAGGAGCGGTTGGCTTTGTCAAAAGAGGCCTTAAACACATACGGAATGCCCAGTTTCTGGGTCACAGTCACGTAGTGCTCGCAGATACGCATGGCAAGATCGCGGGATTCCAGAACGTTCATGCCACCAAACAGCACGAACGGCAGGTCGTTTGCCACGTTGATATCACCAATGCTAACCACTTTTTGTTTCATAGGATCGCCTTATTCAGGTGTGAATCGGAATTAAGATTAATGCAGTGTAATTTGTTTATGCGCGATCGAGTTGATCTGCGCGCGAATCATTTCGCTTATCGGATCTTCCGGGCACTGCTCAACGAAGTAATTCAAATCGTTGAGGGCAACGTGCTCACATTCCAGCTGCGCGTAGATAAGGCCACGGTCGCGGATCTCGTACGGGTCTTCCGGATTGAACTGCAGCAGCACTTCGCTCGCGCGCAGGGCCAGCTCCATCTGCCGCTCTTCCATCAGCGCGGCTTTCAGCGTATCCAGCAGTTTACGTACCACTTCGGCGTTATCCGCCTCATCGAGATCTTCGTTAAACAGCTCTGCCACCGGGCTAATATTGCCCTTCAGCCAGACATCCAGCGTGTGCTCGTCCAGCGTGTCGCCATTGAACGGATTGATCAGCCACATTTCGCCATCCAGCCACTCCGCGCGCAAAATCATCTGCGTCGGGAAAATGACCGGCACCAGCGGAATATCCAGCCGGTTAGCGACCCACAGCAAAACAGCCCCCAGAGCAACGGCGCTGCCCTGACGGTTCTTCAATACCTGATCCAGCCACAGCGCGTCGGAGAGGCGATACACGCCGCGCGTGTCGCAAAAGCCCCATTCGCCGTAAAACAGCTCGATCAGTTTTTCCAGCTGCCAGTCCTGAGGACGCGCTTCGCTGATCTCTTCACGCGCCAGGCTTGCCAGATTTTCCAGCTCATCGTAGACCCACTGCGAGGTGAAATCGTCACGGATCATCTCAGAGATCAGGACCATTCCATCGCAAAGCGGTACTTTATTAAATTCGAAATCGGCTAAGGACCTCATACTTACCCCAGTAACGGTATTCTTGTGGTGGCGAGTTTAATGATGATGTACAGCACCACCAGCCCCAGCAGGAAGGCGATAAAACCGGCCTGCTGGCTGCGCGGACGACGACGTCCAAGCGCGATAAAACCCAAAACGATGTAGATGATAACGCCAAACAGCTTTTCAGTCAGCCATGCGCCTTTATCAGTAAATGGCAGATAGCCCGTTAGCCACATCAGACCGGCGCCGGAAAGCAGCAAAACCGTGTCGATGCAGTGCGGCGCAACGCGCACCCAGCGGGCGTCGATGAGCGGATGGTTGCTGTAACGCCACCAGTAGCGCACCACGAAAAAGCTGATGGTCAGCACCACGGCGGCAATATGCACAGCGATCAACACGCTGAAGGCGCTCATGGCTTTTTCCCCAGCGTCAGGCGTTCATTGCCGCCGTAGTCACGACAGGTTTCGACGCTCGCGTATCCCGCCGCACTAAACAGCGCACGGACCGCTGCCCCCTGCGTCCAGCCGTGTTCAAGCAGCAGCCAGCCGCCGGGCACGAGGTGCTCGCGGGCGGTCGTGATGATATGTTCGATATCGGCCAGCCCGTCGTTCGCTGCAACCAGCGCCGTGAGCGGCTCAAAGCGCACATCCCCCTGCGACAAATGCGGGTCGTGCTCATCGATGTAAGGCGGATTGCTGACGATCATCTCAAAGGTGTGCTGCGCCAGGGCGGAAAACCAGCTGCTTTGATTGATCTGAACGTTACTGAAACCCAGACGCGCAAGATTGCGCTGCGCCAGGGCTACCGCGTCAGGCATTACGTCGACCGCGGTAACCTGACAATCGGGGCGCTCGCTCGCCAGCGCCAGCGCAATCGCGCCGGTGCCCGTGCCTAAATCCAGTATGCGACACGGGCCGTCAGGCAGACGAGCCAGCGCCTGTTCGACCAGACACTCAGTGTCCGGGCGCGGGATCAGCGTGGCGGCTGAAACATACAGCGGCAGCGACCAGAACTCCCGTTCACCGGTCAGGTGCGCCACCGGCTCACCGGTTTTACGCCGGGCGAGCAGCGCCGCGAGCTGCGCTTCCTGTTCAGGCGTCAGCAGCGTCTCACCGAATGCCAGGAGATAAGTACGCGCTTTTCCGGTGACATGTTCCAGCAAGATTTCGGCGTCGCGACGCGGGCTTTCACTGCTGGAAAGCTCGCCCACGGCGGCACGTAACCAGGCCTGAAAATCCATTAGTCCTGCTCGGCCAGCGCGGCCAGCTGATCGGCCTGGTATTCCTGCACGATCGGCTCGATCAGGGAGTCGAGTTTGCCTTCCATCGTCTCATCCAGACGGTAAATCGTCAGGTTGATGCGGTGGTCGGTCACGCGGCCCTGCGGGAAGTTATAGGTGCGGTTACGATCGCTGCGATCGCCGCTGCCCAGCAGGTTACGGCGCGTAGACGCTTCGGCCTGCTGGCGTTTCGCCATTTCGGCGGCGCGAATACGTGAGCCGAGCACCGCCAGGGCTTTAGCTTTGTTTTTGTGCTGGGAACGTTCGTCCTGACACTCCACCACGATGCCGGTCGGCAAGTGGGTAATACGGATCGCGGAATCAGTGGTGTTAACGTGCTGACCACCCGCGCCTGACGAGCGGAAGGTATCAATACGCAGATCGGCTGGATTGATATCCGGCAGTTCAGCTTCTGGCAGCTCCGGCATCACCGCAACGGTACAGGCAGAGGTGTGAATTCGCCCCTGAGATTCCGTCGCCGGGACGCGCTGCACGCGGTGCCCGCCGGACTCAAACTTCAGACGGCCATACACGCCGTCGCCGCTGATCTTGGCGATCACTTCTTTATAGCCACCATGCTCGCCTTCGTTGGCGCTCATGATTTCTACGCGCCAGCGGCGGGATTCCGCGTAGCGGCTGTACATGCGGAACAGATCGCCAGCAAACAGCGCGGCTTCGTCGCCACCCGTTCCGGCGCGAACTTCGACAAACGCGTTGCGCTCATCGTCCGGATCTTTTGGCAGCAGAAGAACCTGGAGCTGCTGCTCCATCTCTTCGGCGCGCGCTTTGGCGTCCTGCAACTCTTCCTGCGCCATTTCGCGCATTTCAGGGTCGTCGAGCATCATCTGCGCGGTTTCAATATCTTCCTGAACCTGCTGCCATTCAGTAAAGCAGCGCGCAACATCACTGAGCTGCGCATATTCGCGCGACAGGGCGCGAAAACGATCCTGGTCAGCAATAGTCGCGGCATCACCGAGCAGGGCCTGAACTTCTTCATGGCGCTCGTGCAAAGCTTCCAGTTTGGCGACGATAGAGGGCTTCATAGGCGTAAAATGCACCTTGTAATAGAAAATGGGTGTGTGGCGCTATTCCAGCCCGAGGCTGTTGCGCAGAATAGTCAGGCGTTCATCATCCCCGTCACGGGCTGCCTGTTGAAGTGATTTGGTTGGAGCATGGATCAACCGGTTGGTTAGCTTCCACGCCAGGTCCTGCATAATGACCTGCGGATCGCCGCCCTGCTCGAGGGCCGCCATCGCTTTGGCCGTCAGATCGTCACGTACCTGTTCCGCCTGACCACGGTATTCGCGAATCGTCTCGCTGGCGCTTTGCGCGCGCAGCCAGGCCATAAATTCGCTCGATTCCTGCTCGACAATCGTCTCTGCCTGCACCGCCGCCGCTTTACGCTGGGCGAGGTTGTGGGAAATGATACTTTGCAGATCGTCAACGCTGTAGAGATAGGCGTTTGCCAGCTTGCCGACTTCCGGCTCGACGTCACGCGGGACGGCGATATCCACCAGCAGCATTGGCTGATTGCGGCGCGATTTCAGCGCACGCTCCACCATCCCTTTACCGATAATAGGCAGCGGGCTGGCGGTTGAACTGATAATGATGTCCGCGTCTTTCAGGCGTTCATCGATGTCGCTGAGGGCAATCACCTCTGCGCCCACTTCATCTGCCAGTACCTGCGCGCGTTCGCGGGTCCGGTTGGCGATGATCATCTGCTTGACCTTGTGTTCGCGCAGATGACGCGCCACCAGCTCAATGGTCTCCCCGGCGCCGACGAGCAGCACGGTAACCGTTGAGAGCGATTCAAAGATTTGACGCGCCAGCGTACAGGCGGCGAAGGCAACAGAAACCGCACTGGCACCAATGTCGGTTTCGGTTCGCACACGCTTCGCCACGGAGAAGGATTTCTGGAACATGCGTTCCAGCTCGCTGGCTTTGAGATGGCCTTTCTGGGAATCGGCAAAGGCTTTTTTGACCTGCCCGAGTATTTGCGGCTCGCCAAGCACCAACGAATCGAGACCGCTGGCGACGCGCATCAGATGGCTGACCGCATCATTATCATGATGCCAGTACAGGCTGTTGCGCAGCTCTTCTTCGTTCAGATTGTGGTAGTCGCATAACCAGCGGATAAGCGCTTCGTGGAGGTTGTCTTGTTCTTCCACGCTCAGATATAGCTCAGTACGGTTGCACGTAGAGAGCACCACACCACCCTGCACCATCGGCTGGGCAAGCAGGCTATCCAGCGCCTGGTCGAGCGTATCCGGCGAAAACGTAACGCGTTCTCGCAGCGAAACCGGGGCTGTTTTGTGGTTGATACCGAGTGCTAAAAGGGTCATGTGAGCGGGAGTAGTACCAGCGTTAATAAGGTTAGCAGGTCGCATCATACAGGATGCGCGAGATCAATAAAAGAGAGTGCCCCCTTTCGGAGTAATAGCCGTTTCCGGCTAATTTCATGATTTAAGACAATATGAACGTAGACGCTGCCACCGCCCGGCGCTAGCATTAAGGGTTATAACTGCAACGCATCTCAAGGATTTGTCACGACTATGGCCCGATTCATTCGCTTGTTACCGCTGGCGGCGCTGGTTCTTACCGCCTGCTCGATTACTCCGCCCAAGGGCCCCGGCAAAAGTCCTGACTCACCGCAGTGGCGTCAGCACCAGCAAGAGGTGCGCAATTTAAGCCAGTATCAGACGCGCGGCGCGTTCGCTTATCTCTCCGATCAGCAAAAAGTGTACGCCCGCTTCTTCTGGCAACAAACCGGGCAGGATCGCTATCGCCTGCTGCTGCTGAACCCGCTCGGCAGCACTGAACTGGAGCTGAATGCCCAGCCAGGCACCGCACAGATCACCGATAACAAAGGCCAGCACTACACCGCGACAGATGCCGAAGAGATGATCGGCAAACTGACCGGTATGCCGATTCCGCTTAATAGCCTGCGCCAGTGGATCCTCGGTCTGCCGGGCGACGCCACCGATTACAAACTCGACGACCAGTATCGCCTGAGCGAACTCAACTACACCCAGAACGGGAAAACCTGGAAAGTGGTGTACGGCGGGTATGACAGCGCGAGTAAACCGGCATTGCCATCCAATATGGAACTGACGGAAGGCAGCCAGCGTATCAAGCTCAAAATGGATAACTGGATCGTTAAATGATGAGCCAATGGCCCTCTCCGGCGAAGCTGAACCTGTTTTTGTACATCACCGGGCAACGCGCTGACGGCTACCACATGCTGCAGACGCTGTTTCAGTTTGTCGATTATGGCGACACGATCTCCATCGAACTGCGCGACGACGGCCAGATTCACCTGCTGACGCCCGTTGAAGGTGTTGCTCATGAAGATAATCTGATCGTGCGTGCCGCGCGGCTGCTGATGAACGCGGCGGCCGGCTCGGGAAGGTTTCCGGCGGGGAGCGGTGCCGATATCCATATTGAGAAACACCTGCCGATGGGCGGCGGTCTGGGAGGCGGCTCTTCCAATGCCGCGACGATACTGGTTGCATTGAACCATCTCTGGGGCTGCGGATTAACGCCTGATGAACTGGCCGCGCTGGGGCTTTCGCTCGGCGCCGATGTGCCGGTGTTCGTTCGCGGTCACGCCGCGTTTGCCGAAGGGGTTGGCGAGATCCTCACGCCGGTCGATCCACCGGAGAAATGGTATCTGATCGCCCATCCTGGTGTGAGTATTCCGACCCCAGTTATTTTTAAGGATCCGGCGTTGCCACGGAACACTCCCGTCCGGTCAATAGAAACGTTACTAAAATGTGAATTCAGCAACGATTGCGAGGTTATCGCAAGAAAACGTTTTCGCGAGGTTGATGCGGTGCTTTCCTGGCTGTTAGAATACGCCCCGTCGCGCCTGACTGGCACAGGATCCTGTGTTTTTGCTGAATTTGACACCGAATTCGCCGCTCGTCAGGTGCTAGAGCAAGCCCCGGAATGGCTGCATGGTTTTGTGGCGCGTGGGATGAACACTTCCCCGCTACAGCAGGCCATTCTGGCGCAGACTGAGTTTCGGTGACAACGTCACCCTGTTCCAGACGTTGCATCGCGCTCTTTAATACACCGCCTGGATAGCGTTCGCCTGGCCCGCACAGTTAGTGGCGAATGTTATCCACCATTGGACGCATGCCTGAGGTTCTTCTCGTGCCTGATATGAAGCTTTTTGCTGGTAACGCCACCCCGGAACTAGCACAACGTATTGCCAACCGCCTGTACACTTCCCTCGGCGACGCCGCTGTAGGTCGCTTTAGCGACGGCGAAGTCAGCGTACAAATTAACGAAAATGTACGCGGTGGTGATATTTTCATCATCCAGTCCACCTGTGCTCCAACTAACGACAACCTGATGGAATTGGTTGTTATGGTCGATGCCCTTCGCCGTGCTTCCGCAGGCCGTATCACGGCTGTTATTCCTTACTTCGGCTATGCCCGCCAGGACCGTCGTGTCCGTTCCGCGCGTGTACCGATTACCGCTAAAGTGGTTGCTGACTTCCTGTCGAGCGTCGGTGTTGACCGCGTTCTGACCGTTGACCTGCACGCAGAGCAGATCCAGGGCTTCTTCGACGTTCCGGTTGATAACGTATTCGGCAGCCCAATCCTGCTCGAAGACATGCTGCAGCTGAACCTGGATAACCCAATTGTGGTTTCTCCGGACATCGGCGGCGTGGTTCGTGCTCGTGCGATTGCCAAACTGCTGAACGATACCGACATGGCGATCATCGACAAACGCCGTCCGCGCGCTAACGTCTCTCAGGTGATGCACATCATCGGTGACGTCGCTGGCCGTGACTGTGTACTGGTTGATGACATGATCGACACCGGCGGCACGCTGTGCAAAGCCGCTGAAGCGCTGAAAGAACGTGGTGCTAAGCGTGTGTTTGCTTACGCAACCCACCCGATCTTCTCCGGCAATGCTGTCAACAATCTCCGCAACTCCGTCATCGACGAAGTGGTGGTGTGCGACACCATTCCATTAAGTGATGAGATCAAGGCGCTGCCAAACGTACGTACCCTGACCCTGTCAGGCATGCTGGCCGAAGCGATTCGTCGTATCAGCAACGAAGAATCCATCTCTGCGATGTTCGAACACTAATCGAACACGGCCCAAAAACCCGCTGCGGCGGGTTTTTTTGTCTTGATTACCTATTTGTATGATTAATACCTCCTTCACCTGCCATTCACATGACAGATGATGTGCTCACGGAAAAAGAGAATTGTGAAAAACGTAGCGTCCTCACATGTTCTGCCCTTTCGCGCCCTCATCGACGCCTGCTGGAAAGAAAAATACACCTCATCGCGTTTTCTGCGTGATGTCATCGCCGGGATCACCGTCGGGATTATTGCCATTCCACTGGCGATGGCGCTGGCGATTGGCAGCGGCGTCGCCCCGCAGTACGGGCTGTACACGTCGGCAGTTGCCGGGATTGTCATCGCCCTGACGGGCGGGTCGCGCTTTAGCGTCTCCGGTCCGACAGCGGCCTTTGTAGTGATCCTCTACCCGGTCTCCCAGCAGTTTGGTCTGGCCGGTTTGTTGGTTGCTACTCTGATGTCCGGCGTATTTTTGATTCTGTTCGGTCTGGCCCGTTTTGGCCGGTTGATCGAGTACATCCCGCTCTCCGTGACGCTTGGTTTTACCTCCGGGATCGGCATCACCATCGGGACCATGCAAATCAAAGATTTTCTCGGTTTGCAGCTCGCACAGGTGCCTGAACACTATCTGCAAAAGGTCGGTGCCCTGCTTATGGCCCTGCCGACAGCGAATCTGGGCGATGCGGCTATCGGTATCGTTACGCTCGGCACGTTAATTCTCTGGCCACGGCTGGGCATTCGCCTGCCGGGGCATCTTCCCGCGCTGCTGCTGGGCTGCGCAGTGATGGGCGTGGTGAACCTCCTCGGCGGACACGTCGCCACTATCGGCTCGCAGTTCCACTACATTCTGGCGGATGGCTCCCAGGGCAACGGCATTCCTCAGCTACTGCCTCAGCTGGTGCTGCCATGGAATTTACCTGGCTCGGACTTCACCCTCAGCTGGAATTCCCTGCGCGCCCTGCTCCCGGCGGCGTTCTCCATGGCGATGCTCGGCGCAATTGAATCGCTGCTCTGCGCGGTGGTGCTCGACGGTATGACCGGCACCAAGCACAAAGCCAACAGTGAGCTGGTCGGCCAGGGATTGGGTAACCTTATCGCGCCGTTCTTTGGTGGCATTACCGCCACGGCAGCGATTGCCCGTTCTGCGGCCAACGTGCGCGCCGGGGCCACCTCGCCAGTGTCTGCGGTTATCCACTCTCTGCTGGTGATCCTCGCCTTGCTGGCGCTCGCTCCGCTGTTGTCGTGGCTCCCGCTTTCCGCGATGGCCGCCCTGCTGCTGATGGTAGCGTGGAACATGTCTGAGGCGCACAAAGTGGTGCATCTCCTGCGCCGCGCGCCGAAAGACGACATCATCGTAATGCTGATCTGTATGTCTCTGACGGTGCTGTTTGACATGGTGATCGCCATCAGCGTCGGGATTGTGCTGGCCTCGCTGCTGTTTATGCGCCGCATTGCGCAGATGACGCGCCTGTCACCGGTGAATGTCGAGGTGCAGGAGGATGTGCTTGTGCTGCGCGTTATCGGCCCACTGTTCTTTGCGGCGGCGGAAGGTTTGTTCAGCGATCTGGAATCGCGTATTTCCGGGAAGCGGATTGTGGTGCTGAAATGGGATGCAGTCCCGGTGCTCGACGCAGGCGGTCTGGATGCTTTCCAGCGCTTTGTGAAGCGTCTGCCGGAAGGCTGCGAGCTGCGGGTGAGTAATCTTGAGTTCCAGCCCCTGCGCACCATGGCGCGCGCGGGCGTACAGCCGATTCCGGGGCGCCTGGCGTTCTACCCGAATCGCGAAGCGGCATTAGCGGATCTCTAAGCATAAAAACGGCTCCATCAGGAGCCGTTTTTGTATTCATCTTCTGCAGGCTGGTTAGCGCTGCGGTTACCCGGCAGGTGTACTAACTAGGTTTATGCTGGTCCCGGCGGCAGCGTTTGTCGTAATGACGTACCCACCAGTATCGGTCGCTGACCTGCTCATGGCCACTCACGCGGGCCCCTGCCAGCCACAAAACCGCACCTAAAAAGATGCTCAGCACCGCGCCGTGCGCGAAGTATTGTGGGAGGTCAAGTTGCGGCAACTGGTTTAAAATAGAATAACCCACACCTGCTACCATCACGAACAGGCCCAACCCCATAAGCACGTTACCGAGTCGTGAAGCGTTTCTGCGTTTCATATGTCACCTCCGGAACTTTGGGTTGCAGGGAAATGTCCCTAATCCTTGTGTGTAAAGTATAGACAACGGGTCTTTTATGAGTTGCGTGAATGATCACAATAATGAGCACGCCCGAGACAAAAGTTTACAAATAAGCGCCTGAACAGCTTGAAATTCTAATGATTCAAACCCGTCATTATTCAAATTTCCCCTCTTCCTGCCGCAGAATTTTGTCAAGCGGCGCGCCAGACAGTAAACTACGCGGCAAATCTGGAACCTTTAGGAATTGAAACGTGACGATTAAACTGATTGTCGGCCTTGCCAACCCAGGCGCAGAGTATGCGGCCACCCGCCATAACGCCGGAGCCTGGTATGTCGATCTGCTGGCCGAACGGTTACGTGCCCCCCTGCGTGAAGAGCCGAAATTTTATGGCTATACCTCGCGTATCAACCTCGCGGGTGCCGATGTGCGTCTGCTTGTTCCGACCACATTCATGAACCTGAGCGGTAAAGCCGTGGCGGCGATGGCGACGTTTTATCGCATCAATCCGGATGAAATTCTGGTCGCCCACGATGAGCTGGATTTACCGCCCGGTGTCGCTAAATTCAAACTCGGCGGCGGTCACGGCGGTCACAATGGCCTGAAAGACATCATCAGCAAACTCGGCAATAACCCGAACTTTCATCGTTTACGCGTGGGAATCGGCCATCCGGGCGATAAAAACAAAGTTGTTGGTTTTGTGCTGGGTAAACCACCCGCTTCCGAGCAGAAGCTTATCGACGATGCCGTAGACGAAGCGGCGCGCTGTACCGAGGTGTGGCTCAAAGAAGGTTTGACCAAAGCGACAAATCGTTTACACGCCTTTAAAGCGCAGTAGTCCGCGCGAGACGCCATTTTTACCGCGCGTGACGGCGGTTACGTGTATAATAGGCAAAGTTATTTACTTTTCTTCAATCGGTTTATGCTAACGGGTTGAATATCAAGACATTAAGGTGATTTAAAGATGGGATTTAAATGCGGTATCGTTGGTCTGCCAAACGTGGGCAAATCCACCCTTTTTAACGCGCTCACCAAAGCGGGTATCGAAGCAGCAAACTTCCCGTTCTGTACGATTGAGCCGAACACCGGCGTCGTGCCGATGCCTGACCCACGTCTGGATCAGCTCGCTGAAATCGTTAAACCCCAGCGTATTCTGCCAACCACCATGGAATTCGTCGACATCGCGGGCCTGGTAAAAGGCGCCTCCAAGGGCGAAGGCCTGGGTAACCAGTTCCTGACTAACATCCGTGAAACCGAAGCCATCGGCCACGTGGTGCGTTGTTTTGAAAACGACAACATCATCCACGTGAATAACAAAGTCGATCCGGCTGACGATATTGACGTTATCAACACTGAGCTTGCCCTGTCCGATCTGGACACCTGCGAACGCGCAATCCATCGCGTGCAGAAGCGAGCCAAAGGCGGCGATAAAGACGCGAAAGCCGAACTGGCAGCTCTGGAAAAATGTCTGCCGCAGCTGGAAAATGCGGGAATGCTGCGCGCGCTGGATCTGACTGAAGAAGATAAAGCGGCAATCAAATACCTGAGCTTCCTGACCCTGAAGCCAACCATGTACATCGCGAACGTCAACGAAGACGGTTTTGAGAATAACCCGTACCTCGACAAAGTGCGTGAAATTGCCGCTGGCGAAGGCTCTGTCGTCGTTGCTGTATGTGCTGCCGTTGAGTCTGACATCGCTGAGCTGGACGATGCCGACCGCGAAGAGTTTATGGCTGAGCTGGGTCTGGAAGAGCCAGGCCTGAACCGCGTTATCCGCGCGGGCTATGAGCTGCTGAACCTGCAAACCTACTTCACCGCTGGCGTGAAAGAAGTACGCGCCTGGACCATCCCTGTCGGTGCCACTGCTCCGCAGGCGGCCGGTAAAATCCACACCGACTTCGAAAAAGGCTTTATCCGCGCACAGACCATCGCGTTTGAAGACTTCATCACCTACAAAGGTGAACAAGGCGCGAAAGAAGCCGGCAAGATGCGTGCAGAAGGAAAGGATTACATCGTCAAAGATGGCGATGTGATGAACTTCTTGTTTAACGTCTAAATGAAACTTGTTGGCTGACGAGATATCAGCAACAACAACCCTTATCAAATCCACGCTCCGGCGTGGATTTTTTATTTGTATAAAATTACAGGTATAATCCCGGCAAATTTCCAACAGGTTCAGATACGAAGATGACAAAACTTACCTTACAAGAGCAGATGCTCAAAGCAGGCCTGGTCACCAGCAAAAAAATGGCCAAAGTGCAGAGAACGGCGAAGAAATCCCGCGTACAGGCTCGCGAGGCGCGTGAAGCAGTGGAAGAGAACAAAAAAGCCCAGCTCGAACGTGATAAGCAGCTGAGTGAACAGCAAAAACAGGCGACGCTGGCAAAAGAGTTTAAAGCGCAGGTGAAACAGCTGATTGAGATGAACCGCATCGTGGTGTCACGCGGGAACATCGATTTCAACTTCACCGATAACAACCTCATCAAAAAGATCGTTGTCGATAAAACGACGCAGACGCAGCTGATTAGTGGCCGTCTCGCCATCGCCCGCCTGGTGGTGGATGGGGCAAGTGAAAGTCAGTACGCGATTATTCCGGCAAGCGTCGCGGATAAAATCGCCCAGCGTGATGCAGACAGTATCGTACTGAACAGCGCCCTGAGTCAGGAAGAGCAGGACGAGGACGATCCATACGCCGATTTCAAAGTGCCTGATGATTTGATGTGGTAATGACGTTTACGGTCAGAACGGGCTGGCATTACGCGCCGTGATGCACTCATCGCTCACGGGATGCACAAAGTGCAGCTCGCTGGCGTGCAGCATCAGACGCGGCGTGCGCCCGGTACCTGGCAGCGTGAGCCCACCATACAGATCGCAGCCTAAAATTGGGTGCCCCAGCTGCTGGCAGTGAATACGCAGCTGATGGGTGCGCCCGGTTTCCGGAGTCAGCTCGACCCGCGTCAACGGCAGTAACGCCCCTTCCCTTTCCTGATAAATACGTTCAATCACCCGATAGCGAGAGCGCGCGGGCTTGCCCGTGATAGCGCAAATCGACATCAGCGGGAACAGCGCCGGATCTTTGGCAATCGCTGCATCTATCACCCCCTCGTTATCGTCCAGATGCCCACACAGCAGCGCAGTGTAAATCTTGGACACGCGACGCTCGCTAAACTGCTGGCACAGCGCCGCATTGATAGCCCTATTGCGGGCCACCACCATCAGCCCGGACGTGCCGAAATCCAGGCGGTGCACGAGGGTGCAGCCAGGGAAAATCTTCACCAGTCGATAATGCACCGAGTCGAGATTCTGAGGATTTTTCCCCGAAAGGCTCAACAGCCCCGCCGGTTTGTTGATCAGCACCAGATGTGCATCCTGATAGAGAATTTCAATCTCGTCGAGACACGGCGGGGCAATAAAGGTATCGATAATCGTAGACATCAGGCTGCACGGATAAAGAGTGGGAGCGGATGATAACGAATTTTCATCCTGGTGGCGAATCAGCCTGCCGCACCCGCTGGAATTATCTATACTCCCTTTCACCTGCCCTCACCCTGTAAGGCCGCCCGTGTTTGCTACTCTTCTTGTCGCTGTCGTTGCCGTTATCCATCTCTATATTCTGGTGCTCGAAATGTTTTTGTGGAACACCAAAACCGGCCAGAAAGCTTTTAATTTGAGCGCCGATTTTGCGCGCGAAACCCGCGTTCTCGCCGCGAATCAGGGGCTGTACAACGGCTTCCTGGCGGCGGGATTGCTTTGGGGGCTATGGCTCGGCGAACGCGGTGTTTCGGTGATATTCTTCTTTCTGATCTGCATACTAGTTGCAGGTATTTTTGGAGCGGTAACCGCCAGTCGGAAGATACTTTATGTGCAGGCGCTTCCAGCGCTTGCCGCGATCGTTGCGCTAATAGCCCGTTGAGATCATCCGTTACCGTTTAATTTACCCGTCCGGAACAATAAAGCGTTACGTCTCACCGCCCGCCTGATAACCGTTGCGGATAAAGATGCGTAGCACTTCAAAATCGGTATGGGAATATATGAGGGAGCGGACGTTTCGGCTTCCAGCTTGCTGTCTACTTTTTCTGTGATACAGTGCTGAATCTGCTTCTATGAGGGTATTTCTCCGATGTAAGGATTCTGTCTTTTAACAGTTTTTACTTTCCGCATGGCCTGTTGGTTGTGTGGGCGTATGTTATTAAAGATGAGAATCTCTCTGCATGAATACTTTGCTGCTTGCGCTTATCCGCGCATTGCGTAGCCATGGTTGGCTGCGCTTCCTTGGTTTTGCTTATATCTTGTCATCGCTGGGCAATGGTCTTACGCAGGTAATCGTTTTCGGTCAACTTTTACACTGGCACGCTTCTGCTGCGACTCTGACCCTGGTTTATATGCTCTCTATGCTGCCTGGTTTTATAGGGAGTCTCTGGGGAGAGGCGCTGTGTAACACAGTTTCCCCCCTCCGAATCCTGATTTTTACAGAGATACTCGGTCTACTGGGACTTGTTTTTCCCTTATATGGTTTGCTCTACCACAATATTCCGGCTTTACTTGCGGTCCAGTGTTGGGAAGCGCTATTCACTGGCATGAGTTATCCTGCTCTGACTTTGCTGTTCAAACGCGGGTTGCATCATGAAGAATTACCTGCAGCAACCGCAATGGAAACCCTACTTTTTGCTTCACAGGTTTTATTAGGTACCGGATTAGGCGTTTTACTGTTCGACCGGGTTTCTCTAACAGATCTCCTTGCCATCGATGCTCTGAGCTTTGTCGCTTCTATAACTTTGCTTCTTGTATCTGCCTCTGTTTTTCAGGCGATCACGATGCAATCTGAAAACACCCCACCTGTCACCCAAAAGCTACTCTGGCGATGTTTATCTCCTCTGCAAAAACGGAGCGTTATGCTTTTACCTGCGCTTGCGGCTTTGGGTTCTCCGGCAATGGCACTATTACCTGCCCTGGCACAGGAAATTAGTCCTCAAGATTCAGCCGGGCTGGCACTACCGCTGATTTTTGCGCGAAGCCTCGGACAACTTTGTGGCCCGCTTATTCTTGACGCCAGCAAATTGCAGCACTATTCCACTAAAAACGGGCTGTTGCTGCTGTGCCTGAGCGGCTACATCGGAAGCTATTTCTTGTTGCCTTTAACCGCCGGATTCCCTTTTGCTGGACTTGTGATAATTTTCATTGCACACATGGCCTCTAATATTGTGTTTGCTTTAGGGACCTTCGGTGTACTTAAAAACTTCGCAGATACACAGGTTGCAAAAGCCAGCGCAATGACATGGCGGGCGCAGGTTTTGGTCGCTACTGTTTCAACCGGAATAACCAGTGTCATCGCGCATAATGTGGGTGCCATTACTGCGCTCTATAGCATTTCCATATTCAGCCTGGGAAGTATCGGGATTTGGCTGTGGTTCACCAGGCCGCGCAGAACAAACTAAAATGGAAATTGTGTAGCATCGTCAATAAAGCGTGGGGAGTAAATCTCTCCCCACTTATACAATAACCACTCGTCATCCGTAGCTGACGGCCTGAATCATAACGGCAACGCTTTGCCAAATGTGGGCATTATCCCTTTATCAGGCTATGAAGCGAAAAAGCAATGAGCAACATCCCGCCAGCAATGTTGACGTATTTTTTGAGCATTAACGGGTTCGTTTTTTTAACTGAAAATATCAGTGTCTGACTGACAGAGAAAAGCCAAACGCTCATCACCACGACATGCACTGATGCCAGCGTCAGGTAATTGCTAACCCCTCCCTTTATCCCGGCGAACTGTGAAACGACCGTCACATAGAAAAGGATGGCTTTTGGGTTCAAAACATTCGCAAGCCACGCCTCTTTTAACGTCACCACATGCTTTGAATCCCTAAACCCGTCTGTAGTGACCGTTATCCCACTGCGGATAAGCATCGCGCCTAACCAGAGCAGATAGGCCGTTCCGGCAACTTTGAGCACTGCAAACGCTGCCGGGGACGAGATGAGCACAGCAGTCACACCCAGCCCTATTAAAACCGCATGGGTGTATATGCCCAACGCTGTTCCGGCGAGCGTTCTGATTAGGCCTTTGTGACCACCAGCCAGAGCACTGTTCATAACGAGAGTGAAGCTTGCGCCGGGGGACAGTGCTACAGGCAGTAGTGCTGGCATAAAGCCGAAAATGTTCACATCCATAGATTTTGGATAGTAATGGACACTCTCACAGATTGCCAGTTGAGGCGCTGCGTAACCCTCTGCACTGCCACCGTAATCAACAACCGCAAGATTCTGTTCAAGGTCCGCGATTCACTTTCTAAGCTGGAAAAAACTGACGCCGGATGTACTCCATTGCCAGCCTGAACTTACCCCTCAGACTGCCAGTAAAGCGGTGAACCAAACACCTCAAGATAGTAATCGATCACCGCCCTGACGTTCAGCGGCGGATGGCGGGTGTGGGGGTAAATAGCCGCAATGTTCTGTGGCTCCGTTTTAATAGAGGTATCCATATCGGTCAGTAGCGCGATCAGCTCACCGCTTTTCAGTCTTTCAGCAATCAGCCAGTCCGGAAAAAGCACAATACCCATCCCGCCCAGAGCCGCAATAAGCAAAGTCTCTGCGTTATTGGATGACATCAGTGGCGACACGGGATAGTGCACCCACTCCTCACCTGGCTTGCGAACCAGCCAGCGGTTTGGACCGGAAGATCCACTGTAGACAAGGCATTTGTGGCGTCCGAGATCCTCGGGGCATTCAGGCATACCGTATTTATCCAGATACGCAGGCGACGCGGCCAGGTGATAAAACTGCTGCCCGAAAATGCGCGCATGAAAGGAGGAGTCAGCCAGAACGCCAATCCGGAAAATGACGTCAGCGGCATCCCTGTGTGGATCGATGTAATCATCGGTCAGCGTCAGCTCAATGGTCAGACGGGGGTAACGCGCCGTCAGACCCGGTAGTCCAGGGGCCACATGTCGCTGTCCGAAAAATATTGGGGCATTCATACGAATTAAACCTGAAGGCTCCAGCGCACGTTCATCCAGTTCACGACGCGCATCCTCAAGATTACCGGCCATGGCGCGTGCGTGCCGGATAAAAAGGTGCCCACTTTCAGTCGGGATAACCGCGCGTGTGTTGCGATAAAAAAGCTGCTGACCGAGCGCGTCTTCAAGATGATGGATAACGCGTGAAACCTGCGAAGCCGATATTCCTTCGCGGCGCGCGACCACGGAAAAATTCTGCGTTTCATACACGTCTATAAAGATTGAAAGAGAACGGATACTGATATTGCCTGCGCCATGCATTGATGCAAATCCTGCAAAGGTGTTTCCTGAATTATGGCATTTTTCACATCTCAGGCCAGGTGTAATCTTCTGCGCTTAGACAACCGTAGAGAGTTTGCTATGCAACTGGTACTGATTTTAATTGTTATCGCGGGCGGAATGGGACTGTCCGTAGAGGCTGGTCTGCTGGGGCCGCTGGGAGGAGAAGTCGGCGATTTATGGGCGACATTCAGCGTATTCGGCGTGGGTGCGGCCCTGACATTTTTGCTGATGCTGTTTTTCAGTCCACGCAATAGCCCATCCTTTTTCGCGCAACCCTCCTGGAACCTACTGGGCGGGGTGCTCGGCCCTGTTTACGTCATTATTCTGACCATCGCTACCCCGGCAATCGGTATCGCTATGACGATGATAGGTATTCTGGCAGGACAGGTATCTAAAAGCCTGATCATTGACCACTTTGGTCTGCTGGGCACGCCACATCGGAAAATTGACATTAAACGCATTATCGCGCTGATTTTTATCGTACTGGCGCTGGTTCTTGTTGCACGGGGTTAAGAAAAAATGATGACATTTATGATGATTGTGTTGGCGGTTATTGGTGGTGCAATGCTCAGCATTCAGGCTGCGATAAATGGCCAACTGGGTAGCAAAGTGGGTGTATTCAAAAGTGCATTCCTGACATTCTCCGTCGGCGCGCTTATTACTGCCCTGCTGATTTTCTTCTTTGAGCCTAAACATGCTACCAGCCTATTGGATGTACCGAAGTGGCAACTGTTAGGTGCGATGTTTGGTGTGCCTTACATCGTCATTATGGTCTTTGCCGTTCAACGTATCGGCACAGCCGTTGCAACGGTTGCGGTGATTTTCGGTCAGCTGACAATGAGCATGCTGATTGATAACTTTGGCTGGCTTGGCAACGGGGCGATCCCCTTCTCGATGAATCGTCTGGGTGCCATCCTCTGTCTGGGTATCGCGCTGTTCTTCATCTACTCCAGCAACAGAAGCAAAGCTGCACCGGCTAAAGAAACGCGTCATCAGGCAACCGTTAACGAATAAACGTCCCGGATGAGTAGCAAAAAAAAGAAACCGTCGTCGTGACCGGTTTCTTTTAAATTTAGCGGGGTGTTATTTAACGCAGATTATCTGGAAAATTGTCCGGCAATTCACTCGCCGCGCAGGCAATCACATCGTCATTATTGGCACCGCAGTCACGAATAAAGGTGATAGTGGCAAATTCATCAATAACCTCCGTCGGATAAGCCGGACCGGCATCGCGGTACTGATTCATCAGCGGAATATGGTCATTCTGGAAACACACGGTTTTTTCGGGGTTATTCATCACCCAACGTGGGAAGAAAATAGTGCCATGGAAGAGTTTATCCCCCAGGTTAACAATTAAGCTTACATCCGTGCCGGTTGGCTCCGTCCAGGAGATTTTATAAATACTCTCACCCACGCGGACGATATAAGCCTGCTGATCTTTGACCCAACGATTCCCCACCAGGCCGCTGTGAATACGGTAGTCCAGGGTTTGTTCATTTTTGACATAAATTTCGTAGTTCCAGCCGTTATCGTAGGTGTACACCAGATGTTTACCGACAAAACCGCTTAAATCATGTTTATCAAAGTTGCTCATTTCAGGTCTCCTCTGTTCGATAAAACAAGTCTAATGCTTTAATATTTTGATGAATAGCGCTATTTTATGATGATATTAATCGAATAAATGAATCATTATGAATAAAACAACGCTGGAACAATGGGCAATCCTGGACTGTGTGTTCACTACTGGCAGCTTTGCCCGCGCCGCCGATACGCTACACCGCAGCCAGTCTTCTATTAGCTATAATCTCGCGCAGCTCCAGACGCAACTGGGCGTGACGCTGCTGGTTCCAGAGGGGCGTCGTACGGTATTAACCCCAACCGGGGCCACGCTGTTGGGCCAGGTACGCCCGCTGCTGAAAACATTTAGTTATGTGGAGGCTCAGGCCGCAACTCTGCAGGAGGGAATGCGATCGCAGCTTAATTTGGTGGTGGACGTTATCTATCCTCGGGAGCGTCTGTTCTCTGCCCTGCAACAATTCCAGCAGCGCTGGCCGACTATTCGGGTGAAGCTAACGGAAGTCACCGAGAGCATGTTCCCCACCATGTCCGCTGTGGACGATGCTGATGTGATGATTGTGACCGACCGGCAAAATATTACTGGCCGGGGAGAGTGGCTAATGAACGTGGATTTTATTGCCGTGGCACATCGCGATCATCCGCTGCTGTCGGTATCCGGCACATTGACCGAAGCACTGCTCAGCAACTGGCCACGGATACAAATAGCAGATAGCGGGAAAGCGGCCACAGGGGATAGCCAAAACTGGGATTTCTCCACTCTGGATGCGGCGGCAGGCGCTGTCGTGGCCGGTCTTGGTTACGGCTGGCTGCCGCAGGCCTATATCCACCAGCAACTGGCAGCAGGCATACTGCAACCATTGCCCCTCAGCCACGGCTCGCACCGCGTCACGCCATTACATATCATCCTGCGCCGGGATGTTCCGCCCGATGAACCGGTCAGTTTCCTGATATCAGCCCTGAAAAAGGCGCTGTAAACCACACCGCGAAATGCGGCATGCCTGTAAGCGACTGATTACATTCTTATATCGTACTTCCGTTGCAGTACGATATAAGCTTGTTATTGGGTGGCTGCCTGTTTGCTGGGGGTGCCTTTTTACGTCAACATCACACTAACCTTTGTACCTCGGTGCTTTTCATTAGTGTGCTGGTTACGTAGCGGAACAACTTCGGCTTTATCGGCTGCTTTGAAACACCCTGCCCTTGTCAGGTGTCGCGGGTAGTGCAGCCATTCTGATGGTGTTCAGGGATCCATGGGTTTGAAATATGAAAGTCCGCTTAGTGCCACAAGCAGACGTTGTTAACCCTGACATGTTATCTTTTCGATGGGAGCAGTGATGGTAAGAGGGGGATAGCATTTTACTGTCGTAACTTTTGAATGTTTGCTTGAAGCAATGCGTTAACATGAAAGGTAATCGGAAAATAATACTTACCTGGTCTGATTGTTCTGCCTGAAACTCATGCAATGAAATAGATACCTATATTACACTGGATAGTAATTATTCATTTGTAAGGCAATCAGTAATGGAGCAGCATTCGAACAATAAGCGCCGTACTTTCAATAGTGTAAGAATGTGGCAGAACCATAGTGATATGGTCAGTCAGGCGCTATCAGTGAGTATCCCGTGGTTCACATTTGTGAATGTCAGTTTTGCGCTGATCATTTTGTTTCGCAATATTCTCATCAGTAATTTTGATCGCTCGATCGGCGCACACACTGAAATATTGCCGTTTATAGACGAAATTACGAGTGGCATTATTGGTTTGTCGCTTCTGTTAGTACTTTTCATCTATCGCCTCCCTGCCAGATTTACACCTCTTTGTATGGCGATGCTAGTAACTATCAGCCTGATGTGGAGCTACTGTAGCTACAACTTTATCGTCTCGTGGCAACTGCCTTTTGCCTGGCCCCTCAGTGTCATCCTAGTGCTCACCGCGCTGGCAGCGCTTTATTATCATCCAACGGCCCTGTTACTTTTCATCACCCCATTATGGCTGACTGCCCTACTGGCTAGCGTGCAGATTAATCAGGGTGTTAACGTACGGTTTTTATTGGTCTGGCTTACTCTTACCGCCATTCTCATTTATGGTCGCTTTATACTACAACGCTGGTTTGATGAAGCCTGGTTACGTTATCAGGAGAACCGGATGCTTATTGCACGGCTAGATGTTATGGCTCACCAAGATGCGCTGACCGGGACGGCTAATCGGCGGTCAATGGAAAACTTTCTTGATGATGCTCTCCTACAGGCCGAGCCATTTTCGCTGCTCATGCTCGATGTGGACTATTTCAAACGCTATAACGACCACTATGGTCACCAGGCTGGAGATGAATGCCTGGCAAAAGTAGCCGATCTGATGAAGAGGTCGGTACGTACTCCAGCAGATTTGGTGGCACGTTACGGCGGCGAAGAGTTTGTCATTGTGCTGCCTGCATCCTCCCTGAATGAAGCTGCGCAGGTTGCTGAACGTATTCAGACGAACCTGCACGAAACTTCACTGCCACACGCAACTTCGGAGGTTAGTGAAATGGTGACAGTCAGCATGGGCATTACCCTTTCCAAAAGCGGTGACAGTACTGCTGGCATTATTGCCAGAGCAGATGAAGCCCTTTATCGGGCAAAACAACAGGGGCGTAATCGTTGGGAAAAGTAAAATCAGCCGCTCAGTGCCAGGAGCGGACATTACAATCATCACAGTGAACGAATCATTGGGGGCTGGTTAGTTTAGCTACTTAGTAAAGATAAACTTTTTAAGCTATTCTGAGCCGAATTATCTCGTGTAAGGACTCAGTTGATATGAAGATTATTGAAAGCGGGATTCGTGACGTTGAACAAGGTAAAAATGTAAAAGTTGTCATGCCTGTAAACCTCTATGAATGTGACCTAGGCGATGATGTTTTTGTAGGGCCATTTGTTGAGATACAAAAGGGATGTGTCATAGGCGACAGAACTAAAGTGCAGTCACACACTTTCATCTGTGAGAACGTTACCTTAGGCAAAGACTGCTTTATAGGCCATGGCGTAACCTTTGCTAACGATCTTTTCAAGTGTGGAAGTCCTGATGCTTCTGCAGAAACTTGGATACATATTGTATTAGGCAACGCAGTAATAGTGGGTAGCGGAGCAACAATTTTAACAACGGAAATTTGCAGTGGTGCGGTGATTGGTGCAGGTAGCGTTGTTACAAAGCCAGTGCTGGTAAAGGGTGTGTATGCTGGTAATCCGGCCCAGCTTTTGAGAACGCTTTAAGCATCACCTCTGCAAATTCTTAGCCCAAACTCATATTCTCCTTAGGCTGTTAACGCCCGCTTCTCGCTCTTAGCCAAGTGAGATCAATCTATCGGCAGGTTAGTGCCAGGAGCGGAAGTCAGGGCCGACAAATACAATCATCACAATGCCTTTGCGAAACAGACAGCTTCTTCTCTACCTATATATGGGCCATAATTCTCAATACGGACATATCCATTTTTCTCGTAAAAATTGACGGCCCGACGGTTGATATGCCGGGTTTCCAGTTTCAACTCGCGATATCCCATTTGTTTTGCGGAGGTTTCCAGAAAAGTAAGTAAAGCACTACCCACGCCTGGCAAGCTTTGGTCTGAAAACATTCTTTTAATTTCGGCTGTATTTTGAGTTAATGGCCGGATTGCGCCGCATCCTATCGCATCCCCATGTGCATTCTTTGCCAATACCCATAATGCTTTGTCATCATTCATTGCTTCAACGGTGAAGTTGGTTTTGCCATTATCGCCAGTAATAGCGGCAAGTTCAGCGGACAGCATTTCGGTTAAGCGATGAGATTCTGAAGAAAATGGATCTGATTTCTCTACGGTTATCATGGTTATATCCTATAAAGGGAGTTTAACCAGCATAAAGTACCCTGCCTGAATAATCATCATGCCGAAACGGGTAATGGGACAACGCTGCTCCCTGGCTTTATCGAGGATGCGATGTCCGTTCCTCGCTCAAAGCGGATCAACCCGCTCTTTAACCTGTCCGCGTCATACCAGAAGCAAGCCTGGCTAACATCATGATATGCTCCATTCTGGACAGAAAAATGCCCCGTTATTCCCAGTGCATTGCGAATCAAAGACCGTAAAAATAATGACCTCACGCATGGAGAACCTTGTCATGGATTTCACTATCCGTCACGCACACCCTGAAGACTTTGACAGGCTACGCGCTATTGAGCTGGCGGCTTTTGAAACCTTGCGTAATGCGGGTGCGGTAACAGACGAGGCGGGCGCATGTTGCCTGGAGGAATTGAGCGATTTCTGGCGTAACGGTCTGCTGCTTACGGCCTATACGTCTGATTCTGTTCCGGTAGGTTTTGTCGCAGCTAACGTTGAAGAGTCCTGGCTGCACATTGCTGAAATGGATGTACATCCGGCCTGGCAGCGCCACGGTATCGGCAGACGGCTTATGCAGGCTATTCTCAATATTGGTCAGCAGCGTGGTCTGACGGGAGCCACGCTGACCACAGACAAAATGGCCGCTTTTAATGCCCGATTTTACGCCACATTAGGTTTCGAAATTGTAGAAGGTCTCGCACGACCGCCGCATCTGGTAAGCCTGATTGCTGAAGAACTCGCGACAGGTTTCAACCCGGCGCGGCGTGCAGCGATGTGTAAGACTTTCAGGGAAACCACAATCCGCCTTAAATAACCTCAACGACCTCAAACTCCTCTGCGATCAGCTCCATCTCTTCAGAGAAGTCCCCTTCGCGGGCGAAAAAGCGCTGATGTTCTTTCCGCCAGTACTCAAGGCTCAAATCGCCCTCCCCCTCTTTTCTGGCAAACTCATCGGTCACATCGCAAAAACGCACCAGGCGCAGTGAAATCAATCTGATCACGCACACCGGTGCATTCTGACCATCAAGAACGATGTGATAGCTGCCGATTCGGGGCGCATTTTCCTCCTGTTGATACGAGGAGAAAGAGCCACATGAGGCCGTTTTGATCCCTTTTTTAATCAGGTAAGCAAGCTCGTTCGCCAGCTCAGGGCTGTCACCCATTTGCCAGGCATTTGCTCCCGGATACTTCACCTGCAGTTCATCTAGTGTCGTCATGATTATTTCCCTCTCATTTAGTGAGTTAACGGCTGCCAGACCGGGCGAGCCGAAGCCCTCTTGAGACAATTTTTTGGAACTCCTCGCACTCGGTATGCTCTGGTTGTGTACAGCGTGCGGCATGCTTCAGCCCGCGGCTTAAAAGCTGCAATCTGCGAATGGTGTTGTCAATCTTCAGTGATTGCTGATGAAGCTGCTCGCGGTCTATTGCGATCGTCCCTTTCGCACCAAACATCGCTGCAATGTCATCCAGAGAAAATCCTGCCGCCTGCCCCAGCGTGATCAGCTGCAGCTTATTAAGCACATTCTCATGATACTGCCTTCTCAGACCGTTGCGACCCACCGGCTGGATCAATCCTCGCTTCTCGTAATAGCGCAGCGCCGAGGGGCTAATGCCCGAAAGGTCGGCGATTTCTCTGATATCCAGTTCTTTCATCGTTGACTTAAACCTGACTTTAACTTGCACACTGTCTGCCAGCTTAGCATTTCATCAGCAAGGAGAAGACTATGGATATGATGTTGGTGCTTAAAACAGTCATAACGGGGATGGGCGCAACAGGGGTGATGGATCTATGGTCCTGCTTTCAGAAACGCACTCTTAAGGTTCCGCCACTGAACTATGCCCTGGTAGGCCGCTGGATTTTGGGTTTGCCGGGCGGGACGCTTTGCCATCACACGATCGTCTCAGCGCCGCCACTACGCGGGGAGCTGTTGACGGGCTGGGTGTTTCACTATCTCACCGGGATACTTTTTGCTGTCGTGCCGCTGATGCTGTACGGAGCAGAATGGTTCACTACCCCCTCCCTCTCGACAGGACTGCTCGCCGGTCTGTTAACGTTATTTGCCCCCTTTTTGATTCTGCAGCCTGCGCTGGGTTTTGGCATTGCTGCGTCACGTACCCCTCGCCCGTGGCTGGCACGTCTGCTCAGTGTGCTCACGCATCTGGCTTACGGCGTCGGGCTTTATATCGCGGCCTGCGTGATGAGAGTTTAAGGGATGGGCTTATCGTTACGCCTGACCGCCATGCGTCCGCCAAAATGATGTGAATCGGCATCATTTTTTCCTGTTAGACGCGATGGGCCGGCGGAGTATTATGATAAATCAGGTCTGCTTGCCCCATTCAGGAGGACAAAGAATGTCTGAACATCCCTCAGTAGCGCTTATTGGCCCAGGTGCTATCGGTACCACCATTGCTGCGGCACTGCATGACGTGGGCCGAACGCCCCTTCTTTGCGGACGCACCCCTCATCCACAGTTAGTGTTGCGCCACGATGAAGGCGAAATCATCGTACCCGGCCCGGTCATCACCGATCCTTCGCGCGTCAGCCGCCCGGTCGCGCTTGTGTTTGTGGCCGTGAAAACCACCCAGGTCGCTGACAGCGCCGGGTGGCTGGCTGCGCTGTGCGATGAAAACACCGTCGTCTGTGCGTTGCAGAATGGCGTTGAGCAAAAAGCGCAGCTCGAACCTTACGTTAACGGTGCCGTGGTCGTCCCGTCGGTGGTCTGGTTCCCGGCTCAGCGCGAGCCGGACGCCTCCGTGTGGCTCCGCGCTAAACCGCGCCTGACCCTCCCCGCTATCCCGCAGGCAACACGGATCAGCGATGCGCTGAGTGAGACGCGCTGCGCGGTTGAATTGTCAGCGGATTTTGTCTCCATCGCCTGGCGTAAGCTGTTGCAGAATGCCGTCGCGGGCCTGATGGTGCTGGCGAACCGCCGTGCAGGGATGTTCTCGCGGCAAGATATCACGGAGCTAGCACTGGCGTACCTGCGCGAATGCCTGGCCGTGGCGCGGGCAGAAGGCGCATCGCTCGGCGATAACGTTCCGCAAGAGATCGTTGAGGGTTTTCATCGTGCCCCGGCGGATTTAGGCACGTCAATTCTCGCCGACCGTCAGGCCAATCGTCCGCTGGAGTGGGATATTCGCAACGGCGTGATCCAGCGTTATGGCGATAAGCATGGTATTCCTGTCCCTATCAGCCGCGTTGTGGTTCCGCTGCTGGCGGCGGGAAGTGAAGGGCCGGGTTGACGTTAACGCTCGGGGCGGGCTTTTACTGCCGCCCCACGTCCACTACCACCAGTACCCCAAAACTCCCTTCCGGCACGGAATGCTTCGCCCCCTTTGGCACAAAAAAGAACTCCCCGGCTTTCAGCGTAAAGTGCCGTTCGTCCACCACCAGCGGCAGCTCACCGTCCAGCACCAGCAGCAGTTCGTCGAAATCATCATGCGCCTCGGTTGGAAGTCCCTCCCCGCCCATCTTTAGCACTTTTATATTGGCGTTCCCGACGGTGCCAAGCACGCGCGAACGCCAGACATCCGGCAGGTCTGCCACCACGCTCGCGATTGAGGTTTTCATTGAGCACTCTCTGTTTAGTCTGATCGGCGCTACCACCTTTAGCATGCGCAGGTGAATTACCGTTATAAATTCATCAGGTTAAGGTTGCTGGATTTTAACTAAGCAAAGATAACGGACTAAATTTGAAGAACATTTTCACAAGCGAAGCCATCAAGCCAGCCGCAGAATTCCGGCACGCGGTGACATTCTCAACTAGACTTGGATGTTGTTATTTGCCACCTGCTTGCACATCAACCTGAATTATCCATCTCCTTTCACTCCACCCGAGAGGTTCAATCATGTCATTTGTCACCACCAAAGATAACGTTGAGATCTTCTATAAAGACTGGGGACCAAAAGAGGCGCAGCCTGTCTTCTTCCACCACGGCTGGCCGCTGAGCGCTGACGACTGGGATAACCAGCTGTTGTTCTTTTTGGCGCAAGGCTATCGCGTACTGGCGTCCGACCGCCGGGGCCACGGGCGTTCAAGCCAGGTCAGCGACGGGCACGATATGGATCACTACGCCGCCGATGTCTCCGCCGTTGTGGAACATCTGGATCTGAAAAATGTGGTGCATATCGGGCACTCGACGGGCGGCGGGCAGGTTGCGCGCTATGTCGCAAAATATGGTCAGCCACAGGGGCGCGTGGCAAAAGCGGTGTTGATCAGCGCCGTACCGCCGTTAATGGTCAAAACGCCGGAGAACCCGGGCGGCACGCCGATTGAGGTCTTTGACGGGTTCCGCCAGGCGCTGGCCGCCAACCGCGCACAATTTTATCTTGATGTCGCGACAGGCCCGTTCTACGGCTTTAACCGGGAGGGCGCGGAGATCTCACAGGGCACCATCCAGAACTGGTGGCGACAGGGAATGATCGGCAGTGCGAAGGCGCACTACGAAGGTATCAAGGCGTTTTCAGAAACCGACCAGACCGACGATCTGAAGGCTATCACCGTCCCTACCCTGATTTTGCAGGGCGATGACGACCAGGTCGTGCCGTATAAAAATGCGAGCCTGCTTCAGGACGAGCTTCTCAGCAACAGCACCCTCAAGGTCTATCCGGGCCTGCCACATGGGATGCACACCACCCATGCTGACCTGATTAACCAGGATCTTCTGGCGTTTATTCGCAGCTAACCCCCCCCTCGGTATAGCCGCCCAGGCTATACCGACCCTCTCACCCGCACGCCTTGAATCATCATAAAAATGATGATTATTTGTTGTTATTTCGTTAACTCCAACGGTGTAGAATTGATCCATCGATCGACATAGTCGGAGCTTACATGAATAACAAACGCCGCTCGGTTCCAGGGATCCGGCACTATGATGGTCCTGCCGGGGGATGGGGGGCGCTGAAAGCCACCGCCATCGCCGTTCGCACGCAGATGGACACCCTCGATGCCCCCGCGACCCTGCTTCGCACCAACCAGCCTGACGGATTTGACTGCCCCGGCTGCGCATGGCCCGACAAAGAGCACAAATCCACCTTCCAGTTCTGCGAAAACGGCGCCAAAGCCGTGACCTGGGAAGCCACCAGCAAACGCGTCACCCCGGCGTTTTTCGCCGAAAATACGGTGACTTCCCTGCTGGCAAAAAGCGATTTCGAACTCGAAGGCTATGGTCGTCTGACGCACCCGATGGAGTATCACCGGGAGAGCGACACCTTCCGCCCGGTCGAATGGGAACAGGCGTTTGCACGCATTGGCGAAATACTGCGCGAACTCCCGCCGGATGCGGTCGAGTTTTACACCTCCGGTCGCGCCTCCAACGAAGCGGCGTTCCTGTTTCAGCTGTTTGCCCGCGAACTGGGCACCAATAATTTTCCTGATTGTTCCAATATGTGCCACGAAGCTACCAGCGTCGGTCTGCCGCGCTCCATTGGGATTGGCAAAGGAACCGTGTCGCTCGACGATTTTGATAACACTGAGCTTGTGATTTCAATCGGCCATAACCCCGGCACTAACCACCCGCGAATGATGGGGACGCTGCACGAGCTGGCCCGCCGCAAGGTGCCGATTATCGTGCTCAACCCGATGCGTGAGCGCGCGCTGGAGCGGTTTGCCGATCCGCAAAGCGTGATGGAGATGGCGACTTACAGCTCCACCGATATCGCCTCGACCTATTTCCAGGTGAAAGCGGGCGGTGATGCTGCCGCGCTGAAAGGCATCGCAAAACATCTGCTGGCGTTTGAAAACGCGCTGGATACCGATTTTATCGCCACGCACACCCAGGGCTTCGATGATTTTGCGGCGGATATCCAGGCGACAAGCTGGGCGTCGATTGAGCGCGAATCGGGCCTGTCGCGCCAGGACCTCCACCAGGTCGCAGAGGCCTATGCCAAATCCAACGCCACCATCATCACTTACGGCATGGGCATCACCCAGCACAACAAAGGCACCTCCAACGTGCGTCTGATTGCCGACCTGCTGCTGATGCGCGGCAATATTGGCAAACCCGGCGCGGGGATTTGCCCCCTGCGCGGCCACTCGAACGTTCAAGGAAACCGCACCGTTGGGATCTCCGAAAAACCGACGGCGGCGTTTCTCGGCAAAATGAAAGAGGTGTTTGGCTTTACGCCACCTGCGGCGCACGGCCACGACGCGGTGCAGGCCACCGAAGCGATGATCAACGGCAGCGCCAGGGCGATGATCTGTCTCGGCGGGAATTTTGCCGTCGCCATGCCCGATCACGCGCGCGCCTTCCCGGCGATGCGCAGCCTCGATCTGAGCGTCCATGTCGGCACCAAGCTTAACCGCACGCATCTCCTGACGGCGAAACAGACCTGGCTGTTCCCCTGCCTTGGGCGAACAGAGCTGGATATGCAGCAAACGGGCCGCCAGTCCATCACGGTGGAAGATTCGATGTCGATGGTTCATGCCTCGTCCGGCAAGCTCAAACCTGCCTCGCCTGAGCTGCGCTCAGAGCCGGCGATTGTCGCCGGGCTGGCAAAAGCGACGTTGCCTCACACCCGCATTGACTGGACCACCCTGGTGTCGGATTACGATCTGATCCGCGATCTGATCGAAAAAACCATCCCCGGTTTTGACCAGTACAACCAGCGCATCCGTATTCCCGGTGGTTTTCGCATGCCGCTTCCGCCAACCGAACGCGTCTGGCCGACGTCCACGGGCAAAGCGATGTTCTCAGTATTTGAAGGCGTCGATGAGAACCAGCCGGGCGTCGGTGACAACGTGCTGCGGCTGGTAACGCTGCGCAGCCACGACCAGTACAACACCACCATCTACGCGCTCGATGACCGGTATCGCGGCGTGTTTGGCCGCCGCGATATTCTGTTTATGAACGAGGGCGATATGGCGCAGTTGGGTCTGGAGCACGGCGATCGTGTGGACATTTCCACCGCGTTGCAGGGCAGCGTTCAGCAACTGGAAGACATCACCGTGGTCGCTTACAGCATTGCCTCTGGTACGGTCGGTGCTTATTATCCAGAGGCTAACGTACTGGTTCCACTCGATTATCTTGACAAAGACAGCGGAACACCGTCCTATAAATCCGTGCCCGTCCGGATAACGCTGCGATCAAAAGAGATCCGCGCACTATAAACGAGACCTATTGATGTTGATAAAAACCAAAACGTTGCCAGAGAATGAGGCCAACGCCGAGTTTCGCGCGGGTATTACCGCCTGTCTGCCCACCATTCCGGGCTACTGGAGCATCGGTTTTGCTGCGGGAGCCATCGGTACACTCTCCGGCTTTACCACCCTGCAAACCGCCCTGCTGGCGAGCGCGCTCTACGCGGGTTCCGCCCAGTTCCTCTTTTATTCCCTGTGGGCCACGGGCGCGGAAATCGCCTCGGTGGTGCTGAGTGTGTTCCTGGTGAATCTGCGCTATCTGCTGATGAGTTCTGCCATGAGCGTGTTCTTTCGCGATTACACCACCCTGCAAAAAGTGGTCAGCGGGCTGTTGCTGACGGACGAAACCTTTGGCGTTGCGGTTCAACAGGGCAGCCATCAGAGCAAAGTGCCGTTTGCGTGGATGCTGGGGCTGAACATGGCCGCGTGGCTAAACTGGATCCTCGCCTGCGTCGTGGGTGCCTGGCTCGCCTCCGCCCTGCCGCCGTCTCTGATGGAAGGGCTGAGTTTCAGCCTGGTGTCGATGTTTATCGGGCTGGTGCTGATGATCTGGTTTGCCAGCCGCCGCAAAGCGCTAGAATCCTTCAGCATCGCGGCGGCGGTGGTGATCACGCTGCTGACCGCCAGCCACACGGACATGAGCGTGGTGGTCATTGTCGCCGCATCGGTCTCTGCGACGCTGGCAACCCTCGGGCTGCGCCTCTTCTATAAAGGTGGTCACTAATGGAGCGCAATATTTTACTGGCGATCGTCGCCTGCGCCGTCGTGACGGCCCTGATGCGCACGGTGCCGATTCTGCTGCTCTCACGCTTTCGTCTGGCGCCGATCCTGCAACAGTGGCTGAGCTTTATCCCCTCGGCGATCATGGCCGCGATCATCACCGCCGAGCTGCTAGGCAAACCGGCGCTGACTTCGTCGGGGATCAGCATTTCTTTGCTGGCGGCAGCCGTTGCCGCGGTTGCGGGGATTTTCACCCGCAGCCTGTTCGCCACGGTCATCGCCGGGATGGTGGCGTTTTCCGGGCTGAGTTATCTGTTAGCCTGATTCCCTCTCAGAGGTGCGTCACCCCTGATTTCTCCGCCGCGTCGCGCCAGTCCAGCAACAGTGAATAGGGCTGGCGCGAAACCTCACTGAATCCGCCGATCAGTACCGCCTCGCACACCTCGCGATAGTCGGGCGCCGTCACCAGGGTTTTCAGCGCATCGCGCAGAAGGGAAAGCGTTTCTGCTGACGTGCTGCCCGCCGTAATCAGCGGTAGCCCCGGCGCAGCTGGTGTTTCACCCACCACGCTGAGTCCTTTCAGTAATTCGGGTTCATGACGCTGCAACAGCGCCCAGGTCACGCAGTCGATGGCGGCGATATCCGCCCGCCCTTCTGCCAGGGTAATCAGCGATTGCCGGTGGCTGCCGCTCAGAAGCGTTGCAGAGAAAAACCGTCCGTCGACCGCTAACGGCGCGATCAGGTTGCGCAGGGCGTTATAGCCCGACTGAGAGTCAACCGAATTGCACACCGCGCGCAGGCCGCGAAAATCGACCAGCGTTTTGTCGCTGTTCGTGTCGCGTGCAACAAGAAAACTGCGGTAGAAAATTCCGTCGCAGCCGGGCGCGGTGTAGTGAAAACAGCCCACCGTCTGCACCTCCGGGAGCTGGGTCATCAGCGGAAAACCGCAGGTCTGGCTGAGCAGCAGTTCGGGGCTACACCAGTGCGCGAGCAACGCCTCTCCGGCCCCGTCGCGGACAGACAGACCGCTCGCCTGCAAAAGTCCCTCCACCGCCTGCCACAGCCGCGCATTGTCTCTGGGGTTCACGGCATACATCGGAAACGCGAGAGTGTTAGTCATCATTTTTCACGCCAGGATGGACGGTAACATCGACAGCTTTCGCCCAGAACCGGCGCAGCCATTCCCCGTAGCCGCGCACCACAAAATGCAGGTTGCGCTGCTGATACTGCGCTTTATCACGCAGATAGATCGCCCGCAGGCCGTACCAGGGCACGCCGGGAAGATCGTGATGCACTGCATGATAGTTCAGATTGAGAAACAGCACCCGCCACACCAGTGCCGCTTCATTGATAACAGACCTTGCCAGCGGGTCGTCCGCCGCCTGATGTTCCAGGAACGAACGCACTTTGGTCAGCGCCAGAGCGGGATAACTCACGCCGATCACAAACCAGAGCGCAGAGAAGCCGAGCTGTTCCATCACGATAAACAGGGGCACCAGCAGCGCGCCATGGGCAAGCCACATCGCCATATTCCTGAGTTCCAGATGGCGAAAGGCGCGACAGGCGCTGGCGAGCGTCTGGGCAATATCCAACAGCGGGGCTAACAGCAGGCGACCGGGAAACGTATTGCGCGCGTGTATCAGTTTGCGGCGCCACGGGGAGAATTTCGCCCAGCTTTCGTCGGTGAAATAGTAGGATTCAGGATCGTCCACCGGCACGGTCAGATGATCATGATTATGGTGCGCCAGATGCGAATCGCGGTACAGCCCGTACGGGTACCACACGGCCAGCGGCAGCGTGCCAAGCAGTTGATTAAACCACGCGTAGCGCGTCGGGTGACCGTGGATCAACTCATGCTGCAGGGACATATACCAGGCGGTAAACCAGATCAGCAGCAGCGTAGCAGGAAGGCGCCCCAGCGTTTGCCAGTAAAACAGCGTGGCAAACCAGCCGCCGTAGACCGCAACCACCAAGCTCCAGGTGGGGAATTCGCTGCGCCAGAGCCAGCTCCGGGAGAGGTGGCGAATCGTCTCGCGTTGTTGAGGATGTAAATATAAAGGCGACCGTTTAGCCATCTGTTTCGATGCCATTTCCGTAATAGGACGTTATCCCACGAAGATGTGAGATAACGTCGGAAATAACAAAGAATTTAAATGGCTATGCTTTGCCAGAAATAGATAACAATGCGCCGTGTATTATTCTTTCACGCGGGCGCGTTTCCCGCGTTCTTCTTGCTGGCTATCGTCACTTGCCACCAGCGCGAAATTAAAGCTTACCTCCGTATGGGGACCGTTAATATCACGCGCTTGCGACAGTTTGCTGTCGGTAATTTTAACCGGGTCGGCAATCAGCTCTTCGCGGGTGGCAAAGGCAAAATCGTCCCACAAATATTGATCGCCATTGAGGTTAATCTGGGTCGTCAGATGTTTAAAGCCGGGCGCAGAGACAAAGAAATGGATGTGAGCCGGACGATTACCGTGACGCCCCAGTCCGTTCAGCAGTTTTTGCGTTGGACCATCCGGCGGGCAACCGTAGCCGCAAGGGACGATACTGCGCACCGCATAGCGGCCATCCGGCCCGGTCTGCACGCGGCGGCGCAGGTTGTATTCGCTCTGGGAAGCATCAAAGAACGAGTAGCCGCCGAGGGTGTTGGCGTGCCAGATATCGACGATGGCATCGGCCACCGGTTTCCCCTCCAGATCGGTGATGGTGCCGTGCAGCCACAGGGTTTCCGCGTCCTCACTGCCGTCATCCATGCGGGCATAGCCCTCGCTGAGCGGCGCGTTCGCCACATACAGCGGCCCTTCGATGGTGCGCGGGGTGCCGACGTCATTCCCCGCCGCCGCCTCTTTTTCGTCGGCGCGCATATCGAGGTAGTGCTCCAGCCCTAACCCTGCCGCCAGCAGCGCCGCCTCTTTTCGCTCGCCCAGCTCATTTAAATAGTTCACCGCCAGCCAGAATTCTTCGTCGGTAATATCAAACTTTTTAATGGTCAGACACAGATCGCCGAGCAGCTGATGCATAATCGCTTTAAAACGCGGGTTGCCCTGCGTGGCATTTAATCCGCTGCTGATCGCGAGTAACGTTTCCAGTTCTGTTTGTTTTGCCGGATTCACTGACATTGCGTATTCCTCTTGTAGGGTAAGGTTTTTATTCGCTGTTACGACTTTTCAAAATAAATAGACGACGGATGAGCGCACAACGCCTGCACGGTAATCTCCATATAAGGAAAAAGCGGCAGGCCGGTTAATATGTCGTGCAGCTCCTGATTATCTTTCACCTCAAACAGACTGACGTTGGCGTATTGCCCGACCACCCGCCAGATATGCAGCCATTTGCCTTCGCGCTGTAATTGCTGCGAATAGGCTTTTTCTTGCGCCTTTATTTCCTCCACCTGTGCGACAGGCAGCGAGGAGGGAATATTCACCGTCATTTCCACTTTAAATAGCATGAGAGGCTCCTTTATTTTCTGGCGTAATAACGCAGTTTGTCTTCGTCAATCTCAACGCCCAGTCCCGGCGCTTGCGGAAAGGTCACCTGGCCGTCGCTGAAATCGAGGGGGGATACGACGATGTCATCTTTCAGCAGCAGCGGGCCGAACATTTCGGTGCCCCACTGCATTTTCACCGTCGACCAGGCGTGCAGCGACGCCACCGTGCCGAGCGTACCTTCCAGCATCGTGCCGCCGTACAGCGCAACGCCTGCGGCCTGCGCCACGTGCGCCAGCTTCAGGGCCTGTGCCGGGCCGCCCGCTTTGGCAATTTTGAGCGCATACGCGCCGGTAAACCCGCCGCTCGCCAGGGCATATCCGTCATGAGCGGTGGCCACCGCCTCGTCCGCCAGAATCGGCAGGCTAAAGCGCTGGCTCAGGGCGATCAGGCCGCGGGTATCCCACAGCGGAATTGGCTGCTCGACCAGGTCGATGCCGCCCGCCTGTAACCGCGCCATCCCCTTGATCGCGCTCGTCAGATCCCACGCCTGATTCACATCCACCCGAATGCTGACCTCTTCGCCCAGCGCCGATTTGATCGCCAGCGCGTGGCGGATATCGCTGTTCAGCTCGCCCGCGCCGATTTTCAGTTTGAAGGTGTTGTGCCGCCCTTGCGCCAGCAGGCGTTTGCCTTCCTCGATATCCCTGGCGGTATCGCCGCTCGCCAGCGTCCAGAGCACCGGCAGACGGGAAGTGAGTGCGCCGCCGAGCAGGCTGCTGACGGGCATATTCAGCAGTTTTCCCTGCGCATCGAGAAACGCGGTTTCCAGCGCCGATTTGGCAAAGGTGTTGCCTTTCACGCTGGCATTCATCTTCTCCGCAAGGGCCGCCACGCCGCTGAATGCCTGGCCACTCAGCAGCGGCGCGAGATAGGTCTCAATCGCCGAGCGGATCCCTTCCGGGCTTTCCACACCGTAGCTCAGCCCGCCGATAGTGGTGGCCTCCCCCCAGCCAACCACGCCCTCGGCGCAGGTCATGCGCACAATGGTCAGGGTCTGGCAGCCCATGGTCGCCATCGACAGTTTGTGCGGGCGAATAGTCGGAATATCCACTAGCCAGCAGGTGATGGATTCAATGGTTAAGCTCATGTGCGGCTCCTGCGGTGAGAAAAGTGGTCACATGCTGGTTAAACGCCGCCGCGCAGGCCACGTTCGAGAGGTGCGACGCCGGTAAAATGAGAACGTGCGCGTGTGGTGCATTCACCACGATGGTCTCGGCGTCACGGGGCGTAGTGACCGGATCGTACTCCCCGGCAATCACCAGCATCGGACGGGACATGTGCGTAAGGTCATCGTGCAGTTCGGCGACGGCCAGCGCGTCGCAGCAGGCGGCGTAGCCCTCGGCTGGGGTCGCGGCGAGCTGTTCGATCAGCGGATAAACCACCTCCGGATTGCTGTGGCGAAACGCAGATGTAAACCAGCGGTCGGCTGCGCTCTCGGCGACGGGGGCCATCCCCTGCTCGCGCACCCGTGCCGCGCGCTGCCGCCAGCCCTCCTCCTGCCCAATCCGCGCTGCGGTATTGGCGACCACAATCCGATGAAAACGCTCTGGCGCGTGGCGGTTGAGCCACATCCCGGTCAGGCCACCGAGTGAAATCCCACAAAAACAGGCCCGCTCCACGTCGAGGTGATCCAGCAGCGCAATCACATCCTGGCCAAGTCGCTCAAGGGTGACGGGCTGCTGTCCGACGGCGGAGCGCCCGTGTCCGCGCGTGTTGTAGCGCAGCACGCGGAAATACTGCGTCAGCGCCGGGAGTTGTGCCTGCCACATCGCCCAGGTGGTACCAAGAGAGTTCGACAGCACCAGCAGCGGCGCGCCCTCAGGGCCATCAAGGCGGAATTCGATTTCCATGTGTTCTCCTTTACGCCGTGGCGTCGTCGGTCAGCAGCGCAAAGGACAGCGCGACCGGCGTCACGGACTGCAAATACTCAGCAGTCACATCGCCAAACAGTTCACGCACCACCACACCTTCGGGGGTGATATCCATCACCGCCATATCGGTGTAAATGCGATCGATGCAGGCCATCCCGGTCAGGGGATAGCTACACTGCTCAACGATTTTGCACTCGCCTTTTTTGGTCAGATGTTCGGTCATCACGAACACCTGCTTCGCGCCAATCGCCAGATCCATCGCCCCGCCGACAGCGGGAATGGAGGACGGCGCGCCGGTGTTCCAGTTGGCGAGGTCCCCGCCCGCCGACACCTGATAAGCCCCGAGCACGCAGATATCCAGGTGCCCGCCGCGCATCATGGTGAAGGAGTCGCCGTGGTGGAAATAGCAGCCGCCCGCCAGCAGCGTCACCGGCTGTTTTCCGGCGTTGATAAGCTCCCGGTCCTCCTCTCCCGGCACAGGCGCCGGCCCCATGCCGAGAATGCCGTTTTCGCTGTGCAGGAAAATCTCGCGATCCGCCGGAAGATAGTTAGCAATCTGCGTCGGCATGCCGATGCCGAGATTCACATAAGCCCCCTCGGGAATATCCCGGGCGATGCGCTCGGCAAGCTGTTGGTGAGTCAATATGTTCACGCTGTCTCCTTGAGTGACGTGGCGGACGCGTTAATCAGGCGCTGCACAAAAATGCCCGGCGTCACCACCGCTTCCGGGTCCAGTTCACCGAGGGCCACAAACTCGCTCACCTGCGCGATGGTGCAGCGGGCGGCGGCGGCCATAATGGGACCGAAGTTGCGGCCAGTTTTGTCGTACACCAGGTTGCCCCAGCGGTCGGCTTTCAGGGCTTTGATCAGCGCAAAATCGGCTTTGAGCGGCAGTTCAAACACGTAATCTCTGCCGTCGATGCGACGCGTCTCTTTGCCTTCGGCAAGCGCGGTGCCAAAGCCAGTGGGCGTAAAAATACCGCCTAACCCTGAGCCGCCCGCCTGAATCCGCGCCGCGAGATTGCCCTGCGGCACCAGCTCCAGCTCAACCTCGCCGCGACGATACAAATCGTCAAACACCCATGAATCCACCTGGCGTGGGAAGGAGCAGATCACCTTCTTCACGCATCCGGCTTTCAGCAGCGCCGCCAGGCCGTAGTCGCCGTTACCGGCGTTGTTGCTGATGAGGGTCAGTCCGCGCGGGCGACGGCGGATTAACGCATCCAACAGTTCCGACGGCTGCCCCGCCGGGCCAAAACCGCCGACCATGACCGTCGCGCCGTCAAAAATATCCGCCACTGCGTCTTCCAGCGTGGCAATCCGTTTATCAATCATTCCTGAGCCTCTTTGTTGTTACCGGGCAGGCTGCGCAGGGCAATCCACGCCAGTAGCGCGTAAACCACCAGCAGCAGGGAGACGGGCCACGAGGCGTTGAACTCCATCAGCAACGCCACCGCCAGCATCGGTCCCAGACCGCCGGAAAATATCGATCCCACTTCGTGCCCCAGCGCCAGGCCGGAGTAGCGCACCCGCACCGGGAAGAGATCGCTCATGATGCAGGGCTGAGTGCCGATCATCGCCCCGTGGCAGAACGGCAGTCCGAGCAGCATCGCCAGCATGATCCAGCCGTACGTGCCGGTGGAGAGCAGCCAGAAGAACGGGAACGCCATCACCAGCAGGCCAATCACGCCGATGTAGTAGACCGGCTTGAGGCCGATGCGGTCTGACAGCGCACCCCAGAACAGAATCGAAAAGAACTCCACCAGCATCGCGAGCGTTACGGCGCTGATGATCTCCCCGGTGCTGATGCCGATATGGCGGGCGTAGACCACCGAGAAGGTAAAGAAGATATAGGACGCGCCGTTCTCCGGCAGGCGCAGAGCAATCGCCTGCAGCAGGGCTTTCGGGTGGTCGCGAATCAGCACCAGCAGCGGGATTTTTTCGTGCTGCGCTTCCGGCTTCGCCTGGGTAAACGCCTTGCTCTCGCGGATGTTTTTGCGGATATAAACGCCGACTAAAAAGATGACGATGCTCAACAGGAACGGCACGCGCCAGCCCCAGCGCATAAAGTCCGATTCCGGCAGTTGCTGCACCAGGTAAAAGGCGAACGCCGAGAGGACGAACCCACCGGAGACGCCCATCTGGCTCCAGGCGGTGTAGTACCCACGACGCGAAGCGGGCGCGTTTTCGCTCAGCATCAGCACGCCGCCGCCCCACTCCCCGCCCGACGCCACGCCCTGCAGGAAGCGCAGGGTGATGAGCGACAGCGGTGCCCAGAGACCAATCTGCGCGTAGACCGGCAGCAGACCGATCACAAAGGTGGTGGCGCCCATTAGCGTCAGGGTCATGATCAGCGTCATTTTGCGGCTGTAGCGGTCGCCGATATGCCCGAAGACTATTCCGCCCAGCGGCCGCGCCAGAAAACCCACTGCGAAACCAGAAAAAGCCAGTAGCGTGCCCTGAAGCGGATCGCCGCCGACCGGGAAGAACAGCGGGCCAAACACCAGCGCCGCCGCCGTGCCATACAGAAAAAAGTCATACCACTCGAGCGCATTCCCCAGCACCGAGGCCACAACCAGTTTGCGCATCTGCTGCGCGTCCTGGCTACCGGTGGCGGTGGTAGCGGTACTTTCAGTGACGACATTACTCATGACGCGCGTCCCCTCTTGTTGTGGTGGGCTTACGCCTGCACATCGCCACCGACGGTGTGATAGCGGCGGTTGAAGTAGACCAGCCCGCGCGGCTGCTCGCTGATGCGAATCGCCTGCACCTGGCAGTAGAAAACGCTGTGGCTGCCCACTTCGTGACAGGTGTCGATGGTGCAATCGAAGCTGGCGACGGACGAGCTGAGCACCGGCGCGCCGCTGCTCATCACCTGCCAGCTGTCGTGAAGAAAGCGCTCCTCCGATCGCAGACTGGCGTTGGCGAAAACGCCGGACAGCCCCTGGTGATCGCCGGAAAGCACGTTGACGCACAGGGTGCCGTTCTGTTTGAAATGCTGATGGGCGTAAGAGTTGCGGTTCATACACACCAGAAGCGTCGGCGGCTGATCCGTCACGCTACAGACCGCCGACGCGGTAAAACCAAATTTCCCCGCCGGGCCGTCGGTGGTGATGACCGAGACTGCGCTGCCGAGCTGCGCCATCGCGTTACGAAATTCTGTTTGCAGTGTCATAAGTGATTCCTTACAAATCGATAACTAAACGGGGGCATTTCGCCCTGGAACAGCACAGCAGGATCTGATCGCCCTCGGCTTTCTCTTCGTCGGTCAGGTAGTGGTCGCGGTGATCCGGCTCGCCTTCCAGCACGTCCGTCAGGCAACTGCCGCAAATCCCCTGCTTGCACGACACATTTACCTTCAGCCCGGCCCCGGCCAGCGCCTCGACGATGGTCTGGTTTTCCAGCACTTTCACGGTGATCCCACTACTTGCCGCCACCACCTCAAACGCGCTGCCGCCGGTCTGGACCTCGGCGCTGAAACACTCCTGATGAATTTGCTCAGCGCGGTACCCCTGCGCGTTAGCCTGATCGGTCACCGCATCCATCAGCCGCGTCGGGCCGCAGGTGTAGACGTGGGTGTTGTCAGGGACGTCGCACAGCACCGCCGCCAGATCCAGGCGCTGCTCATCGCTAAAGTGCAGATGCACTCGCCCGGCAAACGGTGCGTTTTCCAGCTGCGGAATAAACGCCGCCTGTGAACGCGAACGGGCGCAGTAGTGCAGCGAGAACGCGCGTCCGGCGGCGTGCAGCTCTGCGGCCATCGCCAGCATGGGCGTGATACCAATTCCGCCGCCGATCAGCAGGCTGTATGCCGCGCTGTCGTCCAGCACAAACAGGTTGCGCGGCTCGCTGACCTGAATTTCATCGCCTTCGCACAGGGCATGCACCGCCCGCGATCCGCCCTGCGAGTTGATCTCCTTCAGCACGCCGAGCTGGTAGTGCTGGCTGTTCTGCGGGTCGCTGCACAGGGAGTACGGGCGAATCAGATCGGCGCTCAGGTGCAGGTCGATATGGGCGCCTGCGCGAAACGCCGGAAGCGGGCTTCCATCCCTGCGCGCCAGGGTCAGCAGCACCACCTCGCCCTGCTGTTCACGTCGGATGACCTGTAATGTCAGCATGAGAACTCCTTAGCGCATAAACAGGCCGCCGTTGATGTCCCAGGTGGCCCCGGTGACAAACGACGCCTGCGGTGAAGCGAGCAACGCCACGGCTTCGGCAACAAACTCCGCCTCGCCGAGTTTCCCGACCGGGATCATCTGCAGCAGTCCGGCCATTTTTTCTTCCGGCACCAGGGCGTGTACCGTCGGCAGATCCATCGGACCGGGCGCAATAGCATTGACCGTCACGCCCGAGCGACTCAGCTCGCGGGCGAAGACTTTCGTGAGGGTCAAAATGCCGCCCTTTGACGCCGCGTAATGGGCGCCGGACGCGGTACCGCCGTTTTGTCCGGCGAGGGAGGCCAGGTTGATAATGCGGCCGTAGCCCTGGGCGGCGAAGTAGCGTCCCATCGTCTGGCAGCCGACAAAGGTGCCGCGCAGGTTAGTGCTGAGCACCCGGTCGAACTCGTCGACGCCGATCTCCATCACCGGCGTGGCAAGGGTCAGCGCGGCGTTGTTCACCAGCACCTGTAAGCTGCCAAAACGGGCGAGCGTGGCATCGAGGGCACGGGTGAAGTCGCCCGGCTGGCGGATATCCAGCCCGATCGCCAGTAGGTTGTCGTGGTCCAGAGCGTCCGCCGCCTGTTGCGCACGCGCGGCGTCAACGTCCGTCAGCACCACCTGGAACCCCTGCGCCAGCAGGTGCGCCGCGATAACATTTCCCAGACCGGCTGCCGCGCCGGTCACTAATACGGTTTGCGTCATGAGCGATGCCTCAGAGGATGTAGCCGATGCTGTGCAGCACATCGTCGCTGTTGACCAGACGGATCACCTTTTGCTGGATGCGCAGGCGGTCGCCTTCGCGCTGCAGCTGCCAGGTGATATCCGCCGCGTAATGGCGGCTGTGACCTTTGCGGTGTTCCCACAGGGATTGCGCCCCGCGCACCACGATCAGGCCGTCCTGTGATTCCAGCAGACGAAAACGCGACAACGTGCGCAGAGTACGTGCGCGCGGCGTGGTCGAAATCGACTCCCCGCTGTAGAGGCGGTGAACGCGTTTTTCGCGCATGTGGTGATCGTCACAGGCGTAGTTCAGGGTGTTTTTGAAATCCGTCTCGTTCGGATCGATCGGGACGACGTACAGACCGTCGTGCTGCCACAGATCCAGCCAGGCGCTGAATTCGCCCTGATCAAGCAAGTCGCCCTCAAGGTTAATCAGCGTCACGGCGGCAAAGAGTTCAGATTCTGGGGTCATCATTGTTCGCTCTCCGTCATCAGTTTTTTCCACTGCTGGTAGGCGGCGCGCATCCCGGTTTCGGCGCTGACGTCGCTGCGCAGGCCGTCGTCGGTGCGGTACTCTCCCGCCAGCCCGCGATTGAGCATGATCCAGAGATCATCCCCGGCCGTTGCCCCGCGCTGTACGCGCTCCCAGGCCTCCGAGTCATCCGGTGTGCCGAAGCCCATCGGCCCCTGGAAGTGTTCGTGCAGACGCAGACGCGCCTGGTTGGCAATTTCCGGCCCGCCGTCCATGGTGATCACCGCGTGATGTATTTCCGTTTCATTCACGGAAATCGGCTGGAGTACGCGGAAAAACGCCATCGAACAGGCGATATTGGGGAAGATATTCAGGTTAAAGCCGGAGCCGCCGACGGCGCGCACGATACGGCGCACCTGCTGTTCGTCGTGGTCGGCACGCAGGGCCTCTGCCAGCGCCTCAAAGCGCTCCGGGATCGGCGCGTCGAGGTTGGCGTCGAGATCCACCAGTTCCGGGATCATCACCATTACGCTGTGGCCGTTGCCCAGATCTTCGACGTAGCCGCTGCCGTCAACGAAATTCAGCATCTCTTCCGTCTGCTTATCCACGGAGCTGAGGAACGAGCGGTGAACCACCGGGAAGTGGTAGCCGTCGGTGGTGTTTTCCAGCTGGATTTTCCAGTTGCCGGGGAAGCGGAAACGGTGGGCTGGCCCGGTTTTAATCGGGTAGCCCGCCCCTTGCTTCATAAACAGGTCCATCCATTTTTTCGCCGCGCCGAGGAACTCTTCCAGCGGTTCGATCTGATCGTTAAAAGTGGCGAAGATCATGCCCGCGTACTGTTCCGTGCGCAGGGAAATCAGCCCCAGTTCGCCTTTTTCCAGCTGGTCGGCGTAGCTTTCCGGATGCGGCACGCCGCGCAGGCTGCCGTCCAGCGCGTAGCCCCAGCCGTGGTACGGGCAGACGAAACTGTTGGTTTTGCCGCTGCGGTGTTCGCACACGGTCGCCGCGCGGTGGCGGCAGCGGTTAAGCAGCGTGTGAACGTTACCTTTGCGGTCGCGCACCACGATCACCGGCTGGGTGCCTAGCTCAGTGGTTTTAAAGCTCCCGGTCTCCGGGATTTCACTGGCGTGTGCCACCCAGACCCAGGTCTTGCTGAAGATGCGATCCAGTTCGAGCTGGAACAGATCGTCCGAGGTGTAGAGCGACGTGTGTACGCGGTCGGACTGCACCAGCGCCGCTATCTCTGCCGCGTCCGGTATCGCCTGCGGCGAAGTGTCGATGTTTTTGATGGTTATCAGGTGATCACATTGCATGTCTATTTCTCCTGCACGTCGTTATTTTTCTCAGGGACAGGTAACGCATCCGCCGCATGCCAGTGGTCCACCGGTCGGCTGAACAGGTTGCGGGTAGTGAAGTGGCGCATCGCCATGCCGTTCGCGTCGCGCGCAAAAGTGACGCAGATTTCCGCCGCGTTCAGGTGTGCGCCACCGGCGGTAAAGGCCGAGGTTTGCAGCATTAGCCAGCGTCCGCGCAGTTCGCCGTCCGGCGTGTGGCTTAGCGCCTCCGAGCAGAGAAAGTGCGCGTTCATGGCGAAATGGGCGGGTTGTCGCACGTAGCTCGCCATCAGGGTGATAATCGCTTCGCGGCCCTGATGTTTACCGAGCCGCGAGGCGTAGGGTTCGCCCAGCCCTTCCCAGCAGGCGTCGGCGGTAAAGAGCGCGCCAATCGACTGCACGGTTTCAGGGCTGTCAAGCTGGTCGCACAGGCGCATGTAATCGCTGATACACACGCGGGCCGCCTGGCTGTCTTCGAGCTGCTGTAAGCGCAGCGCATCCTGTGCGTTCATGGTCTTAGCCCTGAATAATCAGTTCACGGCCCACGCGGGCTTCGATTTTGCAGTACTTCCACAGCTTGCAGCCGCCCTCACCCACCGGCGTGGTGCGGAACAGGTTGCAGACCGCCGCCACGTTTTCCAGTTTCTGGGCGTCTGCCAGCACGTAGGTGGTCCAGGGGGCGGTAGTGGACGGGCCGACCATCAGCTGGTCGTCATCCATGTTGCCGATGACGCGGATGCCCTGGGTCTCTTCGATCCCTTTCATCATCACGCCGAATGCACCCCAAACCTGTTTGGCTTCCGCCGGGCTGGCGTCGAAAAAGTTCTGGTTTACGCCGATGCAAAACAGCACGCGTAAGGTTGTTGACTGGCTCATCTGTTGCTCCTTTCGTTAAAAATCACAAATAACCGGGCAGCGGTTTTCCGCCGAAAAAGACCGTACCGGCGTTCAGGTACGAGAGATCGCCCATAAAGGCGTGCTGGGTGATCACCATGGTGTCGCGCACAAAACGTTGCAGCGGGCTGGCCATGGTGACGCCGCCCATGCCGTTCAGCGCCAGCGCCTGACGCGCCACGTCGGCAGCCACGCGGGTGACGTGAGTGGAAGAGAGTCGCAGGGCGTTGATCTGCGCGCAGCTCGCCTCGTTCCCGGCCAGCAGGCACTGCCAGACGTCGTCGATGGCCTCATAGAACCAGGCGCGGGCGGAGCGCAGTTCGGCTTCGCAGCGGGCAATTTGCATCTGCGCCTGCTGGCGATCGGCCAGACGCGGTGCGCCGGTGACAGACTGTTGACGATGGGCGATCGCGTAGATTTCGTTGAGCGCCGCGCGGGCCACGCCGAGTGCCACCACGGAGAGCACCTGGGTCGCCAGTGACAGCACCGGGTAACGGTACAGCGGCCCGTCGAAATTCAGCGCGCCGCCGCGAATGAAGGTCCACTCCTGCGGGACAAAGGCATCGTTGACCACCAGATCGTGGCTGCCGGTTCCGGCAAGGCCGACGGTGTCCCAGACGGGATCGATCTGCACGCTCGCCCGTGGCAGAACCGCCATGCGCGGCAGGGTCTGATCGCCCTCGGGCAAGATCCCGACGCCGAGCACCGAGGCCCCCATGCTGCCGCTGGCAAAACTCCAGCGTCCGCTGACGCGGTAGCCGCCGTCGGCCTGACGTGCTTTTTGCGTCGGGAAAATCCCGCCCGCAAAGACCACATCCGGCCCGTCGCGATAGAGTTCCTTTAGGGTTTCCGGCGGCAGTGCGCCGAGATAAAACGGGCTCATGCCGAAACTGGCTACCCAGCCTGCCGAGCCGTCGGCGGTGGAGATCTGCTCAATCAGCTCGCAAAACTGCGCCGGGGAGCATTCGTCTCCGCCGTACTGTTTTGGCACCAGGGCGCGGTAGACGCCCACCTGTTTGAAGCGGGTAATGATGTCGTCAGAGATATGACGTTGATGCTCAAAATCGCCGCTGCGAGTCGCAACATCACTCAATAGCGGAACAAGCTCCTCACGAACATGGATGGCAGACATGGCGTCCTCCGAAAAGGGTTGTGCGGTGTGCGCGGGGCGAGCGCGTCCGCAATGAGTCGAACTCACTGAGTCATCAGGCAAAGAAAAACGGAATGTTTAGGGTTGTCGTCGTCCGGTGAGCCACTCGACGGCCTGCACCAGCAGCCCGTCGTGGCCTTTGGCAGCCACCAGCTGGAGCGATACCGGGCGGCCATGCAGTTCATCTACCGCAAGGGTAATGGCCGGATGGCCGCTGAGGTTAAACGGGCGGACCAGGCGTGTGAGATTGACCACGCTCAGGGGATCGGCGGCCTCCTCAAGGGTAGGAGGCAGTTCAGGCAGTGTCGCCAGCGCCAGCAGCGGTGTTTTTGCCAGCAGTGCGTCGACCTGTGCGGTGAATTCACTGCGCACCTGTTCAGCTGATGCCAGCGCTTCGGCGCTGATATCTGCCCCGGCGCGAATACGGGCGGCCACATCCGCGGAGACGGCGTTGCTCGCCAGCAGCGGGCTGAAGGCCTGCCAGTTTTCATGGCTGATGAGGGTTAAACCTGCGCGATGCGCATCGTTCAGGGCGGGCAACCCGGCCTGCTCAGGGCGTACGCCGCACGCGGCAAGTACCTTGAGAATGCGGTTATCGATTTCCGGTAACGCGGCAGAGATGAAGGCCATCGGCGGCAGTTCGCTGAGCGGTTCCCCCACGGCGACGGAAAGCCGGGTCATCACCTGGCGCAGCACTGTGGCATTGCGGGCAAAGACGCCCACGCAGTCGAGCGAGCTTTGGGCAGGCAAAACCCCGTGACGGCTGAGCACGCCGTAGCCCGGTTTGAAGCCCAGCACGCCGCAGCAGGCGGCAGGCATTCTGACGGAGCCGCCGGTGTCGGTGCCGAGGGAGAAATCGACCTCACCGGAGGCGACAACGGCGGCAGATCCGCTGGATGAACCGCCCGGAATCAGCGCCGGATAGCGCGGGTTCACCGGCGTACCGCTCCAGGGGTTGATCCCGGTGACACCAAACGCCAGCTCATGCAGCGTGGTTTTGCCCGTCAGCTGGCAGTGGTTTTCCAGTAGCGTCGCAACCACGCTGGCGTGCTGGCGGGCCAGCGGTGCGTTTTCCAGCGCCGGGCAGCCTGCGCGGGTCGGGTGCCCGGCAATATCCAGGGTGTCTTTGACCGCAAATCGCAGGTCGCCCTCATCGAGGGTAAATTGCTCAACGTAACCATTGATCTCATAAACTGGCTTCATGATTGATACCTTAACCAGAAAAAATGAATCATATTCAGGCGGGCAGTCAGTGCTGCCTTTTTGTCCTGACTAACGTTAGGTCAACTATGGAAGAATTAGATGAAAATTCAAGTAATCTTTCACGTTAATTTTACGTAGGTGCAACATTTAATTAACCTTTACTTCAATAAGGTTACTGATTCAGGGTGATGAAAAATAAGACAAAATGGCGGGAATCAGAAAGGAATGCCGCCCTGAGCATTCAGCGCGGCATAAGAAAATTAATGATGAAATTACAGAGAGTTAGAAAGAAAAACTACGAAGTTCACAAATTTGTCATCGGATATTTTGACCTCACAGTTCGTTGAGGTTATCCAGTACCTTTGCCAGGGAGAGATTCATTTTTTCGACCTGACTGGCCGTCATGCCCTTGAAGCCTTTTTCGAACACTTTGCTGGTGTATGCGTAGGCCTCTTCCACTTTTTTGCGACCGGCCTCCGTGAGCATCACTTCCGTGACGCGCGCGTCCTGTTCGCTGCTTGCGGTGGTGACCAGGCCGTCATCGCGCAGCCGTCCGACGATTTTGGTGACCGTGGGCATTTTCGCCATCGCGTACTCGGAAATCTGCGAAATACTGGCCTTGCCGTACTGGTGAGTCACCATCAGCACCCGGAAGCGAGAAACATCCAGCTGGGCTTTTTTTAGTGTAATTTCCATGATTTGCGTGTAACGCGCATACACATTCACGATCCAGTAGAACGGAAACTCTTCGCGATGAAAGGCGGGATCGTCAGGTGCGCCGTCCGGGGTATTTTTTATTGTTGTCATGCGTTTCCTTACCAAAAAAAGCGTCAGAGTGAACGATTATACCCTGCGAATCTGCGGCGACTAAGCCTATCTGAACGGGTGCTGAAACGTATAAGAGATCCCGATCGCATTATGATTCAAAAATGCTAACTGATTAACAATTACGTATCATTTTTTACACATTGCATTGACGGTTGCGGTGGCTGTTTTCTATACGTTTAGCCGACCTGTACGCTAATTCTAATAATCGCAATGTGGAGCTATTCATGAACGAACGTTCTTCTGTGGAGCAGACGCGTCCGCCGTCGTCTGCGCCCGACGCTCTGGACCCTCGCCAGCAGGCCGTGATCAAAAAGCTGTTCCGTCGGCTGATTGTGTTTTTATTTATTTTGTTCGTTTTTTCCTACCTCGACCGCATCAACATTGGCTTTGCCGGCCTGACAATGGGCAAAGATCTGGGTCTGACCAGCACCATGTTTGGCCTCGCGACCACCCTGTTCTACGTGATGTATGTCATTTGCGGTATTCCCAGCAATATCATGCTGAGTATTGTCGGCGCGCGACGCTGGATCGCGGTGCTGATGGTGGTGTGGGGGATCGCGTCCACCGCCACCATGTTCGCCACCGGACCGAACAGCCTGTACGTGCTGCGTATGCTGGTCGGGATTGCGGAAGCGGGCTTTTTGCCGGGCCTGTTGCTCTATTTAACCTACTGGTTCCCGGCCCATTATCGTGCGCGCGCTAACGCGCTGTTTATGATTGCGATGCCGGTCACCATGGCGCTCGGTTCGCTGGCCTCCGGGTATATCCTGAACATGGACGGCCTGCTGAATCTGAAAGGCTGGCAGTGGCTGTTCCTGCTGGAGGGTTTCCCGTCCGTGCTGTTGGGTCTGGTGGTCTGGTTCTGGCTGGATGACAGCCCGTCGAAGGCCAAATGGCTGACGGAAGATGACAAAGCCTGCCTGGCGGAGATGCTGGAAGCGGATAAAATCGCTGCCCGCAAAACGCAGCTGGACGCGAGCACGTCGCTGTTGCCGCAGCGCAGCGTGGCGCGCGAACTGTTTACCCCCATCATTATTCTCTACACGGTGGCCTATTTCTGTCTCACCAATACCCTCAGCGCCCTGAGCGTCTGGACGCCACTGATTCTGCGCAGCTTCAACGAAACCAGCAGCAATGTCACCATCGGGTTGCTGAGTGCCATTCCACAGGTGTGTACCATTGTGGCAATGGTCTGGTGGAGTAAGCGTTCCGATCGCCTGAACGAGCGTAAAATCCACACCCTGCTGCCCTATCTGTTTGCCGCGGCGGGCTGGATGTTAACCGCCTCCAGCACGCAGGCGGTGCTGCAGTTCACCGGGATTGTGATGGCGTCGGCAGGTGCGTTCGCGGCGATGGTGATCTTCTGGACCACGCCGGATCGCTATATCTCCCTGCGCGCTCGCGCCGTCGGGATTGCGGTGATTAACGCCACCGGGATGACCGGTGCGGCACTCGGGCCGCTGCTGATGGGCTGGATGAAAGACGTCACCGGAAACTTCAACGCCGGGATCTTCATGGTGGCCGGTTTCCTGGTGCTGGGCGCGCTGATCATTGCGCTGATCCCGATGAGCAAAACCCAGCCGCAGAACGCTGCCGCCCCACTCTCGACTTGACTTATTGTGTAATAAAGATACTTTTCAGGACATGAAGAAAATCCTGATTATCGTCCCTGACGGCGGCATGTTGTTCGAAGCCGCCGGTATCGCAGACATTCTGATGCAGGCCAACCAGCTCCATCCGGAAGGCCTCGCCCAGCCTCGCTATCGCATTATTATCGCCACCACCCAGCCACACCAGGTGATCCACGGTCAGTCCGGGCTAAACCTGCTGGCGGACTATCGTCTGCCGGAGCTGGATCCGCGTGAGCCGCTCGACACCATTATCATCACCGGACGTGGGATGAACGAGCTGGAGAGCACCGCCGTGGTGGACTGGCTGCATCTGGCCGCGCCCCATGCCCGGCGCATCGCCTCAATTTGCGGCGGCGCGATGCTGCTGGCACAAAGCGGCCTGCTGGACGGACGTCGCGCGACTACCCACTGGCGGCTGCTGGAGACGATGCAAAAAAGCTGGCCTGCCATCAACGTCGTAGGCGGCCCGCTCTATATTCAGGATGGTCCCATCTGGACATCCGGCGGGGTGAGTTCCGGGTTTGATCTCACGCTGGCGCTGGTTGAAGAGGACTACGGTTTTACCCTGGCGCGAGACGTGGCCCAGGATCTGGTGATGTATTTGCGCCGTCCCGGCGGGCAGCTGCAGTTCAGCCGCTACAACCTGAATTCATCCGCCAGTGCCGGGCCGGTCAGCGAATTGCAAACCTGGATACTTAACAATCTCACGGCCGATCTGTGCGTCGAAAAACTGGCGGAGCAGGCGGCCATGAGTCCGCGCAATTTCACCCGCGTCTTTACCCGTGAAACGGGCGCCTCTCCGGCACGCTACGTGATGGAAGCCCGTCTCGCCGCCGCCCGTCAGCTGCTGGAGCAGACAAGCGAGCCGCTGGACCGCATCGCCGAGCAGAGCGGATTTGGCAGCAGCATCAACCTGCGCCGGGTGTTTGAGAAACAGCTCCACCTTACCCCCAGCGAGTATCGTCAGCGATTCCACTGCCGCAAAATGGCGTAATCTGATCCTTTTTTGTCATTTACGCCATTTCACCTGAAGACTACAGTGACTCCAGACACCACAGTTAAGGAGTGCATCATGGTTAAGGTCGGTATTAATGGTTTCGGCAGAATCGGTCGCAATTTCTTACGCGCCGCCCTCGATAACCCGGAGATTCAGATCGTGGCGATTAACGATCTGACGGACAGCAAAACCCTCGCCCATCTGCTGAAATACGATTCCCTGTTAGGGACGCTGCCGGTATCCGTTGAGGCTGCCGATAATCATCTGCAGGTGGATGGCAAACAGATTAGGGTCTTCAGCGAGCGCGACCCGGCCGCTATTCCGTGGCGTAATGTCGAAGTGGACGTGGTGATTGAAGCGACCGGCTTCTTCACTGACCGCGAGAAAGCGGCGGTGCATATTGAGAGCGGCGGCGCAAAACGCGTCATCATCTCCGCCCCGGGTAAAAACGACGATTTGACCGTGGTGATGGGCGTGAACGATCGGCTGTACGATCCGGCTCAGCACTTTGTGGTGAGCAACGGCAGCTGCACCACGAACGGTCTGGCACCCGCCGCGCAGGTGCTGCATCAGCACTTCGGCATCGAACATGGCCTGATGAACACCACTCACGCCTACACCAACAGCCAGGCACTGCACGACCAGCCGGAGAAAGATCTGCGCGGCGCGCGCGCGGCGGCCCTGTCGATTGTCCCCTACTCCAGCGGCGCGGCGAAGGCTCTGGGGAAAGTGATTCCTGAGCTGGACGGACGTCTGACCGGGTATTCCCTGCGCGTTCCGGTGCCGGTGGTGTCAATTGTCGATTTGACGGTCACCCTGAGCCGGGAGGTAACGGTGGATGAGGTGAACGCCGCGTTTCGTGAAGCGGCCTCTGCCGGGCCATTGCAGGGCATTCTGGGCTACAGCGACGAGCCGTTAGTATCGAGTGATTATCAGGGCGATCCGCGCTCATCGATTATCGACGGGCTTTCTACGCTGGTCATCGGCGGCAATATGGTGAAGATCCTCGCCTGGTATGACAACGAGTGGGGGTTCTCGAACCGCCTGGTCGATCTGGCGCTGCTGATGGATCGCAAAGGGGTGTAAAAACCGCGTCGGGTGGCGACATCGCCGCCACCCGGCTTTTAATCGTTATTCCGCTTTGACACGAACGCCCATCAAGACAATCACCATTGCGCTCACCAGCAGCAAGCCGCTTCCGGCGAATACCCCGCTGGCACCGTTGAGGTCAAACACCGCCCCGCCGCCTGCCGCACCTGCACCAATCGCAAACTGAATCGACGCCACCAGCAAACCACCCGCACTTTCGGCTTCGTCCGGCACCGTGGTCGCAAGCCAGGTCGACCAGCCCACCGGCACCAGGCCAAAGGCAAAGCCCCACAGCGCCACCAGCAGTCCGTCCAGCATCGCCAGATGGCCGTATGCCACCATGATCAGCGCCAGAACGCCCATTGCAAACGGCACCAGCGCCAGCGTCAGACGTAAATTGCGCGCCAGCAGATGCCCGGCAATCGAGGTGCCGACGAAATTGGCGAGGCCAAAGCCCAGCAGGATCAGCGAAATGCTCTCGACGCTCGCCTGCCCGACGGTTTCAAGGAACGGGCGCAGGTAGGTAAAGAAGGCAAAGTGACCGCTAAAAATCAGCACCGTGGCTAATAGCCCGCCGATCATGCCAGGGCGGCGCAGCACGCGCAGTAACGTCCCGAGACTGCCGCTGCTCTCCGGTTTCATTGACGGGAGCACCCACAGCTGCCAGAGCAGCGCCAGCATGCTCGGCAGAATGCAGAGGATAAAGACGTTACGCCAGCCGATCAGGCTGCCCAGATAGCTGCCGAGCGGCGCAGCGACCACAGTTGCGATCGACACGCTGGAGAAGATCACCGCCAGCGCTTTCGGCACTTTATCGGCCGGAACCAGCCGCATCGCCGTGGCCGTGGACATTGCCCAGAAGCCGCCGATAGCGATACCTAACAGCAGGCGCCCCATCAGCAGTACCTGCAAATTGGGCGCAAAGGCCACCAGCAGGCTGGAGATAATTTGCAGCACAGAGAAAAACATCAGCACCCAGCGGCGGTCGATACTTTTGGTGGCAGGCGTAATCAGTAGCCCGGTCACCAGTGCGACCAGCGCCGTTGCGGTCACCGCCTGCCCGGCCATCCCTTCGCTGACGCCGAGACTGGCAGCCATCGGCGTTAACAAACTGGCCGGTAAAAACTCCGCCGTAATCAGGCCAAACACCCCCAGTCCCAGTGAATAGACCGCTCGCCAGGCGGGTTTTGCGGGCGCTATGGCCTCGCTCGCCGCGATAGTTGAATTCATCTGTTGCTCTCCCGTTAGAAAAATGTGACAACCGTCGCAAAAGCATAGAGCGTTCCCCATGGACGATCTATGACATATAATCTTCACTTATTGATAATTCGTCCGGAGTTGTGCCCATGACCGTTCAGTCGCCCGATTTAATCAGTGAGCTTTTACGTGGAATGCGTCTCTCCGGCGTGAAGTACCGCCGCATCGAGGCCAGCGCCCCTTTTGGCGTGGCGTTCACCCAGGCCCCCGGCAAGGCGCAGTTTCATTTCGTCAGCCACGGTTCAGCGGTGCTGCGCATGGAGAGCGGCGCGGTGTTTACCCTGAGCAGCGGCGATGCGCTGTTTATCCCTAACGGCAATGCCCACGCCCTGCTGTCGGATGAAAATGCCACTGTCACCCCGGTGTCGGCATTTCCCAGCGAGCCGATTTGCAACTCTGTGTGCGCCATCACCTGCGAGGCGTGCCCGGAAAGCGAAAACGTGGTGATATTCAGCGGATGTATGGATTTTGAGCTGGGCGGGATGCAGCCCCTGATCAAAGCGATGCCGGAAGTGATGATGGTGAGCCGTCTGATGTCGACCTGGCCGGAGATCCACCCACTGCTGGCGGCGATGGAGCGGGAATCCATGACCCGGCAGGTCGGTTTCGCCGGGATTCTGGCGCGTCTCGCCGATGTGGTGGCCGCTTTAATTGTGCGCGGCTGGGTGGAAGCGGGCTGCGGAAAAGCTACGGGCTGGGTGCAGGTACTGCGCGACCCACGTCTGAGCCGTGCAATTTATGCCATGCACCAGCAGCCGGGCGTCAACTGGAGCGTGGCGGAGCTGGCAAAAGAGGCAGGTACTTCACGTTCGGTCTTTGCCGAGCGGTTTTTATCCGCCACCGGCACCACGCCTGCCAAATATTTGAGTGAACTCAGGATGCGCCTCGCCATTCAGTACATTCGGCATGAACATCAGGCGATTGAAACGGTGGCGTTGCGGCTGGGATATGGATCGCTCGCGGCCTTTAGCCGGGCGTTTAAACGCATCGTCGGCCATGCGCCGGGAACCCTGCGGGAAACCAGCCAGACCCCCGAAGAGGTCTGACTGGCGAGGCATCAGAAGTAGTATTTGAAGCGAACGCGGCCGCCGTAGCGATCGTCGTTATTATCAGCGCCCTTATTCGGATGCGCTTCCACCCAGGAGGCGTACGCCCCGAGATAGATATTAAAGTTCTTCATATTCATCAGGTTCGGGATGAGATACGACGCGTGAAGGGTATGAATATCGTAATCGCCCGGATCGGTTATCCAGCAGTCGTTATCGCAGTTATCGTACACATTCGCGGAGTTAAATTTATCCACCTCGTTGTGGGCGTAAATGTAGCCCAGCTCGATGTTGTGCCACAGGGCGTTAGTCCCCGCGGTAAAGTCGGTTTCATCCGTGGCATCCATATAAGCGGTATTAAGGTTCACCACAACGCCGTCTTGCGGATCGGTTTGCTGCCCATTCCAGGTCATCGTGAAACCGTAACCGGTGCGATCGGACTGATCGACCCACTGCCCTGACGCATCGCGATAGCCGTAGGCGTTGTTGACGAGGTTACTCTCCATCGCCACCGCCGTTGAGAAGCGTCCGCTCTGCCAGGCGATGACCGGGCGGATATAGGCCACGTTTTTGTCGTTATCGAGATTGATGCCGTGATACTGCTTGTCGACGAACAGCGTGCTGCCGTCTTCCAGCAGCATGTTGACCTCGAAATACCAGTTATCCAGGGTTTTGCTCATCAGGAAGTTGCCACCGCTGTCGCTACGTCCCCGGCCCTCTTTCATCATGTAGATATAGCCATAGCCGTCGCTGTAGAGATCGTTGGCCGTATTCCCGGAATATTCGATAAAGGTATCCTGATTGAGCGGGAACATATCGTAGGCTTCAAAACGCCCGACTTTGATCTTCCAGTTATTCTCATTGCCGAAGAAGAATACGGCATCATCGAGATTCATTTTGCCGGTGAGATCTGCCAGCGGCTGCACTGAGAATCCGGCAAAATTACCGTCATCCATTCGACGATAACCGTCAAAGCCTAACAGCAGACGCCCGTTAATATCCCAGCGTTCATTATTTCCCGATGCCCAGTCTTTATTCGCACTGGTTTTTATCGACGTTAATGCACCGCTCCTGCTGGCCGCATCCATGTTAAATTCGACGTCGCCGTAAAATTTAATATCGCCGTAGCCAGAAAGCGTCAGTTTCGGTAACGCCGACGCGGTGACCGGCTCGGCTGATTCCACCGTCACGGTCGGCTCTGTTTTGGCGACGACTGTCTGTTGTTGCTGTAATTGCTCAATTTGCGCTTCGGCCTTCTCCGCCCGGCTTTCAGCCTTTTCCAGACGTGCTTCCAGCTGTGCAAGTTTCTCTTCCAGGGTGGGCGCATGTTGCGCAGCATATCCTCCCGCCGAGCAAATTACGCTGACGGCTAACACAATCAACTTTATTCTCATGGATTCCTTCCTGATGAATTACTGCGGCCAATAAACAGCGATATTTCGCCTAATTGTGACCGACGGTTCCATTACGTTTTTTCATCCGTTAATTATGTTTTTTAATTTATGTGATCGCTAAGAAGTGTTTCTTCATTAAAACGGCAATAAATAATGCACGCGATCACATTTGTAATTAGCGAGAGCCTTAATTCATTCGAACTCATTCAATCACATTACTTATTAAGAATATAAAAATAATAAACAGCAGATATATATTAACGCTTTATTACTGATTATTCCTGTGTGGGTAAAGTGTCTGGTTTTGCGAAAAATGGGATATTCGACACGCGAAAACGGCCATATTCGTCTAAGGTTTTCAGGTGATTGACGGCAGCGGCGACGCTGCTCGCGAGAATAAAAAGGAGAAAAACCGATGACGAGAACTGAAATGCGCCGTCCTGCACGCCTGCCGCTGGCGCTGCGTGTGGCACTGGGGGGCGCGATGCTGAGCGTCGCCGCACTGAGCTTCGCTGATGAGTTACCTTCCACACAAAAACAGTCGCCGGATATTCTGCTCGGTCCCCTGTTCAGTGACGTGCAAAGCGCTAAGCTGTTCCCCGATCAAAAAACCTTCGCCGACGCGGTGCCGAAAAGCGATCCCCTGATGATTCTGGCGGATTACCGTATGCAGCATCTGCAACGCGGATTTGACCTGCGCCATTTCGTCGAGATGAATTTTACCCTTCCTGCTGAAGGCGAAAAATACGTTCCGCCTGCCGGACAGAGCCTGCGCGAGCATATTGATGGCCTGTGGCCAGTGCTGACGCGCACCACCGATAAAGCCGATAAGTGGGATTCGCTGCTGCCGCTGCCGAAACCTTATGTGGTGCCGGGTGGCCGTTTCCGCGAAGTCTATTACTGGGACAGCTATTTCACCATGCTGGGGCTGGCCGAGAGCGATCACTGGGACAAAATCAGCGATATGGTGGCCAACTTCGGCTATGAGATCGACACCTGGGGCCATATTCCCAACGGCAACCGCAGTTACTATCTGAGCCGTTCGCAGCCGCCGTTTTTCTCCCTGATGGTTGAACTGCTCGCCACGCACGATAAAGAGGCGCTGAAAACCTATCTGCCGCAGATGGAAAAAGAGTACACCTACTGGATGGAGGGCGTGGAGACGCTGCAGCCGGGTCAGGCCAACAAGCGGGTGGTGAAACTGGATGACGGCGCGATTCTGAACCGCTACTGGGACGATCGCGACACGCCGCGTCCGGAATCCTGGCTGGATGACGTGACCACCGCCAAAAACAACCCGAACCGTCCGGCGACGGAAATCTACCGTGACCTGCGATCCGCTGCCGCCTCCGGCTGGGACTTTAGCTCCCGCTGGATGGACGATCCGCAACAGCTTGGCACTATTCGTACCACCAGCATTGTGCCGGTAGATTTGAACGCCCTGCTGTTCAAAATGGAAAAATTGCTCGCCAAGGCCAGCCAGGAATCAGGTGATACCGAGCGCGCAAATCGCTATGAAACCCTGGCCAACGCGCGGCAAAAAGCGATCGAGACTCACCTGTGGAACGACAAAGAGGGCTGGTACGCCGATTACGATCTGAAGAGTAAAAAGGTACGTAATCAGCTGACTGCCGCCGCCCTGTTCCCGCTGTACGTCAACGCCGCCTCCAAAGAGCGGGCCGATAAAGTGGCGAGTGCCACCGCGTCACGCCTGTTGAAACCGGGTGGCGTGACTACCACCACCATCAACAGCGGCCAGCAGTGGGACGCGCCAAACGGCTGGGCACCCTTGCAGTGGGTGGCGGCCGAAGGGCTGCAAAACTACGGTCATAAGAAAGTGGCGATGGATGTCACCTGGCGCTTCCTGACGAACGTGCAGCATACCTACGACCGCGAGCAGAAGCTGGTGGAGAAATATGATGTGTCGACCACCGGCACCGGCGGAGGCGGCGGTGAGTATCCGTTGCAGGACGGCTTCGGGTGGACCAACGGCGTGACGCTGAAAATGCTCGATTTAGTCTGTCCGAAAGAGAAACCGTGCGACAGCCTGCCGGCGACTCAGCCTGCGGCGAACGATGATGTGGCGCCAGCGCAGAAGAGTGCCGCGCAGTAGGATTGTGCGGCTGGTGCTCTCACCCTCTCACGCAAGAGAGGGTGAGACATAAAAGGAAAATCAGAAGCTGTAGCTCGCCCCCACCTGAACCGTGCGGTCGCGGCCAATCCAGCAGTTTGTCGCGTCGTAGCAGGTAAACGTCTCTTTGTTGGTGATGTTCTGCGCGCTGGCTTTCAGGGTCAGCCCGGCCAGCGACGGCAGAACTTCACCCATCTGATAAGAGGCGGCCAGATCGTACTGCGTCGTGCCGCCCAGTTTACCCTGATCGTTGGTCGGCGCGATCTCCATTGGCCCGGTGTAGCGCGCGCCTGCGCCGAGGTTCAGCCCTTTCAGCGGCGTGCTGTCGAAAGTGTAATCTCCCCACAGGTTAAAGGCATTTTCTGGCACCTGCGTCGGGCGTTTCCCCTGGTATTTGTCATCTTCCGTGTTGATCGCGTGGGTGTAGGCGTAATTGGCGATCAGCGTCAGGTTATCCGTCGGACGACTGACGGCAGACAATTCCGCCCCTTTCGATTCCACTTCACCGGTCTGACGATAGTTCAGGAAGCCCGGATCGGTCGTGACCACATTTTTCTGGCGAATGTTAAACACCGACGCGGTAAAGGTGGTCGCATACTCTTCCAGCAGGTATTTCACCCCGCCTTCCACCTGTTTGCTGGTGGTTGGCTTGACGTCTTTAGCGGTCAGCGTGCCCTGCGGTGAAACGGGCGCAAAGCCTTCGGAGTAGCTGATAAACGGCGAGATACCGTTTTCAAAGGCGTACAACGCCCCCAGACGTTTAGTGACGCGATCCTGCGATACCCAGGCTTTATCACCGTTTTGCAGATAGTCGGTGGTGACGGAGCGATAGTCGTCGTAGCGCAGGCTGCCGAGCAGATTCAGCCCGCCGAATTCGATCTGATCCTGCAGGTAGTACCCGTTTTGCTGATAGCTCAGGCGATTTTTCTGCGCGGTGTAGAGACCGAGGGAACCGTCGTTGACCTGCGTGTAGTCCGGGTTACGCATATCGATACCCGGCGTATTTGCCGCATAGCGATAGTGGAAGTGGGAATTGAGCTTCTGGTAGTCGAAGCCTGCCAGCAAATGGTGCTTCCAGTCGCCCAGCTCCAGCGTTTTGGTGACCTGGTTATCCATGTTGAAACTCTGCAGGTCTTCGTCGGTGGTGTAAGCAAAGCGATTTAGCTCGTACACGTTTGCGCCTGGCCCCGTGGAGTAGATGCTGCGCTGGTGCGTATCCACGTCGAAGTAGCGCGCTTTCTGACTGAAGCCCCAGCCGCTATCAAACTGGTGTTCAAAGCTGTAGCCCAGCATCCACTGGCGCTGTTTGAAGCCGCTCCATTCGTCGCCTGCATAATCGCGGCGATCGGCATATTTGGAACGCAGATACGAAAGCGGAAGCGGGTTGGACGGCGTCAGGCTCGGGCTGTTTTGCGCGAGCGCATCAAGGGTCAGGCGCGTTTTGCTGTCTGGCTGCCAGGTCACGGACGGTGCCACCAGGTAGTTTTCCGTGCGCGTGGTGTGCGGCTGATCGTCGCCTTCCGTCGCTTTGCCCAGCAGACGATAGTCCCAGTCGCTGTCGGCAATCTGCCCGGTGGAATCGAGATAGCCCTCTGTCAGATTGCGCGTCCCGGTGTTGAAGCCCACTTCCGTTTGCGCGGTGTTTTGCGGCTTTTTGCCCTGAATATTGACCAGCCCGCCCGGCGAGCCGCCGCCGTACAGCACAGAGGCGGGGCCTTTAAGGATGTCCACACTCTCGATCAGCAGCGGATCGATGCGCGCTTTGGTGTTCCCGGTGACATTGTAGGGCAGCTGCAGACCGTTGTAATACTCCTGCTCGACGGTAAATCCACGGATCTTATATTCACTCATATAGGAGGTATTGCCGCGCACTTCCGTCGACACGCCCGGCGCATAGCGCAGGATTTCGTTGACCGACTTCGCGTGACGCTGTTCGATCTCCGTGGCGGAAATGGTGTTGATGACCTGCGGGGTTTTACTCTCGGCAACGGCTGATTTGGTGGCACTGTTCGTCCACTCAGGAAGCTGACTGCCCTGTTCCGATCCGGTCACGAGAATGGTTGATTCTTCCGCAAACGCGCAAGTCTGCAACGCCAGTGTGACCGCGCCTGCCAACGCACATACTGCAAAACGCGAGGTGTTCATAGTGTCGTCTTATTATTAGATGATATAAAGAACGACAATTATTCTCATTTCGATTAACAAAGCAATATGCGGACAAAAAAAACGGCCCTCAGGGAGAGCCGTTTGCGTTTTTAGTGGTTTATGTGCGTCTGAGCAGTCTGAAAATGGCAAGGACGACGATGGCACCGACCACCGCCACCAGGAAGCTGTGCAGGTTAAATCCGCTGACGCTGCCGCCGACGCCAAACATGGTCGCCAGCCAGCCGCCGACAACCGCACCGATAACCCCCAGCACGCAGGTCAGAATGAAGCCGCCACCATCACGCCCCGGCATAATGAATTTTGCGATCACGCCGGCGATAAGACCAAAAACAATCCAGGCGATAATACCCATAGCGATGCCCTCTTGCAGATGAAATGCATGCGCTGAAAATGTTTCGCGCAAGTGACTTAAGTATAGGTCACCGCGCTAAAACCGTTTTTTCTCACCGACTTAATTCCCTCTCATTTTTGAAAAAAAATCACCGGTTTGTATTAAGTTCTGACGCCCATTGCCGATACTTCAGGGACAGTCCGTCAGACAACCGAGGAGCCATTCGGCGTGAGTAATTACAGTGAGCAGTTCCTGAAGCAAAATCCGCTGGCTGTATTAGGGGTATTACGCGACCTGCACAAGGGCGAAGTGCCGGTGCGCATCAGTTGGGCGTCGAACCAGTTTATCAGTAAGATTCTGGAAGCCACTCCGGAGCGTCTGGTCATCGACCTCGGTAGTCAGGAGTATGAAAACCGGGCGGTACTGCGCGCAAAAAATCTTTCTGTGATGGCGGAAACCAAAGGGGCAAAGGTTGAGTTTGTCCTGCCTCATGTGGAACAAGGTGATTATCTCAATCTGCCCGCTTTTATCACCCCGCTGCCGGAGAGCCTGTGGTTTGTCCAGCGTCGGGAATATTTTCGGATTAACGCCCCGCTGCATCCTTCCTATTTTTGTAAGGCCAGAATGCCGGACAAAAAAGAGATTCGCTTTCGCCTGTTCGACCTGTCGCTCGGCGGGATGGGCGCACTGATGGACACACCACGACCGGACGGACTGGTGGAAGGGATGCGTTTTTCACAAATCGAACTGGATATGGGCGGCTGGGGACGTTTCTACTTTGATGCGCAGCTGATTGCCATCAGCGAACGCAAAGTGGTGGACAGCAAAAATGAGACCATCACCACACCACGACTCAGTTTTCGCTTTCTGAATGTCGGGCCTGGGGCCGAAAGGGAGCTTCAACGTATTATCTTCTCGTTAGAGCGAGAAGCGCGAGAACGTGCGAATAAGGTTCTCTGAAGGCGCCGGACAGCATCTCGCTGCCCGGCCAGGGCATTACATGGCGTCCATCGCTTTCTGAACTTTCCAGATGTAGCGTGGAGCCTGTGGTGCCGGATGGTTGTTCACCACATGCTCAAAGAATTCGTCTTTGTCCATGCCGTTAATTTCATTGATGGCCTTTTTGCGATCCGACGAGAAGGTTCGCAGCAGCGCCCCCGCCCCGTTCACATACGACACCACCAGCGCATACTGCATCACTTCGGGATCTTCGATGCCTTTTAGCACACCGTGCTCCAGAATGCTCAGATACGCGGTACCCATGGAGATATTACGCTCCGGGTTTTTCAGCTCGCTGGTGGACGGCTGCCCGCTCCAGCCCATGTAGCGGTAGACTTCACGCCCGGCGGTGGAGGCTTTCAATTGCATTAAGCCCACTGCATTTGATTTGCTGACCAGCGTCGGGTTGCCGCCGGATTCGACTGCAATGATGGCCGTCACCAGTCGCGAACTGACGCCCCACGCTTTCCCGGCCTTTTCGCTGATCGGCATCCACTGCATGGCACGTTTGACAGGGACTTCCGGGTTCCACGGCGGATTTTGATAATCCTGTTTTGAACTACAGCCCGCCAGCAATACAATCAAAAAAGCAAACCATCTCAATTTCACGTCATCTATCCTTATAGCCGATCATCGCGGTTACGCATCCGCCCCTTGAAGCAGACCGCATACAGGCGGCATGATATAGGCATTTAGTTTCTCATTCAGCAAGGATTTGCCATGTCTCAGTTTCATCTTGTTGCCCCGTCCGGCTACTGCATTAATCAGGACGCCGCCCGGCTTGGCGTAACGCGTTTAGAGGCATCCGGCCATCGGGTGGATAATCAGACGATCATCCCCCGCCGTCTGCAGCGTTTTGCCGGGACTGAGCAGCAAAGAGTGGCTGATATCAACGACCTGGTCACCCTCGAAGGCGAAAACCAGATTATTCTGGCGGTGCGCGGCGGGTATGGCGCGAGCCGTTTGCTGGAGACCATCGACTGGGCCGGGCTTGCCCGACGCCAGCAGCAGGACCCGCTGCTGATCTGCGGTCACAGCGATTTCACCGTGATTCAGCTTGGTCTGCTGGCCCTGCATAACGTCATCACCTTTAGCGGGCCGATGCTGGCGGGGAACTTCGGCGCACCGGAGTTGAACCGTTTTACCGAGGAGCATTTCTGGCGCGCCTTGAAAAATCCAACGTTTAGCGTGGAGTGGCAAGGCAACGGCCCGCAGTGCGAGTGCGAAGGCCAGATGTGGGGCGGCAATCTGGCGATGCTGGTGTCGCTTATCGGCACGCCGTGGCTGCCGCAAATTGAAGACGGCATTCTGGTGCTGGAGGATATCAACGAGCATCCGTTCCGCGTCGAGCGCATGCTGTTGCAGCTGATGCACGCCGGTATTCTCGGGCGTCAGCGCGCGGTTGTGTTAGGCAGCTTCAGCGGCGCGACGCCGAACGATTACGATGAGGGTTATACGCTGGAAACCATGATCGATTACCTGCGCTCGCGCCTCGACATTCCGGTGATCGACGGGCTGGCGTTTGGCCATGAGCAGCAAACCGTCACCCTGCCGCTGGGCGCTCAGGCGACGCTATGGCACTCGCAGGCGGGCAGCCGGTTAACCCTCCGCGGTCATCCTGTCTTAAAGGCATAAAAAAGCGGTTTAACCACCTCAATAAAACGCTGTTTTTGTCGTTAATATGATAGGGTTTTATTATCAGCAACAACATTGAGGTGGGAGTAAGACAACATTGGATGCCGCAGCGATAATCAGTCTTTTCATTCTGGGTTCCGTATTAGTAACCTGCAGTATTTTATTAAGTTCATTTTCATCGCGTCTCGGCATACCTATCCTTGTTATCTTCCTGGCCATCGGCATGCTCGCGGGCATCGATGGCGTCGGCGGGATTCCATTCGATAATTATCCTTTCGCCTACATGGTGAGTAACCTCGCGCTGGCAGTGATTTTGCTGGACGGCGGGATGCGCACCCAGGCCAGTTCGTTTCGCGTCGCCTTAGGCCCGGCCCTGTCGCTGGCAACGGTCGGCGTGCTGATCACCTCCGGCCTGACCGGTGTGATGGCCGCCTGGCTGTTTCATCTGAATATCATGGAAGGATTGCTGATTGGCGCGATTGTCGGCTCGACGGATGCGGCGGCGGTGTTCTCCCTCCTCGGCGGCAAAGGGCTGAACGAGCGTGTCGGCTCGACGCTGGAGATTGAATCCGGCAGCAACGACCCGATGGCGGTGTTCCTGACCATCACCCTGATTGAGATGATCCAGCAGCATGAATCCGGCCTGAGCTGGATGTTTGCCTGGCATATTCTCCAGCAGTTTGGCCTCGGGATTATCATCGGCCTTTCCGGCGGCTATTTGTTGCAGCAGATGATTAACCGCATCTCCCTGCCCGCCGGGCTGTACCCTTTGCTGGCGCTTAGCGGCGGTATTCTGATTTTCGCCCTGACAACGGCGATGGACGGCAGCGGTATTCTCGCCGTTTATCTCTGCGGCTTCCTGCTGGGAAATCGCCCGATTCGCAACCGCCACGCGATTTTGCAGAACTTCGATGGCCTGGCCTGGCTGGCGCAAATCGGCATGTTCCTGGTGCTGGGGCTGCTGGTGACGCCGTCCGATCTGCTGCCGATTGCCATTCCGGCGCTGCTCCTCTCGGCGTGGATGATCTTCTTCGCCCGTCCGCTGTCGGTGTTTGCCGGCCTGCTGCCGTTCCGTGGGTTTAACCTGCGCGAGCGTATTTTTATCAGCTGGGTGGGCCTGCGCGGGGCGGTGCCGATCATTCTGGCGGTCTTCCCGATGATGGCGGGGCTGGATAATTCACGGCTATTCTTCAATGTCGCGTTCTTCGTGGTGCTGGTGTCGCTGCTGTTCCAGGGTACGTCCCTCGGCTGGGCGGCGAAAAAAGCCAAAGTGGTGGTGCCACCGGTTGGCCTGCCCGTTTCGCGCGTGGGGCTGGATATTCATCCGGAAAACCCGTGGGAGCAGTTTGTCTACCAGCTGAGCGCCGATAAATGGTGCGTGGGCGCGTCGCTGCGCGACCTGCATATGCCGACGGAAACGCGGATTGCCGCGCTGTTTCGCGATAACGCTCTGCTGCACCCGACGGGCAGCACTCGCCTGCGTGAGGGCGACATTCTCTGCGTCATTGGTCGTGAGACCGATTTGCCTGCCCTCGGGAAGCTGTTCAGCCAGTCACCGCCCGTGGCGCTGGATCAGCGGTTCTTCGGTGATTTTATTCTGGAAGCGAACGCCAAATTTGCCGACGTGGCTCTGATTTACGGCCTGGACGAGGGGCTGGAGTATCGCGATAAACAGCAGACGCTGGGTGAGATTGTGCAGCAGCTGCTGGGTGCCGCGCCGGTCGTGGGCGACCAGGTGGAGTTTGCCGGGATGATCTGGACGGTGGCCGAGAAAGAGGATAACGCGGTGCGCAAGGTGGGCGTGCGTCCGATGGAGGACGAGGGTTCAGAATGATATTTTGCCGGGTGGCAACAACGCCACCCGGCATTTTAACGTTACACTGTCACGACTGGCACTCTCGGGGCCAGTGCCGTTAACATTTCATAGCCTACCGTTCCCGCTGCCGACGCCACGTCATCGACTTTCACCTCATTCCCCCACAGCTCTACCGGCGAACCGATGCCTGCCTGCGGGCATGGGGTTAAGTCCACCGCCATCATATCCATTGAAATGGTGCCAACGGTGCCGGTACGCACACCATCGACCCACACCGGCGTGCCGGTTGGCGCTAGACGTGGATAGCCGTCAGCATAACCGCCCGCCACAATACCAATACGCTGTTCGCCTGACGCACGATAGCGGCTGCCGTAGCCCACCGTATCGCCCGCTTTCAGCGTCTGAATGCCGATGATTTCACTGCGCAGGGACATAACCGGTTTCAGCCCGCTGTTGGCGATGTCCTGCCACTGGCCGGACGGCGACGCGCCGTAGAGAATAATGCCTGGACGTACCCAGTCGTAATGGGCTTCCGGGTGCCAGAGCGTGGCGGCGGAGTTCGACAGCGAACGGGCGCACTCCAGCCCTTCTGCCGCCTGATTGATACGCACCATCGCCTCGGCAATGCCGTCCGGTTTTTCGGCATCGGCAAAGTGCGCCATCAGTGTCATCTCACCGACATTTTTCAGGGCGCGCAGCTGCTGCCACATCGTATGTACGCGCTCGGGCTGGAAACCTAAGCGGTTCATGCCGCTGTTGACCTTGAGATAGATATCCAGCGGCGCATGCAGTTTTGCGTTTTGCAGCGCTTTGATTTGCCAGTTGCTGTGCACGCTGGTGGTGAGTCGGTACTTGTCCAAAAGCGGCAGTTCGTCTGCGTGGAAGAAGCCTTCGAGCAGCAGAATTGGCCCTTTCCAGCCGCGTTCGCGCAGCAGGATCGCCTCTTCCAGATTCAACAGCGCAAAACCATCGGTGGCGCTCAGCGCGCTCCAGATGGACTCAATTCCGTGGCCGTAGCCGTTGGCTTTCACCACCGACCATACGCGAGAGCCCGGCGCAGCACGGCGGACAATCTGCAGGTTATTTTTTAACGCCTGCAGATCCAGCTGAGCCAGAATAGGACGGGACATGACAGCTCCTTGTTAATTATGCGCGCCATGCAGATGCTGCGGGCGAGATGGCGTAAATCCGGATTGATAGCGCGCGGCGCTTAAATCATCAAACGGAATTGCCGGGGTGCGGCCCGAGATCAAATCGCTCAGCAATTGCCCAGAACCGCAGGCCATGGTCCAGCCCAGCGTGCCGTGGCCGGTGTTAGTCCATAAATTCTTGAACGGCGTACGGCCGACAATCGGCGTGCCGTCTGGCGTCATAGGACGTAACCCGGTCCAGAACGTGGCCTGTTCGACAAAGCCCCCGCGCGGGAACAGATCGCGAACCACCATCTCAAGCGTTTCGCGGCGCGGTTGCAGCAATTCCGTGTTAAAGCCGACAATTTCCGCCATTCCGCCGACGCGGATCCGGTTATCAAAGCGGGTGATGGCGATTTTGTAGGTTTCATCAAGAATAGTTGAAACAGGCGCACCGTTGTCCTCTTTCACCGGTATGGTGAGGGAGTAGCCTTTCAGCGGATAGACCGGAATATCGAGCAAGCCTTTCAGCATCGCCGTGGAGTAGGAGCCAAATGCCATTACATAGGCGTCGGCTTTGATCACTTCGTCGCCGCACTTCACGCCGTAGATTTTTTCGCCTTCTGACAGCAGCTTATCGACCGAGGTGTTATAGCGGAATGTCACGCCCGCCTGTTCACACATCTTCGCCAGACGCTGAGTAAAGAGCTGGCAGTCGCCCGTTTCATCATTTGGCAGGCGCAGCCCGCCCGTCAGTTTGTGTGCCACTTCCGCCAGCGCCGGTTCAACCTGCGCCAGCTGGCTGGCTTCGAGCAGCTGATACGGCACGCCTGCATCTTCCAGCACGGCGATATCGCGGGTGGCGTTTTCATACTGCTGCGCGGTGCGGAACAGCTGCAATGTGCCGCCCTGCCGCCCTTCGTATTCGATGCCGGTGGTGTTGCGCAGTTCTTTCAGGCAGTCGCGGCTGTACTCTGCCAGGCGCACCATGCGGCCTTTGTTTTCCATGTAGTGGCGAGTGTCGCAGTTGCGCAGCATTTGCCACATCCACTTGAGCTGGAATTGCGTGCCATCGAGGCTAATCGCCAGCGGCGCGTGACGCTGGAACATCCATTTGATGGCCTTCAGCGGCACGCCCGGTGCCGCCCAAGGCGCCGCATAGCCAGGGGAGATCTGCCCGGCGTTGGCCGCGCTGGTCTCCAGTGCCGATCCCGGTTCGCGATCGATGACCGTCACCTCGTGTCCCGCCTGACTTAAATACCAGGCGCTGGTGACGCCGACAACCCCACTTCCCAGTATGACAACACGCATAGCCACTCCGTTATGTGCAAAAGAACAATCTTCTAATTACAGATTGATAACCTAGTTGAAAATATTATTCAACATACGACTTTTTTATGGTGACTTAACTCACAACTTCCCCAGCCAGCGGGGATGGCGCTTATTTAGGATCTTTTACTGCGCGTTCTTTTTAACCAGCAGAAAATTCTGCGAGACAGCCGTTTTCACCGGTATCGAAAATCGGAAATCGCAAAGAAAAAATTTCTGCATCAGCACGCTTTTCAACGCGTTGTTCTATGCTTGAAAAGAGGTTCTCCAGACTAGAGAGAGCTATCAACAACGAGGGCGCGCTAATGGCTACACTTGACTCAATGAACAAGGACAGCACTCGTCTCAGCGATGGACCCGACTGGACCTTCGAGCTGCTGGATGACTATCTGGCCGAAATCGACCGGGTGGCGAAGCTGTATCGACTGGACACCTACCCGCACCAGATCGAAGTCATTACCTCCGAACAGATGATGGACGCCTACTCGAGCGTCGGGATGCCGATCAACTACCCGCACTGGTCGTTCGGTAAAAAATTCATTGAGACCGAGCGACTCTACAAGCACGGCCAGCAAGGACTGGCGTATGAGATCGTCATTAATTCTAATCCCTGCATCGCCTATCTGATGGAGGAGAACACCATTACCATGCAGGCGCTGGTGATGGCGCACGCCTGCTACGGGCACAACTCGTTCTTCAAAAATAACTACCTGTTCCGCAGCTGGACCGATGCCAGTTCGATTGTCGATTACCTGATTTTCGCCCGTAAATACATCACCGAATGCGAGGAGCGCTACGGGGTGGACGAGGTGGAAAAACTGCTCGACTCCTGTCACGCGCTGATGAATTACGGCGTGGATCGCTACAAACGCCCGCAAAAAATCTCCCTCCAGGAGGAGAAAGCGCGGCAGAAAAGTCGCGAAGAGTATCTGCAAAGCCAGGTGAATATGCTGTGGCGTACCCTGCCGAAACGCGAAGAGGAGAAAACGATCGCCGAAGCGCGGCGTTATCCGTCTGAGCCGCAGGAGAACTTACTCTACTTTATGGAAAAAAATGCGCCGCTGCTGGAGCCGTGGCAGCGTGAAATCTTACGCATCGTGCGTAAGGTGAGTCAGTATTTTTATCCGCAAAAACAGACGCAGGTGATGAACGAAGGCTGGGCGACGTTCTGGCATTACACCATCCTGAACCACCTGTATGACGAAGGCAAAGTGACCGAGCGGTTTATGCTCGAGTTCCTGCACAGCCACACCAACGTGGTCTTCCAGCCGCCATACAACAGCCCGTGGTACAGCGGGATTAACCCCTATGCCCTCGGCTTTGCGATGTTCCAGGATATCAAACGCATCTGTCAGTCCCCGACGGAAGAGGATAAATACTGGTTCCCGGACATCGCCGGTTCCGACTGGCTGGAGACGCTGCATTTTGCGATGCGCGACTTTAAAGACGAGAGCTTTATCAGCCAGTTTATGTCACCGAAAATCATGCGTGATTTCCGCTTCTTTACCGTTCTGGATGACGATCGTAATAATTATCTGGAGATATCGGCGATTCACAACGAAGAAGGCTACCGTGAGATCCGCTCGCGCCTCTCCTCTCAGTACAACCTGAGCAATCTGGAACCGAATATCCAGGTCTGGAACGTGGATTTACGCGGCGATCGCTCTCTGACGCTGCGCTATATTCCGCACAACCGTGCGCCGCTGGATAAAGGCCGCAAAGAGGTGCTCAAGCATGTGCATCGCCTGTGGGGCTTTGACGTGTTGATGGAGCAGCAAAACGAGGACGGGAGCGTGGAACTGCTGGAGCGCTGCCCGGCGCGGGGAAACACGCTGTAATCGCATTGCCGGGTGGCGACGCACCTTCCCCGGCTTTCGTATGACTCAGCTTCAGGCCCTTTTATACGGGCAAAAAAAGCCTCTCAGTCGAGAGGCTTTTTCTGTTAATGACCGTGAATCGCTAAATCGCCCGGCAGATTTTTCTGCATCCGGTGCCAGATCTCGCCGCTGTCATGGCCGTAACGACGCACCGTTTCATAGACCTGATCGTGCTGGCCTTCGGTGCAAAGCTGGCTTAACTTGTGGTAGAAACCGAGCGCCAGGCTGCGCGCTTCCGGATTGGCGAAATAGTGGCGACCAATGCGGGTGTACAGCCCTTTCATGCCGTTAAGGATCAATCCATAAATCGGATTTCCCGACGCAAACGCCAGGCCACGGAAGATGTTGTAATCGAGGGTCGCAAACGCATCCGCGTGATCGTCAACTGCCGTCGCCGTCGCCAGCACTTCCAGCGCCTTTTCAGGATGCTGACGGAAGGCGGTACGGATAAAGATGGTAGAAATGTTGGTGCGCACCGACAGCAAATTATCGATCAGCTGTGGAACGCTCTCGTGATCGAGACGGGCGAGCGTTTCAAGAATGTTCAGACCCGACGTTTCCCAGAAGTTATTCACTTTGGTCGGTTTGCCGTGCTGAATCGTCAACCAGCCATCACGCGCCAGACGCTGAAGAACTTCGCGTAAAGTGGTACGTGTTACGCCAATCAGTTCAGACAATTCACGTTCAGCGGGAAGAATCGTTCCAGGAGCGAAACGGTTATTCCAGATGCTTTCAATGATGTACTCTTCAGCGAAACCCGCCGGGCTTTGCGCCTTTATGACCATAGTGAGATTTCCATTACACAGCTTTAACTAATTCACTCATCATACCAGAGGCTGACAGTGGCAGATAGCGCAGCGACGCGGGAAAAAAGGGATCACCGTTTCATTTTTATCAAATACAGCATCCTGGTCGACAGCCGTTATTCATGCAAATTGTGCGTATAATAATGTTTTGCTTAACTTTGGCGAGGAAGGAACTCTCTGGTGGAAATGTCTTACGGACGCGCCCTGTGGCGCAATTTTTTAGGCCAGTCACCCGACTGGTACAAGCTGACGCTGCTCATTTTTCTGATCGCTAACCCTGTGGTGTTTATCTTCTCGCCGTTTGTGGCCGGCTGGCTGCTGGTGGCCGAGTTTATCTTCGCCCTGGCGATGGCGCTGAAATGCTATCCCCTGCTCCCCGGCGGGCTGCTGGCGATTGAAGCGGTGTTTATCGGCATGACCAGCGCAGAGCGCGTGAAAGACGAACTGGCCTCTAACCTGGAAGTGCTCCTGCTGCTGATGTTTATGGTGGCCGGGATCTACTTTATGAAGCAACTGCTGCTGTTTATCTTCACGCGGCTGCTGCTGAGTATTAGTTCCAAAACGGTGCTTTCCCTCTCCTTCTGTCTGGCCGCTGCGTTTCTCTCCGCATTCCTCGATGCGCTGACGGTCGTTGCAGTCGTGATAAGCGTCGCCGTCGGTTTTTACGGCATTTATCATCGCGTGGCCTCAACGAAAACCGAGAGCGATTTGCAGGATGACAGCCAGATTGACGTGCCGAAGCGCGACGTTCTGGAACAGTTTCGTGCGTTCCTGCGCAGCCTGATGATGCACGCGGGCGTCGGCACGGCACTCGGCGGCGTGATGACGATGGTCGGCGAGCCGCAAAACCTCATTATTGCGAAAGCCGCGGGCTGGAACTTTACCGAATTCTTCCTGCGCGTGGCGCCGGTGAGCGTCCCGGTCTTTGTCTGCGGGCTGCTGACCTGTGTGTTGCTCGAGAAAACCAAAAGCTTCGGCTATGGCGCCCAGTTGCCCGGCCCGGTTCGCGATGTGCTGCATGAATTTGATTTGAAAAGCCGCAGCCAGCGCACCCGCCAGGAAAAACTGGCGCTGATCGCCCAGGGTATCATCGGCGTGTGGCTTATCGTCGCGCTGGCATTCCACCTGGCGGAAGTGGGGCTTATTGGCCTGTCGGTGATTATTCTGGCGACGTCGTTTACCGGTGTGACCGACGAACATGCGATCGGCAAGGCATTTACCGAAGCGCTGCCGTTTACTGCCCTGCTGGCGGTGTTTTTTGCCATTGTGGCGGTGATTATCGATCAGCAACTGTTCTCGCCGATTATCGACTTTGTCCTGCAGGCGTCACCCGACTCTCAGCTGTCGCTCTTTTATCTGTTTAACGGCCTGCTCTCTTCTATTTCCGATAACGTGTTTGTTGGATCGGTGTATATCAATGAGGCCAAAGCGGCGCTTGAACACGGGGCCATTAATATTAACCAGTTTGAGCTGCTGGCCGTGGCGATTAATACCGGCACCAATTTGCCGTCGGTGGCGACGCCAAACGGACAGGCGGCGTTTCTGTTCCTGCTGACCTCGGCGCTGGCTCCCCTGATTCGTTTGTCCTACGGTCGGATGGTGTGGATGGCGCTGCCTTACACGCTGGTATTAACCGTTGTCGGCTTGCTGTGCGTCAAATTTACCCTCATTCCTTATACGCAATGGTTGTTGCAAATAGGTATACTGGCCGCGCATTAAGTCCCTGAATTCGGGTGGTTCGCTGCCCGGTTTGACTTTCTGCATTATAAACATCCAATTACGTTTTATTTTGCCAGGAGCATCTGGCGCTAAAATCGTTTTGGTTTACACTGCGCTTTCTAAGCCTGTTCCAGGGAAATGATTATGTTGCGATTTTTGAACCAATGCTCTCGCGGTCGCGGAGCGTGGTTATTGATGGCCCTGACCGCCTTTGCGCTGGAAATGGTAGCGCTCTGGTTCCAGCATGTGATGTTGCTGAAACCCTGTGTGCTGTGTATTTACGAACGTTGTGCGCTGTTCGGTATTATGGGTGCAGGGCTGGTGGGTGCGATTGCGCCAAAATCCCCGCTGCGTTATGCCGGGATTGCCCTCTGGTTGTACAGTGCCTGGAAAGGCATTGAGCTGGCGTGGCAGCACACCATGATGCAGCTGCATCCCTCCCCGTTCCAGACCTGTGATTTTGCCGCCCGCTTCCCAGGCTGGCTGCCGCTGGACAAGTGGCTGCCGCAGGTGTTTGTGGCCTCCGGTGATTGCTCTGTTCGTCAGTGGGAATTCCTGACGCTGGAGATGCCGCAGTGGCTGGTCGGTATTTTCGTCGCCTACTTCGTGGTGGCACTGCTGGTACTGATTGCCCAGCTGTTCAAACCGAAAAAACGCGATTTGTTCGGTCGATAAGCACAAACAGCACCCAACAAAAAACCCGCCTCGGCGGGTTTTTTTATGCGTGTTTGGGATGGTTGAGAATATGGTCTTCCCAGTCCTGCACTTCGGATTCTTTCACCGCGATATGTCGCACCGAAATGCGCTCGCCGTGCATCGCCGCTTTTGAGCCGGTCAGCAGCGGATGCCAGTCCGGCAGCCCTTTTCCTTCCGCCAGCAGGCGATAGGCGCAGGTGTGAGGCAGCCATTCAAAGGTCGGGAGATTGTCGCGGGTCAGCTTGATGCAGTCCGGCTCGTACTCGAAACGGCGCTCGTAGTTGCGGCACTGACAGGTTTTGATGTTCAGCTGCTTGCAGGCGACGTTGGTGAAGTAGATTTCGTCAGTGTCTTCGTCCATCAGCTTATGCAGGCAGCACTGCCCGCAGCCGTCGCACAGCGATTCCCACTCCACGTCGGTCATTTCGTCGAGAGTCTTGCTTTGCCAGAAAGGGGTTTCGCTCATAAGGATGTCCACACGTCAAAAGAAAGCGCACCTTATAACCAGTCTGGCACGTGGATGCAAGTTTTGCCGCCGATTAACAGCGGCAAGGGCATTTTACAGCACGCGCGTCTTAACGAATTGTCCGTTAAAACCGATTTCCAGTTCGTCACCGCTCAGCAGCGGCCCAACGCCTTCTGGCGTACCGGTGAGGATCACATCGCCCGGCTTGAGGGTGAAGTAGCGGCTCATGTAGGCGATAAGCGGCAGGATCTTATGGATCATGTCAGACGTATTGCCCTGCTGGCGAATTTCGCCGTTCACTTTCAGGCTCAACGGGGTATTTTGCGGATCGGCGTGGAATTCGGCGGCCGGAATAAAACCGGAGATCGGGCAGGAATTATCAAAGCCTTTGGCTTTTTCCCACGGCTGCCCGGCTTTTTTCATTTTGCCCTGCACATCACGCAGGGTCAGATCCAGCGCAACTCCGTAGCCTGCGATGGCTTTCTGCACGTGATCCTCGGATGCCTGACGCAGCGTGCCGCCAATCAGCACCGCCAGTTCGACTTCATGGTGTACCGAACCCAGCCCCTGCGGTAGCGCCAGCGGCTGGCGAATATCGCAAATAGCGGTTTCCGGCTTGATAAACAACACAGGCTCTTCTGGCACGGCACTGCCCATTTCCTGAATATGCTTCGCATAATTGCTGCCTACGCAGACCACTTTGCTTACAGGGTAATCCAGTAATGCGCCTTGCCAGTTGTGATGTTGATACATGCTCGTCCCCTACACGGTTGATATGTCACCCACGGAGTTGGCCGGGGTTATTTTTTTCCGTCACCTGCGAGATGCTGTTTTAATAAATTCTCAGGAGGTGGCGGAAGCTGTAAATAATAGCCTTGTTCTTTCAGGGCGGTTTTCACTTTATCCAGATCGGCATTCACCAGTTTTTTACGACCGTCCAGTGGCAACAGCATCGCCAGCTGCGGAGTACCGAAGCCTTTCATTAATTCTTCCGGTACGCGGGAAAAATCGTCTTTTTTCTCGACATAAAGATAGGTCTGGTCGCGTTTAGCACTTCTGTAGATCACACAAAACATGTTTTTACTCTGAATTATCGGTGGTTGCTTGCCTCAATATACCAGTGACTATAACATGCCTGATACTCTTCGGAATATCGCAACGAATGTGCTGCGATTAACAGCAAATTGAGTAAGGCCAGGATGTCAAACACGCCCATCGAGCTTAAAGGCAGTAGCTTCACCTTATCAGTGGTTCATTTGCATGATGCAAAACCCGAGGTTATTCGTCAGGCGTTAGAAGACAAAATCGCGCAGGCACCCGCTTTTCTGAAACACGCCCCAGTGGTGGTGAATGTCAGCGGTCTCGACGCGCCTGTGAACTGGCAGCATCTTCAGCAGGCGGTCGCCTCGACCGGGCTGCGTATTGTTGGCATTAGCGGCTGCAAAGATGCCCGTCTTAAAGATGAAATCGAGCGTGCCGGTCTGCCCCTTCTGACTGAAGGCAAAGAAAAAACCGTCCGTTCTCCGGCGAAAGCCGCCCCGACGCCTCCACCGCCCGCGCAAACTGTTACTCCTATCACAAAAACGCGAATGATTGATGTGCCGGTTCGTTCCGGTCAGCGCATTTATGCACCAAACTGTGATCTGATTGTGACAAGCCACGTCAGCGCTGGCGCTGAGCTGATTGCCGATGGCAATATTCACGTCTACGGTATGATGAGAGGGCGCGCGCTGGCCGGTGCCAGTGGCGATCGGGAAGCACAAATATTTTGTACCCATCTGACGGCGGAACTGGTTTCCATCGCAGGTGAATATTGGCTGAGTGACAAGATCCCAGCCGAATTTTATGGCAAAGCGGCACGCCTGCGACTCGCAGAGAACGCTTTGACTGTTCAACCGTTGAATTGATCCCTTTTTAACAAGGAATTTCTATGGCACGCATTATTGTTGTGACTTCGGGTAAAGGAGGCGTTGGCAAGACCACCTCCAGCGCGGCCATCGCTACTGGTTTGGCCCAGAAGGGAAAGAAGACAGTTGTTATCGATTTCGATATCGGCCTGCGTAACCTCGACCTGATCATGGGGTGTGAGCGTCGCGTTGTGTATGACTTTGTTAACGTCATTCAGGGCGATGCCACCCTTAACCAGGCGCTGATTAAAGATAAGCGCACGGAAAACCTCTTTATTCTTCCTGCTTCTCAGACGCGCGACAAAGATGCGCTGACCCGCGAAGGCGTGGAGAAAGTGCTCGACGAACTGAAAAAGATGGAGTTCGACTTTGTGGTCTGCGACTCCCCTGCCGGTATCGAAACGGGCGCGCTGATGGCGCTGTATTTTGCTGACGAAGCCATTATCACCACCAACCCGGAAGTCTCCTCTGTACGTGACTCTGACCGTATTCTGGGCATTCTGGCGTCTAAATCTCGTCGCGCAGAAAATGGTCAGGACCCGATCAAAGAGCACCTGCTGCTGACCCGTTACAATCCGGGTCGCGTTAACAAGGGTGACATGCTGAGCATGGAAGACGTGCTGGAGATCCTGCGCATCAAACTGGTTGGCGTCATTCCGGAAGATCAATCCGTGCTGCGCGCCTCTAACCAGGGCGAGCCGGTGATCCTCGATACGATGGCAGACGCGGGTAAAGCCTACGCTGATACCGTTGACCGTCTGCTGGGAGAAGAACGTCCTTTCCGCTTCATTGAAGAAGAGAAGAAAGGTTTCCTCAAACGCCTGTTCGGAGGATAAGTTATGGCATTACTGGACTTTTTTCTCTCGCGGAAAAAAAGCACCGCCAACATCGCGAAAGAGCGACTGCAAATTATCGTTGCGGAACGTCGCCGCAGCGATGCTGAACCACACTATTTGCCGCAACTGCGCAAAGACATCCTGGAAGTGATTTGTAAGTACGTGCAGATCGACCCGGAGATGGTCACCGTGCAGCTGGAGCAGAAGGATGGGGATATTTCGATTCTGGAGCTGAACGTGACGCTGCCAGAAGCGGAAGAGTCACGTCCATAGCATTAAGAACGTATCAATGCCGGGTAGCGCTTCGCTTACCCGGCAATTTTATTACTGCGGATAGTCTGCCAGCAGGGTTTTCAGACGTTCGCCCATCAACTCCCCGCGCCAGCCCGCAATCAGTTCCGGCAGGCCATTCTGTGGTTTTAACTTCCAGTGCCAGTTCAGCAGCTGATTGATCTGACGCCGTGATGCCAGCAGCTCTGGGCTTATCTTGTTTTCCGTTCCCACTTCCAGCACCAGCGCTTTGATCTCTTTGAACGCTTTGCGATAGCCTGGCATATCCATCAAGTTCAAGAGTGGCTCCGGCAGTTCATCGTCCGGCAACTGCTGGGCTTTGGCGACCAGTGCCAGCAACGTTTTGCCGTGGAAGCGAATTTCACTGCCCGATAATCCGATACTGTCCAGTTCGCCCATGCTGCCCGGCATATAGCGCGCAACCGCCCACAGATGCTCTTCGCGTACGACAAAATTGACCGCCAGATCGCGCTCACGCGCTTTGCGCAGACGCCAGTCGGCCAGCAGTTGCAGGCAGGCAAGCTGACGGGTACGCAGCTGCCAGGCGTTGGTGATATCGCGCCAGGCGTCTTTCGGGTCGACCACTTCCTGACGGCGCTGCTGTGTCATACGACATTCGTTGAGCGCTGCATCCAGCCAGCCGGCGTCTTCAGCCTCTTTCATTAGCTGGCCGCAAATCGGCAGCAGGTAAAAGACATCGGCAGCGGCGTAGTCCAGTTGACGTTCAGTCAGTGGACGCGCCAGCCAGTCGGTGCGCGACTCGCTCTTATCCAGCGCAATCCCGGTATACTCTTCCACCATCGCGGCAAAGCCCCAGGAGAGCGGACGGCCGGAAAAAGCGGCGAGAATTTGCGTATCAATCAGGGGTTCCGGCATCACGCCAAAGGTATTGAGGAATACCTCCAGATCTTCACTACCCGCATGCAGATATTTGGTCACGGCGGTATCGAGCAGAAGTTCACGCATCGGCGCCCAGTCCGTGATACCCAGCGGGTCAATCAGCGAGACTTTTTTGCCATCGTACATCTGGATCAAACCCAACTGGGGATAGTAGGTTCGCGTGCGAACAAACTCGGTATCCAGAGCAATGGCGGGAAAGTCGCGGGTGACGTTGCACAGCGTTGCCAGCTCGTCGTTGGTAGTGATCATCTGGTAATTCAAAACGGTTTCTCTCTGGTTTGCGCCCATAAAAAACGCCGGCTAACCGGCGTGTGGTGGCGACTCACTCGAAGCTTAGGCTTTATTGTCCACTTTGGAACGCGCTTCGTCACGTAATTCTCGTCGTAATATCTTCCCGACGTTCGATTTTGGCAGCTCCGTGCGGAACTCCACCAGCTTCGGCACTTTGTAACCGGTAAGCTGACGACGACAAAACGCGATCAGTTCATCTTCGTTCAGCGAGGGGTCTTTTTTGACCACGAATATCTTCACCGCTTCGCCGCTGCTGCCGGACGGCACGCCGACGGCAGCCACTTCCTGCACCCCCTCGTGCTGCATCACCACGTCTTCAATCTCGTTAGGATAGACGTTAAAACCAGAGACCAGAATCATGTCTTTTTTGCGATCGACAATGCGCAGGAAACCTTCGTCGTCCATCACCGCGATGTCGCCCGTGTAGAGCCAGCCGTCTTTGATGATTTCATCCGTCGCATCCGGGCGCTGCCAGTAGCCGAGCATCACCTGCGGGCCTTTGACGCACAGTTCGCCCGGCTCACCGTGAGGCACTTCGTTGCCTGCGTCGTCGACCAGTTTGGCCTCCGTTGACGGCACCGGCAGACCAATGCTGCCGCTGTGATAATCGATATCATGCGGGTTAACGCTGACCAGCGGCGCGCACTCTGTCAGGCCGTAGCCCTCGAGCAGATACTGTCCGGTGAGTTTCACCCAACGGTCGGCTACCGCCTGCTGAACCGGCATGCCGCCGCCCGCAGAGAGGTGCAGCGTGGAGAAGTCGAGCTGCTGGAACTCTTTGTTGTTGAGCAGTGCATTAAACAGCGTGTTCACCCCGGTCATGGCGGTGAACGGATATTTCGCCAGCTCTTTCACCAGCCCTGGAATATCACGCGGGTTGGTAATCAGTAAATTCTGTCCGCCCAGCTCGATAAACAGCAGGCAGTTCATGGTCAGAGCAAAAATGTGATACAGCGGTAGCGCCGTGACCACCAGCTCTTTGCCGCGATGCAGCAGCGGGCCGTAGGTCGCATTCACCTGCTCAAGGTTCGCCAGCATGTTGCGGTGGGTCAGCATCGCCCCTTTCGCAACGCCGGTCGTACCACCGGTGTACTGCAGGAAAGCCAGATCGTCTGGGACCACTTCCGGCTTCACATACTGCATGCGATAGCCGCTCTGCAGCGCACGGCGGAAAGAGATGGCATCCGGCAGATGGTATTTCGGCACCAGACGCTTCACGTATTTGACGACAAAGTTAACCAGCGTCCCTTTGGCGGTCGACAGCTGATCGCCCATGCGGGTCAGGATCACGTGGCGGACCTGAGTTTTATCGACCACTTTTTCCAGCGTATGGGCAAAGTTGGAGACAATCACAATCGCCGCCGCGCCGCTGTCATTCAACTGGTGCTCCAGCTCGCGCGGAGTATAGAGCGGGTTGACGTTAACCACGATCATCCCCGCCCGCAAAATACCGAACAGTGCCACCGGATACTGGAGCAGGTTTGGCATCATCAGTGCGACGCGGTCCCCTTTCTTCAGGCCCAGGCCTTCCTGCAAATAGGCGGCAAAGGCCCGGCTGCGCTCTTCCAGTTTGCGGAAGGTCATCACTTCGCCCATGTTCACAAACGCAGGCTGATCCGCGTAGCGCGCGACCGAGTGCTCAAATAATTCAACCAGGGATTGATAACGGTCAGGATTGATCTCCGCAGGCACATCTGCGGGATAACGGTTAAGCCAAACCTTTTTCAATGCATCACCTCTGAAATGAGTGTTCGTCGTCATCACAACCCCGATAATAAACAGTTCGTTAACATTATATTAACTCAGCGTACCAGTTTATTAATTGTTCGAATTTAAGGTTGCGAAGCGCGTCACTCTTTTTTTTGTGTTATATCCGTAAAAAACAGAGACAGCGGCTGAGCCGCTGTCTCTTATCTAATAATAACAGTAAGTTATTCTGTAACGATGGTCTGAACCTGAGCCGGGCCTGGATTGTACCAGCCCCATCCACCGTAGCCGCCGTAACGGTACGGGTGAGGTCCCCACATCCACGGGTCGATAGGCTGCGGTGGCAGCATGACCTGTTGGGTCAGGTGCCAGCGTTTGTAGCCGGTGGCCTGCAGGGTCATAAATTTATACGGCGTGTTACCGATTTTCCCCTGTACCGTGCCGGTGATTGGCCCAACGACCGTCACCAGCTGGCCACGGAAATCGACCGGATCGAGGAAACCGTTCACATCTGCATAAATTCGCCCACGCGAAGGTTCGCCCAGTACAGGCCGCGCCCCGCTGTCCAGCGGCACCGTCGCAATTTCCAGACGGGTTTTTCCCTGCTGGTTCTGGATGTCCACCACTTTGCCGCCGAAGCGTGCCTCCTGGCCAACGTAAAGCTCAGGCGCATTCATCACCCGCACCAGATCCTGCTGCGGTGTCGGACTGCTTCCTTTGATCGCGTCAGGAACGGTGACACATCCACTTAATGCCACAGCGATAGCGCCCGCTATGAAGAGGCGTACAACCTTTGTTTGAACCGCCATGATGCGACTCCCTTTTCTCAGTGCTTATTACTGAGATTCACGCCCTGCCCGGAAGTTTCTTCCAGGCCACTTCATTTCGCAAATAAACCGGCTCAGCGTGTTCAACGGCCACGGTTTTTCCCGCGCTCAGCAGCTGACAGGCGATCGGCAGCATATCTTCAGCATGGGGGAGTAACACCTGACCATCAACCAGCGTCAGACCGCTGTCATTTGCCATATCCGGCCAGGCTGGCCAGCCTGTACCCACAGTAGCCCACTCGCCGGAAAGTTGTTTCAACCGTTCAGCAACGGCGTCCGGTTTGAGCACCGACTCGGTCTCTTCACCGTGCCAGACGCCCTGCTCATCGCGCGTGTACTCGGCCCAGTAGACTTCGCCCATGCGCGCATCAATCGCGGCCAGCACTCGCGTCGCGCCAGTGGTGCGCCATGCGCCCTGCGCCATTGTGGCGAGTGTGGAAACGCCAATCATTGGCAGATCGGCGCCCAGTGCCAGGCCCTGCGCGATACCAATGCCGATACGCACGCCGGTGAAGCTGCCCGGCCCACGGCCAAAGGCCAGCGCGTCGAGTTCAGTTAAAGTGGAGTTGCCCTGGTGAAGGATCTCTTTCACCAGCGGCAGAATACGTTGGGTATGTTCCCGGGGGCACTCTTTAAAATGGGCAAAGAGGGTACCGTTATCCCACAGGGCAACGGAGCAGGCCTCTGTAGCGGTATCAATAGCCAGAATTCGCATGGGTCTCGCGCTCTCGCAATGGGTAGTCACAAAATGGCGCGCATCTTAGCACACTCCAGGACAAATTACTCCGCCGTTGGGTTCGCCAGGAAACGCACCGCGCGATTAATGTCCCGCGTGCGGGGCGCGGGTGGCAGGCTGGCGAGGAATGTCGCGCCGTAAGGGCGCATCACCAGGCGATTGTCGCAGATCACCAGCACGCCGCGGTCGTCCGTATCACGGATCAGACGCCCGACACCCTGCTTCAGGGTGATAACCGCGTCCGGGAGCTGTACGTCGTCAAAAGGATCGCCCCCCCGCAGGCGGCAGTCTTCCATGCGCGCTTTGAGCAGCGGATCGTCCGGAGAGGTAAAGGGCAGTTTGTCGATGATCACCAGTGAGAGCGCATCTCCCCGCACGTCCACCCCTTCCCAGAAACTGCTGGTTGCCACCAGCAGCGCGTTACCGGCAGTCACAAACTGCTGCAACAGCTGGCCTTTACTGGTTTCCCCCTGCAACAGCACGGGTAAGGTCATGGTGGCGCGAAACTGTTCGGCCAGATCGCGCATCATGGCGTGGGAGGTGCACAGCATGAAGCAGCGGCCATTGTTGGCCTCGATCATCGGTTTGAGCATTGCCGCCAGATGTTTCGCCGCGCCCGGCTGGTTCGGTAGCGGTAAATTGCGCGGCACGCAGAGCAGTGCCTGGGTTTCATAATCGAACGGGCTGGGCAGCAGCAGTGAATCTGACTCCTCAATCCCCAGTCGCTCGGTGAAGTGGTGCAGATCGTCGTTCACGGAGAGCGTCGCGGAGGTAAATATCCAGCTTCCCGGTTTCTGCGCCATCACCTCTTTGAATTTATCGGCCACGGTCAGCGGCGTGAGCGCCAGGGTGAACTGACGTGCGGTGCATTCATACCAGTAGCTAAAGCCGGGCTGGTTGATCTCTTTAAGACGTTTCAGGCGCGTGCGGTACAGCGTGGCGCGCTCAAAAGCGGCGTCGAGCAAGGCGCTGCGCCCGAGGGACAGCTTAGCCACGTCATAACACAGCTCCAGCGCATCATCGAGCAGCAGCAGCGCGCGCTGGATATTACTGTCGGCTAACAGTTCGCGCAGATTCCCGCGATAGCCGGGTTCGCCCAGCTGCATACGAAAATCCTGCGCGCTTTGCGCCAGCCGGTCAGCGCATTTCTGCAGCTGCTGGGTGTCGCGCAGTTCGGTGCGATAAGCAATGGTGAAATCTTTGGCGAGATCCTGGAGCTGACGGCTGGAGAGCGACTGACCAAAATACTGGCTGGCAATATCCGGCAGTTGATGGGCTTCATCGAAGATCATCACTTCCGCTTCCGGAATCAACTCACCAAAACCGCCGTCCTTAACCACCATATCCGCCAGGAACAGATGGTGATTCACCACCACCACGTCGGCATCCATCGCGGTTTTACGCGCTTTGACGACAAAACAATCTTTATACAGCGGGCAGTCGCTGCCGAGGCAGTTGTCGTTGGTGCTGGTCACCAGCGGCCACGCCTGAGAGTCTTCGGCGACGCTGGCGCAGGTGCTGATATCCCCGTCAATGGTTTGATTCGCCCAGGCGCGGAGGATGATCACATCGCTCAGGGTCTGAACCGGCAAATCGCCGCCAGCCAGCGCCTGCTGTTCGAGGCGCTCCAGACAGAGATAGTTTGAGCGCCCTTTCAGCAATGCCAGGCGGCCTTTATAGTTCAGGGCTTTTGCCACCGTCGGCAGGTCGCGACTGTAGAGCTGATCCTGCAACGCTTTCGAGCCGGTTGAGATGATCACTTTCTTTTTCGCGCGCAGCGCAGGGGCAAGATAGGCGTAAGTTTTGCCCGTCCCGGTGCCTGCCTCGACCACCAGCGACTGGGTATTTTTGATGGCGCGGGTGACCGCTTCCGCCATATGTCGTTGCGGCTCGCGCGGTTTAAAACCGGGAATCGCCTGCGCTAACTGACCGTCTGCTGAAAAATCGTCTGCCACGTTGCTCTCTCACTGTATTTTTGCACAGGGATTATGTCAGCCCGCCCTCTCCTGTGCCAGTCGAAATAGACGTTGACGGAACATTATGGCAGTCTTGCGGCCTGAAACCATTTATGAGGAAAGGTTTATGACAATTGTGCGCATTGATGCGGAAGCCCGCTGGTCTGACGTTGTGATTCACAATCAGACGCTCTACTACACGGGTGTCCCCGAAAACCTGGACGCTGATGCGTTCGAGCAAACGGCCAATACGCTGGCGCAAATTGACGCGGTTCTGGAAAAACAGGGCAGCGATAAATCCCGCATTCTGGATGCGACCATTTTCCTGGCGAATAAGGACGATTTTGCTGCGATGAATAAAGCATGGGATGCGTGGGTAGTAGCGGGTCACGCGCCTGTACGCTGTACGGTACAGGCCACGCTGATGAAGCCGCAGTATAAAGTTGAAATCAAGATAATCGCGGCGGTGTAAGACGATTATTCGTCGTCTTCGTCATCCTCGAAACGCGCCACAATCCGATCGCCGGTATGGGTGGCGCGAATTTCCTGGGCTACGGTCGTAATCGCTTGTCCGCTGCTCATTCCCTGGGACATCAGTTCCTGAATACGCTCGACGGCTTTTTGCTGCTGTTCATGACTGAGGGAAGGTAAACCTGCAAACATTATCAACTCCTGCTAAATTATCTGCGCTAATAAATTCACGCTGCCCGGTAGTATGCCACACATGAACCCGTTACCCCCTACTGTCATTTCATTACCCTGGCGTCATGACGCCGCCGAATTCTGGTTTGCGCGCTTAAGCCATCTCCCGTGGGCGATGCTGCTGCACTCCGGACATGCCGATCACCCTTACAGCCGCTTTGATATTCTGGTCGCTGATCCGCTCACCACCCTGACGACCCGTGGTGATTCTACGCAGATATCTTCAAGTGACGTTGTCACATCCACTGACGATCCGCTCGCCCTGCTTGAGCGCGAACTAAACGCCCTGCCGTTCGGCGCCGCAACGGATCCTGATTTGCCTTTCCAGGGGGGCGCACTGGGGCTGTTTGGCTATGACCTGGGCCGACGATTTGAAACGCTGCCAGAGCACGCGCAGAAGGATATTACGCTGCCGGATATGGCCGTAGGGCTGTACGACTGGGCGGTGATTGTTGATCACCATAAACAACGGGTTTCACTGCTGAGCCACAGCGACGCTGACGCGCGGCTGGCGTGGCTCGACGCGCAGCAGCCCGTTTTGGCCATCGATTTTACCCTCACCTCCGCGTGGCGTTCCAATATGAGCGCGGATGAGTATGCGCAGAAGTTCGCGCAGGTGCAGGCGTATCTGCACAGCGGTGACTGCTATCAGGTGAATCTCGCCCAGCGTTTTCAGGCGACTTACGCGGGCGATGAGTGGCAGGCGTTTACGCACCTGAACGCCAGTAACCGCGCGCCATTCAGCGCCTTCCTGCGTCTGGAACAGGGCGCAGTCCTGAGCCTCTCGCCGGAGCGTTTTATTCATCTTGCCGATGGCACTATCCAGACGCGCCCGATTAAAGGCACCCTGCCGCGCCTCACGGACCCTGACGCCGATCGGCTGCAGGCGGAGAAACTCGCCGCCTCGCCAAAAGATCGCGCCGAGAATCTGATGATTGTCGATCTGATGCGTAATGATGTTGGTCGCGTCGCGGAGTCGGGCAGCGTGCGCGTTCCCGAGCTGTTCGTGGTGGAACCATTTCCGGCGGTGCATCATCTGGTGAGCACGATTACCGCGCGTCTCCCGGCAAGCCGTTCTGCCTGCGATCTGCTCCGTGCGGCGTTTCCTGGCGGGTCGATCACCGGCGCGCCGAAAGTGCGCGCCATGCAGATCATTGACGAACTGGAACCGCATCGCCGCAACGCCTGGTGCGGCAGCATTGGCTATCTGAGCCGGTGTGGCACGATGGATACCAGCATAACCATCCGCACCCTGACCGCCAGCGACGGGCAGCTTTACTGTTCTGCGGGCGGCGGGATTGTGGCCGACAGCCAGGCAAACGCGGAATATCAGGAAACGTTTGATAAAGTGAACCGCATCCTGCATCAACTGGAGAGCTAACATTTGGATACCCACGATCTGACCCTGGATGATTTTCTGTCGCGCTTTCAGCTTTTGCGCCCGCAGGTGAATCGTGATGCGCTGAACAGCCGCCAGGCGGCGGTGTTGATCCCGGTGGTACGCCGCGAGCAGCCAGGATTGTTGCTGACCAAACGCTCGTCGCACTTACGTAAACACGCAGGTCAGGTGGCGTTTCCCGGGGGTGCAGTCGATGCCTCCGATGCCTCACTGATTGCCGCTGCCCTGCGCGAAGCCCAGGAAGAGGTGGCGATCCCGCCAGAATCCGTTGAGGTGATTGGCGTGTTACCGCCGGTGGACAGTGTGACCGGCTTTCAGGTAACGCCGGTCGTCGGGATTATTCCGCCCAATCTGCACTATCACGCCAGCGAAGATGAAGTGGCGGCGGTGTTCGAAATGCCGCTGGCAGAAGCCCTTCGACTGAGCCGATATCATCCGCTTGATATTCAACGGCGTGGACACGATCACCGGGTGTGGCTGTCGTGGTATCAGCATTATTTTGTCTGGGGCATGACAGCGGGCATTATTCGTGAACTGGCGCTGCAAATCGGCCTGAAGCCTTGACTATACTTTACATTCTGAATTTTTCTTCGGGTTTGCGAGGGGCGTCGCACCATTAGCAAAACAGGGGTTATTCATTAGTTTAATTCATGTGAATAGTTCAGCCGACCTGTAACTTCCCTCTTACACTATGCGCAGTTATAACATCGTTACTGGAACCCCGGTAACCCTGTCAGGAGTAAGAAAGTGATTAGTATATTCGACATGTTCAAAGTGGGGATTGGCCCGTCTTCTTCCCACACTGTAGGGCCGATGAAGGCCGGTAAACAGTTCGTCGATGATCTGGTCGAAAAAGGATTACTGGAAAGCACTACCCGTGTAGCCGTTGACGTTTACGGTTCACTCTCTTTAACGGGTAAGGGCCACCACACCGATATCGCCATTATTATGGGTCTGGCAGGTAACATGCCGGACACCGTGGATATTGACGCCATTCCGGCGTTTATCCGCGACACTGAAACACGCGGTCGTCTGCTGCTGGCTAACGGCAAGCATGAAGTGGATTTCCCCCACGACGACGGCATGCGTTTTCGCAGTGATAACCTGTCACTGCACGAAAACGGCATGCAGATCCACGCCTTCAACGGCGACAAAGTGATCTACAGCAAAACCTATTACTCCATCGGCGGCGGTTTTATCGTCGACGAAGAGCACTTTGGCAAAGACACGGCGGGCGACGTTAACGTCCCTTATCCGTTCAAGTCTGCGCAGGAAATGCTCGACTACTGCAAACAGACCGGCCTGTCGCTCTCCGGCATGGTGATGCAAAACGAACTGGCGCTGCACAGCAAAAAAGAGATCGAAGACTATTTTGCTAATGTGTGGCAGACCATGCAGGCCTGTATCGACCGTGGGATCAACACCGAGGGCGTTCTGCCTGGGCCACTGCGCGTACCGCGTCGTGCCTCTGCCCTGCGCCGTATGCTGGTGACGACCGATAAATTCTCCAACGACCCGATGAACGTGGTCGACTGGGTGAATATGTTTGCGCTGGCGGTGAACGAAGAGAACGCCGCCGGTGGCCGCGTGGTGACGGCACCCACTAACGGCGCATGCGGTATCGTTCCGGCGGTGCTGGCCTATTACGATCACTTTATCGAGCCGGTGACGCCTGACATTTACATCCGCTATTTCCTCGCAGCGGGTGCCGTGGGCGCCTTGTACAAAATGAATGCGTCCATCTCCGGTGCTGAAGTGGGCTGTCAGGGTGAAGTGGGCGTAGCCTGTTCCATGGCGGCGGCCGGTCTGTCTGAACTGCTGGGTGCCAGCCCGGAACAGGTTTGCGTGGCAGCGGAAATCGGGATGGAACATAACCTTGGTCTGACGTGCGACCCGGTCGCCGGCCAGGTGCAGGTACCGTGCATCGAGCGTAACGCCATCGCCTCCGTGAAAGCGATCAACGCCTCGCGTATGGCCATGCGCCGCACCAGCGAGCCGCGTGTGTCGCTGGATAAGGTCATTGAGACCATGTACGAAACCGGAAAAGACATGAACGCCAAATACCGTGAAACCTCTCGCGGCGGCCTGGCGATCAAGGTGCAGTGCGACTAACCATTTCGACTGTACCCTGAATACGTCACGCCGCAGGATGTGTAATACGGCGTGACGTATGACGGGGATATGCCCATCTGCAACGGATGGGCGAATTTTCTCCGCTGTCTCGTCACCTTAACATTTCCCCACTACACTTTCTGTGTTGCCCCGGCGCCTGGTGCTGGCGGCTTATCGAGCGTCCTTTTCATGCAAACTGCGCAAAGGATCATTAAAAGCTATCGCCGAAACCGCATTATTGTCTGTGTGCTGGTGGCGCTTTTTACGCTCTTTTTGACCCTGAGCTTTCGGTTTATTTCACAGCGTAATGTCAATCAGGACCGTATTCACGCTTTTGCAAACCACTCTGTGAATGCGCTGGACAGTATCCTTATTCCCCTTGAGAGTGGACGCGAAAAACTGCAATCCCTGGTGGGTGCCCCCTGCGTTGATATCCACCTGTCGCTACGAAAACAGGCTGCAACTCTGCAAACCGTGCGCTCTATTGGACTGATCAAAGACGGGATCCTCTACTGCTCCAGTATTTTTGGCATCCGCGACGTGCCGATCCGGCAGATACAACCGGCATTACCCTCAAGCCAGCCGCAGCTGGTGCTGTCGACGGATAAATCGCTGCTGAAAGGCAGCCCGATTTTAATCCAGTGGTATCCCGTCTCTGACAGCGGCGAAGACGGCGTGATGCAGGTTGTGAATATCGAGCTTATCACCCGCATGATGCTTGAGCCGCAGCCTCCGCTGATCACTGACGTGAGCTTAAGCGCGGGCAATAAATTTCTTCGCTACGGTCAGAATGTGACTGACACGCTCACCTATACCGATGACGCGATGATCCTGCGTCAGTCTTCGGCCCATTTCCCCTTCACCATTACCGTCAGCGGGCCTGGCGCGAGCCAGCTGGCGCTGAAAAATCTGCCCTCCCAGCTCCCACTGGCGGTGCTGTTGAGCCTGCTGCTGGGCTATATCGCCTGGCTTGCCACCGCCAGTCGCATGAGCTTTACGTGGGAGCTTAATCTCGGCCTGGCTGCACGCGAGTTCGAGCTGTTTTGCCAGCCGTTACTCAATGCCCGCACGCAGAAATGCGTCGGCGTGGAGATCTTGCTGCGCTGGAATAACCCCCGTCAGGGGTGGATCTCCCCGGATGTTTTTATTCCGCTGGCTGAGGAACACAATCTGATTGTTCCTCTGACGCGCTACGTGATCGCAGAAACCGTCCGTCAGATTGGCTATTTTCCCGCTAATAAAGGCTTTCATATCGGGATTAATGTGGCGGCCAGCCATTTTCGCAACGGGATGTTGTTACAGGATTTGAACCGCTACTGGTTCAGCGCGCATCCCAAACAGCAGCTGATTGTTGAACTCACCGAACGGGATGCCCTGCTGGACATGGATTATCGCATTGTGCGGGAGCTGCATCGCAAAGAGGTCAAACTGGCGATTGATGATTTTGGCACCGGGAGCAGTTCGCTCTCCTGGCTGGAGAAACTGCGCCCTGACGTGCTGAAAATCGATAAATCTTTCACCACGGCGCTCGGGACGGATGCGGTGAATTCGACGGTGACGGATATGATTATCGCCCTGGGCCAGCGGCTGAATCTTGAACTGGTGGCGGAAGGGGTGGAGACGCAGGAGCAGGCGCGCTATTTGCGCGATCACGGCGTGACGATTTTGCAGGGATTTTTGTATGCGCGGCCGATGCCGCTGAAAGATTTTCCGCGGTGGCTGGCGGAGAGCTCGCCTCCACCAGCACCGCGGAATGGGCATATCGTTCCGATTATGCCCTTACGCTAAGCCTGATTACTCTTCTTCGTCGTGGGCGGACTGCTCTTTAACAATACGCACCAGGTCTACGCGGTAATCATTTGCCTGCATGATGGTGATTTGCAGCGGCGGCAGCTCAATGATATCGCCAACGCGCGGGATCTGGCCGTTCACGGCAATCACTAATCCGGCAACGGTCGCGATATCTTCTTCATCGTTGATGACGTTATCGAGACCCAGCGTGTGCTGCAGAGCGTGCAGATCGGTTGTCCCTTTGACCAGCCAGCCGTCGCCATCCGCCACGATTTCGGGCGTTTCATCGGCGTCCGGGAATTCACCGGCAATGGCTTCCAGCACGTCCAGCGGCGTGACCAGGCCTTGTACTACGCCAAATTCGTTAGTGACGATCACAAAGCTACCGCGCGCACGACGCAGCACGCCTAGCAGGTTGATCGGGTCCAGCGTTTCCGGAACCACTATCGCCGGTGCAGCCGCCGCAATCGCTTCGACGTTAACGCCCTCTTCCAGCGCCACCAGCAACTCTTTGGCACGCACGACACCGATGATTTCATCCAGCTCACCGCGACACACCGGGAACAGGCTGTGCGGTGAGGAGAGCAACTGCTGGCGGATTTCATCGACGCTCAGGTTGGCATCGACCCAGCTGATTTCACCGCGTGGCGTCATAATGCCGCGCAATGAGCGGGAGGCCAGCGACAGCACGCCGTTAATCATGTAACGCTCTTCTTCAACGAACGCCCCTTCCGGAACCGGCACTGGGTTATGGTTCGCGTTTTCCGGTTGGACGGTGGTCTGGCGGCGACCGCCCATCAGACGCAGGATGGCGTCAGCGGTACGGGCACGCAGCGGCTGATTCGACTGCTGCTTAATAAAGTTGCGACGCGCAATCTGGTTAAACAGTTCGATAATGATCGAGAAGCCAATCGCGGCGTACAGGTAGCCTTTCGGAATATGGAAGCCGAAACCTTCTGCGACCAGGCTCAGACCAATCATCAGCAGGAAGCTAAGACACAGCACCACCACCGTTGGATGTTCGTTCACAAAGCGAGTCAGTGGCTTCGAGGCCAGCAGCATCACGGCCATCGCAATCACAACCGCAGCCATCATCACCGGCAGGTGGTTCACCATACCGACGGCGGTAATTACCGCGTCCAGAGAGAACACGGCATCGAGCACCACGATCTGTGCGACAACAACCCAGAAACTCGCATAGCCTTTACCGTGCCCGTCGTCGTGCTGGCGGTTCTCCAGCCTTTCATGCAACTCGGTGGTGGCCTTGAACAGCAGAAATAGCCCCCCCACCAGCATGATCAAATCACGACCGGAGAAGGTGAAATCCCAGACGGTAAACAGCGGTTTGGTCAGGGTAACCATCCACGAAATAACGGACAGCAGCGCAAGACGCATGATCAGCGCCAGCGAAAGACCGATTAAACGCGCTTTGTCGCGCTGTTTAGGCGGCAGCTTATCCGCAAGGATGGCGATAAACACCAGGTTGTCGATACCAAGAACAATCTCGAGAACAACCAGCGTGAGTAATCCCACCCAGATTGACGGGTCCATTAAGAATTCCATGACAAGCTCCTGCTAAAGGAATGACAAAACGGCGCCCCGGAAAGCGTGGGCGAAATGGCGGTAGACATGTTCAACGAGTGGCGAGGATCGCCGGCGTGCGAGGCGCAAAATGGCCTGGAAGATGACTGACGTCGGTGACGGTCCATACAGTGGGCTGTAGCCCTATACTCCTGGTAATTAAACGGAGGCTAAACATATCAGAGACAATGGCTTTTTAGCAAAGATTTACTTTCCTTTGCAAAGATCTGTAACAGAGTCGATTTTCATTTGGGATAAATCTCCTCTGTGAAGCTAAATTACGGATCTTCATCACATAAATTATTTTTTCACTATCTAAAATAATTCACGGAAGTCTTCGTTAATTTAACTCTAACCCTTTATCTGAATCGATTCGGTACGCCGGGGAAGATTCTCAGTACATCTGCCTGGCAGATGTATTCATGATAATAAAAGGAGGTAGCAAGTGACCATTGCTATTGTGATAGGCACACATGGTTGGGCTGCAGAGCAGTTACTCAAAACCGCAGAAATGCTGTTGGGTGAGCAGGAAAACGTTGGCTGGATCGATTTCGTCCCTGGCGAAAACGCTGAAACGCTGATTGAAAAATACACTGCTCAGCTGGAGAAACTGGATACCAGCAAAGGCGTGCTGTTTCTCGTTGATACATGGGGTGGCAGTCCGTTTAACGCCGCCAGCCGCATTGTCGTCGATAAAGAGCATCATGAAGTTGTCGCTGGCGTAAACATCCCGATGCTGGTGGAAACGCTGATGGCCCGCGATGATAACCCGAGCTTTGACGAACTGGTCGCTCTGGCAGTCGAAACCGGTCGCGAAGGCGTGAAAGCGTTGAAAGCACAACCGGTTGAGAAACCGGCTCCGGTCGCAGCGGCAGTGAAAGCAGCGGTCCCGACAAAACCGATGGGCGCGAACGATTACATGGTGATCGGGCTTGCGCGTATCGATGACCGTTTAATCCACGGCCAGGTGGCAACACGCTGGACCAAAGAGACCAACGTGAAACGCATTATCGTCGTCAGCGACGAAGTGGCTGCCGATCACGTGCGTAAAACCCTTCTCACCCAGGTTGCTCCTCCGGGCGTTACCGCACACGTCGTGGACGTCGCCAAGATGATCCGCGTGTATAACAACCCGAAATATGCGGGCGAGCGTGTGATGCTCCTGTTCACCAACCCGACAGACGTCGAGCGCATTGTTGAAGGCGGCGTGAAGATCACCTCCGTCAACATTGGCGGTATGGCGTTCCGTCAGGGCAAAACGCAGGTGAATAACGCGATTTCAGTCGATGAAAAAGATATCGAAGCCTTCAATAAGCTGAATGCACGCGGTATTGAGCTGGAAGCCCGTAAGGTTTCCACGGATCAGAAACTGAAAATGATGGATTTGATCGGCAAAGTTGGGAAATAACCCAGGCGCTGATTTTTCACATAAAGCTTATGTTATAGGAGAAGTACAATGGAGATTACCACTCTTCAGATTGTGCTGGTGTTCATCGTCGCGTGTATTGCGGGTATGGAATCCGTACTTGATGAATTTCAGTTCCACCGCCCTCTGGTGGCCTGTACGTTGATTGGCGCCGTTCTTGGCGATATGAAAACCGGTATTATCATCGGTGGTACGCTGGAAATGATCGCCCTGGGCTGGATGAACATCGGTGCGGCAGTTGCACCTGATGCAGCGCTGGCATCTATCATCTCAACGGTTCTGGTTATTGCCGGTCACCAAAGCATCGGTGCAGGTATCGCACTGGCCATCCCACTGGCAGCAGCAGGCCAGGTTCTGACCATCATCGTTCGTACTATCACCGTGGCCTTCCAGCATGCGGCGGATAAGGCGGCCGATAATGGCAACCTGACGGCCCTCTCGTGGATCCACGTTTCCTCTCTGTTCCTGCAGGCCATGCGTATTGCTATCCCGGCGGTTATCGTGGCGATCTCTGTAGGTACCAGCGAAGTCCAGAGCATGCTGAACGCGATTCCAGAAGTCGTGACCGGCGGTCTGAACATCGCGGGTGGCATGATCGTGGTAGTCGGTTACGCGATGGTCATCAACATGATGCGCGCAGGCTACCTGATGCCGTTCTTCTACCTCGGCTTTGTTACTGCGGCGTTCACTAACTTCAACCTGGTTGCTCTGGGTGTGATTGGTGCGGTGATGGCGATTCTGTACATCCAGCTGAGCCCGAAATATAACCGCGTCGCGGGTGCACCAGCGCAGGCTGCTGGTAACAACGATCTCGATAACGAACTGGACTAGCAGGTGAGCGAAATGGTTGATATGACAAAAACTACCACTGAGAAAAAACTCACTCCGGGTGATATTCGTGGCGTATTCCTGCGTTCTAACCTGTTCCAGGGGTCATGGAACTTCGAACGTATGCAGGCGCTGGGCTTCTGCTTCTCCATGGTACCGGCCATCAAACGCCTGTATCCGGAAAATAACGAAGCGCGTCGCCAGGCGATTAAACGTCACCTGGAATTCTTTAACACCCATCCTTACGTTGCGGCTCCGGTTCTGGGCGTAACGCTGGCGATGGAAGAGCAGCGTGCAAACGGCGCAGAGATTGACGATGGTGCCATTAACGGTATCAAAGTCGGTTTGATGGGGCCGCTGGCAGGCGTGGGCGACCCAATCTTCTGGGGTACCGTGCGTCCGGTCTTCGCGGCTCTCGGCGCGGGCATCGCGATGAGCGGCAGCCTGCTCGGTCCACTGCTGTTCTTCATTCTGTTTAACGCCGTTCGTCTGGCTACCCGTTACTACGGCGTCGCTTACGGCTATCGCAAAGGTGTCGATATCGTTTCTGATATGGGCGGCGGCTTCCTGCAAAAACTGACCGAGGGGGCGTCAATTCTCGGCCTGTTTGTCATGGGGGCACTGGTTAACAAGTGGACGCACGTTAACATCCCGCTTGTCGTCTCGACCATTACCGGTCAGGACGGACAAACGCGCGTGACCACCGTGCAGACCATCCTTGACCAGTTAATGCCGGGCCTGGTGCCGCTGCTGCTGACCTTCGCCTGTATGTGGCTGCTGCGTAAGAAAGTGAACGCCCTGTGGATTATCGTTGGCTTCTTCGTCATCGGTATCGTGGGCTACGCTATCGGCCTGTTGGGTCTGTAAGTTTTTGCTTTATCCGCCGGGGGCTTGCCCCCGGTTTTTTATTCTGGAGGACGAATGACGGTTACGGACATCGTACTGGTTCTGTTTATTGTTGCCCTTCTGGCGTACGCCATTTACGACGAATTCATCATGCCGCGCCGCCACGGCGAGACAATGCTTGCCATCCCTCTTCTGCGACGCGGTCGGGTTGATGCGTTTATCTTCGCGGGTCTTCTCGCCATTCTGATTTACAACAATGCGATGAGCCACGGTGCTTTATTAACCACATGGTTATTATGTGCGCTGGCATTAATGGCGATTTATCTCTTCTGGATCAGAGTGCCAAAGATCCTCTTCAAAAGTCATGGCTTTTTCTTCGCCAATGTATGGATAGAATATAACCGTATTAAAGAGATGAATTTATCCGAGGACGGCGTATTGGTAATGCAATTAGAGCAGCGCCGGTTGCTCATTCGGGTGAAAAATATTGATGACCTTGAGAAAATATACAAACTAATGGTTAAAACTCAATAGGTTATCATTATAGCAATGGCTATATATTGTCTCCAGCTCACACGCACAATATATAGCCACAGCTATATTCCCTTCAGAATTAACTTATATTCCTTAACGTTATTCTCACCAATAAATCTAAATGAAAATCGTTATCAATTGATTAATAGAATAATACCTTCCTGTTGTTGTTTTATATTCTCAAAATATGTTAAGGTTGCGCCGTCGTTGGGGAGTAGCCGATTTCCCGTCCCCGGGAAATGTACGTGTCAACATACTCGTTGAAAAACGTGGTGCGTACGGATCGCTTTCTGCACAGTCAGTTCATGTGCACTGAGATCAGGCGAGACCATTGAGACATCAACTGCTGTTTACTGGGGGCAGTGATGTGTCATATGGATATCCCCGGTCTGGACGCTTTAAATGAATATCTCTGCAACGATCCTTCTCGCTTTCGGCATGTCCATGGACGCTTTCGCTGCTTCCATCGGTAAAGGTGCCACACTCCACAAACCTAAATTCTCAGAAGCCCTTCGTACAGGTCTTATCTTTGGCGCTATCGAAACCCTCACCCCGCTGATCGGCTGGGCGCTTGGCATGCTCGCCAGTCAGTTTGTGCTGGAGTGGAACCACTGGATTGCCTTTATTCTGCTGGCGTTCCTCGGCGGGCGAATGGTTATCGAAGGCTGCCGCGGTAATTCCGACGAAGATGAAGCGCCGATCCATCGCCACGGCTTCTGGCTGCTGGTCACCACCGCGATCGCCACCAGTCTGGATGCGATGGCGGTCGGTGTCGGTCTGGCATTCTTGCAGGTCAATATCATCGCCACAGCGCTGGCTATCGGCTGTGCGACGTTGATTATGTCGACGCTGGGAATGATGGTCGGACGATTTATCGGCCCGCTGTTAGGTAAGCGAGCCGAAATTCTGGGCGGTATTGTTTTAATCGGGATTGGCGGACAAATTCTCTGGTCGCACTTCTACGGTTAACTCTCGCGCTGCCAGCAGTGAAGACTAAAATCTGTCTGGCAGCGGAACACATCTTGTTTTCCTAAGGTTTCCCACACTTCCGGTTTGGCCCGCCACGCAAATGGCGTCATCTGTAACAGCGCCACCGCCTCTTTACCCGTCAGGCACATTTCATAGCCCAATGACTGCTCGTGGCGCAGCGTAAAACCGCTAAGCTGTTCAGAATGCGGCGCATGCAGGCGAACCTCATCGTAAATCAGCCCTTTCATTTCCATCAGGTGTTTCGGCCCTGGCGTTACCGTGATGACCCATCCGCCCGGTTTAACCACTCGCGCCAGCTCTTCTGCCTTGCACGGGGCGTAAATACGGATAATGGCGTCCTGGCTGGCATCGTCAAACGGCAGACGATGGCTGGAGGCGACGCAGAAAGTGACCTGCGGATAGCGCTTCGCCGCCGCACGGATCGCTGATTTCGACACATCGAGGCCGACTGTTTGCGCGCCTTTTTCGCTGGCTACCTGGGCAAATGCCGCCGTGTAATAGCCTTCTCCGCAGCCAATATCGAGCACAGAAGTGGCATTCTGCTCAAGTATTGTGGCGAACCACTCAGCGACAGCGTCGCGCAGCGGCTGATAATGCCCGGCGTCGAGAAACGCGCGGCGCGCCTGCATCATCTCAGCGGAATCACCCGGATCGCGCGAGCGTTTGTGCTGAACGGGCAGCAAATTCACATACCCTTCTTTCGCCTTGTCAAACCGGTGCCCCTGCGGACAGGTATAGCTATTTTCGTCGTGCGTCAGCAGCGCGTGGCATAAGGGACAACTGAATGACATGGTAACTCCAGGCAATATCAAAGGGCGAAAGTGTACCGCTATTCGCCCTGGTATAAAACGCCTGGCTTAACGCATCACGATAAGATGGTTCGAATCAGGCGGTAAACCGTCCGGCTCAACGTTCTCAATGCGCAAAACATCTCCCATAATCTGGCTGAAGACCGGTGCAGAGACCGCCCCGCCGTAATAGCTGCCGTTTTGCGGATCGTTGATCACCACAGCCAGGGCAAACATCGGATGACTGGCTGGCGCCACGCCTGCCGTGTAAGCGACATATTTGTCGACATACTTCCCGTCATCGCCAATCTTTTTCGCGGTACCTGTTTTTATGGCTACCCGATAATCGCGTACCGCCGCTTTAATCCCGCCACCGCCCGGCAGCGCGACGCTCTCCATCATATGTTCCACCTGATGCACTATCTCTTCCGGCATCACCTGGTGCCCCATAACCGGTGGATCGATACGCGTGATCGACAGCGGCCGCTCCAGGCCATAGCTGCCGATCGTGGCATACACATGCGCCAGCTGCAGCGGCGTGACCATCAGGCCATAGCCAAACGCAAAGGTGGCGCGATCGAGCTGACTCCAGAATTTACGTTGCGGTAACAGGCCGCTGCTCTCCCCGGTCAGCCCCAGCCCGGTGGACGTCCCAAAACCGAAGCCCTGATAGGTATCCAGCAGATGCTGAATCGGCATCGCCAGTGACAAACGTGAGACGCCCGTATCGCTCGATTTTTGCAGGATGCCGGTGAGGGACAGCTCCGGATAGTAGCCGACGTCGCGAATGCGGTGGCCGTCGAGCGTATAGGGATGGGTATCAATTACGCTGTCGGGCTGGACGAGGCCCTGCTGGAGCGCGGTCATCAAAACAAGCGGTTTGACGGTTGAGCCCGGTTCGAAGGTGTCGCTGATCGCCCGATTACGGAAATCATTCAGCGTGGCCCCTTCCCTGTTATTCGGGTTGAAATCCGGGAAACTCGCCATTGAGAGAATTTCCCCGGTTTGTACGTTGATCAGCACCGCCGCGCCCGACTCGGCTTTGTTCCACGCGACGGCGTTGTCCAGCGCGTCTTCGGTGATGGTCTGGAGTCGCTCGTCGATGCTCAGCTGGATATTGTGCGCAGGAACCGGCGAGACCTCCGTCAAATTCTCGATCACGTGACCGTAGCGATCTTCCCTCACCCGCCGCACACCAGGTTTACCGGTCAGCTGCGCGTTGAAACTCTTTTCTACGCCTTCAATCCCCTGCCCGTCGATGTTAGTGAATCCGAGCAAATTGGCCGCCACATGCCCGGCGGGATAAAAACGGCGCGATTCGTCGCGTAGATTGATCCCCGGCAGGTTGAGCTTATCGATCCACTGCGCCTGAGAAGGGTCAACCTGACGGGCAAGGTAAATAAAGCGCCCCTGAGGGGTACTGTTGATCCGCGCAGCCAGGCTGCTCAGCGAAATATGCAGCGCACTGGCAAGCGCCTGCCAGCGGTCATCAAAACCGACGCCGCCTTTCGCCAGCACCGTTTTCGGATCGGCCCACACGGCCTGTACCGGCACACTCACCGCCAGCGGACGGCCTTCGCGATCGGTGATCATCCCACGCGGAGCGTTAATCGCCACTTCGCGCAGAGATCGCATATCTTCCTGTTTTACCAGATTGTCAGGCTTGATGATTTGCAGCCATGCGACGCGTCCCAGCAGAAAGGCCAGACTGCCTAAAATGGAGATACACAGCAGGACAAAACGCGCCGGGGTGAAGTTTCCGGCAGGATCAGAGGTTTTCTTTTTCACCCGGACTCCAGGTCAGATTAACAACGCCCTGATTTAACGGGAAAAACGTGACATTAGGTGCGAAAACAATGCTTCTAATCTCGCAGCTTTGCAACAAACTACGAACAGAAGCGAACGGGGTAACATTTTGAAAAAAGAGGATTAAAAAAGCCCCGCATACGCGAGGCTTGATGTCTGAGTGTGAGGCGCCGTAGCGCTTCTAAGTCAGCAGGGATTCGATCAGATAGCGGTTACGTTAACAGCAGCCGGACCTTTCTGGCCGTCCTGAATTTCGAACTCAACGTTCTGGCCTTCAGCCAGAGTTTTGAAGCCGTTACCCTGGATTGCAGAGAAGTGTACGAACACGTCTTTGCTGCCGTCAGCAGGAGTAATGAAACCAAAACCTTTAGACTCGTTGAACCACTTAACTTGACCTTTAATCTTTGCCATTTGCAAAATTCCTTAGATTGTTTTCTTAGCCCGCAGGCATTGACATAGATAAAACTGAGACATTACTGCTTGAGGCACTAATATAAGGTTCGGCAGAGAAGCGGTATTCAACGACAACGTGTTTACTCAGGACTTCTTTACTGAAAATGCCACACATAAACAGAACTGTACCTCGTTTGACCCAAAACGTGTTATTACATACAACGATAATTATGGCAAGCCATTTTTAAACGTGTCTAGATCCGCCGCACAAACTCCGATCTCAGCCTGCGACATTATGCGCAACTGCATGCGCGCACTGCCGCCGACAGACCAAAGCGAACCGCAAGACAGGCGCCAGCGTAGCGCCTGTAATCTAAAGCAATTTTACCTTAGCTCAATCTTTGATATAGATCCAGCCAGTGCCGAAAGTTTAATGAATGCAATGATTGAGTTAGAACAATTTGCGAAAAGTTATGCTGAAATCAACGTAAGGTTTTGAGTTTTACACTGAAATAAACCGGCTATAAATTGTGCGGCTTCATCATATATGTCGGAGATGACAGTTTGGTGTATTGCACCAAAATAATGAAACGTCTTTCATCCTGGTGCAAAAGAAAGCAAGAAAAACGTTTCGATGGAAATACATCTGAGGGACAGGGTTGGAATAGAGAATATATTCAGCGAGGCGGTATTAGATCACAGGGATAAATATTGACCAATTTTCAATATTCTAAACTTGTCGTTAATCCCCGCTTCATTTTCCAGCGCCTGAGTAAGCTCCATCACCGGCCCGTCGAGGGACTCGTCGGCCAGCTCGAACACACCCCAGTGGATCGGAAATGCGAGCGGCATTCCCATTTGCTGCCAGAGCTTGATGGCAGATTGCGGATCCATATGGTGGGCCGACATGAACCAGCGTGGTGCATACGCCCCGGCGGGCAGCGCGGCGGCGGTAATCTGCCCCAAGCGCTGCGGGATGGCGAGCAAATCTGGCGTATAACCCGTATCACCGCTAAACCAAAAACGCTGATCTGCTTCCTCAAATACCCAGCCGCACCACAATGAGCGATTTCTGTCCCAGAAAGTGCGCATACTCCAGTGCTGGGCCGGAACGGCGGTAAGCGTAATCCCCTGAAACACAGCGCTCTGCCACCAGTCCAGCTCAAGAATTTTTTTGGCGCCGCGACGACGAAACCAGTCGCCGAGGCCCAGCGGCACAAATACAGTGAGTTCAGGGAAACGCCGCAACAGGTGGCGGACAGTAGCGGAATCGAGATGATCGTAATGGTTGTGGGAAATCACCAACGCATCAATGTGTGGAAGCGTGTCGACGGTTAAAACCGGGGGTGTCTTGCGTTGCGGTCCAAGAAAGGGGAGCGGCGAGGCGCGTCGGGAAAAAACAGGATCGGTCAGCAAATATTGCCCGCTTAAACGCAGCAGCACACTGGCATGACCCAGCCACCAGACGCCATCTTCTGGCCGGTCGTTCAGTTCGGCAGGCTGCCACCACTGGCGGATAAATTCGTCATAACCCGGCGTGGGCGGTTTGGGTAATCCCGCCGCTTTGCGCTCCTTGCGCCACCGCTCGACGTCACCGGGCTGATGGCCAGTAAAGTCGAGGTTGCGAAACCCATCGGGAGCATGATGTTTCAGGGAGGGGTTATACCAGGGATTTTTCCAGACCACAGCCACCTCCCCCGCTCATCCGTTAGCGTTCAGCCACCAGACGAATGAAATCATCTTCGTCTTCGTTTACCACTGCTTCAGCGGCTTTTGGGACTTCTTTCTCTTCCGGCTCGTTAGCTTCGCACAGACGACGCAGCAACGCATTCTGGCGTTTCTGCTGATCAAGCAACGCTTCCAGCAGTTCAATCTGCTCATCCGTGCGAGAACTGGCGCGATTCACAAAGAACCACAGCGCCAGGCCGATAATCATCACGACCAGAGAGATCGCCAGTGAGGCTACGTTTAGTAGCCCCGAATTCAGTAACTCACCCATTTTACCACCTCAATAAAAACGCCATTTTAGCACTGACGCAGAGGAAGGGTACCATCTGTTAGAAAAATGAATACTACCAGGGGATGAATTGATTTATTGCGCAAATGCCGCTAAAAAACTGTACATCCTGATCGCACATGACATTGATCGTCTGTGTCCACAAAATGACACAGGCAATCAGTACAACAACCAGAATTACCCAGCGAAACTTTTTCACTCCACACTCCGTCTTTTGACCTGATATGACCAGGTTATCACGGTTATCTTAAACAAGGGCTAACTGTACCTGCATCAGAAAATTTTCGGAATCATGCACTTGTTTCATAGAGTAAAACTATTACGCTTAACAGCATTATTAGCAAAAAAAATGAGGCATTCATGCGCATCATTATTCGGACAATTATTGTCCTGGCCATTTTATGGATTGGTTTGTTACTGACGGGATACGGCGTGCTGGTGGGGAGCTCAGAAAATGCGGCAGGACTGGGGATTCAGTGTAAATATCTGACTGCCAGAGGCACCAGCACCGCGCAATATTTACACAGCGACAGTGGAATTATTGGTTTATCGAACTGTCCGGTTCTGCGCAAAAGCCAGACAGTGGTCGATAACGGATAAGTCGATTGACCCACAGATACAGAAACGCCGCATTTTCAGCGGCGTTTTTTATTGTCGGATTCAGAACGGATAGTCGTTGTAACCCATTTGTTCTGAAATCTTGCGTGCTGCCGTGTGCAGCATGGCAACATACTCGTGCAGACGCTCTTCAGAGAAACGCAGCGTCGGGAACGAAATACTCAGGCCTGCAATGACGACACCGAAGCGGTCAAACACTGGAACGCCGATACAACGCAGCCCCTCTTCCTGCTCCTGATTGTCTTCACCGTAACCCTGCTCACGCACGTGATCCAGCACGGCCAGCAACTCTTCGGTGCTGGTGATAGTGCGCTCGGTGCTGCGTTTGTATTCCACACCTTCAAGGATCTCTTTGACTTCCTCGCGATCGCGCCACGCCAACAGCACTTTACCGATGGCGGTACTGTAGAGCGGGTTACGACGACCAATGCGCGAATACATGCGCAGGTTGTACATAGAGTCGATTTTATGGATATAGACAATGCTGTCTTCATCCAGCGCGCCCAGGTGGACGGTCTCTTTCGTTAAGCGTGAAAGCTCGCGCATCTGAATGTCCGCGCTGCGGATAAGATCGACGTTTTGCAGCGCGCGGGCACCGAGTTCGAACAGTTTCAGGGTCAGAGAATATTTCTCTGATTCACCTTCCTGTGCGACATAACCCAGGGATTTCATGGTTTGCAGAAAGCGATAAACGGTGCTTTTTGACATCATCACACGCTGCGATAACTCTGTAATACCAATTTCGCGCTCTTCACCCAGCGCCTGTAAGATGCCAAACACCTTCAGCACGGAAGAAACAGAATCTGGCTGCTTATCCAAATCTGCGATTGCCATTTATCACCTCATTGAGAGTGTTTTATAAAAATCAGAACCGGTTTTTATTATAAATTCGTGACCGAGATGCTGCAATCAATCTGCGTTTACTTCGTTACAAATCTGCGACATAAAACCGAAATAACAGTGCTAAAATAGTGATTCTGATAATAATATCACTCTGAGCGTTTCATTTCCCATGGAAAAACTGTCCTCTGATGGCTTGCCCTTACCGCAACGGTACGGCGCGATCGCGACCATTATCATTGGTATTTCAATGGCGGTGCTTGATGGTGCCATAGCCAACGTGGCGCTCCCGACCATCGCCAGCGACCTGCACGCGTCTCCCGCCAGTTCCATTTGGGTGGTCAATGCTTACCAGATCGCCATCGTAGTTTCATTGCTTTCGTTCTCGTTTTTCGGCGACATGTTCGGCTATCGCCGCGTCTACCAGTGCGGGCTGGTCGTCTTTACCCTGACCTCTCTTTTTTGCGCCCTGTCCGACTCGCTGCATACCCTGACTTTCGCGCGTATTGCGCAGGGGTTCGGCGGGGCTGCGCTGATGAGCGTCAATACCGCACTGATCCGCCTGATATACCCTCAGCGCCAGCTTGGGCGCGGGATGGGGATTAACTCTTTCATTGTCGCAGTCTCGTCTGCCGCCGGGCCGACCATCGCGGCCGCGATTCTCTCGGTGGCGTCGTGGCAGTGGCTGTTCCTGATTAACGTTCCGCTGGGGATTATCGCCCTGCTCTTTGCCCTGCGCTATTTGCCTGAAAACAGTGCTAAGAGCGCGATGCCACGTTTCGATCTTCCCAGCGCAGTGATGAATGCCCTGACCTTTGGTCTGCTGATCACGGCGCTGAGCGGATTTGCTCAGGGACAATCGCTCACGCTCATTGCGGCTGAAATCGTTGCGATGCTGATCATCGGCTACTTTTTCGTGCGCCGTCAGCTGGCGTTGCCCGTCCCTCTTTTGCCTGTTGATCTGCTGCGTATTCCGCTCTTTTCTCTTTCCATCGGGACGTCCATCTGCTCGTTCTGCGCCCAGATGCTGGCGCTGGTTTCGCTGCCCTTTTTCTTGCAAGGCGTGATTGGACGAACGGAAGTGGAGACCGGGCTGCTGCTGACCCCCTGGCCGCTGGCAACCATGGTGATGGCACCGCTTGCGGGCTATCTCATTGAACGCGTTCATGCGGGTTTACTGGGTGCGTTAGGACTGGTGGTGATGGCAACCGGGCTATTCGCGCTGGCGATGTTGCCTTCTGCGCCAACGGATCTGGATATTATCTGGCGAATGGTGCTGTGCGGAGCCGGTTTTGGTCTGTTCCAGTCACCGAACAACCACACCATCATTACTGCCGCACCGCGCCATCGCAGCGGCGGCGCCAGTGGAATGCTCGGCACCGCGCGCCTGTTAGGTCAAAGCTCTGGTGCCGCACTGGTGGCGCTGATGTTTAACCTTGCCGGGCAGAATGGCACGCATCTGGCCCTGTTTACCGCCGGAACGCTGGCGACTATCGCCGCCATTATCAGCGGCCTGCGCGTGACGCAACCCCGAGCTCAGGCATAAAAAAAGCCGGGCGGCAATGTCTGCTCAACCCGGCTTCTTTCTCATACTGCTCGCTTACTTGATGTATTCCCCACTGCGCAGCGCTTCGATACGTTTATCCAGCGGCGGGTGAGTCATGAACAGTTCGCTCAGCGATTTCGATTTACCATTGATGCAGAATGCCATCATGCTGGTTGCTTCCTGCGGTTCGTAGCTGGTTTTCAGACGCTGCAGCGCAGCAATCATCTTCTCGCGGCCCACCAGTTTTGCCGAGCCCGCATCCGCATGGAACTCGCGATGACGGGAGAACCACATGGTAATAATGCTCGCCAGAATACCGAATACCAGCTCCAGCACTGTCGCGACAGCGAAGTAGATCAGCGGGTTGCCGTTGCTCTCTTCACCTTCATCACGATTTCCGCCCATAAATCCGGCAGCAATCTGCGCCAGGATACGAGAGATGAAGATAACGAAGGTGTTTACCACGCCCTGAATCAAGGTCATGGTGACCATGTCACCGTTGGCGATGTGGCTGATTTCATGGGCAATAACCGCTTCCGCTTCGTCACGGCTCATGTTCTGCAACAGACCGGTGCTCACGGCCACCAGCGAGGCATCGCGGCGTGCACCGGTGGCAAAGGCGTTAATGTCCGGCGCGTGGTAAATCGCCACCTGCGGCATAGCAATACCCGCCTGGCGAGACTGTTGTGCCACCGTATTCATTAGCCACTGTTCCATATCGTTACGTGGCTGCTCGATCACTTCCCCACCGACCGATTTCAGTGCCATCCACTTGGACATCAGCAGCGAAATAAACGATCCACCAAAACCGAACAGCAGCGCCATAATCAGCAGACCTTGAACGCTGCTCGATTGGATCCCTGTCAGGCTTAGCACAAGCCCGAAAACCACCATAACCGCAAGGTTGGTGACCAGGAAGAGCGCGATTCGCATCATAATTTTCTTTTAACCTCTGTTTAACAAAACGCACTATGCGATTACCCACATCGTATGGGTATTGTGGCCATTTTCAAGGATTCAGGGGGCGTAAGTCACCAGAAAGACACAACTTTACATTGTTTATGGGCTTGCTGACGGGAGGATGCAGAACTAAAAAAAACAGGCACAATTTCTTGTGCCTGTTGAGGTGTTATTTTGCCGGAGCGGGCTGAACGGCGGGCTTGCTCTTTTCCTGGTTTGCCAGGTCGAGAGCGATATGCACCGTCTCATCCAGATACGGATCGGGCTCCTGGTAATCCTTCGGCAGGTCATCCAGGTTTTTCAGTAACGGCTTGCCTTCACGTTTAAAGCGATCGTTGATGCGTGCCAGACGCGTGGCATCATCTTCGTTGTTCTCTTTTTCACGCTGAGCGAAGTTAAGCGAAACGATATTCCGTTTTTCTTTCAGGGCATTAAAGCGAGCAATGTCCTTCATGATGTACTGGAATTCCGGATCTTTCGCGATGCGATCGTTATGCGCTTTCAGCAGCTCAGGACCAAACTGGGTCATGTCGCCCGCTTTTACGAAGGTGGCAGCATTAATGCTGTCCCACGGCAACGCGTTGTCTTCAAACTTCTCGCCCGTTTCCGTCTCTTCGGTACCGGTCGGCATCATGATGTCCGGGGTCACGCCTTTACGTTGCGTACTGCCGCCATTCACGCGATAGAACTTCTGAATGGTGTACTGTACGGAACCCAGCGCAGGCCACTCAGGACGCAGCATCTGATCGTAAATACGGTTAAGGGAACGGTACTGCTGCACCGTGCCTTTACCGAAGGTTGGTTCACCCACAATCAGCGCACGACCATAGTCCTGCATCGCCGCGGCAAAGATTTCTGATGCTGAGGCGCTAAAGCGATCGACAAGCACCACCAGCGGGCCTTTGTAGTACACGACGCCATCGGTATCGGCGTCTTCACGCACTTTACCGTTGTTATCGCGAACCTGAACAACCGGACCCGATGGGATAAACAGACCAGAAAGCGAAACCGCTTCGGTCAGTGCCCCACCGCCGTTGGTACGCAGGTCGATGATCACACTGCTGACATTCTGCTTTTCAAGCTTCTGAAGCTGGACTTTGACATCGTCTGTCAGGCCAACGTAGAAGCCCGGAATATCAAGCACGCCGACTTTTTCTTTGCCGACGGTTTTCACGGACATTTTCACTGCGCGATCTTCAAGACGAATGCGCTCACGCGTCAGGGTCACGATACGGGTTTTGGTGCCTTTACCCGCAGGCAGGATCTCAAGGCGAACCTTGCTGCCTTTCGGGCCTTTGATCTGCGCGACCACGTCATCCAGACGCCAGCCGATCACATCGACCATGTTCTGGCCCGTTTGACCGACGCCGACGATACGATCGCCTACGCTAATCGCTTTGCTTTTCGACGCTGGGCCGCCTGCCACCATGGAGTTGATGACCGTATAGTCTTCATCCATTTGCAGCACCGCACCAATCCCTTCCAGAGACAGGCTCATCTCAGTGTTGAATTGTTCGGTATTGCGTGGGGAGAGGTAGTTAGTATGCGGATCGATTTCGTGAGCAAAGGCGGTCATTGCCAGGGAGAACACGTCTTCACTGTTGGTCTGTGCCAGACGACGAATGGCTGATTTGTAACGACGGGTCAGCGTTTCGCGGATCTCTTTCTCATCTTTACCGGTGAGTTTGAGGCTCAGCTCATCGAATTTCACTTTGCCGTCCCACAGCGCATTCAACTCGGCTTCATCTTTCGGCCAGGGTGCTTTGCTGCGGTCAAGATTAAAGTTGTCGTTGCCGGTAAAGTCCATTGGACGTTCCAGCACTTTCAGCGCGTATTGATAACGTTCAAAACGACGCTTCTGGGATAGGTTGTAGAGATCGTAGAACAGGTCGAGTTTACCGCTGCGCAGCTCATCGCCCACGTCGGTTTTACGTTTTGCGAACTGTTCAATATCACTGGCCAGCAGCACGTTGTGGCTGTAATCCAGCAGGTTCAGATACCGATCGAAAATCTTAGCCGAAAAGGCCTGATCGAGATCGAACTGACGATAATGTGAACGGGTGAAGCGCGAAGTGACGCGCTCACTGACCGTTGCGTGCTGGGTCTCTTCCTTTAAAACCGGGATTTGATCCGCACGCGTTATATCGTCCACTGCGAAGGCGTGGCCTGTTATCGCAAACAGGCCAGCCAGCGCGGTGATCTTAAAAAGAGTGTTCATGCCAGGCTTGGCCTCCGTTTCAGAACACCAGGTGTTCTGCGCGTACAATCATTGACATACCAGAAGTCAGCTGTACACGAACGCCATCTTTGGTGATTTCGAGTACGGTGGCGTCCATCGCATTGTTACCCGCTTTCACCTTCAGAGCCTGACCGACGCTCAGGGCGTTGATGTCAGAAACTGGAGTGTGGCGTTGTTCTTCGCGAGGCGCACGCTGTGCTTTAGCGGCTGGTTTATCAGCACGCGGTTTGCGATCGCTGTTCTCACTACGACGTGGAGCAGGACGCGGTTTACGCTCACGGCGAGGCGCTTCTTCTTGGCCATTTGACGCAGCAGCTTCGCGTTTTTTCGCCTGCTGCTCAGCACGCTGTGCCTGAACACGCGCTTTGGCCTCTTCAAGCTGCTTACGTGCGTGCTCAACGTGCTGCTCGTCCAGCTCACCGCAAGGGTTGCCGTCGAGATCGACACGGGTCGCGCCCAGCTTGATACCGTAAAGGTAACGCCAGCTTGAAGTATAAAGACGTAAGGCAGAACGCAGTTGAGTTTTGCTGAGATTCATCTCACCCTCAACGCGCGCTACCAGATCCTGAAAAATACCAATTTTCAGGGGACGAGCTTCGCCTTCAGCAGTGAAACACTGTGGGAAACGCTCAGCCAGAAAGGCAATGACTTCTTTACTACTGTTCAACTTAGGTTGATTTTCCATGAAATTTCCTGATTACAACGGACGTTGCCAACTAGCCGCAGGCATGAACAGGCGACATTATAATGACGCCATCAGTAAATGCTACGTTATCCGTTGATTATCCTGCGACGCTCGCAAAGAATTTTTGATAATCGGTCGCGTTTAATACGTTTTCGAGATTAGCGACCAGTTCGCGCAGCCCTTGTTCGTCCTCGGCGCTAAAGCGTCCAAAGACCGTGCTGTCGATATCCAGTACGCCAATAATCTGATTTTTCACGGTCAGCGGCAGAACGATTTCGGAGTTACTCGCCGAATCGCACGCAATGTGCCCGTCGAAGGCATGCACATCTTCAACACGCTGAACCTGATTTTGCGCCACCGCAGTTCCACATACACCACGCCCCACAGGGATCCGCACGCAGGCAAGCTTGCCCTGGAAGGGTCCGAGCACCAGCGTTTCCCCTTCCAGAAGGTAGAAACCAGCCCAGTTCACATCCGACAGACGCTCAAACAGCAGCGCACTGGTGTTGGCCAGTGTCGCTAAAAAACTGGTCTCACCTGTCATCAATGCCTGGAAATCGCGGTTCAAATCCGCGTAGAATTCTGTTTTGTTCATTAATCAATCACTTGGTTGTCGTACAAAAAAGAGAGCATAGCCTAATAAAATAAACATTAAATGCGCTCATTCTCAAGATGAATCCCAAGATGAGTTAATATAACGTTAATTAATCCTTTAATGCGCGACTGATGGCACTCAATACTCCAAGAATTACGCCGGCAAAAAAGATCACTGTCCACTCGGTCAGCGATGCGCTGCCTCGTGAACATTATCAGCGTTGTCCGCAGTGCGATACGCTTTTTATGTTGCCGAAGATGAAATCGCATCAGAGTGCGTATTGCCCGCGCTGCGACGCTAAAATTCGCGATGGACGCGACTGGTCTCTCACCCGTCTGGCGGCGATGGCCGTCACCATGCTCCTGCTGATGCCCTTCGCCTGGGGCGAACCGCTGCTCAAATTGTACCTGCTCGGCGTGCGTATCGACGCAAACCTGCTGATGGGGATCTGGCAAATGACCCAGCAGGGCGATCCGCTTACCGGCGCAATGGTGCTGTTTTGCACCGTCGGCGCGCCGTTAGTGCTGGTGGCCGCCATTGCTTATCTCTGGTTTGGCAATATTCTGGGCATGAATCTCCGCCCGGTGCTGCTGATGCTCGAGAAGCTCAAAGAGTGGGTGATGCTTGATATCTATCTGGTCGGCATCGGCGTGGCGTCGATTAAGGTACAGGACTACGCTTTTTTACAGCCCGGCATCGGCCTGTTTGCCTTTGTCGCGCTGGTATTACTGAGCATCATGACGCTGATCCATCTGAATGTGGAACAACTCTGGGAACGCTTTTATCCTCAGCGCCCTGCGACGCGGCCTGATCCCAGTCTGCGCGTCTGCCTCGGCTGTCATTTTACCGGTCTGCCCGACGTACGGGGTCGCTGCCCGCGCTGTCACATTCCGTTACGTCTGCGCCGTAAGCAGAGCCTGCAAAAATGCTGGGCCGCACTGATTGCCTCCATCGTGCTGTTGCTTCCCGCTAACCTGTTACCGATTTCGATCATTTACGTTAACGGTGCGCGGCAGGAAGACACTATCATGTCGGGGATTGTGTCACTGGCGAGCAGTAACTTTGCCGTGGCGGGAGTGGTCTTTATTGCCAGTATCCTTGTGCCCTTTACCAAAGTTCTGGTTATGTTCACCTTGCTCATCAGCATTCAGTTTAAGTGTGAGCAAGGGTTACGCACGCGGATCCTGTTACTGCGGTTTGTGACCTGGATTGGCCGCTGGTCGATGCTCGATCTGTTTGTTATTTCGTTGATGATGTCGCTGATCAATCGCGATCAGTTACTCGCTTTTACCATGGGACCCGCGGCTTTTTATTTCGGCTCTGCGGTGATATTGACTATTCTTGCAGTGGAATGGCTGGATAGCCGCTTACTTTGGGATGCACATGAGTCAGGAAACGCCCGCTTCGACGACTGAAGCGAGAATTAAAACAAAACGCCGCATTTCGCCATTCTGGTTGCTGCCCGTCATCGCATTGATGATTGCGGGCTGGCTGATCTGGACGAGCTATCAGGATCGCGGCAATACCATCACCATTGACTTCCAGACGGCGGACGGCATCGTCGCAGGGCGTACCCCTGTGCGCTTCCAGGGCGTCGAAGTGGGAACCGTCGAGGATATCCGGCTCGGCAAAGATCTGAACAAAATTCAGGTTCGCGCCAGTATTAAAGCCGATATGCAAGATTCCCTGCGCAGTGATACGCAGTTCTGGCTGGTGACACCTAAAGCCTCTCTGGCGGGCGTTTCCGGGCTGGACGCGCTGGTCGGCGGGAACTATATCGGCATGATGCCCGGTAAAGGTGAGCCTCAGGACCATTTCACCGCGCTGGACACCCAGCCAAAATATCGGCTGAATAATGGCGATCTGATGATCCACTTGCATTCGCCGGACTTAGGCTCGCTCAACAGCGGATCGATCGTCTACTTCCGAAAAATCCCGGTTGGGCGCGTGTATGACTACGCCATTAACCCCAACAAACAGGGCGTGACTATCGACGTGCTGATCGAGCGGCGCTTCACCGGTCTGGTGAAAAAAGGCAGCCGCTTCTGGAATGTGTCAGGCGTGGATGCCGACGTCAGTTTCAGCGGCGCGAAAGTGAAGCTCGAAAGCCTGGCGGCGCTGGTTAATGGGGCTATCGCCTTCGACTCACCGGAGAACTCTGATGCAGCCACTGCCGATGATAACTTCGGGCTGTACGCCGATCTGGCCCACAGCCAGCGCGGCGTCATTGTCAAACTGACCCTCTCAGACGCCAAAGGGCTGAACGCCGGTTCAACGCCGTTAATGTATCAGGGATTGCAAGTGGGCCAGCTCACCAAACTGACGCTGAACCCTGGCGGCTCCGTGACCGGCGAAATGACGGTGGACCCGAGCGTGGTCGACCTTCTGCGTGAAAAAACGCGCATCGAGCTGCGGAACCCGAAAATCTCGTTGAGTGACGCCAGCATCAGCAGCCTGCTGACGGGCAGCACCTTCGAGTTGATCCCAGGGGAAGGCCAGCCTAACAACAATTTCGTTATCGCCCCTGCCGATAAAGCCTTACTGCAAAAACCTGGTGTAATGACACTGACCCTGACGGCACCTGAAAGCTACGGTATCGAAGCCGGTCAGCCGCTGATTCTGCACGGCGTGCAGGTCGGCCAGGTTCTGGAACGCAAGCTGACGGAAAAAGGCGTCACCTTCTCCGTCGCCATCGATCCGCAATACCGGGATCTGGTACACGGCGACAGCAAATTTGTGGTTAACAGCCGGTTAGACGTTAAAGTCGGGCTGGACGGCGTCGAGTTCCTCGGGGCCAGCGCCAGCGAATGGATCAACGGCGGCGTTCGTATTCTGCCTGGCCAGAAAGGTGAGATGCGTGACAGCTATCCGCTGTACGCCAATCTGGACAAAGCGATTGAAAACAGCCTGAGCGATATGCCGACCACCACCCTTACCCTGCGCGCCGACACGCTGCCGGACGTGCAGGCCGGGTCCGTGGTGCTGTACCGCAAGTTTGAGGTGGGCGAAGTGATCACCGTGCGCCCACGCGCCGACGCGTTTGATATCGAACTGCATATTAAACCGGAGTACCGCAATCTGCTGACCGCCAACAGCGTCTTCTGGGCCGAAGGCGGCGCGAAAGTGCAGCTTAACGGCAGCGGCCTGACCGTGCAGGCCTCTCCCCTCTCCCGCGCGCTGCGCGGTGCCATCAGCTTCGATAATTTAAGCGGCGCAGGGGCCAATCAGCGTAAAGGCGATAAACGCATTCTCTATCCATCAGAAACGGCGGCGCGCGCAGTGGGCGGCCAGATTACGCTCCACGCCTTTGATGCGGGCAAGCTCTCTGAAGGGATGCCGATTCGCTATCTGGGCATTGATATCGGGCAGCTCCAGAAGCTGACCCTGATTACCGCGCGTAACGAAGTGCAGGCCACTGCGGTGCTGTATCCGGAGTACATGCAAAACTTTGCCCGCAACGGCACGCGCTTCTCGGTAGTGACACCGCAGATCTCTGCCGCCGGCGTTGAACATCTTGATACCATTCTCCAGCCGTACATTAACGTCGAACCGGGTAACGGAAACGTGCGCCGCGACTTTGAGCTGCAGGAAGCGACCATCACTGACTCGCGTTATCTGGACGGGCTGAGCATTGTGGTCGAAGTCCCGGAAGCCGGTTCAATGAGTATCGGCACGCCGGTGCTGTTCCGTGGAATTGAAGTGGGTACCGTCACCGGCCTGACGCTGGGAACCCTGTCAGATCGTGTGATGGTGGGTCTGCGCATCAGCGAGCGCTACCAGCATCTGGTGCGCAACAACTCCGTCTTCTGGCTGGCATCGGGATACTCCCTCGATTTCGGTCTGACCGGCGGCGTGGTGAAAACCGGGACCTTTAATCAGTTCATTCGCGGCGGGATCGCCTTTGCGACTCCACCAGGCACACCGCTCGCACCGAAAGCGCAGCCGGGCAAACACTTCCTGTTGCTCGAAAGCGAACCGAAAGAGTGGCGTGAATGGGGCACCGCGCTGCCACGTTAATCATCAGCTCCGGTGTCAACGCACCGGAGCCTTTATGGTACACTGCGCGCCTTATCTACTCCCTGTGGTACGCCCGTGGCTCAACATTCTGCTTTTCTTCCTGACGAATTCCTGGCGCAAATGCGCGAGGCACTTCCCGCTCATCTCTCAATGGATGATTTTATCGCCGCCTGCCAGCGTCCGCTGCGTCGCAGCATCCGCGTCAATACGCTTAAAATCAGCGTGGCCGATTTCCTGGCACTGGTTTCGCCCTACCGCTGGCAACTCACGCCGGTGCCCTGGTGTGCGGAAGGATTCTGGATTGAGCGTGATGACGAAGATGCCCTGCCGCTGGGAAGCACCGCCGAACATTTAAGCGGGCTGTTTTATATTCAGGAAGCAAGCTCCATGCTGCCCGTTGCCGCGCTGTTTGCCGACGAAAATCAGCCGCTGCGCCTGATGGACGTGGCCGCCGCACCAGGGTCTAAAACCACACAGATCGCCGCCCGCATGGGCAATCAGGGCGCAATTCTCGCCAATGAGTTTTCGGCGAGCAGGGTTAAAGTTCTGCATGCGAATATCAGCCGCTGTGGGATCAGCAACGTCGCCCTGACCCACTTCGATGGCCGCGTCTTTGGTGCCGCCGTGCCAGAATCTTTCGATGCCATCCTGCTGGACGCCCCGTGCTCGGGCGAAGGCGTGGTGCGTAAAGATCCCGATGCGCTTAAAAACTGGTCTGTCGCCAGCAATCTTGAGATCGCCGCCACCCAGCGCGAGCTGATTGACAGCGCCTTTCACGCTCTGCGCCCGGGTGGAACGCTAATTTACTCCACCTGCACCCTGAACCGCGATGAAAACGAATCCGTATGTCTGTGGCTTAGAGAGCAGTATCCGCAGGCCGTCGAATTCCTGCCACTGGATGCGCTTTTCGAGGGTGCCAAAGCGGCGCTGACTCCCGAAGGTTTCCTGCACGTGTTCCCGCAGATTTTCGACTGCGAAGGGTTCTTCGTCGCGCGACTGCGTAAAACAGCGGCGATCGACGCCTTACCGGCACCTAAATTTAAAGTTGGCAATTTCCCATTCGCCCCGTTAAAGGGCCGTGAAACCGCGCAGATTACCGAAGCGGCACAAAACGTTGGCCTTCACTGGGATGAAAACCTTCGCCTGTGGCAGCGCGACAAAGAGATCTGGCTCTTCCCGGTCGAGATCGAACCGCTGATTGGCAAAGTGCGCTTCTCCCGTATCGGCATGCGTCTGGCCGAAGTGCATAACAAAGGCTATCGCTGGCAGCATGAGGCCGTTATCGCCCTCGCCGGTAGCGACAATACATTTGCACTGACCCACAAAGAGGCAGAAGAGTGGTATCGCGGCCGCGACGTCTACCCGGAACAGACGCCACCGGCTGACGAAATGATCGTCACTTACCAGGGTTTCCCGCTGGGTCTGGCGAAGAAAGTCGGCTCACGCCTGAAGAACAGCTACCCGCGTGAACTGGTTCGTGATGGTCGCCTGTTTACCGGTAACGATCTCAGCGAATAAAAAACAGCACATTTTCACTGGCACTTTTGCTCTCCTGCACTACGCTGAAAAATGGGCGACAACACTGGTCGTACCAGATTTTCAGCAAACCTGCGGAGAGCATTATGACGAAAACCAGCGTGCGTATTGGCGCTTTTGAGATCGACGATGCAGAATTGCGCGGCGATAATCAAGGCGATCGAACGTTAACCATTCCCTGTAAATCCGATCCCGATTTATGTATGCAGCTTGATGCCTGGGACGCTGACACCAGCATTCCGGCTATCCTGGATGGCGAACATTCCGTGCTATACCGTGAACATTACGATCAGCAGTCCGATGCCTGGGTCATGCGCCTTGCCTGATGCCAATAGAACCCGCCCGAAGGCGGGTTATTTATGCCCCTCGATTTCCCCTGCGACAAATCCTCCCCTACACTAACCATTCGGAAGCCAGATTCAGAGGATGAGATGTTCGCACTGGTACTGTTTGTTTGTTACCTGGACGGCGGCTGCGACGACATCGTGATTGATGTCTACAACACCGAGATGCAGTGTGTTGCCTCGAAAAAAGAGCAGCGAATTCGTCACGGCGGTTGTTACCCTGTCGAGGAGTTTATCGATAGCTTCTGGACACCGGCCCAGGAGTACAGTGACTTTTAGCTACTGGAGCTGGGCGAGCGTCAGCGTGCCGCCAAACACGGCGCCGGTGTCGATATAGTGCAGATTGTCGAAATCACAGCGCTTCGCAAGCGGCGTGTGTCCAAACCAGAAATGATCCGCGCCGCTAATCCCTTCACCTTTGCCCGCCATCAGGCCCGTTAACCGCGAGCGATCCCACAGCACACGGTGCTGATTAACGGGCTTACCGCGCAGATAGATGTCCGCTGGGTAATCGGCATGAGCCACCACATTTATCCCGCGGGTGCAGATTATTTCAATAATAAGCGGTAATTGCCGGGACGCATCGAGCAATGTAATGGCCTCTAATTTTTGCGGATTCGTCAGACGGGAAAACCATATACCTCCATTGAGGGTCCAGAGAGCAAAATCGTTATTACTGAGCGCGTCAATCGCCATTTGCTCATGGTTCCCCCGCACCGCGCGAAACCATTTTTCGCGTATAAGTTGCAGAGATTTAACGCTCTCCGGCCCGCGATCGATCAGGTCGCCCACCGAAATAAGTAAATCCTCATAGGGATTAAAATGGCGCTGTTTTAATTCATCCATAAGCGGGTGGTAGCAACCATGAATGTCGCTCACGACCCAGATATGACGCCATTGTTGACCATCAAGTATTTGGTACATAGCCCCTCCATAAAGAAGTATAGCGAATACCCGATTTTCAGGATCTGGCGTCATAATGTTGCTAACTTCAATCGAAATTAAACGAAGCCGAAATAAAGGTTTAGCAACTCTTAAATCGTTACATCCTGGCCCTTAGAATAGAATCAGAATTCTAAAGAGGTCACCATCGTGTCGAACACCAGCCTGCAAATTGATGTGCCAGAGGCACAGCCTGCCAATATTATTTCCTCTCTGACAACGGGTCAGCTTATCCCTGGCCCAATCTGGAGAAAGCGCGATTATCGGATTAAGTTCTTTCTGCGCTCACTGCTGTTCTGGTCTTCGACAAACCGCATGCTAAGTGCGCTGGCTCATCGCGCCGATTTTGACCGTTTGCTGGCAGCGCAGGTCACCCTGCCGAGCAAAACCCATCGTCAGTACCTTACGCGCGGGATAAATGCGAATCAGCGTGCCGAGGCGATCGTCCGCCACTATGAGTGGATCGATGCCCTGCCGGATACCCGTCTGGCCAATGCGTTCACTCATCCGGTGGCTCAGCCGGTGGTTCACTTCCAGGCCAAAGATGACGCGCGCTACAGCGTTTATGCCTCATCCGCCAGCAAAGCGGAGCGCGAAGGTGAAAGCACGCTGTGGCTGCGTGATGAAGAGGACACCCTGCTGGCAAGCCTGACCTTCAGCGTGGTTCCTGAGGGCGAGCATTCGGCGCTGGTCATTGGCGGATTGCAAGGTCCACGTCGCGGAGTGACGCGTGAAACGATCAAGAAAGCGACCCGCGCCTGCCACGGCCTGTTCCCGAAACGGGTGCTGATGGAGGTCATTTTTAACCTCGCCGCTCATAGCGATATAAAATCCATTTACGGCGTCAGCGACGAAGGGCACGTCTTCCGCGCCCTGCGCTATCGCCTGAGCAAAGGCCGCCATTTCCACGCCAGCTACGACGAATTCTGGGCCTCCATCGACGGGCAGAAAGTCTCCAGCTTCCGCTGGCAGTTGCCGCTGCAGATGGAGCGTAAATCTCTGGAAGAGATTGCCAGCAAAAAACGCGCAGAATATCGCCGCCGTTTTGGCCTGCTGGATGAAATTGCCGATGCGATTAACGCTCGCTTTTAATCTGGGTGGAGGCGTTCGCCTTCGCACAAAAATTTAACAAAACCGCCAAAAAGCGCTGGACTTTCGCCCGTCTGATTGTGGTATGGTTAAATCAGAGGCGCAGGACGTTCCTCATCTGTCATGAGTGAGAGCAGGAAAAGACTTTTACTTTCATGCAGATAAAAAGAGACCGAATACGATTCCTGTATTCGGTCCAGGGAAATGGCTCTTGGGAGAGAGCCGTGCGCTAAAAGTTGGCATTAATGCAGGCTCAAGTCGCCTGACACTTTAAGAATAGATGACGACGCCAGGTTTTCCAGTCCGCAGCAAAAGTGGCCGGAAAATTTCACGTTCGAGCATCCTGAAACGAAAAAACCGCAGTACTTCCTGTAAGAAGACTGCGGTTTTTTTTTATTGGAAAGCAGAGACTAGCAGAGCGTCTCAGCTCGCTCGATAAAGGGTGCAAGACTCATCTTCTGACTCGGGTTTTGCGGGTCGTCAATCTGGATGATACTGATAGGCTGACCGTTGCTTTTGCCGCTGGCGACCTGCTTCTCGGCGACGTCATTCAGCGGATACTGCACCAGCGTGCTCGGGTTGATGGCATACAGCGCATGGCCCGGACGGCAGGTCAGCATCACCTCTTCACGGTTAAAGGCCCATTTGTCTTTACCCACCTCGAAGCGACTCACGGTAATCACCTGCGGGGCGGCAAACGCGGAACCGGCGCACGCCAGCAATACGAGAGAAAGGACTGTTTTTTTCATACGTTTTAAACCTTGTCAGAAAGGCTCCCAGGTCGCGAAAAGACTGACGATTGCCAGCACCAGCGCGCCCAGAACCACCTCAGCCTGTGTCATCCAGATAAAGAATTGTTGTTCGCGCCCCGATTCAGGACGAAATCGTGGCACCAGAAAATACCGATTCAGCAGCGCAATTACCACCATCATCGCCACCAGCGCACATTTCAACAACAGCAGTTGCCCGTATTCCGTACGCCACGGCCAGTTCAGCCCGAGGATCAGCAGCATATTGATGACCCCGGTCAGGATCACGCCCGCCACGGCATAATGTCCCACGCGGGAAAAACGCATCATGGTATAGATAGCCGGAACGCGCCAGCGCCCTTTCGCCAGCCGCATACAAAAGACGAGTGGCAGTAATGCGCCCACCCAGGTGGCTGCGCTGAGCAGATGGATCGCGTGGTTCAGTCGCTGCACGATCCCCGCAACTCCATCACGCATCGCCGCATGGCCGACTCCCGCCAGCAAAATAAACTGGCCGATAGCAAGCAACAGCAGCAGACGCGCGCTTTTCGCAGGTGCGATCCACGCCGCGCAAGCGGTCAGGACCGCAAAGACGATTTGCCACAGCCAGACGCCGCCAAAGCGGGTGCTGGCCACTGCGTGCCAGATCTGCGGCTGGATAACATCACCCCAGCCGTCGCCCATCAGCCCGCCCTGTACAGCCAGCATCAGCAGCGCCGTCGCCAAACTCACCAGCGCCGCGATCTTTTGCTGCCACTGGAAGCGGCGCGTCATCAGCCGTTGCAGGGAAAAGGGAGCCAGCCACGCGCTGTAAAACGCATTGCCAAAAATCAGCATCAGCGCCGCAAAATGGACAAAGCGCAGGGCGACGTAACTGAACGCCAGCATGTTATTTCACGCTAAAGTGATAGCTGCCTTTGGTTTTGTGGCCGTCGACCGAGACCACATGCCAGTCCACGGAATAGGTCCCCGGCGTTAATGCCTGTTCGAGGGGGACAATCAGCTGGGTATTGTCATTCTCTGCGCGCTTCACGACACCGGTTTTAACGATCTGCTGTTTATCGCCGGTGATCGACACGCCGCTGAATTTCGGTTCGATGCCTTCCGAGAAATTGAGCGTCAACGCTTGCGGCGCAGCCGTCACCGCCGCATCGGCGGCCGGGTACTGATGTTTCAGGTGGGCATGAGCCAGTGCAGCAGGAGCCGTTGCGACGGAAAGCAGAAATGCCAGAGCGCAAGCCGCGCGGGATGCGGTGAATACCATATCAATCATTCCTTTTGGTTATGTCTATATGACAGAGGATAACGCTGTATAATATCGGAGTCGAGGACGATCCTGCGCAGGCTTGTCAACGCAGGGTAACCGCGGTAACGTTGGCGCCGCATAAACAGGAGAAGGCAATGAACATTAATCTGGCTACCCTCCCCCAGGATGAGATGGACAAAGTGAATGTCGATCTCGCCGCTGCGGGCGTGGCATTTAAAGAGCGCTATAACATGCCGGTGATCGCCGAAGTGGTTGAGCGCGAACAGCCCCCTCATCTGCGCGACTGGTTTCGCGAGCGCTTGATCGCCCATCGCCTGAAATCCGTGACCCTTTCGCGTTTGCCGTACGAACCTAAAGTTAAGTAAACCCGGCGCGTCGTTACATTTCCTTACATGGATTATGGCAGGATAAGAAAACCCTGAAGTATTCAGGTGTATATTCAATAACCCTGCGACTAGTGTATAAGGAAGTCACGATGTCCCAATGGAATATTGCCGCCGCGCAGTATGCCTCCCGGCATAACTGCATCGATGCCCACGTGCAGCATCATCTTCGCTTTATCGACGCTGCTGCCCGCCAGCAGTGCAATCTGCTGGTTTTCCCTGAGCTTTCACTGACCGGCCCTGCCACAGATAACACCACCTTACCCGAACCGCCCAGCGAGCAGGCCCTGCAGCCACTAGTTGACGCCGCGCATGCCCTGGCGATCACGGTGATTGCAGGTATTACTTTTGAGACCGACGGCGCACGTAAGAAAGGTCTGGCGCTCTTTTGCCCTAATCAACGCCAGCCCATGCGTTACCCGCAGGGCAGCGGCGCGTGCCTGATCCCCGGCGATCCGCAGCTGACGATTGTTGAGGGGAAAACGGAGCTGCTGAATATCGATCCGCTGGCTGCGCTGTATACCTGCAGCCAGGCGGTAGGCGAAACGCGCTGGCGAGACGCCATCGACCGCCTGCAACGCTTTGCTCATAGATATGCGATCACGGTACTGATGGCGAATTCAGACGGGCACAGCGCGCTGTGGGATTCGAGCGGCCAGCTCATTGTTCGCGCGGATCGGGGCGAGCTGTTATTAACCGGAACATGGGGTAAGCAGGGTTGGCAAGGTGATATCATTCCATTACGCTAACGTTTTTACGGCCAGGAGTGAGCCATGCTGCGTGTAATCGACACCGAAACCTGTGACCTTCAGGGCGGGATTGTAGAGGTGGCGTCTGTTGACGTTATTGACGGACAGATCGTCAACCCCATGAGCCATCTGGTTCGGCCTGACCGCCCTATCAGCGCGCAGGCGATGGCTATCCACCGCATCACAGAATCGATGGTGGCCGACAAACCCTGGATTGAGGATGTCATCCCGAACTATTTCGGCAGCCAGTGGTACGTGGCACATAACGCCAGTTTCGACCGGCGCGTGCTGCCGGAGATGCCAGGCGAGTGGATTTGCACCATGAAACTGGCGCGTCGGGCGTGGCCGGGGATTAAATACAGCAATATGGCGTTGTATAAATCCCGTAAGCTCAGTGTGAAAACGCCAGAAGGGTTGCACCACCACCGTGCCCTGTATGACTGCTATATCACGGCGGCGTTGCTCATTGATATCATGAATACCACCGGCTGGACGCCGGATGATATGGCGACCATTACCGGCCGTCCGGCGCTGCTGACCACGTTTACCTTTGGTAAATACCGCGGCAAACCGGTGTCCGAAGTGGCTGAGCGCGATCCGGGCTATCTGCGCTGGTTATACAATAACCTTGACCGCATGAGCCCGGAGCTGCGCCTTACGCTTCGTCACTACCTTGACGACGCTTAATCTGTCGCAACATGGCCTGGCAGCGTCTCCTGCGCCAGGCCAATCAGAAAGGCATATTCCAACGCCACCCCTTCATAAGATTTAAATCGCCCCGATTTCCCCCCGTGGCCGGAATCCATATCCGTACACAGCAGCAGCAGATTATCGTCCGTTTTCAGCTCCCGCAGTTTTGCCACCCATTTTGCCGGTTCCCAGTACTGCACCTGCGAATCATGCAGGCCCGTCGTCACCAGCATGTGCGGATAGGCTTTCTCTTCGACGTTGTCGTAGGGGCTGTATTCCTTCATGTAGCGGTAATAGGTTTCGTCCTGCGGATTGCCCCACTCTTCAAATTCACCGGTGGTTAACGGAATGGATTCGTCGAGCATGGTCGTGACGACGTCGACAAACGGTACCTGCGCGACGATGCCTTTAAACAGCTCGGGACGCTGGTTAATGACCGCCCCCATCAGCATGCCGCCTGCGCTGCCGCCCATGCCAAAGCACAGGTGCGGATCGCCGTAACCCTGCGCAATCAGCCCGTCGCACACGTCGAGATAGTCGTTAAAGGTATTTTTCTTCTTCAGGAATTTCCCCTCTTCGTACCAGTGCTGCCCCAGCTCGCCGCCGCCGCGCACATGGGCAATGGCGAAGATAAATCCCCTGTCGAGCAGGCTCAGCCTGCTGCTGCTGAAATCCGCGTCCATGCTGGCGCCGTACGAGCCATAACCGTACACCAGCAGCGGATTTTTACTCTTGTGAAAATGATCTTTGTGATACACCAGCGACACCGGGACTTCCACGCCGTCGCGCGCAGTGATCCACAGGTGTTCGCTGCGATAGCAGCTGGCATCGAAACCGGCCACTTCAGCCTGTTTCAGCACGCGCCGCTGCCCGGTATTCATATCGAGTTCAAACAGCGTGTCGGGAGTGGTCATCGACGAATAGCCGTAGCGCAGCCGCGACGACTCCGGCTCCGGGTTGTAGCCAATCCAGGTGACATACGCCGGATCGTCAAAGGCTATGCCCACCACTTCGCGGGTTTTGCGGTTGATCTGGCGAATACTGGTCAGCCCGCGCTGGCGCTCTTCCACCACCAGCCAGTCGGTAAACAGGGTGAAACCTTCGAGCATCACCTGCTCGCGCGCCGGGATCAGCACTTCCCATTTGCGTTCATCGCGCACTTTGGTTTTATACAGGCCAAAGTTTTTGCCCTCGCGGTTAGAGCGCAGGTAGAAGGTATGCTGGAAATGGTCGAGGCTGTACTCGTGGTCTTTACGGCGCGGCAGGAAACAGAGCGGCTGCGCGTCGGGCAGTTCGGCGTCCAGCAGCAGGACTTCGGTGGTTGTCGCACTGGCCAGGGAGATAATCACATAGTGGCGCGAAGTGGTTTTATGCAGGCTGACGTAGAAAGTCTCGTCTTTTTCCTCGTACACCAGCTCATCGTTGCCTGAAGATGTGCCCACCGTGTGCCGCCAGACCTGATAAGGCAGCAGCGTTGAGGCGTGCTTTTTAACGTAATAGACAGTTTCGGAGTCGTTCGCCCAGACGAAATCAGACGAGACGTTATCCAGCATTTCCGGATACCAGTTTCCGCTTTCCAGATTACGAAACCGCAGACCGTACTGGCGGCGTGACAGATAATCTTCCGCCAGCGCCATAATGGTGTTATCAGGTGAAATGCCCAGCCCACCGAGCGTATAGAACTCGCTGTGCGCCGCGCGCTGATTGGCATCGAGCAGCGTCTCCCACTCATCCCATTCGGCGCTCAGCACCGACTGACGCTGGTAAATCGCATACTCACTGCCCGGCTCGTAGAGATGGCGATAGCGGTAGCCGTTTTTAGTCCAGGGGGCGGAAATATCGCGCTGTGGCACGCGCGCCACCATTTCACCGAGCAGGCTGTCCTGAAGCGCCTGCTGTGAAGACATCACCTTTCGGCCGTAATCATTTTCCTGATGCAGGTAATCAAGCACTTCCGGCTGCGAGCGATCGTCGTCCCGCAGCCAGTAGTAATTATCGATGCGCGTATCACCATGGGTGATGATCGCTTTGGGAATGCGTAGGGCTTTTGGCAGCATGTCAGTTTTTCTTTTTGGTTTTACACCCTATAAGGGTGGCAAAACACACGCACGATGCAAGCGAAACGTGACAACCGCCAAATATTACTAGCCCGGTAATGCCTGTTTTTGCTGCTTAATATCCTGCTCAATCCCGTCGCGTACGTCCTGCGGAATTTTCAGCGCGTCGCCGAGCGCGTTCAAATAGCTGCGCTCCATAAAGTGATCGATATCGATGGCCGCACAGCTCAGGAAATAGAGCTCCAGCGCCTCTTCCTCGTTTTTCACGCTCTGCGCCAGACGCATCGGGTCGAGCGGTTGTTCAATCGCCTGCGCCACCAGCGCCCGTCCCTGCGCCTCAACGCCCGCTTCCCGCATCTGCTGTTCGATGGCGGCGCGTTCATTATCGTCGATATGACCGTCACTTTTGGCGGCAAACACCAGCGCCAGGATCAGCCGTTCAGTGCGCACATCCAGCGACGAGGCCTGTTGACCAAACTGCGGCTCGTCCTGATGGGCAGTGCGTACTCTGTCTTTGTACTTGTTCCACAAAACCGTTCCGGCGATTGCCCCGCCGCCCGCCAGCAGTGCGCCGGTGCCGTATTTCGCCAGCAGTTTGCGGGAGGATTTATTGGCGACCAGCAGACCCGCCAGCCCGCCGAGCGCCCCCGGCACCAGCAGCTTGCTCAGTCCTTGCTCACTGGACGACGACGCTTTCTGACCTAACATGGACTGCAGTTGATTCAACCAGCCTGACATAATATTCCTCACTCTACGGTTCGTTATGGTTACAGCCTATGCGAGGCGATGTCAGGAAATGTCTGCCCGTACTAAAGAAGCGCAAATTTCCCCCTGCGCTCAGGACATCTGCGCCTGGTGGAAGACAGACGCAAACGTTTTCGTTTATACTGCGCGCAACTTTTTTAGGGGGGGATATGATGACTCTTTTAGGAACTGCTTTGCGTCCATCCGCGACGCGCGTCATGCTTCTGGGTTCTGGCGAGCTGGGAAAAGAAGTGGCCATTGAGTGCCAGCGTCTCGGCATTGAAGTGATTGCCGTCGATCGTTATGCGGATGCACCGGCGATGCACGTCGCGCACCGCGCGCATGTCATCAATATGCTCGATGGCGACGCACTTCGCGCGCTGATTGCACAGGAAAAACCTGACTTTGTGGTCCCGGAAATCGAAGCGATTGCCACCGACACGCTTATTGCCCTTGAGCAGGAAGGTCAGCGTGTGGTGCCTTGTGCCCGCGCAGCCAAACTGACCATGAACCGCGAAGGCATTCGTCGCCTGGCAGCCGAAGAGCTGGCGCTACCGACTTCCAGCTATCGTTTTGCCGATGGAAAAGCGGATTTCCTGCAAGCCGTCGAACAAATTGGCTACCCGTGCATCATTAAGCCGGTGATGAGCTCCTCCGGTAAAGGCCAGAGCTTTATCCGCGACGAAACCACGCTTGATAAGGCGTGGGATTATGCCCAACAGGGTGGCCGCGCGGGCGCCGGGCGCGTCATCGTCGAAGGCGTCGTGAAGTTTGATTTCGAAATCACCCTGCTGACAGTCAGCGCCGTTGACGGTGTTCACTTCTGCGATCCCATTGGCCATCGTCAGGAAGACGGCGATTACCGTGAATCCTGGCAGCCGCAGCAGATGAGCGCGCTGGCGCTGGAGCGCGCGCAGGAGATTGCCCGCAAAGTGGTGCTGGCGCTGGGCGGTTACGGTCTGTTTGGCGTGGAACTGTTCGTCTGCGGCGATGAGGTGATTTTCAGCGAAGTCTCTCCGCGTCCTCACGACACCGGGATGGTGACGCTGATTTCCCAGGATCTCTCGGAGTTCGCCCTGCACGTTCGCGCGTTTCTGGGGCTGCCGGTGGGCGGAATTCGTCAGTATGGCCCGGCGGCCTCTGCGGTGATCTTGCCGCGGCTGACCAGCCAGAATGTCACGTTTGGTAATGTGGAGGCCGCCGTCGGCGCGGGTCTGCAGCTGCGTCTGTTTGGTAAACCCGAAATCGACGGAACTCGTCGCCTGGGCGTGGCGTTAGCCACCGGCGATAGCGTGGAAACAGCGGTTGAGCGAGCGGTCAATGCGGCGCAAGCCGTGAGTGTGAAAGCATAAAAAAAGCCGGGCAACGCGTGTTTGCCCGGCCAGTATTTTCGGTTTTGTCGGGCGGGTTCACACCCGCCACGGCAAAAAATTACTTCGCGCCTTCCACAGCTTCGCGCGCCAGCTTAGTAATGCGATCCCAGTCGCCCGCTTCCAGCGCATCGGCCGGAACCAGCCACGAACCACCGATACACAGCACGCTTTTCAGTGCCAGGTAGTCACGGTAGTTCGCCGGAGAGATGCCGCCAGTCGGGCAGAAACGCACCTGAGAGAACGGACCTGCAATCGCCTGCAGAGCTTTGGTGCCGCCGTTAGCTTCAGCCGGGAAGAATTTGAACTCTTTCAGGCCGTAATCCATACCCAGCATCAGTTCAGACACGGTGCTGATACCCGGGATTAACGGAATGGTGCCTTCGGTTGCCGCTTTCAGCAGTGGCTCAGTCAGGCCTGGGCTGATTGCAAACTGCGCGCCTGCTTCAGTCACTTCCGCCAGTTGCTGCGGGTTGAGCACTGTACCGGCACCGATAATCGCTTCCGGCACTTCTTTTGCGATAGCGCGGATCGCGTCCATCGCGCAGGCGGTACGCAGCGTCACTTCCAGCACACGAACACCACCTGCAACCAGCGCTTTCGCCATTGGGACAGCGTGCTCCAGTTTGTTCACCACGATAACCGGCACTACCGGGCCAGTTGTCAGGATTGCTTCTGCACTTGTTTTCCAGTTTTTCATCAGTGTTTTTCTCTCGCCAGATCGATAATTCTTGTCGTCTTAAAACGTAATACAGGTTGCGCCCTGCTCAGCACCGGAGAGTTTCTCGCGCAGTGCACTGAACATTTCGCGCCCTGTTCCCACACGCGACGCGCTCAGGTCAGGAATATGCGGCTTACGGGCTTCCAGTTCGGCTTCATCCACCAGCAGGGTCAGCTCGCCTGTCTGGCCATTGACGCGGATGATATCGCCATCGCGTACTTTCGCCAGTAACCCACCGTCATAGGCTTCGGGGGTGACGTGAATCGCTGATGGCACTTTACCTGATGCGCCAGAGAGTCGTCCATCGGTGACTAACGCAATTTTGAAACAGCGGTCCAATAATACACCAAGTGGTGGCATAAGTTTATGTAATTCTGGCATGCCGTTCGCTTTTGGTCCCTGATGACGAACCACGACGACGCAGTCTTTGTCCAGCAGGCCAGCCTCGAACGCGGGCAGCACGTCGTGCTGGCTTTCAAAAATCACCGCAGGGGCTTCTACAATCTGGTTTTCAACAGGCACAGCGGAGGTTTTCATCACCGCGCGACCCAGGTTGCCGCTCAGCACTTTGGTGCCGCCATGATGTGAGAATGGTTTCGCAAACGTGGCGATAACCTGTGCGTCGAGAGAACTCTGCGCGCCTTCGCGCCAGTCGAGCTGGCCGTCGTTCAGCCATGGCTCCAGGGTATAACGCTGCAGGCCAAAACCGGCTACGGTGTTGACATCTTCGTGCAGCAGGCCGCCTTTCAGCAGCTCGCGGATAAGCACAGGCACACCGCCCGCCGCCTGGAAGTGGTTGATATCCGCCGGGCCGTTCGGATAGAGACGCGCCATCAGCGGCACAATTTCAGACAGCTCAGAGAAATCATCCCAGTTAATCAGAATACCGGCCGCGCGTGCCATCGCCACCAGGTGCATGGTGTGGTTAGTTGAGCCGCCGGTTGCCAGCAGGGCGACAATCCCGTTTACCACCACTTTTTCATCCACCATTTTGCCGAGCGGCATCCACTCGTTGCCGTTGCCGGTCAAACGCGTGACCTGACGCGCAGCGGCTTCGGTCAGCGCCTGGCGCAGCGGAGCATCTGGCTGTACGAAAGAGGAACCCGGAAGCTGCATGCCCATGAATTCCACCACCATCTGGTTGGTGTTGGCGGTGCCGTAGAACGTACAGGTTCCCGCGGCGTGGTACGACGCGGCTTCGGCTTCCAGCAGGGCAATACGATCCACTTTGCCTTCGGCATACAGCTGGCGGATACGGACTTTTTCTTTATTTGGCAGACCGCTCGCCATTGGGCCTGATGGCACAAAAATCGCAGGCAGATGACCAAAGGAGAGCGCAGCCATCGCCAGGCCCGGGACAATTTTGTCACACACGCCGAGGTACAGGGCGCCGTCAAACATGTTATGGGACAGGCCTACGGCCGCAGACATGGCGATCACTTCGCGGCTCAGCAGAGAGAGTTCCATTCCATCCTGGCCCTGGGTTACGCCGTCGCACATGGCGGGCACGCCACCCGCCACCTGCCCGACCGCGTTAGCGCTGTGCAGCGCTTTGCGAATAATTTCCGGGTAGTGTTCGTACGGCTGGTGTGCGGAGAGCATGTCGTTGTAGGAGGTGATGATCGCAATATTGTTACGCAGCATGCTTTTCAGCGAGGCTTTATCGTCCGGCTGGCAGGCGGCGAAACCGTGGGCCAGGTTACCGCAGGCGAGCTGCGAACGATGTACCGTGTCGGTCTTCGCCTGCTGGATGCGGGCGAGGTAGGCAGAACGTGTCTCTTTTGAGCGCTCAACAATGCGTTGTGTTACGCGTAACAATACAGGATTCATAAAAGCTCCTCTAATTTATCTGTCCAGGCTCGGGAGTTAACAAGATGAATCGCTTGTATTAACAAGGCTGAAACGCTTGCAGTCCGTAGCTCGGGGGCAAAATCGCTTCAGCCAGTGTAATAAAAAAAGCTCCACGGGTGAATCCACGTGGAGCTTAAATGATTAAAAATTGTGCCACAATCTGTGTTAGATCATGTTACCGGTAAAATAACCCGTTTGGATTAGCTTCCGGTTTACTCGAACTCGTTCCAGGAACGGCCGTCGCGGGTGATCATCGCCACGGACGCAACCGGTCCCCAGGTACCTGCCTGATACGGTTTTGGCGCATCCTGATCGGCAGCCCAGGCTTCAGTAATGGAGTCGACCCACTTCCAGGCTTCTTCCACTTCGTCGCGGCGCACGAATAGCGCCTGAATCCCACGCATGGTTTCCAGCAGCAGACGCTCGTAAGCATCGGCCAGGTGCGTTTCGTTGAAGGTTTCGGAGTAGCTCAGATCCAGTTTGGTGGTTTGCAGGTTGTGTTTGTGATCCAGGCCCGGCACTTTATTCAGCACCTGAATATCCACGCCCTCATCAGGCTGCAGACGGATCGTCAACTTGTTCTGCGGCAGCTCCTGCCAGGACTCTTTAAACAGGTTCAGTTCCGGGTTCTTGAAATAGACCACAACTTCAGAGCATTTGGTCGGCAGACGTTTACCGGTGCGCAGATAGAACGGCACACCCGCCCAGCGCCAGTTGTCAATATCGACACGGATCGCCACGAAAGTCTCGGTGTTAGTGGACTTGTTCGCGCCCTCTTCTTCCAGATAGCCAGGGACTTTTTTGCCCTGCGCGAAACCGGAGGTGTACTGACCGCGGACGGTTTTCTCACGCACATTCGAGCGATCGATACGGCGCAGAGATTTCAGCACTTTCACTTTCTCGTCGCGAATGTTATCTGCTGAGAGGTCAGACGGCGGAGACATGGCGATCATGCAGAGAATTTGCAGCAGGTGGTTCTGGATCATGTCGCGCATCTGACCGGCCTGGTCAAAGTAACCCCAGCGGCCTTCGATGCCCACTTCCTCGGCCACGGTAATTTCCACGTGATCGATGGTGCGGTTGTCCCAGTTGTTGGCAAACAGGGAGTTCGCGAAACGCAGCGCCAGCAGGTTCAGTACTGTCTCTTTACCGAGATAGTGGTCGATACGGTAGACCTGGCACTCTTCGAAGTATTCGCCCACCTGGTCGTTGATTTCACGGGAGGTCGCAAGCGAAGTGCCCAGCGGTTTTTCCATCACTACGCGCGCCGGTTTGGCGTTGAGTTTGGCTTCGCCCAGGCCCTTACAGATGGCGCCGAAGGTGCTTGGCGGCATCGCGAAATAGTTAATGGTCACACGGTTTTTCTGGTCCAGCATCTCGCCGAGACGACCAAACGCAGAGGTGTCGTTAACATCCAGGTTGCAGAAATCAAGACGACCGCTCAGCGCATCCCACAAACTTTCATCAATTTTCTCTTTCATGAATGTTTCGAGCGCTTCACGCACCACTTTGGTGTAGCCGTCTTTATCCCAGTCAGCGCGGCCCACACCCAGGATGCGAGTGTCCGGGTGGATCTGGCCTGCTTTTTCCAGTTGATACAGGGAAGGCAGCAATTTACGGCGTGCAAGATCGCCTTTCGCGCCGAAAATGACCAGGTCACATGCCTGGGCTGTTTGCGTTACCGCCATGTCATTCTCCTCAGTTGGATATCCTGGTGCTTTTGCCAGAATATCGTTGTAATTTTATTACAATGCACTGTACTGCTTTTACGTCATTCCCGAAACCATTAGCGCTTAACGTCGCGTGCGATAACGCGATTTTTCGATGATTGCACGCTTCAGTGACAGCAATGACCACAAATTCGTTGATTCTTTGTGCCGCCGGGTCGTTGCCAAAACCCGACCGCGATCAAGTAATGAAAAAAAACAACAACATTTGCTGTTGTTCATTACCCTTTGACCAGGTCAGAGGGGTATATTCTTCCTAATTCGAATCACGATTTCATCAATTTATGAAATCGCTTCCACCCATGAGTGTCTTGTCATCATGAACATGCTGGAAAAAATCCAGTTTCAACTGGAACACCTTAGCAAATCCGAGCGTAAAGTGGCTGAAGTAATTCTCGCCTCGCCCACTCAGGCCATCCATTCCAGCATCGCCGCTCTGGCGCAGGAGTCGGGGGTCAGTGAACCTACCGTCAACCGGTTCTGTCGCAGTCTTGAGACGCGCGGTTTTCCCGATTTTAAACTGCATCTGGCCCAGAGTCTGGCAAACGGCACGCCCTATGTAAATCGTAATGTCGATGAAGATGACAGCGTAGAGGCGTATACCGGCAAAATTTTTGAATCGGCAATGGCGACGCTCGACCATGTGCGGCAATCGCTTGATAAAGCATCACTCAATCGCGCCGTCGATTTGCTCACCCAGGCGAAAAAAATCGCCTTCTTCGGGCTGGGCTCTTCCGCTGCAGTTGCCCATGATGCGATGAACAAATTTTTCCGCTTCAATGTCCCGGTCATCTACTCTGATGACATAGTGCTGCAACGCATGAGCTGTATGAATTGTAACGAAGATGACGTGGTAGTGCTGATCTCTCACACCGGTCGGACCAAAAGCCTGGTGGAACTGGCGCAGCTGGCGCGTGAAAACGATGCCATGGTGATCGCGATCACCACCGCGGGCACGCCGCTGGCGCGAGAATCAACGCTCGCAATCACACTGGATGTGCCGGAAGATACCGACATGTATATGCCGATGGTGTCGCGGCTTGCGCAATTAACCGTCATCGACGTGCTGGCCACGGGTTTTACGCTGCGTCGTGGCGCGAAATTCAGAGATAACTTGAAGCGTGTCAAAGAAGCGCTCAAGGAATCGCGTTTTGATAAAGAATTGCTCATTAAGGGCGATGTACCCTAAATGTTGTTATAAGGTTGTTACTTTTTTCGGTATTCGGTAATTTCTACACAGCACCGAATCTATGTTCACGCAACACCAAAGTTGTTTCAGTCAACGGAGTATTACATGTCCAGAAGGCTTCGCAGAACCAAGATCGTTACCACCTTAGGTCCGGCAACTGACCGCGATAATAACCTCGAGAAAATTATCGCCGCGGGCGCCAACGTGGTACGCATGAACTTCTCTCACGGGACGCCAGAAGATCACAAATTACGTGCAGACAAGGTCCGTGAGATCGCGGCAAAACTGGGACGTCACGTGGCTATCCTCGGCGACCTGCAGGGTCCTAAGATCCGCGTCTCGACGTTTAAAGAAGGCAAAGTTTTCCTTAACATCGGTGATAAATTCCTCCTCGACGCCAACCTGGGTAAAGGCGAAGGCGATAAAGAGCGAGTGGGTATCGACTATAAAGGTCTGCCTGCTGACGTGGTAACGGGCGATATCCTGTTACTTGATGATGGTCGCGTGCAGCTGAAAGTGCTTGAAGTTCAGGGCATGAAAGTGTTCACCGAAGTGACCGTTGGCGGCCCGCTCTCCAACAATAAAGGCATCAATAAACTTGGCGGTGGCCTCTCCGCTGAAGCCCTGACCGAAAAAGACAAAGCTGACATCATCACTGCCGCGCAGATTGGCGTCGACTATCTGGCTGTCTCCTTCCCGCGCTGCGGCGAAGACCTGAACTACGCTCGCCGTCTGGCGCGCGATGCAGGCTGTGACGCGAGCATTGTCGCGAAAGTTGAGCGTGCAGAGGCCGTCTGCAGCCAGGAAGCGATGGACGATGTGATTCTCGCGTCAGATGTGGTGATGGTTGCCCGTGGCGATCTGGGCGTTGAAATCGGTGACCCGGAACTGGTCGGCATTCAGAAAGCGCTGATCCGTCGTGCACGTCAACTGAACCGCTCGGTGATTACCGCGACCCAGATGATGGAGTCGATGATCACCAACCCAATGCCAACCCGTGCGGAAGTGATGGACGTGGCAAACGCCGTGCTGGACGGTACCGATGCGGTAATGCTCTCTGCTGAAACGGCAGCGGGCCAATATCCTGCTGAAACCGTCGCGGCGATGGCGCGCGTGTGTCTGGGCGCTGAGAAGATCCCAAGCATTAACGTCTCTAAACATCGTCTGGACATTCAGTTCGATAACGTGGAAGAAGCGATTTCCATGTCTGCCATGTATGCGGCGAACCACCTCAAAGGTGTTACCGCGATCATCACCATGACCGAATCTGGCCGTACCGCGCTGATGACATCCCGTATCAGCTCCGGCCTGCCAATCTTCGCTATGTCGCGTCATGAGCGCACTCTGAACCTGACAGCCCTGTATCGTGGCGTGACGCCGGTGTACTTCGACAGCACCAACGACGGCGTTGCAGCCGCCAACGATGCCGTCAATCTGCTGCGCGATAAAGGCTATCTGGTCTCTGGTGACATCGTGATCGTCACCCAGGGCGATGTGATGAGCACCATCGGCTCAACGAACACCACGCGTGTGATGACTGTCGAGTAACTGCATTCACGCCATACTGTCGGGGGATTCGCTCCCGACAGTTTTTTCCTCTTCTTGCTCTGCCTGTTTTTCTCTCTTTTGATTAAAGCTAAAACCTACCCTTACGGCCAATGGTGAGAATGGAAAACCCAGAGCTACTCACTGACGTAACAACGCGTACAGAAAGACTCCTCCTGTACGCGTAAACCGAACGTTATCTGATGGGTAGCAAAAATTATCTCTTCGGGAACAACTCTTTTCGCTTATACGGCTCTTTCTCGCCGGGCTTGCGGGTTTTGAGCAGTTTCAGAATCCAGGTGTACTGCTCGGCGTGCGGTCCGACGAGGATTTCGACCTCTTCGTTCATGCGGCGCGCGATGGTGTGATCGTCGGCTTCCAGCAGATCGTCCATTGGTGGACGTACTTCGATGGTCAGACGATGGGTTTTGCCATCGTAAATCGGAAACAGCGGAACGACGCGGGCGCGGCAGACTTTCATCAGGCGGCCAATCGCAGGTAGCGTCGCTTTGTAAGTCGCAAAGAAATCCACGAATTCACTGTGCTCGGCACCGTGGTCCTGATCCGGCAGGTAATAGCCCCAGTAGCCTTCGCGAACTGACTTAATAAAAGGTTTGATACCGTCGTTACGCGCATGCAGACGGCCACCAAAACGGCGGCGGACGGTGTTCCAGACGTAGTCGAAGATTTTATTGCCCTGATTATGGAACATGGCCGCCATCTTCTGGCCTTGCGACGCCATCAGCATCGCCGGAATATCTACGCCCCAGCCGTGCGGCACGAGAAAAATGACTTTCTCGTTGTTGCGACGCATCTCATCGATAATCTCCAGCCCTTTCCAGTCCACGCGATTTTTGACCTTCTCTGGCCCGCGTAGCGCCAGCTCGCCCATCATCGCCATTGCCTGGGGTGCGGTGGTAAACATAGCGTCGATAATCGCTTCACGTTCCGCGTCGCTTTTTTCCGGAAAACAGTAGAACAGATTGATCTGCGCACGGCGGCGCGCACTTTTGCCGAGTCGCCCGGCAATCAGGCCAATTTTACCGAGGACCGGATCGCGAAAAGATGCCGGAAGAAGCGCAAGGCCCGCAAATGCGTAGACACCCAGCCAGGCGCCCCAGTTACGCGGATGGCGAAAAGATTTCTCAAACTCGGGAATGTATTCACTGTTGTTTTTTTGGGTTTCCATGCGGGTTCCAGGGTCTGGTGAAGCAAAAAATAATCTTGAGATAGTGTAGCGAGGCAGAGTGTATCGCACAAAAGAAAAAGCCGGCGCATCTCTGCACCGGCTTTTAGATGACAAAAATCTAGTCGAAGCGCAGTTGCGGCATGACCTCTTTGACCTGGGCCAGATAATCGGTGCGATCTTTGCCGGTCAGACCTTCGGTACGCGGCAGTTTCGCCGTCAACGGGTTCACCGCCTGCTGGTTAATCCACACTTCGTAGTGCAGATGCGGGCCGGTGGAACGCCCGGTGTTGCCAGAAAGTGCAATGCGATCGCCACGCTTCACTTTCTGCCCCGGCTGAACCAGCAGCTTACGCAGGTGCATGTAGCGGGTGGTATAGGTGCGACCGTGACGAACGGCAACGTAGTACCCTGCCGCGCCGCTGCGTTTTGCAATGACCACTTCACCGTCACCGACAGAGAGCACTGGCGTGCCCTGCGGCATCGCAAAGTCAACGCCACGGTGCGGCGCGACACGGCCAGTGACCGGGTTCAGACGACGCGGGTTAAAGTTCGATGAAACGCGGAACTGTTTCGCCGTCGGGAAGCGCAGGAATCCTTTCGCCAGGCCCGTACCGTTGCGGTCGTAGAACTTGCCGTCTTCCGCGCGGATGGCGTAGTAATCTTTGCCTTCGGAGCGCAAACGCACGCCCATCAGTTGGCTTTGCTCACGCTTGCCGTCCAGCATTTCGCGGGACATCAGGATCGAGAATTCGTCGCCTTTTTTCAGTTTGCGGAAGTCCATCTGCCACTGCATGGCTTTGATGACTGAGCTGATTTCGCCGCTGGTCAAACCCGCGTCGCGCGCGCTGGCGACAAAGCTGGCGCCAACCTTGCCTTTCAGCACATTGTTAACCCAGTCGCCCTGCTGCATTTCGCTGGTCATCTTGAAACCGTTTTCGGTACGATCGTAGGTACGGGTTTCGCGACGGGAGACTTCCCAGGTCAGACGTTGCAAATCGCCATCGTTGGTAAGCGTCCAGGACAGCTGTTGACCAATCTTGAGGTTACGAAGCTCTTTGTCTGATGCGGCGAGCTGGCTGATATCCCCCATCTCAATACCATACTGATTAAGCACGCTGCTCAGCGTATCGCCCGTGGAGACAACGTATTCGTGAATACCCGCCTCATTGGCGGTTTTGTCATCCAGCTCATCCTGAGGAATCGCTTCGTCTTCCTGAGCGGCCTGATCGATAGGTTCGCTGGCATCGGGCAGCAAGGAGCGGATTTCACTCTTTTCCAGTTCGATGGTTTTAATGATGGGGGCTGAATGTGGGTGATACACATAGGGCCGCCAGACGGCGACCGCTAAGGTAAGAACTGTAAGGGACCCCAGCATAACGCGGTGGGGTCGAGGCAGATTATTAAATGCCAGGGCGACAGAGCGGGCTATCTGTTGCACGTGTTCACTTCCTCGTTAATCTCCTTTCAGGCAGCTCGAATACTGGTTCGCCAATTGGCTGAGGAACTGCGAATAACTCGCCTTGCTCAACTGAATATTGGTTCCAAGCGGGTCCAGGGTTCCCATACGCACGGACGTTCCCCTGGCCACGGCTTCAACGACCGCTGGCCTGAACTGTGGCTCAGCAAAAACGCATGTCGCTTTTTGCTCAACCAACTGTGTTCTGATTTCATGTAAACGCTGCGCACCGGGTTGAATTTCCGGGTTGACGGTGAAGTGACCCAGCGGGGTCAGCCCGTAGTGTTTTTCATAGTAGCCATAGGCATCATGAAAAACGAAATACCCTTTACCTTTCAACGGTGCCAGCTCGTTACCTACCTGCTTATCGGTTGCGGCTAATTGTGCCTCAAAATCCTTCAGGTTGGCGTCTAGTTTGGCTCGACTTTGCGGCATAAGTTCCACTAATTTGTCATGGATTGCAACCGCTGAGAGCCGCGCTATCTCTGGCGAGAGCCAAAGATGCATGTTGTACTCGCCATGATGGTGATGGTCGTCACCTTTTTCGCTATTGGCATGGTCATGGTCACTTTCGTGATCGTCGTCGTCAGCCCCTTTCATGAGCAGCGGTTTCACGCCTGCCAGTTCGGCAATGGTGACCTGTTTTTGCGGCGGAACTTTACTCGCGGATTTTTGCATGAACGCTTCCATCTCTGGACCAATCCAGACCACTAAGTCCGCGTTCTGTAAGCGTTTTACATCAGATGGGCGCAACGAATAGTCGTGTTCAGATGCCCCGTCAGGCAGTAAAACCTGGGTTTCTGTGACACCATCGGCGATGGCCGAAGCAATGAATCCCAGTGGTTTAAGCGAAGCGACAACGGCGGCGTTAACATCTTGTGCTGCTGAACCCCAAAGGCCAGCGGATAATGCTGCGAAAAGAAGCGTATTTTTATGTAACATAATGCAACTTATGATCGTAATGAATGCGTGGAATGTGATATTATAACATTCGTTGACTTCTGCAAGCTTAAATTGACATGACGAATTTAGTTTCTCTTGAAAATATCTCGGTATCTTTTGGTCAGCGCCGCGTCCTCTCTGACGTATCGCTGGTCCTCAAACCCGGCAAAATTTTAACGTTGCTCGGCCCAAACGGCGCGGGCAAATCGACGCTGGTTCGGGTGGTTCTCGGGCTGGTAGCACCTGATGCAGGCGTCATCAAGCGCGACGACAAGTTAAGAATCGGCTACGTCCCGCAAAAAATACATCTTGACGCCACGCTGCCCTTAACGGTAGGCCGTTTCTTGCGACTACGTCCAGGCACGCGTAAAGACGATATTCTCCCCGCTCTGAAACGTGTTCAGGCAGGCCATCTGGTCGAAGCCCCTATGCAGAAACTTTCCGGTGGTGAAACCCAGCGCGTTCTGCTGGCACGCGCGTTGTTGAGCAAGCCACAGCTGCTGGTTCTCGATGAGCCGACTCAGGGCGTGGATGTGAACGGCCAGGTCGCCCTGTACGATCTTATCGATCAGCTGCGTCGTGAGCTGGACTGCGCCGTTCTGATGGTCTCGCATGACCTGCATCTGGTGATGGCGAAAACCGACGAAGTGCTGTGTCTGAATCACCATATCTGCTGCTCCGGCACACCTGAAGTAGTATCGATGCATCCGGAATTTATCTCTATGTTCGGCTCTCGTGGAGCAGAACAGCTGGGCATTTATCGCCATAACCATAATCATCGCCATGATTTACAGGGACGAATTGTCCTGCGTCGGGGAAATGGACACTCATGATTGAACTGTTATTACCCGGCTGGTTTGCCGGGGTTATGCTTGCCTGCGCCGCGGGTCCGCTGGGCTCTTTTGTCGTCTGGCGAAGAATGTCCTATTTTGGCGATACGCTGGCGCACGCCTCCTTACTGGGCGTGGCCTTTGGCTTATTGCTCGACGTGAACCCGTTTTACGCAGTGATTGCCGTGACGCTGCTGCTTGCCGCCGGTCTGGTTTGGCTTGAGAAGCGCCCTCACCTCGCGGTAGATACGTTGCTCGGGATTATGGCGCACAGCGCGCTGTCGCTTGGCCTGGTGGTGGTGAGCCTGATGTCGAACATTCGCGTCGATTTGATGGCGTATCTGTTTGGCGATTTGCTGGCGGTGACGCCGGAAGACCTGATCTCTATCGCCATTGGCGTGGTGATCGTTCTCGGTATTTTGCTGTGGCAATGGCGCAATCTGCTGGCGATGACCGTCAGTGCCGATTTGGCCTTTGTCGATGGCGTTAAATTACAGCGCGTGAAGCTGCTGTTGATGCTGGTGACCGCGTTGACGATTGGGGTGGCGATGAAGTTTGTGGGTGCGCTGATTATCACCTCACTGCTGATTATCCCGGCCGCTACTGCACGCCGTTTTGCCCGTACGCCTGAACAGATGGCGGGGGTGGCGGTAGTTGTCGGCATCATTGCCGTCACCGGTGGACTCACCTTCTCGGCGTTTTACGACACGCCAGCCGGCCCGTCGGTGGTGCTGTGTGCGGCGCTGATGTTTATCTTCAGTATGATGAAGAAACCGGCCAGCTGAACATTTCCCCCGGTGGCGCGCTGCGCTTACCGGGGAGACACCTGAGTCGTTGTAGTCCGGATCACACCTGGCGCTATCCGGCACTTACCCCGGTCGCGTACTACGGCATTTCCGGGGGTGTTATCCCGAAGTGATTCCAGGCTCGTACCGTCGCCATTCGCCCGCGCGGCGTGCGTTGCAAAAAGCCCTGCTGAATCAGATAGGGTTCCAGCACGTCCTCGATGGTTTCGCGCTCTTCGCCAATCGCTGCGGCGAGGTTATCCAGCCCAACCGGCCCGCCAAAGAATTTATCCAGAATCGCGAGCAGCAGCTTGCGGTCCATATAGTCAAAACCTTCAGCATCGACGTTAAGCATATCCAGCGCCTGCGAGGCGATATCCAGTGAAATGGTGCCATCGTGCTTCACTTCCGCAAAGTCACGCACACGGCGCAGCAGACGGTTGGCGATGCGTGGCGTACCGCGCGAACGCTTGGCCACTTCAAAGGCTCCCTCATCGCTCAATTCAAGCCCCATAAAGCGCGCGCTGCGGCCAACGATGTATTGCAGATCGGCGACCTGATAGAACTCGAGGCGCTGCACAATCCCGAAGCGATCGCGAAGGGGTGACGTGAGTGACCCGGCACGCGTGGTGGCGCCAATCAGGGTAAAGGGCGGCAGATCGATTTTAATCGAGCGCGCGGCCGGGCCTTCACCGATCATGATATCCAGCTGATAGTCTTCCATCGCCGGATAAAGCACCTCTTCCACTACCGGAGACAGGCGGTGGATCTCATCGATAAACAGCACGTCGTGCGGCTCGAGGTTGGTCAGCATCGCCGCCAGATCGCCCGCTTTCTCCAGTACCGGGCCTGACGTGGTGCGCAGATTCACGCCCATTTCATTCGCCACGATATTGGCAAGCGTCGTTTTACCGAGACCAGGAGGGCCAAAAATCAGCAGATGATCGAGCGCATCCCCGCGCAGTTTCGCCGCCTGGATAAAAATTTCCATCTGTGAGCGAACCTGCGGCTGGCCGATGTACTCCTCCAGCAGTTTCGGGCGGATCGCGCGATCCACCACATCCTCTGGAACATTGCTGGCTGCCGAAATCAGGCGGTCTGCTTCAATCATCCTCTACCTCACAATGCCGCGCGGAGCGCTTCACGAATCAGGGTTTCACTGCTGGCATCCGGTTTGGCGATTTTACTCACCATCCGGCTGGCTTCCTGTGGTTTATAGCCCAGCGCCACCAGCGCAGCCACCGCTTCTTGCTCTGCGTCGTCATCCGTCGGGCCGTTCGGTGACGTCAGCACCAGATCGGACGCCGGCGTAAACAGATCTCCGTGCAGCCCTTTAAAGCGGTCTTTCATTTCCACAATCAGACGTTCTGCAGTTTTTTTGCCGATGCCTGGCAGCTTGACCAGCGCAGCGGGATCTTCGCGCTCAACGGCATTCACAAACTGTTGCGCCGACATGCCGGACAGAATCGCCAGCGCAAGCTTAGGCCCCACGCCATTGGTTTTAATCAGCTCGCGGAACAGCATGCGTTCCTGCTTATTATTAAAACCATACAGAAGCTGGGCATCTTCACGCACCACGAACTGGGTAAAGACAATCGCCTCTTTGCCGGACTCCGGAAGTTCATAGAAACAGGTCATCGGCATATGGACTTCATACCCCACGCCTCCCGCTTCCAGCAGAACTAACGGGGGTTGTTTTTCAATGATGATGCCTCTGAGTCTGCCAATCACATGATGCTCCTGCGTGAGATGCTAAATTAACTTCCGCCATCATAAAAAAAGGCTGGATGTTTATCCAGCCTGATTTGTGATTATCGTAACCGACCTCGCGCCAGATTGAGCCTCGATTCGCTCATCTGCATGGCGTTTTGGCTCACATGGCAGTGCGTTATCGCAATGGCCAGCGCATCGGCGGCATCCGCCTGTGGGTTTGCCGGGAGCTTAAGCAGGGTCCGCACCATGTGCTGCACCTGGCTTTTCTCCGCGCTACCAATGCCCACCACCGTCTGTTTAACCTGACGCGCGGCGTATTCGAACACCGGTAAATCCTGGTTCACCGCCGCGACAATCGCCACGCCGCGTGCCTGGCCCAGTTTTAACGCCGAGTCAGCATTTTTCGCCATAAAGACCTGCTCGATGGCAAAAAAGTCGGGCTGAAACTGGGTAATGATTTCCGACACGCCTGCGTAAATTAATTTCAGACGCGACGGCAAATCATCAACTTTGGTGCGAATACAGCCGCTGCCCAGGTAGGTCAACTGGCGACCCACCTGGCGGATAACGCCGTAACCGGTAATGCGTGAGCCGGGGTCTATACCGAGAATAATCGACATCACGCGTCTCCGGTTAGAGGTTCAAACGCGCTCATTAGAGCGTCGCTGCGACCTCATCAGAGATCTCACCGTTATGATAAACTTCCTGAACGTCATCGCAGTCTTCGAGCATGTCGATCAGACGCAGCAGTTTTGGTGCAGTTTCTGCATCCATGTCTGCTTTGGTCGATGGAATCATCGACACTTCAGCGTTGTCGGCTTTCAGACCGGCAGCTTCCAGCGCATCACGCACTGCGCCCATCTCTTCCCACGCGGTATAAACGTCAATCGCACCGTCGTCGAAGGTCACTACGTCTTCAGCACCGGCTTCCAGCGCAGCTTCCATGATCGCGTCTTCGTCGCCCGCTTCGAAAGAGATCACCCCTTTCTTGCTGAACAGGTATGCCACGGAACCGTCAGTACCCAGGTTGCCGCCGGTTTTGGTGAACGCATGGCGCACTTCAGCCACGGTACGGTTGCGGTTGTCGGACAGACACTCAACCATGACCGCAGTACCACCAGGGCCGTAACCTTCATAAATGATGGTTTCCATGTTCGCGTCGTCATCGCCGCCCACGCCACGTGCGATTGCACGGTTCAGGGTGTCACGCGTCATGTTGTTTGACAGTGCTTTATCAATCGCTGCGCGCAGACGTGGGTTAGAACCCGCGTCGCCGCCGCCCAGACGGGCTGCAGTAACCAGCTCGCGAATGATTTTGGTGAAAATTTTACCGCGTTTGGCATCCTGTGCCGCTTTACGGTGTTTGGTGTTGGCCCACTTACTATGACCTGCCATAAAAATATCTCCAATAAACCGTCAATTCAGACGGCATGAATTACAAATTCTTCAATCGCCTGCCGGTTGCTCCACGACTTGGTTAAGGCAGCCGCTTCGGCCGCATCAACCCAGCGGTAGGTCAAATGCTCGGTGAACTCGATCTGCCGTTCATGGGGGAGCGCAAGACAGAACCACGATTCCGTATTGCGCTCAATTCCCGGCGCATAGCGATGACGTAAATGGCTAAAAATTTCAAAATCCACCGTACGCTGACAGTCCTTCAGGGTCAGTTGCTCCTGAGCAACATTAATGGTGACCTCTTCATTTACTTCGCGCGCGGCGGCCTGCGACGCGGTTTCTCCCTCTTCCAGACTGCCGGTAACCGACTGCCAGAAATCGGGATCGTCGCGACGCTGCAACATCAGCACCCGCTTCGTGTCTTCTGCATAAATGACCACCAGAACAGAAACGGGACGCTTATATGCCATATCAGTTTTTCTCTTCCTTTTTCACCACTTCGATACCCAGCTCAGACAGAGAGGCCGGGTTAGCAAAGCTTGGCGCTTCGGTCATCAGACACGCAGCGGCGGTGGTTTTCGGGAAGGCAATCACATCACGGATGTTATCAGTACCGGTCAGCAGCATGGTCAGACGATCCAGACCAAACGCCAGGCCTGCGTGCGGTGGAGTGCCGTACTTCAGGGCATCCAGCAGGAAGCCGAACTTCTCGCGCTGCTCTTGCTCGTTAATGCCCAGAATGCCGAATACGGTCTGCTGCATTTCGCCGCTGTGGATACGTACGGAACCGCCGCCCACTTCGTAGCCGTTGATCACCATATCGTAGGCGTTGGCCACTGCGTCTTCCGGTGCCGCATTCAGCTCGCTCGCCGTCATGTCTTTCGGTGCGGTGAACGGGTGGTGCATCGCCGTCAGGCCGCCTTCACCATCATCTTCAAACATTGGGAAGTCGATCACCCACAGCGGAGCCCATTTGGCTTCGTCAGTCAGGTTCAGGTCTTTACCCAGTTTGAGACGCAGTGCGCCCAGCGCATCGGCCACCACTTTTTTGTTGTCTGCGCCGAAGAAGATCATGTCGCCATCCTGCGCGCCGGTGCGCTCAAGGATTGCTTCTACGATCTCAGCGTTCAGGAATTTCGCAACAGGGCTGGTGATGCCTTCGATGCCTTTCGCACGTTCGGTGACTTTAATATAAGCCAGGCCTTTCGCACCGTAGATTTTCACGAAATTGCCGTAGTCATCAATTTGTTTACGGCTGAGCTGTGCGCCACCTGGAACACGCAGGGCAGCCACACGGCCTTTCGGATCGTTAGCCGGGCCAGAGAAGACCGCAAACTCAACCGCTTTCAGCAGGTCCGCGACGTCCACCAGCTCCATCGGGTTACGCAGATCTGGTTTATCAGAACCGTAGCGGCGTTCTGCTTCTGCGAAGGTCATGATCGGGAACTCGCCCAGATCCACGCCCTTCACGTCCTGCCACAGACCACGAACCAGCGCTTCCATAATTTCGCGCACCTGAGGTGCGGTCATGAAGGAGGTCTCGACGTCGATCTGGGTGAATTCAGGCTGACGGTCAGCGCGCAGGTCTTCGTCGCGGAAGCATTTAACGATCTGATAGTAGCGATCGAAGCCAGACATCATCAGCAGCTGTTTGAACAGCTGAGGAGACTGTGGCAGCGCGTAGAATTTGCCTTTATGTACACGAGACGGAACCAGGTAATCGCGCGCGCCTTCCGGCGTGGCTTTGGTCAGCATCGGGGTTTCGATATCGAGGAAACCGTGGTCGTCCATGAAACGACGCACCAGGCTTGTGATCTTGGCGCGGGTTTTCAGGCGCTGAGCCATTTCCGGGCGACGCAGATCCAGATAGCGATATTTCAGACGCGCTTCTTCAGTGTTGACGTGGTTGGAGTCAAGCGGCAGCGATTCTGAACGGTTGATGATAGTCAGGTCGGACGCCAGCACTTCAATGGCACCCGTCGCCATATCGGCGTTGATATTTTTTTCGTCACGCGCACGCACGGTGCCGGTGACCTGGATGCAGAACTCATTACGCAGTTCGGAGGCCAGCTTTAACGCGTCCGCACGATCCGGATCGAAGAACACCTGCACGATGCCTTCACGGTCACGCAAATCGATGAAGATAAGGCTACCAAGATCACGACGGCGGTTGACCCAACCACACAGGGTCACCTGCTGTCCAACGTGGGACTGACGCAACTGCCCGCAATATTCTGTACGCATGAGATATCCCTTAATTTAGCCGCAGGCTAAATGTCGCCTGATTTACAGGCTACTATGTCGCAGCTTTCTGTATGTCACAACTGGATGAAAAAAGGCGGCTATTATACTGGAAATTCCGCCGTACGATAAGAGAGAAGCTTGCCAGACGCGCGATTGCTGCGCTCTTATTGCGCATTCTCACAAAAATTAACAAAATTGTCCGATCTGACCTGCCTTTATCATCGTAAGGTGTAACGGACGCTAATTTTTGACTGGAGTAACGATGTTAACACTTGATGCCACCAAAACCGCGCTTGTCGTGATCGATTTACAGGAAGGTATCCTGCCGTTCGCCGGTGGCCCGCATACCGCGGCAGATGTGGTCAGCCGCAGCGCCCGTCTTGCGGATAAATGTCGCGCCAGCGGATCGCCGGTGGTGATGGTGCGCGTTGGCTGGTCAGCCGACTTCGCCGAAGCGCTAAAACAGCCTGTGGATGCGACAGCCCCTGCCGCCGCGCTGCCTGCAAACTGGTGGACCTACCCTGAAACGCTTGGCAAACAGGATAGCGATATCGAAGTCACCAAACGCCAGTGGGGCGCGTTTTACGGCACCGATCTGGAGCTGCAGCTACGCCGTCGCGGGATCGACACCATTATCCTGTGCGGTATTTCCACGAACATCGGCGTGGAATCCACCGCGCGTAACGCATGGGAACTGGGCTTTAACCTGGTCATTGCCGAAGACGCATGCAGTGCTGCTTCCGCGGATCAACATCAGGGCAGCATGGTCCACATCTTCCCGCGTATTGGTCGCGTGCGCAGCACCGACGAGATTTTACACGCGTTATGATCTATCTGGGTCTTCCCCAATGGTCGCACCCGAAATGGGTGCGCCTTGGCATTACCAGCCTTGAAGAGTATGCCCGCCATTTTAACTGCGTGGAGGGCAATACAACGCTGTACGCCCTGCCCCGTGCGGAAATCGTCGCGCGCTGGCGCGAGCAGACCACCGACGATTTCCGCTTTTGCTTTAAATTCCCGGCCACCATTTCTCACCAGGCGGCGTTGCGCCAGTGCGGGGATTTAACCGAGGAGTTTTTCGAGCGGATGTCGCCGCTGGACAACCGCATCGGTCAGTACTGGCTGCAACTCCCGGCCACCTTCGGCCCGCGCGACCTGCCTGCGCTGTGGCATTTTCTCGATGCCCTGCCGCGTGAGTTCACCTACGGTGTGGAAGTCCGTCATCCGGAATTTTTCAGCAAGGGCGAGGCGGAAAAAGCCCTCAATCGTGGGCTGCATGCGCGCAGTGTGAATCGGGTGATCCTCGACAGTCGCCCTGTTCATAGCGCCGTCCCGCACAGCGAAGCCATAATCGATGCCCAGCGCAAAAAACCGAAAGTGCCGGTGCATGCGGTGGTCACGTCGAATAATCCGATGGTGCGGTTTATCGGCAGCGACAACATGCAGCAAAATCGCGATATGTTCGCCGTGTGGCTGCAAACGTTGCCAAAGTGGGAGCAAACGACGACCCCCTATCTTTTCCTGCATACGCCGGATATCGCCCAGGCGCCTGAACTGGTCGATGTTCTTTGGCAAGCCTTGCTGGCTGCGGTTCCGTCCCTCGGCCCTGCGCCTTCTATCCCACAACAATCTTCTCTTTTCTGACATCAGCCCCTATCATAGAAGTGCCATCTGCCAAAAACAGGGAGTTTGTATGGTCAGCGCACTGTACGCGGTGTTAGGTGCATTATTACTGATTAAGTTTTCGTTTGATGTTGTGCGCCTGAGAATGCAGTACCGCGTCTCTTACGGTGACGGTGGGTTTTCAGAGTTACAAAGCGCCATCCGCATTCATGGTAATGCGGTGGAATATATCCCCATTGCACTGATCCTGCTGCTGTTAATGGAGATGGACGGCGCGGAAACCTGGATGGTTCACGTCTGCGGCTTGCTGCTGATTGCCGGACGCCTGATGCATTATTACGGTTTTCACCAACGCCTGTTCCGCTGGCGTCGTTCCGGCATGAGCGCAACCTGGTGTTCGCTTTTGCTGATGGTGCTGGCTAACCTCTGGTATATGCCGTGGGAGTTGGTTTTCTCTTTCCATTAGCGCACAATACGCCACTTTATTTTTCCCGGATTTTTACGTTATGTCTGATCGCGACACGCTTTTTTCCGCGCCTATCGCCAGTCTGGGCGACTGGACCTTTGATGAACGGGTAGCCGAAGTCTTCCCGGATATGATCCAGCGCTCTGTTCCAGGTTATTCCAATATTATCTCTATGATCGGCATGCTGGCTGAACGCTTCGTTCAACCCGGTACGCAGGTTTATGACCTGGGTTGTTCACTGGGCGCCGCGACGCTGTCCGTTCGCCGTAATGTGCATCACGAAGGCTGCAAAATCATTGCCGTCGATAACTCCCCCGCGATGGTAGAACGCTGCCGTCGTCATCTTGATGCTTATAAAGCGCCCACACCCGTTGACGTCATCGAAGGCGATATTCGCGATATCGAGATCGAAAATGCCTCCATGGTGGTTCTGAATTTTACCCTGCAGTTCCTGGTGCCCGAAGATCGCCAGTTGTTGCTGGACAAAATTTACAAGGGGCTGAATCCCGGCGGCGCGCTGGTGTTGTCGGAAAAATTCAGTTTTGAAGACGCGAAGGTCGGCGAGCTGCTGTTTAACATGCATCACGACTTTAAACGCGCTAACGGCTACAGCGAGCTGGAAATCAGTCAAAAGCGCAGCATGCTGGAAAATGTAATGCTCACCGACTCCGTCGAAGCACATAAAGCGCGCCTGCATAACGCCGGTTTTGAGCACAGCGAGCTGTGGTTCCAGTGCTTTAACTTTGGTTCCCTGGTGGCACTGAAAGGGGACAGCGCATGATCGACTTCAGTAATTTCTACCAGCTTATCGCCAAAAACCATCTCTCCCACTGGCTGGAAACCCTGCCCGCGCAGGTGGCCGCCTGGCAGCGCGACTCCCTGCACGGTCAGTTTAAGCAGTGGAGCAATGCCGTTGAGTTTTTGCCGGACATGACGCCCTACAAACTGGATCTGCTGCACAGCGTGACGGCTGAAAGCGCCGAGCCATTGAGCGAAGGACAGCTGCTGCGTCTTGAAAAGCTGATGCGCAATCTGATGCCATGGCGTAAAGGCCCCTTCTCTCTTTATGGTCTGAACATTAATACCGAATGGCGTTCTGACTGGAAGTGGGATCGCGTTCTGCCCCATCTGTCTGATTTGACCGGTCGCACTATTCTGGATGTGGGCTGCGGGAGTGGCTATCACCTGTGGCGCATGATTGGCGCCGGGGCACATCTGGCGGTCGGTATCGATCCGATGCAGCTGTTTCTGTGCCAGTTTGAAGCGGTGCGCAAATTGCTGGGCAACGATCAGCGCGCACACGTTCTGCCGCTGGGCATTGAGCAACTCCCTGCCCTGAACGCGTTTGATACCGTCTTCTCGATGGGCGTGCTGTATCACCGCCGCTCGCCGCTGGAGCATCTGTGGCAGCTGAAAGATCAGCTGGTCAGCGGTGGCGAACTGGTGCTGGAGACGCTGGTGATCGAGGGTGACGAAAACGCGGTACTGGTGCCGGGCGATCGTTACGCGCAGATGCGTAACGTCTATTTCATTCCCTCCGCGCTGGCGCTGAAGAACTGGCTGGCGAAGTGTGGCTTTGTCGATATCCGCATTGTGGATGTATGCGTGACCTCCACCGAAGAGCAGCGTCGCACAGAATGGCTGACCACCGAGTCGCTGGCAGAATTCCTCGACCCGAACGACAGCAGCAAAACCATCGAAGGGTATCCCGCGCCGATGCGTGCAGTCTTGATCGCAACGAAGCCGTAATGTCCCTGGCGAAACAGGTGCACTACCTTTCCTCAAGACACAGTTCAAGGCCCGGCAACGCCGCTGGGCTTAAAATATAAAAGTGAAAAAAAGGCCCCTGTTGAAATTGCAGGGGCCTGGTACAAGCAAGCATCATATTGGGCGACATGATGCGCGGTAAAAATCGTTGCTACACGTGAAACTGGTCAATCATGGATTTCATTACCGCAACCGACTCTCCATCTACGCTGTAGCGGGAGTACTCATCCGCTTCTGCATCTGTCGACATTGACAATCCTGTATTGCGATATCGCATAGGCGAAGGCGTCCACTTGCCTGCTGAGCTGTGAAGCTCTTCTACCCCTGCGTTTAAAAACGTTTTCAGATTGCTGGCTCGAACACCAGCACCTGCCATTATTATTGGAACACCGGAATGCCCTTTTAGTTCCATAATTAATTGCAGTCCTTTTTCCGCCGTTGCTTGCTGGCCGGATGTCAGGATACGTGCAACGCCTAATTCTGCTAAATTTTCAAAAGCTTGAATGGGGTCTTTGCACATATCAAACGCGCGATGGAAAGTCACCGCCATCCCTTTTGCAGCCGCCATAATCTGGCGCATACGCGGCATATCGACATTTGCGTCTTCATCAAGCAAACCGATCACCAGACCTGGGAAGCCCAGCTCGCGTACCCGGACGACGTCTTCCAGCATGGCGTCAAACTCACCCGCAGAATAACAAAAATCACCGCCGCGTGGGCGAATGATGGGATGAACGGGGATCGTCACCGCCTCGCGAACAGACTTCAGCACACCGTATGACGGGGTTAATCCGCCCTCTTTCGGTGCCGCGCACAGTTCAACGCGATCGGCCCCGTTTTGTTGCGCAGTCACAGCACACTCCATGCTGTAACAACAGATCTCCAGTAGCGCCACACTTCCTCCTAAAATCCACGGTAATAGACCATCATGCCATGCCGCCAGAGGGCGGACTTAGCGTGAGTTCACACTCTTTTGCGGCTTACTCTTCGCTGGCCACAATTTGCTCGATCGTCCAGGGGTGAAATTTTACCGTCACTTTACCGTCGGTGACCGCCAGCGTTGGGTTTGGCAGACGCTCGCGCTCCCCTTTAGGTGAGCTGGTTTTCACGAAAATACCCGGCTGGCTCAGGCCGTCGTCAGACAACAGCGCCAGTGCGCGCGCATTCAGGGTTTCCGGATCGCCCGGCAGCACGATTTCGATGTGCTCCCAGCCCTCAATCGGATAACGTTTTTCGCCCGGCCAGGGTAATTCGACCACGCTGAACTGCCAGTGCGCCACGCAGACCGGCTGATGGAGTTTAAACAGACAAATGGGACGCCCGTTGATCACGTTTTCTGACAGCAGCTCACCGCACTGCTCAAATCCACGACGCCAGCGCTCCGCCGTCGCATTCTGATGGCAGCGCAGGGAAATGTGATCAGCGTCGAGCGGGGCAATATCCAGCCCCAGACGGGTGGCAAGTTCTGTGAACGCCTGGGTGAAACGCGGTAAATCTGCGGAAATATCATGCAGTTCATCAATGGAGTGCCAGTTCGTCATCAGCGGTTCTCTTATCCTGTCGCAAAGCCGCTAATTTACTCTGTTGGATGCCTGCAACCAACCGCAGATTTCACGATTTTCCTGCTGCATGCTTATGCACTATTTCATCGCCTGTTTTCTGAGCGCTCTTCAGCCTGCGCAATGCTGACGCCAGAGGGCATTTGCAGTATACTCCGGCCCTAAATTCTCAAACTGGTGCGGGTTGCAACTCCCCCGCAGCAAAAAAGTAAGGTATCCAGGTGAATATTCAGGCTCTTCTCTCCGAAAAAGTCAGTCAGGCACTGATTGCCGCAGGTGCGCCTGCGGATTGCGAACCGCAGGTTCGTCAGTCAGCAAAAGTACAGTTTGGCGACTATCAGGCTAATGGCGTGATGGCAGTGGCTAAAAAACTGGGCATGCCGCCGCGACAACTCGCTGAGCTGGTACTGACTCATCTGGATCTCAACGGCATTGCCAACAAGGTTGAGATTGCAGGTCCAGGCTTTATCAACATTTTCCTCGATCCGGCCTTCCTCGCGGGTCACATTGACGCGGCGCTGAAATCTGACCGTCTGGGTGTGACTCAGCCGCAAGCGCAAACCATCGTTGTCGATTACTCTGCGCCAAACGTGGCAAAAGAGATGCACGTCGGTCACCTGCGCTCCACCATCATCGGCGATGCCGCTGTGCGCACCCTGGAGTTCCTGGGCCATAAAGTGATTCGCGCGAACCACGTTGGCGACTGGGGTACCCAGTTCGGAATGCTGATTGCCTATCTTGAAAAGCAGCAGCAGGAAAATGCGGGCGAAATGGCGCTGGCAGACCTGGAAGGTTTCTACCGTGAAGCCAAAAAACATTACGACGAAGATGAAGCTTTCGCCGAGCGCGCACGTAGCTATGTGGTGAAACTCCAGGGCGGCGACGCCTACTTCCGCGAAATGTGGCGCAAGCTGGTTGACATCACGATGTCCCAAAACCAGATCACCTATGACCGTCTGAACGTCACCCTGACCCGCGACGACGTGATGGGCGAAAGCCTTTATAACCCCATGCTGCCGGGCATCGTGGCCGATCTGAAAGCCAAAAATCTGGCGGTCGAGAGCGAAGGCGCAACGGTTGTGTTCCTTGATGAGTATAAAAACAAGGAAGGCGAACCGATGGGCGTGATCATCCAGAAAAAGGATGGCGGCTATCTCTACACCACGACGGATATCGCCTGTGCGAAATACCGTTACGAAACGCTGCATGCGGATCGCGTGCTGTACTACATCGATTCCCGTCAGCACCAGCACCTGATGCAGGCGTGGACCATCGTGCGTAAAGCCGGTTATGTGCCGGATTCGGTTCCGCTTGAACACCACATGTTCGGCATGATGCTGGGTAAAGACGGCAAGCCGTTCAAAACCCGCGCCGGGGGTACCGTTAAACTCTCCGATCTGCTGGATGAAGCGCTGGAACGCGCGCGCCGTCTGGTGGCCGAGAAGAACCCGGATATGCCAGCCGACGAGCTGGAAAAACTGGCGACCGCCGTCGGTATCGGCGCGGTGAAATACGCGGATCTGTCCAAAAACCGTACCACCGATTACATCTTCGACTGGGACAACATGCTGGCCTTCGAAGGCAACACGGCGCCGTACATGCAGTATGCCTATACCCGTGTGCTGTCTGTGTTCCGTAAAGCCGACATTGATGAAAGCGCGCTGGCGAATGCTACCGTGGTGATCAATGAAGACCGCGAAGCGCAGCTGGCTGCCCGTCTGCTGCAGTTTGAAGAGACGCTGGCGGTGGTTGCCCGTGAAGGCACGCCGCACGTCATGTGTGCGTACCTGTACGATCTGGCGGGCCTGTTCTCTGGCTTCTACGAACACTGCCCTATCCTCTCCGCCGAAAGCGAAGCGATCCGCAACAGCCGTCTGAAACTGGCGCAGCTGACCGCGAAGACGCTGAAGCTGGGGCTGGATACCCTCGGGATCGAAACCGTAGAGCGTATGTAATACAGAAATAAAAAACCCGGCAATTGCCGGGTTTTTTATTATCAGAAGTATTTACGCAAATACTCCGTCAGACACAAAATCGCCATCGCCTGACCGTACGGCATCGAGGTCAGCGGGATCTGGCGATAAAACTCCAGATCGCTGCCCATCCCCGTGCCAAACGACGTTTGTAGCAACTCCCCTTCCGGCGAAATATTGTTCACAATTCCCCGAATCGCTTTCTCCGCCACTGCAGCGTATTCCGCACCAACGTAACGCTTGCGCACCGCTTTTAAGATCCCGTAGGCAAAGCCTGCCGTGGCGGATGCTTCCAGATACGACTTGGGATCGTCAAGCAGCGTATGCCACAGGCCGCTCTCATCCTGACATTGCGCCAGCGCGGCGATTTGCGCATTCAGAACCTGCACCAGATAACGGCGCACCGCGTTGTTCTCCGGCAAATCCACCAGCTCAAGGAAGTCCGGGATGACAATAGTCAGCCAGCTATTGCCGCGCGCCCAGCGGGCTTTGGCAAAATTGTGCTGCCCGTCGTAGTTCCATCCGTGGAACCACAGCCCGGTTTCGCGATCCATCAGGTTCTGAACGTGCAGCAGGAACTGATACACCGCCTCTTCCACATACTCCGGGCGATTGAGCAATTTGCCTATTTTCGCCAGCGGCAGGACAGTCATCATCAGCGTGTCGTCCCACATTTGCTGATGATTCTCTTCCGCCAGGGTGATGTGCTGCATGCCGCCGTGCGCCGTGCGCGGCATGTCGTTCATCGCCCACTCTGCCCAGCTCTCCAGCCATGGCAAATAGGTGGCATTTTGCGTCTCCTCAAAGCGGTACGCCAGAGTCAGGAACGGGGCCATCGTATTGACGTTTTTGGTGGTCGCGCCTTCGGCAAAGCGGTCGGCAAACCAGCCGTCGATGATGTCACGCATGTGGCTGTCACCGGTCTGGCAGTAATACTGCCAGATGCCGTATAAGCCCACGCCGTGCGTCCACTCCCATCCCGCCCAGCCTTTGGTGTCGATCACGCGCCCGTCGTCCAGCCGCAGCAAAAATTCGCCGGTTTTATCGTGGATGTTCACCAGATTGTGCGTCACCTTTTCAATCAGTGATTTCAGTTCATCCCTGGCAATAAAATGCTCAGGCTGACGCAGTAACGGGCTATGTTTGACAGGCCAAACCTTCATAATCTTAACCTCTGTGATATGTCGAATTCAGTACCGCGCGATCCTTCAGGGAAGGTGCCGCCGGTTTATTGCGATTCAGATAACCAATGTTGTTATTGCCCCACAAGGATTCGTACGGCATCCCGGCCAGCAGCTCAACGGTGGCGCGGGCCTGCGGGGTCGCCGTTTCCGGCATCGCGTGTCCGGACTCGCGCATTTTGGCGGTCTCTTCACGCAGGGTGCTGTGAGTTTCCAGGTTCAGTTTAAAGCGCAGGGAGACCAGGAAACCGCAGGCCAGCACCAGAATGGTGCCCACACTCAGGATCATCAGAATGGTGTGGCTCACTTCTGCTGGCTGGGTTTTCTGGCCGCTGACAAAGCCGGACATCTGCATCACAATCCCCACCAGCATGATGGCTCCGGCCTGCGAGGCTTTACGCGTCAGGGTCATAATCCCGGCGAAAATCCCTTCGCGGCGCTGGCCGGTGATCACTTCATCCACGTCAGCAATATAGGTGTAGATATTCCACGGAACGTAGTTGATGCCCCCGCGACCCAAACCTGCCACGGCTGAGATCAGCAGCAACAGCGAATAGACGTCGCTCAGCCCGGCGTAATAGAGCACCGCGTAGGAGATAGAAGCCAGACCAAACAGCACGACCACCATGCGGTACGACGGGGCCGGTCCAAAGCGGATGCAGAGCGGGATCATGGCGATTACAGCGATGAACTGGAAGATGGCCATGGTGCCCAGTAAGTTCGACGCCATCGACGCTTCCTGCATCAGCACAAATACCACGTAATAGGTGAACACCGCGTTGAAGACGTCCTGCGCGATATAGCCGCCCAGATACATCCCAAGATGCTGGCGGAAAATTTTCACTCGCAGGGTTGAGCTTAACTCGACAAACAGACGGTTCAGACTCTGGCTCAGATTGAGTTTTTTCTTCTCTTCTTCTGCGCGCAGTGCCGCTTCAGACCACTCTTCACGTGGACGCTCCCAGGTAAAGATCCAGACGAAAGTCAGCATCATTGCGCACAGCACGGAGAAGACCAGGCTCGCGTAGAAGAAGGAGATCGCGTTGTCTTTACCGAAGTGAGTCAGCAGGATACCCGGCAGGAAAGAGGCCAGAATCGCGGACATCTGCGCCATAGAGATACGCGCGCCGGAGAATTTCGTTTTCTGTTTGAAATCGTCCGTCATTTCCGGGACTAAGGTTTCGTAAGGCACCAGAATCATAGTGTACACGATATCGAAGATCAGGTAGGTGACCAGGTAGTACCAGAAGCCCATATCCCCTACCCACATCATCGAGTAGCTGAAAACGCAGGGAATACCGAGCAGGATAAAGAACTTACGGCGGCCAAAGCGTTTGCCGAGCCAGGTGGTGCCAAAGTTATCGGTCAGGAAGCCCATTAACGGGCTGACCACCGCGTCAAGCACCCTGGCGGCCGCAAAAATAAAGGTCGCCTCAATCGGCGAGAGCCCACAGAACGTCGTATAAAAATATAACAGCCAGGCCGCCGTCAGCGCGGTTGTGCCTGCCCCAAGAAAATCGCCTGACCCGTAGGCGAGGTAATTTGCGAGTCCAATTTTACGTGTTTTCATTGCCGTCAACCCTTTGAATGTTGGGAGACTCCCTGTATGCAAACCTCGTCCGGGAGTTTTTACACGGCTACAGTAAAAGTATCGTTCTATTGATACCTTTCTGTTTCTGCCACTGCCTGAGGGCGAATGGCAATAATGCAAAGAGATTCCGTACGCGTGTCACTGATTTATAAAACAGCGTTTCTCTTGCATCAAAAGGCGGGGTCATTTTTTGGGAGCCAGCCGTCAGTTTCTGCTGACGGCTGGTGAAAAGGCAGGCAATTAGCGGTAATTCACAATCACTTCGTTGCTTTGGACTTTGAGTGCGGGGATCAGACGTCCTCCGCCCGGGACTTCCCAGACAAAACGCAGCGGCTCAACGGCAGGCACGCCATTGAAAGCGTGCGTGGTGCCACTTTCACCGTCCAGTTCAGTGCAGCGCGTCTGCGAGCACAGGCGTACGCGCAGGCCCGCAGGCGTCGGGCCAATTAGCTGATAACGCCAGACCACCAGCGTCATCAGCCCGGAGGCCGGTTCTGAGGCGGAAAGCGGTCGCGACGAAGCCGATACCCCGCGATTGCTCAGGGTGATACCAATACTGCTCGCCTGCCAGGTGCCTTCCCCGGCGGCCTGAGCTAACATCGGGAACAGTAAAATCCATAGCCAGTGACGCATTATTTGCCTCCGATGGTCGCCGTCATACGAATATGACGGTTATCCGACAGTTCCAGATTCGACAGTACCACCAGCTGCGTCAGACTGCGGCGCAGGAAGCGAGAGAGCAGCGGACGCAGCGCGTGATTCACCAGCAGAACCGGCGGAGCGCCAAGCATCTCCTGACGCGCCAGTGCCTCTTGCGTTTGCGCCAGCAGACGGTCTGCCAGACCCGGCTCCAGGCCGCCACCGCCCTGCAGCGCTTGCAGCAGCAGACGCTCAAGCGGCGTATCGAGACCAATCACCTGCACTTCGCCGGAGCCAGGGAACCACAGCTGGGTGATGGCACGGCCCAGCGCCACACGCACCACGGCGGTGAGTTCGTGCGGATCGCTCTGCAATGGCGCATGTTCCGCCAGGGTTTCCAGAATGGTGCGCATATCGCGGATCGGCACTTTTTCGTCGAGCAGGTTTTGCAGCACTTTGTGCAGCGTGGTTAACGTTACTACGCCCGGCACCAGATCTTCTGTCAGCTTCGGCATCTCCTGGGTGACGCGGTCGAGCAACTGCTGCGCTTCCTGACGGCCAAACAGCTCCGCCGAGAACTGCCCAATCAGGTGGTTCAGGTGTGTCGCCACGACGGTACTGGCTTCCACCACCGTATAGCCCTGGATCTGCGCCTGCTCTTTCAGCGCACTTTCAATCCAGATTGCCGCCAGGCCAAAGGCCGGATCGATGGTCTGTTCGCCCGGCAGCGTACCCGCCGCTGTGCCTGGGTTAATCGCCAGCCAGCGCCCCGGATAGGCATCGCCGCTGCCAATCTCTACACCTTTCATTAAAATGCGATAGCGCGCAGGCGGCAGATCCATGTTGTCGCGGATGTGCACCACCGGCGGCAGGAAGCCCATATCCTGGGCGAATTTTTTACGGATACTGCGGATACGGCCCAGCAGCTCGCCGTCCTGCTGGAAATCAACCATCGGGATCAGGCGATAGCCCACTTCCATCCCGAGGGAATCTTCCAGCTGGACGTCGTTCCAGGTGGCTTCCACCGACTGATTATTTTCCGGCATTTTGACCGGTGCCGGTTCAGCTGCCGGTTTGGTTTCGCGTCCACGCAGCCACCAGGCAAGCCCCAGCAAAGCGCCAGTAAACAGCAGGAAAACAAAGTTTGGCATGCCCGGGACAAGGCCAAGCAGGCCCAGTACCGCCGCAGAGAGCATCAGCACGTTCGGGTTAGTGAACAGTTGGCTGACCATCTGCTGACCGACGTCTTCGTCGGTGCTTACGCGGGTCACGATCACACCCGCCGCGGTTGAGATCACCAGCGCCGGGATCTGCGCCACCAGACCGTCACCGATCGTCAGCAGCGTATAGCTTTCCGCCGCATGGCCCATGTCCATGCCATGCTGGAGAACACCCACCAGCAGACCACCGACGATGTTAATCACCATGATCAGGATCCCGGCGATGGCATCCCCGCGCACGAATTTACTCGCACCGTCCATCGAACCGTAGAAGTCCGCTTCCTGAGTAACGTCGGAACGGCGCTTTTTCGCTTCATCTTCGCCAATCAGCCCGGCGTTGAGATCGGCGTCAATCGCCATCTGTTTGCCCGGCATCCCGTCGAGGACAAAACGGGCGCCGACTTCAGCGATACGGCCCGCACCTTTGGTGATAACCATGAAGTTAATGATAACGAGGATAACGAACACCACGATACCAATAGCAAAGTTGCCACCGACGAGGAAGTGACCAAAGGCCTCAACCACTTTACCCGCCGCTGCACCGCCCGTATGCCCTTCCATCAGAATGATACGCGTTGACGCCACGTTCAGCGCCAGGCGAAGCAAGGTGGTGAACAGCAGGATGGTCGGGAACGCCGCAAACTCAAGGGTACGCTGGGTGAACATCGCCACCAGCAGCACCATAATCGAGAGCGCAATGTTGAATGTGAAAAGCAGGTCGAGGATAAATGCTGGCAACGGCAGCACCATCATCGACAAAATTAGCAGGATGAGAATCGGCCCGGCAAGGATCTGCCATTGCGTCGATTTCATGTTGCTGGGCAGGCGCAACATTGCCACCAGATTAGCCATCAGTGTCCTTCTCGTTCATAAAATCCAGTGCCTCAGGCACCGGCAGATTTTCAGGTTTCACAGGTCGTTGACCGCCTGCCAAACGCCAGCGTTTCAGCTGCCAGACCCAGGCCAGCACTTCCGCCACAGCGGCGTAGAGCTGACCAGGAATTTGCTGTCCAATTTCAGCATGACGATACAGAGCACGCGCCAGCGGCGGGGCTTCCAGGACCGGCACGCGGTGTTCAGCGCCAATTTCACGGATGCGCAGGGCGATAAGTCCCGCCCCTTTCGCCACCACTTTTGGCGCACTCATTTTGTTTTCATCGTACTTCAGCGCCACGGAGTAGTGGGTCGGGTTGGTGACGATCACGTCCGCTTTCGGAACATCTTCCATCATGCGACGACGCGCAGCCGCGCGCTGCATCTGACGAATACGCCCCTTCACATGAGGGTCACCTTCCATCTGTTTGTATTCGTCACGAAGATCCTGCCGTGACATACGTAATTTTTTGATATGGCTGTAAATCTGGAAGAAGACGTCAAATCCCACCATCGGAATAATGCTGAGCACCACCAGCACCGCGCACAGCCCGACCAAATTCATGGCGTTGCTCATGGCCGTCAAAGGGGATTCGCTGATCAAGCGCATCATATCGGGCCAGTGGTGCCAGAGATAAAACCCGGCGGTGCTCCCCATCAGAACGGATTTCAGAATCGCTTTGAGCAGCTCCGCCCCCGTTTGCGCCGAGAACATTTTGGCAATGCCGGGAAACGGATTGAGTTTGGAAAATTTGGGCTGCAGAGATTTCGTGCTGAACACCAGGCCGCCCAGCATAACGGGCGAGACCAGGGCCACAATCACCACACCGGTAATCAACGGCAACAGCGCGATCATCGCGTCTTTAATCAGCAAAATGATTTGGCTGAGGATCAGGTTGGGATCATTCACCATACTGTGGTCGAAACGCAGCCCGGCCGAGAGCATTCCCGCCAGTCTGCGGGCAAACGACTCCCCGCCCATCCAGATAATGCATACACCTACGATTAAAATCAGCAGGGATGTCAGCTCTCGGGATCGGGGGATTTGCCCTTCCTCACGCGCTTTGTCTAGTCGGTGGGGTGTGGGGGCTTCTGTTTTGTCGTCGCTGTCTTCTGCCACAGTGCGCGCTCTCTGCCCATTTCGTCACGCGTATCATGCCAGAGCACACCCAACTCAATGGACGGAAAAGCCTGTATAACTTGCCGTTTTTAGCCTGTTTAACGGCCAAAACTCACCAGGCTTAAAAATTTTGTGTCTAATTTTAGACTTTTCAGCGCACGGTTAATGTGGTTTATAAAATGAAATAAACGTCTTTTGTGTTGTTTAAACGCGTCTTGCAAACGCTTTACCTCGATTAACCACAAAGCACTCATAACACCAAAATAACAATAAATATCAACACGTTTATAATGGTAATCATGCTTAACATTATTAATCTGAGAATTATTTAATAACACAAACCGGTGAACACTTTACAGTCAAGTTCGAATAAATTACCCTATATAATATCAATTAAGCCATACTTCCGTCCGAAGCAAATACCTTTTATACTGGCGTGTGAAATAACGTTATTTATTAAGTTCACTTTCACCAGTAATCTCAACATGGAATTTATTGTTAAGGACGTTCTGATTATGAAACTCAGGTACCCTATTATTTCTGGCGCATTGATGGCGCTGACTTCAGTAAGTACATTCGCTGCAGAAATGAATGCAGGAAAGATTCATTTCACAGGGGAAATTATTGAGCCAAGCTGTGTCATTGACGGCGATGATGGTACAGACAGTACCGTTCCCCTGGGCACCTATACCACGACTTTATTTACAGCGCCCGGTGTTGAGTCACCCTTGACGCCCTTCAAAATAACCCTGAAAGATTGTCCGTTGAAAAGTGATGGCCTTCCGTCTATTCAACTGACCTTTACCGGTGCCACCACCCTGACAAAGACGAAAAACCTGCTTGATGTCAGCAAGATAACGACTGCCGGGGCAACAGCCGCTACGGGTGTGGGTATCGCTGTGAGCCTTGATGGCGCGGATGAAGACCTTATCACAATGGACGGAGCGGAAGATCAGGTCTATATCGAACTTCCTACCAAAACCACCGACACAATTAGCGCCAATTTCAATGCGCGCTATCGATCGTTTGCTGAAAAGGTCACACCCGGCCCTGCCGATGCGGATATGACGGTTAATATTATTTATCGTTAATCGTCCGTCCAGCCCATTCCTGATATCAATACTTCCGCAAAGAAGTATATTCTCGAATGGGCATTTATAAGAAATACCTAACTCACTCCATACTTCTGAGCCATTATTTTAGATCAGGACAAATATTACGCATGCGTATTTATCCGCTAATTCTATTACTGACACCTGTTATATTTTCTTCATTCAGCCATGCGGCAGGCATCCAGGTTGGGCGTACGAGGATCGTCTACGATGCCGGTAAAAAGGAGGTTTCACTTCCGCTGACAAATAAAGAAACTGAACTTCCCTGGTTGATTCAATCCTGGACGGATACGGGAAACGGTAAAACTCGCGGGCCTTTTATCGTCACCCCGCCGTTATTTCGTCTTGAGCCCCAGAAAGAACAAAGTCTGAGGATCGCCTGGAACGGAACAGCAATCCCCGAGAACAAAGAGTCGTTGTTTTATATGAACGTTCGTACCATTCCTGCCACCGCGGCGGAGGACGACGATAAGAATGTGTTACGCCTGATCTACAAAACGCGTATCAAGCTGTTCTGGCGTCCAAAAGGGCTGAAGGGCGACCCTGATGAAACCTGCAAAAACCTGCGTTTTTCCCGTCACGGCAAGCCGCTGACGGTGACCAACGAGGGGGCTTTTCATATCACCTTTGACAACCTGAAACTGGGTAACGCAACGCTTGAGAAAGCCGATATGGTCACGCCTCAGTCGATCGTGGAGATCCCCGTGCCTGAGAGTGCGGCTGGCAGCCAGGTCAGTTGGCGATGCATCACCGATTATGGCAACGCTTCCGCCAAATACATTGCCACCCTGGGTCAGGGATAGGAAACGCCATGGCCAAAGGACTCGCTTCTATTTCCAGGCAGCGTGCCTGGCGCATAAATGCGCTCGTACGTTGCCTTGGCGGCGTGGCGTTGATGCTTTCATCCGCCGCACATACCCGAGAGTACCATTTTTCACCTTCTGCCCTGGAAGGCGATCAGCTGCCGCAGCAGGATATCGACCTGTCACTCTTTTCACACTCGAACACCCAGCTACCCGGCGTTTACCCTTCCCGCATTCTGCTCAACGATCTGCGTGTGGGCGACGCCAGTATTACTTATCTTGGCGGCAAAAGGGGTGAACTGGTGGCGCAGCTGACCCCTGATATGCTGCGAAAATGGGGCGTCGATATTGATAAGTTTCCGGCGCTGACGGTTCTGGATGCGTCGTCTGCGCTCCCTAAGCCTTTAGGAGAATACATTCCACAGGCCTCGGCGACGTTCGACTTTTCCGCCATGACGCTGCATCTGAGCATTCCGCAGGCCGCCATTGCGGCTAATGGCAGAGACTACATCGCCCCTTCCCGCTGGGATGATGGCGTGCCGGTGGCGTTCACGGATTACGCGTTTTCCGGCTCGCAAAATCAGGACAGCGACAAAAACACGACCAGCAATCAGTACCTCAATATGCGCAGCGGCGCGAACCTGGGCGGCTGGCGCGTGCGTAACTATTCCACCTGGAGCAAAACCGACGACGACAACAGCTGGGACACGGTTAACACCTTCGTGCAGCACGATCTTGATGCCCTGAAAGCACAGTTTACGGGCGGCGAAAGCAGCACTCAGGGCGAGGTATTCGACAGCCTGCAGTATCGCGGCATTAACATCGCGTCGGACGAAGAGATGCTGCCCTACAGCCAGCGCGGGTTCGCCCCGGTTATCCGCGGTATTGCCAGCTCCAATGCCGAAGTGTCGGTGCGCCAGAACGGTTATCTGATCTATCAGCAGAACGTTGCCCCCGGCGCGTTTGAAATCAACGACCTCTACTCCACAACCAACAGCGGCGATCTTGATGTCACCGTCAAAGAGGCCGATGGCACCGAGCATCATTTCACCCTGCCCTACTCCAGCATCGCCGTCATGCAGCGACCTGGACATCTGAAGTATGAATTCACCGCCGCACGCTATCGCGCAGACAGCGGGAGCGATCAGAATGAACCGCTGTTTGTGCAGGGAAGCGCGATCTATGGTGTGAACAACAGCATGACGCTGTTTGGCGGTGTTACGGCGTCAGAGGACTATCAGGCGGTCAATACCGGTGCAGGGGTTGCGCTGGGACGTTTCGGTACGGTGTCGGCGGATGTGACAACCGCGAAAACCCAGCTCGATAATCATACCGAGCGTTCCGGGCAGTCATACCGCCTGCTCTACTCAGGCAAAATTGATACCACCGACACCAACTTCACCCTCGCCAGCTATCGCTACTCCACCAGCGGCTACTACAGCTTTGCCGACGCCAACCAGAAATACGATCAGCATGAAAACGATCTGCTCTTCCAGTACAACAAACGTAACCGCATTCAGGCCAGCATCAGCCAGAATATTGCTGGCGTCAGTTTTTATCTCAATGGTTATCAGCAGGACTTCTGGCAGACGTCCCAGAAAGAGCGCAGCCTCTCAGCGGGCCTCAATACCGTGGTGGAAAGTATCAGCATTCACCTGGCTTATACCTACAGCAAAACCGAGGAAGACGAGAGCGATCAGATGGTCTCCCTTGGCTTTAGCGTCCCGCTGAGCAAATGGCTGCCACGCGCCTGGAGCAGCTATAACCTGAGCAACAGCAAGCACGGGTACACGCGGCAAAACATCGGGCTAAACGGGACGCTGCTGGATGACGAACGGCTCAACTATTCGCTGCAGCAAAGTCATTCCAACCATGACGGCGATGACACCAGCAGTCTGTACGGCAGCTATCGCTCGCAGTACGCCAATCTGAACGCCGGGTATTACACTTCATCCGACAAATCGCAGCAGTTGAGCTACGGCATGAGCGGTGCGGTGGTCGCCCACCCTCATGGAATTACCCTGGCTCAGCCGCTGGGTAGCCAGTTTGCCATCGTCAATGCTAACCATGCCTCTGGCGTACGTTTCCAGAACCAGCGCGGTATTCAGACTGACTGGCAGGGAAATGCCGTGATCCCATCGCTCACCCCTTATCAGGAAAACAGCATCCGCGTCGATACCACCAGCCTGCCGGAGGATGTCGATACCAGCGAAACCGCCGTCACGGTCATTCCCTCCCGTAACGCCGCCGTAACAGCAAGCTTTGATGCCCATGTCGGCTATCGCGCGCTGATTACCCTCACGCGCCCCGATGGCAGCACAGTGCCTTTTGCCGCCATCGCCACCGCTGTATCTCCGGTCATCAGCGGCATTGTCGACGATACGGGCACCGTTTATCTCGCCGGGGTCTCGGACACCGTTCAGTTAAATGTGAAATGGGGCGAGGGTGCGGATCAGCAATGTACGGCCAGCGTCCCGATTAGCACGAGAGTAGCCACGTCCAACCCGGCGGGTATCCGCTCCGTCAGCGCGCTTTGTAAGCAGGAAGAAAAACATGTTAATTAACGCCAAATCCCTCTGGGTACTGCTGTGCCTGTCCGTCCCTGTCACCACGCAGGCTGCGACCATTTTGCGCAACTGCTTTGTCCCTCAGGATTATCACGTTGCTTATGACGGCGATCTCAACGCCAGCGACAATAAAGCGGGACAGGATGTGGATATACCCGAACACCTGGTCGGGGAAAGTACAGTCATGGAAGCCAACTGTGATTGCCCTAAAAACATGACGGAATCGACGACGATTTATGAATTAACCCTGGCAGGCAGTCCGCTTCCACAGGGCACGAGTGGCTACGGTGCTCTCACTGATAAACTGGACATTAACGTTAAGGGGTATGTCGATGCGAGTAATTCCCCGGATGGTTCCGGCCTGGAGGGACTCAATATTAACGAGTACCCCACGCCTCAGAGCTCGATGTCAAAAACGATAGAGAAATTCAAAGCGACGGAAGGCACCGCGAGCGTCTGCAGCGAGAGCACGCGACCTGAGGATTCCGCTCCGGTTAAACGCCAGTTCCGCTGGAACGTTATCGGCGTGATCTTTCATGTCAAAAAGCCGATTCTTGGCAAAGAGATCATCCCCCCTACCGCCGTGGTGCAGAACTATGCCTGTCTCTATTTCGGCACAGGGAAATGTGATCCAGGTGATGCCCAGCAGGTCTCCACTATCTGGCTCAGTGGTTCACTCTCCGCCCCACTCAGTTGCACCATCAATGAAGGCAGCACCATTGAGGTTGATCTGGGCAATATTGTCAGTAAGCAGTTTCGGGCAAAAGGTCAGCCGCCGATGAACTATGCGTTGAAAAATGTGGATATTACCTATCACTGCGACGATAACGCGGTTGGCAACGACGATCGCATCAGAATGACCCTCAGCGCCGATCAGGGGGTGCTCGACAGTAGCGATCCGCTGATCGCGAAAATGCTCGACCGCGATGACGTCGGCGTCAGGGTCTTCACAGACGACAATAAAGACGTCCAGCTCGACGGCAGCTACGCATTTCCGGTGACGATGGATGAGCAGGGTAATGGATCAGTGAAGATCAAAGCCGCACCGGTAAGCACCACGAATGCCACGCCGGCACCCGGTAAATTTGAAGGGAACGTGACGGTAAAAATGGATTTGCGCTGAGTGATTCTCAGGCTGCAGCTGCAGCCTGAGAAAAACCGTCGCGATTAGAAGCCGAGACTGTCCAGCAGATCGTCCACCTGATCCTGGCTTGCGACAACGCCCGCCTTGGAAGTGTCGAGCTGCGGGCCATTGAGCAGGCTTTCATTCTCACGTTTCGGACGCGCAGCAGGCTCTGGCATGTTTTCCAGCAGAACCATCAGCAGCTGACGTTCGATTTCCTGAATCACATCCATCATGCGCTTGATAACCTGACCTGTCAGGTCCTGGAAATCCTGCGCCATCATGATGTCCAGCAGCTGCGCGTTGGTGAAGCTGGTGTGTCCAGGGACATCGCCCAGATACTGGCGAGTATCCGTGACCAGCTCGCGGGCATCGGCCAGTTCGATCGGATTCTCGAACCACTCATCCCAGCGTTTGCTCAGGGCTTTTGCGCCCTTTTCCATCTCATCCTGATGCGGTTGAGAGGCTTCCACGCTGTTCAGGGCGCGCTCTGCTGCCTGTGCGGTCATCTGCACAACGTAGTCCAGACGATCGCGTGCATCGGGAATCGCTTCCGCCGCTTCGGCAATCGCCTGGTCGAGTCCCAGCTCGCGCAGGCTGTCGCGCAGCATACGCGTCAGGCTGCCGATGCGGGCAATAATCTCGTTGGCTGAATGTTCTTCAACCGGTTTCATAGCAGGTTGCATCATCACCAGCACCTCACATGCCGAGTTTCTCGAAGATCTTGCCGAGCTTCTCTTCCAGAGTCGCCGCCGTAAATGGTTTCACCACATAACCGCTTGCGCCCGCCTGTGCTGCCGCAATAATGTTCTCTTTCTTCGCTTCTGCAGTCACCATCAGAACCGGAAGAGAGGACATATTGCCATCAGCGCGAATTGTTTTGAGCAGCTCCAGACCATCCATGTTAGGCATGTTCCAGTCAGAGATAACAAAACCAAAGCCACCGGCCTGCAGTTTGTTCAGGGCATCAACGCCATCTTCTGCTTCTTCAACGTTATTAAAACCCAGCTCTTTCAGCAGGTTGCGCACGATACGACGCATGGTGGAAAAGTCATCCACAACCAGAAATCTGAGCTCTTTGTCCGCCATAAAAAACTACTCCTCATTAAATACGTATTGCCTGTCCGGCACTGATTTTCGCCAGCATCTGCTGGCTAACCTGGCTAAGATCGACCACTTCGCTCACGCCACCCATATTGATGGCCTCGCGCGGCATGCCGAACACCACACAACTTGCTTCATTCTGCGCAATCGTCCAGGCGCCAGCCTGGTGCATAGCGAGCATTCCGGCGGCCCCGTCGTTACCCATCCCCGTCAGGATCACCCCAACGGCGTTGCGCCCCGCGTGTTTCGCCACCGAATGAAACAGCACATCCACTGACGGACGGTGCCGGTTAACCGGCGGACCGTCATGAATTTTGATTTGATAGTTCGCGCCACTGCGCGCCAGCTCCATATGCTTATCACCCGGCGCGATATAGGCATGCCCCGGCAGGACGCGTTCGCCGTCCTCTGCCTCTTTCACGCTAATCTGACACAGCTTGTTCAGACGTTCGGCGAATGAGCGGGTAAAGCCCGGCGGCATATGCTGAGTAATAAGAATACCTGGGCTTGAGAGCGGCAATGGCTGGAGTACATGGCGAATTGCCTCTGTTCCTCCCGTTGAGGCCCCAATGACCAGCAGTTTTTCCGAACTGAGCAGCGGCCCGGCTTTGAGCGTGGCAGGCACGCCTGCGGGTTTATGCGCCGCCAGCTTCGCCCGTGACGCGGTGCGGATCTTCTCGGCGATCATCTCACTGTAAGCGAGCATCCCTTCGCGAATGCCCAGCTGCGGTTTGGTGACAAAATCCACCGCCCCCAGCTCCAGCGCACGCAGGGTAATCTCTGACCCTTTACCGGTCAGCGAGGAGACCATCACCACTGGCATCGGACGCAGGCGCATTAATTTCTCAAGGAAATCAATGCCATCCATGCGCGGCATCTCCACGTCCAGCGTCAGCACATCGGGGTTAAATTTTTTGATTAAATCCCGCGCGACCAGGGGATCCGGGGCTGTCGCCACCATTTCCATGTCGCTATGACTATTGATAATTTCAGTCATGATCTGGCGCATCAACGCGGAATCATCGACAGACAACACCCTGATCTTACTCATGCTTTTTCCTTACTCAGCGCATAAACCGTCTGCCCGCGCAGCACAAATTCGCGGGCCAGGTTGCTGAAGTTCTCCGAATGCCCGGCAAACAGTAAGCCGTCAGGCTTAAGCAGCGGAGCAAAACGGCGCAGAATCTCCTGCTGCGTCGTTTTATCAAAATAAATCATCACGTTACGGCAAAAAATTGCATCAAAAGGACCCGGCACGTTGTACTGCTTATCAAGCAGATTCACCGGAGCAAATTCCACGCAATTTGCCAGCTCCTGGCGCACGCGCACCAGCCCTTCGTGCGGCCCCGTCCCGCGCATGAAGTACCGCTGTAGCTGTTGAGGCGACAGGGTTTTCAGTTCGTCCTGGCGATAGACGCCGTTGCGCGCTTTCTCCAGCACTTCGGTGTCGATGTCGCTGGCGTAGACCTTCCAGCGACCGGGCGCCATGCCCAGCGTATCGGCAAGGGTAATCGCCAGCGAATACGGCTCCTCCCCGGTCGACGCCGCTGCGCTCCAGACGCGGTATTCCCCGCTACGACGGCGGGCATGTTCCGCCAGCACCGGGAAGTGGTGACCTTCACGGAAAAACGCTGTCAGGTTAGTGGTCAGGGAGTTGATAAACGCCTGCCACTCTGCGCTGTTCGGATTGGCCTCCAGCATGCCCAGATATCGGCCAAAATCATCCAGCTCCAGTGTGCGTAAGCGCCGGACTAACCGGTTGTAGACCATGTCTCGCTTATGATCGGCAAGCACAATCCCCGCACGCTGGTAAATCAACTGACATATCCGACGAAAATGCGCGTCGGACAGCGCGAGGCGCTGGGTCATTTGCTGCAATAATGACGATTGCCCCGAGGGGTTTGGTGAGGTCATAGCGCCTTCTTAATTCACTTTCAGGATACAACTGGCACGGCCTGCGACCGCCCGACTTCTGCTACTGTTTCGACTTGCTCTTTCACGTTAAAAACTGCCACCAGGCTGGTCAAATGATCGGCCTGACTGGCGAGCTGGTCAGTAGCGGCAGCCGCTTCTTCAACAAGAGAAGCGTTCTGTTGCGTTACCTGATCCATCTGCGTGACAGCCTGAGCAACCTGCTCAATGCCGCGACGCTGTTCGTCTGAGGCGGAAGCAATTTCGCCCATAATGTCGTTCACACGCGTTACGGAAGTGACAATCTCCGTCATGGTGTGAGCGGCGGTATCAACCAGCTCCGATCCCTGCTGTACGCGGGAAACGGACTCTTCAATCAACACCTTAATCTCTTTCGCGGCATTGGCGCTGCGGCTGGCGAGATTACGTACTTCACCCGCCACGACGGCAAATCCACGCCCCTGCTCACCGGCCCGTGCCGCTTCGACCGCGGCGTTCAGCGCCAGAATGTTCGTCTGGAACGCGATACCGTCAATCACGCTGATAATGTCGCCAATTTTCTGCGAACTGGTGGCGATTTGCTGCATCGTCGTGGCGACGTTAGAGGCCTGATCGCCCCCCTTTTTCGCCGTCAGCGCAGCCTGTTTTGCCAGGTCCGACGCCTGACGGGCGTTGTCGGCGTTCTGGCTGACGGTCGCCGTTAACTGTTCCATGCTGGCCGCCGTTTGCGCCAGAGAGGCCGCCTGCTGTTCGGTGCGCGACGACAAATCATTGTTCCCGGCCGCGATTTCAGAAATTCCGGTGTGCATGGCATAACTGCCCTGACGCACATCGGTCACCGTTTCACGCAGCGAGCCTTGCATCGCTTTCAGGCTGGCAAAAATGGCGGAAATTTCGTTTTTCCCGAACACCGCCACCGGACGCGCCAGATTGCCCTTAGCGATACTGTCAAAGTGGCTGCTGATGATTGCCAGCGGCAATACGATCATCTTGCGCGACCAGAGCAGCGCCCCGCCGGTCAACAGTGCCGCCAGAATCACCATGGTGGCGAAAATCACGCCCGACATGTGGTAGCTGGCCCGGCTGTCGCTGCTCGCCTCTTCGACGAACAGATTGATATCCTGCTGCCAGGCGTTAAAACCTTTATCAAACGCGGCCTGCGAGTCCTGCACCGGCGCGGTCAGAAAGTCTGACAGCTGGTTGTTCTCAAGCCAGGTCGCCTGATGATCCAGATCGCTGTGCCACTGGGCATAGCCCTTCTGCATTTCGGCTTTCAGCGCTTTCCCTTTATCGCTTACCGCTTCCTGCGCACTGAAGGCTTTAAATTGCGCGTCGGCCTGCTTGAGGCTGTCCCGTGCGGTGGTCATCAGCGCCTTGATATCGTCTGGCGGGTAGCTCAATGCCGTTAATGTGCCCGCTTTGTTCAGCGCAGTGCTGGCCTGCAGAAGCACTGCGCGCGTTTGTGCAAGCGTGGAACGCTGCTGATTACTCGTCTCAACTTCCTGTAAGTTCTGATAGCCATCGCGAAAAGCCCAGAAAGACAATCCATTACTGCCAACCTGCAACACACCGCAAAGGATCAGAATCAAAAACAGTGTGGTCGAGATACGAATACGATTTAACATCCACGCTCCCATCAAGCGGCCAGCAGCCGCGGTTAACTATCAGTCAAAATGTTTCCCAGTTTTCTTCTTGTCCGGCTGCCGACGCACGAGTGTGTTTCACCCTTGCGGCAGGCGCGGTCCCGGCAGGTGCTGCCCTGGACGCCACCGTATTTTGAGGTGAAGAGGTAAGGCGAAACGCCGAGACGGCCATCTTCAGACGGCTCGCCTGGTCTTCCAGCGCAGCGGCCGCCGCAGCGGACTCCTGCACCAGCGCGGCGTTTTGTTGTGTCACACGATCCATTTCCGAGACCGCCAGTGCCACCTGGTCAATCCCACGGCTTTGTTCATCGGATGCCGAAGCGATCTCCGCCATGATGTCAGTGACGCGCGTAACTGCGTTGACGATGTCGGTCATGGTTTCCCCGGCGCTCTCTACCAGCACCGAGCCGGTATCGACGCGCGCAACGGAATCTTCAATCAGGGATTTAATCTCTTTTGCCGCGTTGGCACTGCGGCTTGCCAGGTTGCGCACTTCACCGGCCACCACCGCAAATCCGCGCCCCTGCTCGCCCGCTCGTGCGGCTTCGACAGCGGCGTTGAGGGCCAGGATATTTGTCTGGAAGGCAATTCCGTCGATCACGCTGATAATATCGGCGATTTTTTTCGAGCTACCGGCAATCTCGTGCATGGTTTTCACCACACCATCGACCACCTTGCCGCCGCGCTGGGCAGTTTCGGAGGCGCTTTCAGCCAGATGTGCCGCCTGACGGGCGTTATCGGCGTTTTGCTTCACGGTAGCGGTCAGCTCTTCCATGCTGGCGGCGGTCTCTTCAAGCGCGGAGGCCTGCTCTTCGGTACGCGAGGAGAGATCGTTGTTGCCCATGGCGATTTCGCTGGTACCGGTGTAAATCGCATCCGAACCCTGACGCACATTCGTCACCGTATCGGTCAGAGAGCGCTGCATGTGATCCACGCTGCTCGCCAGCTCGGTGATTTCGTTGCGACCGGAGATCACCAGCGTTTTTGTCAGATCGCCGCTGGCAATCTCACGAATGTGACCAATCACCCGGCCCAGCGGATTCAGCAGAATCGCGCGAATGCCGTACCAGACACCCACCAGCACGATCACCAGCGCCAGCGCGAGGATCGCCATTTGCCATTTGGCAAAGCGGTAGTCGTCCTTACTTTCGTTAAAGGCGGTGTGATACTGCTCGCTGCTGGCCGAGGCGTACTCCCCCAGCGCTTTACCGAGGGCATTTTGCATCCCTTGCGTCGGCTGGGCGAAATAGGCGTCCATGTTTCCGCTCTCAAGGAACTGGATAAGCTCCGTCAGCCCGGCCGCATAGGCGGTGTATTTTTCGTCAATGTTCTCGCTCACCTCTACCATCGAAGGCAGCGGCGTAATCTTTTTGAAGGCGTCGTAATGTTTTGCGGCGTCAGCCAGGGTTGCGCGGGCGTTTTTCAACAGATCCGTTTTCGCGCTGCTTTGCTGGTTGTTCGGGTCCATCATCATGCGCGCAGAAGAACGGCTCAGGTTGATGCGCGTTTGCAGCATCAGATCCCAGGTCGACGTCAGTTCACTTTGCTGGAGGCGTAAATCGTTCGAAACAGCAAAGCTCTGCTGATTATTTTTTAAGGATGAGAAAAACAGCCCACCGGAAATAAGCTGAAGAAGTGCGAAAATGACCAGCACCATCATCAGCATTGTGACAACGCGGATACGGTTCAACATACAACACCTTCTCTAAGATTTATTAACGGTGTTATCGGCAAAGGCTGAGGGAACTTTACATTTGCGAAAGGGAAAAGCGTCATTTCAGAATGCGACGTCGACGATCAACGTGTCGTTATAGGTTCCGGCGGGAGGTGTAGTCTGGCTGGTCAGCACTTTGGCGGTGTAGTTATAGGTACGCAAAAGCCCGTCAGCGCTCAGCTGCGATGAGGTGGCGCTGGTCCAGCGCTCGGTGCCGCTGCCTCCCCAGCGGTTGGTGGTCGCCTCTTTATAGATGTCGTAGCTCATGTAGTTGCTGCCGCTCACCATCCGCCGCACGCCGTTGAGGGCGTTCGCCCCATTATTGATGCCGATGGTATAGACGCTGCCCTTGGTGCAGGTGACAGCAATGGCCTGCGAGACGGCGGGGAAATTTTGCACCAGCGGCGCGCTGTTAAAGTTGACGTTGGGCGTGGTCATCGCACTACAGTTGTTGGTGACGTTCATGTTCAGCGTAATGCTGGTCGTCGCCGTACCAGTTTGTGGCGTGAGGCATAAACCCACGGCCCCCACGGAGCAGACGTTGTAGTTGATGCTAAAGGTCAGCACCACCTGATAAGGCCCCGCCGTCACGTTTTGCCCCGCCACCGTGCGAAAATAGAGTGGAATGTTGTACTGCTTGGCACCCAGCAGATTTAACAGCGTACTGCCACTCCAGGTGTAGGCTTTGGCAATCTGCACTTCGCTGCTGCCGGAACAGCCCGACAGCCCGCACAGCCGCGTGGGGATGACGTCGGTGATGGCCGCATTGTCCGTGCGTTTCATTGTCGCGCGGCTGTTGGCCGAGACGGTCGCCGCCGTGTAGTTCAGGGTGACCGAGTCATTGGTGAGTAAATTCAGGATCGCATCGCAGCTCACCACCAGCGTGCCGGTGGTTTCAACTTCGCCCGTTCCGCTGAGGGCAAACGAGGTCACGCTGCCAAACGAAGCGTTGACGGTACTGACGGTACAGGCCGCCCAGCTGCCGCCCGAGAGCATCAGGAGCACCAGGGCGATCAGCAGACGTTTCACGGGGCCTCCCGGCAGGTCAGCGGCCCGAAAGTTTGCAGTTTATGTTCCGGATTGGCGCCCACCGTCAGCGTGGCGTAGCAACGTTTCCCCTCCGGCAAAATCACTTCCAGCGGGTTCACATCGGTCAGATTTTCCAGCCAGGCGATACCGTCATAGCCGACCACCGCCGTGCTGCGCGAGGCGCGCCGCACCTGGCTGCCAACCGGAATCGCCAGCCCCTGCGGATCGTGCAAAATGACGCTCGCCACCCGCTCCTGCTCCATTGGGAAATCCACCAGAAAACCGCTATGACGGCGAATCGCCACCCGGCGCTCCGTCTCCTTAAGCCGCGTATCGGCGGGCAGATTCAGGGTATTGATGCTGTAACTCGCCGGGTAGTAGGCCGAGACGCCGCTCACCAGCAAATAGCCATTGCGGTTGGTTTTACCGACCGGCTGGTTTTCATAATTGACCGGTACATCCGGGTGACCATCGGTGCTGATCACCACAAAGGCATCGTTGATTTTGTTGGCCGCAAACAGCTCGTTGTCCATCAGCACGATGGACCCCATCGCCTCGCCCCACCAGGTCATCATGTCCTGTTCGCCGTAACCGCCGCCCTGCACTTCGATATTGTTGTTGCGCCAGCCCAGCGTCCCTTGCTGGTAGTTGCGTGATTTTGACTGATTGGCCCACGCCATGTTCCAGCTTAGCCCGCCGTCGGACGGCATCGAGTGGTTGTAGTTTATGCGCTGGGTGCTGCCGGAATCCGGCGTGTTTTCGAGGGTGACGGCGGCACTGTCGCGTTCGCCAATCGGAATTTGCAGGGTCATTGCCACCGTCCAGTCGCCGCGCTGTTGATCGCGGCTGGCGGCGAGATAGATGCTGCTGCTTCCCCACAGGTTGCGGCTCCATGACAGATTCAGCAGCTCGGTTTTTTGGCTATCAAAACTCTCGACGCCAATCCACGCCGCGCCGATATTGCCGTACTCCCCGAGATTAAAGGTCAGGGAATATTGATCCGTGTTGCGACTGAGGCTGGCGATCGGCTGGTCGTGTTCATCATAGATCGTGGGCTGATCGTACAGCGCCAGGTTGCCGTAGCCGCGATCGCGTCGGGAGTGCTGCGTCGCCAGGCTGAACGCGCTGGTACTGTACTGATAGCCCCAGTTAATCTGCCCGCCATTGTCTCCGCGCATCCGGCTGTGGGTATACGAAGAATTCACCACGCCGTAGCGCCCCAGTTTCACCACGGTTCCTGCGCCGCCCAGCGCCAGCTCCTCGGCTGCTTCGCCGTGCCCTTCCAGCGTCAGCCAGTCGGTTAAGCCGTAGCGATACGAGCCGCTGCCCGCCGCCGGGCCGTAGTCGAAATTATCAATACCGTAGTTGCGGCGCAGGCTGCCGAGCGTCACCGCCCCGTCGCTCAGCCCCTGTTTGAGCAGATCGCTGGTGACATAAAACGGCATCGTGGTGCTGACCTGACGCCCGAGCGCATCGGTGGTGATCAGCACGGCGTCCCCTGCGCCATTGATGTAGGGCAGATTGGTCAGGGTGAATGGGCCAGGCTGGAGCTGCGTGGAGCCGGAGCGGTAGCCGTTGATAAACAGATCCACGGAGGTCGGCACCGCTGCTTCACCGGAAAACTCCGGCAGCGGCCAGGTGACGAGGTCCGGGCGCAGGGAGAAGTCGCGTCCGTAGCTGATCCCGCCCATGCGCACGCTGCTGCTCCAGCTCAGGGCATCGCTAATCACATCTCCGACCGTCCAGGTTGTGGCGTCGTCTTCGTTGGTGATCATCACCGTGGTGTCGTAACGTACGTACCCTTCCTGCTGGCCCGTGTCACCGGCAAAACTTTTGCGGGTATACCCCGTTGAAGAGAGCGATCCGTTTTCATTGAAATAGCGGAACTCATGCCAGAGCGACGCCTGGCCGCCAATATGCTCCGTGTGGTTGGTGTAGAGATCGTAATTGAGCAGCGCCCCTTTGCCGTACTGCGGTTTGCTTTGGGTCGGCTGGCCACTAAAAGGGGTAACGCGGGCCGATATCCAGTCGCGGGGGACGTTAAGCAGCAGGCGCTGGGCAGCGCTGTCATATTCAACGCGCACCTTTGAGAGACGGGAGAGATCAACCTCACCGTTGGGCACCTGCTCCGGCGGTAAACCCGCGCGCAGCAGATCCGCACTGGAGATAAAAAAGGTCCCGTTGCGCTGCGTGACGGGGACCACCAGTCCAGTGTCATAGTGGTTGATCACCACCGAGAGCTGAAACACTGCTTCGCTATTTATCGCCTGCGCATCTGGCGGGGGCGGTAAACTGTCATCGCCAGATTCAGCCCAGGCGCTGGTCGAGACACAAAGCAGGATAATCATCGCCGGTTTCAGTGGACGGGCGCCGACTGCCATTGCGTATTCCCGGCATTAATTTGCGCACTCATCTGGCTTGCCTGATGCACGCCCGCCGGAAGCGGCCAGCTGCGGGTGCTGTCCGGGAGAACATAGCCGAGCAGACCGTCAGCGATGGTGCGTTTATCCAGCACCACCTGGCTTAAACGGACGTGAACGTCCCCCTGATTACGTACCTGCAGCGCGGGTTTTCCTCCTTCCTGAATAATCTTCCAGCTCAGATTTTGCGTATCGGCCAGCGCGTGATGCGCCCCCTCTTTTATTGTTGGGATGCCTTGTCCGTAAACGAACAGCGGAATGGAGTAGCGCATCTGGATTTTCAGGCCAATTTCAGGCTGAGATTTGTCAGCAGGCTGGGGAATTTCATCGACGATAATGCGGTAGGCTTGCTCAACGCCCATCGGAACGTTGCCCTGTTTGATCAGGCGAATCAGCTGCTTGCCGTCTTTGCCGATAGTGACAATCGGCGGGCTGGCAACCACATCCTGCTGAGCGGTGTAGCGCTCAAATCCGTTCTCCTGTTTCCAGCGCATAATGCGCACCTGCATGGTGGTGGCGCTGTTCCCCTGGTTCTGGATCCACAGCTCGGTGGCTTTGGTGTCGGCCGAAAGCCAGGGGTCAATCGGCCAGAGCAAAATCGTCGCCGCCGCATTGGCCCGTCCCGACATCATGGCCAGCATCGCCCACATCCCCAGTACGCCATAGCGAATCATTGGTGCCTTCATTGCCCTTCTCCCTGTTTCACCATGACAACGTCACGGTGAGTTGATCTGAATAGGTTCCGGCAGGGCTAAACCCTGTCAAAAGCGCCACACCAAACAGCGGCAGCGCAATATTGTTGCTATTGGTATAGGTCACCGGCACCGCCTGATTGACCCCTATCTCACTGTTTGCCGCCAGCGAACTGCTGCTGTACAGCCGGTAGGCCACCATTTCCGTGCCGCTGGCGCGCTGCATTCGGCGCACGGAAGAATAATGTTGCCCGCCGTCGATACTCATACTCAGCGCGACATTCGGTGTGCAGGCGATCGACAAAGATCCGTTCGGCACAAAACTGGTGCTGACCTGCCCGGTGGCGACGCCCGACCGCGTACCGAAGTTAAGCGTACCGAGCACCCCACCGGTGCCTGTCGTCACCGAGCAGCCGGGCGTTATCGTCGCCGACACCTGAAACGACTGCGAGGTGACCGCGTGCGCCGTTCCCGCCGTCACTAACCCGGCGCAGAGAGCAAAAAAAAGGCGCAGTTTTCCCTCTGCGATTTTTCGCAGACGTGCGATAACTTCGGTCATTTCCGGCGCTTGAACTAGTAGGTCACACTGACGTTAATGGTGTCCGTATAGGTTCCCGGTACCACGGTGACGCTGTTTCCGCCCCCGGTGATGCGGCCATACAGGGTGTAACTGTCGACGCCGCCTGCGGTGGAAGCCACCGGGAGCGGTGCGTTGTTGGCAATGATGTTATTAAATCCGCTGTCGCTAAACAGGCTATAGGCCACACCCTGCGCGGTGTTGGCGGTATTCACCAGATAACGTGCGGGCGTGCCCGGCGTACCGACGACGGTGCCTGGCGCGGTGGAGTTGGTGTTTCCGGTGATCGCCACCGTATAACTGGCGGTCGTACACTGGATGGTGAAGGTATTCCCGCCGCTGGCCCCCGCAAGCTGGGTAGTCAGAGTGGAGAAGGTTGCGGGATGCGTCCCGAAGTCGAGGCTACCGAAATTAATACCGTTTTGCGTCGGAGAGCCGTTGATCAGGCAACCGTTGGTTAGCGTCAGGGTAGCGCCGATGGTTCCGCTACTGGTCACCGCTATCGCCTGATGTGCCGCTAACGCCAGCATGCCGCCCGTACAGATCAGAAGGAGTTTACTTTTCATTTACAGCCCTCCAGGAAGTGTGCCCTTCGTTTTTTCGTATTTTATTGAGAGTACTCAATCCGTTAGCAGCACTTAACCTTCCCAATGAGCACTCATTGTGAATTTAGTTTATGGATCGGGGTTCAACCACATGCTCCGCTTCGTCTCATGCCTTTGCGGTATTGACACTTTATTTTCATATAAAACAGACAGTTATTACTTACCGGGCAGGTTTAAAAGTCGGCATCAGGAGGATATATTCATAATACTGTGATTTAGGTCACAATATATCGTTCACATAGAGATAACAAAATCAATAAAACTTAAAAAATAGTTGTATCTGTATCCGCTTTACTTCAATTTATGCGATGAATGTATTTGTGCGCTGAAATTAAAAAATTATATGACTCAGCGCACTGATGAAACTTAAGCGCATAACAGAGGGTCTTTTTTCGTGGCAAGTGCAAACAAACTCACGTTGTTCATCGTGATTTTCATGCTGGCGGGTATTCTTTCAGGGGCAGCCATTCACGAGTACGCGTCTGCCGACGCGATCGCGACCTGGGCAGACAACATCACACTCCTCACCGATATTTTCCTCCGACTGATCAAAATGGTTATCGCGCCGCTGGTGTTTAGTACGCTGACGGTGGGCATTATGAAGCTTGGCGAAACCTCCACCATTGGCCGCGTGGGCGGTAAAGCGATGGTGTGGTTTATCAGCTCCTCCGTGCTGTCGATTCTGGTCGGCTTGTTTATTGTGACTCTCGAACAGCCGGGTACGGGTCTGAACCTGACGATCCCCGCCGGTTCTGTCGACACCGGGCTGGCAGTGAGCGGGATGTCACTGAAGGGCTTTTTGTCGCACACCATTCCGACCAGTATTGTCGGGGCGATGGCGAATAATGAAATTCTGCAAATCGTCGTTTTCTCGATGTTCTTTGGCATCGGCGGCGCGTCTCTGGGCGAGAAGTTCAATGCCCCACTCGTCGCTGCGCTGGATGTGGTGTCTCACATCATGCTGAAAGTCACGGGCTATGTGATGTACGTTGCGCCGCTGGCGATTTTCGCAGCCATCTCGTCAGTCATCGCCACTCAGGGGCTGGGGATTTTGCTCAACTACGCTTCCTTTATCGGCGGATATTACGTGGCGATTATGCTCACCTGCCTGGTGCTGCTGGCGGTAGGATACATGGTGCTGAAAAAAGAGGTTTTCCGCCTGGTCAGCATGCTGAAAGATCCGGTGCTGGTCGCGTTTACCACCAGCAGCTCCGAAGCGGCCTACCCGAAAACCCTGGAGCAGCTCACCCGCTTCGGCTGTTCCCGCAATATCGTCTCCTTCGTTCTGCCGATTGGTTACTCTTTTAACCTGGTCGGCTCGATGGTGTACTGCTCCTTTGCGTCGATGTTTATCGCGCAGGCTTACAATATTCATCTGAGTTTCGCCGAAGTCACCGTTCTGATGCTGACGCTGATGCTGGCCTCCAAGGGTATCGCAGGCGTGCCACGTTCCGCGCTGGTGGTATTAGCCGCGACCATCCCAAGCTTCAACATTCCCGTCGCAGGGATCTTGCTGCTGATGGGGATCGACCATTTCCTCGATATGGGTCGTTCAGCAATTAATGTGCTGGGCAACGGAATTGCAACGGCGATGCTGGCGCAAAACGAAGGGCTGCTGGAAGAAGAGCCGGAACTCATTGAGCAGGAAGCGTAAGAGGTAAAAAAGCCGGGTAGCGCTGACGCTCACCCGGCTTTCTCTGTTAATGCCATTCTCTGCCGGGTCTCCCCGGCATCACATCACGCCACGTGGCTCGCCGCGATATCCAGCAGGGCCATCTCGTCGCTGTTCAGCAGTTTCTCGATGTTCACCAGAATCAGCATACGGTCGCCCAGCGCGCCCAGACCGGTCAGGTATTCGGTGGACAGGGTTACCGCGAATTCTGGTGCCGGGCGGATCTGGTCGGCGGTCAGCGACAGCACGTCAGAAACGCCATCGACCACGATACCCACAACGCGCTGGCCCAGGTTCAGGACGATTACCACAGTGTTGTCGTTATACTCCACGTCACCCTGGCTAAACTTCACGCGCAGATCGACGATAGGGACAATGACACCACGCAGGTTGGTCACACCTTTGATAAAGGAAGGTGTGTTGGCAATGCGAGTCACCTGATCGTAGCCGCGAATCTCCTGCACTTTAAGAATATCGATGCCGTACTCTTCATCGCCTAAAGTGAAAACCAGGAATTCCTGCCCTGATGGCTCGCCGGCCAGTTTCGTTACATTACTCATACCGGTCATGTTTATACCTTCTTAACTAATCAGGCGGCTGTGTACGCCACACGTTGTTCACGATTTAAACCCTGAAGCGCCGACACATCGACGATCAGTGCGACGCTGCCATCGCCAAGGATGGTGGCAGCTGAAATTCCTGGCACTTTGCGGTAGTTGCTTTCGAGGTTTTTCACCACAACCTGGTGCTGACCAATCAGCTGATCGACCAGCAGCGCATAGCGGCGCCCCGCGCTTTGCAGAATAACCACGATGCCCTGAGTCGCTTCGGTCTTCGCGCCGTCGACTTCAAACACTTTCCACAGTTCCACCAGCGGGAGATACTCGCCACGCACTTCCAGCACGCGCTCGCCACCGGCCAGCGGATGCAGATCTTCATCACGCGGCTGCAGGGATTCCATCACCGCATTCAGCGGAAGAATAAATACTTCGTCGGCGACCTTCACGGACATCCCGTCGAGGATCGCCAGCGTCAGTGGCAGCAGGATACGGATAGTGGTGCCGGAACCTTGCTTAGACTTGATCTCAACGTGGCCGCCCATCTCCTGGATGTTACGTTTCACCACGTCCATGCCCACGCCACGGCCCGACACATCAGTCACCTGCTCGGCAGTCGAGAAGCCCGGGGCGAAGATCAGCATGCCGACCTCTTCATCGGTCATGTTCTCATTCACCTGCATGCCCTGCGAAAGAGCTTTCGCCAGAATGCGCTCGCGGTTCAGGCCTGCGCCGTCATCGGTGACTTCAATGCAGATGTTGCCGCCCTGATGTTCTGCGGACAGAATCAGGTTACCGACCGGGGATTTCCCTGCCGCAATACGGTTTTCCGGGGATTCAATGCCGTGATCGAGGCTGTTACGCACCAGGTGCGTTAACGGATCGATAATGCGCTCAATCAGGCTCTTATCCAGCTCGGTTGAACTCCCCAGCTGGGTCAGTTCAATCTGTTTGTTCAGCTTGCTGGCCAGGTCGCGGACCAGACGCGGGAAGCGGCTGAAGACGTACTCCATCGGCATCATACGGATGGACATCACCGATTCCTGCAGATCGCGGGCGTTACGTTGTAACTGACCCATGCTGGTAATCAGATCGCCGTGGGTCACCGGGTCCAGTTCGTTCGAACGTTGCGCCAGCATGGACTGGGTGATCACCAGTTCGCCCACCAGGTTAATCAGCTGATCGACTTTCTCTACCGCCACGCGGATACTGGTGGATTCACTGCTGCGGGCCGCTGGTTTTTCACGTTCAGCGCGGTTCGGCGCAGCCGATTCGCCGGGAACGGCTTTCAGCACGGGCGTCGGGGCAACCACCGCTGGCACGCTCACGTCAGGCGCAGACACCACTTCCGCGACCTCAACAGGGGCTTCTGCAGCCGCCGTTTCAGTTTCAAAGGTGATCTGGTCGGCTTCGATCACGAAGCACAGCACCGCGACGATATCATCCTGACCGATGCCACCATCAATGGTAGCTGCCAAACTATCGGGGCCTTTAACGATATTGCTCAGGGTCGCCAGGTTACCCAGCTCTTCTTCCAGCAGATTCACTTCACTCTCTTTCAGACGTGAGAGCACCACGCGCAGCTTTGCTTCGGCTGCAGGCGGGGTCGCGTCTTCTGACGCCAGTGCATCAACCACGCTTAATTTTGCCGCGCTGACCGCAGGTGCAGCGACTTCGCCCTTCGCTTCCAGAGCTAACTGGCGCAGAGCGTTGCAGATGTATTCAAAGCTTGCAGCATCTGGCTCTTGCGAGCTTTTATAGGCGTCGAGCTGTTCCTGCATAATATCTTTGGTTTCCAAAAACAGGTTAATAATGTCGGTGTTGAGCTGCATCTCACCGCGACGAGCTTCATCCAGCAGGTTCTCCATTAAATGGGTAGTTTCCTGCAAAATGGTAAAACCAAATGTTCCGGCGCCACCTTTAATGGAATGTGCCGCACGGAAAATGGCATTGAGCTGTTCTGAATCCGGTGCCTCAGGCACTAAATCCAGCAGATGCTGCTCCATGTCCGCCAACAACTCGTCGGCTTCATCAAAAAACGTCTGGTAAAAATCGCTAATATCCATGCTCACGCTATCACCTCGGATTGGCTGGTGGCGATGTTGGAACGGCAGCCGAAGGCACTGCCCCTGGCTGTTTTAAATCATCCAGTGACTCATTCTGGCTTTCGGCGTTTTCGTGCAGAATGGTCTGCTCCGCCTGCTGATTGAGCACTAAAAGACTGATACGACGGTTGATGGCATCGTCCGGGCCGCGGTCGGTCACCCGCATGGTGGCGGCCATTCCGACGACGCGCAGGACTTTGCCTTCATCAAGCCCACCCACCACCAGCTCGCGACGCGAGGCGTTGGCACGATCGGCAGAAAGCTCCCAGTTGCTGTATCCCTTTTCGCCGTTGGCATACGGGAAATCATCCGTATGACCAGAGAGACTGATGCGGTTCGGAATACCGTTCAGCACCGGCGCAATACCGCGCAAAATATCGCGCATGTAAGGCTCAACGTCCGCGCTGCCGGTTTTGAACATTGGGCGGTTCTGGCTATCAATAATCTGGATGCGTAACCCCTCCTGCACCAGATCGATTTTCAAATGTGGACGCAGCGCGCGCAGTTTCGGGTCAGCTTCGATGAGCTGGTCGAGGTCGCCACGCAGTTTTTTCAACCGCGCCTGCTCCATGCGCTTTTTCAGCTCGTCGATATTCGGCTCTTTCTTCACTTCACCCTTTTGCTGGGTGTAATCATCACCCCCGCCAGGGATTGGGCTGTCGCTGTTCGCAATTCGCTGCCCGCCCGTCACCGCCGTCGCCAGCGGTGTTCTGAAATACTCCGCGATCTGAATCAGCTCTTTCGGGCTGGAGATGGAAATCAGCCACATCACCAGGAAAAACGCCATCATTGCGGTCATAAAGTCCGCGTAAGCGATTTTCCACGAGCCATGGGAACCGCCCCCATGGCCTTTGTGTTTGCGCTTTTTAACTATGACGATGGGATGGGACTGATTTTTCATGCGTCCTCAGTCGTCGTCTGTTGGTTAGGGTTCTTCACAGCGCGGACGTGTTCTTCAAGCTCGACAAACGATGGACGCTCGCTGGAGTACAGGGTTTTACGCCCGAATTCCACCGCGATTGGCGGTGCGTAGCCGTTCAGGTTTGACAGCAGGGTGATCTTCACGCACTGCATCATCTTGGTAGTTTCCGCACTCTTCTGGCGTAGCACGCTTGCCAGCGGCGAGATAAAACCGTAGGCGAGAAGAATACCGAGGAATGTCCCAACCATTGCGTGGGCAATCAGTGCCCCCAGCTCTGCGGCCGGTCGGTCGGCGGAGGCCAGTGCGTGTACCACGCCCATCACCGCCGCGACGATACCGAATGCCGGCAGTGAATCCCCCACCAGCGCCAGGGCGTTAGCCGGCACTTCGGATTCGCTTTCGTGAGTTTCTATCTCTTCGTCCATCAGCGCTTCAATCTCGAAGGTGTTCATGTTGCCGCTGATGATGAGTCGAAGATAATCGACGATAAAATCCAGCATCATCGCGTCAGCGAGAATACGTGGATAACTGGCGAAAATTTCGCTCTCTTTCGGGTTCTCAATATCACGTTCCAACGAGAACATGCCCTGTTGACGCGACTTTGCCATCAGACGATAGAGCAGCGCCAGCAGGTCCATATACATGCTTTTGGTGTATTTTGAACGACGAAACAGTAATGGGAGCGCTTTGAGCGTTCCTTTAATCGATTTACCGTTGTTGCCAACGATAAAAGCACCTACCCCTGCGCCGCCGATAATAATCAGTTCAGCCGGTTGATAGAGTGCTCCCAGGTGCCCGCCGGTCATCATATAACCGCCGAAAACTGTACCGATAACAACCAGGTAACCTAATAAGATAAGCACGACATCATCCTTCCGCTAGAGACCATGACAGGATGTTGAGTTCGAAGGCGTTACCGGAATGCGGGGTAAAAAAAAGCAGCGGTAATTTCTTACCGCTGCTGGAATCTTTCCCACACGTTCGGGTTAAACAGCTTGTTCGATCTGTTCATCCAGCAGTTGTGGATTAATATCGGCAGCTTCCGGGGAAAGTTTACGTCTTTTTACCGCACGGGACGGCGGCTGGCATAAACTGCAGGCGAAGCTACCTACTGGCTGATGAGCATGGGTGATAAAGTTGCCGTCGCAGCAGTTACAGCGCGACAATTGCAGCAATCCACTCTCAACGAAGCGCACCAGCGTCCATGCGCGGGTCAGCGCCAAAAGTGGCCCCTCTTCCGGCTGCGGACATTGTTCAAGGTAGAGTTTATAGGCTTTGATGACAGCATCCACGCCACTGCACAAGCCCGTCTTTAAGAGAAACTGCCAGGCATTGCAAAACATCGATGCGTGGATGTTTTGCTCCCAGGTCATAAACCAGTCCGTGGAAAAGGGCAGCATCCCTTTCGGAGGCGGGCTACCGCGTAATTCTTTATACAGTTTGATAAGTCGACCGCGGCTCAGCTGAGTCTCGCTTTCCAGCATTTGTAAGCGAGCACCCAACGTGATCAGTTCCATTGCCAACTGAATGTCGCGAGCTTCCTGAACAATGCTTTTTTCGCTCATCATTAAGCCCTTTTCTTGCGGGCCACGTCGTCAGGCTGGCTGATTTCGGTGAGAAGGCGGGTTGAAAGCAAAATCCCGGTGTGGATCTGTTGCAGATCGTCAACGCGTGAATCCTGAGTCAGACGCGTAATGGTCTGATGACTGTCGAAGCGGAACTGACATACCAGCTGATTGGTTTCCGCCAGTTTGACCATCTGAGGGAGAGTTAATCCACCGAGCGTTGTTGCCATTTCTTCGCTGATACCCAGGCGGAACATGGCGGACGGTTTGTCCTGACTAATCAAACGCTGTGCAAGTAATAAGTATGACAAATTGATGTCATAGACGTGTTTAAGCATCTCGGATGTATGCATTTTTCCCATCCAGAATAACCAACTATAATTTTTTATGCGGTAAGACCGCACCCCGTGATGTCGCCGAGAAAACCCCGGTAAAAAAAAAGAAAAGGCGAAAATGCATAGTCGAATTAAGGTTAAACTGGATAAAACGCGCGGTTTTTAAATGGTGATCCCTGACCATTGCGTCTTATCATTACTTACAAATAACTAAGATTTTTCCTAATTCGAGGCAACTCTACTCGTCCGTTTTCCCACATACAATGCAGCCCCGCCCAAATTTTAAAAAAAATGTGATCTACGTCACAAAAATTAAGCGATAAGCAGGCATTAATCCATCAGCGTGACTTGTAAGTTGGTTGATTTTTAGCCAAATGAGGCTCTTTTCTATTCTGAATGGACGAATACTCATGCAGTGGCTTATCCGACCAGCTTACTCCTCGCCAGAGAGCATTATCCTTAATGATCTTTTGCTTAACATATTAAGCCATAGTCAGTAACACATCATTAATTTCATTTAAAATCATGAAGTTATAAAATTAAAAAATGTAACAAATTTCTGTTCGTGACGATAACTTGCTGGTCAAAAACGGCGGATATCTGATGACGGGTTCAATATTAAAAGGGGGATGTTTTGGTTAAGTAACGCTATTACGTTGATAAGCTCGGTTATGACACTATTCGTTTTATAAGAATAATTAATGAATAATTATGATAAACGTCACACCAATGTCGTATTGCCCTCTTGCGAAGCGGTACGAATCGCGCTAATGGTGATGAATCCTCTGTCTCTGGACATCAAAGGAGTGAGCGATGAGTTACTCACACATTCTGGTATGCGTTGCTGTTACCCCGGAAAGCCATCAGCTGCTGGCGCGAGCGGTCTCTATCGCCCGCCCGCTCAATGCGCGGATTAGTCTGGTTACGCTGGCGGCCGAGCCGGAAATGTATAACCAGCTGGCCGCACCGATGCTGGAAGATATTCGTGGGCTGTTGCAGGAAGAGACGCAGCAGTTTTTGCAGGAGCTAGAGGATAAAGCCCAGTATCCTATTGCGCGGACCTTTATCGCCACCGGCGAACTGAGCGAACATATTCTGGATATTTGCCGCAAAGAGCAGGCCGATTTGGTGATTTGCGGTAACCATAACCACAGCTTCTTCTCACGCGCCGCCTGCTCCGCCAAAGCGATTGTCAGCTCAAGTCAGGTGGACGTGCTGCTGGTTCCCCTCGGCAACTGATGCCGCCGAGGGGGGACTCGTTAAGCCAGTTTAGGGAAGGTTGCGACCTTTTTTTGCAGATTGCTCTCCCGGCTACGGGGAGTGATCCGCTCAAGATCGCGAATAAAATGCTCCTGCCAGTGATTAATATCGTTCTCGCGAATCACTTTCATCATCTCCGCATGGCGCGAGATACGCTCAGTCAGTGGCATGGTCAGCGCCCTGTCGAGGGCATTTGCCACATCATCGCTGTCGTAGGGATTGACGATCAGTGCAGAAGTCAGCTCGTTTGCCGCCCCCGCAAACTGTGAAAGCACCAGCACGCCAGGGTCTTTCGGGTCCTGCGCGGCGACATACTCTTTCGCCACCAGGTTCATCCCGTCGCGAAGAGGCGTCACCAATCCCACTTCCGCATAGCGGAAAACCTTCATCAGAATTTTGCGCTCAAAATGCTGGTTGAGATAATAAAGCGGTGTCCAGCCCAGCTGCCCGTAGCGACCGTTGATGCGCCCGGCCTCAGTTTCCAGCTGATGCCGGATATCCTGATAGGCCTGCACCTCACCACGTGAGGTCGGGGCAATCTGCGTATAGCGGATTTTACCGTGATGCTGCGGGAATTTTTCCAGCAGTCTCTCATAAGCCTGGAAGCGTTCCGGCAGCCCTTTCGAGTAATCCAGACGCTCCACGGAGAAGATGTTTTTGACGTTTTTCAGCTCGCTTTTGAGCTGTGCCAGTTTCGGCGGCAGCGGGCCAGAGGCGTCAGCGGCGATTTCATCAGGTTCAATACCGATAGGATAGACTTCGGTCTCGAAAGTCTTGCCCCACGCGGTATGAGACTTGCCGCTGCGGGTGGTCACGCGCGTTTTACCGGAGACGCTATCGAGAAACGCCACGCGGTCGTTTTCCGTCTGGAAGCCAAGCAGATCGTAATCGCACAGACCTTCCAGCAGCTCTTCATGCGGCGGCAATGCGGTGAAAATCTCCGGTGTCGGGAACGGGATGTGCAGGAAGAAGCCGATCCGGTTATTCACCCCACGTTTGCGCAGCTCGCTGGCGAACGGAATCAGGTGATAATCGTGGATCCATAAAATATCGTCTTCCTCGATTAACGGCAGCAGTTTATCCGCCAGCAGCGCATTGACACGTGTGTACCCTTCCCACGAATCGCGCTCGAATTTAACCAGGTCCAGACGATAGTGAAACGCCGGCCACAGCACGGCATTCGAGAACTGCGAGTAATACTCTTCGTAGTCCTTTTCACCCAGATTAAACGATGCCCACGTGATGTTGCCCCGTGTCACCTTTTTTAGCGGCTGGTCTTCATTACCGACGTCACCGCTCCAGCCAAACCACAAACCGCCAGCTGTTTTTAAGGCACCCAAAATCCCTACCGCCAGACCACCCGCGCTGGATTTTTTATCGTCCGGTGGCGCAATTCGGTTAGAGACTACGACTAAGCGACCCATCATGTTTTCTCCTGTTGTTATGCGCTATTTTTTCTTCTTGTTGCTGGTTAGCGACTTCGGTGACCCATTGCCAGACGCTGGCGACATTCGCCAGTCGCCATTCGGCGCAGGTTTCACCCTGTCCGACTTTAATTGATACCCCTCCGGCCTGATTGACGGCGCTAAAACCGCTTTCGTCCGTCAGGTCGTCGCCGATAAACACCGGCGTTCTGCCCGCAAAAGGCGCCTCGGTCATGAAGGCCTTGATCGCCTCCCCTTTATTAATGCCCCTTGGTTTAATCTCCACCACACATTTTCCCGGCTGCAGTGCAAGCTGAGGGTGTGCCGCGACGATGGAGGTTGCCAGCGCCGTGATGGCAGCTTCGTGCTGCGGCCCCTGACGATAGTGCAGCGCAAAGGCCATCCCTTTCGCTTCCAGCTCCGTTCCCGGCAGATGCTCTAGCGCCGCGGTCAGTTGTACCGTGAGCGACTGAATCAGTGAATCGGGAAGAGAGACGATATGCGCGTTGCCATGGATGTCGCGGCGCTCCGCTCCGTGCACACCGGCAAGCGGAAAGCGGTAAGGCCTGGCAAGCTGATCCAGCTCGGCCATTGAGCGCCCTGATATCAATGCCAGTGCCCCATGATTGATGCTGGAGAGCTGATGTAACACCCGGAGAATATCGGCAGGTATCACCACCTGATCGGGGTGCGGTTTGATGTCGGCGAGAGTCCCGTCGAGATCGAAAAAGAATGCGAATTCTCCGGTCAGTGCAGGCGGTACGTTTAACGAGTCTGCCACCCTTATCCTCCTTACGGTTTTCGAGATGTCAGACATTTAACATCTCAGTAGCCATGTAAGTATAGACAGTGTGACGCTGCTCGCCATTTAGCAAACCGCCTGCCAGCATTGCTGGCAGGCGGCAGGGAGGTAGGACTAGACTTAAAAGTTGGGCCAGATTTTGCTCAAACGGTGCGCTTCGCCTTTTGCTTGTAACGGTCGAAGATCACTGCTGCCAGCAGGATTAGGCCACGTACGACGTACTGCGAGAAGGGGGAAATATTCAGCAGGTTCATGGCGTTCTCAACGGTGCCGAGGATAAGGATACCGGCCACCACATATGAGATTTTTCCGATGCCGCCTTTTAGCGAAACCCCACCCAATACGCAGGCAGAAATCACAATCAGCTCATAGCCAATCGAGGTCATCGGCTGGCCGCTGGTCATACGCGAAGCCAGAATAATCCCCGCCGCCGCCGACACCAGACCGGAGAGCACAAAGATAATAATCTTAGTACGCACCACCGGGACCCCGGCCAGGCGCGCGGCCTCTTCATTCCCACCGATCGCCAGCGTATTGCGGCCAAAGGTGGTTCTGTTGAGCAGGAAGCCAAAAATAATCAGACAGCCCACCGTCAGCCAGATAGGCGCCGGCAGACCCAGCCAGTTGGCGTAGCCGAGGGTAAAGAAGCGCTCGTCTTCAATCCCCACCGCTTTCCCGTCAGAGATAATATAGGCCAGGCCGCGCACAATTTGCATGGTGGCAAGCGTGGTGATCAGGGCGTTGATCTTCAGGCGGGCAATGACAAAACCATTCACCAGCCCGCTGAGCACACCCAGCATCAGCCCGGCAAAAACCCCTATCCACAGGCTTTCCGTCAGGTTGATCACCACCGCCGCCGTCACCCCTGCACAGGCGATGACCGACGCAACGGAGAGGTCAAAGTCGCCGGACGCCAGACAGAACAGCATTCCGCAGGCGACCATACCGGACATGGAGATCGCCAGCCCCAGCCCTTTCATGTTGACGAAGCTGGCGAAATTCGGCACGAAGATCGCACAGCCCAGGAACAGGACGGCAAAGACCACCAGCATGCCGTATTGATCCCAGATGCGCCCCAGGCTAAAAGCCGATTTCGGTGCGCGAGAGGTAGTTACAGAGGACATCATTCACTCCTTGCTCAGGCGACAGCCTGGCTGACTTTAGGCATGGCGAGGCTCAACGCCTGTTGTTCATTCGCCTGTTCATGTAGCAATTCACCGGCGATATCCCCTTCGCGCATCACGATGATGCGGTCGGCAACGCCCAGCACTTCGGGCAGATCGCTGGAGGCGAACAACACCGCCACGCCGCGTTTTGCCAGCTCATAGATGACGTTATAGATTTCGTGCTTGGCCCCGACGTCGATGCCGCGCGTCGGTTCATCCAGCAAAATGACTTTCATCTCTTCCGACAGCCAGCGGCCCAGAATGGCCTTTTGCTGGTTCCCGCCGGAAAGATTCATGATGAGCTGTTCAGCACCGGGGGTTTTAATATTCAGGGAGCGAATATGGTAATCGGCGTTAATGTTTTCCCAGCTGTCGTTGATCAGGCATCCGGCACGAATGAATTTTCGGCGTGCCGAAATGTTAATGTTGTCGCGCACAGAGTGGACGGGAATAATCCCGTCGGCTTTACGATCTTCCGGACAGAGCATCATCCCCGCGCGGATCGCGTGAGCCGGTTTCTGAATATCCACCGGCTGACCGTCGATATACACCTGGCCTGCGGTGATCCGCGTGCCGCCGAACAGCCCTTTCATCAGCTCGCTGCGCCCTGCCCCCACCAGCCCGAACAGACCGACGATTTCGCCGCTGCGCACCGACAGGGAGATTGGCGTACGCACGCCTGGTGCTTTGACGCTCTCCAGACGCAAACGCTCGGCAGCGTATTCTCGCGGCTGCCAGTGATAGATATCCCCCAGTTCACGTCCGACCATCGCCTGCACCAGCTGGTCATGATTGACCTGCTGCATATCGGTGAAGGTGCGCACGTAGCGGCCATCTTTGAACACGGTGATGGCGTCGCTAAGGGCAAAAATCTCTTCCATACGGTGCGAAACATACAAAATGATGCGGCCTTCTTTGCGCAGCTCGCGGATCACCCGGAACAGGTTGTCGATCTCACGTGCCGAGAGCGAACTTGTCGGCTCATCAAAGGCGATAATTTTTGCGTTGCGCGCGAGCGCCTTGGCAATTTCCACCATCTGCCACTGGCCAATCGACAGATATTTCAGCGGCGTTTGTGGGTCGATATCCAGCCCGAGATGCTGCAGCTGCAGTCCGGCTTCATAATTGAGGAGCGAACGATTGACGATCCCGCTCTTGTGAGGCAGTTGCCCCAGATAGATGTTTTCCGCCACCGTCATTTCAGGTACCAGATGCAGCTCCTGATAAATGATAGCGACGCCAGCATTCAGCGCCGCCGTGGTATCGGCAAACACCATCTCTTCGCCGCGAATCGCCAGCGTGCCGGTCGTCGGGGCGTAGTTTCCGCTGAGGATTTTTAACAGCGTGGATTTCCCTGCGCCATTCTCCCCCATCAGGGCGTGGACCTGACCGGGATAGCAGTCGAAACTGATATCGGTCAGCGCGTTTACACCGGGGAACGTTTTCCCGATGCCGCGAAAAGAGAGATACGGGTCAGACTGTTGCATAACGTCTCCGTGATTCGAGTAGTGTACGTCTGGCCCCTCCGCATCGAGGGGCGCAATCACAACAAATTACTTACCGCCCAGCCCTTTTTTCGCCAGTTCCTCTTTGAAGTTGTCGCGGGTGATCAGCACCACGTCCGTCACCTCGGTGAATTTCGGAGGCTCAGCGTCTTTCGTCACCCAGTTGTAGAGCATTTCGCTGGATTTATAGCCATGCACATCCGGGCTTGGCAGCAGCGAGCCGTAGAAGCCGGTCGCCTGCGCTTTAGACAGCTCGCTCACCGCATCCACGCCGTTAATGCCGACGCCGATGACATCCGCCGCTTTAAAGCCCTGGCCTTCCGTCGCGCGCACGCCGCCCAGCACGGTGTTGTCGTTCATGCCGACCACCAGCCAGTGTTTAACTTCAGGGTGTTGCACCAGCATGGAGTTTGCGGCGTCGAAGGCGCCTGGAATATCGTTCGATTTCGTCGGGACTTTATAGATCTGTTTTTCCGGGAACCCGGCCGCTTTCAGCGCGTCCATCGAACCGGACGTGCGGCGACGCGCGGTATCGAGTTCATCTGCGGTGATCGCCATAACGGCAGTCTCTTTCACGTCCCAGCCGCGTTTTTGCATCTCTTTATAGAGTTCCTGGCCCTGACGCTCACCGATTTTGGTGGCCGCCATCATCACCAGCGGAACGGTATCCATCGGTTTGCCTTTGGCGTTGACGAACTGATCGTCAACCGCAATCACCTTCATGCCGTAACCTCGCGCTTTTGCCACAATGGCCGAACCGAGTTTCGGATCTGGCGTACAAATGACAAAACCTTTCGCGCCGCTGGCCGCCAGGCTGTCGATGGCGTTCAACGTTTTTTCACCATCGGGTACGGCAATTTTGATGACATCAAAGCCGAGATCTTTCCCGGCTTTATCCGCAAATTTCCACTCGGTCTGGAACCAGGGTTCTTCAGGCTGTTTCACCAGAAAACCGAGCTTTAAGTTCTCTGCCATAGCGGATTGTGACATAACGGCAGCCAGGCCGATGGCCGCCAGCGTTTTAGTAAATTTGTGCATGGTTAACTCCAGCATTAGCATTCTTTTATGTAGGGTATAGTGTCGTGCTTTTTATTTAATCGGACGTAAAACAAGGTATTAGCGCTCACCCTTGAATAAGTGATGGTGCTGGAGATAGTTTTAGCGGGAAATTAATCATCCATAAGAGAGCGGCATCACACCGCAGAATTACAGTAATTGCGTACATATATTCAGCGATAAATGACATAAAAAAGGCAGATATTGTCGGACAAATTGGAGGGGATTAAGCAGAATTATCCATAAGGTCAGCTAAGACGTCCCTGTAATACGGACGCCGTAGCGTCCGCGTAAGAATTTACCAGGCGTAGTAAATATGATCCGCGTGATCGCGAACCGGTGCTTCGTCCCCCAGTAAACGGGCGGCCAGGGTCAGGGCAAAATCAAACGCATGGCCGAGGCCTTTGCCGCTGAGGAGATTCTGATCCTCTACCACCGGCGCATCGACGTATTCCCCGTCGTTGACCGTTTCCCATAAATCGCCTGAGCAGACATAGCGACGCCCTTTCAGCAGGCCGTTGCCGCCCAGCACGCGCGCCGCGGCAGAGCAGATTGGGCAGATCAATTTGCCCGCGTCGTCATGTGCCTTAACAAAACGAACCACTTCCTGGCTGGCAGCCAGATTGACGCTGCCCTGCGGCCCGCCCGGCAGTACCACTGCGTCGTACAGCGTATCGGCGCGCTCGGTGAGCGTGCTGTCTGCCACCATCGGGATGTTGTGATAACTCACCACCGCGCGCGACTCCGCGCAGGCCAGCGTTTCGACGTCAATATGCATACGGCGCAAGATATCAATCGTGATAATTGCTTCCGCTTCTTCAAATCCTGGTGCCAACAATACCGCCACTCTGGCCATTTTGATCCTCATAAATGAAATAGATAAAACATCGTTTCATTTTACAAGAAGTCATCCGCCAAACCTGTGCGTGGATCACAGTTCATTCTTTTTACAAATTACGGGCATTATTCCTAATTGCATGACGGGAAATGAAAAGTGGGTCACATAACGACGGTACAGAACGGCTTTATTCTGTTGTTAATCATCCCTCCTCTAAATAAGGATATTATAATGACAACTTCAGGAATGATTCAGAAACTCAACACTCAGATGAACCTTGAGTTCAACGCCTCCAATCTCTATTTGCAGTTGAGCGACTGGTGTTCAGAGCACAGCCTCAACGGAACCGCCACCTTTCTGCGCACCCAGGCGCAATGCAATATCACCCACATGATGCGGGTCTTTGACTATATGAAACAGGCCGGGGCTAATCCGATTGTCAAAGCGCGTGTGATCTCCGATGACGCCTGTTCATCGCTGGAAGAGATATTCCAGAAAACCCTCGACGAGTACGAGCAGCGCTGTACCATGCTGAAAACGCTCGCCGGAGAAGCCAAAGCGCTGAATGATGACACCACGCTTGATTTCTTACGTGATATGAGAAAAGAACAGCAGCAGGATGGGCTATTGCTGAAAACCATTCTGGATGAGGTGCGCAGCGCGAAGCGTGCCGGGCTGTGCATGACGCAGACTGACCAGCATCTGCTTAATCTGGTGAACTGTCAGCGCCACTGATGCCCGGCTAGTTATCCACAATTGTTAAATAATAGTTACCAAGTAACTGCTTTTATTGAAATTTAACAAATCAGATCTGGCTCCCAGCCAATAACCTTACAAAGTGAAATGATTTATTTCATTTCACTTTGATTGACGAGGGAGCTTCATGATCACCATCGAGTTTATTGTCATTATCCTCTGCCTGCTGGTAGGAACGCGGTTCGGCGGGATGGGCCTTGGGCTGATAAGCGGTATCGGTCTTTTCATTTTAAGTTTTGTGTTTGGACTCCAGCCCGGTAAACCGCCGGTGGACGTCATGCTGACGATCCTTGCCGTGATCGGCTGCGCGGCGACCCTGCAGACCGCGGGTGGCCTGAATGTCATGATGCAGTTTGCTGAGCGCCTGCTGAGAAAACATCCGCAGCACATCACCCTCCTCGCTCCCTTTACCACCTGGATGCTGACGTTTCTCTGCGGGACCGGTCACGTGGTGTACACCATGTTTCCGATTATCGCCGACATCGCGCTAAAAAAAGGTATTCGCCCGGAACGCCCAATGGCCGTTGCTTCTGTTGCCTCGCAGATGGCGATTACAGCGTCCCCGGTCTCTGTTGCCGTGGTATCGCTGGTGTCAATTATTGGCGCCCAGCACGGTATCGGCCAGGCGTGGGGGATCCTCGAGATTCTGGCCGTTTCCGTACCCGCTTCGCTGTTTGGGGTGATGATTGCCGCACTCTGGAGCCTGCGTCGCGGAAAAGATCTGGCTGACGATGCGGAATTCCAGGAAAAACTCAGCGACCCGAAACAGCGCGAATTTATCTATGGCAGCACCGAAACGCTGATGAACCAGCGCTTCCCGAAGCAGGCGTACTGGTCGACGTGGATTTTCTTCGCCGGCATTGCTGTCGTGGTGCTGCTGGGGGCGTTGCCCGAGCTGCGTCCTGCCTTTGAAATCAAAGGCAAAATGACAGCGCTTTCCATGAATCTCGTCATCCAGATGATGATGCTGATTGCCGGTGCCGTGATGCTGATTGCCTGTAAGGTTAACGCCTCTGCCATTTCGAACGGTGCGGTGTTTAAGGCCGGGATGGTGGCGATTTTCTCGGTCTTCGGCGTTGCGTGGATGAGCGATACCTTCTTCCAGGCGCACCTCGACGAGCTGAAAATGGCGCTCGAAGGGGTAGTAAAAAGCCATCCGTGGACTTACGCCATCGTGTTGTTCCTGGTCTCCAAACTGGTAAACAGCCAGGCCGCAGCACTGACCGCCGTCGCACCGATGGGCCTGATGCTGGGCATTGAGCCAAAAATGCTGATTGCTTTCTTCCCGGCCTCCTACGGTTACTTCGTGCTGCCCACCTACCCGAGCGACCTGGCCTGTATCGGTTTCGACCGCTCCGGTACCACCCGAATTGGCAAATTCATCATCAACCACAGCTTTATTCTGCCGGGGCTTATCGGCGTCAGCTGTGCCTGTGCTGCCAGCTATCTGCTGGTGCAGACCTTCTTCTGAACGTCAAAAGGGCGACATTGCTGTCGCCCTTTTGCATAAACTTGTTTCTAAATTCAAAACATCGGTTTATTTTAGTGTGACTCACCCTGCGGTGTGAACTTGAGTTCGATAAGCGCGATGGCTTTTTGAATAGCGCGAAGCGTAACAGGGTCCGCTGCAGCAGGATGGCTGGTGAAATCGATGTTTTTCAGTTGGGTAGACATTTTTTCACGCACTTCAATCGGCGCGATAATGTCTAACACATCCAGGATTTGTTTGATAACCAACTGGCATGCGACGACGTCAGATACCAGTTCCTGATCGGCGCTCAGATTTTGAGACATAGGAAGCTCCTTACATAAAGAGCGCCATAGTAGCAAAACGATAGCCCTTTCATCTTCCCTCTCGTCGAACGCAGGCATAAAAAAACCTGCCGAAGCAGGTTTTTTTCATCAGAACATTGCGCCTGGCGGTACGTCTTTAAACGTATTGCAGTAGTTAGCCCACATGCTTTTCAGGATTTTGCGCAGTTTCATTTGATGCTCCGGTAATGTGTTATGCAGGTGTTATTGTCTATGCGCATATAATATGACCAGCGTCACAAAAATCAATGATTATGTGACGCAAATCACGGTTACAAAATCAGCAATGCTGCGGGATTGTTACAAAAATCCATGACAAATCCGCAGCTTAGAAATCGATAAGTTCCAGTAAATTTTTATAAATTTTTTTGATATGGCAGGGTAATGATGACTGACAACATCACCGGAAAGGAGAACCGCGGGCTGTCGCCAGCGGCACTGCTGGTTGCCGGGGCGTTCTTTATGGAGTTTCTCGACGGAACCGTGATTGCCACCGCGCTTCCCGATATGGCGAAAAGCTTTGGCGTACAGGCCGTGGATTTAAATATTGGCATCAGCGCCTATCTGATCACGCTGGCAGTCTTGATCCCTGCCAGCGGCTGGATTGCCGACCGCTTTGGCGCACGTAAAGTGTTTGCCGTGGCGCTGGCGATCTTCACCCTCGCCTCCGTCTTTTGCGGGCTATCCACCACGGTGGATCAGTTTGTCGCTATGCGCGTGCTGCAGGGCATGGGCGGTGCGCTGATGGTCCCGGTCGGGCGGCTGGCGGTCTTGCGTACGACGCCTAAACATCAGTTGATCACCGCTATCGCCACCCTCACCTGGCCCGCACTGGTGGCACCCATTATCGGGCCGCCCCTCGGCGGCTTTATTACCAGCTACGCCGACTGGCGCTGGATCTTCTTTATTAATGTACCCCTCGGGATCGTGGCGATTATTCTGGCGCTGCGCATCATTCCCGATCTGCACGACGATGAACGTCGTCCCTTTGATACGCCCGGCTTTATCGCCACCACGATTGCGATGGTGAGCCTGGTGTATGCCATGGAGTCGATGGGTGCACAGCATTCACAAGGGGTGCTCACCCTGGCACTTTTGGTTGTGGGGGCGGTCACGCTTATCTATGCTCTGCGCCATTTTCAGCGCGCCCAGTGGCCGATGATTCGCCTCGACGCCATGCAGGTTCCGACGTTTCGTGTCACGATGTACGGCGGCTCACTGTTTCGCGCCTCCATAAGCGCGGTTCCTTTCCTGCTCCCCCTGATGTTCCAGGTAGGCTTTGGGATGGATGCTTTCCACTCTGGTCTGCTGGTGCTGGCAGTATTTGTCGGTAACCTGACGATTAAACCTGCCACCACGCCGCTGATACGTCGCCTGGGTTTCCGAAAACTGCTGCTGATAAATGGAGCGCTAAACGTATTGTCCCTGCTGGCCTGCGCGTTTATCTCACCGCAGACGCCGGTCTGGCTGATTATGTTGATCCTTTATCTGGGCGGGGTGTTCCGTTCGATTCAGTTTACGGCGGTGAGTACGCTGGCCTTTGCGGATGTACCATCGGCACAAATGAGCTACGCCAATACGCTGTTTTCCACGGCGACGCAGCTGGCGGTCGGGCTTGGGATCACTCTCGGGGCGATTGGAATCCGGATTGGCGAGAAAATGGGCGATTTGCTGGGCATGACAAGCGTGCCGGGGATCAGCTTTCGGCTGGCCTTTGTCGCTATCGCGCTGATTTGCCTGGTGGGGATGGTGGATACTCTGCGGCTGACGAAAGATGCGGGGAGCGCGGTGTCGAACAAGGCATAAAAAAAGCCAGCACAGCTGGCTTTTCATTCAGATAGCGGTTTAGCCTACGATACCGCGAACAAATGCTTCGATCTCTTTGTCCTGGCAGTTTTCGAAGAAGCACTGCTGGAAGCGCTGACCGGAAACGGCGGTTTTCACCAGCTCAGGATCGATTGCACGCAGGGTATCCAGATAGTTCTCTTTCACTACGGCGGCTTTCACCTGGTTCAGAATACCGGCGTTACGCACCTGTGGCTCTTTACGCTCTGGCGGATACCCTTCGCCTTTGCGGCCAGTAAACGCTTTTTCGAAGATAAAGCGCACGTTCAGCTCAGCACCCCAGCCGAAGCCTTTGGCGAATGGCAGAGAGAGCGCGTTACCGTTGTTGATCTGCGCAAACAGGAACGCATCTGCCGGGTCGATACAGTAACCGCAGATCACGCCCGGGTGGATGTTCAGCGACATCAGCGCGCCCTGGCCTGTCCCGCAACCGGTGACCACAAAGTCTACCGCCTTAGAATTTAACAGGATGCTGGCCATGATACCCAGGTGGATGTAAGTCAGATGGTGATCGTTCTCGTCACTCATCCCGACGTTGTAGACCGGGAAACCTTTCTCATCAACGACGGTTTTCAATTCGTTGAGGATAGTGGCGTTTTTGCCAGCCTGGCTGTTTTCCATCATCAGTGCAATTTTCATTCTTCATCTCCTGAATACGTTGCGGGTGTTGCCGCCAAAGATAGCGAATCCAGACAACCTTACTATCTAACAAACGCATTTTCAAATTAACTGAAAAAATGTTTTAAAAAACGAAAGCCGCTTCACATAATCAGGCAATGGAGAAGAAATGAGATGCGGTTGCTCAACGTTAAGAAATACCTGCTCACCACTCCAGCCGTTGGCTAGACTGCTTTTGAAAGACAGTAAAGAACCTTTGAGGAACACCCGTCCTGTAAGGAGCTGTCGGCCGCCTCGCCTCCCTTTTGCGGATACTTTCCCGGGCCAGCGCCGTTTTTGCCCCGTGCCGCCAGCATCACTGGCGTTTTGCATAATCTTCGACAGGCTCTCCCACCAAATCATGTCGTTGAAAAGAGAGAGGGAAATTCGTCCGGCTATTCGCGGCATTGACCGTTCTGGCAGGCGGTAAAATAGCGTGTTTACATTGAATCAGAGCGAAATATGAAGAGATTATTCGTTGCCGGTTTATTTCTGCTCCTCGCGGGCTGCACGGTCACTCGTCAGGCGCAGGTGAGTAGCGCCGATGCGCCAGGCGGCGTCGTGCGGCTGGATTATGGTCAGGCGATTTTCCAGAATGCCCGTTACGATGACTATGTCACCAACGGGACGGCCACGCGCGAGTGCCAGAGCATGGGCTTCGCGACCGCCTCTTTCTATGGTCAGCCGATAAAAACCTGCAGCTTGTTCAGCGGGTCGGTTTGCCTCAACCAGACCGTCACTATCCAGTACAAATGCATGGGCTATGCGGTAAATCCCGCAGCCACGCAAACCTGGTAATATTAATAGTGCTGCCAGTTTTCCACTGGCAGTCTATTTAATACGAAGCGAAACCATTCTCATTAATATATAAACAACTGCCAATGCGTTTTATTCCCATTCGTATTTTGAATAATTAATCTTTTATTTTACCTTTTGCAAATAATTAAATAACAAATTATAGTGACGCCCTGACTGACTAATAAATAATTCCATGGAGCTGCACTATGCTGAAAACTGAAATGATCGATAAGCTCAACGAACAAATGAACCTCGAGCTTTTTTCATCCCTGCTTTATCAACAAATGAGTGCCTGGTGCAGCTACCACAGCTTTGAAGGCGCGGCCGCGTTTCTGCGTCGCCACGCCCAGGAAGAGATGACGCACATGCAGCGTCTGTTCGATTATCTCGCTGACACCGGCAGCCTGCCACGCATTAATCCAGTGGCGTCTCCGTTCGCTGAGTATGCGTCACTGGACGAACTGTTCCGCGCCACTTACGAACACGAGCAGCTGATCACCCAGAAAATTAACGAACTGACTCATGCGGCGATGATTGGCCAGGATTATCCGACCTTTAATTTCCTGCAGTGGTATGTTGCAGAACAGCACGAAGAAGAGAAACTGTTTAAATCCGTACTCGATAAATTATCGCTGGCGGGTAAATCAGGCGAAGGTTTGTACTTTATTGATAAAGAGCTGTCGACTCTCGACACGCAGAAATAAAGTTTCGGGAGCCTTCTGGCTCCCCTTTTTTTAATGGCGACAGATTTTACTTACGTGCGTTGAAAACCCCTCTTCTGCCGGAATAAATTTCCCCCGCGCCGCCAGAAATGCCACCAGCTCCGCCGCTGTCATATTCTCTGCCGAGCAAGTATGAAAGCGCGCATTATTGCCAAAACGGGAATCAATCGCCTGAACCAGGCTTTGCTCCGTGTATTGCTTACCCGACTCAATCATCATATTGAGCACATCATGTCCGTGAATCGATGTCATAACCCCTCCAAATCAAAGTCACAGACTAAACAGGTATGCGCCCTGCTGCCTTGCGCTGGCACAGGTTTGTAACTGTAAAAATATGATTACAACGGTTGTAACGGTGATTTGACGAGTAACGACTTTTGCCTTACTCTGCGCCGCAGATTAGGTTGCGATTAGCGGTTGTGGTAGAGGAAAGCGTGAAGAACAGAACTCTGGGAAGTATTTTTATCGTCGCTGGCACGACGATTGGCGCAGGAATGCTGGCGATGCCCTTGGCCGCCGCGGGCGTCGGATTTAGCGTCACGCTGGTGCTTCTGGCCTGCCTGTGGGCGCTGATGTGCTATACCGCATTACTGCTGCTTGAGGTGTATCAGCACGTTCCTGCCGATACGGGCCTTGGCTCGCTGGCCGCCCGCTATCTTGGCCGCTACGGTCAGTGGATTACGGGTTTTAGCATGATGTTCCTGATGTATGCCCTGACAGCGGCCTACATGAGCGGCGCAGGCGAGCTGATCGCGTCAAGCGTCAACGACTGGTTTGGCACTGCTATTTCTCCGGCGACCGGCGTGATCTTCTTTACGCTGATTGGCGGGGGCGTGGTATGCGTGGGAACGTCGCTGGTCGATCTGTTTAACCGCTTTCTCTTCAGCGCCAAGATTGTTTTCCTGGTAGTGATGCTGGCGCTGTTAGCTCCGCACGTTCACAAAGTGAATTTGCTTACCCTTCCCCTGCAACAGGGGCTGGCGCTTTCTGCCATTCCGGTGATTTTCACCTCGTTCGGCTTCCACGGCAGTGTGCCGAGTATCGTCAGCTATATGAATGGCGATATTCGTAAACTGCGCCGCGTGTTCATTATCGGCAGCGCGATCCCTCTCATCGCCTATATCTTCTGGCAACTGGTGACTCTGGGCAGCATTGATTCGTCAACGTTTATTGGCTTAATGGCCGATCATTCAGGTCTGAATGGATTCTTGCAGGCGCTGCGTGAAGTGGTGGCTTCGCCGCACGTTGAGCTGGCAGTGCATCTGTTTGCCGATCTGGCGCTGGCGACCTCTTTCCTCGGCGTCGCCCTCGGGCTATTCGACTATCTGGCGGATCTGTTCCAGCGCAAACGCTCCGTCAGCGGACGCATCCAGACGGGCCTGATTACCTTCCTTCCGCCGCTGGCCTTCGCACTGTTCTATCCGCGCGGGTTTGTGATGGCGCTGGGCTACGCGGGTGTGGCGCTGGCCGTGCTGGCGCTGCTGCTCCCTTCCCTGCTGGCGTGGAAAAGCCGTCAGCAACACCCTGATTCGGGTTACCGTGTATGGGGCGGAAAACCGCTGTTAGGGCTGGTATTTACCTGCGGGATTGTGGTGATTCTGGTGCAGTTTTCGATTGCAGCGGGGCTGTTGCCGGAGGTGGGATAAACCGACGAGCTACAGGCATCCGGCGGTAATTAAAGGGCTCATTGCGAGCCCTTTTTTTATTAATGCAAACAGCAGCTTTTGAATTTCTTCCCGCTACCGCACGGGCACGGATCGTTGCGCCCCACTTTGGTCCCGTTGACGATCGGCTTTTTGGCCTCCGGCTGCTGTGGATTCGCCAGCCAGTAGTTATATAAACGAATCGCCGCCGGACGGATGCTGTCCACGCTCGCCTGATACTCTTCTTCCGTCATGGCTTCAACGAGATCGACGTTCTCTTGCGAACCATGCAGAGCGATCACCGCCAGATCGGGTTTCAGCTCTTCCGGCAAGGTAGACCAGTCGGTCAGTGCCATTCCGCGCATGTAGCCGTAACACCACTCTTCCACCACGGTATAGGTGGTCCCCTCGACATCGTTCTCGCCAAAAACTGGCTCGAACTGGTCGGGATAGTCGCTCAGGCGCTCGGCGATATCGTTCATATGCTTAAAGCAGAGATCGATAAAACGGTGCATTTCACGATCGTTTTTCCAGCGCGGTATATGTTTTTCACCGCCCCAGATCGCCACCAGCCAGGTGTCGGGTTCCACCACAAGAGGACCGGACAGCACTGCGGTTAGCATGCCGTCGAGTTCGGAAACGTCAAGCACAGACGCATCGTCATGACCGTGAGAGATTAATGTCTCTTCCAGCCACTCCATTTCGTTTTCATTTAATGGGCCTTCAGTCATTACTGATACTCCTGAAAAAAAGAAAAGGAGCTTACCACACTTCGGGCGAGGACTCTTTAAATGCCGGTGCCTGGCGGGCAGAACACAGAGCCATGAAGTGCGTTATGCACTTGGTGAGAGGCAGGGTTTGAGCACAACATGCCAGACTCTGATCCCGAAATGCTGCGGTGAAATTATCCGGTCAAAATAACGTCCCCAATAAAATTGCCGATGAATATTATGCCTGCGTATTAAAGAATCAAGGACGGGTAATTAAAGCAGAAAGTATTTGTTTAGATGTTGTAAATTACCAATACTAAACTGGCATTTAATCATTGCTTAAATATACGTTTTTACGGGGTTCTAACCAGAGAAGGTCCTTTGTTTCTTCACTGTATTCTTCATGCTCAAACCTTCCCCGCTCTTTAAGTACTTTTTAGCCCGGAGTCGTACACGGATTTTTTTCTCATGCTGTATATCTCCGAGCATATTTCGGCTCACCAGCCAGAATGAAAATAGGGCAAGTAAGAAGCGTGAAGATGGCGAGGGACAAAAACAAAAAAACCACCCGAGGGTGGTTTCACGACACTGCTTATTGCTTTGATTATTCTTGGCTTTCCCATGGTACCCGGAGCGAGACTTGAACTCGCACAGCGCGAACGCCGAGGGATTTTAAATCCCTTGTGTCTACCGATTCCACCATCCGGGCTCGGGAAGAAATTGGAGGCGCGTTCCGGAGTCGAACCGGACTAGACGGATTTGCAATCCGCTACATAACCGCTTTGCTAACGCGCCGTAAATCTGTTGTCTTTCGACCAGCACCCGCAACTGCCGATGCTTTTAATTTGGAGCGGGAAACGAGACTCGAACTCGCGACCCCGACCTTGGCAAGGTCGTGCTCTACCAACTGAGCTATTCCCGCATGTCACCAAGTCATTTGTAATCACTTGATTTCATTATCGTCCGGCTGACTGTGCCGCCGTTCGATGCGTTGCATTCTACTTATATGACGATGTGAGTCAACGTTATTTTTGCATCCCAGGATCGTTTGCTGAAAATTGCGCCGAAACGATCACTGTTCAAGCAAATCGCCGCGTGCGGCGTTCAGGTACTGCAGCATTGACCACAGCGTCAGCACCGCTGCAACCCACAGCAGGCCGATACCCGCCCACTCGACCCACGCGTTTGGACGCCACAGCATCCACACCAGCGACGCCATCTGCGCGGTAGTTTTCACTTTACCAATCCAGGAGACCGCCACGCTGCTGCGTTTACCCAGCTCAGCCATCCACTCGCGCAGGGCGGAGATGATGATCTCACGCGCGATCATGGTCGCCGCAGGTAACGTCACCCACCAGGTGTGGTAATGCTCTGCCACCAGCACCATCGCAATGGCAACCATCACCTTATCGGCAACCGGATCGAGGAACGCACCGAAACGCGTGCTTTGATTCCAGCGACGGGCCAAATAGCCGTCAAACCAGTCCGTCACCGCAGCCACCAGGAAGATCAGCGCACATGCGAAAGGAGCCCACGTGAAAGGCATGTAAAAAGCCAACACAAAGAAGGGGATAAGGACGACGCGAAAAAGCGTGAGCAACGTAGGGATGTTAAATCGCATAGTGACGGTAACTGTCTGTTGTCAGTAAAATTTAGCTCTATGTTGCTACAGAGCCCTCAATGTTTCAACGAGTAGTAGATCTTTTCTGCCAGCCCTTGCGAAATACCCGGCACTTTTGCAATTTCCTCCACGCTGGCGTTGAGTAATCCTTGCAATCCGCCCATGTACTTCAACAACATCTGTCGACGTTTTGGCCCGACGCCTTCAATTGTCTCAAGCGTACTGGTGTTTTTCACTTTAGCGCGTTTTTTACGGTGTCCGCCGATGGCATGATCGTGCGACTCATCACGAATATGCTGGATCACATGCAGCGCAGGGGAATCCGGCGGCAGACTAAAGCCCTCACCTTCCGGTTCGAAGAAGAGTGTTTCCAGACCGGCCTTCCGATCGGTTCCTTTTGCCACACCAAGCAATAAAGGATGATGTTTATCCCACGGCACATCGAGCTCAGCGAAAACGGCTTTCGCCTGGCCCAGTTGCCCTTTCCCACCGTCGATCAAAATGACATCCGGGATTTTGGCCTCTTCAATGGCTTTACCATAGCGACGGCGGAGCACCTGATTCATCGCCGCATAGTCATCACCCGGCGTAATCCCGGTGATGTTGTAGCGACGATATTCCGCGCGCACCGGCCCGTTGGCATCAAACACCACACAGGAGGCGACGGTTTGCTCACCCATTGTATGGCTGATGTCGAAACACTCCATCCGCTTCACGTCCGGCAGTTTCAGCAGCGTAGCCAACGCCGCCAGGCGCTGGTGAACGGTCGATTGCTGAGAAAGCTTCGTCGTCAGCGCCGTCGCGGCGTTGGTCCGCGCCAGCTTCAGATAGCGCGCGCGATCGCCGCGCGGTTTGGTCTGAACGTTAACGCGACGCCCTGCCAGCTCGGAAAGGGAGTCCGCCAGCAAAGTTTTATCATCAAGATTAAAATCGAGCAGGATCTCCGATGGCAACGTGCGCATCTGGCTGCCCTGCAAATAGAACTGACCGACGAAGGTTTCAACTACTTCACCCAGCTCAGTACCGCCCGGCACTTTCGGGAAATAGCTGCGGCTGCCCAGAACTTTGCCCTGACGAATAAACAGAACATGGACGCAGGCCAGCCCGGCATCAAAGGAAACGCCAATGACGTCCAGATCGTCGCCGGTATTCGACACAAACTGTTTTTCCGTAACGCGCCGCACCGCCTGAATTTGATCGCGGATACGCGCGGCCTCTTCGAACGCCAGCGCCTGGCTGGCTTTTTCCATTCGCGCAATCAGCTGCGTTAAGACCTGATCGTCTTTGCCCGCCAGGAACAGACGCACATAGTCAACCTGTTGCGCGTACTCCTCTTCGCTGACCAGTCCTGCCACGCATGGGCCGAGACAGCGGCCAATCTGGTATTGCAGACAAGGGCGGGAGCGGTTGCGATAGACGCTGTTTTCGCACTGGCGAACCGGAAAGATTTTCTGCAGCAACGCCAGGGTTTCACGCACGGCGTACCCGTTAGGAAAAGGACCGAAATACTCCCCTTTCGCATGTTTCGCCCCGCGATGCATGGCCAGACGCGGATGGGTGTCGCTGCTGAGGAAAATGAACGGGTATGACTTATCATCACGCAACAATACGTTATAGCGCGGCTGATAGAGCTTAATGTAGTTATGTTCGAGCAGCAGCGCTTCCGTTTCCGTGTGCGTCACGGTGACGTCAATTTGCTGAATCAGCGCCACCAGCGCTTCCGTCTTACGGGAGGCCAGATTGGTGCGGAAATAACTGGAAAGACGTTTTTTAAGGTCTTTGGCTTTGCCAACATAGATAACCGTACCGCCAGCGTCATACATTCGATATACGCCAGGCTGGCTGGTTACGGTTTTCAGGAAAGATTTTGAATCGAACACATTGCTCACTGACTTGTTAGGGTCTCTGCATTACACAGACCATGACGAATGGCCAGGTGAGTGAGTTCGACATCGCCGTGAATGTTCAGTTTACTGAACATACGGTAGCGGTAGCTGTTCACCGTTTTCGGACTGAGATTCAGCTGCTCAGAAATCTCATTCACCTTTTGGCCTTTGGTGATCATCAGCATAATCTGCAATTCACGCTCAGACAAACTGGCAAATGGCGATCCGGTTTTTTCCGGTTCAATCTGACTTAACGCCATCTGTTGAGCGATATCCGACGCGATATAGCGCTGGCCGGCGAACACTGAACGAATAGCATTAACCACTTCCTGTGGTGCAGCGCCTTTGGTGAGATAGCCTGCGGCCCCGGCCTGCATCACTTTCGCGGGCAGCGGGTTCTCCGTGTGGACGGTCAGCATGATAACTTTGGTGTCCACGTAAGCACGCGCGATTTTACGCGTGGCTTCAAGGCCGCCAATACCAGGCATGTTCATGTCCATCAGAACTACATCGGCTGAGTGGGTACGGCACCATTTCACGGCGTCTTCGCCGCAGCAAACTTCACCGGCGACTTTAATACCCTTTATATCTTCAAGTATGCGTCGTATCCCTGCGCGCACGAGTTCGTGGTCATCAACAAGTAGAACGTTGATCAAAGGAATGTCTCCAGAAATAGGGATAACGCTACTGACTACTAATTTGGCTTATATTAACGGTTTTCTGCCCAAGTTTAAAACGCTAAAAAGCATGTCATTCGATTTCGTTCTCGTTTTTGGAAATTAGCCTGTACAGCAAGTGGAAAGAGAATCGGATTTAAAAAGTCAAATACCGTTATTTTTAAGCCGCTGTATTCAAAAAGTTACGAAAAGATCGCCCCTCTGCGCCAGGAAAGTACGGCTCTTATATTTTTGTAACAATAATTAACAGCAAGAGAACGGGCTATAAACAATTTAGGCTGGTTAAAACATTATAGTGATTACACTTAAAACGTGTTTACTTAAATAAACAAAGCGCACAATTGAACAAAAAATAACCACTGCTTTTTTTCCTCTCTGTTGTGGTATACTCCGCCGCCATAACTTTCATCGTCGCGCTCTAGCGCCGTTTTGTAATGAGGAATAACAATGAGCACACCTGAATTCGCCACCGCCGAAAATAACCAAGAACTGGCGCAGGAAGTATCCTGTCTGAAAGCACTGCTGGCACTTATGTTGCAGGCGATGGGCCAGGCTGACGCGGGCCGTGTGATCATTAAGATGGAAAAGCAGATCGCCCAGATGGAAGATCAGGGCCAGGCAGATGTATTTGCCGATACGGTTAAGCAAATTAAACAGGCTTACCGCCAGTAAAAAAAGAACGGCTGAACGCATTGCATTCAGCCGTTTTCGTGTCTGGCACGCAGAACAACTAAAGTGTGGTCAGATGAATCCCGTTGCCGCCGCGTAGCAGGCAATCTGCGTCTTATTCGGCGCATTGAATTTCTTCTGCATATTCTTCTGATGGAAGTTCACCGTATTCTCTGAGATCGACAAAATAATCGCGATTTCAGCCGACGTTTTCCCCTCAGCCGTCCACTTCAGAATTTCCTTCTCGCGCTTGCTGAATTTCATCTCTGGTGGCATCACCATGTCATGCTCAAAGCGCAGCAACGACGTCAATGCCATTTGCACTAACATTTGCAGACGCAGCTCTATTTCATCGCTGTCCATCATTTTGCCAAACTGACTGGCGCGAGAAACGGAGAGAAAACCGAGCGCGTGATTAGGCAGCATCAGACACTGCGTAATTCCCTTGCGAATACCGTGGTCGCGCGCGCCGTCCCATAGCGGCTGTGCCTCAGAAAATAACGCATCCGTCCAGGGAAGGTGTCCCTGAATGAAATTCTCCCGCTTTAATACCGGGTCAATGGCGAAATAATTTTCTGACTGATATTGCGACATCCATTCAGCCGGATAGCTCGAATGAACCGTAATTTTAGGGCGCGTAAACGGAACCGGATGGCGAACACAGAGTGAGTAATAATCGAATTCAAGATCCTGTGTTTGTTGCTGAAGTTCCTGATAAACCTCGTCCGCCGTCCCCATTTGCTGGAATCGCAGGAAGCAATTCCGTCGCCAGGTGAAAAAGTCTGTATCCCTCATACTTACTGAATGAAGCCCCTGAAAAAGATAATCATTATTATGGTGAATATAACCTAACACATAAATCTTATTTATATGTATAAAATATCGACCCAAGTGAGAATAACTTTCATGTTCCTCACTTTCAGTGTCGATAAATAGAATATAAGCATCTATAAACAGGCAAATCTGGAGAATAATTTGCTCCAGAACGTCCTTCTGGAGCAAATTAGTCAGGAGAATCTCTACCGTGTCAGGAACTTTTCCAGGAACTGACGGGTGCGAGGTTGTTGGGGATGCGTAAACAATTCTTTTGCGGGGCCCTGTTCGACAATGCGACCCTGGTCCATGAAAATCGCCCTGTCAGCCACATCTCTGGCAAAACTCATCTCGTGGGTGACAATCACCAGCGTGCGTTTCTCCTGCGCCAGCTGGCGAATGGTGTTCAGCACCTCGCCCACCAGCTCTGGATCGAGCGCAGAAGTCGGTTCATCAAAGAGGATCACGTCCGGGCGCATCGCCAATGCACGGGCAATAGCCACACGCTGCTGCTGCCCGCCCGACAGACGGCGTGGATAACTGGTCTCCTTCCCGGAAAGCCCGACTTTCGCCAGCAGCTCCCGCCCACGGGCAATGGCCTCTTCTTTCGGTTCACCTTTTACGATGACCGGCCCTTCAATAATGTTCTCCAGCACCGTGCGATGCGGAAACAGATTAAAGCTCTGGAATACAAAGCCCACATGCTGGCGAAGACGGCGAATCAGTCCTTTTTGCGGCCCGAGAGACTTACCGGTATCGATAGTAATATCACCGACCCGAATGGTGCCCCCTTCCGGATGCTCCAGCAAATTTATGCTGCGTAGCAGCGTGGTTTTACCCGAGCCGCTCGGCCCGATAATCGCGACCACTTCGCCCTCTTGCACCTCCAGGTCGATACCGTGTAATACGGTCTGTCCGTGGAATTTTTTGACCAGGTTTTTGACGTCGATAGCACTCATTTCGGATCTCGCTCCTGGCGGTTAAGCTGGTTTTCAAAATAGTTTTGCAGTGCGGAAAGCACCGTCGCCATGATCCAGTAAATCAGCGAAGCCGCCAGATACATGGTGAAAACTTCCAGCGTGCGCGAGGTGATAAGCTGTGCCTGACGGAACAGCTCCGGCACCTGGATTGTCGCCGCAAGGGACGTGTCCTTGACCAGGCTAATAAAGCTGTTGCTGAGCGGGGGAAGTGCAACGCGCGCAGCCTGCGGCAGGATCGCGCGACGCAGTGTCTGCCACGGCGTCATCCCGATACTGGCCGCCGCTTCCCATTGGCCCTTATCGATGGAGGAGATCGCCGCGCGCAGCGTTTCAGAGGTGTACGCCGCGGTATTCAGCGACAAACCAATCATCGCCGCCGGGATCGGGTCCAGCTCAATGCCGAACTGCGGCAGACCGTAGTAGATCATGAAAAGCTGGGCGATCAGCGGCGTACCGCGAAACACGGAGATGTAAAAACGCGCCAGCCAGCGTATCGGCAGGATCGGCGACATGCGCATCAATGCGAGGATAAAGCCCAGCACCAGCCCAAAGAACATCCCTCCGAGACTGAGCTGCAGCGTAAACACCGCCCCTTTCAGCAGGTACGGCAATGAATCAATAACCAGTTGAATACTTTCTTGCATTATTATTTTCGACCCGTGATTCAAACGTGAGGATGATAAGCAAACAGCGCGGGCGCTCCGCCGGTATGGACAAACAGAATCGGCCCTTCATCCTTAAAGCGCTTCTGGGTAATGCCGTCGATAAGCCCGGCCATCGCTTTACCCGTGTAAACCGGATCTAACAGGATGCCTTCCAGACGCGCCAGCAGTTTTATCGCTTCCAGCCCTTCTTCGTTTGGCGTGCCATAGCCAGGCGCAAAATAGTCATCCCACAGCAAAATATCGGCTTTCGCCTGCACGTCGAGCTGATGCGCAACTGCCTGCTGTAGGGTGACGACTTTCGGCTTCTGATCCGCAGTGCTGCGGGAGACGGTCACCCCGATAAGTTCGACATCCGGCATGAGCTGCTCCAGCCCGACCGCCAGCCCGGCATGCGTCCCGGCGCTACCGGATGCTACCACCACAGAGGAGAGGCTCACCGCCCCTTCGCACTGCTGGGCAATTTCCAGCGCGCTTTCCACATAGCCCAGCGCACCCAGGGCATTCGACCCGCCGACCGGGATCACATACGGACGAAAACCCTGCGCTTCGACGCGGGTTGCCAGTTCTTCCAGCTGAGCCGCCGGATCCGTTAAGGCATCGCACATTTCGATCTGCACGTTGAACAGATCCAGCAGCAGACGGTTGCCGTTCGTGAGATAGTTTTCCGCCCGCGTCCCGATGGGATTTTCCAGCAACGCCACGCAGTTCAGCCCCAGTTTCGCCGCCACTGCCGCCGTCTGGCGCACGTGGTTAGACTGAATGGCACCGGCGGTGATCAGAGTATCCGCTCCCTCACGCAGCGCATCCGCCGCGAGAAACTCCAGCTTACGCAGCTTGTTCCCGCCCATCGCCATAGGGGTCACGTCGTCACGTTTAATAAAGATATCGCGCCCTAAATAGTCAGAAAAACGCGGTAAGTACTCCAATGGCGTTGGCGCGCCGATAAACTCGAGGCGCGGAAAACGCGTTAAATTTTGCAGTGACATGGATCCTCCGGTGACGCTGTTTTTGTTTATTATTTTTATTATGCACGCTGAAGTGCCAGAAATGAAAAAGGCGCTTTTAAAAGCGCCTTTTTTTTCAGGGAAAGACTTATTTCGTGACGTCTGCCCCGAACCACTTCTCGGAGAGCGCCTTGAGGCTGCCGTCTTTCTGCATCTCGGCAATAGCACCGTCGACAGCTTTCACCAGGTCCTCGTTACCTTTGCGGATCGCCACACCGGCTTCCTGACGCGAGAACGCGTCACCGGCTACGGCCAGGGTATCGTTGGTTTTCTTCACCAGATCCAGCGCGGCCAGACGGTCAACCAGAATGGCATCGATACGGCCAACGCGTAGATCCTGGTATTTGGTCGGGTCATCATCATAGGTGCGAATATCCACGCCCTGTACGTTCTGGCGCAGCCACTCTTCATAGTTGGTGCCCAGACCGACGCCCACTTTTTTGCCTTTCAGATCGGCGGCTGATTTAATCGTGCCTTCGTTGCCTTTCTTCACCAGCGCCTGAATCCCGGAGACGGTGTACGGCGTAGAGAAATCATACTTCTTCTTACGCTCATCAGAGATGGTGACCTGGTTGATGACCACGTCGATACGTTTGGAGTCCAGCGACGCCAGCATACCGTCCCATTTGGTCGGCTTCAGGGACGCTTTCACGCCCAGATGCTTCGCCAGCTCTTCAGCAAACTCAACTTCAAAACCGGTCAGTTTGCCATCATCACCCTGGAAGCTGAACGGCGGATACGTCCCTTCCAGTCCCACCAGCAGCGTGCCGCGCTCTTTCACTTTATTCAGCAGATTTTCAGCGGCGAACGTTTTCATGCTCATCCCTGCGACCAGCGCCACAGCCATGACGCCCATCAGTGCCTGACGACCCAGAAGTGCTAATTTCATAGTTACCCCGATATAGTGGTTTTTTGAGTAGTGTAGGGATTTCGTTTATAACGTCAAACACGAGTCCGCTACATCTTATTCAATTTTAATATATATCAGAAGTTGTCCCGGCGTAGACTTTCTGCTTAATCACACCTGGCATTTGCGCTTTATATTGCGCGTACTTACGCAGGGCGATGCGGTAGTTGTTGGTGCTGGTAGCCGGCAGCCACGGCTCCAGATTTTCATCCAGATAGCCGGTTTTCAGCAGATCGCGGGAGATGTTTTGCACCGTCAGATGCTGGCCCAGACGACGCAGACGAACAACGTATTCGCGCACGGTTCCGTGGCTCATCTCGGTTTGCTCAAACAGGAATTGTTTAAAGCCGATGATGTCAAAAAAGTCGCTTTGCTCTTTGCAATGCAGATCGCCACAGAACCGACATAGGGCCACCCACTCCTGCTGCTCTTCCTGCCACGCGGATTCATCCATCAGGGTGTCGAGGCGTGATATCGCGATCTTATTCACGATTTCGCCGCGACGTACCAGCGTGATACGGTCAAGTAACTTATTGCAATGGGCGCAATGCGTCTGACTGTGTTTAAAGTCTTTTAGGTAGCGGCTTAAAGGCCGTCTTTTAGATTGCTGCACCGTCATGATAACTCCTGGTTGTCAATACGTTGTGCGGCACTTTTCGGGCGATACATCGCCTATAACTTACCCAGTTTGGTTCGTAAGCGTTTAATGGCCTGGCTATGCAATTGGCTCACCCGAGACTCCCCCACTTCCAGAACCGCGCCGATCTCCTTCAGATTCAGCTCTTCCTGGTAATAAAGGGTTAACACCAGCTGTTCGCGTTCCGGTAAAGCTTCAATAGCTTCCATTACGCGATGGCGTAAATTACTTTCCAGTAAATGGTGTAACGGGTTTTCATTCTGATTTTCATCAGTCACCAGCTCGATGCTATCGCCATGCTCTTCACGCCACTCATCATAAGAGAAGAGCTGGCTGTTATTGGTATCAAGCAACATCTGGCGATAATCAGCCACAGCAATGCCAAGCCGCTCCGCCACTTCGGTTTCCGTCGCGTTGCGTCCCAGTTCCTGCTCAAGCTGTCCTATAGCATGTGCCACTTCGCGGGCATTGCGGCGAACACTTCGCGGCACCCAGTCACGGCTGCGCAGTTCGTCCAGCATCGCACCACGAATACGCTGTACTGCGTAAGTCGTAAATGCCGTTCCTTGCAGAGCGTCGTATCGGTCTACTGCATTCAGTAACCCGATTCCGCCCGCCTGTAGCAGGTCGTCCAGTTCCACACTCGCCGGCAATCGCACCTGGAGGCGCAATGCTTCGTGACGCACCAGCGGGACATAACGCTGCCACAGCGAGTGTTTATCCATTACACCTTCAGCGGTATAGAGTGAATTCACGATAAACAGCCCTGCGTTAATTGAGTTATCGGCATTATTATCCGATTCTGGAGGGGTTTTAATCGGATGAATAGTGGGTGAAATGAGGGGTTATTTAGACAAATGGGTTTATTCACTTTGCCGCGTCATATTCCGCTTTTGAGCCAGGCCGCGCCCTGGACGAAGGCTGGTGCAAAATATGACGCGTATAATTTAGTCAACCGCCTGAATTGTTAAGCATTAATTGCTAATTCACCCAGGTTAACATTTTTTTCGTTTACATCGTCAGAACATTTAGACCGACTTATACGTTGCAGTGCCGCAATAATTCTCCCATGCTCTTCGTCAGTGAGATCGGGGAAGATCGGCAAGCACAGGATTTTTTCCGCAATTTGATTTGCCACCGGCAATTCGTCAGGCCCTGCCGACGGTAAATGACGGTACATTGAGAAAGAACTTATTAGAGGATAAAAATAGCGTCTCGCATAAATATCCTCTTCCTTAAGCATTTCATAGAGTTCGTCACGAGTGAGTGGAAATGCTTCTTCCACCAGCAGCGGGAAGTACGCGTAGTTCCACTCATACTCCCCGGTAAATTCATAGCAGGACAGACCGGGTGCCGATGGCAACTCACGCATATAGCGCTGATAAATTTGCTCTCTTGCCAGCAGGGCGCGGTCAATATGCTTTAACTGAAGCAGACCAAAGGCGGCATTCACTTCGCTCATTTTGGCGTTAATGCCCGGTGCAACCACTTTGGTTTCACCTGCAAACCCAAAGTTTTTAAGATAATCAATGCGTTGTTTTGTTTTCAAATCGTGGGAGATGATCGCCCCGCCTTCAAAGGTGTTAAACACTTTCGTCGCATGGAAACTCAGCACGGATAAATCGCCGTTATTCAGCACACTTCCGTCACTATTTTTAACACCAAAAGCATGCGCTGCGTCATAAATGACTCTAAGGCCATAAATATCCGCGATTTGCTGAATTTTATCGACCTCACAGGGAATACCGTAACAATGAACCGGTAAAATAGCCGTGGTCTGAGGTGTGATCAGCGCCTCTATTTTATCCGGGTCAATGTTAAATGTTAAAGGATCGATATCGGCGAAAACGGGCGTGAGCCCATTCCATAATAGTGTGTGCGACGTTGCCACGAAGGAATAGGGTGTGGTTATCACCTCGCCCGTCACGCGTAATGCCTGCAGCGCAGTCAATAAAGCCAGCGTACCATTGGAAAACAAACTGACATACTTAACGCCGAGATAACTCGCCAGGGATGTCTCCAGCTCCTGGTGGAAACTCCCTCCATTTGTGAGCGTTCTGCTGGACCACATTTTTTCCAGGTAGGGTATGAACTCCTCCAGGGGAGGCAGCAGAGGACTTGTCACAAATATTTTGTTGTTCATTTCTGGCGTCGCATATAAGTCATGAAATGAATATCTTATAAGGCGGCAACAGGAACGATCGTTTGAACACACGCCAATTTGTATTCTAATTACCCGTCCAAAAGGCCCAATAGGGTAAAAAGACTCCAAAACGCCCTGCTGTTTCCGTCATGGAGAGCGGCACAGCATCGCTAAAATGAGCAAAACTCCCAGTGCGGGAACTCATCATCGCTGACAATCCTGACTCATCTCAACATTTTGGCCTCTCAGGGAAGTACGGCCCCCGCATTAGAAACGCGCATATCTCATCGAAGAAATGATAATCACAACGAGAAATAATATGTCTCAGCATGAATTAGTCAGCATTCTTATCCCGGCTTACAAAGCCGATTTTTTCGAACAGGCTCTGCAAAGCGCCATTGAACAAGACTGGCCGAACATTGAAATTATCGTCTGTGATGACAGTGATAATGACGCTATCCGAGTGACGTGCGCGAAAGCATCGCCACTCCTAAAGAAGCCCATTATTTATCATAAAAATGCCGATCGCTTACTGGAGATGGGAAACGTTCTTCACTGCTTGAGCCATGCTAAAGGGAAATACGTCAAATTTTTGTATGACGATGATCTTATTGCCCCGAACTGTATTTCGCGCTTAGTGAAAGCACTGGAGGACAATAGGAACTGTGTATTGGCCTCTTCACGCCGTACGCGTATTGATGAGTCTGGAAATATCTTACCTGACATTGTTGCAACGGCATTCCCTTTCGGTGGCGATACGCTCCTCAACGGAAATGACCTCATCTCTTTCCTCTGCGATTACCAGGTTAATTTTATTGGTGAGCCGAGTGTTTTCCTCTGTTATCGCGACGATCTTCTGGCCTTAGGCGACCAGTTATTTAATATCGATCATGAAGAGATGCCCTATTTTGCCGATGTCGCATTGATGATCAAACTATTCCGCAAAGGCGATCTTGCCTTTATCAGCGAACCTCTTTCCTCATTTAGAATTTCGGCGGGCCAAACCAGCCAGATGGCAAAATCGCAGCAGGAACAGGTCGCCAGAACGTATTCCTTGATGCCGCAGCTCATTAAAAAACTGGGGTGGTACAAGGGGTCGAAAGAGGAGAATCAGCACGTTTTGATTGCCGCGACATCCTCGCCTGAAGAGTGGCATCAGGTGAATCTTGTGCAGGCACTACGCCAGGCGATGCATAACAGCGCACTGGATTACCAGAACACGCAAATTGCTCAGTGGCTTGAGAGCAGAACGTTACTTCCGCAGCACAGAGAACTGGCCTCCACTTACCAGGCATCACGAGCGGTTAGCCAGTCACTTTGTATCTTGATCCGTGACACGGAAAGAGCCGATGCTCTGGATCGGACCCTGGAAAGCGTGGCAGCCTGGCAGGGTTTTGGGCTGACAGTCCACCCTGTTGTGGTCGGCAATATGGTTTCTCAAAGCCGCTTCCCGGCGACAGCCATAGACGCAACCGTGTTTAACACCGTTGCCCGTATCAATGATTATCTCGACACCAGCCCACACGACTGGGTTATGGTGCTTGACGCAGGCGAACAGCTGCTGGCCAGCGGATTGTTATCCTTCGATTTGGCCCTTGAGGGGGCTTCAGGCTGTGATGCTGTCTATTGCGATGAAGTGAATTTCGACGGCAGCCGAATCACCAGTACCACCCTGCGCCCGGACTTTAACCTCGATTTGCTGCTCAGCAACCCCTCTGAAATGGCGCGCCACTGGATCTTTAAACGCACCACGCTACTCTCCCTCGGTGGCTTTAATAAGACGTACCGTCAGGCATGGCAATTTGACTATATCGTGCGCCTGATCGAGCAAAAAGGGATTCAGTTTGCGGGACATATTCCTGAACCTTTGGTCGTGGCTCATAGCCAGCTCAACGTCGCTGTTGAGGAAGAAAAAAATATACTGCGTCATCATCTTATTCAACGCGGTTATTCTCAGGGGGAGGTAGAATCCCCGCGACCAGGCATTTACGCATTACGTTATCATCACGACCAGCAGCCGCTGGTGTCTATTATTATCCCGACCAAAGATCAATTACCGGTGCTGGTTCACTGCGTCACTACGCTTTTGGAAAAAACGCGATATCCGAATTATGAAGTGCTGATCGTCGATAACAACAGCGAGACGCCCGAAGCGCTTGAATGGCTCAACGGTATTTCCACTATTGATCCACAGCGTATTCGCGTTTTACGTTATCCGCATCCGTTTAACTACTCCGCAATCAACAACATGGCCGCTCGTGAGGCGCGTGGGGAGTATCTGGTATTGCTGAATAACGACACCGGGGTAATTGAGAATAACTGGCTGGATCATCTGCTCAATCATGGATTACGCCCAGAAGTGGGCATTACCGGCGCTAAATTGTTATATCCAACCGGGAATATTCAGCATGCGGGCGTGGTAATGGGGTTGCGCGGCCCGGCGGACCATCCGTTTATTGACAGCAGCAGCGAAAAATCCGGTTATATGAACCGTCTGCACTGCGATCAAAACTACAACGTGGTGACAGCCGCTTGCCTTCTGGTGCGAAAATCGGTTTACGAGCAGGTCGGTGGATTGGACGAGGATCAGTTCCGCGTCTCCTACAACGATGTTGATTTCTGTCTGAAGGTGCGTGAAGCGGGCTATCTGACCGTCTGGACACCCTACTCCATCGTGATGCATGAGGGCAGTGTCAGCCAGAAATCCGTCGACAAAGCGACTCAGGAGAAAAAGCGTCAGCGATTTACGGGTGAGCAAGATGCCATGTATCAGAAATGGCTACCGGTGATTGCCAACGATCCGGCTTACAACCCTAATTTATCCCTGAATAACACCGGTTTTCAGCTGCAGGTCGATGCGCCGGGAACCTGGAAACCCTTGCACTGGAATCCACTGCCGACACTCCTTGCGATCACCGCCGATCGGACGCATCATCACCAGCGACACTTCCTCGATCGGCTGACGTCACTCCACGATGAAGCCATCGCCGAGACGTTGCTCCCCTTCGTTCCGCCTTCTATCGGTGAAATGGCGCGCATCTCCCCTGCAAGTCTGATCTTGCAGGAAACGATCACACCCGCAGCGCAGGAATGGCTGGCGCGCCTGCGTAAAGCGACATCTCAGTTCACCGTCTTTACGCTGGACAATTATCTGCCTGCCCTGCCGGCAAAATCCCTCCTGCGCAACACGTTGCCTGCGGAAATCACGGCGGCCCTGCAGGCAACTTTGCGTCATACGGATCGCCTGATTGTCAGTTCAGCAATGCTGGCAGAAACCTGTGCATCGTGGCATCACGACGTTCGTTTCATCGAGCCTCGTGTATCGTCTGCACAGTGGGGGAATCTGGTGATTGAACACAGATATGGTCACAAGCCACGCGTTGGCTGGGTATGCGATGGCGAAAATAGTGCGGATCTTGAAATCATTCATAAAGTCATCGTGCAATTGTCCGACCGGGTGGAATGGGTTCTGATGGGATACTGCCCGCCGTCGCTGAGATCTCATGTTTCTGAATATCACGCAGCCGTGAATGTGGAACACTACCCGCAAAAGCTGGCGTCCTTGAATCTTGATCTGGTTCTTGAACCGCTAGCGGATAATCAGTACAACCGCCATCGCAGCGTCATTCGTTTGCTGGAGTTCGGCGCATGCGGTTATCCGGTCATTTGCAGTAATAATGTCAGTATGCGAAATGAGTATCTTGTCACTCGCGTGAAAAACACCACGAATGCCTGGCTTGAGGCGATCTCAGCCTACCTGGAGGACCCGCAGGCTCGCGAGAATGCCGGAGATGGGTTAAGGGATCAGGTTCGACGCAAGGGAATGCTGTGGCGAGATGATTTGGAAACGTTTGTGGGTGACTGGCTACCCTGACGCTTAAACAAAAGGCACCCTCACGGGTGCCTTTTTTGTTACTTCCGATCCCTCAGCCAGGCTTCACGCCAGTCATCAAGCCCCTGACCACGCAGATACCAGTCACGATGAATAGCTTCACGCAGTGCATCGCCCTGGGAGGCAAGGTACTGCGCATCATTGATGTGCGCCCGAATCGCGCTCATCCAGTTTTTAAAGCGGTTTTCTACCAGCGTCACGGGCAGACCGCAGCGATACGGCACTAGATCAGTGGCAATAATGGGTACGCCGCAGGTACCAATCTCCAGAAGCCTCAGGTTGCTCTTACACTCATTGAAGTGGTTCACTTCAAGGGGCACCAGTGCCAAATCCAGATTCAGGCTCGCCAGTTTTTCTGGATACATTTCGAATGGCACGCCGGGGTGGAACTCACAGCGGACATGTTTAGGTTTCATACCCATAAACACCCACTCCACCTCATTCTCCAGCGCTTTAATGATCGGCAAGAGGATCTCCAGATCGCCCGCATGCGAACTTCCTCCCGCCCAACCTACGCGGATCTTCTTGCCAGTGCCGCGCTGACTTTGCAAATGTCCCCACTGGTCTGGCGCCAGACGGTTTTGCGCAATACGAATATCAGAGTGGAAACGGCTATACGCTTCTGCCAGCGGTTCCGTCGACACCACAACCCAGTCGGCATTGTCCATTATTTTGCGCAGGCTCTTGACCATGTGCTGCGGGAACTTGCTGTTATTGCCATTTTTCATTGGCAGGTTCAGGAGGTAATCATCGTATTCAACGACGATTTTCGCACCAGAGAGACTGCGCATCTGCTGCATCACATCCGGGAAACGACTTCCCGTAGGAAGCTCGAGCAGCACAACATCCGGCTGGAGTTGCGCCACTTCCATTAGCCCAGGTACGGAATTTATCAGCCCCCCTTCGAGCAGCGTATGACGTTCCATGGCCTTGAACGGCTGTAACACGCGATGGTGTCCATTACCCTGCCAGTTAATATGATGCGCGAGCACCACAGGTAATGGACGACCCGGCAGCGGTTCGTGGAAACGTGCCGTGCTCTCACTAAGGGTGAAAGGTACTCCTGATTTTTGCAGCAGCGGATGGTACGACGGATCGGCCAGTAATCGTTGACCCCACTCCTGATTGAGCCTTGCGTAATCGCCTCCTAACGGGCGCTCCTGAACGTGGAACTTCTGGCTGAGTAAACGGGTGGCCCCACCCATATGTTTGACTCGGGCATAAGGCGTCCAGACATTAAGATATCCCAGAGACTGCGCGCGTAAACAGAGATCCACGTCCGCAAAATAGAGCGGGAATTTCTCTTCTGTGAAGCCATTGAGCGCGAAGAACACCTCTTTTCTCACCATCATGCAGGAGGCGCTCACGGCACTCAGGTTGTGCGGCGTTTTAAGGTAATTTTCAAAACCAGCGCTATCACCTTCAGCGCCCTCAAAAGCGACCCCAACCCCCTGCTGAACACCGGCGAGATACCCCCCGTGCTGCACGCGACCATCCGCATATTCCAGACGCGCGCCGACCATCGCGATTTCCGGACGCAGGGCATGTTCAACCATGGCATCCAGCCAGTCGCCATCAATAATTTCACAGTCGTTATTGAGGAAAACCAGGATCTCGCCGCGTGCATACTGCGAAGCCAGATTGTTGATTTGTGCAAAGTTAAACGGCGCATCGTGACGCAGAATCCGAACTTGATCGAGACCCAGCCGTTCAAGCTGCTGGAGGAAATCGCACGCATCCGCGTCCACAGACTGATTGTCGACAATTAGCAGTTCATAATGCGCGTAGCGGGTTTTCTCCATCAGGCTTTCAATGCACCGACGCAGCAAGGCTACGTGGTCGCGCGTCGGGATGATTACCGAGATCAGTGGCTTCTCCACCCACTGATAGCGAATGCGCGCAACGGAAGTCTCCCCCTCCTCAACGGTGGCTGCAATGCCCAGACGCGCAAGATGCTCTGTGACAATCTGCTTGTGCTCAGCCATGACTCCCGCAGCGTTTTGCCACGTTTTAGGCAACCGATCCGTTGAAACCAGGACTTCAGCCACCCTGTCAATTGCACCCGGTCCCGCCGCTTCAACAAAGCGCCAGACCAGATCAATCAGCGCCATCTCCTTAAAACGCCCCTGAATTCCGCCCACCTGCAGCGCGGCCTCGCGGTTGATAAGCCAGGTTTGCCCTGTATAAGGCGTTGCCCGCAGAAGATCGATATTGGTGCCCGGACGAAGCGTCAGGCGCGGCTCTTCATTGGGCGAGACCATCATCTCATCGCAATAGAGGGCTAACGCAGTCTGGTTTTTAACGCGATGGGCCGCAAAGTGCAGCAGCGCATCGTCAATCAGAGTAAAACCGGCGGGGATCACCAGCAGTGCGTCGGCGTCTCGCTCACTCAACAGTGAATTCAGGTCTTCCGCCTCATCAATGACATCCACACTCAAGGCCGGAAGAGATTGCGCTGACAGAGAGGCCATGGTCCGCTCGCAGGCCTGTGCATCCCCATCGCGTGAAATCACCACCACGCCGAGACGTGCAGCTGCCGGAACATCACCGGATATAGCCAAAAGCGCTTCCCGGCGGGCCGGGCTGATTTTCCGGTCTTCCAGCCAGCGGCTGATAGAGTATTTCAGTGACTGATGCGCGAGGAGAGCTTTTCTGTGCAAGGTCAGGGCATAAGATGATTTTTCATCTAATACGGGTGATTTTACGGCCAGGGGCTGTGCAAAAATGCGCCCCATCACCGCTTCAACGCCCCACTTTTGCGCACATTGCGCGCGGTTGTCTCGCGCCCAGCGTGCCGCTGACGGATAGCCCGTTTGAAGCAGTGACAGCCATTCTTCACTGTCCGGGCAGTTGCGCAGTGACATACCGCTAAAATGGTTATGCTCATGCGCGGCCATGTTATCGGCGTTAAGGTAATCATCCACATAGCCATTAACGGCCAAGAAGAGCGGGATACCCAGTGCCAGCGTTTTGGTAGCCAAAGACTCGTTGCCAATAACCGCGTCATACTGTGATAACCACTCGGGTTCAACGAGGTTTAGCTGCTGTTTCTCATCCAGCCAGTGCAGCGTGATGCCCTTCTCCGCTGCCTTCTGCTGAAGTTCATACACCTCTGCAGTCATTTCAGGCGCCACGTACAAGGCCTGTTTTAATTCGGGCGGGCGCGTTGCGCTCGGGTAGTCAATAAAACGTGCGGGAACGAGCCAGGGCATTAGCGCCAGCTGATCTTCAAGGATCCCGGTCAGTTTGAGCTGTTCGCAGGTCAATTCGGAGAGGCCCAAGGTCAGAGAGGCCAACTCATTCTCAAGCTGCACACCGTAGGGAATATAGAGATCGTTATAATCGCTGAAATGGCGGAAGACCAGCGGGCCGCTCAGACGCTGCGCCTGCAGCCCGGCCATCAGCTTCTGGCTAAAGAAGCCGCGCCAGATAATGATTCTGTCATAAGCCAGATCAATGTCACCCTCGTCTTCGGTAATGACACGAAAACGCCCTGTCGTGTTCAGCTCATCGAGCTTGCTCTTCATTGCCTTGCCGGCGGATTGTGTGCACAGATCAATTCGAGCGCCTTGTGACAACCAGAAATCGACCAGGTCGAGAACCTCAACGGTATAGGGGGTATAAGCGTCGAATTTATCAACACTGAGTAAGTAACTTTGCATCCTGGTTCCTTTTTATGCCTGCACGTCACAACGTTCAGAAGACAGAAATGAAAACAGGTTATTGTGCGTGACCGGAGGGAATGTGAGGCGAAAAACAGCTGGCAGAAAAGCGGCTATCTCTTTCGATTGCAAAAAAAAAGGCATCCGAAGATGCCTTTGAATCGCGTCTGAAAATTAACGCAGCAGGGACAGCATGGTCTGCGGAACCTGGTTGGCCTGAGCCAGAACAGAAGAGCCAGCCTGTTGCAGGATCTGCGAACGAGACATGTTGGACACTTCAGTCGCGTAATCAGAATCCTGAATACGGCTGCGCGCAGCAGACAGGTTGTTTACGGTGTTGTTCAGGTTGGTGATGGTGGACTCGAAACGGTTCTGAGACGCACCCAGCAGGCTGCGCTGGTTATCAACAGATTTGATTGCCGCATCAATGTCTGCCAGTGGGCTGCCATCGGTAGTACCACCAGAAGTGACGGTACCGCTCAGTACGTCGAAACCTTCAGCAGAAGTGGTACGGGCATTGCCGTTCACCATGCCGCCAGTTGCGCCAGTCGCGCCTGCGGTGCTGAACAGGTTGTAGCTGTCAGAGCTGCTCAGGGTGATAGCGATAGTTTCGTTATCTTTAGAGCCAACCTGGAAGCTGTAGCTGCTTGAACCGGTACCGGTGTTCAGCACTTTGATGCCGTTGAAGTCAGTCTGCTGAGTAACACGGTTAACTTCTTCCATACGCTGGTTAACTTCAGCCTGGATGGAGTCGATGTCAGATGCAGAGTTAGAGCTGTTCTGTGCCTGAACGGTCAGGTCACGGATACGCTGCAAGTTGTTGTTGATTTCGCCCAGCGCGCCTTCAGCGGTCTGCGCCAGGGAGATACCGTCGTTGGCGTTACGTGCAGCAACACCCAGGCCGTTGATGTTAGAGGTGAAACGGTTCGCGATTGCCTGACCAGCGGCATCGTCTTTTGCGCTGTTGATGCGCAGACCAGAAGACAGACGCTCGATTGCGGTACCCAGAGAAGACTGAGATTTGCTCAGGTTGTTCTGAGTCGTCAGCGACAGGGTGTTAGTATTAATCACAGCCATGGTAAGTATCCTTCAAAGTGAGTCATGGGTTTGGCATGCCGCCAGTGGCTTCATCGCCTACATAAACATTATCGACAACAGGTTTTTAAACTTTAGAGATTTTAAAAATATTTAATGCTTGTTGATTGATTCTAAAAGAAAAAAGCGCCGACAAGCGGCGCTTTTTTTGCATCAATAAGGGTATTAACGCAGCAGGGACAGCATGGTCTGCGGAACCTGGTTGGCCTGAGCCAGAACAGAAGAGCCAGCCTGTTGCAGGATCTGCGCACGAGACATGTTGGACACTTCCGTTGCGTAATCAGAATCCTGAATACGGCTGCGTGCAGCGGACAGGTTGTTTACGGTGTTGTTCAGGTTGGTGATGGTAGACTCGAAACGGTTCTGAGATGCACCCAGCAGGCTGCGCTGGTTATCAACAGATTTGATTGCCGCATCGATGTCTGCCAGCGGGCTACCATCTACCGCACCGGAAGCGTCAACAGTGCCGCTCAGTACGTCAAAGCCTTCAGCTTTGGTGGTACGCGCCGTTCCGTTAATTGTCTGACCAGAGGTATCAAAGGTTGCGCCAGTGGCGTTGTACAGGTTGAAGCTGTCAGAGCTGGTCAGGTTGATAGCGATAGTTTCGTTATCTTTAGAACCCACCTGGAAGCTGTAGCTGCTTGAACCAGTACCGGTGTTCAGCACTTTGATGCCGTTGAAGTCGGTCTGGGTGGTAACGCGGTTAATTTCTTCCATACGCTGGTTAACTTCAGCCTGGATGGAGTCGATATCAGATGCAGAGTTAGAGCTGTTCTGCGCCTGAACGGTCAGGTCACGGATACGCTGCAAGTTGTTGTTGATCTCGCCCAGCGCGCCTTCAGCGGTCTGTGCCAGAGAGATACCGTCGTTGGCGTTACGTGCAGCAACACCCAGACCGTTGATGTTAGAGGTGAAACGGTTCGCAATCGCCTGACCCGCAGCATCGTCTTTTGCGCTGTTGATGCGCAGACCAGAAGACAGACGCTCAATCGCAGTCCCTAAAGAAGACTGTGATTTGCTCAGGTTGTTTTGAGTCATCAGAGAAAGGGTGTTGGTATTAATCACAGCCATGGTAAGTATCCTTCAAAATTGAGTCATGTGCTTGGCATAGTGCCAACGGCTTCATCGCCTGTATAAAGATTATCGACACCACATTTTTAAACTTTAGGTTTTAAAACTATTTATTGTTTTTGATTTGATTCTAAAAGAAAAAAGCGCCGACAAGCGGCGCTTTTTTTGCATCAATAAGGGTATTAACGCAGCAGGGACAGCATGGTCTGCGGAACCTGGTTGGCCTGGGCCAGAACAGAAGAGCCAGCCTGTTGCAGGATCTGCGAACGAGACATGTTGGACACTTCCGTTGCGTAATCAGAATCCTGAATACGGCTGCGCGCTGCAGACAGGTTGTTTACGGTGTTGTTCAGGTTGGTGATGGTGGACTCGAAACGGTTCTGAGACGCACCCAGCAGGCTGCGCTGGTTATCAACAGATTTGATTGCCGCATCGATGTCTGCCAGTGGGCCGCCATCTACGCCACCGGTAGAGTTCACTGTACCGCTCAGCACGTCAAAGCCTTCAGCTTTGGTGGTACGTGCTGTACCGTTAATTGTCTGACCAGAGGTATCAAAGGTTGCGCCAGTGGCGTTGTACAGGTTGAAGCTGTCAGAGCTGGTCAGGTTGATAGCGATAGTTTCGTTATCTTTAGAACCTACCTGGAAGCTGTAGCTGCTTGAACCAGTACCGGTGTTCAGCACTTTGATGCCGTTGAAGTCGGTCTGCGTGGTAACGCGGTTGATTTCTTCCATACGCTGGTTAACTTCAGCCTGGATGGAGTCGATGTCAGATGCAGAGTTAGAGCTGTTCTGCGCCTGAACGGTCAGGTCACGGATACGCTGCAAGTTGTTGTTGATCTCGCCCAGCGCGCCTTCAGCGGTCTGAGCCAGGGAGATACCGTCGTTGGCGTTACGTGCAGCAACACCCAGACCGTTGATGTTAGAAGTGAAACGGTTAGCAATCGCCTGACCCGCAGCATCGTCTTTTGCGCTGTTGATACGCAGACCGGAGGACAGACGCTCAATGGCGGTGCCCAGAGATGACTGGGATTTGCTCAGGTTGTTCTGAGTCATCAGAGAAAGGGTGTTAGTATTAATAACAGCCATAGTGTATTCCTTTGAATTAGTTGTCAGATTTAGGCGTCTGCCTACGGCTTTCTCGCCGTCAATGTGATTATCGACACCGCTTTCTCAACCTTTAGAAAAAAGATCATTTTTTTAAAGGCGCAAACTACCCATTATTTGCCTCCTTTATTTACGCATTGTTTTTTTAAATTAACGCTAATCTTTTTTGCGTTTCTGCCGATAGACCATCCAGTGATTGTCTCAATAAAGGATGAAGTGTTATGGCAAGTATCAGTTCGCTCGGCGCAGGTACCAATCTGGGACTCAGTACGTTGTATGACAATTTACAGACTGCTGAGCAGACCAAACTGACACCGATTACTACGCAGCAAACCTCTTATAAAGCAAAACTCACTGCGTGGAACGTGGTTCAGGCTTCGTTAACCAAATTACAAACGGCCTCTGACGCGTTAAAAAATACCTCGGCTATTGCTCAGGCAAAGGTGTCCACCACCAACTCGGCATTCAGCGCCACGCTTTCCACTAGCGCAACAGCGGGCACTTATTCAGTTGAAGTCAGTTCTTTAGCCGCTTCACAATCCTTGCTCAGCCCGAAAGTGGCCAGCAAAGATACCGATCTTGGCGACAGCAGCATGAGTTCGCGCACGATCACGATCACTCAGCCGGGCCAAAAAGATCCGCTGACCGTCACACTGGCTAGCGATAAAACCAGTCTTTCTGATGTGCGTGACGCGATTAACGCCAAACAGGGCAGCGTGACCGCCAGTATTATTAAAGCAGACGACAACAGCTATTATCTGGCACTGACGTCTCGTGATAGCGGCACGACGAATAAAATGACCGTCACCACGGATGACGCTGAACTGGCTAAATACGTGAGCTACGATCCGGCAGGATCAAGCAATGTCATGACCGAGCAGGTTGCGGCTTCCGATGCGGTCGTAAAAATTAACGGGATTGAAATTACCCGTAGCAGCAACACCATTACCGATGCGCCAGAAGGCGTAACGCTTAACCTGACCAAAACCAATAAAGGCAGCCCAGAAACGCTGACGGTGGTGAAAGATAACCAGCCGATGCTCGACGCGGTTCAGGCCTTTGTGGACGCGTATAACTCGCTGCAAACCACCATTGGTAACCAGACGAAATATACCAAGGTTGATCAGGGTAATGGCGCGCAGGACACCAGCAACGGCGATCTGTTGGGCGATGGTACGCTGCGCAGTATTCAGACTCAGCTGCGTTCAAAACTCTCTGCGCCTCAGGGTAGCGGCGATTTAGCCACTCTGTCTCAGCTGGGGATTACGCAGGACATCACCGGTAAATTGACCGTTGATAGCACCAAGCTGAATAAAGCGCTCACCGAGAAATCGGCCGATGTGATTTCGTTCCTGTCGGGTGATGGCAAGACAACGGGCTTCGCGACCGAAACCAGCAACTTGCTGAAAAGTATCTTAGGTACCGACGGTTCCGTTAAAAACGCCACCGACGGCATTAACAAAACGTTGAAACAGCTTTCGGATCAATACGATCGCGTCAACGACCAAATTACCGCCACCATGGCACGTTATAAAACGCAATTTACCAGCTTGAGCCAGCTTGTTTCTCAGATGGATTCCACCGGTAGCTATCTGACTCAACAGTTCAACGCCATGAACAGTTAATCAATGATGAGTTGAGGTTTTACCATGTATACAAAATCGGGGATTCAGGCATATGCCCAGGTTGGCGTGGAGAGCGCCGTCCTGAGCGCCAGCCCGCATCAGTTAGTGGTACTCCTTTTTGATGGCGCGTTAAGCGCCATGAAAAAAGCCATGATACTGATTGAGCAAGGGGATATTCCCGGTAAAGGGCAGGCGCTGAGCAAAGCAATTAATATTATCAGTAACGGTTTGCAGTCCGGGATCAACCATGAAGTTGGCGGAGAACTGGCGACAAACCTTGATAGTCTTTACGACTATATGACAAGGCGCCTTTTACAGGCCAATCTTCATAATGACATTAATGCCATCAATGAAGTGGTGGAGTTACTGAATAACATCGCTGACGCCTGGAAAGAGATAGGCCCACATTCTCAAAACGTGCGGGACAATTACTAATGGATGCCAATCTCGGGTTGCTCCAGCATTATCAGCAGTTGTTAGCCACCAGCACCGCGATGCTGGTGCTGACAAAATCTGGGCGTTGGGATGAACTTATTGCTTATGAAGTCGATTACCTTTCGGCCGTAGAAAAACTTACCCGTTACCAGGATGCAAGCGAAATTGCGCCCCAGCTTCAGGCACAAATTCGCCCTATTCTGAAACAGATCCTCAGCAATGAGGTGGAACTCAAAGCGTTATTGCATCAGCGTATGGAAGAGTTAAAAGCTCTGGTTGGGCAAACCTCCCGACAACATAATCTTAATGCGACCTATGGACGTCTATCAGGCAATATCCTTTTCCCCAACGATCTCTAGATTGACGGTGGCCCTGGCGGGTGAATGAAATTTCGTATTTCACCCGCTAATTCTTTTCTTCTCGACCATACTCTCTGTGTCCTCATTCTGGAGCACGGAAGATGAAAAACCCCACTCTATTACAATGTTTTCACTGGTATTACCCCACAGGCGGTGAGCTGTGGCAGGAAGTCACTGCACTGGCGCCCAATCTCAACGAGATCGGCATCAACATGATTTGGCTGCCTCCGGCTTACAAAGGCGCATCGGGCGGGTATTCCGTCGGATACGACTCTTACGATCTTTTCGATCTCGGTGAGTTTGACCAGAAAGGGTCCGTCGCCACCAAATACGGTGATAAAGCCCAGCTGCTCGAAGCCATCAATGCCTTAAAAAGCAATGAGATCGCGGTGCTGCTGGACGTGGTGGTGAACCACAAAATGGGCGCGGATGAGAAAGAGCCAATCCGCGTGCAGCGTGTGAACGAGCAGGATCGCACCCAGATTGACGATGAAATCATCGAATGCGAAGCCTGGACCCGCTACACCTTCCCCGTTCGCGCCGGGCAGTATTCCGAGTTTATCTGGGACTACAAATGCTTCAGCGGTATCGACCATATCGAAAACCCCAACGAGGACAGCATCTTTAAGATCGTCAATGATTACACCGGCGAAGGCTGGAACGATCAGGTCGATGATGAGATGGGGAATTTCGATTATCTGATGGGCGAAAACATCGATTTCCGCAATCACGCCGTGACGGAGGAGATAAAATACTGGGCGCGCTGGGTGATGGAGCAAACCCTATGCGACGGTTTTCGTCTCGACGCGGTGAAACACATTCCGGCCTGGTTCTATAAAGAGTGGATCGAACACGTCCAGGAAGTGGCCCCCAAACCGCTGTTTATCGTGGCCGAATACTGGTCCCACGAAGTCGACAAACTGCAGCACTATATCGATCAGGTGGAGGGCAAAACCATGCTGTTCGACGCCCCGCTGCAAATGAAATTCCACGAAGCTTCCCGCCAGGGCCGCGACTATGACATGAGCCAGATCTTCACCGGCACGCTGGTTGAAGCCGACCCGTTCCATGCCGTCACGCTTGTGGCCAACCATGACACTCAGCCGTTGCAGGCCCTGGAAGCGCCGGTCGAAGCCTGGTTTAAACCGCTGGCCTACGCGCTGATTTTATTGCGCGAAAACGGCGTACCGAGCGTGTTCTATCCGGATCTGTTCGGGGCGAGCTACGACGACACCGGCGGCGACGGCGAAACCTACCACATCGACATGCCGGTAATCGAACAGCTTCACGAGCTGATCCTGGCCCGCCAGCGTTTCGCCCACGGCGTGCAGACATTGTGGTTCGATCATCCTAACTGCATTGCGTTCAGCCGCAGCGGGACGGATGAGGATCCAGGCTGCGTCGTGGTGCTCTCCAACGGAGACGACGGCGAAAAAGTGATTAATCTTGGGGATAATTACGGCAACAAGAACTGGAAAGATTTCCTCGGCAATCGCGAAGAGACGATCACCACCAGCGCCGAGGGCGAAGGGACATTCACCTGCAATGGCGGCAGCGTAAGTATCTGGGTGATGGAGGATGTGCTGTAACGGGGATGGTTTGCCGGGTGGCGCTCTCGCTTACCCGGCAAACACTCACTTCACCTGGCTCTCAAGCGGATTTTTGGTCAGGTAATCTGCGCACTCCACCGTTGGACGATCGACGCGCTGCAACTCCATTCCATCGTATTCCAGCGTGTTGCCATCGCGTTCGAGTGGATAGATATCCAGCTTGCTGGTGACGTTGTAATAATCATCTGAACGCAGCATGATTTTACCCGGCACCGCAATCACGCGCTGCCACTGTCGGCAATCCAGGGTATCGCCCTGCTCTGTCACTACCAGCGTGGCGATCGCTTCAGGACTCACCATTTTGCTCTGCGGCCCTTTGGTCTGCCAGTAGCCCGCCAGATCTGAGGGAACAGGATGCTTAATCACGTCCTGATAATTATCGACCTGCACACATCCCGTTAATGCCAGCAACGCGCCAGCCATAATCATTTTTTTCATCATCTTTCCTGCCTGCGAAGAAAAAAAGATTGTGGCATTAAAGGCATGATGTCGCCAGACTTTCTGCTCACTGAAGTCGTGTCACATAAGTAAATGCGCAATCAGCGATGAACCCACCCACCTGCTCATGCGATTGTTTGATTCCCTAAGCGGTTATGCTCAGACTGACAATTTTTACCTGCCACCGAATACCCACTGGAGAACTTCATCTTGCGCCAAAATCCCTTCGATCCTGGCTACTACAATGAGAATGAACTTAAGGACTTCGGCATCGGCTCTGTAGGAAAAAACGTCCTCATCGCAAAAAACTGCACCCTCATTAGATTAGAAAATATCTCCATTGGCGATAATGTTCGCATCGACGGTTTCAGCACCATTATCGCCGCCGACCCCGGCTTTTTACACATCGGTTCCTGGGTGCATATCGGAGGTTACAGCGCGATTTTCGCGAGCGCAGGGGTAACGTTGCAGGACTTTAGTGGGCTATCCCAGGGCGTTAAAATCTACACCACCAGCGACAATTATGATGGCTCCGTGATGACCAACCCCACTGTCCCGCAGGAGTTTACCGGTGTCATACGCGCGCCCGTTGAGATCGGTAAACATGCCATTGTTGGTTCGCAAAGTATTATTTTGCCTGGGGTTACGCTCGGCGAGGGTTGCGCAGTGGGTGCAAATTCACTGGTCTCTAAAAATGCGGAGGCATGGTCAGTCTATTTTGGATCACCCGCCAGACGTCTGAAAAAACGAAAAATGACACTGCTTGAACTCGAAGCGAAACTTAGAGAAAAGACTTAAGGGTTTCTCTCGGCAGGTTGATTAGCTGCTTTACAGGCTCAGCACTGCGATGCAACCGCCCAAAGGGCTATATGTGATTAACTGACAATATCCACAAGTTTGCTACCGACAGGTGAAATATCACCAGTAGATAAAATGAATGCGGTTATTGGACGTTACCAGGGTGTGCATTATTGCACTCTCTTCTTTCTGGCATGGGAAGATAAACATATTTACCCCGCCCATGCCTCACATTTGGATCTGATGAAATTAAGAAGACGTACTTAACAGGCTAAAAACCTAAACCTGCATGGACATCATTTCCTGATAAGCCGAAACCAGCTTATTACGCACCTGAATACCCATCTGCAAAGAGACCGATGATTTTTGCAAATCGGTCATCACGTCGTTCAGCGCCACACCGGGTTCGCCGAGGGAGAACTTCTCTGCCTGCGCGCGTGCCGCGTTTTGCGTGTCGCTGATGCGATCGAGAGCGGCGTGCAGCTGTCCTGCAAAGCTGACCGTCGATTGTGTGTCCGTAACGTCCTGATTACGGGCTGTCATCGCCGTTGCCTGCAACTGGCTGATCACCCCTTCAATGCCTTGTATTGCCATGACTCTCCCCTGGATGGTTTTTTACGGGGTCAAGACTAGCACCTTGTCAATGAGATAATGGCGGTAAATAGCGTTAAAAAACCAGGTTATTTGACGAATAGAAAATCCCGAATCATCAAATAATGGCAGGGCCATCAATATGGACCTTTTGTCGTGTTTGCCGACCCGGGAGTCAGTTTTGTTTCACTACACGAATAACGTTATCCACAACGAGCCACGAGGTGCGCTATGACTGCGACAGCATCGGCAGCACCGCAAAATAAATCGCTCGAGTGGATGAACCGCCTGCGCGCGAACCCTAAAATCCCGTTGATCGTGGCAGGCGCTGCCGCTATTGCGATTCTCGTGGCGATGGTCCTGTGGGCGAAAAGCCCGGACTATCGCACCCTTTATAGTAACCTGTCCGATCAGGACGGCGGGGCTATCGTCACCCAACTGACCCAGATGAACATCCCTTATCGCTTCGCCGATAATGGGGGTGCGCTGGAAGTTCCTGCGGACAAAGTCCACGAACTGCGTTTACGTCTGGCCCAGCAAGGTCTGCCGAAAGGTGGCGCCGTCGGTTTCGAACTGCTGGATCAGGAAAAGTTCGGTATCAGCCAGTTTAGCGAGCAGATCAACTACCAGCGTGCGCTGGAAGGTGAGCTGGCCCGCACCATCGAAACGCTCGGCCCGGTCAAAACGGCCCGTGTACACCTGGCGATGCCAAAACCGTCCCTCTTCGTGCGCGAGCAAAAATCGCCGACCGCCTCGGTAACCGCCACTCTCGAACCCGGCCGTGCGCTGGACGAAGGGCAGATCAGCGCCATTACCCATCTGGTCTCCAGCGCCGTAGCTGGTCTGCCGCCGGGTAACGTGACCGTGGTCGATCAGGGTGGCCATCTGCTGACCCAGTCCAATACCAGCAGCCGTGACCTGAACGACGCCCAGCTGAAGTATGCAACCGACGTGGAAGGCCGCGTCCAGCGCCGTATCGAAGCGATCCTCGGCCCTATCGTTGGCACCGGCAACGTCCACGCGCAGGTTACTGCACAGATCGATTTTGCCAATAAAGAGCAGACGGAAGAGCAGTACAGCCCGAACGGCGATGCGGCTCAGGCGGTCATGCGTTCCCGTCAGTTGAACACCACCGAGCAGATCGGCGGCCAGAATCCGGGCGGCGTACCAGGTGCGCTCTCGAATACCCCTGCCCCGGCTAACGCGGCGCCAATTTCGACGCCTCCGGCGAATCAGCAGAACGGTCAGCAGAATAATGCACAGCAGACCACCTCGACGGCGGCCAGCACGGGTCCACGTAACTCCAGCCGTAACGAGACCACCAACTACGAAGTCGACCGTACCATTCGCCACACCAAAATGAATGTTGGCGATGTACAGCGTCTCTCCGTTGCCGTGGTGGTGAACTACAAAACCCTGCCGGACGGGAAACCGCTGCCGCTGACCACCGATCAGATGAAGCAGATCGAAGACCTGACCCGCGAAGCCATGGGCTACTCCGAGAAACGCGGTGACACCCTGAACGTAGTGAACTCTCCGTTCACGGCGACCGACGAAACGGGTGGCGAGCTGCCGTTCTGGCAACAGCAGTCGTTTATCGATCAGCTGATGTCTGCAGGCCGCTGGTTACTGGTACTGATTGTGGCGTGGCTGCTGTGGCGTAAAGGTATTCGTCCACAGCTCAACCGTCGCGCAGAGCAGCTGAAAGCCGCACAAGAAAGCATGAATTCGCGTCAGGAAACGGAAGATGCCGTTGAAGTTCGCCTGAGCAAAGACGAGCAGATGCAGCAACGCCGTGCCAACCAGCGCATGGGCGCTGAGGTCATGAGCCAGCGTATTCGCGAAATGTCCGATAACGATCCACGCGTCGTCGCGCTGGTGATTCGCCAGTGGATGGGTAACGAAGATGAGTAATCTAAGCGGTAAAGATAAAAGCGTCATCCTGCTGATGACCATCGGTGAAGACCGTGCGGCTGAGGTGTTCAAACACCTCTCCCAGCGTGAAGTGCAGTTGCTCAGTGCGGCGATGGCGAACGTGCGTCAGATCTCTAACAAGCAGCTGACGGAAGTGCTGGCGGAGTTTGAGCAGGAAGCAGAACAGTTTGCTGCCCTCAACGTCAACGCCAACGACTACCTGCGTTCCGTCCTGGTCAAAGCCCTGGGCGAGGAGCGAGCTGCCAGCCTGCTGGAAGACATTCTCGAGACGCGCGATACCGCCAGCGGCATCGAAACGCTCAACTTTATGGAACCGCAGAGCGCCGCCGACCTGATTCGCGACGAGCACCCGCAGATTATCGCCACCATTCTGGTCCACCTCAAACGGGGTCAGGCGGCAGATATTCTCGCCCTGTTCGACGAGCGTCTGCGTCACGACGTGATGCTGCGTATCGCCACCTTCGGGGGTGTCCAGCCGGCCGCGCTGGCGGAACTGACCGAAGTGCTGAACAGCCTGCTCGACGGCCAGAACCTCAAGCGCAGCAAAATGGGCGGCGTAAGAACTGCAGCGGAAATCATCAACCTGATGAAAACCCAGCAGGAAGAAGCCGTTATTACCGCCGTTCGCGAATTTGACGGCGAGCTGGCACAGAAAATTATCGACGAAATGTTCCTGTTCGAAAACCTGGTCGAGGTCGACGATCGCAGCGTTCAGCGCCTGCTCCAGGAAGTGGATTCCGAATCCCTGCTTATCGCCCTCAAAGGTGCCGAGCAGCCGCTGCGCGAGAAATTCCTGCGCAACATGTCCCAGCGTGCGGCGGATATCCTGCGCGACGACCTTGCCAACCGTGGCCCGGTTCGTCTGTCTCAGGTGGAAAACGAGCAGAAAGCGATCCTGCTTATCGTTCGTCGTCTGGCCGAAACCGGCGAGATGGTGATTGGCAGCGGAGACGATGCGTATGTCTAAGGAGCTGCCGTGGAAGCGCTGGACTCCTGACGATCTGGCCCCTCCGATGACGGAGTTTATGCCCGCGCTGGCCCCTTCCCTCACGGAAGAGCCAGACGAAGAGGCGCCAGAGCTGAGCGAAGAAGAGCAGCGTGCGCAGATGCTGGCGCAGCTGCAAATGCAGGCGCATGAGCAAGGCTATAACGCCGGTCTGAGCGAAGGTCGCCATCAGGGCCACCAGCAGGGCTATGAAGAAGGCAAAGCGCAGGGCCTGGAGCAAGGTCTTGAGCAGTCTCGCCAGCAGCAGGCGCCGATCCATGCGCGGATGCAGCAGCTGGTGAGCGAATTTCAGAATACCCTCGACGCGCTGGATAGCGTGATCGCCTCGCGCCTGATGCAGATGGCGCTGGAAGCGGCACGTCAGGTGATTGGTCATACGCCGGTGGTGGATAACTCGGCGCTGATAAAACAGATCCAGGGTCTGCTCCAGCAGGAGCCGCTGTTCAGCGGTAAACCTCAGCTGCGCGTACACCCTGACGATCTCCAGCGGGTCGAAGAGATGCTGGGCGCGACGCTGAGCCTGCACGGCTGGCGTCTGCGCGGCGATCCGTCGTTACATCACGGTGGCTGTAAAGTCTCTGCCGACGAAGGCGATCTGGATGCCAGCGTCGCCACGCGCTGGCAGGAACTGTGCCGCCTGGCTGCACCGGGAGTTGTCTGATGACCGCCCGTCTTACGCGCTGGCTCAACACGCTCGACAATTTTGAAACGAAGATGGCGCAACTGCCATCGGTTCGTCGTTACGGGCGTCTGACCCGCGCAACCGGGCTGGTTCTGGAAGCCACCGGCTTGCAGTTGCCTCTCGGCGCGACCTGCGTGATTGAACGTCAGGACGCCAATGAAACGCGCGAAGTGGAAAGTGAAGTCGTCGGTTTTAACGGCCAGCGACTGTTTTTGATGCCGCTGGAAGAGGTGGAAGGCATTCTGCCCGGCGCGCGCGTGTATGCGAAAAATAATGCCGGCGACGGGCTGCACAGCGGTAAGCAATTGCCGCTCGGTCCGGCGCTGTTAGGCCGTGTCCTCGATGGCGCAGGTAAACCGCTCGACGGCCTGCCCGCTCCGGATACCACCGAAACCGGTGCGCTGATCACCCAGCCGTTTAACCCGCTGCAACGTACCGCCATTGAACACGTGCTGGATACGGGCGTGCGCCCGATCAACGCCCTGCTCACGGTTGGTCGCGGCCAGCGTATGGGCCTGTTCGCCGGTTCCGGCGTCGGTAAATCGGTGCTGCTCGGCATGATGGCGCGTTACACCCAGGCCGACGTGATTGTCGTCGGGCTGATTGGCGAGCGTGGCCGCGAAGTAAAAGATTTTATCGAGAACATTCTCGGTGCTGAAGGCCGCGCACGTTCCGTGGTCATCGCCGCACCGGCAGATGTCTCTCCGCTGCTGCGTATGCAGGGCGCGGCGTACGCCACCCGTATTGCCGAGGATTTCCGCGATCGCGGCCAGCACGTGCTGCTGATTATGGACTCCCTCACCCGCTATGCGATGGCGCAGCGTGAGATCGCGCTGGCGATCGGCGAACCACCGGCGACCAAAGGCTATCCGCCTTCGGTGTTTGCCAAACTGCCTGCGCTGGTTGAACGCGCGGGTAACGGCATTAGCGGCGGCGGCTCGGTGACGGCGTTTTACACGGTTCTGACCGAAGGCGACGACCAGCAGGACCCGATTGCCGATTCGGCGCGTGCGATCCTCGACGGTCACATCGTGCTCTCGCGTCGTCTGGCCGAAGCAGGCCACTATCCGGCGATTGATATTGAAGCGTCGATCAGCCGTGCGATGACCGCGCTGATCAGCGAAAAACATTACGCCCGCGTGCGTAACTTTAAACAACTGCTCTCAAGCTTCCAGCGCAACCGCGATCTGGTGAGCGTGGGGGCATATGCCAAAGGCAGCGACCCGATGCTGGACAAGGCGATTACGCTTTGGCCGCAACTGGAAGCGTTCTTGCAACAAGGTATTTTTGAACGCGCCGACTGGGAAGACTCAATCCAGGCTCTGGAACTGATATTCCCGCAGGTGTAACACAGGTGGAGGGCGAAGATCATGGCGCAAAACAGCGCATTAGCTACGCTAAAAGATCTGGCTGAAAAAGAAGTTGATGATGCCGCACTGCAGCTTGGCGCAATGCGACGCGGATATCAGCAGGCTGAAGAACAGTTGACGATGTTAATCGACTATCAGCACGAATATCGCACCAACCTCAATACCGATATGACACAGGGCATTGGCAGCCAGCGCTGGATTAACTATCAGCAGTTTATTCAGACGCTGGAAAAGGCGATCGAGCAGCATCGCCAGCAGTTGTCCCAGTGGGACCAGAAAGTCGATAAGGCACTGAATTTCTGGCGAGAGAAAAAGCAGCGGCTGCAGGCCTGGACTACGTTACAGGACCGACAAACCGCCGCCACTCTGCTTGCCGAGAACCGCCTTGATCAGAAAAAAATGGATGAGTTTGCCCAGCGCGCATCAACGAGGAAACCGGAATGATCACACTGCAACAACTGCTGATGACCGACACTGACCTGTCCGGCGGTACGCAGACTGGAAAAGGCGCAGAAGGCGCGCAAGATTTTCTCTCCCTGCTGGCGGGTGCGTTAAGCGACACCGCAGGCCAGGGCAAAGACGCGCCCATTACGCTCGCGTCCCTGAAAGCCGCCACCAGCAAGCTGTCGAAAGAGGCGATCCTCAAGGACGGCGATAGCGCTCTCCAGACGAAACTCGCCACTCTGCTGGCACGTCAGGATCAGCTCGTGGCCGATGACACGGCGCAGGACGCTCCTCTGCAAACGCTGGTGTCCGGGTTAATTCCTGCCACTCACGGCGATGCGCTGAAAGCGCTGACGGCGAACGCGAACGCGCAAAAAGATGACCTCAAAACAGATCTGAACGACGAAGAGCTGGCCGGGCTGAGCGCGCTGATGGCGATGTTACCGCATCAGCAAACGGCGACGGCGGCCGTTGCCCAGGCCGTTGAGACCCATACAGTGGCAACGCAGCCGACGGCGACACAGCCTGCTTCAGGACGCAGTTCACTGATGGATGTCGCTGATTTTTCGCTTCGCGGTAAAACTCAGGCAAACAGCGCCGATGCGGACAGTAACCCTCTTCCAGCCAGCGCGCAGCCGTTAACACCAGCAGCCGCAGCCTCTGCCGCGAAGCAGGACGTCGCGAGTGCCGGTTCGGCGACGGCGCCAACCTCCACGCTTGCGCCAATTCTCGCCAGCAGTATTACCGCCCCGCCTGCCGCAGCCGCCGCTCCCGCGCCGGTTATCAGCCAGCCGCTGGGGACACACGAATGGCAGCAGGCCGTTAGTCAGCACGTCACGCTGTTCACGAAACAGGGTCAGCAAAGCGCTGAACTGCGCCTGCATCCAGAAGATCTGGGACAAGTGCAAATTTCGCTTAAACTTGAAGATAACCAGGCACAGTTGCAGATGGTTTCTGCCCACAGCAACGTGCGTGCGGCGCTGGAAGCAGCGCTGCCTATGCTGCGCACGCAGCTGGCGGAGAACGGCATTCAGCTGTCGCAAAGCAACATCAGCAGTGAGAGCTTTGCCGGTCAGCAGCAGTCCTCTTCCCAGCAGCAACAGCAGGCTTCGCGCTCTGGTCAGCAGGGTGGATTTAACGACGACAACGATGAATTGCTGGTCACGCCTGCTGCACTGCAGTCCGCAGCACGTGGAAATGGCGCCGTAGACATCTTTGCCTAAACGCCAGAGGTAACGTGATTATCCCCGTCTTTTCCACGCTTTGACCAAAGCAGGACACGGGATAATCACTGTATTAGCTGTACCGAAACAGGATGCTCGAATCAGATGACTGACTCCGCTATCACCAAAAAAAGCAAGCGCTCCATCTGGGTCCCGCTGCTGGTGTTAATTACGCTCGCCGCTTGTGCGACCGCTGGCTATAGTTACTGGCGTTCACAGCAGGCGCCGTCAGCCGCTGCCGTTGCTGAACCCCCGCCGCCTCCGGCCCCGGTCTTTTTCGCACTGGATACGTTCACCGTTAACCTCGGTGATGCGGATCGCGTGCTGTACGTCGGCATTACCCTGCGCCTGAAAGATGACGCAACTCGCACCCGTCTGAGCGAATACCTGCCAGAAGTGCGCAGCCGCCTGTTACTGCTTTTCTCTCGTCAGGACGCCTCCGGGCTTGCCACCGATGACGGGAAGCAAAAGCTGGTCGAGGCCATCAAACAAACGCTGGCAGCGCCACTGGTAGCAGGTCAACCTAAGCAGGAAGTCACTGACGTTCTGTACACAGCATTTATCCTGCGGTAAAGACATGGGCGATAGTATTCTTTCTCAAGCGGAAATCGATGCGCTGCTCAATGGCGACAGCGATAAGAGCGATGAACCACTACCGGGACTGGGCGGCGAACCTGATATTCGCCCCTATGACCCGAATACCCAGCGTCGCGTGGTGCGCGAGCGCCTGCAGGCGCTGGAGATCATCAACGAACGTTTTGCGCGTCAGTTCCGTATGGGGCTGTTTAACCTGTTGCGTCGTAGCCCAGACATCACCGTCGGGGCGATTCGCATTCAGCCGTATCATGAGTTTGCCCGCAACCTGCCGGTGCCAACCAACCTTAACCTTATTCACCTGAAACCACTGCGTGGCACCGGGCTGTTCGTGTTTTCACCGAGCCTGGTCTTTATCGCGGTGGATAACCTGTTTGGTGGTGACGGTCGTTTCCCGACGAAGGTCGAAGGGCGCGAATTTACCCATACCGAGCAGCGTGTCATTAACCGCATGCTGAAGCTGGCGCTGGAATCCTACAGCGACGCATGGAAAGCGATTAACCCGCTGGAAGTGGAGTATGTGCGTTCGGAGATGCAGGTCAAATTCACCAACATCACCACGTCGCCGAACGATATCGTCGTCAATACGCCGTTCCACGTCGAAATCGGCAACCTGACCGGCGAATTTAATATTTGTCTGCCCTTCAGCATGATTGAACCTCTGCGTGAAGTGCTGGTAAACCCACCGCTGGAAAACTCGCGCAATGAAGATCAGAACTGGCGCGAGAATCTGGTGCGTCAGGTTCAGCACTCACAGCTTGAACTGGTGGCGAGCTTTGCGGATATCCCGCTGCGCCTGTCCCAGATCCTGAAATTACAACCCGGCGATGTTCTGCCGATAGAAAAACCCGACCGCATAATTGCCCATGTGGATGGCGTACCGGTATTGACCAGTCAGTACGGCACCGTTAACGGTCAATACGCGCTACGCGTTGAGCACTTGATCAATCCGATATTGAATTCGCTGAATGAGGAACAGCCCAAATGAGTGACATAAACAATCCGTCCGATGAAAACAGCGGAGCACTGGACGATCTGTGGGCTGATGCGTTAAACGAGCAACAGGCAACCCCGAGCAAAAGCGCGGCGGACGCGGTCTTTCAGCAGATAGGCGGCGGCGACGTCAGCGGTACGCTGCAGGATATCGATCTGATTATGGATATCCCGGTCAAGCTGACCGTGGAGCTGGGCCGTAGCCGTATGACCATCAAAGAGCTGCTGCGCCTGACGCAGGGTTCCGTGGTGGCGCTGGAAGGGCTAGCCGGTGAGCCGCTGGATATTCTGATCAACGGCTATCTGATTGCACAGGGCGAAGTGGTGGTGGTAGCCGATAAATACGGCGTGCGTATCACCGACATCATCACCCCATCCGAACGTATGCGTCGTCTGAGCCGTTAAGCATGAAAACTGAGGCAACGGTATCACAGCCCTCTGCGGTTCCCGGCTCGCCGCTGCTCCAGGTGAGCGGCGCGCTGTTCGGTATTATTGCCTTTATTTTGATCGTCGCGTGGCTGGCTAAACGTTTTGGCCTGGCGGGTAAAACCGCCCACGCGCGCGGTCTTAAAGTGAGCGCCAGTACGTCGCTCGGCCCGCGCGAGCGCGTGGTGATCGTTGAAGTAGAAGATGCGCGCCTGGTATTGGGCGTGACGGCATCACAAATTACTGTGCTGCATAAACTGCCTCCTGCGCCGGAAACGGTGCCAGAGAACGCAGAGAGTCCAGCGGATTTTCAGTCCGTTATGAAGAGTTTGCTTAAGCGTTCCGGGAGATCCTGATGCGCCGTTTGTTGTCCCTTACGCTGGCAGGCATCGCCCTGTTTACTCCCGCGGTCTATGCCCAATTACCCGGTCTGATTTCGACCCCCATTGCTGGTGGTGGTCAAAGCTGGTCCCTGCCGGTTCAGACGCTGGTGTTTATCACCGCCCTAACCTTTATCCCGGCCGTTCTCCTGATGATGACCAGCTTCACCCGTATCATTATCGTGTTTGGTTTGCTGCGAAATGCGCTGGGTACGCCCTCTGCGCCGCCGAACCAGGTGCTGCTCGGATTAGCCCTGTTTCTGACCTTTTTTATTATGTCGCCGGTGATCGACAAGATATACGCCGACGCCTATCAGCCGTTCAGTGAAGACAAAATTTCCATGCAGGTGGCGCTCGAAAAAGGCGCTCAGCCGCTGCGAGAATTTATGCTGCGCCAGACCCGTGAAGCGGATTTAGCGTTGTTTGCTCGCCTGGCGAACACCGGCCCGATTCAGGGACCTGAAGCGGTGCCGATGCGCATTCTGCTGCCGGCTTACGTGACCAGCGAGCTGAAAACCGCGTTCCAGATTGGCTTCACCATTTTTATCCCGTTCCTGATTATCGACCTGGTGATCGCCAGCGTGCTGATGGCGCTCGGGATGATGATGGTGCCCCCCGCCACCATTGCCCTGCCCTTTAAGATCATGCTCTTTGTGCTGGTCGACGGCTGGCAACTGCTGGTCGGATCGCTGGCGCAGAGTTTCTACAGTTGAGGCAAGCCGAATGACACCCGAATCGGTCATGATGATGGGCACGGAAGCGATGAAAGTCGCCATTTCCGTGGCCGCCCCTCTGCTGCTGGTGGCGCTGGTCACCGGTCTGGTCATCAGTATTTTGCAGGCCGCGACGCAGATTAACGAAATGACGCTCTCCTTCATTCCGAAAATCATCGCGGTTTTCGTGGCGATTATCATCGCCGGGCCGTGGATGTTAAACCTGTTGCTCGACTACATGCGCAACCTGTTTACCAACCTGCCGTACATCATCGGCTGATCGGCTGAATGCTACATTTCACCAGCGACCAGTTTATACAGTGGCTCGGACTCTATTTCTGGCCGCTGCTGCGCGTGATGGCGCTGATCATGACCGCCCCTGTGCTGAGCGAAAAATCGATCCCCAAGCGCGTCAAAATTGGTCTGGGGATGCTGATTACCTTTGTGATTGCCCCTAATCTCCCGCCGGTCAACGTCGCGATTTTCTCCCCGCAGGCCGTCTGGCTTGCGCTGCAGCAGGTGCTGATTGGCGTGGCGATTGGCTTTACCATGCAGCTGGCGTTTGCGGCCATCCGTACCGCCGGTGAGCTGATCGGCCTGCAGATGGGCCTGTCCTTCGCCACGTTCATTGACCCGGGTAGCCACCTCAACATGCCGGTGCTGGCGCGTATCATCGATATGCTGGCGCTGCTGCTGTTCTTAACCTTCAATGGCCACCTGTGGCTGATTTCGATGCTGGTGGATACCTTCCACACGCTGCCGATCGGCGGAAACCCGGTGAACAGCAATGCGTTTATGGCGCTGGTCCGTGCAGCCGGGCTGATTTTTCTCAACGGACTGATGCTGGCGCTGCCGGTCATTACGCTTCTCCTGACCGTTAACCTCGCGCTCGGGTTACTGAACCGTATGGCGCCGCAGCTGTCGGTATTTGTCATTGGCTTCCCGATCACCTTAACCGTCGGCCTGATATTGATGGGCTTGTTAATGCCACTTATCGCCCCCTTCTGTGAACATTTATTTGGCGAACTGTTTAACCTTCTGGCCGATATTGTTCACGAGCTACCCAAGAATATTAATCCTTGATGTTTATATTGTCTCTCTAAGGATATTCTTAAAATAAAACATGAAAAACATCTACCAGGATATATCTGGTGCGGTTTATTTGTTTTTATGCCCTTCACATTACTCAACATTTACTTTACTTTAAGATGATTCCTGGCAAATTATACGTAACTTTACGGGATAGTGAGTTCGCCTGAAAGTCTTTGTATTGCTCACAGGTTTATACCTTTTATTCCATCCCGTATGGCTGTTTATGAGCTCTCAGGCAGATGGTGAATTATCGTTACGCATTGAGTGAGGGTATGCCATGTCAACGATCATTATGGATTTATGCAGTTACACCCGGCTAGGGCTAACCGGGTATCTGACCAGCAGAGGGGTTAAAAAGCGAGACATCAACGATGTTCATGATGTTGGCGAACTTGCAGCCGCTTGTGATACTTACAAGCCTGGCGTGGTGTTTATTAATGAGGACTGTTTCATTCACGATCCAGCCAACAGTCAGCACATTAAGCAGATCATTAATCAACATCCTAAAACCCTGTTTATTGTTTTTATGGCCATTGCAAATATCCATTTCGATGAATATTTGCTAGTGCGTAAAAACCTATTAATCAGTTCTAAATCAATTAAGCCCGAGTCGCTGGATGACATTTTGGGTGATTATTTGAATAAAGAGACAAAGAGTGTAGCTGAGTTTAACTTACCCACGTTATCATTAAGCCGTACTGAATCGAGTATGCTGAGAATGTGGATGGCGGGACAAGGCACAATTCAAATCTCTGACCAGATGAATATCAAAGCAAAAACGGTATCGTCACATAAGGGTAATATTAAAAGGAAAATAAAAACGCATAATAAACAGGTCATCTATCATGTTGTTCGTCTGACAGATAATGTGACTAACGGTATTTTTGTCAATATGCGCTGATAATTTCACTCTTCACACATATCAATCTCTGGCCTGGCCAGAGATTTTTCGTTTTTGGGCCGGGCGAGTTCTCCTCACCCGACACCGTCTTACTCAGATTCTGCTTTTTCCACAAAGATCCCGTCAGAGTGGCCAATCTCGTTAAAGAACCAGATGCCGAGCGGGTAATCTTCCAGCGACACCAGATACATGATGCCTTCGTTGAACTGTTCCACTGCCAGTACTACGCCTGGGCGGCGCGGTCCGCCGTCCGTCTTGACGGTGACCCGATCGTTGACCTTCATAAAATCCTCCTGTGGTTTTGAGCCAGTGTAGAACAAAACGCAGCAACTGGCAGCGGTTGCAAGAGTGAATGGCGCTTTTGTGGGCAGTCTATACTTAACGCTGGGAACGGCGAAATGAGGTATGAAGAATGAAGACCGCGAAAGAGTACAGCGACACGGCGAAACGTGAGGTGAACGTCGATGTCGATGCCCTGCTGGCCGCGATTAACGAAATCAGTGAGAGCGAAGTGAAGCGTGCGGAAGATGATCCTACGCGCGTAAGCATCGACGGACGGGATTATCACACCTACCGTGAGCTGGCCGAGGCGTTCGAATTAGACATTCATGATTTCAGTGTCAGCGAAGTGAATCGGTGAGGCGAAAAAAATCCCGGTCATGGGGATGACCGGGATCAAACTTGCTTATGCAAGAAGCACTTGTAAATTCGTTACACCAGGAAATCTGATGTGGGATTTACCTTATCCCCAATAAAATTGCATGACAAGGATATATTCCTTTCATAAATGCTATTTACGGTAACTGTCAGTTTTGATTATGAATCGCGGCCCTTGCCCCATGCGGGTCGGCGGGATCGGTTCCGGAATCGGGACTGCTTATGCAAAATTTGTTTTAGGATTAATCTCAGGCACAACACCTTTCAGGAGATGCTATGTCCCTACTTAAGGAGACGCTGCTGATTTTTACCGACCTCGACGGTACGCTGCTGGATATTCATACCTATGACTGGCGCCCCGCCACGTCCTGGCTGAATAAATTGCAGGATCATCAGATCCCGGTCATTTTATGCAGCAGCAAAACGGCCGCCGAAACGCTCGAAATTCAGCAGGATTTGGGGCTGGAAGGGTTGCCCTTTATCGCCGAAAACGGCGCGGTTATTCAGCTCGACGTACGCTGGGACGATCACCCCGACGCGCCGCGCCTGATTAACGGGACACCGCACACTGAGATTCGCCGTCTGATTGATCCGATACGGGAGCGCACCGGGTATAAATTCACGACTTTCGATGATGTCGATGAACGGGTCATCGGGGAATGGACCGGCCTTAACCGCGAGCGTTCAGCGCTGGCACGACTGCATGAAGCCTCGATTACCCTTATCTGGCGCGACAGCGATGAGCGTATGACGCAGTTTGAAGCCGAACTGGTCCAGCTCGGCCTGAAGTTCGTGCAGGGAGCACGGTTCTGGCACATTCTGGACGCGCGCGGCGGTAAAGATCAGGCGGTGAACTGGCTTATAGACGAGTATCGCAAACGCGAGGGATTTGTTCCCACCACCATCGGGCTGGGCGATGGCCCGAATGACGCCCCCCTGCTCGACAACGTCGATTACGCCGTGGTGGTAAAAGGCATTAACCGTTTCGGCATTCAGCTACAGGATGACATTCCTGAGCGGGTCTATCACACCACCCAACCGGGACCGGAAGGCTGGAGTGAGGGACTCGATCATTTCTTATCCGCATCGCGCCACATCACCTGATTTCTCCCCTGCTGCTTCGCCAGGTAGAGGCGCATATCAGCAATGGATTGCAGCTGCGGGAAGTCGAAATTACCGTTCTCCTCCGTACTGCTCACCCCGAGCGAGGCGCTGATCCGCGTGGTGGTACTCATCATCACCAGAATCTCTTTGCGATTGATACAGGCGCGAATACGCTCGGCGACATTTGCCGCCTCCTGCGTCGTGGCCCCTGGCAACACCACGCAAAACTCTTCGCCACCGACACGCCCGACCACGTCGCTGGTGCGTAACGCGCTGGCGATCAGCCCGGCTGCGTGGCACAACACTTTATCGCCCGCCTGGTGGCCGAATCTGTCGTTAATGCTTTTGAAATGGTCCAGATCGATCTGAATCACGGAGAACGGCAATTTCTGCTGGCGGCACTCTTCGGCCAGCACCTTCGCCCGTTCGAACAAGGCGCCGCGATTGTTCAGGCGCGTCAGCGGGTCGTGCCACGCCTGCCACTGCAGGGAATGTTGCATCCGGTACATGTTGCTGACCATCCGGCGGATCACCAACCAGGAAATCAGCAGCATCGCCGTAAAGAGCGCCCACAGCAGGGCCAGCGCAATGCTGATGCTACCAAACTCACCGTTAACGCCCTCTTGCAGGGTGTGAACCCGCAGCACCACGCCATCGAAATGATCGAGGCGCTCCCAGCTGACATAGCGCGAATTCAGTCGAATTCCCCCTTCCGTGTCGCCTTCGATGGCGTGAGCAATTTGCGCCCGCTCGCGCTCGTCAAACTGATTCACCAGGCCGTCCGGCGGCTCGGAGGTGGTGATCAGGTTGAGGCGGCTGTCGTAAAGCTGATACTCCCCGTCCGTGCGCTTATCGACGGCTTCCGTCAGCAGTTGCTTCATGGTCGGGAGGGTGAAATCCATCGCCAGCACGCCGTACCAGTAGTGGTCCAGATAGACCGGCAGGCTGGCGGTGATCACCCGCTCTTCCTGCGCCCCGGATACCGGTGCCATAAACCAGCGCACGCCGCGCGCGCGGTTTTGCCGCTCGGTCTGCTCGGTAAACCACGGGCGCGTCACCAGCTCGTAATAACGCGAGATCAGGGTGTGATTGAGCGGTGAGGGATCTGTTGAGAGGAAAAAACCCGCCCGCGAGACGTACGAGACGCGCCGCTCTTTACCGGTGGTCGAGGTGGCGAGACGCAGTAAATACCCCACCTCCAGCGCGGCGGAGAGTTCGTTGCCGATGCGCTGATTATCCCGCGCCAATAAGGTGGTACGCGCCACCGTCGCGTCTGAGACGCCGCTAATGGGTAAGGTGCGCTGCTGGTCGACATCCAGCTGCCAGAAGGGGTCGGTGCGCAGGCGGTTGAAGCTGGTTACCGCATCGTGCAACACGCGAAAGCCGAGCAGCGTTTGCAGCGCATCGCCCATGCTGTGACGAAAAAAGAGCAGTTTATCAATGCTGAACTGAAGCTGTCGGTCGAGGGAGTTGGCGACATTTTCCAGATGGTTTTGCTGGCTTGAGATGTACGCCTCTTCAAGCACCACCACTTCGCGCCAGGTCAGGATTGTAGAAAAAATGAGGACAACCAAAAAACAGAGATTAACAATTTTTCCCGGATGATGGCGTAACCGTTCCAGAAATTGCTTTTTTGCTTTATAGACATCGCGCTGCACAGACACTCCCTGCTGAAATCTTGCATCATCCGCTTATAACCCAACGCCGCGGTTCGATATCTTAAGACAAGCACTGCGCAGGACGATAGTCAACAAAAACGCCCGGACATGCCGGGCGTTGCGTGATTAAGCCGTGTCGCGACGCTGTCGTTCGTCACCTGGCAGAAGCTCGTCTTCACGAAACGCTTCCCGCTTGATGCCGTACCCGTCGTACCACCGGCACTCCACCATACCGCTGGAATAGCCGGTGACAATCATTGGTGGACCACCCTTTTTTGACTTAACTTCATCACTGACCACAAAGACCATACCCGCCTCCTGTATCAGGGTGAAACTGTTTCAATCTAGACGAGGAATGGCATTTTTGCATAGTGACGCAGGGAACAATTAGTGCGAAACCCCGCGCAGCTTTTCGATACCCTTCACGGCGGCAATCACGATGGCGCCAATAATGAAGCCAATCACCAGGTTAGCGATCATCGGTGCTATCGCTGCCACCACCGCTCCGTATTCAGCGGAGAAATGTTCAATCGCGTGATGCAGCGGTGGAATACCGTGTACCACAATCCCACCGCCGACAAGGAACATCGCCAGGGTGCCGATAATGGTGAGTGATTTCATCAGCCATGGCGCCAGTACCAGCAGACCTTTACCCACCGCTTTTGCCAGCGCGTTGGATTTTTGCTCCAGCCAATAGCCCATGTCGTCCAGTTTCACGATCACACCCACCAGGCCATACACGCCCACGGTGACCAGAATCGCGATACCGGAGAGAACCAGCACCTGGTTAAGCAGCGGCGATTCCGACACGATCCCAAGGGTGATCGCCACGATTTCAGCCGAGAGGATAAAGTCCGTGCGAATGGCCCCTTTCACCTTATCGCGCTCGAAAGCCTGCGGGTCCTTCGCCGCGAGCGCTTCCAGGCGCTGCTGGCGCGCCTGCGGGGTCTCTGCGTCTTTATGGGAACCGAAGGAGTGCAGCACTTTCTCGACGCCTTCGTAACAGAGGAACGCCCCGCCAATCATCAGCAGCGGCGTAATGGCCCAGGGGATAAAGGCGCTGATCAGCAGAGCCAGCGGCACCAGAATCACTTTATTGATAAAGGACCCTTTCGCCACGCTCCACACCACCGGCAGCTCGCGGTTGGCGCGCACGCCCGTCACCTGCTGCGCGTTAAGGGATAAATCATCCCCCAGCACCCCGGCCGTTTTCTTCGCGGCCAGTTTTCCCATCACTGAAATGTCATCCAGTAAGGTGGCAATATCATCAAGCAATGTTAATAAGCTACTTCCTGCCAAAATCTGATCCTTCTTATTTTGATAATTAAGTGAATAGTATGGAGCAAAAAGCGAAACCCTGAAACAGGTAGCTCAAGTCAACAAATAATTCACATCAAAGACACAATTAAAGGACTCGCCAGCCCGATAGTTTTCACGTTTACTGTATGCGACCTTTTTATATCGCGGTGAAGGATTATGCGTTTTCGGCAATTATTACCCCTTATTGGAGCGCTGTTTTCGCTCTACATCATTTGGGGTTCGACCTATTTTGTGATTCGTATCGGCGTGGAGAGTTGGCCACCGCTGATGATGGCTGGCGTGCGTTTTCTCTCTGCCGGTGTGCTGCTTTTGACATTTCTCCTGCTGCGCGGGCATAAACTCCCACCGCTGCGCCCGATGTTAAACGCCGCGCTGATCGGCCTGCTGCTGCTGGCCGTCGGTAACGGCGGTGTGACGGTGGCCGAGCACCAGAACGTCCCCTCCGGTATTGCGGCGGTGGTGGTCGCCACGGTACCGCTGTTTACCCTCTGCTTTAGCCGATTGTTCGGCATCCGCACCCGCAAGCTGGAGTGGATGGGGATCGCCATTGGTCTGGCGGGCATTGTTCTGCTCAACAGCGGCGGGAACCTGAGCGGTAATCCGTGGGGCGCGGTGCTGATTCTGATTGGCTCCCTGAGCTGGGCATTTGGCTCCGTTCTGGGTTCACGAGTGGAACTGCCTTCCGGCATGATGGCCGGTGCCATCGAGATGCTGGCGGCGGGCATGGCGCTGCTTTTCGTCTCGGCCGTGAGCGGTGAAAAACTGACTACGATGCCGACGCTGTCCGGTTTCCTGGCGGTCGGTTATCTGGCAATTTTTGGCTCGATTATCGCGATCAACTCATACATGTTCCTGATCCGCAACGTCAGCCCTGCCGTTGCGACCAGCTACGCCTACGTCAACCCGGTGGTAGCCGTGTTGCTGGGGACGACCTTTGCGGGAGAAGTGCTGTCATCCGTCGAATGGATAGCGCTGGGGGTGATTATTATGGCGGTGGTACTGGTGACGCTCGGAAAATACCTGTTCCCGGCGAAACCGACCGTTACCCCGTGTGAGGTGGAAAAGCAGTAAACGCGTGAATGCCTGTTGTGTCGATCTGCGCGGTTTGACCGCCGCCGCAGATCCACTCCTCCAGCCGTTCGGTCAGCGCGGCATCATCGAGTTTCAGTCTCCCCCGCAGGGCACATTCCCAGACAATCAACACGCGCCAGCCCTGCGCCATCAGTGTAGTGATATCACGCTGGTCACGCGCCACGTTCTTGCCGATTTTAGTCAGCCAGAACTCGGTGCGCGTCGCCGGGACTTTAAACAGATAACAGTCGTGATGGTGCCAGAAACAGCCGTGGGTAAAGATAATGCATTGATAATCGTCGAGGACGAAATCAGGGCGGCCTGCCAGTGCCGCATCCTGCACGCGAAATACAAAGCCGCTGTAGGTTAAAAGCCCTGCCAGACGTTTTTCAATCGCCGTATCACGCGTGCCAATGGCACGCATGTTTTTGCTGCGCGTCGCCTTATTGTGCACATCCGTCATTGACGGCCTCGCTCAGGCGTAATTTGACAGCCAGTTGAATTCGCGACTCGAGCAGTTTTGCCACCGCCGCAAACGCAGGCACCACCACGGAGTTACCGAACTGGCGATAGGCCTGGGTATCAGAAACCGGAATGCGGAAGCGGTAACCCTGCGGCGATTCGAAGCCCATCAGGCGCGCGCACTCGCGCGGCGTTAAGCGGCGCGGACGATGGCGCTGGTTCTCCGGGTCGTCAAAATTCACTTCTCCGAGCGCTTTATCCCAGCCGCGATCGATCAGGATCTCGGCTCCGTCCTTGTAATAACGGGCCGACAGCGTGCGGGTCACGCTGTGCGGATTGGTCGGGTCGACCATGCCAAAACCAAAGCCGTTGCCTTTCGCCTGATGCTTTTTGGCATAGCGGTAGAGGTATTTCCACAGCACCGGCGTGAGGATAAATTTGGCGTCCACCACCGGCTCCAGCAGTTCGGCCACGGAAGGACGATGCGCCGGATAGCGCGACGGAATATCGCGCAGCGTAAAGTTGCCTTTCAGGTTCAGGTCGCGGCGAAAGCCCACCAGCACAATGCGCTCGCGGTGCTGCGGCAGGAAGTGTTTGCCGTCGATAATCTTGGGATCGTCGGCACCCATATCCTGTGCATCCGCCACGTCGTAGCCCAGCTCGTCCAGCGTTTGCATGATAATGCGGAAGGTTTTTCCGCCGTCGTGGCTTTTCAGGTTCTTGACGTTTTCCAGCACAAAAATCGGCGGGCGACGGGCGTCGATAATCCGCACAACATCAAAAAACAGCGTGCCCTGGGTGTCGCAGGCAAATCCGTGTGCCCGCCCAAGGGCATTCTTTTTCGACACGCCAGCCAGCGAAAACGGCTGGCAAGGGAAGCCTGCCAGCAAAACATCATGCTGAGGAATATTTTGTCGGATATGCTCCGCCGCCTCTGCATCGCTGACGCCCGCTTTGTGGCTTAAGGTCACATCGCGAATGTCTTCGTTAAAATGGTGGGCATGTGGATCGCAGTACCAGTTGGCTTTATAGGTGCGTACCGCGTGTTTGTTCCATTCGCTGGTAAAGACACACTGACCGCCGATGGCTTCGAAGCCGTTGCGGATCCCACCGATACCGGCGAACAAGTCGACAAAGCGGAAAGCATAATTGGGATGAATGGCTGGCGGGCGCGGCAGCAGATTTTGCAGGTAGCTGAATTCCCGCTCGCTAAGACGGTGCCCTGCCCGCTCGCTGGTGACCAGTCGCTTCAGGATCGCAGGACTCCAGTGGCTTTCACCTTGCGCATTCAGGTCATTGACCAGCGTTTTCGCATCATAGATGGTCAGCAGTTTGCTTAATAACGCCTGCACCGTGGCCGTGGATTTCTCTGCCAGCAGAAGTGCGGGCGGTATCACTGATCGTTTTTCCTGCATACCTTTAACCGGGCAAAAGAGACTGGGGACAGATTACCATAGTTCGACGCTACAGACTGCGCTGGAATCGGCTCAGCACCTGCGCATCGCTGCCGAGACAATCGCCCTGCAGCTCCGCGCTGAGTTTCGCCATGAACTGCACCAAAAAGTGCGCGTTATGATTCGCAAGCTCGCGCCCCATTTCGGTTTGCATGGTCTCTGGCAGACGCAGCAGTTTGGTCTGGAAATGGTCGAGGGCAAACTGTTTGTCGTTAAGTTCGCGCTCATCCGCAAAGGGATCGTCGGCATCAAACAGCGCCACGCCAAGCGCTCCGGAAACGGCAAAGACGCGCGCCAGACCAATCGCACCGAGTGCTTCCAGCCGGTCGGCGTCCTGCACAATTTTGGCTTCAAGGGTTTGCGGCGCAATCCCGGCGCTGAAGCTGTGGGCTTCGATGGCATGTTCCAGGGCCGGAAAGCGATCCGCCGGGAAATCCGGGAAAAAATCAGTGAGGATTTGCCGGGTTTTGCGCGCCGCCAGCCGCGAGGAGTGGCTGCGTTCCGGATGATTTTTCGGCAGGCTGACTATGTCATGGAAATAACAGGCCGTCAGGACGACCAGCGCGTCGACGGGTTGCCCCACCATCATGCGCTGCGCCGTCATCCACACGCGGCGGAAATGCGAAATGTCATGGGCCGCATCATCCGTGGCGTGGTGTTCCGTTAACCAGGTTTCGTAGCGTTGGGGCCAGTGGGCAAGTTCCATGCTCTCTCCTTCACAAAACGCTCACCTTAACAATTTTCCGTCGGCCATTCACTCGTTGTCGCCGCGCGGGCGCGTGTACCAGGCGATCCCGCCCAGTATCAGGCCCACCGCCCCGAGCACCAGAAAACCGAGAAACGCACCGATCCACTTCCCGCTGGTTGAGCCTAAATCGCCCTCGACAACCATATCCGGCGCAGACGGAATTTTGCTGACCACCCATAAATAGCGGAGCATTGCCCAGGCAAAGTACCCGCAAAATGCGTAAAACGCCCACAGGGCGAGCTTGCCTCCCAGGCCTCGAGTCGTGTTCTGTTCCATGTTTACCCTTTACTGCAGCGGTAACGACGTTACTGCTCTCACATTGCGCGTTCAAAAGTGTGAATAAAGTCACATTTTGGCACTGTTTTTGTCGTCAGGCGACGGTAAAGGTGAAGGGATTTACCTTAAGTTGATCGCACGCAATTAATCATCAGAATCTCAAAAACACAAAAGGCCGCATCTGCGACCTTTTTGTTCACCACCACTGGATTTACGGCGCTTCCTGCAACGCCACGCGAATAAATCCATTATTCTGTTCGAGCAAATCACGGGCCTGCCAGGCATCCAGACCGGTCAATACCATCAGCACGGCGGTCTTACAGTGGTGATTGCAGCTCTCCAGCGCCGCTTTAGCGACGGCACGCGTGCAGCCACCCGCTTCCATTACAATCGCAATTTGTCGTTCGGCCCATTTGGTGCTTTTTGCTTCCAGATCCACGCGCATATTGCTGTAAACCCGGCCCGTGCGAACGGCTAATCCCGTCGCAATCATATTGAGGATCAGTTTTTGCGCCATCCCTGCTTTGGCATTCGTAAAGCCCGCTACCGCGTCTGGCCCGGTTTGCGGCGCAATGACCATACTCGCCAGCTGTGCCGCTTCGCTTTGTGCGTCATGCGTAATGATGGCGACCGGCGATCCCAGTGACCAGGCGTGGCGCATCGCCCCCCATACCCACGGCGTTTTGCCGCTGACAGAGAGCGCCAGCATCATGTCGTGATCGCCAAAATTCATCGCCTGCAGATCGGCCACACCGCGATCGTAGTTTCCCGCGCCGTCTCCGGCATCAAGCCCCATCACCGGATGTTTGCCCGGCGCAAACTCCAGCGCCGCATGCAGCACCGCACGGCCGGAGGCCCCGGCACCGACAATAAACAGCCGCCCGCCGTGGCTCAGTGTAGCCGCCGCGTTATCGACCACACGGGCAATGACGGGTAAGAAGGGGGTAATAGAATCGGTAATGCACTTATCATCCTGATGAATCACATTCAGCATGTCCAGGGTCGACAACCTGTCGATATCCGCCGTATCCGCGTGGCGTCTTTCCGTGACCAAACCGTTCAGCTTAACGCTCATAAACTGCTCCTTATTTATGAATTCCCCCACACTATAAAGTGTTTTATATGGATGACCTGCGAGGGGGGTCACGAAAAGGCGAGCATTCGTCAGCTTTTACATCGCTTTAAGAAAGCGCCGTCATCAGCGATAATTACCCCTTTATCATTATCCACGGGGTTTCGATGAGCGATTTGCAGCCTTTAGCCATGACGCGCAAGCGCCCAATGAAGCTCAATACCCTTGTCACGCTGATGGTGTGCAGCGTGATTGGGTCAGTATTGCTGGTGACGTTCGCGCTCTACTTTATGCAGGTCACCCGCGCCACGCGCGACGGCGTCAAAGATACCGCGCTGGCCATCGCCCGTACCCTCGCCGACAGCCCGGATGTGAAACGCGGCCTGCAACACTCGCCGGAAAACAGCCCCATCCAGTCCGTTTCTGATGCGATCACTCGCCGCAACGATTTGCTTTTCGCGGTTGTCACCAACATGCAGGGCGTGCGTTACTCTCACCCGAACAACACCCTGCTCGGCAAACGCTTTATCGGCGACGACATCAAACCCGCGCTGGAAGGGAAGGAGAACGTCTCGGTCAACCACGGCGTGCTGGCCGAAGCGCTGCGCGTGTTCACGCCGGTGTACGACGATAATCACCAGCAGATTGGCGTGGTCGCCGTCGGGATTTCCCTCAACAAAGTCGATGAACAGATCAGCCGCAGCCGCTGGGGGGCGATCTGGACGGTGCTCTTCAGCGCGCTAATGGGTACGCTCGGCACCTGGGGTTTGGTACATCTGCTCAAGCGGATTTTGTTTGGGCTGGAACCCTATGAAATCTCCGCCCTGTTTGAACAGCGCCAGGCGATGCTGCAGTCTCTGAAAGAGGGGGTGATCGCCGTCGACAGCCAGGGGCGCGTGACCATGATTAACCATGCCGCCCGCCAGATCCTGCTCCTGCCCGCCAGCAGCACCGATGAGCCGCGCCACATGCCGATGCTCGCCTCCCTGCGCCGGGTGTCGCAAACCGGAAAAGCCCTGCAGGATCAGGAGATCGACTGTAACGGACGTCTGCTGCTGTGTAACACTTTCCCGGTCAGAAGCCAGAATTCAGTGATTGGGGCGATCAGCACCTTTCGCGACAAGACCGAAGTTCGCGAGCTGATGCAGCGCATGGATGGCATGGTGAGCTATGTCGACGCCCTGCGCACGCACTCCCATGAGTTTATGAATAAGCTGCACGTGATCCTCGGCCTGCTGCACATGAAGCGCTACGACAAGCTCGAAGAGTACGTCATTCAGACCGCGCAGAATTATCAGACCGATATCGGCGCTATTCAGCATAAAATTAAATCACCGGTCATCGCCGGGTTCCTGCTCGGTAAAATCAACCGCGCCAAGGAAGCGGGGTTTACCCTGACGCTGGCCGACGAGTGTCAGGTGCCGGACACGCCGAATACGGAACAGGTGACGGTGCTGATTACCGTGCTGGGTAATTTGATCGAAAACGCGCTGGATGCGATGACCGGCCAGCCTGAGGGCGAAGTGGGTCTGCTGATGCATTATCAACATGGCTGGCTCAGCTGTGAAATCAGCGATGACGGTCCGGGTATCGATCCTGCGCAGCTGGAGCATATTTTTACGAAGGGCTTTTCCACGAAGGGTGAAAATCGCGGCGTGGGGCTTTTCCTTGTTCGCCAGCAGCTCGAAAAACTGGGCGGTGAGATTGCCGTCGAATCCGAGCCTGGTGTATTTACTCAATTTTTTGTACAGATCCCCTGGGATAGCGAGAGGAAAATCGCGTGATAAATGTCTTAATTGTCGATGATGATGCCATGGTGGCCGACCTGAACCGTCTGTACGTTAACCGGGTTGAGGGGTTTAGCTGCTGCGGCGTCGCCTCTACGCTGAATCAGGCCGAAGCGGTGATTAATAATCCTGCACAGCCTGTCGATCTGGTGCTGCTGGATGTCTATATGCAGCAGGACAACGGTCTCGACCTGCTGCCGGTGATTCGCGCTTCTGGCCGCCCGATTGATGTGATCATGATTTCGTCGGCGTCCGATGCCACTACCATTCAGACGTCGATGCACTACGGCGTGGTGGATTATCTGATCAAACCTTTCCAGTTCCCGCGTTTTGAAGAGGCGCTAAACGGCTGGAAGGAGAAGAAGCAGCTGATGGGCTCGCATCAGTATTATGAGCAGGCAGATGTGGATCGTTTGCTGCACGGCGGCGCGCCGGAGCTGGCAGACAGCAAGCGCCTGCCGAAGGGCTTAACCCCGCAGACGCTGCGCACCATTTGCCAGTGGATTGAAGCCCATCCCGACACCGAGTTTTCCACCGACGATCTGGCGAACTCAGTGGGTATTTCCCGCGTTTCGTGCCGTAAATATCTGATCTGGCTGGCGCAGATTAATATTCTGTTCACCAGCATTCACTATGGTGCGACGGGGCGTCCAGTGTATCGCTACCGGCTACAGCCGGAGCAGGCGGGTCTGCTCAAACAATATTGTCAGTAAGGCGATAGCGATTATCAAGAAGCGTGAAGCGGAAATGCTTCATGGAGGAGAGCACCACCTCTTTCGTTTTGGTGACAAACACCGCTTCAATATCAGGCCGCGCGCGCAGCGCGGCACAGCCCTTCTCCACGCCCATCCCGTAAATCAGCGTGGTCCAGATATCCCCGTCGATGGAATTCGTCGAGATAATGGTGACGCTATCGAGTTCGTTATCCAGCGGATAGCCCGTGCGCGGGTTCAGAATATGGTGGTAGCGCTTGCCGTCGCGTTCGAAAAAGCGTTCGTAGGTACCCGATGTCACCACCGACTTATTCTCCACCGTCAGTGTACCGACCAGCTCATCGGCCCCGCCGAAAGGCGTTTTGATGCCGAGGGACCAGCCCCCTTCCGGCGCGCCGAGCGTCTGAATATTGCCGCCGAGGTTAATCAGGCCGAGGGTTTCGCCCTCTTTGCGCAGGTAATCGCGCACTCTGTCGGCAATGTAGCCTTTGGCGATGGCCCCGAGATCAATTTCCATGCCCGGTTTGGTCAGGAATACGCTGCTGGCCGAATCGTCGAGTAAAACATCAGCCGGATCGGTCAGCGCCATTAGCGCTGCGATCTCCTCTGCGGGCGGCACGCTGTCACCCTGAAATCCAATCTTCCAGCGCTTCACCAGCGGGCCGATGGCCAGATTGAAGGCGCTGTTTTCCAGTGTGCTTGCGGCCTTCGCGACGCGGATCAGCTCATACACCGCACGGCTGACGCTGACGGGGTGTTTCCCGGCGGCCTGGTTGATGTCCATCACCTGCGACGGTGCGCGGTTGACGGTCAGGAGATCTTCGTACTGTTTGATGAGGCGAAACACGCGAGATGCGAGGGCTTCGTTATTCGAAAAGAGCTTCAAAAGAATGGGGGAGCCCATGAGTGTGGCGGAATAGCTGTAGACACGATGGTCGTCAGACATGGAATCGCTCCTCGGTTAGAGTGCCGGATGGCGCTGCGCGTATCCGGCCGACAAAACCGTGCCCGGCAAGCGCAAGCGCCACCGGGCATTGAGACTACTGTTTTGCGCGCATCGCGGCGTGGTGTCCGGCAAGGGTACCAAAAATAATGATATCTGCCACTGCGTTACCGCCGATACGGTTGCCGCCGTGGATACCGCCGACCACTTCACCCGCCGCGAAGGCACCCGGAATGACCTGGTGTTCGCCGTTCAGCACGCAAGTTTCGGTGTTGATGGTCACGCCGCCCATGGTGTGGTGCACGCCCGGTGCGATACGAATGGCATGGAACGGGCCTTCGTTGATCGGGGCGCGCAGCGCAGTGGTGCGACCAAAATCATCGTCGTGCTGTTTTTCCACAAAGCCGTTGTAGCGCTCCAGGGTGTCGAGGAAGGTGTGGTAATCCATCCCGAGGGTTTCGGCCAGCGCTTTTGGCGAGCTGGCGCTGGTCACCAGGCCTTTGGCAATGTACTCATCCGCCGCTTTGTTTTTCGCGCGAACATGCTCATCAAAGACGATGTAAGCGTATTTCTCTGGCAGCGCGATAATCTGCGCCGAGACTTTGTCGCGAGTCTCCATTTCGTTGAAGAAACGGCTGCCCTTCTGGCTCACCAGGATAGCGCCGCCACCACGGATAGATTCGGAAATCAGGTACGAGGTGTTTTGCTCAACGGTCGGGTGAATCTGAATTTCGCCCATATCGACGGTGCCTGCGCCAATACGTTCCAGCAGCGCGATACCGCCACCGGTAGCCCCTTTATGGTTGGTGGTGACGAAACCGTCCAGATCCGGACGATATTTCACGACCATGCTGCTGTTGGCGCTGAAACCGCCGGTCGCCATCACAATGCTGCGGGTGGCCACGGTCAGGGTTTCGTTCTCTTCGGTGGTCAGACGTACGCCGGTCACTTCGCCATTTTCCACGATAATGTCGCTCACGGAGGTATCGAGCATCACCTCGATGTGGCGTTTGTTGACGTTACGCACCAGGCCGCTAATCAGGTAGCCACCCACCGCAGAACCATCTTTTGGACGGTGGGTACGGTCGATGCTCATCCCACCCGTGGTGGTGATGTCATTCAGCATGATCCCGCGCGTTGCCAGCCATTCGATCGCCTCTGGTGCGTTTTCGACAAAGCGACGCAGCAGTTCCGGGTTATTCTTGTTATGGCCGCCTTTCAGGGATTCCTGGTAGAACAATTCTTTGCTGTCCTGGATGCCTTTTACGCGCTGGAAGCGGGTTTCTGCGGCGTTCATCCCGGCAGAAGCTTTAATGGTGTTCCCGCCGATGGTCGGCATTTTCTCGACAATCAGGACGCTTGCCCCTTCGTCGTGAGCCTGAATCGCCGCCGCCAGACCGGCCCCGCCGCTGCCGACAACCACCACGTCAAACGCTTTGGCAGCGTTCGGGTCGACGCCCTCTTCTGCCGCCAGCACTTTACTCGATTTGACCATCGCTTTAGATACCGCTTTTTTCACGGCTTCACTCTGGCTGGTCGCGCCGGTGATGGCGTCCACGTGCGGAGTGTTCGCGTCGAGAATGCGGCTGCGGATCTCTTCGAAGCTGGAGATGAACTCAACGTCCTGCGTTGGGCCAGACGCCAGTTCGATGTCGGCGATACGGTCGGTTTCGAGGCTGACGTTAATCACCAGTTCGTTGGTGTCATCCTGCACCGTTTCGACAAACACACCCGCTTTGAATTTAGATTCGCCCATGCTCATGTCGCGAATCATCGCCTCCACCAGCGAGAAGCGCCACAGCGGCTCAGGGATGTGCAGCGCTTCGCGCTGGGTGCTGTCCATAAACAGCTCCAGGGTTTCGCCGTCACGGATGCGGTCGGTCCAGTCCGGATAGGCGATGGTCGCGCGACCCACAGCAATCAGATCGTAACCGTGGTCCAGCGCCTCGTTAACGTCTGCGGCGTTCACAACGCCACCCACACCCATCACCGGAATTTGCGCGAGCGTTTCGGAACGCATGGCGTGGTATTTCTCGATCAAAGGGGTTGGGTCTTGCGTATCTACGATGGACGGGCGCAGCGTTGCACCCACGGAGAAGTGCAGGTAATCCAGGCCACGGGCGGCCAGTTTTTCCAGCAGGTACAACGTGTCGTCAAAACGGATGCCCGGAACTTCCATCTCTTCCGGCGAGAAGCGATAGCCGATAATAAAAGCGTCGTCGGCGTACTGACGGACCATTTTATGGGTGATGTCCAGGACCGCCAGCGGGAATCTGGCGCGGTTGTCACGGCTGCCGCCCCACACGTCGTCGCGCTGGTTGGAGTTCGGGGAGTAAAACTGCTGGATCAGATAGGTGTTTGCACCGTGAATTTCGACGCCGTCGAAGCCCGCCTGAATCGCACGACGAACCGCTTCGCCAAATTTCCCGATCATGCCTTCGACTTCTTCGCCGGTTAATGCCACCGGGGTCGCGGCACCCTCACGCGGTGCGGGCACTGCGCTTGGGCCGACAGGCGTACGGCCACCGATCAGTTTCGGGTCCACCATGCGGCCGCCGTGGTAGATCTGCAGCAGCGCTTTAGAGCCTTTGGATTTGATGGCCTCGGCAATTTTTGCCAGCCCGGCGATTTTCTCGTCGTTGTCGATACCGATGGCGCCGGGGAAAGCCAGACCCAGATCGTCAACAAAACAGCACTCAACAATGATGGTGCCGATGCTGCCGGAGCGCGCGCGGTAGTATTCCACCAGCTCGCTGGTCACCGTGCCGTCGTAATAACCGGTGCAGGTGGTCATCGGCGCCATCAACAGACGGTTTTTGAGTTCGGTACCATTCGGTAAGGTGAAAGGACTAAGAATTCGTTCGTTAGTGCTCATAATAGAAACTCCAAACTTTTAAAATTGAAATCTGAGAATTCTTTATCGGATTATGTTCTGGTTAATTTTTTTGCCGATGTCATGGTATTAATATAACGCTATTTTTAGTTACTAAAGTTATTACGTTAATTAATAAACTATTTAATCCCTGCAATAACATTATTACTACATTGGTGTTATTGATATTAGGATACCGCGTTCACAACAATATCAATTCCGTTAACGTTTTCATTACTTTACTTGCGGGAGGATGGATCAAATAAGCATATGATTTATATGCACTTTTTAATTTAATATCGTTTGCGTAAAATATCAACCCCGTCAAATAAAACCTATCAAACGGATAATATCCACATAACTCAATAGGGTTATTAAAATATGGATAAAAATAACACTGCAATTCTATTTTATTGATCGCGATCAATTCCACTGGCCTCTAAAGGCGCACTATATAAACATCATCAATTTTTAATTTACCGCCTCCAAAAGCGCGCTAAATAGCTATTCAAGAAATAACCTGAAAGCACTTTAAATAACTAAAGAAAGCAAAGTAATTAAAAAAGTCGCGATGTTATTTCTGCTAAACCGAATTTTTGACAACTTAAGAAGCAAACCTATGAATGATAAAACAGCTGTAACGCCTCCAGTGGCGAGCAAGCCAAAAGACGGAAGCAACAAACGTCTGCTGATGATGGCACTGCCCATTATTGTCGCAGTGCTCCTCCTGTTTGTGCCGGTTCCTGAAGGGTTACCGCCTTATGCCTGGCACTACTTCGCTATCTTTGTTGGCGTGATCGTTGGTCTGATCTTCGAACCGCTGCCGGGTGCCGTGATTGGCCTGACCGGGGTCGTCGCCATCGCCCTGTGCAGCCAGTGGGTGCTGTTTAGCCCGGAACAGCTGGCTGACCCGAAATTCAAGCTGGCAGGTGCCTCCTTTAAATGGGCGGTAAGCGGCTTCGGTAACTCCACCGTCTGGCTGATTTTCGGTGCCTTTATGTTTGCCGCGGGCTATGACAAAACCCGTTTTGGCCGGCGTCTGGCGCTGATTCTGGTGAAATATCTTGGCCGCCGCAGCCTGACGCTGGGTTATGCAATCACCTTCGCGGACCTGCTGCTGGCCCCGTTCACACCGTCTAACACGGCGCGTAGCGGCGGGACTATCTACCCGATCATCGCTAACCTGCCGCCGCTGTATGGTTCAAAACCGAACGATCCAAGTGCGCGTAAAATTGGCTCCTACCTGATGTGGGTGGCCATCACCGCCGCCTGTATCACCAGCTCCATGTTCCTCTCTGCGCTGGCGCCAAACCTGCTCGCTCTGGCACTGGTGAAAAGCATCGTCGGGATCAACATCTCCTGGGGCACCTGGTTCATTGCCTTCCTGCCGGTGGGTGTGCTGCTGATTCTGGTGATGCCGCTGCTGGCCTACTGGTTCTATCCGCCAGAAGTGAAAATCAACGACGAAGTGCCGCTGTGGGCGTGTCGTGAGCTGGAGAAACTGGGCAAACTGTCTCGCAATGAAATTCTGCTGCTGGTCTTTGTCTGCTGTGCGCTGATGATGTGGATTTTCGCCGCCGCGTGGATTGAACCTGCGCTGGCCGCCCTGCTGATTGTTGGCCTAATGCTGTGGACCGGCGTGCTGGAGTGGAACGATATCACCGGCAACAAAGCCGCGTGGAACACCTTTGTCTGGTTCGCCACTTTGGTGGCCCTTGCAGACGGCCTCTCTTCCACTGGCTTCATCGCCTGGCTGGGTAAAGAAGGCGGCCTGCTAATGAGCGGTATCTCGCCGGGTGTCGCAACGGTAGTCCTGCTGCTGGCGTTCTACCTGCTGCACTACCTGTTTGCCAGCACCACCGCGCACACCACTGCGCTGCTGCCTGCGATGCTGACCATCGCCGCCACCATTCCGGGTATTAACATGGAAGTGTTCGTCCTGCTGATGGTGACCTCTCTGGGTATCATGGGGATCATCACCCCATACGGCACCGGCCCAAGCCCGATTTACTACGGGAGCGGCTACCTGCCAACCAAAGACTACTGGCGCCTCGGCACCATCTTTGGCGCCATCTTCCTGGCGGCCCTGCTGCTGATTGGTTATCCGTGGATGTCCATGATGTTCTGATTCATAACCGCCGGAGGGTACCCTCCGGCGGTTTAATTTTATGGAGTGATACGCAATGTCGAACAAAACTTTTTACTATCAGAACCCCTTCCCTCTCGCACATGACGACACCGAATATTATCTGCTGACCAAAGAGCACGTCTCCGTGGCGGAATTTAACGGCCAGGAGATTCTCCAGGTCGAGCCAGAGGCCCTGACCCTGCTCGCTCAGCAGGCGTTCCACGATGCGGCCTTTATGCTGCGCCCGTCGCACCAGAAACAGGTTGCGGCGATCCTCAACGACCCGGAAGCCAGCGAAAACGATAAATATGTCGCCCTACAGTTCCTGCGCAACTCTGAAATCGCGGCCAAAGGCGTCCTGCCGACCTGCCAGGATACGGGTACAGCGATCATCATGGGCAAAAAAGGCCAGCGTGTCTGGACCGGCGGTGGCGACGAAGCCGCGCTGAGCCAGGGTGTCTACAACACTTACATCGAAGATAACCTGCGCTACTCCCAGAACGCCGCGCTGGATATGTATAAAGAGGTGAATACCGGCACCAACCTGCCCGCGCAGATCGACCTCTACAGCGTCGACGGCGATGAGTACAAGTTCCTGTGCATGGCGAAAGGCGGCGGTTCCGCCAACAAAACCTATCTGTATCAGGAAACCAAAGCGCTCATCACCCCGGCTAAACTGAAAAATTACCTGGTCGAGAAGATGCGTTCCCTGGGTACGGCGGCCTGCCCGCCTTACCATATCGCCTTTGTGATTGGCGGAACCTCTGCTGAAAGCACCCTGAAAACCGTGAAACTGGCGTCAACTCGCTACTACGACGGCCTGCCGACAGAAGGTAACGAACACGGCCAGGCGTTCCGCGATGTTCAGCTGGAGCAGGAACTGCTGCAGGAAGCGCAAAATCTGGGCCTGGGCGCTCAGTTCGGCGGGAAATATTTCGCCCACGATATTCGCGTAATCCGCTTGCCGCGCCACGGCGCCTCCTGCCCGGTCGGTATGGGCGTGTCGTGCTCAGCTGACCGTAACATCAAAGCGAAAATCAACCGCGACGGGATCTGGATTGAGAAACTGGAACACAATCCGGGCCAGTACATTCCTGAATCACTGCGTCAACAGGGTGAAGGCGAGGTGGTCAGCATTAACCTGAACCAGCCGATGCACGAGATCCTGGCACAGCTCTCAGCCCACCCGGTTTCGACCCGTCTGTCCCTGAACGGCACCATTATCGTGGCGCGTGATATCGCCCATGCCAAGCTGAAAGAGCTGCTGGATAACGGTGAAGAACTGCCGCAGTACGTCAAAGATCATCCGATCTATTACGCTGGCCCGGCCAAGACACCGGAGGGGTATGCATCTGGCTCGTTAGGCCCAACCACGGCCGGGCGTATGGACTCGTATGTGGATTTACTGCAATCGCACGGTGCAAGTATGGTCATGCTGGCGAAAGGTAACCGCAGCCAGCAGGTCACGGATGCCTGCCACAAGCACGGCGGTTTCTACCTGGGCAGCATCGGCGGCCCGGCAGCGGTGCTGGCGCAAAACAGCATTAAGAGTCTGGAGTGTGTCGCCTGGCCTGAACTGGGTATGGAAGCTATCTGGAAAATCGAAGTAGAAAACTTCCCGGCGTTTATCCTGGTGGATGACAAAGGGAATGACTTCTTCCAGCAGATCCAGAACAAGCAGTGCGCGGGTTGCGCGCAGCGTTGATTGAGTAAATCTTGTCAGGCCAGGTGTGTAACTGGCCTATTTTTTTGTTTACTTTGTTGTCATACCTTACTCCCACCCCCATCATTAAGTTGTCTTCGCTCCAAAAAATAATTTCCATAAATGTATACATTAGTATAATTTACTGATTTTATTTATTGATGGAACCTTCTCATGACGAATTGGGTAAATTTTTGTCGCGTCGTGGCAGTAGCGGCTATCGTATTAATACACTCAACAAGCTTTTACTTTTATACTTTCCCTGTTGGTAGTAAAGCGTGGTGGATTGGAAACATTTTTAATTCTGCAGCCCGCTGGGCAGTTCCTGTTTTTATCATGATCAGTGGTTATTTGATTGTGGCAAGAGGTAAAACTCAAAACTTAAAAGAATTTTACCTTAAAAGAGCCTCAAGGATAGCAATACCTACATTGATATGGTCGATTTTTTATGTCTTATTTTTTAAATATGCCATATTAAAAGGAGCGCCCTCTTTCGGCCTCTCAGAGGCAATAGATAAAATTGTCACTGGCAGACCCTATTCACACATGTGGTTTTTATTTATGCTTATAGGAATGTATCTCGCAACACCGTTATTTGATACTTTATTTGACAGGTATAATGATAAGAAGAAATTCCACATAATAACGATGTGGTTTATACTTTCAAGCGCTTACACAATAGCCATCAATTTTTATCCAATCAGAAATACATACTGGATAACTTGGTTTATACTTTATGCTCCATATTTCTTAGCAGGGAGGTTGATTATTTCCAACAAGATCCCAACTTATCTCGCAGCATTAGTAGGCCTTATTTCATTGGCAACAACAATTTTCGGATCATACATTATAAACATTTCTAACAATACTAAGTATGAATTTTTTTACGACCCGACCTCACCTTTAATAATTATCTTATCAATAGCAGTATTTATATTATTTTCAAAAACTAATAAAATCATTCGCAATAGCCAGTTTTGGGATTCTTTAGCGCCGCTATCCATGGGAGTATTCTTAGTACATCCGGTATTTATCTTCCTGATTATGGAAATTGCTAAACCTGATATTCAAAGTAAACCATATCTTTGTTTAGGTATTATTTGGTCATTTTCACTGATGTCTGCCTTTGTTTTTTCATATATCATATCCAAAATACCTTACCTTCGAAAAATCGCCTAATAAAACACCGCGAAAGCGGTGTTTTATCACCAAATTAGATCTTGTCTTTTAATCTTTTCCCATAATTATTAAAGGGTATCTCTATATATTTGTATGTTAATGAACTTATCAACATAATCAGTATTAATACCATTGTAGACTCGGTAAGATAAGTAATTACATTAAGTGTTTTCGCATCGACAAACTGATTAAAACAAAACCATACAATACCGTGCAAAAGATAGATTGAGTAACTAATTTCACCAAGCCTTACAACTCCCTTAAACCTTAACAATCCAAATAAACTATCTTTATTTACTAAGATCATAAAGAGTAAAGCCATAAAAGGCAGTGCCGGGAGAGTCAGGAATTTATTATCTACCACATTCAGCCCTAAAAACCATAATAACCCGCCAAAAATAACAATAGGACCAAAGTTTAGAACTATTTTATTGTTAATATTAAGTGATAGCTCCTTTGCTAAAAAGCCAAAGGAAAACAATGCGGCGTAAATTGCATAATTATAATTAGAGGAAGGCAATATATAATATGACAATATTAGCAAACTGATCACTAGAGGTAGCTTGCTCTCTTTTTTAATTATAATACTTAGAACAGGTAAAGAGAAGTAAAACAACCACTCCCAGTATAAAGTCCATGTAACGCCTGCATTAATCAAGCTCGCATTTTTATACGATGATACATTTGGCCTATTATTGTATATTCCCCCATCGAACCAATAAATCATACCTCTGATATTATCACCGGTAACATGCCACCCGCCCATTCCTATCGCAATAATAATACAGACTAATGATGAAACGAAGCAGAGCGGAACAATTCTGAAAAATCGATTTAAAAATAATTTAGACCAATTTGTGTCACTACTTATTTTTGTGTAAAAAAGATACCCAGAAATTACAAAGAACATTCCTACACCAAAAGGACCTAAAAAACAGTTAAGATCAAAACCTCGAGTTTCCCACAATCCGCTTACACTAAATTTATAACTAAAAATATAATGATGAAATACAACTCCTAGAGCGAGAAAAAAACGCAGACCAATGAGTTCGAGATTAACTTCCTGCCCTTTGTTTTCGGCATCAAGAAATGCAAAAAAACGAGTGTTAAAGAGTAATATGACGAACAGAGTTGCGATTACCATCCAGATGGTTACAACGTTTTGTGAAAAAACCAACATAAAAACTCGCAGCGAAAATATTTATATTTGATTAATGTAAACATTTTGGGAGGTATAATCAACATTTCTTGATATGTCATTGATAAAATTACTATCCTTTTGATTGAAAAGCTTAAATTGAGATAAGGGTAAAGTTCTCCGCTCGTACTTAACTGTCACATTTGTCTTCGCAGCAATCTTCCCTGTGAGCTGATAGGTACAGAAATCTGTATAGGAGGGCACAACTACATTTTCTTGAGACCTAAGCGCCTCCTTTTCACTTATAAGTTAAAAATTTCAACTCCCATGCCATTCTCGGGCTTGCATTCAGTTTCTGAGCACAATTTACCTTGCCACTTCATTCGACTAACTTGGTAGAACCCACGAGTAGAGATAGCCTTTCTCTCCGTCTGAAATTGATTCAGTCTGCTACTTCATCGTCGCGGTGTTTCCTAAATCCAAAGCCAGTATACCAGCCCTAAATCCTGAGGCGACTTCCCGTTTAAAACAACAATGCACAGTTTCCTTCCCGCCCGAACTGATTTTCAATAAAGCTGACCTCAGAATTAGGGAGATATTTTTATCGTATCCTTTCTGATCCTCTTTCAAGGACTGAACCAGATAGGCATGATCTTTATTATTACTGAGCGATATAATAAAACCTCTTTATCTATCTCAAGGTTAAAACTTCTACCACATCAGCGTCAGCTGAGTCCATCGACAACTATTTGGTTTTAAATATCATCAGACTCAATAGAGTTCCATCACTGTTCGACTGACAGCTCTGGCAGTAACCGCCCCTGAACAAGTGCATCGGGTATGACCTCACTGGATAACCAACGGCGCTAACTCTAACGTTCAATGCTTCTTGGTATTTTACCCATCCCACTTAGCAGTCCTTTGACGATGACATGATTTCGAAAAAAGCACGATTAATGGAATACAGCTCAGTCTTAATCTTTACATTAACAAATACACTGGCGCACTTAGCTCTTCACGTTAGTTATCGGCATAATCACACTATCCAGAGGCTATGGCGTGGCGTGCTGAAATAATTTAAAGTTGGTAGCTTTGGTATAGCTGGGGGTAGAAGCCTTCAAAAATTATTACTAAAATAGACCAAAATCTAGATATCTCTCTCAAGTTGCATAAAACATCAATGACTTGAAAAAGCACTAAGGCTAGACTCCTGCGAACTTCAGGTGCATCTTGATGCTGACCTCAGTCAGAATGAGGGCGCTGGAAGGTGTCCGATGAGTAATGATGACGATAAAGCAGTGAAGTGGCGGAGAGAGGGGGATTTGAACCCCCGGTAGAGTTGCCCCTACTCTAGTTTTCGAGACTAGTCCGTTCAGCCGCTCCGGCATCTCTCCGTTATAGTGGTTGCCATGATGCCAGGTAATTTGGCATTTTAACAGATCCTTATCCTGCATTTTTGTTCAAGTGATGAGTTTGCGAGCGAAGCGATGATTAAGTGGCCCTGGAAATCGAACGAAACCGCACCGAACACGACTTTTCCGTGGGAAGAGGCGCTGGCTATTCCGGTACTCGCCAGTCTCGACCCCGATGAGCAAACCCGACTGGTTCAGTTAGCCGATCGTTTTTTACAGCAAAAACGCCTCGTCCCGCTTCAGGGTTTTGAGCTGGACGCCCTTAAAAGCGCGCGTATCGCCCTGCTCTTCTGTTTGCCTGTGCTGGAGTTGGGCTTTGAGTGGCTCGACGGCTTCCATGAAGTGCTGATCTACCCGGCGCCTTTCGTGGTGGACGACGAATGGGAAGATGACATTGGGCTGGTGCATAATCAGCGCGTCGTGCAGTCCGGACAAAGCTGGCAGCAAGGCCCGATTATCCTCAACTGGCTGGATATTCAGGACTCCTTTGACGCCTCCGGTTTTAATCTGATTATTCACGAAGTCGCCCATAAGCTGGATACCCGCAACGGCGATCGCGCCAGCGGCGTGCCATTTATCCCTCTGCGGGAAGTTGCGAGCTGGGAGCACGATCTCCATGCGGCAATGAACAATATCCAGGATGAGATCGATCTGGTGGGTGAAAGCGCAGCCAGCATTGATGCCTACGCAGCGACCGATCCGGCAGAGTGTTTTGCGGTGTTGTCGGAATATTTCTTCAGCGCACCCGAACTGTTCGCTCCCCGCTTCCCGGCGCTGTGGCAGCGTTTTTGCCATTTTTACCAGCAAGATCCGCTGCAACGTCTACGTGAAAATGCGGGACCTGGTGGACATTCGTCCTCTCAAGTACACTAAAACAGCAGGTTGGCTCTTAATTAATCATTTGAATCAGCAAGTTGAATTTAGTGTTGACACAAAATAGCGAGGCCATTAACATGCGCCTCGTTCACACGATTCCTCTGTAGTTCAGTCGGTAGAACGGCGGACTGTTAATCCGTATGTCACTGGTTCGAGTCCAGTCAGAGGAGCCAAATTTGAAAAGCCTGCTTTTACAGCAGGCTTTTTGCTTTTCCGCATTTCACCCTCAAATCTGATAATCAATCGCCACTTCTTCCGTTTCCATTACCTGACGCTTAATTTCATCCACCGACAGACCGGCATTGCACAGCTCGATAAAGCGCCAGACATAGTTGCGTTGCAGCTGTCCGCGCTTAAGCCCCAGCCAGACGGTGTTGGCATCAAACAGATGGCGGGTGTCTAGGCGCACCAAATCCCCCAGCTCGCGCTCGCCGCCGGACTGTTCCGCCACCAGGCCGATGCCAAGCCCCAGCTCTACATAGGTTTTGATCACATCCGAATCCTGTGCGCTCAGCACGATATCCGGCGTCAGCCCTTTGCGATTAAAGGCTTCGTCGATACGCGAACGGCCGGTAATGCCCTGCCGATAGGTAATCAGCGGCCATTTGACAATGTCTTCGAGCGTGAGGGGCGAAACCTGATGAAGTGGATGGTCGACGGGCAATAGCAGGCTGTGATGCCAGCGGAACCAGGGGAACGCCACCAGCAGTGGATCGTTACTCAGGCGTTCACTGGCGATACCGATATCCGCCCCGCCGTTTTGCAGCAACACTTCGATCTCCTGCGGTGTGCCTTGAATCAGCTCCAGCCGGACGTCCGGAAATAGCTCGCGGAATGCCTTGATCACCGGCGGTAGACTGTAGCGCGCCTGCGTATGGGTGGTGGCGATTGTCAGCACCCCGGACGCGTCGTTAGTAAAGAGATCCGCCAGGCGTCGAACGTTGCTGGCTTCGTTGAGTATGCGCTCAGCGATGGTCAGTAACGCTTTACCTGGCTCCGTCATCCCCAGCAGGCGTTTGCCGCGGCGGATGAAAATCTCAATGCCCAGCTCTTCTTCCAGCTCGCGGATGTGGCGGCTGACGCCTGACTGAGAGGTGTAAAGCATGTTGGCGACTTCGGTCAGGTTGTAGTCCCGCCTGGCCGCCTCACGGATAATTTTAAGTTGCTGGAAATTCACGATTCACTCCGGCGCATCTGACATAGCCCTATTGTTAGAGTCAGCAGACCTGCAGAACAAATAATAAAAACCAGCATCTTATTCCTTTATGGAATATCAGCTCACGAGCTGCAGTTCACGATTCTCCAGCGATGGACGGCTGACCAGCGACATTAGGATCTCTTTCACCGCCTGCGCCTGTGGCGACAGAGAGCCGCGGGCAGACATATTCAGAGACAGCGGCAGGCTCATGGATGGCGTGGTGATCCGCGCCATCCAGCCGTTCGCGGCGCTGCAAAGAGAGCGCGCAGCGGATTCCGGCAGCACCGTGACGCCCATTCCGCTGGCAATCGCGGCGGTCAACGTCGAGATAGAGTCGATCTCACCGATGATTTTTGCCGTCAGGCGACGCAGAGAGAAAGCTTCATCGACGCGCAGACGCACGGCGCTGTAATCGCGCGGCAGGAACAGATTCATCTCTGCCACGGCGGTTAAATCAATGCTCTGGCCCGGACAATCGCGCGTCCCCACCAAGTAGAGATCTTCTTTCAGCAACGGCTGGCTGGTGATCCCCGCAATCGGTGAGCGATCGTACAGTACCGCCATGTCGAGCTGACCGTTGAGCAGTTTATCGTTAAGAACCGACCCGCTGTTTTCATGCAGATAGACCAGCACCTCCGGCAGCTCGGCGCGAACGGCCTGCAGCAGCGGCATGGTGATGGAAGACGCGGCGGTGCCTGGCGCAAGGCCAATCGACACCTGTCCGCTCAGGGTGTGTCCGACGTTACATACGGCCAGCTGCGCTTGTTCGCACTGGCGCAGAATTGTGCGCGCATGGGTGTAGAGAATCTTACCGGCTTCCGTTGGCGTCACGCCACGCTTGGTGCGGATCAACAGCTGCTGGTCCAGTTCACCTTCCAGAGTGGCCACCTGCTGGCTCAGCGCAGGCTGCGCGATATGCAACACTTCCGCGGCCTGGGTCAGGCTACCGATATCGACGATTTTTACGAAGTATTTCAGTCGTCTTAAGTTCATTTTGCCCCCTGTTAAAATACAGTGCCGGTACTGGCGCTCATTGTTGAAAGAGTTTTTGCAATATGGATGCCAGTTTTTAAAAGAGGACGGATGAGTACGCTAAGCGGCTGAAAATAAGGAAATCTAATCACCCTGCTCCGTTTTATTACTGAAACAGCGGTTTACGATCTGCCCCATAAGGGGTAAGCCTGCACCAGAAGTGTGCATTTTGCCGGGAAAGAAAGCACTTTGCTGATTTTGTCAGCAAACGATCACAAGGGATCGATCTCCCCTTTGACAAGCGTTATTGGGGTCGATAATATGCGCCCCGTTCACACGATTCCTCTGTAGTTCAGTCGGTAGAACGGCGGACTGTTAATCCGTATGTCACTGGTTCGAGTCCAGTCAGAGGAGCCAAATTTGAAAAGCCTGCTTTTACAGCAGGCTTTTTGCTTTTCTGCGTTCAGGGAAATTACCGGGCGGCGGCTGCACCTTACCCGGCCACAGGGCTAACCTGTCGCATCCACCCGCCACCTGCGAGTCAACGGTTTTTCGATTTCGACAATCAGGAACATCGCGAAGCCGATAATAAAGGTAATGACCCAATAGCGGAACGGAAGTGACTCGGTGCCGAACAGCATCTGCATAAACGGCGCGTAGATAATCAGCAGTTGAAGTACCAGCAGCACCCCGCTGACTATCCAGATCCCGCGATTGGCCAGCAGCCCTTTACTCAGGGAGAAGCCGTCGGAGACACGGCAGTTCAGCATATAGAACCACTGGGCGGTCACCAGAGTCTGCAACAGGACGGTGCGAATAAACTCCGGTGAATAGCCGCGCGGTTGTAGCCAGGCTTCCAGCACAAAGGCACTCACGGCGATCATCGAGCCGACAAATACCACGCGCCAGATTGCAAACCCGTCCATGACATGCAGGTTCGGGTTGCGCGGTGGGCGTTTCATGATATTCCGCTCGCCCGCCTCAAACGCCAGGCCAAACGACAGCGTGGCGGATGTCGCCATGTTCATCCACAGGATCAGCACCGGCGTCAGCGGAATTAAGTTCCCGGCAAGCAGAGCGATGATAATCAGTAAGCCCTGCGCCAGGTTGGTGGGCATAATAAAGAGAATGGTTTTTTTCAGGTTATCGTAAACCCGACGGCCTTCGCGAACCGCGCTGGCGATGGTGGCGAAGTTATCATCCGTAAGCACCATATCCGCCGCCTCTTTGGTCACTTCGGTCCCTTTGATACCCATGGCGATACCGACGTCAGCCTGTTTCAGCGCAGGCGCATCGTTAACCCCATCGCCGGTCATCCCGACCACCTCTTTCTTACTTTGCAGCGCCTGCACCAGGCGGAATTTATCCTCCGGGCTGGTACGGGCAAAAATATCATAGCTCTGCGCCGCTTCGCTCAGCTGCTGATCATCCATGACCTCCAGCTCACGTCCGGTAATCGCGTTCCCGGCATTGCCAATTCCCAGCATTTTGCCGATGCTCATTGCCGTTTGCGGGTGGTCGCCGGTGATCATTTTCACGCGAATGCCCGCCTGCAGGCATTCGCCAATAGCGGTAATGGCTTCCGGACGCGGCGGGTCCATCATTCCGGCGATACCGAGCAGAATCACGCCCTGCTGCAAATCCGGATGGTCCAGCGTCGTTTGATCAACACCTGCGGGCTTCCAGGCTGCCGCCACCATACGTAAACCTTCCCGCGCATACTCTTCAATCTGCGCTTCCCAGTAAGGTTGATTCAGCGGTTGCAGCCCGCTTTCCGTCTGCTGATGCTGGCACAGCCTGAACAGCACGTCCGGCGCACCGGTAATCAGGATCATCTCTTCATCGCCGATGCGATGGAGGGTCGACATGTATTTATACTGGGAATCAAACGGGATTTTGCTGCGCAGCTCTGTCTGCAAAGGCGGCAGCGGCACTTTAGCGGCCAGCACCTTCAGCGCCCCTTCCGTTGGGCCACCGGTGATTTTCCACAGCCCCTGTTCGTCTTTCATCAGCTGGCTGTCATTGCAGAGATTGATCGTGCGCAGATAGCGCTCAAGCAGCGAGCCATGAGTCACCGCCACCGGTGTCGGGTCGTCAATCGGGTGAATATTCCCCATCGGCTCATAGCTATCGCCTTCGACGCGATAGATTTTCTCCGCCGTGATCACCGCTTTCACCGTCATCTCATTCATGGTCAGGGTGCCGGTTTTATCTGAGCAGATTACCGTCATCGCCCCCAGGGTTTCGACCGTCGGCAGTTTGCGGATAATGGCTTTCTGCCGCGCCATGGTCTGCACGCCCAGGGAGAGAATAATCGAGATAATCGCAGGCAAACCTTCCGGGACCGACGCCACCGCCAGACTGATGAGCGACAGCATGAGTTCGGAAACCGGCATATCGCGGAACAGCAGGCTGAAGACGAACAGCGCCGCCATCATCACTAGGATAATAATGAAAATGGCTTTGCCGAGCTTATCCATCTGCACCAGCAGCGGCGTGCGGTGCTGTTCAATATCTGCCATCATCTGGTTGATATGGCCCAGCTCCGTGTCGCCGCCCGTCGCCACCACAATGCCTTTGCCGCCACCGGCACTGACCGTGGTCCCGGAGAACAGCAGATTGGTGCGATCCCCCAGCGGCAGCTCCCCTTCCAGTCTCTCGGTGCTTTTTTCCACGACGGTAGATTCCCCCGTCAGAATCGCCTCCTCCACCCGCAGGTTGTGCGCTTCAAGCAGCCTTAAATCGGCAGGAATTCGATCACCCGCGCGGATCACCACGATATCCCCCGGCACCAGCGCGGTGGTCGGGACCGTTTCATGATTGCCGTGACGAACCACCACCGCTTCGCTGGAGAGCATATTGCGAATGCTCTGCAGGGATTTTTCCGCATTACTTTCCTGAATGTGACCGATGAGGGCGTTGATTACCGCCACGCCCAGAATCACCAGCGTATCAACCCAATGCCCCATTACGGCGGTCAGCAGCGCCGCCGCCAGCAGGACATAGATCAGGACATCTTTAAAGTGCGCTAAAAAGCGCAGCCAGGCGGGTTTGCCGGGTTTCTGCGGCAGGGCATTTTCACCGTACTGCGACAGGCGCGCCGTTGCGTCCGCCCCGCTGATGCCGTCTGGGGTACTGTTTGTTTGTGCCAGGGTTTCTTCTACGGAGAGCCGGTAAAAGGGCTGGACCGGTTTTTCTGTATTCATTCTTCCGTCCTCAAGTCCTGCAACGAAAAACGCACACTGTCACTTTCGCTCTCAGCGCACGACAAAAACCGGAACGTGGGCATAGCGAACAATATTGGCCGCATCCGAGCCGAGCAAATGGGTCTGAATATTCGGGTTGCGCGAACCGATAATGATCACCTCTGCCATCAGCTCGTCGGCGAGTTTGGTGACCTCATCGCGCACGTTGCCGCTGCGCACGTGAAAATGGAGCCGATCGGCTGCAAAAGCGGTTTTCTGCACCAGAGCAGTGAGTTTTTCTTTTGCGTTATTAATCATATAGTCGTCCATCTTTCGCGCGTCGGAAATAAACCCGCGCGTCAGTTCCGGCGAGAATTTTGGAATCACATGCAGTAAATGGATATCAGCGGAAGCCGCCTCGGCGAGAAACTGTGCGTGAGCCAGCGCCTTATCGGCCAGCCCGATTTCATAGACATCGACCGGGACCAGAATATTTCTGTACATAGTGAGCATCCTTTAATTACCAACAGAATATGTAATGAATAACGCTACGGGTCATGACACACAGGGGAATTAGCACCACAACCGGGTACAAAGAAATGAACGGGATGCTATTAAACGTAGCACAGGACACTCGGTATTTTCTGACGACTGACTAATCTCATGAAAAATAATAAATTAACGTTGAGTTCTTTCGCATATCTCATTCAAAGGTAGCAATTTCATCTGCCTGCCAATTTTAGGCGCTGTTTAACCTTTTCCCGCTTCACAGGCTATGCTTTGCTTAAACATCTGCGACTGACGCTGCATGAGCCGCCCTGGCTCACCGGCGTTGAGATCCTGGGAGGAATGATGTTTGGATATAGCCTGATTCGCCTCGCGTTGTTTATTGTGCTGGCCATTGTGTCCAGCGCCGCCGTAGGACTCTTTACGTATCTAATGGTATCCGCCTTCGCCGAATAAAACCGTTCAAGGTAAGTATTCGTAATAAATGGCGTTTTTATTTATTAGGGGAATAGTGTGAATCGTTACGTTTCGCTTATACCGGCCCTTATTCTTGGTATTTCCGCCTGCGATCAAAAAGCACCAGATGTTCCGCCTCAGTCGAGAATGGTGAAAGTCGCCACGGTGATGGATGCCGGCCAGGCGCAACAGCGCGTCTTTCCGGCAAGAATTGAGTCCGGCGATGCCACCGACCTCTCCTTTAAGCGCGGCGGACAGATTGAAACACTCGATATTCGCCAGGGCACCCCTGTGAAACAGGGCCAGCAGCTGGCGAGCCTCAATGCGCGCGAAGCCCAGCAGCGGGTAAGAGACCGCCAGACCTCGGCCACGCTTGCCCAGCGCCAGTTCGATCGTTTTCAGACGCTGGCCGGACGCCAGGCGATCTCCAAAGCCGAGATGGACGTGCAGCGCGCCACCCGTGATTCCGCCAATGCCGCCCTAAAAATCGCCCAGGAAGAGCTGAGTCAGATGACGCTCACCGCCCCTTTTGCAGGCACAGCCGCAAGCGTTCAGGTACGTAATCATCAGGTGGTTGCTGCCGGGCAGCCAATCGTGACCTTGACCCGAACGGATCTGCTCGACGTGGTGTTTAGCATTCCCGAAAACCTGTTCAAAACCCTGGATATCCGTAACGCTGATTACCGCCCGCTGGTGAAAATTAACGCCCTGCCGGGGCGCGAATTCAGCGCGGTCTATAAAGAGCATACGGGCAGCAGTGACAGTATTACCCTCACCTGGCAGGTGATTTTAACCATGCCGCGCCCGGATGATTTCCCGGCTGTCGGCGGCGTTAGCGGCACCGTGACGGTCAATCTGGCGAATCTTCCGGCGGGCGCGGGGCGCAAGGCGCTGGTTGTGCCGGTGGAAGCGGTGTTCAATCCGGATAACAGCCCGCGCAACGAGCCGCACGTGTGGGTGGTCAAAGGCGAGGGTGATACGTTGCAGCTGGAAGATCGCAAAGTCACGGTCGGACAAGTTACCGCTCAGGGGATTATCATTACCGACGGGCTGAAGGCCGGAGAGCGCGTGGTGGCTGCGGGCGTCGGCGAACTTCACGCCCAACAGCCGGTGCGGATCTGGACCCGCGAGCGAGGCCTGTAATGGATATCTCTCGCCAGTTTATCGATAACCCCATTCGCGTCTGGCTGACGGTTCTGCTGCTGGGCGTCGGCGGTATTTTTGCGCTGCTGAACATCGGTCGCCTCGAAGATCCCACGTTTGCTATTAAAACGGCGGTTGTCATCACCCACTATCCCGGCGCCTCGGCCCAGCAGGTGGAAGAAGAGGTCACGCTTCCGCTGGAAAATGCCCTGCAACAGCTGCCCTACCTCGATAACATCAGCTCGATCTCGTCAAACGGGCTGTCGCAGATCACCGTGAATATCGCCTCGCGCTACCACTCCAACGAACTGCCGCAAATCTGGGATGAGCTGCGCCGCCGAGTGGGCGACGCCTCGCGTCAGTTTCCACCGGGCGTGGTGACACCGTTCGTGAATGACGACTTCGGCGATGTGTTTGGTTTTTTCTTTGCCCTCTCCGGCGACAATTTTACCAACCCTGAGCTGGCCCAGTATGCCGATCAGCTGCGCCGCGAGCTGGTGCTCATCCCCGGCGTCGGGAAAGTGGCGATTGGCGGTGCGGTTCCGCAGCAAATTAATGTCGACATTTCGCTCCCCAAAATGGCGGCGCGCGGGATCACTCTCGGGCAGATTTCAACCCTGCTGGGGCGGGTAAACAGCATCGCCAACGCCGGGGAGATCATTTCCGGCAGCGAATCCATTCGCCTGCATCCGACGGGCGAATTTGAAAATCTCGACGAACTCGGCGACATGATTATCACCCCGCCCGGCGTCGGGGCCGCGACGCGTCTGCGCGATATCGCCACCCTTTCTCGCGGGCTGACGGTTTCGCCGTCAAGTATTTACCATGCCAATGGCCGCCAGGCCGTGACCATGGGCGTTTCCTTCATTCCGGGCGTCAATGTGATCGACGTGGGCCACGCGCTGGAGGCCAAACTGCAGCAGATGTCAGCGGAAAAACCGGCGGGCATCAACATCGATCTGTTTTACGATCAGGCCGCCGAAGTGGGCCACTCGGTGAACGGTTTTATCATTAACTTTCTGATGGCGCTGGCAATCGTGATCGGCGTGCTGCTGATTTTTATGGGATTACGCAGCGGCATCATTATCGCCCTCTCGCTGGCCCTGAACGTGCTGGGGACGTTGCTGATCATGTACCTCTGGGGTATTGAGCTACAGCGAATTTCCCTGGGCGCGCTGATTATTGCCCTGAGTATGCTGGTCGATAATGCGATAGTGATCGTCGAAGGGGTGCTGATTGCACGCCAGCGCGGCTCCACGCTGATGACGGCGATTAACTACGTCATTCGCCGCTCGGCCCTGCCCCTGCTGGGCGCGACGGTGATCGCCATTCTCGCCTTTGCGCCGATTGGCTTATCCCAGGATTCAACAGGCGAATACTGTAAATCCCTGTTCCAGGTGCTGCTGATCTCCCTGCTGCTGAGCTGGTTCTCGGCGCTCACCATCACGCCGGTGATGATCAAGTGGTGGCTGTTTAAGGGGCAGAAAACCGCTGACGCCCCTGCGGATGCCGATCCCTATAATCAGCGGTTTTACCGCCTGTATCAGCATATGCTCAACGCCCTGCTGCAGCGCAAAGCCATTACTCTGGCGCTGATGGTGGTCCTGCTGGCGGCCGCTATCTGGGGGTTTGGCGCGGTCCGGCAAAACTTCTTCCCGTCGTCGAATACGCCCATCTTCTTTGTCGACCTGTGGCTGCCCTACGGCACGGATATCGCCCAGACCGAAAAAATCACCAGCGAGATTGAAAACTCGATCAATGGCCAGCCCGGCGTGGTGACCACCGTCTCAACGATTGGTCAGGGGAGCATGCGTTTTATTCTGACCTACAGCGGCCAGCGCCAGTACAGCAATTACGCGCAGATCATGGTGCGCATGGACGATCAGAGAAATATCGCCGCCCTCACGCGCCACGTTGACGACGATATTGCCCGGCACTATCCCGAAATTAACGCCAGTACCAAACGGGTGATGTTTGGCCCGTCCGGCGACAGCGCCATCGAAGTGCGCATTAAAGGGCCGGACCCGGACCGGCTGCGCCTGATCGCAAGCCAGGTGGATGCGATTCTCGCCCGCGATCCGGCTACCGACAGCGTGCGCAATGATTGGCAAAACCGCAGCAAAGTGATTCGCCCGCAGTACGTTGCGGCATCCGGGCGCGAGCTGGGGGTGGATAAACAGGATATCGACAGCGCACTGGAGATGAATTTCTCCGGCAGCCGCGTCGGGCTGTATCGGGAAGGCTCCGATCTGCTGCCGGTCATCGTGCGCCCGCCGGAAAGCGAGCGCCAGGACGCAAACCATCTGAATAACGTGCTGGTCTGGAGTCAAAACCGTCAGCAGTATATTCCCCTGAGCAACGTGGTGAGCGGCTTTGCCCTTGAGTGGGAAGATCCGCTGATCCTGCGCCGGGACCGCAGCCGGGTGCTGACGGTGCAGACCGATCCCGATCCGCTCAGTCAGGAGACCTCCGGCGATATTCTGGCGCGGGTCAAACCTGACATTGACGCCCTGCCGTTGCCGCACGGCTACAGCATCGAGTGGGGCGGCGACGCGGAAAACTCCAGCGAGGCGCAGCAGGGTATTTTCACCACGCTGCCGCTGGGTTTCCTGGTGATGTTTATCATCACCATTCTGATGTTTAGCTCGGTGAAAAACGCGGTGGCGATCTGGCTGACGGTGCCGCTGGCGCTGATTGGCGTGACGCCGGGCTTTTTACTCACCGGCATTCCCTTTGGCTTTATGGCGCTCATTGGGCTGCTGAGTCTGAGCGGGATGCTCATTCGTAACGGCATCGTGCTGGTGGAAGAGATCGAGCAGCAGAAAGAGCACAAAGCGCAGTACCAGGCGATTGTTGATGCCGCTACGTCACGTTTGCGCCCTATCCTGCTCACCGCCTTCACCACGGTGCTGGGGCTCGCTCCGCTGCTGCGCGATGTCTTCTTCCAGAGCATGGCGGTGGTGATTATGTTCGGCCTGGGCTTTGCAACCGTCTTGACCCTGCTGGTCCTTCCGGTTATTTATGCCTGTTTCCACCCCACGGAGAGGGAACGACCCCAATGAACCCCACAGGGCTGAACATCATTAAAACGCTGGGATGCATGACGGCGGTGACGTTTTTCACGCTGTACCACACCTGGGATCGCTACGATTACGATTACCACTGGATCCTTGGCTTTCTCACCTTTATCTCGACCATCGCCACCCCGCTGTTTTTTGTGGTGGCGGGATATCTGGATGCCCAGTCGCGCCACGGCTCGCGCTGGCAGCTCGATAAAATCAAAGCCGTGGTGATGGTTTTTCTGTTCTGGATGACGGTCTATTACCTGTGGGAGCCGTATCAGCGCGGGTATTTAATCCAGCCGTGGTTTGTTTTCACCTTTATCGTGATTTACACCTTCCATCCGCTGATCGAGTGGCTAAGCCAGCGGCGCAACCTGTTGATTGGCGTGGCCTTCGCGCTGCTGATCTTTGCCTATAGCTATGATTTGCTGTCGGCACTCTACCCGGACAAACATTTGCTCTCGCTGCCCCCTCAGTACCGGCTCTGGACCTGGCTGCTGTTCTATCTCACCGGACAGATCTTCTTCGACCCGGTTATTTCCGCCTGGATCAGCAAGGGTAACGTCGTGAAAACGGCCATTGCAGCCATTCCGGTGATTTATCTGTTTACCTGGTTTTATGAGCGGCACTTCTTTTTCGCCCTGTTCAAGGCGGATCGAAACGCGTTCATTCTGACCGGCTCCCAGATTTATATCCTGATTGTGGCGCTGGTGATTGCCGCCAACGGCGTGCGTTTTCGGAAAAATATCGAATTCAAAGAGGCCATTTTAGCCGCCGTCAGCAAAACGATGACCGGGGTGTATATTCTTCACTACTCTGTGTTTCATCTGCTCACCTCGCTGATCCCGGTGACGTCGCTCACCACCAAACTGCTGCTGATTGCGCTGACGTTCATCGCCTCGGTGCTGATTTCGATGCTGGCCCTGTCAAACTCGGTGGTGAAAAAAATCATCACCCTTTAATGTGAGGTGGCGCTGCGCCTCGCAGCTAAAACCCGTAGCGCAACCAGGCAAACAGCACGTTGCCGTTGTTGTAGGTCCCGGGAATGTAGGTGAACTGCACGTTTAGCTGTTTATACCCGGCCGAGAACAGCGGCAAAATAATCGGCAGCGGCACATAGTTGGCAAAATCCTGGCGGGCGGTGATCCCCGCCGTCACGCCCAGTCCGAGGCGAAAATCGCGCGCATTATCGAGATACCAGCCCTTCTCCCAGCCGTAGCCGATAATCGGCTGCCATTCGTTATGAGAGTCTTTAAACATCATCGCGTAGAGGGAACTCCAGTTCCCCGCTTCGTTATAACGGGACACGCCAAACCCACCGCCCCACGGCATTTCATTGTATTTATCGGTTTTCTCTTTATCGTACATAAAGCGCGCGTGCCAGCTCAAAAAGGGCAGATAGAGATCGTAGTTTTGCGGGTCGTTCCACGTCTGGGAGACATCGCTGGTAAGATTGTTCCACCAGCCGGTAATGCGCTGTTCCCCGTAAACGCCCGGTTCAGCATACAGGGGAGCCACAAACCACATCAGCATAATGAGTAAGACAATCCGAATCGGGTGCATCATCATTCCCTCAGCAAAATCGTTCTGCGATAAGTATTACTGTAACCCCTTTCTGGAAACTCCTTCGCCGCGTTTTGGAAATTTTACCGCCCAGTACGGATAAAATTGTTTTCGCCTGCTGCCTGTCGGGGTAGTCTCATTGTTCCCGTCTCTCTGACGGGGACGATGTGAGCAACCTTTTAGCATACTAATAATTAGAAATTTGGTACTGACAGGACAAAAAATGGACTCCACCCTCATCTCCGAACGCCCCAACGAGGAGACACCATCGCTTAACCGCGCCCGACGCGCTGCTCTTGGTAGCTTCGCCGGTGCCGTCGTCGACTGGTATGACTTTCTGCTCTACGGCATCACTGCCGCTCTGGTGTTTAACCGCGAATTTTTTCCCCAGGTCAGCCCGGCGATGGGCACGCTCGCCGCGTTTGCCACCTTTGGCGTCGGCTTCCTGTTCCGTCCGTTAGGCGGTGTGATTTTCGGCCACTTCGGTGACAAACTGGGTCGCAAACGGATGTTAATGCTCACGGTCTGGATGATGGGCATCGCCACCGCACTGATCGGCATTCTGCCCTCCTTCGACACCATCGGCTGGTGGGCGCCGGTGTTGCTCGTGACCCTGCGCGCGATTCAGGGCTTTGCCGTGGGCGGCGAATGGGGCGGTGCGGCGCTGTTGTCCGTCGAAAGTGCGCCGAAACATAAAAAAGCCTTTTACAGTAGCGGCGTGCAGGTGGGGTATGGCGTTGGCCTGTTGCTCTCAACAGGGCTGGTGTCGTTGATAAGCTCGCTCACCACCGACGAGCAGTTCCTGAGCTGGGGCTGGCGCATTCCGTTCCTGTTCAGCATTGTGCTGGTGCTGGCCGCCCTGTGGATCCGCAACGGCATGGAAGAGTCCGCCGAATTTGAAAAGCAGAAGAGCGAACCGCCGGTGGCGAAAAAGCGCCTGCCGGTGATGGAAGCGTTGCTGCAGCATCCCGGCGCCTTCATGAAAATTATCGCCCTGCGCCTGTGCGAACTGCTGACGATGTATATCGTCACCGCCTTTGCCCTCAATTATTCGACACAAAACCTCGGCCTGCCGCGTGAGCTTTTTCTGAATATTGGTCTGCTGGTCGGCGGAATCAGCTGTCTGACGATCCCCTGTTTTGCCTGGCTGGCGGATCGCTTTGGTCGTCGCCGCGTGTACATCACCGGGGCGCTGATTGGCAGCCTCAGCGCCTGGCCGTTCTTTATGGCGCTGGAAGCTCAGTCAATGTTCTGGATTGTGTTCTTCGCCATTATGCTGGCCAATGTCGCCCATGACATGGTGGTGTGCGTGCAGCAGCCGATGTTCACCGAGATGTTTGGCGCAAGCTATCGCTATAGCGGTGCGGGCGTCGGCTATCAGGTGGCGAGCGTGGTGGGCGGCGGATTCACGCCATTTATCGCCGCCGCCCTCGTGACCTTCTCCGGCGGAAACTGGCAGAGCGTGGCGGTCTATCTGCTGGCGGGCTGCCTGATCTCCGCGATGACGGCGCTGCTGATGAAAGAGTCTCACGAATGATGTCCTGACTTTTTTTTCACATGTGGGTGACATACTATCGAGTGACGTCGCACATCTGTGGATCAAGGAGACAGACATGAATAATAAGGGCTTAAGCCTGACACCTGCTCAGGCTCTGGAAAAGCTGGAGGCGTTGTACGATCAATCGGTTAACGCCCTGCGCAACGCCATTAGCGAGTATATTGAGAACGGAACGCTTCCTGATGAAAAGGCCAGAATCGATGGCCTTTTTGTTTATCCCTCGCTTTCGGTGACCTGGGACGGCGGCACCACCACCACGCCAAAAACCCGCGCCTACGCACGCTTTACCCATTCAGGATGCTACTCCACCACCGTTACCCGCCCTTCCCTGTTCCGCCCTTATCTGGAAGAGCAACTGACGCTGCTGTATCAGGATTACGGCGCCCATATCGCCGTAGAGCCGTCGCTGCATGAAATTCCTTACCCGTACGTCATCGACGGCTCAGCGCTGACGCTGGACCGTTCCATGAGCGCCGGGCTGACGCGCCATTTCCCAACCACTGAGCTGTCGCAGATTGGCGATGAGACCGCCGATGGGATTTACCATCCTGCGGAGTTTTCTCCGCTGTCGCACTTCGATGCCCGACGCGTCGATTTCTCCCTGGCACGCCTGCGTCACTACACCGGGACCCCGGTTGAACATTTCCAGCCCTTTGTGCTGTTCACCAACTACACCCGCTATGTAGATGAGTTTGTGCGCTGGGGCTGCAGCCAGATCCTCGACCCGGACAGCCCGTACGTGGCGCTCTCCTGCGCGGGTGGGATCTGGATCACCGCCGAGACCGAAGCGCCTGAAATGGCGATTTCCGATCTGGCGTGGAAAAAGCACCAGATGCCCGCCTGGCACCTGATCACCGCTGACGGCCAGGGGATTACCCTGATCAACATCGGCGTCGGCCCGTCAAATGCTAAAACCATTTGCGACCATCTGGCGGTGCTGCGCCCGGACGTGTGGCTGATGATCGGCCACTGCGGTGGGCTGCGTGAAAGCCAGCTGATTGGCGACTACGTGCTGGCACACGCGTATCTGCGTGACGATCATGTTCTCGACGCCGTGCTGCCGCCAGATATCCCCATTCCAAGCATCGCCGAAGTCCAGCGCGCCCTGTACGACGCCACCAAACAGGTGAGCGGAATGCCGGGTGAAGAGGTCAAACAACGCCTGCGCACCGGCACCGTGGTGACGACCGATGACCGTAACTGGGAGTTGCGTTACTCCGCCTCCTCCCTGCGCTTTAACTTAAGCCGCGCGGTGGCGATCGACATGGAAAGCGCCACCATTGCCGCCCAGGGCTACCGTTTCCGCGTTCCCTACGGCACGCTGCTGTGCGTTTCCGATAAACCGCTGCACGGTGAGATTAAACTTCCGGGCCAGGCTAACCGCTTCTACGAGGGGGCGATTTCCGAACATCTGCAGATCGGTATCCGCGCGATTGATTTACTGCGTGCGGAAGGCGACAAGCTGCATTCGCGCAAACTGCGTACCTTTAACGAGCCGCCGTTCCGCTAAAAACAAGGATTTCTCATGCACACCTCATCACCCCTTACGGCGCTTCGCCAGTGGCTACAGGAAAACAGCCTCGACGGCATGATCGTGCCGCGCACGGATGCGTGGCAGAGCGAATACTGCGCACCACATTTCGAAAAACTGGCGTGGCTGACCGGCTTTGACGGCTCTGCGGGGCTGGCGCTGGTCCTTAAAGATCGCGCCCTGCTGTTCGTCGATGGCCGCTATCAGGTGCAGGCCCGTGTGCAGGTCAATATGGATGATTTTGCGATCCATCATCTGCACAACGAACCGCTGGCCCAGTGGCTGGAAAACAACGCGAGCGCAGGCGTGCGCATCGCCTTTGATCCTCTGCTGATGACCCACAACGAGTATCAGCAGCTTGCCGCCACCGCCTGTGAATTTGTCCCGCTTGAGACATCGCCTTTCGACACGCTCTGGACCGACCGCCCTGCCGCTCCGGCAGGCTTGATCCGCGAAATGCCGGTGGCAATCAGCGGTGAAAGCAGCGCCGACAAACGTCGTCGTGTGGCGCAGTTGCTACAGGATAACGGCGCGGATTATCTGGCAGTAACCATGCCGGATAACATCGCCTGGCTGTTGAACGTGCGTGGCTGCGACATCCCCACCAGCCCGGTTCCGCTCTCGTTCGCGCTGTTGAGCCGCACGGGCGACGTGGAATGGTTCGTTAATGGGGACAAAATCCGCGATCTTCCCGCCTCTGCCCTGGAGGGGATTGTCGTCTCGCCGCAGGATGATTTTGTGACTCGCTGCAAGCAATTGGGTGAAGGCAAGCGCGTGTGGCTGGATGCGGATTCCGCGCCCGTCGCGCTGCGTTTTGCGATTGAGCCGCAGGGAGAGATCCTCTGGCAGGCCGATCCGGTGACGCTGATGAAGGCGAATAAAAATCCGGTCGAGCTGGAAGGCTATCGCGAATGCCACCAGCAGGACGGCGCCGCCTGGGTGAATTTCCTCGCCTGGCTGTCTCATGAAGTCCCTCAGCGCGAGGCCGCAAGCAAGCCGCTGACCGAGCTGGAAGCGCAGGCGCAGCAGCTGGTCTTCCGCGAGCAGCAGCCTGGTTTTATCGAGCAGAGCTTCGAGACGATTTCGGCCTCCGCCAGTAACGCCGCGATGTGTCATTACCACTCCAGCGCAGCATCAAACAAAGCGATCACCAGCGGGCATTTCTACCTGAATGATTCGGGCGGCCAGTATCAGAACGGCACCACCGATGCGACCCGCACGCTTGCGTACAGCAAGCTGGACCCGCAGCAGCGCCTGCACTATACCGCTGTGCTGAAAGGTTTTTTATCCCTGATTTCACTCCAGTTCCCGTCGGGCACGCAGGGGCATCAGCTCGATGCATTCGCCCGCCGTCCGCTGTGGGAGCTGGGGCTGGATTACGATCACGGTACCGGTCACGGCGTAGGGCATCAGTTGCTGATCCATGAAAATCCGCAGCGTATCGCCAAAAAAGTGAATCCGTGGCCGCTGGTCGCCGGGAATATCATTACCATCGAGCCGGGTTATTATCAGGCCGACAGTCACGGTATTCGCATTGAGAATCAGGTGGAGATCGTGGAGAGCATGCCGGGCTTCTGCAAGTTTGCCTCGCTGACACTGATCCCGATTGATTTGAGCCAGGTGGAACTCGCGCTGCTGACCGAGCAAGAGAAGCAGTGGCTGGATGAGTACCATCAGCAGGTGCGGGACGTGTTATCGCCACGGGTGAACAGCGATGCGCGTCCGTGGCTGTTTGAAGCAACGGCTCCGATTCGCGTGAACCGATAGCGCGTCGCGTTGCCCGGTAAGCGAAGTCGCTATCGGGCAATTTTCCTGAACGCAGAAAAGCAAAAAGCCTGCTGTAAAAGCAGGCTTTTCAAATTTGGCTCCTCTGACTGGACTCGAACCAGTGACATACGGATTAACAGTCCGCCGTTCTACCGACTGAACTACAGAGGAATCGTGTGAACGGGGCGCATATTATCGACGCCACCTTTCGTTGTCAAAGACAGATTGCAGAAAATCGTTCGATTGCTGCTTTATTCCTCAGTTCGCACATTTGTCATCCGTTCTGACACGTCAGGAGCAGCATTCGTGGTCTTGATGCGTGGATATTTCCATAGCCAGCGGCCGCTGACCATTCGCCAGTAGAACAGTGCGCCGCGCACCGCCCAGTCGAGGAACATCCCCAGCCAGACGCCCACCACGCCCATCCCGAGCATAATCCCGAGTCCATAGCCCGCCACCACGCGACAGCCCCACATGCCCAGCATCGATACCCACATCGCAAAGCGCGCATCACGCGCCCCTTTCAGCCCCGCAGGAAGCACCCAGGAGGCCGCCCAAATCGGCATAAAGGCCGCATTCAGCCAGATGAGGATTTTAACCACCTCTTTAACGTCATCCTCATGGGTGTAGAACGAGGCCATCAGCCCTGCGAACGGCGCGGTTCCCCAGGCGATAATCGTCAGGCCAATCGTTGACAGCCAGAACACATGGCGCAGCTGGCGCTCCGCCTGAGCAATCTGCCCTTTGCCGAGCCGTTTACCGGTGATGATCGTCGAAGCCGAACCGAGGGCGTTCCCCGGCAGGTTAATCAGCGAGGCGATTGAAAACGCGATGAAGTTACCGGCGATGACATCGGTGCCCATTCCGGCGACAAACATCTGGGTCAGCAGTTTCCCGCCGTTAAACAGCACCGACTCAATGCTGGCAGGAATACCGATTCCCATCACTTCCCAGATAATGGCGAAATTCAGCGGGCGGAAGTAGCTTTTCAATGAAATACGCAGCGCGGGATTGAGACCAATCATCAGCACCGCAACAATCGCAGCCGCACCGATGTAGCGGGAGATAGTCAGCCCCAGCCCGGCACCCACAAATCCCATGCCATCCCAGGAGAAAAGCCCGTAAATCAAAATGCTGCTGATGATGATATTGAGGATGTTCATCCCGCCGTTAATGAGCAGCGGAATTTTGGTGTTGCCCGCACCGCGAAGCGCGCCGCTGCCAATCAGCGTAATGGCCGCCGCCGGATAGCTCAGCACCGTCATTTCGAGGTACGTCAGCGCCAGGCTTTTCACTTCACTGGTCGCCTCCCCCGCCACGATATCGATAATTTCTTTACCGAAATAGTGGATCACCGCCGCCAGGATGATCGAGAAAATGGTCATGATCATCAGGGATTGTCTCGCCGCCTCGCGCGCGCGTTTCGGGTCGAGTTTACCGAGACTAAAGGCCACCACCACCGTGGTACCGAGATCGATGGCCGCAAAGAATGACATCACGACCATGTTAAAACTGTCCGCAAGACCCACGCCCGCCATCGCCTCTTTACCCAGCCAGCTCACGAGGAACGTGCTGAGGACGCCCATCAGCAGGACGCAGGTGTTTTCCAGAAAGATAGGCACAGCAAGAGGGGTGATTTCACGCCAGAACAGAACACGATAGCTTTTACGTTTGGCATACCAGGGCGTACGCATGACGGCATGGCGCAGAGCGGAAGTGACGTTCAAAATGGACCTTAACGAGAGAAAGTTGAAACTCCATTTCAAATAATGAGGGAGAAACGCTAATCCTGCAAAGTATTTTCCACAAAAAATTGTAGAGAATGACGACAAACTGTCGACAGAATCAGCAGTTGAGCCATTGAGTGTAAGATCAGGTTTGACAAAAGTTTTTTCGCCGCTAAGATAAGCCTCCTAACCGATTCCTCTGTAGTTCAGTCGGTAGAACGGCGGACTGTTAATCCGTATGTCACTGGTTCGAGTCCAGTCAGAGGAGCCAAATTTGAAAAGCCTGCTTTTACAGCAGGCTTTTTGCTTTTCTGGGCCTGTAAAAAACCCAAAAAAAAGCCCCCCTGCTTTCGCAGAGAGGCCGTATCAATCTTCGCGACAGTTACTCGCTTTTCGCTTCGCCGTTTTTGATTTCGCCAATCACTTTCAGCTTCTTGGAGATGTCACGACGCTCTTTGGACAGCTCAGCATTTTTGATGATGTAGTCGTCTACGCGATCTTCGTAGTCGGTTTTCATGCTGGCGATAATGCCCTGAATGGCTTCAACGCTCATACCTGGCTTGATGTAGTCGCTCAGGTTATCAAGCAGCAGAACGCGTTTCTGGTTGTCACGGATCTTCTTCTCAACGTCCTGGATTTCACGCTGCAGTTTGTTTTTGCGGCGGAACAGGCGGACGAATTCCAGAACATCCTGGAACGAAGGCTTAGTAGTTTCCATTTTGATACCCCTGCTAATGTAAGATTCGGATTCGTTTAAGCAACCACTGTGCAGATAACCTTACTGACAGCCGCTGCGAATGACAATGACTATATCGTTTGATCCTATCATAACCCCAATCGCTGCTGAATCGAAGCAGCAGGCGTCACAACGGGAGATAGCTGCTTTTTATTTGCGCAGCGCCCGGCAGATAAGATGCGACAAAAGCTCCAGTTGCCGCGCCATTTCCATGCTCAACCATACATAGCCGTGGATAGGCGTTTCCGCCACGCCGTCGCCCTGATGTTCGTTGATCAGCTCTCTTAACTCGGCGGTGATCTCATTCAACCGCTCGCTGTTGGCGAGAATCGGCTGCGGGTTCCCCTCATACAGCGCGTGAGCGATAGTCAACAGCGTTTGCTGCGTCATCTGCTGCGTTTCCTTGAGCGTATGGGCATTCAGCAGCACAAAGTGGCTGGCGCGCGACGCCCAGTGGGCATTGATCTGCAATTCGAGCATACACACCAGATTACGACTGACCGTTTGAATCGCCTCAAAGATAGACTTTTGAATATGCGTCTCTTTGCTGGCGGGAGCAATAATCCCGCGCATTTTGACGATATCGTTGAGAATTTTTTGCAGATGCTTTTCGAGGCGTGGGCGTTCCACCAGATTCGGGGAAAATCCCGCCTGATAGACACGGTTGACCGCGGTCACGTAGTTCGCCATCTGAATACGCCAGTGCAGGAATGCACGCTGCGGCCAGATGCCGGTGAAGAGCATCGCCAGAAGCGATCCCAGGATGACGTCGCCGCTTCGCCAGAGCGCAGTGGCCATATCCCCCGCCGGGGCGCCAACGACCACCGAAAGGGTGATGCCAATCAGCAGCGCCTGATAGGGCTTTTTACCGAGCGCCAGCCAGCCGCACAGGAACATCGCCCCTGCGCACCACAGCAACATCACGGGAAGTGAAATCAGCTCCAGTTTTAATGCAATCAACCCAAGCGCGGAGCCAAAAATGGTGCCGCCAATACGCTCAAAGGCGCGCGGAACCACGTTTCCCCAAAAAGAGATTGGCCCCATGATCACCACCAGCGTGATTAACGGCCAGGTCCCTTCAGGGATGTGCAGCAGTCTCACCAGCAGGAAAGTGAGAATAAACGCCAGCGCGATACGACAACCATGCACAACGCGATAGTGTCGGTATAAACGGATTTCAAAAGGAGTTAATGATTTGTCGGGACGCACACCCGCTCTCCAGCTACACGGCAAATCACAATTGTACTGTGTTTTCTGCCGGACGCATCACGTCCGACAGAAAAACCACACAAATAACAGGATTGCTGCTCAACCCACTTTATTTTGCACCGCGACGTACATTTCGATATCCCAGTAACCATCGACATTGCCATCGTTCAGGTAGCGCTCAAAGCACGGCTTGGGAGCGATCTGGTAATGGTGATCTTCAAGAAGACTGTTGAAAAAGCTATACCACGGCGTGGCAAAATCGTGGTTTTCGACACGCGCAACGGCGACAGCATAGTCGCCCGCAGCGATTTCCGTGAGGATCACCCCTTCACTGTTCGCGGGGATCTGAAAATCTTCCGGGACCGTCACCGCCGTATCGCAGCGCAGTTTTTCGGCGGGGACTTCATCGGGATTGTCGTAATAGACCGCCACCCATTCGAGGGGCTGGATGTGGTTGCCATCGACCCACATCGCCAGCTGTTCAAAACCCTGTTTGACCGTTTGCTCCCACGGGCCAACCATATGAAAACCAGCGATTTTACGTTTCGGTTGCTGCTTGATGCTGTAGTCCATACTGCCTCCGTTTATTACTGTATATTTATACACTATAAAGCAGATTCGTTATGTCCGGCAAATGCGAGATGTTTATTATGTGAGCAGACTCGCAGGAGTGCCAGTCTGCTCTTTGGGCCGTCAGGCTTTGTGGTGCAGATAGTCGCTCAGACGTGAGAAAAGACCGCCCTTGTTGACCTTCTCCAGCGTCACCAGCGGCCAGTGTGCAACGACTTTATCGCGGTCATACAGCTCAATTTCACCCACGCGCTGATGCGCGGCGATAGGCGCCTCCAGCTCTTTTTTATCGAGTACATATTTGGCTTTGATGTTCGCCACTTCTGATTTTGGCAGCGCCAGCCAGAAATCCTGATCCGTCCCGAGGGAAATCTGCTCTTTATCGCCGTACCAGATGCGCTCCGTGCCGACCTGTTTTCCACTGCGCAGAATCTGCACGGTATCGAAGTTTTGCTGGCCCCAGTGGAGCAGCTTGCGGGCCTGCTCTTCGCGCCCTTTCGGGCTATCTGCCCCCATCACCACGGCAATCAGGCGACGCTGACCGTCCACCGCCGACGCAATCAGGTTAAAGCCCGCTCCGGAAGTGTGCCCGGTCTTCAGCCCGTCGACATTCATGGTTTTATCCCACAGCAGCCCGTTACGGTTTTGCTGGGTGATCCCGTTCCAGGTGAGACTCTTTTCACTGTACATATGGTAAAAGTCAGGCTCGCCGTGAATAATCGCCCGCGACAGCACCGCCAGATCGTAAGCCGAACTGTGCTGGCCCGGAGCATCCAGGCCGTGCACGGTTTCAAAGTGCGTATCACGCAGGTTCAGCTTTTGCACGTAGTCGTTCATCATGTTGACGAACTGCGGTTGGCCGCCTGCGACGTGGTCGGCTAACGCGACACAGGCGTCGTTACCGGAATCCACAATCAGGCCACGGCTCAGATCGCGAACGGTGACGCGATCTCCCGCTTTCAGGAACATCAGCGACGACCCGTCGAACACCGGATTGCCTTTCGCCCACGCGTCGCGCCCGACGGTCACGATGTCATCGGGCGTAATACGATGGCTGTCGATCGCGCGGTCGACCACGTAGCCCGTCATTAGCTTGGTAAGGCTGGCCGGATTACGCTGTTGGTGCTCGTTGCCCGCTGTTAAAATTTGACCAGTAGTGTAATCCATCAGCACCCAGGAGCCTGCCTGAATGGCCGGCGGCTGCGGCGAGTAGTCCATGGGATCGGCAGCCAGGGCAGACGTAATACTCGAAGCGAGTAAAGAAACAGCAATAAACAGACGGCGTTTCAACGAAATTTCCTCAGGTCATTTAAAATCGTTGCCCTTTTTACGGAAGTTCTCGCTCCATTACCTGTTTAAATTGCAAAAAAATGTGACGTAACGCAGAGATTTAGCGGAAGGCCGCGCGCAATTCTGGCACTGAAAAACGCTTTTTATTCGGCGTGTCGCCGCCGATCGTTTACCATAGCAGTGTCACTTTTTAACAGGATGGTATTACTGGTGTCTGATTCCGCCGCGCTTCCCACATTTCTCTTTCACGATTACGAAACCTTTGGCACCAGCCCGTCGCTGGACAGGCCTTCGCAGTTCGCGGCGATCCGCACCGACGCTGATTTCAACATCATTGGCGAGCCGGACGTTTTTTACTGTAAGCCTCCCGACGACTATCTGCCCCAGCCCGGGGCCGTGATGGTGACCGGCATTACGCCACAGGAAGCGCGTGAGAAAGGCGTGAACGAAGCCGAGTTTGCCCGTCGCGTTCATGACCTGTTTACCGTGCCAAATACCTGCGTCGTGGGCTATAACAACATCCGTTTCGATGATGAAGTTACGCGCAATATCCTCTACCGCAATTTCTACGATCCGTACGCCTGGAGCTGGCAGAACCGCAATTCGCGCTGGGACCTGCTGGACGTGATGCGTGCCTGCTACGCTTTGCGCCCGGAGGGGATCAACTGGCCTGAGAATGACGACGGGTTACCCAGCTTCCGTCTTGAGCATCTGACCCGCGCCAACGGCATTGAGCACAGCAATGCGCACGATGCAATGGCCGATGTGTACGCCACCATCGCCATGGCGAAGCTGGTGAAAACCGCGCAGCCTAAAATGTTCGACTATTTGCTCAGCCATCGCAGCAAGCAAAAACTGATGACCCTGATTGACGTCCCGCAGATGAAACCGCTGGTGCATATCTCTGGCATGTTCGGCGCATGGCGTGGAAATACCAGTTGGGTCGCGCCGCTGGCGTGGCACCCTGATAATCGCAATGCGGTGATTATGGTCGATCTGGCGGGCGATATTTCACCTCTGCTTGAACTGGACAGCGACGCCCTGCGCGAACGTTTATATACGCCGAAGAGTGAGCTGGGCGATAACGCCGCCGTTCCGGTTAAGCTGGTGCATATCAACAAATGCCCGGTGCTGGCGCAGGCGAATACGCTGCGCCCGGAAGATGCCGACAGGCTGGGTGTGAACCGCCAGCGTTGCATCGATAACCTGAAAGTGCTGCGTGACAACCCGCAAGTGCGTGAAAAAGTCGTGGCGATCTTTGCTGAAGCCGAGCCTTTTGTGCCGTCGGATAACGTCGATGCGCAGCTCTATAACGGTTTTTTCAGCGATGCCGACCGCGCTGCCATGAATATCGTATTGCAGACAGATCCACAAAATTTACCGGCGCTGGATATCACCTTTGCCGATAAGCGTATCGAGAAGCTGATGTTTAACTACCGGGCACGTAACTTCCCTGGCACCCTCGATGAAGCCGAGCAGGAGCGCTGGTTGCAGCACCGTCGTAACGTCTTTACGCCGGAGTTTTTGCAGCAGTACGCCGATGAGCTGGAAATGCTGTATACGCAGTATGAAGGGAACGCGGAGAAACAGGCGCTGCTTAAAGCGCTGTACCAGTACGCGCAAGAGATTGTCTGAGGGTTTCAGGCATAAAAAAACCGGAGACATATGCTCCGGTTTTTTTTCGTCATCGCTCAGGATCAGGCGATATCTTCGTACTGTGGAACCGGGTTGCGGAAGCTTTTGGTCACGCAAGCCAGGTACACCAGGCCGATACCACCCCAGATCAGGCCCAGAATCATTGAGCTTTCTTCCAGGTTAATCCACAGCGCACCCACCGTCATCGCGCCACACATCGGCAGGAACAGGTAGTTGAAGTGGTCTTTCAGCGTTTTGTTGCGCTTCTCACGGATCCAGAACTGAGAGATCACGGAGAGGTTAACAAAGGTAAAGGCCACCAGCGCACCGAAGTTAATCAGCGCCGTTGCGGTTACCAGGTCAAATTTAATCGCCAGCAGCGCGATAGCGCCTACCAGCAGCACGTTCCATGCCGGGGTACGCCATTTCGGATGAATGTAGCCGAAGAAGCGAGTCGGGAACACGCCGTCGCGACCCATCACGTACATCAGACGAGAAACGCCTGCGTGAGCGGCCATGCCGGAGGCCAGTACGGTGACGCTTGAGAAGATCAGCACGCCCCACTGGAAGGTTTTACCCGCCACGTACAGCATGATTTCAGGCTGAGACGCATCCGGATCTTTAAAGCGAGAGATATCCGGGAAGTACAGCTGCAGGAAGTAAGAGGCACCGATAAATACCATGCCGCCCAGCAGCGCAGTCAGCAGAATTGCGCGCGGAATGACACGCTCTGCGTCTTTAGTCTCTTCAGACAGAGAAGAGATGCCGTCAAAGCCGAGGAACGAGAAGCACAAAATTGTCGCGCCAGTAATCATCGGCACCACGTGTGCGCCTTCAGACCAGAACGGACGGGTGCTGGTCAGCGTACCTGCGCCTTCACCGTGTGCCACACCGTAGATGATCATGCCGACGATAACCGCCACGATGCCCATCTGCAGAATAACAATCAGGGTATTGAAGTTGGCCACGGTCTTGATGCTGCGCAGGTTAGAGATGGTCATAAAGGCCACCAGCGCGACAACGAAGATCCACGACGGTACGGAAGGCACCAGCGCTTCAAAGTAAATTTTTGCCAGCAGAATGTTGATCATCGGCATGAACAGGTAGTCCAGCAGAGATGACCAACCCACCATAAAGCCAACAGCCGGGCTAATGGATTTCTGAGCATAGGTGTACGCAGAGCCAGCGGACGGGAAACGGCGGACCAGTTTACCGTAGCTCAACGCAGTAAAGAGAATAGCGACCAGCGCAAAGGCGTACGCCGTTGCAACGTGACCGTCAGTGAGGCCTGAAACGATACCAAACGTATCGAACAGCGTCATCGGCTGCATATAGGCGAGGCCCATCATGACAACCGGAATCAACGTAAGTGTTTTACGTAATTCCACGCGAGAGGTTTTTGGAGTAGCGTTATGCGACATGGTTATTCTCCTTTACGGTGAAAACCGCCACGTAAGCAAAAGATTGCCCCATTTTCTGGATTCCTCAGCGACAACAACTGTCGGATTTTAGTAAGTATCTATCCGGTACGAAGCCCGGCCTCTTTGTTTTTAAATGGCGTTTGTTACATGCAAAAAAAATAACCGACGCCTTTTATATCGTCGGTTAATCTCATTTTTTTGCAGCGGCGCATTTTGCCCCATCTTTGGCATAAAAGGCAATAGATTCAGAACCCCTTCGCGATTTTCTTTTTACTAAGCGGTTGATATTCCGCCCTCAGGTAAAGTGTAAACGGCAGCGATAGCACTATTTGCTAAAATCTCATCCCGCCACCATGCGCTGGCAAGCCCAGCCGTCTGTTCATTCCACCCCACCCACACCGATTCGCTGTTGGTTTGCGCCAGCACTTGCTTCTCAACCAGCGCTCCACTTTCAATGAATCGCTGAGCGAGATAACGCGGTAAATACCCGCAGCCCAGGCCGCTGATTTGCAGCTCCAGCTTGGTTTTAAAGTCGAAAACGGTGATCGCTTCCTGATCGTCGAGCAGTTGCGAAGAGGCGGCGCACTCGGGCAGCGAGCTGTCGCCCACGACGATTGCGCGACAGCCTTTAATGACGCGTCGCGGAATCGGCTCTGGCTCCTGAGCAAGAGGATGATGCGGAGCGACCACGAAAACCTGTTCAAGGGTACCGATACGCGCAAACCCAAAATCGCTCGACTGGGGTGGATCGCGCAGGGCACCGACGATGATATCCGCCCTCCCCTGAGTGAGTGCCTCCCAGGAGCCGCCCAGCACGCCGTTGATAAATTTGAGTCGGGTGACGCTGTGACGCTGATAAAACGCTTCGATCAGCGGAGAGAGTAACGAGAAGGGAAACGTATCATCCACGCCGATGATAAGCTCGTTTTCCCAGCCCTGATGTAACTTGACCGCCTGTTTTTCCAGCTCGCGCACCGTGTGGAGCACCTCGCGCCCCTTCTCAAGAAGCATCTGCCCTGTTCGGGTGAAACGCGCACGGTGACCGCTGCGATCGAGCAGCTGAATATTAAGGTCACTTTCGAGCTTGTGGACGGTGTAGCTTAACGCCGAGGGAGTTTTGAAGAGCTTCGCTGACGCGGCAGCAAAACTCCCCTCTTTTTCGAGTGCATCGAGGATAATGAGAACATCCAGCAGCGGTTTCATGTCGCCCCCAAAACGGTGTGCGATCAAACCCGCTGGCAGGGTTATTCCATTGGCATCACCAGCGGATCGGGATATTGATACTCAAATCCCAGTTCACGACAAATACGATTGCCATCAATCACTTTGCCTTGCCCTTCCCCAGATGCGTCGCGAAATTGCGGCGGCTCAAGCCCAAGCTGTCGGGCCATCACGGGATAAAACTGACTTCGCGCCGGATGAGAGGGCGCACATATATTATAGATGTGACCGCCCTTCGGGGCCTGTAACAGGAGCGTAATTGCGCCGATCACGTCTTCAAGATGAACAAGATTGACGCCATGTTGCCCGTTCGGTGCCGTTTTCCCGGCAAAGAAGCGCCCCGGATGACGTTCTGGCCCGACTAAACCGGCGAGGCGTAAAATGTCCACCTGGGTACCCGGCAAATTGTGCAGCCAGTCTTCCAGCTCTTTCAGCACGCGCCCACTGGCGGTGACGGGCTTGCGCTCGGTACTCTCTTTTACCGTGCCTTCCACATCGCCGTACACCGACGTCGAGCTGGTGAAAATAATGCGCGGAATGTGATGCGCCAGGGCGCTGTCGACAATCTCCTGCACGGCCTGACGGTAAAACTCCTCGCCCGGCCCGCTGCGGCGTGCGGGCAGCGTGATCACCAGCGCATCCACATTCATCAAGCTGTCGAGATCGTCCGTATCGCACACCAGCTCCGGTTCCAGGCGTAACTCGACGCCCTCAATGCCGCACATTCGCGCGGCCTCAACGCCGTCCACCGTGGTTTTGCTGCCGGTCACCTGCCAGCCTCGCGCCGTTAACGACATCGCCAGCGGCATGCCTAACCATCCTAAACCGACAATTGCGACCTTTTTCATGCGTTTTCTCCTGGCTTGCACGCGTCTGACTTAAGGCTACGCCAGCGCTGAGGAACTGACAATTCATAGCATCAATATGAAATGAATTAATGATTAAAAAAAGCCCTTGCTTTACACCGTGAATGTGGTTTAGGTTAAAAGACATCAGATGCATAAGCATTCACAGAGAATTTATATGACACGCGTTCCTTTTAAAAACCACCATCATCACCATCATCCTGACTAGTCTTTCAGGCGATGTGTGCTGGAAGACATTCAGATCTTCCAGTGGTGCGAGAACGCAAGAGAGAGCCCCCGGAAGATCATCTTCCGGGGGCTTTTTTTTGGACCGTATCCAGACAGGGTAATAAGGACAACAGAATGTTAGATAACTCACGTTTACGCATAGCTATTCAAAAATCAGGCCGCCTGAGCGACGATTCACGCGAATTACTCTCCCGCTGCGGGATCAAAATTAACCTGCACACGCAGCGCCTGATTGCCCTCGCTGAAAATATGCCGATCGATATCCTGCGCGTTCGCGATGACGATATTCCGGGCCTGGTGATGGATGGCGTGGTTGACCTTGGCATCATCGGCGAAAACGTGCTGGAAGAAGAGCTGCTGACCCGCCGCGCGCAGGGCGAAGACCCGCGCTATTTCACCCTGCGTCGTCTGGACTTTGGCGGTTGCCGTCTCTCCCTCGCCACCGCAGTGGATGAGGCCTGGGACGGCCCGGCTGGGCTGAACGGCAAGCGCATTGCCACCTCTTATCCTCACCTGCTGAAACGCTATCTCGATCAGAAAGGCGTGCAGTTTAAATCTTGTCTGTTGAACGGTTCCGTCGAAGTGGCCCCACGCGCCGGGCTGGCGGACGCCATTTGTGACCTGGTCTCTACCGGCGCGACCCTCGAAGCAAACGGTCTGCGCGAAGTGGAAGTGATTTACCGCTCGAAAGCCTGCCTGATCCAGCGCGATGGCGACATGCCGGATGCCAAGCAGCAGCTGATTGACCGTCTGCTGACCCGTATTCAGGGTGTGATTCAGGCTCGCGAATCGAAATACATCATGATGCATGCGCCAACCGAACGTCTGGATGAAGTGATTGCTCTGCTGCCAGGCGCGGAACGCCCAACCATTCTGCCGCTGGCGGGCGATCAGCAGCGCGTAGCGATGCATATGGTCAGCAGCGAAACCCTGTTCTGGGAAACCATGGAAAAACTGAAAGCCCTGGGTGCCAGCTCCATTCTGGTGCTGCCGATTGAGAAGATGATGGAATAATTCCGCGAACAGTGCCCGGTCAGCGTTCGCGCATCCGGCAAAAGGAAAGTGATATGAGCTTTAATACAATCATCGACTGGAATACCTGCAGCACTGAACAACAGCGTAAACTGCTGACGCGCCCGGCCATTTCGGCTTCGGACAGCATTACCCGCACCGTGGCGGAAATCCTGGATAACGTGAAAGCCCGCGGCGACGACGCACTGCGTGAATACAGCGCCAGGTTTGACAAAACCGACGTCGGTGCGCTGAAAGTGACGGCGCAAGAAATTGATGACGCCTGCAACCGTCTTGGCGATGACATCAAACAGGCGATGGCCGTGGCGGTCAAAAACATCGACACCTTCCACACCGCGCAGAAACTGCAGGTGGTGGACGTCGAAACCCTGCCCGGCGTGCGCTGCCAGCAGGTGACACGCCCGGTGGCCTCCGTCGGACTCTACATTCCCGGTGGCTCCGCCCCACTGTTTTCCACCGTATTGATGCTCGCCACGCCGGCGCGTATCGCCGGTTGTCAGAAAGTGGTGCTCTGCTCGCCGCCGCCGATTGCCGATGAGATCCTCTACGCGGCAAAACTGTGCGGCGTGCAGGACGTCTTTAAAGCAGGCGGTGCACAGGCCATCTCCGCCCTCGCGTTTGGCACCGAATCCGTGCCGAAAGTCGATAAGATTTTTGGGCCGGGGAATGCCTACGTCACTGAAGCCAAACGCCAGGTCAGCCAGCGTCTGGACGGTGCGGCGATTGACATGCCTGCGGGCCCGTCGGAAGTGCTGGTGATTGCCGACAGCGGCGCGACGCCGGACTTTGTGGCCTCTGACCTGCTCTCTCAGGCCGAACACGGTCCCGATTCCCAGGTGATTTTGCTGACGCCGGACGCCGACATGGCGCAGCGCGTGGGCGAAGCGGTTGAACGCCAACTCGCAGAGCTGCCGCGAGCCGACACGGCACGCCAGGCGCTCTCTGCCAGCCGCCTGATCGTGGCGAATTCGCTCGAGCAGTGCATCGCCATCTCTAACCAGTACGGCCCGGAGCACCTGATTATTCAAACCCGCGACGCCCGTTCTCTGGTCGATGGCATCACCAGCGCCGGTTCCGTGTTCCTCGGTGACTGGTCGCCTGAATCCGCAGGCGATTACGCCTCTGGCACCAACCACGTGCTGCCAACCTACGGCTACACCGCAACCTGTTCAAGCCTGGGGCTGGCTGATTTCCAGAAACGCATGACCGTGCAGGAGTTGTCCCGCGAAGGTTTTGCCGCCCTCGCCTCCACGATTGAAACGCTGGCCGCCGCCGAGCGTCTGACCGCCCACAAAAACGCCGTGACGCTGCGCGTTGCCGCCCTGAAGGAGCAAGCATGAGCATTGAAGAATTAGCCCGCGAAAACGTTCGTCGACTGACACCCTATCAATCTGCTCGTCGCCTGGGGGGGAATGGTGATGTCTGGCTGAACGCCAATGAATTCCCGACGGCAGTCGCGTTCGAGCTTTCCCAGCAGACGCTGAACCGTTATCCGGAGTGCCAGCCAAAGGCGGTGATTGAGAATTACGCCCAGTACGCGGGCGTGAAGCCGGAGCAGGTGCTGGTCAGCCGTGGGGCTGATGAAGGTATCGAACTGCTGATCCGCGCCTTCTGCGAGCCGGGCAAAGACGCGGTGCTCTATTGCCAGCCGACTTACGGCATGTACAGCGTTAGCGCCGAAACGTTTGGCGTAGCGTGTCGCAACGTGCTGGCGCTGGATGACTGGCAGCTTGATCTCCCGACCATCGCCGAGAATCTTGACGGCGTGAAAGTGATTTTCGTCTGCAGCCCGAATAACCCAACCGGCCAACTCATTAATCCGCAGGATATCCGCACCCTGCTTGAGATGACGCGCGGCAAAGCGCTGGTTGTTGCCGATGAGGCCTATATCGAATTTTGTCCTCAGGCGACGCTGGCGGGCTGGCTGGAAGAGTATCCAAATCTGGTGGTGCTGCGTACGCTGTCGAAAGCCTTCGCACTGGCCGGTCTGCGCTGCGGATTTACGCTGGCGAATAAAGAGGTCATCGATCTGCTGATGAAAGTGATCGCCCCTTACCCGCTGTCAACGCCGGTCGCCGATATCGCCGCGCAGGCGCTGGCACCCCAGGGCATCAACGCCATGCGTGAGCGCGTAGCGCAGATTCTGGTGGAGCGTCAGTATCTCGTCTCTGCCCTGAAAACGTTGCCCTGCGTGGAGCAGGTTTTTGACTCGGAAACCAATTACATCCTGGTGCGCTTCACTGCCTCCAGCGCCATATTTAAATCTTTATGGGATCAGGGCATTATCTTACGAGACCAAAACAAACAACCCTCCCTGAGCGGCTGTCTGCGCATTACCGTGGGCACCCGGGAAGAGAGTCAGCGCGTGATTGACGCCCTGAAAGCGGAGAAAGTATGAGCCAGAAGACCCTTTTTATCGATCGCGACGGCACTATTATTGCTGAGCCACCAAGTGATTATCAGGTCGATCGATTCGACAAACTGGCTTTTGAAGCTGACGTGATCCCGGTTCTGCTTAAGCTGCAGAAAGCGGGCTATAAGCTGGTGATGATCACCAACCAGGACGGACTGGGCACCGACAGCTTCCCGCAGGCCGATTTCGATGGCCCGCACAACCTGATGATGCAGATCCTCACCTCGCAGGGTATTACCTTCGACGATGTGCTGATCTGCCCGCACCTGCCAGCGGATAATTGCGACTGCCGCAAACCGAAAGTGAAGCTGGTTGACCGCTATCTTGCTGATGGCGTGCTGGATAAAGCGAACAGCTACGTGATTGGCGATCGCGCAACCGATATCCAGCTTGCCGAGAACATGGGCATTCAGGGGCTGCGTTTTAATCGCAATGAGCTGGACTGGGCGACGATTGGCGAGCAGCTCACCAAGCGTGACCGTTACTCCCACGTCGAGCGCAACACGAAAGAGACGCAGATTGACGTAAAAGTGTGGCTGGACCGCGAAGGCGGCAGCAAAATTCACACCGGCGTTGGTTTCTTCGATCACATGCTGGATCAGATTTCGACCCATGGCGGATTCCGCATGGAGATCAACGTGAAGGGCGATCTGTACATCGACGATCACCACACCGTTGAAGATACCGGCCTTGCATTGGGCGAAGCCCTGAAGCTGGCGCTCGGCGATAAGCGCGGCATTAACCGTTTTGGCTTCGTGCTGCCGATGGACGAATGTCTGGCCCGCTGCGCGCTGGATATCTCCGGCCGTCCGCACCTGGAATATAAAGCCGATTTTACCTATCAGCGCGTCGGCGATCTGAGCACCGAGATGGTTGAGCACTTCTTCCGCTCGCTCTCCTACACCATGGGCGTGACGCTGCACCTGAAAACCAAAGGCAAAAACGATCACCACCGCGTCGAGAGCCTGTTTAAAGTCTTTGGCCGCACGCTGCGCCAGGCGATCCGCGTGGAGGGCGATACGCTGCCTTCATCGAAAGGGGTGTTGTGATGAACGTGGTCATTCTGGATACCGGTTGCGCGAATCTCAACTCGGTGAAATCGGCCATCGCGCGCCACGGCTATGATCCGGTGGTCAGCCGCGATCCGGACGTCGTGCTGCGCGCCGACAAACTCTTTTTACCGGGCGTCGGCACCGCGCAGGCGGCGATGGATCAGATCCACGAGCGTGAGCTGGTCGAGCTGATTAAAGCCTGCACCCAGCCGGTGCTGGGCATTTGCCTGGGGATGCAGATCCTGGGGCGTCGCAGCGAAGAGAGCAATGGCGTGGACCTGCTGGGCATCATCGAAGAAGATGTGCCAAAGATGACCGACTTTGGCCTGCCGCTGCCGCACATGGGCTGGAACCGCGTTTACCCGAAAGCGGGTGACCGGCTGTTTCGCGGTATCGAAGACGGGGCCTATTTCTACTTTGTGCACAGCTACGCCATGCCGCTGAACCCGTACACCATCGCCCAGTGCAATTACGGCGAGCCATTCACGGCAGCGGTCAACAAAGATAATTTCTTTGGCGTGCAGTTCCACCCGGAACGTTCGGGTGCTGCGGGTGCGCAGTTGCTGAAAAACTTCCTGGAGATGTGATGATTATTCCCGCATTAGATTTAATTGACGGCACCGTTGTCCGTCTCCATCAGGGCGATTACGGCCAGCAGCGCGACTACGGTAACGATCCCCTGCCGCGTTTGCAGGATTATGCGGCGCAGGGCGCAGAAGTGTTGCACCTGGTCGATCTCACGGGCGCAAAAGATCCGGCGAAACGTCAGATCGCACTGCTGAAAACCCTGGTCGCGGGCGTTAACGTTCCAGTGCAGGTAGGCGGTGGTGTGCGTTCTGAAGAGGATGTTGCCGCCCTGCTCGAAGCCGGTGTGGCGCGGGTAGTGGTCGGCTCGACGGCAGTCAAAAACCCGGAGCTGGTTAAAGGCTGGTTCCGCCGCTTTGGCCCCGACGCGCTTGTGCTGGCGCTGGATGTGCGCATTGATGAGCAGGGTAACAAGCAGGTAGCGGTCAGCGGCTGGCAGGAAAATTCCGGCGTGACGCTGGAAGAGCTGGTTGAAATTTATCTCCCCGTAGGGCTGAAACATGTCCTTTGCACGGATATCTCCCGCGACGGGACGCTGGCTGGTTCTAACGTCTCGCTGTATCAGGAAGTGTGCGCCCGCTATCCGCAGGTGGCTTTCCAGTCATCGGGCGGTATTGGCGATTTAGCGGATGTCGCCGCTCTGCGCGGCACCGGCGTGCGCGGCGTTATCGTGGGACGCGCTTTACTGGAAGAGAAGTTTACTGTGACGGAGGCGATTCAATGCTGGCAAAACGGATAATCCCGTGTCTGGACGTGCGTGATGGCCAGGTGGTGAAAGGCGTGCAATTCCGCAATCACGAAATCATCGGCGACATCGTCCCCCTCGCAAAACGCTACGCCGATGAAGGCGCAGACGAACTGGTCTTTTACGATATCACCGCCTCCAGCGATGGCCGTGTGGTCGACAAAAGCTGGGTCGAGCGCGTAGCGGAAGTGATCGATATTCCGTTTTGCGTGGCGGGCGGAATTAAATCGGCGGAAGACGCTGCGCAGATCCTCTCCTTCGGCGCAGACAAAATTTCCATCAACTCCCCTGCCCTGGCAGATCCAGAGCTGATTACCCGTCTGGCGGATCGCTTTGGCGTACAGTGTATCGTGGTGGGGATTGATACCTGGTATGACGCGGCAACCGGCAAGTATCACGTAAATCAATATACGGGCGATGAAAACCGCACCCGCGTGACGCAATGGGAAACGCTGGACTGGGTGCAGGAAGTGCAAAAACGCGGCGCAGGTGAAATCGTACTGAACATGATGAACCAGGATGGCGTGCGTAATGGCTATGACCTGGAGCAGCTCAAAAAAGTGCGTGCCGTGTGCCGCGTGCCGATGATTGCCTCTGGTGGTGCTGGAACGATGGAACACTTTCTGGAAGCCTTCCGCGACGCGGATGTCGACGGCGCGCTTGCTGCGTCGGTGTTCCACAAGCAGATTATCAATATTGGCGAGTTAAAAACGTTCCTGATTAACCAGGGCGTGGAGATTAGGGTATGTTAACAGAACAACAACGGGCTCAGCTGGACTGGGAAAAAACGGACGGATTATTGCCGGTGGTTGTGCAGCACGCCGTGTCAGGCGAAGTCCTGATGCTGGGCTATATGAACCAGGATGCGCTGAGCACGACGCTTGAGAGCGGGAAAGTCACCTTTTTCTCGCGCACTAAACAGCGTCTGTGGACCAAAGGCGAATCGTCCGGTCATTTCCTCAATGTGGTGAGCATTACCCCTGACTGCGATAACGACACCCTGCTGGTACTGGCAAATCCTATCGGACCAACCTGCCATCTGGGCACCAGCAGCTGTTTTGGCGATGCCAGCCATCAATGGCTGTTCCTGTATCAGCTCGAACAACTGCTCGCCGCGCGTAAAACCGCCGATCCGGAAAGCTCGTATACGGCAAAACTTTACGCGAGCGGAACCAAGCGTATCGCGCAGAAGGTGGGTGAAGAAGGCGTGGAAACGGCACTGGCCGCAACTGTAAACGATCGCGATGAGCTGACCAACGAGGCCTCAGATTTGATGTATCACCTGCTGGTGTTGCTCCAGGATCAGGAGCTGGATTTAACGGCGGTGATTGAGAATTTGCGAAAACGGCATAAATAAAAAAAGACCGGGGAGACCCGGTCTTTTTTTTTATCTGATTATCAAGCTTTTGGTTTATAGTTGCGCAGCGCGTTGCGCCCTAACACAACGCCAGAACCGATAATGCCGCCCAGCAGAACAGCCAGAATTAAAGCAATAGATTTCCTCGGGCTGTCACGGTAAAGAGGTAGATTGGGTTTCATCACATAGCGATAGGCGTGAATAGTCGAAGGATCAACATTAAGATTCTGAATATCTAACAGATTCTGTTTAGTCTGATAATAGGCTTGAGAAAAGACCAGAGGGCGGGTCGATTCATGCTGAATCATTGAATTCAACGCTTCGCTACCCAACAGGAACATAGTGTCTTGAGTCACATCCTGAGTTTGTTGAATCTGTGGTGCTGTAATTTTGGCCGCTTGAGCAAATTTCAATGCTTCCACAATCTGTTTGATACGCAGGTCTTTTTGTTCCTGAGCCACTTTCTCTTGGTTTTGCAGGGAATCGTTAAGTGTAGCAATTTGCTGTTTAATGTTGTCTTTAAGATCGACTTCCAGTTCTTTCGCCGTTTGCTCATCAACCTGTTGAATATACTGAGATAGTTGTTTCTGTGCAGCTTCAGCGGAAGATCCAACGTACGTGACATTGAGTGGTAGTGTCTGACCTTTCACTGCCGCGTCAATCGTTAACTTCTCAGGATCTTCTTGATTATCAAGAGATTGGGCTAACGCAGCGAATGCCGAGTTGAAACGACCCACTACACGTAACTGAGTATCTAACATTGTTGGCGCAGCAGCACCGTAAAGAATGTTCAGAGCTGTGGTATAGCTGGCAATTTGCGCTGCATCGGGCTGAGTGATAATCGCTGTAGAGGTCCATTTCTCCTTTGCAAAGGTCAAATAAGCGACAGCGAGTACAATAGCGATAGCAACAAATGCAGCAATTATCCACTTCCCACGCCAAAGCTGCATGACTAAATCTATGAAATCAATCTGCTCAGGGTCATTCCGGTGAATGACCTCGTAATTGCTGTTCGGAGACATACAATCCTTAACGGTAAAATTAGCGCAAAAAAATATCTAGCTAGTCTATCGTGAACTGATAATTTTTCTATAAGAATCCGATGAGAATCTGCCGACTGGTGAAGTTTTGCTTACTCCACGCTTAGAGGTATGATGTGCGTCATAGGTTTTACGCTTAACAGATAGCAGTTTTTGATTCTAAAGAGGATGGATATGAAATTTCTGGTCACTGGTGCAGCGGGTTTTATCGGCTCACACGTCAGTAAGCGTCTTTTGGACGCCGGGCATCAGGTTGTCGGTATCGACAATCTCAACGACTACTACGATGTCAACCTGAAGCAGGCGCGCCTGGATCTGCTGACATCCGGGAATTTCAGCTTTCACAAACTCGATCTGGCCGACCGTGAAGGCATGGCAGCCCTGTTTGCCAACGAGAAGTTTGACCGCGTCATCCATCTTGCCGCTCAGGCAGGCGTGCGTTACTCGCTGGAAAACCCGCATGCGTATGCTGATGCCAACCTTACCGGACATCTGAACGTACTGGAAGGTTGTCGCCATAATAAGGTTCAGCACCTGCTGTACGCCTCCTCGAGTTCGGTTTATGGCCTTAACCGTAAAATGCCCTTCTCGACCGATGATTCGGTAGACCATCCGGTATCACTTTACGCTGCGACCAAAAAAGCCAACGAGCTGATGTCGCATACCTATTCGCATCTCTATAACTTGCCTACCACCGGCCTGCGCTTCTTTACGGTGTACGGCCCGTGGGGCCGTCCGGATATGGCGCTGTTTAAGTTCACCAAAGCGATGCTCGAAGGCAAAAGCATTGATGTGTACAACTACGGCAAGATGAAGCGTGATTTCACCTACATTGACGACATTGCCGAAGCCATTATTCGTCTGCAGGATGTTATTCCACAGGCGGATGAAAACTGGACCGTTGAAGCAGGCACGCCAGCAACCAGCTCCGCTCCCTATCGCGTCTACAACATCGGTAATAGCTCGCCTGTTGAACTGATGGATTACATTACAGCGCTGGAAGAAGCGTTAGGCATTGAAGCAGATAAGAATATGATGCCGATTCAGCCGGGTGATGTACTGGAGACCAGCGCGGATACCAAAGCGCTGTACGAGGTGATTGGCTTTAAACCTCAGACCTCTGTGAAAGAAGGCGTGAAGAATTTCGTCGACTGGTACCGTAATTTCTACAAGGCCTAAAAACGACAATGCCCGGCAATGCCGGGCATTTTCTTGATGCGTTTAGCAACAAAGCTTAATCACTTCCGAACAGATCGCGGGTATAAACTTTATCTGCCACATCCGCCAGCTCTTCTGCCATACGGTTTGAAATAATTACATCGGCATCTTTCTTGAATGCGTCCAGATCGCGAATGACCCGTGAATGGAAGAACTCGTCTTCTTTCATCGCCGGTTCATAAATAATCACTTGCACGCCTTTCGCCTTAATACGCTTCATGATCCCCTGGATGGAGGATGCGCGGAAGTTATCTGACCCGCTCTTCATGATCAGACGATACACCCCCACCACTTTCGGCTGACGCGCCAGAATGGAGTCAGAGATGAAATCTTTACGCGTACGGTTTGCTTCCACAATCGCGGAAATCAGGTTGTTTGGCACCGTTTGGTAGTTTGCGAGCAGCTGCTTGGTATCTTTTGGCAGACAGTAACCGCCGTAACCGAATGACGGATTGTTATAGTGGTTGCCAATGCGCGGGTCCAGACAGACACCTTCAATGATCTGTTTGGTGTTCAGTCCCAGGCTTTCCGCGTAGCTGTCCAGCTCGTTGAAGAAGGCCACACGCATCGCCAGATAGGTATTGGCGAAAAGCTTGATAGCCTCAGCTTCAGTGGTATCGGTGAACAGCACATCAATATCTTTCTTGATCGCCCCCTCCTGCAACAGCGCCGCAAAGCGCTCGGCACGTGCGGAACGCTCACCAATAACAATACGCGATGGATAGAGGTTGTCGTAAAGAGCCTTGCCTTCACGCAGAAATTCTGGAGAGAAGATCACGTTATCGATACCCAGTTTCTCTTTAATTGACTGGGTGAACCCGACAGGTATTGTCGATTTGATGATCATCACGGCTTCAGGATTCAATGCCACAACATCTTTGATCACTGCTTCTACGCTGGAGGTATTGAAGTAGTTGGTCTTAGGATCATAATCCGTTGGAGTGGCGATAATCACATAATCTGCACCGCGATAAGCATCTTCTTTATCGGTTGTTGCGCGGAAGTTGAGCGACTTGTTGGCCAGGTATTCCTCGATTTCTTTGTCAGCAATCGGGGAGATCTTCTGGTTAAGCATATCCACTTTGGCCTGCACGATATCCAACGCCACCACTTCATGATTTTGTGCGATCAGAATACCGTTAGATAGACCGACATAGCCTGTTCCGGAGATTGTAATTTTCATTCGTTCAACTTCTTCAAGTATGAGTGTCAGGAGGCCTCTACAGTGCCACCGCTGTAAACAACTGTTGAGGTTTTTACCTCTTATGTTTATGCACTGTCAAGGCAAAGACCTTGCTACCGTAGCGGGATAACAGTGTCAATTGTTCGGCAATTTTCGCATGAGACTGTGCAAAGCGAGGAGACACGGGGAAAGGAACAATAAAAAAGCCCGGTAACGATAACCGGGCCTTGCTATCAGACTGAGTTAAATCAGATTAATCCAGCCATTCGGTATGGAACACACCTTCTTTGTCAGTGCGCTTATACGTGTGTGCACCGAAGTAGTCACGCTGCGCCTGAATCAGGTTCGCAGGCAACACCGCTGCACGGTAGCTGTCGTAGTACGCAACTGCAGCTGAGAAAGTCGGAACCGGAATACCGTTCTGGACCGCGTATGCAACAACATCACGCAGTGCTTGCTGGTAGTCGTCAGCAATTTTCTTGAAGTACGGTGCCAGCAGCAGGTTAGCAATGCCTGCGTTTTCCGCGTAAGCATCGGTGATTTTCTGCAGGAACTGGGCGCGGATGATGCAACCGGCGCGGAAGATCTTGGCGATCTCACCGTAGTTCAGATCCCAGTTATTCTCGTCAGATGCAGCACGCAGCTGAGAGAAGCCCTGTGCGTAAGAGACGATTTTGCCCAGGTACAGAGCACGACGAACTTTCTCGATGAACTCAACTTTGTCAGCGGCAGGTTTAGCCTGCGGGCCAGACAGCACTTTAGACGCTGCAACGCGCTGCTCTTTCAGAGAAGAGATATAACGTGCAAACACGGACTCAGTAATGAGAGACAGTGGCTCACCAAGATCCAGAGAGCTCTGGCTGGTCCATTTACCGGTACCTTTATTCGCCGCTTCGTCCAGAATCACATCAACCAGGTATTTACCCTCTTCGTCTTTCTTGGTGAAGATGTCTTTGGTGATGTCGATCAGGTAGCTGTTAAGCTCGCCGGTGTTCCACTCAGTGAAAGTCTGCGCCAGCTCTTCGTTGGAAAGATTCAGGCCGCCTTTCAGCAACGAGTAGGCTTCAGCAATCAGCTGCATGTCGCCGTATTCAATACCGTTGTGAACCATTTTCACATAGTGACCCGCACCGTCTGGACCGATGTACGTCACGCACGGTTCGCCATCTTCTGCAACAGCGGCAATTTTAGTCAGAATAGGCGCGACCAGCTCATACGCTTCTTTCTGACCGCCAGGCATGATAGATGGGCCTTTCAGGGCGCCCTCCTCACCGCCAGACACGCCGGTACCGATGAAGTTGAAACCTTCCGCAGAAAGCTCACGATTACGACGAATGGTGTCGTGGAAGAAGGTGTTACCGCCATCAATGATGATGTCGTCTTTATCCAGATACGGCTTCAGGGAATCGATAGCAGCATCAGTACCCGCGCCAGCTTTCACCATTAACAGGATACGACGCGGCGTTTCCAGAGATTCAACAAACTCCTGCACCGTATAGAAGGGAACCAGCTTCTTGCCTGGGTTCTCGGCAATCACTTCTTCGGTTTTTTCACGGGAACGGTTGAAAACGGAGACGGTATAACCACGGCTTTCGATGTTGAGCGCCAGGTTGCGCCCCATCACTGCCATACCGACAACGCCGATCTGTTGTTTGGACATTACATACTCCTGTCAGGTGTGGTCACCGCGACTTATGCGCGGCTTGAAATGTGTCTATGATGTTAACCCAGTACTGGCCAAAATAAATAGCTTTTGTCGATCTATGTCACACTGAATGCACAATCCAGAAATGATCACCAGGCGTCTATTTTGGCCTCAACCTGTCACTTTCTGAGCAATGCCAGAATCTCTTCTGTTTTTTCTTGCATTAGCGTTACATCCGCACGAGATTCGACGTTCAGGCGTACCACCGGCTCGGTATTGGACGAACGCAGATTGAACCTCCACTCAGGGAATGCCATGCTGATCCCGTCTGTATGATCAATCTCCTGCGCGTTTGGGGCGAAATACGCTTCCACACGGGCAATGGCCTCTGCCGGTGCCGCAAGTTTGCTGTTGATTTCGCCGCTCGCCGGGAACGCCGCCATGCGGTCGCGCACCAGTTCGCCCAGGGTTTGCCCCTTGAGGCACAGCAGCTCGGTCACCAGCAGCCACGGGATCATCCCGCTGTCGCAGTAGGCAAAATCACGGAAGTAATGGTGGGCGCTCATCTCGCCGCCGTAAATGGCGTCTTCTTCGCGCATGCGCTCTTTAATGAACGCGTGACCGGTCTTCGACATCACCGGCGTGCCGCCCGCAGCGCTGACCACATCGACGGTGTTCCAGGAGAGACGCGGGTCGTGAATGATTTTCGCCCCCGGGTTTTTCTCAAGGAAGGCTTCAGCCAGCAGGCCGACAATGTAATAGCCCTCGATAAACTGGCCTTTTTCATCGAAGAGGAAGCAGCGGTCGAAATCGCCGTCAAAGGCAATCCCCATATCCGCGCCGTGCTCGATTACCGCGTTGCGGGTATCGTCGCGGCACTCTGGCAGCAGCGGGTTCGGGATCCCGTTCGGGAAGTTGCCATCCGGGGTGTTGTGGACTTTCACAAAGGTGACCGGCACNTTCAGCGCCTTAAAGCGGGCTTCAAGGGCGTCCACCACCGGACCGGCCGCGCCGTTGCCGGAGTTAATCACCAGCTTCAGCGGCTTGAGGTTTGCCACGTTGATATACCCCAGCAGATGGTCGATATACGCGTTGCGCAGATCAATCTGCTGATAGCTGCCGCGCGCGGCNTCGTTCACCGGCGGGAAGTCGTTGGCTTCCGCCAGACGCTGCACGTCGCGAAGCCCAGTGTCGCCGCTGATCGGACGCGCGCCTTCGCGCACCAGCTTCATGCCGTTGTAATCCATCGGATTATGGCTGGCGGTGACTTCGATGCCGCCGTCCACGCCCAGGTGGAAGGTGGCGAAATAGATCTCTTCGGTGCCGGACAGGCCGATATCAAGCACATCCACACCGGCGTCCTGCAGCCCCTTTGCCAGCGCCAGTTTCAGCGCTTCGCTGGTGAGACGCACATCGCCGCCGAGCACAATGGTTTTCGGTTTCAGGTATTCGCCGTACGCGCGGCCAATGCGCCACGCGATATCTTCATTCAGCTCTTCACCCAATTTGCCGCGAATATCGTAGGCTTTGAAACAGGTTAACTTATTCATGTTTTTACCCTTCTTCAGGCTACAGTCGGCCCTGACCAGAAAGTGGCCAAAAATTATCGTTGTCGTTATTTGCCGGATGGCGCAGTGCCACCGGACATTGTTAACCGGTGCTAAACCCGCCCGTACCGATCCTGGAACCGGACAATATCGTCTTCTTCCAGATAGGAGCCGGATCGCACTTCGATCAGATCGAGAGGAATTTTCCCTGGGTTTTCCAGACAGTGCGTCGCGCCCAGCGGAATATAGATAGATTCGTTTTCGCCAAGCAGTTTGATCTCACCATCAATGGTGACTTTCGCCGTCCCCGCGACCACCACCCAGTGTTCCGCGCGATGATGATGCATCTGCACAGAAAGCCCCTCGCCCGGTTTCACGGTAATGCGCTTCACCTGATAGCGATCGCCCGCGTCGATGGAGTCATATTTGCCCCACGGACGGTACACTTCGCGGTGAATGTGATGCTCATGACGGCCATCGGCTTTAATCTGCTCAACGACTTTTTTGACGTCCTGGACGGAGTTTCGGTCGGCAATCAGCACCGCGTCTTTGGTCTGTACAACCACCAGATCTTTGACGCCAACCGTGGTGACCAGGCCGGATTCCGCATAGACATAGCTGTTTTCGGTTTTATGGCTGATAACATCGCCATGATGGACGTTGCCTTCCGCCGTATGGGCGCTGATTTCCCACAGAGAGGACCAGGAGCCGACATCACTCCAGCCCGCATCCATCGGCACCACCACCGCGTCCGCCGTGCGTTCCATTACCGCGTAATCCACGGACTCTTCCGGGCAGGCGAGGAACGCCGCTTCATCCACGCGGATAAAGTCGAGATCCGGGTCTACCACCGCCATCGCTTTTTCGCAGGCGCGGAGAATATCCGGGCGATATTTTTCCAGCTCTTCCAGATAGCGCCCGGCGCGGAACAGGAACATCCCGCTGTTCCAGTAGTATTCGCCGCTGCCGACATAGGCCTGAGCAGTTTCCAGATTCGGTTTTTCGACAAACTGCGCCACGTTAAAGGCCACGCTGTCGCCTTCTCCGGTCGTTACATCGCCGCGACGGATATAGCCGTAGCCGGTTTCCGGGAGATCCGGCACGATGCCGAAGGTCACCAGTTTGCCGCTTTCGGCGTAAGGAATGGCGGCGCGCACCGCGTTACGGAAGGCGTCTTCCTGCTGAATCACATGGTCAGCCGCCAGCACCAGCATCAGCGGATCGCAATCCGGGCTGCTGCGTCGCGCGGCCAGTGCCGCCAGGGCGATCGCCGGGGCAGTATTACGGCCTGCCGGTTCCAGAATGATATTTTCCGTCAGCTTGTTCAGCTGACGCAGCTGTTCGGCGACAATAAAGCGGTGCTGCTCGTTGCAAATCACCACCGGACTTTCGCACTCCACGCCGTTCAGACGAGACACCGTCGTTTGCAGCATGGTGAGTTCCCCTTTCAGGCAGAGGAACTGCTTGGGATAGAGCACGCGGGACAGCGGCCACAAACGACTACCGGAGCCACCCGCCATCACGACCGGGTACAATTTATTCTGACTCATTATTCATCCCCGTATATCTGCAATAAATTGGCTAAGCACGTTCTCTTTTTCGAGCGTGCGTTCGGCATAATCACGTGCCACCGTGTTCTCTTTTGGCATCGCGAGAGCCTGTTCAATTCCGGCGACCAGCGCCGTTACCGATTCCGGTTCAACGCAAACGGCGATCCCCGGATAGCTGTCGCACAGCTGGCCTAACTCGGTCTCCGGCTCGGCGGTGATCACCGCATTGCCACCGACGGCTAAAATGTTGGTCAGCTTGGAGGGCAGAACCGCATCTGCGGCGCCGCGCTTTTGCACGACCAGGTGGCAGTCGCCCATCTTCAGCAGGGCTGGCAGCGCCTCATAAGACTGAAGCGGGAAAAATTTCACATTGTTCAGGCCGCGTTCGCTGACCATTTTCTCAAGCCGGGCTTTGCCACCGCCCTGCCCGACAATCACAAACATCCACGGGTGATTGCGAAGCTGCTGCGCGGCGTCGATAACGCTTTCCAGCCCCTGTTTTTCCCCGATGTTGCCTGAGTAAAGAATGATTTTTTGATCAGAAGGCAGACCAAGCTGGGTGCGTAACGCCAGTGCATCGCTCTCCGTTACGTCGCGAAAACGCGCCACTTCGGACCAGTTCGGGAAAAAGATCACTTTCTGCGCCGGGACGCCCTTCTCCTGCGCTTTGTTCATCATCGAGCGCGAGATGGTTGAGACGTAATCGACGTTATGCAGGCCGCTGCGCTCAAAGGCGCTGGCCAGTTTCGCGATTGTCCCGCCCTTGCCTTTCCCGGCCATACCGAGGCCGAGCATCGCGTCGACTTCATAATCCTGAATGTGCAGCAGAGTGCGTGCGCCAGAGAGTTTGCCCAGCAGGCGCATGCCTGGCGTGCAAAACAGCGTCGGCACCACGCCAATAATGCGGTCCGGCTTCCAGCGACGCTGGGCCATCAGCGGGAAGAAACTGCTCAGAGCAAAGCTTCCCAAATGCAGCAGGCGTTTTAGCGTCGAGGGCTGTTTCGGCACATACAGCGGGCAGCGCCAGACGGTCGCGTCACCCTGCTCGCGGCGATAGCGCCAGCTGGAGTAACGCTCGCCAACTTTCCATTCCGGGTAGTAAGGCGGGGCCGTAATGACCCGCACCTCGTGACCCTGACGGGTCATCCATTCGACCATCTCACCGGTGTACTTACCGATACCGGTTAGCTCCGGCGAGTAGTTGATGCCGTAGACCAAAATCTTCATAGTCCCGGCACCTCAGCCTGACATTCCGCCAGGAAGTAGGCGCGACTGTTGTCGTGAACGTTGTCACTGGCCAGCAGCGCGGCCTGTTCCAGCCAGCGGTAATCGTCGTGCTGAGAATCAGGCAGACGCAGGTCTGCCTCACTCACCTTCAGGCGAAAACCGAGCACCACGTAATGGGTGCTAAAATCGGTGCCGGAAAAGTTATCGTCATAGAAGTGCTGCCAAACCCCGTAAAACTGGCCTGCCGCCATCGGCAGACGCAGCCCCAGCTCCGCCAGGGTGAGACGTTCAAACGCAGTGTCTAACGTCTCATCCTTTTGCACGCGTCCTCCCGGAACAAACCAGAATCCTTGTGCCGGGCGATTGGTGCGTTTACCGAGCAGAAACTCACCGCGTTCGTTCTCCACGATCAAATCGATGGAGATCAGCGGAGTGGAGCGGACTACCGTGGCAAAATCTTCCTGACTTAAAAACATGATTACCCCCGGAAGCGATGCTGGTTTTCCAGGAACCACTGGTACGTACTGGCCAGTCCCTGTTCGAGCGACACTTCATGATACCAGCCGAGCTGGTGCAGACGCGTCACGTCCAGCAATTTACGCGGTGTGCCGTCGGGCTTAGTGGCGTCGAACACCACGCGGCCTTTGTAGCCCACCACCTGGGCGATGGTCTGCGCCAGTTCGCGAATGGTGCAATCCACGCCGGTGCCAACGTTGATGTGCGACAGCATCGGCTGGGTGTTTTCAGCCCACACCTCGCGATCCAGTTCCATCACGTGAATGCTGGCGGCAGCCATGTCATCCACATGCAGGAATTCGCGCATCGGCGTCCCGCTGCCCCACACCACCACATCAGGCGTGTTGGCGGCGGTCGCTTCGTGGAAGCGGCGCAGCAGCGCCGGGATCACGTGCGAGTTGCTCGGGTGGAAGTTATCGTGCGGCCCGTACAGATTGGTTGGCATCACCGAGCGATAGTCGCGGTCATACTGGCGGTTATAGGACTCACACAGTTTGATCCCGGCAATCTTGGCGATGGCATACGGCTCGTTCGTCGCTTCCAGCGTGCCCTGCAGCAGCTCGCTCTCAGCGATTGGCTGTTTGGCCAGCTTCGGGTAGATACAGGATGAGCCGAGGAACAGCAGCTTATTCACGTTGTGCAGATGCGCCGCGTGAATGATGTTGCTCTCGATCATCATGTTTTCGTAGATGAAATCCGCCGGGTAGCTGTTGTTGGCGACAATGCCGCCCACTTTCGCCGCCGCCAGATACACCTGGTCAATGCGTTCGTTAGCAAAGAACTGCTGCACCGCCTGGCTGTCCAGCAGATTCAGCTCGTCGCGGGTGCGAAGAATCAGCTCAGCATCGCCGCGCTGTTCCAGCTGGCGAACGATGGCCGATCCCACCATTCCACGATGACCGGCGACAAAAATACGTTGTTTGGTCATGACTCAGGACTCCAGCGCGATGGCAACCTCGTAGCCATGTGACTTCAGCAGGGAGTGTTTTTTCGCTGCTTCGAGATCGTGGGCAACCATTTCAGAGACCATCTCCTGCAGAGTGATTTCCGGTTTCCAGCCCAGTTTTTCGTGTGCTTTGGTTGGGTCGCCGAGCAGGGTTTCCACTTCCGCAGGACGGAAGTAACGCGGGTCAACCTGAACAATCACATCGCCCGGTTTCACGCCCGGTGCATCGTGACCGGTCACAGAAACCACCACTCCACGCTCTTCAACGCCGGTGCCTTCAAAGCGCAGTTTGATACCGAGCTGTGCGGCTGCCATTTCAACGAACTGACGCACGGAGTACTGCACGCCGGTGGCAATCACGAAATCTTCCGGTTTGTCCTGCTGCAGCATCATCCACTGCATTTTCACGTAGTCTTTCGCATGGCCCCAGTCACGCAGGGAGTCCATGTTGCCGAGGTGCAGGCAGGATTCCAGGCCCTGCGCGATGTTAGCGATCGCACGGGTGATTTTACGGGTTACGAAGGTTTCGCCACGGCGTGGGGATTCGTGGTTGAACAGAATGCCGTTACAGGCGTACATGCCGTAGGATTCGCGGTAGTTCACGGTGATCCAGTAAGCGTAGAGTTTCGCGACAGCGTAAGGAGAGCGCGGGTAGAACGGCGTGGTCTCTTTCTGTGGGATTTCCTGCACCAGGCCGTACAGCTCAGAGGTGGATGCCTGGTAGAAACGGGTTTTCTTTTCCAGACCCAGGAAGCGGATAGCTTCCAGCAGGCGCAGCGTGCCCATGCCATCGACATCTGCGGTGTATTCCGGGGATTCGAAGGAGACAGCCACGTGGCTCATTGCGCCCAGGTTGTAGACTTCATCCGGCTGCACTTCCTGCAGGATACGGGTCAGGTTGGAGCTGTCGGTCAGGTCGCCGTAATGCAGATGGAATTTCGGGTTTGCAGCATGCGGATCCTGATAGATGTGGTCCACACGCTCGGTGTTGAACGAAGAAGCGCGGCGTTTAATGCCGTGAACTTCATACCCTTTCTCCAGCAGAAACTCCGCCAGATAAGAACCATCCTGCCCGGTAACGCCGGTGATGAGAGCGACTTTAGACATGTTTATATTCCTCTACTTATCGAATTTAATCAGTTTCAACGCGTTCGCGTATCACCACTGCGGGGTTGCCACGGCAAATCTTATTTGCCGGTAGCGATTTAAAAACGCTGCTGCGGGCGCCAATAACGGTGCCATCGCCAACAGAAACACCAGGTGCAACAAAAACATCTGTCGCCAGCCAGCATTTTTCGCCAATCACAATAGGCGTGGCGTTAATCTCGAAATGCTGACTCATAAAATCGTGACTGCCGGTACACAAATAACACTTTTGTGACACCACAGAGTGGGCGCCAATCGTAATATCGCCCAGGGTATATAACACCGCGTCATCACCCACCCAGGCGTAATCACCGAGGGTTAATTTCCATGGATAAGTAATTTTCACGGACGGGCGAATAACCACATTTTTGCCAATTTTTGCGCCAAATAAACGCAGCAAAAAGGCTCGCCAGCGATACAACACCTGCGGTGACCAGGCAAATAATGTTGCCTGTACCGCCCACCACAGCTGCACTTTTATTCCATTTCCACCGCGAAAACCTTTCGGGACGGTAAAACCACTGAGATCCTGCATCACCTTTCCTTATATTCAGGCTTTGTTATATAAGGCTTTCGTTTTGCCCGTCGTTTTCAGACGTAATAAATAGGATAATTCCGCCCAGAAGCCGGGTACGCGCAATATGTTGCGCTGGACTTTTTTAGCATCCTGGCATAATTCCAGATTATTCGAGGTTGACACACCCCCCATCGAGAATTCCGATACCAGCCCTTTAATTCGACGGAACGGATAACCGGATTTATACAGACTGGCGGCCAGTGCATAATCAGATGACACTTTATATTGCAAATCGTACGGGTGCTTTTTCAGGCCCGCCGTCGGGAAGAAAATCGCCTGATGGCTGGCAGGCAAACTGTGGTAGATATACCAGCCGCTTTTGGCGCTACGACGAATTTTTGTGCCATCGCCGAAATCGAGCAGCGCATCACCGATAAACATGGCTTCTTCTTTCTGGCGCGACAGCTGACGGGCAAACAATGCCACATCGTCGTGGAAAACATCACCGGAATTGAGGAAGATCGCATAGTGCCCTTGCGCCATGTCGATGCCTTTATTCATCGCATCGTAAATGCCTTTATCTTTCTCGCTGATGTAACGTAAGTTGAACTCACCGTTGAGTTTTTCCAGAAACTCCGCTGTGCCATCGTCAGAGCCGCCGTCAACCACAATCCATTCAAACGTGAGGCTGGGATCGCGGGCCAGATTGCGCAGCGAACGCCAGGTTTTGACGACCCCTTCGTGATTGCGAAAAGCGACTGTAATGACGCTAAGAAACATAAACCACCTCGTTTCGTCATACGTTCGTAATATTAAGCGCTTTGCGCAGAATAAACGGACAGACAATTAAGAATGCATATTCCGGGCTAAATATTGACCCGGTAAAAAACAGCGACACCGGCGTAAAAAGATAAAGCTGCACACGGAAATTCTGATTATCACCAAACGCGTTAATCATCATTTTGAACACTTTAAACAGGTACCATGCTGTTAACAGCACGGCGAACCAGGAAAAGTAAATAATTAACAGATACAGCCCATTGTCTATGGTTTTACCGACATCCGCACCGTTAAAGATTCCGAATGATGCAACATATTCGTAAAGTGAGCCAAATCTGACTACGCCATCAATATGGGTTAATGAATACCCCACCATCACCAGTGGCCCAATGATACGATAATATGATGACGAACCTTCCGTACCTAAATCACCGAGACGCGTGGCGATGTAGGGGAATGCAAAAACAATACCCACTAAAAATACGGCTAATGAAATGATAGCCAGGGGTAGTTTTTTCTTAATCGCGTCTTTATTCAGGTACTGAAAGGCCCACTCCAGCAGGTAAAACAAGATAAATGTCATTACCCCGGAGAAAGAGCCTGACAGAACAATCCCTGCAAGAATCATAGCATCGGTCTTAGGGGTTTTGATACCAAACTGTTTGATGCTGAGCCAAATTGAGATTAGTGCCAGAGCAAAAAACGCCGGTTCAAAATAAAGCGCAGTGGTGCGTTTGCCACCAAATTTAATGAAGTTCAGAACATAGCTATTACTGTAAATCAGATATTTCGAAATCATCTCCATCAGGCTACTGCCGCCGGTGAAAATAATTTGCGCCATTTCCATGGCGGCAAGCATAACAATGAACGCAACGGCAATATAAAAGAACCTAAGGATTTTCCGATAATTGTGCGGCGAAATAGTTTTAAACCGAATACTCCACACCATGCCAATAATAATGACGATATAGACAAATAACATGGTGGAGGTGACGTACTTGCTGGCATCCAGCGACTGACCAAAGATGTAGTTAAATGCCGTTAAGCCAAACCCCAGCCCCAGGGCAATCATCAGTTTCTTCACGCTAATTTTGTCGACATAGAGCAGCAACAAAAGCGGTAAGAAAGTCACGATGGTGATCGGGAAGCTTTCGCCCAACTGGGCAATTTTGACGTTAACCAGCAGATAGATCAGCGGCAACAGCAGGTAGCTACAGATTCTGATAGAACGAGACATACTCCTCCAGCATCTGTTCACCGCTGTAAGCCTTGCGGCTGCGGTTGCGGAACGATTCCAGGCTGGTGTTAAAAACAGCCTGCGCGATCTCGGCTTTTGGTCGTTGCACCAGCGGCAGCACCTCGTGCTCGCTGAAGGTTTTGCCGCCTGATTTCTCCAGCACTTCGCGCGCGGCGTCGCTGTGGGTGGCGATCACCGGCACGCCGATGGAGAGCGCTTCGCACAAAATCAGTGGGTAGTTGTCCACGCGAGAACTAAACACCAGCGCGTCCATACCGTTCAGGGCGCTCATCAGCTTGCGTTTATCCGTTTCAAAGCCGTGATTAATCACGTTCGGCCCTTCAAACGGCGAGAATTTGCCGAAGGTGTGCAGCTCAATTTTGTCGCCGAGCGCCATCATGTCGCGCACCAGCTGTTGATTGGTTTTGCCGTCATAGCGCAGATCGTGCGCAACCACCGCAATTTTCGGCTTACCCGGCGTTACTGCCACCGGCGTGAGTTCCGCCAGAATGTCTTCGGTCGCCACATCAATGCCATTATTGATAATCTTGCAGCGCCCGACGCCATACAGGCTGTTAAAGGCATCCGCCACGTGCTGACTCGGGGAGATAAAGTGGCAGCCGAGGGCCATCATGTCGCGGAACAGCTGACGTTTTCCTGCCACCAGCTGGTGCGCGCGATCCACTTTCACCGGCGGATAGTTGCTGAGTGTCGGGCATTTCTGGCAGTTCGTTTTCCAGCCTTCGCAGCCATCGGTGAACGCGCAGCGTCCGGTAACGCTCCAGTGATCGTGCAGGGTCCAGACAAACGTGGTGTCCGGCTTGTGCGCCTGCACGTTCTCACAAAAGGCAACCACCTCTTCAAGTTTCAGCCAGTAGCTGTGCATAACGTGGAAATGCAGAACCACCGGGCCGGGGGTGCGCGTCACGGTGCGGTAGAGGTTATTCAGATTGCCGAACAGATCGCGGTTGAACAGACGAAACAGCGCGATGTTGGCCACCGATGTCAGACGCGGGGTCTGCTTCAGGACGTGCGGATAGTTATCGTGGCTGACGCTTTTTTTACCGCCCTTGCCGTAGCCATACACAAAGCGGGAATTGAACCCTTTTTGCAGCGCACGCTGATGCAGATCCAGCGCCACGCCGGCCGCCCCGCCTTCGGCAAGACGGACGTTAAATTGCAGAATATTCATTTCAACACCTTCACGCGGGCTTTTTCACCCACCACCAGCGCGTTATCCGGGATGCTGTCCAGCACCACGCTCCCCGCGCCAACGGTGACGTTGTTGCCAACGGTAATCTCACCAATCATCACCACATTGGCCCCCAGCTCGACGTTGTTGCCAATCACCGGGCAGGCCAGGCTGTCCGGGCCACGGTTACCGATAGTGACGCCGTGGCGAACGGTGAAATCATCACCCGCGACCACGAATTTATTGATAACGATGGCGTAGCCGTGGTGAATGGTAAAACGTCGTCCGATGGTGGCCGCCGCCTGGATTTCATAGCCAAACAGGCATTCGGTGATGATGCGGTACAGCACCAGAACCGGCGCTGCCCACAGGTTATTGAGCACATTTTTCTTGCGCCAGACGGAGCAGAAATGGGCAATGCGGTACGCCAGAACCATGCAGCACGGGCGCAGGCTCCAGCTGTTTGCGCGGCAATCTTCCAGAATCATTATTTCCCCCGCAGCCCGTCGGCCAGACGCTTAGTGTTTCGCACGGAAAAGAGCGTCAGCAGCGTGCGCCAGTTCATGCGCTTATTGCGGATCTGATAGAGGGTAAACAGCTGATATTTACGGCTGGCACGGTCGAACTTGTCCTTGTGCTTGCGATAGAAGTGGAAGTAGCCGGAGAATTTTTTCGGCGATGAGGTGATCTGCATTTCACCGTGATTGATGTGCAGAATTTGCGTGGCGTCATCCACTTTCCAGGGTTCGCCATATTCCACTACCATGCGCAGGAAAATGTCGTAGTCCTGCGCCGCTTTCAGTTCCGTATCGAACAGGCACTCTTTGAAGCGCCATGCCCAGGTAAAGACCTGGTTGCCGATGATATTGCGTTTGTAAAACAGACGGCGCGAGTACGGTGATTTCGGGTACAGCGGCAGGCTGGCGGGCTGGGAGTAAACTTCGCCCTGGCAGACATAGTCGTTGGCATACAAAAACGCGTGGGTGACCAGCTGATGTTTATGCGCCAGGAAGGTCGACAGACGGTTGGGCGTCCACTCGTCGTCATCATCGATGCCGGTCAGGAACTCCCCTTTCGCCTGCAAAATCGCCTGGTTGCGCACCGCGCACGCCCCTGAGTTGATGGCGTTGTGGGTATACATCACGCGCGGGTCGTTCAGCTCGGTGACGAATTTTTGCAGCTGCTCGAAGGATGACGAGCAATCATCCACGATGATCAATTCCCAGTGGTCGTAGTCCTGACGTAAAACCGATTTAATCGCGCGGATCGCCAGCTGCTGACGATTCCAGGTTGGCATATAGATGGAGATCAAAGGGCGTGGTGTTGTCATTTTATTCCCCGGATGGCTTGTTGCCCTCACCCCTGCCCTCTCCCGATGGAAGAGGGAATTAAGGTTAGGGTGAGGGAAAACGATTATTTACTGTCAGACTTATATTCGTACTCGTAATACCCGTAATCCTGGTACCCGGTTGCGCGGCGGAAGATGGAGTTCAGAATCACCCCTTTAACTTCGATGCCGTTCTGCTCGAAGCGACTCAGGCTGGTTTCCACCTCTTTCAGGGTGTTCACCGCATAACGCGCCACCATCAGGGTGGTCCCGGCGTGGCGGCCCACAATCGCGGCGTCGGTGACGGCCAGAATTGGCGGCGTATCAATCAGCACCAGGTCGTAGTGTTCACTCGCCCATTTCACCAGCTGTGCGAAACGTTCGCTCATCAGCAGTTCGGACGGATTCGGTGGCACCTGGCCGCGCGGCACAAGGTCAAAATTGGTAATGGAGGTCGGCTTGGCGCACTGGCTGATCTCCCCTTTGCCGAGCAGAATTTCCGACAGACCGTTGACGTTGTTGGTGCCAAGCAGTTCGTGGGTGTAACCCTTGCGCATATCGCAGTCGATCAGCAGCACGCGTTTGTTGGTCTGACTGATTACCGCCGCGAGGTTGGCACACACGAAGGTTTTACCAATCGACGGGCTGACCCCGGTGAGCATCAGGACGTTATTTTTGGCCTGCATCATGGCGAAGTGCAGGCTGGTACGCAGGCTGCGCACCGCTTCAATCGCCAGATCCGTTGGGTTACCCACGGCCAGCAGCTGGCTCTGTTTGTAACGCTTGACCCCTTTGACCGTTTTGACGCTATCGCGCGACTTCTGCCATTCCGACAGCGGAATGCTGGCATAGACGCTGATACCGTTCTCTTCGAGGACCTGCGGGCTTTCGATACCGCGGTTGAACAGGGAGCGCAGCAGCACACCGACGATGGAGAGCATCAGGCCGAGAATAATGCTGCCGAAAATGATCAGCGCTTTCTTCGGTTTCAGCACGCCAGGCTGGGTGATAGCGGAGTCAACGATTCGCACGTCACCGACGGTACTGGCTTCGGTGATTTTCAGCTCCTGCTGTTTATTCAGCAGTTGCATGTACACCTGCTGGCCCGACTCCACATCGCGCGTCAGACGCACAATTTCCTGCTGGGTTTTCGGCATCGCGGTGACGCGGTTGTTGAGTTTCGATTTCTCATCTTCCAGCGCCTGGCGTTTTTCCAGCAGCGTGCGGTAAGCCGGGTGGCGTTTGGTGTAAAGCTTGGAGATTTCCGCTTCTTTGAAGGTCAGCTCGTTTAACTGGGCATCGATGTTAACCATCGAATCGAGCACCGATTTCGCTTCCAGCGGCAGATCGACGGAGTCTTTCTGCTGGCGATAGGCGTTAAGTTTGTTCTCCGCGTCATCCAGACGGGTACGCACTTCCGGTAGCTGTTTCGCGAGGAAAGCGAGGCTCTTCGCCGCCTCTTCCGACTTGCGCTCCACGTTCTGCTCAAGGTAGTTGCGGGTAATGCTGTTCAGGACGTTGCGGATCATCTCCTTATCTTCACCGGTAAAGCTCAGGCTCAGCACACCCGTGTCTTTGCCATTTTCGGTGACGGTCAGGTTGTTTTGCAGATTGTTGATCATGCCAAGCGTCGAGAATTTGCTGACGGTAAATTCACCGCCCTCGGCCGCCTGAATGGCGCTGACCATCATGGTGACACCGTTTTTAGACAGCAATTGCCCCACTTCGCCGCGTGCGCTAAAGCCCGCATCGCTGGTCAGTTCATACTGTTTGGGGCCAAGCACCGTCAGGGTGAACACCTGATCCGCCGAACCTTTTGGCAGGGTAAAGGTGGTGACTTTAACGGTATCGTTTTGACGCCCCATCAGTCGGTCCCAACCGGCACCAAACACCGGGAAGGTGTTTTTGCTGACGGCGATATCCAGGTCGAGATCGTCAACGGTTTTACCAAGGACCATGCGCGACTGAATCAGCTGGATTTCCGCATCGGACGCCGGTGGCTTATTCGCCAGCGCCGAACCGATATCCTGCACCAGTGAGTTACCGGAGTTTTGCTCGATCTGCACCAGCGCATCGGCACTGTAGATAGGCGTAGCAAACAGGGTGTAGATCACGGCGGCGATCGCAAAAACCGCGGTAATGCCCAGCACCCACCAGCGCGCCTCGACCACCGTCCCGATCAGACGGCCAATATCAATTTCATCACTGCCCGAGATCGGGGCGGCAGAAGGTTTTGTTTTTTCTGTCATTGTTATCCCTGCTGAGCTTTCAGTGCCTGCGCCCACTGTTGGGCAGACTGGTCTAGTAAGGTATAAACCGCCTCAAATGCCTCACGGCTCTTGCGATACGGATCGGGAATTTCGCGCTCACTGTCCCAGTGACCAAACAGCATCACTTTGCCGCGCATCTCCGGTGCGATTTCGCACAGCGCACTAATGTGGCGTTTTTCCATCGCGAGGATCAGATCGTACTCCCGGCACATCCGGCCAGAGACCTGACGGGCCACGTGTCCGTCCAGGGAGAGGTTATGCGACTTCGCCACGCTCGTTGCGCGCTCATCCGCCCCCTTCCCCACCAGCGCCCCCAGCCCTGCGGAGTCCACCACCAGATCGGGCTGATAATTTCTCAGCAACCGTTCAGCCGTGGGGGAACGGCAAATGTTCCCCACGCACACCACCAGAATTTTGTTAAACATCGCGGGTTACCAGGTATGAATGTCGCGCGCCGTGTCCGTCATGTAGCGAACGCCACTGATGGTTGGCAGCAACTGGTTGATCAGACGGTTCCAGCGTGTGACTGGCGCGGTAGTGACATAGACCACATCGTATGGCTGCAGACGGAATTCCGTCGCCATCACCAGCGACGTCGCATCAGACATATCCAGCTGGTAGATGTTGGCAATCTTGCCTTTCGCACTGCCTTCGCCTTTCAGCGGACGGATCACGAAGATGCCGCTGGCGTTAGACGACGTCAGATCCAGGCCTTCCGCATTCCCCAGCGCTTCGGTCAGGGTCATGCCGCTGAAGTCCATTTTGAGGGTGCTCTGTTTTTTAACTTCGCCCATCACGAACACTTTCAGATCGTCGTTGCGCGGCACAAACAGAATGTCGCCCGGATAGAGCAGACGGTTTTGGCTCAAATCGCCGTTCTGCATCAGCGCCTGGAGTGAAATGCGCTCCTCTTTGCCGTTGTGCGTCAGCACCACGTTGCGCCAGTCGGCCGCGTCCGTTAACCCGCCCGCGGTGTTGATGGCGTCGAGAATGGTCAGCGGCACGTTGGTGATCGCCTGCTGGCCTGATTTATTGACCTGGCCGGAGACGTAGGCTTTCTGCGAACGGAATGCGGCGATATTAACGTCCACCTGCGGGTCAGCGATGTACTGCGCTAAACGGCCGGTAATATCACTACGAATTTCTGCGAGGGTTTTCCCCACGACGTGCACTTTACCGATGTAGGGATAGAACATGGTGCCATCAGGCTGCACCCAGTTACCGGTATCGCTGGAGCTGCGGTATTGCCCTGCGGGAGTGGTCAGTTCCGGGTGATCCCAGACGGTGACGCTCACAACGTCGCCCGGCCCCACGCGGTATTGATAAGAGGCAATTTCCTGATCCAGAGACATATTCGGCTGCGCAACATTCGGACGCGGGCGTAATTGTTCGACGATACGCGGCGTTAATGGATAAACATTCACCATTTTGTCGAGATCAAAATCAGCATCCTGTTGCTTGATCACATCCTTGCCCATTGTTGACATATTGCTGCCGGGAAAGACCGTACAACCACTCATCAAGGTCACAGACACCAATAATGGCATCAATTTCATTTTGGATTTCATCATTGATTATTTATCACTTTGGCAGAGTAATTATCCTGTGCAATTTAAATAAGCGCGGGTTGTTTAGGCAATCAGAATGCAGTTAATAAAATAGAAATATAACTGGCATCAATCCTAAAAAACGCTTATTCATCCATTGGCTATTGACAGAATAATCGAGGCTGATTCACACGCTTTCAGGCACGCTACCGCCCTTGGCTTTCAGTTACCAATCCACTGACGAAACAATGTATTATGGATAGACACCCTCTAAAATTAGGTCTTGCAGGATAAATATATCCGGCATTTTCAATGCCTGAGCGGTAATGAATGTTCGCTCTTAAGACCGTTACATAAATAGCAGCAAGAAGATTTAACATTTGATGCCTGGAGAATTGTTGCAGCTAACCTAATAGCAGGCAAGGAGACAACCGTCCTATTATTGGTTTTTAAGAATAATATTAAGCGCAAAGTTTTATGGTTTTAGGAATTTCTTTATATTGACAAAATACGGACATAAAACATTTCATGCGATATTTCCTAATTATCCGCTTAACCGGATAATTTCACTTTCTTATAGAAATAACAGGGTTAATCGCCGTGGCTATTTCCCTCGCTTTCATTAAGAGAAATCTCAAGCAGTCATTGCAATTTTAGCCAGCTTTATCCATGATCGAAGTGTGACAAATGTCATATCTTCAGAGGTACTGCTATTACTATGGAATGGATTGCCGATCCATCAATCTGGGCCGGGCTGGTGACGCTGGTCGTCATCGAATTAGTGCTTGGCATCGATAACCTGGTCTTTATTGCCATCCTCGCCGAAAAATTGCCCCCGGCGCAGCGCGACCGCGCACGCGTTACCGGTTTGCTGTTGGCGATGGTGATGCGTTTGCTGTTACTGGCTTCGATCTCCTGGCTGGTCACCCTGACCACTCCCCTCTTCTCGTTCCACGGCCTGAGCTTTAGCGCCCGTGACGTGATCATGCTGTTTGGCGGCCTGTTCCTGCTGTTCAAAGCCACCGTTGAGCTGAACGAACGGCTAGAAGGGAAAGACAGCGAGAACCCCACCCAGCGTCGTGGGGCGAAGTTCTGGCCCGTGGTCGCGCAAATCGTGGTGCTGGACGCGGTCTTCTCGCTGGATTCCGTGATTACCGCCGTGGGGATGGTTGATCATCTGGCCGTCATGATGGCGGCGGTAATTATTGCCATCACGCTGATGGTGATGGCGAGCAAGGCCCTGACGCGCTTTGTGAACAGCCATCCGACAATTGTGATTTTGTGTCTGAGCTTCCTGCTGATGATCGGCTTTAGCCTGGTCGCAGACGGCTTTGGCTTCCATATTCCAAAAGGCTATCTGTACGCGGCGATCGGTTTCTCGGTGATTATTGAATCCCTGAACCAGCTGGCGATTTTCAACCGCCGCCGTTTTCTCTCTGCCAATCAGACCTTGCGTCAGCGCACGGCAGAGACCGTTCTGCGTCTGCTCAGCGGTAAGAAAGAGGACGCCGAGCTGGATGCAGAGTCGGCGTCGCTGCTTGCCGATCACGACGACAGCCAGATCTTTAACCCGCAGGAGCGGCGGATGATTGAGCGCGTGCTCAATCTTAACCAGCGCTCGGTGAGCAGTATCATGACGTCGCGCCACGATATCGAACATATCGACCTGAATTCGCCGGAAGCACAGATCCGCGCCCTGCTGGATAAAAACCAGCACACTCGCGTGGTGGTGACCGGCGGTGATGATGAGGAAGGTCTGCTTGGGGTGGTGCACGTCATTGACCTGCTCCAGCAGTCCCTGCGCGGTGAGCCACTGGATTTACGTGCGCTGATCCGCCAGCCGCTGGTGTTCCCGGAAACCCTGCCGCTGCTTTCGGCGCTAGAACAGTTCCGCAACGCGCGCACCCACTTTGCCTTTGTGGTCGATGAGTTTGGCTCCGTTGAAGGGCTGGTGACGCTGAGCGACGTGATGGAAACCATCGCCGGTAATTTGCCTAACGAAGTGGATGAGATCGACGCCCGCCACGACATCCAGAAAAATGCCGATGGGTCCTGGACTGCCAATGGTCATATGCCACTGGAAGATCTGGTGCAGTACGTTCCATTGCCGCTGGATGAGAAGCGCGAATACCACACGATCGCCGGTCTGCTGATGGAATACTTACAGCGCATTCCGCAGCCGGGTGAAGAGGTTCAGGTCGGGGAATATGTGCTGAAGACGCTGCAGGTGGAGAGTCATCGCGTGCAGAAAGTGCAGCTGATACCCCTGCGTGGGGAGGACGATTTGGATTTTGAGGTTTGATCTCTTCTTATCCCCCTCTCCCGTTTAAGGAGAGGGGGATGATTGGATCAGAGCTTATCTAAAAGCTTCTTCACATCTTTGCTATTCTGCGAATCTTTATTCTTATCCGCCCACTCATTCAGACGGCGTTTCGCTTCATCCTGCAGATGTTTACGCAGGATCTGGTCAACCTGAAGACTATAATTCAGCTCCTGCCATCTGCCGTAAACGTTGAGCGGGATAGCCGTCTCTTTCAGGACATCAATCAGCGGGCCTTCGCCTTCCCAGCCGGACATCACGCGGACATTAAAGCGCGTATCCGTCGTCTCTTTCACCAGATCCATTGTGCCTTTACCCGTGACCGCCAGCATCGAGGATTGCCCCTGCATGTCATCAAGCGTGAGCTGCCCGTTGTCGAGCGTCAGATCGGTGGTAAAGGTGTCAAGTTTTGTCGCGCTGTCGAAGTTCTCTTTGGCTTTGACATTGCTGCTGCGCTCGACGGCCTGCTGCACCAGCTGCTGGAAGTTCAGCCCTTCCATGCGGCTGTTGGCGAGGTCAACGTGCGCCTGCCCCTGCCAGCTGTGACGGAAGGCGTCAGCGTCTATCTTATCGCCGGAGAAATCCCCCGCCATGGTCAGATTACCGGTCAGCGCGATAGGGTAATCGAAGGCTTTGAGGATAGTGCCAATCTCGATGTTCTCAAGACGCGGCTGGAACTCGGCCTTCGCCATATCCTTACGCACGTCCAGCATGCCAGGCAGAGAAATATGCCCCGCCCCCATCTGACCGCTTAGCTCGGAAATGACCAGTAAACCGTTGTGGTTCAGCATCTGGCTACTGACGTTCGTGAAGTCGATGCCCCGCCAGCGCACTGCGTTGGCTTTAAGCAGAATATCCGCCGTAAAGCTGCGCAGCCCGTTGTAGTCTGGCGCGTCGACGTTTGACGCAATAACCGGTCGCATCTGTTTCGGCAGTCCGGGTGCCTGAGCGTCGTCACCCTCTTTCGCCGGGACCGGCTGCGGAGGCAACAGATTTTCCAGGTTGAGCTTGTCGAACTGAAGATCAAAGACCCATTTCGGCTCTTCGCCCAGCAGAACGCTGGCACGACCTTTTAATGAACTGTCATTCGCCTGCAGGTTGAGATTATTCAGCTCAAGCTGTTTTTGCTCTTCACGCCACATCGCCTGCAGCGTGCCCTGGCCGGTGATCCCTTGCGTCGGGAGATCGGCGCCAGCGAGTTGCCAGTTCAGCTGTTGAATATCGGCGGTAAGTTGATGCGGGTAGTCCGACGCGTTGACGCGGGCATTTAGCGACAGAGTCAGGTCACGCTGATTGCGATTAATGCGACCTGAAAAATCGACCGTCGCCAGATGATGCGGGTCCTGTTCCATCGTCAGATTGATGTTGCGTACGGTGACCTGGTCGTCATCCTCATGCTGGAAGACCAGCACGCTGTCCGCCACTTTCAGACTGGCGATATCAAATGACCAGCCCGCATCTTCGGGGACGTCGGGGAGTGAATTAGCGCGAGGGGCGACAGGCTCACCCGGCTTGCGGACGGCTTCTGTTTGCGGCGTCAGCTGAATGACAGCACCTTTCAACATCACCTGACGCACCTGTAGCTGGTGCGAAAGCAGCGGCATTAAGGCGACGTCCAGACGCATATTGTCAGCAGAGACCACCGGCAAAGCGGCGCCCGGTGCAGTCAGTGACATGCGGCCAGACAGAATGCTGAGCTGCGGCCAGACGTGCCAGCGAAGAGGCCCATCCAGCTTCAGTTCATACCCGCTTCGAGCTTCGACCTGGCGGACCATGTAGGCGCGGAAATCATTGGGGTTAACCAGCAGAACCAACGCTGAAAGGCCAGCAACCAGCACCACCAGCAAAATCATCAGCGTTGTAAGAACTCTTCTCATGGCATCCTCGATGAAGCCTAAATCAGTCTTTATCAATACGACTGGCAACCGCACCCTGCTGGTCGCGGTACTTCGCGTCCTGACGGCGGTTGTAAGGGCGCTCGGCCGGGCCGGTCAGCGGCTCGAAGCTCAGTGCACCAATCATCATGCCAGGGCGCAACGCCAGCGGTAATTTACCGGCATTGAAGAACTCAAGCACGATACGGCCAGACCAGCCGGGATCGATACGGTGCGCGGTGACGTGCACCATCAGCCCCAGACGCGCCAAAGACGAGCGGCCATCGAGCCAGCCGACCAGATCGGCAGGCAGCGTCACGGATTCATAGGTCACCGCCAGCGCCAGTTCGCCCGGGTGCAGATAGAAAGCGTCGCCTTCCGCCAGCACAATTTCATCGCTCATGACGCGATCGAGCGCGGCGCTGACTTCGTCTTTCGGTCCGCTCAAATCAATAAAAGGTGCGGTGTGGCCGCTGAAAGTACGGAATTTATTGCCCAAACGCACATCAACGGTGACACCGTTAATGCGTTCTACTGGCGGACGCGGGGTGATAGACAGACGCCCTTCATCCAGCCAGGCTTCTATATCTCGGTCACAAAGACGCATGACACTTTCTCCTTTCGTGCATCAAACCCTGAAACCGCACTGGCTTCAGGGCAAACCCGGTTATCTCTGAACGGTACACAATTCGGGCGTATTATTCAAAAAACTGGCTAATTTTCGCTTTCAGGATATCGATAGCAATGCGGTTTTTACCCCCGCGCGGCACGATGATATCAGCGTACTGTTTGGACGGTTCGATAAACTGCAGGAACATCGGACGTACGGTTTTCTGATACTGCGCCATCACAGAGTCCATCGAACGACCACGCTCGTTCACGTCGCGCTTGATACGACGCATCAGACAGATGTCCAGCGGCGTGTCGACGAAAATCGAGAAGTTCATCGCTTCGCGCAAGCGCGCATCGGTCAGCAGCAGGATGCCTTCCAGAATGATGACCTTTTTCGGTTCAATGTGAATCGTTTCTTGCGTACGCGTGTGGTCGACATAGCTATAGACCGGCAGATCGATAGGCGTGCCGCTTTTGATCATTTGCAAATGCTGGAACAGCAGGCTGTGATCCATGGCATTAGGATGGTCGTAATTCGTTTTTACGCGTTCTTCCATCGACAGATGGGATTGATCTTTATAGTAGCTGTCTTCGGGAATGACGCCGATGTGCTCATCACCAACTTGTTCGCGCAGTTCGCGATAAAGCGTACTGGCAATAAGACTTTTACCTGAAGCTGATGCGCCGGCGATGCCTATGATGACGCACTGATGAGACTTATCAGTCATAAATTTAGCGACCTGATTAACCTGGATGTAAAGGAAGGACGACGCCTGAGCGTCAAACGCGGCAATTATAGGGATTTCGCGTGCCTGATACTAGTGGAAAGGGCAGGTAATGCGAGAGTCATTCCAAATCCCTCTTTTCGCCCTGACCGAAATTTTAACGGTCATTTTTAACGCGTTAAACCTGAAATTTCTGCAGACTAAGTATTTAATAACTCTATGATGACAAATTATGAGCAGTCGGCATATGAATTGTAAATTGTTTGTACTAGCATAATCCAAATTAAAATTCTCATTCGTGCGGACCTTGTTCCTGGCAGCATGGCGTCTCTGGATAAAGCGGTAATGAATAAACAATACCAGCATGTTTTGGTGACTACCCCACATCCTTTACTACGGCTTGTCAGTCTTGGTCTGGTGACCTTCATCTTTACCCTTTTCTCGCTCGAGCTGACGCGTTTCGGTACTTTACTGGCACCGTTATGGTTCCCGACGTCGATCATGATGGTCGCCTTCTATCGCCACGCCGGAAAGATGTGGCCAGGAATCGCCCTCGCCTGCTCGTTTGGTAACATTCTTGCCTCATGGATGCTGTTTTCCTGGGAAACCCTCAGTTTCTGGTACACGGCCATCAACGTGATCGAAGCGTGCGTCGGCGCGCTGCTGCTGCGCAAACTATTGCCCTGGTATAACCCGCTTAAAAATCTTAGCGACTGGATTCGTCTGGCGATAGGCAGCGCCGTTGTGCCGCCGCTGTTGGGCGGCGTTCTGGCCTGGCTGCTGGTCCCCAGCGCCGAGCCGCTGCGTAACTTTTTTGTGTGGGTGCTTTCAGAATCTATCGGCGCGCTGGCGCTAGTTCCGCTCGGTCTGCTGTTTAAACCGCACTATTTACTGCGCCACCGCAACCCGAAACTGCTGCTGGAAACCCTGCTCACTATGGCGGTCACGCTGGTGCTGTGCTGGGTGTCGATCACTTTCCTGCCCTGGCCATTTACCTGCGTAATTGTATTACTGATGTGGAGCGCCGTGCGTCTACCGCGCATGGAGGCGTTCCTCGTCTTTCTGGTGACGGTGATGATGGTGTCGCTGATGATTGCGACCAAACCGGCGTTGCTCACGCCCCAGAACACCGACGTGATGCTCAACGCTCCCTGGCTGCCCTTCCTGATGATGCTCCTGCCGGCGAACGTGATGACCATGGTGATGTACGCCTTTCGCGCCGAGCGCAAGCACATCACCGAGAGTGAAGAACGTTTTCGTAATGCGATGGAGTATTCCGCCATCGGCATGGCGCTGGTGGGCATTGAAGGGCAGTGGCTGCAGGCAAACAAGGCGCTGTGCCAGTTCCTTGGCTACTCTCAGCCTGAGCTGCAGGCCCTGACTTTCCAGCAATTGACCTGGCCGGAAGATTTAAATTCCGACCTGAAAAGCCTGGAAGATCTGGTACGTGGCGACATCAACAGCTATTCAATGGAAAAGCGCTACTACACCCGCAACGGCGAGGTGGTCTGGGCGCTGCTGACGGTCTCCGTGGTACGTCATACGGACGGCTCCCCGCTCTATTTCATCGCGCAAATCGAAGATATCAACGACCTCAAGCACACCGAGTGGGTCAATAAGCGCCTGATGGAGCGTATTACGCTCGCGAACGAAGCGGGCGGCATCGGTATCTGGGAGTGGGATTTACAGCCGGATGTGATCAGCTGGGACAAACGTATGTTCGAGATGTACGAGATTCCGTCGCATATCAAACCGACCTGGCAGCTGTGGCACGAGAGCATGCTTCCGGAGGATCGCGAGCATGCTGAACAGGTGATCCGCGATGCCCTGATGGCGCGCGTGCCGTTTAAGCTCGAATTCCGCATACGCGTCAAAGAGGGTGTGCGTCATATCCGCTCGCTGGCGAATCGGGTGCTCAACAAGCAGGGCGAAGTCGAACGCCTGCTCGGCATCAATATGGACATGACTGAAGTTAAAGAACTTAACGAAGCCCTGTTCCAGGAAAAAGAGCGTCTGCATATCACCCTCGACTCTATCGGCGAGGCGGTGCTGTGTACCGATATCGATATGCACGTCACCTTTATGAACCCGGTCGCGGAGAAAATGAGCGGCTGGACGCAGCAGGAAGCGATGGGACAGCCCATCCTCAACGTACTGCACATTACCTTCGGCGAGAACGGCCCGCCGATGGAAAATATTCACAGCGGCGATATGTCACGTTCTGATATTAATCAGGATGTGGTCCTGCACAGCCGCAATAGCGGCAGCTTCGATATTCACTACAGCATCACGCCGCTGAGCACCCTCGACGGGCAGAATATCGGCTCGGTGCTGGTCATTCAGGACGTCACCGAGTCGCGCAAAATGCTGCGTCAGCTAAGCTACAGCGCCTCTCACGACGCCCTCACCCACCTGGCGAACCGCGTCAGCTTTGAAAGCCATCTCAAGCGTCTGCTGCAAACCGTGCATGACACCCATCAGCGCCACGCGCTGGTCTTTATCGATCTCGACCGCTTCAAAGCGGTGAACGACACCGCAGGCCACGCGGCGGGCGACGCCCTGCTGCGCGAACTGTCGTCTCTGATGCTGAGTATGCTGCGCTCAAGCGACGTGCTGGCGCGACTGGGCGGCGATGAATTTGGCCTGCTGCTGCCGGACTGTAACGTCGAGAGCGCACGCTATATCGCGGGCCGAATTATTCATGCCATCAACGATTACCACTTCATGTGGGAAGGTCGCCTGCACCGCATCGGCGCCAGTGCCGGGATCACGCTGATTGACGACACCAACAGCCTGGCCGCAGAAGTCATGTCCCAGGCTGATATCGCCTGCTACGCCTCGAAAAACAACGGTCGCGGCGTGGTAACGGTGTACGAACCGCAGCAGGAGAGAATTCACAGCGCGCGCAGCATGATGTCGCTGGATGAGCAATGGCACATGATCAAAGACAACCATCTGCTGATGATTGGCCGCAGCGTCGCGTCGCCGCGCATTCCGGAGAGCAGCAACTTCTGGCTGGTCTCCCTGCGGCTGTGGACCAGTCAGGGCGAAGTGCTCGAAGAACACGCGTTCCGCTCGGGGCTGGCAGAGCCGGATCTGCTGCACGCCCTCGATCGTCGTATTTTCCAGGAATTTTTCCGCGCCTTTGCCGTTCAGGTAGCCAATAAAGGGATGGGTGTGGCGCTGCCGCTCTCGCCTGAAGGGATGTCCAGCTCGACGCTGGTGAATGAACTGCTCGATTTGCTGGAGAAAAGCCCACTGCCAGGGCGCCTGTTGCATCTGGTGATCCCGGTCGAAACCCTGCAAAACCAGGATGCGACGATTCAGGACGGGCTGCAAAAACTGCGTCAGGCCGGTTGCCGCATTATTTTGAGCCAGGTCGGGCGCGATATGGACATCTTTAACCACCTGAGCGCCCACATGGCGGATTACCTGCTGCTGGACCCGGAGCTGGTGACCAACGTCCACGGTAATCTGATGGACGAAATGATGGTGACCATTATCCAGGGCCACGCCCAGCGGCTGGGAATGAAAACCATTGCCGGGCCGAGCAATCAGCCGCTGATGATGGATACCCTTTCCGGCATTGGCATCGACTTCATCTATGGCGATTCCATTGCCGAACCGCAGCCGCTGGAGCTACTGCTCAACACCAGTTATTTCGCTATCAACTGAGGGTGCCCAGTTTTCCGTATACCAGATATGGAGCAGCGCATAAGACCGCCACGGCTGCCAGCGCAGCGCATACTTGCGGATCTGCGCTGGCGTCATGCCGGCGAAGCGCTGTTTGATCAGATAATCATCCGGCAAGAACACATCTTTCGCCTGCCAGCCGCGCAGGGCTAAGTAGTTAGCCGTCCAGCGCCCGATCCCGGGCCGCGCCTGAAGCGCCTTCATTCCGCTCTCAATATCTTCCGGCGGCTGGAGCGGAAAAGTGCCGTCAACGACCGACTGCGCAAGGTGAATCAGCGACTCCGCACGTTTCACCGGCATCCCCAGCGCCTTGAGCGCCAGCGGATCGGCAGCAGCCAGGGCCGCCGGGGTCGGAAAGCAGGTGTATTCCGGGAATCCTTTCAGCGGTTCGCCGCAGAGCGCGACCACGCGCGCCGCGAGTTTCGCCGCCATCGACACGCTCACCAGCTGCCCGAGAATCGCCCGCACACCCTGTTCGTACGCATCCATCGCCCCCGGCAGGCGTAATCCGGGACGTGCTGCGCCCAGCTCACCCAGCGTGGCAGCGATGTGCTGCGGATTGCAGGAGAGATCGAACAGGCGTTCGATACGCGCCAGGCAGTTTTGTGCGACCGGCACCAGCCCTTCGCTGAGCGTGACCTGCAGGGTGCAATCCGCCAGCGATGGCGTGACCCGAAACAGCCCCTGATGGCCGTCGCAGGTGAAACTGCGCTCGTAATAGGTATCCGTCACGGTCTCCACGCCCGCGACCGCACGCGCGCCAAGAAAGCCAAACATCCATTGCCAGTCGTAGGGGGGTTGCCAGTTCAGGGTGTACATCATCGCTCCTTTTGTTGTCTTCACAGCATAACCCGACCTTACGCGGCGTGCCTTGCTTTCATATTCCTGTTGTCGTGAGCGAGACATTTCGCTAAAGTCTCGCCCCTTCTCAACGGCATGGGGATTACGTCAGTGTTTATTGGTTTTGACTACGGTACGGCAAACTGCTCTGTGGCGGTGATGGATGACAACACGCCACGTCTGCTGAAAATGGAAAAAGAGAGCTCGCTGCTGCCGTCGATGCTGTGCGCGCCGACGCGCGAAGCCGTGAGCGAATGGCTGTATCGCCACCATCAGGTTCCGGCGACTGCCACAGAGACGCAGGCGTTACTGCGTCGTGCCGTGAATTTCAACCGCGACGAAGATATCGACGTCACGCCGTCCAGCGTACAGTTTGGCTTGTCCTCTCTTGCGCAGTACATTGAAGATCCGGAAGAAGTTTACTTCGTTAAATCCCCCAAATCCTTCCTCGGTGCCAGCGGGCTTAAGCCGCAGCAGGTAGCCCTGTTTGAAGATCTGGTGTGTGCGATGATGCTGCACATTCGCAACCAGGCGCAGACGCAGGTGTCGGACGCGATCACCCAGGCCGTCATTGGCCGTCCGATTAACTTCCAGGGGCTGGGCGGCGATGAAGCCAACCAGCAGGCGCAGGGTATTCTTGAGCGCGCGGCCCATCGCGCCGGTTTCCGCGACGTTGTGTTTCAGTATGAGCCGGTCGCTGCGGGTCTGGATTTTGAAGCGACACTGCGCGAAGAGAAACGTGTGCTGGTGGTGGATATCGGTGGGGGTACTACCGACTGCTCCCTGCTGCTGATGGGGCCACAATGGCACCAGCGCCGCGACCGCGAAAACAGCCTGTTAGGGCACAGCGGTTGCCGCGTAGGCGGTAACGATCTGGATATCGCCCTGGCATTTAAAAGCCTGATGCCGCTGCTCGGTATGGGCGGGCAAACAGAAAAAGGGACCGCCCTGCCGATTCTGCCGTGGTGGAATGCCGTCGCGATTAACGACGTTCCGGCGCAGAGCGATTTCTACAGTACCGCTAACGGACGCTTCCTGAACGACCTGGTGCGTGACGCCCAGGACGGCGACAAAGTGGCCCTGCTGCATAAAGTCTGGCGTCAACGTCTGAGCTACCGTGTGGTGCGCAGTGCGGAAGAGAGCAAAATTGCCCTCTCCGATGCGACCGAGCACGCCGTCACGCTGCCGTTTATCAGCGATGAACTGGCGACCGCGATTTCTCAGCATGGGCTTGAGACGGCGCTGTCGCAGCCGCTGCAGCGCATTCTGGAGCAGGTCCAGCTGGCGCTGGAAAACGGTAACGAGAAGCCGGATGTGATCTACCTGACGGGCGGTAGCGCACGTTCACCGCTGATCAAGAAAGCGCTGGCAGAACAGTTGCCGGGCATTCCGATTGCCGGTGGCGATGATTTTGGCTCCGTCACCGCCGGGCTGGCACGCTGGGCGAAGGTGATGTTCAGCTGATATTTGTCGGGGTCTGTGTGGGCTGATGCCCTCCCCCCGCGCCCGGTAAGAGCGAGAAATCCTCAAAACGGCAGCTCAGGTTGCCGTTTTGCTTTTATCTCTCAGACAAATCCAGACAGTCTTTCATATTTCCTCCATTATTCCACTGCGTTGCCTGACTAAACTAGTATCATTCCCCGAAGTGTTTCAGGAAGAGAACGTATAACGATGAAAGGCAGCAAAAAATTCCGCTGGGCAATCGCCGTCGGTGTCATTGTGGTGGCCCTTGCCGCCGCGTGGTACTGGCACAATCAATCGGCGCAGAGTGCCGCTCCGGCAGGCGCTAAGGGCCAGACGCAACGCCCTGCGGGCGGTGGACGCCACGGCATGCGCGGTGGCGCGCTTGCCCCGGTACAGGCCGCGACCGCTGTCAGCAAATCGGTTCCTCGTTATCTCACCGGTCTTGGGACGGTCACCGCCGCAAACACAGTAACCGTGCGCAGCCGCGTCGATGGACAGCTGATGGCGATCCACTTCCAGGAAGGCCAACAGGTCAAAGCTGGCGATCTGCTGGCTGAAATCGATCCGAGCCAGTTCAAAGTGGCCCTCGCGCAGGCGCAAGGCCAGCTCGCCAAAGATAAAGCAACGCTTGCCAACGCCCAGCGCGATCTGGCACGTTATCAGCAACTGGTGAAAACCAACCTCGTTTCCCGTCAGGAGCTGGACACGCAGCAGTCGCTGGTGAGCGAAGCCCAGGGCACCATTAAAGCGGATGAAGCCGCTGTTGCCAGCGCACAATTGCAGCTCGACTGGAGCCGCATTACCGCGCCGATTGACGGTCGCGTCGGCCTGAAACAGGTCGATATCGGCAACCAGATTTCCAGCGGCGACACCACCGGCATCGTGGTGCTCACCCAAACGCATCCAATTGATCTCGTCTTCACCCTGCCGGAAAGCGAAATCGCCACCGTCGTTCAGGCGCAAAAAAACGGCCAGACGCTGGCGGTAGAAGCCTGGGATCGCGCGAACAAAGCCAAGCTGAGCGACGGCCAACTATTGAGCCTGGATAACCAGATCGATACCACCACCGGCACCATTAAGCTTAAAGCCCGCTTTACCAATCAGGATGACGCCCTGTTCCCGAACCAGTTCGTCAACGCGCGCATGCTGGTCGCTACCGAAGAAAATGCGGTGGTGATCCCAACGGCGGCGCTGCAAATGGGCAACGAAGGCAACTTTGTTTGGGTACTGAACAGTGACAATAAAGTCAGCAAACATCTGGTGAAACCGGGCATTCAGGACAGCCAGACCGTCGTCATCAGTGCGGGCCTTTCCGCAGGCGATCGTGTGGTAACGGACGGGATCGACCGTCTGACCGAAGGGGCCAAAGTCGAAGTCGTTGAAGCACACACGGATACGGCCACCAGCGAAAAACCGGCTAAACGTGAACACGTAAAACAGGGAGCGGCGTCCTGATGCAGGTATTGCCACCCAGCTCCACAGGTGGGCCATCACGCCTGTTCATTTTACGCCCCGTCGCCACCACGCTGCTGATGGTGGCGATCCTGCTGGCAGGGATTATCGGCTATCGCTTCCTGCCCGTGTCGGCCCTGCCCGAAGTGGATTATCCAACGATTCAGGTCATCACCCTCTATCCTGGCGCCAGCCCGGATGTGGTGACGTCGGCGATCACTGCCCCGCTGGAGCGCCAGTTTGGGCAGATGTCGGGCCTGAAACAGATGTCATCGCAAAGCTCCGGCGGCGCGTCGGTGGTGACGCTGCAATTCCAGCTCACCCTGCCTCTCGACGTGGCCGAGCAGGAAGTGCAGGCGGCGATTAACGCAGCCACTAATCTGCTGCCCTCCGACCTGCCCAATCCACCGGTTTACAGCAAGGTCAATCCGGCGGATCCACCGATCATGACCCTCGCCGTCACCTCCTCCGCCATGCCGATGACACAGGTGGAAGATATGGTGGAAACGCGCGTGGCGCAGAAGATCTCCCAGGTCTCCGGCGTCGGGCTGGTGACGCTCTCCGGTGGTCAGCGTCCGGCCGTGCGCGTGAAACTGAACGCCCAGGCGATTGCCGCCCTCGGATTGACCAGCGAAACCATCCGCACCGCCATCAGCAGCGCCAACGTCAACTCGGCAAAAGGCTCGCTGGACGGCCCAACGCGCGCCGTCACGCTCTCGGCTAACGACCAGATGCAGTCCGCCGACGAGTATCGTCAGTTGATTGTGGCATACCAGAACGGCGCCCCCATTCGCCTCGGCGATGTGGCAACCGTAGAGCAAGGCGCAGAAAACAGCTGGCTCGGCGCATGGGCCAACAAACAGCAGGCGATTGTGATGAACGTCCAGCGCCAGCCGGGCGCGAACATTATCGACACCGCCGACAGCATTCGCACCATGTTGCCGCAGCTGATCGAAAGCCTGCCGAAATCGGTGAGCGTCAAGGTCCTGTCGGATCGCACCACCAATATCCGCGCCTCCGTCAGCGACACTCAGTTCGAGCTGATGCTGGCGATTGCGCTGGTGGTGATGATTATTTACGTCTTCCTGCGTAACGTTCCGGCGACCATTATCCCTGCCGTCGCCGTTCCGCTGTCGCTGGTCGGGACCTTTGCGGTAATGGTGTTCCTCGATTTCTCCATCAACAACCTCACCCTGATGGCGCTCACCATCGCCACCGGGTTCGTGGTCGATGATGCAATCGTGGTCATCGAGAACATTTCGCGCTATATCGAAAAAGGTGAGAAGCCGCTGGCCGCAGCGCTAAAAGGCGCAGGCGAGATCGGCTTTACCATTATCTCCCTCACCTTCTCGCTGATTGCGGTGCTGATCCCGCTGCTGTTTATGGGCGATATCGTTGGCCGTCTGTTCCGCGAATTTGCCGTCACCCTGGCAGTGGCGATTCTCATCTCCGCCGTGGTCTCCCTGACGCTGACGCCGATGATGTGCGCCCGCATGCTGAGCGCGGAATCCCTGCGCAAGCAAAACCGTTTTTCTCGCGCCTCCGAGCGCCTGTTTGAACGCGTGATTGCGGCCTATGGCCGGATGCTGACCAAAGTGCTCAATCACCCGTGGGCGACGTTGAGCGTCGCGCTGGGAACGCTGGCCCTGAGCGTGCTGCTGTGGGTGATGATCCCGAAAGGCTTCTTCCCGATTCAGGATAACGGCATTATTCAGGGTACGCTGCAGGCACAGCAGTCCGTCTCCTTCGCCAGCATGGCCCAGCGCCAGCAGCAGGTGTCCGAGGTGATCATGAAAGATCCGGCGGTCGAGAGCCTGACGTCGTTTGTCGGCGTCGACGGCACCAATCCGTCGCTGAACAGCGCTCGCCTGCAGATCAATCTCAAACCGCTGGACGACCGCGACGATCGGGTGAATACCGTGATCGAACGGCTGCAAAATGCGGTGGCGAGAGTGCCAGGTGTCGAGCTGTACCTCCAGCCGACTCAGGATTTGACCATCGATACCACCGTCAGCCGCACCCAGTACCAGTTCACCCTGCAGGCCACCAGTCTGGAGGCGCTCAGCACCTGGGTTCCACAACTGGTCAGTAAGCTCCAGGAACTGCCGCAGCTGTCGGACGTGAGCAGCGACTGGCAGGATCAGGGGCTGGCTGCCTACGTCAACGTTAACCGTGACACCGCCAGCCGTCTGGGCATTTCCATGGCCGATGTGGATAACGCGCTGTACAACGCCTTCGGCCAGCGCCTGATCTCCACGATTTACACCCAGGCCAACCAGTATCGCGTGGTGCTGGAGCACAACACCGAACAGACGCCGGGCCTTGCGGCGCTGGATTCGATTCGCCTGACCAGCAAAGACGGCGGGATGGTGCCGCTGAACGCAATTGCCACCGTCGAGCAGCGCTTTACGCCGCTCTCCATCAACCATCTCGATCAGTTCCCGTCCACCACCATTTCGTTTAACGTGCCGGACAATTACTCCCTCGGGGAAGCGGTGGAGTCCATTCTTAACGCCGAGAAAACCCTCAGCTTCCCGACGGATATCCAGACCCAGTTCCAGGGCAGCACCCTGGCGTTCCAGGCCGCACTCGGGAACACCATCTGGCTTATCGTGGCGGCGGTCGTGGCGATGTATATCGTGCTCGGCGTACTGTACGAGAGCTTTATCCATCCGGTGACGATCCTCTCCACCCTGCCCACGGCGGGCGTGGGCGCGCTGCTGGCGCTGATGCTGTCGGGCAGTGAGCTGGATGTGATTGCGATTATCGGCATTATTTTGCTGATCGGCATCGTCAAGAAAAACGCCATCATGATGATCGACTTCGCCCTTGCCGCCGAGCGCGAACAGGGCATGGCCCCGCGCGAGGCCATTTTCCAGGCCTGCCTGCTGCGTTTTCGCCCGATCCTGATGACCACCATGGCCGCCCTGCTTGGCGCACTGCCGCTGATGCTCAGTACCGGCGTCGGTGCGGAATTGCGCCGTCCGCTGGGGATCGGTATGGTCGGCGGTTTGCTGGTAAGCCAGGTGCTGACGCTGTTCACCACGCCGGTGATTTACCTGCTGTTTGACAGCCTGGCGCTGAGGCTCAAAGCGCGCTTCCCGAAACGTGAAGAGGAGGCGTAAGTGAAGTTTTTCGCCCTCTTCATTTACCGCCCAGTGGCAACGATTTTGATCTCCCTCGCCATCACCCTGTGCGGCGTGCTCGGCTTCCGGCTGCTGCCGGTGGCCCCGCTGCCGCAGGTGGATTTCCCGGTGATCATGATCAGCGCCTCCCTGCCCGGCGCGTCGCCAGAAACGATGGCCTCGTCGGTGGCCACGCCGCTTGAGCGCTCTCTCGGGCGCATTGCGGGCGTCAGTGAAATGACCTCCAGCAGTTCCCTCGGCAGCACGCGAATCATTCTGGAATTCAACTTTGATCGCGATATCAATGGCGCCGCCCGCGACGTGCAGGCCGCCATCAACGCCGCGCAAAGCCTGCTGCCCAGCGGCATGCCGAGCCGGCCGACCTATCGCAAAGCCAACCCGTCCGATGCGCCGATCATGATTCTGACGCTGACATCAGACACCTACTCCCAGGGCGAACTGTACGATTTCGCCTCGACGCAGCTGGCACAGACCATCGCCCAGATCGACGGCGTCGGCGACGTCGATGTCGGTGGCAGCTCCCTGCCCGCGGTGCGCGTGGGCCTGAACCCGCAAGCGCTGTTTAACCAGGGCGTCTCGCTGGATGATGTGCGCAGCGCCATCAGCAATGCCAACGTGCGCAGGCCGCAGGGGGCGATAGAGGACAGCAGCCATCGCTGGCAGATCCAGACCAACGACGAGCTAAAAACCGCGGCGGAATATCAGCCGCTGATTATTCACTACAACAACGGCGCGGCGGTGCGTTTAAGCGATGTGGCCAGTGTCACCGACTCGGTGCAGGACGTGCGTAACGCCGGGATGACGAACGCCAAACCGGCAATTTTGCTGATGATCCGCAAACTGCCGGAAGCCAATATCATCCAGACGGTGAACAGCATTCGCGAGCGCCTGCCGGAACTGCAGGAGACAATTCCGGCGGCGATCGATCTGCAAATCGCCCAGGATCGCTCCCCGACTATTCGCGCCTCGCTGGAAGAGGTCGAGCAGACGCTGATTATCTCCGTCGGGCTGGTTATCCTGGTGGTGTTCCTGTTCCTGCGCTCCGGTCGCGCGACGCTGATCCCTGCCGTGGCGGTGCCCGTATCGCTGATTGGTACCTTCGCCGCCATGTACCTGTGCGGATTTAGTCTTAACAACCTGTCGCTGATGGCCCTGACTATCGCCACCGGATTCGTGGTCGATGACGCCATCGTGGTGCTGGAAAATATTTCGCGCCATCTGGAAGCGGGGATGAAACCGTTGCAGGCCGCGCTTCAGGGGACGCGCGAAGTGGGCTTTACGGTGCTCTCCATGAGCCTGTCGCTGGTGGCGGTATTTCTGCCGCTGCTGCTGATGGGCGGGCTGCCGGGGCGTTTATTGCGCGAGTTCGCCGTCACACTTTCTGTCGCCATAGGTATTTCGCTGGTGATCTCCCTGACCCTGACGCCGATGATGTGCGGCTGGATGCTTAAGCGCAGCAAGCCCCATTCCCAGCCGCGTAAAAAAGGCGTTGGCCGCCTGCTGGTGGCGATGCAGGAGGGTTACGGCAAGTCACTGAAATGGGTGCTGAACCATACGCGAATTGTCGGTTTTGTGCTGGTGGGTACCATCGCACTCAACGTCTGGATGTACATCAGCATTCCGAAAACCTTTTTCCCCGAGCAGGACACAGGCGTGCTGATGGGCGGGATTCAGGCGGACCAGAGCATTTCATTCCAGGCGATGCGCGTGAAGCTGCAGGATTTCATGAAGATCATCCGGGAAGATCCTGCCGTCGATAACGTGACGGGCTTTACCGGCGGTTCGCGCGTTAACAGCGGGATGATGTTTATCACCCTGAAAGCACGCGGCGAGCGCAACGAAACGGCGCAGCAGGTGATCGACCGCCTGCGCGTGAAGCTCGCCAAAGAGCCGGGCGCGAATCTGTTTTTGATGGCCGTTCAGGATATCCGCGTCGGTGGGCGTCAGGCTAACGCCAGCTATCAGTACACCCTTTTGTCAGACGATCTGGCCGCCCTGCGCGAGTGGGAGCCGAAAATCCGTAAAGCGCTGGCGGCCCTGCCGGAGCTGGCCGATGTGAACTCGGACCAACAGGATAACGGCGCGGAGATGAACCTGACCTATGACCGTGAAACCATGGCGCGGCTCGGCATTAACGTTGAAGCGGCCAACAGTTTGCTCAATAACGCCTTTGGTCAGCGCCAGATTTCCACCATCTACCAGCCGATGAACCAGTACAAAGTGGTGATGGAGGTCGATCCGCGCTACACCCAGGACATCAGCGCGCTGGATAAGATGTACGTTATCAACAACGACGGTAAATCGATCCCCCTCTCCTACTTCGCCAGCTGGCAGCCCGCCAACGCGCCGCTGTCGGTAAACCATCAGGGGCTGTCGGCGGCGTCAACGGTGTCATTTAACCTGCCAACCGGTTCGTCGCTTTCTGAGGCCAGCGATGCGATCAACCGCGCCATGACCCAGCTTGGCGTGCCGTCGACCGTGCGCGGCAGCTTTGCAGGCACCGCGCAGGTGTTTCAGGAGACGATGAACTCACAGGTGATTTTGATTCTGGCGGCGATTGCGACGGTCTATATCGTGCTCGGCATTCTGTACGAAAGCTACGTCCATCCGCTGACGATCCTCTCCACTCTGCCATCGGCGGGCGTCGGCGCGCTGCTGGCGCTGGAGTTATTCGGCGCACCCTTTAGCCTCATTGCGCTTATCGGGATCATGCTATTAATAGGCATAGTGAAGAAAAACGCGATCATGATGGTCGATTTCGCCCTCGACGCGCAGCGCAACGGCAATATGTCGCCGCAGGACGCCATTTTCCAGGCCTGCCTGCTGCGCTTCCGCCCGATTATGATGACCACGCTGGCGGCGCTGTTTGGCGCACTGCCGCTGGTGATTTCCGGCGGTGATGGCTCTGAACTGCGCCAGCCGCTGGGGATCACCATTGTCGGCGGACTGGTGATGAGCCAGCTATTGACGCTCTATACCACACCGGTGGTGTATCTGTTCTTCGACCGCCTGCGGGTGCGTTTTTCACGTAAAAACAGAGAAACGGTAAGCGAGTAAATGATTGATTTGCCCAACAATGTTCGCTGGCAACTGTGGATTGTCGCCTTCGGCTTCTTTATGCAGTCGCTGGATACCACCATTGTTAACACCGCCCTCCCCTCGATGGCGAAAAGCCTGGGGGAAAGTCCGCTGCATATGCACATGGTCATCGTCTCCTATGTGCTAACGGTGGCGGTGATGCTGCCCGCCAGCGGCTGGCTGGCGGACAAAGTTGGGGTGCGTAATATCTTCTTCACCGCCATTATTCTGTTCACCCTCGGTTCGCTGTTTTGCGCGCAGGCCGACACGCTGAACGAGCTGGTGATGGCGCGCGTGTTGAAGGGCGTCGGCGGAGCGATGATGGTGCCCGTCGGCAGACTGACGGTGATGAAAATCGTGCCGCGCGAGCAGTATATGGCGGCGATGACCTTCGTGACGCTGCCCGGTCAGGTCGGGCCATTGCTCGGCCCTGCCCTCGGCGGGATTCTGGTGGAGTACGCCTCCTGGCACTGGATTTTCCTGATCAATCTTCCGGTCGGGGTGGTCGGCGCAATCGCCACGCTGTGGCTCATGCCAAACTACAAAATGCAGACGCGGCGCTTTGATCTCTTCGGCTTTGTGCTGCTGGCAGCGGGCATGGCGACGCTGACCCTGGCGCTGGACGGGCAAAAAGGGCTGGGGATTTCCACCCTCACGCTGGCGCTGCTGGTGACTATCGGCGTTCTGTCGGTGCTGTGGTATCTGTGGCACGCCAGGGATAACGACCAGGCGCTGTTCAGCCTGTCGCTGTTTCGCAATCACACCTTCCGCCTCGGGCTGCTCGGCAGCTTCGCCGGGCGTCTTGGCAGCGGCATGTTGCCGTTTATGACGCCGGTGTTCCTGCAGATCGGACTGGGCTTTTCGCCGTTCCACGCCGGTTTGATGATGATCCCGATGGTGCTTGGCAGCATGGGCATGAAACGCATTGTGGTGCAGGTGGTGAACCGCTTTGGCTATCGCCGGGTGCTGGTCGCCGCAACGCTGGGACTGGCGCTGATCAGCCTGCTGTTTATGGCCGTGGCGCTGATGGGCTGGTATTACGCTCTGCCGCTGGTGCTGTTCTTCCAGGGGGTGATTAACTCCACGCGTTTCTCGTCGATGAACACCCTGACGCTGAAGGATCTGCCCGACGAACTGGCGAGCAGCGGCAACAGTTTGCTGTCGATGATCATGCAGCTCTCCATGAGCGTGGGCGTGACCGTCGCGGGCCTGCTGCTCGGCATGTACGGTCAGCATCATCTGGGCGCTGATACCGCCGGCGCGCATCAGGTCTTCCTTTACACCTATCTCAGCATGGCGGTGATTATCGCCCTGCCCGCCTTAATCTTCGCCCGGGTCCCGGATGATACCAGCAAGAACGTCGTCATCAGCCGACGTAAAAGGAGTGAGTCATGAAATTCTGGCGCCCCGGCATTACTGGAAAACTGTTTCTGGCGATTTTCGCCACCTGTATCGTGCTGCTTATCACTATGCACTGGGCCGTGCGGGTCAGCTTCGAGCGGGGTTTTATCGACTACATTAAACGCGGAAACGAACAGCGACTGCAGGGCTTGAGCGATGCGCTGGCCGATCAGTATGCTCTGCACGGCAACTGGCGTTTCCTGCGCAATAACGACCGTTTTGTGTTCCAGATCCTCAAATCGCTTGAGCACGATAACGACGACGATCGCCCGGGGCCGGGAATGCCGCCGCACGGCTGGCGCACGCAGTTCTGGGTGATCGACCAGGATAAATACGTGCTGGTTGGGCCTCGCGCGCCGGTTCCGCCTGACGGCACCCGGCGGGCCATTATGTTTAACGGTGCCACTGTCGGCTGGGTGATCGCCTCGCCGGTCGAACGGCTGACGCGCAACACGGATATCAACTTTGATCGCCAGCAACGCCAGACCAGCTGGCTGATTGTCGCCCTCTCCACCCTGCTTGCGGCACTGGCGACGTTCCCGCTGGCGCGCGGCCTGCTGGCCCCCGTCAAACGGCTGGTGGAAGGCACGCACAAGCTGGCGGCAGGAGACTTTACCACCCGCGTGGATACCCGTAGCCAGGACGAGCTGGGCAAACTGGCGCAGGACTTCAACCAGCTCGCCAGTACGCTTGAGAAAAACCAGCAGATGCGCCGCGATTTTATGGCCGATATTTCCCACGAGCTGCGCACGCCGCTGGCAGTGCTGCGCGGTGAACTGGAAGCCATTCAGGACGGTGTACGTCAGTTTACGCCTGAGTCCGTCACCTCGTTGCAGGCAGAAGTGGGCACCCTGACCAAGCTGGTGGACGATCTGCATCAGCTTTCCATGTCCGATGAGGGCGCGCTGGCCTATCAAAAAGCCCCTGTCGATGTGATCAATATTCTGGAAGTGGTCAGCGGCGCGTTCCGCGAACGCTTCGCCAGTCGGAATCTGAACATTGAACTCTCCCTGCCGGATAGCGCCGTGGTCTTCGGCGATCCGGACCGTCTGATGCAGCTGTTTAATAACCTGCTGGAAAACAGTCTGCGCTATACGGACGGCGGCGGCGCACTGCGCATTTCTGGTCGCGTCGAAGACGGGCGTTTCGCCCTCACCTTTGCCGATTCCGCACCGGGAGTGCAGGACGCGCAGCTGGAGAAACTGTTCGAGCGCTTTTACCGCACCGAAGGTTCGCGCAACCGTGCCAGCGGCGGTTCGGGCCTGGGGCTTGCGATTTGCGTTAACATCGTCGAGGCGCACGGCGGTACTATCCGCGCCGCCCATTCGCCTTTTGGCGGGGTTAGCATTACAGTAGAGTTACCGCTGGAACGCGATTTATCGAGAGAAGTATGACTGAGTTACCCATTGACGAAAACACGCCACGCATTCTGATCGTGGAGGACGAGCCTAAGCTTGGGCAGTTATTGATCGACTATTTACGCGCGGCAAGCTATGCCCCCACGCTGATTAATCACGGCGATCAGGTGCTGCCCTATGTGCGCCAGACGCCGCCGCATCTGATCCTGCTGGATCTCATGCTCCCTGGCACCGACGGCCTGACGCTGTGCCGCGAAATCCGCCGTTTTTCCGACGTACCGATTGTGATGGTGACGGCGAAAATCGAAGAGATCGATCGCCTGCTGGGGCTGGAAATCGGTGCCGATGATTACATCTGCAAACCCTACAGCCCGCGTGAAGTGGTCGCCCGCGTGAAAACGATTCTGCGTCGCTGCCGTCCACAGCGCGAACTACAGGTGCTCGACGCCGAAAGCCCGCTGATTGTCGATGAGAGCCGCTTCCAGGCAAGCTGGCGCAGCAAACTGCTGGACCTGACGCCGGCGGAATTCCGCCTGCTGAAAACCCTCTCTCATGAGCCGGGGAAAGTGTTCTCCCGCGAACAGTTGCTGAATCATCTCTATGACGATTACCGCGTGGTGACGGACCGCACCATCGACAGCCATATCAAGAACTTGCGCCGTAAACTGGAAGCGCTCGACGCCGATCAGTCGTTTATCCGCGCGGTGTACGGTGTGGGGTATCGCTGGGAGGCGGATGCCTGTCGGATTGCATAAAAGATTTCCCCCATCAAATCTGACCCGCCTGCTGGCGGGTTTTTCTTCACTAGAAAGTCTCACATTATCATCCATACTCTTCTTGTCGGTGCGTTTAGCTGTCGCCTGTTTCTCGTTAACTTTCCTCAAGGAGTGTTTTATGGCTGGTTGGTTCGAACTAAGCAAAAGCAGTGACGGGCAGTTCAGGTTTGTTCTGAAAGCAGGAAACGGAGAAATTATCCTCACCAGTGAGCTGTACACCACAAAATCCGCAGCAGAAAACGGCATTGCCTCCGTGCGTACCAATAGCCCGCACGATGAGCGCTATGAGAAAAAAACGGCGACCAACGGGAAATATCACTTCAACCTGAAGGCGGCAAACCACCAGGTGATCGGTTCAAGCCAGCTTTATGCTTCCGAGCAGACGCGGGAAAGTGGTATCGCCTCGGTGAAAAATAATGGCTCCAGCCAGACGGTGAAAGATTTAACCTGACCCGCCAGACCCGCCGGGCAGGCTTTGCCGCCAACCGGCGCTTTACCTCCCTCCCCCGCAGCGCTACAATGCCCGCCCTTAAAGTAGGGGATCTCCCCTTACCGCTGCACCAGGTGCACGCGGATCTGACCTGTCATCAGAACGAGAACAAACATGTTTAAACCAGAACTCCTTTCCCCGGCGGGAACGCTGCAGAATATGCGTTACGCTTTCGCTTACGGTGCCGATGCGGTGTATGCGGGCCAGCCGCGTTACTCTCTGCGCGTGCGTAATAACGAATTCAACCACGAGAATTTGCAGCTCGGCATCAACGAAGCGCATGCCCTGGGCAAAAAATTCTACGTGGTTGTGAACATCGCGCCGCACAACGCCAAGCTGAAAACGTTTATTCGCGATCTGAAGCCGGTTGTGGAAATGGGTCCTGATGCGCTGATTATGTCCGATCCCGGTTTAATCATGCTGGTGCGTGAGAACTTCCCGGAGATGGATATCCATCTTTCCGTGCAGGCCAACGCCGTCAACTGGGCGACGGTCAAATTCTGGAAACAGATGGGCCTGACGCGTGTGATTCTGTCGCGCGAGCTCTCTCTTGAAGAGATCGAAGAGATTCGCACTCAGGTGCCGGAAATGGAACTCGAAATCTTCGTTCACGGCGCCCTGTGCATGGCCTACTCTGGCCGCTGCCTGCTCTCCGGCTACATCAACAAGCGCGACCCGAACCAGGGAACCTGCACTAACGCCTGCCGCTGGGAATATAACGTCCAGGAAGGGAAAGAAGATGATGTGGGCAACATCGTGCACAAGCATGAACCGATTCCGGTGAAAACCGTGGAGCCGACGCTGGGCGTGGGCGCACCAACCGACAGCGTGTTTATGATTGAAGAGGCCAAACGTCCGGGCGAATACATGACGGCGTTTGAAGACGAACACGGCACCTACATCATGAACTCCAAAGACCTGCGCGCGATTGCGCACGTCGAGCGTCTGACGCAGATGGGCGTGCACTCGCTTAAAATCGAAGGCCGCACCAAGTCTTACTACTACTGCGCCCGTACCGCACAGGTGTACCGTAAAGCCATCGACGACGCCGCAGCGGGAAAACCGTTTGATACCAGCCTGCTGGAAACCCTGGAAGGCCTGGCCCATCGCGGCTACACCGAAGGCTTCCTGCGTCGTCATACTCATGACGATTATCAGAACTACGAGCACGGCTACTCCATCTCCGAGCGCCAGCAGTTTGTCGGCGACTTTACCGGCGCGCGCAAAGGCCCGCTGGCGGCAGTGGCAGTGAAGAACAAATTCACCAAAGGGGACAGCCTGGAGCTGATGACCCCGCAGGGCAATATCAACTTCACGCTGGAGCATCTGGAAAACGGTAAAGGCGAAGCAATCACCGTCGCCCCTGGGGATGGTCACACCGTGTGGCTGCCGGTACCGGAAGAGGTGGAGCTGGAATACGCGCTGCTGATGCGCAATTTTGCTGGCGAAAGCACCCGTAATCCGCACAGTAAATAGTCAACTGTCGGGATTTTTTCAGCATGGGATAATTCTTAGAATCGGATCACATACCGCTTCGTTCAATACGGGTATTATCCCCTGCGCTGAAAAACATAACCCATAAATGCTAGCTGTACCAGGAACCACCTCCTTAGCCTGCGTAATCTCCCTTACGCAGGCTTATTTTTTGCCCTTTCATCCTGTTCTTACCCGCTTTTTCCCTCGCTGGGATACACTCTTGTTAGTGCTAAAAAAGGGAGCAACGCTGAATGGCGACATATCCGGATAGTTTATTGATCCTCAACGGCAAAAGTGCAGGCAACGACCTTCTGCGCCAGGCGATTGCCGACCTGCGTGATACTGGCGCGAACATTCACGTTCGCGTGACCTGGGAAAAAGGCGATGCCGCGCGGTATATCGACGAAGCCTGTCGGCTTGGGGTGGCGACGGTGATCGCCGGGGGCGGCGATGGCACCATTAACGAAGTCGCGACGGCGCTGATTGAACACGATAGTGCTCAGCGCCCGGTGATGGGCATTTTACCGCTCGGTACCGCCAATGATTTCGCCACCAGCGCAGGCATTCCGGAGACGCTGGACAAGGCGCTCCAGCTGGCTATTGTCGGGAAACCGGCAGCAGTGGATATTGCCCAGGTGAATGATAAAACCTGTTTTATCAATATGGCGACAGGCGGATTTGGTACGCGTATTACCAGCGAAACGCCGGAAAAACTGAAAGCCGCCCTTGGCGGTGTGTCGTATCTGATTCACGGTCTGATGCGCATGGATATGCTCAAGCCCGATCGCTGCGAAATTAACGGCGAAAACTTCCACTGGCAGGGCGATGCGCTGGTGATCGGCATCGGAAACGGGCGTCAGGCGGGCGGCGGACAGCAGCTGTGTCCGGACGCGTTGATCAACGATGGGCTGTTACAGCTGCGTATCTTCACCAGCGACGGTATGCTGCCTGCCCTGTTCACCACACTGACTCGCCCGGAAGAGAGCCCGAATGTGCTCGACGGACAGTCCGCGTGGTTTGAAATTATCGCCCCACACGGTATGACCTTTAATCTCGACGGCGAGCCGCTCAGCGGGGAACATTTCCGTATTTCCCTGCTTCCCGGTGCGCTGGAGTGCCGTTTGCCGCCGGATTGTGCGCTTCTGCGGTGACCGTTTTGCCAGGCGACGCTTTCCTTGCACGAGCCTGCACACCCGTAGGCCCGCAAAGGTGCAGCTACCCCCCGGCACCCACGCCACTCAATACGCCGCCACCTCGCGCGCCATCTCCCGGCTGTACTGCTGGCTGGCATTGACCAGCATCCGCGTATAGTCGGTTTTGGCGTTTCCTGCGACCAGTTCATCCACGCTCAGGGTCTCCAGAATCTTGCCGTACTGCATCACCGCCACTTTCTGGCACAGGTGCGCAATCACGCCCAGATCGTGCGTCACCATTAAATAGGTGAGATTCGATTCGCGCTGGAGTTCCGCCAGTAAATTCAGGATCTCCGCCTGCACTGACACGTCCAGCGCCGACGTCGGTTCATCCAGCAGCAACACCTGCGGCTCCAGAATCAGTGCCCTGGCGATGGCCACGCGCTGACGCTGTCCACCGGAGAGCTGATGCGGATAGCGATCGCGAAACGCCCGGTTCAGCCCCACTTTATCCAGCAAACCGTGGATACGCCGGTCGCGATCCTGAATGCCGTGGATTTGCAGCGGCTCTTCCAGAATATCGCCGATAGTATGACGCGGATGCAGCGATCCGTACGGGTCCTGAAAGACCATCTGCACGCGACGGCAACGCTCAGCGTTAATCTTTCGCCCCAGCGGTTTACCGTCGATGGCAAGTTCGCCGTCCCAGTGGGTGAACAGCCCGGCCAGACATTTCAGCACCGTGGTTTTGCCGGAACCCGACTCCCCCACCAGCCCGTAAATTTCCCCTTCTCCGACGTGAATATTTACATCGCTCAGCACCTGATTGCGCTTTTCACCTTCGCCAAAGGCCAGGTTGAGGTTGTTAATCTCGATCATCTCTGCTCCTTACTCCGTGAGCCAGCTGGCCTGGCGCTGCAATACCGGCAGCACCGGACGGCGGTGGTTAAGTTCCGGCAGGGCGCTGATTAACCCCTGGGTATAAGGATGCTGCGCTTTGTGCAGATCGCAGGCGGCGATGGATTCCACCACCCGACCGGCGTACATCACCAGCACCCGGTCACAGAAACTGCGCACCAGGTTGATATCGTGGCTGATAAAAATTAGCCCCAGCCCGCGGGATTTCACCAGATCGTCCAGCAATCCCAGCACCTGCAAACGCACAGAGACGTCCAGCGCGGAGGTCGGTTCATCGGCGATCACAAGCTCGGGATCGGTGATCAGCATCATGGCGATCATGATGCGTTGCCCCTGCCCGCCGGAAATTTCATGCGGATAGAGGTGATAGACCCGCTCCGGCTGGCGAATACGCACCACGTCGAGCATCTCCAGCACTTTGGCTTTGGCCTCGGCTTTGCGCCCCGGATGGTGCGTCAGCCAGGCTTCGGCGATCTGATCGCCCACGCAGACAACCGGATTGAGAGAGTATTTCGGGTCCTGCATGATCATAGAGATGCGCTTGCCGCGAATGCCGCGCATTTGCGCCTCGCTGACGCTGCGCAGATCGACATCGCCAAACTGCATCCTGGTTGCGCTGATCCGCGCTTTTGCCGGGTGCAGGCGCAATAGCGCGCGCCCGACGGTGGATTTCCCGGAGCCGGACTCGCCGACAATCGCCAGCTTTTCGCGTCCGAGCTGGAAGGAGACGCCGCGCACGGCATGGGTCACCGCGCCGCCGTTGATAAAATCGACGTGCAGATCGCGCACATCGAGCAGTGGAGCGTTATTCGCTGCGAGGATCGAGGATGTCACGTAGGCCATCTCCTAAGAAGTTGAACGCCAGGCTGTTGATCAGAATCGCCAGCCCCGGAATAGTCACTACCCACCAGCACTCCATCATGTAGGTTCGCCCGCTGGAGATCATCGCGCCCCACTCCGGCTCCGGCGGCTGCGCGCCCAGGCCGAGGAAGCCCAGACCGGCAGCGGTCAGGATGATCCCCGCCATGTTCATGGTGATACGGATAATCACCGACGGCAGACACAGCGGCACGATATGACGCCACAGCACGCGTACGGGAGACGCGCCCTGCAGGCGCACCGCCGAGATAAAATCGGCCTGACGCAGAGAGAGCGTTTCCGCACGCGCCAGGCGCGCTATCGGCGGCCATGCGGTGAGCGTAATGGCAATCACCACGTGCTCCAGCCCCGGACCGAGCGCCGCCACGAATGCCAGCGCCAGCACCAGGCTCGGGAACGAGATAAAGATATCCGTCACCCGCATCAGCACCGCATCCACTTTGCCACCGAAATACCCGGCGGTGACGCCCAGCAGCAAGCCGAGCGGCCCGACGGTGACCGACACCAGCAGCACGATATAGAGCGTGATACGCGAGCCGTACACAAGGCGGCTGAAAATATCGCGGCCAAACTCGTCGGTGCCGAACCAGTGCTGCGCATTCGGCGCGACCAGCGCATTGTTGAGGTCCTGCACCAGCGGGTTGTAGGGCGCAATCAGCGGCGCAAAGGCGGCCACGATCAGCAGTAGCAGAACAATTCCGCCGCCGATGGCAGTCAGCGGATTGCGTGCCATTTTGCCGACAAAACCGCCCGCCCGGTTCAGGGTGCGTTTAATACGCTGGCGGCTTTCGCTGTTGCGCGCCCCCAGCGGCGAATCCAGAGAAACGGTCATGATTTCGTCCTCGGGTCGAAGAGTTGATACAGCATGTCGGAGAGCAGGTTGAGCATCACGAAGATCAGCCCCACCAGCAGCACACAGCCCATCACCGCATTCATGTCGCCGAGCAGCAGGCTGCCGGTGAGATAGGAGCCAAAGCCCGGCCAGGAGAAGACGGTTTCAATCAGCACCGCTCCTTCCAGCAGCGAGCCGTAGGCCAGCGCCACGACCGTTAAGAGCTGTACCAGGATATTGCGAAACGCGTGATTCCAGATCACCTGACGCTCGGTTAAGCCTTTCACCCGCGCGGTGATGATGAACTCCTGGGACAGCTGCGCCAGCATAAAGCTGCGCGTCATGCGGCTGATGTAGGCCAGCGAATGGAAGCCCAGTAACGATGCGGGCAGGACCAGGTGGTTGATCGCATTCCAGAACACGGCGCTGTTTCCGGCCAGCAGCGCATCGATGGTCATAAGCCCGGTACGACGCGGCACGATACCGTCCAGCCCTAAATCGAGCCGTCCCGCGCCGCCCACCCAGCCGAGCCAGGCGTAGAACAGCAGCAGACCCATCATCCCGACCCAAAAGATCGGCGTGGAGTAGCCCGCAAGGCTGATAATGCGCACCACGTAATCGGAAAGACTGTTGCGACGCGCCGCCGCCAGCACGCCGAGCGGAATGCCTAACCCCGCACCGACGATAATGGCCATCGTCGCCAGCTCCAGCGTTGCCGGGAAGACGCGCAGAATATCGTCTGTGACCGGTTTGCCCGTCAGCAGCGCATTACCCAGATCGCCGTGCAGCAGGTTGTTCAGATAAATACCAAACTGCGTCAGCAACGACTGGTCGAAGCCCAACTGGTGATACACCTGCTGATAGGTGCTGTGGTCGGCATCCGGGCCGACAATCGCCAGCACCGGATCGACCGGCATCACGCGGCCAATAAAGAACGTCAGCAGCAGCAGGCCAAACAGCGTCACCAGCACCTGCGTCAGTCGCTTTGAGAAACGGCGGGTCCGGGAGCCGGGCGAGAGGATCGCGACGCTCATTTTTCACCTCCGGTTTTGTAGACTTCACGCAGGAAAGTGGTGGCCGACGGGTGCGACTGGAAGTTTTTCACTTCATTACGCACGACAACGGAATCCACCATCTGCGACAGCGGGACCATTGCCGGAATGAGTTCGTCGTAGCGCACCTGAATTTGCTGATAATCCGCCACTTGCTTCTGCGGATCGCGTTCCAGCAGCGCTTTGTCGATCATCTCGTTCAGCGGCTTGTCGTAGAAACTGGTGCGCCAGCCCTGGAAGTTGGTGAGCCGCGCTTCGTCGCTGTTGTCCGGGTTATAGACCAGCGCACGCAGGCTAGAGTGCGGGTGCGGTTCGACGCCGCTCCCGCCGCGCCCGACCAGCATGTCGAACTTACGCTCGCGCATGGCGCCGTAGATCTGATTGCCGGTACCGGTGATGATTTTGGCGTTGATCCCCGCCTGCATCAGCGTCGACTGCACCGCGATGGCAATATTGAGGAACGGCTGATCCGCCAGCACGCGCAGGGTGGTGTCGAAACCCTCCGGATAGCCCGCCTCTGCCAGCAGCTTTTTGGCGCGCGGAATATCCAGCCGGTAGCCCGGATCAGGGAGCGTCGACGGCATACCGGCTTTGATTGGACGCTGATGCAGCACACCGTAGCCCGGCATCAGGGCTTTGTTGATGCCCTGATAATCAATCAGATAGCGCACCGCTTCGCGCACTTTCGGGTTGGCGAAGTGCGCCTCTTTCATGCTCATCGCCACGTAATAGACCGTCCCCTTCTGCACGGCTTCAACCGTAAGCTGAGGGTCTTTGCGCAGGGCGTTGATATCCGACACAGCCATGTTACTGGCAATATCCAGATCGCCTTTCTCAATCATCAGGCGCAGGGTTTGTGACTCCTGAAAGTGGCGCAGCACGACGCGGTTCATTTTCGGTTCATCGCGCCAGTAGTGCGGGTTGCGCTGCATACGCAGCACATCTTTCGCCTGCCAGGTTTCCAGCATGAATGGGCCAGAACCGGCCTCGTTGGTGGTCAGCCAGCGGTTACCCCAGTCGTTATTCACCTCATGGGACTGCACCGTTTTGCTGTCGAGCACCCCCAGATTGCCGAGCGCCCCGAGAGAATAAATCACCAGCTGCGGATCGTTAGGCTTGGGCAGCACGATCTGCACGGTGTAGTCGTCGGTCGCGCGGATTTGCTGGTCGATGTTTTTCTTCGAAAAGCCGTAGGATTTCCAGACGGATGCCTGCGCCAGATTGAGGTGCAGCAGACGGCGCATCGACCACACCACATCCTGCGCCGTGAGCGGGTTGCCCGAGTGGAATTTGACGTTATCGCGCAGATGGAAAGTCAGGGTTTTGCCGTCTGGCGCAATATCCCAGGATTTCGCCAGCGCGGGCCTGACGTGGGTGAGTTCGTTCGGATCCAGCTCCACCAGCGAATCGTAGAGATTCACCACGATGCCAACCACTTCGTTGCCGGTCATCGCCGCCGGGTCGAGGGTCAGCAGGTTGTTCATGTTCATGCCGATGATGAGCTGGTCGGGCGGCGTTTTCGCGTACGCCGCACCGCCCCCCATCATCAGCGAGAGCGCGAGTACACACGCTCTGCACAGCGGAGTTTGTTTCATGTATATATCGCCTGTAGGGTACGTTTTTATGTGTCAGTCGTGGCTGACGATATTGGCTTCGATATACGCAAAATTAATGTCTTCGCCGAGTCCAGGGCGATTCGGCAGGCTAACCATGCCGTGTTCATCCATCGGGTCGACCAGGCTGTGGAGATACGCCGCCGGTTGGTCGTAATCAAGGAACGGGTGCAGCAGGCCGCGCTCATACCAGCGGCAGTTTTTAATGGCGCCAATCACCGCGAGGCTTGCCGCGCCGTTACCGTGTACTTCACAGTCCATGCCGAAGGACTCCGCGAGGTTCGCCACTTTCAGCGTCGGTGATATCCCGCCCACGCCGTTAGCGCCCGCGCGCAGAATGTCGCACGCCCCCGCTTTCACCCAGTCGGCGCGGCTGTGATGTTTTCCGCCCAGGCTTTCCGGGCCGATAATCGGGATCGACAGGTTTTCCGCAAGCCAGACGTAGGAGGCCATGCTCTCCTCTTCCATCGGCTCTTCAAACCAGGCGAAGTTGAGTTTTTCCAGTTCTTTGCCGATGTACAACGCTTCAGTACGGCTGTACCAGTGATAGCCGTCGATCATCAGATCGATATCTGGCCCGACCGCTTCACGCACGGCGGCGCAGGCTTTGACGTCCATTTTCGGGTTTGGCGCAAACGAGACGGGCGGCATCCAGGTGTGAAGTTTGATGGCTTTGTATCCGCGCGCCACCAGGGTTTCAGCGAAGCTCGCGTACTCATCCGGCGTCGACAGGCCGCCTGGCAGATCGTCGCCACACATTGTGCTGCCGTAGGCCGGAACTTTATCGCGATACCCGCCAAGCAGTTTCCAGACCGGCATATTCAGTTTGCGGCCAATCAGATCCCACAGCGCCTGCTCGACGAACCCAAGCGCGCGCTCGGTGAGCTGGTGCGCGCTCCCGCGCTGCCAGTGCGCCAGCTCCTGCCAGATTTTCTCGCGATTGAACGCATCCTGGCCGACCAGCACTTTGCGAAAGAAAGTATTGACCACAAAGGGACGCACCACTTCCGGCGGCGCGAAAGAATACCCTTTGGTGCCATCGTCTGCCGTGATCGAGAGCATCGCCATTTTGGCCATACTTTCCGGGCCAGGGTGCGAGTGCCCGGCGCTGTCGGAGACCCGGCGCGTCGGGTACTGGAAGACGGTGACGTTTACAGATTCAATTTTCATTATCAGTCCTTAAAACAACAGAGGTTCAGAGCGACTTCGTAATTTGAAAAGCTGTTTCGAAAGTAACTTTAAGCGCAAAATTCGTCCGCTGCCTTAGACAAATTCCGCTAAGCATCGACCATTTATTGGGCATATGCACGGTGAGGAGTGACAGTTTTCACAAAAGAGAGGGGAAGTGTGAAGTTGATCGGGATAAGGGTTTGGCTGAAATGAAACGGGGTTTTGGGTTATCTCTTTTCCCATAGAAATGAGAGGGAAATTATCGGATCTGATAAATCCCCTCTCCAGGGTGGAGAAGGGATTGCAGTAAACCTACGCGATAGTGACTTTGGTATCCAGATACACGTCCTGCACCGCGTTGATCAGCTTAACGCCTTCGGTCATCGATTTTTTAAACGCCTTACGGCCCAGAATCAGGCCCATACCGCCCGCGCGTTTATTGATCACCGCCGTGCGCACCGCATCGGTAAGATCCGTTTCGCCGCCTGCCGCACCGCCGGAGTTAATCAGCCCCGCGCGGCCCATGTAGCAGTTGGCGAGCTGGTAGCGCACCAGATCAATCGGGTTTTCGCTGGTCAGTTTGCTGTAAACACGGTCGTCGGTGTAACCGAAGTTTACTGCCTTATAGCCGCCGTTATTTTCGGCCATTTTCTGCTTCACGATATCCGCGCCAATGGTCGCCGCCAGATGATTCGCCTGGCCGGTGAGATCCGCAGAAACGTGGTAATCCACGCCATCTTTCTTGAAGGCGTTGTTACGCAGATAGGCCCACAGCACCGTGACCATCCCCAGCTCGTGGGCACGCTCGAACGCCGCAGAGATCTCCTCAATCTGACGACGGGACTGTTCGGAGCCGAAGTAAATTGTCGCCCCTACTGCCACCGCGCCCATGTTAAACGCCTGCTCGACGCTGGCATACAACGTCTGGTCGTATTCGGTCGGGTAGCTCAGGGTTTCGTTATGGTTCAGTTTTACGAGGAAGGGGATGCGGTGCGCGTAGCGGCGCGACACGGAGGCCAGCACGCCGTAAGTTGACGCCACGCAGTTACAGCCGGCTTCAATCGCCAGCTCAACAATATTCTTCGGATCGAAATAGAGCGGATTGGCGGCAAACGACGCTCCCGCAGAGTGCTCGACGCCCTGGTCAACGGGCAGAATGGACAGATAGCCTGTTCCGGCGAGGCGCCCGGTGTTGTAAAGCGTCTGCATGTTTCGCAGAACCGCAGGCGGGCGATTGTTATCAATCATCACCCGATCAACGTAGTCGTGGCCCGGCAGGTAGAGCTGATCGGCTGGAATAGTCATACAACGATGCTGTAAAAGGCTGTCGGCGTCTTTGCCAAGCAGCTGCGCAATATCAGTCATAGCGATGCTCCCGTAAGTTCCGACATCGTGTCGGAGCGTGATATCCATACCCACATTTTTGTGAGCAGACTAAGCCTGGACCCGTCCTAGCCTATTTTCCAGCCTGAGTCATTTTTTTCAGCACAATCTGCTGGCTCGTTTCGTGTACAACAAAACTGTTACATTGATCAAACAATCACCGCAAAGGTATTTAAAAGGTATTATTGAGTGGTATGTTAAAGGCGTACCCTCTCTGACATGCAGGATTAAACAATGAAAACGAAAGTCCAACTGTCATTCATGATGTTTGTTGAATGGTTTATCTGGGGCGCGTGGTTTGTGCCGCTGTGGCTGTGGCTGAGTAAAAGCGGCTTTACCGCCGGGGAAATTGGCTGGTCGTATGCCTGTACCGCTATCGCCGCGATCCTCTCGCCGATCCTCGTTGGCTCGCTGACAGACCGCTTCTTTGCCGCGCAAAAAGTGCTGGCGGTGCTGATGTTTGCCGGGGCAATTCTGATGTACTTCGCCGCTCAGCAAACGCACTTCAGCGCCTTCTTCCCGTTGCTGCTGCTCTACTCTCTGACCTACATGCCGACCATCGCCCTGACCAACAGCATTGCCTTTGCGAACGTTGACGACGTGGAGGCCGATTTTCCGCGCATCCGCGTGATGGGGACGATTGGCTGGATCGCCTCGGGCCTGGCCTGCGGTTTCCTGCCGCAAATGCTCGGCTACAACGATATTTCTGACACCAATATTCCCCTGCTGATGACGGCGGCCAGCTCTGCGCTTCTGGGCGTGTTTGCCCTGTTCCTGCCGAATACACCGCCAAAGAGCACCGGCAAGCTGGATATCAAAGTGATGCTGGGGCTGGATGCGCTCATTTTACTGCGCGATAAAAACTTCCTCGTGTTCTTCTTCTGCTCGTTCCTGTTCGCGATGCCGCTGGCGTTCTACTACATCTTTGCGAACGGATATCTCACGGAAGTGGGCATGAAAAACGCCACCGGCTGGATGACCCTCGGCCAGTTCTCTGAAATCTTCTTTATGCTGGCGCTGCCTTTCTTCACCAAGCGCTTTGGTATTAAAAAGGTCCTGCTGCTGGGCCTGATTACCGCCGCCATCCGCTACGGCTTCTTTGTCTTCGGTGGCGCAGATCAATACTTCACCTACGCGCTGCTGTTCCTGGGCATTTTGCTCCACGGCGTAAGCTACGACTTCTATTACGTCACCGCGTATATCTACGTGGACAAAAAAGCGCCTGTGCATATGCGTACCGCAGCGCAAGGGCTGATCACACTCTGCTGTCAGGGCTTTGGCAGCCTGCTGGGCTACCGTCTGGGCGGCGTGATGATGGAAAAAATGTTTGCCTATAAAGAGCCTGTGAACGGGTTGACCTTCAACTGGGCCGGAATGTGGGCGTTCGGCGGCATTATGATCGCCGTTATCGCCGTGCTGTTTATGCTGTTTTTCCGCGAATCGGATAAAGAGATCACCGCCATTGAGGTGGATGATGCCGATACTGCGCTGACACGAGGGGAAGTAAAATGAAAGCAGAACGTATTCTCGGTGCCCTGTACGGGCAGATGTTGGGGGATGCGATGGGCATGCCGTCAGAGCTGTGGCCAAGAAGCCGCGTGAAAGCCCATTTTGGCTGGATCGACCGCTTTTTGCCCGGCCCGGCAGAGAATAATGCCGCCTGTTATTTTGGCCGGGCGGAGTTTACGGATGATACCTCCATGGCCCTGAGCCTGGCGGATGCCATTATCGAATGCGACGGGCAGATTGATCCCGATGCCATCGGCAGGCATATCCTGCTGTGGGCCGAAGAGTTTGATGCTTTTAATAAGAACGTGCTCGGCCCAACGTCAAAAATTGCCCTTAACGCCATCCGCAGCGGTAAACCGGTGAGCGAGCTGGAAAATAATGGCGTTACCAACGGCGCGGCGATGCGCGCCTCACCGCTCGGCTGCCTGCTCCCGGCCACCCGTCTTGAGCATTTTGTTGAGCAGGTGGCGCTCGCCTCCAGTCCGACGCACAAATCGGATCTGGCGATTGCCGGTGCGGTGGTGATCGCCTGGGCAATCTCCCGCGCCATTGACGGGGAAAGCTGGCAGAACATCGTCGACGCACTGCCCGGCATCGCGCGTTATGCCCAGGAGTCCAGATCCACCACGTTCAGCGCCTCTCTGGCTGCGCGTCTGGAACTGGCCCTTAAAACCGTGCGCGAGGCCAACGGCATCGACTCCGCCAGCGAGCAGATTTACCAGCTCGTCGGCGCAGGCACCAGCACCATTGAATCCGTTCCGGCGGCGATTGCGATGGTGGAACTGGCCGGGACAGACCCAAACCGCTGCGCAATTTTATGCGCGAATCTCGGCGGGGATACGGACACTATCGGCGCGATGGCGACCGCGATTTGCGGCGCGCTGCATGGCGTGCAGGCAATTGATCCGGCGCTGAAAGCCGAGCTGGATGCGGTGAATCAGCTGGACTTTGGCTACTACTGCGAGCATCTGCTGCACTATCGGGAAGAAAGAGAGGGCGCATGAGAACCGAACTTTCTCACCAGCTTGAAACCTTAACGGCCCAGCGTCCGGTGACGGTGCTGGGTGCGGCGGTCATCGACGTGATCGCCGATGCCTACGCCCTGCCCTGGCGCGGGTGTGATATCGAATTAAAACAGCAGGGCGTGAACATTGGCGGCTGTGCGCTGAACATCGCTATCGCCCTGAAACGCCTCGGGATCACGGCGCAAAACGCGCTACCGGTCGGGCACGGCGTGTGGGCCGATATCATTCGTAACGCCATGGCGAAACAGGATCTGCACAGCGCGGTGGAAGCCGAAAGCGGTGATAACGGCTGGTGCCTGGCGCTGGTGGAGCCGGACGGCGAGCGCACCTTTATGTCTTTCAGCGGCGTGGAAAACCAGTGGCAGCAGAGCTGGCTGGACGCGCTTGTGGTGCCGCCTCACAGCCTGGTATCGCTCTCGGGCTATCAGCTGGCCTCGCCGTGCGGGGACCTGCTGACGCACTGGCTGGAAGGGCTTAGAGACGTAACGGCGTTTATCGATTTTGGGCCACGCATCGCGGATATTCCTGATGCATTGATGGCACGTATCATGGCCTGCAAACCGATTGTGTCGCTGAATCGCCAGGAAGCCGTTATTGCGGCGGAGCGTCTAGGTATGTCCATGGAAGCCCTCGGCAAGGCGTGGCAGGCGCATTACGGCTGCCCGCTGATTGTGCGGCACGATAAAGACGGCGCAGAGTATTACGACGGTGAAAATGCCGGGCATGTTCCGGCATTTCCCGCCACGGTGGTGGATACCATTGGTGCAGGTGACAGCCACGCAGGTGGAACGCTGGCTGGGCTGGCGGCGGGCTGGGCGCTGCCAGATGCGGTATTACTCGGTAATGCGGTGGCCGCGTGGGTAGTCAGCCATCGCGGCGGCGACTGTGCGCCGACGCGCGAGGAACTACTCCTCGCACACAAAGACGTATAAATCGCTGCGACAGTAGCTAATGCTGTACTCAATCGGCCGGTGTTGCTGGTCAAGCGCGACTTGCTTGATCACCAGCACCGGTATTTTTTCGTCCATTTTGATGTGCATCTGGAATTCGCTGTCCGGCATCCGGGCGCTGACGCGCGAGCGGGTACGCTGCGGGAAGATATTCTGGCTGCGGAAATAGTCGTACAGAGAAATCCCGATGGCATCGGGGTCGTGAATCAGCCCAACCGGCACCCAGGACTCTTCAATCGACACGGCGTCGTCGTCAACGTAACGAATGCGTTTGAGCATAAAGACATCGCTTTGCGGTGCGATTGAGAGCTCCGACGCGACTTCATCCGGGCATTTGACGATCCGTTTGTTCACCCACAGGGTGTCAGGCTTTTTGCCGCGCAGGACCACCTGCTGAGAAAACCCGCGCGCCTCCTTGAGGGAATACTCAAATATGTTATTAATCTGCGTGCCATAGCCCTGAGAACGCGTGACCACGCCCTCCTCTTCCAGCGCCTGCAACGCCTTGCGCACGGTAATGCGCGACACCCCGGTCAACTGGCTCAGATCGCGCTCGCCCGGCAAAATGTTGCCATGCTCCAGCATTCCGCTGCGCACGGCGTTTTTTACCGTCTCGGCAAATCTCAGATAAAGCGGGGTATTATCCACCGCCGCAAACCGTTCATTCAGTTGAGCAATTAACCGGGTATGCGCTTGTTCCATCTCTGTTTTCCTGGCAGAAAGTCCTTATTCAGTATACTCCTTCAGCGCTTTACCACCATGCATGAAAATGGTGAACCGGGCCAATACCGTGACCGACTTCCAGAGTATCGGCTTTGGCGAGCGCCAGTGAGAGCCAGGCTTTGGCGTCCTGCACCGTATCGGCCCAGTTTTCATGGCGCGGGCGCAGCGCCGCCAGTGCCGCCGACAGGGTGCAGCCGGTGCCGTGGGTGTTTTTGGTGATGACGCGCGGGGCGGTAAATCGCTGCGCACCGTCGCGGGTAAAGAGCCAGTCCGGGCTTTCGGCGTCGTCCAGATGACCGCCCTTCATCAGCACCGCTTCACAGCCCAGCGCCAGTAATGCACGGCCCTGCTCTTTCATCTCCTGTTCGCTACGGGCGTGCGGCGCATCGAGCAGCGCCGCCGCTTCCGGCAGATTCGGCGTGATGAGCGAAACCTGCGGCAGCAGCTTTTTACGCAGGGTTTCAACGGCAGACGTTGAAAGCAGCGGATCGCCGCTTTTTGCCAGCATCACCGTATCGAGCACCACGTTTTGCACCTGATAACGCTTCAGCCGCTCGGCCACCGCTACAACGATATCGGTTTCGGCCAGCATGCCGATTTTGGTGGTATCAATGCGTACGTCGCTGAACACGGAATCGAGCTGAGCCGCGACAAAATCTGGCTCAATGCGATAGACCGACTGTACGCCACGGGTATTTTGCGCCACCAGCGCGGTGATGACCGAGCAGCCATAAGCCCCGAGAGCGGAGAACGTTTTGAGATCGGCCTGAATACCCGCGCCGCCGCTCGGATCGGTGCCTGCGATGGTTAATGCGTTGATGCGTTTCATGCCTGCGCCTCCAGATTCCAGAGGGCGTCAATAAAGGCGCTGGCAAAACTGCCCGGCCCGGCGCTGTGTGCGGCGGCTACTCCTCCCGCGCGCTTCATCCATCCACAGGCGGCAGCCACATTATCCAGCCGATCGCCCGGCAGCGAGCAGCTTGCCGCAACCACCGCCGACAGGGCACAGCCGGTGCCGACCACGCGGGTCATCATCGGATCACCTCCTGCGATGGTTTTCGTTCGCTGCCCGTCGGTGACGTAATCCACCTCCCCCGTGACCGCAACAATGGCGTTGGTCTGGCGTGCCAGTGCCTGGGCTGCGGGCAACGCGCTGGCAGCGGTATCGGTAGTGTCTACGCCGCGACCGCCCGCGCTCATACCGGCAAGGGCAAGGATTTCTGAGGCATTCCCACGGATGGCGGCGGGTTTCAGAGTGAGAATTTGCTGGCAAAAGCGGGTGCGAAACGCCAGCGCACCGACCGCCACCGGATCGAGCGTCCAGGGCTTGCCTGCGCCAACCGCACGTTCAATTGCCCGGCGCATGGCCTGCGCGCGCGGCGAGGTGAGCGTACCGACATTGATTAACAGCGCATCGGCTATCCCGGCAAACTGCTCCGCCTCTTCGGCTTCGATAACCATCGCCGGAGAGGCCCCGAGGGCCAGTAAAACGTTCGCGGTAAAGGCCTGCACCACATCGTTAGTCATGCAGTGAGTAAGCGGAGAACGGGTACGGAAGTGGTGTAAGACGTGTAAATCGAGCAGGTCAGGCTGCATGGTTTCGCTCCTGCCTTGCGTCAAGAAGCGATAGCCGTGAGGGGCATCTGACTTCCCTACGCTGGCATTATCCAGATCAGGTAATACGGGTATTTCTCAGCCTTCAACGAAGAAGGGCACCCCGAGTCATGTTGATTACATTTCTTTATCAATTAGTAGGTTACGTCAAGTCACGTGCTGATACAAGATTGATCTTATGAATATTACACTATCACGCTGTACCGCACCTTGTACCCCATTTTGTACCTCATAGGAAAACAATAGAACTTAATACTTTTCAAATCAACTTCTGACCTACTCCACCATCGCAATCTCTATAATCAATATCAATCGATATATATACGGCGTCAGATTAAATGTGCGAGGGGAGAAGATGACAACCATTATTTCCCATTAAGCATTAGCATGTAATTACACATATAAAATACCCTCTTACATTAACAAATTATTCTTGTGAAACGGATTGTTTTTGTAACATATACTAAAAGTGACACAGACAATGAAACCGGTGATTAAATGAAAATGAAAGATCACTGACTTTTGATCAATATGAAAACATTCTATGTAGCGATATGACTCAGCACGAATATGTAACATATTAAAAGTGCGATTACAAAAAGGATACATAGAGAAGCCAAGAAATAACAAACTTACGAAATACAAAAAATGGTATCAAAAAGTAAAACTTAAGCATTTACACAGCCCCCAGTTAAACAACTAATCCATCCCCCAAAAAAAGGCCGACTCACTCGCATGAATCGGCCTTTCTAAATTAATCAATATGGAGCGTGTACAAATGATTAATCCTACATTTATTTTTACCAAGTTTAAGTATGCATCTGCTGAGTGTGGTTCAGGAAAAAATATATTTCATGCGATATAATTAATAATGGTGCTTAATGGGAAAATGTTTGAAACGATTAAAATATCTATCCTATACTAAGTGTGTTATCTGAGAATGCAATATAGCGTTATCAAAAGCAAACAGCACATTAATTACTGAAGGATGATATTCAAGCTGGTGTAATAACAATTAAGCTGTAATAAAAAAACACCAGAATTTGCGGCACTGGTACTTCAAGTTAAATACATTGTACTAAGTGCTTTAGTACATAGGCAATGATGCCAATTTTAAATAAAAGGAATTTTTTATGAATCTCAATACTATTTATCAGAATCAAAAATTAAAAGTTACGTATTTTCAAAACCGTTTTGCATCAGACAAGGCAGAACTAAAACAGAAAGCAGCAGCCGAAGGACGTACAGTAGCCAGTACTTTTCATACAGAATTTGACTGGGATGAATTTGTTAAGGAAGTACTGGATCGTTCTAAATGGGCTACGTTCACTGCAAGTAATCCAGAACAATACAACAAGGCTAAAGAACAATTTGATGCAGTAGTATTTGCTCAGATGATTGAAGGTGCAGCACGTAGTGCAAAAAACGTCATCGCACATTACGCCGTGGTACTCGATATTGATGATGGGATTACCGTTAAAGAAGTACAAGAAGATCTAAGTCAGTACGAATACGTTCTGTATAGCTCTGGTGGTACTGGTATTAGATCTGGTGAACGTTTCCGTGTAGTACTTCCACTTACTAAAACACTTAGTGCTGATGAGTGGTCTGAATGGTCTGAATCGTTAAAGCAGCGTTTTCATTATTCAGATGCGTCATTCAGTAAGTCATTACAGATTCAGTACTTGCCGCAACTGAATACCGTACACACCGATAAGTTTATTAGTCATCACAATGAAGGCCGTCTATTAGATGTAATGGCTGATGTGCAGTACGTAGAACCAATAGCACAGTACATCAATCCTGTTCATCCAGTTAGCTATGAATTTACTTATGCTGAACATCAAGATCTACTTGAAGCCATTATCAATCACAATGATGGTCAGCTTGAGTACGAAGATCGCCGCATTCTCGGTAATCGCCTGGCAGCACTGGGTGTTAACCAATACGATATGATTCGAGTACTGGAACATGTAGGGCGTAGTGGGGCAACACATACTGGAGCAGAGATTGCAGCAATGGCTAATGCTTCATATGGTCATATTGCAGGGCTACGTAAGAACTTACCAGCAGGATACAAACTACCAATGCCTGTTATCTTGCCTCAGTACATTAGCGTTAAGCCGGTAGTCACCGAACAAACACAATACGATTACGAAATCATGTTAAACGGTGATCAGTACCTATCAGACGTGGCTGATAAGTTCAAAGTACTGAACGGTGTGAATCTTTTAATCTGTGATTGTGGAGTAGGTAAGTCGTGGTACTGGTCTAAACGTACTGATGTGATCATGGTTGCCCCATTACTCAGCATTGTTAAGCAGAATACCCGTGCAGGTGCAGAATTTAATAATATTCATGACGGGGTTAGTACTTATCATCAGATTGAAAAAATTCTGAATGATACAGATAACCACGACAAATATAAAAATATGACATTGGTAATTGACGAGGCACACGGTTTATATCTTGATTCTTACCGTGATTCGGTAAATCAGCTTGTTCATAAATGTTTTAGTCTATTCAAATCAGTAGTGCTAATGTCAGGTACTATTCGTCGTGAATACTTCTGCAAACTGGAAGTAGTTAATACAGTACGAGTACGTAAGGTACAACCATTTGATAAGGTGTTAACCCGTATTCAGTGTGAAGGGGATATAGTAGGCACTGCAATTAAACGCATTAATGAACGTCAACATACAAACAAGATGGTTATTCTGTTAAATGACAAAGACGATATTAAAGTAGTACGTTCTAAATTAACTGGCATACGTACTCTTGAATATACCGCAGATACTAAAGACACAGCAGAAATTCAGACATTCTTGAATAGCTCGATTTTAGGTGAGCAGTACGATTGTCTGATCGGTACTAATAGTATCGTAGAAGGTCTGAATGTAAACGATGTACTAAAGAACTGTGAAGTACACGTAATCGGTGATTGCACACCAGAACGTATCGAGCAGGTTACAAACCGTTGGCGTAAGTGTACTGGTACTATCCGTACATACCATTACACGCCGTCAGTACTGGTTAGTGGTGATTTACCAGAGCAGGGTATAGAGATCACGGCACAGGATTACGTAGATGTTGGTACTGATTCTGCAAAAGCAATGAACCGCTATATTCAGCTATTAGGCGATAAGCAACGGAAGAAGTACATCAACACATACCGTAATGAAAACCGTATGGAAAACGTGTACTGGAATGATGAAACGAAACAGTTTGAAGTGTCGTTCATCAAGATTGATTACCAGATGGCTAACAACAGGTTTGAATGCAGTAAGGCCAATTTCAACCGTTACGCTCAGGAACTAACAGAGTACGGCTTTAAGTTCACGGTTCCTCAACGTGCAGTACTTTATGCAGAGGTAGCAGAAGAACGTGCAGCCGTTGCACAGGATAAGAAGGAGCAGTACCGGGCAACTATCGACCTGGTGATCAGTCAGGTACATGATCGTGGTTGGGTAGTTGATAACGACACACCAGAAGCACAGGTACAGCGTGAGTTTGTAGAAGGGTTTATACGTCGTGGCCTAAAGCGTACTGATGTTGTTGAGTACTTAGAACGCCTCAAAGCCAACAAAGAGTACTGGCGGTACTTGAATGAAGATATGGGTAATGCACATAACGGTAACAGCGTACTTGATCTGATTACCCGTGAATTGCCTAACCACTTAGTGACGTATGGTAAGCATAAAAAGCAGGGGTTAACCGTTCAGGGTAAACGTGAATTGGCAGAAAAAATTGCTCGTTTTGTACTGGTAGAACGGTTCAATGGTGATGTGTTGCAAATGCGTTTGGGTGGTTGGTTGTCAGTTATGAAAAATGATCCACAGCTCGATAGTAATACCTATATAAATGCAGAAGCTGTGGATCATTTATTGGACTCACAAGACAAAACACCAGACGAAGTACTGAACCGCTATATCACACTCGGTAAATCAGAACGCTCACGTATTAACGGGAATGTAGAACGCCTTACGCCAGTGAAGTACTTAAGCCTTACCGGTTTTGAATTTGAAAGCAAGAATGATCAGGGTACTGATTTAGCCGATGTAATCAAAGCTAAGACGCGACCTGTATTTGATGCTGTATTACTGAATGTTGACCCAGCAGTAATCACACAATCAAAATCAACATTGAAAAGTACTATTTTTAATAGACGGATGATTTAAAGAGTAGGGGCATAATGCCCCTTTATTTTTTTGTACTGAATATCCAACTTTAAATAGGATAGTATAGACAAAGCAACTACCACTATTGATAGTATCCTGATGGTGGTAGTTTATTTTTTTATGTCGAAATATTCTTCGTATTCTATTTCATTAGAAAGAAAAACTTTTATGGCTGCCTCATATTGTTTAATGGGATCATTTATTTGTCGAATATCATACTCCAAATGAGCACTATCGGTATTATCAAACTCATACATTACAAGTGATAAATTTACTTGACATATAAGTATTTCAAAGTCGAGGCATGAAGGTAAGTAATATATCTCATCATACTCACTTTTTAATACCCAATGTAATCTTTTTAACTCAAACAGCATTCTTTCTTTTTTAGATATTAATTGACAGAATTTATCTGTAATTAATTTAATTTCATTAATGTCAGCTTGAGCAGTAGAGGAAGCAGTAAACATAGTGACATGTGTATCAAAGTTATCCAATATGGTTTGCATTTCATAAAGTGTATAAGTTAGATCTTTAGCTATAGAATGAGCAATCTCATACTTTTTTTGCTTGAACCATTTCTTCGCCTGTAAAGCAGCATAAACCGCAGCACCTGCCATTGTTGCGTTTGACAATGCACTGATCCAATCAGTAACCATCTTCCCCCCATCATTAAACACCGCTTTAAGTAGGGTCAAAGTACCAACAATGCATAAGGCACTTACCGAACCAATTAGAATTTTATTAGTTTTATTCACTTGTTATCCATCATTTCTGTAATTAAAATCTAATAGTACTTGACGGTACACTACCAATCCCCTGTTCAGTACCGTCCGTCCATTCGGGGTTTGTTACCTGGTACTGAACAGGGGAATCATTATCATTCTGGAAATCCGAATATGTCACTAATATCTGTTTTAAATGATTGAGCATCTGTTGATATGTTATTTTTGAGTTCTAATAGATTATTTTGAGACTCAGCTAATTTATCCAAATCCCTAAGTTTTTCACAAGTGAGTACTTTTAGTGAAAGACTACAAAAATCTTTTAATCTAATAATTGCATTATCCACATCTGGTGATGCATTTATATTCCATCGTTTACAAGATTGTAGCTTAGAGCGAAGAACTATTATTGTGTAAACAACTGTTCTAACTTCATTCCAAAGACTATCAAAATTGGGATCGTTTCGACGAATACTGGCTACATCAAAATATAATCGTTGAATTTTTTGTTCAATATCATCGTATTCTAACATTAAAGAGATAACATGATTAAATCCAGTTTCATTTCTTTTTTGTTTGAACCAGTTTGGTGCTTTCCTCAAAACAATGACAGCTACGGCAAAAGTACCAGCCGTTGCTACAGCACTTAATCCAGCCCACCAATCAGCAATCTTGCCCAAATCTACCTTACTACCTTGTACCAGCACCATCACGCCGATAAGCAACAGCATTCCTACAATACTGAGTAGTAGGATGTTAATAATCTTTAGTAAACGATCCATAAGTTACCCTTAAAACTCTTCTACTGTATCCCTGACAATGTCAATTAAATCGAATTCTATGTAATTAGGGTAAACATCAAAATTCATGGATGTTTCATGTTCACCCTCAACATCCATATCTTTGCAGAGGTTATAGATATAATAATCTAAGGTATACTGAACACAGTATGTATTATCCAAAATGTGTTCAACTTCGTTGATGATAATATAATCGGATGCTGTTGCACGTGGATCTATAAAACTTAGATCAATTTTCAGAATACTAATTAAAGATTTGTCTTTGATGATGTTACTTAAAATATCAAATAACAGTTCAGCACTTTCACTGTTATGTTCGGTGGTATTAGTAGAGAGGGGGTAATATTGCATGATTGTACAGCCTCACATGTTAGTTATCCCATCATCCTACAACATCTATCAAATACCTGATATCTATATCAGAATGGAAGCCCACTCTGATCACAGAACCAATCATCTTGATGAACCTGTTTCATATGCCGTTCTGCATTAAGGTACGTCAGGCCATCCAATATGCTCGATAGCGGTTCAGGATAGAGCAGGACAAAACAATCCCGTTGAATGACTCCCAACCAGTACTGCCGGTACTGATTCTGAAAGAACGCCCGATCACCTATCTTGTACCCTTCTAATGAACTCCCCAGTAACAAACAGTACCCCATTGCCCCAGATGCACGAATCGTTGAATACCACAGGTGATTGCAGGATTGAACCTCAAAAAATAGCGTAAGTACAGAGCGTTATAATGCAACACCACTACCTACCTCGGAAGTTCGTTGGTGATCTATCGTAGGCGGCCTCATGAAGGCCGCTTTTTCGTCTTCGCTAAAAGTACTGGCCTTCAGATCATAAAATAATCAAAGCCCAAGCTACTCATTTTGTGACAAAAAAGGTAAAGGGATCGTTTACTGAGATAAAAGTACAGTCTGTTTTTTTCCGCCTGATTTAAAATGTCGTTCACATGATCAGGTTCAACCCTGCCAACAAAATTCCGTGTACTCAGATCTCAGTGTCGAACTTTCCACTAACCCTATATTGCCTAAAACAGAACGATCAAGAATCTCTTTTGGGTACTCCCCAACGATACTCCGTTTTCCTCTCCTAACTTGTATCATTTAGACATTGATTGTATTTAAATGATACAGTATCATTCAGTTAGTTTAAATGATATTTGCGGCGAGTGAGGGCAAGGAAATGATTTTCGGATATGCGAGAATTTCAAGTAAGGACCAAAACCTTCAGCGTCAGCTAACAGTACTGGAACCTGTTTGCGATAAAATCGTTACAGAGAAAGAATCAGGCAAGTCCACCAGCGAAAGACCTGAATTGTTGAATCTACTTTCACACCTCCGCGAAGGTGACACTCTCGTCGCCCACAGCATCGACCGCTTGGCACGCAATACTCGCGATTTGCTGGAAATAATTGATAACCTGGTTGCTCGTGGGATCACTGTTCAGTTCATTGCTAACTCAATGAGCTTTGATAACTCCCCACAATCACGCCTGATCCTAACCATGATGGGAGCCGTTGCGGAATTTGAACGAGGAATGATCGCATCACGCCGCAACGAAGGGATTACTCTTGCCAAAGAAGCAGGGAAGTACAAAGGCAAGCAAAAGAACCAAGAACTACATAACAAGATTATCGATATGTTACAGGCCGGGAAGAATACACCAGACGAGATCGCAAAGTTATGTGATTGCGGCAGGGCTACAGTTTTTCGTGTGAAGAAGGAAATGCTTGCCAGTATTTGCGGCATTGAACGCTGATATAGTAGGAGGAGATAAAGTCAAAGGGCTTGCAGTTTAGTACTGTTCGAATCCTCTCGATATCCATAATGAGCCTGTAATTAATTCTATGCAACTGCCTACATTGTATTGATTTGTGCGTTGCGATTAATTCTAAAGTGTAGCAATGAACAATCAAGGCAGTTCGCAACACTTAATCAAGCTTTAGAAGCAGATTCGATATGCAGTGATTTAGCATACTAAATCGCTACTGAAAAATTTTAATGCTCCTTTTGATTTGACCATAAAAGTGCGAATCAGAGTGAATAAAAGACTCTGATTCGGCAGTTTTATAATAACGATTGGATTTCTAAATAATGTAGTCCATCTTTTTTGAATGAACGCTTGATCAGTTCTTTATCCATTATGATGAGTTTATTCATTTCATTATTAAGTTTAAGGTATTTTGAAAAATTCTTCTTGAGAAAAACAGCACTATCCCTTGAAAAGCCCATCATTTGTAGATGCCATACTATTGGCTCATTAGAGCCAAACTCAATGAACTGAGACCAGTTTGCCCCTGGATTTCCTTGTAACACATAATTCAGAAGCTGACAGTAATGTGAAATATAATTTTGTAACTGGTAACCTACACGCAACTCAATATCTTTTATAGTTTCATTAACTAATGCAGTTAAATGAGCTGGGTTTTCGCTGTCAAAAAGAACAGGTGTATTTTTAATATATATACTTTTGTTCTTTCTATAAGCAATTGTCCCCGAGATAATTTCCTGTAGACTATTTCCGCGAATCCATTGAAACAGTAATACTGCATAGTATGGAATTGAATTTAAATAAAGACGTTCTCTACCTGTTGCAAACTTTTCAACTTGGTAAATATCGAATATCAAATTCAATTTTTCTTTAATTTCTTCGTATGTAGGTTGCCATGATAATTTCAGATCCTTAACTGTAAGGCTTTTTATTTTTTTAAAAGCATGATACTGCGAATCAATCGCAATATGACTATTTGCCAAAAGGATATTCATTGGCATGGTAATATTTTCAGTGCTTTTTTCTGCACTTAACAAAATTTCTGATTTTCCACTACTTTGGAAATAACTAATGAGAGGAAGTTCTTTAGAATCCCTCATAGTGTCTATTCTTATCATATCTCCTAAAGTTCTAAGGAACTCAGCATTTTTAATATCCCCTGTTTTACCAGTCGTAATTATCTGGTGTAAATCGTTCAATCTTTTTTCGTCTTCAATATAAAAACTTGGTTTTAATGAAATATTATTTTTATCAGACAGAAGGATATTATCAACAGCTTTTTTATTCCAAAACTTATTATCATCTCTAATACAAAAAATATCTCCTGACAATTCCATAGATAATCGCCCAGCTCTCCCAGCCAGATTCCAAAAGTCAACCGACTCTAAGGGACTGGGGCCTTTTTTATGTGTAAGAATAAATACGGATCTTGCAGGTAAATTGACCCCCTCAAGTAGGGTTGATGTACAGAATAGATAGTCAATATTTCCTATTTTGAAATGATGCTCAATTAAATCTCGAATCGATTGAGGCAAGTTTCCAAAGTGGAAAGCAACACCATAGTTGATGGCTTCTGCAAGTTCATAGTTATCATGAACAAATTTTCTTATCTCAGATGATATTTCTAAATTCAAAGGCTTTGTTTTTTTCTTATTAATTTTGAGATAATTGATAAAGCTACGTGTTCTCTCAAGAGTGCTTTCTATCCCCCCACAATAAATAATTTTACTTTTACCATTATTTAATTTATAGATAACATCATTTGTGCTCGTGTAAGTATTAGAGATCTCATCTATTTTTTCAAGCGTCCTTTCCTCGGTGTTAACATAGCTAAAGCTGCTATTTAAGAGATCAATAAAATACATATTCTGAGTAGTTGCACCTTCTGTATTTCTATATACCAAAGCGTCTTTTCTATCAAACAAAATGTTAAATATTTCAGGATTAGATAAATTAGGTGAAGAGAAGAATAATCTTGCCTCAGGATTTTTACTAATGGTTTGCTCTATAGCTGAATAAGTAACAAGACTTCTCGAATCATTTTTTGTTGTTAACTTTTGAGCTTCATCTACAAAAACATAATCAATCATTAGTCCAGGAATAGTGCTTATGAGACTAACCAGCCTTTCTGGGGTGAGAATAAAAATATAGCCTTTATTTTTACTTTCATCACCATTAATCATATAGGATGTCGTAACAACCTTATAAGGGCTTTCATTCTTATACAATGCAATATCAATTTTTAACTTTAGTGCATTTTGGCTTATTAAAGCCCGTGTGGGAACAATTAAAGCTATATTTTTAAGCTCTTTTTTAAGAGTTATTTCTTTAATGTATGCATTAATAACAAATGACTTTCCCATCGAAGTGGGACCAGCAAAACTAATTGTTTTACTACTTTTTAAAAGTTTGTATAACTCATGTTGTTTATCAGTGAAATATACTCCATCTTCATCTGTTTTCTGAATTGATTTTTTAATAATAGAATCAACTTCTCTATCTAAGGGTAATTTCACCCCTTTTGATATGAGTTTTTCTGCTGCATAAACCCCAAGCCGATTAATTACAGCAGTACCTATAAATTTAAAATAAGGATCATGTGTTTTTAATAAGGCTATTCTACTTATAATTTCAAATGCACATGATCTATGATTTTCTTTTGAAGAATGTGAAAATATATCTGCAAAACGCAAAGCGTGTGCTATTTTATTGTTATCACTCTTGGAGAGACTAACATCTGAATCGCAGTTAAATAAACTGTAATCGTATAAACCAATTATAAACTTATTGATTTCTTTAAAATAAGCACTTTCAAAAGCATCATCTGCAAGACGAGCTGCCAAATGAATATTTTTACTTAAATTTAATTCATTCATAGTGTTCACTTAATTGTTAGCATTTCATGAATTAATTTTTTTCGTGTAACATCAATATCGGTAAAAGGAACTATATATATGTGGAATTCGTGACCATATAATTTATGATTAATAATTTTCCTTCGTATCGTACTGACCACGCGAGTAGCATGTTGTTTCACGGACTCATTAACCCACTCTCTAAACTCTTTGTTTTTCAACGATAACTGTGAGCTATCTATTTTCAATTCAAAACCAAGAAATATACCAAAAGATAAATCAAGATCTGGCCCATCATCGCCAGAAGGAAGAAGAATTGATTTTATTTTCTCATAACCTTCTTCTGAAACCATTTCATTTATAACGTGTGTATCTATCAGCCCTCTTTCAAATGCCATTCCATTACTTTTAAAATCTAAAATAGAATCAAACGCTTCTCGAGCACCTTCTAAAAGATCAGCATAGAGCTTTGATTCTCCAAATATTAATTGATAACCATCATCTAATTCTAACAGATGTACACCATCAGAACCCTTAATGTAATCATTAGAATCTGTTTTCAATTGCATTTTGGAAAGTAATTTCGGAGCATTTAGTCCTGCTTCAAGAAAAGCGTATAAAAGCAGTTCACCTAACTCACCTTCGTTTGACGTATAATTGCGAAATTTTTGTATTGCTTCGAAAAAAGGTTTAGGGCTATACGAAGGATAATTTTCCTTAAACTCCTCAAGCCTCCTATTCGAATGTACATAAGTAATTATTATGTCACGTAATTCTTCAACTAACTTACAGTATATAAATTCATTGCTTTCGATATTAAGTACATGAATATTTAAAGTTGATTGCTGTGGGCAATCGTCAATTTGCAAAGTCTTAAATAAAGTTAGAAATCGTTTATGAACTCGTATTGGTAGTAACATATCCACAATACCTTTTTGTTATCATGGATAAAATTTACCATATCAAATTTTTCATGTCGATTTCTTATACATAGTATAAGCACTGTATTAATATACAGTCAAGAAAGGTTTTTATGGCTTTTTTGATTAAAAAAGGCACATATCAGCTATTGTTAGCTCAAGATCTTTGTAATCTTCAATTTCATCCAAAACTAAGGATCATTAAGTAGCTTTTCCTACCATTCTTAGTAGTTTCAGACCCAACAAATCCCATCAATTACGTAACAAATTGACGATAGAGGAAAGGTATGCAAATAGCGTTTTGTGATCCCTCCGCTTTTTTCATGGCCTACCGTTTGTTGCAGATGCACGATGTTCTTAACCCACCCAGCCATCGCAGCGGAGCAAACAGAATGACGAATGCTGTGCAAAAGCCTTCGCTGTCCAAAGTCGTCTAAGTAAGGGATGCCAAGCTGATCACGCACATCAGCAAATTCTTTACCGATCTTCGTCATGTTCGTACCTGACACTTCTGAAAAAATCCGCTCTTTCCACTGGCGATCAACGTATTCCATGAAACCCCATTCGATCAGCTTGGTGTGGATTACTACTTGCCGGGTGGCATTTTCTGTTTTCCCCTGCCCTCCTTCTGCAATCAGGAAGTAATATCGCTGGCTGTCCTCATCAAATTTAATCTGTGATTTTTCCAGTTTTGCGATTTCGCCTCTCCTGGCTCCGGTGTATGCCAACAACAATGTAATCCACTTCTGCCAGCCATCTGGCTGCTTGAGTGCCCAATCTACGATCTTCTTCATCTCCGCCGAACTGTACGCACCGAACCTGGCTTTTGATGGTGCCGCCACTACGCCATCAGTTGGCGACTTAGGTAAAATACCTTTGCTATCGGTGAGAAAAGTTTTGAACAAGGATTTGTAGAGCTTCAGATGCTTATGGATAGCCTCGACGCCCACAAGCTCATCAGGTGGCACGTCATCACAATCTATCAACTGCCGAACCTTCATCGAGCGATACGGTTGAACAATACGTTTAGGTAAATTCTCAACAACTTCCATCACCTGTCTAATGTCCTGTTTGGTGATCGCAGTTACGTCCGTATTTCCCCCCAACACTACAAGCAATACTTCAATGTAACGTTCATTCGCCATTGAGATCGATTTAGTCCAATTCCCCCCCTTTTCGGCTTTGTACATAGCCCAAGCATCAGAGAGAGTTAATGCGTTTTCCGGCTCAACTTGTGCCGATGGCTCCCCAATTTTAGGGGATACAGCAAGCGGCAGACTGGATAACAGCGGAAGTGTCACAGTCCTACGTTCTGACACGATCAGGTTTAAGATAAACGCATCAAACATCGCAGTCGGAGTTGCTAATGATTTAACAAATGGGATGTGCGGGGTGATGTTAATCATCAAAGCTGAGGCTTGGTGATAGCTATCAGTAAGGAGTGATTTTTTATACATCCTGCCATTTGAAAGCCGGATTTGTAGATAGTAATTACCGTTTCGTTGAAACGTGTATGGCAGAGTTTTGTACCTCATGATCACTCTCTTTTTGTACCTTAGGTGCATTACACACGGACAAAAAGAAATGTAACCACATGAATACTAACTGGAATCTTGGCTCCCTACGCTGGCATTATCCAGATCAGGTGGTACGGGTATTTCTCAGCCTTCACAAGGAAGGGCACCCCGAGTCAACTTACTGAGCAGTTCAGTAATTTTAGCAGGGTAGAGCAAGCCATCGCCTCAGGCAAGCCTTCGCGAGCCGATTTCTGTCGCGCGTCAGGGAAAAAATATTAAAAAAATAGCCTCAACATTCATTTACTGTGTATACATTTAATCTCTTTGATTATTCAGATTTAATGTTTTTAACTCTCCGCTTCTCTTCGCACTACCACCTCGCAAACCAGGGTAACAATACAAATAAAAACAACGCTTTATGCAAAATTAATGTTTACTTTCAGCAACTTAGATATATGCACTGCACGTGATCTGCGTCAAAGTTCATACGCGTCAGTTAGACGATAGTTCAGCCCGGTTAATAAGATTGTGACCATCGAAGAAATACACCCTCTGGAGCAGACTTACTCGACTCGATTTTTCGCGTCGGTTTTTAGCTGCGTTATATCTAAGAATTTTTGCATTTATTGTTGAGATTGAGACCGTGAAATTAATGCTTACTCGTAAAACCCCTGTCGCTGTATTTGCGTTGACGCTTTTCTGCGCCGGAAGCGTATTTGCTGCACCAATAGATTATTCTCAAGCGTGGGGTGATACCGTTGAAGCCGATCACCAGGCGGCTATCGGTCTTATCAACGATCATCAGAACCAGATCACCCAAAATAAAGTCGATAGCGAACAGGCTATTCAGGGACTGAATACGCGTATCAGTAGCGTAGATGACGATCTGAATAGCACTAAAGATGCAGTACTGGTGGTCAACTATGATTTACAGCAGACGCGAACAGATTTAAACACGCAAATTGATAATACGAATAATGCGGTCACTCAGCAGAAAATCGACATCGATAATGCACTGCAACAGACCAACACGAACATCACTAACCAGATTACGACGGTAACAAATACCACCACGCAGCAAACGACCCGCATTGAAAAAGATCTTCAGCAGACTAAGCAGGATGTGAATCAGCAGATTTCGACGGTGAAGAACACCAGCACGCAGCAGTCGGCCAGCCTGAATAAAGATCTTCAGCAGACTAAACAGGATGTGAATCAGCAGATTAACCATCTGCAGAGTGCCGCTGCCCAGCAGTCGGCGAGCGTCGAGAAAGACCTGCAAGACGCTAAACAGTCGTTTGCTCAACAGCAGTCCGCCAGCAATAGTCAGTTCAAAAACCTGAAAGATGAAGTGGACGATAACAAGAAAGAGTCCCGCAGCGGGGCGGCATCTGCCATCGCTATTGCATCGATGCCTCAGGTACAGGTGGGCCAGCAGGTGATGTTTTCCGCAGGCGTCGGGACATTCAAAAATGAGCAGGCGCTGAGCGTGGGCGCATCATTCCATGCAGGCGACGCAACGGTGATTAAAGCGGGTGTCAGTGATTCCACCAACAACGATTTCGCGATGGGCGCGGGTATCGGAATTGGCTTCTGATAAATCTGCTCTCGTTATTAAAGAGTGATTTTGTACCTGTTGATGATAGCCATCATGATAAAAATAATAATATTTTCTGCTGTGCTTTATATTTTATTAATACTGACCGGATTTTGGCTCGGGACGATGTACAGAGATTATTTCTCCTGTCGCGATCTCATCTCATCTTTAAATTGTATCCAATGTGTTAGAGGTTATTAAATGAAGAAATTAATGATGGTCGCCATTGCTGTCTCTGCGCTTTCGGCCTGTTCCTCTCCGGCTGAGCGTATGGCGAAGTGTGAAGCGCAAGGCGTCAGCCGCGATACCTGTTATTTAGCGGAGCAAAACCGCACCACGACGATGAACGCCGTGGCCGAAAAACAGGCGCTTGAGAATGCCGCCAACGCCGTGCAGCACGGTCAGAGCGCCAAAGTGCATGACCCGCTGCGTGAAGCTTCGTTCACGGCAAACGGGATCAAAGCCAGCGTCAGCAACGGCTTTTTCACCGCCAAAATCAACGGTAAGCAGGCGACGATAAAGCGTTTTAATGCGAATAGTTATGAGATTAAAGGGGCGGGTTACGTACTCTCCATCACCCTTGATGAAGACGGTATTACCGATGCGTCATGGAATAAAACCCATGGCCGCGATCATGGCTTATTGCAGTTCACGCAGAAGTAATGTTAAGGCGGCTAACGTGCCGCCTTTTTTGTATTGCGCGGGGTGAGGGCTTTTCGCGTCGAAGCGGCAGATTTTTGTTATCAAAAACATCGGGTTATTGAACGCTCTTCAACCCCCCTCTTTTGTAACAAAACAGTAAACAAATTAACCATTGAGCCACGCGCCAAAAGGCTCTATATTGGCCGCGTTTTTTACTCGCCCTATCCTTTACTAACTATTTATTCAATCGAGGCGCATAAGGCTGCCCCGGTTGTGGGAGTGATATGATGACGGATAAAGTCCGTATTGACACCGCAGATGCCCGCAAAAGCAACGAAACCTATCTGGCCCGTCAGGCCGAGTTTGAATCGAACGTCAGGAGTTATCCTCGCAAACTGCCTTTAGCGATCGCTAAAGCAGATGGCGTGTGGATTACCGATGCAGATAATAAAGAATACCTTGACTGTCTTGCCGGCGCTGGCACCCTCGCGCTTGGCCATAACCATCCTGATGTGCTGAAAAGCATCCAAAATGTCATTACCAGCGGCTTGCCGTTACATACTCTCGATCTGACAACACCGTTGAAAGACGAGTTCTCTGAGTATCTGCTCTCCCTGCTGCCAGGCCAGGGCAAAGAATATTGTCTGCAGTTCACCGGCCCATCCGGTGCCGATGCGGTAGAAGCCGCGCTGAAACTGGCGAAAAAAGTCACCGGTCGCAGCAGCATTATCAGCTTCTCCGGCGGCTATCACGGGATGACCCACGGCGCGCTCTCCGTGACAGGTAACCTGTCTCCGAAAGAAGCGGTCGATAACATGATGCCAGAAGTGCAGTTCATGCCTTACCCGCACCAGTACCGCTGCCCGCTGGGTATCGGCGGTGACGCGGGCGTGAAAGCGCTGACCTACTACTTTGATAACCTGATCAACGACGTCGAAAGCGGCGTGCGTAAACCTGCGGCCGTGATTCTGGAAGCGGTTCAGGGCGAAGGCGGCGTGAACCCGGCTCCGGCTGAGTGGCTGCAGCGCATTCGTAAAGTGACTCAGGAGCACGGCATTCTGCTGATCCTCGACGAAGTTCAGGCTGGTTTCTGCCGTACCGGCAAGCAGTTTGCCTTCGAACACGCGGGTATCGAGCCAGACATCATCGTGATGTCTAAAGCTGTCGGCGGCGGTCTGCCACTGGCCGTTCTCGGCATCAAAAAGCAGTTCGATGCCTGGGCACCAGGTCATCACACCGGCACCTTCCGTGGCAACCAGCTGGCGATGGCAACCGGACTGACAACGCTGAAAATTCTGAAAGATCAGAATATCGCCGACAAAGTGGCTGCTCAGGGCGAATGGCTGAAAGGCCAGCTGGTTGAGCTGCAGCAGCGTTATCCGGTGATCGGCCACGTGCGCGGCCTGGGCCTGATGATCGGCATCGAGATCGTGAAACCGAACGAAGCGGCAGATCACATGGGCTGTTTCCCAGGCGACGGTGACCTCTCTGCCCTGATCCAGAAGAAATGCTTCGAAGCAGGCCTGATTCTGGAGCGCGGTGGTCGTAACGGCGTGGTTCTGCGTCTGCTGCCATCCCTGCTGATTAGCGATCAGGAACTGAACGTCTTCCTGGATAAATTCGAGCAGGCGCTGCTTGCTGCGGGCGTTCGCCCGGTCTAACGGAGTTAGGAAAAAGATGTCTGAGTCAAACCCAATTCTGTCGTCGTCGGCGCAAAGCATCGAGGCCTATCAGCAGGCCATCGAGCAAAGCTCTCAGGCGGTGATGCAGTGGCTGCAGCAGTCTGAGATGTATCAGGGGAAAACCGTCGCCGAGCTGCGCGAGAATATCTCCCTGAACTTCGGTCAGAAAGGCCTCGGTAACGAAGCGGCGATTGCCCGCGCGGTCGAGTACTTCCTGAAAGACAGCCTGTCGGTTCACCACCCGCAGTGTGTGGCACACCTGCACTGCCCGAGCCTGGTTGTGAGCCAGGCGGCGGAAGTGCTGATCAACGCCACCAACCAGAGCATGGACTCCTGGGATCAAAGCCCGTCAGCAACCATCATTGAGATGAAGCTGATCGACTGGCTGCGTACTCGCGTGGGTTATCAGGCCGGGGATGCGGGCGTGTTCACCAGCGGTGGCACCCAGAGCAATCTGATGGGCCTGATGCTGGCACGTGACGCGTTCTTCGCGCGTCAGGGCCACTCCATCCAGCAGGACGGTCTGATCGGTGATCTGCGTAAGATCCGCGTACTCTGTTCTGAAAACGCGCACTTCTCCGTGCAGAAGAACATGGCGCTGCTCGGTCTGGGCTATCAGTCGGTCATTCAGGTGAAAACCGACGAGTGCTCACGCATGGATCTGAGCGATCTGGCGGCGAAAATTGCCCAGTGCAATGCCAACGGTGAGCAGATTCTGGCGATCGTCGCCACCGCCGGGACCACCGACGCGGGTGCGATCGATCCGCTGCGCGCTATCGCAGAGATGGCCGCAGAGCAGCAGATTTGGGTGCACGTGGATGCAGCCTGGGGCGGCGCACTGCTGATGTCCGATAAGTATCGCGACTACCTGGACGGTATCGAACTGGTGGATTCCATCACCCTGGACTTCCACAAGCAGTTCTTCCAGACCATCAGCTGCGGTGCATTCCTGCTGAAAGAAGCGCGCCATTACGAGCTGATGCGCTACCAGGCGGCCTACCTGAACTCTGAGTTTGACGAAGAAGCGGGCGTGCCGAATCTGGTCTCCAAGTCACTGCAGACTACGCGCCGTTTCGACGCGCTGAAGCTGTGGATGAGCCTGGAAGCGCTGGGTCAGGAGCAATACGCGGCCATTATCGATCACGGTGTGACGCTGGCGCAGGACGTTGCCGCGTACGTGAAAGATCAGGCGGTGCTGGAGCTGGTAATGCAGCCTCAGCTGGCGAGCGTGCTGTTCCGCTTCCGCCCTGAGCAGGCGCTGAACGACGCAGCTATCGCGCTGCTGAACCAGAAAATTGGTGACGCCCTGCTCGACTCCGGCCGTGCAAACGTCGGCGTGACCGAGCACAACGGCGTGACTTGCCTGAAACTGACGCTGCTGAACCCAACGGTGACGCTGGACGACGTGAAAGTCCTGCTGTCGCTGGTGGAACGCACTGCGTACGAGATTCTTGCGAAGTAAGTCCTTGCTCCCCGCACCCTCTGGTGCGGGGACAATTTTGTTATCCCTCTTTTTTCTTTCCCATTGTGATTTTCCCCGACCAGCTAAGCCATAAATTCGCAGGCCTCTAATTCGTTATTTTCTCTGAATATTGAGATGTGAAACGTCATTCAGCGACGTGGTTAAGAATTCGTGGGCAAAGCTGTTCAGATTTGTTACATTTTTTTTCAAACAAGTGGGACTGTGCCCCCTAAAATGGGCTGCTTGCCACGCTGTGACGCCACAGCGGGCTGAAGTATCAGCAAAACGGTTTAACTGGAGAAAAAATGGCTAAGAGTAAATTGCTGCTTCTGGGTGTGTTGATGTCACTGGCGGGTGCCGTATACGCCGCGCCGCAGCCTGCCGCTGCCCCTTCTGGTATCCAGGCATACGAAGAACAAGAGTTCATTGCCGATTTCACCAAATTCAAAATTGGCGACACCGCACCAGCTCAGTATCAAACGCCTGAATACACCATTAAACAGTACCAGCTGCGTAACCTCCCTGCGCCTGACGCGGGTACACACTGGACTTACATGGGTGAGAACTACGTTCTGATTGGTGACGCCGACGGTAAAATCCGTAAAGCCTACAACGGAGATATCTTCTATCACCGCTGATCCCCTCATCGTCCGGGCCTGGCAGGAAAGCGATCGCCCTTTCCTGCGCACCCTCTACTTACACGCCCGGCGTGAAGCCTGGCCGTGGCTGGACAGCAGCGACTGGCAGCTAGAAGATTTCGACGCGGCAACGCGTGACGAGCAAATCTGGGTGGCGATGCAAAACGGCCATCGCGTCGGGTTTGCGTCGGTCTGGAGCAACGATAATTTTCTGCACAATCTATTTGTTGACCCGCAGTATCAGCGCGCGGGCGCTGGCAGCCTGTTGCTCAAACGTGTGCAGGAGACGTTCACCAGCACCGGTTCGCTGAAGTGTCTGGTCAGAAATGAACGCGCGGTGGCATTTTACCAGCGACACGGCTGGCATATTGAGGCGACGGGAGATTCTCCGGATGGAGAGTATTACCTGATGCATTACGTTTTGCGGTAATTGCCCGCAGGCGCTGCGCTTGCGCAGACCCACGGAACAGCCTGTTGCAGGCCGGGTAAGCGAGTGCCCCCGGCCCATTACGGCTAATGCTTAGACTGCGCGGAACGCGATCTCGCTTGGAATCACTTCACCCTGCCAGTACAGCTGCGCGGCCACGCGCCCTGCCAGCTGGCGGTACATTCCCGCAAATTCACTCTCCGGACGGCCCACCACGGTCGGCTTACCACGGTCGAGATCTTCACGCAGGGTGATATGCAGCGGCATCTGCCCCAGCAGCTGAGTGTGATACTGCGCCGCCAGTTTCTCTGCGCCACCGGTGCCAAAAATCGGCTCGTGGTGACCGCAGTTGCTGCAAATATGCACGCTCATGTTCTCGACCACGCCGAGCACCGGCACCTCCACTTTCTCAAACATCACGATGCCTTTTTTGGCGTCGATCAGCGCGATATCCTGCGGCGTAGTGACCACAACCGCTCCCGTCACCGGGATATTTTGCGCCAGCGTCAGCTGGATATCGCCCGTGCCTGGCGGCATATCCAGCACCAGGTAATCGAGATCCGGCCACATGGTCTCCTGCAGCATCTGCAGCAGCGCCTTGCTGGCCATCGGGCCACGCCAGACCATCGCGTTATCGTCCGTCACCAGATAGCCAATGGAGTTAGTCGCCAGGCCGTAGGCCATGATTGGCGCCATGTGGGTGCCGTCCGGGGAGGTTGGACGTTGGTTTTCCGCACCCAGCATATTGGGAATCGACGGGCCGTAGATATCGGCATCCAGAATACCGACTTTGGCCCCTTCTGCGGCCAGCGCCAGCGCAAGGTTCACGGCGGTGGAGGATTTCCCCACCCCACCCTTGCCGGAGCTGATGGCAATAATATTCTTCACGCCGTTAATGCCCGGCTGATTTTTCACGCGTTTGAGCGTGGCGATGGTGTGCGTCAGCTTCCAGTCAATCGCCTTCGCCCCGGTAATACGCAGCAGATCGGAACTGCACTGCTCTTTCAGGGTTTCGAAGGCGCTGGTCCAGACAAACGGCATCTGCAGTTCTACGTGCAGCGTGTCATCCAGCCATGCCACGTGGTGCAGCGCTTTTAGCGTGGTCAGATTGTGCTTCAGGGTTGAATGCTGAAAATTAGCCAGCGTCCCGGCAACCATTGCTCGTAAGGCTTCCGGTGATTTGGCCTGGGATTGAGAACTCATCCCGACTCCTTTGTTCTTGTGAATAAGACCTTAGTTGAACAAGTTTACCTGAAAGGCCGTGGTTTGTGCTTACTTAATAATGGCCCTTTTGTTACTATCAAAAACCCTTTTTACTGTTAAAGAAGTAATGCCCACTATGACTCAAGTCGCGAAAAAAATTCTGGTAACGTGCGCTCTGCCGTACGCAAACGGTTCAATCCACCTCGGCCACATGCTGGAGCATATCCAGGCTGATGTCTGGGTCCGTTACCAGCGAATGCGCGGCCACCAGGTAAACTTCATCTGCGCGGACGATGCTCACGGCACGCCAATTATGCTGAAAGCACAGCAGCTGGGGATCTCCCCGGAGCAGATGATTACCGAAATGAGTCAGGAGCATCAGACTGATTTTGCTGGCTTTGACATCAGCTATGATAACTATCACTCAACGCACAGCGACGAGAACCGCGAGCTGTCGGAGCTTATCTACACCCGCCTGAAAGAGAACGGTTTTATCAAAAACCGCACCATCTCTCAGCTGTATGATCCGGAAAAAGGCATGTTCCTGCCGGACCGTTTCGTGAAAGGCACCTGTCCGAAGTGTAAATCCCCGGATCAGTATGGCGATAACTGCGAAGTGTGCGGCGCGACCTACAGCCCGACCGAGCTTATTGAGCCGAAATCCGTGGTGTCCGGCGCGACGCCTGTCATGCGCGACTCTGAACACTTCTTCTTCGATCTGCCGTCCTTCAGCGAAATGCTGCAGGCGTGGACCCGCAGCGGCGCGCTGCAGGAGCAGGTGGCGAATAAAATGCAGGAGTGGTTCGAATCCGGTCTGCAGCAGTGGGATATCTCCCGCGATGCGCCGTACTTCGGTTTCGAAATCCCGAACGCGCCGGGCAAATATTTCTACGTCTGGCTGGATGCGCCAATCGGCTACATGGGTTCCTTCAAGAACCTGTGCGACAAGCGCGGCGACACCCAGAGCTTCGAAGAGTACTGGAAAAAAGATTCCGACGCAGAGCTGTACCACTTCATCGGCAAAGACATCGTCTATTTCCACAGCCTGTTCTGGCCTGCGATGCTGGAAGGCAGCGGTTTCCGTAAGCCAACCAACCTGTTCGTGCACGGCTACGTGACGGTGAACGGCGCGAAGATGTCCAAATCACGCGGCACCTTCATTAAAGCCAGCACCTGGCTGAACCACTTCGACGCGGACAGCCTGCGCTACTACTACACCGCGAAGCTCTCATCCCGCATCGACGATATCGACCTGAATCTGGAAGATTTCGTGCAGCGCGTGAACGCAGACATCGTGAATAAAGTGGTCAACCTGGCGTCCCGTAACGCGGGCTTTATCGCCAAGCGTTTCGACGGCGTAATGGCGGCAGAACTGGCCGATCCAGAACTGTATAAAACCTTTACCGACGCGGCCACCACTATCGGCGACGCGTGGGAAGCGCGCGAGTTCGGTAAAGCAGTGCGCGAAATCATGGCTCTGGCCGATCTGGCAAACCGCTATGTGGACGAGCAGGCACCGTGGGTTGTCGCGAAGCAGGAAGGCCGCGATGCGGATCTGCAGGCGATCTGCTCCATGGGCATCAACCTGTTCCGCGTGCTGATGACCTACCTGAAGCCGGTTCTGCCGCAGCTGACGGAACGTGCAGAAGCCTTCCTGAACACCGAGCTGACCTGGGATGCTATCCAGCAGCCGCTGCTCAGCCATAAAGTGAACACCTTCAAAGCGCTGTATAACCGCATTGAGATGAAACAGGTTGAAGCGCTGGTTGAAGCGTCGAAAGAAGAGGTGAAAGCCGCCGCTGCGCCAGTCACTGGCCCGCTGGCAGACGATCCGATTCAGGAAACCATCACTTTTGATGATTTCGCCAAAGTTGATATGCGCGTTGCGCTGATTGAAAACGCGGAATTCGTCGAAGGCTCTGACAAACTGCTGCGCCTGACGCTGGATCTGGGCGGTGAGAAACGTAACGTCTTCTCTGGCATTCGCTCTGCGTATCCGGACCCGCAGGTGCTGATCGGTCGCCTGACGGTGATGGTCGCTAACCTTGCGCCGCGCAAAATGCGTTTCGGTATCTCGGAAGGGATGGTGATGGCCGCCGGTCCTGGCGGGAAGGATATCTTCCTGTTAAGCCCGGACGATGGGGCGAAACCGGGTCAGCAGGTGAAATAAACAAAAAAGCCGGAGCGTTCTCCGGCTTTTTTATGCCTTGTTTACCGGCTCCCGGCCTACAAAGCGTAGCGTAGGGCCAGCAAACTTAGGCTGACGGCTTCGCGCTATGCACACGGTGAGTCAGCCCGCGCAGGAAGTAGCGCATAAACTGATCGCCGCACTCGCGGTAGTTCTTATGATCCGGCGCGCGCATCATGGCGGTGATTTCCGGCATCGACACGCGGAATTTTTGCTCGGTCATGATCGCCAGCACATCGTCAGATTTGAGGGAAAACGCGATACGCAGTTTTTTCAGTACGATGTTGTTATTCACGCGACGCTCAGGCGACAGCACCGGGGCAGACTCATCCTTGCCGCGTTTATCGTAAATCAGGCCATTCAAAAACGAAGAGAGAATGATATCCGGGCAGCGAACAAAGCCCTCTTCGTCCTCTTTGGTGATCCAGCTGGCGATATTCGCCGGCGTGGTCTCGACCTCGGCCAGCGCCAGAATACGAACCAAATCGTTATTGTTGGATTTCAGGATGTAGCGCACGCTACGAAGAATATCGTTACTTAACATAGAGCCTTCAGCTGTCGGTGATGCGATGGGGCGCAGTGTACCAGTTTTACAGTCCAATCGCCTCTTTCAGGCTCTTCAGATAGCGCCGACTCACCGGCACCGTCTGTCCGGCGCGCAGTACCAGCTCCGCCTGGCCGTTCTCTTCCAGACGAATTTCTTTCAGATGCGCCATATTCACCAGATACTGGCGATGACAGCGGATCAGCGGCGTACGGCTCTCCAGCGTGCGCAGCGTCAGCTCCGTAAAGCCCTCCTTGCCTTCAGCGCTGGTGACGAACACCCCGCTCATGCGGCTGCTGACAAACGCCACGTCGTCCATCTGCAACAGGTAGATGCGGCTATGGCCGGTACAGGGGATAAATTTTAGCGCCTGCTGGTTTTCCGGCAGAAGCGAAACGTCCTGCACGCTGCGCTCCTGGCGCAGGCGATTGAGGGTTTTCTCCAGCCGCTTCTCTTCGATGGGTTTCAGCAGATAATCGAACGCATGCTCTTCAAACGCTTTCACCGCATATTCATCAAACGCCGTCAGAAAAACGATGTAAGGACGATGCTCCGGGTCGAGCATACCGACCATCTCCAGGCCGCTAATGCGCGGCATCTGGATATCGAGAAACAGCACGTCAGGGCGCAATTTATGCACCGCACCAATGGCTTCGATGGCGTTGGCGCACTCGCCCACCACCTCAATGTCGCTCTGTTCCTGCAACAGAACCCGCAGGTTTTCCCGCGCTAACGGCTCATCATCGACAATCAGCACTCTTAGCATGCGTTTTCCTCCAGGGGCAATCGTAAGGTAATACGGGTAAAACTGTCCGGCTCGCAGTCGACGGTGATACCGCAGTCATCGCCGAAATGCGCGCGCAGACGTTTGTCGACCAGGCTCATCCCCAGCCCGCCCGACTCGGCGCCAGGCTGATAAAGCCCGGCGTTATCTTCAATGTCCAGCACCAGATGGTGATTAAAACGGCTGGCAGAAATATGGATTTCGCCGGTGCCCAGCAGCTGCGAGGTGCCGTGTTTAATGGCATTTTCCACAATCGGCTGCAGGGTGAACGCCGGAAGATGCTGATGGGCCAGTTCGTCCGGCACGAACAGTGATACCTGCAGTCTCGACTGGAATCGCGCCTTTTCGATTTGCAGATAGGCATTCACATGTTCGATCTCATCGGCGAGGGTCACAATCTCTGAAGGGCGCTTCAGGTTTTTGCGGAAAAAGGTCGACAGAAACTGCACCAGCTGCGTCGCCTGATCGCTGTCGTGGCGGATCACCGCCTTGAGCGTGTTCAGCGCATTAAACAGAAAATGCGGATTCACCTGAGCGTGCAGGAGTTTGATTTCCGACTGTGTCAGCAGCGCCTTTTGCCGCTCGTACTGCCCCGCCAGGATTTGCGCTGACAGCAGCTGGGCGATCCCCTCCCCCAGCGTGCGGTTGATGGAGCTGAACAACCGGTTTTTGGCTTCGTAGAGTTTAATCGTCCCCATCACCCGCTGATTCTCACCGCGCAGCGGGATCACCAGCGTCGAGCCGAGTTTGCACTGCGGGTGCAGCGAGCAGCGGTACGGCACTTCATTCCCGTCGGCATACACCACTTCGCCCGTTTCTATGGCGCGCAGCGTATACGTCGAAGAGATCGGTTTGCCGGGCAGATGGTGATCGTCACCGGTGCCGGTAAACGCCAGCAGCCGTTCGCGATCGGTGATCGCCACCGCGCCGATATCCAGCTCCTGATAGAGCACCTGAGCCACTTTCATGCTGTTCTCTTCGTTAAAGCCCTGGCGCAGAATGCCTTCCGTCGAGGCGGCGACCTTAAGCGCCGTGGCCGAGAATGCCGAGGTGTATTTTTCAAACATCGCGCGCTTGTCTAACAGGATACGCATAAACAGCGCCGCGCCGACGGTATTAGTGACCATCATCGGCGCGGCGATGCTGCTCACCAGATGCAGGGCATCTTCAAAGGGACGCGCAATCAGCAGAATAATCAGCATTTGCGCCAGCTCTGCCACCAGAGTTATTGCCCCGGCAGTGAGTGGGCTAAAGACTTTATCCGGGCGACCACGCTTGATCATGTAGCTGTGAACCAGGCCACCGAGCAGCCCTTCGACAATCGTCGAGATCATGCAGCTCAGGGCCGTCATGCCGCCCATGGAGTAACGATGCAATCCGCCCGTTAACCCGACTAAACCGCCGACCACCGGGCCACCCAGCAGCCCGCCCATCACCGCACCGATGGCGCGCGTATTGGCGATCGAGTCTTCAATGTGCAGGCCAAAATAGGTGCCGAGAATGCAGAAAATCGAGAAGGTGACGTAGCAGAGAAGTTTGTGCGGCAGGCGTACCGTCACCTGCATCAGCGGAATGAACAGCCGCGTTTTGCTCATCAGCCACGCGATGACCAGAAAAACGCACATCTGCTGAAGCAGCAGCAACACCAGATTAAATTCGTACATGACCGCAAACCGCACTTTCTAAAAACGCGTAACATACACTGATACACATTAACTTTCTTTGAAGCATTCCAAAAAAGCTGCAATTCGTGCCCGTCATCACATCGTGTAGCGCAAGATATTCCACCCTTCGCATTATTTGTTCAAAAAACGGTCGATTCTTCCTGGTTCGCGAATCAACGACTACAGTTACTCTGGGGATGCGCAAGCCAGGGGGCGAACATGGCGCTTTACACGATAGGTGAAGTGGCACTGCTTTGTGATATCAATCCTGTGACGCTGCGGGCATGGCAGCGGCGGTACGAGCTGCTTAAACCGCAGCGAACGGACGGAGGGCACCGCCTGTTTAACGAGGCGGATATCGATCGCATTCGCGAAATCAAAAGCTGGATCGACAACGGTGTACAGGTCAGTAAGGTCAAATCGCTCTTATGCGAACACGATCCCGACAGCCTGGCCGAGTGGCGCGAACATCAGGAAACCCTGCTTCGGCTGTTGCAGGCCGGTAACTTTCAACGTCTGCGTACCTGGATCAAGGAGCAGGGTCGGGATTATCCCGCCCAGACGTTAATCGCTCATCTGTTTATACCGCTTCGCCGCCGTCTGCAGTCTCAGCAGCCGGCATTACAGACGCTGCTAAGCATGCTGGATGGCGCGTTAATCAATTACATTTCCGTGTGCCTGTCGACGGCACGCAAGAAGAGCGGAAAGGACGCGCTGGTGGTCGGCTGGAATATTCACGACACCACCCGCTTATGGCTCGAAGCCTGGATCGCCACGCAGCAAGGCTGGCGAGTAGACGTGCTGGCACATTCATTAGCGCAGTTTCGCCCGGAGCTTTTCGAAGGGCAAACCCTGCTGGTCTGGTGCGGAGAAATCCCCACTGCCGCCCAACAGCAGCTTCTGAGCGAATGGCGCGAACACGGCTACCCCGTCATTACCCTCGGTCCGTAAATGTCTTAACGGCATTTAATGGTTCATTAACAGGTGTGCTTCACCGTATAATTGGACGGTTAACAAAAGGAGCACATTATGAAGGCAACCAAAGTGGCCGTAATTACCCTCTTCGCCTTAATGGCTATCAGCGGCATTGGCGGCGTTATGCTGGCTGGCTACTCATTTATCGTACGTGGCGGTGTCGGCTGAGATACTGCGCCAGCCGTTCAAATCCGCGATCAACCACGATCGCCGCCAGCGCAACCAGCACCGCGCCCTGCACAATATAAGCCGAGTTAAACCCGCTCAGGCCGATAATGATCGGCGTGCCTAAGGTATTGGCCCCGACCGTTGAGGCAATGGTCGCCGTCCCGATATTAATGATTACCGACGTGCGCACACCTGCCAGAATCACCGGCGCGGCAAGCGGCAGCTCAACTTTACGCAGACGCTGCCCCGCACTCATCCCCATGCCTTCCGCCACGCTGCTCACCGCCGCCGGAACCGCTGTCAGCCCGGCCAGCGTCGCCTGTAAAATCGGCAGGACGCCGTACAGAATCAACGCAATGATCGCCGGTTCCTGACCAAAACCGATCACCGGCACCGCAATCGCCAGCACCGCCACCGGCGGGAACGTCTGCCCGATAGCGGCAATGGTCTCCACCAGCGGGCGAAACTCTCGGCCCGCCGGGCGCGTCACCGCAATCCCGGCCCCGACGCCGATCACAATCGCCACGGCGCTTGAAACCCCCACCAGCCAGAAATGGGCCAGCGTCAGGCTGATAAAACTCTCCTGCAGATAAACGGGGCGCGGAAGGCCTGGAAACAACGCGCCAAACAGCCCGCCGCTGTAGGGCATCAGCCACAGCAGCGCGACAAACAGCAGCACCAGCCACAGGAGCGGATCACGTAGCCATTTCACGTTCCACCTCCCCGGCCAGTAAATCGCGAAAATGCAGGGTGCCGCAGGGCGCGCCCTGCTCATCGACCACCGGTAACACCTCGCACTGCCGCGCGACAAACGCAGAGAGCGCATCGCGCAGGCTCATTTGCGCCTGAAGGGGTTCGCCGTTAACGGCAGGATCTTCGCGGCGCAGATACTCCCCGACCGTGCGCAGCGACAGCAGGCGTACGCCCAGTTCGCTGCGGCCAAAGAATTCGCGCACAAAATCCGTCGCCGGATGGGTTAACAGCTCCAGCGGCGTCCCCTGCTGCACCACTTGGCCGTTGTCCATCAAAACCAGGCGGTCGGCGAGGCGCAGGGCTTCGTCGATATCGTGAGTCACCAGAATAATCGTGCGCCCCAGAATGCGGTGGATACGGGTCATCTCCGTTTGCAGCGCGCTGCGAGTAACCGGGTCCAGCGCGCCAAAAGGCTCATCCATCAGCAGCACTTCAGGATTCGCAGCCAGCGCGCGCGCCACGCCGACGCGCTGCTGTTGCCCGCCGGAAAGCTGATGCGGATAGCGCTCGCGCAGGGCAGGCTCCAGCCCCAGCAGCGCCATCAGTTCGTCCACGCGATCCGCAATCTTCTGCCGCGACCATTTTTGCAGCTGCGGCACGGTGGCGATATTCTGCGCCACCGTCCAGTGCGGGAACAGGCCGATGGACTGAATGGCGTACCCCATCCGGCGGCGCAGTTCCAGCACCGGCAGGCTGCGGATCTCCTCGCCAGCAAAACGAATCAGCCCGCTGTCATGCTCCACCAGCCGGTTGATCATCTTCAGGGTGGTCGATTTTCCCGAGCCGGAAGTGCCGATCAGCACCGAAAAGGCCCCTTCTTCAAAACGCAGATTCAGGTTGCTGACAGCCATCTGCCCGGCAAATTTTTTGTTCACATCGTGAAATTCAATCATCATTTTTCCCCTTCAGCAGGGCCAGCCACAGGGCAAAAAGCGCATCCACCACCACCGCCAGCGCGATAGTAGGAATCACACCGAGTAAGACCAAATCCAGCGCGCTGCTCAGCAGGCCCTGGAATACCAGTGCCCCAAAGCCGCCAGCGCCGATCAGCGCCGCAATCACCGCCATGCCGACGGTTTGCACTGCCACCACCCGCAGGCTACGCAGCAGCAGCGGCAGTGCCAGCGGCAGCTGGATTTTCCAGAATCGCTGGCGAGCGCTCATCCCCATCGCGCTGGCGCTCTCCAGCACTTCAGGGGAAACCTGGCTTAGCCCCGCCAGCACGCCGCGCGCCAGAGGCAGCAGCGCGTACAGCACCAGCGCGATCAGCGCGGGCGTCAGTCCGGTTCCGGCGATACCGAGCGAGGCGAGCGCAGGAAAGCTTTTCACCAGCCCGGCGAGCGGCGCGATCAGCAAGCCGAACAGCGCCACGGAAGGGATTGTCTGAATCACGTTCAGCACGGTAAATACCGGCCCCTGACGCGTGGGGTGGCGGTAGCACCACAGGCCGATGGGTACGCCGATAAGCAGCGCAGGCACCAGCGTGCCAAACAGGATCGTCAGATGTTGCAACAGCGCATCGTTAAAAATCTCCTGGCGGTTAGCGTACTCTTTGAGCAGAGAAAGGGTATTCAGTTCGCCGCTGAACAGCAGCGCCAGCGGCAGAACCCAAATCTGCGCGTGGAGCAGCCAGCGCCAGAGCGGGTGTTGCGTCAGACGGCGGATCGCGTCGCTACAGGCGAGCAGGCACAGGGCCATCCACAGCCACAGCCCGCTGCCTGCCGAGGTGCGCGCCAGCGGCGTTTCGGCGGTGGCGAGATGCGTCGCCGCCTGCCCGGCACTCCAGGTCAGCAGCACAACTAACGCTTCGCAGAGGATCAGCGTGAAAATGAGCGGCAAGCGCCCACGGCAAAACGCCAGCACTGCAGCCAGTAGAAGGGACAGGGCCAGCAGGAGGGGCGAAAACGCCCACACCTGCCAGACGGACAGCCCCTCGCCGGACACCAGCCGATTAGGGGCAAAATTCACAAACGGAAGCGCGCACGCCGCCAGCGCGACAAACGCGAGCAGCAGCAGTACGCGGTTATGACAGGTTATCGGCACAGCATTATCCTGTTACTTCACAAGTCCTTTTTGCTTCAGATAATCTGCCGCCACTTTTTTGGCATCCAGCCCTTCCACCGCAATGCTCGCATTGAGCTGTTGCAGGGTTTTCTCATCGAGAGTTTCAAACACCGGCTTTAGCCAGTCGCCGATCTGCGGATAGGCTTTCAGCACCGCTTCACGCACCACAGGCGTAGGGGCATAGATCGGCTGAACGCCTTTCGGATCGGTCAGGGTTTGCAGACCGAGCGCCGCCACCGGGCCGTCAGTGCCGTAGGCCATCGCCGCATTTACGCCGGAGGTTTTCTGAGCGGCAGCTTTGATCGTCACCGCCGTATCACCGCCCGCGAGCGACAGCAGCTGGCTCTGGTCGAGTTTAAAATCGTAGGCTTTTTCAAAGGCCGGAAGCGCGTCCGGACGTTCGATAAATTCCGCCGAGGCCGCCAGTTTGAAATCGCCCTTCTCTTTCAGATAGCGACTCAGATCGTCAAGAGAGGTCAGTTTGCCTTTCTCAGCGATATCCTTGCGCACGGCGATGGTCCAGGTGTTGTTGGCGGGCGCAGGGGTCAGCCAGATCAGTTTGTTCTGTTCGGCGTCGAGTTTTTTCACTTTCTCGTAGCCTGCGCTGGCATTTTTCCACGCCGCATCGTTTTCATCTTTAAAGAAAAACGCGCCATTACCGGTGTATTCTGGGTAGATATCCAGCTCGCCGGAGGTGATGGCCCCGCGCACCACGGGCGTGGTACCCAGCTGGACTTTATTCACTGTTTTCACCCCGTGGCTTTCCAGCACCTGCAGGATGATATTGCCGAGCAACGCCCCTTCCGTATCGATCTTAGACCCCACCTTTACCGGCTCTGCCGCCTGTAAAGGCAGGCTCAGCGCCGCCAGTAACGCCGCTGAACCCCATATCCCCTTTGTGATTGTCATTCTGCTTTCCTCATTAATTTGCCGCCTTTATCAGGGGCTTGAGAGAAAAGCGTAGCCTAAAATTGAGGAATCATCCTTCTTCCGGCAACCTCAGCGGAACGGTCAGCAGGCTGGCGGCAAAATAGAGCAGCGCGATCACCCACAACGTCCCCTCCACGCCAAACGGCGAAACGCAGAGCGTGACGATAAGTGGACCGGCGAAATTGCTCAGCCCCGACCCGAGATTCAGGCAGGAGATGGCAGCGCCTTTGTTCTCCGGCAGCAGGGACGGGATCAGCGCGCTCAGCGGGCCAAAGGCACCCAGCCCGATGGCGTACAGGGCCAGAGCCAGAAACAGCGCCGTTTGGCTGTCACCAAACAGTACCGGCGCGTAGCACACCGCCAGCATCGCCAGGCCGCAGAGGGTGCCGGAGAACCAGACCACCGTCTTGCGCCAGCCGATGGTATCGCCGAGCCAGCCGAAGAAGTAGTTAGCGAAGATATTGACCACGTTCACCAGCCCCCAGATTGTCAACCACTCGGCGATGCTAAATCCGAAACGCGGCAGGTAGACCGGCATCAGGATCACCAGCGAAAACTTGCCGATATCGTTGATGGTTTTGACGATCACCGCCAGACGCATTTTCGGCTCACGCACCAGCACCATCATCCCTTCGGCAAAGGCCGCGCCGAGATGGCCGTTGCTTTGCACGAGCGGGCGATCGCGGTTGAGCACCAGCGCGCAGAATGCGCCGAGTGCCACAAAGATAAACCCGCTCAGCAGCGTCGAGGTTTCGCCGATCAGGGGCAGCATCAGGCTTGAGTACCACGGCCCGACGATGGTCATGCCCACCCCAAACGCAATCCAGAACCAGGAGACGGCGCGCCCGAGTATACCTGGCTCGCAGCGCTGGTTAATCCACACCAGAAACGAATAGGCGAACAGCGGATACGCCACACCGCGCAGGGCGTAGCTCGCCACCATCAGAGGATAATTCCCCTGCGGCAGCGCGTAAGCGATAAAGGGAATTGAGCCGATAAAGTAGAACAGCGTCGCCGCCCACATCAGGCGGCGCAGGCCAAGTACGCCCGCGCCTATTCCGGAAAACCACGATACCGCCGCGACACACAGCCCAAACACCGATGACAGCAGGCTGATGTGCATGGCATCAAAACCGCGATGCTGAAGCATCGACGCCAGCCAGCTTTGCTCGATGGTGGCGCCGGTGATAAACAGGAAAATCCCGACAAAGCCCCAGCACAGTTCACGAGGCAATCCCAGCCGGGCCCACAGGCCCTGCTGGATAAATACGCTCTGCTCCGTCATGCCATTTTGTCTCGCAGTGCGCGCACATTCATGCGTTTACGATTCAAATAGCCGACGCTGTTTTCCCCCCAGCAGTGGTCGTACGGCATACCGGTCAGGCTTTCGATCACCGCTTTGTTTTCCGCGCTGACGGTCGCCTTGCTGCCGCCCTGTTTCAGACGCGCCACTTCTTCGTTCAGAATCGCGTGGGTACGGCTGTTGACCTTAAACTGGAACGCCGACCAGATCCCCCACAGCGTCAGTGCGACCGGCAGCACAATCATGATGATTAAAATCATGTTGATGGCCGACTGCGGCTGGGCATTTTGTCCGGAGACAAACCCGGACATCTGCAGGGCCACGCCGACGAGGAAAATCGACAGGGCCTGCGACGCCTTACGCAGCAGGCTCATAAAGCCCGCGAAAATCCCCTCGCGACGACGGCAGGTGAGGATCTCATCCACGTCGGCGACAAAGGTATAGTTATTCCACGGAATAGCGTAGATACCGCCGCGCGCCAGCCCGGCGACCGCCGCACCGACGTACAGCAGGGTCATCCCGCCGGTGCCGCTGAAGTACGCGGACACAAACAGGGCAAACGCCACCAGCGCCATCGTGGCCTGGGTCGCAAAGGCGCGCGACGGGGAGTAGCGCAGGGTCAGCCAGGTGGCAATCCCGACGCCAAAGAACTGCAGACCGTTTACGACGCCCAGCAGATTGGAGGCCATCACAGACGAGGTCATCAGGGCGAAGACCACAAAGTAGGTAAAGACCGAGTTGAAAATGTCCTGCGCCACCGAGCCGCCGAGATACATCCCCAGATGCGAGCGGAACGTTTTGATTTTTAACGTTGAGACGAAATCGTAATAGATATGGTATGCGCGCGTGGCGAACGGCTCTTTTTCGTCGTCTTCGTCGTGGTGCTCATTCTGCTGGATCTCTTCCAGCGAGCGCTCCCAGGTGCCGAAATAGACAAAGAACAGCACAATCATAAAGGAGACGGTGAAAATCGCCCCGGTATAGAAGAAGGAGTCGGAAGAGTCCGGGCCGAAGTACGCCACCAGACGCCCCGGCAGGAACGCCGCCGCAAATCCCGCGAGCTGGGCGATATACATACGTGCGCTGGTCAGTTTTGAGCGCTTTTTGAAATCCGACGTCATCTCAGCCGAGAGCGTGTCGTACGGAATAATGATCATGGTGTAGACGATTTCAAACAGGATGTAGAACAGCAGGTACATCCAGTAGTTGAACCCTTCCACCCACAGCAGGCTGTAGACCGACACCAGCGGAATACTGGCCAGCAGGAAGAAACGGCGACGGCCAAAGCGGCGCCCCAGGCGCGTTTTGTGGAAGTTATCAGAAACGTAGCCGATCACCGGACACATGATCACATCAACAATTCTCGCCACCGCAAACAGGGACCCGGCCTGGATCGGCGTCAGGCCACAAAAGGTGGTTAAGAAAAACAGCAGCCAGGCGCTGACCAGGGTAAAGGCCCCCGAGCCAATCACATCCGCCAGCCCGTAGCACACGTAGTTCCGCAGCTTTATTTCCCGCACTTTTTTGATCATTTTGCACTCCGGATTTTTTCAGTATCCCAGCCCGCAGGCAGCGGCGACGGGCGCGTAATGGTGATGGCATGCAGATGCAACCCTTCGACGCCGCAGGCGTAAAGGGCCGGCAGCCCGTGCGGATATAACTCCACGCCGTGAGCGCGCCCGGTTTGCGTATTCACGCGATAGGCGTTGTCCAGCCCCATTCCGGTCGGGCGCTCTGGGTTACACGGCGGGCGCACGTCGTAGCAGCCCTGTTCATCGGATCGGGAGGCAAGCTGGCTGAACGCCAGGCCGTTGAAGGTGATATCGCGGATCGCACCGGGCGTTTCGCTGTGCAGATTTATCGCCCCCTCCCCCGTCCCGTTCAGGCCCGAGAAGGTGATCTGGCTGATCGTGCCTGGCGTGATGTCCGGCGCGCGATGACGCACGGAGATAAATACCGGGTCGGCTTTGCCCCAGTGACACGGATGGCCGTGGCGGCAGTCGAAGAGAATGTTGTTAAAGCTCATCTTGCTGAAATGGCCGCCGTCGCGGGAGATCAGGCCGATGCCGCGGTTGGAGTCGAAAATCACGCAGTTGGTGACCGCCAGATGGGTGATGTCAGCGAAGGTTTCGGTCCCGACTTTAATTGCGCAGCTTTTGGAGCGAATGATGCAGTTACTGATTGTGACGTTGTCGATCGGCTGCTGGAGTTCGGGCGCTTTGGCCGTGGTCTTCAGACAGATGCCGTCGTCGGCGGCGCTGAAGTAGCTGTCGCTGATGAGCACATGCTGGCAGCTGTCGATGTCCAGCGCGTCGGTGTTAGCCAGCGCCAGATCGTTATCAATGGTGATATTGCGGATGAAAACATGGTTGCAGCTCACCAGATGCGCGGTCCACATCGGCGAGTCGCACAGGGTGATATCCGTCAGGCGTACCTGTTCGCACCCTTCCAGCACCAGCAGGCGTGGGCGCTGGGGTTTCGGCTGGCGATAGCCCTGGTCATCCGTCTCTGCGGCAAACCAGGCCGTGGCGTTGCCGTCGATGCAGCCCGCGCCGCTGAGCGTCAGGTTGCGCGCATCGCGGGCGTAGATGAGTGCCATGCGCGACAGCTCGGCTGTACTTTGGGTTTCTGCAGCGTGGTAATCATCCACATTCTGGCTGGCGAGCAGGCGCGCGCCCGCTTCCAGATGCAGGGTGAAATTCGACGGCAGCACCAGCGTTCCGGTCAGGTAGATGCCTGGCGTGACCACCAGCATGCCTCCTCCGTTCACGGCAAGCGTATCGATGAGTTCCTGCAGCGCGGTGGTGACGGGGGTCAACCCGCTTCGATCGAGGGAGATGTTTTCTAATGAGAGCTTCATGTGATTACCTGTCAGCTGTGATGTGACAGGCATTACACGGCTTTTCTGCGGCGTGTTTGTGGCGTGTTTACCGGGCTTTTTCGCGAAGAGTGAAGAGAGTCACGCCTGCCGGGTGTGGCGGGAGTGAGTTTTGATCGTCCTCACGATTTCATGTGTGGGATAAAAATGAACTGTGAAAAAGGTCACATTTGACGGCGAGTAAGTGACGAGAAAAGAGGGAAGCAAAGCAATCAGGCAGGAAAGGCGTGAAACCTTGCGGGATACGTCACGAAACCCGCACAACGGCGGGTTTCGTCTCTTGTCGTTAAAGCAGGTCGAACTCGCCTTTATTCACTCGCGCAGAGTCCACGCCGATAAAGACGTTAAACTTCCCTGGTTCCGCGTCATATTTCATCTGCTGATTCCAGAACTTCAGCGCATCGACGTCAATCGGGAAGCTCACAGTTTTGGTCTCACCCGGCTTCAGGTCAACCTTCTCGAAGCCGCGCAGCTGTTTCACCGGGCGGCTCATGGAGGCCGTTACATCCTGCACGTACATCTGAATGACCGTGGCACCGTCACGTTTACCGGTGTTGGTCACGTCCACGCTGGCGGTGACTTTGCCGTCACGCTTCAGGGTGGGTGCAGACATTTTCACGTCAGAAACCTTGAAGGTGGTGTAGCTCAGCCCATAACCAAACGGATAAAGCGGGCCGTTAGCTTCATCGAAATAGCGTGAGGTGTACTTGTTCGGCTTATCGGCGTTGTACGGGCGACCGGTATTCAGGTGGCTGTAGTAAACCGGAATTTGGCCGACAGAGCGCGGGAAGGACATCGGCAGTTTGCCAGACGGGTTGTAATCACCAAACAGCACATCGGCAATGGCGTTTCCGCCCTCGGTCCCGGCGAACCAGGTTTCGAGCAGCGCATCAGCCTGCTGATCCTCTTTCACCAGCGCCAGCGGGCGGCCGTTCATCAGCACCAGCACCAGCGGTTTACCCGTCGCTTTCAGTGCGCTGATCAGATCGCGCTGGCTCTGCGGGAGGGTGATATCGGTACGGCTCGACGCTTCATGGGCCATGCCCTGCGCTTCACCGACGACCGCCACCACCACATCAGCCTGTTTCGCCGCGTTGACCGCTTCGTCGATCATCTCTTTCGCCGAACGCGGATCAACCTTCACCGCCTCTTCGTACTGGTTCAGGAAGGTGACGATATCGTTGTCGTTAGTGACGTTAGCGCCTTTGGCGTAAATCACTTTGCCCTTTTCGCCCAGCGCATTTTTGATCCCCGTGAGCACGGTGACGGACTGATCGGCCACGCCCGCAGCGGACCAACTGCCCATCACGTCACGCTTGCTGTCGGCCAGTGGGCCAACCACGGCGAGGGTGCCGGATTTTTTCAGCGGCAGCGTTTCGAGACGGTTTTTCAGCAGCACGAGACTTTCGCGCGCCACTTCACGGGCCTCTTTACGATGCAGACGGCTTTCGGCATTGGTATCCGCCGGGTCGGACTCTTTCGGCCCTAAGTGGCTGTACGGATCGTTAAACAGCCCCATGTCATATTTCACGTTCAGCACATGGCGGGTGGCGTCGTCCAGCTCTGCCATGGTCACTTTGCCGGTTTTCACCAGGTCAGGCAGGTATTTGCTGTAATACTCGTCGCTCATGCTCATGTTGATACCGGCTTTGAGCGCCACGCGCACGGCGTCTTCCGGATCGGAGGCGGTGCCGTGTTTGATCAGCTCTTTAATCGCGCCGTGATCGGACACGGTAATGCCTTTGAAGCCCCACTGATCGCGTAGTACGTCTTTCAGCAGCCAGGAATCGGAGGTCGCCGGGGTGCCGTTGAGGGAGTTCAGGGCCACCATCACCGCGCCGCTGCCTGCATCCAGCCCGGCTTTGTACGGCGGCATGTAGTCGTTGAACAGGCGCTGCGAGCTCATGTCAACGGTGTTGTACTCTTTCCCGCCCTCTACCGCGCCGTAGGCGGCAAAGTGTTTGACGCTGGTCATCACCGAGTAACGATCCGCCGGGCTTTTGCCCTGCATCGCTTCGACCATGGTTTTGCCGAGGGTGGCGGTTAAATAGGTGTCTTCACCAAAGCCCTCTGAGGCGCGGCCCCAGCGCGGATCGCGCGAGACGTCGACCATCGGCGCCCAGGTCATGTTCAGACCGTCGTCGGCGGCTTCATAGGCCGAAATACGCCCGACGGTTCTGACCGCATCCAGGTTAAAGGATGAGGCTAAACCGAGGCTAATCGGGAAGACGGTACGCTGGCCGTGGACCACATCGTAGGCGAAGAAAAGCGGAATTTTCAGGCGGCTGAGCTGCATCACCTGGTCCTGCATTTTGCGGATATCTTCGCGGGTGACGGTGTTAAAAATCGCCCCGACCTGGCTCTCCTTGATCATCTCGCGGATCGCCTCTTTCGGGTTATCCGGCCCGACGCTGATGAGACGCAGCTGGCCGATTTTTTCATCGACCGTCATTTTAGTGAGCAAGTCCGTGACGAAGGCGTCGCGGGCTTCCGGGGTTAATGGGTGGTTGCCAAACAGATCTTCAGCCAGCGCGGGTTGCAGCGCCAGGCTTACTGCGACAGCTACAGAACAAAGCCATTTCATGTGTTGTACTCTCTCATCATCAACCGCCGGAAAACTCGGCCAGACCGTGCGAAAAGCGCAGTGTGCCACAAACCCTTTCAACCTTGCAGGGTTATTCTCTGATTTTTCTCATGAATACTTGTTCGCTTAACAGTTAATCGCGCTATGCTTTACAGCGAGAAATTTGCCCCACCACAAGGAGTGGAAGATGACTTCTGTTCGCACACAAAATAACAACACTTTTATTAACGAACTGTCTCGCCTGGTCGGTCACTCACACCTGCTGACGGACCCTGAAAAAACCGCCCGCTATCGCAAGGGCTTCCGTTCCGGCCAGGGTGAAGCGCTGGCGGTAGTCTTCCCCGGCACGCTGCTGGAGCTGTGGCGTGTACTGAGCGCCTGCGTCAACGCCGACAAAATCATTCTGATGCAGGCGGCCAATACCGGCCTGACGGAAGGCTCGACGCCAAACGGCAATGATTACGACCGGGATATCGTCATTATCAGCACCCTGCGTCTCGATAAACTGCATCTGCTGGACAAAGGTGAGCAGGTGCTGGCCTATCCTGGCACGACCCTTTATTCGCTGGAAAAAGCGCTCAAGCCGCTGGGTCGCGAGCCGCACTCGGTGATTGGCTCCTCCTGCATTGGCGCGTCGGTGATCGGCGGGATCTGCAACAACTCCGGCGGGTCGCTGGTGCAGCGCGGCCCGGCGTATACGGAAATGTCCCTGTTTGCACGCATTGATGAGAACGGAAAATTACAGCTGGTGAATCATCTGGGGATCAACCTGGGTGTCACGCCTGAGCAGATCCTGAGCAAGCTCGACGACGAGCGCGTGAACGACGCTGACGTGCAGCACGATGGCCGTCACGCCCACGATCACGATTACGTCGAACGCGTGCGCGACATTGAAGCCGATACCCCGGCGCGCTATAACGCCGATCCGGATCGTCTGTTTGAATCTTCCGGCTGCGCGGGCAAACTGGCGGTGTTTGCCGTACGTCTGGACACCTTCCCGGCGCAGAAAAATCAGCAGGTCTTTTATATCGGTACCAACCAGCCGGAGGTGCTGACCGAGATCCGTCGTCATATTCTGGGCGAGTTCACAAATCTGCCGGTCGCGGGTGAGTACATGCATCGCGATATTTACGATATCGCCGAGCGCTACGGCAAAGACACCTTCCTGATGATCGATAAGCTCGGCACCGACAAAATGCCATTCTTCTTTACGATGAAAGGCCGCGCCGACGCCATGCTTGGCAAAGTGTCCCTGTTCAAACCGCACTTCACCGATCGCTTTATGCAGAAGCTGGGCACGGCTTTCCCGGCGCACCTGCCGCCGCGCATGAAGAGCTGGCGCGATAAGTACGAACACCACCTGCTGCTGAAAATGTCGGGCGACGGGATTGCCGAGGCGCAAACCTGGCTGGCGGAATACTTTAAAACAGCCGAGGGCGATTTCTTTGCCTGTACGCCGGAAGAAGGCAACAAGGCGTTCTTACACCGCTTCGCCGCGGCGGGCGCCGCGATTCGCTATCAGGCGGTTCACGCCGACGAAGTGGAAGATATTCTGGCGCTGGATATCGCCCTGCGACGTAACGATACGGAGTGGTTTGAACACCTGCCGCCGGAAATCGACAGTAAGCTGGTGCATAAGCTCTACTACGGCCACTTTATGTGCCACGTTTTCCACCAGGATTACATCGTCAAAAAAGGCGTTGATGCGCATGCCCTGAAGGAGCAGATGCTCGAACTGCTGCGCGCGCGCGGGGCACAATACCCTGCCGAACATAACGTCGGGCACCTGTATGAAGCGCCAGAAACGCTTAAACGTTTTTATCGCGAGAATGACCCGACAAACAGCATGAATCCCGGCATTGGTAAGACGACGAAGCATAAATACTGGAAAGAAGCGGTACAGACAGAGCGCGACGAGACGCAACCCTCTGATCAAACACTATAGCCACACTGAAATTATTGTTAAGCCAGTAACAATCGTACTAGAGTAATCTCACCCCGCCGGAGAACCGCTTCTCCGGCTTTTTTTTCCTGAGGAGTCCGCCCATCATGTCGGCCGTTGATATCCTGTCCGCTTCCGAAGTCGAGGTGCGCGACGCCCAACCTGACGACGTACATGCCATTGCCGCGATCTACGCCTGGCATGTGCTTAACGGGCGTGCATCGTTTGAAGAAGTTCCCCCCACCATCGAAGAGATGCGCCAGCGCATGAGCACGATTGCCGCCGACGGGTTGCCGTGGCTGGTGGCGCTCTATCGCGGCGTGGTGGTGGGATACTGCTATGCGGCGCTGTATCGCGCGCGCCCTGCCTATCGCTATACGCTTGAAGAGTCGATCTATGTGGATGCCAGCGCCACCGGACGTGGTTTTGGCAGCTCGCTGATGGATGCCCTGATTGAACGTTGTGAGCAGGGTCCGTGGCGGCAGATGATTGCCGTGGTCGGCGACGGGCACAACAATGCCGGCTCAATCCGGCTGCATAAAAAGCATGGATTCGAGGTGGCCGGGCAGTTAAGAAGCGTGGGCTATAAGAAGGGAAACTGGCGGGATACGCTGATTATGCAGCGCCCCCTGAACGACGGTGACTGGACGCTGCCGGAGTAATTCGCGAGGCAAAACGTTTTGCCGGGCGGCACTGCGCCTGCCCGGCCTGCAAACCGTGGATTCACTTGCCACGCGCTCAGTCGTTCTGTGCGGTTTCCATCTGCGCCGCTTTTTGCTTTTTATAGCTCAGCGCTGCCGCCGGAACTGGCATCACTTTCCCGGTTTCAATCCAGGTACGCAAACGGCTGGCATCAGCAAAGTGAGTGTATTTGCCAAACGCATCCATCACCACCAGCGCCACCGGTTTGCCGTTAAACACGGTACGCATCACCAGACAGTGACCAGCCGCATTGGTAAAGCCGGTTTTCGTCAGCTGGATATTCCAGTTTTCGCGATACACCAGATGGTTAGTATTGCGGAACGGTAAGGTGTACGCCGGATTCGCAAAGGTCGCCATCTCTTCACGCGTGGTACTCAGCTGACCGATTAGCGGGTACTGTTTGCTGGCGATCAGCAGGTGGGTCAGGTCGCGTGCGGTGGAGACATTGTGAATCGACAGCCCGGTTGGCTCGACAAAACGGGTGTTGGTCATGCCCAGGGATTTGGCTTTGGCATTCATCGCACGGATAAATGCGTTGTATCCGCCCGGATAATGGTGCGCGAGGCTCGCGGCCGCCCGGTTTTCCGAAGACATCAGCGCCAGCAGCAGCATATTTTTACGGCTGATTTCGCTGTTCAGACGCACGCGGGAGTAAATCCCTTTCATCTCTGGCGTCTGGCTGATATCGACTTTCAGTTTCTCATCCAGCGGCAGTCGTGCATCGAGCACCACCATCGCGGTCATTAATTTGGTAATCGACGCGATCGGACGCACCAGATCCGGGTGACTGGAATAGATCACCTTGTTGGTATTCAGATCGACAATCATCGCGCTTCCGGAGGCGATTTCCGGCTGGGCGGCAGTGGTCACTGCGGTTGTTTTGGCAATCGCTGGCGCGGCAACGGGCACAGCCAGGATCAGCGCAAGGCTAAGTAAAGAAACTCGGAATTTCAGCATGGTGAGACTTCTGATAATTATTCATGCACGTGATGACGTACGCCTCCCGTTACAACGAGCGAAACAGGCTGGCAAAGGCATCATAGCTGCCCTGGTGAGTTGTCGCCAGCGGAGAATCGTGAACAGATGCTGCATTGCTGGCATTTACGCCAGCAATGCATTTACCTCAGAAGAGACGATAGCCGTAGCCCCACAGGATCACCGTGAGCGCCAGCAGCGCCTCCAGCACCAGCACGCCAATCGCGAGAGTTGAACTGGAGAAACTTAAGCCTTCTTCTTTGTTAATGTTGAGGAAGGTCGGAATCCCCACGTACAGCAGATAGCCGGTGTAAAACAGCGCGATGGTACCCACCAGCGCACACAGCCAGACCAGCGGATAGAGCGCCACGATGCCGCTCATAAACAACGGTGTTGCCACGTATCCGGCAAAAACCATGCACAGGGTGAGCGAGGGACGCTGAGGATAGTTTCGCGCCATCCAGTAGATCACCCGCCCCATCACCGCCACACCTGCCAGCATTAAACCGTAGAAGACCACCGCCAGCGCCAGCCCCGTCATCCATGAGAGCGTCACGACGTTGCCATCGCCAAAATTCCAGCCGATTTGTGTTGTGCCAATAAACGCGCAGATCACCGGTACGGCAGCCATGAGCAGGACATGGTGCGTGTAGTGATGCGCGACCGTTTCGTTCTCGCTTCTGATGACATGCATCTCACGATCGGGATGGGAAAACAGCCCCCAGACATGGTTCATACAGCCCCCTCATTGTCGGCCCGCAAGGCGATACTGTAAGTATAATGCAGCTTTAGATTATTTTATGAACAGCGGCAAAATTGCCGCTTCGGGGAAATCGTCCTGGTTGCCACACCATTGATTCACAGGGTGTATGCTTAAGGAAGGTTTACACAGGGAGACACCGCTGAACTCATGGATATCAATAGTCTGATTGAACAGTATGGATATGCGGCGCTGGTGATAGGGAGCGTGGCGGAAGGGGAAACCATCACCCTGCTTGGCGGGGTGGCCGCACATCAGGGGCTGCTTCGTTTCCCGCTGGTGGTCGCCGCGGTAGCGCTGGGTGGGATGATTGGCGATCAGTTGCTCTATCTGCTGGGATTGCGCTTTGGCCCCACGCTGCTCAAACGTTTTGCCCGGCATCAGAAAAAAATCAACCGCGCGCAGCGGCTGATTCAGCGTCACCCCTATCTGTTTGTGATCGGTACCCGGTTTATGTACGGCTTTCGCATTATCGGCCCGCTGCTAATTGGCGCCAGCCGCCTGCCGCCGAAAATCTTTCTGCCGCTAAACATCATTGGTGCCATCGCCTGGGCGCTGATATTCACTTCGCTCGGCTATGTGGGCGGCGAAGTGATTGGCCCCTGGCTGCACAACCTCGACCAGCATCTGAAGCACTGGATCTGGCTGATACTGGTGGTGGCAGGCGTCATTATCTGGCGACTGTGGCGCAAGCATCGGGAAAATAATCGCGACTAGCGTCGTTATTCCGCCGGTTTAAACTGCGGATTCGCCAGCATAAAGCCACCGTCGACAATAAACGATTGCCCCGTGGTGTAGCTGGCATCCGTGTCACACAGCCACGCGACAAGGCTTGCGATCTCATGGGTTTGCCCAGGCCGACCGAGGGGGATCTCGGGCATGGAGCCTTCTTCGACTTCGCTGTCATCCATGCCGTTCATCGGCGTGGCGATAGCGCCAGGGGCAACCGCATTGACCAGGATTTTGTGCTGCACCAGCTCAAGGGCCATCGATTTTGTCAGGCCGCCCAGCGCATGTTTCGCTGCGGTGTAGGCGCTGGCCTCCGGTAGCGGGGTGTGCTCATGCACCGAGGTAATATTCACAATCCGTCCACCCTGCCCCTGCTTCACCATCTGCCGGGCGGCAAGTTGTGAGCAGAGAAACGCGCCATCCACATCCACGGTAAAAATCCCGCGCCAGTCGTCAAACGTCATATCAAGAAACAGGGCTTTGGCCATGGCGCCAGCGTTGTTGACTAGCGCATCCAGCCGACCAAAGCGGGCGATAAGCGTCTCAATGGCTTTCGCCCCCTCGGGCAGGTGGCTGAGATCCAGCTGTATCGCCTCGGCGCGACGCCCCAGGGCTTCGATTTCACGACAGGTCTGGAGTGCCCCCTCCTCATCCGAATGCCAGGTCACGCCAATATCAAACCCGTGCTCTGCCAGAAGTAGCGCCGTTGTTTTACCGATTCCGGAATCTGATGCCGTAACAATGGCCACGCGCTGAACTGATGCCATACCTACCTCCGCCATAACGCAAAAAGGTAAGTATAGATAACGTCCTGTTAACCGTGGTGATACCCGCCGCCCAGGGCAGAGGTCAGCTGCAGGGTGGCGTCCACATATTGCCCCTGAAGCGTCAGACTCGCGATGTGCTCCTGCAACGCCGGAATTTTCGCTTCGCTCACGCGTGAGCCGGCGATGATCCCCGCATGAAAACGGGCCTGCGCCTGGGCCACCACCCGTGCGGTATCGGCTTCAACCTGCTGCTGTTGCTGATTTTTGTTCATCAGCGTCTCCACTTCGCTGGCCGTGCGCGCCACCTGATTCACTGCATCGACCACCGCTTTGTTGTAGTTCGCGACGGACAGATTGCTCTGTGCCTGGGCGATGTCGAGATTCGCATTGAGGCGACCGCTGTCGAAGATCGGCAGCGTCAGTCCGGCAGTGACCCCCATCTGCTGGGCCGATGAGCGGAATAGATCGCTTAAATGCAGGGCGTCCTGTTGCAGAAAAGCCATCAGATTAACGTCCGGATAAAACGCGGCTTTCGCGGCATCCACGTCATTCATGGACGCTTCAATGTACCAGTGCGCCTCCTGAAGATCGGGACGACGGGCCAGCAGGTCGTAGCCCAGCGTCGGCGGCAGCGAAGCGTCGATTTTCGGCAGCGCGTGCGGTGTGAGCGTCACTGACGTGGTATTGGTCAGCGCCTGCAACCGCGCCTCAATGGCTTTCATTTTGCCACTGACTTCCGCCCTCTGCTCCTGCGTTTTGCTGGCGTTGATATCGGTGAGGACACCTTCTACGGAGGAGGTAATGCCGTGCTGGTAGAGTTCACGATCGACGGCAATAATCGACTCTTGTTCCTGTTTGATGTCCGTCAGCACATGACCAATTTCGGCCTGCGTTTGCCACTCCCAGTACAGGCGCGCCACGCTGCTGGCGAGGAGCTGGCGGGTCTGTTCCATCTCCGCTTTCTGCGCATTGACCTTGCCGATCCGGGCCTCGACCTGGGAGCGGTTTTTACCCCACAGATCCAGATCCCATCCCGCCGTCAGACCGAAGGTGCCGTTGGTGTACCACGGCCCGGTGGTGCCCGCCGCAGGATCGGTCTCGGCGAACGGTCCCATCAGCCCTTCTGCCGACATTTTTTGCCGCTCGGCGTCCGCCGAAAAATCAATCTGCGGGCCGCCCGCAGCCACAGCCATTTTGGCCTGGGCTTCCGCGAGGGCGATACGCTGGTGGGCAATCTGCATATCCGGCGCATCGGCCAGCGCTTTGGCAATCAGGGCGTTCAGCTCCGGGTCGTGGAACTCTTTCCACCACTCATTTTTCGGCCACTGGGTGTGGGCCAGCTGAGTGTTGATTTTCGCCACGGGAGCCTGCTGATGCAGAGACGCCGCCGTGTCGTGGCCCGGCGCACAGGCCACCAGCAATAAAGAGAGAGGTAAGCTAAAAGGGAAAATAATTGAACGTTTCATTACGCCATTCACGCAAAAAAGAAAGGGGCAAATTACGCCTGCTGCTTTACTTTTTTTTAGTAACGCGTGGCAACCCTTACTTTGTCATACATTCATACACTCAGAAAAATATTCTCCTTACGAATTATATAATTACATTCATTCACAGCACTTATTGATTAAGCATTTGATGCGGCTGCTACACTTAAATAGACGTAAGCCCAATGGCAAAGTTGAAGGAGAAGGGAATGAAAATATTACTGTGGGTTATTTTGATTATTTTCTTAATTGGTTTACTGGTGGTGACGGGCGTATTTAAAATGATTTTCTGATGATTTGCCCGACCGATTTTTGCCGGTCGGGCAAAGCGTGGTGCCATTATGCTTTTAGCGAAGCGCCTTTGGTCGAAATGACCTCTTTGTACCAGTAGAAGCTTTTCTTACGGCTGCGGGCCAGCGTGCCATTACCGCTGTCGTCGCGATCGACGTAAATAAAGCCGTAGCGTTTGGACAACTCAGCTTTCGACGCGCTCACCAGATCGATAGGTCCCCAACTGGTGTAACCCATCACCTCTACGCCGTCTTCCATTGCTTCACGCACCTGCACCAGATGATCGTTCAGATAGGCAATACGGTAGTCATCCTGCACGACACCGTCGGCATCGGGTTTATCTTTCGCGCCCAGACCATTTTCGACAATAAACAGCGGCTTCTGATAGCGATCCCACAGCACATTCAGCAGAGTACGTAGGCCGACCGGGTCAATCTGCCAGCCCCACTCTGAGCTTGCGAGATGCGGGTTTGGCACCATGCTTAAAATGTTGCCGCGCGCCTGCTGATTTAACTCTTCATCCGTGGTCACACAACCGGTCATGTAATAGCTGAAGGAGATAAAGTCTACGGTCGATTTCAGCGCCTCGCGATCGGCATCGGTTACGTCAAGCTGGATACCGTTATCGCGGAAGAAACGCAACATGTAGCCCGGATAAGCGCCACGGCACTGCACATCACCGAAGAACTGCCATGCACGGTTCTCCTGCAATGCTTCCAGCACATCGTCCGGCTTACAGGTCAGCGGATAGACCAGCCCTCCCAGCAGCATATTGCCAATTTTGCCTTCCGGGACAATCTCATGACAGGCGTTCACCGCCAATGCGCTGGCCACCAGCTGATGATGGATTGCCTGATAGACTTCCGCTTTACTGCTGGTTTCCGGCAGGCCGACGCCCGTCATTGGCGCATGCAAAGACATATTGATTTCGTTAAATGTCAGCCACAGCTTCACCTTCTCTTTGTAGCGGGTAAACACCGTGCGCGCATACCGCTCGAAGAAACCAATCACCTGACGGCTGCCCCAGCCACCATACTGTTTCACCAGGCCCCACGGCATCTCATAGTGCGATAGCGTTACCAGCGGAGTGATGTTGTGCGCGGCCAGTTCGTCAAACAGTTTGTCGTAAAACGCCAGACCCGCTTCATTCGGCTGCTGCTCATCCCCGTTCGGGAAAATACGCGTCCAGGCGATAGAGACACGCAGGCAGCTAAATCCCATTTCAGCAAACAGCTTAATATCGTCCGGGTAGCGATGATAAAAATCGATCGCCACATCCTTAATTCCGCTGTCGCCCGGTACGCGCTCTACCACCGGGCCAAATACCCCTTTCGGCTGGACGTCCGACGTTGACAGGCCTTTGCCATCTTCAAGGTAAGCGCCTTCTACCTGGTTGGCAGCAACCGCGCCGCCCCATAAAAATGTATCCGGGAAAGTTTTCATCACGTTCTCCTGTTATTGATGGCTGACGGTCAGCAGCGGCGAACCGGCGTTGACGGCGCTGGCCGCCACGGTGATCACCTCTGCATAACTGTCGCTGTTACTGATAATAATCGGGGTGGCCAAATCGTATCCGGCGTCAAGAATGGCCTGTCTGTCGAATTCCAGCAGCAGATCGCCAGGCTTCACTTTATCGCCCACGTTCACGTGAGCGGTGAAATGCTTGCCGTCGAGCTTGACGGTGTCGATACCGACGTGGATCAGCACTTCAATGCCGCTGTCGCTTAGCAGGCCAATCGCGTGTTTGGTCTGGAATAGCGAGGCAACCTCACCCGCAAACGGGGCGAAAACGTGGTTGTCAGACGGGATAATGGCCGCGCCGTGACCGAGAAGACCGCTCGCGAAGGTGGCATCCGGCACCTGACTCAGGGCCAGCACCGTTCCGCTCATTGGCGAAAGTACATCGTCTTCACCTGCGGTGACCGTGACTGGCGTCGTCTCAACTGCGCGCCCCGGCATCCCTGCAACCAGCGTCAGCACGCAACTCAACATCAGAGCAACCACAGTTCCAATAATGCCCCCCCACAGCGAAGCATCAATGCCACCCGGCGGGATCATCTGCGCAATGGTAAAGATATTGGCGAACCCAAAGGAGTAAACATAGGCCTGGCTCAGGCCCACGATGGCCCCGCCAATCGACCCGGCCACGCAGCCAAAGATGAACGGACGACGCAGCGGCAAGTTCACGCCATACACCGCAGGCTCAGTGATGCCAAAAATCCCCGCTGTTACCGATGAGCCCGCCAGCATTTTCAGACGCGCATCGCGCGTGCGCAGGAAGACCCCCAGCGCGGCACCCACCTGCCCCATCACCGCAGGCAGCAGCATCGGCAACATTGAGTCATGCCCCAGTACCGCCAGGTTATTGATCATCAGCGGCACCAGCCCCCAGTGCAGGCCGAAGATCACGCACACCTGCCACAGCGCACCCATCGCTGCGCCCGCCAGCCACGGGGCCAGGACATAAATCACCTGATATCCGTTAGCCAGCAGCTGGCTCAGCCAGGTCGCTACCGGCCCAATCACCAGGAAGGTCAGCGGGACGGTGACCGCTAAACAGATCAGCGGCGTAAAGAAGTTTTTCATCGACGACGGCAGCAGTTTGCCGCTCTTTTTTTCCAGCCAGCAGCTGACCCACGCCGCGAGAATAATCGGAATAACCGATGCGCTGTAGTTGAACCAGGTGACCGGAATACCGAGAAACGCGTCCGCTACGGCCCCGGTTTGTTGGCTGGCCTCAAACGCCTGAATCATCATCGGATGGGTCAGCGCGCCACCGATGACCATGGTGATAAACGGATTGCCGCCAAATTTCTTCCCGGCCGTGTAGCCCAGCACCAGCGGAAAGAAGAAGAATAAGGCATCGCTTGCCGCAAACCAGATTTTGTAGGTTCCGCTGTCGGGGCTGAGCCAGCCGCAAACCACGGCCAGCGCCAGCAATCCTTTCAAAATACCGGATGCCGCCAGGATGCCAATAAACGGGGTAAAGATGCCGGAGACCACGTCAATCAAGCGCCCGAGAAGATGACTATTGTCTCCGTTCTCGTCTGCTGCCACTGGCGTATCGTCATGCAAACCCGCTTCAGCACGTACCGCTTTCCAGACATCATTCACATGGTTTCCAATCACCACCTGAAACTGCCCGCCGCTTTCAACGACCATGATCACGCCCAGATTTTTCTTCAGCCCTTCGGCATCCGCTTTTTGATTTTCTTTCAGTTTGAAGCGAAGCCGGGTGGCACAATGGACCAGACTGATGATGTTCTCTTTGCCCCCTACGTGGCCGAGAATATCCTTCGCCAAAGCTTGATATTCCATCTCGATTTCCTTTCTTCGATGCCCGCAGGCATCTGGTGACTGAGTTTAAAAATAAAAAAAACCCGAGAACGGCATCTCTTCAGATGCCGCGCTCAGGTTTTGCCTGCGTTATGCAGTAACAATCCAGATTTTGGAGCTTAACGCCCCTCTTTTCTCACTCGCTCAATATGAATGGTGAGAAACATAATTTCTTCCGTCGTCAGCTCGCGCTGATAACTTTTCTGCAGATACTGCGCGATTTTCTCGGCGCAAATCCAGGCTTTCGCGTAGTTATCTTTTACCGCCGTATGCAGCGTCACATCGTCATCTTCCACCACGGTGCGGGTCAGCATCCGTTGAGCAAAGAACTTCAGGTGGGTGACAAAGCGCTGATAGCTGAGCGACTCTTCGTCATATTCCAGCTGAAGCTGATACTTCACCAGCTGCAGAATCTCCTGCATAACGCGGGTGACGTGCATCACTTCAGGCATTTCGCTGTTCAGTTGCGCCGTGACCAGGTGAAGCGCGATAAACCCCGCCTCATCTTCGGCAAGCTCCACCCCCAGCCTGCTGGCGATAATCGCCCTTGCTTCCTGCCCCAGCTCAAACTCCTTCGGGTACAGACGTTTGATCTCCCACAACAGCACGTTTTTGATCGCCAGGCCTTTCTTTTGCCGCTCGATGGCAAAATGGCAGTGGTCGGTCAACGTGATGTAGAGAGTGTCCTGCAATTTCCCCAGCCGCTGCGCCGCCAGCCCAATAATGCGGTCGCAGGTGGTCATTACCTCAAGCGGGATCTGACTGAGTAATTCCCCCAATCGACGCGCCAGCTCATCGCTTTGCAGTGCGAAAACCTTTTCCACTTTCTCAGCGTCAAGATCGTCACCGATGCGTTTCTGGAAGGCCAGCCCGCGCCCCATCACGACCTGTTCGCGCATGTGCTCATCCAGAACAACCACCACATTATTATTGAGAATTTTGGCGATTTTCATCAGAACCCCAGAAACAAAAAAACCTGACCTCCGGCAGATGCCAGAAAATCAGGTTTTGCCTGCCGCAGCAGTAACAATCCAGTTTTTGCACTCTATCAGTTTCAATCGCAGCCTCAATGTACTACGCGTAAAAACGTGATACAGATCGTTATTGAAGCGGTTTTCAGTTTCGCCACCCCGCTCTCCTGCGCCAGCGGAACATATCGCTAAACGTAGCGCACATCGCCTTTAGTGAAACGTTATATGCCCTATGAAAGCCTGCGAGGGCAGTAACGCGACGATCCCGACGCTATTATTTGGCCTGAATGACCCGCGCAATGTCGGCTGATGTCTGCAGAGTCCGAATTTCCTGAAATAACCCCAGCGCTTCGTCATATTCTTTGCGTAAATAGCTCAGCCACTGTTTGATACGTGCCACGTGGTACAACCCGGTGTCGCCCTGCTTTTCCAGACGCGAATATTTTTGCAGCAGCGTAACCACATCCGGCCACGGCATACGCGGCTCGTTGTACTTCACCACCCGGCTCAGGTTAGGCACATTCAGCGCCCCGCGCCCGATCATCACTGAATCGCAGCCCGTATCTTTTATACAGGCCTGCGCACTTTCGTAGTCCCAGATTTCGCCATTCGCGATCACCGGAATCGACAGACGCTTGCGGATCTCCCCAATCGCCTGCCAGTTGATACGATCTGCTTTATAGCCATCGTCTTTGGTACGCCCATGAACCACCAGCTCCGTCGCCCCGGCCTGCTGCACCGCATCGGCAATCTCAAACTGGCGGTCGTGACTGTCCCAACCCAGACGCACTTTTACCGTCACCGGGAGATGGCCTGGCACCGCCTCACGCATCGCTTTCGCGCCGCGATAGATCAGCTCAGGATCTTTTAGCAACGTTGCGCCACCGCCGCTGCCGTTGACCATTTTCGACGGACAGCCGCAGTTGAGATCGACACCGTATGAACCCAGTTCTACCGCACGGGCCGCGTTCTCCGCCAGCCACTCCGGGTACTGCCCCAGCAGCTGGATACGCACCAACGTACCGGAGGTGGTCCGGCTCTGACGATGCAGCTCCGGGCAGAGTCGATAAAACGACTTTACTGGCAACAGCATATCGACCACCCGCAAAAACTCGGTGACGCAGAGATCGTAATCATTTACCTCAGTCAGCAGCTCGCGCACTAATGAGTCGAGCACGCCTTCCATCGGCGCCAGTAAAACACGCATTCTAAAACCCTGTGGAAAAAGACCCGCTATAGTAGCCGCTCTCTATAAAGGTGCAAAGGGCTTAACGCGCGTCTATTTCATTACGACGTAGGCCACCGCCGTCAGAACGACCACGATGAGCAGCGTGAATGTCGGGCCCAGCGCGAAGGCGTAGACGTTCAGCTCATCTTCTTTTTTGATATCGTTGTAACGCGCCAGCGCACTTTGGGCATCGGGCGCCGTGATCTCTTCAAACTCCTGCTCATAGCCCTGTGCTTCCAGGTGTGATGAGCCTTCCGCATTGCCCTTCTCCACGGCGAAAATCTGTGTCCCTTTCCGGAAAAAAATGAATTCTGACATTAGAATCTCCTGATCGCGGGAATGGCTTTTATCATATCACTGCTTCAAAAATAGTCACCGCAACTACACTGTTTTGTATGGCTTTTGCTGTGAATGCTGGGGAATTGCCTAACGTTCCAAAAAGGAATGTCTGGTATGCTCAAAAATCATGATGTGATCCGTAGCACGTTTCTATGTTTAATTGTATGATGAATGCGTTCCATCAAGGACTTTCACCATGATCAAAACTCTGAATACCCTCTGGCAGTACCTGCGTGCTTTTATTCTGATCTATGCCTGCCTGTATGCCGGGATTTTCATTTCGTCCCTGCTACCGATCACCATTCCCGGCAGCATTATCGGCATGCTGATTCTTTTTCTGCTGCTGGCGCTGCAAATTCTGCCCGCGAAGTGGGTCAACCCTGGCTGCTTTGTGCTGATCCGCTATATGGCGCTGCTGTTTGTGCCGATAGGCGTGGGCGTGATGCAATATTACGATCTGCTTAAAGCCCAGTACGGCCCGATTCTGGTCTCCTGCGCGGTGAGTACGCTGGTCGTGTTCCTGGTCGTGAGCTGGAGTTCGCATCTGGTACATGGCGAACGCAAAGTCGTTGGGCAGAAAGGAAGTCAAAAATGATGGCCAATATCTGGTGGTCGCTGCCATTGACACTGGTGGTGTTTTTCGCCGCACGTAAACTTGCCGCGCGTTTCAAGATGCCGCTTCTCAACCCGCTGCTGGTGGCGATGGTGGTGATTATTCCGTTCCTGCTGCTCACCGGCATTCCTTACGAACGCTATTTTGCGGGCAGCAAAATTTTAAACGATCTGCTCCAGCCTGCCGTCGTGGCGCTGGCGTTTCCGCTTTACGAGCAGCTGCACCAGATCCGCGCGCGCTGGAAATCGATCATCACCATCTGTCTGATTGGTAGCGTCGTCGCCATGGTAACGGGGACGTCAGTGGCGCTGCTGATGGGGGCGTCGCCGCAAATCGCCGCCTCTATTCTGCCGAAATCCGTGACCACGCCGATTGCGATGGCCGTGGGCGGCAGCATCGGTGGTATCCCGGCCATTAGCGCCATGTGCGTGATTTTTGTCGGGATCCTGGGTGCGGTGTTTGGCCACACGTTGCTCAATGTCATGCGTATCCGTACCAAAGCCGCCCGCGGGCTGGCGATGGGTACGGCCTCCCACGCCCTCGGCACTGCGCGCTGCGCCGAGCTGGACTATCAGGAAGGCGCGTTCAGTTCGCTGGCGCTGGTGATTTGCGGGATCATGACCTCGCTGATCGCTCCGTTCCTGTTCCCGATTATTCTGGCGGTAGTGGGCTAAAATTTGCGATGCGTCGCGCAAATTTCATTTTGTTTTCATAAGTTGCATACATAATGAGAAGTAGATCACATATAAAGCGCTATTGGCTCCGTACACTACCGATCCATTAACCTTTATGAGGCATTGCCATGCACCCACGTTTTCAAACTGCTTTTGCCCAGCTCGCAGAGAATTTGCAATCAGCCCTGGCTCCGGTTCTGGCGGATACGCATTTCCCCGCCCTGCTGACTGCGGAGCAGGTCACGACGCTTAAACAGGCTACGGGACTGGACGAAGACGCGCTGGCTTTCGCACTACTGCCGCTGGCTGCCGCCTGCGCCAGAGCCGATCTCTCCCACTTTAACGTTGGCGCGATTGCGCGCGGCGTGAGCGGAACCTGGTATTTCGGCGGAAACATGGAGTTCCTTGGTGCGACCATGCAACAGACCGTCCATGCAGAACAGAGCGCCATCAGCCATGCCTGGCTGCGTGGTGAGAAAGCGCTGCAGGCCATCACCGTGAACTACACCCCTTGCGGTCACTGCCGTCAGTTTATGAATGAACTGAACAGCGGTCTGCAACTGCGCATCAACCTGCCAGGCCGTGAGCCGCATACGCTGGGCGATTATCTGCCGGACGCCTTCGGCCCGAAAGACCTGGATATCAAAACCCTGCTGATGGACGACCAGGATCATGGCTATGCGTTAGCGGGCGATGACCTGACGCAAGCGGCCATTGCGGCGGCAAACAAAAGTCATACACCGTACAGCAAGTCGCCAAGCGGCGTGGCGCTGGAGCTGCGTGATGGCAAAATCTTCAGCGGCAGCTATGCCGAAAACGCGGCATTCAACCCGACGCTGCCACCGCTGCAAGGCGCCCTGAACCTGCTGAGCCTCAACGGATACGATTACCCGGATATTCAGCGTGCGACTCTGGCAGAAAAGGCCGATGCGCCGCTGATCCAGTGGGATGCCACCGCCGCCACCCTCAAGGCGCTCGGCTGTACCAGTATCGACCGTACGCTGCTGGCGTAATAGACCTGTGCGGGCAGAAATGCCCGCCCTGCTGATGAAATTCCCCCCAATCAAACCGCTGTTTCTTGCGATTACCAGGCGGGTAAAGTAGCCTAAGTGAAATTTCCCTCCACGGAACGAGCCATCTTCATGTTAAAGCGCGTGTTTTACAGCCTGTGTGTCCTGGTCGGCATTCTGCTGTTGACTGTGCTCGGCCTCGACCGCTGGATGAGCTGGAAAACCGCCCCCTATATCTTTGACGATCTGCAGGATTTACCTTATCGCCAGGTGGGTGTGGTGCTGGGGACGGCGAAGTATTATCGCACCGGCGTGATTAATCAGTACTACCGCTACCGCATTCAGGGGGCGCTGAACGCCTACAACAGCGGCAAGGTCAATTACCTGCTGCTGAGCGGCGATAACGCCCAGCAAAGCTATAACGAACCGATGACCATGCGCAAAGATTTGATTGCTGCTGGCGTCGATCCGGCGGATATCGTTCTGGACTATGCCGGATTCCGCACCCTGGACTCCATTGTGCGTACGCGTAAGGTCTTTGATACTAATGATTTTATTATCATCACCCAGCGCTTCCACTGCGAGCGCGCGCTGTTTATTGCCCTGCATATGGGGATTCAGGCGCAGTGCTACGCGGTCCCTTCTCCGAAAGATATGTGGAGCGTTCGTGTGCGTGAGTTTGGCGCACGCTTTGGCGCGCTGGCGGATCTCTATCTCTTCAAACGTGAACCGCGCTTTTTAGGCCCGCTGGTGCCAATTCCGGAGATGCATCAGGTGCCCGAGGATGCGCAGGATTATCCGGCGGTTACCCCGGACCAACTGCTGGAATTACAGAAGAAAGAGAAGAGATAAAAAAACCCGCTCGTGAGCGGGTTTTTCGTTTTGGTAAGATTACTTCTTGCGCGCGTATTTGAGGGAATCCAACGCCACCGCAAAGATGATAATCGCCCCTTTGATGATGTACTGCCAGTACGGGTTCACACCGATATAGGTCAATCCGTAGTTGATAACGGTAAAGATGATTACACCCGTCACCACGCCCACCACCGTACCTACACCGCCGCTGAAGGATACGCCGCCTACCACACAGGCTGCGATAGCATCCAGTTCGTACATGAAGCCGAGGTTGTTCGTCGCTGAGCCGATACGACCCGCTTCCAGCAAACCGCCGAAGGCATAGAACACGCCGGACAGGGCATAAATCATCAGCAGGTTCAGGGCCACGTTAACGCCGGACACTTTTGCTGCTTCCGGGTTGCCGCCGATAGCGAAGATGTTTTTACCGAAGCGCGTTTTGTTCCACAGCACCCAGACAAAGGCCACGGCGATCAGCGCGTAGAAGGTGATGTAGGAGAGGCGGAAACTGCCCAGCGCCACAAAGCCCTGCGCGAAGGTCGAAAAGCCGCTGTCGAAACCGGAAATCGGGGATGCACCCACGAAGTCGTAGTACAGGGAGTTGATACCGTAAACGATAATCATCGTACCCAGCGTGGTGATAAACGGCGTCACGTTCAGATAGGCGATGATAATACCGTTGATCAGACCGATGATGGCACCCACCACACAGACAATCAGCACCACCACAATAATTGGCATGGTGGCCATCTCCGGGAACACCTTGTTGGCGTTTTCCATCGACTGCAACAGCGTGGCGGCCACAACCGCCGCCAGACCTACCTGGCGCCCTGCTGACAGGTCCGTACCCTGAGTCACAATCAGCCCCGCCACGCCCAGCGCGATGATGATACGCACGGAGGACTGGGTCAAAATGTTACTCAAGTTAAGCAAACTTAAGAACGTAGGGTCCTGGAAAATAATAATGGCCAGTAATACTAAAAGAACGACGTAAATACCGCCCTCTTTCAGATAAGTGAGAAAACTTTTTTTATTTAACGCACTCATGAGGAGCCCCTGATCTTAAAGGTGCAAAGACGCAAGACGGAGAATTTCGTTTTGCGTTGTCGTTTTGGTGTCAACAATTCCGGCAACGAGACCATTGCTCATAACCAGAATACGATCTGTGATCCCTAACAATTCCGGCATTTCGGAAGAAATAATAATGATCCCTTTATTCTTTTTAGCCAGTTCAGCAATCAGCTGATAGATTTCAAATTTTGCACCCACGTCAATACCGCGCGTCGGCTCATCAAGCATTAAAATTTCTGGCTGCGTTAATAACCAGCGACCAATAATAACCTTCTGCTGGTTACCGCCGGAAAGTGAACCGATTTGCGTCTGGTGTCCTGGGGTTTTTACACGCATCGAGTCGATAACCCACTGGGTATCGCTTTTCATGCGGGAAGTATCCAGCAGGCCCATCTTATTTTTATAGTTACGAATATTGGAGATTAACGAGTTGAAGTTAATATCCAGATAAGCATAAATCCCCGTCGAACGACGCTCTTCAGTCACCAAGGCAAAGCCGTGGTTAATCGCTTCGTTGGCGTTATGGTTATTAATGCGCTTACCGTGCAGCGTAATGGTGCCGTCCGATTTTTCACGGATACCAAATAAGGTTTCCACGATATCGGTACGTTTCGCACCGACCAGGCCTGCGATACCCAGAATTTCGCCCTTATGCAGGTCGAAGGAGACATCGCGGATAGAGGGCTGACGCAAAGACGTAAGGTTGCGAACTTCCAGAATCACTTCGCCCGGCTTGTTCTCTTTGTCCGGGAAGCGCTGGTTCAGGGAGCGGCCGACCATCATGGCGATGATCTTGTCCATATCCAGCCCTTCGAGAGGCTGAGTGGTGATCCACTGGCCGTCACGCAGAATGGTGATTTCATCGCACAGCTGGAAGATCTCTTCCATTTTATGCGAGATATAGACGATGCCACAGCCACGCTCTTTCAGCTTACGGATAATGGTGAAAAGGTGGTTCACCTCTTTTTCCGTCAGGGATGACGTTGGCTCATCCATAATCACGATTTTCGCGTTATAGGAGAATGCCTTGGCAATTTCAATCATCTGCATTTGTGAAACGGATAAGGTGCCTACGCGGGCGCGCGGGTCAATATCAATATCCAGTTCATCAAAAATCGTTTTGGTGTCACGATACATTTTGTCCTGATCGACAAATACAGCTTTGGTTGGGTAACGACCCAGCCACATATTGTCCATAACAGAACGCTGAAGCACCAGGTTTAATTCCTGGTGAACCATCGAAATACCATTCTCCAGTGCTTCCTTGGCGGAATGGAAGTCGATCTCTTTCCCCTGAAAAAGAATGCTACCAGAATCTTTTTGATAGATCCCAAAAAGGCATTTTAATAATGTTGATTTACCCGCACCATTCTCCCCCATCAACGCATGAATAGAGTGAGGACGTACTTTTAAATTAACATTGTCGAGAGCCTTAACGCCGGGAAAAGACTTGTTAATATTGCTCATTTCTAACAAGAATTCGCCTGACGACTGAGTATTTGTGCTGACCATAATTATACCTTGACGGCCTCGCATATCGCGTTATAAAAGGGCGCAACGAATTGCGCCCTGTGAGAACATGCAATCTCTAACTTATTTACCGATAAACTCAGCCAGGTTTGACTGGTCTACGCCCACGTAAGGAACGCGAACGATTTTGTTCTCGATTTTCCAGTTGGTGCCATCAGCCGCACCTTTGCCATCGGCCAGGTTTTTCGCCAGATCGAAGGTCGCTTTAGCCTGGTTATTCGCATCGTTCAGAACGGTACCGGCCATTGCGCCAGACTTAACCAGTGCCAGCGCTTCTGGCAGGGCATCCACGCCGAAGACAGGGATAGACGATTTGTTGTGCGCTTTCAGTGCTTCAACAGCACCCATTGCCATCGCATCGTTGTTGGCGATAACCACTTCGATTTTGTTCGCGTTCGGGCCAGACAGCCATGCGTCCATCTTATCTTTCGCCTGAGCGGTGTCCCACATCGCGGTATCTAACGCCAGCTGCTGGGTTTTCAGACCTTTGTCATTCAGCTCTTTGATCACATACGTGGTACGTGCTTCAGCATCCGGGTGGCCCGGCTCGCCTTTCAGCAGAACGAACTGAATCTGACCGTCTTTGTTCAGGTCCCAGTTCGGGTTCGCTGCCCAGTGTTTCGCGATCAGATCGCCCTGAATAATACCGGACTCTTTAGAGTCAGTACCGACATAGAAGGCTTTGTCATAGCTGTCCAGCGCTTTGCGGGAAGGCTCTTTGTTGAAGAAGACGATAGGCACATTCTGGCCACGTGCTTTTTCAATAACGGTGCCTGCAGCTGCCGGGTCAACCAGGTTGATGGCCAGGGCTTTCACGCCTTTCGCCAGCAGAACGTCGATCTGGTCGTTCTGTTTGGACTGGTCGTTCTGGGAGTCATTCATCAGCAGCTGAACGTCTGGCGCTGCTTTAGCATCTTTCTCGATAGCTTTACGAACAACAGACATAAAGTTGTCGTCGTATTTATAGATTGTCACACCAATACGGGTATCCGCAGCGTGCGCAGCTGCACCAAAAAGCATGCTTGCCATAACAGCAGACAGAGTCAACACCTTCTTATTCATGGTATCTCCGGTTTTTTTTATGCAGGGTAGTTCTTGTGAATAACGGTCGGCGGGCAGATGTTAGAAAAACGTTACTGACAGCCGAAGTTCACTTATAAAATTTCTATCTTCCGTGTTCGGTAACGCTCCAGTAATGCGTTTTATTTGTCGTTTGGGGCACTTTGGCTATAGTGAAAGTGATTAATCACCGTTACATAGCGTTTCAGCTCCTAAAACGCTGACATCATAGTCAGCGGCTTGTTAAGATACTGTGAATTTACTCACAGATTGAAAACGGTTACATCACCTGACGTAATCAGTTAGTGATCGGAGCCACAATTTGTTTAACAGCCACAGAATGGCGGCGTACTAAAGTCGGCATGAAACAGTGCGTTGCGCTCAAATCCTGCTGCCCTGCGGCGCCCTGTAACGCCAGCTCCGTTGCCAGACGGGCCATGGACGCGATTGGATAGCGCACGGTTGTGAGCTGCGGGTCCGTGTAACGGGCAATCGGAATATCATCAAAACCAATCAATGACAGATGCTGCGGCACCGCAATGCCGTTGTCTTTCAGCGCAGTGAGCGCCCCGGCGGCCATGCTGTCGTTGTAGGCAAAGACGGCGGTCAGTTGCAGATTCCGTCCGAGCAGTTCGACCATCGCGGCCTCCCCTCCCGGCATATCCGGCGAACCGGTACCAATCCAGCTGTCTGACGGCACAATCCCGGCTTCTTTCAGGGCGTTTTGCCAGCCTTCCCGTCGCATATCGTCATCTTCAATATGGTGGCTGGAGGCGAGATAGCCGATGCGCTGATGGCCGTTATTGAGCAGCATGCGCGTCGCCATCATCGCCCCGCTGACGTTGTCCAGCGTGACACAGCGGTGGGCATACCCCGGCACCACGCGGTTGATGAGCACCATACCAGGAATTTGATCCATAAACCCCGCCAGCTCCTCATCGCTCAAGGCTTTTGAGTGGACAATCAGGGCGTTACATCGCTGGCGGATCAACACCTCAATGGCGTGACGCTCTTTTTCAGCCTCGTGGTAGCTGTTACCGATCAGCACATATTTGTGGTGCTGCTGGGCGACAACGTCCACGGCTTTCACCAGCGCACCAAAGAAGGCATCCGATACATCCATCACCACCACGCCAATGGTGTCGCTCACCTGGGTGGCGAGGGCCTGCGCATTGGCGTTGGGCCGATAGCCGAGCTGCGTCACCGCTTTCATCACGGTTTCACGCGTTTCAGGGCTGACCAGCGCGCTGTTATTCAGCACGCGGGAGACGGTAGCAACAGAAACACCCGCGATGCGGGCTACGTCACGAATGGTGATCATATTCACCATCCTTTAAAGGATTGCAGCAACTCACAGACACCCCCTGTGTTTAGCAAGGAGGCTATTCTGGCAGTGACAAGGAGGGGACTACGTGAAGAAGCTCACACAGATGAAAACGTTTACATCCGTTTTGTTAATGATTGTGATCCAGATCGTTATCTGGATGTTTTAGTCAATGATACACCTGCAGCACGTGCGGTTAATTGACGCCACAACCATTCCAGCGGTCCCTGGCGGAAGAAACGCAGCCAGATGACGGAAAACACCAGATTCACCGCCCAGACCGGAATAACAAACGCCAGCAGATGAAGGCGGTCGAATTTCATAAACAGGCCGAAATGATAGAACAGCGTGGTGCAGATCAGGGTTTGCAGCAGATAATTGCTCAGCGCCATCCGGCCAACACAGGCCACGGCAGCCACCAGTCGGAAACGGGCTATCTGCGGCCAGAAGCCGAAAATCAGCGCCGCATAGCCGATGGTCTGGAACGGGGCACTCAGCTCACGCGGGGCCTGTAACAGGAACGCGCACCAGCGGTAATCCCAGCCCAGCATCCACTGCCCGACAATCGCAGGCAGATTGATGATGACGCCAGTCAGCACCAGCGCACACCCGGTCCGGCGGTAATGAGCGAGACTAAATTCCCCTTTCAGCCAGCCGGTGCGCATTAGTGCCGCGCCCATCAGCATCATTCCCGCCAGCTGCCAGCCGTACTGCGCGCCGAGTGCGATCAGGTTATCGCCGAGCATATCCGCGCGATTGCTGATAGCCTCTACGCCGCCTTTCAGCTTCCAGAACTGTTCGTATTGCAGATTCGCCGCATCCGGGATCCATGAGCGGTTGGTCGCCCCACCGGAGATCATTCCCAGCAGCAACAGTACGCCGATGCCAATCAGATAGAGGATCGCCCCCGTATTGAACAGGTTTTTTACGTCGTGGGCATCGCGGATCATTCGCCAGCAAATCAGACCGACTAATCCATAGGCCAGCAGAATATCGCCATCCCAGAAAAACAGGCCATGGATAAAGCCGAGCAGTACCAGCAGCGTCAGCCGCGACTGGATCCAGCGTTTGCCACGTTTGAGGAGCAGTTGCAGCCCAGCGCCGAAGAGGAGCGCAAAGAGCGTGAGGAATTTAACCTGCGCGAAGAGATCGAGAATCGCCCATGTCCAGGCGTCGCTGCGGGTAATATCGCCATACCAGGCGGGATTGAGATACGCCGCTTTGGGCAGTCCAAAAGCGGCGATATTCAGTAGCAGGATACCGAGAATGGCAACGCCACGTACAAAATCCAGCGTGACATTACGCTCCATTTATCCTGCCCTGTGGTTAGTTGTGGTGACGCACGGCGCGCAGGAACTCCTGGCGGGTGTTCTGGCTGGATTTAAACAGGCCACCCAGCGACGTGGTGGTTGTCGCGCTGGTTGCATCGCGAACGCCGCGCGCTTTAACGCAATAATGGACGGCATCAATAGATACAGCCACATTGTTGGTGCCAAGCAGCGTTTGCAGCGCCGTCAGAATCTGCTGCGTTAAGCGCTCCTGCACCTGCGGACGCTGGGCAAAGAACTGCACAATGCGGTTGATCTTGGACAGACCAATCACCGTATCTTTCGGGATATAGGCCACGGTCGCTTTGCCGTCGATAGTCACGAAATGATGTTCGCAGGTGCTGGTCAGAGTGATATCACGCACGGTCACCATTTCATCGACTTTCATTTTATTTTCGATGACGGTGATTTTTGGGAAATTGGCGTAATCGAGACCGGAAAAAATCTCATCGACATACATCTTGGCGATGCGATTCGGAGTTTCCATCAGGCTGTCGTCGCTCAGGTCGAGATTCAGCAACTGCATGATCTCGGTCATGTGCCCGGAAATAAGACGTTTGCGTGTTTCGTTGTCCAGTTCATTAACAGGCGGACGCAGCGGGGTTTCAAGACCACGCGCGACTAAAGCTTCGTGAACGAGAGCGGCTTCTTTACTGAGTGATGGCATTATTTTTCTCCTGCAGGTGTGGCTGCCTTTTGCCCTCTTTGAAGCAAAAGTGTGCGCTCATTGTGCGTGAGGTGGCGCACATAATCCAGTATTCACAGCGATAATTATTGCAATTGCTGCTGCCTTTCGGCCTGACGATCCCAGACCAGTGCTCCGCCGACAAACAATGCCAGCCCTGCAAGGCCCAGCGCCGGCTCCAACTGATGGGTAAGCCAGGTCGAGAGCGCCGACGTGACCGGCCCAACCAATTGACCGAGCGCATACCCTGTGGTCAGTAAACCGGCCATATAACGGGTGTGGTTCGGGGCCAGTTCGCGGCCGCACAGCAGGGAGAGCTGCACGGCACAGAGGAACCCACCGCCCACCAGCAATGCGCCCGTTATCAGGCCACCGATCCCCGGCATCAGCCAGGCGGCAAACACGCCCAGCCCCTGCAACCAGAGGACAATCGACAGACGGCGGTTCGACGTCGAGACGTGGCGAAGGGCGATGCTCAGCGCAATCCCGATGACAGACGCCGCGCCAAAGACGGGCCAGACAAACTGCGCAAACAGGCTGCCAGGGAAACGTACGGCCGCCATCTGCGATAAAAAGGTGGCCGGGAGAATGTAGCCAAACCCTGCCAGGCTGTAGCTCCAGACCAGGCGACGCAAATCGGTGGTCAGCACCAGCGGCTCCGGCGCCGTTCCCGGCCGATGCAACTGCCCGCCGCGCGGGAGATAACGCGCCACCAGCACGATAAGAATCAGCGCCAGCACGCCATAAATCTGCCACGCCGCGCCTGCTGAAAGCGAGCGTGCCTGAATATAGACCGCCAGCAGGCCGCTTAAGGCAATGCCCGCTCCCGGCCCGGCAAAGACCGCCGCGCTAAGTCCCGGCTTACCAAAATGAGCCAGCCGTTCGTTGGTCCAGGCGGCAATTAGCACCATCGACCAGCCGCTCATGCAGCCGATCGCGAAACGAATCAGGCCGTGAATGATGGCGTTATCCGCGACGGCTGACAGCAGCGTCAGCGCTACCGCGCCGAAGATCCCGAGATAGAGACGCCCTTCAACAAAGCGGTGTGCCCGCATGGCATCCCACGCACCAACTAAATAGCCCAGATAGTTCATGGCGGCCACCAGCCCGGCGCTGGTCAGCGTCAGCTGTCCGGCCGAAATCATCAGCGGAACCTGAGGCGTAAAAGCAAAGCGCCCTATCCCCATCGCCACCACCAAAACCACAAATCCGCTGAGCGCGATACGCAGCGCCATGATCGCCCCAATTGTTAAAATTTAGTTAATTCATGATGCAACATATCGACTTAATGCGGAAGTGAAAGTTGCTCACAGGTGAATGAATAATCTGTATTATGGATTGAGTGAATATCGACACAAAATCAGGAGCCTTGCATGGAACTGCTCGAAGAGCACCGTTGTTTTGAAGGTCGGCAGCAGCGCTGGCGGCACGACTCCACCACGCTGAACTGCGCGATGACGTTCAGCATCTTTCTGCCACCGGCCACCGGTAATGTTAAGCCACCGGTGCTGTACTGGCTCTCCGGCCTGACCTGCAACGATGAGAACTTCACCACCAAAGCGGGTGCACAGCGCGTTGCGGCTGAATTAGGCATTGCGCTGGTGATGCCCGACACCAGCCCGCGCGGCGATGATGTCGCTGACGACGCCGGATACGATCTGGGTAAAGGGGCGGGTTTCTATCTGAATGCGACCCAACAGCCCTGGGCGAGCCATTACCGGATGTACGATTACATTCGCGACGAGCTGCCTGCTCTGATCCAGGCGCAGTTTGCCGTGAGTGATCGCGCAGCCATCAGCGGGCATTCGATGGGCGGACACGGCGCGTTAATTATGGCGCTTAAAAATCCGGGTAAATTCACCAGCGTCTCCGCCTTTGCGCCGATTGTGAACCCGACTCAGATACCCTGGGGGCAGAAAGCGTTTTCGAATTATCTGGGCGATGATGTCACCACCTGGCAGGAATGGGATAGCTGTGCGCTGATGCAGGCAAGCCTTCCGGAACAGGCGATCCCGACGCTTATCGATCAGGGTGATGCCGATCAGTTCCTCGCCGATCAACTGCAGCCCGCAGTGCTGGCGGAAGTGGCGCGGCAGAAAAGCTGGCCTTTGACCCTGCGCATCCAGCCGGGGCACGATCATAGCTATTACTTTATTGCCTCGTTTATCGAGGATCATCTCCGCTTCCATGCGGAGTATTTACTGAAATAACCCAGCCTGTTGCCCGGTGCGCGACGCAAACCGGGCCAATACAGAGCGCAAGCGTTGGCCGGGAAAGGCATAACCTTCACCCGGCCAACTCGCTATCAGAAGCGGTAATCCACTGCCATAAAGTAACGACGGCCATCTTCCGTATAGCTGTAATCGTCGCGGCTGAGATCTTTATCCAGCAGGTTTTGCACGCCTGCACGCAGTTTGACATTTTTCGTTGCCTGCCACGCTGCACCGGTATTCCAGACCACATACCCGCCTGGCGTTGCATCGCCGGCGGTGATGGCACGTTTTTCGCCGGAATAGTTACCCTGCATATAGAAGGACCAGTCCTGCGTTGCCTGCCAGTCCACGGTTCCGTTCGCGGTATGGAATGGCAGCTCGGACAGCGGTTTGTTGCCGCCGTTGCTGATATCACGTCCGTCGTTGTAGGTGTAATTCAGCGTCACTTTCCAGTCTTCGGCCAGCGGGAATTTCAGCTCGGTTTCCACGCCGCGAATACGCGCTTTGTTGACGTTGTAGTAGCGGAAAATCGGCTCACCGTCGGCATTCAGCCCAACGTAGTTTGGATAGCTCTGCGCCTGATTTACATTTGCGGTGCGGAGGATGCTGATACGGTCATCCACATCGTTCTGGAAGGTGGTAATACTGGCCTGAACGCCCTCTAACCAGCCCTCTTCCCCGGCATAGTAAAGACCCAGCTCGAAGCTTTCGCTGGTTTCTGGTTTCAGATCCGGGCTACCGACAATTTCACAGGCACCCCGGCACGAACCGGTGGTCCAGTCCGGGCTTAACTGCAGTAAGGAGGGAGCTTTAAAGGCCGTCGCCCAGCCGCCTTTCACCGTCACGGTGTCGGTTGCGCTATAGACCAGATACGCACGCGGGCTCCAGTGGTCGCCGTAGGTTTCGTGATCGTCCATACGCACGCCAGTGGTCAACGCCAGCGGCTCAAAAATACGCCATTCGTTTTCAATAAACAGCGCGTACTGGCTGGCAGAGGTATTGCTGCTGGAGCCGCCGGTCAGGTTCACCGGATCTTTCAGTTTGTCGTGTCGCCATTCGCCGCCGAAGGTCAGCAGCTGGTTAATTTCACCAAGCGGCAGGACATATTTCCCGTCGATACTGTTGCTTTCGGAGGTAATCGGGCTGCTGTTACCAGGATTTTTGTTATCGACTTTCTCGCCGTAGAATTTCAGCTCGCTGTTGCCAACATCCCAGCGCCCGTTGTGGCTCAGGGAGTAGTTCTGGCGTTCGAGGCGGTTCTGGTCGAGAGAGTCTGAGTCACGGTCCTGACGGTCGAAACCGTAGCCTGCGGTGAAATCGTGGTTTTGATTCGGCGTCCAGGCGAATTCGACGTTAGCGTCGCGGCTGGTGAACCCTTCAATGCGCGGCGTTTCGCCCGTCGCAGAGGTTGAGGATTCCTGCTGGTCATCCTTTTCGCGTTTAGAGAGGCTACCGTAGGCTTTCAGCCCCAGCACGCCATCCACCAGCGGACCGCTGGTAAAGAACTGACCGTTGTAGGTATCACCGCGATCGCGATGTTCCTGAATCGTGGTGTCGGCGGTCAGGGTGCCGGTCCATTTCTGGCCGATTTTTTTGGTGATGATGTTTACCACCCCGCCCAGCGCATCGGACCCGTACAGCGATGACATCGGGCCGCGCACCACTTCGATACGCTCGATGGCATCGACCGGAACCCAGTTGAGATCGAAATCGTTATGGCGGAAGACGGCGTTGCGGGAGTTGACGCGCTTACCGTCCACCAGAATCAGGGTGTAGCTGCTGTCCAGCCCACGGATACTGACCCCTTTACGGTTATCCCCTTCGTTGGTGAGTTGCACACCTGGCACGTCCTGTAACACATCTTTCAGGTTCTGAACGGGTTTACGCTGCAGATCTTCCTGAGTAATGACGCTGATACTGGCCGGTGCATCTTTGAGGTTTTGTTCAGTGGCAGACGCCGTGACAACCAGGGTATCGCCGGACTCAGCCGCAATAACCGGTAACGCCAGGGACAGTGCAGACGCACAGAGTCCTCCCCGTACGAAGGGATTTAACCTAAACATTCCATATCTCCATGAGGTAAACACAACAATATCAAATAATTATTGCTCACAGTGCATTGCATACCGCCGGCTTCTTTGGCCGGTCGGCTGTGTGTTTCTTTGCAGGTGTGGCAGTAACGTCATCGTCTTTTCAAAAACGCGACGCTGACTCCTTCATCCTTTTGATAACGGCGATAACGATAAAACAAACGATAATTATTATCAATTCAATTGTTAACAATTATGTCATTTATGCATACTGTGGGGATAAAAAAGCCCGCTCGAATGAGCGGGCTAAAAGAGAGGAAGTGCGATTATTGTTTGATTCGTCCAGGGAATTCCATTTCGCTGTAGCGGACGAATCGGGTTCCTTTCGTCAGTTTGTAACCAAACCAGATGATCAGGAACAGAGGGATACCAATGTACGTCGCCATGACGCCGCCCCAGTCGATGGTGTCTGACAGGAAGGCTTCGTAGTTCTGACCGAGCGTGATGATCAGGCACAGAATGAAGGCGAAGATTGGCCCTAACGGGAAGAAACCAGAGCGGTACGGCAGATCGTTAATATCGTGCCCCTGCTTCACATAGCCGCGGCGGAAACGATAGTGGCTGATCGCAATCCCCAGCCAGGCGATAAAGCCGGTCATACCGGAGGTGTTCAGCAGCCACAGGTAAACCGTCTGGTTGCCGAACATCGACGTCAGGAAGCACAGCCCCGCCACCACCGTGGTTGCATACAGCGCGTTGCGCGGAACACCGCCGCGAGACAGTTTAGAGAAAATACGTGGCGCTTTACCGTCGCAGGCCAGGGTGTAGAGCATACGCGTTGAAGCGTACATCCCTGAGTTCCCCGCCGACAGCACCGCCGTCAGGATCACCGCGTTCATCACCGCTGCCGCAGAGAGCAGACCCGCATGCTGGAAGACCAGCGTGAACGGGCTGACGCTGATGTCTTTAACATCGTTACGCAGCAGGCTTGGATCGGTGTAAGGAATAATCAGGCTGATAATCAGGATCGCGAACACATAGAACAGCAGGATACGCCAGAATACCTGACGCACGGCGCGCGGAATGTTCTTCTCGGGATCTTCAGATTCACCCGCCGCGATACCAATCAGCTCGGTGCCCTGGAAGGAGAAGCCGACGATCATCGCCACACCGATCATTGCCGCAAAACCACCGGCGAACGGCGCTTCGCCAATCTGCCAGTTGCTCCAGCCCGCTGGCTGCGCCCCTTTGAAAATGCCGACAATCATCGCCACGCCGACGACGATAAAGATGATAACGGTCGCGACTTTAATCAGCGAGAACCAGTACTCCGCTTCGCCAAAACCGCGCACGGAGATGTAGTTCAGCAGGAAGATCACGGCCAGGAAGAGCGCGCTCCAGATCCAGCCTGGCGTGTCCGGGAACCACCAGTTCATGACCAGCTGTGCGGCCACGAGGTCAACGGCGATGGTCACCGCCCAGTTGTACCAGTAGTTCCAGCCCAGCGCAAAACCGAAGCCTTCTTCAACGTATTTTTGGCCGTAAGTGGAGAAAGAGCCGGATACCGGCATATAAGCTGCCAGTTCGCCCAGACTGGTCATCAGGAAGTACACCATCAGGCCAATCAGCATGTAAGAAAACAGCGCGCCACCCGGGCCTGCCGCTGAAATAGTTGCGCCAGAGGCAACAAAAAGACCTGTACCGATAGAACCGCCAATGGCGATCATCGTCAGGTGACGCGCCTTGAGTTCGCGGCGTAGCGCGGGCGCTTCTGTGGTTTTAGTTTCGGAAACCATATGAAAATGCTGTCCATTCAAAAAATGAGGCGAGATTGTAGCAGACGATCCGCGATCCTTCTGGCAGAAATGCTCTGTTATAAGAGAGCTTCATGACGGCTCCGGAATTATAAGTAAAGCAGAGCCTGGACTAGATTTCGCAATAGCGCAAAAACCGCTGCAACGAATTCGAAAGGTGTTTTTGGCGGTGATGAATACACCACAGGGTGCGCACCAGCTTCGGCAGTGGAACCGGAATTTCAATCAAGGAACCGCTTTCGAGCTGCTCGGCGATGACGCGACGGGAGAGACAGCTAATCCCAAGACCGTGCCGCACGGCGTGTTTAATCGCCTCGGAATTACCCAGCTCCATGCCCAGCTGAAACTGCGGCAAATGCGAGAGCAAAAGATAATCGACGATTTCGCGCGTGCCTGAACCGTGCTCGCGTAAAATCCAGGGCGCCTGCGCCAGGCGTTCCAGCGTGACCTCGCCCTGTAATAAGGAAGAGGCGGGAGAGGCAAATACCACCAGCTCATCTTCCAGCCAGGGTTCCGCAATGATATCCACGTTATGGCACGGCCCTTCGATAAGCCCAATGTCCACGCGGAAATCAATAATCGCATTAATCACATCCTGGCTGTTGCCGACGCTCATCTCCAGCGGCAATGCCGGGAAATCGCGGCGATAGCGGGCAATCACTTCCGGAAGAATATAGTTACCGATGGTGCTGCTGGCATACACTCGGATCGCCCCGTTGTCCTCCCGGAACAGCTGTTCAATTTCGACAGCCTGCTCCAGTAGCGCCAGCGCACGCGGGTAAAGCAGACGTCCGTGTTCGTTCACCACCAGCCGCTTCCCTACCCTGTCGAAAAGCTGCACCCCGAGCTGCCCTTCCAGATCCGTCAGCGCGGCGCTGACCGCCGACTGAGACAAGGCCAGCCGCTGCGAAGCCTGGGTGGTCGACCCGCTTTTCAACACTTCGGCGAAAACTTCCAGTTGACGTAATGTTATGTGCATCGTGGCCTTCCACCCGGTAAGCGCTCTGCTTACCACTTATAAAGATTAATTATAAATATATAATCAATTTTATTTTTAAGCCAGAGCGCCGTAACCTTTTAACCATTAAAAGGAGAAGGCTATGACTGAACTCACTGTGCATCATCATCGAACACTGTGGCATTACATCCCGGGGCTTGCGCTAAGTGCATTGATCACCGGGGTGGCATTATGGGGTGGCAGTATTCCGGCCGTCGCCGGGGCAGGATTTAGCGCATTGACGCTGGCGATCCTGCTGGGGATGGTGGTCGGCAATACGGTTTACCCAAAAATCTGGTCCGCCTGCGATGGGGGTGTGCTGTTTGCCAAACAGCATTTGCTGCGCCTGGGTATCATTCTTTATGGTTTTCGCCTCACCTTTGCGCAGATTGCCGACGTCGGCGTGAGCGGCATTGCCATCGACGTGTTAACGCTAACCAGCACCTTTATGCTGGCCTGCTTTATCGGGCAAAAAGTCTTTGGCCTCGACAAACAAACCAGCTGGCTGATTGGCGCGGGGAGCAGTATTTGTGGGGCCGCGGCTGTACTGGCGACAGAACCGGTGGTGAAAGCCGAGTCGAGTAAAGTGACCGTTGCGGTGGCGACGGTGGTGATATTCGGTACGCTGGCGATATTCCTTTATCCTGCCATGTACCCGCTGCTGGCACACTGGTTCACGCCGGAGGCCTACGGGATCTATATTGGTTCGACCATGCATGAAGTGGCGCAGGTTGTGGCGGCCGGTCATGCCATCAATCCGGATGCCGAAAATGCGGCGGTGATTGCCAAAATGCTGCGCGTGATGATGCTGGCCCCGTTCCTGATTATTCTGGCGGCACGCGTAAAACAACTTTCGCCAGCAGGCAAAGGTGAGAAAAGCAAAATCACCATTCCCTGGTTCGCCGTTCTGTTTATTGTGGTGGCGGTGTTTAACTCGTTCCATCTGCTGCCAAAAGCAGTGGTCGATATGCTGATTACACTGGATACCGTCATGCTGGCGATGGCGATGGCCGCTCTGGGCGTCACCACCCATGTCAGCGCGCTGAAAAAAGCCGGGGCCAAACCGCTACTGATGGCACTGGTACTGTTTGTCTGGCTGATTGTGGGCGGCGGGGCGATCAACCTGGCGGTACATTATGCGTTAGCTTAATGCATCCATTTGATGAATATAAATAAATTCTGAATTGCGACTATCTCGTAACCCACTCTCCGTTTTGCTCGGGTAACCATGTTGAACTGCCGTCTTCTTTGAAGGCGGCAGTTTTCATTTTTTACCGTCCTAACCGGCAGGTAGGAGCGACTGTTTTATTATCTCTTTTTACCCTCTCGGCACTGACTACTCTGAGTGCCACTGGACAAGCATTATTTCCTCCGGCAGCAGCTATGCCAAAAGCAAAGGGATATGCAGGCAACGAGGGTCTGGCGGCTACTACGATCTTCTTGTTGGGGGGCGTAAAAAATCTGTTAACCCGCTATCATAAGCGTTTCGGGTTAACAGGAGTCCCTTATGAAATACGTTGGAGCGCACGTGAGCGCAGCAGGTGGTCTTGCGAATGCCGCCATTCGCGCCGCCGAAATCGAGGCGACCGCTTTCGCCCTGTTCACCAAAAATCAGCGCCAGTGGCGCGCTGCGCCGCTCACCACTGAAGTGATTGAAGATTTCAAAGCCGCCTGCGAGAAGTATCACTTCGGGCCGGGCCAGATCCTTCCGCATGACAGTTACCTCATCAACCTGGGCCATCCGGTTCAGGAGGCGCTGGATAAATCGCGCGAGGCGTTTCTGGATGAACTTCAGCGCTGCGAACAGCTTGGCCTGACGCTACTGAACTTCCATCCTGGCAGCCATCTGATGCAAATCGAAGAAGATGCGTGTCTGGCGCGGATCGCCGAATCCATCAATATTGCGCTGGCGCAGACCACCGGTGTCACCGCGGTAATCGAAAACACCGCAGGCCAGGGCAGCAATCTGGGATTCAAGTTTGAGCATCTGGCGACGATTATCGACGGTGTGGAAGATAAATCCCGCGTCGGCGTCTGCATTGATACCTGCCACGCCTTTGCCGCCGGGTATGACCTGCGCACCGTTGAAGAGTGCGAGAAAACCTTCGCAGAGTTTGAACGTATTGTCGGCTTTAAGTATCTGCGCGGCATGCATTTGAACGATGCCAAAAGCGCGTTCGGCAGCCGCGTCGACCGCCATCACAGTTTGGGTGAGGGCAATATCGGCCACGACGCGTTCCGCTTTATCATGCAGGACGCCCGCTTTGACGGCATCCCTATGGTGCTGGAAACGGTGAATCCGGATATCTGGGCGGAAGAGATCGCCTGGCTGAAAGCACAGCAAACGGCTGAACAAGCCGCATAAAAAAAGCCGGGTCGCGTAAGCACCCGGCTTTTTACTTTGTCGGTCGGGGAAGCTAAGCGCCACCCGACAAGACATTTACGCTACTTTCGCAACCACTTCTGCTTCCGGGCGTTTCAGCACCGCGTAAGACAGACCCGCCACCAGCGTACCGGCGATAATCGCGAACAGATAACCCAGAACCGGGGTAATCGCGCCAGGAATCAGCAGAACAAACAGACCGCCGTGCGGCGCCATCAGTTTCGCGCCAATCGCCATGGAGATCGCACCGGTTACCGCGCCGCCTGCGATACAGCAAGGCAGAACACGCATCGGATCACGCGCCGCGAACGGAATCGCACCTTCGGTAATGAAGCACAGTCCCAGTACCAGCGCCGCTTTACCGCCCTCTTGCTGCGCCTTATCGAACTTACGGCGTGCAATAATGGTCGCCAGACCCAGCGCCAGCGGTGGCACCATACCGGCAGCCATGATAGCGGCCATCGGGGCATACGTCTGAGTACTCAGCAGGCCGACACCAAACGCGTAAGCCGCTTTGTTGACCGGACCACCCATATCAGTACACATCATGCCGCCAAGGATTGCGCCCAGCAGTACCGCGTTCGCCGTACCCATGGTTTGCAGCCAGTGGGTCAGACCTTCCAGGATACCCGCAACCGGCTTACCAATGAGGTAAATCATACCCAGGCCAACCACCAGGCTTGAGATCAGTGGAATGATCAGGATCGGTTTCAGTGCTTCCATACTTTGCGGCAGCTTCAGCTTCGAGCTGATGGCCTTCGCGACGTAACCGGCCAGGAAACCGGCGATGATACCGCCGATAAAGCCCGAGCCAGTGCTCACAGCCAGCATACCGCCGATAAGACCCGGCGTCAGGCCCGGACGGTCAGCGATGGAGAACGCAATATAACCCGCCAGAACAGGCACCATCAGCGCGAACGCCGAGCCACCACCAATCTGCATCAACGCCGCCGCCAGCGTACCCGGCTCTTTAAAGGCTTCGATACCGAAAGCGAAGGAGAGTGCGATACACAGACCACCCGCAACCACCATCGGCAGCATGTAAGACACGCCGGTCAGCAGGTGACGATAAGCGCCCGCAGACTCTTTTTTGCCTTCGCTGGCGGAGGACTCTGATTTGCCCGTTGGCTGATAAGGTTTCGCTTCAGCCAGTGCTTTATCAAATTCCTGCGCCGTTTTCTTCAGCGCCAGGCCGGTAGAGGTGCGATACATCGGCTTACCGGCGAATTTCGCCAGGTCAACTTCGATATCTGCCGCCACCATGACCAGATCCGCTTCCGCCACCTCTTCCGGGGTGATCGCATTGCCTGCGCCCACGGAACCACGGGTTTCGACCTTCACCCACCAGCCGCGTTTTTTCGCTTCGGTTTCGATGGCTTCAGCCGCCATAAAGGTGTGCGCCACGCCCGTCGGGCAGGCAGTAATCGCCACGATGCGTTTCGGGCCGGTTGCCGTCGCCACTGCTGCGGTAGCAACAGGTGCGCTGTAAACCGTTGCGTGGCCTTTCGCTTCGCTCAGGAACAGTTCGGGATGTGCCACCGCGCGATTGATATCGCCCAGCCACACTTTTTTGCCGTTCAGCGCACTGTCAGCCGGGACTTTATCACCCAGAACAATCGCCAGTTCGGCGTCATTTGGGTTGTCGACGAGTTCAACATGCGCTTTGTGTGCCGCCGCGCCCAGCAAGGTCTTCGCCATATAGGCGCGAGCTTGTCCAAGACCGGAATCAATGATCAGCAGCGTTTTCATTATGCCTCTCCTGCTGTTAGTTAAAAGGTTTTAAGTCAACGCGCGCCATCATCGCGGCCAACTGGGTACGTTCGGTAATTCCAACATTGCTCTGACTCACGGCCAGGGCGGCAACAGCGGTAGCAAGACGTAAAGTATGCTCACTGGATTCACGCATCAGCAGGCCGTAGATCAGACCGCCCACCATTGAATCCCCGGCACCTACGGTGCTGACCACTTCCACCGACGGTGGCTTGGCGATCCATTCGCCAGACGCGTTAACCCACAGCGCGCCTTCTGCACCCAGCGAAATCACCACGTGAGCGATACCCTGTTCACGCAGCGCATGGGCCGCTTCAATCACATCTTTCAATTCTGGCAGCTTACGGCCGGCCCAGATCTCCAGTTCGCGGCGATTTGGTTTCACCAGCCACGGAGAGGCTTTCAGACCCGCCACCAGCGCTTCACGGCTGCTGTCGAAAATAATGCACGGGCACTGGCTACGCAGACGCAGCATCCAGTCGGTGAAGGCTTCCGGGCTGACGCCTGACGGCAGACTGCCGCTGACGCAGACCATGTCGAACTGACCCAGCCAGCTCAGGGAGTCATTCACGAAACGCTCCCAGTCCGCGCCGGTGACTTCAAAACCGGAGAAGTTCAGGTCGGTAACTTCACCGTCTTTTTCCGTCAGCTTGACGTTAATACGGGTACGGCCCTGAACGACCTGGAAACGGTTGGCGATGCCCAGCTCGCTGAACAGCTGCTGAAAACCGTCCTGGTTGTCTTTCCCAAGGAAACCGCCCACGGTCACGTCAATGCCTAAGTCTTTCAGCACTTTCGCAACGTTGATGCCTTTACCGGCTGCGTGCAGGCCGGTGGTGCGCACGAGGTTGACCTCACCGCGTTCAATTTCAGGGCAAAAACCGACGAGATCGTAAGCCGGGTTCAGCGTAATAGTGGCGACACGTCTGCTCATTATGCGCCCTCCCCCAGACCTGCCGCGATGGCTTCGCCAATCGCTTTCAGCGCCTGTTCAGCATCCGCACCCTGAGCGGTAAAGCGCAGGCGGTGGCCTTTTTTCACACCCAGCGCGACGACTTTCATCAGGCTGCGGCCATTGGCGGGTTTGCCGGACCCATCGAGGTTGGTCACGGTAATATCACTTTCGAATTGCTTGATGGTATTGACCAGCAGAGTGCCAGGACGGGCGTGCAGGCCATGTTCGTTACGCACCACAAACTCAGCGCTCAGCAGGTCGTCGGTCAATGCGTCATCACTGGTCAGCAGCGCCAGCAACGTGGCGGCATCCGCTTTCAGCAAATGTTCAGCTTTGTTGTTCAGCAACAGATCGCTCAGACGCTTCAGCACGGCAACTGGCTGTTCATCGGCCATCGCAACAGTGACCAGCAGAGCGGCATGTTCACCATCGGCTTCAAATGCGCTCGCGGCACGGCTTACAGCAATCGCGCTGCGCAGGTTACCTTCCGCACTGTCGTTCAGCCAGACGCCCTGACCCAGGTTCAGCGGCTTATCATTAATCACGCGGGCAACGAAGGCGGTGTCAACTGCACCCGCCTCTTTCAGACGACCGGCGTTCAGCGCCTGCAGGGTCACCAGATCGGCGGCCACCACGTCCAGCGTCAGCGTGTCGTTATCCAGCTTCAGCGCGTCGCTCTGTTTTTCACCCATCAGCAGCGCACGCAGCTCTTCTGCGGTGGTGGCAGATTGCAGCTGTTCAGCCACGGAGTCATCGCTCAGCACGTGCGTCAGCTGACGCAGCAGGCCCAGGTGCTCATCGCTGCTGGCGGCAATCCCGATGGCGACGTAAGCCACCTGCCCTTCGCCCCACAAAATCCCCTGCGGGAACTGATAAACCTGAACCCCGGTTTTCAGCACCTGGTCGCGGGTATCCGTTGTACCGTGCGGAATGGCAATGCCATTGCCGAGGAAGGTGGAGGTTTGCTGTTCACGCGCCAGCATGCCGTCTACATAGCCGTCCGCCACGTTGCCTGCCTCCACGAGGGCAGCGGCAATCTTGCGAATGGCCTCTTCTTTATTACCGGCCTGTTCGCCCGGATGAATATCTTGCACTGATAACTGGAACATAGTTCTCCTCTCTCGCTGAATTGAATCGTTTCAGCCTTAATGAGAAAAAATGCGCTAACCTGCTCCGTCAGTTAAAACAAGATAGCGCTGAAACGTTTCAAGAAGTCTTGCGCTTAATGTTCAGCCTTGCAAGAAAAGTCGTGTTTTCTGTTTCAGAATTTAGAAGTGCAGCACATTTCTCCCACATTTGCTGACGTGACAAGCACGTACATCCTTCAGCTTCAGCACACTTCAGCCACAATGATTTTGAAATGCCATTTTGATTTTTCGTGGGGAATTTGACCGCACCACCTGTTTATTTTCTGACAAGCGGCGTAAACTCCGCGACTCTTCACATTACCGATAGCGAACCATGCACAACTCCCCCGCTGCCGCCTCACCAAAACCCTTTGATTTGACGTCATCGGCGTTTTTGATTGTTGCCTTTCTCACCGGTATCGCCGGTGCGTTACAGACGCCAACGCTGAGCCTGTTCCTGACCAACGAAGTTCATGCCCGTCCGGCGATGGTTGGCTTCTTCTTTACCGGCAGTGCCATCATCGGCATTCTCGTCAGCCAGTTTCTGGCAGGCCGCTCCGACCGAAAAGGCGATCGCAAAAGCCTGATTGTTTTCTGCTGCCTGCTCGGCGTGTTTGCCTGCGTGCTGTTCGCCTGGAACCGCAACTATTTTATCCTGCTGTTTGTCGGCGTGTTCTTGAGTAGCTTTGGTTCCACCGCGAACCCGCAGATGTTTGCCCTTGCACGGGAACACGCGGATCACACGGGGCGCGAAGCGGTGATGTTCAGCTCGATACTGCGCGCCCAGGTGTCGCTGGCGTGGGTAATCGGCCCGCCGCTGGCTTACGCGCTGGCGATGGGCTTTGGTTTCACGGTGATGTATCTGAGCGCCGCCGTGGCGTTTGTCGTGTGCGGGATCATGGTCTGGTTTTTCCTGCCCACCATGCGCAAAGAGCCAAAACTGTCGACCGGCACGCTGGAAGCGCCGCGTCGCAACCGCCGCGATACCCTTCTTCTGTTTATTGTCTGCACGCTGATGTGGGGCACCAACAGCCTCTATATCATCAATATGCCGCTGTTTATTATTGACGAGCTGCATCTGCCAGAAAAACTGGCAGGCATCATGATGGGTACAGCGGCAGGCCTGGAAATCCCGACAATGCTGATCGCCGGTTATTACGCGAAGCGTTTCGGAAAGCGTTTTTTGATGCGGATTGCGGCCGTAGCCGGTTTGCTGTTTTACATCGTAATGCTGACAGTGCACACCCCGGCGTTGCTGCTGGCGTTGCAGCTCCTGAACGCCATCTATATTGGCATTCTCGCGGGGATCGGCATGCTCTACTTCCAGGATTTAATGCCTGGCCAGGCAGGGGCAGCGACGACACTTTATACTAATACCACCCGCGTGGGCTGGATCATTGCGGGCTCGCTGGCAGGGGTTGTGGCGGAAATCTGGAGTTATCACACGGTGTTCTGGATTGCGCTAGTGATGTGCATCATTACCACCGGCTGCCTGACGCGAATTAAAGATGTCTAGGGCGCGGTGAGCGCTTCCAGCTCAATCAAATAAATCATCGCCTGCTCGCGCGTGCTGCCGCACATCTCTTTTAATGGCTGAAGCGCACCACAGACTTTCGGGCGCAGCGGCGAGCCAAAGATATTGCACAGATTGGTGTCAGAAAGCTGAACGCAGCGGGTGTTGGCAGGCTTGCCCTCTGGCATGCCTGGGATCGGGCTTGAGATGGACGGCGCGGTGCAGCACGCGCCACAGTCTGGACGACAATCCATAAACCCTCTCTGTCAGTGGCGGATGCCCGTATGGTCGGGCGTGGCGCGCACAGTAACACCTTTTGTGTATTGATAGCAAAAGCCACTAATTCCGCTTGCCTGAAAGGCTGCGCGCGAGTAATTTGGCGCGATATTTTTTACCTCCCAGTAGACAGGATTATTGCAATGCCAAGAGCGAACGAAATTAAGAAAGGTATGGTACTGAACTACAACAGCAAACTGCTGATTGTGAAAGATATCGATGTTCAGTCCCCAAGCGCCCGTGGCGCAGCCACACTGTACAAAATGCGCTTTGCCGATGTGCGTACCGGTCTGAAAGTCGAAGAGCGTTTTAAAGGCGACGATATCGTTGATACCGTGACCCTGACCCGCCGTTTCGTTGATTTCTCCTACATTGACGGCAACGAATACGTGTTCATGGATAAAGAAGACTACACGCCGTATATCTTTACCAAAGACCAGATTGAAGACGAGCTGCAGTTTATTCCTGAAGGCGGTATGCCGGATATGCAGGTTCTGACCTGGGATGGCCAGCTGCTGGCACTCGAACTGCCGCAGACCGTGGATCTCGAAATCGTGGAAACGTCACCGGGCATTAAAGGGGCCTCTGCCAGCGCACGTAACAAACCTGCGACGCTGACTACGGGTCTGGTAGTACAGGTTCCGGAATATCTGTCTGCTGGCGAGAAGATCCGCATCCATATCGAAGAAAAACGTTATATGGGTCGTGCTGACTAATAGTGTTTTGCCGGATGGCGGCTTCGTCTTATCCGGCTCACATAAAAAACGCATAAAAAAACCGGCGAATTCGCCGGTTTTTTTGTAGGCCCGATCAGCGTAGCGCCGCCGGGCATTAATGCCAGTTACAACAGTTCAGGGTACTTCGTCATCTTCAGCGCCAGCTCCACGCCGCGCACTTCCGCCATGCCTTTCAGGCGACCAATCGCCGAATAACCTGGGTTGGTTTTCTTACGCAGATCGTCCAGCATCTGATGTCCGTGGTCTGGACGGAACGGAATCGGACGCAAATCACCTGCTTTCTTACGACGCTGCTCTTCACCCAGAATCGCATCAACCACCGCCACCATATTCACGTCACCGCCGAGATGCGCCGCTTCGTGGAAGGTTTTCGGGTTATCTTCGCGACAGGTCGCGCGTAAGTGAGTGAAGTGAATGCGGTCGCCGAAGGTTTCAATCATGCGTACCAGATCGTTATCCGCGCGTACGCCGTAAGAACCGGTGCACATGGTGAAACCATTGTTAATGCTGTCGACGGTCTCTTTCAGCCATTGCATATCTTCAATGGTCGAGACGATGCGCGGCAGGCCGAGGATTGGGCGCGGTGGATCGTCCGGATGAACCGCCAGGCGTAAACCGCAGGCTTCCGCCACCGGCACAATCGCGCGCAGGAAGTAGGCCATGTTTTCGCGCAGCTGATTTTTGTCGATGTCGCCGTATTCCGCCAGACGTGCGCGGAACTGATCCAGCGTGTAACCCTCTTCCGCACCCGGCAGGCCGGCAATGATATTGCGGGTCAGCTTCTCAATATCCGCTTCCGTCGCCTCGTTAAACCATTTCAGCGCCTGCTGCTGCTCTTCGGCGGAATAGTCCGCGTCGGCGCCCGGACGCTTGAGGATGTGCAGCTCAAAAGCGGCAAAAGCAATCTGGTCGAAACGCAGGGCTTTAGAGCCGTCTGGCATCTGGTACTCAAGGTCGGTACGCGTCCAGTCCAGAATAGGCATAAAGTTGTAGCACACGGTATCAATACCGCAGGCCGCCAGATTGCGGATGCTTTGCTGATAGTTGGCAATCCAGGTGTCAAACTCGCCGGAATGGGTTTTGATGTCTTCGTGCACCGGGATACTTTCAACGACTGACCAGGTCAGCCCTTTTTCCGCCAGCACAGACTGGCGTTTTTTAATCTCTTCCAGCGGCCAGACCTGACCGTTCGGAATATGGTGCAGTGCCGTGACAACACCCGTTGCGCCAGCCTGACGCACATCATCAAGAGAAACCGGATCATTCGGCCCGTACCAACGCCAGGTTTGTTCCATTGCCTCACCCTCTAAAGTTGTTATACCAATATAATTGTTGCAATGACGACTACCATACATGTTTGTTTCAGACGGTCAATACAGGCGGCAGCATTGATTGATCAAACTCACAGAATCTGGATATTTACGGCTTACCAATTCAATTTGCTGTCATATAACTTTACACTGCCATTGTTAATTAATGGTTAATCAGGTGTGTATTTCATGAAGACAATTGCCTCCACCGCGCTCCCTTCTCATGTGCAACTGCCGCAGTTCGATCGTCAGCAGCTGCGCTCCCGCATCGTTCATTTCGGTTTTGGTGCCTTCCATCGCGCGCATCAGGCGTTGTTAACAAACCGCGTGCTTAACGCCAAAGGGGGCGACTGGGGGATCTGTGAAATTAGCCTGTTCAGCGGCGATACGCTGATGAGCCAGCTGCGCGCCCAGGATCATCTGTTTACGGTGCTGGAGAAAGGGGCCGAGGGTAATCAGCCGATTATCGTCGGGGCAGTGCATGAGTGCCTCAATGCCAAACTCGATTCGCTGGCAGCCATTATTGAAAAGTTCTGCGAGCCGCAGGTGGCGATTGTGTCGCTCACCATCACCGAAAAAGGCTATTGCATCGATCCGGCGACGGGCCGACTGGATACGCAGAATGCGCGCATCGTTCAAGATCTGGAAAATCCGTCTGAGCCGCACTCGGCGCCGGGAATTCTGGTCGAAGCCTTATACCGTCGCCACGCGCGCGGGCTGGCACCCTTTACCGTGCTCTCCTGCGACAATATTCCGGACAACGGTCATGTCGTGAAAAACGCGGTGCTGGGAATGGCGGAGAAACGCTCGCCAGAGCTTGCCGCCTGGATTGCTGAGCACGTCAGTTTCCCCGGTACCATGGTTGACCGCATTGTTCCTGCCGCCACCGAGGCATCGCTCGCCGAAATCACCCAGGAACTCGGCGTGGAAGACCCTTGCGCCATCAGCTGCGAGCCGTTTATCCAGTGGGTGGTGGAAGATAACTTCGTTGCCGGTCGTCCGGAGTGGGAACTGGCGGGCGTGCAGATGGTGCAGGACGTTTTACCCTGGGAACAGATGAAGCTACGTATGCTTAACGGCAGCCACTCCTTCCTGGCGTATCTCGGCTATCTTGCCGGTTATGCTCACATTAATGAGTGCATGGAGGACGACGCGTTCCGCGAAGCCGCGCGCCGCCTGATGCTGGATGAACAGGCACCCACTCTGCGGATTACTGACGTTGACCTGACGGGTTATGCCGACAGCCTGATCGACCGCTTTGCCAATCCAGCTCTGCAGCATCGCACCTGGCAGATCGCGATGGATGGCAGCCAGAAATTGCCTCAGCGTATGCTTGAGGGCGTACGCGTTCATTTAGCACGTGAGAGCGCCTGGCCGCTGCTGGCGCTGGGTATCGCGGGCTGGATGCGCTACGTCAGCGGTATGGATGATAATGGCAACGCCATTGATATTCGCGATCCTCTCAGCGATAAAATACGTGCACTCGTAGAAACCAGTAGCGAAGAGGAGCGCGTCAACGCCCTGCTGACGCTGGGTGAAATTTTTGGCACCGATCTGCCCCAGCATCCGCAGTTCGTCGAGGCCATTCGTCAGGCGTATCAACGTATTGCTCAGCACGGGGCGCGCCAGGCTGTGATTGACGCCGTGATGATTTAACCGATCATGCGCTTAAAGCGGACGGGGGACACTCCGTTCGCTCCTGCCCTTCCCAATACTCTCTTTTTTCGCCAGGATAATATTCATTGTTCGTGCATGATGATTATCTCCTGGAGTTCACGTGACCAAAACTAACCTGGTAACCGGCTTTCTCGGCAGCGGTAAAACCACCTCAATCCTTCATCTGCTGGCTAATAAAGATCCGGCGGAGAAATGGGCCATACTGGTTAACGAATTCGGCGAGATTGGGATTGACGGCGCACTGCTGGCTGACTCTGGCGCGTTGGTCAAAGAGATCCCCGGCGGATGCATGTGCTGCGTCAACGGCTTGCCGATGCAGGTCGGTCTCAACACCCTGCTGCGTCAGGGCAAACCGGACCGCTTGATCATTGAGCCGACCGGTTTAGGCCATCCCAAACAAATTCTCGATCTGCTTACCGCTCCGGTGTATGAGCCCTGGATCGATCTGCGTGCGACGCTGTGTATCCTCGACCCACGCCAGCTACTGGACGAGAAAGTAGTACGCAATGAAAACTTCCGCGACCAGTTGGCTGCCGCCGATGTCATTGTGGCGAATAAAGAGGATCGCGCATCCCAGAAGAGCCGTGACGCCTTTGACTTCTGGTGGCAGAATTTTGGTCACGATCGCCAGTTCGTGCTGGCCACCCAGGGGAAAATTGATAATGCCCTGCTCGACCTGCCGCGTCGGAATTTGACCGAACTGCCTGCCAGTGCCGCGCACTCACACGCGCATGTGGCGCAAAAAGGGCTGGCAGCCCTGAGCCTGCCGAAACATCAGCGCTGGCGTCGCAGCCTCAACAGCGGGCAGGGTTATCAGGCCTGTGGCTGGATTTTTGATGCCGATACCTGCTTTGACACCATTGGCATTCTGGAATGGGCACGCCTCGCGCCGGTGGATCGCGTGAAAGGCGTGATGCGCACACCGGATGGGCTGGTGCGCATTAACCGTCAGGGCGCCGATTTTTTCATTGAAACGCAAAATGTCGCCCCGCCCGACAGCCGAATAGAGTTAATTAGTGCGGTTAATACGGACTGGAACGCACTTCAGGCCAGCTTGTTGAAGCTTCGTTTAAGTTCGAGCCACTAACGTTGCCGGGACTTAACTGCTATGCATATGACGATGATTAAAAAAATCCCCCTGATATTACTGCTTAACGCCGCCGGTCTGGCGCTCTTCTTATCCTGGTATCTGCCAGTGAACCATGGTTTCTGGTTCCCGGTGGATTCCGGTATTTTCCACTTCTTCAATGAACAGCTGGTGAAGAGCAAGGTGATCCTGTGGCTGGTGGCAATCACCAACAATCGCGCCTTCGATGGCTGTTCTCTGCTGGCGATGGGCTGCTTAATGCTCTCATTCTGGCTGAAAGAAGATGCGACAGGACGCCGCCGAATCATCCTGATTGGCCTGGTGATGCTGCTCACCGCCGTGGTGATAAACCAACTGGCGCAAGGGCTGATGCCGGTCAAGCGCTCCAGCCCTTCACTCTTCTTCCCAAATATTCATAGGGTGAGTGAATTACTGAATATCTCGACCAAAGACGCATCGAAAGACAGTTTCCCGGGCGATCACGGAATGATGCTGCTTATTTTTGCCTCTTTCATGCTGCGCTATTTTGGTAAAAAAGCCTTTGCGGTTGCCCTGATTATTGTTGTGGTTTTTGCCTTCCCGCGCGTAATGATCGGCGCTCACTGGCTAACGGATATTGTCGTCGGTTCACTTTCTGCTGTGCTGATTGGTGTACCGTGGGTCTTAATGACACCACTCAGCGACCGTCTGATTTCGCTATTTGATCGCTATCTTCCGGGCAAAATGCAACAAACAGAAAACAAATAACCAACCTAAATTAACATCATCCATCAGGGATCATTTTCGATCCCTGATGTTTTTCCCGCCGCCGCCGCCCTATTCTGTCATCTTCTCGTAATATCATTCATCAGCTAAATGAATGCGTTGCGTGAGTTTTAACCTAAACTGTCGCTATTTTAAGCAATCCCGGTTAATCACTTTCTCTATCACAATTTCTTATAAAAAATCGGATATTTTTGCTCGCATTGACTAAGGCGATCGGGTAATCTCGAACTCGTTTTGCCTCACAGAGATAATTATTCTCAGGGTGAATAAGTTTGTGCGTTAGAGCACAGATTTGACCATAAAGAATTGTCTCATTGTGCGCAGGTATTTAGTCTCGTCACGTTTGGCATTTTTATAACGATATTTATCGTTAAGGACTTCAAGGGAAAATAATCAAAATGGTCAAATCTCAACCGATTTTGAGATATATCTTGCGGGGAATCCCGGCAATAGCAGTTGCGGTACTGCTGTCTGCATGTAGTTCGACAAACACCGCGAAGAATATGCATCCTGAGACGCGTGTTGTGGGCATGGAAGATGCCTCGTCACTGCAAGCCTCTCAGGATGAATTTGAGAACATGGTACGTAATCTGGACGTGAAGTCCCGCATTATGGACCAGTATGCTGACTGGAAAGGCGTGCGCTATCGTCTTGGCGGCAGCACCAAAAAAGGTATCGATTGTTCCGGTTTTGTACAGCGTACATTCCGCGAGCAGTTTGGTTTAGATCTGCCTCGTTCGACTTACGAACAGCAGGAAATGGGTAAATCCATCTCGCGTACAAAATTGCGTACCGGTGATTTGGTTCTGTTCCGTGCAGGTTCTACAGGCCGACACGTGGGTATCTACATCGGCAACGACCAGTTTGTTCATGCCTCCACCAGCAGCGGTGTCACGATTTCCAGCATGAATGAACCCTACTGGAAGAAGCGCTACAACGAAGCGCGCCGTGTACTGAGTCGCAGTTAATCTGTTGTGTTGTTGGTTATCCCTTGGCTGGCAACACAATAAAAAATAAGCACTGCTTCGGCAGTGTTTTTTTTTGCCTGTTTAACCCCGTGCGCTCTGCCTTCACAGATGACTGGTTGCAAAAAACCAGGCTATAGTCTTGTAAATACGTAAGATTAGTCGTCCTGCCGGAATCACGACGATCCAGGAACAATGACGTTTATGCTCACTCGTTTCTTTTCCACCAGCCGCAAAGTTCTGACAGGCAGCATCCTCGCGGGCATTATCGTTGCCCTTCTCTGCGGAATGTTGCAGTTTTTTCTGAGCTATCATAAGCGGGAAGCGAAATTCGATACCCTGATCGTTGACCTTCGGGTCTACATGGAGAGCTACTTCTCTGAGCTGAAAACCTCGATTGATACCCTCCAACCCTTCACGCTGAGCAGTTGCCAGGATGTGAGTGCGGAGCTAACGTCCCGCGCCGCCTTTAGCGTTAACGTGCGCGCATTTTTACTGGTCCGCGATAACACCGCATTTTGTTCTTCCGCCACCGGGCCAATGCGTGTCACGATGAAGGAGCTGATACCCGATCTGGATACCTCCAAATCCGTTGATATGGCGCTGCTGCCCGGCACGCCAATGCTGCCAGACAAGCCCGCTATCGCCATCTGGTATCAGAACCCGCTGGTCAAAGGCGACGGGGTATTTACGTCAATCAACATCAATTTAACGCCCTATCTGCTCTATACCTCACGTCAGGATGAGTTTGCCGGTATTGCGGTGATGATTGGCAATAAAGCGTTATCCACCTTCTCGAACCATCTGCTGAACGTCCAGGATATGCATGAAACCGCTATCCGCACCGCTATGCTGAAAACGGTACCGCTCACCATCAAGGTGTATGCGCAGAAGTGGACGCCCTATGAAATTCTGTTCGCCCTGCTCTTCGGCCTGATATGCGGTATTGCGGCGGGAACCCTCTCTTTTTATATTCTCACCATCCGTTTGCATCCCGGGAAAGAGATCCTTTCAGCCATCAAGCACGGTCAGTTCTATGTGGTGTATCAGCCGGTTGTAGATACAAAAGAGCTGAAAATGCAGGGCTGCGAAGTGCTGATGCGCTGGAAACATCCGACGATGGGTGAAATCCCGCCGGATGCCTTTATCAATTTCGCTGAAGCACAAAGGCTGATTGTCCCGCTGACGCTGCATCTGTTCGATCTGATCATCCGCGACGCGGCGCTGCTGCAAACCGTGTTGCCGCCGGGCGCCAAGCTGGGCATTAACATCGCGCCGGGCCATCTGCATTCGGACAGTTTTAAAGATGACATGCGCAACTTCGCGGCGTCGCTGCCGCCAGACCACTTCCAGGTGGTTCTGGAAATTACCGAACGCGACATGATTAATCAGCTCGAAGCGGCCCCGTTATTCGAATGGTTGCATCATGAAGGCTTTGAAATCGCGATAGATGATTTTGGTACTGGCCACAGCGCGCTGATTTATCTGGAGCGGTTCACGATGGATTACCTGAAAATCGATCGCGGTTTTGTGAACGCCATTGGTACGGAAACGGTCACGTCTCCGGTGCTGGATGCCGTGCTGACGCTCGCCCGACGGCTGAACATGGTCACCGTTGCTGAAGGTGTCGAAACGCCGGAGCAGGCCGCCTGGCTGCGCCAGCATGGGGTAAACTACCTTCAGGGCTACTGGATCAGCCGCCCAATGCCGCTGGCACAATTCCTGAAATGGCAGCCCGATTTCGTCAAGGACAGTGAATAATTTCACAATGACCGTTTCGTCACTTATGATTCAGCTACACCAGACGCCTCACTATGGGTGAGCCAGAATAAAAGAGGGATACGCTGCCAATGACTATGCGCTTTGTTTTGCTGTTAATGGCGTTATTCAGCGTGACCTGCCAGGCGCAGAGTATTAAAGAGAGCTACGCGTTCGCCGTGCTCGGCGAGCCGAAGTATGAAGCGAACTTTACCCACTTCGATTACGTCAATCCTGCGGCTCCCAAAGGCGGAACCCTCACCCTCTCCGCCCTCGGGACGTTTGATAACTTTAACCGTTTCGCCCTGCGCGGTGTCGCTGCCGAACGCACCGATGCCCTGTATGACACGCTGTTTGTCACCTCGGACGATGAGCCAGGCAGTTACTACCCGCTGATCGCTGATTCCGCGCGCTACGCGGATGATTTTTCCTGGGCGGAAGTCACCCTCAACCCACGCGCCCGTTTTCACGACGGTTCCCCGGTAAAAGCCAGCGATGTGGCCTTCACCTTTCACAAGTTTATGACTGAAGGGGTGCCGCAGTTCCGCCTGGTATTCAAGGGCGCGACCGTCAAAGCCATCGCCCCGCTGACCGTGCGCATCGAGCTGGCAGAGCCGGGTAAAGAGAGCATGCTGAGTCTTTTCTCACTCCCGGTAATGCCTGAATCGTTCTGGAAAAATCATAAGCTGAGCGACCCGATCGCCACGCCTCCGCTGGCGGGTGGCCCTTACCGCATCACCCACTGGAAGATGGGGCAATATCTGGTCTATTCCCGCGTCAAAGACTACTGGGCGGCTAATTTGCCGGTCAACCGGGGCCGCTGGAATTTCGACACGATTCGCTACGACTACTATCTGGACGACAATGTCGCCTTCGAAGCCTTCAAGGCCGGGGCATTTGACCTGCGTGCAGAAGTCAGCCCGAAAAACTGGGCGACGCGCTATATAGGCAAGAATTTTTCTAACCATTTCATCGTCAAAGACGAGCAAAAAAATGAATCTGCGCAAGATACACGCTGGCTGGCATTTAATATTCAGCGTCCGGTCTTTGCCGACCGGCGCGTGCGTCAGGCCATCATGCTGGCGTTTGACTTTGAATGGATGAACAAGGCGCTGTTTTACGGAGCTTACAGCCGCACCAACAGCTATTTCCAGAATACGGAATACGCAGCCCGCCAGTATCCCGATGCCGCCGAGCTGACCCTGCTTGCGCCGTTGAAAGCTGAAGTGCCGCCGGAAGTTTTCACCAGTATCTTTGAGCCACCAACCTCAAAAGGGGATGGCTACGACCGTGACAACTTGCTTAAAGCCAGCAAACTGCTCGACGACGCGGGCTGGGTGCTTAGAAACCAGAAACGGGTGAATACGCAGACCGGTAACCCCCTCAGCTTTGAGCTGCTGCTCTCCTCCGCCGGTAATAATCAGTGGGTACTACCGTTCCAGCACAATCTGGAGCGTTTGGGCGTCACCGTGGAGATTCGACAGGTCGATAACGCGCAAATCACCAACCGAATGCGCAACCGCGATTACGACATGATGCCGCGCGTCTGGCAGGCACAGCCGTGGCCCAACACCAATCTGCGCATCTCGTGGGCGTCGGAATACATCAACTCGACCTACAACGCGCCGGGCGTTAAAAGCCCGGTCATCGACAACCTGATAAACCAAATCATTGCCGCGCAGGGCGATAAGACGAAGCTGGTCCCTCTGGGCCGTGCGCTCGATCGCGTCCTGACCTGGAACTACTACATGCTGCCGATGTGGTTTATGGGAGAAGATCGACTGGCCTACTGGGACAAATTCTCTCAGCCATCCATTCGCCCGATCTATTCACTGGGGCTAGATAACTGGTGGTATGACGTCAATAAAGCCGCCAAACTGCCCGCTGAACGGCGTTAAGGAATACAGATGGGTGCTTACCTGATTCGCCGTTTACTGCTGATAATCCCCACCCTGTGGGCGATTATCACCATTAACTTTTTCATTGTGCAGATTGCGCCGGGCGGCCCGGTCGATCAGGCCATTGCCGCCATTGAGTTTGGCAACAGCAGCGGCCTACCGGGCGGCGGAGGCGAAGGCCTGCGCGCCAGCCACGCACAAACCGGCACCGGAAATATCAGTGAAAGCAGTTATCGCGGGGGACGCGGATTAGATCCTGAGGTGATCGCTGAGATCACCCACCGCTACGGTTTCGACAAACCCATTCACGAGCGATATTTCAAAATGCTCTGGGACTATATCCGCTTCGATTTCGGCGACAGCCTGTTCCGCAGCGCCTCGGTAATTCAGCTCATCAAAGACAGCCTGCCGGTGTCGATCACCCTCGGATTGTGGGGGACGCTGATTATCTACCTGGTGTCGATTCCGCTTGGGATCCGCAAAGCGGTGCACAACGGCAGCCGTTTCGATATCTGGAGCAGCACCTTCATCATTATCGGGTACGCGATCCCGGCATTTCTGTTCGCCGTGCTGTTGATTGTCTTTTTCGCCGGCGGCAGCTATTTCGACCTCTTCCCCCTGCGTGGGCTGGTGTCAGCTGATTTCAGCTCGCTGCCCTGGTATCAGAAAATCACCGATTATCTCTGGCATATCACCCTGCCGGTGCTGGCGACGGTGATTGGCGGGTTTGCCGCCCTGACGATGCTGACCAAAAACGCCTTTCTGGATGAGATCCGCAAACAGTACGTGGTCACCGCGCGGGCTAAAGGGGTGAGCGAAAAACAGATCATGTGGAAACATGTGTTCCGCAACGCCATGCTGCTGGTTATCGCCGGCTTCCCGGCCACTTTTATCAGCATGTTTTTCACCGGCTCGCTGCTGATTGAGGTGATGTTCTCCCTCAATGGCCTCGGCCTGCTCGGCTATGAAGCCACCGTGTCGCGCGACTATCCCGTGATGTTTGGCACACTCTACATTTTCACCCTGATTGGCCTGCTGCTGAATATTGTCAGCGATATCAGCTATACGCTGGTCGATCCTCGCATTGATTTTGAGGGCCGCTGATGCCGCATTTAAGCCCCGTCAACCAGGCCCGCTGGGCACGTTTTCGCCACAATCGTCGCGGCTACTGGTCGCTGTGGATCTTCGCCGTCCTGTTTATCCTGAGCCTCTGTTCAGAGCTGATTGCCAACGACAAACCGCTGCTGGTGCATTTCAACGATCGCTGGTACATGCCGGTACTCACCAACTACAGCGAAAGTGATTTTGGCGGGCCCTTTGCCACACCGGCTGACTATCAGGACCCGTGGCTGCGCGATCAGCTCGACAACCACGGCTGGGTGTTGTGGGCGCCCATTCGCTTTGGCGCGAACAGTATCAACTTCTCCACCTCTACTCCCTTCCCTTCTGCGCCCTCCGCGCAAAACTGGCTGGGGACGGATGCCAACGGCGGCGATGTGCTGGCACGCATCCTTTACGGCACGCGGATATCCATTCTCTTCGGCCTGATGCTGACGCTGTTTTCGAGCGTAATGGGAGTTGTCGCGGGCGCGGTACAGGGTTATTACGGCGGTAAAATCGATCTCTGGGGCCAGCGTTTTATCGAGGTCTGGTCGGGCATGCCGACGCTGTTTTTGATTATCTTGCTCTCGAGCGTGTTACAGCCCAACTTCTGGTGGCTGCTCGGTATCACTGTGCTGTTTGGCTGGATGGCGCTGGTGGGCGTGGTGCGCGCCGAGTTTTTGCGCACCCGTAACTTTGATTACATTCGTGCGGCGCAGGCGCTGGGGGTGAGCGATCGCAGCATCATTTTCCGCCACATGCTGCCCAACGCGGTGGTCGCGACCCTGACCTTCCTGCCCTTTATTCTGTGCAGTTCGATCACCACCCTCACCTCTCTTGATTTTCTCGGTTTCGGCTTGCCGCTTGGCTCACCGTCTCTGGGCGAGCTGTTGCTGCAGGGGAAAAACAATCTCCAGGCGCCCTGGCTGGGCATTACGGCGTTTCTGTCGGTGGCCATACTGCTCTCGTTACTGATTTTTATTGGCGAAGCGGTCCGCGATGCCTTTGATCCTAATAAGGCGGTATAAGATGACGCAGCCTCTGCTTAGCATCGAAAATCTCTCCATCGCATTCACTCAGCAAGGTGAAACGCGCGAAGTGGTGAGCGATTTATCCCTGCAAATCCAGGCGGGAGAGACGCTGGCGCTGGTGGGCGAATCCGGCTCTGGCAAAAGCGTCTCGGCGCTGTCTGTTCTGCGCCTGCTCCCCTCCCCGCCGGTGGTCTATCCGCAGGGCGATATTCTGTTTCACGGTCAGTCACTGCTTCACGCCGATGAACACACTCTTCGCGGCGTGCGCGGGAACAAAATCGCGATGATCTTCCAGGAGCCGATGGTCTCCCTCAACCCGCTGCATACTCTGGAAAAACAGCTCTACGAGGTGCTTTCCCTGCACCGGGGAATGCGCAAAGAGGCCGCACGCGGCGAGATTCTGGATTGCCTTGAGCGTACCGGGATCCGCAACGCCGCCAGACGCCTGACCGATTTCCCGCATCAGCTGTCGGGCGGTGAGCGCCAGCGTGTGATGATTGCGATGGCGCTGCTGACGCGCCCGGAGCTGCTGATTGCCGATGAGCCGACGACCGCGCTGGATGTCACCGTGCAGGCGCAAATCCTGCAGCTTTTGCGCGAGCTGCGCGAAGAGCTGAATATGAGCCTGCTGTTTATCACTCATAACCTCAGCATCGTGAAGAAACTCGCGGATAACGTGGCGGTGATGCAAAACGGTCGCTGTGTGGAGCAGAACACGGCGACCGCCCTGTTCCACGCGCCGCAGCACCCTTACACCCAGCGTTTGCTCGACAGCGAGCCGTCGGGCGATCCCGTCCCGCTGACCGCGGGCAGCAAACCGCTGCTGAACGTCGAAAACCTGGCCGTCGCGTTCCCGGTGCGTAAAGGCATTTTCCGCCGCGTGGTGGCGGAAAATACGGTGCTGAAGAACGTCAGCTTTTCTCTACGCCCAGGCGAAACGCTGGGGCTGGTGGGGGAATCGGGTTCGGGGAAAAGCACTACCGGTCTGGCGCTGTTACGCCTGATTAATTCTCAGGGGACGATTCTGTTCGACGGCAAACCGTTGCACAACTGGAATCGTCGCCAGATGTTGCCCGTTCGCCCACGGATGCAGGTGGTGTTTCAGGACCCGAACTCGTCTCTCAATCCGCGGCTGAACGTACTGCAAATCATCGAGGAGGGGTTGCGCGTTCATCAGCCTGCGTTGAGCGCCCGTCAGCGGGAAGAGGAAGTGATTCGGGTGATGCAGGAGGTGGGGCTGGATCCGGAAACGCGCTATCGCTACCCGGCGGCTTTTTCCGGTGGTCAACGCCAGCGCATCGCCATCTCAAGAGCCCTGATCCTGAAACCGGAGCTGATCATTCTGGATGAGCCGACCTCGTCCCTGGACCGCACCGTGCAGGCCCAGATTCTGGCGCTATTGAAGGAACTCCAGGAAAAGCATCGCCTGGCCTATATTTTTATCAGCCACGATCTGCGGGTGGTGCGGGCGTTATGCCATCAGGTGATAGTGCTGCGACAGGGAGAGGTGGTCGAGCAAGGGGATTGTCAGCGCGTGTTTGCCGCGCCGACGCATGACTACACGCGTCAGCTGTTAGCGCTGCGCTGACGCTCAGAAAGGATGCTGGCCGGAGAACGGCTCGGCGATCGCGACGCCAAAGTTTTTCAGGCGGCAGGTCGCCGCAAATTCATCCTGGCTGTTAACAAACAGGCAGGGTTCGCCTTCACACTCCAGCACGGAGCTGACGACTTCGATATCGGTCAGTGCCTGGCTCAAACGCTCCATCACCGGCCATGCGTTTTCATCGTCCGGGCTGAGCAATTTCAGCGCGACCAGACAGTTATCGCCCTCTTTTCCACTTTGCGGAATCGGTTCAACTTTCGAACCTGCAAAACCCGCCGACCAGCGATAGCTCTGGGGCAAGCGATGGACTATGGAGAGTTGTAATGTATTCACGTTCTTTCCCCGGAAGCCAAAAAAGCCTTCACAATTTATTTACATTTATAGTAACACATCGTTGCTAACCTGCCGTTATTTTCCTGAAAAACCGTTCACAGCCGTATGTTACGGGCTTTAGCGTCTCATTTTTCAGGGCATTATTTAGTGAGTTACAGGCTCGCTTTGGCGGTATATGTACCCGTTTCTGCGATCTAACTCAACCTTTTTAACTACAACGATGTGACTTTTTACATAAATAGATTTTACATAAAAGAAACAAACAAGGGGTAAACAAACGCAGGTTTGGTTGACGCGTATCAAAAAAAGGGGCCGCATTGGCCCCTTTTCTGTTATCAGCTTGCCGTTTTTCGCGGCCGACTGGCGTAGAGATAGAAGAGAATGGAGCAGGTCGCGCAAAACGCGATTGACCAAATCATCGGCCAGGCGGTATTAAACGTCGCCATGGAGAGCAGTGCCCCGACAATCGCACCAATCCCGAAGCGGAAGGTTCCCGCCAGCGATGAGGCCGTCCCCGCCATATGCGGAAACTCATCGAGGATAACGGCCATCGCATTGGATGACACCATTGACACGCAGCCAACAAACGCCGCCACGCCGACCACCAGCGCCCAGAAACCGACACCAAAGAAGGCGCTAAGCACCATCCAGACAGCCATGACAAACTGGATCCACAGCCCGGCGCGGAACATATTCAGCGCCCCTGCCCGACGAACAAAGCGGCTGTTAATGATGGTCATCACAAACAGGAACACGATGTTCAGGGCGAAGTAATAGCCAAAATGCTGCGGCGAAACGTGATTGATCTCGATGTAAACAAACGGCCCGGCGCTCAGGAATGAGAACATCCCCGCAAAGCTGAAACCGCTCGCCAGCATATAGCTCAGCACACGTTTATGGCGGAACAGTGAGGCGAAGTTGCCGATGGTGGTGCGAATATGAAACTTCTGCCGACGTTCCACCGGCAAGGTTTCGTCAATAAAGAAGAAGATCATCGCCGATGCCAGCAGCGCTGCGATCGCCAGGATCCAGAAGATGGCGTGCCAGCTAAACCACACCAGCACCGCGCCACCGATCATCGGCGCCAGCAGTGGCGCGATGGTAGTGACCAGCATGACGAAGGACATCATGCGCGAGAACTCTTCTTTCGGATAGATATCGCGCATCAGGGCGTTAATCACCACGCTCGCCGCCGCAGCCGCCAGGCCGTGGAAGAATCGCATGATAATCAGATGATCGATGGTCTGCGCCAGCGCACAGGCCACCGCCGCCCCAGCAAACACCAGCGTTCCCCCGAGGATCACCGGCTTACGGCCAATGCTGTCTGCCATCGGGCCGTACAATAACTGCCCGACGGCAAAACCGAGGATATAGGTACTGAGCGTCATTTGCGCGCTGCCTGCCGGAACGCCAAACTGCGCGGAAATCACCGGCAGCGCGGGCAGGTACATATCGATCGACAGCGGCATCAGCATGGCCAGCAGGCCAAGAATAAATACGATGCTAATTGACGAGTGTGGCCTGGTGGTCACAGTTTGCTCCTGAAATTAGCGGGAAGGCATGCCAACGCTGGCAATCTCTTCTTCCGTCAACGGGCGGTATTCACCGGGTTCAAGCTCGGGATCGAGGGCGATTTCACCAATGCGTTCGCGGTGCAGCCCAACCACACGGTTGCCGACGGCGGCGAACATACGCTTCACCTGATGGTAACGGCCTTCGCTGATGGTCAGACGCACTTCGGTCGGGGTGAGCACGTCCAGCAGCGCGGGTTTGGTCAGATCTTTTTCATTATGCAGCTGCACGCCTTTGGTAAACTGCTCGGCGGTATCGTCAGACACCGGTGATTCAAGCGTAACCAGATAGGTTTTTTCGCAGTGATGACGCGGAGACGTAATGCGGTGCGACCACTGGCCGTCGTCGGTCATCAGCACCAGACCGGTGGTATCAATGTCCAGACGCCCCGCCGCATGCAGCTTGTGCGCGACAGGTTCATCCAGGAAATAGAGCACCGTCGGGTGATCCGGGTCATCCGTCGAGCACACGTACCCTTCCGGCTTGTTGAGCATGAAATAGCGCGGGCCATTCTGCTGGGTCAGCGTGTTGCCGTCGTACTCCACCTCATGTTCTGGCTGGAGTTTGAAAGCGCTCTCTTTCACAATATCGCCATCCACGGTAACGCGGCTGGCGCGAATTTCACGCCCGGCAATAGCGCGGCTTACGCCGAGTTGCTGAGCGATAAACTTATCAAGTCGCATGAAATCTTATAGCCTTTATGGTGCTGGAAGTCGGACAACATGTCCGAAAAAGAAGCAGTCAAGAACGGTCCAGTATAGCGGTCTGGTTGCGCCACTCAAGGGAAAAAGTTTCGTGGCATACTATGTGCGTGATAACAAAATAGAGAGCTCATGACTTTTACACTTCGCCCCTATCAGCAGGAAGCCGTTGACGCCACCCTCGCCTGGTTTCGCAAGCACACTGAACCTGCCGCCATCGTCCTGCCCACCGGAGCGGGCAAAAGCCTGGTGATTGCCGAACTGGCACGGCTGGCGCGTGGCCGGGTGCTGGTGCTGGCCCACGTCAAAGAGCTGGTAGCGCAAAACCATGCCAAATACTGTGCTCTGGGTCTTGAGGCCGATATCTTCGCCGCCGGGCTGAAACGCAAAGAGAGCCACGGCAAAGTGGTGTTTGGCAGCGTGCAGTCGGTCGCACGAAACCTGGCGCATTTTCGCAGTGAATTCTCACTATTGATTGTCGACGAGTGTCATCGGATCAGCGATGACGATGAGAGCCAGTATCAGCAGATCCTTAATCATCTGAAAACGGTAAACCCGCAGGTTCGCCTGCTGGGGCTGACCGCTACGCCCTTCCGCCTCGGCAAAGGCTGGATCTATCAGTTCCATTATCACGGCATGGTGCGTGGCGACGAAAAAGCCCTGTTTCGCGATTGCATCTATGAGCTGCCCCTGCGCTACATGATTAAGCACGGTTATCTGACGCCGCCCGAACGGCTGGATATGCCGGTCGTGCACTATGATTTCAGCCGTTTGCAGGCCCAGAGTAACGGGCTGTTTAGCGAAGCAGATATGAACCTGGAGCTGAAAAAACAGCAGCGCATCACCCCGCATATCATCAGCCAGATCGAAGAGTTCGCCCAGACGCGCAAAGGAGTGATGATTTTCGCGGCCACCGTCGAGCACGCCAGAGAGATAACCGGCCTGCTTCCGGCCGACGACGCGGCGCTGATCACCGGTGAAACGCCAGGACCCGAGCGCGACACGCTGATCGACGCCTTTAAAGCACAGCAGTTCCGCTATCTGGTGAATGTCTCGGTGCTGACCACCGGGTTTGACGCCCCGCACGTGGATCTGATTGCGATTTTGCGCCCGACCGAATCCGTCAGCCTGTATCAGCAGATTGTCGGCCGTGGGCTGCGGCTGTCTCCCGGCAAGACCGACTGTCTGATTCTCGACTACGCCGGGAACCCGCACGATCTCTATTCACCGGAAGTGGGTACGCCAAAAGGCAAAAGCGGGAACGTCCCGGTGCAGGTTTTCTGTCCTGGCTGCGGTTTCGCCAATACCTTCTGGGGGAAAACCACTGCCGACGGAACTCTGATCGAGCATTTTGGCCGCCGCTGTCAGGGCTGGTTTGAGGATGACGACGGTCATCGCGAGCAGTGCGATTACCGTTTTCGCTTTAAAAACTGCCCGCAGTGTAACGCCGAAAATGATATTGCCGCGCGGCGCTGTCGCGAATGTGACACGGTGCTGGTCGATCCCGATGACATGCTGAAAGCCGCGCTGAAGCTGAAAGACGCGCTGGTGCTACGCTGCTCGGGCATGGCGCTGCAATCCGGCGCCGACGAGAAAGGCGAATGGCTGAAAATCACCTATTACGATGAGGACGGCGCAGACGTCAGCGAGCGTTTTCGTCTGCATACGCCCGCCCAGCGCACGGCTTTTGAACAGCTGTTTATTCGCCCGCATACCCGCACGCCAGGTGTGCCATTGCGCTGGATAACGGTCGCCGACATCGTCCATCAGCAGGTATTGTTGCGCCACCCGGATTTTGTCGTCGCGCGCAAAAAAGGCCAGTTCTGGCAGGTGCGCGAGAAGGTCTTCGATTACGAAGGGCGTTTCCGTCGGGCCAATGAATTGCGCGGTTAAGGGCACTTTTGATTGATGTGACGGGCGTTTGAGTATAAAATGCCGCCCGCTTCACATCCGTGAGGCAGAACACTCACCTGCTGCTGGGTCGCCTGTAGCAGGACTTATTTACAGAGAGAAATCAATGTTTACTATCAATGCAGAAGTACGTTCTGTGCAGGGTAAGGGTGCGAGCCGCCGCCTGCGCGCAGCTAACAAATTCCCGGCTATCATCTATGGTGGCGATGCTGCTCCAGTAGCAATCGAGATGGACCAGGACAAAGTCTGGAACCAGCAGACTAAAGAAGGTTTCTACACCGAAGTTCTGACTATCGTTATCGATGGCAAAGAAGAAAAAGTGAAAGTTCAGGCTGTTCAGCGTCACCCGTTCAAGCCAAAACTGTCTCACGTCGACTTCGTTCGCGCTTAATCGCCAACAAGTTGAGAAAAACCCCGCATTGCGGGGTTTTTTTATGGCTGTTATTTACCGCCAGACGTACGGCGTTGCAGCTGGTCGCGCAGATTCGGCGGTGTACCTTTGATGGTTAAGGTGTCCGTCGCCGGGTCCCAGAAAATGCGCTCGCCCAGCAGCATGGCATCGAAGTTCACCGTTAACCCGCCGCCGCTACCGGCAAATTTGGTGAGCTGACGCAGGGTGCTGCGATCCGCCGGGAAGCTCTCTTCCAGTTCGTAGCCTTTATCCGTCGTAAACTCGTGGAAGCTGACCTCGCTGACGCCAGAAAGCTCTTTCGACAGCGACTCCAGTTCAATCTCTTCGCCCGCCTGCAGCTGTTCGTTGCAGTAGCTGTAAACCTGCTGACGCACGTTCTGACGCTCGGATTTATCGAGCTGCGCTTCTGCGGTGAAATCATCCACGGCCTGCAGCAGCCCTTTGTTCTGCGCTTTCGCGTTCAGACCTTCGCTGGCGCCGAGGAAGTCCATGAAGAAATCGGCGACTTTGCGGCCCACGCGCCCTTTCAGGAACGTCAGATATCGCGTTGATTCCGGGTTGGTTTCCCATTCGGTCAGATCGATTCGCGCCACAATATCGGCGTGGTTGATATCCAGATAATGTGTGGAGCTGATATCCATCTGCTCGTTGACACGCATGCTGCTCAGATTGCTGAGCACCGTGACCAGCAGGTACTCCACGGCGAGATAGCGGTACTGACAAAACAGTACGATACCGCCGTCAGCGAACGGATATTTTGCCAGCTCATCACGCAGACGCCCGGTTGCCGCGCGGCTAAACGCCAGAAAATCCTCTTCGCCCTGGCGTTGCAGACGCAGGCTTTCGGCCAGCTCACTCTCGTCATTGAACATGCCATAGGCTTTATTTTTAGCGCTGTAGACGCGGTGTAGCTCCGCCATCATTTCCGTAACGGTAGGCGTTGGTTCCAGTAACGAATCGCGAAGCACCAGCTCCAGGGTTTGCTCATCACGCTTGATAAGCTGGTGCAAGGCAATCTGGTTGATATCCAGACTCATGATAAACTCTCCTTTAAGACCGGGCGGTATTCAACCACCACCCACGCATGTGTGCAATAGAAGATAAAAAAGGGGAAAAAAAGCTGTTGCTACGGTAATATGTTGCCCTCTCATCAACAAACTGATTTCGATTTATGCCACAACATTCCCGCTATAGTGATGAACACGTTGAACAACTGCTCAGTGAGCTGGTCAACGTACTTGAAAAACATAAAACGCCGACCGATCTCTCCCTGATGGTTCTGGGAAATATGGTCACCAACCTTATCAATACCAGCGTTGCTCCGGCCCAACGTCAGGCGATCGCAAAATCATTCGCCCACGCGTTGCAGTCCTCCGTCAGCGACGACCAGGCGCATTAAGGGAAACGAACGACAGTCTATGGTGACGAATCGTCAGCGCTACCGTGAAAAAGTCTCCCAGATGGTTAGCTGGGGGCACTGGTTTGCCTTGTTCAACATTCTGTTGGCCATGGTACTCGGCAGCCGTTATCTGTTAGTGGCCGACTGGCCGACGACCTTAACCGGGCGCATTTACTCCTGGATAAGCGTTGTCGGGCACTTTAGCTTTTTGGTCTTCGCCACCTATCTGCTGATTCTGTTCCCTCTGACGTTTATCGTGATGTCGCAGAGGCTGATGCGGTTTTTATCCGCAATTCTCGCCACTGTCGGCATGACCCTGCTGCTGATCGACAGCGAAGTTTTCACCCGTTTTCACCTCCATCTCAATCCCATCGTCTGGGAACTGGTGATCAATCCCGACCAGAACGAAACCGCGCGTGACTGGCAGCTGATGTTTATCAGCGTGCCGATTATCCTGCTGATTGAGATGCTGTTTGCCACCTGGAGTTGGCAAAAACTGCGAAGCCTCACCCGCCGTCGCCACTATGCCCAGCCCGTTGCGGCGCTGTTTTTCGTCGCGTTTATCAGCTCCCATATTATGTACATCTGGGCGGATGCGAACTTCTATCGCCCGATTACAATGCAGCGCGCCAACCTGCCGCTCTCCTATCCGATGACGGCACGCCGCTTCCTGGAGAAACACGGCCTGCTGGATGCGCAGGAATATCAGCGCCGTCTGGTGGAACAAGGTAATCCGGAAGCCGTGTCGGTCCAGTATCCGCTGAGCGAGTTACGTTATCGCGATATGGGTCAGGGCCAGAACGTTCTGCTTATTACCGTCGACGGTCTGAACTACTCCCGTTACGAGAAGCAGATGCCTGCGCTTGCACAGTTTGCCGAGCAGAACATCAACTTCACCCAGCATATGAGCTCGGGAAATAACACCGACGCCGGTATTTTTGGTCTGTTCTACGGCATCTCCGCCGGCTATATGGACGGCGTGCTTTCCTCCCGAACGCCTGCGGCGCTGATTACCTCCCTGAACCAACAGGGTTACCAGCTGGGACTGTTCTCCTCTGACGGTTTCAGCAGCCCGCTCTATCGCCAGGCACTGCTGTCTGATTTCTCACTGCCGCCTGCGCAAAATCAGACTGACGAACAGACTGCCGGTCAGTGGGTAAACTGGCTCAATCGTTACGCGCAAGAAGATAACCGCTGGTTCTCATGGGTGGCCTTTAACGGCACTAACCTTGATGACAGCAATCAAAAAGGCTTTGTCCGCCGCTACAGCCGCGCGGCTGGCAATGTCGACGATCAGATTGCGCGCGTGATTAACGCCCTGCGCGAATCCGGCAAGCTGGACAATACCGTGGTGATTATCACTGCGGGCCATGGCGTGCCGCTGGGCGATGAAGCGACGGACATGAACTGGTCGCGCCCTAACCTGCACGTTCCGCTGGTCGTACACTGGCCGGGCACACCGGCGCAGCGCATCAATATGCTGACAGATCACAAAGATGTGATGACCACGCTGATGCAACGCCTGCTGCACGTCAGCACACCGGCGAATGAGTATTCCCAGGGTCAGGATCTGTTTAGCGCCACGCGTCGACATAACTGGGTGACGGCAGCAAGCAATAACACCCTGGCAGTGACTACGCCAGCACTGACGCTGGTGCTCAACAGCAACGGCAATTACCAGACGTATAACCTGCAGGGTGAGAAGATTCACGACCAAAAACCGCAGCTGAGCCTGTTGCTACAGGTGCTCACTGACGAGAAACGGTTTATCGCTAACTGATTAATTTTAAATCAGTTAGCGTGGTACACTCTTGCATTCAGAATGCAAACAGGTAGTATCTTTTTCATACGTCGGCACGTAGCGCAGCCTGGTAGCGCATCGTCATGGGGTGGCGAGGGTCGAGAGTTCAAATCTCTCCGTGCCGACCAAAATAGTAAAAAAAACCAACCTTTTACGGTTGGTTTTTTTATGCCTGAACATCCGGACTGCTTGACTCTTAAGGGCGTAACCGCGAAGATGCTGTATATAAAAACAGTTATCATGAGGCAGTTATGTTTGTTGAACTCGTTTATGACAAGCGCAACGTTGCAGGTTTACCGGGCGCCAGTGACATCATCCTGAATGAATTAACAAAACGCGTGCACCGGATCTTCCCGGAGGCAGTGGTGAAAGTGAAACCTATGCAGGCGAACGGTTTGAACAGCGATGCCAGCAAAAGCGATCGCGAGAAACTTAACCGCATGCTGGAAGAGATGTTTGAAGAAGCGGATATGTGGATGGTTTCTGAGTAACCCCCTGCACTTCTTTCTTACGACTATGACCCCTGGCGACTCATCCCAGGGTTCATTAAACAATGCTCACCATTCGTATAGTTGTTTTATGTCGCAGTGTGAGCATGTGATTGCGCGTTTCACAGCTTCTGCGATAATTACTTAAAAACGCCGGGCACCATCATGAATCCCAAAGCTGCCATGCCAATCCACACACTGACGCGTTTTAAACCGCACGCGCAGATTGACCGATTGATCCATCGCTTTCTTCCTCACGCACAGCTTAAACAATTTTCCGCACACCGTATCCTGCATCTTGATAGCCAGGGTGAGCGTCTGTGCTTAATTCTCCTCGAAGGGCTGGTGGATATTTCTCGTATTGATAACGGAACGCTTAAAGGAACGCTGAAAGCGCCCTTTGTGGCCGGAATATCGCATCCAGAATATATGGGGAATGCGTTCCGATTGATGAGCGTCACCACGGTGAATGTCGCGATTCTGCCTTATAAAACCGCCATGACGATCATTAAAGAGCAGAAAATGTGGGAAGATTACAGTAACTATCTTCTCTACATTATGGGCCTGCACTCTGCCTTAAGTCATTACAGTATAGGGCTACGCTCGCGGGAGATTATCCGTGACTGTCTGGTTGACTTAATGAACGAGAGTGAGCAATACCGGCTGAAAACAAACTCGTGCAAATATATTATGGAAAAGACAGGGCTATCCCGCAGTGGCGTAATGAGTATTCTGGCTGAAATGAAAAGCGAAAATATCATTGGTATTCAGCGAGGTGTATTGACGTTTATTAACGACACCCCTCGTTAGCCCTTATTTGTTTTTTCTGTCATTAAAAAGGCCATCAATCGATGGCCTTTTAATTTACATTGATTCCCGTTACATATGGAAGCCACCGCCCGCACCCACATGCCCGCCAAAGGCGTGGTCATGCGCATTGTCCGCACCGGTTCCGGTTCCATGTTCGGATTGGGAAGAAGCGGTATTACGGTTATTGTGGCCGTGCCAAACGTTTAATGCCGTAATTCGACGGAGCAGTTTCGTGCTGTGCCATTCTCGCTTTCAAAAAAACCAACCCGAAGGTTGGCTTATTTATCATGGGCGATTATTCAATGCTTATCTGGGCCACCGAGGAAAAAGATCCCCAGCGGAATCGCCAGTAAAATGGTGAAGACCATGCTGTAAACAAAAATCATCGCCGACTGCAGGACGTACATGCTGGTCGTCCACTGTGAGAGCGGAATATTGTACTGCTCAATCACACCGACGATTGTTGCCCGTCCGACGCCTGCGGCGGCAATCAGAAACACCACAAACAGCGCCAGTAAAAACTTCCTGCCTTCGGGGGTTTTAAGCTTTGCGCGGACCATGTCTCTCTTTCCTTTACAGATGAATAACATTATTTAGCGCTAACCCTAACACGATCTCCCCTTTCATTCCATATCAGCATTTATCTCTGCCATTCAGCCACAAAAGCAGTGTGATCAACCGAGTGAAATCAAAATATAGGTAAATCCCACCAGGCAGCCGTCTGCACTATGCTAATCTTGCATCGATTGTTTGACATAAAAGGAATGACTGTGAAAAACACACCTAAATTTGCCATCGCCCTTCTGGCTGCTGCCTGCATGAGCACCAGCGCCTTCGCAAGCGAAACGCCGAAAGCGCAGCCTCTGGAAAAGATTGCGCCGTACCCGCAGGCGGAAAAAGGCATGAAGCGTCAGGTTATCCAGCTCCCGGCTCAGGAAGATGAGTCTGCGTTTAAAATAGAGCTTCTGATTGGACAGAACCTGGAAGTGGACTGCAATCGTCATCGCCTTGGCGGCAAACTGGAAAGCAAAACCCTGGAAGGCTGGGGCTACGACTATTACGTCTTCGATAATGTGACGTCGCCGGTTTCCACGATGATGGCCTGCCCGGACGGGAAAAAAACGCAGCAGTTCGTGACAGCGTATCTCGGCGATAACAGCCTGCTGCGCTACAACAGCAAATTACCGATTGTGGTTTACACGCCCGAGAATATCGACGTGAAATACCGCGTCTGGAAAGCCGACGAGAAAGTCGAAAACGCAGTCGTGCGTTAAAAAAAAAGCCGGGTAGTGATACCCGGCTTTTTTGTCCTTCATAGTATTTACAGCGCGATATCCGCGACCGGTTTAGATTCCGGCTGTGGTTTTGCCTGCGGTTGCGCCTGCGGTGCAACATCTGCTGCCTGCGGTTTTTCGTATTTGAGCTGTAGAACACCGCTGGTGTATTCCAGCTCTTGTTCCGTCGCTGCCACGTTACCGTTCAGTTTGGTGCCATAAGACGGAATAATGTTTTTCAGCTTCGCCTGCCATTCCGGGCTGGCGACTTTATCTTTAAACACTTTTTCCATCAGATGCAGCATGATCGGTGCCGCAGTGGATGCTCCAGGCGATGCGCCCAGCAGCGCGGCAATGGTCCCGTCTTTGTCGCTCACCACTTCCGTACCCAGACGCAGAACGCCGCCCTCTTTCGGATCGCGCTTGATGATCTGCACGCGCTGACCCGCCTGCCATAAACGCCAGTCGGCTTTTTTCGCCTGCGGGTAGTACTCTTGCAGGGCAGCAAAACGGTCATCATCGGAGAGCATCACCTGGCTAATCAGGTATTTCACCAGATCGAAGTTATCCAGGCCCACATCTACCATCGGCATAAAGTTCGAGGTCGTGGTGGAACTCAGCAGATCCCACAGGGAGCCGTTTTTCAGGAATTTCGTGGAGAAGGTCGCAAACGGCCCAAACAGCACCACGCGTTTGCCGTCCAGAATTCGGGTGTCGATATGCGGAACAGACATCGGCGGAGCACCAACGGAAGCCTGACCATACACTTTCGCCAGATGACGGTTCACCACTTCCGGGTTATCAGAGACCAGGAACTGGCCGCCAACCGGGAAGCCCGCGTAGTCGTCGGCTTCCGGAATACCGGACTCCTGCAACAGTTTCAGCGCAGCGCCACCGGCCCCGATAAAGACGAACTTCGCCTTGATCACGTGCTCGGCTTCATTGTTTTTCAGATCGGCAACGGTCACGCTCCAGCTGTTATCCGCGTTACGCTTAAAGCCACGCACTTCGGTGCTGACCTGCAGTTTGAAGTTGTCTTTCTTCTGCAATGCGCCCACCAGCTGACGGGTGATTTCACCGTAGTTTACGTCGGTCCCGATTTCAGTACGGGTCGCGGCCACTTTCTGATTCGGGTCACGCCCTTCCATCACCAGCGGCGCCCACTCTTTAATCTGCGCATGATCTTCGGAATATTTCATGCCACGGAACAGGCTGCTCTGCTGCAACGCGGCGTAGCGCGCGCGCAGGAAGTTAACGTTGTCGTCGCCCCACACAAAGCTCATGTGCGGAACGGTATTAATAAAGGAGTGCGGGTCGTGCATCACACCGCTGTTTACCTGATGCGACCAGAACTGGCGGGAGATCTGGAAGGCTTCGTTGATCTCAACCGCCTTCTCGATACTAATGGAACCGTCCTTTTTCTGCGGCGTATAGTTCAGTTCCATGAGTGCCGAGTGGCCCGTTCCGGCGTTGTTCCAGCCGTTCGAACTCTCCTGCGCCACGCTGTCGAGGCGCTCAACCATGGTCATCGACCAGTCTGGCTGTAATTCCTGTAAATAGGTGCCCAGCGTGGCGCTCATAATGCCGCCGCCAATTAAAAGGACGTCCGTTTCCTGCTCTTTAGGCGTATCCGCTTTCGCCGCCATTGAGATGGCGCTCAGCCCTACGGCCATAGAAAAGAGCATGGCAGTCATTTTTTTCATCATTTATGCCTTACTTGTAGTCGTGCTTTTTACGTGGAAATTGCAGGTGAAATAAGCTGCGGGGGAACGTTAACAATTTTTAAACATTGTTTAAAGGTTAAGAAATTATTGTAATTGTGAAATTAAATGTTTGAATAATTGTGTGGGTATCAGGATTGCTGGCTGGCACCGCGCGGCTTTTCTGGCTACTATGCTGCACTTTGTGATCGCGCGCACGGAAGCCTGCCCTAACCTGCGAATAGCTATGTCATTACCACACACTTCTGCCCTGACGCCTGACGATGGTCGCGTCTCAAGCGTACTGCGCTCACCTAAAATGTTGATGCGCGAAACCTTAGCCGGCGTGATTACCGCCCTGGCACTTATCCCCGAAGTGATCTCGTTTTCCGTGGTCGCCGGAGTGGACCCGAAGGTGAGTCTTATCGCCTCGGTGGTGCTCTGTCTGGCGATGTCCTTTTTAGGCGGCCGTCCGGCGATGGTTACCGCTGCTGCCGGTTCCGTGGCCCTTGTGATCGGCCCAATGGTGCATCTGCACGGGGTTCAGTACATTTTGCCCGCCGTGATCCTCGCCGGTCTCATTCAGATCCTGTTTGGCGTGCTCGGCATGGCGCGTCTGATGCGCTTTATTCCCCAGTCGGTGATGACCGGGTTTGTGAATGCCCTCGGCATTTTGATTTTCTTTGCCCAGGTGCCCCATTTCTGGACCAAAAGCCCGCTGATCGTCGGCCTGTTTGTGCTGACGCTGCTGATAGTCCTGTGGGCGCCTCGGGTTATCAAAAGCGTTCCCTCTCCGCTTATCGCCATTGTCGTTTTAACCCTCTTTACCGTGACCAGCGGGCAGCTTCTGCCGACCGTCGGCGACGAAGGCTCCATGAGCGGCGGGCTGCCGGGTCTGACGCAGCTGCTGGTGCCGCTGAACCTGCACACCCTGAGCATTATCTGGCCCTGCGCGCTCAGCATCGCCTTTGTCGGTCTGATGGAATCGTTGCTGACGGCAAAACTGGTGGATGAACTCACCCTGACGCCGTCGAGTAAACGCCGGGAGAGCATCGGGCTGGGGGTTGCGAATATGATGTCCGGCTTTTACGGCGGTATCGCCGGTTGCGCAATGATTGGGCAAACCATCGTTAACGTGGAGATGGGGAAAGGACGCAGCCGCATATCGACGCTTGCGGCGGGTGTGGTTTTGCTGATTCTGGTCACCGGCTTGAGCGAAGTCATGGCGTACATTCCGATGGCGGTGCTGGCCGGGATTATGGCGATTGTGGCATTCAAGACCTTCAACTGGCACAGCATTCAGCCGGGAACCGTGAAAGACGCGCCGATTGCTGAAACCCTGGTCATGCTGGTGACCGTTGCGGCCACCGTCTCAACCGGCAATCTGGCGATTGGCGTACTGGGCGGGATCATCGTGATGGTGATAATCCCGGCCCGGCTGAAGCGTAAGCACGCGGCTACAGCAGGAAAATCGTCGCCAGACCAAGGAAAATAAAGAAGCCGCCGGTATCGGTAATGGCGGTGATCATCACGCTCGACCCCACCGCGGGGTCGCGCCCGAAGCGGGTCATCGTCAGCGGAATGATCACCCCCATCATCGACGCCACCAGCAGATTAAGCACCATCGCCAGCATCATCACGCCACCCAGCGCCATATCGTCGTACAGCCACCAGGTGATGCCGCCCATAATCCCGCCCCACACCAGGCCGTTAATCAGCGCCACGCCCATCTCCCTGAGGATAAGGAACGTAAAGTTGCCGGGCTGGATTTTCTCCAGCGCCAGGGCGCGTACGATCATGGTGATGGTTTGATTCCCGGTGTTACCGCCAATCCCTGCCACAATTGGCATCAGGGAGGCCAGCGCCACCAGCTGTGAAATCGTATGTTCAAAGCCGTCGATCACCCGGGAGGCAATAAAAGCGGTGCAGAGGTTAATCGCCAGCCACGCCCAGCGCGTTTTGACCGCTTTACCGACGGAGGCATGGACGTCATCTTCGGCGCTCAAACCGCCTAACGCGCGCAGATCGTTGTCGGTCTCTTCGTAGACTACGTCAACGATTTCATCGATCGTCACGCGGCCCATCAGTTTGCCAACGGAATCCACAACTGCGGCGCTGATCAGGTTGTCACGTTCGAAGGTACGCGCTGCCTTTTCAGCGTCATCTTCCGGGGAGAAGACCATTGGCTCGTTATTCATGACCTCACTCACCCGACGCTGTGCATCGTTGAGCAGGATGGATTGCAGCGACAGCTCGCCAAGCAGAGTTTTGTCGCGCGCCGTGACAAACAGCTTATCGGTGTTTTCCGGCATTTTCCCTTTGCGGCGCAAATAGCGCTGCACGGTGGCCAGCGTGACGTCCGGGCGCACCATGATCACTTCGAACTCCATGATCGCGCCGACGCTGTCCTGAGCGAAGTCCATCACCTGGCGTACGCGAGCACGCTCTTCCGCCGGCAGCGATGCCAGCAGGCGGCCCGTCAGGTTACGCGGCAGGTGTTGAACCAGGTAGATCTGCTCGTCAATATCCAGCGTTTGCACGGCATCGAGCAGTTCGCGGTCGCTCATATCATCGATGAGATCATCCCAGACGTTCTCCGAAGCCTCCAGAAGTACCTGACCACGCTCATGATCCTGCACCAGTCGCCACAGGGCGTGACGCTCTTCTGAAGGGAGAGACTCGAGGGTATCCGCCAGGTCCGGCGGTGGCAGATGGGCAACCAGCGCCCCTACCTCAGCAATATCGTCGGACAAGGTACCGACGTCATATTGCTCAGCCAGGGTCAATTTTCCGAGTAACGCCGACGTGACCGCTTTATCAGTGGTCAGAAGCCAGATAAGTCGGGCACGCTCCTGATCGCGCAACCTTGCGCTGTTTTTGTTTATCAACGACATCAATCATAAATCCATGAAATAAGGTGATATCAAGCATAGCGTGGGGGAATGTAAATGATAATAAACAAATGGGCGGAATGGATAAAAAAGGAGCGGATAGCAGGTTTTGTCGTAAAACATGCCGGGTAAGACGTGGCCGCCCCCCGGCATGTTTACCTTTACGCGGTACGCGCCACAGCATCTCGCGAGGCGGCATCACGCTCCTCGCCGGTCAGCTCGCTGAGCTGTCCGTCACGCATCTCCAGCAAGCGGTCGGCGTGAACGAAGTAGTGATCGTCGTGGCTGATGGCGAAAATCGTTTTGCCCATCGCCTGCATCAGCGGCAGCAGCACCTGATAAAACTCGCGGCGGAAATGAGGGTCCTGGTCGGCCGCCCATTCATCCAGCAGAATGATGTCGCGCTCTTCCGCTAATGCCAGCAGCAGCGCCACGCGTTTTTTCTGCCCTTTCGACAGTTTGAGATTGAGGATTTTGCCGTCCTGAAGCTCCAGCTTGTGCGACATTTTCAGCTGTTCGAGCCACTTCGCGACCAACTCAGGATTTGCCTGTTTGCCTTCCGGCCCTAACAGCTGATCGAACAGCCAGACATCCGTAAAGACTGCGGAGAAGAGCTTGCGATAATCCTCCGGTTTCTCAACGGACAGCGCTTTTCCGTCCAGCAGGATCTCACCCGACTGCGGCTGATACAGCCCGGTCAGCAGCATCGCCAGCGTGGATTTTCCGCTACCGTTGCCGCCAATCAGGAACAGCAGCTCGCCGCGATGGATGGTCAGATTGACCGGGCCAACGGCGAAGTTGTTATCCTGGTAATGGAAAGTGACGTTACGCAGCTCCAGCGTTTTCCAGTCCGGGAAGGCTTCCGGGCGAGGAAATTCAGGGCGGAACGGCGCCAGCGCAAACTGATTCAGTTTTCTGAAGGCCACCTGTGCACTGAGCAGCGTCGGCAGCGCACCCACGGCGGAGAGCAGCGGCGTACGCAGGAACAGCAGCGTCAGGGAATAGGTCGCCGCCACGTTTGTGTCGGCCCAGCCGAGGCTGTTTGCCATCCAGAACACCAGACCGATTGCGCCCAGCATCATGATATTCGACCAGTTCACGGCACTCAGGTGGAAGGTATCGGCGCGAATGATGTGATGGCGATATTCGCGCGCATCGGGAATATAGAGGTTGTTAAAGATGTGCTCGGCGCGTTCGCGGTTGAGGGTCAGCTCTTTGCGCCCTTCCAGCACCGTCTGGTAGTCGTTATAAAGCTTATCTTCTGTTTCACGCAGCACCGCCATGTGCTTATACACGCGTGCCACCAGCAGGTAACCGCCCCAGATAGTGACCACAATCCAAATCGCGGTCACCGCCAGCATTTTGGTCGACAGCCACGCCAGATAGGCTGCTGAGCCAAAGGTCAGAATGATACCCTGCACCAGCTCCGGCAAACGCACGAAAGCAATCGTAATGGCCCGTACATCGCTGGTCAGCCCCGCCAGCAGTGACGCACTGCCCAGTTGCTCGATGCGTTCAACCTGCGTATCGAGAATACGTTTGATAAATTCGCCGCGCAGGCGATAGACGAAATGGTGCCCCAGGGCCGTCAGCGCCAGCTGCGAGGCCAACGTGACCGCCATCAGCAGCAGCAACAGGCCGAGAAACTCCGGCAATACCGACAGTTTCGTATCGACCATTTCAATCAGACGGACGTTAATAAAGGCGATAAGCCCAATGCCCAGCGCGGCGCTGGCAAGGCTGAGCGCCATAACCGCGACAAACGGCCAGCGGTACTGACGCCAGACAAGGAGAAGTAGTTGCATGCAAAGCAATCCGGACAAGAAAAAACAGCCAGCAGTGTAAACTGCCCGACGGTTACATCAAGAATAATTCTTATTTTTATTCGCTATCCGACGCCTGGCGGAAGGTCAGATTGTAGCGGTACTCCCCCGCCAGTGGATGAATGCCGGGTTTAAGGGGTTGAATCCCGTGATAAAAAAGCCGTGATTCCCCGCCCCACACCACCACGTCACCGTGCTCAAGCATCAGCCGCTTAAGCGGATCGCTGCGCTTCAGGCCGCCAAACTGGAAGACCGCAGGGAGACCCAGCGAAACAGACACAATCGGCGCAAGCAGATCCGGCTCGTCTTTGTCCTGATGTAGCGACAGCTTTGATCCCGGCGCGTAGCGGTTGACCAGGCAGGCGTCGGGCTGAAAGTGCGGATAGCCCGCCGCGACTGCCGCGTCATGACAGAGCGTGCTGAACGCTGCGGGAATTAATGGCCAGGGCTGGCCCGTCACAGGATCGATAGGTGAATAGAGATACCCGCGATCGTTAGTCGTCCAACCAAGCGATCCGCAGTTCGTCATCGCCACGGACATGGTGTATCCGCCCGGCGTGACCATATGGCGGAACGGCGATAGCGCAGCGACCTCAGCAATTGCCTGAAACAGCGCATCGGCGCGCGCTAGTGCGAAACGGCGCAAAATGGTGGCACCGGGCGCCAGCGGCTCTTGCCAGGGATCGCTATCCGCAAACAGATCCAGCATTACTCCTCCTGATTTTTCGCTTCACGCTGCAGCAACTGCGCTTTGCGCGCCGTTCCCCAGCGATAGCCGGACAAGGCGCCGTCGTTTCGCACGACGCGGTGACAAGGGATAACGATCGCCAGTTTGTTGGCCGCACAGGCGCTTGCCACCGCCCGCACCGCGTTGGGTTTGCCGATGGCACTGGCGACCTGCTGGTAGCTCGCGGTTTCACCGCAGGGGATCGCGCGCAGTGCCTGCCAGACCTGCTGCTGAAACGCGGTACCGCGAATATCCAGCGGCAGCGCCAGCGCCGTGCCGCTGTTATCCAGACTCGTAATCACCTGATGCAGCCTGCCCGCAAAGTTCCCCTCGGGCGTTTCCTGCTGTGCGTGCGGGAAAAGCGAATGAATTTCTTCTGCCAGGGCATCGTCATTATCGCCCAGTAAAATCGCACAGATCCCGCGCTCACTTTCCGCCACCAGGCAACGGCCCAGTTCGCAGTCGCTAATGGCGTAGCGCACGGTCACGTCACTCCCGCCATTGCGGTACTGTTTTGCGGTCATGCCCAACACGTCGTCTGCTTTTCGGTAGTAGCTGCTGCTGTCGGGGAAACCGGCGGCCAGTACGGAATCGGTAATGGTATCGCCCTGCGTCAGTGCGGCCCGTAAACGTCGCGCGCGCGCCGCCTGCTGCCAGGATTTCGGCGTCATCCCGGTGTGGGATTTAAACAGCCTGTGAAAATGGAACGGACTCATCGCCACCGCTTCTGCCAGCGCAGTCAGGGTCAGCGCGGAGTCCTCTTCCAGCAGGCGGCAGGCTTTTTCGATTTTGGCCATTTTTGCGGCCTGAGGATCGGCTTTGTCCGGCGCGCAGCGTTTGCAGGGGCGAAACCCGGCCTGTTCAGCATGACGGGCATCGGGGAAGAAACGGACATTCTTGCGCAGCGCGTGGCGCGCCCGGCAGGAAGGGCGGCAAAAGATGCCGGTTGTCTGGACGGCAAAGACAAACTGGTTATCGGCACTGGAATCGCGGGCCAGCACTGCCAGCCAGCGTTCCTCATCGGTATTCAGGATCAGGTTTTTCATCATCGGCTCCTCTTACAAGCATACTCACACAATGCCGGAGTGCCACTGAACAAAAACCCGCAACCTTGCTTTTTAATTTTGTTCGCTAATTAAGAAGCTCTGGAACTGCGGCGACATCCAGGTTTTAAACGTCTCGCCCTCGCGGGTGATCATATACACTGCCAGCCCTTCCTGGCGCACCACCTCTTTCGCCTTCTCTGGCCCCAACACCATCAGCCCCGTATCCCAGGTATCGGCCTCCAGCGCAGTGGGAGCGATGACGGTAACGGAGACCAGATTATGTTCGATCGGGCGACCGGTCTGCGGATCGATGACGTGAGAGAGACGTTTCCCGTCCAGCTCGTAGTAATTCCGATAGCTTCCGGAGGTACTGATGCCATGGCCGTTAATATCCACCACCGCCTGGACTGCGTTCTGGATGTCGGTCGGTTTTTGGATCGCCACGCGCCAGGGCTTTTCGCTGGCATTCAGTCCACGGCTGACCAGCGCGCCACCGACGGAGACCAGATAGCGTGAGATCCCTTCCTGGGTCATCAGCGCGGCCAGATGATCCGCCGCGTAGCCCTCCCCGACCGTTGAAAGATCCACAAACAGATCGGGAATGTCTTTTTGCAGATACTGCTGACCGTATTGGTTGATCACCGTCAGATGCTGCAAACCGGTGCGGGCGCGGGCATCGTCGATTTGCGCCTGATCGGGGATTTTCTCCGGCTGTTTGGTTGGGCCAAAGCCCCATAAATTCACCAGCGGCCCGACGGTAATATCCATCGCCCCGTTGGTTTTATAGCCAATATGTAGCGCCTCTGTGACGATGTCGGCCATCGCCTCGCTTACGGGCCACAGGGAGGTGCTATTGGACAGATTGAAGCGCATCAGCGCAGAGTCATTTTTATAGGTCGAGAGCAGCTGATCGTCAGCGTCGAGCTGAGACTGAATTTTAGCGCGCAGTTCGTCCGCGCGTCTGGCATCAACATTCATGATGCTGACGCGCCAGAAGGTTCCCATGGTTTTCCCTTCCAGCACCGTGGCTGCAGGCGCAGCAGGTTTCACCGAAGGGGTGGAAGAGTCGCATGCCGCCAGTAAGAAAAAGCTCGCCAGAATGCCAGCGCGCCAAAAAGTCATGTCCATTCGTTATCATCCTCATGCCTGGGCGGCAAGAGTATATCAAACCCGGTCGCAGGTAAGGCCCTAAAAAGAGAATAGAAAAAGGGGCCATAAGGCCCCTTTGTGTTACTGAGCGTGTCTTAGAACTGGTAAACCAGACCCAGAGCGACGATATCATCAGTACCGATACCTGCCTGACGGGTGAAGTTGTTTTCATCCAGCAGGTTGATTTTGTAATCCACGTAGGTGGACATGTTTTTGTTGAAGTAGTAAGTCGCGCCAACATCAACATATTTCAGCAGATCCTGATCGCCGAAGTTGGTGGTGTTGTTGCTTACGTCCTTACCTTTAGACTGCAGGTAAGCCACGGATGGACGCAGACCGAAGTCGAACTGGTACTGAGCAACCACTTCGAAGTTCTGTGCTTTGTTAGCAAAACCGTAGATGTCGCTGCTGCTCTGGGAGTCGCCGAAACGGGTTGCGTTGTAAGTCTGGGAGTACTGTGCTGCCAGGTAAATGTTGTTGGCATCATATTTCAGACCACCGCTATACACTTCTGCGTGATCGCCTTCGCCGTACACGCCTGCTGCATTCTGGTCAGCAGTACGTTTAGAGGAAGACATCGCACCACCCACGCTGAAGCCTTCGCCCAGGTTGTAGGTCAGGGATGCGCCGTAGCCGTCGCCGTTCTGTTTCAGAGTGCTACGACCGGTGTCGTTTTCGCCGTCAACGCTGCCGTTTTTACCCTGATACTGCAGAGCAAAGTTCAGGCCATCAACCAGACCGAAGAAGTCCTGGTTACGGTAAGTTGCAACGCCGTTAGCACGGGACTGCAGGAAGTTGTCAGCACCGTAGGTGTCGCCGCCGAATTCTGGCAGAACGTCAGTCCAGGAGGTGACATCGTAGATAACGCCGTAGTTACGACCATAGTCGAAAGAACCTGCGTCAGCGAACTTCAGACCCGCGAAGGCCACACGAGTCCAGGACTGGTTGTCGCTCTCGTCGGTGTTACCCTGAATCTGGTATTCCCACTGGCCGTAACCGGTCAGCTGATCGTTAACCTGAGTTTCGCCTTTGAAGCCGATACGCATGTAGGTCTGATCGCCATCAGCGCCTTTGTCATCGGAGAAATAGTGCAGACCGTCGACTTTACCGAACAGATCTAATTTGTTGCCGTCTTTGTTATAAATTTCAGCCGCATTTGCTGCGCCTGCTACCAGCAGAGCTGGTACCAGGAGGGACAGGACTTTAACTTTCATTTTATTAACCCTCTGTTATATGCCTTTATATGCCTTATTATTACCACTGCTTACTGATTAACCCTCTTAACCAGTCGGCAACTTCATTCTCCGCAAAATTACAGAATAATCCAATAAGAATATGATACGAAAACTTTGAAGATGTTTCATTCATCTACAAACATGTTTCAATTTGTAAATAAAGGGGAACTTTTTGATAGCACTAAGAGCTAATAAATAAAGCACATTAAATCAAAAATTGAAAATAGATGATATATATCAGAGAGATGGCCAAAGTAATCATTACCGCACTGATTGTCAAAACAAAAACCGTCGAGATCACTAAAATAACTCCCGCTATCATCATTAACTTATTTATTACCGTCATTCAGTTTTGAATGTCTGTTTATCCCTAATTCAGCCGAGTGCACTGCATTCGGTTTTTTTTTACGCTTCTTTACGTAAACTGAATTTATCTGTGCTACCGCACTGAAATTATAACAACTATTAATTAATTCGATTATGTCCCTAAATTTCCTTTCCCGTCGCTTTATCAAATTTTAATTTCTTGTTAATTAGTGCTATTTTTCACATTCCTTGCCAATTATTTGTACAATTCGATCGCGTTTGTACACTTTTAAATCTACCCCGCCCTGCGCTATTTAAAGTCGAAAAAGTCCCGTCAGCTCTGGCTACGATGCTGGAAATTCAGGTATTACCCTTTATACTGCCCACTCCCCCTTACGTGCGGCCATATCGGGTTAAACATATCAATGAGTCAGTCTGAAACCACAGCAACAGGTAAGTTCTCCCTCCTTCCGGGGAGCATCACCCGCTTCTTCCTTCTCTTAATCATTGTGCTGCTGGTGACGATGGGAGTGATGGTGCAGAGCGCGGTCAATACCTGGCTGAAGGACAGGAGCTACCAGATTGTTGATATTACCCACGCGGTGCATAAGCGTATTGATACCTGGCGTTACGCCACCTGGCAGATTTATGACAACATTGCCGCCGCACCGGGAACCTCGTCGGGTGAGAATCTGCAGGAGACGCGTCTTAAGCAGGACGTGTATTACCTCGAAAAAACGCGCCGTAAAACCGAGGCCCTGATTTTTGGTTCGCACGATAGCGCCACGCTTGAGATGACACAGCGGATGTCGACCTATCTCGACACGCTGTGGGGCGCAGAAACGGTGCCGTGGTCGATGTATTATCTCAACGGTCAGGATAACAGCATGATCCTGATCTCCACGCTGCCGCTGAAAGATCTCTCATCCGGGTTTAAAGAGTCCACCATCGGCTCGATCGTCGATTCCCGCCGCGCCGAAATGCTCCAGCAGGCCAACGCCCTGGATGAGCGCGAAAGTTTCTCCTCTCTGCGCCGCCTGGCGTGGCAGAACGGGCATTACTTTACCCTGCGCACCACCTTTAACCAGCCGGGCCATCTGGCGACCGTCGTGGCCTTTGATTTGCCGATTAACGATCTGATCCCGCCTGACATGCCGCTGGACAGTTTCCGTCTGGAGCCAGACAGCTCCGCACAAAATCTGCGCGCATCAGCCGATAAGAAAGAGGGCCCGGAGAGCGCCACCATTACGTTCAATGGCTCGAAGATTGAGATCGCCTCTGCGCTGAACTCCACCGGTATGCGCCTGGTCTGGCAGGTGCCGTTTGGTACGTTACTGCTGGATACTCTGCAAAATATTCTCCTGCCGCTGCTGCTGAATATCGGCCTGCTGGCGCTGGCGCTGTTTGGCTACAGCACCTTCCGCTTCCAGCCTGGACGTCAAAGCGAAAGCGTGTCGTCATCCGGCTCAGGCAACGAACTGCGCGTCCTGCGGGCGCTGAATGAGGAGATTGTCTCCATCCTCCCGCTCGGGCTGCTGGTGCATGATCAGGAAGCCAATCGCACCATTATGAGCAACAAGATTGCCGATCATCTGCTGCCGCACCTGAATTTGCAGAACATCACGGCGATGGCCGATCAGCACCAGGGCGTCATTCAGGCCACCATTAATAATGAACTGTATGAAATTCGTCAGTTCCGCAGCCAGGTTGCTTCCCGCACCCAAATCTTTATCATCCGCGATCAGGACCGTGAAGTGCTGGTGAACAAGAAACTCAAGCAGGCCCAGCGGCTGTATGAGAAGAACCAGCAGGGCCGCGCGGTCTTTATGCAAAACATCAGCGATGCGTTTAAGCGTCCGCTGAAAGCGCTGGCAAGCCAGGCCGCAAACATCAGCACGCCAGAAAGCCATCAGCTTGCCACTCAGGCGGATACGCTCGTGCGGATGGTGGATGAAATTCAGCTGGCTAATATGCTGGAAAACGACTCCTGGAGAGGGAACCCTACCCTGTTCTCGATTCAGGATCTGATCAACGAAGTGGTGCCTGAAGTCCTGCCGGTGATTAAGCGTAAAGGGCTGCAGCTGCTGATTAACAACCATCTGCCGGCCAACGATAAACGCCACGGCGACCGCGATGCCCTGCGCCGCATCGTGCTGATGCTGATTCAGTACTCCGTCACCACCACTCAAATCGGCAAGATTACGCTGGAAGTCAGCGCAGACGAATCCGCTCAAGACCGCCTGACGATCCGTATCCTGGATACGGGCGAAGGCGTGACGCTGAGCGAAGTCGATAACCTGCACTTCCCGTTCCTTAACGATACTCAGAGCGACAACTACGGCAAAGCCAATCCCCTCACCTTCTGGCTGTGCGATCAGCTGGCGCGTAAACTGGGCGGGCACCTTAATATTAAAGCCCGCGAGTCCCTTGGTACGCGCTATTCCCTGCACGTCAAAATGGCCGCGACCCCAGAGGAAGAGGACGAAGAGCGTCTGCTGGATGATGTGGTGATCATGGTGGATGTGACCTCGAACGAGATCCGCAACATTGTGGTTCGTCAGCTGGAAAACTGGGGCGCGTCCTGCATCACCCCGGACGACAGGCTTACAAGTCAAGAATATGATCTGTTTTTAACTGATAATCCGTCTAATCTTACTGCCTCGGGCTTGCTTTTAAGCGATGATGAGTCTGGCGTGCGCAAAATCGGCCCCGGCCAGATGCGCGTCAACTTTAATATGAGCAATGCGATGCAGGAAGCTGTACTACAACTAATAGAGGAACAGCTGGCACAAGAAGAGATCCTGGAGTCCCCGTTGGGTGGCGATGAAAATGCCGAACTCCATGCCAGCGGATACTATTCCCTCTTTGTAGATACAGTACCAGATGATGTTAAGCGGTTGTATACTGAGTCCGCTGCGAAGGATTTCGCGGCGCTGGCGCAGACAGCACACCGGCTTAAAGGGGTGTTTGCCATGCTTAATCTGGTTCCGGGCAAGCAGTTATGTGAAACGCTGGAACATCTTATTCGCGAGAAGGATGCTTCTGGCACAGAAAAATACATCAGCGACATTGACGCCTACGTCAAAAGCTTGCTGTAGCAAGGTAGCCTTATACATGAACAATATGAACGTAATTATTGCCGATGACCACCCGATTGTACTGTTCGGTATTCGCAAATCACTTGAACAGATCGAGTGGGTGAATGTTGTCGGTGAATTTGAAGACTCTACAGCACTTATCAATAACCTCCCGAAACTTGATGCCCATGTCCTCATCACCGATCTCTCCATGCCGGGAGATAAATACGGTGATGGGATCACGCTTATCAAATACATCAAGCGCCACTTCCCGAGCATTTCGATCATTGTTCTGACTATGAACAACAACCCGGCGATCTTAAGCGCCGTGCTGGAACTCGACATTGAAGGGATCGTGCTGAAACAAGGCGCGCCAACCGATCTGCCGAAAGCGCTTGCCGCCCTGCAGAAAGGCAAGAAATTTACCCCGGAAAGCGTCTCCCGTCTGCTGGAGAAAATCAGCGCCGGTGGTTACGGTGACAAGCGTTTGTCACCGAAAGAGAGCGAAGTGTTGCGCCTGTTCGCGGAAGGTTTCCTGGTCACCGAGATTGCCAAGAAGCTGAACCGCAGCATTAAAACCATCAGTAGCCAGAAGAAATCGGCGATGATGAAGCTGGGTGTTGAAAATGACATCGCCCTGCTGAACTATCTCTCTTCTGTGACGCTGAGCGCGGTCGACAAAGACTGATTGCTCTTCGCTTAAAAAACCCGGCAGCGCTCGCGCTTGCCGGTTTTTTTTACGCCCTGTTTTTGCGCACGCGATCCGCGTAGACCGTCAGGGTCTGCTTGATCACATCTAGCGTCACCGGTTTCGACAGACAACTGTCCATTCCCGACTCCAGGCAGCGCTGCTTCTCTTCCGCCAGCGCATTCGCCGTCACGCCAATCACCGGCAGAGTCAGCCCCTGCTCGCGGATACGCTGCGTCAGGCGATAGCCATCCATGTTCGGCATGTTGACGTCGCTAAGCACAATATCAATATGATTTTTGCTGAGCACGTTAAGCGCATCGACGCCGTCATTGGCCGTCAGGCATTGATATCCCAGCGATCCGAGCTGATCGGCCAACAGACGCCGGTTAATCGGATGATCGTCGACCACCAGAATCATCATATCGTCATTCATTGCGACGGAAGAGTCCGGCGACGGCAGCGCTCTCACGCCGTCGCGCTCATCCACTTCAACGCGATAGATATGCGCCAGCAAATGCATCAGCTCATGCGGCGTGGCGACGCTGTGCGTCCACTCTCCCGGCACACGCTCCTGCGGAATACCAATATGACGACGACAGAAGATAATCGCGGCTCTGCCTTTCCAGGACGGGTCCAGCTCCACGTCCGTAATCAGCGTGTCGTCGGCATCGGCGGTTTGCCCCTCGTAGCGCATCACGTTAAGGCCACGGTTAGTCAGCATCGACTCGAGGAAGGTATAGAGCGAGGCGTTATGCACCGCCAGCCAGATTGTTTTACCGCTCAGCCCATCCGCCGGGGCTTTCACCGGATACTTCGCCGAATAGAGCGGAATACGAATCGTAAACTGGCTGCCCATACCCGGTTCGGTATCCACCGAGATATCGCCGTCCATCATGCTGATCAGCTGCTCGCAAATCGCAAGCCCAAGGCCTGTACCCTGGAAGTTACGCTGTACGCCGGTTCCCACCTGGAAGAACGGGTCAAACAGTTTAACCACCTCTTTGGCCGGGATCCCGGTCCCCGTGTCGCGAACGCGGATACTCAAATAATCCCCGGCGCGGGAAACATGCAGGACGATACAGCCGATGTCGGTAAACTTGATCGCATTGCTCAGCAGGTTGGAAATCACCTGCTGCAGGCGCATCGGGTCGCCCTGCAATGTCACCGGCACATCCGGCTCGATAAAGCAGTAAAGTCCCAGCTGTTTGCGCACCACCAGCGGCATATAGTTGGCGCTGATATGGTTCATCACCTCACGCGGCGAAAACTCGCTCGGCTCGATTTTCAGCTGCTCAGACTCAATTTTGGAGAAGTCGAGAATGTCGCTGATAATTTTCAGCAGCAGGCTCGATGAGTTGTTCATCGCCGTCACCAGACGATCGACGCCCTTCGGCAGCTCTTTGGTTTGCAGCAGATCGAGGTTACCGATAATGCCGTACAGCGGCGTGCGCAGCTCATGGCTGACGGTGGCGAGGAACATGGATTTCGACTGGCTGGCCTGTTCTGCCGCCTGCGCCATCTCCTGCAAGGACTCTTCCATTTTCACGCGCGAGGAGACATCCACCAGCACGCAAATCGCCACGTTTTCGTTGCGATAGCGCGAGTGAACAAAACTGATCTGCAGGTTCGTATGGTTGCTGGTGAGCACATCGACAAAATTGACCTGCTGCCCGCAGATGATTTGCGTCAGCCGCTGCCGGTCTTCGTGCGTCAGCATGTTCAGATAGTTATGCGCCAGCTCATTACTGAGGATATTCGTTCCGTCCTGGGTGCGCAGAATACAGATGCCGACGGGCGCCGAAGCGACGATTTTGCGGTTGAACTGCTCGTGCTCTTCCAGCCGCTGGGCGTCGCTCTCTGCCGGAATGAAAATCTTGCGCTCATACATCCGCGCCAGCGTAAACAGCGCAATGCCTACCAGCACGTTCAGCAGGATTGCGTTGAGGATCAGCATCCGGATGCGTTCCAGCACCATATCGACCGGCACGGAGTAGACAATACTCAGTGAAGACGGCGGCAGGCTTTTCTTCAGCACCAGGTCGCGGAACCCCGAGGTATAACCAAACCAGGAACGCTCCTGCATCCAGCGCGGATCGACTTTTAAACGATCCTCAGGACCGGTGAGTGAAATCAGCTTATGGCCATTTTCATCGAGAATGGTCACGCCCATCGGCAGGCTGCCTGGCGTGAAGAAGTTCTCCATGCGAATCGTCTGCTCGGTGCCCAGCAGCGCCTGCAGGCGGTTAGCCAGATAGACAGGCGTCAGGCCATAGAAATAGCCCACGCCAGGACGCGGACCCTGGCTAATCCAGAAAATATTGTTGCCGCGCTCATCCTGAGGGGCGTTATGGTATTTGAGAATACGTTCATGCAGTTTTTTCAGCGCATCCTCGCGCTCGACGGGCATATCTCGCAGGCCGAAATCGGCCATACAGAGGTTTTCGCTGCCGATGAGGAACACGCGGTTAAGATCGTAGGCCGCAGAGAAATTATCGCGCCAGTAGCGCATAAACCAGGCCAGTGATTCGAGGGAGCCTCGCCAGGAGTTGCCCATCGCCGAGCAGTCGGAATCCGGGAACAACGGCTCGAAATCCGGGACTTCCGATTTCTCGTCGCGCCCACGGGACGCCATAATCCCGTTTTCCGCCGTCAGACGGTTCTCCGCAATGTACTTCAGCTCTTTCATCACGTCGGACGTGCGCTGGATATAGCGCTGGGCCTGATCGGAGCTTAGATTGAACTCCTGACGGATCTCGGACTCCTTTTGGTGCAGCGTGTTGACGATGTAAAACACCGAAAACAGCGCGACCAGTAACCAGAGCAATAACGCCAGCGCCCGGAATAAATAGCGAGAGACTTTAAGCGTGGTACGAAAGGAGACGAGGTATTTCAAGGGGGCGAAGCTCCGCCATCAGGGTCAAAAAGAATGTGGTTAAGGTAGCGGTAAACGCCGCTTGCCGCAATGTTCGCTTGTCTGCAAAAAAGAAAGGGCCGGAATCCGGCCCTTTTTTCTGTCAGGAGACATTACTCTTCGGCATCATCTGCCGCATCGTCGTCGGTGTCAGCTTCCGGCGCGATTTCGTCATCGCCTTCTGCCACACTTCCGTCGATGGAATCGAGCTCTTCGTCATCCACCGGTTCTGCAACACGCTGCAGGCCGACCACGTTTTCGTCTTCCGCAGTACGGATGAGGATCACGCCCTGGGTGTTACGACCCACAACGCTAATCTCAGACACGCGGGTACGAACCAGGGTGCCTGCGTCGGTGATCATCATGATCTGATCGCAGTCATCAACCTGTACCGCGCCGACAACGGAGCCGTTACGTTCGGTGACTTTAATGGAGATAACGCCCTGCGTACCGCGAGACTTGGTTGGGTATTCCCCTTCGGCCGTACGTTTACCGTAACCATTCTGCGTCACGGTCAGGATTGCCCCTTCGCCACGTGGAATAATCAGGGAAACAACGCTGTCTTCGCCTGCCAGTCGGATACCACGAACACCGGTCGCAGTACGACCCATCGCGCGCACGGCGCTCTCTTTGAAGCGCACCACTTTACCGGCGGCAGAGAACAGCATGACATCGTCAGTACCGGAGGTCAGATCCACGCCGATCAGTTCGTCGCCTTCGTTCAGGTTGACGGCAATAATGCCGGCAGAACGCGGACGGCTGAACTCTTTCAGCGCGGTTTTCTTCACGGTCCCGCTGGCGGTCGCCATAAAGACGTTTACGCCTTCTGCGTACTCGCGGACCGGCAGAATCGCAGTGATGCGTTCGTTCGGCTCCAGCGGCAGCAGGTTGACGATTGGACGACCACGCGCCCCACGGCTCGCTTCCGGCAGCTGATAGACCTTCATCCAGTACAGACGGCCACGGCTGGAGAAGCAGAGGATCGTATCGTGGGTGTTGGCCACCAGCAGGCGGTCGATAAAGTCTTCTTCTTTAATACGTGCAGCTGATTTGCCTTTACCACCACGACGTTGTGCTTCGTAGTCGGTCAGCGGCTGATACTTCACGTAGCCCTGGTGAGACAGGGTCACAACCACATCTTCCTGGTTGATCAGATCTTCGATGTTGATATCCGCGCTGTTGGCGGTGATCTCAGTGCGACGCTCATCACCAAACTGATCGCGGACCAGTTCCAGCTCTTCACGAATCACTTCCATCAGACGATCTGCGCTACCGAGGATATGCAGCAGTTCAGCAATCTGCTCCAGCAGCTCTTTGTACTCGTCGAGCAGTTTTTCATGCTCAAGGCCAGTCAGTTTCTGCAGACGCAGATCCAGAATCGCCTGTGCCTGCTGTTCGGTCAGATAGTACTGACCGTCACGCACGCCGAACTCCGGCTCCAGCCACTCAGGGCGCGCAGCATCATCGCCAGCGCGTTCCAGCATGGCCGCGACGTTACCCAGCTCCCACGGACGGGCAACCAGGCCCGCTTTCGCTTCGGCAGGCGTTGGCGCACGACGGATCAGTTCGATGATCGGGTCGATGTTCGCCAGCGCAACAGCCAGCGCTTCGAGGATGTGCGCACGATCGCGTGCTTTACGCAGTTCGAAAATAGTACGGCGAGTCACCACTTCACGGCGGTGACGCACGAACGCGCTCAGAATCTCTTTCAGGTTCATGATCTTCGGCTGACCATGGTGCAGTGCCACCATGTTGATACCGAAGGAAACCTGGAGCTGCGTCTGGGAGTAAAGGTTGTTAAGAACAACTTCACCCACCGCGTCGCGTTTGATTTCAATCACGATGCGCATACCGTCTTTATCAGACTCGTCACGCAGCGCGCTGATACCTTCAACGCGTTTATCTTTTACCAGTTCCGCGATTTTCTCGATCAGGCGCGCTTTGTTCACCTGGTACGGAATTTCGTGGACGATAATGGTTTCGCGACCCGTCTTCGCGTCAGCTTCCACTTCCGCGCGGGCACGAATATAAATTTTGCCACGACCGGTACGGTACGCTTCTTCGATACCGCGACGACCATTGATAATGGCGGCAGTCGGGAAGTCCGGGCCAGGGATGTGTTCCATCAGCCCTTCAATGCTGATCTCTTCATCGTCAATAAAGGCCAGGCAGCCGTTGATCACTTCCGTGATGTTGTGCGGCGGAATGTTAGTGGCCATACCGACGGCGATACCGGAAGAACCGTTCACCAAGAGGTTCGGGATCTTGGTCGGCATCACGTCTGGGATGCGCTCGGTACCGTCGTAGTTATCGACGAAATCTACCGTCTCTTTTTCCAGGTCGGCCATCAGCTCATGGGCGATTTTCGACATACGGATTTCCGTATAACGCATCGCCGCCGCGGAGTCGCCATCGACAGAACCAAAGTTACCCTGGCCATCTACCAGCATGTAACGCAAGGAGAATGGCTGCGCCATACGCACGATAGTGTCATAAACGGCGGTATCACCATGAGGGTGGTATTTACCGATTACGTCACCAACGACACGGGCAGATTTTTTGTAGGCTTTATTCCAGTCATTGCCCAATACGTTCATGGCGTAAAGTACGCGACGGTGTACCGGCTTCAGGCCATCTCGGACGTCTGGCAGCGCACGGCCAACAATGACCGACATCGCATAGTCCAGATAGGAGCTCTTAAGCTCTTCCTCGATGTTAACCGGTGTAATTTCTCTCGCAAGGTCGCTCATCTAACCGCTATCCCTCTACTGTGTCCCGGATTCAAAGGTCGCAAATTATAACACAACCGCTATGAGACAGGTAAACCTGTATGCTTTATTCGCGGGGAGAGCCTGATATACTCGATCCTCTTGCGAAATAAGGAGTAAAAGCGCCCATGAATGCCGAAAAATCCCCGGTAGCTCACAACGTCGACCACGAAGAGATCGCCAAATTTGAAGCGGTGGCATCCCGCTGGTGGGATCTCGAAGGTGAGTTCAAACCTCTGCACCGTATTAACCCGCTGCGTCTGGGCTATATTGCGGAGCGTTCCGGCGGTCTGTTCGGTAAAAACGTGCTCGATGTCGGCTGCGGCGGCGGCATTCTAGCAGAGAGCATGGCGCGCGAAGGGGCCACGGTCACCGGGCTGGATATGGGCTTTGAGCCGTTACAGGTCGCGCGTCTGCATGCGTTAGAAACCGGTATTCAGGTGGATTACGTGCAGGAGACGGTCGAAGAGCACGCGGCGAAGCACGCCCATCAGTATGACGTGGTCACCTGCATGGAAATGTTAGAGCACGTTCCTGACCCGCAGTCGGTGGTCAAGGCCTGCGCTGCGCTTGTCAAACCCGGTGGACAGGTTTTCTTCTCGACCATCAACCGTAACGGCAAGGCGTGGCTGATGGCGGTCGTAGGGGCAGAATATGTCCTGCGCATGGTGCCAAAAGGCACCCATGACGTGAAGAAATTTATCAAACCGGCTGAATTATTAGGCTGGGTCGACGGTACCTGGCTTAAAGAGCAGCACATCACCGGTCTGCACTACAATCCGTTAACGGACAAATTCAAACTCGCGCCGGGTGTAGATGTTAACTATATGTTGCACACAACCGCAAAAAACGACTAACGTCATAAACTATTCTTATAAAGATTGCGCGGCGTCATGTTGCGCAATTTTGACCTCTCGTTGAAGAAATCAGCACTCGATCAAATTTTGAATTTTTTTTCTTAATTATTGACATGTCGTCCAGGCCTTACAGCACGAGGACTTAGGCTTTTTTACCCTTTCACAACCTCAATTTAACCTCAAAATCAACCCTTGTACTGAAATGATTCGATACTAGAATACTCACCATATAGCGTTCTTTTAATCGCAAAACCCCTACATGTAGTATTTATCCACAGAGTTAGTCACAAGACCATTCTGTGGATAAGCGGGGGATATTTCTATTTCACGGTAATTCACGGACAGGTAAAAACCCACATGAATCAGAGTCTGCTGGTGACAAAGCGCGACGGTACCACTGAGCGTATCAATCTCGACAAAATCCATCGAGTTCTCGACTGGGCAGCAGAAGGACTGAATAACGTATCTATCTCCCAGGTTGAGCTGCGTTCTCACATTCAGTTCTACGACGGCATCAAAACCTCTGACATCCACGAGACCATCATCAAGGCGGCGGCCGATCTCATCTCCCGCGAAGCGCCTGATTATCAGTATCTCGCAGCACGTCTTGCCATTTTCCATCTGCGTAAAAAAGCCTACGGCCAGTTTGAGCCGCCAGCGCTGTATGATCACGTGGTCAAAATGGTTGAGCTGGGCAAATACGACACGCATCTGCTGGAAGACTATACGGAAGAAGAGTTCGAGCAGATGAACGGGTTTATCGATCACTGGCGTGACATGAACTTCTCCTACGCCGCGGTCAAACAGCTCGAAGGTAAATACCTGGTTCAGAACCGCGTAACGGGTGAAATCTACGAAAGCGCGCAGTTCCTGTACATTCTGGTCGCCGCATGCCTGTTCTCCGGCTATCCGCGTGAAACCCGCCTGAGCTATGTGAAGCGTTTCTATGATGCGGTTTCTACCTTTAAAATTTCTCTGCCTACGCCGATCATGTCTGGCGTGCGCACCCCAACTCGCCAGTTCAGCTCTTGCGTTCTGATCGAGTGCGGCGACAGCCTGGATTCCATCAACGCCACCTCCAGCGCCATTGTGAAATACGTCTCCCAGCGTGCCGGTATCGGTATCAACGCGGGCCGTATTCGTGCCCTGGGTAGCCCAATTCGCGGCGGTGAAGCGTTCCATACTGGCTGTATCCCGTTCTACAAACACTTCCAGACCGCAGTGAAATCCTGCTCTCAGGGCGGCGTTCGCGGCGGTGCAGCCACGCTGTTCTACCCAATGTGGCATCTCGAAGTGGAAAGCCTGCTGGTTCTGAAAAACAACCGTGGCGTTGAAGGCAACCGCGTTCGTCACATGGACTACGGCGTTCAGATCAACAAACTGATGTATACCCGCCTGCTGAAAGGCCAGGACATCACCCTGTTCAGCCCGTCCGACGTCCCAGGCCTGTACGATGCGTTCTTCGCCGATCAGGATGAGTTCGAGCGTCTGTACACCCAGTACGAAAACGACGACAGCATCCGCAAACAGCGCGTCAAAGCGGTGGACCTGTTCTCTCTGATGATGCAGGAACGTGCCTCAACTGGCCGTATCTACATTCAGAACGTGGACCACTGCAACACCCACAGCCCGTTTGATCCAGCCATCGCGCCAGTCCGCCAGTCTAACCTGTGCCTGGAGATCGCCCTGCCAACCAAGCCGCTGTACGACGTTAACGACGAAAACGGTGAAATCGCGCTCTGTACTCTGTCTGCATTCAACCTGGGCGCAATCAAGAGCCTGTCCGAGCTGGAAGAGCTGGCTGTGCTGGCGGTTCGCGCGCTGGATGCCCTGCTGGATTATCAGGACTACCCAATCCCTGCGGCAAAACGCGGTGCCATGGGCCGTCGTACGCTGGGTATTGGCGTGATCAACTTTGCCTACTGGCTGGCGAAAAACGGTAAGCGTTACTCCGACGGCAGCGCCAATAACCTGACGCATGAAACTTTCGAAGCCATTCAGTATTACCTGATGAAAGCCTCGAACGAGCTGGCGAAAGAGCAAGGCGCGTGCCCGTGGTTCAATGAAACCACCTATGCGAAAGGCATTCTGCCGATCGATACCTACAAGAAAGATCTAGACGGTATCGTCAGCGAGCCGCTGCATCTCGACTGGGAAGGTCTGCGTGAATCGATCAAAACGCACGGTCTGCGTAACTCCACCCTTTCTGCGCTGATGCCGTCCGAGACCTCCTCGCAGATCTCCAACGCCACCAACGGCATTGAGCCGCCGCGCGGCCACGTGAGCATCAAAGCCTCGAAAGATGGCGTGCTGCGTCAGGTCGTGCCGGATTACGAAACGCTGGGGAATAACTACGAACTGCTGTGGGAAATGCCGAATAACGACGGTTACCTGCAGCTGGTGGGCATCATGCAGAAGTTTATCGACCAGTCGATCTCTGCGAATACCAACTACGATCCGACGCGCTTCCCGTCAGGAAAAGTGCCGATGCAACAGTTGCTCAAAGATCTGCTGACCGCCTACAAATTTGGCGTGAAAACCCTGTACTATCACAACACCCGTGACGGTGCAGAAGATGCGCAGGATGATATGGCGCCTTCAATCCAGGACGATGGCTGCGAAAGCGGCGCATGTAAGATCTAGTTTTGCCTTTTGCCGGATGGCGGCGTAAACGCCGTATCCGGCCTACATAATTTCGAGGTGTTGTAGGCCGGATACGCAAAGCGATGTCCGGCATTACACTCCTACAGGACTCACTTCAATGGCATATACCACCTTTTCACAGACGAAAAACGACCAGCTCAAAGAGCCCATGTTCTTCGGACAATCGGTCAACGTGGCACGCTACGATCAGCAAAAATATGACATCTTCGAAAAGCTGATCGAAAAGCAACTCTCCTTCTTCTGGCGTCCGGAAGAAGTGGATGTTTCACGCGATCGTATCGACTTTCAGGCACTGCCTGACCATGAAAAGCACATTTTCCTCAGCAACCTGAAGTATCAGACGCTGCTGGATTCCATTCAGGGTCGTAGCCCGAACGTGGCGTTGCTGCCGCTGATCTCTATTCCTGAACTGGAAACCTGGGTCGAAACCTGGGCGTTCTCCGAGACGATCCACTCGCGCTCCTACACCCACATCATCCGTAACATCGTGAACGATCCGGCGGTGGTGTTTGACGATATCGTTACCAACGAGCAGATCCAGAAACGCGCAGAGGGCATCGCCCACTACTACGACGAGCTGATCGAGATGACCAGCTACTGGCATCTGCTGGGCGAAGGCACCCACAACGTCAACGGTAAAACCGTGACCGTGAATCTGCGCGCCCTGAAAAAACAGCTGTACCTGTGTCTGATGAGCGTCAACGCGCTGGAAGCGATTCGCTTCTATGTCAGCTTTGCCTGCTCATTTGCCTTCGCCGAGCGCAAGCTGATGGAAGGTAACGCGAAAATTATCCGTCTGATCGCTCGCGACGAAGCCCTGCACCTGACCGGCACTCAGCACATGCTGAATCTGCTGCGCAGCGGCGTGGACGATCCGGAAATGGCAGAGATTGCCGAAGAGTGCAAACAGGAGTGCTACGACCTGTTCGTGCTGGCCGCTCAGCAGGAAAAAGAGTGGGCAGATTACCTGTTCCGCGACGGTTCCATGATCGGTCTGAACAAAGACATTCTGTGTCAGTACGTGGAGTACATCACCAACATCCGCATGCAGGCGGTGGGCCTTGAGCTGCCGTTTAAAACGCGCTCTAACCCGATTCCGTGGATCAACACCTGGCTGGTGTCCGACAACGTCCAGGTTGCGCCGCAGGAAGTGGAAGTGAGTTCTTACCTGGTCGGTCAGATTGATTCCGAAGTCAATACTGACGACCTGAGCGATTTCCAGCTCTGATGAGCCGCGTCACGCTAAGCCTTTCCGGCACAGAAGTTCTGTGCCGCGAAGAGCACCCTTCTCTGCTGGTCGCGCTTGAGTCGCATCAGGTGGAAGTCGAATACCAGTGCCGCGCCGGTTACTGCGGCTCCTGCCGCTGTCGTTTAGTGGCAGGCCAGGTCGACTGGCTCACCGAGCCGCTGGCGTTCATCAATGAAGGGGAAATTTTGCCCTGCTGTTGCCGGGCAAAAGGCGATATCGAAATCGAGATGTAATGCCTGCACGCACTAAATGCCCGCTTTCGCGGGCATTTTTTTATCCGCGTTTCTGCATCATCTCCGCGTGATGACGTTTTTCACCGAACATCACCACAATCAGCAGCAATACTGCCATTATGCTGCCGCCAATCATCACCATAAAGCCACCGTCCCAGCCGAAGAAATCGACCGTGTAACCGACGATAGCGCTGGCGGCGACCGATCCACCGAGATAACCAAACAGACCGGTAAAGCCTGCGGCGGTCCCTGCCGCTTTCTTCGGCGCCAGTTCAAGGGCATGCAGGCCGATCAGCATTACCGGGCCATAAATCAGGAAGCCAATCACGATCATACAGGCCATATCCACGCCCGGATTTCCCGGAGGGTTGAGCCAGTAAACGATCGTGGCGATGGTCACCAGCGTCATAAAGAACACGCCCGTTGCACCGCGGTTGCCTTTGAACACTTTATCCGACATCCAGCCGCAAATCAGCGTGCCCGGGATCCCGGCATATTCATATAAGAAATAGGCCCAGGATGATTTATCCAGCGCGAAGTGCTTCACCTCTTTCAGATAGGTTGGCGACCAGTCAAGGATGCCGTATCGCAGCAGATAGACAAAAACGTTCGCCACCGCGATGTACCACAGCAGTTTGTTCGGCAGGACGTATTTCATGAAGATTTGCTTCGCCGTCAGCTCCTCTTCGTGCTGCTCGCTGTAGTCGTCCGGATAGTCGTTTTTATACTCTTCAATTGGCGGCAGGCCGCAGGATTGCGGGGTATCGCGCATCAGCGCAAAAGCAATCATCGCCACCAGAATCGCGCCAAATGCAGGCATGTACAGCGCCGCTTTCCAGTCATTAAACCACGCCATCCCTAGCAGGAACAGCAGTGGCGGAATACCGCCGCCGACGTTATGGGCGCAGTTCCACACCGACACAATCCCGCCGCGCTCTTTCTGCGACCACCAGTGGACCATGGTCCGTCCGCACGGTGGCCACCCCATTCCCTGGAACCAGCCGCAGATAAACAGCAGCACAAACATCACTGCGATGCTGGAGGTCGCCCAGGGCACAAAGCCCATAAACAGCATTACCGCCGCAGCCAGAATCAGGCCTGCCGGTAAGAAGACGCGCGGATTCGAGCGGTCCGAGACCGACCCCATGATGAATTTCGAAAAACCGTAGGCAATTGAAATGCCGGAGAGCGCGAAACCTAAGTCACCGCGCGAAAAACCCTGTTCAACCAGATACGGCATCGCCAGGGCGAAGTTTTTGCGCACCAGATAGTAAGCGGCATAGCCGAAGAAAATTCCGAGGAAGATTTGCCAGCGCAGGCGGCGATAAAGCGGGTCAACTTCTGCCTCTGGCAGACGTGCCCGATGCGGAGCAGGTTTAAAGATACTGAGCATAACAGCCTCCGTGGCCATATTGTTAATTGCCAGGGCTTTTACTGCACCCCAGCTCCAGAGAGGCTGGGGATGTTAAATAATCACGACGATTGTTACTGTGAATCAACGCACGAATTGTTACAGAAATATGACACAGTGCGCAAAAAGGCGCACGGAATCACGTTTCATTTTCGAATTGCGCTCGTTTGTGTTCGAAATCAAACAAACCACATTTTTGATGTGGCTAAATGGTAAAAAACGAACATGAGGGAAGACAATGGCAATCCGCGATCCCCGTTATAGCGATGTGATTATCATTGGCGGCGGCGCAACGGGCGCCGGGATGGCGCGGGACTGCGCCCTGCGAGGCTTAAGCGTTACGCTGCTCGAACGTCACGATATCGCCACCGGCGCCACCGGGCGCAATCACGGCTTATTGCACAGCGGCGCGCGCTACGCCGTGACCGACAACGAATCCGCGCGCGAGTGCATCGCCGAAAACCAGATCCTCAAACGCATCGCCCGCCACTGCATTGAACCCACGGACGGCCTGTTTATCACGCTGCCAGAGGACGATCTGGCGTTTCAGAAAACCTTTATTACCGCCTGCACTAACGCGGGAATCAATGCCGAAGCGATAGATCCTCTGCTTGCCCGGCGCATAGAACCGGCGGTAAACCCGGCCCTGCTGGGCGCAGTGAAAGTGCCCGACGGCACCGTGGACCCCTTCCGCCTGACGGCGGCCAATATGCTCGATGCCCGCGAACACGGCGCGACCATTCTGACCGCGCATGAAGTCACAGGGCTTATCCGTGAAGGCGACAGCGTGCGGGGCGTGCGTGTCTATGATCGCCTGTACGGGGAACACAGCGAGCTGTACGCAGGGGTGGTGGTCAATGCTGCCGGGATCTGGGGCCAGCACATTGCGGAATATGCAGAGCTGTCCGTTCGCATGTTCCCGGCGAAAGGCTCGCTGCTGATCCTCGATCACCGTATCAATAATCACGTCATCAATCGCTGCCGCAAACCGTCCGACGCCGACATCCTGGTGCCGGGCGATACCATCTCCCTGATTGGTACCACCTCCACGCACATTGATTACAACGATATCGACTGTAATCGGGTGACCGCCGAAGAGGTGGATATCCTGCTGCGCGAAGGGGAAAAACTGGCGCCGATCATGGCGCAAACCCGCATTCTGCGCGCCTATGCCGGAGTACGCCCGCTGGTCGCCAGCGACGACGATCCGAGCGGGCGCAACGTCAGCCGTGGCATTGTGTTGCTCGATCACGCCACGCGCGACGGGCTGGAGGGTTTCATTACCATCACCGGCGGCAAACTGATGACCTACCGGCTGATGGCGCAGTGGGCCACCGACGCCGTATGCCGCAAACTCGGCAATACGCAGCCCTGCACCACTGCTGAGCGCCCGTTGCCAGGCTCGCAGGAGCCAACCGAAAAAACGCTGCAAAAAATCATCTCCCTGCCCGCGCCGCTGCGCGGATCGGCCATCTACCGCCACGGCGACCGCACGCCCGCCTGGCTGGGACAGGGCCGCCTCAGCCGCAGCCTGGTGTGCGAATGCGAAGCCGTCACTGCGGGCGAAGTACAGTATGCGGTGGAAAATCTGGCGGTTAACAACCTGCTCGATTTACGTCGCCGTACCCGCGTTGGGATGGGCACCTGTCAGGGCGAGCTGTGCGCCTGCCGCGCGGCGGGCCTGTTACAGCGTTTCAATGTCACCACCTCCGCGCAATCACTGACGCAGCTCAGCGAGTTCCTCAATGAGCGCTGGAAAGGGGTGCAACCTGTCGCCTGGGGCGATGCGCTGCGCGAAAGCGAATTTACCCGCTGGGTCTACCAGGGGCTGTGCGGACTGGAAAAGGAGCAGCACGATGAAATTTGATACGGTGATTATTGGTGGCGGTCTCGCCGGGCTGCTGTGCGGCCTGAAGCTGACGCAAAGCGACCAGCGCTGCGCCATTATCAGTCGCGGTCAAAGCGCGCTGCATTTTTCGTCAGGCTCCCTGGACCTGCTCGGCGCGATGGCCGACGGTTCGCCCGTCCAGAATCCGCTCACGGCGGTGCAAAACCCGGCGGCGTTGCCGCCTGAACACCCTTACCGCCGGGTGGGGGTTGAAAATATTGCCCGCTTCGCGCGAGAAACCGAAAGCCTCCTCGCCGCCTGCGGCGCGCGCTTAAAGGGCAATGCCGGGCAAAATCACGCCCGCGTCACGCCGCTCGGTACCCAGCGCAGCGCCTGGCTCAGTCCGGAAGAGGTGCCGGTCGCCCCCAGCCAGAACCAGCGCGTCTGCGTCATTGGCATCAGCGGATTTCTCGATTTTCAGGCCCATCTTGCCGCTGCGTCACTTCGACACCAGGGGATTCACGCGGACACGGCGGAGATCGAGTTACCGGAGCTGGATGTGCTGCGGGATAACGCCAGCGAGTTTCGCGCGGTGAATATTGCCCGGCTGCTGGACAACGACGTTCACTGGCCGATGATTTTTGACGCCTTACATCCTCTGGCGCAGGGCGTCGATGCCCTGTACATGCCGGCCTGTTTTGGCCTGACGGATAATCGTTTGTGGCGCTGGCTCAGCGATCGCCTCCCCTGCCCGCTCTGGCTACTGCCGACGCTGCCGCCATCTGTGCCAGGAATTCGTCTGCACAATCAGCTTCAGCGGCAGTTTATCGCTCAGGGCGGCGTCTGGATGGCGGGGGATGAAGTCAAAAAAGTGTCGCTTGAAGCGGGTAACGCCCATGCCGTCTGGACGCGAAACCATGAGGATATTCCGCTGCGTGCCCGTTTTGTGGTGCTGGCGAGCGGCAGTTTCTTCAGTAACGGGTTAATCAGCACCCGCGAAGGGATCCGCGAGGCGGTGATGGGGCTGGACGTGCGTCAGAGCGCCTCCCGCGCCGACTGGTATCAGAGCGATTTCTTCACACCCCAGCCGTGGCAGCAGTTCGGCGTCATCACCGATGAGCACCTGCGCCCGCAGCTTTCCGGCGTGGCGATCGACAATCTTTACGCCATTGGCTCGGTGCTGGGCGGTTTTGACCCGATAGCCCAGGGCTGCGGCGGCGGTGTCTGCGCCATCACGGCGCTGGCCGTTGCCGAACAGATTTGCCAGCGAGCGGGAGAACAACCATGAACGATACCCGTTTTGAAAGCTGCATCAAATGCACCGTCTGCACCACCGTTTGCCCGGTGAGTAGCGTGAATCCGCGCTACCCGGGGCCGAAACAGGCCGGGCCGGACGGCGAGCGCCTGCGCCTGAAAGATGGCGCACTGTACGACGACGCGCTGAAATACTGCATTAACTGCAAGCGCTGTGAAGTCGCCTGCCCCTCTGATGTCAAAATCGGGGATATTATCCAGCGCGCGCGGGCGCAGTACAGTACGCAAAAACCGACCCTTCGTGATGCCATTTTAAGCCATACGGATCTGATGGGCAGCGTCTCCACGCCGTTCGCCCCGCTGGTGAATGCGGCGACCTCGCTGAAACCGGTGCGAAAGCTCCTCGACGTGGCGCTCAAAATCGATCATCACCGCATTCTGCCCAAATACTCCCACGGGACTTTCCGCCGCTGGTATAAAAGCGTTGCCGAGAGACAGGCGCAGTACACCGACCAGGCCGCGTTCTTCCACGGCTGTTACGTGAACTATAACCACCCGCAGCTGGGCAAAGATCTGGTCAGCGTGTTGAATGCAATGGGCACCGGCGTGCAGTTGCTGAATAAAGAGAAGTGCTGCGGCGTGCCGCTGATTGCCAACGGCTTTACTGAACGAGCGCGTAAACAGGCCCAGCACAACGTGACCTCCCTGCGCGAAGCGATTGTCGACAAAGGGATCCCGGTCCTCGCCACGTCGTCCACCTGCACCTTTACGCTGCGGGATGAATATCCGCATCTGCTGGACGTCGATAACAGCGGTTTGCGCGAGCACATCGAGCTGGCCACCCGTTTTATCTGGCGCAAACTGGATAGCGGGCAGACGCTGCCGTTGAAGAAATTACCGCTGAAAGTGGTGTATCACACACCCTGTCATATGGAAAAAATGGGCTGGGCGATTTATACGCTGGAGCTACTCAGGCTGATTCCGGGGCTGGAACTGACGGTGCTGGATTCGCGCTGCTGCGGGATTGCAGGAACCTACGGCTTTAAAAGCGAAAACTACCCGACGTCGCAGGCCATCGGTGCGCCGCTGTTCCGCCAGATCGAAGAGAGCGGCGCAGACCTGGTGGTGACCGACTGTGAAACCTGCAAATGGCAGATCGAGATGTCCACGAGCCTGTGCTGTGAACATCCAATCTCCCTGCTGGCGAAAGCGCTCAGCTAAGCAGACCGGGGCGTTTTGCCCCGGTTTTTTCACTCGATAAACAGCGTTTCCACCACCTCAATCCAGCCATGATCGCTGGCGACCTCTTTGCCATTCAGCCAGCGGCGCAGCATATTCAACGCCATCATCGCACACACCTCCTGGCGCACCTGCAGGCTGTAGCGCGTGGCGCTCATTTTCACGCGCAGAGCGTGAGTGCCCTGCGGTGTGGCGAGGGCAAAGTTGAGATGCTCATCTTCAAGGCCAGTCACCGCCAGCGCCAGTCCGGCGAAATGGTTGACCCGACGATCGGCCGTCCAGTGGGCGGTTTGCGCCAAGGTCTCTTCCTGCGAAGGCACCACTTCGCTCGCCAGCAGCGAGGCGTTAGCCCGCGAGAGTTGCAGCGCCAACAAACCGCCAGTGAACTGCTCGCTCAGGGTCAGGCTCAATTGACGCTCCTGAAGATGACGGGCGATTTGCGCCGGTAATCCTTCGGTGCCTTCAAAGATCAGATTTTCACCCGCTACACGCTGCACCTCAGGCCATGCCGCCAGCATCGCCGCTTTTTGCGTCGCCGGACCGGTCAGTTTCAGCTCGATTATCGGCATTGAGGAGCGGTAGCCCATTGATACCCCTTCCGGCAGCTCAAGGGGATCGAGGCTTTGCGCCAGATCGCTTTCCGAACGGCCAAAGGTGGTGAGGCGCAGGCAAATCGGCGGCTCCGGGAGTGTGAACCGCTCGCGCAGGCGCGGCATAATTTCCTGCTCGACCATCACTTTAAATTCAGAGGGAACGCCGGGGGTAAAGAACATCAGGCAGCGGTTCAGCTTGACCGCAAAACCGCAGGCCGTGCCGACTGGATTATTAATAAACTCGGCGCTGGCGGGGATTTCCGCCTGCTTGCGGTTGCTGGGCGCCATCACCCGGCCACGCTCGCTGAAGAAGCGCTCCATCTGCACCAGCCACTCTTTATGCAGCACCAGCCCTTCGCCTTTGGCCGTCGCCGCTGCCAGGGCGCTGAGGTCGTCGCTGGTTGGCCCGAGGCCACCGTTGACGATCAGCACATCCGCATGTTCGCTGCGCTCACGCAGCACGTTGACCAGCGACTCGAGGCTATCGCCGACGGTATTACGGCGCGTTAACGATAATCCCTGCTCAAAGAAAAAATTGGCCAGCCAGGCCGCATTGGTATCGGTAATTTGTCCATGCAGCACTTCGTCGCCAGTGGACAACATTTCCACGCTTATCATCGTGTTCTCCCACTTATTTAGTGGAAACACTATAGCGCAATCAGATGTGGGGGGAAGAGAGAAACAGGTGCGGCAGGACGCCGCACCCTAAAATCAGAATCCTGCGCTCACGCCCACGTACGGGCCATCGGCCAGCGCGTTGTCGCGGTTGCCGTCTTTACCGGCGAGGTTCAGGTAGCGATAACCGGCTTCGATGGTGATCGGACGCATGATCGTCCAGCGCGCACCGGCGTTGGCTTCTTCATAGCTGTCGATACCGCTGGAGAGGGAATCCGGAGAGTAGTAGTACTCACCAAACAGACCGAAGCTGTCGCCGATTTTCCACTGCAAACCGCCGCCCACTGCTGCTGCGTAGCCTTCGTCGCCGTCGTTCGGGTTAGTGTAGATACCTTTCCCGCCAACGGTCGCCAGGAATGGACCCAGCGGAATGTTCAGGCCCAGACCGAGGCTCGCGGCATCGCCGTCGTCATCGTTATGAGTCCAGCCGCCGGTCATCGCCAGGCCGGAGGTCTCTGTGCCCATGCCAAAACCGAGGTGGGTGTAATCCTTACCCGCCTGGCCGCTAAAAGAGATTGCATTTGCCGCCGCAGATACAAACATCAGGCCGCTCAGGCCCAGTAATGCCACTTTTTTCATTGTCGTGATCCCGCACTCATTTAAAATAGATATCCCAAAACCGCGCGATTTTAACCCGAGAAATCCAGGGATCAATGCGCTATCGGTGCGTATGACGTTTAGATTGTAACGATTTGAAACTTTCTGGCGTTAGCCCACCGCAGCAGCTGCCTGAAAACGCTAGCCTTTCAGAAAAGCGTTCACCCACTGCTGCAGCGCCCGACGGGAGATTTTGATCCCACCGCTTTTCAGCTCAGCGGGCAAAACTAGCCAGTGTCGCGGCTGCTGGAAACGCGCCAGCTTATCGCCCACCCACTCCGGGAAGGTCGTGATATCCGCGTCTTCTGCGCATTCGACCACCGCCACCGGTCGCTGACCAAATTCGGCGTCGTCCAGCGGCACGATGAACACCTGATGAATCAGCGGATGCCCGCTAATGACGCGCTCCAGCTCTTCCGGCTGAATGCCTTCTCCGCCGCTGAAAAAGAGATTATCCATGCGCCCGACAAGAGTCAGACGGCCGTCATGTAACTCTCCACGATCGCGGGTAGCAAACCAGCCTTGCGCATTGGCAAGCGGCGTTAATCCGCCGTCGCGCCAGTAGCCGCTGGCCATACTTTTGGCCCGGAGCCAGACCTCACCTTCAACAATTTTAACCTCGCGCCCCGGTAGCGCAGTCCCGACATCCGGTTGCCCGTCGGCTTCTTTCGCACAAACTGTCGAGGCGAATTCTGTCAGCCCGTATCCGCACCAGGTTTTGATGCCCTGCTCTTGCGCCCGAAGGGTTAACTCAACGGGGATCGCCGCGCCGCCCAGCAGGACGGCCCGGAGCGCGACAGGATCAGGGTGATTCAGCAAACGCCAGAGCTGCGTCGGCACCAGCGAGGCATGCGTGCAGCCCTCCAGCATCTGCTCCAGGGGCTGTTTTTCACGCACGGTTAATCGCGCGCCGGCCAGTAGCCAACGCCACAAAATCCCCTGTCCGGAGACATGAAAAAGAGGCAGGGAAAGCAGCCAGTCATCATCGTCGCCATAGGGCATCAGAGAGAGCACGCCCTGCGCGCTGGCAAGATGCGCGTCGCAGGTATGTACCGCCGCTTTTGGTAGACCTGTCGAACCGGAGGTGAGCGTCATGGACGCCAGCCGCGCGGGTTGCCAGGGGGCGGCGTAGTGACCTGCTGATTCGCGCATCAACACCGTTGGCAATCCGTCGAACTCGCCGTCCAGCACCAGCGCAAAACGCAACGTCATCTGGGGAATTAATACATTCAGCAGCGGACGTGGAAGCTGCGGGTTGACGGGTAAAATCCGCGCGCCACATTGCAGTAATGCCAGCCACGCCAGCAAAGTGCTGGGATGGTTTTGCGCCATCAGCATCACCCCGTCGCCATCCTGCACGCCCTGCTGTCGGAAGCCGCTTGCCAGCACATCAACATGCTGGCACAGCTGGTGCCAGGTCAGCGTGTCACTGTTCAGGCGCAGCGCGGGTTTGTCGGCTTTTTGCTGACACCAGTGCCGCCACGGCCAGTCGGTAAAGCTCATAGCAGTGGCTCCAGCGCCTCAACGTCCACCATCGGGAGGGTACTCTCCGGCCAGCGACGCACCAGCTGGGCCTGCATCAGATTGAGCGTGTCCAGCCCCGGAATGGTCTGCGGGGTGAGCCACGCGGCAATTCGCGCCAGTTGCGTCAGGCCAAGGCTCGACTCAATAGAGGAACTTATCACCGCCGTCAGGCCGAGAGCGTGGGCCGCAGCCACCTGCTTGCGCACCTTTTCCAGGCTGCCCGTCAGCGTCGGCTTGATCACCACCGCACTTACGCCCGGCTCGGCGAGAAACTGGAAATCCGCTTCACGCAGGCTTTCATCCCAGGCAATGGCAATTCCCGTCTCCTGCGCAAAGGCGCGCGAGTCGTCGCGGGTTTTGCACGGCTCTTCCATAAATGCGATGCGATCGCGATACGCCGGATTGACGTACTTCGCGAACTGCTGCGCCTTGAGCGGCGTCCACGCGCGGTTTGCATCCAGACGCAGACGCAAATCCGGAATCGCTTCGAGCAGCAAATTGACCACCATGCCATCGCGTACCGCTTCGTACAGGCCCACTTTGACCTTGGCGACTTTCTCGCCGGGCATAGCGCTAAGGGCGGCAAACAGTTCGTCCGGATCGCCCGAGCAGAGCGGCGCGGCGCGGTAATCCGCCGCGTCCGGCAGCGTGCCGTCCAGCTCGGCCAGCGCGCAGCTAATACCGAAGGCGGCAGAAGGCACCTCCGGCAGTGCCGGAGAAGCCCCTTCGCGCCAGGCATTCACCCAACTCAGCAGCGCGGCCTGGGCGTCGTCAAGCGATTCAAGGCTAAAGCCCGGCAGCGGCGAGATTTCGCCCCAGCCCTGCTTTTCGCCCTGCTGCAGATGGACGAAGAGACCGTCACGGGTTTTTAACCGCCGTTCACGCAGCACCACGCCCGCGTCCATGGGTATCTGCCAGCGGTAAACCTGCGCGCGACGCATTACGGATTCCGTTTGTATTTGCTGAAGTCCGGCTGGCGTTTTTCGTTAAACGCGTTGCGGCCTTCCTGCCCTTCTTCGGTCATGTAGAACAACATAGTGGCGTTACCCGCCAGCTCCTGCAGACCGGCCTGACCGTCGCAGTCGGCGTTCAGTGCCGCTTTCAGGCAGCGCAGCGCCATTGGGCTGTTTTGCAGCATTTCGCGACACCAGCGAACGGTCTCTTTTTCCAGATCGGCAATCGGCACCACCGTGTTGACGAGGCCCATATCCAGCGCCTCTTTGGCATCGTACTGACGGCACAGGAACCAGATTTCACGCGCTTTTTTCTGACCGACAATGCGCGCCATATAGGACGCGCCCCAGCCGCCGTCGAATGAGCCGACTTTCGGACCGGTCTGGCCGAAGATGGCGTTCTCCGCAGCAATCGTCAGATCACACATCATGTGCAGCACGTGGCCGCCACCGATGGAGTAGCCAGCAACCATCGCCACGACAGGTTTTGGACAGGTGCGGATCTGGCGCTGGAAGTCGAGCACATTCAGGTGATGTACGCCGGAGTCATCCTGATATCCGCCGTAGTCGCCGCGCACTTTCTGATCGCCGCCCGCGCAGAAGGCTTTGTCGCCTTCGCCGGTCAGAACGATCACGCCGACGTTATCGTCGTAACGTGCATCGGCCAGCGCCTGCATCATCTCTTTCACGGTCAGGGGACGAAACGCGTTACGTACCTGAGGGCGATTGATGGTGATTTTGGCAATGCCGTCCGTCGATTTGTGGTAACGAATATCCGTATAGCCTTCGGAGCAGTCTTGCCATTCAACGGGGGCATACAGCATTTGTTCATCAGGGTAGATCATGGGATGTCCTTTATTCAAAAACGCAGTATCTGCGCCAGACTCGCGGCAACCGCAGCGGGATTGTCCCGGTGGGCGTTGTGTCCGGCATTGGGAATCACATGGCGTTCGGCGTTAAGTTCAGCCGCGAGGGCTGCAAACTTCTCGTCGCGCTCGCCATACACATAGTGAAAAGGCGTTGTGCGGGCGTTCAGCGCCGCGCGTAAATCAGGTTGGTTCGCCAGGGATGTGGCCTGCAGCATGGCGGCAAGGGTCGCGCCATTATTTTGGCTGCGCAGGGCAATGAGTTCGTCACGCTGCGCGTCAGTCAGTGAGGCAAAAACCGGCTGCTGATACCAGGTACGAAACACTGACGGCAGTGGTTCATCGCGAAAACGTTGCGCCCAGCGGTGGTCAGATTCGGCTCGCGCTTCTCGCGCTGTCGCATCGCACAGGCCTGGATGACCGCCCTCGACAATCAGCCCCGCCAGCCCTTTTGGCTGCTGACAGGCATGAACCATCGCAATGCGGCCGCCAAGGGAGTACCCCACCAGCCAGTAGTTAAGTATGTTGTAACTAAGCAGCGTATTGGTCAGCAGCTGGCTCACGTCGCGGAACCCAGAGACGGCAATATCCTGTGAACCGCCGTGCCCAGGGAGATCCAGATACAGCTGCGGATGATCAGGCACCATCGCGCCCACCGTCTGCCATTCGCGACAGTCGCCGGAAAAACCGTGCAGGAAGACCAGCCAGGGCAACCCTGGCTTACCGGCACGCCTTTCACCGGCCAGAATCATAGATGGCTCACCTGGGCGAGCAGGCTTTGCAGCGTCTGCGCGCCGTCGGAATCGTTGACGACCAGCTCAATCAGCGTGGTGCCCGGCTGCCGCCAGGCGCGACTGAGCGCGTCGTCGAGATCGGCCCAGCGCTTCGGGCGATGATATTTGAGGCTAAACATCGCCGCGGCGTGTTCAAACTGTACGTTTTGCGGCATCAGATAGAAACGCTCGCGCTCGCTTTGCGGCGTCGGCAGCAGGGAGAAAATCTGCCCACCGTTATTGTTCACCACAATCAGCACAAATGGCGCAGAGACCTGGCGCAGCAGTGCCAGCGCGTTCAGGTCATACAGCGCCGATAAATCCCCGACAATCGCCAGGGTGGATTTCGCGCTGGCGCGCTGCACACCCGCCGCCGTTGAGATCAAACCGTCAATCCCGCTGGCGCCACGGTTGCTGTAGACAGGATACCCGGCCGGCAGTTTTGACAGGGCATCAATCAGACGCACCACCAGGCTGTTGCCAACAAAGAGCTGGCCCTGCTCCGGCAGATAGTGGCGGATGCGGTGCGCCAGCTCAGCCTCGCCAAAGCCTTCGCACTGGCGGGAGGTTAACTCCCAGGCCTGACGCGACAACGCCGGAATATCCGTCGCCCACGGCTGACGTTTTTCCGCCGGATGCGCATCCAGCCATTCGTCGATAGTGCTGACCAGACGACGCCCGCGATGGTGCGCCGGATCCAGCCGTCCTTCCAGCGGGTCCACCAGCCAGTACTCCTCCGGTTCGCAGGTGGCTTGCCACTGTAACAGGCGCTTACCCGTGAGGCTTGACCCGAGCTGAACCACGATTTGTGCCTGCGACAGTTCCGTTACCGCTTTGGCATTTCCCAGCCAGAGATCGGCGCACGGCAGCGGCTGCCCGGTTTGCGAAAGCACATCGCCAATCAGCGGCCAGCCCAGGGTTTGCGCCCATTCGGCCACTAGTTTGCCTTCGGCGGCGCTCATGCGCCCGGCGAGAACGACGCCGCGCTTTTGTCGCCAGAAAAACCAGTCGCGCTGTCTGGCGCTTTCAAGATGAGTTTGTACGCGCAGCCAGGGTTTATCGCTGCGCCACCAGTTGCCGAGGGCTTGCTGCCACTCAACGCCGGTGTCGTCCATTTCGCCGTACAGCGGTTCGGCGAACGGGCAGTTAATGTGCAGTGCGCCACTGCGCAGGGAGCCGAGCGCGTTATCAAGCGTCGACACCAGCCAGCTGGCGGGAATGTCCTGAGTCGGGCGCGGTAACGCGATCGACTGGGATGGATGAGAAGCAAAGATACCCGGCTGGCGGATCGCCTGGTTGGCGCCGCAGTCGATCAGTTCAGGCGGTCGGTCCGCGGTGAGGAGAATGAGTTTTTCGCCCGTCAGCCCGGCTTCAATCAGAGCCGGATAGAGATTTGCCACCGCCGTACCGGACGTCACAATCACCGCCACGGGTGCCTGGCTGACTTTTGCCAGCCCGAGCGCCAGATGACCAAGACCGCGTTCATCAAAATGGGTGTGATGTATAAACGCCCGGTTTTCTGCCGCCGCCAGCGTCAGCGGCGTAGAACGTGAGCCCGGCGCAATACACACATGCCTGACGCCATGGCGCGTCAGGGCTTCAAGAATGACCGTCGCCCAGCGGCGGTTAAAAGAACTTACTGACATGAAATTGTCCGGTATCAATATTAAGACACAGTATAAATAATAGAGAGTGATTGAATTTTGATATGAATCGGGAATGTGCGACTCAGTATTAATCCATAAGGAGCAGTGTTCTCAGCCCTGCGGCTTTGTTTTCTATCTCCTGCCACTCGTCCTCAGGCACGGACCCACTGACAATCCCTGCCCCGGCGTACAGTCTGACTGCTGAATCACTGACGCGCGCGCTGCGAAGCGCCACGCAAAACTCACTTTGTGCCAAAGAGAGGTATCCGGCCGATCCGGCGTACCACTCCCGGTCGAACGGTTCATGTGTCTGAATAAAATCGCGCGCTGACAGGCGCGGCAAACCGGCGACAGCAGCCGTCGGCTGCAATAGCTGGAGGCACTGCTCGTCATCGGGGTGTTTTAACTTGGTCCAGATACAGCGGCGCAGATGCTGCACCTTGCGCAGACGAACGATTTGCGCCGGAAGCACTTCCAGCGCCTGGGTATGGTGCTGTAGCCGCTGACAGATGTCTTCAACCACCAGCATGTTTTCACGCTGATTTTTGTCGTCGGCCAGCAGCCATTCACCCAGATGCTGAGCCTGGCGATCGTCAGGATGGCTGGCCACGGTGCCCGCCAGCGCTTCGGTGCGAAGGTGGTTGCCGCGTCGACGCCACAAGCGCTCCGGCGAGGAGCCCATAAACGCGCTGTGGGCGTCGAATACTATGCAGAAGTGGTAACAGTTGAAGTTCAGGCGACGGCTGGCAGCCATCAGAGCGATAGCATTGATGCCCCGGTCAAAGTGCAAATCCGTCGCCCGCGCCAGCACCACTTTTTCGAATGCGCCACTGGCAATGGTCTCGGTGGCCTGCGAAATCAGCCGCAGCCACTCCGGTTTTTCAGGCAGATGCGTTTCGCGCACCTTGTGCGGAGCGAGCGGGGTAATTGTTCTGGCGGGTGAGAGCTGCTGTAAAAAGGCTCTCGCCTGCTGCGCATCATCCGCAAGCGAATGGTCGCTCGACAGGTTCAGTCGCAGTGTAGCCACGCCCCCCAGCCGCAGCCAGAGCAGGCGCGGCAGAAACAGGTGGCTCTTTTCAGGAGCAAACGCATTCAGGCCGCAAATGCGGGTGTCATCGGAAAGTTCGTGAGTCTGGAGAAACTGACGGGCGAGCGAGAGTGACGAGAAATGGTGCACCGCGCCGAGGGCGGCCAGCTCTTCCTCACCACTACGCTGTTGCCAGTAAAACTGAGGATAGGCCACCTGAGCGCCCAGCCAGGCCAGGGGATCGAAGGCATCGTTTAACGGGAAAGAGACCTCGACATGACGCGTGCCGGGTGTGGGCGGAAACGCTTGAGCCAGAAAATGACCAAGACGTTCAATCGCAATTGAAATCGAATGCACGCTGACCTCTCCCTGTTAAAACCTCACATTATACGGGGTACTTACCGTAAAAAGCAGTACCCACGTTTAGGGAGGGGTCACCGTTTTTGCATAAACTTAGCGGCGGGAGAGCAGAAGCCCCAGCACCAGGCCGGCAGCCGCCCCTACGCCAATGCCCTGCCACGGTTTTTCATGCACGTAATCATCGGCACGATAGACCGCTTTTTTGGCGCGGTAATAGTAGTTGTCGGAGGCATTGCTGACGCGGTGTTTGACCTCTTCCAGCGCCTGTTCAGCACGCGCTTTCAGCTCAATATACTTTTGGTCTGCCGGGTCGCCTGAAGAACGCAGCACCTCTTCCAGTGTTTCACTAAGCAGCGCCAGGTCGTCGTCGATACGGGAATCCCAGGATTGAAATGACATATTTTTCTCCATGTGAGTGCTTCAGTCCCTAACTATAGACAACGACAGGCTATTACGCCTGTTTCGCTTCCCTCGCCATGCCGATATGTGGAATACCGTCTTCGTCGTACACCTCTGTTACCGGGGCGAACCCAAAGTGGGCATAGAATGGCTGCAGATGCGCCTGCGCGCCGAGATATAACGCCTTGTCTGGCCACTGTTTTTTGCAGGATTCGAGCGTCTGTTCCATCAGCTTATAGCCGAGTTTTTCTCCTCGCGCGTTGCTGCTGATGATCACCCGACCAATCACCACCGGGTCGAAATCGTCTTCACTTTTCAGAATCCTCGCATACGCCACCAGCGCGTCATCTTTCCAGCCGAGGATATGGCGGTTCTCACCGACCAGGTCATCGCCGTCGATATCCTGATAGGGGCAGGTCTGTTCGACGACAAACACTTCGCAACGTAATTTGAGTAACGCGTAAAGGGCGGAAACGGTCAGTTCACTGTGATGTAAATCTTGCCACTGGATCATGTCAGGCTCCTTCTTAAGTATCATCCCGTTATACTAAACACTTCTCGTGAGTCATAGAGTCTGATGATGTTATGGAACTGATTTTTCTCGGTACGTCCGCCGGTGTGCCAACCCGATCACGAAATGTGACGGCAATCCTGCTCGATCTACAGCACCCGACGCACGCGGGTTTATGGCTTTTCGACTGTGGTGAAGGGACGCAGCATCAGCTGTTACACACCGCGTATCACCCCGGCAAGCTGGATAAAATTTTTATCACTCACCTGCACGGCGACCACCTGTTTGGCCTACCAGGGCTGCTGTGCAGCCGCTCGATGGCCGGAAACGCCAGACCGCTGACGATCTACGGTCCGAAGGGCATTCAGGCGTTTGTCGAGACCACCCTGCGCCTGAGCGGATCGTGGACCGATTATCCGCTGGAGGTGATAGAGATCGCTGAAGGCGTGGTATTCCAGGACGCGCGTTTTACGGTGACCGCGCAGCCGCTGAATCATCCGGTGGAGTGCTATGGCTATCGTGTGGAAGAACACGACAAACCCGGCGCACTGGACGCTGCCGCGCTGATTGCCGACGGCATCAAACCAGGCCCGCTGTTCCAGCAGCTGAAAAATGGCGAAACCGTGACACTGGATGACGGACGCGTTGTTGACGGTCAGGCCTATCTCGCGGCCCCGGTTCCCGGTAAAAAAGTGGCGATCTTTGGCGATACGGCGCCCTGCCCTGAAGCGCTGCTTCTGGCGCACAACGTTGACCTGCTGGTCCACGAGGCGACCCTTGAGACAGCGATGGAAGAGAAAGCCAACAGCCGTGGGCACAGCTCTACGCGTCAGGCGGCAACCCTTGCCAGAGATGCAGGCGTGCAGAAACTGATCGTCACCCACGTCAGCTCTCGCTACGATGCCCAGGGCTGCGCGGCGCTGCTGGCGGAGTGCCGGGAAGTGTTCAAGGAGTGCGAGCTGGCCCACGATTTCATGCAGGTTTGCGTTTAGCCCTTCACTTTTCCCTCGGCGTGCCGATAACGATTAAAAGGCAAGCATCTCACTTGAGGGTAAAATGGATAATTTCCAGAAAGATATTGATGACAGGGCCAATCTGACCCTGTCGAACCGGTTTGAACTGTTGCTGTTCCGCCTCGGTACCTCGTTGAATGAGAACAAGTCTGAGCTGTTTGGCATTAACGTTTTTAAGCTGCGTGAAATTGTACCGATGCCGGAATTCACCAAACCCGCGGGCATGAAGTCGCCGCTGATGGGAATGGTGAATATTCGCGATCAGGTGATCCCGGTCATCGATCTTTCGGCGGTGGCCGGCTGTAAACCCGCCACCGGTTTGAACATTCTGCTGATCACTGAGTATGCCCGTAGCGTGCAGGCGTTTGCCGTGGAGTCGGTAGAAAACATCATGCGTCTGGACTGGAAGCAGGTTCATGCGGCGGAAACCGCCGTCAGCGGACGCTACATCACCAGCATCGCCTGCCTCGATGAAGAGACGGATACCAACGATCTGGCGATGGTGCTGGACGTTGAGCAGATTTTGTATGACATCACTCCGGCGAACCACGATCTGCACGCCAATAACCTCAAAATCAGCAAATTCAACATCAAGCCTGGCGCGGTGGCGATTGTGGCGGAAGATTCTAAGGTTGCCCGCTCCATGCTGGAAAAAGGGCTGGAGGCGATGAACATCCCGGCCCAGCTGCATATCACCGGCAAAGAAGCGTGGGAAAAAATTGGCGTGCTGGCTGCACAGGCGCAGGCCGAAGGCGTGCCGATCACCGATAAAATCGCGCTGGTGCTGACCGACCTCGAGATGCCGGAGATGGACGGATTTACGCTGACGCGCAAAATCAAATCCGACGAGATCCTCAAGCATATTCCGGTGGTGATCCACTCCTCCCTGTCCGGAAACGCCAACGAAGACCATATCCGCAAGGTGAAGGCCGATGGCTACGTGGCGAAGTTTGAGCTTAACGAGCTGTCATCGGTGATTGAGGAAGTGCTGGATCGTTCGATGAAGAAGATTGATGGGCCGCTGATTAGCCGCAAACAACTGGCTTGATTTGAGTCTGATTGCCGGGTAGCGCTTTGCTCACCCGCAATAAAAAACCCGCCGAGGCGGGTTTTTTTATGTCTGAGACCATTACATCAGCGGCATCGCATGCTGCACCAGGGTGATCAGCGGCTGCGGATAGATACCGAAGATCAGTACCAGCAGCGCGGAGATCAGCACCACAATACCGCCGGCGCTGTACTGCCAGTTGGTTGGTGCATCGCGATTCAGCTGCTGTGGCGCCGACAGATACAGGCTCACCGCCACACGCAGGTAGTAGTACAGACCGATTGCGGAGCCAATAACCACCGCAGCCGTCAGCCACCACAGGCCAGACTGTACACCGACAGCCAGCACGTAGAACTTACCGATAAAGCCCAGCGTCATCGGGATACCCGCCAGTGACAGCATCATCACCGTCATTACCGCAGACAGAATCGGACGGTGCCAGAACAGACCACGGTAGGAGAACAGTGAATCGGCATCCGGACCACGGTACGGACTGGACATCAAACTCACGACGCCGAACGCGCCGAGGCTGCTGAACAGGTAACCGGCCAGGTAAACACCGACGGTTTCCATCGACATGGAGCCGCTCTGCAGGGCAATCAGCGCCACCAGCAGATAACCCAGGTGGGAGATAGACGAGTAACCAAGCAGACGCTTGATGTTGGTCTGGCTCAGCGCCATCAGGTTACCGAAGATGATGGAGGCGAAGGCGATAATGCCAAGCACCACGCGCACCGCTTCGCTGTCACCCACTGGAGCGTACAGGAACAGACGCATTACCACACCGAAGATCGCGATTTTACTCGCTGTCGCCAGGAAGGTAGAGACAGGAGCCGGAGCGCCCTGATACACGTCTGGCGTCCACAGGTGGAACGGAACCAGAGAGAGTTTAAAGCCAAGACCGACAATCATCATGCCCAGACCCGCCAGCAGCAGCGGTTCGTGCAGCATGTTGTCGCCGAGGCTCTTACCGAGCGCCACGAACGACAGGTTACCGGACTGTGCGTACAGCAGTGCCATACCAAACAGCAGGAAAGACGAGGCGGCAGCAGACAGAATCGTATACTTGATACTCGCTTCCAGAGAGCGCTTCTGACGGAACGCATAACCAATCAGGCCGAACAGCGGCAGTGAGATCAACTCAATACCGAGGAACAGGGCCGCGAGATGGTTCGCGTTCGCCAGCAGGATCCCGCCGAGGGCGGCAATCAGAACCAGCAGGTAAAACTCTTCTTTGTTGTCGTTGTAGCCTTCGAGCCATGGATACGCAAAGGTGCAGGTCGCCAGGCTCGCCAGCAGGACCAGCCCGGTGTACAGCATCGCAAAACCGTCAACGCGCATCAGCGGGGTGACATCCATTGCGCCCGCCTGGCCAACAAACCAGAGGGAGACTAACGCAGCGTTCAGACCTAAAACCGACAGTGTGGCATTCAGGAAGTGATTGCGTCGCCACGCAATGGAGAGCATCACAACCACCACCGTCAATCCGACGATCAGCAGCGGTAGCAGCGCGATCAGTTGTTGTGGAGTTATTGTCATGGCGATTTACAGCCTTGTATTAGAAGCAGAATTAACAAACCACTGCTGGATATTACCCATCGCGGAATGCGAGGTATCCAGAATCGGCTGCGGATAGAAGCCCAGCAGCACCAGCAGTACGACCAGCAGCAGAACGATGAACAGTTCGCGCAGCGACATTCCCGGCAGTTCTTGCGCCGCGATTTGGCTCTTCGCTTTACCGAAGTAAGCGCGATGCAGCATCGCCAGCGAGTAAACGGACGCGAAGACCAGGCCGAAAGTGGAGATAACCGTAATGACCGGAACCACTTTAAAGCTGCCGAACAGAATCATGAATTCGCCGACAAAGTTACCGGTACCCGGCATACCCAGCGTCGCCACAGCGAAGAACATCGACAGGGCTGGCAACCACTTAATTTTGCTCCACAGACCGCCCATCATGCGCATGTCACGGGTATGCAGACGTTCGTACAGCTGACCACAGAGGATGAAGAGACCCGCCGCAGACAGACCGTGTGCAATCATCTGAATCACCGCCCCCTGGTACGCCAGCTGGCTGCCGGTGTAGATGGCAATCAGCACGAAGCCCATGTGGGAAACGGAGGTGTACGCGATAAGACGTTTGATGTCGTACTGCGTGAAAGCCATCCATGCGCCGTAGAAGATACCAATCACACCGAGCCACATCGCAATCGGTGCAAACTCCGCGGAGGCGTTCGGGAACAGCGGCAGCGCAAAGCGCAGCAGACCGTAGGCCGCGGTTTTCAGCAAGATCCCCGCCAGGTCAACGGAACCCGCCGTGGGTGCCTGGGAGTGCGCGTCTGGCAGCCAGCCGTGCAGTGGAACCACCGGCATTTTCACCGCAAACGCAATGAAGAAGCCCAGCATCAGCAGGTATTCGACGCCGTGAGACATTGGCGTTTTCAGCAGGTCCTGATAGTTGAAGGTCCAGACACCAGTCGCGTTGTAGTGCACGAACACCAGCGCCAGGATGGCAATCAACATCACCAGACCACTCGCCTGGGTGTAGATGAAGAACTTGGTGGCCGCCGTGATACGCGTTTTACCGTCGGATGCCTTATGGCCCCACAGCGCGATCAGGAAGTACATCGGCACCAACATCATCTCCCAGAAGAAGAAGAACAGGAACATGTCGATGGCAAGGAACACGCCGATAACGCCGCCCAGGATCCACATCAGGTTCAGGTGGAAGAAGCCCTGGTATTTTTGAATCTCGTTCCAGGAACAGAGCACCGCCAGAACGCCGAGCAGACCGGTCAACACCACCATCAGCAGCGACAGACCGTCGATGGCGAGGTGGATTGTGATACCAAAGCGCGGTATCCACGGCAGGATAAATTCAGACTGCCACTGCGGAATACCCGCAGACTGGGTCAGAGAATAGCCGCCCTGCAACCACAGTTGCAGACCAAGCGCGAGCGTCAATCCCATGGTGATCAGCGCAATCCAGCGCGGCATCTTCACGCCAAAGCGTTCGGTCTGCCAGCACAGGAACCCACCAATGAAGGGAATTAATATTAGCCAGGGTAGTAACATGGCGATTTTTATTCCTTTTTAAGGCCCCAGCCGGGGCCGATTTTCAACGAATTCTCATGGAACATTCACTTCGGACTGGGTTTGTTATGTCGGGTGGCACTCACGCTTATCCGACCTACGCTCTTGTAGACCCGGCTTGTACCACCGGGCAAACCCAATCTCAGATCAACGCAACACCATCAGCAGCGCCAGCACGACGACCGCACCAATGCTCATGGATGCCACATACCAGCGCAGATAGCCGTTCTCGCTCAACAGCAGGCCTTTACCTGCAAAGCGGGACAGCACTGCCGGGATGTTCATCATGGAGTTCATCGGATCGCGTTTCAGCAACCATGCAACGCCCAGGAACGGCTTAACGAAGATCATGTCGTACAGCCAGTCGAAGCCCCACGCGTTGTACCACCAGGTGCCCAGCAGACGGCCTGGCGCACTGTTAGCGACAGCCGTCACCAGAGTACGTTTGCCCAGCCACAGCCATGCAGCAATCAGAATGCCTGCGATAGCGACCACACCGGAGGTGATTTCAAGCGTCAGAACGCGACCGTGCTCAAGCTCGGTAGTATCCGGCAGTACGCCCTGCAACGGTGGCACAATCATCGCGCCAACGAAGGTAGAGAGCACCAGCAGAACCAGCAGCGGCAGGTGGTGAGTAATCCCCTTCCCTGCGTGAGCGTGAATTTGTTCTTTACCGTGGAAGACGATGAAAATCATACGGAAGGTATACAGGGAGGTCATGAACGCACCGACCAGACCTGCCACCATCAGATTGATATGACCATTTGCCATGGCACCCGCAAGGATTTCGTCCTTACTGAAGAAGCCCGCAGTGATGATCGGCAGTGCCGACAGCGCCGCGCCGCCCACCAGGAAGCAGACATACACCAGCGGAATCGATTTGCGCAGACCGCCCATCTTGAAGATGTTCTGCTCGTGATGGCACGCCAGAATGACGGAGCCGGACGAGAGGAACAGCAGCGCTTTAAAGAACGCGTGCGTCATCAGGTGGAAGATCGCTGCGTCCCATGCCTGCACGCCCAGCGCCAGGAACATGTAACCAATCTGGCTCATGGTGGAGTAAGCGAGAACGCGTTTGATGTCCGTCTGAACCAGCGCGGCAAAGCCCGCCAGCACCAGAGTTACCGCACCGACGATACCGACAAGGTGCAGAATTTCCGGCGTCATCAGGAACAGGCCATGGGTACGGGCAATCAGATAGACACCGGCGGTCACCATGGTCGCGGCGTGGATCAGCGCGGAGACAGGCGTTGGGCCTGCCATCGCGTCCGCAAGCCAGGTCTGCAACGGCAGCTGCGCGGATTTACCCACGGCACCACCCAGCAGCATCAGCGTTGCCCACGTCAGCATGTTGTTGCCTGCTTCGAAGTGCGCTGGCGCCAGTTCCACCATTTCGCGGAAGTTCAGCGTGCCCAGTTCGTTGTAAAGAATGAACAGAGCGAAAGCGAGGAACACGTCACCCACACGGGTCACGACGAACGCTTTCATGGCCGCTGCGCCATTCTTCGGATCGGTGTAGTAGAAACCGATCAGCAGGTAAGAACAGAGACCCACGCCTTCCCAGCCGAGATACATCAGCAGCAGGTTATCACCCAGCACCAGAACAACCATGCTGGCGATAAACAGGTTGGTGTAGGCGAAGAAGCGGGAGTAACCCTCTTCACCGCGCATATACCAGGAGGCGAACATGTGGATCAGGAAACCAACGCCGGTGACCACGGAGAGCATGGTCAGGGAGAGACCATCCAGTACCAGGCTGAAACCGATGTTGAAATCGCCGACCGACATCCAGGTCCACAGCGGCAGGCTGAACGCCTGCTTGCCGTTGTTAAAGAAGTCGATACCCGCGTAAGCGGTGACCAGCGCAGCCAGGCCGATAGAGCCGATGCCCACGGTGGCAGACAGATTTTCCGACCAGCGACCGCGTGAGAAAGCCAGCAGCACAAAGCCGATCAACGGGAAAATAATGGTTAAGGCAAGCATGTTCATCCACGCAACTCACTTACTGAATCGATGTTCAGGTTCTGGCGGCGACGATGGAGCTGCAGCAACAGCGCCAGGCCAATACTCGCTTCGGCAGCCGCGAGGCTGATGGCAAGAATATACATCACCTGACCATCGGTCTGGCCCCAGTAGCTACCGGCGACCACAAAGGCCAGCGCGGAAGCGTTGATCATGATTTCCAGACCGATCAGCATAAACAGCAGATTGCGTCGGATAACCAGACCGGTTAAGCCCAGAACGAACAAAATCGCGGCGAGGATCAGTCCATGTGTTAAGGGGATCATGCGCGCTCCTCCGTTTTTCTTTTCGCGCTGTCATTCGCACGGTTGCTCAGCACTTCGCCCGCACGATCTTCGCGGCCAACGTGGAAGGCAACAACCAGACCCGCCAGCAGCAGCATCGACGCCAGTTCAACAGCCAGTACGTACGGACCAAACAGCGTGATACCGACCGCTTTCGCGCTGATCGGCGTACCGTCGATACCCTGATCGTTCACGCCGAGAATTGCGTAAACGATCACTGCCAGCATGATGGCCGACAGAATCGCCGGGCCAATCCATACCTGCGGTTTCAACCACTGACGCTCTTGTTCAATTTCAGAGCCGCCCAGGTTCAGCATCATGACGACGAACACGAACAGAACCATAATGGCCCCGGCGTAGACGATGATCTCCAGCGCACCCGCAAAGTGGGCGCCCAGCGCGAAGAACACGCCGGAAATGGCCAGAAGCGAAATGATTAAGTAAAGCAACGCATGCACCGGATTGGTGTGCGTAATCACTCGCAGCGTGGCCAGGATGGCGATAAGGCCACAGATATAAAAAGCGAATTCCATTGCCCTCTCCTTACGGTAACAGGCTCTTGACGTCGATAGGCTTAGCTTCGTTCTCTGCTTCGCCCTTATCTTTGCCGTCGATTGCCATACCCGCCATCCGGTAGAAGTTATATTCCGGGTATTTGCCCGGACCGGAAATCAGCAGATCCTCTTTCTCGTACACCAGGTCCTGACGCTTGTACTCACCCAGTTCGAAATCTGGAGTCAGCTGAATCGCCGTGGTTGGGCACGCTTCTTCACACAGACCGCAGAAGATGCAGCGTGAGAAGTTAATGCGGAAGAACTCAGGGTACCAGCGGCCGTCTTTGGTCTCTGCTTTCTGCAAAGAGATACAGCCGACCGGACAGGCTACCGCACACAGGTTACAGGCAACGCAGCGCTCTTCGCCGTCCGGATCGCGGGTCAGCACGATACGGCCACGGTAGCGCGGCGGCAGATAGACCGGCTCTTCCGGATACATCTGGGTTTCGCGTTTTGCAAACGCGTGCAGGCCGATCATCCAGATACTGCGTACCTGGGTGCCGAAACCTACCAATAATTCTTTTAAGGTCATGGTCTATTGCCCCTTATGGCTGCTGCCAGAGAATGACAGCTGCCGTTACCAACAAGTTGACTAGCGTCAGCGGCAGGCACACTTTCCAGCCGAAGGACATTACCTGGTCATAACGCGGACGCGGTAATGAGGCGCGAATCAAAATGAACATCATCATGAAGAACGCGGTTTTCAGCGCGAACCAGATGAACGGCGGTAAGAACGGGCCATGCCAGCCACCAAAGAACAGCGTTACCATCAACGCGGAAATGGTGACGATACCGATGTACTCGCCCACGAAGAACAGACCGAATTTCATACCGGAATATTCAATGTGATAACCGTCGGCCAGTTCCTGCTCGGCTTCTGGCTGGTCAAATGGGTGACGGTGACACACCGCCACGCCCGCGATAGCAAAGGTGACAAAACCAAAGAACTGCGGAATGACGTTCCAGATGTCGGCCTGGTTGTTGACGATGTCTGTCATGTTGAATGAACCGGCCTGCGCCACCACGCCCATCAGGGAAAGACCCAGGAACACTTCGTAGCTCAGGGTCTGCGCAGACGCACGCATCGCACCCAGCAGCGAGTATTTGTTGTTACTGGACCAGCCCGCAAACAGCACCGCGTACACCGCAAGACCCGCCATCATCAGGAAGAACAAGATCCCGATATTCAGGTCAGCGACCACCCAGGTCGGACTGACCGGGACGATAGCAAAGGCCAGCAGCAGTGAGGTAAAGGCGATCATCGGTGCCAGAGTAAAGATGACGCGATCCGAGAATTTCGGGATCCAGTCTTCTTTAAAGAACATCTTGATCATGTCCGCGACCAGCTGGAGTGAACCACCCCAGCCCACGCGGTTCGGTCCGTAACGGTTCTGGAACAGACCGAGCAGACGGCGTTCACCAAAGCTCATGAACGCGCCGCAGGTGACAACCACCAGCAGAATGACCACCGCCTTGAGAATGCTTAACAGAATTTCGATGAGATCCGGCGTTAACCAACTCATGCTTGTGCCTCCTGCAGATTATCAAGACGCGCGCCCGCCAGTACCGGAGCGATGCCCGGCAGACCCATCGGCAGACCCACCTGCCCTGCTGTCAGACCTTCGGCGATAACCAGCGGCAGACTGATGGTCTGGCCTTCATAGCTAAAGGAGACCTGGCTGCCCGCGTTGACGCCAAGCTTCGCGGCATCCGCCGGATTGAGCTTGATGTAAGGCTGCGGCATACGCGTCTGGAATACCGGAGAGCGCTGGGACATCTCGTCACTACCGAACAGATGGTAGTACGGCGCGATACGCCAGTTGCCTTCCTGCGCTTCGAAACTCGCCGGAACGGTCGTGAAGTAATCCAGACCCGTTTCGCTCGCTTCGATCAGACGGACACCTGGGTCACCGTGGCGCAGAGAGCCGCCCACTTCCGCCTGGAACTTGTTCCATGCCTGCGGGGAGTTCCAGCCTGGTGCCCATGCGAACGGAACCTGAGAGCGCGGTGCAGACGGTTGGTTGTTCCCTTCCATGGAGAAGGCGAACATCGTGTCTTTATCCTGCGGCTGACGTGGTTCGTGCACGCTGATATTCGCGCGCATCGCGGTACGACCACTGTAACGGTGCGGTTCACGGGCCAGTTTCTGGCCGCGAATGCGGAAGCTCGCGTCCGGCGCGGCTTCTTTAATGCCCGCCAACTGCGGCAGTTTTGCAACCACGGCATCGATCACATCATCGAGCTGCGTCCAGTCCACCTGACGGTTTTCTACGGTGCTGTGCAGCGAGTGCAGCCAGCGCCAGCTTTCCAGCATCACGGTGTTGCTGTCGTAATAAGACGGGTCATAAACCTGGAAGAAACGCTGTGCGCGACCTTCGTTGTTGATAACCGTACCGTCGCTTTCGGCGAAGCTTGCCGCTGAGAGCACGAGGTGCGCTTTGTCCATAATCGCGGTGCGCTGATGGTCGATTACCATCACCAACGGCGCTTTAGACAGAGCGGCATCCACGCGAGCCGCAGAAGCATGACGATGCAAGTCGTTCTCAAGTACGATAACGCCGTCAGCCGCACCCGATTCGAGTTCGCTTAACGCCGCTTCCAGAGAACCGCCGCCAATCAGTCCCAGACCGACGCTGTTCACTGCGCGCGCAATCATGGTCACACCCACGTCTGTCCCACGCCCTTTCAGCGCTTTAGCCACGTTTGCCGCCGCCTGAATCACATCAGGGCTGCCGGCGTTGGTGCCGGAAATAATCAGTGGTTTTTTCGCACCGGCCAGAGCTTGAACGATCACGTCGATCTTGTTTTGCAGGTCACGATCCAGGCCTTCAACGGCCGGAGCACTGTTATCCAGCGCGTGAGCAATAGCAAAACCGAGGCGCGCCTGATCTTCCACCGGTGCGCGATAGGTCCACGCCGCGATGTCGTCCAGACGCGTGTTGTCGACGTTCGTCACAAACAGCGGATGTTTGGCACGCTGGCCGATGTTCAGGATTGCCGCAATCTGCCAGTCAGCCACTTTCTGGGCCGCTGCCATTTCACGTGCTTTACCTTTCACCGCCTGACGTACGGCCAGCGCAACGCGTGCACCGGTCTGAGTCAGATCTTCGCCCAGCACCAGCACCGCGTCATAGGATTCGATTTCTCGCAGCGCCGGGGTACGAATACCGCCTTCACGCAGCACTTTCAGCACCAGCTGTAGACGTTCCTGCTCGCCGTTGGCGATACCGGTGTAGAAGTTATCCGCACCCACCAGCTCACGCAGCGCAAAGTTGCTTTCGACGCTGGCGCGCGGGGAGCCGATACCGATCACTTTCTTCGACTGGCGCAGAATATCTGCCGCGCCCTGCATCGCTTGTTCAGCGTTGAGGGTGATCAGGTCATCGCCACGACGCTGAACCGGCTGACGCGGACGGTCTTTCAGGTTCACATAGCCATAGCCGAAACGACCACGGTCGCAGAGGAAGTAGTGGTTTACGGTACCGTTGTAACGGTTTTCGATACGACGCAGTTCACCATAGCGCTCGCCCGGGCTGGTGTTACAGCCAAGGGAACACTGCTGGCAGATGCTTGGTGCAAACTGCATGTCCCACTTACGGTTGTAACGCTCGGAGTGCGTTTTATCGGTGAAGACGCCGGTCGGGCAGATTTCTACCAGGTTACCGGAGAATTCGCTTTCGAGCGTACCGTCTTCCGGACGACCAAAGTAGACGTTGTCATGTGCACCATACACGCCAAGATCCTGACCGTCTGCGTAATCTTTGTAGTAACGCACGCAGCGATAGCAGGCGATGCAGCGGTTCATTTCGTGAGAGATGAACGGCCCCAGATCCTGATTACGGTGGGTACGTTTAGTAAAGCGATAGCGACGGAAGCTATGACCGGTCATCACGGTCATATCCTGAAGATGGCAGTTACCGCCCTCTTCACAAACCGGACAGTCGTGCGGGTGGTTGGTCATCAACCATTCCACGACGCTCTCGCGGAACTGTTTCGCTTCTTCGTCTTCAATCGAAATAAAGGTGCCTTCGGTCGCTGGTGTCATACAGGACATCACCAGGCGCCCACGCGTGTCTTCCGCGTTTTGATATTGCTTCACCGCACACTGGCGGCAAGCACCGACGCTGCCCAGCGCCGGATGCCAGCAAAAATACGGAATATCAAGGCCGAGAGACAGACAAGCTTCTAGCAGGTTGTCGGCCCCGTTGACCTCGTATTCTTTGCCGTCTACATGAATCGTAGCCATTAGCATGCTTCCAGTTGGCTCAGTCAGAGACTGAGCGTTAATCAAAATTCAGTATCGCTACCAGCGCGCTTTCAGCAGGTTCGGCTGAATACCATTAATCAAATGGGTATTGCTGAACTGCTGCTTGATGCCTGCTTCGAATTCGTCGCGGAAATATTTAATCGCGCTCTGCAATGGCTCAACGGCACCTGGTGCGTGGGCACAGAAGGTTTTGCCCGGACCGAGGAATCGACACAGTTGCTCAAGTGTCTCGATATCGCCCGGCTGGCCTTCGCCGCGCTCGATAGCGCGCAGAATTTTCACGCTCCATGGCAAACCATCACGGCATGGCGTACACCAGCCGCAGGATTCGCGCGCGAAGAACTCTTCCAGGTTACGCACCAGCGACACCATGCCAATTTCATGGTCCACGGCCATCGCCAGCGCCGTACCCAGACGGCTGCCTGCTTTACCAATGCTTTCAAATTCCATTGGCAGATCGAGGTGGGCTTCGGTCAGGAAATCGGTCCCTGCCCCACCCGGTTGCCAGGCTTTAAATTTCAGGCCATCGCGCATCCCGCCCGCATAGTCTTCGAGGATTTCGCGTGCGGTAGTACCGAACGGCAGTTCCCAAAGGCCAGGGTTTTTGACGCGGCCGGAGAAGCCCATCAGCTTGGTGCCCGCGTCTTTGCTGGTCGAAATGTTCTGATACCACTCCACGCCGTTAGCGAGAATAGCCGGTACGTTACACAGGGTTTCGACGTTGTTGACACAGGTCGGTTTACCCCAGACGCCGGAACTTGCCGGGAAAGGCGGCTTGGAGCGTGGGTTCGCGCGGCGGCCTTCGAGGGAGTTAATCAGTGCGGTCTCTTCACCACAGATATAACGCCCTGCGCCCGTGTGCACGAACAGCTCAAAATCAAAACCGGTGCCGAGAATGTTTTTGCCCAGCAGGCCCGCTTCGGTCGCTTCTGCAATCGCGCGGCGCAGGTGCTCTGCCGCTTCGATGTATTCGCCGCGCAGGAAGATGTAACCACGATAGGCTTTCAGTGCGAACGCGGAGATCAGCATGCCTTCCACCAGCAGGTGCGGCAGCTGCTCCATCAGCAGGCGGTCTTTATAGGTGCCTGGCTCCATTTCATCGGCGTTACACAGCAGGTAACGGATGTTCATGGATTCGTCTTTCGGCATCAGGCTCCACTTAAGACCGGTGGAAAAGCCTGCACCGCCGCGCCCTTTCAGGCCGGAATCTTTAACCGCGTTAACGATCTCATCTGGCGCCATGCCTGAGAGCGCTTTACGCGCCCCTTCGTAACCGTTTTTGCTCTGGTATTCTTCGAGCCAAACCGGCTGTTTGTCATCGCGCAGACGCCAGGTCAGCGGATGGGTTTCAGCAGTGCGAATGACTGTTTTCATTTGTACCGCTCCAGCAGGTCAGGAATTGCTTCCGGCGTCAGATGGCTGTGAGTGTCCTCATCAATCATCATGCTCGGCCCCTTGTCGCAGTTACCCAGGCAGCAGGTTGGCAGCAGCGTGAAACGACCGTCAAAGGTCGTCTGTCCTGGCTTGATATCGAGTTTCTTCTCGAGTGCAGCCTGGATGCCCTGATAACCGGTGATATGGCAAACGACGCTGTCGCAATAGCGAATAACGTGACGGCCCACCGGCTGGCGGAAGATCTGGCTGTAGAATGTTGCCACCCCTTCCACGTCGCTTGCCGGGATACCCAGCACGTCGGCGATCGCATAGATCGCGCCATCGGGTACCCAACCACGCTGTTTCTGGACGATTTTCAGCGCTTCAATGGATGCCGCACGCGGGTCTTCGTAGTGGTGCATTTCGTGCTCAATTGCCGCACGTTCTGCCGCACTCAGCTCAAAAGCCTCGGTTTGTGGTTGTTGATTCTCGTGCATAATTAGCGGTCCACATCTGACATAACAAAATCGATACTACCCAGATACACAATCAGGTCGGAGACCAGACTGCCGCGAATGGCGGACGGGATCTGCTGCAGGTGCGCATAGCTCGGCGTACGGATACGCGTACGATAGCTCATGGTGCTGCCGTCACTGGTCAGGTAGTAACTGTTAATACCCTTGGTCGCTTCAATCATCTGGAAGGATTCGTTGGCCGGCATGACCGGGCCCCAGGAAACCTGCAGGAAGTGAGTGATCAGAGTTTCGATATGTTGCAGCGTGCGCTCTTTCGGTGGCGGCGTTGTCAGCGGGTGATCCGCTTTGAACGGGCCTTCCGGCATGTTGTTGAGGCACTGCTCAAGGATGCGAAGACTCTGGCGCAGCTCTTCGACTTTCAGCATCACGCGGGTGTAGCAGTCGGATACGCCGCCGCCAACCGGGACTTCGAAGTCGAAGTTTTCGTAGCCAGAGTATGGACGGGCTTTACGCACGTCGAAATCAATACCCGTCGCACGCAGGCCAGCACCGGTGGTGCCCCACTCCAGCGCTTCTTTCGCGCCGTAAGCGGCCACGCCTTTGGAACGGCCAATCAGGATGGTGTTACGCAGCGCGGCTTTCTCGTAAGAGGCCAGACGCTTCGGCATCCAGTCGAGGAATTCGCGCAGCAGACGATCCCATCCGCGCGGCAGGTCATGTGCCACGCCGCCAATACGGAACCAGGCCGGGTGCATACGGAAACCCGTAATTGCTTCAACCAGATCGTAGATTTTCTGACGGTCGGTAAACGCGAAGAACACCGGCGTCATCGCCCCGACGTCCTGAATGAACGTGGAGATGTAGAGCAGGTGACTGTTGATACGGAACAGTTCTGACAGCATCACGCGGATAACGTTAACGCGATCCGGTACGGTGATACCCGCCAGTTTCTCAACGGCCAGCACGTAAGGCATTTCGTTCACGCAGCCGCCGAGGTACTCGATACGGTCGGTGTACGGAATGTAGCTGTGCCAGGACTGACGCTCGCCCATCTTCTCAGCACCACGGTGGTGGTAACCGACATCAGGCACGCAGTCGACAATCTCTTCGCCGTCGAGCTGAAGAATAATACGGAACGCACCGTGCGCAGACGGGTGGTTTGGACCGAGGTTGAGGAACATGAAGTCCTCGTTGTCGGTACCGCGCTTCATGCCCCAGTCTTCCGGCTTGAAAGTCAGCGCTTCCATCTCCAGATCCTGTTTGGCTTTGGTCAGCTCAAACGGATCGAATTCGGTGGCGCGCGCCGGATAGTCTTTACGCAGCGGGTGGCCGGTCCAGGTCTGCGGCATCATGATGCGCGTCAGGTGCGGGTGGCCATCGAATGTCATGCCGAACATTTCCCAGGTTTCACGCTCATACCAGTTGGCGTTAGGGAAAAGTTTGGTGAGCGTCGGCAGATGCATGTCGTTTTCAGACAATGCCACCTTGAGCATGATATCCCGATTGCGGTCTATTGAGATCAGGTGGTAGAAAACGGAAAAATCCGCCGCGGGTAAACCGTGACGGTGGGTGCGAAGACGCTCATCCATGCCGTGTAAGTCAAACAGCATGACGTAAGGTTTAGGTAATTTCTTTAAGAAATCAACTGCTTCCAGCAATTGTTCACGCTTCACCCAAACAACGGGTACCCCGGTGCGGGTGGCCTGAACAGTAAAGGCATCCGGCCCAAAACGGTTGCGCAGTTCGCCAATGACCGGGTCATCGAGATGATCCCGGGTTTGCCATGCGGCATCTTGCGCGGTTAAGTCGGTCATATTGTTCACCATTGCAAATGGTCCGTGGTGACTGTTAAGCCTGGCTTCGCGCTATTTGTATAGTGATATGCGAAGGTTTGCCCCAGGCCCACAGGCGCAAATTAAATTTCGTCAGGCGTACGCAGATTGGTGACTGCAATACGTTCTCCGCGTTTACGCTCGCGCTCAGACTGCATATTGGCGCGGTACACGCCCTGGTCGCCCACGACCCAGGAAAGCGGACGGCGTTCTTTACCGATCGACTCCTGCAGCAGCATCAGCGCCTGCATGTAAGCTTCCGGACGCGGCGGGCAGCCAGGGATGTAAACATCCACCGGGATAAACTTATCGACGCCTTGCACAACGGAATAAATGTCGTACATACCACCCGAGTTTGCACAGGCACCCATGGAGATAACCCACTTCGGCTCGAGCATCTGGTCATAAAGACGCTGAATAACTGGCGCCATTTTGGTGAAGCAGGTTCCGGCCACCACCATCAGGTCAGCCTGACGAGGGGAAGCACGCAGTACCTCGGCACCAAAACGCGCAACGTCATGCACCGCAGTGAATGACGTCACCATTTCAACGTAGCAGCAAGAAAGACCAAAGTTGTATGGCCAGATGGAGTTCTTACGACCCCAGTTGACCATATCGTGCATGGCATGTTCGAGTTTGCCCATGTACACGCTTTTGTTGACTTCTTGCTCCAGGGGGTCGGTTACGATCTCCTGTTTTTGCAGGGGGTAACGGTCATTCTCACCGTTAGGATCTATGCGGGTGAGCGTATAATCCATCTTATTGCCTCGCTGTTACTGCTGACGATTAGAGTTACTGTTTTCCGGATTAACCAGTTCACGGCGTGAACGCACAGGTGTCCAGTCCAGCGCGCCGATGCGCACCAGGTACACCAGACCGGCCAGTAGCACTAAAATGAAAATTGCGGCTTCGACAAAGCCAGTCCATCCACTTTCGCGGATTGACGTTGACCATGCGAACAGGTAGAGCGCTTCAACGTCGAAAATGACGAAGAACATGGCCACCAGATAGAACTTGGCGGACAAGCGTAAGCGAGCAGTACCTACCGAATCGATACCCGATTCAAATGGGGTGTTTTTGTGCCTTGCGCGGGCGCGACCGCCCAGGAACCAGCCGCCAATTAACATCAGGCAGCACAGGCCAATGGCAACAATAAGAAAGATTGCGAATGCCCAGTGATGAGCGACGACTTCTGTGGATGTTGACATACTCATTGCTTACTCATCAAAAGTGATATCTACAGCTCTGCTCTTGCTGGCAGATGGACATCACATCGATTCATGGGGAGGAACAAATAACCTTACACCGACTGTCAGAAATGAGACATAGACAGCAAAATGATGTGGTTTTTTACTCCTTTCTATAACCTTTTGTCAACTTTAACAAAGGTTTCTTCACATTAAATCACATAGATCGATTCTCATTAACATTTCATGCCCTTTAACCCTGGTGGGTCGATGACTTTACGTCAACTGCATGCTGTTGAATCGTGTCCGTTTTGAAGTAAAAGAAATATTACCCTCCTATTTTGACAGGATTTGCTGCTGATTCCTCCCCCCAAATGGGAGTATTTTCTTGATCTGAGACACGCTTTTGTTAATCCAATCAAAAAAACGGCAACATTTTTGCTGGTTTTTTAACATCAGTGCCGCAGAGAAGATAACAAAACGCATTACGTTCAAAAATCGAGCAGAACCATACATCGCGATGATAATTAAGACTTATTTACAATAACCTCAAAGAGTATGGCGCTATTGTTGTCAAAAAAAAACCACTCTGCGGAAATACCGCACGAGTGGTTCTTTTTTACACTTACAAATTGTTACGACAATTATCGGATCGGGATCACTCAAAATCCCCTTCAACCACCAGGGAATCGCCCCCCCCTTCGGGAGTAACATTCTCGAATTGCCATGGATTGTGGTAGTTCACCATCGCTTCAAACACGATTTTTGCCAGCTCGTTGTTGCTGGATGAGTTATGGCAAAGCAGATATTCCGTGTCCGGCAGCGCAGGTAAACCATTAGATTTACCTAAGACGCGTAAATCCGGGCTCATCATCTCAACAGGGCGAGCGGTCACACCAAGTCCGGCTTTAACGGCGGCACGCACTGCAGGTAATGTGGAAGCCACGTACGCTAAACGCCACGGAATATTCGCTTCATTCAGAGCCGACAACACCATATCGCGGAACGGACTAGGATCGTCCAGCAATACCAGCGGAATAGGCTCGCCTTTTTGCAGCACATATTCTGCCGCGCAATACCAGTGCGTTGGCGACGTTCGTAATGTCAGACAATCAAATTGTCCAGGACAGTGCGTGGTAACAACCAGATCAACTTCATGGTCTTTAAGCATATCAATCATGAAGGCATTTCGTTTTACGCTGACATCCAGCGCAAGCTTCGGATAAACCGAACTGATCCGATTAAGTAAAAACGGCAATATCGTATCAGCAGATTCATCAGAAGCGCCTAACGTTAAAACGCCCTGAAGATTGCTAAACATTAATGACATACATGCTTCATCATTGAAGCGTAAAATCTTCCTGGCGTAACCCAGTAACTGGATCCCGTGCTCAGTTAACAGTTTATTACGACCGTGGCGTGCAAAGAGTTCTTTGCCCACCAGTTGCTCCAGTCGCTGCATCTGTTGGCTGACCGCCGATTGCGTACGGCAGACAGCGGCAGCAGCGGCTGCAAAGGTGTTGAGATCAGCGACCGCAACAAACGTTCTCAGCAGATCGAGATCGAGATTTAGTATCGGACGATTTGCATTTATCATATCTATTCACTTACAAGTTGCTCGTGCGGAGCTGCCGACCGGCAGACTACCTGACAGATAGTTATTGGCTGGTGTATAGCAGAAGTCAGAAACAACGTTCCATGACGATATGTTTATTCTCTTAAATGTTCAGGATATTTTTAGATTTTGCTGATTTCAGTAAATTCCATTAAAGAACTTACTCATCATCACTCTTTTACTCGCAACACGGGCACAGCAGTAAAGGTGTTGCCTATCCAGTATAGTAGAGATAATTCTAACAATAACAATCAACTAATTCAGAAAAATCGAGGCAAAATACACAGTAATGTAAACATTCCTCTCTTTTCCTGAGACAACATCTTAACCCAAATCCACTTTATTTATAAGTATTATTACACCATTACTGATTAATCCATGTTGATTAACGGCTAAACTAATTTTATTAAAATTAACGAAAGTTAAGATTTAGGCATCATTAATAAATAAACATTAATGTAGATTAGGTTTATCCATTAATATTGCTTAACAATATTTTCACACGCGCAACCTCTGGCCGAATCCATCATTCACCAAAGATATTAAGAAGCATTCCGGTTTTACGAAAGGTCACCGGGAGAAATCATTGCGATCTCATCGTTTCTCTGTCGTACAGCGGTTTTAAGCAGGGTAAAATACATTAAAAACCACATGGTGCGAGATAATAAACTGCACTTACCTCTCAAAGCAATGCTTTACACGACCAAATTCCATTTCTGATAGCTAAAAAGATTACCTCTTATTTTCGCATCCCAGCAAAATCTTCTTCTGTACACCCTTCAAAACGCAGCGCGGTGGGAGTACATTGTTCCGTGCTGACTTCCACGGCAGGGAGTGGCAATAACAGCTAAAAGGTCAACGATTCATGTCCCCTATCGAAAAATCCAGCAAATTAGATAACGTCTGTTACGACATCCGCGGTCCGGTTCTTAAAGAGGCTAAGCGCCTTGAAGAGGAAGGCAACAAAGTCCTGAAACTCAACATTGGTAACCCCGCGCCCTTTGGCTTTGACGCGCCGGATGAAATCCTCGTTGATGTGATCCGTAACCTGCCGACGGCGCAAGGCTACTGTGATTCTAAAGGACTCTACTCCGCCCGTAAGGCCATCATGCAGCACTATCAGGCCCGTGGGATGCGCGATGTCACCGTTGAAGATATCTATATTGGTAACGGCGTTTCTGAACTGATCGTCCAGGCGATGCAGGCTTTGCTTAACAGCGGCGATGAAATGCTGGTGCCTGCGCCGGACTATCCGCTGTGGACAGCGGCCGTTTCCCTTTCCAGCGGCAAAGCGGTGCACTATTTGTGCGATGAATCGTCCGACTGGTTCCCGGATCTCGACGATATCCGCGCCAAAATCACCCCGCGCACGCGCGGTATTGTGATTATCAACCCGAACAACCCAACGGGTGCCGTCTATTCCAAAGAGCTGTTGATGGAGATCGTTGAGATCGCCCGTCAGCACAATCTGATCATCTTTGCCGATGAGATTTACGACAAGATTCTGTACGATGCGGCGCAACACCACTCGATTGCTACGCTGGCTCCGGATCTGCTGACCGTCACCTTTAACGGCCTGTCGAAAACCTACCGCGTTGCCGGTTTCCGTCAGGGCTGGATGGTTCTGAACGGCCCGAAAAAACACGCCAAAGGCTATATCGAAGGGCTGGAAATGCTCGCCTCGATGCGCCTGTGTGCTAACGTTCCGGCGCAACACGCCATTCAGACAGCGCTCGGCGGTTATCAGAGCATCAGCGAATTTATCGTACCCGGCGGGCGTCTGTATGAGCAGCGTAACCGCGCGTGGGAGTTGATTAACGATATTCCTGGCGTCTCCTGCGTGAAGCCGAACGGCGCGCTATATATGTTCCCGAAAATCGATATTAAACGTTTCAATATTCACGATGACCAGAAAATGGTGCTCGACTTCCTGTTACAGGAAAAAGTGCTGCTGGTGCAGGGAACCGCGTTTAACTGGCCGTGGCCGGACCACGTCCGTATCGTCACCCTGCCGCGCGAAGACGACCTCGAAATGGCGATTAGCCGGTTCGGACGCTTCCTCTCCGGTTATCATCAGTAAACCTCCATCAGGCTGCCACGGGCAGCCTGATTTGCATCTTGCCTCCCCTCGCCGCACAATGAAATCTGTCGCAGTGCAAGACAAAAGGTTATCTATGAGTCAGAGTCATTTTTTTGCCCATCTCTCCCGCCTGAAGTTAATCAACCGCTGGCCGCTGATGCGCAACGTGCGCACAGAGAACGTGTCTGAACACAGTTTGCAGGTCGCCATGGTCGCGCACGCGCTGGCCGCTATCAAAAACCGTAAATTCAACGGGCAGGTGAATCCTGAGCGCATCGCGTTGCTGGCGATGTACCACGACGCCTCTGAAGTTCTGACCGGGGATTTACCGACACCGGTTAAATATTTCAACTCGCAGATTGCGCAGGAATATAAGGCCATCGAGAAGATCGCCCAGCAGAAACTGGTGGATATGGTGCCGGAAGAACTGCGAGATATTTTTGCGCCGCTTATCGACGAACACCAGTGCACGGAAGAGGAAAGATTGCTGGTGAAACAGGCGGATGCCCTGTGCGCCTATCTCAAGTGTCTGGAAGAACTCTCCGCTGGTAATAATGAGTTTTTACTGGCGAAAACGCGGCTGGAAAAAACCCTCGAATCGCGTCGCAGCGAAGAGATGGATTATTTCATGGAGGTGTTCGTGCCGAGCTTCCATCTGTCGCTGGATGAAATCAGTCAGGATTCGCCGCTGTAAGCCTTTGCCAGGTGTACAGCTGATACACAAATGCAGCCGGGTCAGGCGAAGCCGCCGCCCGGCGTAAAGTGGTCAGAACGGGAACAGCACCGGAATCAACACCACGCACACCAGCATTACCAGGATAGTGAACGGCACGCCGAGCTTCACGAAATCGCTGAATTTATAGTTTCCCGGTCCCAGCACCAGCGTATTCACTGGTGACGAAACAGGCGTCATAAACGCCGCCGACGCGGCCATTGCGACCATCATCGCAAACGGATACGGCGACACCCCCATCGATTTAGCCATCGCCAGCGCAATCGGCGCCATCAGCACCGCCGTCGCGGTATTGGAGATAAACAGCCCGATGGTGGCGCACATGACAAACAGACAAATCAGCATCATGTACGGGCCGTATCCCCCGCCGACGTCCATCAGCCCTTTCACCACCAGATCCACGCCACCCGTTTTTTGCAGCGCCAGCGCAAACGGCATCATCCCGACGATCAGAATAATGCTCGGCCAGTGAATGGCTTTATAGGCACTTTCCGCGTCGATGCAGCGGAATTTCCCCATCAGCAGACAGGCAATAATGGCCGCGATCGGATTCGGAATTTCGTCCGTGAGCATCAGTGCGACCATCAGCACCAGACAGAAAATGGCATGCGGTGCCTGACTGTGGGCCGGTGACGCGTCGCTCTCTTCGATGGGCATATTGAGCACCACAAAATCACGCCCTTTTTGACCAAGCTGGCTGATCAGTTTCCAGTTGCCGACCACCAGGAAGATATCGCCCAGCTGCAGCGGCTCATCCACTACCGCCCCTTCCATCGCCACCCCGTCACGTTTCAGGCCAACCACATTCAGCCCGTAGCGGGTTCGAAACCCTATCTCACGGACGGTTTTACCCAGCAATTCCGATTCGGGGATAAGAGAGACTTCCGCCATTCCCACGTCCAGCGCCTGGTCGGAGAAATACTCACCACGAAGCACCATTGGCTCCAGCAGTTGCTCGGTGCAGAACTCACGTAAATCGACATCTGCCGTCGACATATCAATCAGCAGAACGTCGCGGGCGCGAAACTCAGACACCCCATTCACATTCACAATCACGCGACGGAACCGGCGCCAGCGCTCGACCCCGATGATATTCGCGCCGTAGCGCTCGCGCAGCTTGAGATCGTCAAGACGCTGACCAATCAGCGGCGAACCGGGGCGAATCGCCAGACGACGCGCCCGACCGGTAAGACGATACTCTTTGATCAGATCGCGGAAGGTGCGTCTGCGCCAGCCATCGCGGTGTTTATGCTGGTTATCGCCCTTCAGGGCAAAGCGGGTCAGGAGCATATAAACCACCCCGAGCACCAGCACCACCAGGCCAATCGGCGTCACGCTGAAGAAACTAAACCCGGCATAGCCTTCGCGTAGCAGTTCACTGTTAACCACCAGGTTCGGTGGCGTGGCGACCAGAGTCATCATGCCGCTAATCAGCCCGGCAAAACTCAGCGGCATCATCAGTCGCGACGGTGAGGTCTGCATGCGCATGGAGACGCTTAATACCACCGGAATAAAGATTGCAACGACGCCGGTGGAGCTCATAAAGGCACCCAGTCCGGCGACCGTCAGCATCAGGTAGATGAGCATTTTGGTTTCGCTGCTGCCCGCCACTTTCACCAGCCAGGCGCCCATCACCGTGGCGACGCCGGTGCGCACCAGTCCGTCACCGATGATAAACAGCGCGGCAATCAAAATAACGTTGGGATCGCTAAAACCCGAGAAGGCTTCCGGGAGCGTTAAGGTGCCGCTCAGAACAAACGCGACGATAACCAGTAAAGCGACGGCGTCCATGCGCACTTTGCCGGTTGCAAAGAGAATGATGGCGATAGCAAGCAGGCTGAGCACCCAAATCAGTTCACCGTTCACAACATGTCCTTGTCAGGGAAAGGGAGTGGAATTTTGCCATAAAAAGGCCCCAACAATGTGGGGCCAAATCATGGGATTACATTTTTAAGGAGACGGTAACATTTCCGTCTGCGCCCTTGTGAACGGACAGCGCAGCAAGCGACGTGAGCACAAAGTCGACCTCGTCGAGCCGGGGCGAACCGGCGGGCACATTCACGGCAACCACATGGCTACCGGCGTTCAGCCCGGCCAGCACACCGGCGGCGGCATCTTCCACCACGACGCACTCGGCCGGATGGATGCCCAGCAATTCCGCGCCTAATAAGAAGGCGTCCGGTTCCGGTTTCCCGCGCTTCACGCGTTCGGCGGTGACGAACACTTCAGGCGTCGGCAGACCGGCAGCCTTATGGCGGGCGTGCGCGACGGGAATCGAACCTGAGGTCACGATAGCCCAGGGGATCTGCGCTTCTTCAAGATGATTGAGCAGCTCAAGCGCGCCCGGCAAAGCGACAATCCCTTCAACATCTGTTGCTTCGATCTGCTCCAGATACTTGAACTCCGCCTGAATCTCTTCTTCGGTTCGTCCGGGCAAGAAGTGACGTAAAGAGGTAATGGCCTGTTTGCCATGGATGAAATTCAATACGTCCTGATGGTCAATGCCATGCCTGTCGGCCCAATGGCACCACGAGCGCTCGACTACCGGCAGCGAATCCACCAGCGTACCGTCCAGATCAAACAGAAAACCTTTACACTGCACACTCACCCCCTCAGGCATTGATAATTTGCTGAATTTCGTTACTGCTTAAATGGTACTGACGCGGGCAGGCGTGCCACGCGCTTAACATACGCTGATATTTTTCCCACATCGGCGTCTGGGAATTGAAGCCATGAGTACCCGCATCAAAATGGGTGTAACGCCCTTCGGTGTTGACCATGAAGCGAACATAGCTCAGATAACGCGATTCGGTCGCCACGTCAAAACCGAGGAATGTCACGCGACGCTCATCAATGGTTTGAGCATCTTTCAGATTGGTCCAGGAAACATGCAGCGCGTGGTACATCTCCATAATGTCGATGACGGTGCGGCACGTCTCTTCCTTCAGCTCGCCAAACTCGCGGTCCAGCTCGCGCATCTGCAAGCCGAAGCCACGTTCAACGATAGTCTGCAGGCGGCGATAGCGCTCCGCGTTGTCGGGATCAAGCATAGTCATCATCTTGTACTGATTGGACAAAATCAGACGTTGAGCATTGGTCATTTCCATCTTTCGACTCCTGTTGCGCGTTGCACTAAAAAAAAAGACACGGTAACTGGTGGTTACTGTGCCTTCTTTTCGTGACCGTTTCGATGATCAATCACAAGTCATCAAGGAATGTTTTATCAAGTTGCTTGAAAGCCCGCTTGAGCGTATCCGCCAGCGCCTGATAATCCGGTTTGCCTTCAACCGGGGCCAGCGCCTGGCCTGCTTCCTGAAGTTTCCCGCGCACTTCATAAAACCAGTGTAAAATAGTAGGTGGCAGCGGCGTGACAGAACGTTTACCCAACCACCACAATCCCTGCATCGGGAGACTGAGCGCAAACAGCGCGGTTGCCACAGCCGGGCCAAGCTGACCACCCAGGGCGATCTGCCAGCACAGGGTAAAGACGGCAATCGGCGGCATAAAACGGATCGCATAGCGGGTGATGCGGATAACGCGGTTATCTACAAACACCGGCGCAAGGCGCTTCTCCAGGGGCCACGTCTTTGCGTAATGCTGGCCCCGACGAAACAGACTCAAGAAGCTCACGGAGGGGTTCTCAGGTGTCGACATGGCTGTACCTCAACTTCACATATAAAAATTAAAATTTTCGTGCAAATCCACAACAAGCCATGACAACGTTCAAAATATTTTGTCATCGCTACCCAGTATCGGGTATTCTGTGCCAGCCTGATTGGGCCTTAGACGAGAATCGTTAACTCGTCAAATTATCGCATATTATGCCATTGTCTGAAAATCGTTCAAAATGGCATAAAATCATATGGATTTCTTTCATCATGCCAGAAAGTTCGTTTGGCATGATGTTAATCATAAATGTCTGGGTCATCTTGCGCTACGCTACGAGACTCACTGACGTTTTTTTAGCCACGTATCAATAATAGGTACTTCCATGTCGAGTAAGTTAGTACTGGTTCTGAACTGCGGTAGCTCCTCACTGAAATTCGCCATCATCGATGCGCTCAACGGTGAAGAGTACCTCTCTGGTTTGGCCGAATGTTTCCATCTTCCTGAAGCACGTCTGAAATGGAAAATGGACGGCAGCAAACAAGAAGCGGCTTTAGGTGCAGGCGCCGCTCACAGTGAAGCGCTGAACTTTATCGTTAACACTATTCTGGCACAAAAACCAGAACTGTCTGCTCAGCTGACTGCGATCGGCCACCGTGTAGTTCACGGCGGCGAGAAGTACACCGGCTCTGTAGTGATCGACGATTCCGTTATTCAGGGTATCAAAGACGCAGCCTCTTTTGCACCGCTGCACAACCCTGCACACCTGATCGGCATCGCGGAAGCGCTGAAATCCTTCCCGAATCTGAAAGACAAAAACGTCGCTGTCTTCGACACCGCGTTCCATCAGACCATGCCAGAAGAGTCTTACCTCTATGCCCTGCCGTACAGCCTGTACAAAGAGCACGGCGTTCGTCGTTACGGCGCACACGGCACCAGCCACTTCTATGTTACTCAGGAAGCGGCCAAGATTCTGAACAAACCTGTTGAAGAGCTGAACATCATCACTTGCCACCTGGGCAACGGTGGTTCTGTTTCTGCTATCCGCAACGGCGAATGTGTTGATACTTCTATGGGTCTGACCCCGCTGGAAGGTCTGGTGATGGGTACACGTTCCGGTGACATCGACCCGGCGATCATCTTCCACCTGCACGACACCCTGGGCATGAGCGTTGATGCAATCAACAAAATGCTGACCAAAGAGTCTGGCCTGCTGGGTCTGACCGAAGTCACCAGCGACTGCCGTTACGTTGAAGACAACTACACCACCAAAGCTGACGCTAAACGTGCAATGGACGTTTACTGCCACCGTCTGGCGAAATACATCGGTTCTTACACTGCACTGATGGATGGTCGTCTGGATGCGGTTATCTTCACCGGTGGTATCGGTGAGAACGCGGCAATGGTTCGTGAACTGTCCCTGGGCAAACTGGGCGTTCTGGGCTTCGATGTTGATCACGAACGTAACCTGGCTGCCCGTTTCGGCAAGTCTGGCTTCATCAACAAAGAAGGCACCCGCCCGGCTCTGGTTATCCCAACCAACGAAGAGCTGGTCATCGCGCAAGACGCGAACCGTCTGACTGCCTGATTCCACACCGCCAGCAATGCTGGCGGTGCTGTTTTGTACCCCGCCCACTGCGGCGGTAACCAAAAGAGGATAAACCGTGTCCCGTACTATTATGCTGATCCCTACCGGAACCAGCGTCGGCCTGACCAGCGTCAGCCTTGGCGTTATCCGTGCTATGGAACGCAAAGGCGTTCGCCTGAGCGTCTTTAAGCCTATCGCCCAGCCTCGTGCTGGTGGCGATGCGCCAGACCAGACCACCGCCATCGTGCGTGCGAATTCCGGTCTGCCAGCGGCTGAACCGCTGAAAATGAGCCACGTTGAGTCTCTGCTCTCCAGCAATCAGTCCGATGTGCTGATGGAAGAGATCATCGCTAACTACCACGCGAACGCGAAGGACGCGGAAGTGGTTCTGGTTGAAGGTCTGGTTCCGACGCGCAAACATCAGTTTGCTCAGTCTCTGAACTACGAAATCGCCAAAACCCTGAACGCTGAAATCGTGTTCGTGATGTCCCAGGGTACCGATACCCCGGAACAGCTGAACGAGCGCATTGAGCTGACTCGCAGCAGCTTCGGCGGAGCGAAAAACAGCAACATCACCGGCGTTATCGTTAACAAACTGAACGCACCGGTTGATGAACAAGGCCGTACTCGCCCTGACCTGTCTGAAATTTTCGACGACTCTTCCAAAGCGAAGATCGTGAAAGTAGACCCTGCTCAGCTAAGCGCAAGCAGCCCGCTGCCAGTGCTGGGCGCGGTGCCATGGAGCTTCGATCTGATCGCTACCCGTGCGATCGACATGGCGCGTCACCTGAATGCGACCGTGGTTAACGAAGGCGACATCAATACCCGCCGCGTGAAATCTGTGACCTTCTGTGCACGTAGCATTCCGCACATGCTGGAACATTTCCGTGCAGGTTCCCTGCTGGTGACCTCCGCTGACCGTCCTGACGTGCTGGTTGCTGCCTGTCTGGCTGCGATGAACGGCGTTGAGATCGGTGCGATCCTGCTGACCGGCGCATACGAAATGGACCCACGCGTAAGTAAGCTGTGCGAACGTGCGTTTGCCACCGGCCTGCCAGTGTTCATGGTGAACACCAACACCTGGCAGACCTCTCTGAGCCTGCAGAGCTTCAACCTCGAAGTCCCGGTTGATGACCATGAGCGTATCGAGAAAGTTCAGGAATACGTTGCAAGCTACATCAACGCTGATTGGGTTGAGTCTCTGACCGCGACCTCCGAGCGTAGCCGTCGTCTGTCTCCACCAGCATTCCGCTACCAGCTGACCGAGCTGGCGCGTAAAGCCGGTAAACGCGTTGTTCTGCCAGAAGGCGACGAACCGCGTACCGTTAAAGCGGCTGCTATCTGTGCAGAGCGCGGCATCGCGACCTGCGTGCTGCTGGGTAACCCAGATGAAATCACACGCGTTGCAGCGTCTCAGGGCGTTGAGCTGGGTTCAGGTATCGAAATCGTCGATCCGGAAGTGGTTCGCGAGAGCTATGTTGCCCGTCTGGTTGAGCTGCGTAAGAGCAAAGGCATGACCGAAGCCGTTGCGCGCGAACAGCTGGAAGACAATGTGGTACTGGGTACCCTGATGCTGGAGCAGGACGAAGTTGACGGTCTGGTTTCTGGTGCAGTTCACACCACCGCGAACACCATCCGTCCACCGCTGCAGCTGATCAAAACGGCACCAGGTAGCTCGCTGGTCTCTTCTGTGTTCTTCATGCTGCTGCCTGAACAAGTTTATGTTTACGGTGACTGTGCGATCAACCCAGACCCAACAGCAGAACAGCTGGCTGAGATTGCTATCCAGTCTGCGGACTCCGCAATTGCCTTCGGTATCGAACCGCGCGTTGCGATGCTCTCCTACTCCACCGGCACCTCTGGTGCAGGTAGCGACGTAGAGAAAGTGCGTGAAGCGACGCGTCTGGCGCAGGAAAAACGTCCTGACCTGATGATCGATGGCCCGCTGCAGTACGACGCCGCCGTGATGGCTGACGTTGCGAAATCCAAAGCACCGAACTCTCCGGTTGCAGGTCGCGCGACCGTGTTCATCTTCCCGGATCTGAACACCGGTAACACCACCTACAAAGCGGTACAGCGTTCTGCCGACCTGATCTCCATCGGGCCGATGCTGCAGGGTATGCGCAAGCCGGTGAACGACCTGTCCCGTGGCGCGCTGGTTGACGATATCGTCTACACCATCGCTCTGACCGCGATTCAGTCTTCACAGCAACAGCAGTAATGTTCTGAACGTTCTGTAAGCCCGGTAAGCGTTTGCACCACCGGGCAACAAAAAGGCGACCCTCTGGTCGCCTTTTTTAATTACAGCAGCTCTCGCGCCGCTGAGACAATATCGTGTGCCGTCAGGCCATACTCTTTCTGCAGGAAGTCCTGCGTGCCCACCTGACCATACCGCTCTTTAACGCCGACACGACGCATCGGGACCGGACAGGTTTCCACCAGCACTTCCGCCACCGCAGACCCCAGCCCGTTGTGAATACTGTGGTTTTCACAGGTCACAATCCGCCCGGTTTTCTCGGCGTAGTTTTTCACCAGCATCCGGTCGATAGGTTTCAGGGTAAACATGTCGATTACCGCCGCGCTGACCCCCTCCTGCTCGAGCTGACGAGCCGCTTCCAGCGCTTCCGCCACCATGATGCCGTTTGCAATCAGAGTGATATCGCTCCCCTCACGCAAAACGTTCCCTTTGCCAATGGTAAAGGTCGAACCCGGTGCATAGACGCTTGGTGCCTGCTTACGGATGGTGCGCACCCAATAGAAACCCTCGAGTTCGATAAGCTGGCGCAGCACGTCTTCGAACATCACCGCATCGGTCACTTCCAGCACCACCGAATGCGCCAGGCCGCGCACGATCCCCATATCCTCAAACGACATATGGGTGCCGCCGTTGTGACAGGCCGTGACCCCCGCATCCGAGGCAATGACTTTGACGTTATTGCGCTGATAATCCAGCGACATAAAAAGCTGGTCAAAGCAGCGGCGGCTGGCAAAGGCCGTAAACGTATGCACAAAGGGTTTGCGCCCGGTGAGTGACAAGCCGGCGGCCGTACCGATGACGTTGGCTTCCATAATGCCGCAGTTAATCACATGCTGCGGGTAATCCCGTGCCACGCCATCCATTGCCATTGAGCTCATCAGATCCGCTTCGAGAGCGATAATCTCACTTCCGGCTTCAATCTGGTTTGCCACGAAACCGGCATAGACTTTACGCATCTCGATGGCATCTTTTTGTCCTGCGGGTGCAACCTTAATCATGTGCGGCCTCCAGTTGGCGAATCGTCTCATTCAGCGCGGCTTTGACGTCATCCGTCAGTCGCAGGTGGTGGGAGTTGCTTAGCTGCTCCAGATACGGCACGCCCTGCCCTTTGATGCTGTCGAGGATCACCACCAGCGGGCGGGCACCGGCGGCAGGCGGCAGTGAAACCGCCTCCAGCAGTCCGGCCACGTCGTCCCCCTTGACCGTCACCACGTCAAAGCCAAAGGCGCGGAACTTCCCTTCGAGATCGAACGCACAGATGATCTCATCCAGCTCGCCGTCGAGCTGCTGTTTGTTCCAGTCAACAAAAATGGTCAGATTGGTCAGCCGGTGGTGGGCGATAAACTGGAAGGCTTCCCAGCACTGCCCCTCGTTTAGCTCGCCGTCACCGACGATACTGAACACCCGGTTTGGACGCCCCGCCAGCTTATGCGACAGGGCCATCCCGCCGGCGATTGAAATTCCCTGCCCCAGCGAACCGGTAGTGGCATCCACGCCGCGCGTTTTCAGGCGATCCGGGTGGCTCGGCAAACGCGTGCCGTTCTGGTTCAGCGTGCTCAGTTCTTCCACCGGGAAATAGCCTTTGATCGCCAGCGTGCTGTAAAGCGCCGGGCCAGCGTGCCCCTTGGAGAGCACGAAGTAATCGCGCTCTGGCCAGTCGGGATCGGCCGGGTCGATTTTCATCACCGCGCCGTACAGCACCGCCAGCGTTTCCACCACCGACATACTGCCGCCGTAATGACCGAACCCCAGCTGCGTTAAGGATTTGAGCGTTTCCAGGCGGATCTCACGCGCCAGTCGGGTGACTTCTTTCACATTCATGATTTAGCTCCGGTGTTTTCCTGCGCGTTACCGCCCGCAGAGTTGTTTTTAGCGAACACGTTGTAGGCCACCAGCGCGGCGAACAGCGCAACGACGAGACCGGTAATGGCGAACGGAGACAGGTAGCGCGCCAGATTGCCCAGCACGATGCCCACTGCGCCAAAATCGGCGTCTGAGAAAGTGGTGTTAGCGAAACCAATCGCCCCCAGCACCGGCAGCAACATCACTGGCAGGAAGGTAATCAGCAGGCCGTTGGCGAAGGCCCCAATCATCGCACCGCGACGCCCGCCCGTAGCATTCCCGAACACCCCGGCAGTGGCACCGGTGAAGAAGTGAGGAACCACACCCGGCAGGATCAGCACCCAGCTAAACTGCCCACACAGGAACAGACCGACCAGACCGCCAAGGAAGCTGAACAGGAAACCGATTAGCACGGCGTTGGGCGCATAGGGATAGACCACCGGGCAGTCGAGGGCCGGACGCGCGTTCGGGACCAGTTTTTCGGAAAAGCCGGTAAAGGCCGGGACAATCTCCGCCAGAATCAGACGCACGCCCTGCAGGATGATGAACACCCCCGCCGCGAACGTGATCGCCATGATAATTGCGTAAACCAGGTAGTTTTGACCGCCGCTGAAGGTCGCTTCGACATACTCACGTCCGGCGCTGACGGCCATAATCAGGTAGATGATCATCATGGTCAGCGAGATAGAGATTGAGCTGTCGCGCAGGAAGCTGAGGTTCTTTGGCAGATTCATCTCTTCCGTTGAGCGCGAGCCTTTCCCGCATTTGCTGCCGATCCAGCCGGAAAGCACGTAGCCCAGCGTACCGAAGTGGCCAAACGCGATATCGTCATTACCGGTGATGCGCTTCATGTAGCGTTGCGCCAGCGCCGGGAAGAACGCCATGACCAGACCGAGAATCAGCGAGCCGGTAAAGACCAGGCCGATCCCCTCAAACCCGGCGACGGTCAGGATCACGCCGATCATGCAGGCCATGTAAAACGTGTGGTGCCCGGTCAGGAAGATATACTTCAGTCGGGTAAAGCGAGCGACAATAATATTCGCTACCATCCCGAAGGCCATAATCAGCGCCGTAGATGCGCCATATTTCTCCAGCGCAATGGACACAATGGCTTCGTTATTCGGAATAATGCCCTGAATATTAAAAGCGTGTTCAAACATTCCCCCTAAGGGATTTAAGGAGCCGACCAGCACCGTAGCACCGCCGCCCAAAACAATAAAACCGAGAATGGTTTTAATGGTGCCTTTCACCACATCCGAAAACGGCTTTTTCTGGGCCACCAGTCCAATTAAGGCAATTAATCCCACCAGCACTGAGGGTACTTTTAAAATATCAACAACGAAATTCAACGTTTCGAGTATAAACATATCCACCTCACCGTTTACAGGGTGTTATCAGGATGATTGTTTTGCGAACCAGGCGCTGAGTTGCGCTTCCAGTTCATTGATATCAATAATGTTGTTGATGACCACCAGCTGGCTTTCCGGCACGCTCGCGCTGGCAGCGATGTCTTTCGCCATCACGAACACGTCGGCAGCACCGGGGGTTGCCGAAGAGAGATCGGAGTGCTCAACCTCAGCCTGGATATTTAATTTTTTTAGCACTTTTTTGATATTCATTTCGACCATGAAACTACTGCCCAGGCCGGAGCCGCAAATCGCCATAATTTTCATTGTTATGCCTTTTTTGAGTAGAGTGCGTCCGCATCACGCCTCAGCGTAATGAGTTAATTAATCGGAATGGGTAATAACGTCAGAAGCGTTCGATAATGGCTTTTATTTCCTCCCGCGTATTTACGTTATGCAGTTCGGCCAAATCATCGTCACTGGAAAATAACTCGGCCAGCGCGGAGATCATTTCGATATGGCTGTGTTTATCGGGTGCAGCCAGCATGATAATAATATCTACCGGATCGAACTCTCCGGCACCGAATGCAACTCCCTGCTTAAGTTTTAATAATGAGAGGCCAAGCCCTTTCGCCCCTTCTTCTGGCCGCGCATGCGGCATCGCCAGCCCTGGTGCCAGCACGTAATACGGTCCTAACTTATGATGCTGTTCGACAATCGCCGTCACATACTCCGGGGAGATCACGTTCATCTCCAGCAGCGGTCTGGCGCAAAGCTCCAGCGCCTGCGGCCAGTTTTTAACGCTCTCTTCCAGGGTGATGGTTGCATCATGTATCCATTTTTTGAGCATGTTTTCCTCCCGGCCTGATATCAACAATGAGCAAACTTTATGCAAGGCTATCACGGATAGCTGCGATCAAGATCACAAAGATAGCGCTACCAATTTCTAACATTCAAAATTGTGATAGCGCTATCAAATTGCAAACCGCACCTTAAATCACAGTAAAAAAAGGGAGTTAAGGCGTATACTGATTTTTACGTGAAGTGAAGGAAGATAACAAAACGCGACTGGTCACCAGGAATTTGTATGTCTCTAACCCGAAAACGACGTAGTACCGGCAAAGTGACAATCTCTGATGTCGCTCAGCTTGCCGGAGTGGGTACTATGACGGTGTCCCGCGCATTGCGCACGCCAGAGCAGGTTTCCGATAAGCTACGAGAAAAAATTGATGCGGCGGTGCAGGAGCTGGGTTATATGCCTAATCTTGCAGCCAGCGCGCTGGCGTCAGCATCATCAAGGACCATCGCCATGGTCGTCCCCAATCTTGCAGAAGACGGATGTTCCGATATGTTCGCCGGGCTGCAGCAAATCCTGCAACCGGCCGGATACCAGATTATGCTGGCCGAATCTCAGCACCGTCCTGAGCAGGAAGAGAAACTGCTCGAAACGCTGCTCGCCTCTAACATTGCGGCCGCCATTTTGCTCAGCGCGGAACACACGGATACCGTCCGCCACTGGCTGAAAAACGCCTCTATACCGGTGATGGAAATGGGGGCGATGCGCGCCGATCCGCTGGATATGAATATTGGAATCGACAACGTCGCGGCGATGTACGAACTCACCGAACTGGTGATTCAGCGCGGCTATCAAAACATCGGATTGCTGTGCGCCAATCAGGAGCAGTGGATTTTCCAGCAACATCTGCAAGGCTGGTATAAGGCGATGTTGCGCCACCATATGTCGCCAAATCGGGTGATAAATGCCGCACTGCCGCCGAATTTCTCCACGGGTGCGTCGCAGCTGCCGGAGTTTTTACTCGCCTGGCCAGAACTGGATGCGCTGGTCTGCGTCTCCGACGAACTGGCGTGCGGCGTGCTGTATGAATGTCAGCGCCGGCGCATCAAAGTACCGGACGATCTGGCCGTGGTGGGTTTTGGCGATAGCGACGTCAGCCGTGTCTGTCAGCCGCCGCTGACGACGATGGCGGTGCCACATCGTAAGATTGGTGTTGAAGCGGGACGCGCGCTGCTGGAGCGCTTGAATGACAGCGACTGGCGCGATCAGAAACCGATCGCCTCCAGTCTGTGTTTGCGGGAGAGCTGCTGAGGTTTACTCAGCCTGCTCCTGCTTCTCAGGTTTTGCGGACTCGTTTTTGGCGTTGCGGCTCATCCACAGCGCCAGAGCTTTCAGTGAATCCGGAGTGAACTCATCACAACGTGCGGTGATCTCTTCTGGCGTCATCCAGCTTACTTCGCTCACCTCTTCTTCCTGAAGGGCGAAGGGACCGTGGGACACGCAGCTAAATAATCCGCCCCAGACGCGACAATGCGGGTCTTCAAAGTAGAACAGACCGTGCTCGGCAAAAGGCACACCGGCAATGCCCAGCTCCTCTTCTGCCTCACGACGCGCAGAGTCCAGCAGAATTTCATCGGCCTGGACTACGCCACCTGCCGTAGCATCGAGCATGCCCGGGAGAAAATCTTTCTTGTCAGTACGTCGCTGTACCAGGATCTTGCCCATTCCATCGTGAACAACGATGTAAGTTGCGCGGTGACGCAGACGTTCAGCCCGCATTTGCTCGCGGCTCGCCTGTGCAATCACTTCATTGTCTTCGCTGACAATGTCAACCCACTCTGTACTTGCCAAATGACTCTGCTCCACCATCGGGAACCCTTCTCGTTAAGCGCTCTTTTGGCGCGTTTGACTTTTGAGGTGTAACTTACGGATTAATGCTGACCTGCGCAATAACTTGCTGATCATTAAGTGCGATAACGCGTAATAGATTCTCCTCCAGCATGCCGTAGCTGGGGACATTCCCCCCTTTCGGAATACTGACGGAGCCAGGATTGAAATGCACGATATCCCCGTGCCTCAACGCCACCGGAATATGAGTATGACCGTAAACCAGCACATCGCCAGTCGAGAGCGGCGGCAAATTATCCGGGCTAAAAAGATGTCCGTGGGTCAAAAACAGGCGGTTCTGGCCCAGCAACACCTGCTGCCAGGGGGCAGTCATCGGGAAGTGAAGTAACATCTGATCGACTTCACTGTCGCAGTTGCCGCGCACCGCGATGATTTTATCCGCATACTGATTCAGTTTGTCCGCCACCTGCGCGGGAGCGTAGCCGTCCGGAAGCGCATTACGCGGCCCGTGGTTAAGCACATCGCCGAGGATAATCAGCCACTGCGCCCCGCTTTGCACAAAGCGTTCAAGCACGCGCTCCGTCGCGGGCAGCGATCCGTGAATATCCGATGCAAACATGAGTTTCATCAGTGACTCCTTTCAAATGATCACTGCCCTATCATACCTGAACCCACGGGGTTTATCAGCCTACACGCTTTGCCGACAGCGCGACAAAACGCTGCACGGAGGCGCGCTGCCACTGGAAGGAGGCATAGTCGGCCAGCGCCTGTGGAACGGCGTCGCCATTCAGTACCAGCCGGTTAAGCATCAATGCCAGATCCGCATCGGCAATACACCATTCGCCAAACAGGTTCGGGTTGCCGTGTTCCAGCAGCTTCGCGGCCGTTTCAAAGAGCTTACTGGCGCTCGCCTCACCCGCTTCGTTGAGCGCAGGCATTTTCACGCCGCCAAAGATCACGTCCGTCGCACGCTGCTCACGAATCGGCACCAGATCGCTCCTGAGCCACGCCTGGATCTGTCGCGCCCGCGCGCGTTTTTGCAGATCGTGGGGATAGATGCGCTCCCACTCCGGCGGCGCAAAGCGGTCTTCGAGATACTCATCAATGGCTGAAGATTCACTCAACTCAAACCCGTCGATTTCCAGCACCGGTACACGGCGCGTCAGCGCGTAACCCTGCCACTGCGGTTTAAGGTGATCGCCGCGATCCAGATCAACGGTTTTGAGGTTGAACGTCAGCCCCTTCTCCGCCAGCGCGACATACACACTCATGACATACGGCGAAAAAAAGTTGGCATCGGACCACAGGGTAATCGCAGGTTGGCTCATAACATCCTCATCGTCTGAACGGTTTTCATCCAACATATAATCTCTTTGCGTTCCTGTCACTTGATGAAAACTCACGATTTATGCGCAGCGCCTATACTCGTTTTTAAGGCCTGAAATAATCTAATGACAGGAGTTGAGATGATAGACCTCTATTTTGCCCCGACCCCTAACGGTCACAAGATCACGCTCTTTCTGGAAGAAACTCAGCTGGATTATCGCATTATTAAAGTGGATATCAGCAAAGGCGATCAGTTCCGGGCTGATTTTCTGGCCATTTCGCCCAACAATAAAATTCCCGCGATTGTCGATACCTCCCCTGTGGATGGCGGCAGGCCGCTGAGCCTGTTTGAATCGGGTGAGATCCTGCTCTATCTGGCGGAAAAAACCGGCAAGCTGCTGAGCGGTGAGCTGCGTGAGCGCCATCACACGCTGCAATGGCTGTTCTGGCAGGCGAGCGGTCTGGGGCCGAGCCTGGGACAAAACCACCACTTTAACCATTTTGCCCCGCAGCCCATTCCTTACGCCATTGAGCGCTATCAGGTGGAAACCCAGCGTCTTTACGGGGTGCTGAACAAGCGCCTGGAAAAATCCCCGTGGCTTGGGGGCGATCATTACAGCATCGCGGATATCGCCTGCTGGCCGTGGATCAACGCCCATCTGCGCCAGCGAATCGATCTGGCCACTTACCCTGCCGTGAACAACTGGTTCGAGCGGATCCGCACCCGCCCGGCGACGGAGCGCGCGATGCAGAAAGCTCAGCAAATTTAGATACCCGCCGGATTGGGCGCGCCCAAAATCCTCATGTATTATGGTGCGAATAACAAACAGAGGAAGCCTGCAATGTCTCAGCATGACGCTATTATTCGTATAAAAAACTTACGCTTACGCACTTTTATCGGTATCAAAGACGAAGAGATCGAAAATCGTCAGGACATCGTGATTAATGTCGTTATTCACTACCCGGCCGACAAGGCCCGCGCCAGTGAAGATATCAACGACGCCCTGAACTATCGCACCATTACCAAGAACATCATTAAGTACGTTGAGAATAACCGTTTCTCTTTGCTCGAAAAATTAACTCAGGATGTGCTCGATATCGCACGCGAACATCACTGGGTCACTTATGCTGAAGTAGAAATCGACAAACTTCACGCGCTGCGTTACGCCGACTCGGTCTCTATGACCCTAAGCTGGCAACGCTAAGCGCCTCCAGGAGGTGGTATGAAGATTCTGGTGACCGGCGGTACCGGCCTGATTGGCCGTCATCTCATTTCGCGCTTGCAGGTGCTGAAACACGACATCACCGTGGTGACGCGCAACGCGGATAAAGCGCGTCAGGTGCTCGGCAATCACGTCGGCATCTGGAAAGGGCTGGCTGAACAGCAGAATCTGGACGGTTTCGACGCCGTCATCAACCTCGCCGGTGAGCCTATCGCCGACAAACGCTGGACCGAAGAGCAGAAACAGCGGCTGTGTGACAGCCGCTGGAACACCACTCAAAAGCTGGTCGATCTGTTCCACGCCAGCGCAACGCCTCCGTCGGTGCTGATCTCCGGCTCGGCGGCAGGCTATTACGGCGATCTCGGCGAAGTCGTCGTTACCGAAGAAGAGCCACCGCATAACGAATTTACCCACAAACTCTGCGCCCGCTGGGAGCAAATCGCCTGCGGGGCGCAGAGTGACGCTACCCGCGTTTGTCTGCTCAGAACCGGCGTGGTGCTGGCACCGAAGGGCGGGATTCTGGCGAAGATGCTCCCGGTATTTAAACTTGGTCTGGGCGGCCCGATGGGCAACGGGCGCCAGTATCTGGCGTGGATTCATATCGACGATATGGTTAACGGCATTTTGTGGCTGCTGGATAACGATCTGCGCGGCCCGTTCAATATGGTTGCGCCCTACCCGGTGCGAAACGAACAGTTTGCCCATGCGCTGGGCCACGCCCTGAAACGCCCGGCGGTGCTTCGCGCCCCTGCGACGGCCATCCGCCTGCTGATGGGAGAATCGTCGGTGCTGGTGCTGGGCGGGCAGCGCGCCCTGCCAAAACGGCTGGAGGCGTCGGGATTTGCCTTCCGCTGGTACGACTTAGAAGAAGCCCTGGGAGATGTGGTGGGTTAAATCTGCCGTGTCGCTTATGGTAGAGTCGTACGTCAGACTCCCCAGAATGGCGACACTATGGCGACAATCACCACTCCCCGACTTCAGCTTTCCCCCTTTAAACCCTCCGACTGGGCGTTCTTCCGCTCCCTGCGCGAAGATCGCGCGATCATGCGTTATATGGCGGCCATTGCGCCTGAAAAAGAGACCCGACGCCTGTTCGCCATTCGCCTGGCTGCGCCCCATACCTTTGTCATTCGCGCCCACGGCAACGACACACCGCTCGGCGATATTGGCCTGCAAATCAGCGCGAAGTACCGTGAAGAAGCGGATATCGGCTATACGGTGATCCCTCAGGCACAGGGCAAAGGCTATGCCAGCGAAGCGCTGCGGGCAGTGTGCGACTATGCGTTCTGCCAGGCGGGCGTAAAAGCAATTAATGCCTATGTGCTGGCGGATAACGCCGGTTCGGTGCGGGTGCTGGAGAAGCAGGGATTTGTGCGTACTCAGGTGCTGGAAAAGGCCTATGAGATTAACGGCGTGCAGTATGACGACTGGGTGTATCGGCTGGAGTGTGGTGCGGTCTGAGCTGCCGGGCGGCACGGTCTTTGCCCGGCGATGAAATGCGTTTTGCAGGCCCGGTAAACTCAACGCCACCGGGCACCGACATTACTTGAGCGAGCCTTTCAGGAACTGCTGCAAACGCGGGCTTTTCGGGTTCGCCAGCACCTCATCAGGATGCCCTTGCTCTTCGATGACGCCCTGATGCAGGAAGATAACGTGGTTCGAGACGTTACGGGCGAAGCCCATCTCGTGCGTGACCACCACCATCGTTTTCCCCTCTTCGGCCAGCTTCTGCATAATGCGCAGCACTTCGCCCACCAGCTCAGGATCGAGCGCCGAGGTCGGCTCATCAAACAGCAGAACTTCCGGCTCCATCGCCAGCGCACGGGCGATGGAGACACGCTGCTGCTGACCGCCGGACAAATGCACCGGATACTTGATCTGCTGACGTTCGTCGATACCCACTTTCGCCAGGTATTTCACCGCACGTTCACGCGCTTCCTGTTTGCTTAAGCCCAGCACCTGAATCGGCGCTTCCATGACGTTCTCCAGCACCGTCATATGGCTCCAGAGGTTAAAGTGCTGGAACACCATCGTCAGACGTGTGCGCAGCAGACGCAGCTGGTGCTTATCCGCCACTTTCAGCTGCCCGTCTTTATCGCGCACCAGGTTGATATTTTGCCCGCTGACGATAATCGACCCTTCGCTCGGCTTTTCGAGGAAGTTTATGCAGCGCAGGAAGGTACTTTTTCCCGAACCGGATGAGCCAATAATACTGATCACATCGCCCGCATTCGCCTGCAGCGATACCCCTTTCAGCACTTCATGTTCGCCGTAGCGTTTGTGCAGATCGATAACGTTTAATTTATTTTCAGACATCGTTTTCTCAGTGCGTCGAAGTAGGTTTCATGTGCTGCAACCAGCGTTTTTCTGCCTTGCGGAACAGGCTAATCAGGACGTACGAAATAATCAAATACAGCACCGCGGCGATGCCGAAAGCGGTAAAGGGCTGGTAAGTCGCCGAGTTAATATCCCGCGCGATTTTCAGCAAATCCGGCACTGTCGCGGTAAACGCCAGCGCGGTGGAGTGAAGCATCAGGATCACTTCGTTGCTGTACGCCGGCAGTGCGATACGCAGTGCGGAAGGCATAATAATGCAGCGATAGAGCTTCACCGATGAGAAACCATAGGCGCGCGCCGCTTCAATCTCACCGTAAGGCACAGAACGAATGGCACCGGCGAAGATCTCAGTGGTGTACGCGCAGGTGTTTAGCGTCAGCGCCAGCACGGTACAGTTCAAGCCGCTGCGAAAGAACGCGTTCAGCATTTCTGTGCCTTTGACTATTTCCAGCGTGTACATGCCGGAGTAAAAGACCAACAGTTGGACATACAGCGGCGTGCCGCGAAAAATATAGGTAAACAGCCAAATCGGGAAGCGAATGTATTTGTTTTCCGATACGCGGCCAATGGATAAAAACACCGCCAGAATCCCGCCCATCACCACAGACGAAATCAGCAGCCACAGGGTAATCGCCACGCCGGTAAAGCGGTAGCCATCGGTCCACAGGAGCGATTTCCAGTATTCCTGAATAATCTCAATCACAGGTCAGCCCTCTTCACACCCACGGAGTAGCGACGTTCGAGAAGAAGCAGCACACCATTGGAGACGGTAGTAAACACCAGATAAATCACGCCGCACACGACGGCAAAATAGAAGGGTTCCCAGGTGCTCTTACCCGCAAGCTGCGTGGCTTTCACCACATCTTCCAGACCGAGGAGGGAAACCAGCGCCGTCGCTTTGAGGATCACCTGCCAGTTGTTACCGATGCCCGGTAAGGCAAAGCGCATCATGGCCGGGAACATAATCCGACGGAAAATTTGTGAGGAGGTAAAACCGAAGGCGGTGGCCGCCTCGATATGGCCTTTTGGTACGGCCATGTATGCGCCGCGGAAGGTTTCCGTGAAATAGGCGCCGTAAATAAAGCCAAGGGTGATAATACCGGCCACCATCGGGTCGATATCAATCTGCGACATTCCCACGGCATCCGTCACGCTGTTGAGCGCAATCTGCAAACCATAGAAAATGAGCAGCATCAGGACCAGATCGGGCACACCGCGAATCAGCGTGGTGTAGCCTTCAAAAATTAACGCCAGTACCCGATTACTTGAGAGTTTCGCTCCCGCACCCGCCAGGCCTATCAGCACCGCTAGCACCACTGAACTGATGGCCAGTTCGAGGGTGACAAGCGCGCCTTGTAAAATAACGCCAGAAAATCCGTACAGCATAAGGCCTGCCCTGTCGTGAGTGGTCACACCGTGTCTTTTCCCCTCCCGGAACGCGGGAGGGGCCGCACGTTATTTAACGGGGCGATTAGCCGCCGTAGACATCAAAGTCGAAGTATTTCTTCGCCAGTTTTTCGTAAGTGCCGTCTGCGCGCATTTCGGCAAAGGCTTTGTTCAGTGCTTCGCGCAGTTCGTTGTCCTCTTTACGCAGGCCCATGCCGGTGCCGACGCCAAAGAGTTTCTCGTCCTTAATGGACGGACCGCCGAACTTGTAATCTTTCCCTACAGGCTGCTTCAGGAAACCTTCGCTAGCGGCCACTTCGTCCTGGAACGCCGCGTCGATACGGCCAGCAGTCAGGTCAGCGTAGATATTTTCCTGGCCCTGGTAGGAGACGATCTCAATGCCTTTCGGCGCCCAGTGCTCATTGCCGTAGGTTTCCTGGGTGGTGCCCAGCAGCACGCCCACGCGTTTGCCTTTCAGTGACTCAAGCGTTGGCTGAATGTCAGAAGACTTAGCGACCACCAGACGGGAATCCGCCGCATAGAGTTTGTCGGTGAAGGCAATCTCCTGCTGACGTTTTTCGGTGATGGAGAGTGAGGACATAATCACGTCGATTTTCTTCGCTTTCAGCGACGGGATCAGCGCATCCAGTGGGTTCTCAACGTAGGTACATTGGGTTTTGATGCGTTTGCACAGCTCATTGGCGATATCGATGTCAAAACCGACCAGTTCACCTTTCGAATTCTTCGATTCGAACGGGGCATAAGTCGGATCGGTACCGATACGGATTTTTTGTGGAATGGCGGCAAAAGCGGCGGTAGCGCTGGAAAATGCCAGCACCAGAGAAAGCGACAATACCAGTTTTTTCATGTTTATCCTCAACAGACTGTCTTCTTACGGGATTTTACAACGGGGGAGTGCCATTAATGTGCCATTAATCCCCCTGGCAAGGCAAAGTATAAAGCCCGCCAGATGGAAATTTTTGCATCATAAATGCTTAACTATGCACTCGGCGACCCAAAATGGTGCGTCTTTTGCACCATTTTGGATCATGCAGAGCGCAGTGCCCCGTCAGTGACGATTAATCCCCGTAGACGTTGAAGTCGAAGTACTTCTTCGCCAGCTTGTCGTAGGTGCCGTCTTTGCGCAGTTCGGCAAAGGCTTTGTCGAATGCCGCTTTCAGCTCTTTGTCGTCTTTACGTAAGCCAATCCCGGTGCCATCGCCGAAGTATTTTTTGTCTTTCACCGACGGGCCGGCAAAGGCGAACTCTTTACCTGCAGGTTGTTTCAGAAAGCCTTCGCTGGCGGCCACTTCGTCCTGGAATGCGGCATCCAGACGCCCTGCTGCGAGGTCAGAGTAGATCAGATCCTGGTTCTGATAGGCAACCACATCGACGCCTTTTTCGCGCCAGTCAGCATTAGCAAACCCTTCCTGAGTGGAGCCTTGCAGCACACCCACGTGTTTGCCTTTCAGCGACTCGATGGTCGGCTGAATCGGAGAGCCTTTCGCGGCAATCAGACGGGAATCTGCCGCGTAGAGCTTGTCAGAGAAGGCAATTTCCTGCTGACGTTTTTCGGTAATGGAGAGCGAGGAGATAATGGCATCGATTTTCTTGGCTTTCAGCGACGGGATTAACGCATCAAAATCGCTGCCCACCCATGTGCATTTCACCTGCATGCGCTTGCACATTTCATTTCCCAAATCGATATCAAAGCCGACAAAGTCGCCTTTCGCATCCTTGGACGAGAATGGCGCGTATGTGGCGTCTGTACCGATGCGCACTGTCTGAGGAAGTGCTGCATAGCTGCTCGCTGCCGCACTTAATCCCACCAGCAGAGACAGAGCCAGAACCGTCTTCTTCATACATTTACCCTCAAGTGTCGTGATTTTATTATGGTTTGTGTTGTGTGTTGGATAGCAGGCGTTCTCTTGCAGGTCTTATGCCATATTGCCGACTGGTCAAAAAATCGACGTTAAATATGTTAATAAAACGTTGCGATATTGCCTTAATAGTGAAGATAGCAGGTCTGCCAAACGAACCGGAGGGGGAAAAAGGGAAAAAAGGAATTAAATGTCGAGGATATGATCGCGGTTGCATAATTGCCCCGAGAAGGGGCAACCAGGCTTATCATGCCCCCAAACGGGGCAACGGGTTATGCGCCCTGCCAGCGCGCGAACAGATCTTCCGGCAGGTCGATATCAAACTGATCCAGTACGCGGTTTACGGTCTGGTTAATCACGTCGTCGAGGGTTTGCGGGCGATGATAGAACGCCGGAACCGGCGGCATAATGACCGCGCCCAGCTCCGCCGCCTGCGTCATCAGACGCAAATGGCCGAGATGCAGCGGCGTTTCGCGCACGCACAGCACCAGCGTACGGCGCTCTTTCAGCACCACGTCGGCCGCACGGGTCACGAGGGTGTCCGTATAGCTGTTGACGATGCCAGAGAGGGTTTTTATGGAACAGGGGAGGATAACCATGCCAGCAGTTTTAAACGAGCCAGAGGAGATGCTGGCGGCGATATCGCGGGCATCGTGCACCACGTCGGCCAGAGCCTGAACATCGCGCAGAGAAAAATCGGTTTCGAGGGAAAGGGTCTGACGCGCCGCCTGGCTCATCACCAGATGGGTCTGGACATCCGCCACGTCGCGCAGCACCTGGAGCAGACGTACGCCGTAAATGGCGCCACTGGCACCGGAGATCCCTACAATGAGTTGTTTCATGATTTCGCCCTTTCTTGCTTCAGGGCAAACTTTGCAGGATTTTGCGGGGAGTTGCAAGTGAGGGCATCCGCCCTCACTTGCCGGGGCGTTAGCCTTCGTTGTGCATCTCTAAGCTTTCGAGATCGTTTTGCATCTGTACGGCTTTGGCATCGTCGTTACGCAGCGAGTCAAGGTAGTCGAGATACTGCTGATCGACGTCTTTGGTCACATAGATGCCGTTGAACACGGAGCACTCGAACTGCTGAATGTCCGGGTTTTCAGCGCGTACTGCGTCAATCAGATCGCTGAGATCCTGGAAAATCAGGCCGTCAGCGCCGATGATCTGGCGAATCTCGTCCACTTCACGACCGTGTGCGATCAGCTCGTTGGCGGTCGGCATGTCGATACCGTAGACGTTCGGGAAACGAATTTCCGGCGCAGCAGAGGCCAGATAGACTTTCTTCGCACCGGCTTCACGCGCCATCTCAATAATCTGCTCGGAAGTGGTGCCACGTACGATGGAGTCATCCACCAGCAACACGTTCTTATCGCGGAACTCAGCGCGGTTGGCGTTGAGCTTACGACGCACAGACTTACGACGCAGCTGCTGACCAGGCATGATAAAGGTGCGGCCAACGTAGCGGTTTTTCACAAAGCCCTGACGGTACGGTTTACCCAGAATACGGGCCATCTCCAGTGCGATATCGCAGGAGGTTTCCGGAATCGGGATCACCACGTCGATATCGAGATCGTCCCACTCGCGGGCGATCTTCTCACCGAGTTTGGTACCCATATTCACGCGCGCGCTGTACACGGAAATTTTGTCGATAAACGAGTCCGGGCGTGCGAAGTAAACATATTCGAACAGGCACGGATTGCTGACCGGGTTTTCCGCACACTGGCGGGTAAACAGCTGACCTTTCTCGGTGATGTAGACGGCTTCGCCCGGGGCGACATCGCGCAGGAACTCAAAGCCCAGGGTATCCAGCGCCACGCTCTCGGAGGCGACCATATACTCGGTACGGCCATCACCCAAATCACGCTTACCCAGCACCAGCGGACGGATGCCGTTAGGGTCGCGGAATGCCACCATACCGTGGCCGATAATCATCGCCACGCAAGCATACGCGCCACGGATCTGGCGGTTTGTCGCGGCAATGGCGGCAAAAATGTTGTCTGCTTCCAGCGGATAATGGCGGAAGTTATCCAGCTCGCTGGCAAAGATATTGAGCAGGATTTCAGAATCAGAGGTGGTGTTAATGTGGCGACGCTTCTCTTCGAAGAGCTTTTTACGCAGCTCATGCGCGTTGGTCAGGTTGCCATTGTGGGCAAGCGTGATGCCATACGGTGAGTTGACGTAGAACGGCTGTGCTTCAGAGGCGCTGGAACTGCCAGCAGTAGGATAACGAACGTGGCCAATCCCCATATTGCCTTGCAGGCGCTGCATATGGCGGGCTTCAAATACATCGTTGACCAGGCCATTCGCTTTGCGTAAACGGAAACAGTTGTTGGCATCAATGGTGATGATGCCTGCTGCATCCTGGCCACGGTGCTGGAGCACCGACAACGCGTCATAAATAGACTGGTTTACCGGCATGAAACCGGCGATACCGACAATACCGCACATTCGTCTTTTCCTCGTTAAGCCACATCTCAAAGCGTTTTACACTTTGGGCAAGAAACTCGACGAGCTTTGCAGATAGTCAAAGAACCATCTGATGATGAAGCTGAACTGTGGAATCAGCTGGGACTTGCTCCAGTCTTCGCTTTTTGAAAACCCGGTAAAGGTATCAAGGAAGAACAGTATCGCAGCCACGATCAGCGCGCCTCGCAGCGCACCAAAACAGATCCCCAGCACCCTGTCTGTTCCTGACAGACCGGTTTTCTCGACCAGCTGACCTATCACGTAGTTCACGATAGCGCCGACGATTAGCGTCGCGATAAACAGCACCGCGATGGCGATTCCATTTCGGACCAGTTCATCTTCAAAGCCCGTGAACCAGACAGACAGGTAAGTGTAGTAATGACTGGCGACAAAGAAAGCACAACCCCATGTCACCAGCGATAACGCTTCACGAACAAAGCCACGGATCAGGCTAACCAGACAGGAAAAACCTATCACCGCAATGATGGCGTAATCAATCCAGACCATATGTGTCCCACGATTAAACGCCCTGTCATCCAGTTCGGGGCGAATTCTAACAGAAAAAGAAAACGTTTGCGTAGGGATTTCCTTCCCGCGCGTAAATAAAAAAGGCGCTGAAAAAATGTTCAACGCCGCTGGGTTATTGCGCCTCTTTGGACGAATTCCCGCCTCTCATCCCGGCCCTCAAGACCGTATGGAGCAATCCCCTCACCCGGTGGGACGAGGGGTATGCGCGCACGTCAGTTCGCGCTATAACTCATCACCACACCGCTCAGCCCGGAAATCTGCTTCAGCTCGCCGAGCGAGCCTTTCAGCTTATCTTTCGACGCATCCGGCCCCACCAGAATGCGGGTAATTTTACCCTGCACCGGGGTGGAAGGTGAAGTGTAAACCCGATATCCGGCACCGCGGAGTTTACCGACCACTTCATTGACTTTATCGGCATTTTTTAGCGCACCAAGCTGCACCACATACGCTTTACCGGTTGGCGCAGGCTTCTCTTCCTGAACCGGTTTTTCCGGTGGCGCTTCCGTCGCGGCGGCGATCTGCTCGCTGGCTTTATCGCGCTGCGGTTTCGGCTGCGGTTTTTCTGCCGGTTTCACGGCAGGCTTTGGTTGTGCAACGGGTTCTGGAACCGGGTCCAGCTCACCGGCGTTACTCGCCACCAGACGAGAAGGATCGAGCGACGGCGCCGCCGCATCACCGGCGCGCACCTCTTCTGCTGCCCCTTCAGGAGGCTGAGCGGGCAGCGCCTGCGTGGCCGCAGGCAGCATGTCTGGCTCGTCGCGATCGCCGGGTTTTGGCACCAGCGGGATCGCGGCAAACTCATCCTGATAATGTTTTTTCTGCCCGTCGAGCAGTCCCGGGAGGAGAATCACTCCCAGCGCAACCAGCACAATGGTTCCTGTTAAACGGTTCTGAAACTTACTTGCCACCGGTTCTCCCCGCCTCCATTACTTCCATGACATGTGCCACCGTGTGGAATGATCCACACACCAGCACGGTATCTTCAGGTTTAGCATCCGCCATCGCGGCGCGCCATGCCAGCGCCACGTTTTCATAAGCTTCGCCCTTCGCGAGATGTTCCATCAGCTGCTCAGCCGACGCGCCTCGAGGCCCTTCCAGGGGAGCACAATACCAGCAATCGACCACAGTCTCCATGCAGGCCAGTGTGCCCGCAATATCTTTATCGTGAAGCATACCGATAACAGCAAGTACGCGCCCTGTTTTTGGCAGGGATTTGAGGCGCTCAGCAAGATAGGCGGCTGCATGGGGATTATGCGCCACATCCAGAATCAAACGCGGTGATTCGCTGACAATCTGAAAACGTCCCGGCAAAAGCGCGTTCTGAATGCCGTCTCGTATCGCCTGTTCGCTCACCGCCAGACCACTGGCGCGGATAGCCGCCAGTGCGGTCGCCGCGTTCGGTTGCGGCACCTGTGGCAGCGGCAGATTGTCCAGCTCGCCCTGCGCGTCGCGAAAACGCCAGCTGTCGCCCGTTACGTCATATTGCCAGTCAACGCCACGACGCATCAGCTGTGCGCCCTTCTCCTTCGCCACGTCGGCGATAGTGTGCGGCATATCCGGTTCACCGACTACGGCAGGTTTGTTGGCGCGGAAAACACCCGCTTTTTCGCGGCCAATGCTTTCGCGGTCCGGTCCCAGCCAGTCCGTATGGTCGAGTGCGATACTGGTCACCACCGCGACATCGGCATCAACCATGTTAGTCGCATCTAAGCGCCCACCTAAACCGACTTCGAGGATCACCACATCCAGCTGCGCCTGCTTAAACAGCCACAGGGCGGACAGCGTGCCGTATTCAAAATAGGAGAGCGAAATCTCGCCGCGCGCCGCTTCGATTTGTGCGAAAGAGGCTGTGTGGGCGGATTCCGGCAGTTCGCTATTCTGCACACGCACGCGTTCGGTGTAGCGGACCAGATGCGGCGAACTGTAAACACCCACCTTATAACCGGCGGCCATCAGCATGGACTCCAGCGTGCGGCAGGTAGTGCCTTTGCCATTCGTTCCCGCTACGGTGAACACGAAGGGCGCGGGCTTGAGGACATCAAGACGCGCACCCACCTCGCTCACGCGATCGAGGCCCATATCGATGGTTTTACTGTGCAGATTTTCCAGATAAGAAAGCCACGTGACCAGGGGTGACGTGGCTTGGGGAAGAGTATTTTTTTCCATGATACGCACTTTCATTTGTGTATACACTTCGGCCTTTAAGCGGTCTCTGCGTTGGCGACGCCCTGATACTACTCTGCTGGCTTGTGTATCAAATAAGTGAAAAGGGCAGCGCCGTCTGGCCCTGCCCTTTTTGAGTTATCAGGCTTCGGGTTCCTGATCCGGCACAACCACGCCTTCACGCGGCTCGTCCGGGCTTGGCGACGGCAGATTCATCAGCTTCGCCAGGATGCTCGCCAGTTTCAGGCGCATTTCTGGACGGCGAACGATCATGTCGATAGCGCCTTTTTCAATAAGGAACTCACTGCGCTGGAAGCCCGGCGGCAGTTTTTCACGAACGGTCTGTTCGATAACGCGTGGGCCGGCAAAGCCGATCAGCGCTTTCGGTTCAGCGATGTTCAGATCGCCCAGCATCGCAAAGCTCGCAGAGACGCCACCCATGGTTGGGTCGGTCAGCACGGAGATATACGGCAGACCGCGCTCCTGCATTTTGCCCAGGGCCGCAGAGGTTTTCGCCATCTGCATCAGGGACATCAGCGCTTCCTGCATACGTGCACCACCGGAGGCGGAGAAGCAGATCAGCGGGCAGTTGTCTTCCAGCGCCTGTTCAACGGCACGGATGAACCGCGCGCCGACGACAGAACCCATTGAGCCGCCCATAAAGGAGAACTCAAAGGCCACAGCGACAACCGGCATCTCGTGCAGAGTGCCTTTCATCACCACCAGCGCGTCTTTCTCGCCGGTCTCTTTCTGAGCAGAAGCCAGTCGATCTTTGTATTTTTTGGAGTCACGGAACTTCAGCACATCTTTTGGCTCAAGTTCGCTACCCAGTTCCACAAGCGAACCTTCGTCCAGCACGCTATGCAGGCGATTACGCGCCGACATACGCATGTGGTGGTCACACTTCGGGCAAACCTCAAGATTGCGTTCCAGCTCAGCGCGGTACAGGACCTGGCCGCAGCTGTCACACTTGGTCCACACCCCTTCAGGAATACTCGCCTTACGGGTTGGGGCTATGTTGCTTTTAATTCGTTCAATCCAGCTCATTGATAACCTTTCTGCCTGAACCTGGTCGTATGCCAGTTTTGCTGTAAGCGGCGCATAATGCCATTTTTGCCGCAAACAGACCATGAATGTTGCACATTAAAACATAACAGCCCGAAACTTTGGATAAAAAAGTGGTCGAACCGCAAATGCGTCTTTATTTCGCTTGCTTAGCCGCCGCGCGTTTGTGACGAATAATTTCGATCACCCCCGGCAAGACTGAGAGCACAATAATGGCAACAATCAGTAACTTAAGATTTTCCTGCACAATAGGCAGATCGCCAAACAGGTAGCCCGCGTAGGTAAACAGCAGCACCCACAGCAGCGCGCCAATTACGTTATACGCCGCGAAATGACGATAGGACATATGCCCCATACCTGCCACAAACGGTGCAAAGGTGCGGACGATCGGCACAAAACGCGCCAGAATGATGGTTTTGCCACCATGACGTTCGTAGAACGCGTGCGTTTTATCTAAATAGCTGCGACGGAAAATCTTCGAGTTCGGATTACTGAAAAGCCGTTCACCGAATACCCGCCCAATAGTGTAGTTCACCGCATCGCCGACGATAGCCGCAATAATCATCAGCAACACCATCAGGTGAACGTTGAGATCGTTGGTCGGCAGCGCAGAGAGCGCGCCCGCGACAAACAGCAGCGAATCGCCCGGCAAAAACGGCGTGACGACCAGGCCGGTTTCACAGAACAAAATCAGAAACAGAATGGCATACACCCAGACGCCGTACTGCGCGACCAGCTCCGCCAGATGAACATCGATATGCAGGATGAAATCAATGAGAAATCGTATTAAGTCCATATTGTCTAAGCCTTAATTGCAACTGCGTTAGTCCGCTAAAAACAGCGGGCCCATTGGCGGTTTTGGAAGGTCAAACCGATCCGGATAATCCACCGAGACCAGATACAGCCCTTCCGCTTTCGCCGTTGCTGCCGCAAGCGTTCTGTCCTTCGCTGCCAGCAGTTCTGCAATCCAGCTCTCCGGCTGGTGTCCGGCGCCTACTTCCATCAGGCTGCCAACGATATTCCGCACCATATGATGTACAAAGGCATTTGCTTTGATGTCCACCACCACATACGCGCCATAACGACTGACGTTAATGTGCATCACGTTTCGCCACGGGGTGCGCGACTGGCACTGAACCGCACGAAACGAGGTAAAGTCATTTTCGCCGAGCAACTGCTGCGCGGCACGGTGCATACGCTCTGCATCCAGCGGCTCATAAAAATGGGTCACGCCCTGGCTTAACACCGCCGGACGCAGACGCTGGTTGTAGATGATGTAACGGTAGCGACGCGCCGTGGCACTAAAGCGCGCGTGAAAATCATCGGGCACATCTTTGACCCAACGCACCGCGATGTCACCAGGCAAATTCGCATTTACGCCGAGCGTCCAGGCCGCGTCTTTACGCACCGCAGTGGTTTCGAAATGCACCACCTGGCCCGTGCCGTGAACGCCCGCATCGGTACGACCGGCACACAGCACGTTGATCGGTTCGTTCGCCACCTGAGAGAGCGCTTTTTCCAGCTTTTCCTGAACGCTGCGCACTTCATTCTGACGCTGCCAGCCATAATATTTGCTGCCGTCGTATTCTATTCCGAGGGCAATTCTATGGACTGGCTTTTGCTCCACTTCAGACATCCTTACAGATACTCCTGCACCAGCTTCTCAGCGATTTTAACCGCCATCAGCGCGCCGCCGAAACGGACGTTGTCCGCCACAGACCAGAACTGCACCTGTTCAGGCATCCCGTAGTCGTTACGCACGCAACCGATGGAGAGACGCGCGTTACCCGTCGCATCGCCCACCTGGGTCGGGAACTCTGTCTCTTCGCTGAGGGAGATATCTTCGCCGCGCTCAAACGCATAGCGCGCCTCTTCCGCCGCCAGCGGGCGCAGAGCCTCAAAGCTCACCATCTGCGCGTGCCCGTAGAAGACCGGGGAACGCACGCAGCTGGCAGAGATCATCAGGCCGTCGTCCTGCAAAATTTTGCGGGTTTCGTCGACAATACGACGCTCTTCGCGCACGCTGCCATCACGATCGGCAAGCATTGGCATCAGGTTGAAAGCCAACTGGCGACCGAAGAAGTCGTCATCGTCCACCGGGATACCGTTCAGCAGTTTCGCGCTCTGCCCTGCCAGCGCGTCGACCGCTTTTTTGCCCTGCGCGGAAACAGAAAGCAGACTGGTTACGCTAATGCGCGACAGACCACCGTCGTCGATCAGCGGTTTCAGTGCCGTCAGCAGTTGGCTGGTCAGGCTGTCAGGGACAGCAATAATGTTGCGGTTGCGGTAGTCGGCCAGCACGAACGGGTTCACGTCCGGCACCACCAGCGGCACGTCAGGCTCGAGGGCAAACAGACCGCTCAGGTCGATCACCAGGCAACCAGCGTTCGCCGCTTCTTCAGCGTAAGTCGCCGAGGCTTCAACGCCTGCCGCAAAGAACGCCAGTTGCACCTGCGTCCAGTCAAATTCAGCTACGTCCTGCGCGCGAACGGTTTTACCTTCGTAGCGCAGAGAGGTGCCCGCGCTTTCGGCGCGTGCCAGAGCATAGATTTCTCCCACCGGGAACTGACGCTCCGCAAGTGTTTCGAGCAGGGCTTCGCCCACAGCGCCAGTGGCACCCAGTACGGCAATATTCCAGCCTTCAGACATGGTGGTTTACTCCAGAAATGAAACAGCGTCCCTGCCAGATTATCCGGCAGAGAGCATGAGGAAAACATTAACGCGCCGGGTTATGCGTGGCAGTAAAACCCAGTTTATTCAGCAACGCCGCCGCATCGGCGTCGTCACAGATGACATACAGGGAGGACCACTCACGGCGCTCAAGATAATTCTTGCGAAGCCGGTCGAATTCACCCGGAATGCCGGCCACTTTTCGCAGCAGCGCGTCATCGCGGCGCACATCATACACTAAATGCACCAGCCTTTTTAGCGAAGACTCATCAAGCGGACCGTGCAGCGTAATGCGGCCAAATTCCGGCGCAGGCAGCAGTGTATCCAGCGCCACCTGCTGCGCCTGGCCGATAAAAGCGCTATAGGCTTCAAATACCTGCGTCGTCCCGCGCGCTTTGCCTTCAAGCGTATAGCCCGCGATGTGCGCGGTAGCGACATCCACGCGATTCAGCAGCGCCACGTTGAGATCCGGCTCCGGCTCCCAGACATCCAGCACCACGCTCAGATCCTGCCCCTCTTCCAGACATTTCAGCAGCGCAGTGTTATCCACCACCGGGCCACGGCAGGCATTTATCAGAATAGTGCCAGGCTTCAGGCGGCGAATTAACGCCTCATCGGCCAGATGCAGGGATTTGTACGGTCCGTCTTTAAACAGCGGCGTATGGAAGGTGATCACATCCGCCTGCTCGACCAGTTCATCCAGCGCGCGGAAGTCGCCTTCATCACCGCGATCGGCGCGTGGGGGATCGCACAGCAAGGTGCGGATACCGAGGGCTTCCAGACGTTTTTGCAACCGCCCGCCGACGTTACCGACGCCAACAATACCCACCGTGCGATCTTTCAGCGCAAAGCCGTCGCGCTCGCCCAGCATCAACAGTGAAGAGAAAACGTATTCCACCACGGCGATAGCGTTGCAGCCCGGCGCGGCCGAGAATCCGATACCGGCCTGTGCCAGCCAGGCATCGTCTACGTGATCGGTTCCCGCCGTCGCTGTCCCTACAAATTTGACGTTTTTACCCGACAGCAGCGCCTCATTCACTTTGGTGACCGAGCGCACCATCAGGGCGTCAGCATCGGTGAGTTCTTCAAGGGGAATGGGACGACCGGGAACGGCCTTAACGTCGCCCAGGCGGCTAAACAGCTCACGGGCGTAAGGCATATTTTCATCAACGAGGATTTTCACGACAGAGTACCTGTTTGAGAGGAAGTTAACCGGCCAAGTGTGCCATAATCTCGCCACCAGGCATACCCGAACGCTTTGCCTGGTTTACGGTGAGTAATGACTTTAAGGATTTTGACGATGCAGCCCATTTCAGGTACGCCGCCGCGCCCTCCCGGTGAAGGCCCAGTAACACCTTCCGCCATCGGCGAACAGCCGTTATCGACGCAGCAGCGCACGGTGCTGGAGCGACTGATCACCCGCCTGGTTGCGCTTACGTCGCAACAGAACGCGGAGGTGTGGGCGGGAGTGAAACATGATTTGGGGCTGAAAAACGACACGCCGCTGTTATCGCGTCACTTCCCTGCCGCCGAGCAAAACCTGAATCTGCGCCTGAATACCGCGCAGCAAAATCACACCACCCGCCAGATGGTGTCACAGCTCACCGAACTGTTAGGCCAGGGGAATAATCGTCAGGCGGTGAGTGATTTTATCCGCCAGCAGTTTGGTCAGACGGCCCTGAGCCAGCTCACACCGGACCAGTTGAGAACGGTGCTCACGCTGTTACAGAGCAATCAGCTCTCTATTCCGCAGCCGCAGCAACGCCCGGCGACGGAGCGCCCTCTGCAGCCTGCTGAGCATAATACTCTCAAGCAGATGGTCACCCGGCTGGCTGCTGCCACGGGCGAGTCAAACAAGCTTATCTGGCAATCCATGCTGGAACTTTCCGGCGTGAAAGCCGGTGAGCTGATCCCGGCGAAACAGTTTACCCATCTGGTGACCTGGCTTCAGGCGCGTCAGACGTTGAGTACCCAAAGCGCGCCCACGCTGCATACCCTGCAGGCGGCGCTTAAACAGCCGCTGGAATCACGAGAATTTGAAGCGGTGCGTGAATATGCGCAGCAGAACTGGCAGGTTACGCCGCAGACGGTACTGACCCCCGCCCAGATTCAGGATTTACTGAACCAGATCTTTATCCGCCGCGCCGAACGTGACGGCGGTGTGCCAGAAGCGCGCAATATTCAGCCAATCTACAGCCCGCTGTTCGCCCCGGTGGTGGACACCATAAAATCGATGTCTGCCCGCCCCGGCCTGATGTTTATCGCGCTGATGGTGGCGCTGGCGTTGTTCTGGCTGGTTGCCTGAGCCGAAGCATCTGCCACCCGACCTGCTAAATTACGGACTTTGCCGGTCGGGTTACCCGTCAATGACGTTTACTGCTTCCGGAATGCGATAACCGTTACTACTATCCCCACCACTGCCGAGACGGCCCCTGCCAGAAACACCGACGGATAGCCGAACGACGTCGCCAGTACCCCTGCCAGCGGGCCGGTGATACCGTACGAGATATCCTGGAATGCCGCATAGCCGCCAAGTGCAGTTCCACGAACCTGCGGTGCCACGCGTTTCACCACCTCGACGCCGAGCGCCGGGAAGATGAGCGAGCAGCCGCAGCCGGTTAACGCCGCGCCCAGCAACGCAATCCACGCCACCGGTGCCTGCCACAACAGCAGCAGGCCGAGGGTCTCAATCATTAGCGAAACTACTGCCACTTTTACGCCACCAAAACGGTCCGGCATCCAGCCGAACAGCACGCGCATCAGCACAAAGGCCCCACCGAATGCGGTTAGGGTGAAACCGGCCATTGCCCAGCCCCGGCTCATGAAGTAGAGCGAGACAAAGGTACCAATCACGGCAAATCCAACGCCCTGCAGCGCCAGACCGAGGCCCGGCTTCCAGATTTGACCGACCACGCTCCACAGCGACGGGCGATCGCCTTTATGAGCTGGCACTTTACGCACCGTGCCGTTAAAGGCCCACGCCACCAGCGGCAGCACCATGGTCGTCCCCGCCAGCACGGCGAAACCGAAATGGCTGTGGATCAGCAGCCCCAGCGGCGCGCCTGCGGCCAGTGCGCCGTAGATCGCCATCCCGTTCCAGGACATCACTTTTCCGGAACGCGTCGGCCCGACCAGCCCCATACCCCAGGTGAGCGTCCCGGTCAGCAGCTGGCTTTCGCCAAAACCGAGAATTAAGCGCCCGACAATCAGCAGTGCGAATTTATAGATGGCGTCCACCGGCAGCAGCGCGGCCAGCAGCCATGCCCCACCCGCCAGCCCGCAGGCGAACATGCCCTGTAACGCGGAACGTTTTGCGCCATGCTGATCGGCCAGGCGTCCCGCATAGCCACGGGTTAATACGGTCGCCAGGAATTGAATCCCCACGGCGACGCCCACCAGGGTATTGCCGTAGCCCAGCTCCTGATGTACAAACAAGGGGATTACCGGCAGCGGCAGACCGACGGTCATATAGGTAAGAAACACCGCGAAGGCGATGCGAAACAGCGAGACATTCGCTGAAGAGGTTTTTTCTGCTTGGGTTACTGCGGTCATGCATTACTCCGAAAATGAAGAGTAAGGCGGGGAAATGCCACGCCCCCTCTACCTGAGGATCAGGATTAAGGTGCGTTGGTTGACGTTAAACGCTTACGCATTATCAAAGTGATAATGTTGAAGCCGAAGTTTGCCTTTTCAGTCAATCAATTGTCAACGCATAAAAAAAGGAGCCATCAGGCTCCTTTTTTTCATCAACGGAAAACTTACGCTTTCAGCTTACGCATTACCAGGGTGGCGTTGGTGCCGCCGAAGCCGAAGCTGTTGGACATCACCGTCGTCAGCGCTTGCTCAGTCGGCTTGGTCACGATGTTCAGGCCAGCAGCCTGCTCGTCCAGCTCTTCAACGTTAATGCTTGGGGCGATAAAGCCATGTTCCAGCATCAGCAGAGAGTAGATAGCTTCCTGCACGCCAGCGGCGCCCAGAGAGTGACCGGTCATCGCTTTCGTCGCGGAGATCGCCGGGCTGTTATCGCCAAAGACTTCACGAATTGCACCCAGCTCTTTCACGTCGCCGACCGGAGTCGAGGTACCGTGGGAGTTCAGGTAATCGATTGGGGTATCAACGCCGTTCATCGCCAGCTTCATGCAGCGCACTGCGCCTTCGCCTGATGGAGCAACCATGTCTGCGCCATCGGAAGTCGCACCGTAGCCCACAACTTCAGCGTAGATGTGCGCGCCACGTGCCAGAGCGTGTTCCAGCTCTTCAACCACAACCATACCGCCGCCGCCTGCAATGATGAAACCGTCACGGTTCGCATCATAGGTACGGGACGCTTTTTCTGGCGTTTCGTTGTATTTGGTGGACAGTGCGCCCATCGCGTCGAATTCACACGCCATTTCCCAGCACAGCTCTTCGCCGCCGCCAGCAAATACGATGTCTTGTTTACCCAACTGGATCTGCTCAACCGCGCTGCCGATACAGTGTGCGGAGGTCGCACATGCGGAGCTGATGGAGTAGTTCACACCGTGGATTTTGAAGGGGGTCGCGAGGCACGCAGACACCGCTGACGCCATCGCTTTGGTCACAACGTAAGGACCGACCGCTTTCAGGCCGCGCGGGCTACGCATTGCGTCTGCGCCGAACACCTGAGATTTAGAAGAACCACCGGAACCTGCGATCAGGCCCACGCGTGGGTTGTTCTGATAAACGTCTTCTTTCAATCCAGCATCTTCTACAGCCTGCTGCATTGAGAGGTAAGCGTAGATAGAGGCATCATTCATGAAACGGACCACTTTGCGGTCAATCAGACCGGTGGTGTCCAGTTTGACGTTACCCCACACGTGGCTACGCATACCAGAATCTTTGAATTCTTGAGAGAAAGTGATCCCCGAGCGTCCTTCACGCAGAGATTCCAGGACTTCCTGCTGGTTGTTACCGATGCTGGAAACGATGCCCAGGCCAGTAATCACTGCACGTTTCATTCAATACCTCTGTAAGTCATACTATATTAAGTTTCGAGTCGCACAATAGCGTACACTTGTACGCTGAACAAGTCCGATCAGCCAATTTCTGTGGAAATTTGCACCATCGAACACACATCGCTAAGATCCTGCCACTGCCTGTCAGACGAGTAACTTACGTGAAACAAAACGCCATACAACCCGCCAACCTTGAGTTCAACGCTGAGGGTACACCTGTTTCCCGAGATTTCGACGATGTCTACTTCTCTAATGATAACGGACTGGAAGAAACCCGTTATGTTTTCCTCGACGGAAACCAGCTCAACGCGCGTTTCCCTGTCCATCCGCGTAGCCAGTTTGTGGTGGCGGAGAGCGGTTTTGGCACCGGATTAAACTTCCTCACCCTCTGGCAGGCGTTTGTTCAGTTCCGTGCGGCGCACCCTGACGCTACGCTACAAAGATTACATTTCATCAGTTTCGAGAAATTCCCCCTTACCGCCCACGACCTGACCCTGGCCAATCAGCACTGGCCGGAACTTCGCGTCTGGGCCGAACAGCTGCAGGCCCAGTGGCCACAGCCGATTGGCGGCTGTCATCGTTTGGTGTTAGACGGCGGTCAAGTGACACTGGATTTGTGGCTCGGGGATATCAACGCACTAACGGACAAACTCGACGATTCTCTGAATCAAAAAGTCGACGCCTGGTTTTTGGATGGCTTTGCTCCCGCGAAAAACCCGGACATGTGGAGCCCGCATCTGTTCGCGGCGATGTCGCGTCTGGCGCGTCCTGGCGCTACGCTCGCGACTTTCACCTCCGCCGGATTCGTACGCCGTGGATTGCAGGACGCCGGTTTCACTATGTACAAAACCAAAGGATTTGGCCGCAAGCGAGAGATGCTGACAGGCGTGATGGAGCAGGATATTGCCCTGCCTGAACGCACTCCCTGGTTTGCCCGCAGCGGTGCGGAAAAACGTGAAACGGCGATTATTGGCGGGGGTATTGCCAGCGCACTGCTGTCACTCGCCCTGCTCCAGCGCGGCTGGCAGGTGACGTTGTACTGCGCTGATACCGCCCCCGCCACGGGTGCCTCCGGCAATCGCCAGGGCGCGCTGTATCCTCTGCTGACCGCCCACGATCCGGCACTTAGCCAGTTTTTCCCGGCCGCCTTTACCTTTGCCCGGCGTCTTTACGACAGCCTGCCAGTCACCTTTGACCACGCCTGGTGCGGCGTCACACAGCTCGGCTGGGACGAAAAAAGCCAGCGCAAGATCGACCAGATGCTGAGTCTGGAATTACCGGCGCACATCGCAGAAGCCGTAGACGCCGAGCAGGTGCAGGCGTTAAGTGGCCTGGAGACGGGCTGCGGTGGCATTCACTATCCGCAAGGCGGCTGGCTCTGCCCGGCGCAGCTTACGGCAGCGGTCATTGCGCTGGCCCAGTCGCAAGGGCTGACCGTGCATTATGAACATCAGCTTGAATCCCTGGATCGCATCGACGGCGACTGGCAGCTGCGTTTTGCCCATGGTGCACAGGCCCGACACGCCGGAGTGGTGCTGACCAACGGCCATCGCATCAGCGATTTCCCGCAAACAGAAAATCTGCCGGTCTATCCGGTTGGCGGCCAGGTGAGCCATATTCCCACGACAGCTCAGCTCGGCAAGCTCCGTCAGGTCTTGTGCTACGACGGCTATCTGACGCCGCAAAACCCGACCAACGGTCATCACTGCATCGGAGCCAGCTATCATCGCGGCGAAGCGGACATTCGCTACAGCGAAGCGGATCAGCAGCAAAACCGCCAGCGCTTGATCGACTGCTTCCCTGAGGCTGAATGGGCGAAAGAGGTGGACGTGAGCGGCAGCGACGCGCGCTGCGGCGTGCGGTGCGCCACCCGCGATCACCTGCCGATGATTGGCAATGTGCCGGACTACGACGCGACGCTTGCGGCCTATCAGGATCTGGCAGAGTCCAAAGAGAATGCCGCGCGTTCTCCCGTCTATCCGAACCTGTTTATGCTCGGTGCGCTCGGGTCGCGGGGATTGTGTACTGCGCCGCTGGCCGCTGAAATTCTGGCGTCGCAGATGAGCGATGAGCCGATCCCGATGGACGGTGTTACGCTTGCAGGATTGAACCCAAATCGGCTGTGGGTGCGAAAATTACTGAAGGGTAAAAAGGTAGGATAAGGTTTGGAGGCCCGGTAAGCGCAGCGCTACCGGGCAAAAAGCCACTACTTCAGATTAGCCTGCTGGAACAGATTGTCCCACATCCCCAGCACCAGTGACTGGTCGCGTGGAGAAAGCTCGCCCGCCTGAATAGCTTTTTCAAGACCACGGCTCACTTCAGCGTGGACCGCTTCAGGTGAGTGATCGTCGCCCGCTTCCAGCTCGGCAACAGCAAGCGTCAGGTGACCACGCAGATAACCGCTGGCAAACAGTTCATCGTCACTGGCGTGTTCCACCATGTCATCAATTAACGCCAGGATGCGTGATTCAAATTCTGCGATCATCTTTTTTCCTCAGTTGAGATCTTCCGGCCACGGGAAGCATTCCGCCGTTATTGCCGGCGTGTGGTAATAATTCTGTAGTGCCTTGATAAAACGCGCCGGTCGCTCCGGGATGCCTTTCTCAAGATATTCCATCACCTGCGCGTGAACGCGGCGCTGGAAGGTAATACGATCCGGCTCGCAATCGCCTTCGAGATTGTCGCAGCTGACGTTGAACGGAAAACCTGCCGCCACGCAAAATAGCCAGTCGAAGGCCTGCGGTTTGACTTCCACATCTTCAAACTGCCCTTGCGTCGTGGCATCTCGCCCGTCCGGGCAGTACCAGTAACCGAAATCGACCAGTTCGCGGCGCGCTTTCCCGGCAATACACCAGTGGGAAATCTCGTGCAGACCGCTGGCATAAAACCCGTGAGCAAACACGATTCGGTTGTATGGCACATCTGCATCAGCAGGAAGATAGATCGGTTCGTCGTCGCCTTTAATCAGACGGGTATTAAAATCATCCGCAAAACAGCCGTCGAAAATCTCAATCAGCTGTTCATATTTATGCGTACTGTTCATGAGTTCATCCCCAACCAGTGGAGGATCTCCTGTCCGTGGCTGTCATAAAGTAGTTTGGCACTCATCACCGCCGACACAATCACAATCATCGGACGAATCAGTTTTTGCCCTTTGCTCAATACCAGACGCGAGCCGACGCGCGCGCCTAAAAACTGCCCGACCATCATCACAAAGCCAGTCGCCCAAATCACTTTCCCGCCAATGATAAACAGCAGCAGACCGCCCAGGTTTGAGGTGGCGTTGAGCACTTTTGCGTGGGCGGTGGATTTAGCGAGGTTAAAACCGGCCAGCGTCACAAACGCCAGGGCATAAAAAGAACCGGCACCCGGCCCGAAGAAGCCATCGTAAAAACCGACGCAGCCGCCCGCAATCAGGGCAAACGGCAGACCGTGCAGACGGCGCTGACGATCCTCTTCCCCTAATTTTGGCATCAGCAAAAAGTAGAGACCAATGCAGATCACGAGGATCGGCAAAATCTGGCGCAAAATATCCGATTGCACGTGCTGCACCAGCAGCGCGCCGCTGGTGGAGCCGATAAAGGTCATCAGAATATTGAGCTTTTGGTCGGCAAGACTGACCACTTTACGGCGAATAAAGTAGATGGAGGCAGAGAGCGAGCCGCCGCAGGCCTGTAGCTTATTGGTCGCCAGCGCCTGGGCCGGGCTCATACCCGCCGCCAGCAGCGCAGGCACTGTCAGCAGACCGCCTCCACCCGCCAGCGCATCGATAAATCCCGCCAGCATCGCAACAAAAAACAGCACCGCCAGCAGCAGCGGTGACACCATAAACAGATCGACGAAATTATCCATTAAAGTACATGCTCATCCAGTAGCGCCTGGCAGGAAGGCGGCAACGGAGGCGGTGTCTTCTTCTCAGGCTTGGTGGTTCCAGGTTTTGCTGGCTCAAACCAGCTCTGGAGTTCTGCCCCGCAGCCATCTCCCGGCGGCGGTAACGGCTGATCTTCACATTCGAGGCTGTTGGCCGGGCAGCGCAGACGCACGTGCATATGCGCGCGATGCTGGAACCACGGGCGCACTTTACGCAGCCAGTCACGATCCGTTCCGGCGTCCAGACAGAGCTGCTGCTTGATCGCCGGATTGACGAAGATACGCGTCACATCGTTATCTTTTGCCGCCAGCTTAATCATGCTGGAGACATCTGGCGACCACAGAGACGGCACCACGCTTTTGCCGTCACGGGCGACGAGATCCAGCGCCTGGGGTTTAAGCAGCTGCGCCGAACTCCAGCGGGTTTTCGGCAGTTGCAGGAAAATATCCACATCCAGACCGGACTGATGGCTGGCGTGTCCGCCATTGAAGCGACCGCCCGCTGGCATCCCCATATCGCCGATTAACATCGTCCCCAGCCCCAGGTTATGCACCTGATTGCCCAGACGCTGGATAAACAGCACCAGATCCGGATGACCAAAGTAGCGACGCTGGTCGGTACGCATCACCTGATAGGTGTCGGATTGCAGCGGCAGATCCTGCGCACCAACGATACAGCCGTTAGCAAACGCGCCGATCGACTGGGCGCTGCCCGCGATCGGGTGGGTGATTTTTTGCCACGGCGTGGCTGCCAGACTGGCTCCGCTGGCAAGCAGAGCCAACAGAGCAATAGCGGTTTTTTTCATGTTTACCAGCGTGGAATGGTGGTCGTCACGTCTGCATTCTGCGCGCGCTGGCGCAGGAAATGATCCATTAGCACAATCGCCAGCATCGCTTCAGCGATCGGCACCGCACGGATACCCACACAAGGATCGTGACGCCCTTTGGTGATCATCTCAACTTCTTCGCCGAAGCGGTTAATGGTGCGCCCCGGTACGGTAATGCTGGAGGTCGGTTTCAGTGCGATGTTGGCCACAATCTGCTGACCACTGCTGATGCCGCCCAGAATGCCGCCCGCATGATTGCTCTGGAAACCGTCTTTCGTGATTTCATCGCGGTTCTGGCTGCCGCGCAGCGCCACCACGTCAAAACCATCGCCAATTTCCACGCCTTTCACCGCATTGATGCTCATCATTGCGTGGGCGATATCTGCATCCAGGCGATCGAAGACCGGCTCACCCAGGCCCGGCGGAACGCCGTCAGCCACGACGGTCACTTTCGCGCCGATGGAGTCGCCCTCTTTTTTCAGGCCGCGCATCAGTTCGTCCAGTGCGTCAATTTTGTCGGCATCCGCGCAGAAGAACGGATTCTGTTCAACCAGATCCCAGTCTTTGATCGCCAGCGGAATGTCGCCCATCTGGGTCAGGCAGCCGCGAATCACGATGCCAAATTTTTGAGCCAGATATTTTTTAGCGATAGCGCCCGCCGCCACGCGCATGGCTGTTTCACGCGCCGATGAGCGTCCGCCGCCGCGATAGTCGCGAAAACCGTATTTTTGTTCGTAGGTGTAATCGGCATGACCGGGGCGGAAAACATCTTTAATGGCGCCGTAGTCCTGCGAGCGCTGATCGGTATTTTCAATCAGCAGACCAATGCTGGTGCCAGTAGTGCGGCCTTCAAAGACACCGGAGAGAATTTTGACCTGGTCCGGCTCGCGACGCTGCGTGGTGTAGCGCGAGGTGCCTGGACGGCGGCGATCGAGATCGTGCTGTAAATCCGCTTCGGTCAGTTCGATACCAGGGGGCACGCCGTCGACGATGCAACCCAGCGCCAGACCGTGTGATTCGCCGAAAGTCGTTACACGGAATAATTGTCCAATACTGTTTCCTGCCATCACGGCTCCGTTGTCGTTGTTCTGTGTTTGAGCAATGTGAAACGGGCCGAAGCCCGTTGGATTAATCTTTGTAAATGCTGAAGTGTTCACGCGCGGCGATGAGCTGCGCTTTGGTCAGCATGAAGACGCCTTCACCACCGTTGTCGAATTCAAGCCAGGTGAACGGCACGTCCGGATACTGCTCCATCAGATGTACCATGCTGTTACCGACTTCACAAATCAGAATACCGTCGTCAGTCAGATAATCCGGCGCGCAAGCCAGAATGCGGCGCGTCAGTTTCAGGCCGTCAGAACCTGAGGCCAGACCGAGTTCCGGCTCGTGGCGATATTCGTTCGGCAGATCGGACATGTCTTCTGCATCCACGTACGGCGGATTGGTGACAATCAAATCGTATTGCAGTTTTGGCAGGTCGCGGAACAGGTCGGAGCGGATTGGCGTCACGTGGTGAATCAAACCGTGCTCTTCGATGTTGTGTTCGGTAACGGCCAGCGCGTCGGCGGAGATATCAACTGCATCCACTTCCGCTTCCGGGAAGGCATAGGCGCAGGCAATCGCGATACAGCCGCTGCCCGTACACATATCCAGAATGTGCTGCGGTTGGTGGTCGATCAGGCCTGCAAAGTGGTTGTTGATCAGTTCGCCAATCGGCGAGCGCGGCACCAGCACACGTTCATCTACGTAAAATTCGTGACCGCAGAACCAGGCTTTATTGGTGAGATAGGCGACCGGGATACGCTCGTTGACGCGGCGAATCACGCGCTCAACGATACGGTGTTTTTCGCTGGAGGTCAGACGCGCGGTGCGCATATCTTCAGGGATATCCAGCGGCAGATACAGGGATGGCAGCACCAGCTGAACCGCCTCATCCCACGGGTTGTCCGTTCCGTGGCCGTACCAGATGTTGGCGGCGCTAAAACGACTGACGGACCAACGCAACATGTCCTGAATGGTATGCAGTTCGTTTACTGCTTCATCGACAAATATTTTATCCATTATTCTCTCCAGGGCATGCTTGCATAATTTTCGGCGGCTAGTTTGCCATGAAGACAGCGATAAATCAGCATCGGGACGGCGTGGGAGAGGTGAAAAAATGCGTTTTGCTTGCGCCTCCCTCAGGTAAACTAAGGGAAATAAGAGATGAGACGGACTAATGAAAAAGAAAATGCCGCTTAGCGAGGAGGATCAAACGCTGTTTCGCCAGCTCATGAGCGGGACGCGCAAAATCACCCAGGACACCATTGTCCACCGCCCGATCCGCAAAAAAGTGACCGAAGTGCCGGTCAAACGGCTGCTGCAGGAACAGGCGGATAACAGCCACTATTTTTCAGACGAATTTCAGCCGCTGCTGAACACGCAGGGGGCAGTGAAATATGTGCGGGAAGATGTCAGCCATTTTGAGCTGAAAAAGTTACGTCGCGGAGATTATTCGCCGGAGCTGTTTCTCGATCTGCATGGCCTGACGCAAATGCAGGCGAAACAGGAGCTGGGCGCGCTCATTGCCGCGTGTCGTCGCGAGCACGTATTCTGCACCTGTGTGATGCACGGCCATGGAAAGCATATTCTCAAACAGCAAACGCCGTTATGGCTGGCTCAGCATCCACATGTGATGGCTTTTCATCAGGCGCCAAAAGAGTACGGCGGAGATGCCGCGCTGTTGGTGTTGATTGAAGTAGAAGAGTGGCAGCCACCGGAGCTGCCCTGACAGGCAGGCGGGTGGCACAGGCTACCCGCCAGATCATTCGTCACGTCAGATAGCTTTTGCCATCTTCAGGTTGCACGGACTCATTTGCCAGTTGAATACCCCTTTGCCCGCATCGTCGAGGGTGACGTTGGCAATCGCGGAGGTGGTGAACATCGGAGGCGTTTCGCCAGGGCACAGTTCAGACACCAGGTAGCCGACCAGCGGCAGATGGGAAATCACCAGTGCGGAAGAGACACCTTCATTGCACAGCGCCTGAAGATACGCGCTGACGAGACCCACATCCCCGCAGGGTGTAAGCTCGGGAAGAACATCGACGCTCTTCGGCAGGTTCATACACTCCCCTACCACATCCAGCGTCTGTTCGGCCCGCAGGAACGGACTCACCAGCACACGATCGATATCCACTTTTTGGCCTTTGAGCCAGGTCGCCATTTGACGGGATTCGTCACAACCACAGGTCGTCAAAGGACGAACAGAGTCACTGGCAGCATCGAGTGCCGCGTCGCCGTGACGCATGATAAAAACTTGCATATTGCACCGCTTTTGTTAACCAGGATCACCGGCGTTCACTACCCGCGAAAAGATCAAAAAGGTAGAAAACCCGATGGCCGGGCATTGTGCCTGATCCATCTGATGAATGAAACGCTGTTTTTTACCTTAATGGCGTAAGTATAGTCAATATCTGTTTACAAAATAGCCAAAACAGGTTCATTCACCGTCAGATATACTCTTGTTTGACCTTAAGTTACGGGGTCAGTTTCCTCTGCTGGCCAAAAGTGCAGGTTATTTTCTGCCATGCGCATTAATTGTTCACACGGCGTAAACCGTGGACCATAAAGCGAAGCCAGACGCTGCAATATTGCCACCACTTCACCCGCGCCAAGACTATCCATATAGCGGAACGGGCCACCCAGGAAAGGTGGAAAACCGATACCAAACACGGCACCAATATCGCCGTCTCGCGCACTTTTAACGACCTGCTCGTCAAAACAACGAGCCGCTTCGTTGAGCATCATCATGACGCAGCGCTCAGCGCATTGCTGTGCTGACAACTTCCCCTGGCCGCTGGCGTGAATAAGCCCATAGACCGAGGGGTCGACCTGTTTCTTGCTTTTACGCCCTTTAACTGCGTAAAGATAGAAGCCCCGTCCATTTTTTCTGCCTTTGCGATCATCATTCAAGATCGTAGAAACAATGTTTGCAGGCGGGCTAAAACGTTCTCCATAAGCAGCTTCCAGCACAGGTATAATTTTAGTGCCTGTATCAATTCCAACCTCATCCAAAAGTTGGATTGGGCCAACTGGAAAACCAAACTTGACCAGCGCATTGTCAATGTGTTCGATTTTCTCGCCTTCCGTCAGCAGGCGCATCGCCTCATTAATGTAGGGCGCGAGAATGCGGTTAACGTAAAAACCGGCCTTGTCGGCCACCACAATCGGTGTTTTGCCCTGCCGTTTGGCGAGCTTCACCACCGTGGCCACCGTTTGAGCGTTCGTCGAAGCGTGAGGTATGACCTCCACCAGCGGCATTTTTTCTACCGGGCTAAAGAAGTGCAAACCGATTACCTGCTCCGGTCGCGCGGCACGTGCGGCGATATCGCCAATCGGCAGCGACGACGTATTCGAGGCAAAAATGGTGTGCGGCGCGCAGTGCTGTTCCACGTCGGCGACCATCTGCTGTTTCAGCGCCAGGTCTTCAAATACGGCTTCAATTACCAGGTCACGATGGTGAAAACCGCTGTAGTCGGTGGTGCCTGAAATCAGCGCCAGCTCTCTGTCGCGTTCACTGGCTTTGATATGGCGGCGTTTAACCTTCTGATCAAGGAGCTGCCAGCTGTATTGCAGCGCGTGATTAATGCCCTTTGCGTTGATGTCTTTGATTCGTACCGGCAATTTACCTTTGCTGGCCGTGACGAACGCAATGCCACCGCCCATCAATCCCCCGCCCAAAACGCCTACAGAGGCCAGCGGCGCCGGTGACGCCTCGCTGCCGGGATCTTTTTTTACGTCGGTACTGGCAAAAAAGATGCTGCGCAGTGCCTGCGACTGGGGCGTCATCGCCAGTTCGCCAAAGGCTTTGGCCTCAGCCGCATAACCGCTGCTGCTCCCTTGTGCCAGGCCGGTTTCAATCACCTCGAGAATGCGTTTGGTCGCCGGGTAGTTGCCTTTGGTTTTCTGTTCCGTTTTCTTACCGACCACATTAAACAGCAGCGCGCGCCCGAGCGGGCCGGCGAGAATACGCTCGCGAACCGGCAGATGACGGCTCGTCTGCCGCCCTTTTAATGCCAGCTCAACGGCCGCGTCCAGCAGAATGGAATGGGGAACCACTTCGTCCACCAGCCCGGCTTTCAGCGCCTGACGTGGCCGAAGCTGTTTACCGGTGAGTATCATTTCCAGCGCGGTACTCACGCCAATCAGACGCGGTAAACGCTGGGTGCCACCGGACCCCGGCAGCAGACCAAGCTGCACTTCCGGCAGACCGAGTACGGTTTTCGCATCATCTGTACAAATACGGCTGTGACACGCCAGCGCCAGCTCCAGGCCGCCGCCCAGGCAGGCGCCGTGGATCGCCGCGATCACCGGGATCGGTAATGCGTGGATCTCGGCCATGATCTGCTGCCCCTGTCGGGCCAGCTCTTCCGCTTCCTGCGCGCTGCTGGCGCGGGCGATCATGTTGATATCTGCACCGGCGATGAAGTTATCGGGTTTGGCTGAGATAAAAATCAGCCCGCGAATGTCTTTGTTTTCGCGGATTTGCCTTAGGATCGCGCGCACCTGAACGCCGAATTCGGCCTTCAGGGTATTCATCTTTTCGCCCGGCACATCGATGGTGACGACGGCAATATTGTCCAGCCGGACCTTCAGGTCAAAAGCGGAAGTGGTTTCCATTATTCAGCCTCCAGAACCATCGCCGCGCCCAGACCACCCGCCGCACAGGCGGTGACCAGACCAAAACCTCCGCCGCGACGGCGAAGCTCATGCAGCGTTTGCGTAATCATGCGTGCGCCGGTGGCAGCAAACGGATGGCCGTATGCGATAGATCCGCCCAGCACGTTAAATTTGCTCTCGTCCACTTCGCCCGTGGCATGCGCGCGGCCCAGCACATCGCGGGCAAAGCGTTCGCTGGCCAGCAGCTGCAGATTGGCAAGCGTCTGCGCGGCAAAAGCCTCATGCATATCGATAAGAGTTAAATCAGACAGCGTTAATCCGGCGCGCTCAAGCGCCAGCGGCGTGGACCAGGCCGGCCCCAGTAGCATATCCTGCCAGACATCGATAGCGGTAAAGGCGTAGCTACGCAGGTAGCCCAGCGGCACCAGCCCCAGCTCTTTTGCCCGCGACTCGGTCATCAGGATCACTGCCGCCGCACCATCGGTTAAAGGCGTGCTGTTCGCCGCCGTAACGGTGCCGTGCTTGCGGTCAAACGCCGGACGTAATTTTGCATAATCAGCCAGCGTCGAACTGCCACGAATATTGTTATCTTCACTGAGCGGTTCGCGATACGGCGGGATATAGGCCGTCATCACTTCATCCGCCAGTTTTCCCTCGGACCACGCCAGTGCGGCACGCTGATGCGAGCGATGCGCCAGGGCATCTTGCTGTTCGCGGGTAATGCCGTAGGTTTTCGCCATTTGCTCTGCGGTATCGCCCATTCGCAGGCCGGTAGAATATTCCGCGACCGCTGGCGGCACCGGCGCCAGATCGCGCAGACGCAGGCGGGAGAAAAGTTTGAGACGCTGCCCCATAGTGCGGGCTTTGTTGACGTCCACCAGCACACGGGCCAGCTTTTTACTGACGCCAATCGGCAGAACGGAAGAGGAGTCGGCCCCGCCTGCAATACCGGCGCGAATGGTGCCGGTCATCAGGCTTTCCGCTACGTTAGCGACGGCCTGGAAGCTGGTCGCACAGGCGCGACTGACGCTGTAGGCATCGGTATGGACGTTCATTCCCGTCCCAAGCACGATTTCGCGGGCGATATTGGGTGCTTCCGGCATCTGGACGACCTGGCCAAAAACCAGTTGTTCGATGACCTCTGGGGGTATTTCGCTGCGAGCCAGCATCTCCCCCACTACCATTTTCCCCAGATCGACAGCCGGTATTCCGTGAAATGCCGTCGCCTGACGTGCAAACGGAGTACGTAATCCGCTGACAATGGCAATGCGGTCACCCTGGCGGGTGACGAGCGGTAGTGCCTGACTCATAAAAGTCCCCTGTAAATGACATAAGCGCAAAGTGGTCTGACCTGATAACAGTTTTAACCATTTTTTTACATAGAGCCAATCGGGGAAGCGAAAAAGTGCGAGCTAAGACACAGAGAAGAAAAGAAAATGCCCCTGGGTCACAGGGGCATTTGAGGTATTTTTTGCGGGTCGCGTCTTTGCCTTACCCGGACTACGAAACTGTAGGTCGGGTAAGTAAAAAATCACCCGGCAACTTTACGGAGAAATTAACGTAGACCGAGCTGGAAAATCAGGGTTTCAGCTTCACACGCAAAGATGAAATCGATATCAAGCTTCACGCCACCGTCCACTTCCGTGAAGGTGGATTTGATTTCACAGGGATCGGATTCCACGTCGCGCGCGCGTTTGGTGAGCGCGGCTAAGGTTTCTTCTGCATCCGAACGTTTGCTAAATACGCGGCTGTAAGACGCGGTGCAATCGGTGTTATCCATAATGGTACCGACATCCATACAGCAGCAAACCGGGGTTTCATCAGCACTGCATTTACTCATAGCTCAAGTTCCTCTGCATTCGCGCACAGCGCGAGATAAACACGTTGCTGATATTTTACGCCCTGGCCGTGGGTCTCTCCAGCCGTTAATGGCGCAAACGGGGATAAGTGACCGTTATCACACTAAAAAATGATCTAACGCAAAAATCACCCTTTCTGCTGAGTGCCGGTGGTCGCATTTTTGCCACAGAGATCTCGTTTCAAAAAACATCTTTGAAAAACTTCAGAAACATACTTGCAACATCCCATCTGGTCCGACCTATACTCTCGCCACTGGTCTGATTTCTAAGTGTTACCGCAGACCCTACACTTCGCGCTCCTGTTACTCTATGTAACATATATTGCATAAAAATAACTCAATGAGGTTATGGTCATGAGCCAGAAAACCCTGTTCAAAAAGACTGCGCTGGCAGTCGCAGTGGCAATCGTATCAACCTCCGCCTGGTCAGCGGGCTTCCAGCTTAACGAATTTTCTTCCTCTGGCCTTGGCCGTGCATATTCTGGGGAAGGTGCGATTGCCGATGACGCAGGCAACGTGAGCCGTAACCCGGCGCTGATCACTATGTTTGATCGCCCGACCTTCTCAATGGGTGCCGTTTATATCGATCCTGATGTGAACGTTACCGGGAAATCCAATTTAACCGGACAGAGTGCTAACCAGGACAACATCGCGCCCGTGGCGTGGGTACCTAACATGCACTTTGTTATGCCAATCAACGATCAATTTGGCTGGGGCGCATCCGTCACATCCAACTATGGTCTGGCAACAGAGTTTAACGACAGCTACGCGGCCGGCATTTATGGCGGTAAGACTGACCTGCAGACCATCAACCTCAACCTGAGCGGCGCGTATCGTCTGGACAGCAACTGGAGCTTCGGTGTGGGCTTTGATGCGGTTTACGCGAAAGCCAAAATCGAGCGCTATGCGGGTTCACTCGGTCCACTGCTGGCAGGCCAACTGCAGGGGATGGTGCCTCCATCCATGCTGGACGGTATTAACTCCCCGGACGACCAGATTGCCTACCTTAAGGGTGACGAGTGGGGCTTCGGCTGGAACGCCGGTATCCTTTATGAACTGGATAAAAACAACCGTTGGGGTCTGACCTACCGCTCTGAAGTGAAAATCGACTTTGACGGCGACTATAAAAGCTCCATTGACCCGAACCTGAGCAACATCTTCGCCAGCATGGGCCTGACCGGTCTGCCAGCGGGCACCGGCGGCAGAACCCAGAGCGGCGCGCTGACGCTGAACCTGCCAGAAATGTGGGAAGTGTCTGGTTATAACCGCGTGGCACCGCAGTGGGCTGTCCACTACAGCCTGACCTACACCAGCTGGAGTCAGTTCCAGGAGCTGAAAGCCACCGGCAACGACGGTCAGACGCTGTTCTATAAAGATGAAAGCTTCAAAGATGCATATCGTATCGCGCTGGGTACGACCTACTACTACGATAAGAACTGGACCTTCCGTACCGGTATCGCGTTCGATGACAGCCCGGTTCCGGCGGACAAACGCTCCATTTCTATCCCGGATCAGGACCGTCTGTGGCTGAGCGCCGGTATGACTTATGCGTTTAACGACGATGCGTCTATCGATGTGGGTGCTTCTTATATGCACGGTCAGAACGTCAGCTTCACCGAGGGTGAAGGCCCTGCTGCGTACACCTTTAAATCTGAAGGTAAAGCCTGGCTGTTCGGTACCAACTTCAACTACGCGTTCTAATCGCGTCGGCATTAAAAAAGGTGAGCATTTGCTCACCTTTTTTTATTCTTTATCTATCTCTGAAAGTTCATTCTCGATAGCTTTGGCGTTTGGATTGTCTTCCGGTTTCAGCTTACCGCCGTTGGCAATAAAGTCGTGATTCTGGAAGTAGGCTTCACGCACCATAATGTACGGATCGGAAGACTGTCGCAGCAGGCCGTCGGAATCCAGCAACTGAGCGCGCGTCTCAATCCCTTCCACGGTCCATTTACCAATGGACAGCGGCCAGGTCAGCCAAGAGAGCACCGGATAGAGGGTATCGACCATATCGCCACCGTCGTCACGAACGGTAAAGCTGCCGTAGAATGGCAGATGCATATACGGACCATAGCCCACGCCATAACTGCCCAGCGTGCTACCAAAACGGTGCGGCTGTTCACGCTGCAGCTTCGGATTGGCCATTCCCGCCACATCAATAAAGCCCCCCATCCCCAACAAGCTGTTCAGGAAGAAACGAGTGAAGTGCACCATCCCCTGATACGGGTCGCCCTGCAGGAAGAAGTTCACCATCACAGCGGGTTCTTCCAGGTTACTGGTGAAATTGCTCAAACCATTACGAGCAGGTTGCGGAACGTAATCACGCCATGCCACAGCAACCGGGCGGACCAGATACGGGTCCAGCACGTTGTAGTTAAAGCTATACATGGATCGGTTGAATCCTTCTAAAGGATCGGAGCGCCCCGTTTGCTCTCCAGAGCTGGCACAGCCCACGAGCAACGTCGTGCCCAGCGCAAGCGCCGACAGCCGAAATTTCATATATTTCTCCCTGTTAGTATGGCTATCGTTGACTGCCATCCGCGACAGAGCGCCTGGCGCTCTATGAATAGTCGTGCAAGTGATTGTAACAGCACGTTTCGGGATGTCCACGCACACAGTGACAGGCAACCATCTGCCATCACTCTGATCTCAGCATAGCCTGCTTTATCATTTCTTTTCGTCGGCAATTTTATCCTGTGTCTGAAGGTGATGTATCGCCTTTATTGCCATTGCCGGAAAAATAAGAGCTTCCCCACGGGCATTATCCGGAAAACCGCTACGATTATGGTAATGACAACGAAGCGAGACGCCCCAGATGGATGAACTAAACGCAGAAAAAATTGATAAACATACTGATGAGCTGGAAGTGGAAAGTGAAGAAAAACAGCGGGGTGGCAAAATCGAAGTCGATGAAGACCATCTCCCCTCACGGGCGATGGCTATCCACGAGCATATCCGTCAGGACGGTGAAAAAGAGCTTGAGCGCGATGCGATGGCACTGTTCTGGTCAGCCATCGCCGCCGGATTATCGATGGGGGCCTCCCTGCTCGCAAAAGGAATCTTTCACGTTCAGCTGGAGGGAGTTCCGGGTGGATTCCTGCTTGAAAACCTTGGTTACACCTTTGGTTTTGTCATCGTCATTATGGCGCGTCAGCAGCTGTTCACGGAAAACACCGTGACGGCGGTGTTGCCGGTGATGCAAAAACCGACGTGGGGAAATTTTGGCCTTCTGATGCGCCTGTGGGGCGTGGTCCTGCTGGGGAATATTATCGGAACAGGCGTGGCAGCCTGGGCGTTCGAATATATGCCGATATTTGATGAACCCACCCGGGACGCATTCATTAAAATCGGTATGGACGTGATGAAAAATACTCCGGCTGAGATGTTCGCCAACGCCATTATCTCAGGCTGGATCATTGCCACTATGGTCTGGATGTTCCCCTCTGCGGGTGCGGCCAAAATCGTGGTAATCATCTTGATGACCTGGCTTATCGCGCTGGGCGATACCACCCACATCGTCGTTGGGACGGTGGAGGTGCTGTATCTGGTGTTTAACGGCACCCAGCACTGGAGTGATTTCTTCTGGCCGTTCGCGCTGCCGACACTGGCAGGAAATATCTGCGGGGGGACCTTTATTTTCGCCCTGTTGAGCCATGCGCAAATCCGCAACGACATGTCCAACAAGCGTAAGGCCGAGCTGAAGGAAAAGGAAAAAGCCCGACAAAACAAGGACGAGAATCCAAAAAAAATCGACTAAATGGCGACACTTTAAGCAGTCAGGCGGTATCGCGCTTAACGCCCTGTGTAAATGAGGCTATACTCGTGCCGCTTCGTCCCCTTAGTTAAATGGATATAACGAGCCCCTCCTAAGGGCTAGTTGCAGGTTCGATTCCTGCAGGGGACACTTTCCTGCCCAGATCAATGCACGCTCCACCCATGAAATATCCACCGCCACGGCTTTTCCCCCATGAGATACACTTAACTGAAACGATTCCTGATTCGGCCTTTTTCCAGTAAAAACAAGTCATAGAAAAGCGCGTATAAGGGTGCTAATCTACGCAGCCCGCCTTGTACCGGAAGTGGTCTGGCAGCGCCGTAAAGTTGGGTAAGGTCTGCAACGATAACCCAAAACTACGGTCTAAATCAGCACGTTGTAACGCAATGTTTGCGCTACCTTCTCTGGCTTCACATAGGTTCACTACTTTGTCTCAATGCAAATTCGAAAGTGCATTTTTACACCCACGTTACTGGCTCACATGGTTTGGCCTTGGCCTGCTTTGGGTGCTCGTTCAATTGCCCTACCCCGCTATACAAATTCTTGGCTCAAGTTTAGGCAGCGCTTCCCGTGTTTTTCTGAAGCGTCGGGAGTCTATTGCCCGCAGAAACCTTGAACTTTGTTTTCCTGATTACAGTGTCGAACAGCGCGAGAAGCTGATCGCCGAAAACTTCAAATCCATCGGAATGGCGCTGCTGGAAACCGGTATGGCCTGGTTCTGGCCGGACGAGCGCGTGCGTAAATGGTTCGACGTTGAAGGGCTGGAAAACCTGAAACAGGTTCAGGCACAAAATCGTGGCGTCATGGTGATCGGCGTGCATTTTATGTCGCTGGAACTGGGTGGCCGCGTGATGGGTCTTTGCCAGCCCATGATGGCGACCTATCGCCCGCATAACAATCTGCTGATGGAATGGGTACAGACGCGTGGCCGTATGCGCTCGAACAAAGCGATGATAAGCCGCAACAACCTGCGTGGGCTGGTGAATGCCCTGAAGAAAGGAGAAGCGGTATGGTTCGCGCCCGATCAGGATTATGGGCGTAAAGGCAGCAGTTTCGCCCCGTTCTTCGCGGTGAAAGATGTCGCCACCACGAACGGGACATTCGTTATCTCGCGTCTTTCTGGTGCGCCGATGCTGACGGTGACCATGGTCAGAAAAGCCGATAAGTCTGGCTATCGTCTGTTTATCTCTCCTGAGCTGCATAATTACCCACAGGATGAGCGCGAAGCCGCGACGTACATTAATAAAGTGATCGAAAGCGAAATCATGCGCGCGCCGGAGCAGTATCTGTGGGTGCATCGCCGCTTTAAGACCCGCCCTGTCGGCGAAACCTCGCTCTATATCTAGTCTCTTTATCAGGTTAGTTTCCCTAAGAAACTAACCTTTTCAGTCACCTGTAATCACCCGCCGTTACTTTCCATTCTCACCTTCGCTCAACCTGTTTTATTACGCTGCGAAATTATACTGTCGCCGTTCCACGACACTCGTAAGTTACGGAAATGATACAAAAAAATGCCTCTTGTCACCCCCCATATTTAGGCGTACATTAGCGCCGTCTGGCAATAGGAACGCACAGAATTCTGGGCTGGTGTCATCGACGTAGCGGGATAATTCTTATTTCCGGCCTGGTCTGATTTCAGCTCTCTATACTCAGTTGGACTCTGTTTTTTTATGGCGTATCTATTGATGCGCGGAGCGATGAACGTGAAATATTTCTTTATGGGCATTTCGGTGATTGTTTTAGTGTGGGCCGGAACCTTTGCCCTGATGATCTGAGCGAAGAAAATACAGTTAAAAAAACAGGAGCCATTGGCTCCTGTTTTTTTATGCAAAATTCGACTAGTCAGATTCAGTCGAACTCTTCTTTTCCACCGGCAATAACCCGTCGGCGCGGAACATGCTTTTAATGCCTCTCACCGCCTGACGAATGCGGTCGCTGTTTTCGATAAGTGCGAAGCGAACGTGGGTATCGCCATAGTCACCGAAACCAATGCCCGGCGAGACGCAGACTTTGGCATCCTGCAGCATCTTTTTGGCAAACTCCAGCGACCCCATTGCTGCATAGTGCTCGGGGATTTTGGCCCATACGTACATAGAGGCTTTCGGCACCTCGACCATCCAGCCCGCTTCGTGCAGGCCTTTCACCAGCACATCGCGGCGGCGTTTGTACTGCGCGGCGATGTCATGCACGCACTGCTGATCGCCTTCCAGGGCAGCAATCGCCGCAACCTGCAACGGCGTAAAGGTGCCGTAGTCATGATAGCTTTTGATACGTGCCAGCGCGTTGACCAGCGTTTTATTGCCAACCATAAAGCCGATACGCCAGCCTGCCATGTTGTAGCTTTTTGACAGGGTGAAGAACTCCACTGCCACGTCGCGCGCACCCGGCACCTGCATTATGGATGGCGCTTTCCAGCCGTCAAAGACGATATCGGCGTATGCCAGATCGTGCACCACCAGCACATCATAGCGCTTCGCCAGCGCGACCACTTTCTCGAAGAACTCCAGCTCGACGCACTGCGCCGTTGGGTTCGACGGGAATCCGAGGATCATCATTTTCGGTTTCGGGTAGCTCTCACGAATCGCGCGTTCCAGTTCGTTGAAAAAGTCGACGCCCTCCACCAGCGGCACGGAGCGAACCTGTGCCCCTGCGATCACTGCACCATAAATATGGATTGGATAGCTCGGGTTGGGCACCAGCACCGTATCACCGTGATCGAGCGTCGCCAGCATCAGGTGCGCCAGCCCCTCTTTCGAACCAATGGTAACGATGGCTTCGCTTTCTGGATCGATATCCACATGATAGCGATCCTGATACCAGCGGGAGATTGCCCGACGCAAACGCGGAATCCCGCGAGAGGTGGAATAGCCGTGTGTATCCGGGCGCTGCGCCACGGTGCACAGTTTTTCAACGATGTGCGGCGGCGTTGGCCCGTCAGGGTTACCCATGCTGAAATCGATAATGTCTTCGCCGCGCCGACGCGCAGCCATTTTCAGTTCAGCAGTGATATTAAAAACATAAGGGGGGAGACGATCGATACGCGTAAAACGGCGTTCAGGACTGAATTCAGCCATAGATTCCTCAGATTCACGTTAGCGCCCGGACCGTCCGAGCGACGCTGCCACGAATGTGGCGTGCTTAGAAAATAGCCTGATTCAAATCCGGCTGTCGAGAGGGGAGTGAAAAAATAATGCGTCCCTTAAAACAGGAAGGGTTTTTCGGCTAAAAGCGGAAGTCGATTCAACAAAACCGTGTTGGCGATACCATTTTTTAACTCAATGATATCAATGGAGTTACAAACAGCCTGCCGCTGATGGCTAACCCGCGACGTATCCAGGCAAAAAAGTGCAATCCCCTTTGAAATGGAGGGCTTTTCCCCATTTGAGAAATCAGAGGGATGTCTGGTCATTGTGCGCAAGGTTTCCTATCATAGATTTTTCCCGTTTTCCCAGGTTCACTTGTGCACGAAATATTCAATATGCTGCTGGCGGTCTTCGATCGCGCGGCATTAATGCTGATTTGTCTCTTCTTCCTGATCCGCATCCGGCTCTTTCGCGAGCTTCTGCACAAATCCGCTCACTCACCGAAAGAGCTGCTGGCCGTCACGGCGATCTTCTCTATGTTTGCCCTGTTCAGCACCTGGTCCGGCGTGCGGGTGGAAGGTTCGCTGGTCAACGTGCGCATTATCGCCGTCATGTCGGGCGGCATTCTGTTTGGCCCGTGGGTAGGAATTATCACCGGCATTATTGCCGGTACGCACCGCTATCTGATTGATATCGGCGGCGTCACGGCAATCCCCTGCTTTATCACCAGCATTATCGCAGGCGCGTTGTCCGGCTGGATCAACCGTAAGATCCCGAAAAAACAGCACTGGCGAGCGGGGATCGCCGCCGGGATGCTGTGCGAAACCCTCACCATGATCCTCGTGGTGGCCTGGGCGCCCACGGTTGAGCTGGGGCTGGATATCGTCTCCAAAATCGGCATTCCGATGATTCTCGGCAGCGTCTGTATTGGCTTTATCGTACTGCTGGTGCAGAGCGTCGAGGGGGAAAAAGAGGCCAGCGCCGCACGCCAGGCAAAGCTGGCGCTCGATATTGCCAATAAAACGCTGCCGCTGTTCCGCCATGTCAACGCGGAGTCGCTGCGACAGGTCTGCGATATTATTCGCCGCGATATCCACGCGGATGCGGTCGCCATCACCAATATCGACCACGTTCTGGCCTATGTCGGCGTGGGAGAAGATAACTACCGCGATAATGACGATACCATCAGCCCGACCACGCGTCAGGCGCTCAATAACGGTAAAATCATCATTAAAAACAATGATGAGGCACACCGGACGCCTGAAATTCACTCCATGCTGGTTATTCCACTGTGGGAGAAAGGCGTGGTGACCGGCACGCTGAAAATTTATTACTGCCACGCGCACCAGATCACCTCTTCCTTACAGGAGATGGCGATTGGCCTGTCGCAGATTATCTCCACTCAATTGGAAGTGTCGCGCGCTGAGCAGCTGCGGGAAATGGCAAATAAGGCAGAGCTGCGCGCGCTGCAAAGTAAGATCAATCCCCATTTTCTGTTTAACGCCCTGAACGCCATCTCTTCGTCGATTCGCATGAATCCGGACACCGCCCGTCAGCTGATTTTTAATTTGTCGCGCTATCTGCGCTACAACATCGAGCTGAAAGACGATGAGCAGATCGACATCAAAAAAGAGCTGTACCAGATTAAAGATTACATCGCGATTGAGCAGGCGCGCTTTGGCGATAAGCTCACGGTTATTTACGATATCGATGAAGAGGTGCACTGCGTGATCCCAAGCCTGCTGATCCAGCCGCTGGTGGAGAACGCGATAGTTCACGGCATCCAGCCGTGTAAAGGCAAAGGCGTGGTGACCATTAGCGTGGAAGAGTGCGGGAATCGCGTGCGGGTGGCGGTGCGCGATACCGGCCACGGCATCGATCCCAACGTGATTGCGCGCGTGGAATCGAACGAAATGCCAGGCAATAAAATTGGTCTGCTGAATGTGCATCACCGCGTAAAATTACTTTACGGCGAAGGGCTGCATATCCGTCGCCTGGAGCCTGGCACGGAAATCGCTTTTTACGTCCCTAATGAACGGCTTCCCGTTCATACCCAGACGCTGTTGTTGCCTTAAACGGAGTGACCGATGAAAGTCATCATTGTGGAAGATGAGATCCTCGCCCAACAGGAATTAAGCTGGCTGATCAAAGAACACAGCCAGATGGAGATCGTGGGCACCTTTGAGGATGGGCTGGACGTGCTGAAGTTTTTGCAGCATAACCGCGTCGATGCCATTTTTCTGGATATCAATATTCCGTCGCTGGACGGCGTACTGCTGGCGCAAAATATCAATCAGTTCGCCCATAAGCCGTTTATTGTGTTTGTCACCGCGTGGAAAGAGCATGCCGTTGAGGCCTTTGAGCTGGAAGCGTTCGACTACATTCTGAAACCCTATCAGGAGTCGCGCATTGTCAGCATGCTGCAAAAACTGGAGCTGGCCTGGCAGCAGCAGAACAGCCCGGCAGTCAGCCCTGCGCCCGCCGCCACGCGCGAAAATGACACCCTGAATCTCATCAAGGATGAGCGGATTATCGTCACGCCGATGGATGATATTTATTATGCGGAAGCGCATGAAAAGATGACGTTCGTTTATACCCGCCGGGATTCATTTGTCATGCCGATGAATATCACCGAGTTTTGCGCCAAACTCCCCGCCTCGCACTTTTTCCGCTGTCACCGTTCGTTCTGCGTCAATCTCAATAAGATCCGCGAAATCGAACCCTGGTTTAACAATACCTATATTTTACGGCTGAAGGATCTGGATTTTCAGGTGCCGGTGAGTCGCAGCAAGGTGAAAGAGTTCAGGCAATTAATGCATTTTTAACGCCCTCTCCAGAAAGAAGAGGGCGGCGAGAGGTAATCAGAGATACTGCCCCAGCGTTTGACGCAGATGCGCGCCGGAACCCAGCAGGCCTGGGTTGTCATGCACGATCAGGAAAACGGGGATATCCTGCACGTAAGACTTGAAACGCCCTTTGTCTTCAAAACCGCCGCGGAAACCAGACGCTTTAAAGAACTCGAGGAAGCGCGGCACTATTCCACCGGCGATATAGACGCCGCCGAAGGTGCCGAGATTCAGCGCCAGGTTGCCGCCAAAGCGCCCCATGATCACGCAGAACAGCGACAGCGCACGACGACAGTCGGTGCAGCTATCGGCCAGCGCGCGCTCGGTGACATCTTTCGGCTGCAGGTTTTCAGGCAGACGCCCATCGGATTTCACAATCGCACGATAAAGATAAACCAACCCAGGACCGGAAAGCACACGTTCGGCGGAAACGTGCCCCAGCTCGGCGCGCAGCTCCTGCAAAATAATGCCCTCTTCTTCGCTGTTTGGCGCAAAGTCAACGTGACCGCCCTCGCCCGGCAGGCTCACCCAGCGTTTATCGACGTGAACCAGGTGCGAAACGCCCAGCCCGGTACCCGCACCGTAAACGGCAATCGGCTTACCTTCGACCGGCTCGGCCCCGCCGAACTGAATCAGATGTTCAGGCTTGAGCATCGGGATCGCCATAGAAACGGCCGTAAAATCGTTAATAATTTCCAGATGGGCGAAACCGAGATTCTTTTTCATCTCGGCAATGGAAAAGGCCCAGGTGTGGTTGGTCATCGCCACCCAGTCACCGGTAATCGGGCAGGCAATGGCGATACAGCCATCCTCGACGCTGACCTGACGCTCATCCAGATAGACGCGAACTACCGCTTCGAGGCTTGGATAATCCAGCCCTGAATAGGCCTTTGCCTGAGAGATTTCACCGGTATTAATATCGCATAGCGCCAGCCGGGCATTGGTGCCGCCCACATCGCCTACTAAAGCATATTTTGTCATTCTTCTACTGCTCCGCTAAAGTCAGAATAAATCTTTGGAACACTGTAAGTTCAAGGCGTGATAACAACAACGGCCTGAAGGCGAGTGGCCCAGGATTATCGATCTTCGTCACAGAATAACTTTACCGTTTCAGCACCTTTTGCACTATTGCCGTCAACCTGATTGTGCAAAGTCATGCTAATTATTTTTGTACAAGGAAATCATCATGCTCCATCCGCGCGCCAGAACCATGCTGCTGTTAGCAATACCTGCGCTGATTATTGGTATTGCGTCGAGTCTGGTGTTAATCGTGGTGATGAAAATCGCCTCGGTGCTGCAGACGTTATTGTGGTCTACGCTTCCGGGGCAGCTGGGTGTTGATGTGAGTTCTCCGGCGTGGATCATCCTGATGTTAACCCTGACCGGGCTGGCCGTCGGTCTGGTGATTCGCTTTAGTCCAGGACATGCCGGTCCCGATCCGGCGCTGGAGCCGCTGATCGGTGCGCCGGTCAATCCGATGGCACTGCCGGGCCTGATTCTTGCGCTGGTGATTGGCCTCGCGGGCGGCGTGAGCCTCGGGCCAGAGCATCCGATCATGGCGGTGAATATCGCCCTTGCGGTGTACCTCGGCGCACGCATCCTGCCGCGCGTCGGCGCGCTGGACTGGACCATACTGGCGTCAGCGGGAACCATCGGCGCGTTGTTTGGCACCCCCGTCGCCGCCGCACTGATTTTTTCTCAAACCCTGAGTTCTGATAACGACGTGCCGCTGTGGGATCGCCTTTTCGCCCCACTGATGGCCGCTGCTGCCGGGGCACTGACCACCAGCCTGTTCTTCCAGCCTCACTTTTCGCTGCCCATCCCCCACTACGGACACATGCAGCTGGCCGATATTTTCAGCGGCGCGATTGTTGCCGCCATCGCCATCGCGCTGGGTATGGTCGCCGTCTGGTGCCTGCCGCGTCTGCACCTGCTGGTGCACAAGCTGAAACATCCGGTGCTGATTCTGGGCGTAGGCGGATTTTTGCTGGGCATTCTGGGGGCTATTGGCGGGCCGATTACCCTGTTTAAGGGGCTGGACGAGATGCAGCAGATGGCGTTCAGCCAGGTGTTTAGCGTGTCAGATTATTTCCTGTTTGCTGTGGTGAAACTGGCTGCGGTGGTCGTGGCCGCCGCGTGCGGCTTTCGCGGTGGGAGGATCTTCCCGGCGGTGTTTATCGCCGTGGCATTGGGCCTGATGCTGCATGAGCACGTCGATGCAGTTCCGGCGGCAATTACCGTTTCCTGCTCGATTCTGGGGTTTGTACTGGTAGTCACGCGCGATGCCTGGCTAAGCCTGTTTATGGCGGTGGTCGTGGTGCCGGATACCAATCTGCTGCCGTTGCTTTGCATTGTAATGTTGCCCGCCTGGCTCCTGCTGGCGGGCAAACCGATGCTGATGGCCTGGCGGCCCAAGAAATAGTCAGGCGTTATTTCGCGCCTCCAGTGCCTGAGTGATGGCGCTTAACAGCGGAGGAATATCCTCTTTGGGCAGCATCACTTCGATCAGCGACAATTTTTCGCTGTGCGCGACCTTCTCAAGGATCTCCGCCAGCTGGACCGTTTCGCTCACCCGCCAGCACTCAGCCTGACCATTCTGGCTCAGGGCTTGCGGGAGCTGCGTCCAGTTCCACAGCGCGATATCGTTATAGCGCTGTTTCGGCCCGTGGATCGCCCGCTCAACGGTGTAGCCTTCGTTGTTGAGCACCAGAATCACCGGATGCTGATTATCCCGTAGCATCGAACCCATCTCCTGAATGGTCAGCTGCGCCGCGCCGTCGCCGGTCAGAACGATCACCCGCCGGTCCGGACACGCCGTTTGCGCGCCGAAAGCAGCCGCCAGCGTGTAACCAATCGACCCCCACAGCGGCTGAACGATAAAGTTTACATCTGTAGGCAAGCGCAGCGCTGCCGCACCGAACGCGGAGGTGCCCTGGTCGGCGAGAATAATGTCGCCGGGGCGAATGAAGGTTTGCAGCGTGTGCCAGAAATTATCCTGCGTGAGCGTGCCCTCATGATAGTGATGTTCGAGCGGCGCCTGGCGAGACGGCGCGGCGTGATCTTTGACGTGCTGTTTACACAGCGCGGATAAGATCTCGACCGCTTTGCTCATCGGAATCCCGGTGAACCATCTCTCACCCACGCGGGCGGCGTGCGGCTGAACTTCGATAGTGCGGGCCGCAGGAAGATTGTGGGTAAATCCGGCTGTCAGCGTATCAGTGAAACGCGTGCCGACGCAGATGATAGTCTCGGCCTCTTCAATCGCCTCTCTCACCCCCTCCGCGCTCGCCGAGCCGCTGTAGGTGCCGTAAAAACCGGGCTGACGTTCGTCAAAGATCCCTTTGCCCATCAGCATGGTGGCGTGGGCCATCGGGGTGTCATTCACCCATTTCTGCAGCGGCGCTTTCAGGCCGTAACGCAGTACCAGGAAATCGGCCAGCAATGCGGTACGTTTGCTGCCAGCGATGCGTGCTTCCGCCGCATCGCGGAAGGCTTTAAGACAGGCGCTATCGGCGTGAGAAGTGCGCTCGGTGAGAGCGTTTACAGGCGGTGTGGCCGGTTTTTTTGCCACGTCAGCAGGCAACATCAGATACCCCGGGCGACGTTCCCGCAGCATGATCGACAACACGCGATCGATTTCATAGCAGGCGTTTTGCTCCGTGAGAATGGCCTGCGCCACGGTCACCGGCTCACTCATCCGATAGAAATGGCGGAACTCTCCGTCGCCCAGCGTGTGGTGCAGCAATTCACCTTTTTGCTGGGCGGCACTCCCCGGCGCGCCCACGATATGCAGTACCGGCACATACTCCGCAAAGCTGCCGGCAACGCCATTCATGGCGCTTAACTCCCCCACGCCAAAGGTGGTGAGCAGTGCGGAAAAGCCCTTGCAGCGAGCATAGCCATCGGCGGCATAGGCGGCGTTTAATTCGTTGGCACAGCCCACCCAGCGGATGTCGGGGCTGTCGATAACATGGTCGAGAAACTGCAAATTGTAGTCGCCTGGCACGCCGAACAGATGTTCAGCGCCGCAGTGTTTTAGTCGTTCCAGCAGGTAATCGGCGACGCAATAGGGGGTTCGCATAACAGGTGTCCTTCTGACGTTGACCTCACTTTGAGTATTAAAGAAGCGTGATGACTGTCCAGGAATGGCAGTAAGAAGGCACTGGAAAGAATGTTTTACGGAAAATGGCGGTGTAATCTGATTTACTGCGCGTGAGTGTAAACGTATACACTGATGGATTATTTCCGGTAAGAGGGTCTGAGCATGGTTTTTGATGCGGATAAAATGCGTTATCAGTCAATGCAGTATCGTCGTTGCGGCCAGAGCGGTCTGAAGCTGCCCGCCATTTCACTCGGCTTATGGCATAACTTTGGCGATACCACCTTAATTGACACCAGTCGTCAACTTTTACAGCGGGCCTTTGAGCTTGGCATTACCCACTTCGATCTGGCCAATAACTATGGCCCACCTCCCGGCTCCGCAGAATCAAACTTTGGTCGCATTTTTCGGGAGGATTTTCAGCCTTACCGCGACGAATTGATCATCTCGACAAAAGCGGGATACACCATGTGGGACGGTCCCTACGGTGACTGGGGCTCGCGTAAATACCTGATTGCCAGCCTCGATCAGAGCCTGAAACGTACGGGGCTGGAATACGTGGATATTTTCTATCACCACCGTCCGGACCCGGAAACACCGCTACGAGAGACGATGAGAGCCCTCGACCACGTCGTGCGACAGGGAAAAGCGCTGTACGTCGGCTTATCGAATTATCCGGCAGAACTGGCGCGACAGGCGATTGAGATCCTGGACGATCTCGGCACGCCGTGCCTGATCCACCAGCCTAAATACTCGATGTTTGAGCGTGCGCCTGAACAAGGGCTGTTGTCCGTACTGCAGGAAAAAGGGGTCGGCTGTATTCCGTTCTCTCCGCTGGCCGGGGGGCAACTGACGGACCGTTATCTGAATGGTATTCCAGCGGATTCACGCGCCGCCAGCGGCAGCCGGTTCCTGAACCCGGAGCAGATCACCGAAGAGAAAATCAGCCAGGTTCGCGAGCTGAACGCGTTGGCCGAAAGCCGGGGCCAAAAACTCTCGCAGATGGCGCTCGCCTGGGTGCTACGCCATGACGCCGTTACCACGGTACTGATTGGTGCCAGCAAAACGGCGCAAATCGAAGATGCGGTTGGCACGCTGAAAAATCTCCACTTTACCGCTGACGAGCTGAATACAATTGACGCGATCCTGAGCCGGTCAAAATAGAACCGTTTTTAGCAAAAAGTGCTCCCCTCCATGAATTAGGAGTTGAGGCGATTAAACGGGGCTTTACGGCCCCGTAATATTGCGTTAACAGGCCGTCTACGGCCCCGATCGTGAAGGAGAAGAGAATGTTCAGGTCACTGATTCTTGCAGCTGTATTAATGGCTTCAGCACCGCTGGTCGCTAATGCGGGCGAAATCACCCTGTTGCCATCAGTAAAATTACAAATTGGCGATCGTGACAATTATGGTAACTACTGGGACGGCGGTGGCTGGCGCGACCGTGATTACTGGCACCGCAACTATGAATGGCGAAAAGACCGCTGGTGGAGGCATGATAATGGCCGTCACCGTGGCTGGGACAACCGCAAAGCCTATGAACGCGGCTACCGCGAAGGCTGGAGCGACCGGGACGATCGTCGTGGCCGACCGGGTCATGGACGCGGCCACGGACACGGTGGTCACCATCACTAAGTACACATCACTCAATACAAAAAGGAGCCAACTGGCTCCTTTTTTCATCTCTGATAATTTATAGCCCCAGCGCGGTCCCAATCAGCAACCACAGGTTCAGGGCCACCACCAGCACCACGATAACCCACCCGATACGTTTGACCAGCCGGGTATTCACCAGATCGCCCATTAACGTCTGGTTACTGGTAAAGATCAGCAGCGGCACCAGCGCCAGCGCGATACCGAAGCTCAGCAGCACCTGGCTCATCACCAGAATGCGCGTCGGGTCCAGCCCCATCAGGATCACAATAAACGACGGCATCATCGTCACGGAGCGGCGCACCCACAGGGGAATATGGAAACGCACAAACCCCTGCATGACCACCTGCCCTGCCAGCGTCCCGACCACCGTTGACGAGAGGCCCGCTGCAACCAGGCTCAGACCAAAAATAGTCGCCGCCGCGTGGCTGAGAAGTGGTTCGAGCGTCAGATAAGCCTGGTCGAGATCGGCGATACCTGTGTGGCCACTGAAATGGAAAGCCGCTGCTGCCGTCGCCATCATCGCCAGATTCACAAACCCGGCGATGGTCATCGCAATACCGACATCCCATTTGGTTGCCGAATAACGCTCCCGGCGTGAGCCCTCGTGGGCGTGCTGCGTCAGCGAGGAGTGCAGATAAATCACGTGCGGCATAATGGTCGCACCCAGTACGCCTGCCGCGAGGAAGACCGCTTCTGACGTCGGCAGAGTAGGAATAATCATGCCTTTACCCAGCTGCGCCAGATTTGGCTGGGAGAAGATCAGCTCGACAATATAGGCCGCGGCAACAAACAGCAGCAAGCCGCCAATCACCAGCTCAAGCGGTTTTTGACCACGGCGCTGAAGCATTAAAATCAGGAAAGTGGCGATCCCGGTGAGCACCGCCCCCTGGAGTAGCGACACGCCCAATATCAGTTTAAAGCCGATGGCCGCGCCGATAAATTCCGCCAGATCGGTGGCCATGGCGATAATTTCGGCCTGCACCCAGTAAAACCACACCACCGGACGCGGATAGTGATCGCGGATCTGTTCAGCGAGGTTTTTCCCCGTCGCGATCCCCAGTTTTGCGGAGAGCACCTGAATGAGCATCGCCATCAGGTTTGCCCAGACCACCACCCACAGTAATTTGTAGCCAAAGCTCGCCCCGGCCTGAATGTTGGTCGCAAAATTACCCGGATCGATATAGCCAATGGCAGCGATGAACGCAGGTCCCATTAACGCAAACCTCAGCTTGCGCGCTGCTCTGCCACTGCTACCCTCTACGCGACTGTTTGTCATTTCTGCCTCTGGAAATATAGCCTTTGCTATGTTTCATGCTATCAAAATGAGAATGATTATCAAGATCATTTAGATGATTTATAGTGATTTCTCTGATAGCTCTGAACGATAGGTGGGGCGGATGCAATGAAACGATCTCACAGAGCGTGAAATCGCACAGTCATTTGTGAAGCGTAGCACACAAACGTAACTTTTCACTCATTTACATAACATAACGGAAATGTATGGTTGATCACTATTTTTGAGACTCGTCACAGGATGTAACTATAGTGTGGTCTTGATCTCGTTTTCTTTGTACTTGTTACATAGAATGTGCACGGAAATTAAACCTGCCTCATATTTGGAGCAAATATGGACCGCGTCCTTCATTTTGTCCTGGCACTTGTTGTCGTTACTGCACTTGCATTGCTGGTCAGCACAGACCGCAAAAACATTCGTATTCGTTATGTTGTACAGCTGCTCGTCATTGAAGTTTTACTTGCGTGGTTCTTCCTGAACTCCAACGTAGGCCTGGGCTTCGTGAAAGGCTTCTCCGAAATGTTCGAAAAACTGCTCGGATTTGCTAACGAAGGGACGAACTTTGTCTTCGGCAGCATGAACGATCAAGGCCTGGCGTTCTTCTTCCTGAAAGTGCTTTGCCCAATCGTCTTTATCTCTGCGCTGATCGGTATCCTGCAGCACATCCGCGTTCTGCCGGTTGTGATTCGCGCGATCGGTTTCCTGTTATCCAAAGTCAACGGCATGGGTAAACTGGAATCTTTCAACGCAGTCAGCTCCCTGATTCTGGGTCAGTCCGAGAACTTTATCGCGTATAAAGATATCCTCGGCAAAATGTCTCGCAACCGCATGTACACCATGGCGGCTACCGCAATGTCTACTGTATCCATGTCTATCGTGGGTGCATACATGACAATGCTGGAACCAAAATACGTGGTGGCTGCGCTGGTTCTGAACATGTTCAGCACCTTTATCGTGCTGTCGCTGATCAACCCGTACCGCGTTGACGCCAGCGAAGAAAATATCCAGATGTCTAACCTGCACGAAGGCCAGAGCTTCTTCGAAATGCTGGGCGAATACATTCTGGCAGGCTTCAAAGTGGCGATTATCGTGGCCGCGATGCTGATCGGCTTCATCGCCCTGATCGCTGCATTGAACGCCCTGTTCGCCGCTGTGCTGGGTATCTCCTTCCAGGGCATTCTGGGCTACATCTTCTACCCTGTTGCATGGGTGATGGGTGTTCCGGCTCACGAAGCGCTGCAGGTGGGCAGTATCATGGCCACCAAACTGGTTTCCAACGAATTCGTTGCCATGATGGATCTGCAGAAAATTGCCAGCACGCTCTCTCCGCGCGCGGAAGGCATTCTGTCTGTGTTCCTGGTTTCCTTCGCTAACTTCTCATCCATCGGCATCATCGCTGGTGCGATTAAAGGTCTGAACGAAGAGCAAGGTAACGTGGTTTCTCGCTTCGGCCTGAAACTGGTTTACGGTTCAACGCTGGTGAGCGTACTGTCTGCGTCTATCGCTGCACTGGTACTGTAATCAGAAATAAAAAAGCCGGGGGTTTTTGCCCCCGGCTTTTTTACGCCTCCAGTTCGGCAAGCGGCTGCGGTTTCCCAATCAAATATCCCTGCAGATAATCGACCCCGATCTCAAGCAACAGCTGTCGCTGCGCCGGTGTTTCAACAAATTCGGCCACCACATACAGGGATTTGGTCTTCGCCAGATTGCAAATCGACGCCACAATCGTCGCATCCATGCTGTCAGTACAAATATCTTTTACGAAACATCCGTCGATTTTGATGATGTCAGCCTGCAGGCGTTTTAACCGTTCGTAGTTAGCGTACCCCGTCCCGAAATCATCAATCGCAATTTTAAAACCATACTCGCGCATCTGCTGGATATTCTGGATGCTGGATTCTGAATCCGAGAAGGCCTGCTCTTCCGTGACCTCCAGAATGACCGCCTGCGGCGCGATGGCGTAGCGCTCAAACAGGGCAATGATTTCGGCGGCGACGTCTTTTTGATTGAGCGTCATCGGCATCAGATTGACAGAAAAACGGGCACTGTTTGGCGGTGTGGCATGGGTGCTCAGCCAGATCAGCACCTTTTCCACCACGCAGAGGTCAAAACGATGACTCAGGTTGAACTGGGCAATCAGCGGGATGAAACGATCGGGGGTAATGATTTCGCCGTCGCTCTCCAGTCGGGTGAGAATTTCGTGGTAGCCCTCACCCACAGCATTCTGGATGGGCTGAGCATACAGACGCACCCCCCCCTCCTCCAGCGCCCGTTTTACCCGGCTCAACATTAAGACGCGCTCCGTTGTTTGCCCTGAAACCCTCTCAACGCTATTCGTCAGCGCCAGCACTCTGTGAGTAACGCAGGATTGCTCTGAGAGCCAGCTCAGTTGCCCAAGCGTATGGTGAAGGTTTTCGCCCTCCTGCCCTTCCAGCTCTCCCCAGGCTGCACCAAACTCGATGTCCAGCCCGGTGTTGTTCCAGTAAATCTTGCGGCTGTTCAGCCGATCGACGATGTGCTGGAGACGCTCTCCGGTGTCCGGGCCTGACAGCACCAGAATCAATTCACTGCCCGGCAGCTGGAAGAATTTTTCGTTCGTCTGCAGTAACGGCTGAACTGACGAGGTAATGGCTCGCTTACAGTAGATGCGCATCAACATCCCGTAATGGCGGCTAAGAAACCCCAGATTTCCCATACGCAGACAGCAGATTTTGGCATCCGGATAGTGCTGCAAATAGTCTTCCAGGGCGCGCATATTGGCTAAACCTGTGAGCGGATCGGTTAGCGCCCTTTCGTGCCAGCCTTGCTTCAGCCACTCACTGCGGTGATAGATTCGCGACATGTACATCAAACAAATTGCGAAAGAGATCAGGACCGACAGGACAAATGCCAGCGCGTAGCCGTTCTGCACGCCATTAAGAAAGTTTTTGTTATAGGTCAGCAGCAAGAAAACGGAAATTGCCCAGCTCAGGGAAACAAGCGCGTAGCTCATCCGACTAATCGCGACGGTAAAAAGAATAAATATGAGGGGGACCAGATACCCGGAGATATAGTTTTCTTCAATTGGCGCGCACAAGATCAGCATCACCAGCGACAAACTCATCAGCCAGAGTAATGCAAATACGGGATTATTTTGAATAAGATACGGCTTAATGCTGCGTAACCAGAAGGTATGGGCATAGCGGGGATTAATTATCATTCTTAAGGGGTAATAGAACATCATCGTAAATATCAGGCTGGCACAAAACAGGCTCTGTATATCCACAATGTTATAAATTGGTGTCCCATCGCCAAAGAAGTTTGAAATGGAAAGAGGAAAATCAAAGAAATAACCGGCTAAGTACATCGACACTTTTATGCCGAGGGGAATGGCGAATCCCAGCCAGAAAATGCGTATCCCGATATGCTGGTTAGGTAGCCCGAATCGCCAGCGCCTGCCCAGCAGGACGCGCACCACGCCGCACGCTGCAAACACCGACGCCGTCTGACAGAAGAGGATAACGACCTGCTGAAGTATGGTTAACTGGAACTGATAAAGATTCGTTAACGCAAAACTGAAAATAATGGGAAGAATAGCGTGACGGCCAAACAAGAAGATCACTGCCAGCATCACGCTCAACGGCAGCCAGGCTAAATAGACGTAATGGCCATCCAGAAAGGTTTTCGGGGAAATGTAGCGAGAAAAAGGAACAATCACCAGGCACAAGATTTGCGCTAGCATAAATAATTGTAAATTATTACGTAGGTGACTTTTCATTCTTAGCAAGGCGCTATTTCCCAGGCGAATAATTGGCTGAATGAATGGTAAGTTTATTAATTGAGCGAATCAAGTTTCCGGGTTTAAATGCTCCGATTTATTGATTTCGATAAAGGTCTGAGAGGTAAACATACACGTGTGGCAACAAAAAAGGCAGGAGTTGATAACAAACGCATAAAAAAACCCCCGCCTTTCGGCGAGGGTCTGAATTTTGGTGGAGCTAAGCGGGATCGAACCGCTGACCTCTTGCATGCCATGCAAGCGCTCTCCCAGCTGAGCTATAGCCCCACAGTTCTTTACGTTCCAAACTCTCCTGGATAAGAATTTGGTGGAGCTAAGCGGGATCGAACCGCTGACCTCTTGCATGCCATGCAAGCGCTCTCCCAGCTGAGCTATAGCCCCAACGTAAAGCTGTCGTGTTGACGGGCGGCATAATATGAATTCCACCGCAGAGTGTCAACGGCAAAATCAGCCCTTCCCTTTCAATCGTCGAAAAATCAGGCAAATGAATCACATTGCGAAGCTGCTCGCAGCCAGTAGTTAAACCTGTCACGTTTTCGAATAAAAGGGTGCTATAACATGAAGCACTCATTAACCCTACTAATATTCAGGTAATTGCATGATCAAGGAACGAATGACGCCAGAGGAGTTATCCCGGCTCACTGGTTATAGCCGACAGACCATCAATAAATGGGTACGAAAAGAGGGTTGGAAAACATCACCAAAGCCAGGTGTTCAGGGCGGTAAAGCGCGTCTGGTCCACGTTAATGAAAAGGTGCGCGAGTTTATCCGCAGCGCATCTCGCATTACTGAGGACTCTCAGCCCGCTGAAAACGTGTCCGACACGAGTTCGCTCACTTCTCTCCTGCTGACCCTGGCCAATGAAATGACACCGGATGAGCAAAAGCAGCTAAACACTTTACTACTGCGGGATGGGATTACCGGATTGCTACAACGTTTAGGGATACGCGACCAGAGTTGATATGAAAAGATTACGGAGCAAGATGACCACGGAAGAGCTGGCTGATAGCCTCGGGGTCGCCAAACAAACAGTAAACCGCTGGATACGTAAACAAGGATGGAAAACGGAAGCGCTGAACGGCGTGAAAGGCGGCCGGGCCAGGCTCATCCATATCGATTCCCGCGTGCGTGAACACCTTATCAGTCTCCCTGCGATGCGTAGCCGCCAGGCTATTTATCAGCTCGCTGAAGCGTCCGTTGAGTATGGCGAGGTGAAAACGACCAGCCTGTTACGTCAGGTGACGGCTCCCCTTGAAAACATGACGCCACTCGAACAAGAGAGGCTCGCTGTATTGCTGGCACGTGAAGGTATTCAGGGATTCCTTACCCGGCTCGGTATTGCTGAAGAGCAGGCATAAAAAAACGGCAGGATAACCTGCCGTTTTGCCGCTCGTTTGTAGCGGGGTGATTACTGCTGGCTTTCGCGCTCAGCAATAAAGCCCAGGGCTTTGTTAATACGCGCAACGCTGCGGGTTTTGCCAATCGCGTGGACAGTAACGTCCAGGCCCGGTGACTGACCCGCGCCGGTCACTGCTACACGCAGTGGCATACCGACTTTACCCATGCCCACTTCCAGCTCATCGGCCGTTGCCTGAATCGCATGATGAACGTTTTCTGCGGTCCAGTCGGTCAGTGCCGCCAGCTTATCGCGCACCACTTCGAGCGGCTGACGCGCAACCGGACGCAGGTGTTTTTTCGCGGCGTCAGCATCAAACTCGTCAAACTCTTCGTAGAAATAACGGCAGCTTTCCGCAATCTCTTTCAGGGTTTTGCAGCGCTCACCCAGCAGTTTGACCAGATCCGCCAGTTCCGGACCGGTACGGGTATCAATGTTTGCCTGCTCAATGTGCCACTGCAAATAGGTCGCAACGTACTCGGCTGGCATGGTGTTGATGTAGTGGTGGTTCAGCCACAGCAGTTTATCAGTGTTAAACGCACTGGCAGATTTGCTCACGGCATTCAGGGAGAACAGCTTGATCATCTCTTCACGGCTGAAGATCTCCTGATCGCCGCTGGACCAGCCCAGACGCACCAGGTAGTTCAGCAGTGCTTCTGGCAAATAGCCGTCATCACGGTACTGCATCACGCTCACGGCACCGTGACGTTTGGACAGTTTTTTACCGTCGTCACCGTTAATCATCGACACGTGCGCATAAACCGGCACAGGCGCATTCAGCGCTTTCAGGATGTTGATCTGACGTGGCGTGTTGTTGATATGGTCTTCACCACGGATAACGTGAGTGATTTCCATATCCCAGTCATCCACTACAACGCAGAAGTTGTAGGTCGGTGAGCCGTCGGTACGACGAATAATCAGATCGTCCAGCTCCTGGTTGCTGAACTCAATCGGGCCACGGATCTGATCGTCAAAGATCACAGAGCCTTCCTGCGGGTTAGCAAAACGCACTACGCATGGCTCATCAGCAGCATGATGCTCATGGCTGTGGCGGCAGCGGCCGTCGTAGCGAGGCTTATCGCCGTTCGCCATTTGCTCTTCACGCAGCGCTTCCAGACGCTCTTTGGAGCAGTAACATTTATACGCGGTGCCTGCGACCAGCATTTCATCAATGACGGCGTTATAGCGATCAAAACGTTTCGTCTGGAAATACGGGCCTTCATCCCACTCCAGGTTCAGCCAGTTCATGCCATCCATGATGGCTTCAATAGCTTCCGGTGTGGAACGCTCGAGATCGGTGTCTTCAATACGCAGCACGAACTCACCGCCGTGGTTACGTGCAAAAAGCCAGGAATAAAGAGCAGTACGGGCACCACCGACGTGCAGATAGCCTGTCGGGCTGGGCGCGAAGCGAGTTTTGATTTTCATGAAATGGCCTTACGTTATAAAGATGCCGACGACCGGCAAATGCTGGGAAAAAAACAATGGGCAATATTCTATCACTGTGGGGCGATTCCTCAATGATGTTGCCTGATTGACATGCAGGTTTGCGAAATTTGTTTAGAAATCATGCTGCGCGGGACATTTTGTGATCCGTTTGTTTAATTTTACGACGAACAAACAAAATCTTTAGAAAAGGCGTTGACTCATTTTCAACTCTCCCTATAATGCGACTCCACACAGCGGGGGTGATTAGCTCAGTTGGTAGAGCACCTCCTTTACACGGAGGGGGTCGGCGGTTCGAGCCCGTCATCACCCACCATCTACTTTACGTAGATACCGCAGTGTAGATAAGAATTTAAGATTGGGCGATTAGCTCAGTTGGTAGAGCATCTCCTTTACACGGAGGGGGTCGGCGGTTCGAGCCCGTCATCGCCCACCATTCTTAAATCTTGTTTTAGTAGTACCGAAATGGGTGATTAGCTCAGTTGGTAGAGCACCTCCTTTACACGGAGGGGGTCGGCGGTTCGAGCCCGTCATCACCCACCATTCGGGTCGTTAGCTCAGTTGGTAGAGCAGTTGACTTTTAATCAATTGGTCGCAGGTTCGAATCCTGCACGACCCACCAATGTAGAAAGGCGCCCTAAAGGCGCCTTTTTGCTATGCGCAATTCATGACCCCAAAGTCGATTATCCGCTGGCGCTCCGCTTAAGATACTTGCCCTATTTCAGGCGCATCTCCCCTCCCAGATCTGGCAGGTTCCCTCAAGCTATGGATTTTTATGCCGATATGCTTGTTTTATGGCGAGAGGATTTAAAATGACAACAATCCAGGCATCAACTCCATCAGTGCAGACAGGCAGCACAAGCAGCGGCGGCGGTAGCTCCGGCAGCAGCGATATCGCATCGCAAATCAGCCGTCTGACATCGCAAATCACTAAGCTGACTCAGCAGCTGAAGGATGTTGCGAACGGCAGCGGCAGTACCGAAGACAAGAAAAAGCAGCAGGAGCTTCTTCAGTCGCAAATCAAAATGCTACAGGCTCAGCTGGCGCAGTTACAGCGTGAGCAGGCCGAAGAAAGCCAGAAAAAACAAGAGCAAAAACAGGCCAGAGCAGAAGGCGTAAACTCACCTTCCGCAGAGCATCAGATCGATATCTACGTCTAATCGTTCGGCGCGTTAAATAACGGATCGCGTATGCGGGCCTCCATTAACCGCTGTGCCTGCATACGTACCACCTCCCAAAGCGCATGAGCCGCACCAGAGAGTGAGCGATTTTTTCGTCGCACCAGCATCAGCTTACGTTCAATACAGGGCGTGAAACGCTTTACGACTAAGCGACTGCCCTGCGGCAGCGGTAAGGCCAGCGCAGGTAACACGCTGATCCCAATCCCGGCCTCAACCATCGGAAAGAGCGTGGCGGGATGACCAATCTCCTGAACGATCGTCGCATTCACCCGCTGCTGTGCCAGCGCCGCGTCAATCAGCGGACGGCTCCCTGATGCATAATCCTGCAATACCAGATTTGCCCCCTGTAACGCCTGCCACGTCACTTTTTCCATCGCGGCCAGCGGGTCATCGTCGCGACACAGCAGTAAAAACGGCTCTGACAGCACCACTTCGCACTCCAGATCCGTCACCGGACCGGGATCGATCACAATCCCAAAATCGACGTCGCCTTGCCTGATACTCTCCAGAACCCACTGCTGCGGCCTGTCGTGAAGTACAAAATCGATATCGGGATAGCGACGGTTACTTTCAGCGATACATTGCGGGATCAGATGCGCTGAAATGGTCTGACTGGCGGCGACGCGCACCGTCCCGGAAAGTTGCTGCCCCACTCTGCCCACATCGCGCAAGGTGCTGTTTAGCTCATCCAGCAACCGTTCCAGACGCGCAGCCAGCTGTTGCCCCGCCTCGGTGAGCACCACTTCGCGGGTGGTGCGATCAAGCAGGCGCACACCCGTCTGTGATTCCAGCTCTTTCACACTGTGGCTAACCGCCGACTGACTCAGGCCGATCATCTCTCCGGCGCGGCTAAAGCTGCGAGCCTGAGCGACGGTGACAAAAACGCGAAGCTGACGCAAAGAGTAATTCATCTGTTTAATTCATGAATGGATGCAATAAATCGATTTTATTTCTCAAAGGGAACAAAGCACAATAGCGAAATCTGATTTCAGGAGCATTTATGAAACTGTTTCGTGTTCTCGATCCCTTTACCCTCACGCTGATTGCTGTCGTTCTGCTGGCCTCTTTCTTCCCGGCACGCGGCAGTTTTGTTCCCTTCATTGAAGGCCTGACCACTGCGGCCATCGCCCTGCTCTTTTTTATGCACGGCGCAAAGCTGTCTCGTGAGGCCATTATCGCCGGGGGAAGCCACTGGCGGCTGCACCTGTGGGTGATGTGCAGCACCTTCATCTTGTTCCCGGTACTGGGCGTGCTTTTCGCCTGGTGGGCGCCGGTCAACGTCGATCCGGCTCTCTATACTGGCTTCCTGTATCTGTGCATTCTCCCCGCGACCGTACAGTCAGCTATCGCATTTACCTCGCTGGCAGGCGGTAACGTCGCCGCGGCGGTCTGTTCCGCCTCTGCGTCGAGTCTGTTGGGGATTTTTGTGTCGCCGCTGCTGGTGGGCCTGCTGATGAACATGCACGGCGCTGAGGGTAATCTCGAGCAGGTCGGGAAAATCTGTCTGCAACTGCTGCTGCCGTTCGTGCTGGGACACCTTTCTCGCCCGTGGACGGGGGATTTCGTCGCCAGAAACAAAAAGTGGATTGGCAAAACCGACCAGACCTCCATCCTGTTAGTGGTCTACTCCGCCTTTGGCGAAGCCGTGGTGAACGGCATCTGGCATAAAGTTGGCATCGGCTCACTTCTGTTCATTGCGCTCGTGAGCATCGTTCTGCTGGCGATTGTGATTGCGGTGAATACTTTTGCCGCCCGCAAGTTTGGCTTCAATAAGGCGGATGAAATTACCATTGTGTTCTGCGGCTCGAAGAAGAGTCTCGCCAACGGCATTCCGATGGCGAATATTCTCTTCCCGACGTCAGTGATTGGGATGATGGTGCTGCCGCTGATGATTTTCCACCAGATCCAGCTGATGGTCTGCGCGGTGATGGCGCGCCGTTACAAGCGCCAGACGGAAAAGCTGGCGCAGGAAGAGACCCGCGCCGCGAAAGCTTAAGGACGTTTGAGGGGCTGAACCAGATGGCTCAGCCCTTCGGTTTTGATGAGCAGCGTAATCGCCATTAGCTCACCCAGTCGCCCTGCCGGAAATTCATCTTTCCGCGCGAACCACAGCAAATACTCTTCCGGCACATCAATCAATCGACGGCCTTTGTATTTCCCGAACGGCATTTCGGTGTTAGCGATGTCGATGAGCTGTTCTTTCTCCACGTTACTCTCCTAACAGGCGCAGCATTTCCGCTTCGTCAATGACGTCAATGCCCAGCTCTTGTGCTTTCGCAAGCTTGGAGCCAGCCGCCTCGCCTGCAATCACCAGATCCGTTTTCTTCGACACGCTGCCCGCCACTTTTGCTCCTAACGCTACCAGACGCGCTTTGGCGTCGTCACGGGAGAGTTGACTCAAACTGCCGGTGAGTACCACGGTTTTGCCCGCAAAGGGGCTGTCGATTTCGTCGGCGTTAACCACCACCGGGGCAGGCCAGTGAATGCCCTCCTCCAGCAGCTTGCCAATCACCTCACGGTTGCTCTCTTCCGCAAAGAAGTTAAAGACATGCGTCGCAACAACGATACCCACGTCCGGCACTTTTTGCAGCTCCTCAATCGAGGCTTTCTCAAGCTGCTCCAGGGTGCCAAAATGGGCTGCCAGCCCGGCGGCTGTCGCTTCACCAACTTCACGGATACCCAGCGCGTACAGGAAACGTGCGAAGGTCGTCTCTTTGGCTTTTTCCAGCGCATTGACCACGTTTTGCGCCGATTTTGGCCCCATGCGATCCAGCCCGGTCAGCTTGCCCGCCGTCAGGCGGAACAGATCCGCAGGCGTGTGGACGTACTCTTTCTCGACCAGTTGATCAATAATCTTATCGCCCATCCCGTCCACGTCCATCGCTCTGCGCGAGACGAAATGCTTGAGCGCTTCTTTGCGCTGCGCCCCACAAATTAACCCGCCGGTGCAGCGCGTGACCGCCTCACCTTCCACGCGTTCGACGTCAGAACCGCATACCGGGCAGTGGGCCGGGAATTCGATGGCGCGCGTGTCGTCAGGGCGCTCAGACTCAACGACGTTAACCACCTGCGGGATCACATCCCCCGCGCGGCGAATCACCACTTTATCGCCAATTCGAAGACCCAGACGCGCGATCTCGTCGGCATTATGTAAGGTGGCATTACTCACCAGTACGCCCGCAACCTGAACCGGCTCCAGACGTGCAACCGGCGTAATCGCACCCGTACGCCCGACCTGGAACTCAACGTCGCGCACGAAGGTCATCTGCTCCTGAGCAGGGAATTTAAACGCCACCGCCCAGCGCGGCGCTCGCGCCACAAAACCTAATTGTTCCTGAAGCGCCAGCGAGTTCACTTTGATGACCACGCCATCGATATCAAACCCCAGCGTCGGGCGGTCTTCTTCGACCTGACGATAAAACGCCAGCACCGCTTCCGGTGAGTCGCAGAGCTGCACGCGATTGCTGACCGGCAGGCCCCACTCTTTAAACTGCAGCAGACGGCCCAGATGGGTATCAGGCAGCTCGCCGCCTTCAAGAATCCCTACGCCGTAGCAGAAGAACGTCAGCGGTCGCTTCGCCGTGATGCGCGGATCTAGCTGGCGAATTGAGCCAGCAGCTGCATTACGCGGGTTAGCAAAGACTTTGCCACCGGTGCGGCGCGCTTCATCGTTAATCTTCTCAAAGCCCGCCTGCGGGAGGAACACTTCACCGCGCACTTCAAGACGCGCCGGGATGTTATCGCCGCGCAGCTTTAACGGAATGGCGCGGATAGTACGTACGTTAGTGGTGATGTCCTCACCCGTGGTGCCATCGCCGCGCGTAGCGGCCCGCACCAGAATGCCGTTCTCATACAGAATGCTCACCGCCAGGCCGTCGAGCTTCAGCTCGCAGCACCAGGTCAAAACGTCGGCGCTTTTCAGGCGGTCCTGAACACGCTTGTTAAACGCGAGAAAGCTCTCTTCGTCGAAGACGTTATCCAGCGACAGCATCGGCACTTCATGGCGAACCTGGCTGAAAGAGGCCAGCGGAGCGGCGCCGACGCGCTGCGTCGGTGAATCAGGGGTGATGAGATCGGGATATTCTGTTTCCAGCTCGCGCAGTTCGCGCATCAGGCGGTCATACTCCGCATCCGGAACCTCCGGTGCATCCATCACGTGATACAGGTATTCATGATGGCGAAGTGTGGTTCTTAGGTGAGTAATTTTTTGTTCGATTGAGTCCATAGCGCACCATCAATGAGAAAAACCCCCGACAGGCGGGGGTTGAGGAGACGTGGAAGAGAACGCAGAGATTACGCGTTAGCTTCCTTTACTTCGCGGATGCGATCCTGATATTCGCGCAGTTTCTGCGGCGTCATCATTCGACGCTGGTCGTCGAGTACCACGCCACCGACTTCATCGGCGATATGCTGGGCGGATTGAAGCATCAGCTTAAAGTTTTGCAGTTCGTCCCCGTAGGACGGCACCTGCATAAAGATTGTGATGCCCGGCGTGGTGAAATCACCGGTCATTTCCGGATCAAAGGTCCCCGGATTAACCATATTCGCCAGACTGAACAGCGCAGGGCCACTTCCGTCCGGGCTAAGATGACGGTGGAAAATGTTCATGTCACCAAACTTGAAGCCCGCCTGCTGGATGCTGTTGAGCAGCACGTCGCCATTGAGCTGAGTTCCGTGATGCGCGGCCACGTTCATAATGATGACCGTTTCCTTACGCTGCGGTTTTTCGACCACTGGCGCTTCTTCGATCACCGGTTCCGGTTCAACAAACGGCTCCGGTTCTGGCTGCGGCGCAGGTGGAGTATGAACAGTCTGCGGCGGCATTTCTGGCGTCAGCGGCTGAGCAGGACGCGGCGGTTGCACGGGTTGCGAAACGGGCTGAGGCTGCACCGGCTGCTGCACGGGTTGCTGTACAGGCGCTTGCGGTTGCGGCTGACGCACCGGCTCTTCCACAGGCTGTGGCGCGGGCTGGCGCGGCTGAGCTGACGCGTACGGCGGCTGATACTGATGCTGCGGAGGCTGACGAGGTGCTTCATGCTCCCCATGGCCTGCGGCAGGCGCAGCAGTATTAACGCGATGAACGCGCACTTCACCCACGCCTTCGTCGTCGTTATCGTCAATGACGTCATCGCCATCATCGTCGTGACGACTGGACTTCATGCGCTTCAGTGGGCGATCGCGAAACATCGAGGAGCGTTCTTTACGGCTGGTCCAGAAACCATGTACCAGTAAAGCGAGTATGGCGATCGCGCCAACAATGATTAATATCAGACGCAAATCCTGCATCATTATATTCTCTGTTGTTCTAACACCTTGCCACCACGGCAAACATTTACTCACTAAGAGTATTTGCCGATTACGTCAAGTGCAAGTGCGTGCAGAGCATTCAAAGCATAAAGATGAACGAAATCGTGCTTTTTGCTGTTTTTTCGAACATTTCCGAACTGGTTATTGGTCCACAACCCGATAATATAGGCGTGTAATTCCACTGGTTGTGAAAAAAGGAGTACAGCCTGGTTATGGTTTCGACATCAACAACGACTCCGCGCAGCGGTATCGGCTATTTTTCTCAGGGATGGAAGCTGGTCACCCTGCCTGGGATCCGCCGCTTTGTGATTCTGCCTCTACTGATCAACATTTTGCTGATGGGCGGCGCTTTCTGGTGGCTGTTTACCCAACTCGAAAGCTGGGTTCCCTCTATCATGAGCCACGTGCCTGACTGGCTACAGTGGCTAAGCTATCTGCTGTGGCCGATTGTGGTCCTCTCCGTGCTGCTGGTTTTTGGCTATTTCTTCTCGACCATCGCCAACTGGATAGCCGCGCCGTTTAACGGGCTGCTGGCGGAGCAGCTCGAAGCACGTCTGACGGGCGCGACGCCGCCAGACACCGGTGTGCTTGGCATCATGAAAGACGTACCGCGTATCATGAAACGTGAATGGCAGAAGTTTGCCTGGTATCTGCCGCGCGCTATTGTCCTGCTCATCCTTTACTTTATCCCCGGAATTGGCCAGACCGTGGCGCCTGTGCTGTGGTTCCTGTTTAGCGCGTGGATGCTGGCTATCCAGTATTGCGACTACCCGTTTGATAACCACAAAGTGCCATTCAAAGAGATGCGCACGGCCCTGCGCACGCAAAAAGTCACCAATATGCAGTTTGGTGCCCTGACCAGTCTCTTCACCATGATCCCTGTCCTGAACCTGTTCATCATGCCCGTCGCGGTCTGCGGCGCCACGGCGATGTGGGTAGATTGCTATCGTGCTAAGCACGCGTTATGGAAGTAATGCAAAACTGTGTAAACAAAGGGTGGCTTATGCCATCCTTATTCCATACTGATAGCCATTATTTCCTTGCAGCATATAGATATGCGATTTCCTTACTTCCCCATACTTATCCAACAGGTATGCTGGGACGGTATCCCAATTTCATACAGTTAAGGACAGGCCATGAGTAAGATTTACGAAGACAACTCGCTGACTATCGGTCATACGCCCCTGGTTCGACTGAACCGTATCGGTAATGGACGCATTCTGGCGAAGGTAGAATCACGTAACCCGAGCTTCAGCGTAAAATGCCGTATCGGTGCAAACATGATTTGGGATGCCGAAAAACGCGGTGTTCTGAAGCCTGGCGTCGAACTGGTTGAACCGACCAGCGGCAACACAGGGATCGCTCTGGCCTACGTCGCCGCTGCCCGCGGTTACAAACTGACCCTGACAATGCCAGAAACCATGAGCATCGAACGCCGCAAGCTGCTGAAAGCGCTGGGCGCGAATCTGGTGCTGACCGAAGGCGCGAAAGGCATGAAAGGTGCCATTCAGAAAGCGGAAGAAATCGTCGCCAGCGATCCGGCGAAATACCTGCTGCTGCAGCAGTTCAGCAACCCGGCAAACCCGGAAATCCACGAGAAAACCACCGGTCCGGAAATCTGGGAGGATACGGACGGCCAGGTTGACGTCTTTATCTCAGGCGTGGGTACCGGCGGTACGCTGACCGGCGTGAGCCGCTATATTAAAGGCACAAAAGGCAAAAAGGATCTGATCACCGTTGCCGTTGAGCCAACGGACTCCCCGGTTATCGCCCAGGCGCTGGCCGGCGAAGAGATCAAACCCGGTCCACATAAAATTCAGGGTATCGGCGCGGGCTTTATCCCGGGTAACCTGGATCTGAAGCTTATCGATAAAGTCGTTGCGATCACCAACGAAGAGGCGATCTCCACGGCGCGTCGCCTGATGGACGAAGAAGGTATTCTGGCCGGTATCTCCTCCGGCGCGGCAGTCGCTGCTGCCCTGAAGCTTCAGGAAGATGAAACCTTTACCAATAAGACTATTGTGGTTATTCTACCGTCCTCGGGTGAGCGTTATTTAAGCACTGCATTGTTTGCCGATCTGTTCACAGAAAAAGAACTGCAACAGTAATGCCAGCATGTTAATAACGCGTAAAAAAGCACCCAAACGGGTGCTTTTTTGTGGCCTGCGTCAAACTTTTACTCCTCCTGGCATTGATTCACCCCGTCGGGTCTGGTATTTAACCTGACAATTATTTTGAAGCGCGAAATTAATCAATGTGGGAAATACAGAAGCTGAATCGATTTTATGATTTGGTTCAAGTCTCGCTTTCACTGCATAATGTTTAATGACGAGCGAAACGTCAGCGCTAACAAGACAGGCTAAAGTTAAGCCTCCAGGCTAGACTTTAGTTCCACAACACTAAACCTATAAGTTGGGGAAATACAATGTTCCAGCAAGAAGTTACCATTACCGCTCCGAACGGTCTGCACACCCGCCCTGCTGCTCAGTTTGTTAAAGAAGCTAAAGGCTTCACTTCTGAGATCACTGTGACCTCCAACGGCAAAAGCGCTAGCGCGAAAAGCCTGTTCAAGCTGCAGACTCTGGGCCTGACTCAGGGTACCGTCGTGACCATCTCCGCAGAAGGCGAAGACGAGCAGAAAGCAGTTGAGCATCTGGTAAAACTGATGGCTGAGCTCGAGTAAGTTACGGGTTCTTTTCAATATCAGTCACAAGTAAGGTAGGGTTATGATTTCAGGCATTTTAGCATCCCCGGGTATCGCTTTCGGCAAAGCACTTCTGCTGAAAGAAGACGAGATCGTCATCGACCGGAAAAAAATTTCTGCCGACAAGGTTGATCAGGAAGTTGAGCGTTTTCTGAGCGGTCGTGCCAAGGCATCAGCGCAACTGGAAGCGATCAAAACTAAAGCTGGCGAAACTTTCGGTGAAGAAAAAGAAGCCATCTTCGAAGGGCATATCATGCTGCTCGAAGATGAGGAGCTGGAGCAGGAAATCATAGCCCTGATTAAAGATAAGGGCATGACGGCCGACGCGGCTGCACATGAAATTATCGAAGGTCAGGCGACTGCCCTCGAAGAACTGGATGATGAATACCTGAAAGAACGTGCGGCTGACGTACGTGACATCGGTAAGCGCCTGCTGCGCAACATCCTGGGTCTGGCGATCATCGACCTTAGCGCCATTCAGGACGAAGTTATCCTGGTTGCCGCTGATTTGACGCCGTCTGAAACCGCACAGCTGAACCTGAACAAGGTGCTGGGTTTCATCACCGACGCCGGTGGCCGTACCTCCCACACCTCTATCATGGCGCGTTCTCTGGAACTGCCTGCCATCGTGGGTACTGGTAGCGTCACCTCTCAGGTGAAAAACGACGACTATCTGATTCTGGATGCCGTAAATAATCTGGTTTACGTCAACCCAACCAACGAAGAGATCGAAAAGCTGCGTGCCGTTCAGGAGCAAGTTGCTACTGAGAAAGCGGAACTGGCTAAACTGAAAGATCTGCCAGCCATCACGCTGGACGGACATCAGGTTGAAGTGTGCGCGAACATCGGTACCGTACGTGACGTTGATGGCGCTGAGCGCAACGGCGCGGAAGGTGTTGGTCTGTACCGTACAGAATTCCTGTTCATGGACCGTGACGCATTGCCTACTGAAGAAGAGCAGTTTGCGGCATACAAAGCGGTTGCCGAAGCATGCGGCTCTCAGGCTGTTATCGTGCGTACCATGGATATCGGTGGCGACAAAGAGCTGCCGTACATGAACTTCCCGAAAGAAGAAAACCCATTCCTGGGCTGGCGTGCAGTGCGTATCGCCATGGACCGTAAAGAGATCCTTCGCGATCAGGTTCGTGCGATTCTGCGTGCTTCCGCTTTCGGTAAACTGCGCATCATGTTCCCAATGATCATCTCTGTTGAAGAAGTGCGTGCACTGAAGAAAGAGATCGAAATCTACAAACAGGAACTGCGCGACGAAGGTAAAGCCTTTGACGAAACCATCGAAGTGGGCGTGATGGTGGAAACACCAGCGGCAGCAACGATTGCTCGTCATTTGGCCAAAGAAGTCGACTTCTTTAGTATCGGCACCAATGATTTAACGCAGTACACCCTGGCAGTTGACCGTGGTAATGATATGATTTCACATCTCTACCAGCCAATGTCACCGTCCGTACTCACGCTAATCAAGCAAGTTATTGATGCTTCTCATGCTGAAGGTAAATGGACTGGCATGTGTGGTGAGCTTGCAGGCGACGAACGTGCTACACTTCTGTTGCTGGGTATGGGTCTGGACGAATTCTCTATGAGCGCCATTTCCATCCCGCGCATTAAGAAGATTATCCGTAACACGAACTTCGAAGATGCGAAGGTGTTAGCAGAGCAGGCTCTTGCTCAACCGACAACGGACGAGTTAATGACGCTGGTTAACAAGTTCATTGAAGAAAAAACAATCTGCTAATCCACGAGATGCGGCCCAAATTACTGCTTAGGAGAAGATCATGGGTTTGTTCGATAAACTGAAATCTCTGGTTTCTGATGATAAGAAAGACACCGGAACTATTGAGATTATTGCTCCGTTGTCTGGCGAAATCGTCAATATCGAAGACGTGCCGGATGTAGTTTTTGCCGAAAAAATCGTTGGTGATGGTATTGCTATCAAACCAACTGGTAACAAAATGGTTGCGCCAGTTGACGGCACCATCGGTAAAATTTTTGAAACCAACCATGCGTTCTCTATCGAATCTGATAGCGGTATCGAACTGTTCGTACACTTCGGTATCGACACCGTTGAGCTGAAAGGCGAAGGCTTCAAGCGTATCGCTGAAGAAGGCCAGCGTGTGAAAGTAGGCGATCCGGTCATCGAATTCGACCTGGCGCTGCTGGAAGAGAAAGCCAAGTCTACCCTGACTCCGGTTGTTATCTCCAACATGGACGAAATCAAAGAACTGATCAAACTGTCTGGCAGCGTTACCGTGGGTGAAACTCCGGTCATCCGCATCAAGAAGTAATTCTTGCCGCACAGAAAAATGGCGCCTTCGGGCGCCATTTTTGTTTATGCGGGGAGGATTAGCTCATCAAAGCCTTTTTCCTGGGTGTACTTCATCACCTCTGTCACACGGTCGCCCGCACGGCGTATCGCTTCAGCGACGTCCCTGCCCTGCACAATGCCGCTTACCAGCTCAGAGCAGAACAGATCCCCGGTTCCTTTCAGGTCGGTTGCGACGCGCGGATGATTCGTCACCGTCACACCGTCCTTCGTCACCAGCACCACGTGAATATTTTCAGGATCAGATTCCACCGGCGCACTGGTAATCGCCACCCACTTCAGTGAGTCAGACAGCAGACTTTGTGCGGCAGTAATTGCGCTTTCCGGCGTCCGGCACGGCTGACCGCTCAACACTTCAAGCTCAAAAACGTTCGGCGTAATACCCTGCGCCAGCGGCAGTAAATGCTCGCGATAGGCTTGCGGAATTTCGGGTTTCACGTAGATCCCGCTGTCGATATCACCAATGACCGGATCGACCAGCACGAACAAATCAGGGTGTTTTTCTTTGATGGCCACCAGCCACTCAGCCAGAATGGCAATCTGGCTGGCACTGCCCATATAACCCGTGGTCACCGCTTTCAGCTCGCGCAACACATCGCGCTCTTCGAGGGCTTTCAGATAGCCGCTGAACCAGTCGTCGGGGATCACGCCGCCGTAAAAGGTGTCGTAATGCGGGGTATTGCTGAACAGCACCGTCGGAACGGCTGTCACGGTCAGCTGATGTTGTCTGATATTAGGCACCGCAATGCTGTTGCCCACGCTGCCATAAACCACCTGCGACTGCACCGCGACGATATCCGTCTGCTGCGCACGGGTTTTATCCCGAAATAAAATCATCTCCATGACGCTTAAATCCCCGCCCCCTGCGAATAACTCTCTTCACCAAAGACGCCAGTAGACAGATAACGGTCACCACGGTCGCAAATAATCGCCACCACAACCGCGCCCGGACAGGCCTGCGCCACGCGTAATGCTCCGGCTACCGCGCCACCCGAACTGACGCCGCAGAAGATACCTTCCCGCACCGCCAGTTCACGCATGGTATTTTCCGCTTCACGCTGATGAATATCCAGCACCTGGTCCACAAGCTGGGCATTAAAAATCCCCGGCATGTACTCCGCTGGCCAGCGGCGGATCCCCGGAATGCTGCTCCCCTCTTCCGGCTGCAGGCCCACAATGGTGACCCGTTTTTCCTGCTCGCGCAGAAAACGGGAGACGCCGGTAATGGTGCCCGTGGTGCCCATACTGGAGACGAAGTGGCTGATGCGCCCTTCGCTCTGGCGCCAGATTTCCGGCCCGGTAGTGGTGTAGTGCGCGTAAGGGTTATCGGGATTATTAAACTGGTCCAGCAATGTGCCTTCGCCGCGCTGGGCCATGTCGAGGGCCAGATCGCGTGCCCCTTCCATCCCCTGCTCTTTGGTGACGAGGATCAGCTCAGCGCCATACGCGCGCATTGCGGCACGCCGCTCCTGGCTCATGTTGTCCGGCATCAGCAATTTCATGTGATAGCCTTTCAGCGCCGCAATCATCGCCAGCGCAATGCCGGTGTTACCGCTGGTCGCTTCAATCAGCACGTCGCCGGGCTTAATCTCCCCGCGCTTTTCCGCCTCAACAATCATCGACAATGCCGCGCGATCTTTAACGGAACCGGCAGGATTATTCCCCTCCAGTTTGACCCAGATTTCGCTGCCATTATCGGGGTTCATGCGTTGCAGCTTAACCAGAGGGGTGTTGCCGATGGTTTGTTCTAATGTGTTCACGAATTCTGTCCAATAAAAAGCCCGGTGGCGCTTTTGCTTACCGGGCCTACAGGGATCGTTTTGTAGGCCGGGTAAGCGCAGCGCCACCCGGCAAATACCACGTCACTTTAACCTATCAGGCTGACTCCGCCAGAGCAAGATCCTCGCGCGACTCGATACGCTCGTTGCCGTGATAGATACGCGCATGCTGCAGGCCGACAAACAGGCGATCGCCCCGCGATGGCGCCTCTTCGTCACGCATTACCACCGTCAATGGCTCGGTATACCAGCCCAGGGGTTGTACCACTAATTGTGTATAATGCCCTTTAGGGCTAGCCTCAAGCACCTGCACCGGCAATGGAGAATCGAGGCTGGTGCGGCGACTGACGTCCACTTCCCACGGGCGCAAGAACAGATCGACCGGTCCCTGATGGGCAGGCGTGTAACCCAGCGGCCAGCGGTGGGCGCCGACGTGGAACTGCCCACCGCGAATGGTGCCCTGCATGCGGTTCACTTCGCCCATAAACTCCAGAACGAAACGGGTCGCAGGCTCACGCCACAGCTGTTCCGGCTCATCAACTTGTTCGATATTCCCCTGGCTCATCACCACCACGCGATCGGCCACTTCCATCGCCTCTTCCTGGTCGTGCGTCACAAAGACGCTGGTAAATTTCAGCTCCTCGTGAAGCTGACGCAGCCAGCGACGCAGCTCTTTACGCACCTGCGCGTCCAGCGCGCCAAAAGGTTCGTCGAGCAGCAGGATCTGCGGCTCAACCGCCAGAGCACGAGCCAGCGCCACGCGCTGTTTCTGCCCACCGGAAAGCTGTGCCGGATAACGGTCGGCGAGATGGGCCAGCTGCACCATCTCCAGCAGTTTGGTCACTTTCGCTTTGATAGTCGCGGCATTCGGACGCTCGCGACGCGGCAGCACGGTCAGGCCAAAGGCGATGTTATCGAACACCGTCATATGGCGGAACAGGGCGTAATGCTGGAACACAAAACCGACTTTACGATCGCGAGCATGCAGGCGGCTGACATCGGTTCCGTGGAAGCGAATATGGCCGCTGGTCTGATGCTCAAGACCGGCAATAATACGCAGCAGCGTGGTTTTACCGGAGCCGGACGGCCCAAGCAGCGCCACCATCTGTCCGGAAGGGATATCCAGCGAGATATCGTTCAGCACCTGGGTGCGGCCGAAAGACTTCTTAATATTGGCAATCTCAATGCTCATGATTTCCCTCCTGCTGCAGGCGTTTCTCTTGATTCTCTAAACGCCACTGCACCACACTCTTTAAAAACAAGGTCAAAATAGCCATCAGCGTCAGCAGGGCTGCGGCGGTAAAGGAACCGACGGTGTTATAGTCCTGCTCCAGCAATTCAATCTGTAGCGGCAGCGACAGGGTTTCACCGCGAATCGAGCCGGAAACCACCGACACCGCGCCAAATTCACCAATCGCACGCGCGTTGGTCAGCACCACGCCGTACAGCAACGCCCAGCGGATGTTCGGCAGCGTCACGCGCTTGAACATCTGCCAGCCGGACGCGCCCAGCAGGATCGCCGCTTCATCTTCGTGGCTGCCCTGACTCAACATCACCGGCACCAGCTCACGCACCACGAACGGACAGGTCACAAAAATCGTCACCAGCACCATGCCCGGCCAGGCGAACATGATTTGCAGGTTGTGCTCGTCCAGCCAGCCGCCCAACGGACCGTTAGAGCCGTAGAACAGAAGGTAGATCAGACCGGCAACCACCGGCGATACGGCAAAGGGAATATCCAGCAGCGTCAGCAGGAGCTGGCGGCCAGGGAAGTTAAACCGCGTCACCAGCCACGCCAGCAAAATCCCGAACACCAGATTCACCGGCACGGTAATCAGGGCGATCATCACCGTCAGCCAGATCGCGTGCAGCATGTCCGGGTCAGCCAGGTTCTGCAGCGCGGGCATAATCCCTTTGCTGAACGCCTGCACGAAGATGTAAACCATCGGGACAACGAGAATAAAAGCCGACACCAGCACGCCGGTGCCAATCAGGAACCATTTTCCCCAGTTAATGCGGGGAGCGTCGTAGCGCTTCAATTGTGTAACTTCCGCCATCAGTGACCTACCACACGCCGACCAAAGCGACTTTGCAGAGTGTTAATCGAGAACAACAGCAGCAGCGATGCGGCCAGGATCACCGAGGCAATCGCGCTCGCCGCCGGATAGTCAAACTCCTGCAAGCGAACAAAAATCATCAGCGAGGTCACTTCGGTTTTCCACGCGATGTTGCCCGCGATGAAAATCACTGCGCCAAATTCGCCGAGGCTGCGGGTGAACGAAAGCGCCACGCCTGCCAGCAGCGCCGGAGAAAGCTCCGGTAACACCACTTTGCAGAAGCTCTGAATACGCGTCGCGCCGAGGGTTTCCGCGGCCTCTTCATATTCCGGGCCAAGCTCTTCCAGAACCGGCTGCACGGTACGCACCACGAACGGAATACTGGTAAAGGCCATCGCCACCGCGATCCCAAGCCAGGTATAGGTCACTTTGATGTCAAACTGCGCCAGCCACTGGCCGTAAAAACCGTTCACCGAAAACAGCGACGCGAGGGTCAAACCCGCCACCGCCGTCGGCAGCGCGAAGGGTAAATCCATCAGCGCGTCCAGCAGCGTGCGGCCGGGGAAACGATAGCGAGTTAAGATCCACGCCATCAGCAGGCCGAATACGCCGTTGAAAATCGATGCCACAAACGCCGACAGCAGCGTGACCTTATATGCCGCCACAACCTGCGGATTAGTGATCACTTCCCAGTACTGGGCCCAGCTCATCTCAGAGAGCTGCATCACCAGCGCACTTAACGGCAACAGCAAAATCAGACAGACGAACAGCAGGCTGGTCCCTAGGCTTAAGGTAAAGCCGGGCAGCACACGTCTGGAGGAGACTGCAAACATCACTTACGCCCCGCCGCCAACAGTTTGTCCAGCTCACCACCGGTGGTGAAGTGGGTTTTCATCACCTCAGGCCAGGAGCCAAACTGGTCTTCCACGCGGAACAGATCGGTCTGCGGGAATTTGTCTTTCAGCTTGTTCATCACATCCGGATTCGCCACGCGATAGTAATAGTCGGTGATGATGGTTTGCGCCTGCGGGCTATAGAGATAGTTCAGGTACGCCTTCGCCGCTTTCTCCGTACCGTTGGCTTTGACGTTCTTGTCCACCCACGCGACCGGGAATTCAGCAAAGATATTGACCTTCGGCACCACCACTTCGAAGCCCTGCGCTTCGTACTGTTTACGGATGTTATTCACTTCCGATTCGAAGCTTATCAACACATCGCCCAGCCCGCGTTCCACGAAGGTGGTGGTCGCACCGCGACCGCCGGTATCGAACACTTCCACGTTTCTCAGGAACTGAGTCATAAACTGCTCGTTTTTGGCTTTATCGCCGCCGTCCGCTTTGTCGGCTGCACCCCAGGCCGCCAGATAGGTATAGCGCGCGTTACCGGAGGTTTTTGGATTCGGGAAGATCAGCTTCACGTCTGAACGCACCAGATCGTTCCAGTCATGGATGTTTTTCGGGTTGCCCTTACGCACCAGGAACGCCATGGTCGAGTAGAACGGCGAGCTGTTATTCGGCAGACGGCTCTGCCAGTCCGCCGGGATCAGGTTGCCTTTGTCATGCAGGATCTGCACATCAGTAATCTGGTTGTAGGTCACCACATCGGCTTTCAGACCCTGCAAAATCGCCAGCGCCTGCTTGGAAGAGCCAGCGTGAGATTGCTTGATGGTCAGCTTGTCGCCGTTGTTTTCTTTCGCCCACTGTTGTTCAAACGGCGGGTTCAGGGCGGCAAACAGTTCGCGGGAGACATCATAGGAACTGTTAAGCAGCTCAGTCGCCTGCGCCTGCGCGACCAGCAACAGCGAAGCTGCCAGCGCCAGATATCCTTTTTTCAGTACAGTAACGGCCATTGCGCACCCTTCTCAATGTGATGACGTAGATCTATCCCATCAGGCGTGATTGTTGCAGTCAGTTGGGCATGGACAGCGCGGAAGAACCGGAGCATACACGGTGTGCGTGAGGATTCTGAGCGCTGCCCAGGCCCAAACTGACAACTAAAATAGCCTGATGGGATGGCTCTTTCTTATAGCCATAATATTTATAACGAGTACGAAAGGAGTAACGGTTTTATATACCGTTTGGTGATTTACCAGCAGAAAAGGGAATAAGGGGCGGGGGTGAGTGCCGGGTGGCGCATGCGCTTACCCGGCCTATAGCATTACAGAGCCAGCAGACGCTCAACGGATGGTGCGAAGTAGTAGCCGCCGGTCACCGGTTTGGTGAAGCGCAGCATCGCGTCGCGCTTGCCATCGGTGTCCCCAAACATGCTCAGAAGCTGCTGCTCGATATTGTACAGACGCGCGCAGTAGGCGCAGAAGTACAGGCCGTGAGTGCCGCTCGCCGTTCCGTACGGCAGGCTCTGGCGCACAATCTTCAGCCCTTTACCGTCTTCTTTCAGATCGACACGGGTCAGGTGAGACGTTACCGGGCGGGCATCGCCGTCGATCTCGTCGTTGGCCTCTTTGGTACGGCCAATCATCATCTCCTGGTCGTGAACACTCATGCGGTTAAGCTGCTTGAGGTTATGTTCCCAGCGCTGCACAAACACGTAGCTGCCGCCTGCGTCCACGCCGTCTTTGATTACCGCCACCTCGCGACGCGTCTCTTCGCCCGCCGGGTTTTCGGTACCATCAACGAAACCGCTCAGATCGCGCTCTTCTACCCAGCGGAAACCATGTATCTCTTCCTGCACCTTGATGCTGTCGCCAAAGGCTTCCACTGCCGCCTGCGCCACGGAGAAATTGACGTCATGACGCAGAGACAAAATATGGATCAGCACGTCGTACTGGGTGGCCGGTGCCAGACCTTTCCCGTAAGGGATAAAGTCTTTCAGCTCTTCAGCGCCTTCGCCGCCGCTCAGCTGACGCCAGACGTCATTGCCAAAGGCGACCACCGCGCCGAGGTGCGCATCCGGGAATTTGGCCTGGAAGGTGGCCAGTTTATCGACAAATACTTTGCTGGCCGCACGCAGGGCATCCACATCCCCGTTAACATTGGCTTCAATCCAAATCGCCGCGCGGCAATGTTCTGGCAAAATGCCACTCTGAACCTGAGACATCGCTCCTCCTGAAAAAAAAGATGCCACGCGTTCGTGGCATTGATGGCGGCTATTATACCTGGATTTCAGCGAGGCGGTTTGTTCAGGCGCAAATTACTGCTGCCAGATAATTTTGCTCACGGTCCAGTTTTTGAGGGTGTCGTCCGCAGGCATCAACCCTTCCGGGCCGCTCCACTCGCCGGTGAAGAGATAGCGAATATGCTGGCTGTCTTTGGCTTTACACTCCACCGCGACTTTCTCATCCGCAACCGCGCTTTCACAGTTGCCGAATGCTTTCTGATACAGCTCGCTAAATGGCGTACCGACTTTCACGCCGCTGTCAGTCTCCACATCGCGGTCCAGCACTTCAACACGATTTACGGTGCCTTTATCGCCATTGATAATCAGCGCCAGCTTGTCGTCTTTCAGCGCTTCGAAGTAGTGCACAATGGCACCATTCTCCGTTTTCATGCCGCTACGCAGGCGGTAATCACTGCTTAAGGCGGATTCAATCGCTTCCTGATTCAGCGGCGTTGTCGCGTTAATATTTCCGACGCCCTTCTCAGTCACTTCGAATGAGGAGCCAAACCAGTTCCACGGATAGGCCGCCGACCAGTTAATGGAGGAGATTGACGATAGCGTTGAACATCCGGTTAACACCAGCGGCAAAGCGCATAAAACTAAACGCAGCGATTTCATTGAAACGTCCTTTCTTGTTAATTCAACGCTTGTTGGAGTCCGGCATCGATAAAAAGTGCCTTTAATCTTTTTCTATCGTGAAACTGGCGCGCAGACGCGGGTGCGTCAGCAGCCACAGCAGCGCGACAATATCCGCCACGACCAGCGCAATACCGATTCCGCCGAGAGGCTCGCCGTAAAACCACAGCAACGGCTGCCAGCACAGCAGCACCACCTGGGCGAGAATCAACAGCCAGCGCAGGCTGTACCAGATGCGCGGAAAAAGCTGTCGCCGTCCGCTGAGTAAAAAGGCCAGCACCGCCGGGACGCCGGGCAACAGCCCGAGCCAGAAGTTATCGCGATCGGGATAAAACAGATTCAGCAGCGTACTTCCCTGATCGCGGGACGCCCCCGCCACCACGAACAAAACCCAGGTTCGCGCCTGAAGCAGCAGCACACACCAGAATAAAAAGGGCAATTTGACGCGGCCCTGACTGTCATAGTGGGCCGGGTGAAACTCAGTATTCTTCATCTTCGATCAGGCGCTTCCCTAAATTCAGGACATCAGCGTGCTCATATCCAAGACGCTCGTACATCCCCAACACCACATCATTATCTTCGCGCACCATGATCTGAATCTTAGGGCAGCCGCGGGCAATCAGTTTCTTTTCCAGGCGGTTGAGCAGCGCGTTGGCGATGCCGCGACCCCGATATTCCGGGTGAACGCCGAGGTAATAGGCCGAGCCGCGGTGGCCGTCGTAGCCGCCCATCACCGTCCCCACCACTTCACCGTTGACTTCGGCGACCAGGAACAGGCTGACGTCGTGATTGACCTTACGCTCGATATCCATTTCCGGATCGTTCCACGGACGCAACAGATCGCAGCGTTCCCAAAGGGTAATCACCTCTTCGAAATCTTCCTGGCGAAAAACGCGTATCTCCATGGTATTAACCGCCTTTTTGGGTTTAAAAACAGTGATTATGGCGCGAACGCCGCCAATAGCCAATAAGCGGCGAAAAATGTGCGAAAATTTGGCATAATGTCACTCTGTCACGTATTGAAATGAAAAGTAAAACAATTCTCAACAAGGACTGTCGTCACGCTAAACGCGATACGATATAACACCAGGACCCCCAATTTTTTACAATTCAGGCCGCATGAGCACATTCAAACCTTTAAAAACACTCACATCGCGTCGTCAGGTTCTCAAAGCGGGGCTGGCGGCCTTGACGTTAACAGGCATCGCACAGGCACAGGCTAAAGACGATAGCACCCTGAAAACCAGCAATGGACACAGTAAGCCCAAGGTAAAAAAAGCCGGGGCAAAACGGGTGGTGATGCTCGATCCGGGACACGGCGGAATCGACACCGGCGCAATTGGTCGCAACGGCTCGAAAGAGAAACATGTGGTGCTGGCGATCGCCAAAAACGTGCGCTCGATTCTGCGCAGTAACGGCATTGACGCGCGTCTGACGCGCAGCGGCGATACCTTTATCCCGCTGTATGACCGCGTAGAGATCGCCCACCAGCACGGCGCGGATCTGTTTATGTCGATTCACGCCGATGGATTTACCAACCCGAGCGCCGCGGGTGCGTCGGTGTTTGCCCTCTCCAACCGCGGTGCGAGTAGCGCCATGGCGAAATACTTATCCGATCGCGAGAACCGCGCGGATGAAGTGGCGGGCAAAAAAACCACCGATAAAGACCATCTCCTGCAGCAGGTATTGTTCGATCTGGTTCAGACCGACACCATCAAAAACAGCCTGACGCTCGGGTCGCATATTCTAAAGAAGATCAAACCGGTGCATCGCCTGCACAGTAAAGGCACGGAACAGGCGGCGTTTGTGGTACTGAAATCACCATCAATTCCGTCCGTGCTGGTCGAGACATCGTTCATCACGAACCCGGAAGAAGAGCGTCTGCTCGGCACCACCGCGTTTCGCCAGAAGATCGCCAACGCCATCGCCTCCGGAGTGATCAGTTACTTCAACTGGTTTGATAATCAAAAAGCGCATTCGACGAGACGTAAATGAAACCGAACTCTCAGCAGGTCAAAGCGTTTCTGCTGCAACTGCAGGATCAGATTTGCCAGAAACTGGCCGCCGTCGACGGGGGCGAATTTCAGGAAGACAACTGGCAGCGCGAGGCTGGCGGCGGCGGGCGCAGCCGCGTGCTGCGTAACGGCGGCGTGTTTGAGCAGGCAGGCGTTAACTTCTCTCACGTTCACGGTGACGCCATGCCGGCCTCAGCCACCGCGCATCGCCCGGAGCTGGCCGGACGCAGTTTTGAAGCCATGGGCGTCTCATTGGTCGTTCATCCGCACAGCCCGTTTGTGCCCACCAGCCACGCCAACGTGCGCTTTTTCATCGCCGAGAAACCGGGTGCCGATCCGGTGTGGTGGTTTGGCGGCGGCTTCGATTTAACGCCCTACTACGGCTTTGAAGAGGACGCCGTTCACTGGCACCGCACTGCGCGCGATATTTGTCAGCCCTTTGGCGAAGAGGTTTATCCGAAGTACAAGAAGTGGTGCGACGACTATTTCTATCTCAAGCACCGGAACGAACAGCGCGGGATTGGCGGATTATTCTTCGACGATTTGAATGCGCCCGATTTTGATACGGCGTTCAGCTTTATGCAGGCGGTTGGCGAAGGCTATACGGACGCCTACCTGCCGATTGTCGAACGGCGCAAAGGGACGGATTACGGCGTGCGCGAGCGTGAGTTCCAGCTTTATCGTCGCGGGCGTTACGTGGAGTTCAACCTGGTGTGGGATCGCGGCACGCTGTTTGGACTACAAACCGGCGGGCGCACGGAGTCGATTCTGATGTCGATGCCGCCGCTGGTGCGCTGGGAGTATAATTTCGAGCCAAAAGAAGGCAGCCCGGAGGCTGCCTTGAGTGAGTTTCTGAAAGTCCGCGAGTGGGTTTAATACCCGACAGCACAGACGACGCCGCGCTTACAGCGGCTGCGTCTGTGCTTCGACTACCGCCAGCGCAACCATGTTGACGATACGACGCACGGACGCAATCTGCGTTAACACATGTACCGGTTTTGCGACGCCCATCAGTACCGGCCCCACGGTCACCCCTTCAGAACTGGAAACACGCAGCAGGTTATAGCTGATACGCGCCGCTTCCACGTTCGGCATAATCAGCACGTTCGCCGAGCCTTTCAGTGGGCTGTCCGGCATCCGCTCGTTACGGATACTCTCAACCAGCGCGGCATCGCCGTGCATCTCACCATCAATCATCAGCTCTGGCGCGCGTTCACGCACCAGCTCCAGCGTCTGGCGCATTTTGCAGGCCGCCGCAGATTTGGATGAACCAAAGTTAGAGTGCGACAGCAGCGCCACTTTCGGTTCGATACCAAAACGACGGACGGTTTCCGCCGCCATCACGGTGATTTCCGCCAGCTCTTCCGGCGTCGGATCGTCGTTGACGTAGGTGTCGGCAATAAAGGTGTTACCGCTTGGCAGCAGCAGCGCATTCATCGCCCCCGCCGTATGCACGCCGTCGCGATAGCCAAAGATCTCCTGCACCACGCTGAAGTGCTCGTGATAATCGCCAATCGTCCCGCAGATCAGGGCGTCAGCTTCACCACGATGAACCATGATCGCACCGATCACCGTGGTGTTGCTGATCACCGCGCGCTGCGCCTGCTCCTGAGTGATCCCCCGGCGCTTCATAATGCTGTAGTACTCGCTCCAGTACTCTTTGAAGCGCGGATCCGATTCGTTGTTCACGATCTCAAAATCGACACCCGGTTTGATCTGCAGACCGAGTTTCTGGATGCGCATTTCGATCACGCTCGGACGACCAATCAGAATCGGTTTCGCCAGCCCCAAGGTGATCAGCTCCTGCGTCGCATGCAGCACACGCGCCTCTTCGCCTTCGGCCAGCACCACGCGTTTAGCGTCGGCGCGCGCCTGCGAGAAGATCGGCTTCATGAACAGGTTCGTTTTGTAGACAAACTCGGTCAGCTTATCGATATAAGCGTCGAAGTCCTCAATCGGGCGCGTCGCCACGCCGGAATCCATCGCCGCTTTGGCAACGGCCGGGGCGATTTTGACGATTAAACGCGGGTCGAACGGTTTCGGAATGATGTAGTCCGGGCCGAAGCTCAGATCCTGATCGCCATACGCCGAGGCCACCACTTCGCTCTGCTCCGCATGGGCCAGCTCCGCAATCGCATGGACAGCCGCGAGCTTCATCTCTTCGTTTATCGCCGTGGCACCCACGTCCAGCGCACCGCGGAAGATGAACGGGAAGCACAGCACGTTGTTGACCTGGTTTGGATAGTCGGAACGGCCAGTACAGATAATGGCGTCTTCACGCACGGATTTCGCCAGCGGCGGCAGGATTTCCGGCTCCGGGTTTGCCAGCGCCAGGATCATAGGCGCACGCGCCATTTTCGTGACCATTTCCGGGGTCAGCACTTTCGGGCCAGAGCAGCCGAGGAAGATATCCGCCCCTTCAATTACATCGTCCAGCGTGCGTTTGCCGTCATCCACCACCGCGTAGGCGGCTTTGGTTTCCGCCATGTTCGGCTCGCGATCTTTATAGATAACGCCTTTCGAATCACAGACCACGATGTTATGTTTCTGCATGCCCAGCGCCACCAGCAGGTTCATACAGGCAATCGCTGCCGCACCCGCGCCGGAAACAACCATGCGCACATCAGAGAGATTTTTCTCGACCACGCGCAGTCCGTTCAAAATGGCCGCCGTACTAATGATCGCCGTACCGTGCTGGTCATCGTGGAACACGGGAATGTTCATACGTTCACGCAGTTTCTGCTCAATGTAGAAACATTCCGGCGCTTTGATGTCTTCAAGGTTGATGCCGCCAAAGGTAGGCTCCAGCGCGGCCACAACGTTAATAAATTTGTCCGGGTCCAGCTCATCCACTTCAATATCAAACACGTCGATACCGGCGAATTTCTTGAACAGTACGCCCTTCCCTTCCATCACCGGCTTACCGGCCAGCGCCCCGATATTGCCCAGCCCGAGCACCGCGGTGCCGTTGGAAATGACCGCCACCAGGTTGCCGCGAGCGGTGTATTTGTAGGCCGCTAACGGATCTTTTTCGATCTCAAGGCAAGGCGCGGCAACGCCGGGTGAATAGGCCAGCGCCAGATCGCGCTGCGTGGCGAGTGGCTTAGTGGGGGAAACCTGGATTTTGCCCGGTACAGGGAATTGATGAAAATCGAGGGCACTCTGTCTTAACTGATCATCCATCTTATTGTTCCTTTCACGTATCGATCAAAAAGGGTGGCGTACTCACGTTCCTGATGCTCACCCTGGAGTGGCGCATAGTATCGCCCCTGCGGACGGTTCAAACTTTGAAGGCAGCCAAACTCTCACCATCGCAGGGCAAAATTTGTTATCAATTTATAACAACCATGTTACCCACTCCCGAAAGCAATGCCTCCCCCGTCTGCTATGCTTTTTTGTTAAGTACGTCATGTATTTCGCAGAAGTGTGAACGAACGCACTCGCTTAACTCTGTTATTTCTAAGGAGTCATTTCCATGAATCAATTAGACGGCATCAAACAATTCACCACGGTGGTCGCCGACAGCGGCGATATCGAGTCCATCCGCCACTATCAACCGGAAGATGCGACCACCAACCCGTCACTGCTGCTGAAGGCGGCCGGCCTTGCGCACTTTAGCCACCTGATCGATGACGCCATCGACTACGGCAAACAGCGCGGCAAAACTCAGGAGCAGAAAGTGGCGGAGGCCAGCGACAAACTGGCGGTCAATATCGGTGCGGAAATTCTGAAAAGCATCCCTGGACGCGTCTCGACGGAAGTGGACGCACGCCTGTCGTTTGACAAAGAAAAGAGCATCGCCAAAGCGCGCCGCCTGGTTGAGCTGTACCAGGAGCAGGATATCGATAAATCGCGCATTCTGATTAAACTCGCCTCCACCTGGGAGGGCATTCGCGCCGCCGAAGTGCTGGAAAAAGAGGGGATCAACTGCAACCTGACGCTGCTGTTCTCCTTTGCCCAGGCACGTGCCTGCGCCGAAGCGGGCGTGTTCCTCGTCTCGCCGTTTGTTGGCCGTATATACGACTGGTATCAGGCGAAACAGCCGATGGACCCGTACGTGGTGGAAGAGGATCCGGGCGTGAAATCGGTGCGTAATATCTACGATTACTTCAAACAGCACCGCTATGAAACCATCGTGATGGGGGCCAGCTTCCGTCGCACCGAGCAGATCCTGGCGCTGGCAGGCTGCGACCGTCTGACCATCTCCCCTAATCTGCTGAAAGATCTGCAGGAAAAAGAAGAACCGGTGGTGCGTAAGCTCATCCCGACCTCAACCGTCCTGCCAAAACCGAAGCCGCTCACCGAAGCCGAGTTCCGCTGGGAACATAATCAGGACGCGATGGCCGTGGATAAACTGGCCGAAGGCATCCGCCTTTTCGCCGTTGACCAGCGCAAACTGGAAGATCTTCTCGCCGCCAAACTGTAATCATGCCATGGAGTGAATTATGTCCCGTAAAGAGCTAGCCAATGCCATTCGCGCCCTCAGCATGGATGCGGTACAAAAAGCCAATTCTGGCCACCCCGGCGCGCCGATGGGCATGGCCGATATCGCCGAAGTGCTGTGGAATGACTTCCTGAAACACAACCCGACGGACCCAACCTGGTATGACCGCGACCGCTTTATTCTCTCTAACGGTCACGCCTCGATGCTGTTGTATAGCCTGCTGCACCTTTCCGGCTACGACCTGCCGCTCGAAGAGCTGAAAAACTTCCGTCAGCTGCACTCTAAAACGCCAGGCCACCCGGAGCTGGGCTATACGCCGGGCGTGGAAACCACCACCGGTCCCCTCGGCCAGGGGCTGGCGAACGCCGTCGGGCTGGCGATTGGCGAACGTACGCTGGGCGCGCAGTTCAACCAGCCGGATCATGAGATTGTCGATCACTTCACCTACGTATTTATGGGCGACGGCTGTCTGATGGAGGGGATTTCCCACGAGGTCTGCTCGCTGGCGGGGACGCTTGGGCTTGGCAAACTGATCGGTTTTTACGATCACAACGGCATTTCCATCGACGGGGAGACCGAAGGCTGGTTCACCGACGATACGGCAAAACGCTTCGAGGCCTATCACTGGCATGTGGTGCATGAAATCGACGGCCACGACCCGGAAGCAATCAAGAAAGCGATTCTTGAAGCCCAGAGCGTGAAGGACAAACCGTCGCTGATTATCTGCCGTACGGTGATTGGCTTCGGTTCCCCTAACAAAGCGGGCAAAGAGGAGGCGCACGGCGCGGCGCTGGGTGAAGAGGAAGTGGCGCTGACGCGGCAGAAACTGGGCTGGAAATACCCGGCCTTTGAGATCCCGAAAGAGATTTACAAAGCCTGGGACGCACGCGAGGACGGCGAAAAAGCCCAGCAGGCGTGGAATGAAAAATTCAGCGCTTACAAAAAGGCGCATCCTGATTTGGCGGCTGAGTTCTCACGACGCATGAGCGGCGGCCTGCCGGACGAGTGGGAAGCGAAAACTCAGGCGCTGATTGACGATCTCCAGGCCAATCCGGCGAAAATCGCCACCCGTAAAGCGTCGCAAAATACCCTTAACGTCATCGGCCCGATCCTGCCGGAGCTGCTGGGCGGCTCGGCGGACTTGGCCCCAAGTAACCTGACGATCTGGTCCGGCTCGACCTCCCTGAAAGAGGATATCTCCGGAAACTACATCCACTACGGCGTGCGCGAGTTCGGGATGACGGCCATCGCGAATGGTATCGCCCATCACGGCGGATTTGTCCCTTACACCGCCACCTTCCTGATGTTCGTCGAGTATGCCCGTAATGCGGCGCGTATGGCGGCGCTGATGAAAGCGCGGCAGATTATGGTCTACACCCACGACTCCATCGGACTGGGGGAAGACGGTCCGACGCACCAGGCGGTTGAACAGCTCGCCAGCCTGCGCCTGACGCCAAACTTCAGCACCTGGCGGCCTTGCGATCAGGTCGAAGCGGCTGTCGGCTGGAAGCTGGCGGTGGAGCGCCACACCGGGCCGACGGCGCTGATCCTGTCGCGTCAGAATCTGGCGCAGATCGAGCGTACGCCGGAGCAGGTAAAAAATATCGCCCGTGGGGGTTACATCCTGAAAGACAGCGGCGGTAAGCCGGATGTGATTTTGATTGCGACAGGTTCGGAAATTGAAATCACGGTGAAAGCGGCGGAGAAGCTTACCGCCGAAGGACACGCCGTTCGCGTGGTGTCTCTGCCTTCGACGGATATTTTTGATGCGCAGGATGAGGCCTACCGGGAATCCGTGCTCCCTTCAAACGTCGCCGCGCGCGTGGCCGTGGAGGCGGGGATTGCCGACTACTGGTACAAATATGTCGGCCTGAAAGGGGCTATCGTCGGGATGACGGGGTACGGTGAATCGGCACCGGCGGATAAGCTGTTCCCGTACTTTGGCTTTACGGTTGAGAACGTGGTCGAGAAGGCGCTCGGCGTGCTGTAGTTCGCACTGAAGTGCGCGCTGCTGCACGACAGTAAGACCGTACCGAGCAGGTTAGCGCGTAATCCACAACGTGGGCCAGGCATCTGGCCCATGCCAGTTATCGCAGCTCGGCTCTTCGGCATACCGTACCAGACGAAAACGCTGGCCGTCAAAACGCCAGCGGGTCTGGATACCGCAGTCGCCCATGCCACGCCCTAACGCCAGGGTCGTCAGTTCACGCGTTTTCTCATCAAAGCGGGCATTCATCAGCTCCATCTCGCTGCTCTCGCTCGACGAGACAAACGGCAGGCGCAGCCGCACGGTTCGGGCGGCAAACGGCTTTTTACGCGACACCAGCCACGCCAGATCCACCGTGTTGTAGGCCCCCGCTTCGCAGCTTATCATCAGCAACGCTTTGTCATCCGTTAAGGCCATCACCCGCACTTCGCGACGGTTAGGGTCGAGCGAACACTGGCTGTTGTTCATGCGCCAGCTGCCGTAATCCAGCAGATCGTTCAGCTCTTCATGCGTCAGGGGCGTCGGCGTCGGATTGACCACCGCGACCTCTTTCAGCGCCGGAGCCGGTGGCACGCTCAGCGGCGGTTCGTCGCCCTTTTTAATCCACGCAGTTTCGCTTCCCACACGTTTTTGCTGGGAATCAATAAACAATAACGCCGCCTTCAGCCCGGCCAGAGAGACAATCTGTTTTCCGCCTTTAAGCGTCAGCGCCTCCCCTTCCTGTATGGTTTTCAGAAAGGCGGCGATAGTCGCAGTATCATCGGTCACCAGATGCCACGGCGACAGCTTCCAGCGCTGCGCATCCAGCGACAACGGCGCACCGTCCAGCAGCAGACGCGGCGCGATGGGCGCTTCTTTCACCGGCGACGTTTCCAGCCCCCCCAGATCAATCCGCAGATTGGCATCCGTTTTGGCCCCCGCGCTGCGGCTTAGCGTCATCACCAGCCCCTGATGCTCACCGGTATTGCGCGCGACGCAAAAGTTCTGGTTGTTGCAGGTGACCTGCCAGTCAGAAAACGACTGCTGTGCAGGCGCCGCCCAAACCAGTGGCAGAGGCAGTATGCTGAGGAGTAAAAAAAGAAGAATGCTGTGACGCATGGAAGGCACAATCCCGGAAGCAGAAACTCGAAAACTGGCTGTATCTTCGTGTTCTGTCCGGGGTTGCTCAATCGGATTTATCGGATAGATTTATCTGGATTATGATTTAGCGATAGTTTATTAATCAAGACATTAGGCCAGACAGCTGTAAATACTGGAGCAGTATCAACGCCTTACCATCGCGAATTTCACCGTTTTTTACCATTTCCAGCGCCTGCGTATAAGGAATTTCCAGCACGTCGATGGCTTCGTCCTCAACGCCGCCGCCCGCGTTGCTGCGCTGTGCGTCGGTGTATTCGGCGATAAAGAAGTGGATAAGCTCCGTCACGCCGCCGGGGGACATGTACAGCTCAAAAAGCTTCGTGACGTCTCCCACTTCAAAGCCCGTTTCTTCGATGGCTTCCTTGCGGATACAGACTTCGGGTTCGTCGTTATCCAGCAGCCCGGCGCAGGTTTCAATCAGGCGTCCGTCCGGGTTGCCATTCACCCAGGTCGCGATGCGGAACTGGCGGATCAGCACGACGGTTTGCTTTTCACGACTGTATAACAGGATGGTGGCACCGTTGCCGCGATCGTAGACTTCGCGCTTGTGGCGGACCACTTCACCGTGGTGAGTTAAATCGTAGGTAATGTTGCGCAGGACAAAATAATTTTCTGAGAGGATTTTATCTTTGATGATCTCAATTTTCAGGCTCATACGGGCTCCAGGACGTAATGAGTGATTCATAGTACGCCGAGAAGCCCGCTTTGTCGCCCCGCTGATTAGTGGGAATTTGGCCGTCTGATTTGCAGCCAGTCCATCATCCCTTGTGCGGCGTGACGCCCTTCGGCCATTGCCGTAACCACCAGATCAGCACCGCGCACCGCGTCACCGCCGGCAAAAATCTGCGGATGGCTGGTCTGGTAGCGATAGGGGCTGTCCACACTCGCCACGATGCGCCCCCAGTCGTCGACGTTCACCCCCTGCGCCTGTAGCCACGGCATCGAGTGCGGGTTAAAGCCAAACGCCATGATCACCGCATCAGCAGGCATCACAAACTCGCTCCCCTCGACAGGCACCGGACGCCGCCGCCCCTGCGCATCCGGTTCACCAAGCCGGGTGCGCAGCAGGCGAATGCCGTTCACCTTGCCCGACGCATCCAGAACCAGTTCGACGGGCTGCACGTTGAATTCAAAGTGCGCCCCCTCCTCTTTGGCGTTCTTGACCTCTTTTTTCGAGCCAGGCATGTTGGCCTCATCCCGACGATAGGCGCAGGTTACTTTTGCCGCCTGATGGCGCAGCGCGGTGCGCACACAGTCCATCGCCGTATCCCCGCCGCCGAGTACCACCACGTTTAATCCGGCGACATCGATAAAGGGTTCGGACGCTGAGGCCGCCAGCCCCATCAGATGGCGGGTATTCGCCACCAGGAAAGGTAAGGCGTCGTACACTCCCGGCGCATCTTCGTGCGGAATGCCCGCTTTCATCGAGCGATAGGTTCCCACGCCGACAAACACCGCGTCGTATTCGCCGAGCAGCTGAGACATCGGCAGGTCTTTACCCACTTCACAGTTGAGTTCGAACTGTATTCCCATGGCGGTGAAAATCTCCCGTCGCCGTGCCAGCAGGGATTTATCCAGTTTGAACGCCGGAATGCCAAAGGTGAGTAATCCGCCGATCTCCGGGTGCCGGTCATAGACCGTGACGCTCACGCCGTGGCGGATCAGCACGTCGGCACAGGCCAGCCCCGCCGGGCCTGCGCCAACAATCGCAATACGCTTATCGACGGAGGCGACGCCGGTCAAATCGGGCCGCCAGCCTGCCGCCAGCGCCTGGTCAGAGATGTAGCGTTCGATATTACCAATGGTTACCGCGCCGGATTCATCACGTACCGTGCAGGCCCCTTCGCACAATCGGTCCTGCGGACAGACGCGTCCGGTGATTTCCGGCAAACAGTTGGTCTGATGGGACAGTTCCACCGCCGCGTCGATATCCCCGGCTTTTACGCGCTCGATCCACTGCGGAATGTGGTTGTGCAACGGACAGGTCCATTCGCAGATGGAGTGCTCTCCGCATTTCAGGCAGCGTGCCGCTTCGCGGTGCGCCTGCTCTGCGCGAAACGGCAGATAGATTTCATCGAAATTGTCTGCACGCGCCTGCGGGCTGAGCTTATCCGGCTCGCCGCGCGCCGTGAGGGCCTGCATTTGCTGGATTTTGGTGTGCGGTGACGCAACCGGCGTTGCCTCGCTGTGCCACGGCTGAGCCTCCTGGCAGGCAGCGCGCAAACGGCGGGCTTTCGCCAGACGATGCAGCACGTCTGGCGTCACCAGCGTCAGGGCATCTGCCGGACAATTCTCCACGCACGCCGGGCCCTGCGGCCTGTCGTGGCACAAATCGCATTTGTGCGCCGTGGCTTTGACCTGTCCGTCGGACACGGGTGTGACTACGATCTCCATCGTGCCAAACGGACAGGCGACCACACAGGCTTTGCAACCAATGCATTTTTGCTGATTCACCTGTACGCTGTCGTGGCTTTTAGCAATCGCCCCATTGGGGCAGCTTTGCGCGCAGGGGGCGTTTTCGCAGTGATGACAAGTGACCGCGCTGCGCCGTTTACCCTCTTTCAGCACCGTAATGCGCGGGATAAACTGGCGCTGGCTTAAAACATGTTGTTCATGATTGTGCGCCATCACGCAGGCGACTTCGCAGGCGTGACAGCCAATACATTGCAGGTTATCGGCCATAATAAAACGATTCATAAAGGCACCTGTTCTGGTAGCATTAACCCTATTTTTTATAAGAATATTGACGACCCCGATAGTCCCAGGCAATGGTCATTTGCCCAAGTTATGGGACTAATGACGACATCCCTGCGGCAGATCAATTTATTTCATCGCAGGTGAAATTGCGTTTCAGTTACATTCAGGAAGCCGAGTTGTGATCGTTAAACGTCCTGTATCAGGAAGCCTGGCCCGGGCTTTCATCTCCATTATTTTGCTCTCCGTTCTGACCAGCGGCATTGCGTTGATGACGCTTGCCAGCAGTCTGCGCGATGCCGAAGCCATTAATATTGCAGGCTCTTTACGCATGCAGAGTTACCGGCTCGGCTACGATCTGGAGCGCAACAGCGCTGATTTTTCCGCCCACCGTCTCCACTGGCAAAACACCCTGAACTTGCCCGTCCTGCAAGAACTCGATCGCTGGTTTGTACCGGCGTCAGTGAAAACGGGATATCAGCAGCTGCAGCTGGCGTGGGCCGAGATGGACAGCCATCTCGAAGCGGGAGATAAAACCTGGTATCAGGACCATATTCAGCAATATGTGGAGCGTATAGACACCTTCGTGCTGGCTCTTCAGCACTATGCAGAACATAAAATGCAGCTGGTGGTCGCCATTTCCCTGGCGGGCGGCGTGGGGATTTTGCTGCTGGTGGTAATGACCCTGCGCGGGATCCGCCGGGAGGTGGTCGCACCGCTCAATCATCTGGTGTTCGCCAGCCAGAAAATGGAACAGGGGAATTTCGACATTCAGGCCGAGGACACGCACCTGCCCAACGAGCTGGGGCTGCTCTCGCGCACCTTCAACCATATGTCCGCCGAGCTACATAAACACTATCGCTCGCTGGAAATTACCGTCGAAGAGAAGACCCGGCACCTGAACGAAGCCCATCAGCAGCTCGAAATGCTGTTCAAGTGCTCTCAGGCGCTGAATACCAGCCAGATAGACCCCCATAGTTTCCGCCATATCATCCAGATGGTTCAGGAATATACGGGAATGAGCTATCTGGAACTGCAGGCCAGCGACAACTGGCAGCTGTGTGAAGGGGTGAAAAAAGCGGAACTGCAGACCTTCACCCTGCCGGTAGTTATGCAGGAGACGCGCTTCGGTGAGCTGCGCTGGCAGAGCGAGAACATCGTGCCTGAGCCGCTGATGAAAAACGTGGCGACGATGCTTGGGCGCGGGCTCTATTTCAATCAGGCGCAAAAGCATTTCCAGCAGTTGCTGCTGATGGAAGAGCGCGCCACCATTGCCCGCGAATTGCACGACTCGCTGGCGCAGGTGCTCTCCTACCTGCGCATTCAGCTGGCGCTGCTCAAGCGTGCGGTGCCGGACGATAACGTCCCGGCGCAAACCATCATCACCGACTTCTCGCGCGAGCTGAATAACGCCTGGCGCCAGCTCCGCGAGCTGTTGACCACCTTCCGCCTGACGCTGAACCACTCCAATCTTCCCGCGGCTTTGCAAGAGGCACTCGAAGGGCTGCAAAGCCAGACCAGTGCGAAACTGGAGCTGGACTGTCGTCTCTCGTCCCTGGCGCTGGATGCGCAAAAGCAGGTTCATCTGCTGCAGATCGTGCGTGAAGCGGTGCTGAACGCCATCAAACATGCCGACGCGACGGTGATTACGGTCAGTTGCGTGACCGCACCGGATGGCGAGCACACGGTCTATATTCGGGATAATGGCATTGGGATCGGCGACGCCAGCGAACCGCCTGGGCATTACGGCCTGAACATTATGCGCGAACGTGCGGAGCGACTGGGCGGCACGCTCGGCTTCTCGCAGCCGCAAAATGGCGGGACGCAGGTGTGTATTCGTTTTCGCACGCCGGAACCTGAAGCGGGTAAATAACGGTAAATTGCCGGAAACCGTCATGCCGATGCGACGCCACCAGGTAATAATCGACAGGGCGGAAAGTTAACAAGGCGCTGTAAATGCGCATGATAATTTACACTATCTCCTTTTTTTCTCCACGTTTGGCATCCGCCTTGCCGCTAGAGTTAAGCGGGCAATAAACAATAACGATGCAAGCTTACGAGGTCTTACTTTAATGGCGAATTTTTTCATTGATCGCCCCATTTTTGCCTGGGTGCTGGCAATTATTTTATGTCTGACGGGCACTCTCGCTATTTTGTCTTTACCTGTGGAGCAATACCCCGACCTGGCTCCGCCGAACGTGCGTATTACCGCGAACTACCCGGGCGCATCGGCGCAAACGCTGGAAAATACGGTCACTCAGGTGATTGAACAGAACATGACCGGGCTGGATAACCTGATGTACATGTCGTCCCAGAGCAGCGCGACTGGCCAGGCGACGGTGACGTTAAGCTTTACCGCCGGTTCCGATCCCGATGAAGCGGTGCAGCAGGTGCAAAACCAGCTGCAGTCGGCGATGCGTAAGCTGCCGCAGGCGGTGCAGAACCAGGGCGTGACGGTGCGTAAAACCGGGGATTCCAACATCCTGACCATCGCCTTCGTGTCGACCGACGGCTCGATGGATAAGCAGGATATCTCGGACTACGTTGCCAGTAATATTCAGGACCCCTTAAGCCGTATCAACGGCGTCGGCGATATCGACGCCTATGGCTCACAGTATTCCATGCGCATCTGGCTGGACCCGGCGAAGCTGAACAGCGTGCAGATGACCGCCACCGATGTGACTAACGCCATCAAATCCCAGAACGCGCAAATCGCCGTCGGGCAACTGGGCGGTACGCCGTCGGTGGATAAACAGGCGCTGAACGCCACCATCAACTCGCAATCCCTGCTCCAGACGCCGCAGCAGTTCCGCGATATCACCCTGCGCGTGAATCAGGACGGTTCCGAAGTGCGGCTCGGCGACGTCGCCACCGTCGAAATGGGCGCCGAAAAGTACGACTACCTGAGCCGGTTTAACGGCAATCAGGCGTCGGGTATCGGGGTAAAACTGGCCTCCGGCGCGAACGAAATGGCGACCGCGAAGCTGGTCATCGACCGCCTGGATGAGCTGTCCCAGTATTTCCCGCATGGGCTGGAATACAAAGTTGCCTATGAAACCACCTCTTTCGTGAAAGCCTCGATTGAGGACGTGGTGAAAACGCTGCTCGAAGCTATCGCGCTGGTGTTCCTCGTGATGTACCTGTTCCTGCAAAACTTCCGCGCCACGCTCATCCCGACCATCGCCGTTCCCGTCGTGCTGCTCGGCACCTTTGCCGTGCTCTATGCCTTTGGTTACAGCATCAACACCCTGACCATGTTTGCGATGGTGCTGGCGATCGGCCTGCTGGTGGACGATGCCATCGTGGTGGTGGAGAACGTCGAGCGCATCATGAGCGAAGAGGGGCTGTCGCCGCGGGAAGCGACGCGCAAATCGATGGGACAAATACAGGGGGCACTGGTCGGCATCGCGATGGTGCTCTCCGCTGTCTTTGTGCCGATGGCCTTCTTTGGCGGCACCACTGGCGCAATTTACCGCCAGTTCTCGATAACAATCGTCTCGGCGATGGTGCTGTCGGTGCTGGTGGCGATGATCCTGACCCCTGCCCTCTGCGCAACCTTGCTCAAACCGTTACACAAGGGAGAACAGCACGGGCAAAAAGGGTTCTTCGGCTGGTTTAACCGGATGTTCAACCGCAATGCAGCGCGATACGAAGCGGGCGTGGGGAAAATCCTGCACCGCAGCCTGCGCTGGATGCTGATTTACGTTCTGCTGCTCGGCGGGATGGTCTTCTTATTCCTGCGCCTGCCAACTTCGTTCCTGCCGCTGGAAGATCGGGGAATGTTTATCACCTCCGTGCAGCTCCCGAGCGGGGCCACCCAGCAGCAGACGCTGAAGGTGGTTGAGAACGTCGAATCCTATTTCTTCACCAAAGAGAAAGACAATATTGTGTCGGTGTTCTCCACGGTCGGTTCCGGCCCCGGCGGGAACGGGCAGAACGTCGCCCGTATGTTCGTGCGCCTGAAAAACTGGGACGAACGCGACAGCACGACCGGCTCCTCTTTCGCCATTATCGAGCGCGCCACCAAAGCCTTTAGCCACATCAAAGAAGCGCGCGTTTTCGCCAGCAGTCCGGCGGCAATCAGCGGCCTCGGCAGTTCGGCTGGCTTTGATATGGAATTACAGGATCACGCCGGAGTCGGACACGATGCGCTGATGGCCGCGCGCGACCAGCTGCTCGAACTGGCGGGGAAAGATAAATCGCTTACCCGCGTGCGTCACAACGGTCTGGATGACAGCCCGCAGCTGCAGATTGATATCGATCAGCGCAAGGCGCAGGCGCTGGGCGTATCTATTGATGATATCAACGACACGCTGCAAACCGCGTGGGGCTCCAGCTATGTGAACGACTTTATGGACCGGGGCCGCGTGAAGAAGGTCTACGTTCAGGCCGCCGCGCCCTATCGTATGCTGCCGGACGACATTAATCTCTGGTATGTGCGTAACAATTCCGGCGGCATGGTGCCCTTCTCCGCCTTTGCCACCTCTCACTGGGAGAGCGGCTCTCCACGACTGGAGCGTTACAACGGCTATTCGGCGCTCGAAATCGTCGGCGAAGCCGCGCCGGGCGTCAGTACCGGTACCGCAATGGACACCATGGAAAAACTGGTGCAGCAGCTACCGGCTGGTTTTGGCCTGGAGTGGACGGCCATGTCCTATCAGGAACGGCTGTCTGGCGCACAGGCCCCTGCCCTGTATGCCGTCTCACTGCTGGTCGTCTTCCTGTGTCTGGCCGCTCTGTATGAGAGCTGGTCGGTGCCGTTCTCAGTGATGCTGGTGGTACCGTTGGGTGTGATTGGCGCGCTGCTCGCCACCTGGATGCGAGGGCTTGAGAACGATGTCTACTTCCAGGTGGGGCTGTTGACGGTGATCGGCTTGTCGGCGAAGAACGCCATTCTGATCGTTGAGTTTGCCAATGAGATGAATTCGAAGGGCCACGATCTGCTGTCGTCCACGCTGCACGCCTGCCGTCAGCGTCTGCGCCCAATCCTGATGACCTCGCTGGCGTTCGTGTTTGGCGTCCTGCCGATGGCCACCAGTTCCGGCGCAGGTTCGAGCAGCCAGCACGCGGTCGGGACCGGCGTAATGGGGGGTATGATCTCCGCGACTATTCTCGCCATTTACTTCGTGCCGCTGTTCTTTGTGCTGGTGCGCCAGCGCTTCCCGTTAAAAGAAAAGCCGGAGTAATCAGGCAATAAAAAAGGCGGCTTTGATAGCCGCCTTTTTAACGTGTGATTTGTTTGATACCTATCACATCATTTTTATAACTAAATTAAGTGCTCTTGCAGTTCTTCCTGAAGATCATTTACGAAGCATGTCTTCGATAAAATCTTTCCAGTTCCCCAGTTCACGTTCAATCATAACAACCTCTCTTATTATTATGCGTATTCTATGAGAATATATCGTCATTGTGAAGATAATTTAATCAATGGTTACGATTGTGTCCCCCGCTCCTGTGCTGGCCCTGAGACAAATATGGCGCGATTAACTTTAATTTTATGTGACCAATAGCAATATTTAGAAACAACCATACGAGCGGGTGATAATCTTATTCTGGACTGACTTTAAAAGAAATTTTACGCGGCTGGACTTTTATGCGTAAAAAATGAAACACTATTCAGCGAACAGTTGTACGTTGAATTAATCGGCATAGCAGAATTAACGATAAGCTGAATGTGTTATATTTCTCTGAACAATTTAAAGTCGAAAAAATTGAACATTTGTTATTAATAAAGACAAAAGGATTCACGATGATTGTGATGTACGGCATTAAAAATTGCGACACCATCAAAAAAGCACGCCGCTTCCTCGAGGCAAACCACGTTGATTATCGCTTTCATGACTATCGCGCAGATGGCCTGGATGCGGAATTTCTGCATAGCGCCATCGCTGAACTGGGCTGGGAAGCGCTGCTGAATACCCGCGGGACCACCTGGCGAAAACTCGATGAATCAGTACGCAATACCATCACTGACGCCGACAGCGCAGCGAAATTAATGCTCGAAATGCCTGCGATCATCAAACGCCCATTGCTCTGTGCGCCTGGGCAGCCTATGCTGCTGGGTTTTAGTGAATCCAGTTATCAGACTTATATTTGAGGTGTAGTCTATGTCATGCCCGGTCATTGAGCTGACTCAGCAGCTTATTCGCCGTCCCTCCCTTAGCCCGGACGATGCAGGTTGTCAGGCATTAATGATTGAGCGCCTGCGCGCCATTGGTTTTACCGTTGAGCGTATGGATTTTGGCGACACTCAGAACTTCTGGGCATGGCGCGGCCAGGGCGAAACGCTGGCTTTTGCCGGACACACCGATATCGTCCCTGCGGGTGACGCCGATCGCTGGATCAATCCTCCTTTCGAACCCACCATCCGCGATGGCATGCTGTTTGGCCGCGGCGCTGCTGACATGAAAGGCTCGCTGGCTGCGATGGTCGTGGCCGCCGAACGCTTTGTCGCCCAGCACCCGAACCACAAAAATCGTCTCGCGTTTCTGATCACCTCCGACGAAGAAGCCAGCGCCAAAAATGGCACGGTGAAAGTGGTCGAAGCGCTGATGGAACGCCGCGAACGCCTGGATTATTGCCTGGTGGGCGAGCCGTCGAGCACGGAAGTGGTCGGTGACGTGGTGAAAAATGGCCGTCGCGGCTCACTGACCTGCAACCTGACCATCCACGGCGTGCAGGGCCACGTGGCCTACCCGCATCTCGCTGATAACCCGGTACATCGCGCGGCGCCAATGCTGAGCGAGCTGGTGGGGATCGAGTGGGATAAAGGCAATGAATTCTTCCCGCCGACCAGCATGCAGATCGCCAACGTTCAGGCGGGCACCGGCAGCAACAACGTTATTCCGGGCGATCTTTTCGTGCAGTTCAACTTCCGCTTTAGCACGGAACTGACCGACGAGATGATCAAATCCCGCGTGATTGCTCTGCTGGATAAATACGAACTGCGCTACACCCTGGACTGGTGGCTTTCCGGCCAACCGTTCCTGACCCAGCGCGGCAAGCTGGTGGATGCGGTGGTAAACGCTATCGCGCACTATAATGAGATCAAACCGCAGCTCCTGACGACCGGTGGCACTTCAGACGGACGCTTTATCGCCCGCATGGGTGCGCAGGTTGTCGAACTGGGCCCAGTAAACGCCACCATTCATAAAATCAATGAATGCGTGAACGCGGCTGATTTGCAGCTACTGGCTCGTATGTATCAACGTATTATGGAGCAACTCGTCGCCTGACGACTGCTCTGAGAAGGAATAGCGAATGGACTGGCTGGCTAAATATTGGTGGATTCTGGTGTTGGTGTTTCTGGTAGGCGTGCTGCTGAACGTAATCAAAGATCTGAAGCGCGTGGACCATAAGAAGTTCCTCGCCAACAAACCTGAGCTTCCCCCGCATCGTGATTTTAACGATAAGTGGGACGATGACGACAACTGGCCGAAGAAAGACCAGAAGAAATAGCTTCAAAAACCCCTCTCCCACGGGAGAGGGGTTTGAACTTACATAAACTCGACAATATCGTCGTCGTTTGGCTTGCTGCCGCTTAACGCTTCGTCGAAATAGTGCTTCGGCACGGTAAAGCGCAGGTGATCCAGCGCGAACTGCATACTGCGATCGTCAATGGCGTGACCCAGTTCATCAACAATATCCAGCGTCACATCTCCCCCTTCACGAATCAGCGCTTCCTGAGCCGCCACCGCATGGGACAACTCAATCACGCGGTCTTCACCGCCGTGAATCAGGTGGATGGTGGTTGCTGTCGTGGCGCTCTGTGGCAAAGTCGCAAAGCGGCCGTTAAAGGCAATCACACGCGAGACCAGTCCGGGCTGTGCTTTCACGCTCTCCAGCGACATAATCGCCCCCTGCGAGAAACCAATCAGCGCGGTTGCTCCGGCACTTACACCGCTCTGCTGTTGCCAGTAGCGTACGGTGTCGATAAAGGTCGGCATGATGGCATCGATGCGTGCCTGACGATTCTCTTCCGTCACGCCCTGCACGGAAAACCACTGACGCCCCTGTGGGCCACAAGGCTCTACGCCGCCAATGCTGACGATGAGTGCGTCGGGGAAAATCGGCGCAAACCAGCTGCCGATTTGCCCCATATTCATGGCATTATCACCGACGCCATGAAACAGCAGCAGCAGTTGTTGCGCTGGGGCAGAAGGACTTTGGACAACAAAATGGTCATGTTTCATGGCAGTCTCCTTAATTGATAGTCAGGATTTTACGCCTCTGCGGGGTAATGACCATGCCCCTTCATTGAAGAAGTCATTGAAAAAATTGCCATTGCAAAACGTCACTTTTGAGCCGCTCGCAGCGGCAGCGATCAAGCGATTCAAGGGCCTGCGCGGCCTCCTGGCGCTGTCGTATGAGTAACGTCTTACGTCCGTGAAGTGCCAGCTCGGCGCACAGCTGCGCGTCCTCTTTGCCCTCTCCCAGCCTGCCGCGCAGGGCCTCCAGCGGTAAAGGTACCGCCAGCAACAGGCGCGTGAGCGCTGCTGCAGACGTCGAGAGAGGACGATGGGCAAAGGCGAAACCGCTTAACTCCAGCCAGTCATCATCATTAAGGGTAGTCTCCCAGCGATCGTCTACCGGGATCTTTTCGCCGTTCCAGCGTTCAATAATCCGCGCATCGCGGCACAGGCGCTGATGTTCCTGTGCGCACAGCGCCTGCCCCGCCTCGCTGATGGGCCGCAGCGCCATCGCCGTGAAGCAGCCGCTGCTGGCCTCGCGATGACTGCCCATACGCACCAGCACAAAGCCGCAGCGCTGCCAGAAGCGCCACAGCTCATCGGTATAGCCAAAGCTGACGGAGTGATAATCCTGCTGTCGGTGCGCACCTGCGCTGCCCGTCAGCGCCTGGCCGATGCCCTCGCGCTGACGCGCCGGATGGACCGCTACGCGGGTGACGCGCCGCCCGACAAGCGTCGCCGCCAGCGGTGATCCGCCGTGTGCTGCAAGAGATTGCGCCACCAGATTGCCGCGCGGACGTCGGTAGCCTGCCCACACGGCCTGGCTCAACGCTGGCGTTAACCCACCCTCGTCTACCAGCCATAGCGCCCCTGCCAGCGCTTTCCCGGCGCGGGCGACGGCAAAATGCTGGCCCGGCGCGTCCATCATCCGGCGCAAATCCAGGGGTGAGGTGCGGTAGTGCGCTGAGCACAAGAGCCGGTAGATATCAGCGGCAAGCTGCGGCTGGCTCTCCCAGGCGTTTTGTTCCAGGGAGATGATCTCGGGTGTGCCGCCGGGTATCGCGTCCACAACGTCGTCATCAAATAACAACGCATCCGCTATCACGCGCTCAAGGGGGCAGCCAGCCGCCCAGCGAATGGGGGCCGAGAGCGTGAAAGAGAGCAGGCCGCTAAAACGCGCGCAGAATTTGAGTAAAAAGCCGCGTCCCGTACCTTCGTAACCCTGCACGGTCGTCGTGAGTAATACACGCGGGAAACGCGACACCAGCTGTTCCAGCAGCGGCCCGGGAATGGCGGCGGCTTCATCAACCACCAGCCAGTCGGCCTGCTGGTCTGAGGCAAGCAACGCATCCGGTGCCATAAAGTGATAGTGATTTTCCGCGAAGCGGGCGATGACGTCTGTTGCCCCTTTCGCAGGCGCAGTGACGATAGCCCGCCCCGAAATGCGGCGTAACAGCATCCCTGCGAGCGCGGATTTCCCCCGCCCGCGCGGTGCCGTCACCACCGCTACGCCGGTTTCCATCTCAGTTAGTGCCGCCAGAATGTCAGCCTGTTCGCGCTGCGGCTCGCCGCTGGCAGGCTGCCAGTCGGGTGCCGAAGGCAAGGGGAAATCAGGTAAGGGCTGGTGTTCATGCCAGATCAGCGCATCGGGATCGGCGCTCACCACCCGACAAAAATGGTGAACAAAATGCGGCGTCGCGATGGGGGTTTCGCTGTCGCTCCAGCGAAGCGAATCACTGTCGGTTTGACCGGGCCAGACGGCGAAGGGAGGCGTAAGTAACACCAGCAGGCTGCCCGCGCGTAATGTGCCGCTCAGCGCCGCAAAGGCTGCGACATCAAAACCGCAACGGGCATCGAAAATCGCGTGACGATACTCGCGCCCGAGCAGATTTTTTAACGCCTGCCGCGCGCAGTGCGGCTCAATGGGCGCGTCGTTTCCGACCCACAGCCAGTCGCCGGAAAGCGCGTCGCGAAGCATCAATGCGTGTGTCTGCGACCACGTATCGCTACCGCTTAGCACCAGCAACCGGCGATGACCTTCCTGCTGTAGCTGTGCGGCCAGTTGTTCAAACCAGGAGACCGCCTCTTCCCTGCCGCGCGACATCACATGGCTTTACCAAAGGTATTGCACTGAGCCGGATCGCCACTCGCAAAACCACGTTTAAACCAGGTGTAGCGTTCTTCAGAAGTGCCGTGGGTGAAGCTGTCTGGCACCACGCGCCCCTGACTTTGCTGTTGCAGACGGTCGTCGCCGATAGCCTGTGCGGCGTTGAGCGCCTCTTCCAGATCGCCCGACTCCAGCACGCCCTGCTGCTGCATGCTATGGCCCCAGACGCCTGCGAAGCAGTCGGCCTGCAGTTCCATACGCACGGACAAGCGGTTGATTTCAGTCTGGGAGGCGTTTTGCTGCAGCTGACGCACTTTCGGTTCGATGCCGAGCAGTTTTTGTACGTGGTGACCGACTTCATGCGCAATCACGTAGCCCTGGGCAAAATCGCCGTCAGCGCCAAGTTTGCGTTTCATGTCGTCATAGAAGGAGAGATCGATATAGACGGTGCTGTCTGCCGGGCAATAGAACGGCCCCATTACAGACTGACCGGTGCCGCATCCCGTGCGCGTCGCGCCACGGTACATCACCAGTTTTGGCTGCTGGTAGGTGCGGCCCATTTTTTCAAACTGCTGGCTCCACGTATCTTCAGTGGTCGCCAGAATGACAGAGGTGAATTTTGCGGCTTCATCTTCGTTCGGACTGATGGAGCGCTGAGATTGCTGTTGTTGTGGAACCGGTTCTCCGGTCATTAAACCGGTCAAATCGACACCGTAGTAGCCCGCCACCAGCACGATAATCAGCAGAACAATGCCGCCTTTACCGCCGGGAAGTCGCATCCCGCCACCGCCCATCGACGGCCCCATGCCGCCACTGCTGCGCCTGTCTTCTACATTGTCACTTTCACGACGCCCTTGCCAGCGCATAACCACCTCGAAACTTTCTCAATATGAATAGAGTGATCGTAGGCGGTTAACGGACGGATTACCATAGGAAACAATGGTAACAAGCCAAAGGATGTTTCCACCCTTTGGCCCGTAAGGGAATTAATCGAGTTTAACGCCCAGACGATGCGCGACGGCTTCGTACGCTTCAATCAGGCCACCCAGGCTCTGACGGAAACGGTCTTTGTCCATTTTATCCAGGGTCTCTTTGTCCCACAGACGACTGCCGTCCGGGGAGAACTCATCACCCAGCACCACTTCACCTTTGTACAGACCGAACTCCAGTTTGAAGTCGACCAGGATCAGGCCCGCGTCATCAAACAGCTTTTTCAGCACGTCGTTGGCTTTGTAAGTCAGCTCCTGCATGCGCGCCAGGTTCTCTTTGCTCACCCAACCGAAGGTTTCGCAGTAGGATTCATTGACCATGGGATCGTGCATTTCGTCATTTTTCAGGAACAGGTCGAACAATGGCGGGTTCAGTTCGATGCCTTCTTCAATACCCAGACGTTTCACCAGGGAGCCTGCCGCGCGGTTACGCACCACACATTCGACCGGGACCATATCCAGTTTTTTCACCAGACACTCCGTATCGGACAGCAACGCTTCCATCTGAGTCGGGATACCGGCTTCGGCGAGTTTGCTCATAATGAAATGGTTGAACTTGTTGTTTACCATGCCCTTACGATCGAACTGCTCAATGCGTGCGCCATCCCCTGCTGACGTATCATTGCGGAACTCGAGCACCAACAGATCCGGGTTTTCGGTGCTGTATACGGTCTTCGCTTTGCCACGATACAACTCAGCTTGCTTCTGCATCTTCATTACTCCTGGTGTGATGATATGTACAAAAATCTCGGGATATTATGCCACGCACACGTTTGCGTAGCACGAAAATAAAAAGGGCTGGATTAACCAGCCCTGTTTTTTTATTTGCTGAATGCAGCCTGGAAGACTGCGACCAGCGCATCGTTTTGCGACTGAGTCAGCGTGTGACCTTTCGGATCGATGAACTGCAAGCTGCTGCGGTTATCGAGGTCACCGACCTGAATTTTGTAATCGCCGGACGCGAGGCCAGGATCGCTGGCACCCAGTTCCTGCCATGCGCTATCAGAAAGCGGTTTGTAAGTGGCCGTGATGCTGCCCGTTGAACGGGTGCTGTCAGTCACTTTCATACCGGCTTTTTCAAGCACGGCTGGCAGACGCTGCCAGGTTTGCTGGAACGGTGCACGCACTACCAGCATTGGCAGACCGGTGTCATCCGCTGCGCTCTGCACATCGAAGGTCACGCCATTGCGGCTCTGCGCGGAGTTCGCTGCATCGGTCGCGTTTTTATCGAGACCAGAAGCAATCACGTTCAGCATTTCAGTGCTGTAGCGCTGCAGCGAGGCCGCATCCGCCACTGGCTTGCCAGCCTGCTCAAGGTTCAGCAGTTTGACCGTGACGGCCTGCTGATAACCCTGCGGTTTGACAGAGACTTGATAACGACCACGGTACTGCTGATCTTCATCCAGACGGTTCCATTCGATCCAGTCGGTCGTCAGACTCTGACTGGCGTCGTCACGCTTATCAATCGCGTAGTTCTTCGACTGAATCACGCTGACCACCTGCGGCCACAGGGTGTTGCCACGACCGTTTTCGACCAGAAGCGTAGCCGTGTCACCCGTAAACTGGGTGCGGGCACCGCTCACCAGCGCCAGTGGCTGTGCCGGTGGACGAATGTCCAGCGCTTTGCCTACTGCACCACTGCTGTTAGTGACAGGAATGTTGTAATCGCCGTTTTGAATCGGCAGGATCATACCCGCTGGCGCATGAAGTTCAGCAAGCGGCGTTGCATCCAGATAGGATTCATCACCGCTCACCTGGCGCTTGTAGCGCGAGTCTGAACTACAGGCTGCGAGGAGCATAACAAGCGAAACACCCGCAACCTTCGCCAGGCGCGACTTCTGTACTGAGTAAGCCATCAAATCTCCCTAAACTCTACAGCAAACCGGCATGCTTCAGCGCCCCGGTGACCACTTCGCGACCGTGGTCGGTAATGGGGGTCATCGGCAGACGCAGCGTGTCGGTCGCTACAAGTCCCAACTCCTTACATGCCCATTTCACTGGGATCGGATTGGGTTCGACAAATAATTTTGTGTGCAGCGGCATCAGACGCTGGTTAATCAAGCGAGCTTCGTCGAAATGACCCGCCGCAGCCAGTTTGCACATTTCGGCCATATCGCGCGCGGCTACGTTAGACGTCACGGAAATCACGCCATGACCACCGAGCTGCATGAAGTCCAGCGCGGTCGCGTCATCACCACTGAGCAGGATAAAGTCGTCTGAAACCAGCTCTTTGATCTGGTGAACGCGGCTTAAGTTCCCGGTCGCCTCTTTAATTGCGATAATATTTTTAACTTTCGAGAGACGGCCTACGGTTTCCGGCAGCATATCGCAGCCAGTACGCGACGGCACATTATACAGAATTTGTGGCAAGTCAGTATGTTCAGCGATGGCTTTGAAATGCTGGAACAGACCTTCCTGCGTTGGGCGGTTGTAGTACGGGGTCACCGTCAGGCAGCCGACAATGCCGCTGTTGTTGAAACGCTGGGTCAGGCTGATGGCCTCGGCGGTTGCATTTGCACCCGTTCCGGCGATAACCGGGATACGCCCGTCAGCCAGTTCGACGGTCATCATCACCACATCGCCGTGTTCTTCATGGCTCAGGGTGGCAGATTCACCGGTAGTCCCTACGGAAACGATCGCCGACGTCCCGTTGGCGACATGGTAATCAATCAGTTTTTTCAGGCTTGACCGGCAGACATTACCTTTCTCATCCATCGGCGTAACAAGCGCAACAATACTTCCCGTGAACATGGGCCATCCTCTGTGCAAACAAGATTCTCAATGGTACGTTTGGAACTGTAATAAAAGCAAGCGACGTAAGGCGTCCAGGCTGTTGTATGCATGTTTTTTTTATGCTTTCCTTAGGATGACTTAACCACGCAAAGGAAGAACAGGTTTGACAACCTCATCACAACATTACCTGGTTATCACTGCGCTGGGTGCCGACAGAGCCGGTATTGTGAACACCATCACCCGCCACGTCAGCAGTTGCGGCTGTAATATCGAAGACAGCCGCCTTGCGATGCTGGGTGACGAGTTCACGTTTATCATGCTGTTGTCCGGGACATGGAACGCGATTACGCTCATTGAATCCACGTTGCCGCTGAAAGGCGCGGAGCTGGATTTGCTGATCGTGATGAAACGCACAACTGCGCGCCCGCGCCCGGCCATGCCGGCGACCGTCTGGGTGCAGGTTGAAGTCACCGATTCCCCGCATTTAATCGAACGTTTCACCGCACTGTTTGACAGCCACCAGATGAACATCGCTGAGCTTGTGTCCCGCACACAGCCCGGACCGCTGCCAAAATTATTTATTCAGATCACGGCACACAGCCCTGCCTCGCACGATGCGTCAAATATTGAGCAAGCGTTCAAAGCACTCTGTACAGAACTCAATGCACAAGGCAGTATAAACGTCGTCAATTATTCGCAGCACGAACAGGATGGAGTTGAGTAATGAATCCACTGAAAGCCGGTGACATCGCACCGAAATTTAGCCTGCCCGATCAAGACGGCGAGCAAGTAAATTTGACCGACTTCCAGGGACAGCGTGTTCTGGTCTATTTCTACCCGAAAGCCATGACGCCAGGGTGTACCGTACAGGCGTGCGGTTTACGCGATAACATGGATGATTTGAAAAAGGCCGGCGTAGACGTGCTGGGAATCAGCACCGACAAGTCAGAAAAACTGTCACGCTTCGCTGAAAAAGAGCTGCTGAACTTTACGCTGCTCTCCGATGAAGACCATCAGGTTTGCGAGCAATTTGGCGTCTGGGGTGAGAAGACCTTTATGGGCAAAACCTACGACGGCATTCATCGCATCAGCTTCCTGATTGATGCCGATGGCAAAGTTGAACATGTGTTTGATGATTTCAAAACCAGCAACCACCACGACGTGGTGCTCGACTGGCTGAAAGCGAACGCCTGATTAAACGAAAAATCCCGGTTCAATGAACCGGGATTTTTTTATTCTTCCACCGCAGGCACATCCGGCCACGCATGCACGACCGCTTTAATCAGCGTCGCCAGAGGGATGGCAAAGAACACCCCCCAGAAGCCCCACAGCCCCCCAAAAATCACCACCGACAGGATGATCACCAGCGGGTGCAAATTCACCGCCTCCGAGAACAACACCGGTACCAGCAGGTTGCCGTCCAGCCCCTGAATAATCAGGTAGACTGCGAAACAGCTCCAGAATTCTGTACCCAGACCAAACTGGAACAGGGCCACGCCGACCACCGGAATCGTCACCACGAATGCGCCGATATACGGGATCAGCACCGAGAAGCCCACCAGCACCGCCAGCAGCAGCGAATAATTCAGACCAAAGATCACAAACCCAATCCAGGTTGCGACGCCGACTACAATCATCTCCAGCACTTTGCCGCGGATGTAGTTGGTGATCTGCTGGTTCATCTCTTTCCACACCTGCCCCGCCAGCCCGCGATTGCGCGGCAAAATACGGCGCACGGCGTTGAGCATCTGCTCTTTGTCCTTCACGAGGAAGAAGACCATCAGCGGCACCAGCACCAGATAGACCGCCAGCGTTAGCAGGCCCACCAGCGAGGCGAGGGAATATTTCACCACCGAATCGCCCATCGTCATGATGCGGGCGCGCATATTTTCCGCCATCGCATCAATAATGCCCGCATCCATCAGCGCCGGATAACGGCGTGGCAGCGTGGCGGCAAAATCGGAAAGTTTATTGAGCATCCCCGGCATATCGCGGATCAGGTAGATCCCCTGCTGCCAGGCAACCGGCATCACCACAAACGACATCAGCAACAGAATGCCGACGAACAGGATCAGCACAATGCTGGTTGCCCAGCGGCGGGAGCAGCCGATTTTTTCAAGGCGCACTGTCGGCCATTCGAGAAGATAGGCCAGTACCAGGGCAACGAGCAGCGGCGCCAGCAGCCCGCTGAAGAAGAACAAAATACCGAACCCGGCGACCAGAATAACCAGCAAAGCAATAGCTTCGGGGTCGCTGAAACGGCGCCGATACCACTGCATTAACATTTCGAGCATACAACCCTTCCCTGAATCTGATGGCTGGAGCGAGAGGCGAATTGTATCTAACTGTCACACAAAAGACTTTCCATTTTTGACGCTGCGTCACGAAACGCAAAAGGCGGGCGTTTGGGATTTTCTTCAGGCCGTAACACGGCTACACTCGCAGAGCAGCAGAAGGTGAACGATATGCACGTTCTTCGGTCAAATGGGTACATCCAAAATACAGGGCAGAGGTTATGTTCAGGCAGTTGAAAAAAACTCTGGTTGCAACGCTTATTGCCGCGCTGACTGTCGGTAAAATGGTGCCAGCTTTCGCTGACACGTCCGATACATTGCCGGATATGGGTACCTCAGCAGGAAGCACGCTCTCCATCGGACAAGAAATGCAGATGGGTGATTACTACGTGCGTCAGCTTCGCGGCAGCGCGCCGCTGATTAATGACCCGCTGCTGGTGCAATATATCAACGGCCTCGGCATGCGCCTTGTGGCCCACGCCGACTCCGTCAAAACCCCCTTCCACTTCTATTTAATTAATAACGACGAAATCAACGCCTTCGCCTTCTTCGGCGGTAACGTGGTGCTGCATTCGGCGTTATTCCGTTATTCCGACAACGAAAGCCAGCTCGCCTCGGTAATGGCGCACGAAATCTCCCACGTCACTCAGCGCCATCTGGCGCGTGCCATGGAAGATCAGAAAAAAAATGCACCGCTGACCTGGGTCGGCGCGTTAGGTTCGATCCTGCTGGCGATGGCCAGCCCGCAGGCCGGCATGGCCGCCCTGACCGGGACGCTCGCCGGGACGCGTCAGGGGATGATCAGCTTTACCCAGCAGAACGAACAGGAAGCAGATCGCATCGGCATTCAGGTGCTCCAGCGCTCTGGTTTTGATCCGCAGGCGATGCCGACCTTCCTCGAAAAATTGCTCGATCAGGCGCGCTACTCCACTCGCCCACCGGAAATTCTGCTGACCCACCCCCTGCCAGAAAGCCGTCTTTCAGACGCGCGTAACCGTGCCAATCAGATGCGTCCGGTCGTCGTTCAGTCGTCGCAGGATTTCTACATGGCGAAGGTCAGAACCCTCGGCATGTATAATTCTGGCCGCAACCAGCTGACGAGCGACCTGCTCGATACGCTGACGAAAGGCAACGTGCGTGAGCAGAATGCAGCCCAGTACGGTCGTGCCCTGCAGGCGATGGAGGCCAGCAAATACGATGAGGCGCGCAAAGCGCTCCAGCCGCTGCTTGCGGCCGATCCTAACAATGCGTGGTATCTGGATCTCTCAACCGACATCGATTTGGGCCAGAAGAAAACCGCCGATGCGATTAATCGCCTGAAAAACGCCAAAGATTTGCGCACCAATCCGGTGTTGCAGCTCAACCTGGCGAATGCTTACTTACAGGGCGGTCAGCCGAAAGAGGCGGCAACGATTCTGAATCGCTATACCTTTGACCATAAAGACGATCAAAACGGCTGGGATTTACTGGCGCAAACCGAAGGACAGCTTGGTAACCGCGACCAGGAGTTAGCCGCGCGCGCCGAGGGCTTTGCCCTGGTTGGGCGCCTGGACCAGTCGATTTCCCTGTTAAGCAGCGCCAGTTCTCAGGTCAAACTGGGCAGTCTGCAGCAGGCGCGCTACGACGCCCGAATCGATCAGCTGCGCGCGCTGCAGCAACGGTTCAAGCCGTACGAAAAGATGTAATAAGGAGAAGTCATGTCAGACAAGGTTAAAATTTATCACAACCCTCGCTGCTCCAAGAGTCGCGACACCCTGAGCCTGCTGAAAGCGAACGGCATTGATCCCGACGTGGTGCTCTATCTGGAGACGCCGCCGGACGCCGCCACTCTTCGCCAGCTTCTGAGCATGCTGGGCATGGCGAGCGCACGTGAGCTGATGCGCCGGAAAGAAGATCTCTATAAATCCTTAAACCTGGACGATAGCCACCTCACGGAAGATGCGCTGATTCAGGCGATGGTTGAAAATCCAAAGCTGATTGAGCGCCCGATTGTGGTCGCTAACGGTGAAGCGCGCATTGGCCGCCCACCGGAAGATGTGCTCGAAATCCTCAACTAAAGGGTGCGCCGCAGCGCTTCAAGAAAGGCCTGCGGCGTACTGTCCCCCAGTTTCTTCTGCGCTTTGCCCTGATTATAGAATTCACAGATTCGCATCAATAACTCTCCTGCCGGTTCCTCATTCACCCGGGGAATGATTTCACCCAGCGGGATCGCCACCTGTACGGCGCTGTGCTGTGCCGGGCTGTGTTTTATCACTATCCCCTCCAGGCTCAACGATGTGGCGAAGCCAAAAGTCTCAACAGATTGAATATCAGCCGGACAGGCTTCCAGCAGCTCTCTTGCCCAGTTTGCCACCAGCTGCGGTGAAATCCCCGCATAAAGCCTGGCAAAACACCAGCCGCTGACCGGCTCCCGCGCCCACAGCAGATGCTGTTCCCCGCCGTCGTCCATATGCAATGAGAGCGGCAGATGGTGCAGTTCAAGCCGCTGCGGTAGGTGACCGGCTTTCAGCGCTTTTTTGCCCTGCAGTGGCGCGCCCTGACGTGAGGATGCAGCAGGTTTCAGATAGCGGTTCAGCGTCGCTCGCGAAACGCTAATCCCCAGCCCTTCATTCACCAGCAGCAACAGTTCGTCCAGCGGCGCACCGGTGGCGTCACGCAGGGCGTTAATCAATGAAACTTGCTCTTGTCTCATTGCTTTGTGTATCACCTTTGGCGTCGTGTGGTTGTCGGATATCTGCTCACGCTTGCGCCAGCGCCGGACGGTGGTGACTGAAATTCCCAGCTCCAGGGCCAGCTCCCTGTCGCTCTTATCCGACTGCTGAAGATAGCGACGGGTGCGCGGTGTCGTGGTGGCATTGGCGTGCAGTTTGATTTCCATCGCGAGGCCTCAGTCAAATTTCTTACAACCAATCTTGTGAGATTTATGTTAATAAAGCGATTACATTGTGACCTGATTCACCTTTCGGTCGCAACGCTTCACTGATAATCCTCAGACATAACATAAACAACGTCACGCGATCTTGTACGGAGTTCACAATGAACAATGTTCTGGGATTTATGGAAGCAAAACTGATGCCGCTGGCAGCCAAAACGGCTCAGCAGCGTCATCTGGGTGCCATTCGTGGTGCATACGTTTCATTCATGCCGTTTATTATCGTCGGCTCGATCCTGCTGGTTATCTCCTCGTTCCCGAATCAAACCTATCAGCAGTTTATGTCGTCGGCCTTTGGCGAAAGCTGGAGCGCTATTATCGAGATCCCGTTTAACGCTGTTTTCTCGACGATGTCTCTGTTTATCAGCTTCCTGGTCGCCTTCCGTCTGGCGGAGCACTACGACGAAGACCGCATCTCGTGTGGGATCCTGGCGCTGGTCAGTTTCCTGATCCTCACGCCGTTTATCAAAGTAGCGGAAAACGGCGGAATTACCGTGATACCGGTGGAGTGGATTGGCAGTAAAGGGCTGTTCGTGGCGATGATTGGCTCGCTGTTATGGACGGAGCTGTTCTGCTGGCTGAAGCGTAAAAATCTGGTGATTAAAATGCCGGAGGGCGTTCCGCCTGCAGTGCAGGAGTCGTTCGCCGCGCTGATCCCCGCCCTGGTGGTGATGATTCTGGTGCTGATAATCCGCATTGCGTTTGAAAACACGCACTATCAGACCATCCATCAGTTCATCTATGACGTGGTCGCAACGCCGGTGCGTCACTACGGCACCTCCTATTTCGGCGCGCTGATGACGGTGTTCAGTATCACCATTTTGTGGTCAGTGGGCATTAACTCCGGTTCGATGATTAACGGCATTATCCGTCCGCTGTGGATGGAGAATCAGACCGACAATATCGCCGCAATTCAGGCGGGCGTGACGCCGCCGCACATTATTACCGAGCAGTTTTTCGACATGATCTGGATGGGCGGCGCGGGTGCCACGCTGTCGCTGGTCATCGCGATGCTGATTTTTGCCCGCAGTAAAAATATGCGGGAAGTGGCGCGGCTCGGCGCGGGCGCATCGGTGTTCAACATCAACGAACCGATTCTGTTCGGACTGCCGGTGATCATGAACCCGATCATGCTGATTCCCTTCAACCTGGTGCCGCTGGTGTTAGTCACCGTGCAGTACGCGGCCATGAAAATCGGCGCGGTCGCCGTGACCACCGGGGTGTTTATTCCCTGGACGTTGCCGCCGGTCATCAGCGGCTTTATCGTCACCGGGCATCTCAGCGGCAGCGTGATGCAGCTGCTCAACCTGCTGATCGGCGCGATGCTCTATCTGCCGTTTATGCGCATTCTGGACAAACAGTACCGCGCTGCGGAAATCGCTACCGCGACGCCAACCGAAACCACGCTGGCAAAACAGGAGTAAACCATGTGGGGAATTATCGCAACCTGGCGAATGGCGCTGGAAGGTGTGACGGAGTCTGCGTCTGCGCTGGCTGCGGGGAAGCCTGTCGCATCGGCAGTCGTGGATGCCGTTGCCGCCGTTGAAGACTTTCCGTATTACAAGTCCGTCGGCTACGGCGGGCTGCCCACGGAGAATGGCGAAGTGGAACTCGACGCCGCCTATATGGACGGCGACACGCTGGCCTTTGGCGCAGTGGGTAATCTGGTGGATATTGCCAACCCGGTGCGGGTGGCTCAGGCCTTGAGCCGTCAGCGCTATAACAGCCTGCTGGTCGGCCAGGGAGCGCGCGAGTGGGCGTTAAGCCAGGGCTTTACTGACAAAACCATGCTCACCGACCGGGCAATGCAGCACTATCGCAAGCGCTGTCGTGAAACGCTGGATAAGGGGCTCAGCCCGTACGACGGTCACGATACTGTCGGCATTATCGGGCTGGATAAGCAAGGCTCCATGAGTGTCGCGACCTCCACCAGCGGCCTGTTTATGAAAAAACGCGGGCGCATCGGGGATTCGCCGATTATCGGTTCCGGTTTTTATTGCGACAGCGAAACGGGGGCCGCCACCGCCACGGGCGTGGGCGAGGATCTGATGAAAGGCTGCACCAGCTACGAAATCGTGCGCCGCATGGCGCAGGGCATGACGCCCCAGCAGGCGGCAGATTCCGTCGTCTTTGAACTCGAAGACAAGCTAATGTCACGCTTTGGCCGCGTGGGCGATCTTTCCGTGGTGTGTATGAATAACCGAGGCGAATTTGGCGCGGCGACCAACATCAAAACCTTCTCCTTTGTGGTCGCCACCGCCCGGCAGCCCCTGACCGTTTTTCGCACCGAACGCCTGCGTGAGAAAACCCACTATCAGGCCGTGGATGACGACTGGATGCAGGCCTATGCCACCCGCATTCGCGCGCCGATTGAGGAACAACCATGATTACCTGCCAGCTGATTACCTCCCTTGCCGAAGCCCGCCCACACAGCCATCTTCTGGCGCGCCACGCCTGTGCGCAGCTGCCGGAGACGGCGCTGATCAATGAGATGCGTGCACAGACAGGCGTAGCAGACACACGCTTCGGCTGTGCCCCTTTTGCCCGTATCACTCTGCTGCCAGAAGCGCTGTGGCAGGATTCCCTGACCGACGGTTTAGTGGCTGCGCTACGCCCGCTTTTTGCCGCGCCCGTCAGCGAAAGCCTGGTGATTGATCTCTGCGATATTCACGACACCGTTCTGGGCCAGTTGCTGCGTTTCCTGTTCAATCAGGCGCATAACCTCAGCGATTTGCAGCTCAAGAAAACGGACGGTTCCGCCGTGCGGATTCGCCACATTGCCGCCCTGTGCCTGCCCGAGCAACGAGAGCGGTTAGCCAGCATCATCGAACAACAGCAGGCGGTTGCCAACGGGATGATGGCTGCACGGCGTCTGGCAGACACGCCATCCGACCGCTGCACGCCACAGTACGTGGTCGACGAGGCGCAGACCCTGTGTGCCGCCTTCCCTGCCCTGCGCTGCGAGGTGCTTGATGAACAACAGATCGTCGGGCAAGGTCTTGGGCTGCTCCATGCCGTAGGAAAAGGCGCCACCTGCCCGCCACGCCTGCTGGCGATTCATTACGACGGCATCAGCGACGGTCCGGTTCGCTGCTATGTGGGCAAAGGCATTACCTTTGACACGGGCGGTCTGTGGCTGAAGGAAGGCGCGGGCATGTACACCATGAAGTACGACATGTGCGGCGCGGCCAACGTGCTGGGCCTGATGCTGACGGTGGCGGAGCTGAACCTGCCCGTGCGGATCATGGGCGTGCTGGCGCTGGCGGAAAACGCCATCGGCCCGGACGCAATGCAGCCGGGGACGGTAGCGCGGGCCTGTAACGGCCTGACGGTGGAGATCAATAATACCGACGCCGAAGGACGACTGGTACTGGCCGACGCTATCGCCTGGGCAAGTCAGCGCCATCCGCAGGCGCACTACATTATCGATATGGCGACGCTGACGGGTGCGGTTGTGAAAGCGCTGGGGTATGAGCTGAGCGGATTGATGACGCAAAACGAAACGCTGCGGGAGCAGCTGACCCGCGCCGGGATCAGCAGCGGCGATGAGGTGTGGTCTCTGCCGCTGGATGCGCGGCTGAAAAAACAGACCGAAAGCACGATTGCCGATCTGTGCAATACGCCGACTAATAACGCGGCGATCAGTGCGTCAGCCGCATGGTTATTACACCATTTTTGCCCGCCAACGATTCCGTGGGCGCATCTGGATATCAGCGGAACGGCGTTATGGCGTGAAGGCGGAAGAAGCGTGGCGTCGGGAAGACCGATTCCGTTATTGGTGGAGCATTTATTAGCAGAGATAGAACTGTAAGCCCGTACAGGCGACGCGCCGCCGGGCCAGCAGGCCTGGTGGCGAATTAGAGTTTCAGCGTCTCTTTCACAAACGGAATGGTCAGTTTGCGCTGGGCCGTTATGGAGGCGTGATCGAGCTGATCCAGCGTATCAAACAGAGTGCGCATTTCCCGATCCAGCCGCTTTAGCAGGAAACGCCCCACGTCTTCCGGCAGCTCAAACCCACGTAGCCGCGAGCGTAACTGTAGCGCCTGAAGTTTGTCTTCATCAGACAAGGGTTGCAGCTTGTAGATTTGTCCCCAGTCGAGACGAGACGCCAGATCCGGCAATCCCAGATTCAGCTGGCGAGGAGGACGATCGCCGGTGATCAGCAACCGGGTTTTCCCCGATTCCAGAATGCGGTTGTAGAGATTAAACATCGCCATTTCCCACGGCTCATCTCCGGCAATGCATTCAATATTGTCGATGCAAACCAGTGAAAGATGTTCCATACCGTCGAGCACTTCCGGGACAAACCAGGTGCGTTTATCCAGCGGCACGTAGCCTACCGCGTCACCGCGCTGGGAAAGCTCCGCACAGGCGGCGTGCAGCAGATGGCTGCGTCCCGCGCCTTCGCGTGACCAGATATAAATGTATCCGCTGTGCTCCTGGCGCAACACGTTTTGCAGTGCAGCCAGTAAAGAGGGGTTATCGCCCGGCCAGAAACTCGCGAAAGTTTCGTCGTCAGGAAGATAAAGTGGCAGAGAGAGCTGTGCCGGTCCGTTCAGAAATACCTCGATCAAGGTCTCACATAAAATCGGGAGGGAGTTTATCACGGAACCTGCAATGAGAGAACCGGGCGGATCGCCCGCCCGGTTTAACGATCAATGAGACGCTTTTTCGCTGTCAGCGACGTCGAGAACTTCTTCTTCCGGGCGCAGCACAGAGATCAGTTTGAAGATCAGGCTCAGGCCTACGCCGACGATGGTGGCCAGCGCCATGCCTTTCAGCTCAGCGGCACCGATGTGCACTTTCGCGCCGCTCACGCCGATAATCAGGATCACCGAGGTCAGGATCAGGTTCTGCGTTTTGTTGTAATCCACTTTGGATTCAATCAGCACGCGAATACCGGATGCGCCGATCACGCCGTAGAGCAGCAGTGAGACACCGCCGATGACCGGGACCGGGATAATCTGGATCGCCGCCGCCAGTTTTCCGACGCAGGAGAGCAGAATCGCAAAGATCGCCGCCCCGCCGATCACCCAGGTGCTGTAGACGCGTGTGATCGCCATTACGCCGATGTTCTCGCCGTAAGTGGTGTTTGGCGTGGAGCCGAAGAAGCCGGAAATCATGGTCGACAGGCCGTTAGCAAACATCGAACGGTGCAGACCGGGGTCGCGGATCAGATCTTTTTTGACGATATTCGCCGTCACCACCAGGTGACCAACGTGTTCGGCAATCACCACCAGCGCCGCTGGCAAAATGGTGAAGATCGCAAACCACTCAAAGCGCGGCGTGTAGAAGGTTGGCAGTGCAAACCAATGCGCCTGGGCAATCGGAGTGGTGTCCACTACTCCCATCGCAAAGGAGAGCGCATAGCCCGCCAGCACCCCGATCAGAATCGGGATAATCGCCAGGAAACCACGGAACAGCACCGAGCCGAACACCGTCACGCCCAAGGTCACCAGCGAAATAATAATGGTTTTAGACTCAGGCGATTGTCCGTCCGCAGGCAGCAGCCCGGCCATATTGGCCGCCACGCCCGCCAGCTCCAGACCGATGACGGCAACGATTGCGCCCATCGCCGCAGGCGGGAACATCACATCCAGCCAGCCTGTCCCGGCTTTCTTCACAATGAAGGCCACCAGGCAGAACAGCGCACCGCACATGATAAAGCCGCCCAGCGCCACTTCGTAGCCTAATGGCAGCAGCAACAGGACCGGGGAGATAAACGCAAAGCTGGAACCCAGATACGCCGGGATTTTGCCTTTACAGATGAAAAGGTAAAGCAGCGTGCCGACACCGTTGAACAGCAGCACGGTAGCCGGGTTAATGTGAAACAGGATTGGCACCAGCACGGTCGCACCAAACATGGCAAACAGATGCTGCAAACTAAGCGGGATCGTCTGCAAAAGCGGCGGTCTTTCACTCACCCCGATAGTACGGCGCGTCATAGTGTTTTCCTCTAAGTATTGTGAGTTGTTTGTGTTTTATTCAAAAAAAAGCCGACTATCAAAGTCGGCTTCTTTTTCGTTATTCGATTATTTCGTACCAAAAATCTTATCGCCGGCATCGCCCAGCCCCGGGATGATGTACCCGTGCTCGTTCAGCCCCTGGTCGATGGATGCGGTATACAGCTCTACGTCCGGATGCGCTTTTTCCAGCGCCGCGATACCTTCTGGTGCCGCAACCAGCACCAGCACTTTAATGCTGTTGCAGCCGGCGTTTTTCAGCAGGTCGATAGTGGCGATCATCGAGCCGCCGGTGGCGAGCATCGGGTCAACGACCAGCGCCATACGCTCGTCGATATTGGAAACCAGCTTCTGGAAATACGGAACCGGCTCGAGAGTCTCTTCATTACGGTAGATACCGACAACGCTGATGCGCGCGCTCGGTACGTGCTCCAGCACGCCTTCCATCATGCCCAGACCTGCGCGCAGGATTGGCACCACGGTAATTTTTTTGCCTTTGATCTGCTCAACCTGGACCGGGCCGTTCCAGCCTTCGATGGTCACTTTTTCAGTTTCCAGGTCAGACGTTGCTTCGTAAGTCAGTAAGCTTCCAACTTCAGAGGCCAGTTCGCGAAAACGCTTCGTGCTGATGTCATGCTCACGCATCAGGCCCAGCTTGTGTTTAACGAGTGGGTGTTTCACTTCCACAATCTTCATTCTCATTCTCCTCTGAGGTGGCTACCGCAAAAAAAATCGCCGGATTATACCGCTTTTTTCCAGGTTCGCCATACCCATCTTGCTTGACGTTGATCAATCAAAGTGGATTAGGGAGCGTTAGAGAGTATAAAACAGGAAAAAAAAGCCGGAGGGGACTCCGGCTTTTTCGGGGGATAGTTACCGTGCGGTACTGCGCTTACAGGTCTGCGCCGTTAGTAGCGATAACCTTCTGATACCAGTCGAATGATTTTTTCTTGCTGCGGTTCAGGGTGCCATTACCTTCGTTATCTTTATCGACAAAGATAAACCCGTAGCGTTTTTTCATTTCGCCCGTGCCCGCCGACACCAGATCGATACAGCCCCACGGGGTGTAACCCATCAGATCCACGCCATCTTCAACGACCGCTTTTTTCATCTCACGGATGTGCGCATCGAGATAATCGATGCGGTACTGGTCGTTCACCGTGCCGTCGCTCTCCTGCACGTCGATGGCGCCAAAGCCGTTCTCGACGATAAACAGTGGCAGTTGATAGTGATCCCAGAACCAGTTCAGGGAGTAGCGCAGGCCCACCGGGTCAATCTGCCAGCCCCAGTCGGATTTTTGAACGTACGGGTTGGAGACCAGGCTTTTACTTTCGTCATAATCCAGCTGCGGGTTGTCCGGCGTTGCTTTGGTGGCGAAGGACATGTAATAGCTGAAACCGATGTAATCAACACAGCCCTGCTTCAGTGCCGCAATATCTTCTTTGGTAATATCCAGTTCAAAACCGCGACGCTCAAAGTAGTTGAGCAGGTGCTGCGGATATTTTCCGCGCACGTGCACGTCGGTGAACCAGTAGCGACGATGCATAGCGTTCATCGCCATCATGATGTCGTTTGGCGCACAGCTCAGCGGATAGATTGGGCACATGGCAATCATGCAGCCAATTTGCAGAGACGGATTGATCTCACGCCCGGCTTTCACCGCCAGAGCGCTGGCCACCAGCTCATAGTGCGCAGCCTGGAACATCACCGGCTCGCGATCTTCGCCCGGCTCGTACTTCAGGCCGGAGTTGGTAAATGGCGCAAAATCTTCGTGGAAGTTAGCCTGGTTGTTGATCTCGTTGAAGGTCATCCAGTACTTCACTTTGTGCTGGTAACGCTTGAATACCACGGTCGCGAAACGCACAAACATGTCGATCAGCTTGCGATTGCGCCAGCCACCGTATTCGGTCACCAGATGGAAAGGCATTTCGAAGTGCGAAAGAGTAATCACCGGCTCAATGCCATATTTCAGGCACTCGTCGAACAGGTCGTCGTAGAATTTCAGACCGGCTTCGTTCGGCTCCAGCTCATCGCCTTTGGGGAAAATACGCGTCCAGGCAATCGATGTGCGGAAGCATTTAAAGCCCAGTTCAGCGAAAAGTTTGATGTCTTCTTTGTAGCGATGGTAGAAATCGATGGCTTCGTGGTTCGGATAGTTTTTACCCTGAATCACGCCCTGGGTGATTTCACGCGGGACACCGTGCGCGCCGACCGTCATTACGTCCGCAACGCTGATTCCTTTACCGCCCTCTTTCCAGCCACCTTCCAGCTGATGCGCCGCCACCGCGCCGCCCCACAGAAAACCTTCTTTGAATCCTGGCATGCCTTTTCCCTCATTCTGCGTTATTTTCTGCAAAAACAATTACAGAAACCGGTTTCAGTGAAATCATGTGCAATGCTCCTGGCGGTTGCAAGCACATTACCGAAACCGGTTTCATTTTCGTGAACGGTATCAAGTTTGTCGCCGCCCGATGTATAAATGTGTAAATTTTCAGCGACTTTTCATGACCGCAGAATAGGCTCGCAAACGTTTGCCTGGACTGTTAGAATTGCGCCGATTTTTCTTACTATGCAATGCAATCGCGTGGGGACTTAAGCCGTGACCAACAAAACTTCTCTCAGCTATAAAGATGCCGGTGTTGATATTGACGCAGGTAATGCGCTGGTTGACCGAATCAAAGGTGTGGTCAAAAAGACTCGCCGCCCTGAAGTGATGGGTGGTCTGGGTGGATTTGGCGCACTGTGCGCACTGCCGCAAAAATATCGTGAGCCTGTTCTGGTTTCTGGCACTGACGGCGTGGGAACAAAACTGCGTCTGGCGATGGATCTCAAACGCCACGACACCATCGGCATCGACCTGGTGGCCATGTGTGTGAACGACCTTGTGGTGCAGGGTGCTGAACCCCTCTTCTTCCTCGACTATTACGCCACCGGAAAACTTGACGTGGATACCGCATCCAGCGTGATTACCGGTATCGCTGAAGGCTGTTTGCAGTCAGGCTGTGCGCTGGTCGGCGGCGAAACGGCAGAAATGCCGGGGATGTATCACGGTGAAGATTACGACGTCGCAGGCTTCTGCGTCGGCGTGGTAGAAAAATCAGAAATTATCGACGGCAGCAAAGTGACCGATGGCGATGTGCTGATTGCACTCGGCTCCAGCGGCCCGCACTCCAACGGTTATTCCCTGGTGCGTAAGATCCTCGAAGTGAGCGGCTGCGATCCAGAAACCACGGAACTCGACGGCAAACCGCTGGCCGATCACCTGCTGGCTCCGACCCGCATCTACGTGAAAAACATTCTTGAGCTGATTGAGAACGTTGACGTGCACGCCATTGCACACCTGACCGGCGGCGGCTTCTGGGAAAACATCCCGCGCGTTCTGCCCGACAATACTCAGGCTGTGATCGACGCGTCCTCCTGGCAGTGGCCCGCCGTGTTCAACTGGCTGCAAACTGCAGGTAACGTCAGCCAGCACGAAATGTATCGCACCTTCAACTGCGGCGTCGGCATGCTGATTGCTCTGCCAGCCAGCGAAGCAGACAACGCCATTGAGCTGATGAAGGCGAAGGGTGAAAACGCGTGGAAAATCGGTATCATCAAAGCTTCTGATTCCGAACAGCGCGTGGTCATTGAATGAAAAATATTGTGGTGCTCATTTCCGGTAACGGAAGTAATTTGCAGGCCATTATCGACGCCTGCAAACAGAAACAGATCAATGGCACCATTCGCGCAGTATTCAGCAACAAGGCCGATGCGTTCGGCCTTGAGCGTGCGCGGGATGCCCATATCCCGGCGCACGCGCTGGAAGCCTCTCAGTTTGCCAGTCGAGAAGCCTTCGACCGGGAGCTGGTGCAGGAGATCGACGCCTACGCGCCGGATGTCGTGGTGCTGGCCGGCTATATGCGTATCCTCAGCCCGGGGTTTGTTTCCCACTACTCTGGCCGTCTGCTGAACATCCACCCTTCTCTTCTGCCGAAATATTCAGGCCTGCATACCCACCGTCAGGTGCTGGAAAATGGCGATGAGGAGCATGGGACTTCCGTACATTTCGTCACCGACGAGCTGGACGGCGGGCCGGTCATTCTGCAGGCAAAAATCCCGGTGTTTGACGGCGACGATGAAGACGACATCACCGAACGCGTTCAGTCGCAGGAGCACGCCATTTACCCGTTAGTGGTGAGCTGGTTTGTCGATGGACGCCTTGAGATGCGCGACAACGCCGCCTGGCTGGATGGCGTTAAGCTGCCCTCTCAGGGCTATGCGGCCGACGAGTAATCTGTTTTTCCCGGCGGCGCTGCGCTTGCAGGGCCGACGTTTTTGTCAGTCGGGTACGCGCCGCGCCGCCCGACACATCTTCATCCGCACCAACCCCTTAAAATCCCCCAGAAAAAAAATTAACTGTCATACTTTTCTGGCACAGTTGGACATCTCGTGTCAAAGCTCGCCATAATAGAATCGAGACGGATTTGCTGCGTCCCGTGATTGAAACGGAGTGTAAGTTGTAATGGGTCAGGAAAAGTTATACATCGAAAAAGAGCTAAGCTGGTTAGCATTCAATGAACGCGTGCTTCAGGAAGCGGCTGATAAAAGTAATCCGCTGATTGAGCGGATGCGTTTTCTGGGTATTTATTCCAATAACCTGGATGAATTTTATAAGGTCCGTTTTGCCGAACTGAAGCGGCGGATCATCATCAGCGAAGAGCAAGGCCTGAACTCCCATTCACGCCATCTGCTGGGTAAAATCCAGGCTCGTGTTCTGAAAGCCGACCAGGAATTTGACGGCTTGTATAACGAGCTGCTGCTGGAGATGGCGCGTAACCAAATCTTCCTGATTAACGAACGTCAGCTCTCCGCCAACCAACAGACCTGGCTGCGCCACTACTTCAAACATTATCTGCGCCAGCACATCACCCCTATTCTTATCAATCGCGAAACGGATTTGGTGCAGTTCCTGAAGGATGATTACACCTATCTGGCGGTTGAGATTATTCGCGGCGACTCCATTCGCTACGCGCTGCTGGAGATCCCATCGGATAAAGTGCCGCGCTTTGTGAACCTGCCGCCGGAAACCCCGCGCAGACGCAAGCCGATGATCCTGCTGGATAACATCCTGCGCTACTGCCTCGACGACATTTTCAAAGGCTTCTTCGATTACGATGCGCTGAACGCCTATTCCATGAAAATGACCCGTGATGCCGAGTACGATCTGGTGCACGAGATGGAAGCCAGCCTCATGGAGCTGATGTCCTCCAGTCTGAAGCAACGTTTGACGGCCGAGCCGGTGCGCTTTGTTTATCAGCGCGATATGCCGGACGCCATGGTGGAAATGCTGCGCGACAAGCTGACCATCTCCCGCTACGACTCCATCGTACCAGGCGGACGCTATCACAACTTTAAAGACTTTATTAGCTTCCCGAACGTCGGCAAAGCCAATCTGGTCAACAAACCGCTGCCGCGCCTGCGCCATCTCTGGTTCGATAAGTTCCGTAACGGATTCGACGCCATTCGCGAGCGCGACGTGCTGCTTTACTATCCGTACCACACCTTTGAACACGTACTGGAACTATTGCGTCAGGCATCGTTCGATCCGAACGTGCTGGCGATTAAAATCAACATCTACCGTGTGGCAAAAGACTCGCGCATTATCGATGCGATGATTCACGCCGCGCACAACGGCAAAAAAGTGACGGTGGTCGTTGAGCTGCAGGCGCGTTTCGACGAAGAGGCAAACATTCACTGGGCGCGCCGTCTGACGGAAGCCGGTGTGCACGTTATCTTCTCGGCGCCGGGGCTGAAAATTCACGCCAAACTGTTCCTGATCTCCCGTAAAGAAGGTGATGACGTGGTGCGCTACGCCCACATCGGGACCGGTAACTTCAACGAGAAAACCGCGCGACTGTATACGGACTACTCGTTGCTGACCGCCGACGCGCGCATCACCAACGAAGTGCGCCGGGTGTTTAACTTTATCGAGAACCCGTATCGTCCGGTGAGCTTCGACTATCTGCTGGTCTCCCCGCAGAACTCGCGCCGCCTGCTCTACGCGATGATCGACAAAGAGATTGCCGCCGCGCAAAAAGGCGAGCCGTCGGGCATTACCCTCAAACTCAATAACCTGGTCGACAAAGGCCTGGTGGATCGGCTGTATGCGGCCTCCAGCACCGGTGTGCCGGTGAATCTACTGATTCGCGGCATGTGCTCGCTGATTCCAGAACTGGAAGGCATCAGCGAAAATATTCGCGTGACCAGCATCGTTGACCGTTATCTGGAACACGATCGCATCTATATTTTTGAAAATGGTGGCGACAAACAGGTGTATCTCTCTTCCGCGGACTGGATGACGCGTAATATTGATTACCGAATTGAAGTCGCGACGCCGCTGCTGGACCCACGTCTGAAGCAGCGGATCCTCGATATTATTGAGCTGCAACTGAGTGACACCGTTAAGGCTCGCTATATCGATAAAGAACTGAGTAACCGCTACGTGCAGCGCGGCAATCGCCGTAAAGTGCGCTCACAGCTGGCGATTTACGACTATATCAAATCACTCGAGCAACCTGATTAACCTATGCCGATAAATGATAAGACCCCACGCCCGCAGGAATTTGCTGCGGTCGATTTAGGTTCTAACAGCTTTCATATGGTCATCGCCCGCGAGGTCGACGGCGCCATGCAGATCATCGGGCGCCTTAAGCAGCGCGTTCATCTCGCCGATGGTCTTGACGACAAAAACATGCTCAGCGAAGAGGCGATGGAGCGCGGTTTAGCCTGCCTGTCGCTGTTCGCCGAACGCCTGCAAGGGTTCTCCGCATCAAGCGTGTGTATTGTCGGAACACACACGCTGCGTCAGGCATTGAATGCGCCAGAGTTTCTCAAACGCGCGGAAAAAGTGATCCCCTACCCGATTGAAATCATTTCGGGTAACGAGGAAGCGCGTCTGATTTTTATGGGGGTGGAACATACCCAACCGGAAAAAGGCCGCAAACTGGTAATCGATATCGGCGGCGGGTCGACTGAGCTGGTCATCGGCGAAGACTTCGAACCCAAACTGGTTGAAAGCCGCCGTATGGGCTGTGTCAGCTTTGCGCAGATGTATTTCCCTGGCGGCACCATTACCCGTGAAAATTTCCAGCGCGCGCGCATGGCGGCCGTTCAGAAACTGGAATCGCTTGCCTGGCAGTATCGTATTCAGGGCTGGAATGTTGCCCTCGGCGCGTCCGGTAGCATCAAAGCGGCACACGAAGTGCTGCTGGCGATGGGTGAAAAAGACGGGATTATCACTCCGGAACGGCTGGAGAAACTCCGGGAAGAAGTGCTCAAACACAAAAGTTTTGACTCCCTGAGCCTGCCGGGCTTGTCCGACGAACGTAAGGCGGTCTTCGTCCCTGGGCTGGCGATTCTGTGCGGTGTCTTCGATGCGCTGGCGATCCGCGAGCTGCGCCTGTCCGACGGGGCGTTGCGTGAAGGCGTGCTTTACGAAATGGAAGGTCGCTTCCGTCATCAGGATATTCGCAGCCGTACCGCGCAAAGCCTGGCGAATCAGTACAATATCGACCGTGAACAAGCGAAGCGCGTTCTGGAAACCACCACCCACATTTACGAACAGTGGGAAGAGCAGAACCCGAAGCTGGCGCATCCGCAGCTGGCTGCCCTGTTGAAATGGGCGACGATGCTGCACGAAGTAGGCCTGAATATTAACCACAGCGGCATGCATCGCCACTCAGCTTATATTCTGCAAAACAGCGATCTGCCGGGCTTCAATCAGGAGCAACAAACGATGATGGCGACGCTGGTGCGCTATCACCGTAAGGCAATCAAACTGGACGATCTGCCGCGCTTTACGCTGTTCAAGAAAAAGCAGTTCCTGCCCCTCATTCAGCTTTTGCGTTTAGGCGTTTTGCTGAATAACCAGCGTCAGGCGACGACGACGCCGCCAACGCTTACCCTGAAAACCGACGACCATCACTGGACGCTGAGTTTCCCGCACGACTGGTTTAGCCAGAATGCGCTGGTGCTTTTAGATCTGGAAAAAGAGCAGCAGTACTGGGAAGGTGTGACCGGCTGGTTGCTTAAAATCGAAGAAGAGCAGTCGCCAGACGTGGCGGCGTAACCCTGTGTTCTCAGGCGTCCAGTGGTGACGCCTGAGAATCGAGCAGCTGTTCCAGCGGCTCAGGTTTACCGATTAAATATCCCTGCAGAAAATCTATCCCTAGCGCGCTCAGTGCGCTGCGTATCGCTTCACTTTCCACATATTCGGCCACCACCAGCATTTTCTTCATCCGCGCCAGATGGCAAATCGACGCCACAATCTGATAGTCCAGGCTGTTGTCAGCGATGTTACGAATAAAACTGCCGTCAATTTTCAGGATATCGGCATCAACGCTTTTCAACCGGGCATAGCTGGCGTAGCCCGTTCCAAAATCGTCGATGGCAATCAGACACCCTAACTTCTGCAGCTGTTTGACCATCTGATCCGCCAGATCCGCATTGCCAAAGCCGCTGCACTCGGTAATTTCAAAGATCAGCTGCCAGGCTTCGATGCCGTATTTCTCCAGCAAACGGTGAACCTCAATGGGGAATTGCGATCGGCAGATGGTTGAGGACATGAGATTAATGGCAAAACGCTTGCCGGGTAGCCTGCCGCGATGCGCCGACATAAACTTCAGAGTACTTTCCAGCACCCAGAGATCGACGCGCGATGACAAGCCAAACTCCTGCGCCACGGGCAGGAATTTATCCGGCGTAATGAGTACGCCATTTTCATCGGTCATGCGTAACAGGATTTCGTGGTAGTGATCGCCGCGAACGCCCTGCACCCGTTGCGCCATGAGCTGAAATTCGTTGTGCTCAAGCGCCCGTTGCAGACGGTTCATCATCGCCACTTTATCCCGCAGGCTACGCTGTAGATTAGCCGCGCCGCGCTGTTTTAGGTTCTCAGGATGGTTGGTGAAGAGCGAGAAATCCGCAATGATGCTCAGCTCGCCCAGCAGCAAATAGAGATGGGTCACTGGCGAACGGACACAACAATAGCTGATACCCACCTGCGGTTGCAGCGGCACCCCGTCCCAGATAAAACGAAACTGTTTAATGAGTTCGTCGAGCGCTTCGATACGCGCTACGTGTGACTCGGTGTTCAGCCGTATCGCCAGATCGCAACCGGACAGCTGATAAACGCACTCATTGGGCTGCAGGAAACTCTTAAGCCACTCCGCCAGCTTCTGTTTGTACTGAATTCGAAGCAGCACACCGTAGTTGCGGCTCAGAACTTCAAGTTCCGGTACGCGCAGCATACAGAGCGTTGACCAGGGTGATTTAGACAACGCACGCGATAACGCCCGCAGATTCGGCATGTGCACAACCGGATCGAGAAAAGCCAGGCGTCTGGCGTGGCGCGTGATCACCCGCTGGCGCGTAGCCAGCATTGCCATGTAAATCACCACAAAAGAGAAGACCAGATAACTCGACGACGTGATCGCCAGGTGAATGTCGTAGCCCTGGCCGAGCGGAATATAGTGGTAAAAATAGTGAATTGAGACCATCAGCACCGGCGTCCAGATGATCGACATCAGCTTATAGCCAAACCGCATTGAGCCCCACAGCATCACCGGCATCATCAGCGACAGCGTGTAGTTAGTGCTAAAAATTGAGCTGCTGTCGCTCATGGGTACCAGCAGCAGTGAAAGCAGGCCTGCCAGCGCGGCAAGCCAGAGAACAAACTCCGCCGCAGTGACTTTCTTATCAATCTGCGTTCGGATCTGTGAAACGAGCGCTTTGAGATAACGAGGATGGCGGAACACGCGAATCATCAGATAGCTGAACGGCACTCCCGTCAATCCGCCGACCAGCAGCCCCTGAAAATTGATCAGGGTGCGAATGGTCAGCGGATTTAGCCCGGCCACGCTCTGTCGGGTTTCATAGACGCCGAGGTAAACGGCAAACTGGAACAACACTAAAAATAGCGTCGACGGGCACAAAACCTGCCAGAAAATACGTTGCGCCATCAGCTTTGTATTGCCGTATGCCACCATATTTCGCCGGGGAGCAAAAACCCGATATCCGCCCCAGCTCAGGGTGAGCGGAACGATAAAATGGCAGATGAGCGCCACGGTCTCATAGAGGCTGACCGTGTCGTAATAACGTAAAAACAGCGCAAGAATGATGCCCGGCAGTGCTGCGAGGCCGAAAAACAGCATTGCGGAGAGCAGAAACGACAACGGCATGTAATAGAGTACGATGCTTCCGCCGTTTAACTGGGTATAAGTGCTCGCAACGTTCAGCAGGGGCAGAAAAATAACAGGCAAAAGAAGGGGGAGCGCCCACCAGCGATCTTTGCTTTGCTGTAAAAAAGAGAGAATGTTCATAGGCGCCTGGTTAAGCCCCTTCATCCATAGGGTAATTTCAGACAGGCATCCAACCTGACATTTTGACGCACAGTATTTTCATGAGAAAACACCGTGGAGGGAGGATTTTAGTGATCAATGCCGCGCAAGAATTGACCTAACGCAAGAATATGGATTCAAAAAACCAATTATTACAATTTTCTCGGGCCGTTTTCTGTTTTCTATCAGCTTGGTAAATTATTGAATTAATATCGATAACATCAACGAATCATTGCATTGACGATTTTTTACACACTCCGAATTGACCCTTGCTTCCCGCTGTGACTTAATAGTCCCATCGCCCAAAAGGGTATACCCAGGAAAACACAGTGAGCCAGGCAACGCGTATGCACAAACGACATCGATTTAACACTCGAATGACCCGCATTATCTTGCTTATCAGCTTTCTGTTTTTCTTCGGCCGCTTCGTGTACTCCTCCATTGGCGCCTGGTATCAACATCAGGACAAAATCCAGTCTCAGCAAGTCAGCCAGCCGCTGGACTCCGTTAACCATTAACCTTCTCGCGCAATAAACGAATCACTTCAGAAATTCCCTTACTGAGAATTTTGTCTTGCCGCATGACGATACCTAACTGACGATGCAGAACGGGGTTCAGCGATCGCACGCTCAGCCCTTCGCGATCGGCCACGTTCTCGACCGCCATACGCGGGACGATGCTGTATCCCAATCCTGCGCGAACCATGCGCTTAATGGCTTCGATGCTGCCCAACTGCATCACAGGGCAGACCTCCAGATCGCATGTGTTAAACCAGTCATCGATTAAATCCCGCGTGCCACTCCCCGATTCGAAGGCTATCAGGGGAAGTGCGTGCAATATTTGCGGGCTAAACTGCGCTATCTCCTCGTCCTGCGCCTGGGAAATTATCAGGACAAACTCTTCATCGAGTAGGGGCATCACCTCCAGCGCACGACCGCTTGCCGGGAGTGTGACCAGCCCGATATCCAGACGGTTCTCCTCCACGGCGCGCACCACATCCAGCGTGTTCCCCGTCGTTACGCCGACGCGTAATAGCGGATGCTCCTCACGAAGCTGCCGTAGCAACGGAGGCAAAAGGTGAATACAGGCCGTGGCCCCCGTGCCCAGCGTAATAGTGCCACTGATCTCATGACTAAATTCGCTGACAGACCGGATCGCCTCTTCCACTACCTGCTCAATACGATTGCCATGCTCCAGTAGCGCCAGCCCCGCACCGGTGGCTTTGATGCCACGCCCGGTACGTTCGACCAGACGCGTTCGCAGAAATTGCTCAAGCTGGCGTACCTGCAGGCTCACCGCTGGTTGAGAAAGGCCCAATATATCCGCCGCAGCCGAAAAGCTGCCGCGCTGGATCACCAGCCGGAAGGTCGCCAGATTGCCCAGATTCAGCGTCGTCATCGCAAAGTTTCTCTTATAGGAGTCATAAACACAGAGGCCTGCCAGCACCTTACCGTGCGCAGTATGGTGATCACAACTGCCTGACGGAATGAAAAATAATGAAAACATCTGCCCTCCCCCGCCTGCTTCCTGTTGCTGCCGGAGGCAATCAGTTGATCAACTGGGGAATTACCTTTTACATGCCAGGGACCTTTGCCCACGCGATCGCCGCGGACATGCGCTGGTCGTCACCCCAGATCTACCTTGGCCTGACCCTCGCCATGCTGGTGATGGCGACGGTGTCGCCTTTTGTCGCCAGACTGCTGGCCCGATTTGGCGGACAGCTCGTGGTGATGAGCGGCACGCTGATGATCGCCGTGAGTTGTGCCGTCATGGCCTGCGTGCACGCGTTGCCTGGCTGGTATGCGGCGTGGCTGCTGGCAGGGATCGGTATGCGCTTGTCCCTGTACGATGCCCTGTTCGCCTCGCTGGTGAATCTCTACGGCCAGAGTGCCCGACGGACGATTTCACACGTCACGCTGGCGGGCGGGCTGGCCTCTGCCGTGTTCTGGCCGCTGGGCGCGAAACTGCTTACATTTATGAGCTGGCGTGAAGCACTGCTGGTTTACGCCCTGGCCGGCCTGCTGAGTGCGGTGCTTATCCGCGCACTTCCAGGCCACAGGGTGCCGGTCGGCACAATGCGGAAAGCGACAACGCACGCCAATCATCAGGATCGCCGCAACGGCCTGCTCTACGCCGCCTTCATTGCGCTCATTACCTTTGTTTCGAACGGCACATCCACGCACTTACCGGAATTTATCGCAAGCGTAGGGCTTCCGGCGTCCGTGGGGATGCTCTGGGGCATTGGCCAGACGGGCGCACGATTTACAGAGGTGGTTGCCGGGGCGCATCTCTCGCCGCTGCGACTGACACTGATCACTGCCCTCGCCATGCCCCTCTGTTTTTTGACCGGGCTCAGCGCCAGCACCTTTATCTGGGCGGCTGCCGGATTTGTGCTGGGCTATGGTGCCATCAACGGGCTGGTGACTATCGTAAAAGCCACGCTGCCGTTACAGCTTTTTCCTGCTGAGGATTACGCGCGACGCACGGGCGTCTTGCTCATTCCGGCGCAGGTCATGGCAGCGGTATCGCCCTTTGCTTACGCATGGCTGAATCGGGAACTGGGTGTGTTCGGGGCAATGTGGGTGTCATGTGGATTGACGGTGATAATTGGGGGGCTGGCTATAGGGCTTGTGGTTGTGCAGCGCCACAATAAAAAACCCTCTGGCGAGGCAGAGGGTTTTGTGTGACTAGAGGGTGAAAATTATTCCCACTCAATCGTCGCCGGTGGCTTACCGCTGATGTCATAAACGACACGGGAAATCCCGTTCACTTCGTTGATGATGCGGTTAGAGACACGGCCAAGGAAGTCATACGGCAGGTGTGCCCAGTGAGCGGTCATGAAGTCGATCGTTTCAACAGCACGCAGGGAGACAACCCAGTCGTACTTACGACCATCACCCATGACGCCGACGGAGCGTACTGGCAGGAATACGGTGAACGCCTGGCTCACTTTGTTGTACAGGTCGGCTTTATGCAGCTCTTCGATGAAGATTGCATCCGCACGACGCAGCAGGTCGCAGTACTCTTTCTTCACTTCGCCCAGCACGCGCACGCCCAGACCTGGACCCGGGAACGGGTGACGGTAAAGCATGTCGTACGGCAGGCCCAGCTCCAGACCAATTTTACGTACTTCGTCTTTGAACAGCTCACGCAGCGGTTCAACCAGACCCATCTTCATCTCTTTCGGCAGGCCGCCCACGTTGTGGTGAGATTTGATGACGTGTGCTTTACCCGTTGCGGAAGCAGCGGATTCGATCACGTCTGGGTAGATGGTGCCTTGCGCCAGCCATTTCACGTCTTCCAGGCGCAGCGCCTGTTCGTCGAACACTTCAACAAACACGCGGCCAATGATTTTACGTTTGGCTTCCGGATCGTTTTCGCCCGCCAGTGCGGACAGGAAGCGCTCTTCGCCTTCAACGTGAACAATGTTCAGACCGAAATGGTCGCCGAACATGTCCATCACCTGCTGGGCTTCGTTCAGGCGCAGCAGACCATTGTCCACGAAGACGCAGGTCAGGTTTTTGCCGATGGCACGGTGCAGCAGCATCGCGGTCACGGAGGAGTCAACGCCACCGGACAGGCCGAGGATCACTTTATCGTCGCCGACCTGTTTGCGGATACGCTCAACGGCATCGTCGATGATTTTCGCTGGGGTCCACAGCGCTTCACACTGGCAGATATCGCGAACGAAGCGGTCCAGCATACGCATACCCTGACGGGTGTGGGTCACTTCCGGGTGGAACTGCACGCCGTAGAAGCGTTTTTCTTCGTTCGCCATAATGGCAAACGGGCAGCTTTCGGTGCTGGCAACGGTTACGAAATCGGAAGGAATCGCGGTCACTTTATCGCCGTGGCTCATCCAGACGTCGAGCAGCGGTTTGCCTTCAGCGGTCAGGGAATCTTCGATACCGCGAACCAGGGCGCTGTCGGTCAGCACTTCGACCTGCGCGTAGCCAAACTCACGCTCGTTAGAAGATTCAACGTGGCCGCCCAGCTGCATTGCCATGGTTTGCATACCGTAGCAGACGCCGAAGACAGGAACACCGGCTTCAAAGACGTATTGCGGGGCGCGCGGGCTGTTATGTTCGGTGGTGCTTTCCGGGCCGCCAGAAAGGATGATGCCGCTTGGATTGAATTCACGGATTTGTGCTTCCGTGACATCCCACGCCCACAGCTCACAGTAAACGCCAAGTTCACGCACGCGACGTGCCACCAGCTGAGTGTACTGAGAACCGAAATCCAGGATAAGAATGCGATGTTTATGAATGTTTTCCGTCATTGACGCTAATTCCGAGGCAAGTGAAACAAAGCGCCCGGCATTGAGCCGGGCGCGGAAACTTATCAGGAGCCCAGACGGTAGTTCGGGGACTCTTTGGTGATTGTCACGTCGTGAACGTGGCTTTCCTGGATACCCGCACCGCTGATACGTACAAATTCCGCTTTAGTACGCAGCAGGTCGATAGTACCACAGCCGGTCAGACCCATACAGGAACGCAGGCCGCCCATCTGCTGGTGGATAATCTCTTTCAGACGGCCTTTGTACGCCACGCGACCTTCGATACCTTCCGGTACCAGTTTGTCGGCTGCGTTATCGGTCTGGAAGTAACGGTCTGAAGAACCTTTGGACATCGCGCCCAGAGAACCCATACCACGGTAAGATTTATAAGAACGGCCCTGGAACAGTTCGATTTCGCCCGGAGACTCTTCGGTACCGGCCAGCATAGAGCCAACCATGACCGCCGCTGCACCTGCCGCGATGGCTTTCGCGATATCGCCAGAGAAGCGGATACCGCCGTCGGCGATAACCGGAATACCGGTGCCTTCCAGCGCTTCTACCGCGTCAGAAACGGCGGTGATCTGCGGAACGCCCACGCCGGTTACGATACGCGTCGTACAGATGGAGCCAGGGCCGATACCCACTTTGACAGCACTACAACCGGCATCTGCCAGAGCACGGGCACCCGCGCCGGTTGCGACGTTACCGCCGATGATCTGCAGATCAGGGTATTTTGCACGGGTATCGCGAATACGTTGCAGAACGCCTTCGGAATGACCGTGAGAGGAGTCGATCAGCAGAATGTCAACGCCCGCAGCGACCAGCGCATCAACGCGCTCTTCGTTGCCAGCGCCTGCACCCACCGCAGCGCCTACTCGCAGACGGCCACGCTCGTCTTTACAGGCGTTGGGTTTACGTTCTGCTTTCTGGAAATCTTTTACGGTGATCATGCCACGCAGGTGGAAGCTGTTATCCACAACCAGCGCTTTTTCAACGCGTTTTTCGTGCATTTTAGCCAGCACGACTTCACGGGTTTCGCCTTCACGCACGGTCACCAGACGCTCTTTCGGCGTCATGTAGACGCTGACAGGCTGGTTCAGGTCGGTCACGAAGCGCACGTCACGGCCAGTAATGATACCCACCAGTTCGTTGTCTTCAGTCACGACCGGGTAGCCCGCAAAGCCATTACGCTCGGTCAGCGCTTTCACTTCGTGCAGGGTAGTCGTTGGCAAAACGGTCTGGGGATCGGAAACAATGCCGGATTCATGTTTTTTCACGCGGCGAACTTCATCCGCCTGACGCTCGATAGACATGTTTTTGTGAATAAAGCCGATGCCACCTTCCTGTGCCAGGGCAATTGCCAGGCGCGCTTCAGTCACGGTGTCCATAGCCGCAGAGAGCATAGGAATGTTCAGGCGAATGGTTTTAGTCAACTGCGTGCTGAGATCGGCAGTATTCGGCAGAACGGTGGAATGAGCGGGAACGAGGAGGACGTCGTCAAACGTCAGTGCTTCTTTAGCGATACGTAGCATGGGCAATATCTCTGACCTGGGTGGTTAAATATTGCCGTGGCATTATACAGAGCGTAACCGATTGCATCCACACTTTTTTATAAAAAATGCTTGCGATTGCCTCCGGGCAGGTTACTATCGACTGAATAACTTGCTGATTTAGAATTTGATCCCGCTCACATGTTATCCTCCCAAAGCCCCTCAATTTTTACCGTTAGCCGCCTCAATCAATCGGTTCGTTTGCTGCTCGAGCAGGAAATGGGACAGGTCTGGATCAGCGGAGAGATCTCTAATTTCACGCAGCCGTCATCCGGCCACTGGTACTTTACGCTGAAAGACGACACCGCTCAGGTGCGCTGTGCCATGTTCCGCAACAGCAATCGTCGGGTGACGTTCCGCCCTCAGCACGGCCAGCAGGTTCTGGTTCGCGCCAATATCACGCTGTATGAACCGCGCGGTGATTATCAGATCATCGTCGAGAGCATGCAGCCGGCGGGTGAAGGCTTGCTGCAACAGAAATACGAGCAGCTGAAAGCAAAACTGTCAGCGGAAGGCCTGTTCGATCAGCAGTTCAAGAAATCCCTGCCCTCTCCCGCCCATTGCGTGGGGGTGATTACCTCTAAAACCGGTGCGGCGCTGCACGATATTTTACACGTGCTGAAGCGTCGCGACCCGTCGCTGCCCGTTGTGATTTACCCGACTGCCGTGCAGGGCGACGATGCCCCTGGCCAGATTGTGCGCGCCATTGCGCTGGCAAACGCGCGCCAGGAGTGTGACGTGTTAATCGTCGGGCGCGGCGGTGGTTCTCTGGAAGATCTGTGGAGTTTCAACGACGAGCGCGTGGCGCGGGCGATTTTCGACAGTGTTATTCCCATTGTCAGCGCGGTCGGGCACGAAACTGACGTCACCATCGCTGATTTTGTCGCGGACATGCGCGCGCCGACGCCATCTGCCGCCGCCGAAATCGTGAGCCGCAACCAGCTGGAACTATTACGCCAGTTGCAGAACGGCCAGCAGCGTCTGGAAATGGCGATGGACTATTTCCTCGCCAACCGTAATCGGCGTTTTACCCAGTTGCAGCATCGGCTACAGCAGCAGCACCCGCAGCTGCGTCTGGCACGTCAGCAAACGGTGCTTGAGCGTCTGCGCCAGCGGATGAATTTTGCTCTGGATAATCAACTCAAGCGAGCGGTTTCGCGCCAGCAGCGGATAACCCAGCGCCTGAATCAGCAAAACCCTCAGCCGCGCATCTATCGCGCGCAGACACGCATGCAGCAGCTTGAATATCGTCTGGGTGAGAACATCCGCGCACGCCTGAGTAGTACCCGTGAGCGTTTTGGTAATGCGGTAACGCACCTGGAAGCCGTTAGCCCGCTTTCAACGCTGGCGCGCGGCTACAGTGTAACCACGGCGACAGACGGCACGGTACTGAAGCAGACCAAACAGGTGAAAGCCGGTGACATGCTGACAACCCGCCTGGCCGACGGCTGGGTCGAAAGTGAAGTGAAAGGTATCACTCCCGCGAAAAAAACACGCAAGAAAAAGCCGGTTTAAACCGGCTTGAACTCAACGCGTTTCTTCGAAATCAGGCCGTGCCCGTTCTGGCAAAAATAATCGACCGCACCGCAGGCTTTCAAAACCTGAAGCGGCTGATGGCAATCAGGGCATAGCGCTTCAAGCGCGATATCTTTATCGCAGCTCTCGCAATGCGCCATTCCGTTTACAGGTTCCAGCTCTGCATGGCAATCCGGACAGATGATAGACATCGTGACTCCTTAAAAAGGTTTTGAGGTATTTTACCACGCCGCGATCAGTGTGGGCCACGCAGCTGTTGCTGTAATTTCAGCAGGAGTTCGACCTCTTCCAGCCGCCGCTGCGTGGTGAATGCCACCTCTCCTGGCGCCCTCTCGTACAGGCTTTTTTCCCCAAGAATATGCTCTGCCAGACAGTGGGCGTAGATCGCCCCCGGAAGCGTCCAGCGCTGCACGTTTTTGCCGTCAATCAGTTCGAGAACATCCTCGGTGCCGCGTCGGTCGTGGCTGATAATGCGCCCGTCACGTAGATGCAGCCGAAGCCCTTTTTGCCCACCCGCAGGCCCGGCATATTTGTTCAGCCAGATATCCACCGGAATACCGCTCACATGGCCCTGAAGATGAGCTTCGCCTTCGGCGGTGAGCAGATCGCCTGTGGCAATCGGGCGGCCGAGACGATCTGTTGCGGTTATCACCTGCAAAGACAGTGCGTGATTTCCGCCGAGCTCGCGCACGGTTTCTCGCATCATCGCCAGCACATGCGTACCGATATCAATGATGACACCGTCCGGGTGGCGAAGCTGGCGGGTATCCGGCTCACCGGTGGCAAAATTCAGTGCAACAGGTTCTCCCGCAGAGTTGAAGCCGCTAGGCTCCTGGAGAAATCCTTCGATTTTGACGATCTCATCAAGTGAATTGACCACCCTTCCTGCCGTCTGATTTTCCCCTTCCGACTGCCAGGCCGGCTTCAGAATGCCCAACGCCAATTGCATGGCACCGCTTCGCGCCATCCAGTGATCGAGCGCCAGCACGCGAGCAGCGGCTTCAGGTTTTGCGAGCAGCGTTTTGAGTCTTTCGATTTGGGAAAGCGTCGCGACAACCGGTTTTTCCACCACGATACGCGGAATCGGTGAGGATAAGGCCAGCTCAAGGGCGTCGAGGTGGTGCAATGAAGAGGTGGTGACAAACAGGGTGTCTATCGGACTGGCCAGCAGTTGCTGCAGGGACGTGCAGCGCACCACGCCTGCAAGCTCGCGCTCGGGGCGAAGATCGAAACCAACGCAATGCAAGGGAGTATCGAAAATCTGTCGCAACGCCGGTAAATAGGCCGTCTCAACCACGGCACCAAGCCCAATAAACCCTAACCGCATGTTCCACTCCGTTCATGAGTTGTGGAGGACAAAAGGCAAAAAACCCGACTCAGTCGGGTTTTTAGTGTGCAATTATTTGCCTTTCTTGATGTGTTTAATCAAGCGCTTACGCTTACGCATCTGGTTCGGCGTCAGCGTGTTGCGTTTGTTCGCAAACGGGTTATCCCCTTCCTTAAACTGAATACGGATAGGCGTACCCATCACATCCAGCGATTTACGGAAGTAGTTCATCAAATAACGCTTGTAGGAATCCGGCAGATCTTTCACCTGATTACCGTGAATCACCACGATTGGCGGGTTGTAACCACCGGCGTGGGCGTATTTCAGCTTCACGCGACGGCCACGCACCAGCGGCGGCTGATGGTCTTCCGCTGCCATGGTCATGATGCGCGTCAGCATGGCGGTGCTTACACGACGGGTGGAACTGTCGTAGGCTTCGCGAACGGATTCGAACAGGTTGCCCACGCCACTGCCGTGCAGCGCAGAGATGAAGTGCACACGGGCAAAGTCGATGAAGCCCAGACGGAAGTCCAGCATCTCTTTGACTTGCTCACGCACTTCGTTGCTCAGGCCGTCCCATTTGTTGACGACGATAACAAGTGAGCGCCCACTATTGAGGATAAAGCCCAGCAGCGACAGGTCCTGATCGGAGATGCCTTCGCGCGCGTCGATGACCAGCATCACCACGTTCGCATCTTCAATCGCCTGCAGCGTTTTGATAACGGAGAATTTTTCCACTACATCGGTGATTTTCCCGCGCTTACGCACGCCCGCGGTGTCGATCAGCACATATTCGCGCTCGTCACGTTCCATCGGGATGTAAATACTGTCACGCGTCGTGCCCGGCATGTCGTAGACCACCACGCGGTCTTCGCCGAGAATACGGTTGGTCAATGTGGACTTACCTACGTTCGGACGACCGACGATAGCCAGTTTAATCGGCAGATCCTGCGGATTAAAATCATCCTCAGGTTCTTCTTCTGCGCCCTCTTGATCGGCTTCGAACTGCGCCCAGTATTCAGCGTCTTCGTCCACTTCTTCCGGCGGGTTTACTTCGTCAACCCACGGCAGCAGAACGGTTTCGAGCAGGCTGGTGACACCGCGGCCATGAGACGCGGCAATCGGGTAGATTTCACCAAGGCCCAGGGCCCAGAAATCCGCTACCGCCTGATCGGCATCAATACCATCAGTTTTGTTCGCCACCAGGAAGGTTGGCTTTTCGCGAGAGCGCAGGTGTTTGGCGATAGCCGTATCGGCAGGCATCAGGCCCGCACGTGCGTCTACCATGAACAGAACAATGTCCGCTTCTTCAATCGCCAGCAGAGATTGCTCTGCCATGCGCGTTTCCACACCGTCTTCTGTACCGTCGATACCACCCGTATCGATACAGATAAACTCGCGACCTTCCACTTCAGCACGACCGTACTTACGGTCACGAGTCAGCCCCGGGAAATCCGCCACCAGCGCATCACGGGTGCGTGTTAAACGGTTAAAAAGAGTGGATTTTCCAACGTTCGGGCGCCCGACAAGCGCGACCACAGGTACCATGTTTGAAGCCTCATAAAATTCAAATAAACGTCGCAGTTGCGGCGTTTTTATAAAAGTCAAAACGGCCCCTGAGTTAACAGGAGCCGTTTATTATACTACAAACGAGACGATTAACGCGTGATCGCGTAGAGCGTACCGTCTTTTGCCTGGATCAGCAGTTTGCCGTCAGCCACAACCGAATCGGTCAGGAAACCAGAGCTGTCGACTTTTTCCTGCGCCACGAAGCGACCCGTTTCCGGATCAATCCAGTGCATATAACCTTCGCTATCGCCCACCACCAGGCTGCCATTGTACAGCGCAGGTGCGGTCAGCAGACGGTGCAGCAGATCGCTCTGCGTCCACAGCGTGACACCACCGTCGGTGTTCAGCGCCAGCAGACGGTCGTTCTGATCCACCAGGTAGATGCGGTTGCCCTCGACCACGAAATCGTTCACTGAACCCAGCTCACGTTTCCACATAACCTGGCCGCTGCGCAGATCCAGCGCCGTCAGGTTGCCGTTGTAAGCCAGCGCATAAACCACGTTGTCCACGATAACGGGCGTGGTATCGACGTCGCTCAGACGGTCAATTTCAGTCGGACCGGTTGCCTGAGAGATACGCTGCTGCCAGATCATCTGACCCTGCTGCATCAGCACGGCGCTGACGCGACCGTTATCACCGCCCACGATAGCCGCACCAAACGCGGTCGCAGGGGCAGATTCGCCGCGCAGAGACAGGGCTGGCATGTCCAGGTTCACAGTCCATTTCACGGCACCGTCAGCTTCGTTCAGCGCCTGCAGCTGGCCGTTGCTGGTATGAATCAGCACCAGACCGTCGCTCACAACCGGACGAGACAGGGCTTCACCCGCTACGCGAGTTTGCCATGCAATAGAGCCGTCGCTGGCGTTCAGCGCATAGACCTGCGCTTTTTCGCTACCGATATAAACATGACCGCCGGAAACGGTCACGCCGCCCGAGAGCAGTGCTGGCGTACGGGAGAACCAACCGTCTTTTTCGGCCAGATTGACCGACCAGACTTCTTTCCCGTCATCGGCGTTGAACGCGCGCACGGTGCCTTTGCGATCAGCCGCATAGACAACGCTATCGGCATACGCCGGATGCAGGTTGGAATAGAAATCACCGATTCCATCACCCACGGAAGAGCTCCACGCGGTTGACGGGGTAAACTGATTTTCAACAGTCGGCAGCGGGGACATTTTTACAACATCTTCTTCGCCACTGAACAGTGAACAGCCACTCAATAACGTAACAGAAAGCAGTCCTGGCAGAAGTAATTTACGCAATTGCATCGGGTCCCTCTCAGACGGACAAATTATTTATTTTCATCTGCATCATTTCGCTCAGCGCAGGTGAGGCGTTACTTTTCACGCCCGCTTCCCACGCGCTGCGCGCGCCTTGTTTGTCGCCTTTGCTCAGCAGAGCTTCACCACGCAGGTCAGCAACGATGGCTGCAAAACCTTCACCTTTGACAGTGTCGAGGGTTTTCAGCGCGTCGTCGGCTTTGTTCTGCTGGACCTGAATACGCGCCAGGCGCAGATTAATCACCGCTTTCAGATTGTCATCGCTGGCTGCAGCGAGACCCTGAGTCAGCTGCGCGGCGGCTTTATCCAGTTCATTTTTATCAACGAACTGCTGAGCCACTTCGAGCGATGCCAGTGCACCGTAAGTATTTTTGTTGTCAGCAGCAAATTTCTCCGCAGCAGCCAGCGTTTGCGGCTGATCGGCACGAATTGCGCTCACGGTATTTTCATAGGACAGGGAAGCATCACGCGCGGAATCAGCCTGATGGCTATTCCAGTAACGCCAACCCATCAGCGCGCCCACACCCAAAATCACCCCAACGGCCAGGGCTTTGCCATTTTCGGCAAAGAAGCGTTTAATCGCATCAACCTGGTCGTTTTCGTTCTCGTACATTTCCACGCTGTTCTTCCCCTTAGCCCAGTAAAGTGCGCAAGTGCGCGGCAACGCTATCCTGCGTTACGGTTGTTTGCTCACCAGAGCGCAGGTCTTTTACCACCACTTCGCCAGCAGCCACTTCGGACTCGCCCAGCACCAGTGCGATACTTGCGCCCCATTTGTCGGCACGGGCAAACTGCTTTTTGAAGTTGCCACCACCATGGTTAGTCATCAGCTTAACGCCCGGCAGCGCATCGCGCAGACGTTCGGCAAACTGCATTGCCGCAGACTGCGTATCCGCACCTGAGGCCACCAGGTATATATCGACAACGGAATCTGCTTTAAATTCCGGATTAACTGCCTGAACCAGCAAAACAAGTCGTTCAAGACCCATTGCGAAACCTACTGCAGGTGCAGCACGGCCACCCAGCTGTTCCACCAGACCGTCATAACGACCGCCTGCACACACGGTACCCTGAGAACCCAGGCTGGTGGTGACCCACTCAAATACCGTGCGGTTATAGTAATCCAGACCGCGCACCAGACGCTGGTTCACGGTATAAGCAATACCGGCCGCTTCCAGCAGTTTGCACAGACCAGCAAAATGCTCGCGGGAATCGTCATCCAGATAGTCACCCAGCGCCGGGGCATCGTTCAGCAGCGCCTGCACTTCCGGGTTCTTGGAATCCAGAACGCGCAGCGGATTGCTGTACATGCGACGCTGGCAGTCTTCATCCAGCTTATCTTTGTGCTGTTCCAGGAATGCGACTAACGCATCACGGTAGTTCGCACGCGCTTCCAGGGAGCCAATGGAGTTCAGCTCCAGCGCAACGTGCTGAGAAATCCCCAGCTCACGCCACCAGCGCGCCGTCAGCATGATCAGCTCAGCGTCGATATCCGGACCTTGCAGGCCAAAGACTTCCACACCCAGCTGATTAAACTGACGATAACGGCCTTTTTGCGGGCGTTCGTGGCGGAACATCGGGCCGATATACCACAGACGCTGCTCCTGATTGTACAGGAGACCATGTTCGATGCCGGCGCGGACACAACCTGCCGTACCTTCCGGACGCAGCGTCAGGCTATCGCCGTTGCGGTCTTCAAAGGTATACATCTCTTTTTCAACGACGTCGGTCACTTCGCCGATCGCGCGTTTAAATAACGGGGTCTGCTCTACAATCGGCAAACGGATTTCGCTGTAACCGTAGCTGCCGAGCACCTGTTTCAGAGTGCCTTCAATGCGCTGCCAGATGGCGGTTTCGCCAGGCAGATAATCGTTCATGCCGCGGATGGCTTGAATGTTTTTTGCCACGTTTATTCTCTTTCTATATACAAAAAAAACCCAAAGAATGGGTTCAATCATACATGGGAAGCCTGACGCTTCCCATCACGTTATTTTTCAACTTGCTGAATGCTGATGCGCTGGGCTTCGTCCAGCATCGTCGCTTTTGCGCGGATGCGGGCTTCCAGCTGATCGATCATGTCGTTATTGTCCAGACGGTCTTTACGGATCCCATCTTCATAGAGGCCGCTTTTCTTGTTGCCGCCGGTCACGCCAAGCGTTGACACCAGCGCTTCACCAGGACCGTTCACCACGCAGCCGATAATAGAGACATCCATCGGCGTAATCAGATCTTCCAGACGCTGCTCCAGCGCGTTGACCGTACCGATAACGTCAAACTCCTGACGCGAACAGGTTGGACACGCAATGAAGTTGATCCCGCGAGCACGAATGCGCAGGGATTTCAGAATGTCGAAACCGACTTTAATCTCTTCCACTGGATCGGCTGCCAGCGAGACACGCAGCGTGTCGCCGATCCCTTCGGAAAGCAGCAGCCCAAGGCCGATCGCCGACTTCACAGAACCACTGCGTAAGCCACCGGCTTCGGTGATCCCAAGGTGCAGCGGCTGATCGATTTGCTTCGCCAGCAGGCGATAGGATTCAACGGCCAGGAAAACATCAGACGCTTTCACACTGACTTTGAACTGATCGAAGTTGAGGCGATCGAGATGATCCACATGGCGCATGGCTGATTCCAGCAGCGCTTGCGGCGTCGGTTCGCCGTATTTTTCCTGCAGATCTTTTTCCAGCGATCCGGCGTTAACGCCGATGCGGATAGGAATATTTTTATCGCGGGCGCAGTCAACGACCGAACGAATACGCTCTTCGCTGCCGATGTTACCTGGGTTGATACGCAGACAATCCACACCATATTCCGCGACTTTCAGCGCGATTCGGTAATCGAAGTGGATATCGGCAACCAGCGGAACATTAACCTGCTGCTTGATGAGTTTGAATGCCTCGGCGGCATCCATGGTCGGCACGGAGACGCGGACAATATCCGCACCTACGCGCTCTAATGCTTTGATTTGATTGACCGTCGCCTCAACATCCGTGGTACGGGTGTTGGTCATCGACTGAACGGCAATGGGTGCACCATCACCAATCGGCACATTCCCAACGTAAATCCGCTTAGATTTTCTACGTTGAATCGGAGCCTGATTATGCATGAAAAGTCTCCCGCGTTACTCGCCTGTTACTGTGCTGCTGATTGTTCGGCATTAACGGTAAGACGCGCAACCTGGTTAGTTCTGATAAAACGGCTCAGATCGACAGGTTTTCCTTGATACTGGATCTGCACCGCAGCCGGAGCACCGATTTTAAGCTTATACGGAGCCTGACCGGTTAGATTTAATGTGCCATCTTTACGCTGCAGGCCACTGAACAGTTTTTTACCTGTTGCATCCGTCACTTCCAGCCAACAGTCGGCAGAGAAGTTCATCACCAGCGCGTTAGGATCGGCAGTGGTTGCCCCTGCGACGCCAGCCTGGTCGGTTGGCAGCGGCTGTGTAGTGTTCGCCGTAGCGGCAGATGTCGCCGCCGCTGGAGCGTTATCCACATTCGCCTGAGACGGTGCCACAACAGCATTTTGCGCTGTCGTCTGGTCCGGTGTGGTGGCCGGCGCTGGCGTTTGGGCAGGTTCAACAGCCTGAGAATCGGTAGCAGCAGTTTGCGGTTCGCCGGAAGTGGCGCTGCTGTCGGTGTTTAACGGCACGCTTTGCGCGCCGTCGTTACCGGAATTGTTTAGCTCGGCAGAGGACTGGTCAGCCATCGTGGTGATCTCTTCCTGCTGCGCTTTGTGGTTTTGCCACCACCATGCGCCCGTCAGACCAATCACCACAAACAGTACCAGCCAGGTAAAGCTCATCAGCCAGCCATCACGTTTTTTGCGACGTTTGCCCAGAGAGAAGGTCTGCATCGGCGCGACTTTCGCCGCACGTACCGGTGCCTGTTTTTCCATCATTGGCAACAGTTCTTCTTCAGGGATATGCACCAGTTTTGCATAAGAGCGGATGTAACCACGCAGAAACGTTGAAGCAAGATCGGCCGGAGCCTTGTCTTCTTCAATATCGCGAACCGTGGAAACCTTCAGGCACAAGCGTTCTGCAACAGCTTGCTGGCTGAGTCCGAGTTGTTCACGGGCATTGCGAAGACGAACGCCCGTGGAGAGTGCTTCATTTTGGTCGTGAGTGGCTTCAGTATTCATTCGCTACAACTACTTACTGGTACGTGTAAATTAGGGTTCAGGCGCCGGTGAGTCACAATGCCACCCGCACCGCGAAACTTCTGGTCATTTAACCTTAGACAGACAGTTAGTATAAGACTGTCCGGCTTTAGTTGACAGTGCAGCGCTACTCATGAGGCTAAACTGTTGTTGCGACGTTACATACTGCCTTAAAGTCGTCTGAAACGCACCGTAATTATTCAGCAATCACAATCTACGTGGCTGAATATTCAGTAAGCTAATGCGTCACGGTACAAACCTGCACCGCGACGCATACGAATCACACAGCTTTGACCTCAATCGCCTCACCCTGCATGCGCTTACGCAGCGTACGCTTGGTACGGTCGATCACATCACCGGCCAGCTGGCCGCAGGCGGCATCGATATCATCACCACGGGTTTTACGCACGATGGTGGTGAAACCGTACTCCATCAGTACCTTGGAGAAACGATCGATACGGCTGTTAGAACTACGGCCATACGGCGCCCCCGGGAACGGGTTCCATGGGATCAAGTTAATCTTGCACGGCGTGTCTTTCAGCAATTCAGCCAACTGATGCGCATGATCGGTTTCGTCATTCACATGGTCCAGCATCACATATTCGATGGTCACGCGGCCCTGGTTGGCGTTGGACTTTTCGAGGTAGCGACGCACACCCGCGAGGAAGGTTTCGATATTGTACTTTTTGTTGATCGGCACAATTTCGTCACGAATTTCATCGTTCGGTGCATGCAGGGAGATCGCCAGCGCCACGTCAATCATGTCGCCCAGTTTATCCAGCGCAGGCACAACGCCAGAGGTGGAGAGGGTCACGCGACGTTTGGACAAACCAAAGCCGAAGTCATCAAGCATGATTTCCATCGCCGGAACGACGTTGGTCAGGTTCAGCAGTGGCTCGCCCATGCCCATCATCACCACGTTGGTGATAGGACGTGTGCCGGTCACTTTTGCCGCGCCGACGATTTTCGCCGCGCGCCATACCTGGCCGATAATTTCAGACACGCGCAGGTTACGGTTAAAGCCCTGCTGCGCCGTCGAGCAGAATTTGCACTCCAGTGCACAACCAACCTGAGAGGAGACGCACAGAGTCGCGCGATCTTCTTCCGGGATGTACACGGTTTCAACGCGCTGATCGCCAACTGCAATCGCCCATTTGATAGTGCCGTCAGAAGAACGCTGCTCTTCCACCACTTCCGGTGCGCGGATTTCAGCGACTTCTTTGAGTTTGTTACGCAGCACTTTGTTGATGTCAGTCATGTCATCAAAGTTGTCGCTGCAATAGTGGTACATCCATTTCATGACCTGATCGGCACGAAACGGCTTCTCGCCCATCTCTTTGAAAAACTCGCGCATCTGCTGACGGTTCAGATCCAGCAGGTTAATTTTTCCATTTTTATTAGGAACCGCGGCAATGGCGACTTCAGAGGTGTTAACTAGTTCAGACATAATATTTTCCGGCCTCGTTGTTACACGTTATGGCCCGTGGAGGGTTGAAAAGAAACGCCCCGGTGAGCGCTTTGCTCTTCCGGGGCGTTGCATTGTACAAAGTCTGGCGCAGGGATGCCACGTTTGCACGCGACTTTTACCAAATTTATACCCTTCCCTGAGGAATTAGCGGGTACGAGCGCACACTTCGCCTTCGGCGAAGAAGTAAGCGATTTCGCGCGCAGCAGATTCTACAGAGTCGGAACCGTGGGTGCCGTTCTCGGTGAAGCTGTCAGCGTAATCTGCACGCAGAGTGCCAGCCAGTGCGTTAGCCGGGTTAGTTGCACCCAGCAGATCGCGGTGACGCTGTACTGCGTTTTCGCTTTCCAGTACGGAAACCACGATTGGACCGGAGGTCATGAACTCAACCAGGCCATCGAAGAAAGGTTTGCCGTCGTGCTCAGCGTAGAAACCGCGAGCCTGTTCAACGGTCAGATGCAGCATTTTGGTGCCAACGATTTTGAACCCTGCAGATTCAAAGCGAGCAAAGATGCTGCCAATAACGTTTTTTGCCACCGCGTTTGGTTTGATGATGGAAAAAGTACGTTCAATAGCCATGATAACCTCTGTGTTATGTTCTGTTGTTTTGCATACGTCTGTATAAGATGGCGCGGATTATAGAGAGCAAAAACGCCATTGCCTATGGTTCAACGTAACATTTTTTTAAAATAAGACGAGTTTTAGCAACAGCTCACATCCCGGATGGGTTTTTCGCTACTGCAGGGTGAAATTGACCGTAGCGACTTGCCCCGTCTCATCCATTACCAGTAACTGATAATCCCCTGCTTTATCAAGCTGTAAAGTGTAAGCGCGCCCTTTCACATTCAGCGGTTCGCCATTCAGGAACCACCAGCGCTCACTGTCGCTGCCAATTGCCTGTAGCGGCAGCGATACGCGTGACTCACCGGGCAGGCGTTTGATCAATGCCCCCTCACGTACACCGGAGAGCATCAACGGCGCAGGGGAATCTTGCGCCAGCGGAGGACAGGTGGTTGACGGTGCCGGAACGCGTACCGCCCGGCGTTCAGAAGCAGGAAGCCAGGGTTCAAGCGGTAACGGCCAGACGTCGAGGATTTTCTCCTGCGCGCCGGGGCAATCAGCCGCGACGCGTTTGCCCTGGTTATCCAGCCAGACCGGGAAGCGAATCCCGCGGATTCCCTCTTGCTCTGGCAATAACAGTGTGGGCGGCTGACTGCCGTCAAGCAACCAGGTCGCGAGCCTGCGACGGCAGTTCTCACTCCCTTCAGGCAGGGATTGCCCGCCGGGCCAGCAGATCACACCGCGACTGACCGACGCCGGGCGCGGATCGCGCGGCAAGCGCCCTTCATCCACCGTTGAACTCGACTGCAGCATATTATTGACCTGGTTCAGCACTGGCACGGCGCTGGCGAATCCAAACTGCCCGGCAACGGGTGTCCCGTCCGGGCGTCCGGTCCAGATCCCAATGATGTAGCGCGCGTTCAGGCCAATGGCCCAGGCATCACGATAGCCATAGCTGGTACCGGTTTTCCACGCCAGCGGTGCAACCTGCGGCAGTGCGCTATCCGGCAGCGGCTGCGCTTCGTTGCCTAAAATTCGGCGAATGATCCACGCCGAGCCAGGCGAGAGCAGCGGACGCTCAATCAACGGATCGCCCGGCTGCAGGCGTAACCGCCCCGCTTTCCCTTGACGGGCAAAGGCGCTGTAAGCGGCGGTAATCTCTGAGAGCCGCGCCCCCGCACCGCCCAGGATCAGCGATAAATTAGGCTGCGCGCCAGGCGGAAGGATCAGGCGTAAACCGACATTGCTCAGCATTCCGGTGAAACGTTTTGGGCCATAAGCTTCCAGCACTTGCACGGCGGGAAGGTTCAGGGAGCGCACCAGCGCCTCGCTCATGCTGACGGGGCCGTGAAAACCGCTGTCGAAGTTACCCGGTCGGTAATCTCCCGTGCGCCGCGGAACATCCTGTAACAACGAGGCGGGATGGATCAGGCCTTCATCGAGTGCCATTCCGTAGACAAAGGGTTTCAGCACCGATCCCGGCGATCGGATCGCGCTCACCATATCGACATGACTAAAACGACTGTCATCATTGATATCCACTGAGCCAACCCAACCGCGTACTTTCATTGTGGTGTGATCAACAACGATCATCGCCAGTGAGCTACGCGGCGGAAGCCTGGATTTCCAGTTCATCGCCAGCTCTTCCATCTGACGTTGCAGCGAAGCATCCAGCGTAGTGACAATTTTGTTGTCGCGACTTTTACTCAGCATCATGCGGGAAAATAGCGGAGCCAGCTGCGGCATTTGCCGGGGAGCAAGCCAGACCGGCTCTTCACGCGACTCTTTAACCTGCTGCGCACTCCAGACGCTCTGCGTCACCATGCGCTCTAGCACTTTATTACGCGCGGCCTCCGCGCGCTCTGGCCAGCGGTCCGGACGCAGACGGCTCGGTGCCTGGGGAAGAACCGCCAGCAACGCAGCCTCTGAGTAGCTTAACTGCGCCGGTGATTTCCCGAGATAGGCCCAGCTGGCCGCACCGACGCCCTGTAACGTCCCCCCAAAGGGAGCACGGTTGAGATAGAGCGTGAGGATCTCGCGTTTTGACAGGTGCCATTCGAGCTGCATCGCCCGCCATAGCTGACGCACTTTACCGCCAAAAGTACGTGGATGCGGATCAAGCAGTCGTGCCACCTGCATGGTAAGGGTACTGCCGCCCGAAACCACTTTACCGGAACTCAGATCCTGCCAGGCTGCACGCAAAACGGAGAACGGATTAACGCCGGGATGATCCCAGAACCAGCGATCTTCATACTGGATCAGGGCTTCGAGGTAGCGCGGAGAGACATCTTCAATGGTGACCGGATAGCGCCAGATCCCATCGTTATCGGCAAAACGCCAGAGGGGTGTACCTTTCTCATCGACCACCACCCGTGCAGGATTGACCTCTTTTAAAGGCAACGGCCACAGGCGATCGGCGACAACAATCAGCGCCCATACAATAAGAATCGCTCCCGCCAGCCAAAGCCAACGGGAGCGAATGAGTCGAGATAACGTCACCTTATGGAACAACAATCAGCGGGCCGCTTGCTGCGCCCGTTGCCCGCCATTGCGGAACATACATGGATTCAACCATCGGTACCGGAACCTGATACGTTCCCGGAGTAACGGCACGAGCCAGATACACCAGCGTCACAGGCTGCCCTTCGTTCACGGGCACCGCAGCAACAAAGCGGTCGTCGCGGAATTCCATATGCTGAATGTCCGCCTGCTGCATCTGGTTGAGCAGATTCTGCACTTCGCTGCCGCTATCCTGAAGGCTGGCGCTGCTGCTGGCCAGGTTCTGGTTTTCTAGCTCAAGTCCTGCCGGAAGTAAATCGACCACCAGCGCATCCGGGACATTCTGATTTGCCTTCACTTCCAGCCACACCAGCACCAGTTCACCGCTTTTCAGAGAAGAGAGCGATTTGCTGCTGCCATCGGTGGCGAGAATATGACGCTCGATTTGCAGAACGTTGGACGATGGCTCCGGGGCATAATCCGGATAGCCCGTGCTGTCGAGACGGACCCACAGCGGCGTGGTGCCACTGTTGGTGACCTGCAATGCGCCCAACTGATCGCCACTCACATTTTGTGTCTGAGCCTTATCGCCGCTCAGCGCTTTATCCGAGAGGCTGGTGGTTGCCTGCCAGGTGCCTGAAAGTGTCGGCAATAAACGACCGGCCAGGAACAGCGCGTTGCTTTCCTGTGTTGAGAGCCAGCGCTGGCTGAACGCCTGCTGAGACAACGTATTCAGCAGCGTGTTCTGCGCATCCGGCAGCAGTTTGTACTCTTCCAGCAGGGAGAGCATCAGGGCGTTGTCACGCAATGGGCTGCCGTAATCCGCCATCCAGTTTTTGCTGTCACTGCGCGAGGTTTTCAAGGCCAGATCCAGCGCCTGCTGGCTGCGTGGCGCATCGCCCATCAGTTTCAACGCCATCCCCAGCTGCATCAACGGCAGACCCGAACCGGTCTGCGCACGACGCTCCCAGATTTCACGCAGTGCACCCAGCGGTGCTTTTTGCTGGCGAGCCAGTACCAGTGCCGCATAGGCCTGAACTGCAAATTTACTCGCCTGCGTATCATCGCTGTAGCGAATAGACATCATGCCAGGATCCTGCAGATAGCGCAGAAGACGATTGTTGGCATTGTTCACCGCCTCGGCCGGAACGCTGTAACCCTGCTCACCCGCACGGACCAGGAAATCGGTGACGTAGGCCGTCAGCCAATACTCTTCCGGGCCATTTTTATCCCAGAGGGCAAAACCGCCGTCATCACGCTGCATTTGCAGCAAACGGGAGATGCCGATATCAATCGCCGCACGGCGTTTGTCATCCGTATCGCCTTTGATGCCGAGCGCAGTCAGCTGCGCCGCGTTGGTATAGAGCGACGGGAACAGGCCGCTTGCGGTTTGTTCCAGGCAACCGTATGGATAGGCCTGCAATTCGCGGATATAACGCGCCAGGTTCAGCGGTGGTTTACCGCTGAGCAGCAGTTGACCTTGCAGGGTAGCCGGTGAGAATCCCGTGATGTGCTGAGCCGGTGCCGTCCAGCTTTCGCCTGGGTTTAGCATGGTTCCCGTATTCACCGTCTGTGCAGGGAAAGCCGGACGCACGCCAATTTTCCAGCTCTTGTTCTGCGGTGCGAAAGTTTCTCCTGGCAACTGAAGGCCAGTCACCTGCGCGGTGATTTCGCCGTCACCGTAACCGTCCAGGGCTCTCACCGGAACAAACAGCGTGGTTCGCGTGCCCGGTTCAAGCTGAACGGGCTGCGGTTGTGCGCCTTCGAGCTCCATCAATCCCGATGCGCTCAACGCGACGTTCAGCGTCTGCGGTTTGTCGGTGAGGTTAGTCAGATCCAGCGTCAGCCTTGTTGAGTCACCACTGGCCAGGAAGCGTGGCGTGTTGAGTTCGGTAATCACCGGCGCCGCAACAATCACTTTGCCCTCGCTGCTACCAAAATCATCCGCCGTCCAGGCCTGCGCCATGACGCGCAGCTCGCCGTTGAAGTCGCCAATCGGCAGAGTAATCGTCCCTTCGCCATTGTCATCCAGCGCCACAGGCTGCGCCTGCTGGGCAATAATGGTGACATGATTCACCGGCGGTTTACCGCCGCGTTTCAGCTCATCGCCGTCACCACCAAAGCGCAGTGCCGCCATCCTTCCCTGGCCTTCAATCACCTGACCGTAAATATCGTAGATATCCGCGCCGTAACGCTTCTGACCAAAGAACGCTTCCCACGGATCGGGCGTGACATAATCGGTAATGTTCAGAACGCCGCTATCGACAGCGGACACCAGCACGTTCACTTTCTGTGGCACACTGCCGTCTTTCACGCTGGCTTTGACCTTCACTGACAGCGACTGATTCGGGCGAATTTTCTGTAGTGTATCCAGGGCCAGCGTGAGTCGACGATTTTCATCACCCATCGGCAGATGCAGAATACCCACCGCACGTTTCGGCGTGGCGGATTTGGATTTATCTCCCGGACGTACCACCAGCGTGCTGAGGTAAAGATCGTGACGCTTCCAGGCTTTATCGACCGGAATGGAGAGGTCCAGCCCGTTCGCCGGGACGTCGATCTCTTTCCACCACAGCGGACCTTCGCTGGACTCGATCATCGCGTAGCCTTTACCCGCTGCCGGTGCTGCAACATGCAGTTTAATGGTGTCACCTGGCTGATAAGCGGGTTTGTCGAGTTTCAGCATGACGCGGTCAGGGCGCGCGGCCCCGGTGCCGTCACTGTTATCTTGCCAGCTGTAACCGGCCCAGAAACGCACGCTGCTGACCATATCGTCAGGGGCTTTGACTTCCAGACGGTAAGAGCCCCACTCAACGGGGAAGGTCACTTTGCCCGTTTCGTCGGCCTTGAGCGTCAGTGCCTGCTCGCCCTCCACCAGATCTTTCTGATCGAACTGAGACAACCAGCCGTCGCTTTCAGACCAGTTCCAGTAATAGTCGCGGCGCTCGCGGATCAGGCGTACCTGAAGATCCGATACGGCTTTTTTCGCGCCGCTGGCGTCGGCATAAACAATGTCAAAACTGGCGTTACCGTTTTCATCGACAATCGGCTGGTTTACCGTGGTGTCCGTGCGATAGTCATACACCGCTTTGCTGGCGAACTGAGGGCGGATACCCGGCAGCGCAGCAGCAGGCCAGATGGCCTGCTCTGCACGGCGCGTGATCGGCCTACCACCAGACTCCAGCAGGCTGGCCTGCAGAATCAACTGCAGCGGAGAGTGCACCTCCTTCCACTGGCTTTCCGTGGCAACCTGACCGCGCCCCTGCTCATTCAGCGTCAATTGCACTTCATCGAGGCTGCGGCTGAGATTCTCTTCCGCAATATCACCGAACTGGAATCCCGGCAACGCGCTGACCGCTTCACGCAGCGGACGCAGGAAAAGCTGGCCCTGCAGACTGTTGCCGTTAGCCGGTGCGCCGTACAGGTAGTAGCCGACAACGTCGAAATTGACCTCATCCTGTACCGAAACCGGCGTTTTCTGCCCGGTCAGATTCAGTGCCATACGTTCTGGCATGAAATCTTCGACGTGGAAATCCCACAAACGCTGCTGATTGTCGCCCGTATTCGCGCGCACATGCCACATGCCGGTCTGCGCGCCGCTTTCCAGTGGATAGTTGAAGCGATAAAGACCATTTTCAGGCTGGCTGACGACGGTTCGCGCCACCTGCCCATCCGGGCGCAGCACTTCCAGCTTCACAGGCTGATCGGCCAGCGGTTTGCCGTCGCTGTCGCGCAGCAGACCGTTGAGGATCACGGTCTCCCCGGGACGATAGAGATCGCGCGGGCCAAACATAAAGAACTGCTTGCTATAACCAGGCCCGCCTGCGATATCAAATTCCGCCAGGTCCAGCGCCGGGAGTTTAAGATCCAGTAGCGTCGTCTGGCCGTCTTTACGGGCCAGAATCAGCGCCGCCTCTTTGTCCGTTTCGAGTTTTGCATGGCCGTCGCCATCGCTGGTGCCCTGCGCCAGCGTCTGGCCTTTGTCATTCAGCAGCAGGACTTCAACACCGGACTGTGCCGCGCCGTTCTCTAAGCTCTGAGTGAAGATATCGAGACGATTGTGATAGCGGTGCGCAGACAAGCCCACGTCACTGAGGGTGAAGAGCGTGGCAGCATTGCTGTAGTTGTAATGCCCCGCCTGATTCATCACCGCGATATAGACGCCGGACTGCTGCAACGGTTTGATATCGCGCAGCGGCAGCAGCAGTTTTTCGCGGGTATTGCGCGCCGGATTGAGATCGAAGCGCCCGGTATAGACCAGCTCGGCCATCTTAAGCAGATTATCCGATTCCCAGTTGCTCAGGGAGTTACGGTACTCCCACTGGCTCACAAATGACGCCAGCGATTCCGGCTTCACGCGGTAAAAGTTTACATCCACGTTGTTGACGTTCAGCGCCATCACCGGCAGGCCTTCGACCACTTTCCCCGGCAGGAGCGAACCCCGGCTGGCAAAGCCGACAGTCGGTTCAATATCCCGAGTGGTGATCGCTTTTTCGTAGTCGATGCCAAAGGTCGCTTTGTTCAACGCCTGCAAATCGCGCTCCACGGTGACCACCAGATTGCGATTCGGCTCCAGATGGCGCAGGCGCAGCTCTTTCAGATTTGGCGCGAGCTCCCAGGCACCGTCCACTTTGCCGCTCTTTTTATCGACGACGTGAACCGTGCGGGCAAAATCCTGATCGGGGTTGAGCGGAACCGAAAACGTCAGAACCAGAGTGGATGCGCCATCGAGCTGAACTTCCGAGGCATCGAGCAGCGTGAGCGCTTTGCTCTCACTCTGCGCGGCGAGTTTCGCGAGCTTATCCGCATCCGGTTTGGCGGGCGCTTCTGATGTGGTGGTGGAAGCCGCGGGTGCGGCCGCCTGAGGTTTATCGTCGTTGTTATCGCAACCAACGAGTGTAAACGTGGTGAGAAGCGCGAGCGAAAGCGCAGCTAAGCGAAACGGTGTCATCCTTTATCCCTGGTCCGTGGAGCCTGTTAGTCGTCATCCGAATAAGTATTATCCGCAAGTTTCACGAATACAAAAGTCCAATCTTAGAATCTGGAAAGCGCCTCGCAGATTGCTCCCGACTCTCCTGCGGCTGCGATACCGATCATCGTTCAGATCACAGTGCTAAAGGTTACATGTAACCTTTAGCGTCATTTGTTTTTAAAACAATAAGATAGCTAGATATCCAGACAGATCACCTGCTAGTTTACATCTTAGACGCACGCTGAGTGCGCGGTTCACTAAGAGAGATAGCCATGAAACGAGCCGTGAACGCCCTACAAAATTTCGGAAAATCACTGTACGGACCGGTACTTATCTTACCGATTGTCGGGCTGTTTATCGCCTTCGGCAACGTGCTGGGTAACGGTAATCTTGCCGAGTATGTGCCGTTTCTCGGCCATCCTCTGATTCAACACATTGGCCAGCTGATTGCTAAATCTGCGGTCTCGGTGCTGGTCAATCTTGCGCTGGTCTTTGCAGTGGGCATTCCTGTTGGCCTCGCCACGCGGGACAAAGGTTACGCGGCGCTTATCGGTCTGGTGACTTTTGTGGTGTTTATCAACGCCATGAATGTGACGCTCCAGCTACAAGGGCATCTCGCCCCCGCCGATCAGATGAAAGCCGCCGGACAGAGCATGGTATTAGGCGTGCAGGTTCTGGAGATGGGCGTTTTCGCCGGTATTCTGACCGGTGCCCTGTCGGGATATCTGTACAACAAATACTCTGGCGTACAGTTTAATGGCGCTATGGCGATCTACTCCGGGCACTGTTTCGTGGCGATTATCATGCTGCCCGTGTCGATGCTGCTTGGCGTGGTGATGAGCGAGCTGTGGCCCTTTGCCCAGCATGGCATTAGCGCCATGGCATTAGCCATTAAAGGTTCTGGTCCGTTTGGCGTGGCAATTTACGGTTTCCTTGAGCGCATCCTGGTGCCAACCGGTCTGCATCACCTGGTCTATACGCCGTTCCTGTACACCGAACTGGGCGGGACGCAGGAGGTGTGCGGCACCGTCTATCAGGGCGCACGGAATATCTACTTCGCCGAAATGGCCTGCCCGGAAGTGAAACAGCTCAGCAGCACGGTCGTATGGGATGCACGCGGAATAAGCAAAATGTTCGGCCTGCCTGCCGCAGCGCTGGCGATGTATATGACCGCCCGACCGGAGCGCAAAGCGCTGGCGAAAGCCATCCTGATCCCGGCGGCGCTGACTTCGCTGCTGGTCGGCGTAACCGAACCGCTCGAATTCTCCTTCCTGTTTGTCGCCCCGCTGCTGTTTGTGGTGCATGCGGTGCTGACCGGGATTGGCATGATGCTGTTCTATCTGTTTGGCGTTCATGCCATCGGCGCCAACGGCATTATCGATTTCATTCTCTACAACCTGCCGCTGGGCACAGAGAAGTCCAACTGGCCGATGTATATCGTCGTCGGGCTGATTATGTTCGCGCTCTATTTCATCGTGTTCCGCTTCCTGATCCTGCGTTTCAACATGAAAACACCGGGCCGTGAGGACAACGAACAGGAAACTCGTCTGTACAGCAAGCAGGAGTATCAGGCGAAAGGCAGCAACGACGGGCTGGGCGAGTCCATCGTGGTCGGTCTCGGCGGGCGAGAAAATATTGAAGTGGTGGATAACTGCTACACCCGACTGCGCGTCACCGTGAAAGATGTCGGCATCATCGATGAGCCACGGCTCAAGGCGACGGGTGCAAAAGGAATTATCAAACAAGGTAACAACGTTCAGGTGGTCTACGGGCTGCACGTCAAAAAAATGCGAGAAGCCGTTGAGACGTTTCTCTGAAGGAGCCAAACATGTTTAAACCTCCCTTTATTCTCTCCATTGCCGGTGGTGGCAGCACCTACACACCCGGCATTGTGAAAAGCCTGATGGTCCAGCTGCAGGATTTCCCGCTGGCGGAAATCCGCCTCTACGACATCGACGCCGCGCGCCAGGACACCATCGCGCCCGTGGTCGAGAAAGTGATTCGCGACCACAGCCAGAGCATTAAATTCACCGTGACGCACGACCCGGAAGTGGCCTTCAGTGGTGCCCATTTTGTGTTCGCCCAGATGCGCGTTGGTCAGTATAAAATGCGCGAGCAGGACGAGAAGATCCCCCTGCGCCACGGCGTCGTCGGTCAGGAAACCTGCGGCCCTGGCGGGCTGGCATACGGGCTACGGACAATTTTGCCGATGGTCGAACTGATCGATCTGGTAGAGCGATACGCACACGAGAAAGCGTGGATCGTGAACTACTCCAACCCGGCGGCAATTGTGGCTGAAGGCGTACGTCGCCTGCGTCCTAACGCCCGCGTGCTGAATATCTGCGATATGCCGGTGGCAGCGATGCGTAATATGGGCGCGATTCTGGGCGTCGATCGTCACAAGCTGGAAGTGGACTATTTCGGCCTGAACCACTTCGGCTGGTTTACTCGCGTGCTGGTCGATGGCGTGGACAGATTGCCGGAGCTGCGCCGCCACATCGCAAAATATGGCCTGCTGACGGAAGATGCAGCCAAAACCGACCCGCAGCACTCAGATCCCTCGTGGGTGAAAACCTGGCGCAACATCAAGCCGATCATGGATAACTTCCCGGAATATCTGCCGAACCCGTATCTGCAGTATTACCTGATGCCAAATCAGATTGTTGAGCATCAAAACCCGGATTATACCCGTGCCAACGAAGTGATGAACGGGCGCGAGAAAAAGCTGTTTGCCGCCGCCGAAGAGTACAAACGTACCGGGATTTTGTCCGATGCCTTCCACGTCGGCGTGCACGGCGAGTTTATTGTCGATGTGGCCCGTTCGCTGGCGTTCAACCTGCGTCAGCGCCATCTGGTGATGGTCGAAAACCGGGGGGCGATCACCAACCTGCCTTACGACGCGGTAGTGGAAGTCCCGGCCTATATCACCTCCGAAGGGCCTGAGCCGATCCGCGTGGGCCAGGTGCCACTGTTCCATCAGACGTTGCTGCAACAACAGCTCGCCTCTGAGCAACTGCTGGTGGAAGCGACCATCGAAGGCAGCTACGAAAAGGCGCTGCAGGCATTCACCCTGAACCGCACCGTGCCGACGATGGAACATGCAAAAGCCATTCTCGATGAGATGATCGAGGCCAACCGCGACTACTGGCCCGCGCTGCAAAAAGCCTGGCAGGACGGCGAAGCGGTGAAAAAATAGGGGGTTGCTCGCGAGTTGAACGTGGTTTGCTTGTCGGTGTCAGATAAAACACCGACAATCCTTTTTTAAGGAAAAAATGGAGGCACCCATGTCCACCTCATATTTTGTCGCAGCCGACTGGCTTCTCGAACATAGCGACGACCCGGAAGTGCAAATCCTCGACGCGCGCATGGCCCCGCCAGGGCAGGAGCATCGCGACGTTCCCGCTGAATACCGCGCCGGACATCTTCCGGGCGCGGTCTTTTTTGATATCGAAGCCCTCTCCGATCACACCTCTCCCCTGCCCCATATGATGCCGCGCCCGGAGGCCTTTGCCGTGGCCATGCGTGAGCTGGGCGTGAGCCGCGATAAACATCTGGTGGTTTACGATGAGGGCAATCTGTTCTCCGCTCCGCGCGCGTGGTGGATGCTGAAAACCTTCGGCGTAGAGAATGTGTCTATTCTGGCCGGTGGCCTGGCAGGCTGGCAGCGCAATGAACTGCCACTTCAGCAAGGGGATGTCGCTCTGCCGGAAGGCGACTTTGACGCGACGCTGGACCCAAACGCCGTGAAACGTCTCACCGACGTTCTGCTGGTGAGCCACGAGAAAACGGCGCAAATTGTCGATGCCCGACCGGCGCCACGCTTTGCAGCCCAGGCTGATGAACCCCGTCCAGGCCTGAAACGCGGACACATTCCCGGCGCACTCAACGTGCCGTGGGGCGATCTGGTATTTGAAGGCGAGCTGAAAACCACCGATGAACTGAGCGAGATTTTTGCCCGCCAGGGGGTGGATTTGCATAAGCCTGTGGTTGCCAGCTGTGGCTCCGGCGTGACCGCCTGCGTGGTGATTCTGGCGCTGGCAACGCTCGGCGTGACCGACGTGACCCTGTACGACGGTGCGTGGAGCGAATGGGGCGCCAGGGACGATCTGCCGATTGAACCTGCTCAGTAATGGATAACCGACTGGCAACACTGCTGACGCGCGGGGAGTCCCTGACCCGCGCGGAATATCGCGTCCTGGCCCATCTCACGGAGCATCCGCTGCTGGTGGGCAATATCACGGTACGCGAGCTGGCGCAGGCGACCTTTGTCTCGACGGCCACTATTATGCGCCTGTGTCAGAAGCTGGGGTTTAGCGGTTTTAGCGAGTTTATCTGGCACTGCAAACAGCTGCTGACCGACACACCGCACATTGCGGCACAGGCGCAGGATTTGCCTCACCTGCCCGCCCTGTTCAGCCAGTTTATCGCCAACTATCAGCAGACGTTTCAGTGGGTCACGGAAGAGAAGCGCCGTCAGTTTGCCACGCTGCTGCGCGAGAAAGAGAGTTTCTTTCTCTACGGCGCCGGGTTTTCCTATTTGTTCGCGGAGTACCTGACGAAAAAGCTGCAGGTGCTGGGCAAAACGGCCTTTATCTCCGGGCCGGGCGACAGCCGGAATATTTTTCTGAGCAACGCCGCGCGCTATCAGGTGTTTATCGCAGTGTCGCGCAGCGGTGAAACAGAGCAGGTGCTGGATAAAGCGCGGATCGCCAAAAACGTCGGCATGACGGTGATTGCCTTTACCCGCGCGTCAGCGAATACGCTTGCCGGGATGGCGGATTTGCATTTCGCCCTGTATGACGAAGCCGTGCATTATGCCGCCGAGGCCGCAGGCGTGACGTCATTTGAATCGAATCTGGTTTTGCTGATGGATTTGTTACTGCTGGAAGCAACGGGGTGAGTGCTCACCCCGAGAATATTAAATAATACGGGTAGTTTTCAGATCGCGCAGGAATCCGCCCCAGCGACGTTCATAGAACGGCGTGATGTGCTCGGTAATAAAGTGGCTAATGCCCTTCTCACCTTTCACGACCTGACAGATATCAATCGGCTCATCGCCCGGCAGCGTGTCGGTCGCAACGCTTCCCGCCGCCTGAATGATCTCGTCGATGTCACCATCGGCTTCAATCCCAATCAATAGCACGGGCTGTTCTTCTGCGCTCTCTTTGATAGAGCACAGAAACGCGCGTTTCACCGGCTTGATGGTTTTGAACAGAGTGGTCAGAGAGTCGATCATCTGCGCCGGAGGCTCAGCCACTTCAGACAACAGCAGCGTTTCGCCACCCTCCAGCACTTCCTGCGTGCTAAGCGGGTTGCCCTCTTCGCCAATCAGATGGCTGATTTCACGCGGAGTAAACTCTTTCCCGGTCGGCAGTTTTGCATTGAGGAAGAGCGTTTCACCGAGCGTCATTTCAAACAGCGTGCGCACGGGCATGACGACAAACGCCTGTTCGTCTTCCACCGCTTGCTGCAGGGCTTCCAGCGAGGTGAAAAACGGGATAACAGACGTGCCGTCGTCTTTTTCCCAGTGCAGCAGATCCAGCGCGCTGTCTTCCACAACCTGCTCGCCTTCAGCCGCCGTTCCCGGAACCCAGACGGTGGACTCCAGCAGGGTGCGGAAAAATGCCGGACGGTGGGCTGGCTCAGTGGCCGCCTGCTCCAGCAGAGTTTCTAATTCGTTTTTGGTTTCGGACATAGTTTCGTTACGTTAATCGCCCGGCGGCGCAGCGCTTGCACGGGCCTGCGGGGTTTGTAGGCCGGGCAGCGGCTACGCCACCCGGCAGGACGACTACTCAGCAGTCAATAAATTCGCAATCGTACGCACACCCAGACCGGTAGCACCCGCAGACCACTGTTCCACACCCGCTTTGCGGTAGGTGGCGGAGCAGTCAATGTGCAGCCAGCCTTCGTGATAGTTCTCAACGAAGTGGGACAGGAAGCCTGCGGCGGTGCTTGCGCCAGCCGGATACGCTGCGCTTGCGGTGTTGTTCAGCTCGGCAAAGTTAGACGGCAGTTGGCTGCGGTGGAATTCCGCCAGCGGCAGACGCCAGAAAGGTTCGTTCTCAGCGGCGGCACTCGCCAGCAGGCGTGCGGCCAGTTTGTCGTCGAAGCTGAACAGTGCGTGATAGTCGTTACCCAGAGCGGTTTTCGCCGCACCTGTCAGGGTCGCCATATCGATGATCAGCTCAGGTTTCTGCGCAGAGGCATCAATCAGACCATCCGCCAGCACCAGACGGCCTTCGGCGTCGGTGTTCATCACTTCGACATTTTTACCGTTACGGTAGCGAATGATATCGCCCAGCTTGAACGCATTACCGCTCACCATGTTGTCTGCGCAGCACAGGTACAGTTTTACGCGCTTGTTCAGACCACGCGTGATGGCGAATGCCAGTGCGCCGGTAATGGTTGCCGCGCCGCCCATGTCGGACTTCATCGAGTCCATAAACGCGCTCTGCTTCAGGCTGTAACCGCCGGTATCAAAGGTAATGCCTTTGCCGACCAGACACGCGTAAACCGGCGCTTCTTTGTCGCCGGTCGGGTTGAAATCGAGAGCCAGCAGCACCGGTGGTCGCTCAGAGCCGCGCCCTACAGTGTGAATCCCCATGTAGTTTTGCTCGCGCAGATCTTCACCTTTGGTGATGCGATAAGACATTTTATCGCCTGCGACTTTGCACAGCAGATCGACTGCGCGCTGCGCCAGCTGTTCAGGGCCCAGCTCTTCCGCCGGAGCGTTAATGGTGTCGCGCACCCAGTCGATGATGGTCAGACGGTTTTCCAGCTCTTTCTGCGCGGGTTCGTCGAGGTTTGCCCACTCGACTTTACGGGTGCCTTTCGGGCCTTTGTAACCCGCCCAGAATGCCCAGCTGCGATCCGTGTCCCAGCCTTCTCCGGCCAGAGTGACGTGCTTGATGCCCAGGCCGTCAATTTTACGCGCGGCGCGCTGGATCAGACCCAAATCGTCGGAATCGTTCAGGTGAAGGGTGATGCCGTCATTGTTAATGCTGTAGGTGGCTTTGTCGCCCCAGCGTGCGTCAGCAGGCTGTGTAGAGAGCGTAATTTTCATCGCTTCGGTCATTTTATTTTTCCTTATTCGCAACGAGCAAACGGGCCGCCAGAAGGCAGCCCGTATGATCTTTCTTTCTGTTAAACGTCTGCTTCATCTAACCAGACTAACAGAATCGCCTCCAGAATTTTTTCATTGGATGCGCTGGGATCATCGTCAAAATCTTTCAGATCGCAGATCCACTGATGCATATCGGTGAATCGTACGGTCTTCGGATCCAGATCCGGGTTGGCGTCGTACAGCGCCTCGCCGATTTCGCGGCTGTCGGTCCACTTCAGTCCCATACTACCCCCTGTTAATGCTCACGCGCATGGTTGATAGTGTAACGCGGGATTTCGACCACCAGGTCTTCATCGGTGACGCGCGCCTGGCAGCTTAAACGGCTGTCTGGCTCCAGACCCCATGCTTTATCCAGCATGTCGTCTTCGTCTTCGGTGCTTTCCGCGAGGGAGTCAAAACCTTCACGCACGATGCAGTGGCAGGTGGTGCAGGCACAGGATTTTTCACAGGCGTGTTCCACTTCGATACCGTTGCGCAGGGCAACGTCGAGGATGGTTTCGCCGGTCTCAGCTTCCAGAACTGCGCCATCCGGACAGAGGTCCGCATGAGGCAGAAAAACAATCTTTGGCATATTAAACCTCGTCCACGGACTGGCCTTTCAGCGCGACACGGACAGACTGGTCCATGCGGCGAGCGGCGAAATCCTGGGTTTGTTTATCAACGTTTTTAATCGCTTGTTCTATTGCGTCAGCGTCATCGCCAACCGCCACTGCGCGTAGCTGCGCAACGGCGTCGTCAATGGCCTGGCGCTCTGCGGCACTTAACAGCGCGGCATCGGCAGTGAGTGCGCCTTCCAGACTTTCCAGCACGCGCGCGGCTTCCACTTTCTGTTCCGCCAGCATACGTGCCTTCACATCCTGTTCGGCATAGCTCATTGAATCCTGAATCATGGAGGCGATTTCGCCGTCGGTCAGACCGTAAGACGGTTTCACCTGGATGGATGACTCCACGCCGGTCGATTTTTCCATCGCCGTGACGCTGAGCAGACCATCGGCATCCACCTGGAAGGTGACGCGGATATGCGCCCCGCCTGCTGGCAGCGCAGGAATACCGCGCAGCGCGAAGCGCGCCAGCGAACGGCAATCCTGGACCAGCTCGCGCTCGCCCTGCATCACGTGGATAGACATCGCAGTCTGGCCATCTTTGAAAGTGGTGAACTCCTGCGCGCGCGCCACGGGAATGGTGGTGTTACGGGGGATCACTTTCTCGACCAGGCCACCCATGGTTTCCAGCCCCAGAGAAAGCGGAATCACATCGAGCAGCAGCATTTCGCTGTCCGGCTTGTTACCGACCAGAATATCCGCCTGAATCGCGGCCCCAATCGCCACCACTTTATCCGGGTCGATGGAGGTGAGCGGCGTGCGGCCAAAGAATTCGCCCACGCGTTCACGCACCAGCGGTACGCGCGTTGAGCCGCCGACCATCACCACTTCCAGCACTTCGCTCGCGTCGACGTTGGCGTCTTTGAGCGCACGACGGCAGGCCAGCAGCGTGCGTTTTACGAGCGCAGCAATCAGTTCGTTGAACTGCTCGCGGGTGATTTCGCCACGCCATCCCGCCACGTCAACGGTGACAGACTGGGCATCGCTAAGCGCAATTTTGGCGTCGATAGCGGCATCCAGCAGTTCGCGCTGAACGCGCACGTCGCTGCGATCGGGAATTCCCGCCTGCTCGCGAATGTAATCCGCCAGCAGGTGGTCGAAGTCATCGCCGCCGAGGGCTGAGTCGCCGCCGGTTGCCAGCACTTCAAATACGCCACGGCTGAGGCGAAGAATGGAAATATCAAAGGTGCCGCCGCCGAGATCGTAAACGGCAATCACCCCTTCCTGACCGGAATCGAGACCGTAAGCAATCGCCGCAGCGGTTGGTTCGTTGAGCAAGCGCAGCACATGCAGGCCCGCCAGACGCGCAGCGTCTTTCGTGCCCTGACGCTGGGCGTCGTCAAAATAGGCTGGCACGGTGATAACAACGCCATCCAGTTCGCCTTCGAGCGTCTCGGTCGCGCGCGCCGCGAGCGCTTTAAGGATATCGGCAGAGACGCGAACCGGGTTGAGCAACCCGGCGTCGGTGGCAATCATCGGCAGGCCGTTAACACTGGCCTGCAGCTGATAAGGCAGATGCGGGTAACGCGTTTGAATATCGGCCAGCGAGCGGCCCATCATCCGTTTTACCGAGCTGATGGTATTGGCCGGATCTTTCGCGGCATTGGCGCGCGCGTCATATCCCACCGAATGGCCCTGCTGCTGGTAGTAAACGACAGAGGGCAGCAGATGACGCCCTTCGGCGTCTGCCAGCGTTTCCGCCTGGCCGCTGCGTACGGTCGCTACGAGGGAATTGGTGGTGCCTAAATCAATGCCCACCGCCAGACGACGCTGGTGCGGTGCGGCGCTTAGACCAGGCTCACTAATTTGTAATAAGGCCATGTTAAGCTTCCAAAATCAGAAATCGAGCAGCTTTTCTTCGAGTTGTTCAGCACTGCTTCGCAGTTTATCGAGAAAACGCAGCTTGCGTACAGTATCTGCAGCCACGTCCCACGTCTCGTTATTCAGTTGTTCAACCATCTGCTGATGGCGGGTATCGAACATCGCTTTCACCCGTTTGATGAAGCTTTCAAGACGCACTTCGTCTTTCGCTTGTTCGATCTCATCCAGCTCTTCGCGAAGCTCCAGCTGTTCCATCAGGAAAGCGGTGTCGCGTACCGTGTGTTGTTCACTTGCCAGATCAAAACCGTGCAGCGAGAGCAGATATTCCGCACGCGCTAAGGGGCTGCGCAGCGTTTGCCACGCTTGATTAATGGTGGCTGACTGCGAAACGGCAGCCAGTTGCTCCGCCTGGGACCCGCTGGCAAATTTATCAGGATGGAATTGACGTTGCAGATCCTGAAAACGAACCGTCAGGGCCTGGATATCGATCGGGTACTGGGCGGGCAACCCGAAGAGGGTGAAGTAATCCATAACAATCTCAGGGTTAGCCAGTTAGAACAAACCCCACACGTAGCCAGGCCACGGTGGGGTTTCGGTTAACGCGCAGTTAAACGTGGAAGCTTTCGCCGCAACCGCACTCGTCTTTTACGTTCGGGTTAGTGAATTTAAACCCTTCGTTCAGGCCTTCTTTGACGAAGTCCAGCTGAGTGCCGTTGAGGAATTGCAGGCTCTTGCCATCGACTACTACCTTCACGCCTTTGTCTTCAAACACGGTGTCATCAGTCGCCGGTGCGTCAACAAATTCCAGTACATAAGCCATCCCGGAACAGCCGGAGGTACGTACGCCCAGTCGCAGGCCAAAGCCTTTACCACGGTTCGCCAGAAAGGCGCTTACTCGCGCGGCAGCGCTGTCGCTAAGGGTAATCGACATAACAAAACCTCAACTCTTCTTATTTCGCTTCACGTTTGCTTTTGTAATCCGCAATAGCGGCTTTGATCGCGTCTTCTGCCAGAATAGAGCAGTGAATTTTCACCGGTGGCAGTTCGAGTTCGTCAGCAATATCGGTATTTTTAATTGCCTGTGCTTCGTCCAGAGACTTGCCCTTCACCCACTCGGTGACCAGGGAGCTGGAAGCGATAGCAGAACCGCAACCGTAAGTCTTGAAACGCGCGTCTTCAATGATACCTTCATTGTTGACTTTAATCTGCAACTTCATCACGTCGCCACACGCTGGCGCGCCAACCATGCCGCTACCAACGCTTTCGTCGCTGTTGTCGAAAGAGCCAACGTTGCGTGGGTTCTCGTAATGATCAATAACTTTTTCGCTGTAAGCCATGTTGAATTCTCCTTCGTACCGATTAGTGATGTGACCATTCAATGCTGTTCAGATCCACGCCCTGTTTGAACATTTCCCACAGTGGAGAAAGGTCACGCAGACGGCCAATGGAGTTACGAACCAGCTTGATGGTGTAGTCAATCTCTTCTTCGGTAGTGAAGCGACCTAAAGAGAAACGGATAGAACTGTGTGCCAGCTCGTCGGTCATGCCCAGTGCACGCAGCACGTAGGATGGCTCGAGGCTTGCAGAAGTACAGGCAGAACCGGAAGAGACCGCGAGGTCTTTCAGCGCCATAATCAGCGATTCGCCTTCAACATAGTTGAAGCTGACGTTGAGAATGTTCGGAGCGCCCTGCTCGAGATCGCCGTTCAGATAGACTTCTTCCATATCTTTCACGCCGTCCCACAGACGGTTACGCAGCGTGCGCAGGCGCGCCATCTCGCTTTCCATCTCTTCTTTCGCGATACGGTAGGCTTCGCCCATGCCCACGATCTGGTGAACAGGCAGAGTTCCTGAACGCATGCCGCGCTCATGACCGCCGCCGTGCATCTGTGCTTCGATGCGGATACGTGGTTTACGACGAACGTACAGCGCGCCGATACCTTTCGGGCCATAAATTTTGTGGCCGGAGAAGGACATCAGGTCCACTTTCAGCTGGCTCAGATCGATAGGCAGTTTGCCCACGCTCTGGGTCGCGTCAACGTGATAGATGATGCCGCGCGCACGGCAGAGTTCGCCGATAGTCGCGATATCCTGAACCACGCCGATTTCGTTGTTAACGTGCATGATAGACACCAGAATGGTGTCGTCACGCATGGCCGCTTCGAGCTCTTTCAGGTCGATAATACCGTTGCTCTGAGGGGCGAGATAGGTGACGTCAAAACCTTCACGCTCGAGCTGGCGACAGGTGTCCAGCACGGCTTTATGTTCGGTTTTGCTGGTGATAATGTGCTTGCCTTTTTTCTGATAGAAGTTGGCAGCGCCTTTGATCGCCAGGTTGTCGGATTCAGTTGCACCGGAGGTGAAAACAATTTCACGCGGGTCGGCGCCAACCAGCTCAGCAATCTGATTACGGGCGATATCAACCGCCTCTTCAGCATGCCAGCCAAAACGGTGAGAACGGGAAGCTGGGTTACCAAAGTTTCCGTCCAGGGTCAGACACTGCATCATTTTCTCGGCAACACGCGGGTCCACCGGCGTGGTTGCGGAGTAATCGAGATAGATCGGTAATTTCATTGCTCTATAAACTCCGTACATCGCTTCAATGCAAGGAATCAGGCTAACCGGCTGGATGTACGGCCGAGTACACGGGGCAACGGGTGCCCCGGCCTGATTCGAAAAATCTTATCGTTTTTTTACGCGCGCAGTTTAACGTCGATTGCGTCTTGCGCGCGGGTGCTGCGTTGGTTTTCGTGATTATGCTGGCGGCCAGACACTTCCATAACTTCCTGGTTATTAACCAGTTCACCGAGGGTGATGTTATTCAGGAAGCCGGTCAGACGGTCGCTCAGATCGCGCCACAGCGCGTGGGTCAGGCATTTATCGCCGCCCTGGCAGCCGCCTTTGCCCTGGCAACGGGTCGCATCAACAGACTCATCAACAGCACTAATGACTTCGCCAACTGCAATACTGCCCGCGTCTTTACCCAGCAGATATCCGCCGCCTGGGCCGCGAACGCTGGAAACCAGTCCATTTTTACGCAATCTGGAGAACAGCTGTTCCAGATAAGAGAGGGAAATACCCTGACGTTCAGAAATATCAGCCAACGGAACCGGGCCCGATTCAGAGTTGAGCGCAACGTCCAGCATCGCGGTCACAGCATAACGCCCTTTAGATGTCAGTCTCATGTCTTACTTAACCTCAAACTCGCCCCTGCCCGGGGTTTTTTATTGTAAAATGGGGGGTATTGCATAGCAGGGCCAAGTCTGACATTCCCGACTAAATTGGTCAACTATTTACTTGACTGTTTTAGTCAAGTATTTAGCCTTATGTGCGCTCTAAGCCTTGTCGGGTGGCGCTTTGCTCACCCGACTGACCAGAACGTCGGCCCGCTCAAGCGAAGCGCAGCCGGGCAATCAGGCGTTACTGTTGCTTATTCTTCTGCTCAATAATCGACGCCAGCATCCCGCGCAGAATGTTCAGCTCCTGCGTTTCCGGGCGGGCGCGGGTAAACAGACGGCGCAGCTTGTTCATCACCTGGCCTGGATGCGACGCGCGAATAAAGCCCGTCGTCAGCAGCGTTTGCTCAAGATGTTCGTAGAAACGCTCTAAATCGTCCACCAGCGGATACGCGGCGTCTTCTTCCTGCTCCGGGGTGACGCCTTTTTCCTGGGTCGCCAGCCATGCCATACGCACTTCGTAAGCAATAACCTGCACCGCCATCGCCAGGTTCAGGGAGCTGTATTCCGGGTTCGCGGCAATCGCCACGTGGTAATGACACTTCTGCAGCTCGTCGTTGGTCAGGCCAACGCGTTCACGGCCAAACACCAGAGCGATCGGCGCCTGCTGGGCTTCAGCAACGCTTTTAAGGCCGCATTCGCGCGGATCGAGCATCGGCCACGGCAGCGTACGTGAACGAGCGCTGGTGCCGACGACCAGGCTACAGCCCGCCAGCGCTTCATCAAGGGTATCGACGATCTGAGCATTGCCGATCACGTCGCTCGCCCCTGCTGCCAGTGCAATGGCCTGCGAGTCTGGTTTAACCAGCGGATTGACCAGCCACAGATTGGTTAAACCCATGGTTTTCATAGCGCGGGCGACAGAGCCCATATTGCCGGTGTGCGATGTTTCGACCAGTACGATTCGGATGTTTTGCAGCATAATTAGTTTTGTCTGAAGCCAGTGTCTGAAGAATATTCGGCCATATTATCATAAACGAGAGACATGATCCGAACTCGCTGCTATACTCTGGGCCGTTTTCGTTTCCCCTGTTCTTTAACATCCAGTGAGAGTAACCGATGCAACATCCTATGTTGACCATCGCCGTGCGCGCAGCGCGCAAGGCGGGTAATGTAATTGCCAAACACTACGAAACTCCAGATTCTGTAGAAACCAGCCAGAAAGGCAGCAATGACTTTGTGACTAACGTCGATAAAGCCGCAGAAGCGATTATTATCGAAACCATTCGCAAATCTTACCCGCAGCACACCATCATCACCGAAGAAAGCGGTGAACACGCAGGCGAAGATCAGGATGTTCAATGGGTAATCGATCCACTGGATGGCACCACCAACTTCGTTAAACGCCTTCCTCATTTTTCTGTTTCTATCGCTGTACGCATCAAAGGCCGTACTGAAGTGGCCGTTGTTTACGATCCAATGCGTAACGAACTGTTCACGGCTACCCGTGGTCAGGGCGCACAGCTGAACGGCTACCGTCTGCGCGGCAGCAACTCTCGCGATCTGGATGGCACGATTCTGGCGACCGGTTTCCCGTTCAAGGCGAAACAGCACGCTCAGACCTACATGAAAATCCTCGGCAAGCTCTACACCGAATGCGCGGATTTCCGTCGCACCGGTTCTGCTGCGCTGGATCTGGCCTACGTTGCCGCTGGCCGCGTTGATGGTTATTTCGAAATCGCGCTGAAGCCGTGGGATTTTGCTGCAGGCGAGCTGATTGCCCGTGAAGCAGGCGCACTGGTATGCGATTTCACCGGCGGTCACAACTACATGCTGAGCGGTAACATCGTGGCCGGTAACCCGCGTGTCGTGAAAGCTATGCTGGCGAACATGCGTGACGAACTGAGTGAAGCGCTGAAGCGTTAATTCCGTCTGTTGTACCCGGTGGCACTGCACTTTCCGGGCCTACGATCCTGTAGGCCGGATAAGTGCAGTGCCATCGTTCGTTTTAGAACGGCCGTAACCCCCGCCCTACCGGCACCGCACTGATCCACATCGTCACCGCCGCCACCAGTAAAATCACCCCGCCCGCTAACGCCAGCGTCGTCCAGCCAACCTGTCGCCACAGTACCGGCGTTGTGTTGCCGCTCAGTTTGACCGCCAGCTGGCGAAAACTGTGGACCAGCAATGCCAGCGAGGTAATCGTCAGTGACGTTCCCGCCGCCATCGCCAGCGCGGAGACCACGCCCCAGCTAAATACTCCAATCACCTTACTGAACAGCAGCACCATGATCGCCCCGGAACAGGGCCGCATTCCCATCGACAGAATAATCATCAGCCGCGCGCGCCAGTCATCTGTGCCCTGTAGCTGCTCTTGCGTCGGCAGATGTTGATGCCCGCAACCGCAGTGTGCGTCGTGAACATGATGCGCCGTGAAGGCTTTAAACGTTGGTATCCGAAGTAACGCCCGCAGTTTTTTGATTGCCCGCCAGCAGAGCAGCACCCCCAGCACGCCCACCAGTGCATAACTGCCCTTCTCCAGCCAGAAGCTGCTCATGTGTAGCTGTCGGGCAGGCAGTTGTAGCACTGTCAGCACCACAACCACCAGCGCAATCGCCACCAGCCCCTGCAACAACGAAGAGGCGAGCGTTAATCCGATACTCGATTTGAGCTTTGAAGGGTGAGTCGCAAGCCAGGTGGTGATGACGATCTTCCCGTGCCCTGGCCCCAGCGCATGTAGCACGCCGTACAAAAAGCTGAAGATCAGCAGCGAGCCGCCCGCTTTGGTCGGGTTTTCCGCCACGGCCTTGAGCAGCCCGCTCATCTGCTGATTCACGTCGCGCTGCCAGAGGATGCTTTTCATCATCACCTGCGGCCACACCTGCCAGAGCCATAACGCCCCGATGGCCGCTAAGATCAGAAACAGTGCCAGTGGCCACAGGTGCAGCCAGCGGCGTTTTTTGCTGAGTGAAGTGGAGATCACTGACATTGCACGGTCACCTGCTGCGCAAACTGTTTACCCAGATCCATGTCTTCCGGCGGCGCATCCGCTTTATCGAGAGAGAGCGCAAAATTCATCGTCTCTTCGCTGGGTTTTGGCGTATGGACCGCAATCGTACAGTGCTTTTGCAGCGCCGCGGGCAGCGTTGCGTCTTTGTCTTCGGCATAACTCATGTCGACGTAGTAGCTCGGGTCAAAGGTTGAAAACGTATACTTCTGCCCCGCCAACGGCTGAGGTTCGGCCAGCGGCAGAATAAAAGTTAACACCGCCTGGTGCCCGTCGCGCTCCATGCCGTAGGTCGTGGGGCGATTAAGAAATTTCACTTTCTGGCCGTTGTGCCAGAACTCGGTGAAGTAGTGCTGACCGAGTACGTTGGCCATCACTTCCGCCGCCAGTTTTTTCCAGATCTCATCGCCCGGTTTCGCATCGCCGGCGTCATAGAGTAGATCGGCTGATGTAATTTCATCCATCGTCCAGCGCATTTTCAGCCCGCTCAGGTGCGTATCGTCTGCGACAATCTCCGTCTGCAGGCTGATAAAACTGTGAGGATGCGCGACGGCGGCAGAAGATAAAACCGCCAAAAATAGCGCCGTGGCGCTGTGTTTAACTATTTGCATCGATTCCTCACGTCAAAAATTCTGTGATGTTCTCCCGCATTCCTGACGGAAAGACCCACGGGTGCGCTTTCCTGCGCACATCCTTTAGCTATTCTTATCGAATACTCCTACTGGATACCCGACAGATGATGACGACCCTCGAAAACCCATCTGTGCTTTCCAGTTCGCAGCGCCGCTGCCAGGTGCTTTTGATGCTTTACCTGCCAGGTATTGCCGTCACCCCGCAAAGTATTGTTGATATCAATGGGGTGGACGACGACATTGCACGGCAAGATATAGCCGAGACACGCGATGAGATCCAGCGCTATCACCGGCTGAACATCGTGACGCATCATGACGGCAGCTACCGAATTGAAGGTACGACGCTCGATCAACGTTTATGCCTGCTGCACTGGTTGCGACGGGCATTGCGGCTGTGTCCGCATTTTATTACACAACAGTTTACCCCGGCGCTCAAAACCGAGCTTAAACAACTCGGCATTGCGCGTACGCTGTATGACGATACCAATCTGCGCGCGCTGATCAACTTCTGTTCGCGCCGCCTGCAGCGCCACTTCGAGTGTCGCGACGTGCAGTTTTTGCAGCTCTATCTGCAGTATTGCCTGATTCAGCACCATCTGGGGCAGACGCCGCAGTTCTCCGCTGTTCAGCGCCACTGGGCGCATTCGCGCGGTGAATATCTGGCAGCACAGGAGATTGTCCGCCACTGGCAGCGCCGCGTGCGGCAAAGCCCCCATGCCGATGAGCCGCTGTTTCTGTCGCTGCTGTTTATGATGCTGCGCACCCCCGATCCGCTGCGCGATGCACATCAACTGGATCAACGCCTGCGCCACGCCATCTCGCGGATGATCGGTCGCTTTCGCGGGCAAACAGGAATGCGCTTTAGCGACGAACAGGGGCTGACGGATCAGCTGTACATCCATCTTTCCCAGGCGCTGGACCGCTCGCTGTTTGGCGTTGGTATCGACAACAGTCTGCCCGAAGAGATCGGTCGCCTCTATCCGCGCCTGATGCGTACTACCCGGGATGTGCTGTTTGAAGTGGAGGCAGAATTTGGCCTGCGGTTTTCCGATGAGGAGATGAGCCTGGTGGCGGTGATTTTCGGCGCCTGGCTGATGCAGGAGACCGACCTGCATGAAAAACAGGTGGTGCTGTTAACGGGCGATGATAAAGCCTGCGAAGTGATGATTGAAGAGCAGCTGCGCGAGCTGACGCTGCTGCCGCTGAATATCCGCTATGTGTCGCTCCAGACGTTTCAGAAGGACGGCGCACCGCGCGAAGCGGCGCTGATTATTACTCCGTACCCTACCGCCCTGCCGCTGTTCTCGCCGCCGCTCATTCATGCCGTAGAGACGTTGAATGCGCAGCAGCAGGAACATATACGCGCCATGCTGGAATCATAGCGCTTCGCTGCGCGCTGCCACTTTGGGACGTACCACCATAGCCGGCAGCGCCACCAGCGCCATCACCCAGAACACGCCGTGGCCGAGGTGCTGATAGAGGAAGCCCGCAAAGACCGTCATCACGGCGATACTGCCGCCCATCGCCACCGCCGAATAGACCGCCTGGAGACGAATCACTTCGCTGCCCTGACGCGCAGCGATGTAGCGCATCGCCGCCAGATGGCACACGGTAAAGGTACCGCAGTGCAGGATCTGAGCCACAATCAGCCAGGGGAGATCGGTGGTCCAGCCCATAATGCCCCAGCGCAACACGCCGCAGACGGCGGAGAGCAGCAGCAGATCGCGCGCACCAAAACGGCGGAACAGCTTCTTGCTGAGAGCAAAGATAATGACTTCCGCCACCACGCCGAGCGACCAGAGATAACCCACTGCCGACGCGGAGTACCCCGCCCCCTGCCAGTAGATGGCGCTAAAACCGTAGTAGGCCGCGTGAGCGCCCTGCAGCAGACAGACGCAGGCCAGAAAACGCCAGCTCTGTTTAATCAGTGAACGCCAGGCGGCCCAGCCGGTGCTCTCCTGATGACGGCTTTCGCCCTGCGGTTTCACCGACGGCTGCAGCAACATCCCCAGTAGCATTGAGGCAATACCTACGCTTAACAGCGCCAGAATCGCCCGATAGTCGTAGAGACTGACCAGTTTGCCCACCAGCGCCGAGCCAATCACAAAGGCGATGGACCCCCACAGGCGCACGCGTCCGTAGTCCATCGTCACCTGTTTTTGCCAGGTGTTCGCCAGCGCGTCCGTCAGCGGTACCAGCGGCGAGAAGAAGAGGTTAAAACCGACCATCACCACCATCAGCCACGCAAACTGCTGATTCACCCAGAAGCCCGCGAGGAACATCAGCGTCAGCAGCGCGAGGATGCGCATGGCCTTAATCAACAGAGAGGGATCGCTGACGCGCGGCGCAATCAGCAGGCTACCCAGGAATCGCGCCACCAGGCCTGCACCCAGCAGAATGCCGATGGTTTCCGGTGTCAGGCCGATACCTTTGAGCCAGACGCTCCAGAAAGGCAGAAAAATACCGTAGCTAAAAAAGTAGGTAAAATAGCTGAGCGCCAGCCAGCGCGTGGAATGCAAACCCATGAATCCCTCCCGTTTTGGAGGCGCTAGTCTGGCGCTAAAAAGGGGCCGACGCAAGCGGCTATTAACAGCTGATTAACAGGAATTTGCCCTTGATTCAGCGGCAATTTCTGTGGCTAAACGGGTGCGCTCATCCTGGGCTAACGCCGTTAAATCAGGTTGTCCGGCGTGATGACGGGCATTCACCGGATGGCGCTGAGGTTCGCGGCATAAGCGTGCTTCACCCGACATTCGAAACAGCATCAGCCACGGAGTTTGCGATGATATTGTGATAACCATCACATTACCTCTGACAGACAGCGCCTGTTTATTCGCTCCTGAAACGCTTTCGTCGACGGAGTATCGAGATTGCATTCAGGCCGCCAAAAGCGGGAACGGGGCGAAATGCACGGGGACTTGGAGCAGACTTGCGAAGGGTTAAGCGGCTGATAATTTGGTCTTATGGCGGAGTTACCGGTTGTGTATTAGCTTTATGATAAGCCCCATCCAATAACGAGCCTGCCATGAACACTCTACGCTATTTCGATTTCGGACAGTCCCGCCCGCTGGTACTGCTGATTGCACGTATCGCGATTGTTGTGTTGTTTATTATTTTTGGTATTCCGAAAATGACCGGTTTTGATGGAACGGTGCAATATATGACGTCGCTCGGCGCACCGATGCCGATGCTGGCAGCCATTATTGCGGTGATCATGGAAGTGCCCGCCGCGATTCTGATTGTGCTCGGGTTCTTCACCCGGCCGCTGGCGCTGCTCTTTGTCCTCTATACGCTTGGGACAGCGGTGATTGGTCACCACTACTGGGATATGAGCGGTGATGCGGTTATGCCTAACATGATTAACTTCTACAAGAATATCAGCATTGCCGGCGCGTTTTTGTTGCTGGCCGTGACCGGGCCGGGGGCGATATCCATCGACCGTCGCTAGATAATATAAAGGCCGCTTACGCGGCCTTTCTTATTTCTGCGAGCAGAATTACGCGTAGACAGGGAAACGTGCGCAGATATCCAGCACTTTACCTTTAACACGTTCGATCACAGCTTCATCGTTGATGTTGTCGAGAACATCACACATCCAGCCAGCCAGCTCTTTCACTTCCGCTTCTTTGAAACCGCGGCGAGTAACAGCCGGAGAACCGATACGGATACCGGAGGTCACAAACGGGCTCTTAGGATCGTTTGGTACGCTGTTTTTGTTAACGGTGATGTTTGCACGGCCCAGCGCGGCGTCGGCTTCTTTACCGGTCAGGTTTTTATCAACCAGATCCAGCAGGAACAGGTGGTTCTCAGTGCCACCAGAAACCACTTTGTAACCGCGGTTCAGGAACACTTCCACCATCGCTTTCGCGTTTTTCGCCACTTGCTGCTGGTAAACTTTGAACTCTGGCTCCATCGCTTCTTTCAGGGCAACGGCTTTTGCTGCGATAACGTGCATCAGCGGGCCGCCCTGAGCGCTTGGGAAGACGGCAGAGTTCAGTTTTTTGTACAGTTCTTCGTCACCACCTTTCGCCAGGATCAGGCCGCCGCGCGGACCTGCCAGGGTTTTGTGGGTCGTGGTGGTGACAACGTGTGCATGTGGAACCGGGTTCGGGTAAACGCCTGCTGCAATCAGACCGGCGACGTGCGCCATATCAACGAACAGGTATGCGCCGATGCTGTCTGCGATTTCACGCATTTTTGCCCAGTCAACCACGCCGGAGTAAGCAGAGAAACCGCCGATGATCATCTTCGGTTTGTGGGTCTGCGCCTGCTTCGCCATGTCTTCGTAGTCAATTTTACCGGACTCATCAATACCATAAGGGATGATGTTGTACAGTTTACCGGAGAAGTTAACCGGGGAACCGTGAGTCAGGTGGCCACCTTGCGCCAGGTTCATACCGAGAACGGTATCGCCCGGCTGCAGCAGCGCGGTGTAAACCGCGAAGTTCGCCTGAGAACCAGAGTGCGGCTGTACGTTCGCGTAGTCTGCGCCAAACAGCTCTTTAGCACGGTCAATCGCCAGTTGTTCAACGATATCAACGTATTCGCAACCGCCGTAGTAGCGTTTACCCGGGTAACCTTCTGCATATTTGTTGGTCAGCTGAGAACCCTGCGCCTGCATTACGCGCGGGCTGGTGTAGTTCTCGGAGGCGATCAGTTCGATGTGCTCTTCCTGACGTACTTTTTCCTGCTCCATAGCCTGCCACAGTTCGGCATCATAATCGGCAATGTTCATTTCACGCTTTAACATCCGCATCTCCTGACTCAGCTAACAATAAAATTTTGGCCTGAAAAGGCTGTCCTGATAGACGACGGGCAACAGTATAACCGAATAGTGTTGCGATAACAGGTCTTGACAAAGGATTTTACGCAAACGTTTACCTACCCGCCACGCAAGGGTTTGAGGAATAAAGACCTCGCGATTTTCAATGGATTTCTTTTCAGGTTTGTGATGCAACTATTTCATCATGCAAAGAACCATTTACAAAGCAGGGCTATTTTTTATAAGATGCATTTAAAATACATCATTAGAGTAATAATCGAAGGAAGTTGCTATGTTAGACGCTCAAACCATCGCTACCGTTAAAGCCACTATTCCCCTGCTGGTCGAAACCGGACCGAAACTCACCGCCCATTTTTACGATCGCATGTTCGCTCACAACCCGGAGCTGAAAGAGATTTTCAATATGAGCAATCAGCGCAACGGCGATCAGCGCGAGGCGCTGTTTAACGCCATCGCCGCGTATGCCAGCAATATTGAAAATCTGGCCGCGCTGCTGCCTGCGGTTGAGAAAATTGCCCAGAAGCACACCAGTTTCCAGATTAAACCTGAGCAGTACGATATCGTCGGCAGCCACCTGCTGGCGACGCTCGACGAGATGTTCAGCCCAGGCCAGGAAGTGCTGGACGCCTGGGGCAAAGCCTACGGCGTGCTGGCGAATGTGTTTATCAATCGTGAAGCGCAAATCTACAGCGAACACGCGACGAAAAACGGCGGCTGGGAAGGCACGCGCGCGTTCCGTATCGCCGATAAAACCCCGCGCAGTGCCCTGATCACCAGCTTTGAATTTGAACCCGTCGATGGGCTTCCGGTTGCAGATTATCAGCCGGGTCAGTATCTCGGCGTATGGCTGAAACCAGAAGGGTTCCCGCATCAGGAAATTCGTCAGTACTCTCTGACGCGTAAAGCGAATGGAAAAGGCTATCGTATTGCGGTGAAACGTGAAGACGGCGGTCAGGTTTCTCACTGGCTGCATAATCACGCCAGCGTCGGCGACGTGGTGCATCTGGCGGCACCGGCGGGTGATTTCTTTATGGCGGTAGAAGCGAACACGCCTGTCACGCTGATCTCAGCGGGTGTCGGCCAAACGCCGATGCTGGCGATGCTCGATACCCTCGCAGCGGCAAACCATAGCGCCCAGGTGAACTGGTTCCACGCGGCGGAAAACGGCCAGGTCCATGCCTTTGCACAAGACGTTAAAACGCTGGGTGCCACGCTGCCGCGCTTCACCTCTCACATCTGGTATAACAAACCGGAAAGCGATGACGTGTTTGATAGCGCAGGGCTGATGGATTTACGGACTCAGGAAGGGGCGTTCAGCGATCCGGCCATTCAGTTTTATCTCTGCGGTCCGGTCGGCTTTATGCAGTTTGCCGCGAAGCAGCTGGTTGAATTGGGCGTGAAAGCAGAGCAGATCCATTACGAATGCTTTGGTCCACACAAAGTGCTGTAACGCAAAAAGCCCCTTTGAGAGGGGCTTTTGATTACGCCTGGCAGTACGCTCTACCCGGCCGGTGACATCAACGCCGTCTTAAATCGCTGCGTCGTCTTCTTCACCAGTACGAATACGGATGACGCGCGCCACGTCAAAGACGAAGATCTTGCCGTCACCGATTTTACCGGTCTGCGCCGTGCGGATAATAGTATCCACGCAGGTATCGACGATATCGTCAGTCACCACAATTTCGATTTTCACTTTCGGCAGGAAATCCACCATGTACTCTGCGCCACGGTACAACTCGGTATGACCTTTCTGGCGACCAAAGCCTTTCACTTCGGTGACTGTCATCCCGGTGATACCGACTTCCGCCAGCGCTTCACGCACATCATCCAGTTTGAAAGGTTTAATAATCGCATCAATCTTTTTCATGGTGGGTCCTTAAACGCTCGCCTGTCTGTAGCCTCGTAATCGATTGCTCACAGTATCATAGTCAGTCAAATTTTGCGGCACTACTCTTTAAAATCGTTCGCTTCCAGCTCGTGCCGCGACAGCAGTTTGTAGAACTCAGTGCGGTTACGCCCGGCCATGCGCGCGGCGTGGGTGACGTTACCCTTGGTGATCTGCAGCAGCTTACGCAGATAGTTGAGTTCGAACTGGTTACGCGCCTCGACAAACGTGGGCAGCGCGGTGTTTTCCCCTTCCAGCGCCTGATCCACCAGCGCATCGCTGATCACCGGCGAAGAGGTCAGCGCCACACACTGCTCAATCACGTTGACCAGTTGACGCACGTTGCCCGGCCAGCTGGCGGTCATCAGGCGTTTCATGGCGTCGGTGGAGAACGCGCGCACGAAGGGTTTGTGGCGATCGGCTGACTGGCGCAAAAGATGGTTCGCGAGCAGGGGAATATCTTCTGAACGTTCCGCCAGAGCGGGGATTTTCAGGTTTACGACATTAAGGCGGTAGTAGAGATCTTCGCGAAACTCTTTGCGCTCCATCGCTTTCGGCAGGTCACGGTGCGTGGCCGAAATAATGCGCACATTAATATCGATATCCCGGTTGCTGCCGAGTGGCCGCACTTTGCGCTCCTGCAACACGCGCAGCAGTTTGACCTGCAGCGGCGCAGGCATATCACCAATTTCATCAAGAAACAGCGTGCCGCCTTCCGCCGCCTGGAACAGCCCTTCACGGCTGCTGACCGCGCCGGTAAAGGCCCCGCGTGCATGACCAAAGAGTTCAGACTCCAGCAGCTGTTCCGGCAGCGCGCCGCAGTTGATGGCGATAAAGGCATTTTTACTGCGCGGGCTGGCGTTGTGGATCGCCTGGGCGAGAATCTCTTTCCCGGTACCGCTCTGGCCGTTGATCAGCAGGCTGACGTCCGACTGGGCCACCATCCGCGCCTGCTCCAGCAAGCGCAGCATCACCGGGCTGCGGGTCACAATGGATTCGCGCCACTTCTCATCCACCGACGGGGCGGAGTGTTCCAGCGCATCATCGATGGCTTTGTACAGCGCGTCTTTGTCCACCGGCTTGGTCAGGAAGCTAAACACCCCCTGCTGCGTGGCGGCGACCGCGTCCGGAATCGATCCGTGGGCGGTGAGGATAATCACCGGCATCCCAGGCTGCAGCTTCTGAATTTCCACAAACAGCTGCATCCCGTCCATCTCGTCCATGCGCAGATCGCTAATCACCAGATCGACCTTCTCACGCCCCAGCGCTTTCAGTCCTTCAGCGCCGCTTTCGGCAGTGACCACGCTGTAGCCTTCGCTGACCAGACGCATTCCCAGCAGCTTGAGCAGGCCGGGATCGTCATCCACCAGCAGGAGATGGGCAGGTTTGCGGCTTGTCATGGCTTCACATCCTCTTGTTTCGGCGTCTCGCTCTCCTGCTCCGGCGTTTTGGCGGGCTGCGCAGTGCCTTTCGTATTATCCGGCAAATAGTTGCTGGACGGCTTGCGGGTGGAGAGCTGACGTTCGATATCCGTCAGGTTTTCCAGCTTGCGGGTGGTCGTATCAAGCTGGGAACGTAAGTATTGCTGCTGCTGGCGCAGGGTATCCAGTTCGCCGTCTGCGGACTGTTGCAGTTTGCTGTAGCGGAAGCGCTCTTCGGCGAGTTGCAGCTGTAGCACCTGCCCGTCACGCCACAGCTGATACAGCGGGCGGATCTGCGCCGGGATCTGCGGGCTGAGCGCATCCATCCGCGACGTATTGTTGCGACGCTCTACGGGATTAATTTTGGCATTGGCCAGCAGAATGCCGCGCTTAAAGGTGTCCTGCCAGGTGTCGTCAGCCCACTGATGCGCCTGCGCGCGCGCCACAGCAGGTGCGAGACGCTCGGCGCAATCCATGCCGCGCAGCCAGAACAGCGGGTTCGATTCGACATCATGGCCGTTGAGCTGCCAGATATCGTCACAATCGGTGGAGAGGAAATCGGCCAGCTGATGTTCAGGTAATTTATCTTCTTGTTTATCGCTGATCGCACTTTTTGGCGTGTGCGCCACGCAGCCCGCCAGCAGCAGGCATGGCAGACCTAAGCGTAAAATTTTACTGGAAAACGTCGCGTTAACCGCGCGGAAAAAGACGTGTGACATACTCACCAGACTTAGATTCATTTCATTGATTTTTCCGGCTCAAGGGGCAGCTCAATGCGAAAACAGACATCAGCGCGATCGTCGTGGGAGATATATAACTCCCCGTGCATCCGCCGTATGCAATCGCGGGCAATGCTTAAGCCCAAACCGCTCCCTTTAACCGCACCTTTTCGCTGATGACTTCCCTGGAAAAAGGGCTCAAAAATCATCTTCTGTTCGTCATCCGGGATGGGACTACCGGTGTTGGCGACGTCAATACAGACCCGTGAATTGTGGGTAAAACTGCGAATATAAATGTTACCGGATTCAGTACCATAGTGCACCGCATTGGAATAAAGATTATCCAGCACACTCATTAATAGCATAGGTTCGGCAAAACAGACCGGCTCCTGGAGATCCAGGTCGGTATGCATCATTTTAGCTCGCGCAGGCAGGCTGTGGGCAGAGAGCACCATATCCACCAGCGGCTCAATCTCGACGTTTTCCAGCTCGACGGCACCGTCGGCCAGTTTGCGATTGTAATCAAGCAGTTGCTCAATCAGCTTCTGCAGATTGCGGCTACTGTCATCGAGAATCTCAACAATTTCTTTTTGCTCGGGGGTCAGCGGCCCCGCCACTTCGTCAGCCAGCAGCTCGGTGCCTTCGCGCATACTGGCGAGCGGCGTTTTCAGCTCATGGGAGATATGACGTAAAAACTGATGGCGCTGTGATTCCAGCCACTGTAGGCGCTCGGAGAGCCAGATGATGCGCTGACCGACGGATCGCAGCTCACGCGGCCCTTTGAACACCACGGTGTTACCGAGGGATTTACCCTCCCCCAGACGGTTAATCATCCGTTCGATGCCCTTCACCGGGCCGATGATCATGCGGGTAAACAGCAGCACCAGACCGAGGCTAACCAGAAACAGTACCAGCGCCTGCCAGCCAAAGAACTGACCGCGTTCGGCGATCTCCTGCTGCAGCTGTTGTCCGCGAGAGAATATAACGGTGCGCGTGGACTGCACCATCTCGGTATTGGCGTTAGCAAAGGCTTCGAGGCGTGCGGTCGCGACCTCGTCCGGCCCGCTGTTTTTGCACTGCAGTTGCGCCAGATCGTTAAGATCCTGGCGCAGCGCCTGATAAAGTTTGTCGTCGGGGAGAACGCCCGCATGTGCGTCGAGCATTTCGCTGTAGCGCTTGCGCTGGTTCTGATAGACCTTCGCCAGCGTGCGGTCGTCGAGCACGCAATACTGGCGGTAGCTACGCTCCATTTCCAGCGCGGCATTGGTCATCGCCTCGCTGCGGCGGGCATCGATCAGCGTTGTGCGGTTGGTTTGCGCCGCCTGAGCGCTGAGGGCATTGAGGCTCTGCCACGCCTGCCAGGCCAGAACCAGCAAGGGTAACAGGATCAGCAGGAATGCCATCATAACGAGCTGTCGCAGGGAGCGAGGGAAAATTGACCAGCGTTTCAACGCATGACTCTCTCAATGTGGGTGTTGAGTGATGCTAACTGAGTCAGCCCGTCAGATACAACAAAGCCGGGTAAAAACCCGGCTTTGTTGTGAAAAGAGGCGGTGCCTTACTCGACGTTTCGCCCTGGGTCTGATAAAGCATCGCTATAATCAGTAGTTGGACGGCAGGCACCTTGTTGTGCGTCATTCGAAGTTTATGTAGCGCGTCCCGAAGGGGCTGACATAAGAGGGTGAATGAGCCACTGGTTAATATTATGCAACAGCCGTGCCAGAATGCAAAACAAATTATTATCATCATGATATTTAACACATTTATGGCAAAACGACGTTAGTTGCTGACTGAACGATTTCTAGGCTAAGTGTCGCTAATTAGATACACCTTCTCATCACTCTTACGCTCCCATTTAAAATCAACGAGTTACATGTCTCCTTTTAGCGACAGGGTTGTTATGCGTTTGTCGCATTTTTGCGACAAAAAAAGCCCGATGGCGCTAACGCTCACCGGGCCTACGATTTTAGCCTTTTGAAAGCCGGGCAAACACAGTGCCGCCCGGCATTGACAAGCTGATTACCCTAACTGCTTACGCGCATTGCGGAAGATACGCATCCACGGGCTGTCTTCGCCCCAGTTTTCCGGGTGCCAGGAGTTGCTGACGGTACGGAATACACGTTCAGGGTGCGGCATCATGATGGTGGCGCGGCCGCTTTCGCTGGTCACGGCAGTAATACCGTTTGCTGAGCCGTTAGGGTTTGCCGGATAGGTTTCCGTGACTTTGCCAAAGTGATCGACGAAGCGCAGTGCCACCAGCCCTTTGCTTTCGAGCGTAGCCAGATGCGCAGCATCGCGGACTTCCACCTGCCCTTCACCGTGTGAAACCGCAATCGGCATCTGCGAGCCCACCATCCCCTGCAGCAGCAGAGACGGGCTTTGGGTCACTTCAACCAGGCTAAAGCGCGCTTCGAAGCGGTCGGACTGGTTGCGCACAAAGCGCGGCCAGGCGTCGCTGCCCGGGATCAGCTCGCGCAGATTCGACATCATCTGGCAGCCGTTACACACGCCCAACGCCAGCGTCTGCGGACGGTGGAAGAAGGTTTCAAACTCATCGCGCACACGATTGTTGAACAGAATGGATTTCGCCCAACCCTCACCTGCCCCCAGCACGTCGCCGTAAGAGAAGCCGCCGCAGGCGACCAGTGCCTGGACATCGTCCAGCCCGGTGCGCCCAGCCAGCAGGTCGCTCATGTGGACGTCGATAGCATCAAAGCCCGCACGGTGGAACGCTGCCGCCATTTCCACGTGGGAGTTCACGCCCTGCTCGCGCAGAACCGCCACTTTCGGACGCGCGCCGGTCGCAATGTAAGGTGCCGCCACGTCTTCGTTAATGTCGAAGGAGAGCTTCACGTTCAGACCCGGATCGCTGTCATTCGCTTTGGCTTCATGCTCCTGATCGGCGCACTCAGGGTTATCGCGCAGACGCTGCATCTGCCAGGTGGTTTCGGCCCACCACATACGCAACGTGGAGCGGCTTTCGCTAAATACCGCGTGACCGTCCGCTTCAATCACGAAGCGATCGCCGCTGACGGCTTTACCCAGATAGTGTACGCAATCCGCCAGACCATGCTGCGCCAGCAGCGCTTCAACGGCATCGCGGTCAGCAGCACGGACCTGAATGACCGCGCCCAGCTCTTCGTTAAACAGCGCCGCCAGACGATCGTCACCCAGCGAAGCGATATCGGCTTCCACACCGCAGTGGCCGGTGAAAGCCATCTCAGCCAGTGTCACCAGCAGGCCGCCGTCTGAACGGTCGTGATAGGCCAGCAGTTTGCGATCGGCTACCAGCGCCTGAATGGCGTCGTAGAAGCCTTTCAGCTGCGCCACGTCGCGCACATCTGCCGGTTTGTCGCCCAGTTGACGATAAACCTGCGCCAGCGCGGTGGCACCGAGAGCGTTATGGCCTTTACCGAGATCAATCAGCAGCAGGGCGTTATCTTCCGTAGCCAGCTGTGGCGTGATGGTGTGACGCACATCTTCCACGCGGGCAAAAGCGGTGATAACCAGCGACAGCGGAGAGGTCATTTCGCGCTGCTCGTTGCCCTCCTGCCAGCGGGTTTTCATCGACATAGAATCTTTGCCGACCGGAATGGTAAGACCCAGCGCCGGACAGAGTTCTTCCCCGACCGCTTTTACGGCTTCATACAGACCCGCGTCTTCGCCAGGGTGCCCGGCTGCGGCCATCCAGTTTGCTGAGAGTTTGATGCGTTTGATATCGCCAATCTGAGTCGCAGCGATGTTGGTCAGCGCTTCGCCGACCGCCAGACGGGCAGAGGCGGCGAAGTCCAGCAGTGCAACCGGGGTACGTTCGCCCAGCGCCATCGCTTCGCCGTAGTAGCTGTCGAGGCTCGCCGTGGTCACCGCGCAGTTCGCCACCGGGATCTGCCATGGGCCAACCATCTGATCGCGGGCCACCATACCGGTCACCGAGCGGTCGCCGATGGTCACGAGGAAGGTTTTTTCCGCTACCGCCGGAAGGTGCAGGACGCGATTCACGGCATCAGCAATGGCGATCCCGCGCACATCCAGCGCTTTGCCTGCCGCTTTACGGGTTTGCACGTTGCGGGTCATCTTCGGCGTTTTGCCCAGCAGCACGTCAAGCGGCAGATCAATCGGCTGATTGTCGAAATGCGGATCGTTCATGGTCAGATGCAGCTCTTCCGTCGCTTCACCAATGACCGCGTACGGTGCGCGCTCGCGGCGGCACAGTTCGTCGAACAGCGGCAACTGGTCCGCAGAGACCGCCAGCACGTAGCGTTCCTGAGATTCATTACACCAGATTTCCAGCGGGCTCATGCCTGGCTCATCGCTCAGGATATCGCGCAGGTTGAAACGCCCCCCGCGGCCGCCGTCGCTCACCAGCTCCGGCATGGCGTTAGAGAGACCACCCGCGCCGACGTCGTGAATGAACAGAATAGGGTTGGCATCGCCAAGCTGCCAGCAGCGGTCAATCACCTCCTGGCAACGACGCTCCATTTCAGGGTTGTCGCGCTGTACGGAAGCAAAATCGAGGTCTGCGTCAGACTGACCAGAGGCCATTGAAGAGGCCGCCCCGCCGCCCAGACCGATATTCATTGCCGGGCCGCCGAGAACGATCAGTTTCGCGCCGACGGTGATCTCACCTTTCTGCACATGATCGGCGCGGATATTGCCGATCCCGCCTGCCAGCATGATGGGCTTGTGGTAGCCGCGCAGCTCTTCGCCGTTGTGGCTGTCGACCTTCTCTTCATAGGTACGGAAGTAGCCGTTCAGCGCCGGGCGACCAAATTCGTTGTTAAACGCCGCGCCGCCCAGTGGGCCTTCGGTCATGATGTCTAACGCGGTGACAATGCGCTCTGGCTTACCGAAATCTTCTTCCCACGGCTGTTCAAAGCCAGGAATACGCAGGTTAGAGACGGAGAAACCGACCAGGCCCGCTTTTGGTTTTGCTCCGCGTCCGGTTGCGCCTTCGTCACGGATTTCGCCGCCGGAACCGGTGGCTGCACCCGGCCATGGCGAAATCGCCGTCGGGTGGTTGTGCGTTTCCACTTTCATCAGGATATGCGCAGGCTCCTGATGGAATGCATAGCGCCCTGCTTCGCGATCGGCGAAGAAGCGGCCCACCTCAGAACCTTCCATTACTGCCGCGTTGTCTTTATAGGCAGACAAGACGTGGTCAGGCGTTTGTTCCATGGTGTTTTTGATCATTTTGAACAGCGACTTCGGCTGTTCTTCACCGTCGATAACCCAGTCGGCGTTGAAAATCTTATGGCGGCAGTGCTCGGAGTTGGCCTGCGCGAACATATAAAGCTCGATGTCGTTCGGGTTGCGGTTCAGCTTCACGAACGCATCCTGCAGGTAGTCAATCTCGTCATCTGCCAGCGCCAGACCCAGACGCAGGTTGGCATCAATCAGCGCCTGGCGGCCTTCACCCAGCAGATCCACGCTCTGAACGGGCGCAGGCTGATGGTGCGAGAACAGCTGTTGTGCATCATCCAGCGACGCGAAGACGCTTTCCATCATGCGGTCGTGCAGCTCAGCGGTAACGGCCTGCCATTGTTCAGCGGTCAACGTCGAGGCTTCAATGTAATACGCCACGCCGCGCTCCAGACGATTAATCTGGCTCAGGCCGCAGTTGTGGGCAATGTCAGTGGCTTTAGAAGACCAGGGGGAGATGGTGCCAGGGCGAGGCGTCGCAAGGATCAGTTTGCCGGTTGGCGTATGGCTGCTCAGGCTCGGGCCATACTTGAGCAGACGTTCAAGCTGCTCGCGCTGCTGCGCATCTAAGGGAGCATTCAGGTCAGCAAAATGGACATACTCAGCGTAAATATTGCTTACCGGAAGGTCGGCAGCCTGAAAACGTGCCAGCAGTTTGTTGATACGGAAGGCAGACAGTGCAGGCGAACCACGCAGAATTTCCATCATAAGTCTCTCGTCTTCGAAGCGCCTGAGGCGCTTACAGTGTGCGCAAGGGGAAAACGGGCGTCATTATAGAGAATCCTGAGCGCCGACGAAACCGTTTGCGTCGAAATAAAATCATCTCGCATTTTTATCCATAGGTGTGACCTGTCTCTCTAATTTGTTGCCAACTGTCGTAAGTTTGCGCAAAATGCCGCTCAATCAATGGCAAACCTTATTCTTAACATGGCTACAGCACACTGAGGCAACGCACGGCGCAGAGAATTAACTAATTGAAAAAATTAAAGATTAATTATCTGCTCATCGGCATTGTGACCTTGCTGCTGGCAGCGGCCCTGTGGCCTTCAATCCCCTGGTTCGGCAAAGCCGAAAACCGTATCGCCGCGATCCAGTCGCGGGGGGAGCTGCGTGTCAGTACCATCAGCTCTCCACTGACCTACAACAACGTTAACGGCAAAATTACCGGTCTCGATTACGAACTGGCGCAGCAGTTTGCCGACTACCTGGGCGTGAAACTCAAAATCACCGTTCGCCAGAATATCAGCCAGCTGTTTGACGACCTGGATAACGGCGATGCCGATATGCTCGCCGCCGGGCTGGTCTATAACAGCGAGCGCAGCAAAAACTATCAGCCAGGGCCGACCTACTACTCCGTTTCTCAGCAACTCGTCTATCGCGTGGGCGGAGTGCGCCCGCGTACGCTTGCTGCCCTTAACGATCAGCAGCTCACCATCGCGCCAGGCCATGTGGTGATTGACGATTTGCGCTCCCTGAAAGAGAAGAAATACCCGGATCTCAGTTGGAAGGTCGATGACAAACTCGGCACTACGGCCCTTCTGGAACAGGTAAAAGATAAAAAGCTGGCGTACACCATCGCCGATTCCGTGGCGATCAGTCTGTTCCAGCGCGTTCACCCGGAGCTGGCCGTGGCGCTGGACGTGACGGACGAACAGCCCGTCACCTGGTTTAGCCCTCTCGACGAAGATCAAACCCTCGCCGCCGCGATCCTTGATTTCTTCAATTCGATGAATGAAGACGGTACCCTCGCGCGGCTTGAGGAGAAGTATCTCGGTCACGGCGGCGATTTCGATTATGTCGATACCCGCAGCTTCCTGCGCGCGGTCGACAGTGTGCTGCCGGAACTCCAGCCGCTGTTCGAGAAATACGCCCAGGCGATCGACTGGCGCCTGCTGGCGGCGATTTCTTACCAGGAATCTCACTGGGACGCCCAGGCGACTTCACCCACCGGCGTGCGTGGCCTGATGATGCTCACCAAGAATACGGCGCAAAGTCTCGGCCTGACGGATCGCACCGACGCGGAACAGAGCATTAGCGGCGGCGCGCGTTATCTGCAGGATATGATGGCGAAAGTGCCGGAAACGGTGCCGGAAGAGGAGCGGATCTGGTTTGCACTGGCGGCCTACAACATGGGTTACGCGCATATGCTCGACGCCCGCGCGTTGACCGCCAAGACCAAAGGCAATCCTGACAGCTGGTCTGACGTTAAACAGCGTCTGCCGCTGCTGAGCCAGAAGCCCTGGTACAATAAACTCACGTACGGCTATGCGCGCGGGCACGAAGCCTACGCGTATGTGGAAAATATCCGCAAGTATCAGATAAGCCTGGAAGGTTATCTGCAGGAGAAAGAGAAGGAAGTGATGGAGGCAGAGCAGCTGGCGCAGAGCTATCCGGTGGTATCACCGAATGAGCTTAATCACCCGACGACTTCAATTCTGCCTTTTGTTGCTTTTTCTGCTGACGGCGCATTCGAAAGAAATCGCTTAGTAGCCCCGAACACTCTGGTGCAAGTACCCCACCGATAATCTGGACCTGGTGGTTCATGCCCGGATGACCGAGTACGTCCATTAAGGAACCCGCCGCGCCTGTCTTTTCATCCCGTGCGCCATACACCAGCGTCCCGATGCGGCTGTGCACCATCGCACCAGAACACATCACGCAGGGTTCCAGCGTGACATACAGCGTTGTATCCAGCAAACGGTAGTTCTGCAGTACCAGCCCGCCCTGACGCAGAGCCATGATTTCGGCATGCGCAGTCGGATCGTGGCGCCCTATCGGACGGTTCCACCCTTCGCCAATCACCTGATTGTTATGCACCAGAACGGCACCCACGGGCACTTCGCCCTCATCCCAGGCGCGTTTTGCAAGGGAGAGCGCATGGCGCATCCAGTATTCATGATTGAGTTCAAGGTCAGACAACGAAAGGTACTCCAGTCGGAAAGCGGGCGGCATTATACACACCCGTTATGATTAACACTATTCCAGTTGCTGAAGTTCGCCTGAAGGGGTAACGCGCCAGCGGTGCTGGCAGAAATAGAGCAGCGGGTTGTCCTGCTTGCTGTCGCTGTAGCCGCTGTAAAGGCGCAGGGGCGTGCCAATTTTTTTCTCCAGTTGCACCACTTTCTCGTGCCCCAGACAGCGCAGCGTCAGCACCCATCCGCCATAGGCGCGCCCCATTTGAGTGGCAATCAGATTCACGCGCGGCAACCATGGCGTGTCAAAATAGACCTGCTCCACCAGCGGCTGCGGCGAGCCGGTGATAAGCCAGATATCGGCGTCACTGGCGTTGAGGTACTCCGTCAGCCGGTCCTGCACCACCGGAAACGCAGTGACGTGCCCGCGAAACCAGTGGACGAAATCCTGTTGCAGCTGGCTGAGCCGCGCGTCGCTGTGCCCAAAGGTGCAGCCCCATAACAGCAGGCTCATTGGCCAGCGCGCCGCGCGCCCTTTTATCAACAGTGCGATCCCAATAATTGGCAAAAGTGGCAGCACGAGCAGTGCGTTCAAGGGCTGGCGACGCAACAGATAGCGCATAAAACTGCCAAACATATCCTGCTGATGAAGCGTTCCATCCAAATCGAAAAAGACAACGCGGCGCTCGTGATTAACCAAACCTTACTCCTCTGGATCGTGGAATCCTAACAGCCAGGTAAACAAGAACCCGGCGATAATCGCTACCAAACAGCCTAACAGATAGAGCATGACTTTTCCGGTCACGATGGTTAATGCCAGCGGTAAACCGGAAATCCCGAAAGTAATAACGGTAGCCACTTTCCAGTAGCTGATCAACGCCCCACCCATCGCGCCCCCCAGACAGGCCGCGAGGAAAGGTTTGCCAAGCGGCAGTGTGACGCCGAAAATCAGCGGCTCACCGATGCCCAGCAATCCAACCGGCAATGCCCCTTTGATCACTTTTTTCAGTCGTTCGTTGCGGGTTTTCAGCAGGATAGCAATCGCAGCACCGACCTGCCCCATCCCCGCCATCGACAGAATCGGCAGCAGCGCGTTGTAGCCGTGCGCCTGCACAAGCTCCACGTGAATCGGCACCAGCCCCTGATGCAGCCCGGTTAACACCAGCGGCAGGAAGGTACCGGACAGCACCGCCCCCACCAGCAAACCACCACGATCGATAGCCATCGACGCCCCGTGCGCAATCGCCTCGGAGATCCAGCCGCCTAACGGCTGCAAGGCCACAATCGCCACCGTACCGGTGATCAGGGTGGTCAGCAGCGGATTGAGGATCAACTCAATCGAGCCCGGCAGCAGGCTGCGCAGACGCTTCTCGACCCAGCACATCAGGGCGACGACCAGCAGCACCGCGATGACACCGCCGCGTCCGGGCTGGAGCGCTTCGCCAAACAGGGTAATTTGCGCCAGCTGCGGGCTGGAGAGGATCCCCGCCATCACGCCGCCCATCGCCATCGAACCGCCGTAGACTTTCGCCGCGTTGACGCCCACCAGAATGTTCATGATGGCAAACACCGCGCTACCAAAGATGCCCAGAATGCCGAGCAGGTTTGGATAATGGGTCGCAAAATCGCCGACGATGTCCGGGCGTTTGAGGATATTGATAATCCCGGTAATCAGACCCGACGCGATAAACGCCGGGATCAGGGGAATAAAGACGTTGGCCAACTGGCGCAGCGCATCGCTCATCGGGGCTTTGTATTTGGCTTTGGCCTGCGCTTTGTTGCGATCCACATCGCCTAAAACCTCAGCGCTTTCACCGATCATCAGCGCACGCATCGCATCAACGACCTGCGCGGCTTTACCCGGCCCGACAATCAGCTGGTGCTGTGCGCCCTGCTTTACGTAGCCGCTGACGCCGGGGAGCTTTTTCAGACGCGCCAGATCGAGCTGGTCGTCGTCCTGAACTTCGACCCGCACGCGCGTCATGCAGTTTTCGAGACGGCGGATGTTTTTCTCCCCGCCAATTCCCTGCAAGATGTTGCTGGCGAGCGCTGCTGTTTTTTCCATATACGCCTCAGTTTTAGTTTTGTAATGCAGCCCGCAAGAATCCCTGATGGGCTTCCAGTTTTGCGCGTGCCGCTGTGGCGTCCAGTCCGCTCAGAATCATCAGAATGGCCGGTTTAACGTCGTGATCGGTTTGTTGGAGAACAGCTTCAGCTTCTTCGCGGCTGGCGCCGGTGGCTTCCACAACCATACGGCAGGCGCGATCCACCAGCTTGATGTTGGTGGCTTTCATGTCCACCATCAGGTTCTGGTAGACCTTGCCGAATTTCACCATTGCCCCCGTGGAGATCATATTGAGTACCAGCTTTTGCGCGGTGCCCGATTTCAGGCGCGTCGATCCGGTCAGCGCTTCTGGCCCCACGACGGGAGAGATGGCAATCGCCGCAACCTGTGCAATCGGCGAACCGGGATTACAGGAGATCGCCACCGTCGTGCAGCCCAGCTGTTTGGCATATTCCAGACCGCCGATGACATAAGGCGTGCGCCCGGATGCCGCCAGGCCGACCACCAGATCGTTTTTGCTCAGGCTGAGGGCGGCGAGATCATCCGCGCCCAGCTGTTTATCGTCCTCAGCCCCTTCGACGGCTTTCAACAGCGCCCCCGGCCCACCGGCAATCAGCCCAATCACCAGACCGTGCGGCACGCCAAAGGTCGGCGGGCATTCAGAGGCATCCAGTACCCCGAGCCGTCCGCTGGTCCCCGCTCCCATGTAAATAATGCGTCCACCGGCTTTCAGCGCGGCGGCGGCGGCATCAACGGCTTTTGCCACCTCAGGCAATGTCTCTTTCACTGCCAGCGCGACCAGCGTATCCTGTTGATTAAAACGGTTAACAAGATCGAGCGTGGAGAGCGCATCGAGATCCATAGTTTGCGGATTACGGGTTTCTGAAACGAGTGAGCCAAGATTCATTTTTTGTCCCTCAGGAATTTTTAATTCATATTAACCGTACTATAATGGAATATAAAATTCATTCAGGCGAGCAAAATTCTGTTTTGCAGCAGCAATCACATTTCGCCAGGAGGCGTATGAACTGTTTAATTCGTATTCGCCAGCGGTACGCGGGCTTTGCCCAGAGCGATAAAAAACTCGCGGATTTCCTGCTTTCCCAGCCCGATCATGCGCGTCATCTCAGTTCTCAGCAGCTGGCAAGCGAAGCGGGCGTGAGCCAGTCCAGCGTGGTGAAATTCGCGCAAAAAATTGGTTTTAAAGGTTTTCCGGCACTAAAACTGGCGATCAGCGAAGCGCTGGTCAACAATCCAAATCCGCAATCCATGCCGTTGCACAATCAGATTCGCGGCGACGATCCGATGCGTCTGGTCGGTGAAAAGCTGATCAAAGAGAACGTGACGGCGATGCACGCTACGCTTGACGTGAACAGCGAAGAGAAGCTGCTTGAAAGCGTGGCGATGCTGCGCGCGGCGCGGCGAATTATCCTGACCGGCATTGGCGCATCGGGGCTGGTGGCACGTAATTTTGGCTGGAAACTGACTAAGATCGGCTATAACGCCGTCGTTGAACAGGACATGCACGCCCTGCTGTCTACCGTGCAGGCGATGGACCCGAATGATTTGCTGTTAGCCATCTCCTATTCGGGAGAACGCCGGGAGATCAATCTGGCGTCTGATGAAACGCTGCGCGTCGGGGGTAAAATCCTGGCGATTACTGGTTTTAACCCGAATGCCCTGCAGCAGCGAGCCACGCGTTGCTTGTACACCATCGCCGAAGAACAGGCCACCCGCAGCGCGGCGATTTCCTCTACCAGCGCCCAGATGATGCTGACGGATCTGCTCTTTGTCGCACTGGTACAGCAGGATCTGGAACATGCGCCGGGACGCATTCGTCACAGCGAAGAGCTGGTAAAAAAACTGGTTTGAGCAGGGAATGAGCGTATAATGCCCGCCCTGTTTGTGATGTTTCTGAGATTTTCCTGATGGCGCTGTTAATCACCAAAAAATGCATCAATTGCGATATGTGCGAACCCGAATGCCCTAACGAGGCCATTTCAATGGGTGATAGCATTTATGAGATTAACAGCGATCGCTGCACCGAGTGTATCGGCCATTACGAAACGCCGACCTGTCAGAAAGTGTGCCCGATCCCCAACACCATTCTCAAAGATCCGGCCCATGCCGAATCAGAAGAGCAGCTGTGGGATAAGTTCGTGCAGCTGCATCACGCGGACAAACTCTAGCTTTCGATGATCACTGTGGCGCAGGCGTAATGACGTTCATCCGCCAGCGTAACGTGCATATGGTTCACACCGAGTCTTTCTGCAAGCTTTTGCGCCTCACCCCATAACCGCAGACGGGGTTTGCCCAGCTCATCGTTAAACACTTCGAACTGATTAAACGCCAGCCCATTACGAATCCCGGTCCCGAAGGCTTTCGCCGCTGCTTCTTTTACCGCAAAGCGCTTCGCCAGAAAACGCACCGGCTGCTGGTGCGCTTCCCAGATGGCCCATTCGTTGTCGCTGAGCACCCGTTTTGCCAGGCGATCGCCACTACGGGCGATCACCGCTTCGATACGGGCAATCTCTACGATGTCCGTGCCTAAGCCCAGAATCGCCATTACTGACGCGCTTCCAGCATCAGACGTTTCATCTCGGCAACGGCCTCTTTCAGACCGCTCATCACCGCGCGACCGATAATCGCGTGGCCGATATTCAGCTCGTGCATTTCCGGGATCTGAGCGATCGCCTTGACGTTATGATAGGTCAGGCCGTGACCGGCGTTGACTTTCAGACCCAGGCTCGCGGCATAGCGGGCTGCGTTGGCAATGCGCTCCAGTTCTTTGGCCTGGGTGGCTTCGTCTTTGGCATCCGCGTAGCAACCGGTGTGAATTTCGATGTACGGCGCACCGACTTCTGCAGCGGCCTTGATCTGTTCGACATCCGCATCGATAAACAGGGAAACCAGGATACCGGCATCGGCGAGGCGTTGGCAGGCATCCTGCATTTTGTCACGCTGACCGGCGACATCCAGCCCGCCTTCGGTGGTCACTTCCTGACGTTTTTCCGGCACCAGGCAGCAGAAATGCGGCTGGGTTTCACAGGCGATCGCCAGCATCTCTTTCGTAACCGCCATCTCCAGATTCATGCGCGTGTCCAGCGTCTGGCGCAGGATGCGTACGTCACGATCGGTGATGTGGCGACGGTCTTCACGCAGGTGAACGGTAATGCCGTCGGCGCCAGCCTGCTCGGCGATAAATGCCGCCTGAACCGGATCAGGATAAGCCGTACCGCGCGCATTACGCAGCGTGGCAATGTGATCGATGTTGACGCCTAACAGTAATTCAGCCATGACAATCCTCGGTTTTCTCATTGTTCATTAACGCTTTGGCACAAACTGCCTGAATAATTCGCGGCTTTTTAAGGGCTTGCCTCCAAGATACGGCTTGAGGGCAATTCGGGTAAAGCGTTTTGCCGCACGTAAGGTATCCTGGTCAGGAAATTCTCGCTCATAGAGCGCCCTGAGGTGCCGCCCGGTGAACGTCGCGTTGTCAATCACCACGCTGGCAATAAACCCCTTCTCTTCGCGATAGCGATAGGTCATGGCGTCCTCTACGGATTCGCCGCTTCCCGCGCAATGCAGAAAATCAACGCCGTAACCGAGGTGGCCAAGCAGCGCCAGCTCAAACCGGCGTAGTGCGGGTTCGGGCGTGCCTGTTGCGCCAGCCAGCGCCTGGATGCAGTGCAGATAATCGAAAAAGAGTTCGGAGAAGCGTGTTTCGTGTTCAAGGACGCGTGAGATGAGTTCGTTGACGTACAAACCGCTATAGAGCGTGATGCCTGACAGAGGAAGCGCCAGGGAGACGGCTTCGGCACTGCGCAGGGTTTTGACTTCGCCGCGTCCGCCAAAGCGAACCAACAGCGGGGTGAAGGGTTGTAACGCGCCCTTCAGGTTAGAGCGTTTGGAACGTGCGCCTTTTGCAACCAGGCGCACGCGACCCGACTCTTCCGTGAAGACGTCCAGCATCAGGCTGGTTTCGCTCCACGGACGACTGTGAAGGACAAAGGCTCGCTGCCATCCATCCACGATGTTGTGTCTTAGACGTCGTCGCCGTAACCGAGACTACGCAGGGCGCGCTCGTCATCAGCCCAGCCTGATTTCACCTTCACCCACAGCTCCAGGTGAACCGGTGCTTCAAACATCTCCTGCATGTCTTTACGCGCTTCGATGCCGATGGTTTTGATTTTGGCGCCTTTGTTGCCAATCACCATCTTCTTCTGCCCTTCTCGCTCAACGAGGATCAGCCCGTTGATGTCATACCCGCCACGCTCGTTAGTCTGGAAACGTTCGATTTCCACGGTAACGGAGTACGGCAGTTCGGCACCGAGGAAACGCATCAGTTTTTCACGGATGATTTCAGAGGCCATAAAGCGCTGGGAACGGTCGGTGATGTAATCTTCCGGGAAGTGATGGATCGCTTCCGGCAGATGTTTACGCACGATACCGGCGATGGTATCGACGTTCATGCCCGTTTCCGCAGACAGGGGAACGATGTCGAGGAAATTCATCTGGCTTGCCAGGAACTGCAGGTGCGGCAGCAAATCGGCTTTTTCCTGCACGTTATCAACTTTGTTGACCGCAAGAATCACCGGCGATTTGCCATCGCGCAGTTTGTTCAGAACCATCTCATCATCTGGCGTCCAGCGGGTGCCTTCCACCACGAAGATGATCAATTCAACATCACCGATAGAGCTGCTCGCCGCTTTGTTCATCAGGCGGTTGATGGCACGCTTCTCTTCCATATGCAGGCCAGGGGTATCGACGTAAATCGCCTGATACGCGCCTTCCGTGTGGATGCCGACGATACGGTGACGCGTGGTTTGCGCCTTACGGGAGGTAATGGATATTTTCTGCCCAAGCAGATTATTCAGCAGGGTTGATTTGCCGACGTTAGGACGTCCGACAATGGCAACAAAACCGCAGTAACTCTTTTCTTCGCTCATTCCAGCTCCAGCATTTTTAACGCCTGTTCGGCGGCAGCCTGTTCCGCCTTGCGACGGCTAGAACCTGTGCCAACCACCGGTTCACTCAGGCCGCTAACCTGGCAATGGATGGTAAATTCCTGATCGTGTGCTTCGCCGCGCACCTGCACCACCAGATAAGATGGCAGAGGGAGGTGGCGACCCTGCAGATATTCCTGCAAACGAGTCTTAGGATCTTTTTGTTTATCGCCTGGGCTTATTTCGTCCAGACGCGTTTGATACCAGTTCAGAATGAGTTGCTCTACCGTCTGAATATCGCTGTCGAGGAAAACACCACCGATTAATGCTTCGACAGTATCCGCGAGAATTGATTCACGGCGAAAACCACCGCTTTTCAGTTCACCCGGCCCAAGTCGCAGGCATTCGCCCAGTTCAAACTCGCGTGCAATCTCGGCAAGCGTGTTGCCGCGCACCAGCGTAGCGCGCATACGGCTCATATCACCTTCATCCACACGAGGGAAACGGTGATAAAGCGCATTTGCGATCACGTAACTTAAAATGGAGTCACCTAAAAACTCGAGGCGCTCATTGTGTTTGCTGCTGGCACTGCGGTGGGTTAATGCCTGTTGCAACAACTCCTGATGCTGAAAAGTGTAGCCCAGCTTCCGTTGAAGCCGATTAATTACGATGGGGTTCATGCGATACCAGTAAATGAATGCGTCAAAAATGCAGCACACGAAACCGACCTGATAAGACCAACGCGGTTTCGTGTGCCGTGGCACTGAGTCAGCGCCAACCTTAAACTTCGGGGGAATATTCTATACGCAACGACAGGGTATGTCGTTAGCCAGGAGAGATTATCTCTTAAATAATTCACGTAACCCTCATTTAAGAGGGTTACGTGTGCAATTATCAGGAATTAATGGATTCCGCCAATGCGATTCAGACGAACGCCGGTCGGCCACTCCCCTTCCTGTTTTTCGAAGCTCATCCAGATCGCGGTCGCTTTACCGACCAGATTCGCTTCCGGAACAAAGCCCCAGTAACGGCTGTCCGCAGAGTTGTCGCGGTTATCACCCATCATGAAGTAATGTCCTGGCGGAACGATCCAGGTGGCGAGCTGCTGGCCTGGCTGCTGGTAGTACATACCCAGCTGATCCTGCGCGATCGGAACCGTCAAAATGCGATGCGTCACGTCACCCAGGGTCTCTTTACGCTCAACCAGACGAATTCCGTTCTCTTTGGTTTCGCCTTTCGGCATCTGGAAGAAACCGCTGGTCGCTTCGCCCCCGTTACGACGGGCAAAGGTCTGCACAAAGTCGCTCGGCTCCACGTTGGAATAGGTGATCGGCAGCGCATTCTCACACGCCGTACCGGAGCTACAGCCCGGCTGTACGGTCACTTCTTTCGCGACAGGGTCGTAACTCACTTTATCGCCTGGCAAGCCGACGGCACGCTTGATGTAATCCAGACGCGGATCTTCAGGGTATTTGAAGACCACGATATCACCGCGTTTTGGATGACCGGTTTCGATTAACGTTTTCTGATAGATAGGATCTTTAATGCCATAGGCATATTTCTCTACCAGAATAAAATCGCCAATCAGCAGCGTAGGCATCATCGAACCGGACGGGATCTGAAAAGGTTCGTAAATAAACGAACGCACCACCAGAACAATCGCCAGAACCGGGAATACGGAAGCCCCTGTTTCCAGCCAGCCCGGTTTCGGGCTGACTTTCTTCATGGTTTTCGCATCCAGCTGTTCACCCGTAATAGACTGACGTTCGCGACGTTTCGGGGCGAAGATAAACTTATCCAGACACCACAACAGCCCCGTCACCAGGGTCGCTATGACCAGGATCAGGGCAAACATGTTCGCCATGCCAACTCCTTAAGGATTATTTTCCGTCTTTACCCACGTGCAGAATGGCAAGGAACGCTTCCTGCGGCAGCTCAACGTTACCGACCTGCTTCATACGTTTTTTACCATCTTTCTGTTTCTGCAACAGTTTCTTCTTACGGCTTACGTCGCCGCCGTAGCATTTCGCCAGGACGTTTTTACGCAGCTGTTTCACCGTAGAGCGGGCAATAATGTGGTTGCCGATGGCGGCCTGAATCGCGATATCAAATTGCTGACGCGGGATCAGCTCTTTCATTTTCTCGACCAGTTCACGGCCACGGTACGGCGCGTTATCGTTGTGGGTGATCAGTGCCAGCGCATCAACACGCTCGCCGTTGATCAGCACATCCACTCGCACCATGTTGGACGCCTGGAAACGTTTAAAGTTGTAGTCCAGCGACGCATAGCCGCGAGAGGTAGACTTCAGACGGTCGAAGAAGTCGAGCACCACTTCCGCCATCGGGATTTCATAGGTCAGCGCCACCTGGTTACCGTGGTAAACCATGTTGGTCTGCACGCCACGCTTCTCGATACAGAGCGTAATGACGTTGCCCAGGAACTCCTGCGGCAGCAGCATGTGACACTCCGCGATCGGCTCACGCAGCTCTTCAATATTGTTCAGCGGCGGCAGCTTGGACGGGCTGTCGACGTAGATAACGTCTTTGTTGGTGGTCTGGACTTCATACACTACGGTCGGTGCCGTGGTGATCAGATCCAGATCGTATTCACGCTCAAGACGCTCCTGAATGATCTCCATGTGCAGCAGACCCAGGAAGCCACAGCGGAAGCCGAAGCCCAGCGCAGTAGAGCTTTCTGGTTCATAGAACAGGGAAGCATCGTTCAGGCTCAACTTGCCGAGCGCATCACGGAAGTTTTCGTAATCGTCAGAGCTGACCGGGAACAGGCCCGCGTAAACCTGAGGCTTCACTTTTTTGAAACCTGGCAGCGCTTTATCAGCCGGATTACGTGCCTGAGTCAGGGTATCGCCCACTGGCGCGCCCAGGATGTCTTTGATGGCGCAAACCAGCCAGCCAACTTCGCCGCATTTCAGTTCAGTACGATCAACCTGTTTAGGTGTGAAGATACCCAGACGGTCAGCGTTGTACACCTGACCGGTGCTCATCACTTTGATTTTGTCGCCTTTACGCATGGTGCCGTTTTTAATACGCACCAGCGATACCACGCCAAGGTAGTTATCGAACCAGGAGTCGATGATCAGCGCCTGCAGCGGCGCATCTGCGTCACCTTCTGGTGCCGGGATATCACGTACCAGACGCTCCAGCACATCAGGAACACCGACACCGGTCTTCGCCGAGCAGCGCACTGCGTCTGTGGCGTCAATACCGACAATGTCTTCAATCTCTTCCGCCACGCGCTCTGGATCGGCAGCCGGCAGGTCGATTTTGTTAAGCACCGGCACCACTTCGAGATCCATTTCCATCGCGGTGTAGCAGTTGGCCAGGGTCTGAGCTTCTACGCCCTGCCCGGCATCAACCACCAGCAGCGCGCCTTCGCAGGCTGCCAGCGAACGAGAAACTTCATAAGAGAAGTCAACGTGGCCTGGGGTGTCGATGAAATTCAGTTGATATGTTTCACCATCAAGGGCTTTGTAGTCGAGCGTGACGCTCTGCGCTTTGATGGTGATACCACGTTCGCGTTCCAGGTCCATGGAGTCCAGTACCTGGGCTTCCATTTCACGATCAGACAGGCCACCGCAAATCTGGATAATACGGTCAGAAAGCGTCGACTTACCGTGGTCAATGTGAGCAATGATCGAAAAGTTACGTATGTTCTTCATATAGTTAAATAATTATGCCTTACGAATTCCTGGAGGCCGCTGTTCTTAGCCTGACGTTTTTCAGTGCGAAAACGCAGCATTCTACACTACATCTTCGTCACCAGGAAATGCTGTTAAAGCCAAGCATAGCGTCAGAGAAGGACGTTTTGTTTTATGGGATGTAAATAAAGATAAAGCCCGATGAATTATCGGGCTTCTGAAGAGAGCGTTTCCACACGCAGCATGTCTGGCGGAAGCCCCACGCTGAGGATAACGGGCTGCCAGGCTTCTTTCTCAGCAAGCTTTTGAGAAAAGCCGCGCGCCAGCATAAAACCGCCCACGCCGCCGAGCACTCCGCCGCTCATCGCCGCGAGATCGGTGCCAAACAGCATCTGGAAAATTCCGGCGACCACAAACAAGCCCACCAGCGGGGAGAGATACACCAGCATGGCGGACCCCAGCAGGCTGCCTTCAGCAATGCCCAGTTCCACCTTTTGCCCAACAGCCAGAGGCTCTGCACTTGGCACAGAGATGGTGTGCGTGGTTTGCGGCCCCAGCTTATTCAGCACCCGGCTGCCACAGCCAGCGCGCGAGGCGCAGCTGTTGCATGACGCTTTCACGTCACAGCTCACTAGCGCAACGCCATTTTGCCACGAGACAACGGTGGCCCATTCTTTGATCATTGTGCGGCCCTGAATTTAATGCTGTCAGCAATGCGTTTCGCCGTCTGCGGCGGCAGTTCGCCCACAATCGTGATTTCGGCATTATCCCGCAGCGTCGTGCTTACGGTCCGGCGTCCGGTACGAAGTATTTGCTCGCTGCTGTTAGCTGACGCCCGATTGATGTTCACCGAGAAGCTGAACAAGCCGTCGGAATAGAGACGCGACTCGACCGGCGTTTCAATGGTCGGAAGCTGACGACGGCTACTGGATATCTCGCTGAAACCTTGTGGGATCCACGCTGGCACCCAGTTGAAATTCACCGTATCGCCCGCAGGCACTGACAGAAGCGGCGGAAGGCTCGCTTTCGCCAGATTCTGCATGCTGTTACCCACCTGACCATTCACCGTAAAGGAAATCACGCGGAACTGCTCCAGCGTTTCGCCGTCCCGATCGAGGAGATCGACGCGCATCGGCAGTTTGCTCTCCGCATCCATCCACACGATGTAGCTATAGCGTGTGCCGTCTCTTGCCACGACACGAATCACTTCACAAAGCCGATCCGCAATGCGCGTACGGCCAACGGAAATGAAATCGTAGTAAGGCGACAGACGTTTGAAGTCGGTATAAACGAGGGCCGGGAGCGAGTCGACAATGTAATCGCCATTAAGCGTAAACGGCTCAAGGCCTGGCTCAAAATAGCTGATTTCATTACCGCGCTGTACAACCTCACGGCGCGGGCCGTCGAGTTGTAAAAGCTGGGCGAGCGGCTGGTTATCAAGACGGGCATGGCGGTAGCGTAACGACTCTACACCTTGCTTGTTGATACTGATAAAGGCCAACTCGTAGTTGAGTGACTGGCTCGCCATATTCATCTGCTGCAACAACGCCCCGGACGATAAATCAGCCGAGGCGTTGGTAGAGAAGAACAGGCTACCCGCCACTAAGGACATGGCGCACCAAAGTTGCTTCATTACTGCGATTGCGTTCCTAAAGTTTGGTTTCCTGGCACTTGCACACCAGCCTGCTGGGTCTGTGCCTGCTCAAACTGGAGCTGCTCAGAGTGCAAACGACGCTGCAACTCATAGTCCTGCAGCATCGCATTAATGCGACGACGCTGTTCCTGGACCTGCTGTTGCTGGCCCGGGCTGACTGAGGCATCGGCAGATGGCACACCCAAGCTAACCGGACTTGCTTTACCCATCATCGGCAGTGTATTGAACACTGGCGCTTCAGGCTGCTGGTTAGCTTCTGATTGACCGTTATAGTGCTGGACGCCAACGATAACTGCAAGCGATACGCATGCAGCCACGCCCATTTGGGTCAATTGGCTCGCCCACGGACGCACTTTTTTCCAGAATGGCATCTTCTGCCATTGATGTGGCGCAGGTTGAGCTTCAGGGATCAGCGGAGTGGTCTGATGTACAGGCTCGTTCTCAATTGCCGCCATTACGCGTGCTGAGATATCGAAATGGAGAACATCGCCCGTATCACCACGCATAGAGTCGCGGATGAGATGGTAACTCTCCCAGGTCTTTTGCATCTCGGGAGAGTGAGAGAGCTCGTTAAGCAGCTCACTGTCCAGCGTTTCACCATCCATTAAAGCGGAAAGTTTTTCTTTCTGCATGCCTAATACCTTTTCCAGTATCCCGCTATCGTCAACGCCTGATAAGCGGTTGAACTTTATTATCAATAGCTTCTCGCGCACGGAAGATTCGCGAACGAACCGTTCCGACCGGACAGTCCATGATAGCCGCTATCTCTTCATAGCTAAGTCCATCAAGCTCCCGCAAGGTAATTGCCATGCGTAAATCTTCCGGGAGTGCCTCGATCGTGCGAAAAACGATTTGTCTCAGTTCTTCTGACAACATTAAGTTCTCAGGGTTCGAAATTTCTTTCAATGCGCCGCCGCTTTCGAAGTTTTCAGCGTCTATTGCGTCCACATCCGTTGAGGGCGGACGACGGCCCTGAGCGACCAGATAATTCTTTGCTGTATTGACTGCAATACGATACAGCCAGGTGTAAAAAGCACTATCCCCCCGGAAAGAATCCAGCGCGCGATAGGCCTTTATGAAAGACTCTTGCACTACATCAGGAACATCTCCTGACGGTACATAGCGGGATACCAGACTCGCCACTTTATGCTGATAGCGAACCACCAGTAAGTTAAAGGCTTTCTGATCTCCCTTCTGGACCCGTTCAACCAGGACCTGGTCCGTTAACTGCTCGCTCATCCGAGGTAATGTCTCCCCAAACCTAAATTCCACGCGTTATCGAAACGCCACTCTAAAAACACTGCAATGTGAGCAAGCACGAGGTTAGAGGGTCTATTCATCAATAAGTTCCGTTACGCGTCTGTTTTTGTCCATCGTGTCGCAGACTGTTCATTTTCTCTCATTATAAGTCTGTTAACGATACGTACCCAATTTCTGATGAGAAATGGTATTTTTGCTGCCAGAAGAGTACCGCAACACAGGGTTTATTTCACCACATAATCTGAAGCTAACGATCTGCTTCGCAAAATATTTTCGTTCTTTTACGCCTTTTTTGAGGTTGTGTTTAAGTTTAGGCTGCGCAACAGCATTCAAAAAAAACGTGCGATTCATCGCATTCGGGTGCTATTCTGGCCAAACACTGTTTAGTAAATTAAACAAACATCATGAACACAACTCCAGAACTGCATTGTGATGTACTGATTATTGGCAGCGGCGCTGCCGGGCTCTCTCTGGCGCTTCGACTGGCCTCGCATCAGAAAGTGATCGTACTGAGTAAAGGGCCGATGAGCGAAGGCTCGACGTTCTATGCTCAGGGCGGTATTGCTGCGGTGTTTGATGAAACGGACAGCATTGCGTCGCACGTGGAAGATACGCTGATCGCTGGCGCAGGCATTGTCGATGAACACGCCGCAGAATTTGTGGCCAGCAACGCCCGTCACTGTGTGCAATGGCTTATCGATCAAGGCGTTTTGTTCGACACGCACGTTCAGCCGAATGGCGAAGAGGGGTATCATCTCACCCGTGAAGGCGGTCATAGCCACCGCCGCATCCTGCACGCAGCAGATGCAACAGGCAAAGAGGTCGAAACCACTTTAGTCGCTCAGGCACGGAATCACCCCAATATTCAGGTGCTTGAACGCAGCAATGCGGTGGACTTGATTATCTCCGATAAAATTGGTCTGCCGGGCACGCGACACGTTGTAGGGGCGTGGGTCTGGAACCGGAATAAAGAGACGGTTGAGACCTGTCAGGCTAAATCGGTGGTGCTGGCCACAGGTGGCGCATCGAAGGTGTATCAGTACACGACGAATCCGGATATCTCTTCAGGAGACGGGATCGCCATGGCGTGGCGTGCAGGTTGCCGCGTCGCCAATCTGGAGTTTAACCAGTTCCACCCCACCGCCCTGTTCCATCCTCAGGCGCGTAATTTCCTGCTTACCGAAGCCCTGCGTGGCGAAGGCGCGCATCTCAAGCGTCCCGACGGCACGCGCTTTATGCCAGACTTCGACCCGCGTGGTGAACTGGCCCCGCGCGATATCGTCGCTCGCGCCATTGACCACGAAATGAAACGTCTCGGCGTCGACTGTATGTATCTCGACATCAGCCACAAACCCGTCGATTTTGTGCGCCAGCACTTCCCGACTATCTATGAAAAATTGCTGGGGCTTGGGATTGATCTCACCAAAGAGCCGGTGCCGATCGTCCCTGCGGCGCACTATACCTGCGGCGGCGTGATGGTGGACGATCATGGCCGTACGGACGTGGATGGTCTGTACGCCATCGGTGAGGTGAGTTATACCGGGCTTCACGGTGCGAACCGCATGGCGTCAAATTCGCTGCTGGAGTGCCTGGTTTACGGCTGGTCTGCCGCAGAAGATATCATCAAACGGATGCCCTACGCCCGTGAGGTGGCACACCTGCCTGCCTGGGATGAAAGCCGGGTGGATAATCCGGATGAACTGGTGGTCATCCAGCACAACTGGCATGAACTGCGGCTCTTTATGTGGGATTACGTCGGGATTGTACGCACCACCAAACGTCTGGAGCGCGCCCTACGCCGGATTACGATGCTGCAGCAGGAAATTGACGAGTATTACGCCAATTTCCGCGTATCTAACAATCTGCTGGAGCTACGCAATCTGGTCCAGGTGGCGGAGCTGATTGTCCGCTGTGCGATGATGCGCAAAGAGAGTCGGGGCCTGCATTACACGCTGGACTACCCCGATCAACTGGCGGAGTCTGGTCCGTCGGTGCTGTCCCCTCTCATTCACATAAACAGATAAAACGCCTGGGTCAGCGCCGTGTAGGCTTCGGAATAACGCTGATCTGGCCCGCGAATCACCATCCTGTCGCTAAAGCACTCACCTTCTTTTGGGGAGAGTGCTAATAAAACGCGGTGCGGAAGTCTTGCTTCGTTATCGGCGATATCCGTTCGCAGGCGTAAATACCAGCCGATATCGAGCGCTTTTTTGATAAACGCATTACCGGTACTTTCGGGCAGAACAACGCAGAAAAATCCCTCTTCTGAGATTAAATTCGCCGCCGCCATTAACAGGGCGGTGTGATCCAGCGAACCGGTGTATCGCGCCTGATCGCGTTCCGGCGTCGCGCAGTCGACGCCAGGCTCAAAGTAAGGCGGGTTGCTGACTATCAGATCGTAGCGCGCCGTTTGCTCCGGCGCCCACGTGAGGATATCGGCGCATTCCACCTGAACGCGAGACGCCCACGGCGATTCGGCGGCATTCTCGCTGGCCTGACTGGTCGCCTGCGCATCGAGTTCAACAGCATCGATGGTGACGTGCTGCTCCGTACGTTGCGCCAGCATCAGCGCCAGTAACCCACTTCCACTACCAATATCCAGAATTCGCTTAACCTTCGCGACGGGCGCCCACGCTCCCAGTAATATACCGTCAGTGCCGACTTTCATCGCACAGCGATCGTGGGCTACAAAGAACTGTTTAAACGTAAAACCATCGCGGCGCAGCTGCGCTTTGGGTTGAGACATGTCAAAGCAACCTTCTTAAATAAAACCGGATTAGCATAGGGGAAAGCGAAGTGGTGGAAAAGGGATATCCACAAACAGATGAAGATTGCAGCCATAACGTCTATAATCAGCGCCCCACACAGAGGTAGAACATGACTGTAACGACTTTTTCCGAACTTGAACTCGATGAGTGCCTGCTGGAAGCTCTCCAGAATAAAGGCTTCACACGCCCAACTGCCATCCAGGCGGCTGCTATTCCGCCTGCGTTAGAAGGCCGTGATGTACTCGGTTCTGCGCCGACAGGCACCGGTAAAACGGCGGCATACCTGCTGCCCGTCTTGCAGCATCTGATCGATTTCCCTCGCAAGAAATCTGGCCCACCGCGCATTCTTATCCTGACCCCAACACGTGAACTGGCCGTGCAGGTGGCAGAACATGCGCGTGAACTGGCCGCGAATACGCATCTGGATATCGCCACCATCACCGGCGGTGTCGCCTATATGAACCACGCCGAAGTGTTCAGTGAGAACCAGGATATCGTGGTGGCGACAACCGGACGCCTGATGCAGTACATCAAAGAAGAAAACTTTGACTGCCGTGCGGTGGAAACGCTGATCCTCGATGAAGCTGACCGCATGCTGGAACTCGGTTTTGCGCAGGACATCGAACACATTGCGGGCGAAACGCGCTGGCGCAAACAGACGATGCTGTTCTCCGCCACCCTGGAAGGTGACGCAATTAAAGACTTCGCTGAGCGTCTGCTCAACGAACCAGCGGAAGTGTCTGCGACGCCATCCACGCGCGAGCGCAAAAAGATTCACCAGTGGTATTACCGCGCCGATAACCTTGAGCACAAAGTCGAGCTGCTGAAACATCTTCTGAAACAAGATGATACCACCCGTACCATCGTGTTTGTGCGTAAGCGCGAGCGTGTGCATGAGCTGGCGAACATGCTGCGTTCAGCCGGTATCGATAACTGCTATCTTGAAGGCGATATGCCGCAGGCGAAGCGTACCGAGGGGATTAAGCGTCTGACTGAAGGTCGCGTCAATGTGCTGGTTGCCACCGACGTCGCAGCACGCGGTATCGATATCCCTGATGTCAGCCATGTCATTAACTTCGACATGCCGCGTACCGGTGACACCTACCTGCACCGTATCGGTCGTACCGGCCGTGCGGGTCGTAAAGGGAACGCTATCTCGCTGGTAGAAGCACACGACTACATGCTGCTCCTGAAAGTTGGCCGCTATATCGAAGAGCCATTGAAAGCTCGCGTCATTGACGAACTGCGTCCGACCACGCGCCCACCGAGCGAAAAGATGACGGGCAAACCGTCCAAGAAAGTGCTCGCGAAACGCGAAGAGAAGAAAAAAGAGCAGGCGAAAGAGAAGCCGCGCGTGAAGAACCGCCATCGCGATGCCAAAAACATTGGTAAGCGCCGTAAGCCAAGCGGTACGCCGCCAACGTCGCAGAACGAAGAGTAAAAAAAAGCCGGGTTTATCACCCGGCTTTTTTATTCCCCCAAAACCTCAAGCCTTACAGGCTTTCAGTAAAGGTACGCGCGATAACGTCACGCTGCTGTTCTGGGGTCAGAGAGTTGAAGCGTACCGCGTAGCCAGAAACACGGATAGTCAGCTGCGGGTATTTTTCTGGGTTCTTAACCGCATCTTCCAGGGTTTCACGACGCAGAACGTTAACGTTCAGGTGCTGACCGCCTTCCACGCGAACTTCTGGCTGGATGTCCATTGGGATTTCGCGGTATTCGATTTCACCCAGTTTGTTGACCGGAACGATTTCGTCTTCAGCAAAACCGGCTTTCGCAACCACACAACGTGCTTCGCCTTTTTCGCTGTCCAGCAGCCAGAAAGAGTTCAGCAGGTCGTCGTTTGCAGCTTTAGTAATTTGGATACCTGTAATCATGTCATGCCTCCAGGGCTACATTAATTAATGGATGTCGGCCTCTCGCGGCCAATTGGTAAAACCATTGTTGCTTGAGTGTATATATATCAGCCGGCACCCCATGATTCTTTGATTTAAATCAACAAAAACCGCAACCACACAAATAGTGTGGTTTGATTTTGTTGTTTCAGATCAATTTTACTGAGCCAGCTTTCTGCCCTGATTTGAGTATTTCAAATTAAATTGAAAGACTTAGCCTTAAATGTCGCGCGGAATTTTGCTCCCTTCGCTGAAAGGGTTAAGCTAGGCGCAATTGAGATATGCAGGAGAGCATGATGACGACCCCTTTGACATGGCATGACGTGCTGGCAGATGAAAAGCAACAGCCTTATTTTGTGAATACGCTCAGTACCGTCGCGCAGGAGCGGCAATCCGGTCAAACGATCTATCCTCCCCAGAAGGATGTGTTTAACGCCTTTCGTTACACCGAACTGAATGATGTGAAAGTGGTCATTCTGGGTCAGGATCCCTACCACGGTCCTGGACAGGCGCACGGTCTGGCATTTTCGGTTCGTCCTGGGATCGCAACACCCCCTTCCCTGCTGAATATGTATAAAGAGCTGGAAGGATCGATGCCAGGCTTTAGTCGTCCGGCGCACGGTTATCTTGAGAGCTGGGCGCGTCAGGGCGTACTACTGCTCAATACCGTGTTAACGGTTCGCGCGGGACAGGCTCACTCCCACGCCAGCCTGGGCTGGGAGACCTTTACGGATAAAGTCATCAGTCTTATCAATGAACATTGTGAAGGCGTGGTGTTTTTACTGTGGGGCGCACATGCGCAGAAGAAAGGGGCGATTATCGATGCCCAGCGTCATCATGTCCTGAAAGCGCCGCATCCCTCTCCACTGTCAGCTCACCGCGGATTTTTTGGCTGTAACCACTTTGTTCTGACCAATGAATGGCTGAAAAAACGCAATGAAGCGCCAATCGACTGGATGCCCGTGTTACCGGCTGAAAGCGAGTGATTTTTCGGAAGGGATAAAAATAATTATGCCCGGCTATCACCGGGCATAATTGTAGACAACGCAATATTATGCTTTGTTCTGACGCCACCATTCAGCCAGCAGGACGCCGGTTGCAACGGAAACGTTGAGGCTTTCGACTTTACCTGTTCCGTCGATTGAGACGCTCAGGTCGGCAGTAGAGAGCGCGGCATCGGACAGACCATCACGTTCCTGACCCAGTACCAATACCATTTTGCGCGGCAGCGTCGCTTTGAACAGCGGCGTACCTTTATGGCTGGAGGTGGTCACGATGGAGTAACCCGCCTGGCGGAACTCTTCGATAGCATCCAGAACGCTTTCGCCAGTAATCGGCTGCACATGTTCCGCACCGCCTTCGGCTGTACGAATCGCGGCACCGGATTCGACAATCGCCGCATCCTGCAACAACACACCTTTCACGCCGAAATGGGCGCAGCTACGCATCATCGCACCGAGATTGTGCGGGTTGCCCACATCTTCCAGTGCCAGTACGCAGTCATCGGCATCAGCCTGGCTGACCCATTGCTGCACCGTGGTGCCGTTACGTTTTTTGATCAGGAAGCAGACGCCGCCGTGATGTTCAGTACCAGATGCTTTGGTCAGCTCCGCATCATCTACCACATGGTAGGCTTTACGGTTTGCTGCCATCCAGCGCAGGGCATCTTTGAAACGCGGCGTGACGCTCTGGATAAACCAGGCGCGAACGATGCATTCAGGACGGCTCTGGAACAGGGCCTGACAGGCGTTTTCGCCATAGACGCGGGTCTCTTCCGCGCGTTGACGGCGCAGGACTTCCGGATCGATAAAGCTCTTACCACTGATTCCACCGTGATCGGCTTTCGCCGGCGCTTCTTCACCCGGTGCACGGGAAACGGTGCGCCATGGGGATGCATCACGAGGGAAATCATCGCGTGGACGGTCATCGCGACGGCGATCGTCACGCTTACGGTCATCACGTTTGCGGTCATCACCGCGGTTATTTCTGTCATCGCGGGCGGGGCGACGGCCACCGTCTGCACGAGATGGTCCCGGACGGCCCCCACCCTTTCCGGTACGCGGATTTTGGGTGCGTTTGTCAGAATCATCATCACTGCGGACATACATCACTTTGACCTTGCCGCTTTTATTCTTCAGTTCGTCGTTCATGCTTTTCTCCACCAGCGCTGCGCGAAGCGCGCAGATTACCCGATGTGTCAGCGCATAGCCATTATTTCATACAAAAGCCTGTGACTATTGTTCCCATTGAATAAAACGCATTGTCGTTTCAAACAAGCTCAATGATAATATGTAACATATCAGAAACATTATCGGCACTTTGCCGCTTTGTCCCACTGCTCTATCAGAGGTTAGTTATGAATACCGTATGTGCCAACTGCCAGGCTCTCAATCGCATTCCGGATGACCGAATTGATGATGGAGCGAAATGCGGGCGTTGCGGTCATGAGCTTTTCGATGGCGACGTGATTAACGCAACCGGTGAAACCCTCGATAAATTACTGAAAGACGATCTGCCGGTAGTCGTGGACTTCTGGGCACCCTGGTGCGGCCCATGCCGTAACTTTGCGCCGATTTTTGAAGATGTCGCTGAAGAGCGCAGCGGTAAAATGCGCTTTGTGAAGGTTAATACAGAAGCGGAACGCGAGCTGAGTGCGCGATTCCGTATACGCAGCATTCCCACTATCATGATTTTCAAAAAGGGTGAAGTCGTGGATATGCTCAACGGTGCCGTACCAAAGGCACCTTTCGAAAGCTGGCTGAACGAAACGCTCTGACAATCACGGGGCACTGCTTGTGCCCCGCTGTTCCCTCTGCGAGAATGGCGTTTTTTCTGCGCCTCTTCCATGACTGATAACGCCGTACTTCAATTGCGCGCCGAACGCCTGGCGCGTGCGACCCGCCCTTTTCTTGCCCGTGGCAACCGCATTCGTCGCTGCCAGCGCTGCCTGTTGCCGCTAAAACAGTGTCTGTGTGAGACGCTGGCTGCGAGCCACGCACAGAGCCGTTTCTGCCTAGTGATGTTTGACACCGAGCCGATGAAACCCAGCAATACCGGACGGTTAATCGCCGATATTCTGCCGAATACGGCCGCATTTCAGTGGTCCCGCACCGAGCCGCCGCAGGCACTGCTCGATCTGGTCGCCAGTCCCGATTATCAACCCATGGTGGTGTTTCCCGCCTCCTATGCCGGTGAAAGCCGCAAGGTAATCTCCGCGCCGCCCACAGGCAAACCGCCGCTGTTTATTATGCTGGACGGTACCTGGACCGAAGCGCGAAAAATGTTCCGCAAAAGCCCGTATCTGGATGCACTGCCGGTGATCTCCGTCGATCTGTCCCGCGTGTCAGCCTATCGCCTGCGTGAAGCCCATGCCGAGGGACAATATTGTACGGCGGAGGTGGCTATCGCCCTGTTAGATCTGGCGAATGACACCGAGGCTGCCAGCGCCCTGGGCCGCCATTTTTCCTGTTTCCGCGAGCGTTACCTGGCAGGAAAACCCACACATCAGGCCAGCATCACAGCAGAAGAGACGGAAAGCGTTTAAAATCATCAGGTCACTCGCGTTAACAGGAGACTTGTATGAGCCAGCGAGGGCTAGAAGCGCTACTCCGCCCTAAATCCATCGCCGTGATCGGAGCCTCGATGAAGCCCGATCGCGCCGGATATTTAATGATGCGCAACCTGCTGGCCGGGGGCTTTAATGGCCCTGTCATGCCTGTCACTCCCGCTTATAAAGCCGTTCAGGGCGTCCTCGCCTGGCCGGACATACAGAGCCTGCCGTTTGTCCCCGATCTTGCCATCCTGTGTACGCACGCCAAACGCAATCTTGCCCTGCTCGACGCGCTGGGTGAGAAAGGTTGTAAAACCTGCATTATTCTCTCTTCGCCGCCAGAACAGCAGGCCGAACTACTGGCCAGCGCGAGCCGGTACCAGATGCGTTTGCTTGGGCCTAATAGCCTTGGGTTGCTGGCGCCGTGGCAGGGGCTGAATGCCAGCTTTTCTCCAGTGCCGATTCGAAAAGGCAAACTGGCGTTTATCTCTCAGTCTGCCGCCGTGTCCAACACTATTCTTGACTGGGCGCAGCAGCGTGAAATGGGCTTTTCATATTTCATCGCGCTGGGCGATAGCCTGGATATTGATGTCGACGAGCTGCTCGATTTCCTCGCGCGCGACAGTAAAACCAGCGCGATACTTCTCTATCTGGAGCACTTAACTGATGCCCGACGTTTTGTTTCTGCTGCGCGTAGCGCATCACGTAATAAACCGATTCTGGTGATCAAAAGTGGCCGTAGTCCCGCAGCTCAGAAATTGTTGCACTCTCACTCAGGCATGGACCCGGCCTGGGATGCGGCCATTCAGCGCGCTGGTTTGCTGCGCGTGCAGGATACCCACGAGCTTTTCTCGGCCGTAGAAACCCTGAGCCATATGCGCCCGTTGCGTGGCGAAAGGCTGATGATTTTAAGTAACGGTGCGGCCCCCGCAGCGCTCGCCCTCGATGAGCTGTGGTTGCGTAACGGGAAACTCGCCACCCTAAGCGATGAGACGATTCGGCGGCTTAAAGAAGCGTTGCCTGCCAGCGTCACGCCGGGAAACCCACTGGATCTGCGGGACGACGCCAGTAGCGAGCGCTATATCAACGCGATCTCCCTGTTGCTGGATAGCCAGGATTTTGATGCGCTGATGGTGATTCATTCCCCCAGCGCCGTCGCCCCCGGTAGCCAAAGCGCACGCGCGCTGATTGATGCTGTCAAAAACCATCCACGCGGGAAATACGTCACGCTGTTGACCAACTGGTGCGGAGAATACTCTTCTCAGGAAGCGCGGCGTTTGTTCAGCGAGGCAGGACTGCCCACCTACCGCACGCCGGAAGGCACTATTACTGCGTTTATGCATATGGTGGAGTACCGCAGCAACCAAAAGCAACTGCGTGAAACGCCCGCATTGCCCGGCAATCTGGCCGCTAATGCGACCGAAGCGCACAACCTGTTACGCCAGGCCATTGAGGACGGTGCGTCTTCTCTGGATACCCATGAAGTACGCCCCATTCTGGATGCCTATGGTATGCAGACTTTACCGACCTGGATTGCGAGCGACAGCGCCGAGGCGGTGCATATTGCCGAACAGATTGGTTATCCGGTGGCGTTAAAACTTCGTTCGCCAGATATTCCGCATAAGTCGGATGTGCAGGGGGTGATGCTTTATCTGCGCACCGCCGCGGAAGTACAACAGGCCGCCGAGGCGATTTTTGACCGCGTAAAAATGGCCTGGCCGCAGGCGCGAGTTCACGGGCTTCTGGTACAAAGCATGGCGAATCGCGCCGGAGCGCAGGAATTACGAGTCGTGGTCGAACATGATCCGGTCTTTGGCCCGTTGATTATGCTGGGTGAAGGCGGTGTTGAGTGGCGACCGGCAGAACAGGCCGTGGTTGCCCTGCCGCCGCTGAACATGAATCTGGCTCGCTATCTGGTGATTCAGGCCATTAAGAGCAAAAAGATCCGTGGTCGCAGCGCGCTCCAGCCTTTAGATATTATCGGGCTGAGCCAGTTTCTGGTCCAGGTCTCTAACCTGATCGTCGATTGTGCTGAGATTCAGCGGCTGGATATTCATCCGCTGCTGGCGTCGGGCAATGAATTTATCGCCCTGGATGTCACACTGGATATTGCGCCCTTTACTGGTGATCGCGAAAGCAGACTGGCCATTCGCCCGTACCCCTTGCAGCTGGAGGAGTGGGTGGAGATGAAAAACGGCGAGCAGGTACTGTTTCGCCCGATCCTACCCGAAGATGAACCGCTGCTGCGAGCCTTTATCGCTCAGGTGACGAAAGAAGATTTGTACTATCGCTACTTTAGCGAAATCAGCGAATTTACCCATGAAGATTTAGCCAATATGACCCAGATCGACTACGATCGGGAAATGGCGTTTGTTGCCGTTCGCCATCGTGATGAAGGCGATGAGATCCTGGGTGTCACGCGGGCAATTTCCGATCCTGACAACGTCGATGCCGAGTTTGCCGTGCTGGTTCGCTCCGATCTGAAAGGCCTTGGTCTCGGTCGGCGTTTACTGGAAAAACTGATTGGCTATACCCGAGATCACGGTTTGCTCTGCCTGAATGGCATTACTATGCCGAATAACCGCGGCATGATTACCCTGGCGCGTAAACTCGGATTCGACGTAGATATTCAGCTGGATGAGGGAATTGTCGCCCTCTCGCTCCGCCTGGCATCGACGTCTGCTCAAGAGTAAGGTACTGGAAATGTTGACCACTTTCGTCAGTTCTGGTGGTATCATTGTCCGCTTATGTTGTCTGCAGATGCCAGATAACCCTTCAATGAACAGAGAAGATACGCACTGTGATGTTGTCAAAATTTAAGCGTAATAAACATCAACAACACCTTGCTCAACTACCGAAGATTTCTCAGTCAGTTGATGATGTCGAGTTCTTTTATGCTCCCGCCCATTTCAGGGAGACGCTTCTGGAAAAGATTGCGAGTGCCACGCAACGTATTTGCATTGTGGCGCTTTATCTCGAACAGGATGAAGGTGGACGCGCGGTTTTAAGCGCGGTCTATGAAGCTAAACGCCAGCGCCCGGAACTGGACGTTCGTATACTGGTTGACTGGCACCGTGCACAGCGTGGACGAATTGGCGCTGCCGCATCCAACACCAATGCCGACTGGTACTGCCGTATGGCGCAGGAAAACCCAGGCGTTGACGTCCGTGTGTATGGTGTTCCTGTCAATACGCGCGAAGCCCTGGGCGTTCTGCATTTCAAAGGATTCATCATTGATGACAGCGTGCTGTACAGCGGCGCCAGCCTCAATGACGTTTACCTGCATCAGCTCGATAAGTATCGCTACGACCGCTACCATCTGATTCGCAATGCGCAGATGGCGGACATCATGTTTAACTGGGTCGATCAAAACCTGGTTCATGGTCGTGGCGTCAATCGTCTTGACGATCCTAATCGTCCAAAAAGCCCGGAAATCAAAAACGACATTCGCCTTTTCCGTCAGGAATTGCGCGATGCGGTTTATCATTTCCAGGGGGACGCGAATAATGAACAGCTGTCCGTTACGCCGCTGGTCGGGCTGGGAAAATCCAGCCTGCTGAACAAGACCATCTATCATCTGATGCCGTGTACTGAGCAGAAGCTGACGATCTGTACGCCGTACTTCAACTTACCGGCAATCCTGGTGCGTAATATTATCCAGCTGCTGCGCGATGGGAAAAAAGTCGAAATTATCGTTGGGGATAAAACCGCGAACGACTTCTTCATTCCGGAAGATCAGCCGTTCAAAATTATCGGTGCGTTGCCCTATCTTTATGAAATCAACCTGCGTCGCTTCCTGAGCCGCTTGCAGTATTACGTCAACACCGATCAACTGGTGGTGCGCCTCTGGAAAGACGAAGACAACAGCTATCATCTGAAGGGGATGTGGGTTGATGATGACTGGATGCTGCTGACCGGGAACAACCTCAACCCGCGCGCCTGGCGCCTGGATCTGGAAAATGCCATTCTGATCCACGATCCGCGACATGAGCTTTCAGCCCAGCGTGAACGTGAACTTGAGCTGATTCGTACCCATACGACTACCGTTCGCCATTACCGCGATCTGCAAAGTATTGCTGACTACCCGGTGAAAGTGCGTAAGCTTATCCGCCGTTTACGCCGTATTCGTATTGACCGTCTGATTAGCCGCATTCTGTAACGACCAGGCCCTGTCAGTGACGGGGCTTTTTTTTGGAGTCTGTTATGCGCGTTTTGCTCCTGCTCATTTCCCTATTACTTTCAGGCTGCAGTCATATGGCTAATGACAGCTGGCAGGGTCAGGATAAAGCCCAGCACTTTATCGCCTCAGCGATGCTTTCCGCCGCCGGTAATGAATACGCGCAGCACCAGGGTGTGAGCCGCGATCGCAGCGCCGTTTACGGATTCATGTTCTCCGTCAGTCTGGGTGCCTCGAAAGAGTTATGGGACAGCCGCCCTGCAGGGAGCGGCTGGAGCTGGAAAGATTTTGCCTGGGATGTTGCCGGTGCCACCACCGGCTATGCGGTGTGGCAACTGGCACATTATTAAAGACGAATGCCTTTCCCCTTGCGGTGTAGCATCAGTGAGACAATAAACGCCAACGCCCCCATGATGGTGACATACCAGAAAAAGGTGTTTTCACTGCCTACCGATTTCAGTGTTAACGCGACATATTCTGCCGAACCGCCGAAGAGTGCATTAGCAACCGCATACGACAATCCCACTCCCAGAGCGCGGACCTGAGCAGGGAACATTTCTGCTTTCAATATTCCGCTTATCGACGTGTAAAAACTCACGATAATCATCGCCACCATCACAAGTGCGAAGGCTGCATAGGGAGATGATACATGTTGCAGCGCGGACAAGATTGGGACTGTACATAGCGCGGATAACCCACCAAAGATGAGCATGGATGTCCGCCGCCCGATTCTGTCTGACAGTGCGCCAATCAATGGCTGAATCAGCATGAATACAAATAAAGCCGCCGTCATGACGATACTGGCCACATTGGCATGCATCCCGGTGGTGTTCACCAGGTACTTTTGCATGTAAGTGGTGAACGTGTAAAAGCTCAGCGAACCGCCAGCGGTAAACCCTAATACCATCACAAAGGCTTTCCGGTTACGCCATAACCCTTTCAGCGAGCCTGCTTCTTTCAGTGCCCTCACCTCTTTTTGCGAGGTTTCATCAAGCTGTCGGCGCAGCCACAGAGCCACGACCGCCAGAACCGCTCCCATCGCAAAAGGTATGCGCCATCCCCAAGAATGCAATTGCTCATCCGTCAGCACCTGCTGCAGAACAACCACCACTAAAATAGCCAGCAACTGCCCGCCGATCAGTGTGACGTACTGGAAGGAGGCGTAAAAACCTTTCCGCCCTTCCACAGCAACTTCACTCATGTAGGTAGCACTTGTACCGTATTCACCGCCGACGGAAAGGCCCTGGAACAATCGAGCCAGTAATAACAGCGCGGGTGCCCACGTACCGATCGTGTCATATCCCGGCAGACAGGCAATCACCAGCGATCCGAGGCACATCATGCAGACAGAGATCAGCATTGAGGTTTTACGCCCTTGTCTGTCTGCAATTCGGCCAAACAGCCAGCCGCCAATTGGACGCATCAGAAATCCTGCAGCAAATACCCCTGCGGTTTGGAGCAACTGGGTAGTCGTGTTGCCGGACGGAAAAAAGATATGAGCAAAATAGAGGGAACAAAACGAGTAAACGTAGAAGTCGAACCATTCAACCAGGTTGCCGGATGACGCGCTGACAATCGCCCATACTCTGCGCCGGGTATCGCTGTCAGCCAGCGTCCCGTGCGATGTGATACCTTCGGTCATGTAAGTGTGCTCCTGCCATAAGACTTAAGCGTGTTGGACACTAGCATCCAATCATTTAGTAAATGAAATGTTATATTTTTGTTATATTTAACATTGTGATTTGAATCACACATTTACTTAGCAGGGTAATCGATTAGGAGGAATACCAGGAATGCAACGGAGTGGTGAGAAAGTTTCACGGAGGGAAGCAGAGGAATAAACAAGAAAGGACAAAAACGCAAAGAGGCCATCCTTGCGGATGGCCTCTTCACTTAATTAATGCCTGGCAGTTCCCTACTCTCACATGGGGAGACCCCACACTACCATCGGCGCTACGGCGTTTCACTTCTGAGTTCGGCATGGGGTCAGGTGGGACCACCGCGCTAAAGCCGCCAGGCAAATTCTGTATCAACACGCATTCCTGCGAATCAATTAATCTGTATCAGCTGAAAATCGGTCTCTGCTTCGCCAAAACATCTTCGGCGTTGTAAGGTTAAGCCTCACGGTTCATTAGTACTGGTTAGCTCAATACATCGCTGCACTTACACACCCAGCCTATCAACGTCGTAGTCTTCAACCTTCAAC
>NZ_CP025699.1:3229595-3251341 GCF_023278595.1 Lelliottia sp. AC1
TAATCACCAGCTTCAGCGGCTTGAGGTTTGCCACGTTGATATACCCCAGCAGATGGTCGATATACGCGTTGCGCAGATCAATCTGCTGATAGCTGCCGCGCGCGGCGTCGTTCACCGGCGGGAAGTCGTTGGCTTCCGCCAGACGCTGCACGTCGCGAAGCCCAGTGTCGCCGCTGATCGGACGCGCGCCTTCGCGCACCAGCTTCATGCCGTTGTAATCCATCGGATTATGGCTGGCGGTGACTTCGATGCCGCCGTCCACGCCCAGGTGGAAAGTGGCGAAATAGATCTCTTCGGTGCCGGACAGACCGATATCAAGCACATCCACACCGGCGTCCTGCAGCCCTTTCGCCAGCGCCAGTTTCAGCGCTTCACTGGTGAGACGCACATCGCCGCCGAGCACAATGGTTTTCGGTTTCAGGTATTCGCCGTACGCGCGGCCAATGCGCCACGCGATATCTTCATTCAGCTCTTCACCCAATTTGCCGCGAATATCGTAGGCTTTGAAACAAGTTAATTTTTCCATATTCACATTCGTCCATAACGATCAGCGAAACGTACAATATCATCCTCGCCTAAATACGCACCTGATCTAACTTCAATGAGATCGAGAGGGATTTTACCAGGATTCTCCAGGCAATGTTTGGCTCCAAGGGGAATAAAGATAGATTCATTTTCGCCAACAAACTTGATTTGATCGTTTATCGTCACTTTCGCAGTACCAGAAACAATAATCCAATGTTCAGCACGATGGTAGTGCATTTGTAACGACAATCCTTCACCAGGCTTAACGGTTATATGTTTAACTTGATATCTCGATCCTGTATCGATTGAGTCGCATTTGCCCCAGGGCCTGTAAACCTCGCGATGAACATGATGTTCCTGACGACCTGTTGCTTTCAATTCTTCAACTACATCTTTAACGCCCTGGCATGATAAACGGTCTGCAATAAGAACTGCATCTTTAGTCTGAACTACAATAATGTCTTTAACACCTATGGTGGTGACGAGCGCTGATTCAGCCAATATATAGCAGTTTTCAGAACTGTGGCTTATAACGTCTCCATGAAGAACATTATTATTAGAGTCTTTATCATTGATTTCCCAGAGAGAAGACCAGGAACCAACATCACTCCAACCAGCATCAAGAGAAACCACAACCCCTTTGTGCGTTTTTTCCATTACAGCATAATCGATAGATTCAGATGGACACTGTGAAAAAAGTTCAGGATCTACTCGCATGAAATCTAAATCAGTACGTCCAAAACTAATTGCTTCATGACAGAAATCGTGAATATCATTCCTGTATTTCTTTAATTCCTCAAGATATGTGGAAGCACGGAACATAAACATACCGCTGTTCCATAAATATCTCTTGTCTGCAATGTATTCTTGAGCTTTTTCGAGCGTGGGTTTTTCTTTAAACTCAGCAATTTCAAATGCATTATCGGTGATCGTATCTCCAGCTTGGATATACCCGTAGCCAATTTCAGGATGAGTTGGTATTACTCCAAAAGTAACTAATTGCCCTTTTTCAGCCAACGGTAACGCTATATTAATAGCTGATATAAAGCTATCAACGTTCTTGATTACATGATCGGCAGCCAGAACAAGTAATATCGGATCTTCATCTGAATGTAAAAGCTTACTCATTGCGTAAAAAGCTGATAATGCAACAGCAGGAGCTGTATTTTTTCCTGAAGGCTCTAAAATGATGCCTCCAGTTTCAATGCATTTTTCTCGTAACTGTTCCGCGACTAAAAAACGATGTTCCTGATTACACACGATAATAGGTGGCGCATGCGGGACATCATCAAGGCGAATAATTGTATTTTGCAGTAAACTGTTATCGTTAATTAATGATAGGAATTGTTTGGGATGTTGATTTCTTGAAAGAGGCCAGAGTCTGGAACCTGAGCCTCCAGCGATAATTATCGGTTGAATCATTTTATTTACCTACGAGACCTAAAAATGCAGCAGTTATTGAATCCCATGTAAATTTAGATTCAACATATGAAATATTATTAACATTATTATTCTCACTGCTCCTTGCCAAATGCATTCCATGCAAAATACTTTTAACATCATTTGGTTCAAAATAAAATGCATGTTCTTCTGAAATTTCTTTAAAGACTTCGATGTTACTACAAGCAACATTACATCCAAAATACATTGCTTCGATTATTGGCATTCCAAAGCCTTCGTAAAAAGAAGGGCTAACAAAACAATAAGTTCGTTCATAAATATCTTTGAGTTCTTCTTCTGTAATTGTCTCAATGAAAACCACTGAGTCCATTAGTCCAAGCTCAACAACTAACTTTTCTATACTCTGCCTATAACCTAAATCACGCCCAACAAGATAAAGAGATGCATTGGAATTAATATGCTTTATATACTCTGAAAATGCTTGAACCAGATTAATGTGGTTTTTTCTTTTTTCATAAGTAGCGATGTATAAAAAATCAATATCTCTCTGCTTGTGTTCCCGTGTCGTAACTTCAATACCATTATAGGAAACAGAAATTTTATTTGGATTGATATTACAATATTCAACCAATTGTTTTTTAGTAAAATGACTAACGGTTAGAATATTAGGTACATTTTTCCACTGAGCCCGCTGAATATAGCTTGCTATTTTCTTTAAAACAGCACGATTGTAGTCGGTAAAATTACGAATGTCATGGACAAGTTGGAAATATTTATTTTTATTGGAAAACCATAGAGGTACAGGCATAAAATCGTTAATAATTACGCCTTTAGATTTTGAGAAAATATATGTCAGATGAAAGCAATACAACACTCTGCGAATTGATGCTGGTATATTATCGTAACGTGGCAAGGTAATAACATTAGAAGTCCAATCAGGATTTTCACCTGCCCTAACAATTACTGTCAAAGAGATGTCTTTTTGTTCCAAAAGGGTTTTCCCAAAATAGTCAAACCGTTTATTAGCGCCTGTTACTCTTTTTGTTTCGTAATATAATGAGCAGAGTATAATATTCAAAACTAACCTCTTGAAGAAAGTACAATATTAAAAATATCTTTTCTATATTAATCTTTAATGGTCGCGAGGTACTCATCAATAATAATATTTTCATCAAACTTATTCAGAGCTAAACAGCGAGCTGATTTTTTCATTTTTATAAATGAATCAGGATTCATTTGAATAACTTTTTCTAAAGCATTGACCAAAGCTTCGAGGGATTTAGGTTCGCAAAGAAAGCCAGTTATCCCATCAATCACAGCATCTTTACATCCGATATTATTAGTGGTTATAACAATTTTTCCACAAGCAGCCGCTTCCAAAAGAGACTTTGGAACACCTTCGCGATAGAACGAAGGGAGAACCACGCAATCATATTCAGCAAGAACACTTGCAACATTATCGGAGTGCCCGAGGTAATTTAATAGCCCTGCGTCTACCCATTTAGATATTTCATCTCGATGTATAGCAGATGGGTTAGAATCTAATATAGGTCCCAGGAGAGCAAATTCTGCTGTAGGATATTTTTCACGGATGATTCGGGCCGCTTCGGCGTACAGTTTGACTCCTTTCTGCTCAATTAATCTGGCGACCAAGATAAATTTAATGTCTTTCTCTTTAGTCATTCTAGTTGTATTGAATGCTTCAAGGTTGACACCAGACCCAAGTATTCGGCGAGATTTTTCCTTTTTTACTAAATTACTTTTAGTAAAAAGAAGCATATCTTCTTCATTCTGGAAGAAAACTATATCAGCTCGTTTCTGAGAAAATTTATAAAGAAAATGAAGGATTTTCTTTTTTAAACCATCGTCAACAAACGCAGTACCGAGACCAGCAATATTATTAACAACTCTCAACGAAGGTAAGAGATAGGATACGAACGCCCCATAAATATTTATTTTCGGTGTAAAATTATAGACAACATCAGGTTTTATAGTGATGTATAGATATAATAAATGTAGTATGGTAACCATGTCCTGCAGAGGATTCAAAGAATTACTATGCAAAAAGAGATGATGTTTTTGCACCCCTAAATCAATCAATTTATTTGTGTAAGCATCATCAGGCGCAATAATATGAACTTCATGACCAAGTTCGATAAATCTCTTTATTGTGTTTTTCCTGAAATTGTATAAGTACCAACTCGTATTTGCCGAAAAGATTACTTTCATTAGTATAGTCTGCTCATTTAATATAAATTTTATTTTTCTATTAGATTTTTTATTAACAACATTTTCACTAATGATGTTGATAATTTTTTTCGTATGCAAATGCGATTTTTTACAACAAATAAGAAAAACTTTAATTTGTTCTCTCTGACTGAGAAATAATCAATAAATATTTTTTTGTCCTTGGCAGAAATAGTTTTATTTTCGGAATGCCAAAAATCAACAAATAGTTGATCGGTATGTTTATTAATTAAAAAAGATTTCCCATCAAAAACAATATATTTTTTTAATCGTGATATAAAAGTGTTACCGTTAAATCCAAGCACATTGTTTTGGTGCTGTCTGTACTTAAATAATGGTTTATTATAGAAGAATATTTTCCCATAGCATATGGCATAAAGGCTTAATACCTGATCATGCATATACCAATAAAAATCACTCCGAAGTGCTTTTTCATATAAATTGCGATTGATTATCATAGCGCATCCCTGGACACCACCATTCATCAGTATCATGTCTTCAAGATTTCTTACTTTAATACTATTGTTTGTGAACTTAATTTCCGAAGATAACAAATTTTGATCAACAACCAAACCAGGGGCATAAGCAATACATGGAATATTAGCAGGGAAGGTTTTATTTGCATAAGAGACTAACTCTTCTATTTTATTAACTTCCCAAACATCATCTTGGTCAGCGATGAAAACATACTCCGATGAACATTGTTCGAGTAGTCTTTTAAAATTTTCACCAACACCGTTGGATGAATAATCGTCTTCTATTAAGTGAAGACGATTATCTTTTTTTTGGAGTTCTAATATAACACTTTTTGTATTGTCCGTGGAACCGTCATCACGGACTAAAACTCGAATATCTCTATAAGTCTGATTTAAGATGGAACACACCTGTTCTTTTATATATTTTTCGCCATTGTATGTTGCAACGATCACATCAACAATCATGAAAGCAAAGCCTCTTGTATTTAGAGCGATTTTATTAACTGCGCAGGAATACCACCTACAATACAATTGGAAGGAAAACTCTTAGTCACAACGGAATTTGCCCCAACGATAACATTGCAACCTAGTGTTACACCTGAAAGGATTTTTGCGTTATCACCAATCCAGCAATTATCGCCAATTTCTGTATGCCCTTTTATTACTAACTCTCGTTTTTTTGGCACAATATTTTTATATTCAATACCATATCCATGATTATGATCGGTAATTAAAACATCGCTTCCAATTAGACATCCATTTCCTATTTTTACAGATAATTTTGCAGCGACATGTACATTCTGGCTTAGTGAAACTTCGTCACCAATAATTATTTTTCCATCACCTATAGCATCAATCCACGACTGGTTTCCAATAAGCACTCTGTTTCCAATAACAAAATTATTAGTTCCAGAGAGAGTTACATTTCGCCCAATGTTTAAATTTTTTGTATTAAATATAAAGCTATAAATTTTGCTTCTTATGCGTCGATATACCGAGGGAATACCTCGCAAAAGCAAGATAGCTAATTTTTCATTTCGCATATACGTTCCTGAATTCTTTCCGTTTTTTTAATTCAATATGTTTCAAACAAATTGTCATAAAAATCATAGCTTTCAAGATGGTAGCACTCACATAGATTAAAATTTTCAAATACAGTCCAAAAGACAGTAAAAGACAAATCAACAATACAAAGTAATAAAAATAGTTCTTTTTATCAAGACTGAAATAATCGAAAAAAATACGACCTGTAATCACAGCCAAAATACTGGTTATGCATACTCCTAGCAATCCATAGGCTACATAGTTAATTACAAACGCAGAATCCGAAGAGCGCCCAATTTGGGACGTGACTTCATCTCCATCACCTATAAAGAAGTTATCACCAAATAATATGTTACTTATGTGAGGAATGAAGAGGTGGTTATTAATAAGATCATCAGTTGAATTAGTTTCAACTCGACCCTGAAACACATTGACAATTAATTCGAATGCAAAACTGATAACTCTCACTATCAACTCACTATCAGTGAAAGTCAGCACCATGATAATTCCAGTTATGGCTAAGATTGCAAAGTTAACGAGCAAGCCATATTGTCTATTAAAAATTGACAAAAGAATAAAAAAGGCTATTAAAAAGAATAGGCCAGTACGTCCACTAATTATTACAAGTAAAAAGAGCAAGCCAATGAATAAATACAGCCATGATTTTGATCGTGTTGTTCTTCCCTGAAAAAACACTGCAAATACTAAAAATATTAATAATGCATATGAAACAGATGTATCCCAAATAGACATTGCTTTTAGCCCAATAGCTCTGTTACTTTTTTGAGCCCATTCATACCAATAGCCATCTGTTGCTGTAAGATCCAAATACCACATTCGAAATGAATCATTCATCATTTGAAATAAGCTAAGTAGCAATACTCCTGCAAGAAATATCATTACTCCAAAAAATAATTTTTCTGCTGACAACCGACTTGCTATATAGTCAACTGTTATCGCAAAAAAAATAAAAGATATCGCAGCTTGAATTACCCTTTTAAATTGTAGATCGATAAAGAGCGCATCACCTATATTAGCAAACGTATATTGCATCAAAGAGAGAAAAAATAACGCAATCATCAAAGACAAATATATATAGTATTTTTTTGTTATTTGAATTAGATGTCCAAACCTTGATAATTGATGCTGTGACATATAAATAATAAGTAAGCAAGCCCCCCATGCGAAAGATATATGTGAAGTACTTAAAGTTCCAAATGGAGTTTTATATGCACCACCGAATATAGTAAATAAAATCAACCATAACCCAATAATACTCGAGATATTTATCCTGGATCGCATTATGTTAGCTCAACTCTGAAAGGATTTGCTATTTTGATAAAACATTCCTGAAATTTGAAATGATAAACTTTGCATTCGAGATACACTTCACGCCTAGCAACCCTACTAATCCATACGCTTTTTTAATATTTTGATTGGCATTAGTATTATCAAATGTATAATTTCTTTTTTTATCAATAATAGTTCGATAATACCAAATAATCACAAAACGATAATACATATCTCTTTTTACTTTTTGAAAAGTTTTTTTTGTAATTGTATTTTCTTTAACTTTCTCATAAAGAATGTTAAGAAATAAAATGCAAAAATTATAAAATATGTTGTATCCGCCTTTCTTATTAACATTGATGTTCTCAAACATTATTTCATCGACAATGCAATATTCCTTGTTATTAGTCTGAAGAAGAACACTTGTGTGCGGGAACATTTCATCAACATCTTGCGGTTCTGACCGAAGTTTTTGTAATTGCTCTCTCCAGATTGCAAATGATGAACTCCATGTTATCAAATAACTGGCATGACTAACAAAATCATCAAGGCTGTCACAACATATCGTTTTTTTTGAAAATTTTAGCTCACCGTTTGTAAAAAAAAGAATTGGCTTTATTTCAACATGTTTAACAGCATATTCAAGCAAAGACTTAAATTTTCCACGTTTAAATGCTGAGTAATCATTATGTAATTTTAACAATTCCCCATCACCGAGTCTTAGTGCTTGAATAGAATTATAGAAACCGCTCACAGGATTTCTATAATACTTTATATTATATCCGTTTGCTTGTAACTCTTTTGCATATTTTTCAGTATGGTCATTATCGGAATTATCGGAAATTATGATTTGAAACAGCGAATTATCAACATCATCATCTATTATAGAATTAATTGTAGTTTTAATATAATCCAGTCTATTTTTTGTCGGTATGCATATTGATAAATAAATCATACTTTCCCTTTAACTTGTTTGATAACAACATAACAGAATATCAATGTAATAATTATTTCGATCACTAACGCAGCATACGAAACTCCCAAATATGAACCATAGTATGATGCAATGAACATTAGTGGTAACCCCAAACTACCTATAAGAACATAAGTAAGTCCAAAAACTTTACTTAGACCCAATGGCAGCATAATTTGAACACCCAGCATATTTGCTATCGCGACTATTGAGGGAATCCAAACAAGTACTTTTAAAACTGCTGCAGATTCTAAATGATCAGGACCGAATGCAAGGTTAATAATATGATCAGCTAAAAAGTAACTAACTGTGCTACCTAAGATCATGAAGGCACAAAGAAATACTGATACTCGCCTAACAAATATAACACCCTTCGATAATGATTCAGCAATCAAACGATTCGATCTTGGATATATAGCCTGAGAAACAGGCCCAATTAAACCTTGCAATGCTTGTTTCAATTTATCTGCTGCATTGTAAATCCCTACTGCTTCAGCCCCCGCATTAAACCCGAGGATAAGCGGAATACTGGTCGTGTACATGCTGACGAAAAAAGTAGATAAAAATATGCTCCATCCAAGCTTTAACTGTTTCTTCATTTCAATTAGTGTTGGAAAAACAAAGTATATAAACCCGCCAAATCTTGCTTTCGAAAATGCAAAAGTAGCTGCAATTAAACCTGTATAACTCTGAACCATTATCGCCAAATTAATATCAGATTTTTTGTGAACCAAAATAAATATTAGTGCCAACCCGAGAAGTTTGGCTATTAAATTACTGATAGCAATCCAGTGCATTCTTTCATATCCCTGGAATAACCATACTGGAAAGAAAGAAGTACCAATAACAATACCCATTCCATTAATGAATAGCCAAACGTTATCCTTATAATTAACATTATTAAGAACAAAAATAAGCAACATTGAGAATGATATTATTGCAATGATGATTTTACAACAAATTATCGCGCAAAATATTTGTGAAACTTTATCTTTATTCTCAACATTCAATGCTATCTGCCTGCTTGCTGAAAGATTGAATCCATAGTCTGTCAGGATAACAAGATACTGTATAACAGCCAATATGATACTATAAGTTCCAAATCCATCAAGTCCCAGCGTACGAACAAGATAAGGAACCGTAATCAAAGGTATTAAATAATTAACACCCTGGATGCTGAACATTGAAAAAATATTTTTTAGAATCGACCTTTCCATATAATTTCTCGTAAAAGCTAAAATTCTACGGAATGGATTTGTCTAGCAACCTTATCTTTTTCAGATAAAATTAATTGAGAGGTTTCAATTGGCCAGTTTATATTCACTGAAGAATCATTCCAAATAATACCTCTTTCATGCTGAGGTGAATAATAATTCGTGGTTTTATAGACAAATTCTGCTTCTTCACTTATCGTAACAAACCCATGAGCAAACCCCTCAGGAATCCATAACTGTCTTTTATTCTCAGCGGAAAGATACACTCCCACCCACTTTCCAAAAGTCGGTGAGCTTTTGCGAATATCAACAGCCACATCAAAAACTTCCCCAGCAACGCAACGCACAAGTTTACCCTGCGCATGTGGCTCCAGTTGATAGTGCAGTCCGCGCAATACTCCTTTACTGGATTTGGAATGATTGTCTTGAACGAATTCCACCTTGCGACCTACCGCCTCTTCAAACACTTTCTGGCTGAAGCTTTCAAAGAAAAAACCACGATCATCACCAAATACTTTCGGTTCAAAAATCAAAACATCTGGAATATCAGTCTTAATCACATTCATTGCTTAATAGCCTTTAATCATTTTCAGCAGGTACTGACCGTATGCATTTTTCTTCAACGGCTCTGCCAGTTTCTTAACCTGATCAGCGTCGATAAAACCTTTACGATACGCAATTTCTTCCGGGCAGGAAACTTTCAGTCCCTGACGCTCTTCAATTGTCGCAATAAAGTTACTTGCCTCGATCAGGCTCTGGTGTGTACCGGTATCCAGCCAGGCATAACCGCGCCCCATCATGGCAACTGAAAGATGCCCCTGCTCCAGATACATACGGTTGATATCCGTGATTTCCAACTCACCGCGCGCAGAAGGTTTCAGGTTTTTAGCCATTTCTACAACATCGTTATCGTAGAAATAGAGACCCGTTACGGCATAGTTACTCTTAGGCTCCAGCGGCTTTTCTTCCAGGCTGATAGCCTTACCGTTTTTATCAAACTCCACAACGCCATAGCGTTCAGGGTCGTTAACGTGATAGGCAAATACCGTCGCACCATCATCTTTATTCAGGGCTGCTTCGAGCTGTTTAGGCAGATCGTGGCCATAGAAAATATTGTCGCCCAGCACCAGCGCGCAGCTATCGTCACCAATGAACTCTTCGCCAATAATAAAGGCCTGCGCCAGACCATCAGGACTAGGCTGCACTTTATATTGCAAGTTCAGCCCCCACTGGCTGCCGTCGCCGAGCAGTTGCTCAAAGCGCGGCGTATCCTGCGGTGTACTGATGATCAGAATATCTTTAATTCCAGCCAACATCAGTGTCGACAATGGATAATAAATCATTGGTTTATCATAGATAGGCAACAATTGTTTACTTACCGCCATTGTCACAGGATAAAGACGAGTGCCAGAACCACCAGCCAGAATAATACCTTTACGCGTAGTCATCATTTTTCTCTATAAACACAAAATGCCCTCTAAAGGGCATTTAAAATAATTAAATAGATTGAGCGGTAAATAGCTCAGCGAGCATACGTTTCACGCCAATATCCCAGGACGGCAACACAAGATCAAAGTTCCGTTGGAATTTCTCGGTATTCAGGCGTGAATTTTGAGGCCGTTTCGCCGGAGTCGGATACGCTGATGTCGGAACGGCATTCAATTTTTCGATTGCTAATTCAATACCCGCTTCTCGAGCTTGTTCGAACACCAGTGCGGCGTAGTCGTACCAGGTTGTGGTATTTGATGCTACAAGGTGATACAACCCCGCCACTTCGGGTTTTGCCAGCGCCACACGAATAGCGTGCGCGGTACAATCAGCTAACAGCTCAGCTCCCGTAGGGGCGCCAATCTGATCGTTGATCACTGATAGCTCAGTCCGCTCTTTTGCCAGGCGCAGCATCGTTTTAGCAAAGTTGTTCCCTTTACCGGCGTATACCCAGCTGGTGCGGAAAATCAGATGCTTAGCACAATTCGCCTGCAGTGCTTTTTCGCCGTTGAGTTTAGTCTGACCATAAACGTTCAGCGGTTCCGTTGCATCGGTTTCCTGCCAGGGCGTCTCGCCGTCGCCAGGAAAGACGTAATCAGTGGAGTAGTGAACAACCCAGGCACCAATCTTGGCAGCTTCTTTTGCAATCGCTTCAACACTTGTTGCATTCAGTAGCTCAGCGAAATCTCGCTCGGATTCGGCCTTGTCCACCGCGGTATGTGCGGCTGCGTTGACGATCACATCAGGCTTAATCGCACGCACCGTCTCGGCAATACCTTCAGGGTTGCTAAAGTCACCGCAATAGTCTTTGGACTGGACATCCAGGGCGATGAGATTACCTAGGGGAGCGAGGGCGCGCTGTAATTCCCAGCCCACCTGCCCTGTTTTACCAAACAGGAGAATGTTCATTACTGGCGCTCTCCATAATTCTGCTCAATCCAGGTTTTATAAGCGCCACTTTTCACGTTATTCACCCAATCCTGATTGCTGAGATACCACTCCACTGTTTTGCGGATCCCGCTCTCAAATGTCTCTTGCGGTTGCCAGCCCAGTTCTTGACCAATTTTATGTGCATCGATTGCATAGCGGCGGTCGTGTCCCGGACGGTCGGTCACATAAGTGATCTGATCGCGATAGGAGCCGTCTTTCGGTACGATTTCATCCAACAGATCGCAGATGGTATGAACCACATCAAGGTTTTGTTTCTCGTTATGGCCGCCAATGTTGTACGTCTCACCCGGCTTACCCTGAGTGACAACGGCATAGAGAGCACGGGCATGATCTTCAACATACAGCCAGTCACGAATCTGATCGCCTTTGCCATAAATCGGCAATGCTTTACCGTCCAGAGCGTTGAGGATAACCAGCGGGATCAGTTTTTCCGGGAAATGATAGGGACCGTAGTTGTTAGAACAGTTAGTCACAATGGTTGGGAAACCATAAGTACGCAGCCATGCGCGAACCAGATGATCGCTTGACGCTTTGGACGCGGAATACGGGCTGCTCGGCGCATAAGCCGTTGTTTCAGTGAACAGCGGCAGCTCGGTTGAAGCCGGGTGCTCATCAGGATGGGGCAGATCGCCATACACTTCGTCAGTCGAAATATGATGGAAGCGGAATGCGGCTTTTGCATCTTCATTCAACGCAGACCAGTATGCGCGCGCGGCTTCCAGCAGGACATAAGTTCCGACTATATTGGTTTCGATAAATGCCGCAGGCCCCGTAATGGAACGATCTACGTGGCTTTCAGCAGCCAAATGCATGACAGCATCAGGTTTGTGCGCAGCAAAAATGCGCTCCATCGCCGCTTTATCGCAGATGTCTGCCTGCTCAAATGCGTAACGCTTGCTGTCACTCACTTCTGCAAGTGATTCCAGGTTACCGGCATAGGTCAACTTATCAACGTTAACCACTTCATCCTGGGTATTTTTAATAATATGCCGCACAACTGCAGAGCCAATAAAACCAGCACCGCCAGTAACAAGAATTTTCACGTTAGCTATTCCGTTGATTGAATATATCGGGATATTGATGTTCTGAATTCAGAATAATATGAGCGAAAACAGAAAATATGCACGCTACCGCCCCTGGCTTAACAGCTACCAGTGCACTGAGTACATTCGCAAGATGTGTTCACTTATGGTCATTTTTCGGACGTTAGGCGTAACTGGACAACCATAGAAGTCTGTTAATTGTCGTCCTTATCGACGACAGAAACAAGTAGAAATCCTTATCAAGTCGCCCAAAAAAACAACAGCTAACTTATTGTAATGTGAGCACTTTAAAAACAAAAAACGGCAACGAGCATTCTTGAGGATTTGCCTTCACTCAGAATGATCGGTTGCCGCTACTTTCGTGCTGCGCGCTTACGAGGCCTGTAGAATCACTCGCTCGTCAGCAGTTTCTCAATGCTCTTACGGAACTTCGCCCCTTCCTTCAGGTTGCGCAGCCCATAGTTCACAAACGCCTGCATATAGCCCATTTTCTTACCGCAGTCGTAGCTGTCACCGGTCATCAGCATCGCATCAACCGACTGTTTTTTCGCCAGTTCTGCAATGGCATCCGTCAGCTGTATACGGTCCCAGGCACCCGGTTCCGTTTTTTCCAGCTCGGCCCAGATATCAGCGTTCAGCACATAGCGGCCTACTGCCATCAGGTCAGAAGCCAGTGTCTGCGGCTGGTCAGGTTTTTCGATGAATTCAACAATACGGCTCACCTGCCCTTCTGAATCCAGCGGCTCTTTGGTTTTAATCACAGAGTACTCAGACAGATCGCCTTTCATGCGTTTCGCCAGCACCTGGCTACGGCCCGTTTCATTGAAACGCGCCACCATAGCGGCGAGGTTATAGCGCAGCGGATCGGCTGAAGCATTGTCCAGAATGATGTCTGGCAGCACCACGATAAACGGATTGTCACCGACAACCGGACGCGCGCAGAGAATGGAATGTCCAAGACCCAGCGGCTGTGCCTGGCGCACGTTCATGATAGTCACCCCTGGCGGGCAGATAGACTGCACTTCGGCCAGAAGCTGACGCTTAACGCGCTGCTCAAGCAGCGCTTCGAGTTCGTAAGAGGTGTCGAAGTGGTTCTCTACCGCATTCTTGGAAGAGTGAGTCACCAGAACGATTTCTTTGATCCCTGCAGCAACAATCTCGTCGACGATGTACTGGATCATCGGCTTGTCAACGATCGGCAGCATCTCTTTAGGAATCGCTTTTGTGGCTGGCAGCATATGCATGCCCAAGCCCGCTACCGGAATGACTGCTTTCAAATTAATCATTATTTCTTCCACCTTAAAATGGTTGCCGAATTATAGCTGTTAAACCCGTTTTCGCCAGCATGTTTTACGGTAATTCAGGACTTGATGGTACGCTTTCGACCCACAAATTACAGTAGTTGTTGTCCGAATACGTCACAGTTTTGACACAGAATAATCGCAAAATGGCTGACGCAGACTCTATCTGTGGGGCAGTTTGAAGTTCAGCCTCTCCACATTCACCACCTGCTGATCCACCCGGTCGATATCCACCGAACTCTGCCCTTTTTCATTGACCGCATGGATATTCGCCAGTGAAAGCAAGGTCTCATCTTTCGCCATAAACTTGCCGCGCACGTCTTTGCGCAGGTCAAAATTCATCTTCAGCGCGGGCCCGACTGTCGCCTGCTGCATCACGGTGATGTTGCGTAAAAACAGGTGCTGCGGTTTGTTGTGCAACTCAAGTGTCGCGCGCTGCATCTCCACGTTAGTGATGGCGACAAACGAGGTCGCGTTGCCCGATGAAATCTGTATGCCGCGCAATTTGTACGCCAGCTGTCGATTATCCAGGCGAATATTGTTGAGCCTGAAGTTCTGCGGAATCGACAGGTAATCGCCCTTAACCACCCCGTAACCGATCAACATCCCGGCGCTGTTGACCATATCAACATTATCGATGACAAAGTTATCGCAGCCGTAAATCGCCACCGTGGCGTTATCAATTCCGGCTTTTTTACTGAAATCCGGGGTGATGTTTTTGGCTTTCACATTACGAATAATAAAGTGCTTACCGTTTTCCACATGCACCAGTTGCCGACAGTTACTGCCCGTAATGTTCGCCACCACAAAGTTCTTCACGGTCTGCTTTTCCGGGTAGTTGTTATCGTAGGTACTTCCGGCGAGGCCAATACCGATGCCCCAGTTAATCTTGCCGTTGGTACAGTTGATATTGTCGATCACATGGTCAGAGATCAGGATATTGCGGTCGTTAATGGCGACGTTCCATTCGATCGCATCGCCCTGCAGATGGCTGAAACGGCTGTTCGTGATCCGCGCGCCGTCGACCTGATTATGGAATCCCTGACGCAGAATGGCGTAGTTGGCCTGCGACACGCTGATGTTATCGATCAGCAAATTCCGCATCACCCGCGGTTTTTTACCACCGATGTAAATCTGCGTCACCGGGCCAAAGCCACTCATCGCCAGCCCCTGAATCACGCAGTCAGAGCCACGCACATCCAGGGTGATGTTTTCCGTGCGGCCCTTCCCTTCGCCGATCACCTTGCTGCCCTCCTGTAACACAAAGCGCCCGCGCCCGTTGCCAGTGAGCGCCCCGCGAATCAGCAGGGTCTTGCCATCGGGGATAAATATTCCGGTGTTGATGTTCTCGCAGGTGAGTCCCGCCGGAACCACCACGGTATCGCCGTCGATAAAGGCCTGCTTAAAAGCAGCGATCCAGTCCTTGCGATTGTACTGGCTGATATCGACCGTGCCGCTGCCCGCCGCGCGTGCGAGACGTGTCGTGAGCAACGGCGTCGCGGCCAGCAGCGAGCAGGCGGTCACAAAGTTGCGTCGGGTTATTTTTTTCAGCATACCACCTCGGCTTATAGCGTTTGTAACAGGCTCGCTAACTGACGATTTATTACCTGCTGATTAAATTCGGTTTCGACTTTTTGCCGCGCGTTATGCAGCACGGGCGCCAGCTCCTGCTGGTCGATATCGCTGAACGCGGCCAGCCTGTCGGCAAGCGCGACCGCGTTATTTTCCGGCACCAGCCAGCCGGAATGGCCAGGCTCGATCAGCTCCGGGATGCCGCTGTGCACGGTGGAGACCACCGGAATACCCACCGCCATCGCCTCCATCAGGGCCACAGGAATTCCCTCCATATCGCCATCCGCACCGGTCACGGACGGCAGCAGGAACACATCGGCGTCGTCGAGCATGGCTTTGACTTCATGACTCGGCTTAAAGCCCGGCATCTCTACAAAACCTTCCAGTTGGTATTGCTCGATCAACGTGCGCAGGCGGCGCTCCCACGGGCCAATCCCGAGAATGCGATAGTGAAAATCCACCCCACGCGCCCTGAGCTGACGGCAGGCTTCAATCGCCACGTGCAGCCCTTTTTTCTCGGTGAGACGCGCCACAGAGATAATTTGCAGCGGTTTACCCGGCACTTTCACCGGGCGCTGGGTAAAGCGCTCCATGTTCACGCCCATTCGCGACACGGTGATTTTATCGGACGGACAGCCCATGGTTTTCAGCCGTCCGGCCCAGAGTTCGCTGATCGGCAGCATCATGTCGCCGCGACGAAACAGTTGCTGATATTCACCGGTGTAATGGTTCAACACCTCATGGCTGGAGATGTCGATCCCGTGGAAAATGGTCGCGATTTTGCCGTCAATCACCCCCAGCTCGCGCAGTTTTGCCGCCGTCACTCCTGCCGGGCCAAAGTGGGCGATAAACACATCGGCGCGAAATGGCCGGGCCGTTTGCCCGCGAATCGAGGAGAGGATCAGGTTGCGCGCTTCAGCGCCGTAGCGGGAAACGTTGAGCGCCCGCCAGGTTGATGCGCGATGCAGCCCGCGCAGCGTCTGGCCTGCACGGTAGCGCAGCTTCGCCAGGCGGCCCTGTGGCTCATCCTGCAGCCAGCGGGTTTTCGCCGCAAGATCATACTGCGTCCAGGCCGCATGGGTATTCTGCGTATCGCCCTTTTGCAGGGCGACAATCTCCACGTCATATCCCATATCGATAAACGCGGTGATTTGGTTCAGCACAAAGGTCTCCGACGAGAGCGGGAATTTCAGCAAGAAGAAACCAACCTTCATTTGCCCTCCCCGATGCGATCGAGGACGGATTTGACCATGCTAATCCCGTTTTCCCGCTCGGCTTTCACCGCGTGCGCCAGGCGTTCATTGATTGCCGGAAGCTGGCCGAGCGTATCGCCCACCATCGCGCCCAGGGAACCGTCCAGCAGATGGCGAATATCCACCGCCATCTCCGGCATGCCCAGCTGCTGCATAATGCCCGCCGATTTGTGTTCATAGTTGATGGCGATAGCTGGCGTGCCAAAGTTCATGGAGATAATCGCAGAGTGCAGGCGCGTGCCCACCGTCAGGTCGCAGGCGGAAAGCAGCTTGCCCATCTCCAGATCGTTAAGCTCATCCATCACCACGTGGTAGCGCGACGGATCGTTCACCAGGTTGCGCAGGTTCAGCGCCACCATCCGGTCATCTTTGTTGTAGCTGTCGATGCCCGTACAGGTGGAGAGCGCCAGCACCTGATAGCCGCTGTCGAGCACGCGATTCACCACGTCGGCGAACGCCTGCTCGTAAGCCGCCTGAGTCGTGCCCAGACGCTTATCGAACGGCGCCAGTTCACGCAGGGTAATAGCCACGGTTTTCTGTTTCGCCGCCACGTTCAGCCAGTGCTGAACCGCATAGCTGGCCTCAAAGTTATCGTTCTGGTGATCCACAAGCCAGGCCGTATCCACCCCGTGCTCAACTTTCGAGGTATCAATTTCGCTGCGCTTCATCAGATCCAGACTCACGGATTCGCGCAGGATCAGCGCATCGCAGTGGCCAAACACATAGTTCGCCAGTTGGTTAAACTGCGGGTCCTGGAATGGCCCGACGCTGTGGCCAATCATAAACAGCGGCTTTTTCGCCATAAAGGTGCAGAGCGCATGCTCGAACTGCGGCACGCCGTACAGATCGACAAAGAACGACCCGCCAACCTGAATAATGGCGTCATAGCCCGACAGCAGGCGCACAAAATCGGTAAACCCCTGGGCGATAGCAATGTTGCGCAGCTTGCCGGTGTCGGTGACACGCGACAGCAGCACCTGATGCTGATAGCGGCGACGCAGCACTTTTTTCACGCGACCCACGACGCCTGCGGCAGTGTTGTGCTGTTTCATCTGGCTGTAGAGCGGATCGCCCATCACCGGGCGGTTGAGTAACCACGACGAGCTCACCGGATAGCGGCTCATCACATCCACTTCTGTCTCAGGCTCGAGTGTGTTAATGGCATCCAGCAGACCGCGCAGAATGGCGCTATCGCCACGGTTGCCGCAGGTATGGTTGCCCAGAATCAGTAATTTCATAATGACCTCTTAAAAAAAATCAGCCTGCACGAAGCAATGTTTTCATTTTTTCGCTGCGACAAAACTGGCGCTTCATCTCAACCACCAGCGCATTACGGGACAGCACAATCATCACCACAAACGCCAGCGCACCGGCGGCGATCTGCACCGCCAGCAACGCGCCCAGCGGAAGATGTCCGTTGAGCACAAACCCTAATCCGTAGCTCACAGCCAGCGTTGGCAGCGACAGATAAAACGGCAGCCACAGGCTCAGGATGTACTGGCGATAGCTGGAGCCGAGCACCGGTTTAATCATCACGAAGTAGCTCAGCACGGTGTTGATTATCTGCACCAGCAGGAAGCCAAGCGTTACGCCAATCGCGCCCGCCATGTGCCCGCCGACGATAATCGCCGGAATAAACAGGAACGTTTTAAAGACGTTGAATTTGAAACTGATATCGACGCGCGCTTTGGCCATCAGCAGAGAACCAATCGGGTTACCCACGGAACGCAGCAGGCCCACCACGCACAACAGCTGCAGGATCGGGATAATCCCGCTCCACTTCTCGCCAAACACCAGCGGAACAAAATTATTGGAGACCACCATCAGCCCGAGCAGCGCCGGGAAGTTAATAATCCCCACCACCGACAGCAGCTTGTAGAAGTTCACGCGCAGCTTGTCCGTGTCGTCCTGAATTTTGGCGAACGCCGGAAACAGCACGCGGGTAATGATCGGGTTGAGTTTCATCGGCGGAACAACCGCCACGTTGTACGCCAGGTTATAGCCACCCGCGACGCTGGCACCGAGAATACGCGCCAGCACCAGCGTGGAGAGATTGGTATTCACGTAGTTGATAATGCTGTCGGCAGTCAGCCACGCGCCGAAACGCAGATTGGAGGAGACGGACGCCAGCGAAAAGTGAAAACCGGGACGGTAAATCTTTCGGCCAAAGAAGCCGAACAGCAGCGTACGCACTGCCGTGTTGACCAGATACCCGAGGATCGCCGTCATCGCCAGCGGCCAGAAATGGGCGCTGACCACGGTGAAGGTAAAACCTGCCAGCACCGAGGTAGTCTCGATCATGCCGATCTTGTTGAACTCCAGCTCTTTTTGCATCAGCGCGCGGAACTGCTGACCGTGCGGGATCACCACAAAGGCAAACGACAGGGTGCGGATAAGCGGCGCAAGATCCGGGTTGTTCAGCACATCACCGATAACGTCACTCAGCAGAAACACCACCACAAACACCGCAATCCCCAGCCCGACGTTCAGCCAGTAAAGCGTCGTGAGTTCAAGATGACTGATCTCTTTGCGCTGAATAATCGAGTTGGCAATGCCGAAGTCCGACAGGGTATCCGCCAGCGCGATAATCACCAGCGAGACCGTCAGCAGGCCGAACTGGTGATTATCAATAATCCGCGCCAGCACCGTCATCTGCACCAGCCCGAGGCCGATGATGATGATGGTGGCCATCGCCGACCACTTGGCCCCGCTGATGGTTTTTTCACGTAAACTCATGACCACTCCTTTAAGCCTGTTCCATCAGGCACTTAATACGCGGCTTTATTAACAAAGCCCTTAAAGATGGTCAGAAACACGATTTTGATATCGAACCAGACGCTCCACTCGCGGATGTATTCCAGATCGAACTCAATGCGTTTTTCCATTTTTTCCAGCGTGTCGGTTTCGCCACGCCAGCCGTTGATTTGCGCCCAGCCGGTAATGCCTGGCTTCACTTTGTGACGCAGCATGTAGCCCTCGATCAGCGCACGATACTGCTCGTTATGCGCCACCGCATGCGGACGTGGCCCGACAATCGACATTCCGCCGGTCAGCACGTTGATAAACTGCGGCAGTTCGTCGAGTGACGTGCGGCGCAGGAAGTTGCCCACACGGGTGACGCGCGGATCGTTCTGCGTGGCCTGAGTCACGACCCTGTCGTTTTCCATCACCTTCATCGAGCGGAATTTCCACACCATGATCGGCTTGCCGTCCATCCCGTAGCGGGTCTGGCGGAAGATCACCGGGCCTGGCGAGGTGATTTTGACCGCCAGCGCAATGCCGCACAGCACCGGGGAGATCAGCAGCAAAATCAAAGAGGAGAGCACGATATCTTCTGCGCGCTTGAGCAGACGGTTGATCCCGGAGAGCGGCGTGTCATACAGCGGTACCACCGGCACGCCGTTCACTTCTTCAATACGCGAGTGCAGAATGTTGAAGGTAAACACGTCAGGGATCAGGATCACCGAGCAGGTGGTGTCGGCCAGCTCACGCATCAGGTGTTTGATACAAGACTCTTCGCTCATTTTCAGGGCGAGATAGACGTTGTGAATTTTGCCCGCGCGCGCATCTTCGATCAGCTGGTCGTAGTTCCCCGCCCAGTCAGACGTCACGCCGCCCGGTTTAGCATCGTGATACACCCCCACCACGTCGAAGCCCAGCCAAGGCTCTTTGCGAAAACTGTCCAGCAGCGCCTGCCCCACGGGTAAATCTCCGGCCACCGCCACGTAACGCTTGTTATAGCCGCGGTTACGCAGCCAGCCTGCGATAAAGCGGATCAGGGAACGGCAGACCACCATCCCGACGCTGGTTAACGCGTACCAGCAAAGATAGGTTTTCAGGCTGTTATCAAAGTCGCTGCTGAATGCCACCAGCCCGGCGCTGAAAATCAGGCTTAAGGTCCAGTTTTGCAGAAGTAACATCAGCTCGGTGGTGATTTTGACGCCACGGTAAGAGCGATAAAAATCGGTCATCCCGCCAATCATCTGAAAGACCACCAGCGCCAGTAACGCCATCAACAGATGCATGTATAAAAACGACAGGTCGCTTAGCTGACACACCACCCACAGCCCACCGAACATGATGGTGATATCAGAAAAACGCTGCACCATAGAGATTAACGATGCATTCGTTTTGGCTCGCTCGCGCTTTTTTAGATTTGTCATCGTTGTTCCTGTTATCGGGTTCCCTCTCCCATCGGGAGAGGGCAATGATCACTGTTTCAACAGCGCCAGAATGTCCTGCGTTCGTGCCTCCATCAGCGGAACGTCGGCACGCGACTCCACGTTCAGGCGTACCACCGGCTCGGTGTTCGACGAGCGCAAATTAAAGCGCCACTGCGGGAACGACATGCTGATCCCGTCCGTACGGTCGATTTCGAGGGCGTGCAGAGCAAAATGCTGCTCGACGCGGGCGATAGACTCGGCAGGCTGTTCCAGCTTGCTGTTGATTTCGCCGCTCGCCGGGAACGCCGCCATGCGGTCGCGCACCAGTTCACCCAGGGTTTGCCCCTTCAGGCACAGCAGCTCGGTCACCAGCAGCCACGGGATCATCCCGCTGTCGCAGTAGGCAAAATCACGGAAGTAGTGATGGGCGCTCATCTCGCCGCCGTAAATGGCGTCTTCTTCGCGCATGCGCTCTTTAATGAACGCGTGACCGGTCTTCGACATCACCGGCGTGCCGCCCGCAGCGCTGACCACATCGACGGTGTTCCAGGAGAGGCGCGGGTCGTGAATGATTTTCGCCCCCGGGTTTTTCTCAAGGAAGGCTTCAGCCAGCAGGCCGACAATGTAATAGCCCTCGATAAACTGGCCTTTTTCATCGAAGAGGAAGCAGCGGTCGAAATCGCCGTCAAAGGCAATCCCCATATCCGCGCCGTGCTCGATTACCGCGTTGCGGGTATCGTCGCGGCACTCTGGCAGCAGCGGNTTCGGGATCCCGTTCGGGAAGTTGCCATCCGGGGTGTTGTGG
>NZ_CP025699.1:3251441-3962835 GCF_023278595.1 Lelliottia sp. AC1
CCGCCAGCGTTCAATCTGAGCCATGATCAAACTCTTCAATTTAAGTTTGATGCTCGTGAATTAAACTTCGTAATGAATTACGTATGTTCACTCAGAGACTTTGGTATTCATTTAGCGTCTTGCGACGTTTAGAATCCATGTCACTTTGAGTGCCCACACAGATTGTCTGATAAATTGTTAAAGAGCAGTGCAACGCGGCTTTCGCTCACCGTTGCGAGGTCCCGTATAATACGTTTTCCTCATTCAGAGTCAAGCGTTTAATTTCGCTTTTCGCTGTCGGCGTTCATCGCTGAACCCCTTCTGTCCCGGCGGCTTGCGTGCCGTTGTTCCGTGTCAGTGGAGGCGCATTATAGGGAGTTATTCTGAGGCTGCAAGTCTAAATAAGAAAATAATGACTGACTGCTCATTTTCCAGGCAAATCGAACCTCTAACACTGAGTCTCGCCTGGTTTTTAAACAAAAACGAGCCCCGAAAGGCTCGTTTTTGATGTTTTGTGACTTACTGCACTGCCACAATTTTGTCTTCGTTGACTTCGAGTCGAATCACTTTCCCTGGGACAAGCTCCCCGGAAAGGATTTGCTGCGCCAGCGGGTTTTCGATCTGCTGCTGGATAGCACGTTTCAGAGGACGCGCCCCGTAAACCGGATCGTAACCATTTGCACTCAGCAGCTTCAGCGCGTCGTCAGAGATGTGGATTTCATACCCACGATCCTCAAGACGTTTATACAAACGCTGCAACTGAATCTGGGCAATAGACGCAATGTGTTTTTCCCCCAGAGGGTGGAACACAACAACTTCATCTATACGGTTAATGAATTCCGGACGGAAGCTCTGGCTAACCACGCCCAATACCAGATCCTTCATATGACCGTAATCCAGTTCGCCGAAACGTTCCTGAATCAAATCGGAACCCAGGTTCGAGGTCATGATCACCACAGTGTTGCGGAAATCGACCGTTCTCCCCTGCCCGTCAGTCAGACGTCCATCATCCAGAACCTGCAACAAGATGTTGAAGACATCCGGATGCGCTTTTTCAACTTCATCTAATAAGATGACGGAATAGGGGCGACGACGTACTGCTTCAGTTAAGTAACCGCCCTCTTCATAGCCGACATATCCTGGAGGCGCACCGACCAGACGCGAGACGGAGTGTTTCTCCATAAACTCGGACATATCAATACGCACCATCGCGTCGTCGCTATCGAACATAAAGTTCGCCAGTGTCTTACACAGCTCGGTTTTACCAACACCGGTCGGCCCAAGGAACAGGAACGAACCAATCGGGCGATTAGGATCCGATAAGCCCGCACGGCTACGACGAATCGCATTTGATACGGCTTCGACGGCTTCATCCTGACCGATCACACGATGGTGCAGGTCATGCTCCATACGCAGCAGTTTTTCGCGCTCCCCTTCCAGCATGCGAGCAACCGGAATACCCGTCCAGCGCGCCAGCACATCGGCAATTTCCACGTCCGTTACTTTATTACGCAGCAGACGCATGGTTTTGCCTTCAGACTGGGTTGCCATCTCCAGCTGTTTTTCCAGTTCCGGAATTTTGCCGTACTGCAACTCAGACATACGTGCCAAATCGCCCACGCGACGCGCCTGCTCAATGGCGATTTTCGCCTGCTCAAGCTCAGCCTTGATCGTCTGCGTGCCAGAAAGCGACGCCTTCTCAGCTTTCCACTCTTCTTCTAATTCAGAATACTGACGCTCTTTGTCGTCCAATTCCTCATTAAGCATATCCAGGCGCTTTTTACTCGCTTCATCAGACTCTTTCTTCAGCGCCTGCTGTTCAAGCTTGAGCTGAATGATTCTGCGGTCGAGTCTGTCTAACTCTTCCGGCTTGGAGTCAATCTGCATACGAATGCTGGACGCCGCCTCATCGATCAGGTCGATGGCCTTATCCGGCAGCTGTCGGTCGGCAATATATCGGTGAGACAGTGTCGCCGCCGCCACGATAGCCGGGTCAGTAATCTGCACATGGTGATGCAGTTCATAGCGTTCTTTCAGACCACGTAAGATAGCAATGGTGTCTTCCACCGTCGGTTCCGCTACGAACACTTTCTGGAATCGACGTTCCAGCGCAGCATCTTTCTCGATGTACTGTCGATACTCATCGAGCGTTGTCGCACCGACGCAGTGCAGTTCACCACGCGCAAGAGCTGGTTTCAGCATGTTCCCGGCATCCATGGCCCCGTCGGCTTTACCGGCACCGACCATGGTGTGCAGTTCGTCGATAAACAGGATGACATTGCCTTCCTGTTTCGCCAGATCGTTAAGCACGCCTTTTAAACGCTCTTCGAATTCACCGCGGTATTTCGCCCCGGCCACCAGCGACCCCATATCCAGAGCCAGCACACGACGGCCTTTCAGCCCTTCCGGTACTTCGCCGTTAACAATTCGCTGCGCCAGACCTTCGACGATGGCAGTTTTACCGACACCGGGTTCACCGATCAGTACCGGGTTGTTTTTGGTACGACGTTGCAATACCTGAATAGTGCGGCGAATTTCTTCGTCGCGGCCAATCACCGGATCGAGCTTGCCTTGTTCCGCACGCTCAGTCAGATCGACCGTATATTTTTTCAAAGCCTGACGTTGGTCTTCGGCTCCCTGATCGTTCACGCTTTCACCTCCACGCATTTTTTCAATCGCCTGAGTCACATTGGCGGTTGTCGCACCGGATGATTTCAGCAGATCGGTCAGCGTACCGCGTGATTCAAGCGCCGCCAGAACAAACAGTTCTGACGAGATAAAGTTGTCCCCACGTTTTTGCGCCAGCTTGTCGCAAAGATTCAGCACGCGCACCAGATCCTGAGACGGCTGAACATCCCCACCGGTACCTTCCACCTGTGGCAGACGACTCAGCGCCTGATCGACGGCTGTGCGCAGCTCGCCAGCATTAATACCAGCAGACGTGAGTAAAGGACGTACCGATCCCCCTTCCTGATTCAGCAAGGCGCTCATTAAATGAAGAGGTTCGATAAATTGGTTGTCGTGCCCCAGTGCGAGAGACTGGGCATCGGCGAGAGCAAGCTGGAATTTATTAGTAAGACGATCCAGACGCATAACTCCTCCCATAACAGGTCAAATTTGCTACTGGAGATTAAATGAGGTCATCCCTCAATTATTCAAGGTTAATGACCTGAATTATACGAAAAGAAAACAGCGCGTTCCGGATCGTCTTGATTCGTTAGGTTATATCAGCCAAATGAAACTTGCCATACGACCTGTCGTGTTGTCGCGACGATAGGAGAAAAAATCACCCTTTTCGGTGAAGGTACAGCGATCGCCACCGAAGATCTGCGTCACACCGACATTGCCAAGCCGCTGGCGGGCAAGCTGATAGATATCGGCCAGGTATTTATCCCCTTTCGGCTGAAACGCACTGACGGCCTGCGAGTCTTTGTCGATAAAGGCGTCACGCACTTCTGGCCCGACTTCAAAGGCCTGTGGCCCAATCGCCGGACCGAGCCAGGCAATAATATTGCCCGGACGATCGTCGAAACAGGCAACCGTCTCTTCAAGTACGCCCGCACACAGCCCGCGCCAGCCAGCATGGGCTGCTGCCACTTCGGTACCCGCGCGGTTGCAAAACAGAACAGGCAAACAATCGGCGGTCATCACGGCACAGACTGTCCCGGGAGTCTTACTGTAAGAGGCGTCGGCACGTTTTGAAGCGTAGGGTTCTCCCGTCAGCCTCAACACATCTTTGCCGTGCACCTGCTCAAGCCAGACCGGTTTTGATGGCAGATTTCCTGCCGCAAACATACGCTTGCGGTTCTCTTCGACATGTTCCAGGTTATCGCCACAGTGGGCGCCAAGATTTAATGACGCCCACGCGTCGTGACTGACGCCACCAACGCGGGTAGAGCTGCAGGCTGCCACGCCTTCAGGAATTGGCCACTCCGGGACAATCAGTTTGGTCATAACCAGTCCACTTTATCCTTATGTTCTTCAAAGTCCGCACGCATCGCGTCAATCAGCTCGACCATATCCCGAGGAATTGGCGCATGCCATTCCATCTCGATACCGGTGATCGGGTGATAGAGACGCAGCATGGTCGCGTGTAAGGCCTGGCGATCGAATTTACGCAGAGTGCTGATAAATTCTTCCGACGCGCCTTTCGGCGGACGCGGACGACCACCGTAAACCTGATCGCCCACCAGCGGATGGGTAATGTGCGACATATGCACACGGATCTGGTGAGTACGGCCGGTTTCCAGACGCAGACGCAGACGCGTATGAATGCGGAAATGTTCCATAATGCGGTAGTGCGTTACCGCAGGTTTCCCCATCGGATGCACTGACATATGGGTACGCTTGGTCGGGTGACGGCTGATCGGCTCTTCGACCGTGCCGCCAGATGTCATATGACCAATCGCGACGGCTTCATATTCACGGGTGATTTCACGCAGCTGCAGCGATTCCACCAGACGCGTCTGGGCAGGAACCGTTTTCGCGACCACCATCAGACCTGTAGTGTCTTTATCCAGACGATGAACGATGCCCGCACGCGGAACGTCAACAATCGGCGGATAATAATGAAGCAGCGCATTCAGTACGGTACCGTCAGGATTACCGGCGCCAGGATGCACGACCAGGCCGCGCGGTTTGTTGATCACCAGAATGTCATCATCTTCATAGACGATTTCTAACGGGATCTCTTGTGCCTCAAAGCGGACTTCTTCTTCTATTTCAGCATTGATGGCGACGGCTTCCCCACCTAACACTTTCTCTTTTGGCTTGTCCCATACTTTGCCGTTAACCAGCACGCGCTGGTCAAGAATCCATTCTTTTATGCGTGAACGCGAATAATCAGGGAACATTTCGGCCAAAGCTTGATCTAAGCGTTGACCGAGCTGATTTTCGGAGACTGTTGCGGTGAGTTCTACTCGTTGTGCCATAGACTGCTTCTTCGTTTAACGTTGGGTTTTACGGCTTTGCCGTATAATATAGTGTGCTATTGTAGCTGGTCTTAATCGGGAGCAGGAAAGAGATTCTCCCGGACAAACATTTGAGGAAAGTCAAAACGTCATGACGCGCATGAAATATCTGGTGGCAGCGGCCACGTTGAGCCTGGCTTTGGTGGGCTGCTCCGGTTCAAATGAACAGGTCCCTGACAATCCGCCGAATGAAATCTATGCGACTGCACAACAAAAACTGCAGGACGGTAACTGGAAACAGGCGATAACGCAACTGGAAGCGCTGGATAATCGTTATCCATTTGGTCCGTATTCCCAACAGGTACAATTAGATCTCATCTACGCCTACTACAAAAATGCCGATCTGCCGCTGGCTCAGGCTACCATCGATCGCTTCATCCGTCTGAACCCGACTCATCCGAACATTGATTATGTCATGTACATGCGCGGCCTGACCAACATGGCTCTGGATGACAGTGCTCTGCAAGGTTTCTTCGGTGTTGATCGTTCTGACCGCGACCCGCAGCACGCGCGTGACGCATTTAATGACTTCTCCAAGCTGGTGCGCGGCTACCCGAACAGTCAGTACATCACCGATGCCACCAAGCGTCTGGTGTTCCTGAAAGATCGTCTGTCCAAGTATGAGTACTCCGTTGCCGAGTACTATACGCGTCGTGGCGCATGGGTGGCAGTGGTTAACCGCGTCGAAGGCATGCTGCGTGATTACCCGGACACACAAGCCACTCGCGATGGTTTGAAGCTGATGGAAAACGCGTACCGCCAGATGCAGATGAACGCACAGGCTGAGAAAGTGGCGAAGATTATCGCCGCGAACAGCAGCAATACCTGATCGTTCCCAAACGTAAAACGGCAGCCCAAGGGCTGCCGTTTTTTTATCCATTTCGCCATCCACTGAAGCGGTTTGGTGCCGACGAATCCTATCAACTATGGCTGCAATTCCTGAGTTCGACAAGGTAAAAATCACGTGTTCCTGTCTTTCCTCACAAAAAAGCTTCCTTGACAAAAAGTGACAAAATAACGTGATTTAGATCACACATTTTGACATTAGGACAGGTATGCTGGAATCACCAAGACGGAAAGACAAGAGGTAAAATTTATGACAATGAACATTACCAGTAAACAAATGGAAATTACTCCGGCAATTCGCCAGCACGTCGCAGACCGTCTCGCCAAACTGGATAAATGGCAAACTCATTTGATTAACCCGCATATCATTCTGTCTAAGGAACCACAGGGTTTTACCGCTGACGCAACTATCAATACTCCTAACGGCCATCTGGTCGCCAGCGCTAAACACGAAGATATGTACACCGCTATCAACGATTTGATCAACAAGCTGGAACGGCAGCTCAATAAAGTGCAACACAAAGGCGAAGCCCGTCGCGCCACCACCTCGGTGAAAGACGCAAGCTATGCCGAAGAAGTTGAAGAAGAGTAATCCTTTAAATTGAGTGTACCGCCAACGCGCCTCAGGGCGCGTTTTTTATTGACAGCATCAAAACAGTACGGGTACTTTAACGGTATCAACAACAGGATGAACTCATGAACCACACCCCGTTTTTCTTCGCATTCTTTTTTACCTTCCCCTGAATGGGAGGCGTTTCGTCGTGTGATAAAGAATGCGAAGACGAACAACAAGGCCTCCCACACCGGGGGGCCTTTTTTATTGATAACAATAAACGAAATAGGCAACGCTATGACATCGGAAAACCCGTTACTGGATCTGCGAGTAAAAATCAGCGCGCTGGATGAGAAATTACTGGCGCTGCTGGCTGAACGCCGCACGCTCGCCGTTGAAGTGGGTAAAGCCAAGCTGGACTCCCACCGCCCGGTACGTGATATCGACCGTGAGCGCGATCTGCTGGAGCGCCTGATCCAGCTGGGTAAAGCCCACCACCTTGATGCACACTACATTACTCGCCTGTTCCAGTTGATCATTGAAGATTCCGTTCTGACCCAGCAAGCGCTGCTGCAACAACATCTGAATAAAACCAATCCGCACTCAGCGCGCGTTGCATTTTTGGGACCTAAAGGCTCTTACTCGCACCTGGCTGCGCGCCAGTATGCCGCCCGGCATTTCGAGGAGTTTATCGAGAGTGGCTGCGCCAAATTCGCCGATATCTTTAACCAGGTTGAAACCGGTCAGGCAGACTACGCCGTGGTGCCGATTGAGAACACCAGTTCCGGGGCGATTAATGACGTCTACGATCTGCTTCAGCACACCAGCCTGTCGCTGGTCGGCGAAATGACCATTCCAATTGATCACTGCGTGCTGGTCTCAGGCTCAACCGACCTGAATCAAATTGATACCGTATACAGCCACCCGCAGCCATTCCAGCAGTGCAGCCAGTTCCTGAACCGCTATCCGAACTGGAAAATTGAGTACACCGAAAGCACCTCAGCGGCGATGGAGAAAGTGGCGCAGGCCAACTCTCCGCGCGTGGCGGCTCTCGGTAGCGAAGCTGGTGGCGCGCTGTATGGCCTGCAGGTACTGGAGCGCAACCTGGCTAACCAGACCCAGAACATCACCCGCTTCGTGGTGCTGGCACGTAAAGCGATTGATGTATCCGAGCAAGTTCCGGCGAAAACCACTCTGCTGATGGCGACCGGCCAGCAGGCGGGTGCGCTGGTTGAAGCCCTGCTGGTGTTACGTAATCACAACCTGATTATGACCAAACTGGAATCCCGCCCGATCAACGGCAATCCGTGGGAAGAGATGTTCTATCTCGATATCCAGGCCAACCTCAAATCAGCGTCCATGCAGAAAGCCCTGCGCGAACTGGGCGAGATCACCCGTTCGATGAAAGTGCTGGGCTGTTATCCGGGCGAGAACGTGGTCCCGGTCGATCCGGTTTAACGCTCAATAAACGGGCCTTTCTTCATTCCTGCCACACTGACTGGCAGGGTGAAGATAGCGCCCGATAGCGGATATTTCGTCACTTCGTCACGATCCATATTTTCACGCGTGGTGGTGATAAACAGGGTTTTCATATCATCCCCGCCGAAACAGACCATCGTCGGACAGCGCACCGGCAAGCGATACTCTTCCAGCTGTTCCCCCTGTGGAGTAAACCGCGCAATACGCCAGCCATCAAACAATGCGCTCCAGTAGCAGCCTTCAGTATCCATCGCGGCGCCATCCGGTATTCCCTCGCCTTTTTCGAAGCGGCGGAACACTTCACGAGCACCCGGCTCGCCCTTTTCGTCCAGCGGTGTACGGTAAATCACGCGGTTCGGCGTATCTGAAGTCATCATCCACTGCCTGTCCGAACTAAAAGCCAGGCCGTTGTGCCCGTGGATATCACACTGAATGACTTTCGGCGTCAGATCGTTATCAATGCGCATCAGCATCGCCCCGTTGTAATCCCCTGGTCCCCAGAATGTTCCCGCGTAAAAACGCCCGAGATGATCGGTGCCGCCGTCGTTAAAACGCGCCAGTTGAGGATTCGAGGGGTTATCGCAGACTTTTCGCTGGAGCAGGCCGTGCTTATCCGTCAGCCAGATCGCGTTACGCATCGCGACGATAAAACCGCCCTTCTCGCGTAAGGCAAAACACCCGACCTCCTCATGAAATGAGAGAACAGAGTGTTGACCCGAAGAGAGGTGATAACGATGAATTTCACCTTCCAGAATATCGGCCCAATAGAGCGCGTTTTCGCTTTCGCTCCAGGTCGGGCATTCCGGTAAGTGCCCGGTGTAGTCGAATAAAACCTGCGGTTCAGCCATGACAAATCCCCAAAATGAAAAAAGCCAGCAGTGCTGGCTTTTAGTATATACATCATCAGATTACTGGCGACTATCGTTCGCCTGGCGCAATAAGGTGCGGCTCTCGCTCTGGAAACGCTTCGCGTAATCCCCGAACCAGTGCTCAACCTTACGGAAACTGTCGATAAAGGCCTGCTTATCGCCCTGCTCCAGCAGCGCTATCGCCTCACCAAACCGCTGGTAGTAGCGCTTGATCAGCGCCAGATTATTTTCTGACGACATAATGATATCAGCATACAGCTGCGGATCCTGCGCAAACAGACGCCCAACCATCGCCAGCTCCAGGCGGTAAATTGGCGAGGAGAGTGCCAGCAACTGCTCCAGCTGGACGTTCTCTTCCGCCAGATGCAGGCCATAGGCAAAGGTCGCAAAGTGGCGCAGTGCCTGAATGAACGCCATATTCTGATCGTGCTCCACCGCGCTAATACGATGCAGACGTGCACCCCAGACCTGAATCTGTTCCAGGAACCACTGGTACGCTTCCGGCTGACGACCATCGCAGTAGACCACGACCTGTTTCGCCAGGCTGCCGCTATCCGGGCCGAACATCGGGTGCAAACCCAGTACCGGTCCGTTATGGGCCGCCAGCATCGCCTGCAGCGGACCATTCTTCACGGACGCCAGATCCACCAGAATACAATCTTCCGGCAGAGACGGCAGTTTGCCGATAATCTCTTCGGTCACATGAATCGGCACGCTGACAATAACCATGCCTGCGTCGGCCATCATCTCTGGCGCACGTGCCCAGTCCTCTTTTTCAAGAATGCGCACCTGATAACCAGAAAGCGTCAGCATCTTCTCAAACAGACGCCCCATCTGGCCGCCGCCGCCAACGATCACCACCGGTCGCAGCGACGGACAGAGGGTTTTAAAGCCCTTATCGTTTTCACTGGAGTAGGATTCACGCATCACGCGGCGCAGCACATCTTCAATCAGATCGGGAGAGACGCCCATCAGCTGCGCCTCATTACGCCGGGAGGCGAGCATCGACGCTTCACGCTCTGGCACGTAAATCGGCAGGCCGTATTTACTTTTCACTTCCCCGACTTCGGCAACCAGTGACATCCGGCGCGCCAGCAAATCCAGCAGCGCCTTATCCACCTCATCAATTTGATCGCGTAGTGCGGTCAATTCTGCAACCATAACTAACCTCTTAAGCCAGACGCGTCGCCAGCTGGCCGTTCAAATCTTTGTGGATCTCACGCAGCAGCGCATCCGTCGCTTCCCAGCTGATGCAGGCGTCGGTTACTGAGACACCGTGTTTCATTGCGCTACGCGGCTGTTCAGATGACTGATTACCCTCGTGGATATTACTCTCAATCATCAGGCCGATAATCGAACGGTTACCGTCTTTAATTTGTGCGACAACGGATTCCGCTACCGCAGGCTGGCGACGGTAATCTTTGTTGGAATTACCATGGCTGCAATCTACCATCAGAGCCGGCCGCAGTCCCGCCTGTTCCATCTCTTTTTCGCACTGGGCGACATCCGCCGGGCTGTAGTTAGGTGCTTTACCGCCGCGCAGGATAACGTGACCATCCGGGTTGCCCTGGGTCTGGAGCAGACAAACCTGGCCGGCCTGGTTGATGCCGACAAAACGGTGCGGCATCGCCGCAGCGCGCATGGCGTTAATCGCTGTCGCAAGGCTACCGTCGGTCCCATTTTTAAAACCAACCGGCATCGACAGGCCAGACGCCATCTCGCGGTGAGTCTGTGATTCTGTGGTGCGAGCACCAATCGCGGACCAGCTAAACAGATCGCCTAGGTATTGCGGGCTGTTCGGATCAAGTGCTTCTGTCGCCAGCGGCAGCCCCATGCTCACCAGTTCTACCAGCAGACGACGCGCAATCTTCAGACCGGCTTCCACATCAAACGAGCCATCCATGTGTGGATCGTTAATCAACCCCTTCCAGCCAACGGTGGTACGAGGTTTTTCAAAATAGACGCGCATGACCAGGTAGAGGCTATCGCTGACCTCCTCTGCTAATGCTTTAAATCGACGAGCATATTCAATCGCGGTTTCAGGATCGTGAATGGAGCATGGCCCGCACACCACCAGCAGACGCGGATCGCGACCGGCAATGATGTCAGAGATAGTCTGGCGGGAGTGCTCAATCTGCGCCTCCTGTTCAGAACTCAGCGGGAATTCCAGCTTCAACTGATCTGGCGTGATCAAAACCTGTTCGTCGGTAATATGTACGTTATTCAGCGCGTCTTTATGCATGATGGCGATCCTGTAATGCTCGTTTGCGATAGTGGTTTCCTCGATGAGGTGAACACACAATATCACATCAAGTAAAGATTTCAATCCAAAATACGTAAACATTACTTTACAAGTCGCATTTTAAAGCAAAAAATATCCGCTTTTTTCGTAAAGATAAAATTACACCCTGATTATTGATTGCCAGGCTATGCTGAAGAAAAAGAAGAAAAGGCGAATCACTATGCGTTCCATTGCTCTCGCGCTGCTGGCGATATTATTGACAGGCTGTCAAATCAACCCTTATACCTTCCAGCCCACCTGGACCGGCACCAGCTGGTTTACCGCCGGCAAAGAAGATGCCATGAATGGTGTATCAATAAAAAGTAACGAAACTCTCGCGGATAATTTTAACGATCCTGACGTCGATCGCAGTGAATACCTGCGCGGTTATGCTGATGGTCAGAAAAAAGTCTGCACCGAAGATTTTGTCTATGCGTGGGGTCTGTCCGGTAAAATATTCCCAGCCAGTTGTGATACGGCAGAAAATGCCGACCCGCTGCGCAAATCCTGGCAAAAAGGTATGGATGAAGGTATGCGCGGTTCGAGACTTAATTAATTTAATAACTTAATAATTTCATTCAATTACAACTCAGATTTAGCTTAAGTCACAACAAATTCCACATAATGACTACTCAGGTAAACAATGGTATTCTTCCTGCAATATTCAAGGATATATATTTCCAGAGTGGTATGGCGGATTCTGGTGAGACATTTTTTTACGTTCCCTTTGTGCCATCTGATTCTGGCACTCATGCTGTGCATTATCAGCGAGCAAAGTTTCGCGACAACATTGACCGAAAAAGAGAAGTCAGTGCGTTCGATCGTCTCTGGTATCGTCAGCTATTCCCGTTGGCCTGCACTATCTGGCCAGCCTAAACTCTGTATTTTTTCGTCTTCTCGTTTCGCCCAGGTACTGAGTGACAGCGGCTCTGCTGCTTTACCCTACACACCTTTGATTGTGCAAAATGAGTCTGAAGCATTACATGCCACCTGCGATGCCGTTTATTTTGGAAACGAGTCACCTGCTGCTCAACTTGAATTATTCAGGAATTATCAGGGCCGCGCGTTACTATTAATCGCCGAGCAAAACCTGGAATGTGTTATTGGCAGTGCTTTTTGTCTGATAATTAATGAAGAAACAGTGAGATTTTCTGTCAATCTGGATGCCCTGTCTCGCAGTGGCGTAAGAGTGAATCCGGATGTGTTAATGCTTGCCCGGAATAAGAAGCATGAATAAGGAACTTTCTTCAACGCCACGGCCGACGTTTAAAAGAACGTTGCGGCGCATCAGTATGATTAGCGTGGTAATTACCATGACGCTGATATGGTTATTATTGTGTATTGCGTCAGTGGTTACATTAAAACAATACGCACAAAAAAACCTCGAATTAACCAGCGCGACCATGAGCCGAAGCCTGGAAGCCTCATTAGTATTTAATGATGCCACCGCCGCTAATGAAACGCTTGCCACACTGGGTAGACAGGGGCAATTTTCCGTTGCCGAGGTGCTCGACATCCATCAGAAGCGTTTTGCCTACTGGTCGTGGACCCCTGATGATGATACCGATACCCTGAGCACGCTGGTCAGTCGCATGCTGTTCCCCGTCCCTGCCGCACAGCCCGTGGTGCATAACGGCAAGGTGATTGGTGAAGTGCGCATCACCGCGCGCGACAGCCTGATTAGCCATTTCCTCTGGACGTCTTTTGCCGTGCTGACCGGCTGTATTCTTTTCGCCGCTTTTGTGGCGCTGACCATTACCCGTTCATTGCACAACGGAGTCGTCACCGCACTGCAAAATATCACCGACGTGGTGCATGACGTTAAAACGAACCGTAATTTCTCGCGCCGCGTCGAAGAGGAGCGTATCGAAGAGTTCCATCGCTTTGGGCAGGATTTCAACAGCCTGCTCGACGAAATGGAGGAGTGGCAGCTCAAGCTGCAGGCCCGGAACGCACAGTTGATGCGCACCGCGATGCACGATCCGCTCACCGGGCTGGCGAACCGCGCCGCATTCCGCAGCAGTATCGCGGCGCTCATGAATGACGCTTCTGCACAGATGAATTCCGCCCTGCTGTTCCTGGATGGCGATAACTTCAAGCAGATCAACGATACCTGGGGGCACGCGGCAGGTGACTGCGTGCTGATAGAAGTCGCCAGCAGAATGGTGGAATTTGGCGGGAAACGTTATCAGTCATACCGTCTGGGCGGCGATGAATTTGCCATGATCCTGTATGGCATTCACTCGGCGGCAGACGTTCAACAGATTTGCACTGCGCTTTCGCAGCAGTTTCTCCAGCCGTACGACCTGCACAACGGACATACGGCACACATGTCACTCAGCATTGGCTTCGCTCTGGCGTGGGAAAATACCTCGGTAGAGGCATTACTGGAGCAAGCCGACCGCAATATGTATCAAGTGAAAAACCAGCGTCCGACAATAATTTTGTAATAAAAGGAACACGTTATGTTAAGGCGATATCTCGCTCCAGTTTTACTGGCTACAACGATTCTGGCAGGCTGCCAGGCACCACCTCAGGGGAAATTCACCCCAGAACAGATTGCGGCAATGAAATCCTACGGTTTTAACGAAACGAACGGCGACTGGTCCCTCGGCCTGTCGGCGAAGATTTTATTCGGCAAGAATGAATATCAGCTGCGTCCGGAGAGCGAGCAGCAGATCCAGACCATGGCGACACGTCTGGCCGCCACCGGGCTGGTCCATGCACGTATGGACGGGCACACGGACAACTATGGGGAAGAAAGTTACAACCAATCCCTCTCGCTTAAACGCGCGAACGTCGTGGCTGATACCTGGGCAAAAGGGGCGAATATCCCGCGCAGCAACCTCACCACTCAGGGCTTAGGTAAACAATATCCGGTCGCTAGCAATGCTACAGCTCAGGGGCGTGCTGAAAACCGCCGCGTTGCAGTGGTCATCAGCACGCCTTAATCACTATTTGGTGGATTCTGACAACGTCAACAGGCACTGCGCGCGCCAGCGCAGCCAGTCAATCAGCACGAAAAATACCAGACTGACGCCCATCACCGGCATAATGATCCCCAGCATCACCCCGATAAAGAGCGTGACTCCTCGCCCACTGGCGGGGAGAGCAAGCCAGCACTGACAAAGCGTGAGCACCGGGTTGCCGGTGGCCTTAACCGGACGACGCATCCACCACATCCGATACCCCCACGCGATCAACACGCACAGCGCTACGCCGAAAACGATCAGGATCAGCTGATTCACCAGACCGAACAAAATCCCCATATGGAAATCCACGCCCCAGCGGGTCAGCTTCGCCATCAGCGGGAAGTCCGCGAAACGCGTCCGATCGAGGATCTGCATTGAGTGCGGATCAACGGCAACCGCGTCCACCTGCGTGGGCCAGCCACGATCGATTTCCGTGACCGTCCAGGCCTGTTCAGCCATTTTAGCGGGGCGAACTTCCAGCTTGTTCGCATCGATCCCCGCTCTTCTGGCCGCATGCAGGACGCTGTCTAAGAGCGTCAGATTCATGCCCATATCCGGCATCATCGCATCGTGATGGCCACGATGTTCAGCATGAGGATCGACTTCTGCCGCGGGACCACGCAGCTGCGTGTTGACCTGCGGCGTCAGCCAGTTCATCTCTTTACGTGGCTTATCGACGTTGCCACCCGCCCATTGTGACCAGGTAAGCCCGGTCGCAGAAAACAGCAACATTCCCCCCAGCAGACCCCAGCCGAGCGCGACATGCACGCGACGTCGGTTCTGGAATCGGTTATTGATACGTCGCTTCGGGCGGGTATAACACCACAGCGCAATCCCGCCCAGGGCGGCGATCCACATCCAGGACGCGGCCAGCTCACTGTACAAACGCCCGATATCCCCCAGCATCAGCGAGCTGTGCAGATAGTCAATAGTCTGGCGCAGCGGCAAAATTCCGCTGGTGCCGTAGACCGTCATATCGCCGCGTACTTCCAGGCTCACGGGATCGATAAAAATCGCCCGATTCTCCGACGGCCCGAGCATCGGGTCGGCAAACATCACGCGCGTAGTTTCACCCGGGATCAGCCCCGGTCGCACGGCCTGCAGACGAAGTTGGTCCCCAATGGCTTTCTCCGCGACTGCAATTTGCTCGGCCAGAGGTTGAGCTTCACCAGTGGTATCGCTAAACAGTGCATGTTTGTACAACATGTTTTCGAGCTGCGGTGTCGCCACGTAGAGCGTCCCCGTTAGCGCAGCGAAAAAAATGAACGGGCCAACAAACAACCCGATATAGAAATGAAGGCGTCGCAGCAGGTTTCCCCATGCTGCGCGTGGCGTGCTGACAGTCATACTTTTCCTTTTTGCAGGCAAAACGTTATCGATGCGCAAAAGCGCATTCTTTATGGTTTAAAGGGAAAAAGCTGACCGCTGCGGGGGCGCGCGGGTATCAGGATACAACCAAGGGAAAAAGTGCCAGTGGCTCACCGCCTGTCGCGGCGGTTTAACGCGATGTCGCAATAGCACAGCGCACAACAGCACGATCAGCGCCAGCATCAGGCCCGGCACATGGGCCATTAGCACACAATAGCCACAGGCTTCGGCGTGATCGACAGGCATCGAGTGCGACGTCTCACCATGATGTTCTGCCATCGACATCTGGCTCATATCATGATGCATCCCCGGCATCGCGCTCATGGGATCTTTTTGTAGCGAAATGGAGATCAGCGGCGCGACCACGATCAGCAGGATCGCAAACAGCGCGGTCCAGGCCGCTGTGCGTTTCAAGGCTGATTGATGCAGTGCGTTATTCACTTACCCTCCGCTAGAGAGCGGCTATTGTAAATGATTTATGAAACGAAGGTTAACAAGCGGCGCGGATTTACATAAAAAAGGGCCGGCCTTGCGGCCAGCCCTTTTAACAGGATGTTGCTTAAGCGAGTATTAGTTCAGACGCTCTTTGATACGAGCAGACTTACCAGTACGCTCACGCAGGTAGTACAGTTTAGCTTTACGTACAGCACCACGACGTTTGACAGTAATGCTGTCAACTACTGGAGAGTGAGTCTGGAAGACACGCTCAACACCTTCGCCGTTGGAAATTTTACGAACAGTGAATGCAGAGTGCAGACCGCGGTTACGAATAGCGATAACCACGCCCTCGAATGCCTGCAGACGTTTTTTGGAACCTTCAACAACCCATACTTTCACTTCCACGGAATCACCCGGACGGAATGAAGGTACGTCCTGCTTCATCTGCTCTTGTTCAATTTGCTTAATAATGTTGCTCATAATTTAATCTCTTATCCTGGGTAAACTGATATATCGGGAGCGTTTACGCTTGCCCATCATGTTTATGTTGCTGTTGTGCGTGCTCTTTTTGGAACTCCGCCAGCAACCTTACTTGCTCTTCAGTCAGAGCCAGGTTTTCCAGAAGTTCAGGTCTTCTAAGCCAGGTTCGGCCCAGCGACTGCTTCAAACGCCAGCGACGTATCTCGGCATGGTTCCCCGACAGCAATACCGCCGGTACTTCCATCCCTTCTAACACTTCAGGGCGGGTATAGTGTGGACAGTCCAGCAATCCATCAGCAAAAGAGTCTTCTGTTGCTGAAGCTTCATGGCCCAGTACACCCGGAATAAACCGGGCAACGGAGTCAATCAGCGTCATTGCCGGTAACTCACCACCGCTGAGAACGTAATCGCCGATTGACCATTCTTCATCAATTTCGGTCTGAATCACGCGCTCATCTATCCCTTCATAGCGACCACATACCAGAATCAGCTTTTGATTCGTGGCCAGTTCGCTTACGCCTGCTTGATCAAGCTTGCGTCCCTGAGGTGACAGATAAATCACCTTTGCGCCTTCACCTGCCGCGGCTTTTGCTGTATGGATGGCGTCCCGTAAGGGTTGCACCATCATTAACATCCCCGGTCCGCCGCCGTAAGGACGTTCGTCCACGGTACGGTGCCGGTCATGCGTGAAGTCACGAGGACTCCAGCTTTCGATGTTCAGCAGGCCTTTTTTTACTGCCCGGCTAGTTACCCCGTAATCAGTAATCGCGCGGAACATTTCAGGAAACAGGCTAATTATGCCAATCCACATAGCGCCGTCTTTTACCGTTTATCCGGAGAATTTAAAAACCAGGATCCCAATCTACTTCGATAGTTCGCGTAGTGAGATCGACTTTCTTGATAACCTGCCCATCGAGGAACGGAACCAGCCGCTCCTTGATGCCAAATGCATCTTTCAGGTTTGCCTTAATGACGAGAACGTCATTTGACCCGGTTTCCATCATATCGATGACTTTACCCAGGCCATAGCCTTCAGTGGTGACAACCTGGCAACCCATAAGGTCTTTCCAGTAATAATCACCCTCTTCCAGCGAAGGCAGCTGCGATGAATCGACGACAATTTCGCAATTAGTCAGCAGATTCGCCGCATCGCGATCGTCAACGCCTTTCAGCTTGATCACGATATCCTGATTGTGGTGGCGCCAGCTTTCCAGCTCGACCGCTTCCCACTTACCACCTTTCTGGATAAACCAGGGCTGGTAGTTAAAAATGCTTTCAGCGTCTTCAGTGGAGGAAAACACTCTGAGCCAACCACGGATACCGTAGCAAGAACCCATTTTTCCCAATACGATCGGTTCAACAGGTGCTTTATTGCTCATCATGACCACCGTGACAGATTAAGCTGCTTTGTTTGCTGCTTTGATAAGCGTAGCAACGCGATCGGAAACAGTAGCGCCCTGGCCAACCCAGTGAGCGATACGATCCAGATCCAGACGGGTTTCTTCTTCAGAACCGCTAGCGATCGGGTTGAAGAAACCAACGCGCTCGATGAAGCGACCGTTGCGTGCATTACGGCTGTCAGTCACAACAACCTGGTAGAACGGACGCTTTTTTGCGCCGTGACGTGCTAAACGAATAGTTACCATAACATCCTCTTGTGTGAATAAAACACAGGGCCCCATCGAGGAACGGAGCCCAGTGTCATATTAAAAGCCCGAAAATTTTACTGATTTCTGGGGAAAATGCAATCAGCATATGCTTCACATATGCCAAACAAGGGTTATAAGGCGTATATCGGTGCAGCCAGTTTAGTTCCGGCGTGCGCGCAGAAAGCGGAGCGTACACGTAGTACGTGAGCATTTCGAGCACACCCCGGAGCTAAAATGGCAAACAAGATAGCCTTATATCCCTTGTTTCAGCGGCCTGGGAATCCTGGCGGCATCATGCCCTTCATCCCACGCATCATTTTCGCCATTCCGCCCTTCTTCATTTTCTTCATCATGCGCTGCATGTCGTCGAACTGCTTCAGAAGGCGGTTTACATCCTGCACCTGCATCCCGCAACCAGCGGCGATGCGGCGTTTGCGCGACCCTTTGATGATTTCAGGCTTCGCACGCTCTTTCAGCGTCATCGAGTTGATGATCGCCTCCATGCGAACCAGCACTTTGTCATCCATCTGCGCTTTCACGTTATCAGGGATCTGACCCATGCCCGGCAGTTTGCCCATCAGGCTGGCCATGCCGCCCATGTTTTTCATCTGACGGAGCTGTTCCAGGAAGTCGGTCAAGTCGAAACCGTCGCCTTTTTTCAGCTTGCTCGCCAGCTTCTCAGCCTGCGCGCGGTCAACTTTGCTCTCGATATCTTCGATAAGCGACAGCACGTCGCCCATGCCAAGAATACGGGAAGCAATACGATCCGGATGGAACGGCTCCAGCGCTTCGGTCTTCTCGCCGACGCCGAGGAATTTAATCGGTTTACCGGTGATATGACGAATCGAGAGCGCCGCACCACCACGGGCATCACCGTCGACTTTAGTCAGCACGACACCGGTTAATGGCAGCGCTTCGTTAAACGCTTTTGCGGTATTCGCCGCATCCTGACCGGTCATCGCATCAACAACAAACAGGGTCTCTACCGGATTAATCGCGGCGTGAACCTGTTTGATTTCGTCCATCATCGCTTCGTCGACGTGCAGACGACCGGCGGTATCCACCAGCAGCACGTCGTAGAATTTCAGCTTCGCTTCTTTCAGCGCCGCATTAACGATATCAACGGGCTTCTGCGCGACGTCGGACGGGAAGAAATCCACACCAACCTGCTGAGCCAGTGTTTCAAGCTGTTTGATCGCCGCCGGGCGATAAACGTCGGCAGAGACGACCAGCACTTTTTTCTTGTGCTTTTCACGCAGGAATTTACCCAGCTTACCTACGCTGGTGGTTTTACCCGCACCCTGCAGACCGGCCATCAACACCACCGCTGGCGGCTGTGCGGCCAGGTTCAGCACCTGGTTCTCTTCGCCCATTGCCGCAACCAGCTCATTGCGCACAATTTTGACGAACTCCTGACCCGGGGTCAGGCTCTTGTTCACTTCATGACCAACCGCTTTCTCTTTTACGCGGCTGATGAACTCGCGCACAACGGGCAACGCCACGTCAGCTTCGAGCAACGCCATGCGCACTTCGCGCAGCGTTTCTTTCACATTGTCTTCGGTAAGGCGCCCACGGCCGCTGATGTTGCGCAGCGAGCGCGACAAACGATCGGTTAAATTATCAAACATTGTCTCTCGCCTGAGGTAGAAACGTTAGGTCGCTAGCGCGACACGTACACAGAATTTTGCCGCAGTATAACATGAAGGCGCCTTTGTTGTTATGCAACGGTTGGAGCGCGCGTCACGTAACGTTATACTGCTTATCTTTCTTATTAAGACAACTGTCGACGCCTATATGCCTGTTTTCGCACTGATCGCCCTTGTTGCCTACTCTTTCAGCCTTGCGCTGATCATTCCCGGCCTGTTGCAAAAAAACAGCGCCTGGCGACGGATGGCTATTTTGTCGGCAGTTATCGCACTGGTAAGCCATGCGTTCGCACTGGAATCACGTATTATTCCGGGCGACGGCAGCGTACAAAATCTGAGCGTGCTGAACGTCGGCTCGCTGGTCAGCCTGATGATTTGTACGGTGATGACGATTGTCGCGTCGAAGAATCGCGGCTGGCTGCTGCTCCCTATTGTCTACGCCTTCGCGCTGATCAATCTGGCGTTCGCGACCTTCGTGCCAAACGAGTTCATTACGCATCTGGAAACTACGCCGGGCATGATGGTCCACATCGGTCTGTCGCTGTTCTCCTACGCCACGCTAATCATTGCGGCGCTGTACGCCATGCAGTTAGCGTGGATCGACTACCAGTTGAAAAACAAAAAGCTGGTTTTCAACCAGGAAATGCCACCGCTGATGGTCATTGAGCGTAAGATGTTCCACATCACTCAGATTGGTGTGGTGCTACTGACGCTGACGCTCTGCACGGGTCTGTTTTATATGCAGAACCTGTTCAGCATTGAGAATATTGATAAAGCCGTTCTCTCTATCATCGCGTGGTTTGTCTATATTGTCCTGTTATGGGGCCACTATCACCAGGGCTGGCGCGGTCGTCGCGTCGTCTGGTTTAACGTAGCAGGCGCTGGCATCCTGACACTGGCCTACTTTGGTAGCCGCGTCATACAGCAGTTCGTCGGCTAAGCAACAAAGGAGTTCCCCCTGGAACACATCTCCACCACCACGCTGATCGTCACCCTGATCGTCATGGTGGTCATCTCCGCCTACTTCTCCGGCTCAGAAACCGGCATGATGACCCTGAACCGCTACCGGTTACGTCATCGCGCTAAACAAGGCAACCGTGCCGCCCGACGCGTTGAAAAGCTGCTGCGCAAGCCCGATCGTCTGATTAGCCTGGTGCTGATCGGCAACAACCTGGTCAATATTCTCGCCTCCGCGCTGGGCACTATTGTTGGGATGCGCCTCTATGGCAACGCCGGTGTCGCGATTGCGACCGGTGTACTGACGTTTGTGGTCCTGGTGTTTGCTGAAGTCCTGCCGAAAACCATCGCCGCCCTCTATCCGGAGAAAGTCGCCTATCCGAGCAGCTTCCTGCTCGGCCCGCTGCTGATCCTGATGATGCCTCTGGTCTGGCTGCTCAACATGGTTACCCGCCTGCTGATGCGCATGGTCGGTATAAAAGCCGACGTGGTGATCAGCAGCGCACTGAGCAAAGACGAGCTGCGCACCATCGTGCATGAATCCCGCTCGCAGATTTCGCGCCGGAATCAGGACATGCTGCTGTCGGTGCTGGATCTGGAAAAAGTGAGCGTTGACGACATCATGGTGCCGCGTAATGAAATCGTGGGTATCGACATCAACGACGACTGGAAAGCCATCGTCCGCCAGCTGACCCACTCTCCCCATGGCCGCATCGTGCTGTACCGTGATTCACTGGATGACGCCATCAGCATGCTGCGCGTGCGCGAAGCCTATCGCCTGATGACCGAGAAAAAAGAGTTCACTAAAGAGGTGATGCTCCGCGCCGCCGATGAACTCTATATCATTCCAGAAGGCACGCCGCTGAGTACGCAGCTGGTGAAATTCCAGCGTAATAAAAAGAAAGTGGGCCTGGTGGTCAACGAGTATGGCGATATCCAGGGGCTGGTGACGGTCGAAGATATTCTGGAAGAGATCGTTGGTGATTTTACGACGTCAATGTCGCCATCGCTCGCCGAAGAGGTTACGCCACAAAACGACGGTTCGGTGCTGATCGACGGCAGCGCCAACGTGCGTGAACTCAACAAAGCCTTTAACTGGCATCTGCCGGAAGACGACGCTCGCACCATTAACGGTATGATTCTTGAAGCACTGGAAGAGATCCCGGCATCCGGCACCCGTGTGCGCATCAGCCAGTACGATATTGATATCCTGGACGTGCAGGACAATATGATCAAACAGGTGAAAGTTATCCCGGTCAAACCGCTGCGGGATAGCGTAGCAGAACGCTAGTATGTAGGCCGGGTGAGGCAATGCCACCACCCGGCACTACAGAGGCAAATTATGCCTTCGCTTTCGCGACAGTGACCATCGCGGCACGAATAGTACGACCGTTCAGCGTATAGCCTTTCTGCATCACAGCCAGCACGTTGCCAGCAGTTACATCTTCAGATTCAACCATCGCAATCGCCTGGTGGACGTTAGGGTCCAGCGCTACGTTGGTATCCGCAACCACTTCAACACCGAACTTACGCACCACGTCGAGCATGGATTTCAGCGTCAGCTCAAGGCCTTCGACCATCGCCGCCATGTCCGGGTTAGCTTTATCAGCCACTTCCAGCGCACGATCCAGACTATCAATCACCGGCAGCAGCTCGTTGACGAATTTCTCCAGCGCGAACTTATGCGCCTTTTCCACGTCCAGCTCGGTACGGCGACGCAGGTTTTCCATTTCCGCTTTGATACGCAGCACGCTTTCGCGCTCACGATTCTGGGCTTCAGTTAACTGAGCTTCCAGATTCGCAATTTTTTCATCGCGCGGATCCACCTGCTCAGCAGAAGCATCCGGCTCTACAGCCTCAACTTCTTCGTGCTGTTCCATGATAATTTCTTCCGGGGCTTGCCCCTCAGGCGTTTTCTGTTCTTTACTACTCATGAATTTCTCCGCGTTTTTTTGCATTCATCTCGCTAACTTCGCTTATTATGGGGATCAGTTTCCGGGATTCAAGGGAACAAAGCATATTGTCACCATCAATCGGCACAAGGACCTCCAGAAAATGAATAATCATTTCAAGTGTATTGGGATTGTCGGACATCCACGTCACCCTACGGCGCTGACGACACATGAAATGTTGTATCGCTGGCTGTGCGCAAAAGGCTACGAAGTGATGGTGGAGCAGCAAATTGCGCAGGAATTGCAGCTCAAAAATGTGAAGACCGGCACGCTGGCGGAGATTGGCCAGCAGGCGGATCTCGCCGTAGTCGTCGGCGGTGACGGCAACATGCTTGGCGCGGCTCGCACTCTGGCACGCTACGATATTAAAGTTATTGGTATCAACCGCGGTAACCTGGGCTTCCTGACCGACCTCGATCCCGACAACGCCCATCAGCAGTTAGCCGACGTTCTGGACGGCCATTACATCAGCGAAAAACGCTTTTTGCTCGAAGCGCAGGTATGCCAGCAGGATTGCCAGAAACGGATCAGCACGGCCATCAACGAAGTGGTCCTGCATCCGGGAAAAGTCGCCCATATGATTGAATTCGAAGTCTATATCGATGAAGTCTTCGCCTTCTCCCAGCGCTCTGACGGGCTAATCATCTCGACGCCAACCGGCTCGACCGCCTATTCCCTCTCCGCTGGCGGGCCTATTCTGACCCCCTCGCTGGATGCTATCACTCTGGTGCCGATGTTCCCGCATACCCTTTCGGCCCGCCCACTGGTTATCAACAGCAGCAGCACCATCCGCCTGCGCTTCTCGCACCGCCGCAACGATCTTGAAATCAGCTGCGACAGCCAGATCGCGTTACCGATACAGGAAGGCGAAGACGTGTTAATTCGCCGCTGTGACTACCACCTGAATCTGATACATCCGAAAGACTACAGCTATTTCAACACATTAAGTTCTAAGCTCGGCTGGTCAAAAAAATTGTTCTAAATTTGCATCCAGCACTTTACTGGATAAAAAACCAGTTTATACTGTATGAAAACACAGTTATGGTTTTTCATACAGGAAAACAATTATGCTGGCACAACTGACCATCAGCAACTTTGCCATTGTTCGTGAGCTTGAGATCGACTTCCAGAGCGGAATGACGGCCATTACCGGTGAAACCGGTGCAGGTAAATCTATTGCCATTGATGCGCTCGGCTTGTGTCTGGGCGGTCGCGCAGAAGGCGACATCGTGCGCACCGGCGCTAGCCGCGCCGATCTCTGCGCGCGCTTTTCCTTAAAAGATACCCCTGCCGCGCTGCGCTGGCTTGAAGTCAATCAACTCGAAGATGGACGTGAGTGTTTACTTCGCCGCGTCATCAGCAGCGATGGCCGCTCTCGCGGCTTTATCAACGGGACTGCGGTTCCCCTTTCTCAGTTGCGTGAGCTGGGCCAGCTATTGATTCAAATTCATGGCCAGCACGCGCATCAGCAGCTCATTAAACCTGAACAGCAAAAAGCCCTGCTTGATGGCTATGCCGGTGAGTACGCGCTCACTCAGTTGATGGCTGAACACTATCGTCAGTGGCATCAAAGCTGCCGCGAACTGGCACAGCATCAGCAGCAAAGTCAGGAGCGCGCCGCGCGCGCCGAACTGCTGAACTATCAGTTGAAGGAACTCAACGAATTCAACCCGCAGCCGGGTGAGTTTGAGCAGATCGACGAAGAGTACAAACGGCTCGCCAACAGCGGGCATTTAATCTCGACCAGCCAGCAAGCGCTGAATCTGCTGGCTGATGGCGAAGATACCAACCTGCAAAGCCAGCTCTACACCGTGCGCCAACAGGTTACCGAACTGGTCGGTCTCGACAGCAAGTTGTCTGGCGTGCTGGATATGCTGGAAGAGGCGGCGATTCAAATTTCAGAAGCCGGTGAAGAGCTGCGTCACTATTGTGAGCGCCTGGATCTCGACCCTAACCGCTTATTCGAGCTGGAGCAGCGCATCTCCCGGCAGATCTCCCTGGCACGTAAACACTACGTCACACCAGAAGAGCTGCCGAACTATCACCAGTCGTTGCTGGATGAGCAGCAGCAGCTCGACGATCAGGCCGACTCGCTGGAAACGCTGTCTCTGGCAGTGAATGTCCATCATCAACAGGCGCTGGCCACGGCGAAGCAGCTTCACGATGTTCGCCAGCATTATGCTCAGGAGTTGGGTCAGCACATCACGGACAGCATGCATGCGCTGTCTATGCCACACGGTGTCTTCACCATCGACGTGAAATTTGAAGTCAATCATCTCACCGCCGAAGGGGCAGACCGCATTGAATTTCGTGTGACCACCAACCCAGGCCAGCCTTTACAGGCCATTTCCAAGGTCGCCTCTGGTGGGGAACTCTCGCGCATCGCTCTGGCAATTCAGGTGATCACGGCGCGTAAAATGGAAACCCCGGCGCTGATCTTCGATGAAGTGGACGTGGGGATCAGCGGCCCGACCGCCGCCGTCGTTGGCAAATTGTTACGTCAGTTAGGTGAATCCACTCAGGTCATGTGTGTCACCCACCTGCCGCAGGTAGCCGGTTGTGGGCATCAACATTTCTATGTCTGCAAAGAAACCGACGGTGAAATGACGGAAACGCATATGCACCCGCTGGATAAAAAGGCGCGCCTGCAGGAGCTGGCACGTCTGCTTGGCGGTAGTGAAGTGACGCGCAATACGCTGGCGAATGCGAAAGAACTGCTGGCTGCATAAACTTTTTCGGGATCTCAGGGTCATACAGAACAACAAAAACGCCGTCAGACCGGTTTCAAAGTGGGGCAAGGTCTATTATCATCGGCATATAACATATGAGCCGCGTATTGCTCGGGCCCGAAAAGGAATCAAATCACTATGCGCTGTAAAACGCTGACCGCTGTCGCAGCGGTTCTTCTGATGTTGACCGCAGGTTGTTCCACTCTGGAGCGAGTGGTTTACCGTCCTGACATCAACCAGGGGAACTACCTCACACCTAACGATGTGTCTAAAGTTCGTGTCGGTATGACACAACAGCAGGTCGCTTATGCACTGGGAACCCCGATGATGTCCGATCCGTTCGGCACTAACACCTGGTTCTATGTCTTCCGCCAGCAGCCTGGCCATGAAGGTGTTACGCAGCAGACGCTGACCCTGACCTTCAACAGCAGCGGTGTGTTAACCAACATTGATAACAAACCGGCGCTTACCAAACAGTAAGGTTTCAGAAATGCAAAAAGGTGCTCACTGAGCACCTTTTTTGTATCTTAACGTCGCTTCGCCCTACTTCCCGGCCTTCTCCGCCCGCTGACGGCGCAACTCTTTCGGATCGGCAATCAACGGTCGATAAATCTCAACGCGATCGCCATCACTCACAACATCTGCAAGTTTGACCGGTCGACTGTAGATACCGACTTTATTCTTCGACAGATCGATATCGCTACGCAGTTCCAGCAGACCAGAGGCACGAATCGCTTCTTCAACGGTTGCCCCCTCGTCCAGCTTCACCCGCTGAAGGTATTGTTTTGCCGGCAGGGCGTAAGCCACTTCCACCGTGATTTTAGGCGACACTGTAAACCTCTTTGGCGCGCACGGTGAATGCCTGAACCATATTGGAGGCCAGCTCTTTAAAGATGCGGCCAAACGCCAGTTCAATCAGCTTATTGGTGAACTCGAAATCCAGATGAAACTCGATGCGGCAAGCATCAGCACTCAGTGGCGTAAACTTCCAGCCACCCATCAGCGTTTTGAACGGCCCATCCACCAGTTGCATCAAAATACTTTGATTGTTGGTTAGTGTATTACGGGTCGTGAACGTTTTGCTGATCCCCGCTTTGGACACATCCACGGCGGCAGTCATCTGCGTCGGGCCAGCATCCAGCACCCGGCTACCGGTACATCCCGGAATAAACTGCGGATAAGACTGGACGTCATTCACTAACTGGTACATTTGTTCCACGCTGTAAGGCACAAGCGCAGTACGGCTAATCTGAGGCATAGCATTTTCCATGGTCACACAACGGACAAATAATAACATTTATCCCCTGTTAAAAAAACGCTAAGCCTTATCTCGTGCTAAGATAGCGCGTTGGACCTCACAGGATGCAATCGGAATGAGGTTACTTTTTGAACTCAGATTACCTATGGCTTCACGACACTTATGACGAAGAAAAAAGCACATAAACCTGGCTCGGCAACCATTGCGCTGAACAAGCGTGCCCGCCATGAGTACTTCATTGAAGAAGAATTCGAAGCTGGCCTTGCGTTGCAGGGCTGGGAAGTCAAATCCCTGCGCGCAGGTAAAGCCAACATCAGCGACAGCTATGTGATTCTGATTGATGGCGAAGCCTTCCTGTTTGGCGCAAACTTTACGCCGCTGGCCGTCGCCTCTTCACACTACGTTTGCGACCCGACGCGCACGCGTAAACTGCTGCTCAATCAGCGCGAACTGGCTTCACTTTTTGGCCGCATTAACCGCGAAGGTTACACCGTCGTCGCCCTGTCTCTGTACTGGAAAAATGCCTGGTGCAAAGTGAAAATCGGCGTGGCGAAGGGTAAAAAACAGCATGACAAACGTGATGACGTGAAAGACCGTGAATGGCAGGTCGACAAAGCGCGTATCATGAAGCACGCAGGCCGTTAATTTCTGCCTGAATTTTGTACTTTTCACACTGATTTAAGAACTTATCGTTCCACGCTGGCATCACCGATGCCAGTTCTGATATACTGGGTTCAACACATTGGGGCTGATTCTGGATTCGACGGGATTTGCGAAACCCAAGGTGCATGCCGAGGGGCGGTTTGCCTCGTAAAAAGCCGCAAAAAAATAGTCGCAAACGACGAAAACTACGCTTTAGCAGCTTAATAACCTGCTAAGAGCCCTCTCTCCCTAGCCTCCGCTCTTAGGACGGGGATCAAGAGAGGTCAAACCCAAAAGAGATCGCATGGATGTCCTGCCTGGGGCTGAAGTGTTAAAACTAATCAGGCTAGTCTGGTAGTGGCGTGTCTGTCCGCAGGTGCCAGGCGAATGTAAAGACTGACTAAGCATGTAGTACCGAGGATGTAGGAATTTCGGACGGGGGTTCAAATCCCCCCAGCTCCACCAAATAAAACAAGGGGTTACGTGAAAACGTAGCCCCTTTGTCTTTGGTAGTGGCGGCAAAATGGCGACAGCCGTTTGGTTGTGGCGGCATCAGGTAATAAAAAACCCGCCATCAGCGGGTTAGTATGCAAATTGTTCCTGCAACCCTTTCGGATGCGGAGGGGCCGAGCTTACTTTCTCTGGACGGCACACAGAACGCACAAACGTTTCATGCGTCACGAAAGTATGCCCGCACTCAATATTGGTGCACTGATTATAGCGTTCTTTGGTTTCGCTTGAGACTTGGAAACTACTACGCGTATGTGCAGAAAGTCCGCACAATGGGCAATTCATCATATTCACTCACCTCCGCTCACCTTTGCTCTAGTCGCAATAATGATACATCATTATTCAATAATGAGAACCTATCATTCAATTTCGAACTCATCAATTTTCACTTCGAGATCCAGACTGGTCGTAAATCCACTGTCCGGGTTGACCGTATGCGTCAGCGTGGTGATGGTCCACTCCGCATCATCAATGGGCTGCTTGAAGCCGCTGACCTTCACCGGCATTTCGGTGTAAAGATCTGCCCGCCCTTCTGCGAGCTGCAGGGAGAAGGACGCCACTCCGCGCTGCAGGCGCTCCCACTGCATCTTTGCCGCCCGTTCCGCATTGCTGCGGTTGGCGTAGGTCCGGTTGAGAACCAGCACGTTTTCATCGGTTCCCACCAGATAATCCCCCTGCTTCGCTTCCGGCTCTTTGGGCGCAGCGGTTTTCTTGCGGCGGCGCTTCACCTGCGTGGTCTCTTTCTTCTTCGGTTCACGAGTATGCAGCCAGCTGGCGATGACGCCGGTGTATGCCCCGCGATCTGCCAGGGTGAAACGGTGTCCGTCTCCGGCCTTGCGGGTGATAGTGATAACCGGCAACAACCTGCCGCTGGCCGTTCTCCCCTGCCCCTGGCGGATAAACAGCAGGTTTCCGTCCTTCACGGAGGCAATCGCCCCATACTGCTGCGCCAGCTTCATCAGGAAACTCGCATCGCTCTCGTTGGTCTGGTCCAGGTGATCCAGCGCTTTGTCCGTCAGGTCCTTGCCCAGCGCCAGTTTAAGGTTGTGCCGGGCGGCAATCTCTTTAACCACCTCCCCAACAGTGGTCTGGTGCCAGGACTTTTCACGCCGGGTGTTCAGGGTTTCGCGGAAGTCAGCACTGCGCGCACGGATAGTCAGCCGGTCAGGCGCGCCGGAGTGCTCAATCTCATCCACGGTAAATCCGCCTTTCGGAAAAAGCGGCTGGCCTTTCCAGCCCAGCGCCAGGTGGATGACAGCTCCCCGACGCGGCAGCACAATCATCCCGTCCGCATCGTCCAGCTCCAGATCGAGCTGGTCCGCTTCAAAGCCCCGGTTGTCCGTCAGCGTCAGACTCATCAGGCGCGCATCCATCACCGTCGTCACGTCTTTACCTTCGATGATGATGCTGAACGCCGGGCTTTTGCTGTTCAGGTCCAGCAGATCGCTGTTCAGATTCATGACAACAGCCCTCCTGCCATATTTTTCACCTTGCCAATCGCCGAGGCCGCCGTGTCCTGCAGGTTGCTGAGCTGGTCACTCAGGCTGCCGAACATCTCAGACAGCGACTCATCCACCCGTTTTAGGGTCAGCGTGAATTCAATCCGCCGCGGCATTCCGCTCTCAAAAAATTCCGTTTTGGTCTGACCCAGACTCTCGATCACAAACATGCCGTAGATAGTCCCGCTGCCCTCAATCAGCGGCCACGCTTTCCCCAGCTCCGCCATCTGCTCCAGCGCCAGCAGGGACAGCCTGCCGCCGGTGATTTCTGGCAGCAGCATGCCGGACAGCGTCAGCGAGTCGATATCCGGGCCGAGATACTGCGTGGACGGGCGGCGGTTCACCCGGCTGTTGGCCGCGTGTCGCCAGCTGCGTTGATACTGCAGCTCCTGATACGGCACGGTGCGCAGCATAAAGACGTATAAACCCAGCACCATCATCATGAATCGTATCCCCCCTGATCGCTGTAATTGCTGCGGGCCTTCGCCCTGGCCCGGCGTTCGCGCTCATCGAGCTGCCGCGCTACTTCACGGGCAATATCCTGCGCGTTCTGCCCCGGCTGGGCGGTGATATGGATCGGCGCGTTAATCTCATAGCGGATCACCGACGGCGGGTTGTCTGCCTTCACAGGTTGTGTCTGGTATGCCCTGATCGGCAGACTGAACGGATGAAGCGGCGCTGCCTCTGCAGGCGCTGCCGCCACGCCCATCGCTCCGGCCACCACGGACGCCAGCGCGGCGGTACGTCGCCTGCTGGTCACATTCGCCGGACCGTTGACAATCTCCGGGCCGTTCTCTCCCACGATGCCAAACTGGCCGCGCGGGATCACCCCGCCGGTGTCGTACATGCCCGCAAAGCCCATCGACGGGAACCCGCCAGGCGGCAGCACCACCTTGCCGTCACTGTTGACCGTCGCGGGCTGTTGTCGCGTGACCTGTTCCGGCAGTTTCGTTTTTGCCGCTTCCTTGCTAACGATGCCGAGCTTTTCCAGCAGCCACGACACGCCAGATTTCAGCGACTCCAGCGGGTGCATCACCATGTTTAGCCCTTCCGCCAGCGCCTCACCAAAACTGCGCCCCATCGCCGCCGCACTGCTCAGCTCTTCGCCGGTAGATTTCACCGGGGCTAACAAATCCGTGAACCATCCCCACAGCGCCTGCACTTTGTCGCCTATCCACTGAAACACGGGGCGGAGCGGTTCAAAGGCGGCGCTGATGGGCGCAGCAGCAGCTTTGAATCCTTCCACCACGCCACCTAAAAAGGCGCTGATGGGTTGCCAGTATTTCCAGATAACCAGCGCCACACCTGCCAGCGCCGCCACAACCAGCCCTACCGGACTGAGCAGCGCGCCCAGCAAACCGGAAATGCTGTACAGCGCCACGCGCAAAATGGCCAGCGGGCCGGACACCAGAAAGCTCAGTACGCCACCGGCGGCGAAGAGTCCACCGCGCAGCGCCGCCAGCGGGTTCATCACTGCGCCGACAACATTGCGAATGCCCACCATTCCGGCGCGGAACATCAGCAGAGGCGCACCACCTACCGCTTTCAGCGCATTACCCGCCAGCCCGGCCGAACGGCGCAGGGCATTCAGCGGCGCGCTCAGTAATCCGGCACTGCCGCCGGATGACGCCATTCCCCGACGCAACAGGGAAAGCGGCGCACCCGCCAGCCAGGACAGCGCGCTGCCGGTGCGTGTTACTGCCGCCGTCACGGAAGGCAGAGTTTTCACGCCCAGCATCGACAGGCCAAAGCGGATCACCGCCAGCGGACCCAGCACGGCGGCCACGGCCACCGCTAACGTGCCGAGCACAACGGTGATCGCTGCAGTCGCTGCCGCTACTTTCATCAGCGTGCCCGCCAGCTGCGGGTTTTGTTCCACCCAGCGGCGCAGCGCACCGGTGACGCCTTTCACGGAGTCCATGATATCCAGCAGCGGCTGACGCAGGGTTTCGCCCAGGCTACTGAACGCGTTCTGCGCGCCCGTTTTCACCAGCAACCACTGCGCGGAAAGAGAATCCTTGTTGATATCGGACTCTTTCTGCATCGAGCCGTTCGCATCTCCGCCGGATGTGAGACTGAGCTGGCGCTGCAGCTCCGGCAGGTTGTTGGCAAGCTTCGCCGCGTCATCGCCAAACTCTTTGCCAAACAGCATGGTCATGGCGGACAGGCGCTTGTCCTGCGGCAGATGGTTGACCTTCTCCAGCACGCGCTGGATGGTGCCGATGGCGTCCGTGGTCATCTGCTTTTCAATCTCTGCTGGATTGAGTTTGAGCAGGTCCATGCCTTCGAAGAAGCGCTTGCTCTGCATGGTGGCAATCGACAGTTCGCGCACCATGGCATTCGACGCGCTGGCCGCAATTTCTGGTGCAGCACCTAATGACAGAAACGTAGAGCCAAGCGCGGCGGCCTTCCGATAGTCCAGACGGTCCGCCACGCCCCCCATCCGCTGCAGGACGTCGATAATGTCTGCACCCTTTGACATGGCGTTATCGTCCAGGTAGTTCAGCGCATCGCCCAGCTGTTCAATGTTGCGGGTCGGCACTTTATACAGACTGGCGATTTTCCCCAACCCCTCTGACAACTCATCAGCGGGCAGTTCAAACGCCGTGGACGCTTTAGCCGCCGTACTGGCAAAGGCCAGCAGGTCACGCTTCTGGTCTGCCCAGGAATCGTTCGGGTTCGCCACGTTCATGCGCGCCCCGCCCTCAACCAGCGCGGCATAATCTACTGCGCCGTTTTCCATCGGTAGCTGTTCGCTGGCGGCCTTGATGGCATCCTGCATTTCATAGAACCGGGCGGTGCGGTTGCCATTGTCGTCGCGAAGGCCGTTGACCTGCTTTGCCACGCCCTTCATGGCATCTTCCATGCTGGCGTAGCTTTTCACCGCCGCCATCACTGGGGCGCCCATGGCCAGCCCGGCGGCCGTGGTGGTTGCTCCGGCTCCGGCAATCCTGTCCCGCACCTCCAGACGGCGGGAGTACTGCTCGCGGACCGCATTCATTCGCGCCTGCTGTTCGCCCAGGCGTTTCAGGGATTTCATCTGACGGTCCAGCGCCTGACGTGTTTCGTCTGCGTTCTGCCGGAGTTCCCGCTGCGCGCTGCTAAGTTTCTTCGTATCCAGCCCGGCCTCACTGAGTGCCAGACGCTGACGCTGGACCGACTGGCGCAGACCGTTGTATTTGCCCTGCAGGTCGGTGACGCGGCTTTTTGCCTGCTCCAGCAGTCTGGACTGCGCCGCCGTCGGGCGGTTGGTGGCTGAGAACTGCGTGGCGAGTTTCGCCGCTTCTTCGCGGGCGGCTTTCAGGCTGTTACCGGTGACGGCCAGCTGCGCGCTGGCTTTGCGGAAACCGTCAATCCTGCCCGCCTGGGCATCTAACTCTTTAAGACGGGCACGGCTTTGCTGGACGGCAGTTGCCAGCTCCTTCGAGCTGGCCTGCGCGGATCGGAACGGGCGGGTGAGCTTATCAACCGCATTAAGAATCACCTGCAGGCGCAGGTTGTTGTCACTCATCGCTGGCCCCGCTTCGCAGAATGGCTTTGTGTCGCCACTCCAGCACGTCCGTTAGCGGCATAACGTCAGTGACGGACGGCGACCAGTGAAAGATGGTGGCAATGTCTGCCACCAGATCATCAACCGTCAGGCAGTCGGCAAACCGGCAAGCACCGACTTCTTCAATAAAAAAGTCACCACCTCAACCGACAGCGCGGTGAGATCGGCAGGGTCCAGCTCCGCCATTTCCTGCGCGGTCAGGGTCGGCGTGGAGATTCGCGGAATAACTGTCATCATCGCGCCCACGTCCATATCCATAATGGCCTGCAGGCGTGTGCCCCGCAGCGCGCCGGACTGTGGTTTGCGCAGTACAATCTCGGTGATTTCCGTCTTTCCACGCGTGATCGGCGTATCCAGCTGCACGGTCTTTTCGGTTGGTTTATCGCTCATGTTCTTTTCCTGTATATGCGTACTGACGCGGTTGCCCGCGCCGTTCAAGTTATTCAGAGGCCTAGGGCATTACGGTGCGCTTCCATCAGATCCACGCCGTCCACGATTTCAATCATGTTGACCAGATCGACCTCATAGAGCACTTCGCCGTTAATGGTCAGCTTCGCGTAGCTGTTGGTACTGGTCACTTTGGTGGTGCTGCTTTCGCCGGTCTTCCACTCGCCGGAATCCAGCTCCTTATGACGCCCGCGCACAACCAGTTCGACGGCCTGTACCTCGCCGGTGTCGTCACGCTGGATAGAGCCGGTAAAGCGCAGCTGGATGGCGTCCACCGTGGTTTTGCCCATCTGTTTAAACAACAGCAGCTCGGTGCCGCCGATGGAGAACTCCGTATCAATAGCGCCGTCATCCAGCCCCATATCCACGTCCACCGCGCCGGGCATCCCGCCGCCGCGATACTTCTCAAACTTACGGGTGAATTTCGGCAGGGTCAGCGACTCGACGATCCCCTGCCAGTTGTTCCCGTCGTTGAACAGGTTCAGATGTTTCAGCTTGCGTGGTAAAGCCATGGTGTCCCCTTACGCACTGACCTGGCTGGAGAAATCCAGCAGGTACTGATCGGTGATGCGCTGGCGCAGCATCAGGTTTTCCAGCGGCGGCACTGGCGTGTAGTCGTAGTCGATGGTGAGCTTCCCGGCTTTCAGGGAATCCTTATCGTTCACGGCCTCGTCCAGCCAGCAGTCCGCGCCGATGATGTAGCCCTGCGTTTTCAGGCTGCGCAGTTTGGCGCGGATGCCTTCGATAATGTCGCGGGCCAGCGACGGATTCAGCACGCCATCCACCGCCCACATGTGTGCCTCGGCAATGGTGTCCGCCAGCACCTGCGCCGTGCGGGTGTAGTTCTCAAAGGCAAACAGCGGATCGTCGCTCAGGCAGCGGGAACCCCAGAAGCGGAAACCATCCTTGCGGATAAGCGTGGTGACGTCGTTCTGGTTGAGCAGCCCCGCGTCGGTTGCCGGGTCCTGCAGATCCCAGAACACATCGGCGGACAGCCCGGTGACGCCGTTCACGCCGACGTTGGACAGGGTTTTGTGCCAGCCAGTCTGCTCGTCAATTTTGGCGCGCAGACCGAGCGCACGGGCGGAGGCGTAGGCCGTCGCGTCGGCATTCAGCACGGTGTCAAAATTGATGAAGTCCGGCCAGATCAGCATCCCCTCGCGCTGACTGAAATTAGCGCGATAGGCAATGGCGTCCTCCACCGTTTTACAACCGTAGGCGGAGAGGTAGGCAAACCCGCGCAGGCTCTGCGCCACACTCAGCAGTTCCGTCGCCACAGCCTGCGTGTCATGCCCTGGCACGCCGAGGATGCGCGGTTTCACGCCAAGCTGTGACTGCGCCGACAGCAGCGCTTTCATGCCCGTTTTTTTACCGTCAGCGGTGACGCCGCCGACGATATTAGAGGTGGTTTCCGCTTCGGTTTCGCCCTGCGGCACACGCACTACGACGGTGACGGGTTTGGCCTGATCGGCAATCGCATCCAGCGAACGGGCCAGCGTGCCGGACTCGCCCGCTTTGCCGCTGGCGGTTAGTACGTCGGTCAGCAGGACCGGTTTGTTGAGAGGGAACATTGCCGCATCAGCATCATCGCCGGTGCAGACCATGCCCACGATAGCGGTGCTCACCGTGGTAATGGGTCGGGTGCCTTCGTTGATTTCGACAACGCGCACCCCGTGGTGGTAATCCTGAGCCATAAAAATATCTCCAGTTTCATTACCGGGATACATTGGCCTGATTGATGACTTACATCATCCAGATAGCAGTGTGCCATTGACGATACAATTAGAGTCCGGTATGACTCATTAACACTCAAATATCGGAGAACACCATGCTCATCCCTTCGTTCTATTATCCATACCCCTCAATTATTGATCTATATCCTGATGGCATTGAAGATAATATTGCCTCCCAACTTACTGATAAGTGGGATCGAGCTTTCGTCTCATTCCATGCACCAAAACCAAATAGCAAAAAAGAAACACTTACAGTGGGCAGTGGCTTTTTGATGTTAATAAACAACAACCCTTATATCGTTACAGCAGGCCATGTAGTTGAAGGGATGAAAGATCTAGACAGTAGGTATTTCAGGGTTGAAAGGCAGATGTACCCATTTGAAAATATTGCCGTTCATTATAACTCTGAACAAGATTACGCATTTATTGAACTTCCAGAAGCAATGCTTTATTCAGGCAAAGGATTCGTTTTCTTCTCAGATGTTTCTCGCACTGATATTTCACCCACGTCATCTATGATTATCTCTGGGTATCCCGCAACAAAAAATAAATTCCACAAAGACAGACCTAGCAAGGGATTACAACGATTTAATTTTGTTCATCACTATTTTGAATACAACTCTCAAAATGAAGAAATCCATTTCCCATTTGACTCAAGACAAGGCAAAGGAACTACAGTCAGAACAGAACCTGCCAGCACACTCACATCGGTGCCATATCTTGAAGGAATGAGTGGTGCGCCGGTATTACAAATCATGCAAAACATTCACACCAAAGCGTTGACGCTTCGTGTTGTCGGAATATTCAAAGAGCATAGATCTAAAAGTGAGAAATGCCTGGTCGCTTCTACTTTCGTTCTTTTTGCAGAAGAGATAAATAGTATTCTCAATATTAAAAGTCCCTTTGGAGAAAGCGCTGATTAGCTCCTCGCAGAAGCGGAAGAGCAATCTGTTAAATTGGTGACTGAGGCCAATTGTTCTCGTGCGCACCAGCAGTATCCACTGCCTCAAGCGCATCCAGATAATCCAGCCAGTGGTTGTAATCCGCCAGCTCCTCACCAGCGAGCCGACCAATGGCTGCCTTGCCCGGCCACTGTCTGCTGTTCATGTATTCATTCGCCTGATTAATCAGTGCCTGAAGTTTGATTTCAGCTGCCTGCTCCCGTTCCTCAGATGAGAGCGGTGGTGCATCTTTCCAGACTGGCAAGCCAGCAGTATCCGCGCCCATGACCTTACCTGCAGGCCAGGGCGCGCCTGCGAACTGAGCGTACATTTCCGGGCCGATCTCCACAGCGTCGTCTGGAATGACGGGGCTGTCTGGAAAAACATAGAAACCAGCACTATGCGGATCAAAATAGTAATTTTTCATCGGTATCAGCTCCCAAGCGCAATCCAGTAAATAGCGTTTGTTGTTGGTGTAAGATAGGTGAATCTCGCTTTGATTCTGTTGGTATTGGCAGTATCAAAACCCGCAAAACGTTGCGACGGATCATTTGTTGCCATAAACGCAACCAGACTTCTGAATGCCACCGGAAACGCCAGCGGGAAAGTCACATCCAGCGAAGCTGCTCCCCCAGACGTGGCAGAAACCGCAAAAGACCCCCACTGGATAATTAATCCGCCTGGCAGTTTTTGATAACCATTTGCAACCAGGGAATTGCCAAAGCTGGCCATATCCGGTAGCTGGTTATTTCCGGTGCCCACATCTTTCGTGGCAGCCGTTCCCAGCGCCAGCCAGGACAGCAACTCATTAACCGATTTGCCGGACAGGCTGGAAAGAGTTGAATCCAGCGGCTGTTTGCCCGCAAGCGCATTGGTCATGGTGGTGGCAAAGTTTGGATCGTTGCCCAGGGCTGCCGCCAGCTCGTTAAGTGTATCCAGCGCCGCCGGGGACGAACCGACCAGTGCCGCCAGCGCTGATTTCACAAAAGCCGTTGTGGCAATCTGCGTGTTGTTGGCAGTCTGTCCTGCAGTGGGAGCCGTCGGCGTTCCCGTAAGGGCCGGATTTGCCAGCGGCGCTTTCAGCGCCAGCGCGTTATTGAGTGCCGTCACCACCGCCTGTACAAACGCCGTGCTGGCAATCTGTGTAGTGTTCGTTCCTGCCGGTGCGGTTGGCGTTTTGGGCGTGCCCGTCAGGATCGGGCTGTCTTTCGGTGCATATTGCGTATGCGGGTCCGCTGCGGCGATGTGTTTCGCCATCTGGTCATCCACATAAACCTTCAGCTCCAGCACCTTGTCATCGACATACTTGCGTGTTGCCAGCACCACTGCAGGGTCAATTTTCAGGGTAATATTATCGGTGCTACTTGTGATCAACACCATGCGGACGGTCTGTGTGCGCCCGCTGCCCTCAGCGAGCTGCGGCTTATAGCTCTCCGGGCAGTTGCCGACGGCAATCAGCGCACCGGTATCATCAAACAGCCCGACCTCACGAATCCACCACCCGCCCTCGGTTTCAGGGATCACCTGCTCGGCAATAATCTGGCTGCTGTTCTGCGGGTCGATGTAAAGCATATTGAGATCGGCCCGGCGCTTTTCAGCAATAAGCCTGGTCTGCTGCGCGCTGGGTGTGGGGAGTACACCGCCACCGTCGCCTACTGCCATCCGGGTAATGTTCAGCGGCACGCCGAGCGCGGCGGAACTTGCCAGCTTCGCCGCGCCGATCTCCGTCAGCAGGGTGTAGAATTTTGCGCTCATGGATTCACTCTCATTGTGTCAATAACATGGACCGCCCCGCCCTCATAAGCGGTGCCGCCAGAAATAATGGTTTCATTGATATACGGATAAATGGTGATTTCCTCGCCGGTGTAGGTGGCTGCGCCGACGAAATACGGCCCGCTGGTCTGCAGGTTGATGGACATGCCGATCAGATGGCGGCTGCAGGGTTTGGCGTCGCTGATGAGGCGCTCCAGCTCCAGATAGGTTTCTTCTGTGATGCCCTGGTCCTGCACGCCGATATCCAGGCGAAACGTGCCAGGCTGTTCACCGGTCTGCCACCATTCGATAATGCGGATCAGGAAGCCGAACGGCTCCACCACCCGACGCACGGCGCTGGTTGTACCTTTGTGCTGATGGATATAGAACGCATCCTGTACCACCCGGCGCTTCACGCTTTCCGTCCAGCTCTCGTCCCAGCGATCCACGGAAAAGGCCCACGCCAGATACGGCAGGAAACTGACCGGGCAGGTTGCCGGGTTCCACAGGTCACGCAGCGGCACCTCCAGCCCGGAAATCCCGCTGCAGCTCTGCGCCAGTCGGCGCTCAAGCGGCGATGAGCCAGGCGGCAGCAGACTATTCATCCGTGCCTCCGTTGGTCACATCCCACTGTGTGCAGGAGGCGGCCTGCGTCTTGTCCAGCACCACATCATTCAGCGGGGATGCCAGCTCGACGCGCTGCACACCTTCGACATGCAGCGCGGCATAAATGGCGCTGCGGCGGATATCACGTCCGAGCCGCGTCTGGCTGGCGATGTACTTCTGCAGGCTGGCTTTTGCCGCCGCCATCACCGGCTCTGCCTCCGGTCCAGGATAGAGAAAAATGTTTGCATCCACGCTGTATGGAATAATCTCGGCGCTGCGCACCGTCAGACGATCCGCCACCGGGCGCACGCTCTCGCTGTTAAGCGCCTTTTCAACCACGGCCAGCAGGTCAGTCCCGGCCGTGCCGTCGCCTTCGCGGTTCAGTACGGTCAGCACGACCTCCGCCGGTGCAGGACTGGTTGCGCTCGCATCCGCCACACGCCCGTCCGCACTTCTGGCGTGAAACTCATAGGCCGCCGTCGGCCCCGCAACGGACAGCCCTTCAAATGCTGCAGGCACACGCAGACGCAGCGCCTCGTCACTTTCCATCACAGCAGCCACCGGCGGCACGGCGTCGTTGTCGGCAGGCGTCACCGTCAGGCGCTTCACGTTGTAGTTGGCGGCGAGTTGTTCAAGATCACCGCCGAGGGCATACGCCACCATGACCGCCTGCGCGGCCTCGTTGATACGCTGGCGCAGTAGCACTTCGCGGTAGGTACTTTCCTGCAGCTGTTTGGTGATAGGTTCAGACTCCAGCGCCAGCGTGCGCGCCACTGCGGCCTGCTCGTCCGCCGGATACAGCGCGATAAAAGCCGCCTTACGTTCTGCCAACAACGTCTCAAAATCCGGCACGTCCACGATCTGCGGCGCGGGGAGCTGGGAAAGGTCAATGACTGCCATTATCTGCTCCTGTCGATACGGAAAGGGAAACCGGCGCGCCGTTGTTGCGCTGCCCGGTAAGGTCCACGACCATCGAGCCGTCAAAGCTACTGCTGATAGTGATGGAGTCCAGCGTCAGGCGTGGCTCCCAGCGACTCAGCGCCATATACACCGCCGACATAATCTGCAGGCGCAGCGCCGGGTTCTGGGGCTGGTCAATCAGGACGGACAACAGGGAGCCATATTCCCGGCGGGCAATGCGGCTGCCTTGAGGTGTCAGCAGAATATCGCGCACCGACTGGCGCAGATGGTCCGTGTCCGTAATGGCTTTCCCGTTGCTCTGGCTCATGCCGAGATACAGCGTCATACCGGACCTCCCGACGTGTCACCGCCCTTCATGGCTTTAATATGGGCATGGTCATCCACCACGATCCCGTTGGAACTCATCGGGCCGCCGCCCTGGGTGACAGCGCCGTTGATCACCACCTCGCTGTTGATGCGCGTGGTGTCGGCCTCCACCACAAATTCCGAGGTTTTGAAGGTGATATTGTCGGCCGCCTCGATCACCATGGATCTGATACCTTTCACATGCCAGCGGCCGGTGGCAGGTTCGTACTCAAACCAGCCGCCGTCCGGGTACTGCGTCACGCAGCCGTCCACGGAATCCGACGGCGGCGCAAACTGGCTGGAGTAGATGGCGGGTAGCGCGAACGCCGTTTCGAGATTGCCGCCCATGCTCAGGACCACCACCTGCTCATCCGGCGACGGGCACCACCATGTGCGGGCACCACCGGCGCGCAGCGTCAGCCAGTTAATCCAGTTGGTTTCTAGTTCGCCCACCTTTACCCGGCATAGCCAGTTCTCCCGGTCCACTTCGGTCACGGTGCCGGTGCGGATCAGGTTGGTGATAAGGCGCATGATTTCTGTTAGTTGTGTGTTCATAATGCTAAGAATGACATTTACAGGTTTTTACCTCACGATAAAAAACCTGTATGGTTTTCAGCACAATAGGCATATGAGAGAAAGCGATGGATAGTTACGTATATCAAACTGAATGCAGAGAGATCGGTTATTTTCAAATCGACGAGCCTAACGAATCAGGCGACTACAAAATTCAATACTACCCCGCCAATAATCATTCAATGGATTACGTAGGTGCAACGACTTGGAAAATTTACTCAAGTGAATTCCCTGAAGTTACCACACCAACACAATTAAATACTGAAAACCTTCATAGACTTATATCATTAGTCCTCACAAAAAATGATTCCAGAGGTGTTTTCAATGTAATTAAAACACAAATATCTTCGGATGCAGGCTCTTTTACCCCAAGGATTAACAGGGGGGAGCCAGGATTATTTTACAGGCAATATTTAGAACCCGAAATGTCTGAAGAAGTTAGGGCATATGAAAATATAATTAATTCTCTTGAGGATATTTTTCAAACCATAGAACCTGAAAACGGAAACTTAAATACCTATGGAAATAAAATCAGAGAACTAATAATCATTGCATGCACTGAAGTGGAGTATTTACTTAAAATGATTCTAACTTCAAGCGGTGTAAAACCTAAAAGACGAAATTATACTACAGAAGATTATATATGGTGCCTTAGTGCATTGAAATTGAATTGGTATTGCGTTAGCTTTAATAATTACCTTGGCTTCAACCAATTAAAACCATTCAAGGGCTGGTCTAATACCGCACCAACAGCATCCCTCCCATGGTATGATACTTATAACAAAGTCAAACATGACCGTGGAAATACAAAATCAAAAGCCACCCTCGAGGTTCTAATTAATTCAATCGCAGCCATTCATATTTTACTAGAAGCTCAATATGGAAAAGAAATTTTCGAATTTAGGTTTCAACACACTTATAGAACATTATTCAGAACCGACTTCAGGCCAAGATGGGAAATAGAAAATATGAGCACACCAATTCTATCATTCCATGGCCCAAGTTGGGTTGAAGGCAAACCACTTACTTGTCAGTAATGAAGCCATAATAAAATTGTATCACGAATTTTCTTTTCGCATTCTTTACTCACTCCCAACAACCTACGCTCGGAATATTTAACTTCCGAGCCATGCATATTGTTTCGCTCCCGTAAACCATAATGGTGAACCCGAGCAATGCGCTGCACCTTCCCAACAAACTGCACGCTGGCAGAGTCCACGCTGGCTGCAGTTTTCAGGTATTTCGTGGTGCGGAGTTTGGTGAACATCTGCCGCTTAATGCGGCCTTTCTTTGTCCTGGCAGTTACCCGGCGCGGCTCGTAGCCTGTGCCATCAGGATTACGCTGCAGCCGGATATTCTGCTGCTGGCTCCGGCGCAACTCCTGCGCCAGTTCCCGCATCATGCGCTGACGAGCAGCAGGCTCCAGATTCGCCAGCAGGGCCGCCAGCCACTCGTCCACTTTGTGCAGATTATCCACATTTCACCGTCCACATTTCTTCTGGCTCGTCGGGTTCTGACTCCGCCTTAACTGTCGAGACTCCGCCGTCGGCGTTGACCAGCACGCGCTCCGTCAGCTGCAGGTTCAGACTGATATCACAAGCGTCGTTGCGCAGAATATCGACCTCAAAGGTGCACAGCTTTTCGCGCAGCTGCGGGTTGTTGATGGCATCCGTCTGATTGGCATTCAGCCACAGCAGCACCGGAGCCATCAGCAGGTTCTGGTCGCCGCTGAAATCCTCGATCACCACATTCAGGGTGTAGCGGTATTCCCAAGACATAGACTGCGCGCCGGTTGCCACCAGAGAACCGTTATCCACGAACAGATGCAGCTTGTCCGGGTTATCACGGACATAAGGCACCGCCTTATTCAGTGCGCTGCGTAAGGACTGCGGCTTGTTCACTGTCTCGCTCCTGACACGCAACAATCGTGTCCACTTTGTCAGCACAGACCGCCCAGGCGGCCTCGGTTTCATCCAGCATCGCGTTCAGATCGCCGTTAGTGCGCGGCGCTGACGGGTTCAGGCTGCACGGCGTCACTCTGGGACAGCCATTCACGGTAAGCTGCACCTCCGGCGAGGGCCGGACGTTCCCGCAGCCGGATAATGTCAGCAGGCAAAGGAGTGTCAGCCCAGCGGCGTAAATCTTGGTTCTCACGTTTCAGTTCCTCGATCCGGTGCTGCCGGTGACGCAGCAGCGCGGTGGTCTGCTCTGCCGCCACATAAAGCCGCATCTGCTCCCGGCTGTTGGTTTCGGTCAGAATGGACAGGCCGATCAGCTGGCTGTTTTTCTTCGCCAATGCCTGCGTTTTGGTCTCCAGTGCCTCGCCCTGGGTTTCGAGGGTGTGCCGGGCATTGTTCAGTTGCCATGACTGCCAGCCCAGCATTGTGATGACCAGTGCCAACGCTATCGCCAGCGCTCGCGTCATACCCCAGCCCCTTTCAGGCACCAGGCCATTTCACGCGCTCGGCGGTTATCCAGCCCCTGATTAAACACGCCTTTGACGTACACCCAGCGCGGCAGCTGGCGGCAGGCATCCGCCCAGCGCTTTTGATTGAGCAGTTTCACCAGCGTGGAGCTGCAGGCCTTGCCGGTGCCGACGTTGAAGGCGAACGACACCACCGCGTCATAGACCTTTTGCGGCACGGATGGCACCACGCACTTCTCCAGCGCCCGTTCGACAATCAGCACGTTGCTGATCAGCCCCTGCGCGGCCTGCCGTTCCGTGATTGTTTTGCCCGGCGTCACTCCGGACGTGTTACCGATCCCGTCGGTCCACACACCTGCGCTGCACTGGTACGGCTGCAGGCGACACCCCTCGTAATCGGCAATCAGTTTCAGCCCTTCCACGGAAGTGTGCAGCGACTGAAAGCCGGGCAGCGTGGCGGCGATTGCCAGCACCACCCCGACCAGGCAGCGCTTAACGATTGAAGGATTCATATTCCCCCTGCGAGATTTTGCCGCCGCGCAGCAGTTTGAAAGACTGGTGTTTGTAGTACCAGTTGATCGCCAGCATCAGCACACCAATCAGCACGCCGCCGACGGTGGAGGCATCCTTAAGCGACAGGTCGCCCAGCCAGGCCAGCAGCACGGCTATACAGTAAGTGATAAAGGCGCTGACTCTCTCAAGCGTCATGATTCAGTCCCATAGCTGGACGGTCTGCGCAGTGGTCGATGCCGGGATATCCGGCAGTTCCACCTGCAGCCCGTGCGGTAAAAAGGGGCCGTGTTCGGCCAGCCCCGGATTGGCCCGTAATACCTGCTCCGTGACACCCTGCGTGCGCCCGTAGTGACGCCAGCACAGGGCATCCACCGTGTCATACTGGTGCGCACGCACTTTCATCAGATAAGCTCCACCGTGCAGTGCGGTGCATCCTGCACCCGGCTGATCGCCCAGCGGGCATCGCGCCACAGGTCGCCGCTGGCCTCTGCCAGCTCTTCCCCCCGCTTCACGCCGGACGCCGTGGCATCAAAGTCCTGATATCGCTCATTGAGCACGGCGCGCGCCCAGCAATAGACGGCGCTGTGGTAATGCTGAATGCGCTCGTTTTTGCCGTCGAGCACATCCCCAGGCACTTCCGCCAGAGCCTGAAAACCGAGCATTCGCTGGCGGTTGCGGAAGTCGAACAGCTCGGCGTTCACTTCGGAAATAGCGGTCAGCAGCACCTGCTTTAAGCGCGGCTGCGTCACCGTGCCGTCAGTGCGCATCACACTGCGAAACTCCGACAGGTCCACATCCGGCCAGAACGGCGTGTTTTTGATGACCTCCGCCTGTTCCGGTGCCGGTTCGGGCGCAACAAACTTCATGCGGTCTTCTCCTGAATAAGTGGGCGGTGGACGGGATTTTGATAAGGCAAAGCCTGTCGCCATCCCGTGCCGCCCGTGCGCGGGGCACGTTCCGTCAGCGGTCGTTGCGCAGTCTGCGCTCCAGCCGCTCTTTGTCTTTCTTCACACCGCAGCGGGAGTCCAGCTGGAGCGCATGAGTGAGGTGATTCAGGGCCGATGCCGGATGACTATCGCTTAGCACCGCGCCGATGGCTTTGTGCAGGCGCGCCCGCGACTGGTCCGGCATATCCTGCCCGGTGGTCAGGTCCAGCGCCTGCAGCAGCAGGTCGGCATCAAATGGGGCTGCCGCCAGCATCGCGCTTTGCGCCGCATCGGCCATTTCTTCGGCCAGCACGGTCTGAACGTTGCGGTTGCCGAGCGGCATCACCCAGCCGTGGCGCAGGGCATGACGCCCGATCTCCAGCGCACCGGCATAGTCCCCGGCATCGATACGCCACAGCATCACGTACATCAGGACGTCATCCTGCTGCGCGCCTCCGGCGGCCAGCACGCCATCTGCCCAGGCGGCATATTTCGGCAGCAGCTCCACCTTGATCGCCGCCTTTTTTACCGTGGACTGGATGCCCTTGAGACGGCGACGGTCTTCGGCCAGCTGGAGCAGCATCAGGTCATAGCCCGAGGCATGGCGAACACTGCCGCCCTCGCGGGCGGCCTGTTCAGCCTGAATGCGCAGGCGGTGCTGCCGTGCGGGACTCAGGCTCATGCGTTACTCCCCGGCGTCCGGTGCGACAGGCGCGCTGAAATCACCGATTTCGATGTTTTCCACCAGGGCGGCGCAGCGGTAGTCTTCGACCACATAGGCCTCGTTCACCGATTCGAAGTTTTCGATGCGGTCACGTTTCGGGTTGTCGATAACCGAGCGGCGGCGGGTCTCTTCCTGCCAGTAGATGGACAGGTTATCCAGGCGAGTGATCAGCACGGCATTCGCCGGGAAGTAAGGCGCGCGCACGGCCTGCAGGCCGCCCATGCGTTTCTGGCTGATGATCAGATCGGCGGCGATTTTCTCGCTGTTCTCCTGCTCCTTGTTGACCAGCGGGAAGTACTTGTCGGACAGCAGTTCACGGCCACAGACCACAACCAGCTCATCGTCGTCCTGGAAAATCGGATCGATAAGCTCGTTGACTGCATCCATCACCAGCGCGTCGAGGTTGGCGTACAGACCGCCCTTCCCGACTTTCACCGGCTCGACGGTCACGGTGCCGTCGTCTGCCGTTTTAGTGCCCAGCACGTTGTCCGGCGCGTCTTCACGGATTTTCTGCAGCCAGCCTTTGTTCACGTCCTGCAGTAGCACGTTCTCGCCACGGTTGGAGGTTTTGGCGCGCTTCACGCCGTTGAAGCCAATCATGATGCGGTCCAGCGCCTGACGTTTGACGATGGCGTTGCGGATACGCACCTGGAAGTCCTGGAACTTGGCCCACAGGTCCAGCTTCGCGTAGGTCAGCACCGTGTCGAAGTTGGTCTGCTCGCACTTGTATTCCACGTCGGCCATCAGCGTCGGATCGGTCGGCTCGCGCTCTTTGGTGGTGGTATCTGTGGTGCCTGCAATGGTGCTGCCGACGCCCAGGCCCAGCAGCTGACCGGACTGTTCGGCTACGCCCATCACGTTGATCAACGTCAGAAACGCGGCGGACTGCTGAATTTCATCTTCCAGTGTCTGCGATACCGACGGCTCCACGGTGAACTTGCTGGCAAGCTCGGTCACGGCCACACCGTTCAGGCGCGCCAGCTGCTGCAGGTAGGCGTTAAAGGCAAAGCGGGTTTTCTGTTTCATGTGTTGGTTTGCTCCTCAGCAATTGGTCACGGTGCCTGCCGGGGCGTCGCCGCCCGGCGCTCGCTGGCGGTAGTCCCTGCGGCTGTCTTCGCGGTTCAGCTTCTGCTCCAGTTCGGCAAAAGCGGCCTGCTGTTCCTGCAGGGAAGTCTCCAGCGCGAACAGGCGTTCGCCGTTTTCGGTCAGGGTTTTGGCGGTGCGTTCGCTCAGGTTCTGCTGCTCGGTTGCAACCAGCTCCACGGCCTGATGCACGTCAGAGAAACGCGCATCGTCGGTCTGCTCTTTTTTGGTGAACAGCGCGGTAACGCGGGCAAACAGGGAGGGTTTGTCGTCCTGGATTTCTTCCAGCTCGATAAGGGTTTCTTCGGCGGCAGAAAACAGGTTGTCCGGTTTCTGCTTGCGGTTCGCCAGCGGGTTATGGGCGGCACTGGCGCTGAACGCCAGCATCTCAGTACCCAGACTCGCCGGATCGTCGGTTGCGGCAAGTCCAACAAGATAGGCTTTGCCGGTGTCGGCAAATTTCGGGCTGACCTCCATGGAGGTGAACAGCTTCTGGCCTTTTTTTACCAGCTCCACCAGGGAGGTGGTCGGCTCCACATCGGCGTACAGCGCCATCTTGCCTGCCAGCGGGCCGTCCTTGATTTCTTCGGCAACCAGCGCCGTTACCTGGCCGTAACGGTTAAAGGCGCTGTCCGGGGAGTAGGACTTGATGTGCTCAAGGTTAATCAGCGCGGTATAGACCGTCGGGTTGTAGCTCGCCGCCATTTGTTCCAGCCATTCGCGCTGGATTTCGCGTCCGTCGGTGGTGGCACCTTCCACCCCGATGCGGAAACGCTTTGCTTTCACTGTCATGAGCCGTGCTCCGTTAGAAAACTGTCTGGAGCCTTATGGTTGCGGGGATGGGGGGAGTGAGACAACGCGCGGCGCTTGTGCCTTACGCCATACAAAACGAAGCCGAAGAAAGAGGTCAGTCAAGGCCGTAGGCTTGTGCCATGGATATGACACTGACCCCCGCAGACCTCGATCCCCGTCGGCAGGCCATGCTGCTGTACTTTCAGGGATACCGCGTAGCCCGCATTGCTGAAATGCTGGGCGAGAAAGTTGCAACCGTTCACAGCTGGAAGAAGCGCGATAAATGGGGAGAGTACGGGCCGCTGGATCAGATGCAGCTCACCACCGCCGCGCGCTACTGCCAGCTCATCATGAAGGAGCAGAAAGAAGGGAAAGACTTCAAGGAGATTGACCTGCTGGCGCGCCAGTCCGAGCGCCATGCCCGGATCGGCAAATTCAACGATGGCGGCAACGAAGCCGACCTGAACCCCAACGTCGCCAACCGCAACAAAGGCCCGCGCAAGCAACCGGAAAAGAACCTGTTTACCGACGAGCAGATCGAGAAACTGCAGGAGGTATTCCACGATTCAATGTTTGCCTACCAGCGCCACTGGTGGGAGGCAGGCAACCGGCACCGTATCCGTAACCTGCTCAAGTCCCGCCAGATTGGGGCGACCTTCTTCTTTGCCCGTGAGGCGCTGATTGACGCCATCACCACTGGGCGCAACCAGATCTTCCTCTCCGCCAGCAAGGCGCAGGCGCACGTCTTTAAGCAGTACATCATCGACTTTGCCAAAGAGGTCGATGTGGAGCTGAAAGGCGACCCGATGACGCTCAGCAACGGCGCGTGCCTGTACTTCCTCGGCACCAACGCGCGCACGGCGCAGAGTTACCACGGCAACCTGTACCTGGATGAATATTTCTGGATACCGAAATTCCAGGAGCTGCGCAAGGTCGCGTCCGGGATGGCCATCCACAAAAAATGGCGGCAGACCTACTTCTCCACGCCGTCCAGCCTGACCCACAGCGCGTATCCGTTCTGGTCCGGTGCGCTGTTCAACCGGGGCCGCGCTAAAGCCGATAAGGTCGATATCGACCTGACCCACACCAGCCTGGCTCCCGGCCTGCTCTGCCCGGACGGGCAGTATCGCCAGATTGTCACCGTGGAAGATGCGGTGCGCGGCGGGTGTAACCTGTTCGACCTCGACCAGCTGCGCACGGAGTACAGCCCGGACGAATACCAGAACCTGCTGATGTGCGAATTTATCGACGATCTCGCGTCGGTCTTTCCGCTCAGTGAGCTGCAGGCGTGCATGGTGGACAGCTGGGAAGTGTGGTCAGATTTTCAGGCCCTGGCTCTGCGCCCGTTTGGCTGGCGTGAAGTCTGGATCGGGTATGACCCGGCAAAGGGTACGCAGAACGGTGACAGCGCCGGGTGCGTGGTCATGGCTCCGCCAACCGTGCCGGGCGGCAAGTTCCGTATTCTGGAGCGCCACCAGTGGCGCGGGATGGACTTCCGCGCTCAGGCAGACGCCATCAAGAAACTGACGCAGCAGTACAACGTGACCTATATCGGCATCGACTCCACCGGCGTCGGCCACGGCGTGTATGAGAACGTGAAAGCGTTCTTCCCTGCCGTGCGGGAGTTCGTCTACAACCCCAACGTCAAAAACGCCCTGGTGCTCAAGGCCTACGACATTATCAGCCACCGCCGTCTGGAGTTTGACGCCGGACACACCGACATCGCGCAATCATTCATGGCAATCCGCCGCGCCACCACCGCCAGCGGCAACCGCCCGACTTACGAAGCCAGCCGCAGCGAAGAAGCCAGCCACGCCGATCTGGCCTGGGCGACGATGCACGCACTGTTTAACGAACCGCTGCAGGGCGAAGCCGCTAATACCAGCAATATTGTGGAGATTTTTTGATGGGCAAGAGTAAGAAAAACCGCGCTGCAGCAGCGCATAACGTTCAGCACAGCAGCGGCGCGTCTGCAGAAGCGTTCAGCTTTGGTGATCCGATCCCGGTACTGGACCGCCGCGAGCTGCTGGATTATGTCGAGTGCGTGCAGATGAACCGCTGGTATGAGCCGCCGGTGAGTTTTGACGGACTGGCGCGCACCTACCGTGCGGCCGTGCATCACAGTTCGCCGATTGCGGTGAAACGCAATATTCTGACCAGCACCTTTATCCCTCACCCGCTGCTGAGCCAGCAGGCATTCAGCCGCTTTGTGCAGGACTATCTGGTATTCGGTAACGCCTATCTGGAGAAGCGCACCAACCGGCTCGGTGGCATTCTGTCGCTGGAGCCTTCTCTGGCAAAATACACCCGGCGCGGTGTGGATCTCGATACCTACTGGTTTGTGCAGTACGGCATGACCACGCAACCATACGAGTTCACCCGAGGCAGCATTTTTCACCTGATGGAACCGGACCTGAACCAGGAGATTTACGGCCTGCCGGAATACCTGTCCGCCATCCCTTCTGCCCTGCTGAACGAGTCCGCCACCCTGTTCCGCCGCAAGTATTACATCAATGGCAGCCATGCGGGGTTCATCATGTACATGACCGACGCCGCGCAGAACCAGGAGGACGTGAACAACATTCGCCAGGCGATGAAAAGCGCCAAAGGGCCGGGCAACTTTCGCAACCTGTTTATGTACTCGCCCAACGGCAAAAAGGACGGGATTCAGATCATCCCGCTGTCAGAGGTCGCGGCAAAGGATGAGTTTCTGAATATCAAAAATGTGAGCCGCGATGACATGATGGCAGCGCACCGCGTTCCGCCGCAGATGATGGGGATTATGCCGAGTAATGTTGGGGGGTTTGGGGATGTGGAGAAGGCGGCAAACGTTTTTGTACGTAACGAACTATTACCATTACAAAAGAGGATGGAGGAATTTAATGATTGGCTAGGGGAAGACCTAATCACATTCAATCCATATTATTTTACTTAACATTCGGATCCAGCCCCGAGAAAACACAAACTCTTTCAACGGGGCAACCCTCACTTACTCAACTTCCTCATAATAAATTTCCCACTGGTCATTCATTCCTACAACTTGTTTTTCCTCGTAAGTATACTGAACTCTGTCAATTTCAATCACTTTTGAGGTTCCATCTATAAATTCCATGTCCGAAGGATTAAAAACAACCAAATTCTTCCCTTCACCAACTGTACTTGAAAACTGAATACCATCGTACCCTTCCTTTCTTATACAATCGGATATAAGTTGTGACACGCTATATCTACCTTCTAAGGAAGGCGGGGTTGCAGTATTAAAAATACCCGCCATTTTAGCATATGGAATCATAGCTAAAAGACTGTCATCATCCTCAATGAATCCTAAAAAATTCGGGTTTGAAAAATCGAATACTTTTAATGCTCTTGCAACTCTAAAGGTTCCAATTGACACAACATCTGTTGGATGCGGTCGAACTTCCGCAATCGCGGTATAGCTATCTGTAGCACAATAAAGATATGAAACCCCCACTCTATTGGCCCTACCAGACGTTGCCCTAAGTGGAGGCACCGCTCCTATTTCCTTGTCTTTAAATGGAACAAATATTTTCTTTCCTTCACTGCTGAATTCTTGTAGAGCAACTTTATAACCAGCAGTTCCGACTCTTGCTCTATAGACTACCGAACTCCCTTCAATAGTTTTAGCGAAGTTATCATCATAGCTGTTTATAATACTCCTTAACTCATCTTCAAAATCATGATAATTTCTTTCTGAAAGTTTTTTCGATAACGACTCTAAAAATGGTTGATGTGAATTCTTGATAGACATATATGGCATATTATATGTTCTATCAGCTCCATATCCGGCATAAAGATTAATTTCATTATCTACATAAAAACCCATATCCCATAATTCGCCATCAAGGTCCCCAAAAGCTTCATCTTGCTCCTGTATATCTTTAGTAAAGATGAAATCATCTGCTAAAAGAAAACCCGTGAAATTATCACCACCAAAATGAGTATTATAATCGACCTCATTATAATTATATCTCACTATAGCCTTCAGTAAGTTATGAGCTTCAAGTGACTCAGTATCTAAACAAATATTATCTGAACCACAAAAAGCACAAGTATTATAAATGTTTTGCAAACGCATTAAGTTTTTAATATTTGATTCGATAATATGATTTTCGCAGATAAACATTATAACCTCCCTTAATTACCCCTTAGATACTCATTATTGCCGTTTAGGACTGAGCGCGCAATCGTATCCCCGCCACGCCTACCCGCTTTATGCCGTGGTTTTCATGCGCCTGCATGACATATGCAACAGCCCGCCAATTCTGGCGGGCATCAGCGAAAACGATCCTCATACTATCATGCGATCTCATGCGCCATATGAAGTTTTCCTGACACAGCATTGGGTTGGGATAACACCTAACTCAGGAAGATTTTTTGTGTGTTTGTAACCCACACCTAGAGTTTACCAATCCATGTTTGAGGCATTATCCATCTCACGAGTTAAGTAATTAACAAATAAGTCCATATCCCTTTCTGATCTCATCGCCTCCGCATAGGTTCCATTAATTACGTAAGATAATATTAAAGGACATCCAGATTCAATATAAATTTTTGCTGGGGACAGATCTCCCTGCCACAAACTTTCAAGAAAATCGTTAATTAATTGCATAGCTTCAGGTGCCAAAAAATGCACACCATTTCCAAACTTGAAACGTTCTTTATTTTCTCGATGAGGCAGCAATAGTGGCACAGCCCCTACACTTGAGTGAAATTCCAATGCTTGCCCATCCTTACCGAAGGCACCATGGGCTACAAAATTACGCACCTGTTTTCTGAGTATAAGTAAACGATCATAGAATGATTTTAGACTGGAAGAGTTAATATCAATGGCTAATTTGAATTTCTCCCCCCATTCTTTTCCAACTTTATCAGCCACATCATTCCCATTTTTTATCTCACCCTTCAAGATTGCAATAAGAATGAAAACATGCTCGGTCCAATTGAAAAATGACTCAATTGCAGACGTTGCTAACCACATAGCCTCTCTTCGGAGTTCAATTACCTTATTTGATTGTTCAAAAGTGGATTGTAACAGGCTGAAAAAATTATCAGACTTAAACTCACTATCAACTTCCAGTTTAGACTCTTGGCCAGCAGCAGCTTCATCAAGCTTCAGTTTATATAGCTCTAAAAAATAGCAAAACCTATCATAAAGAGAATTAGCATTGTTATTAACATTTAGATTTGAAGTCTTTGCTGCATTGTCTGCAAGCGAGTCAAAAAATTTCGTAGCAGCTTTAACCCCTGCGCAAATATGTCTCAAAACAGTTTTAGCTTGCTCTATATCATCATCACTCTTGATAAATATATCTAAACCAAGTTTACGATGTTCTATAATTACGACAGTCCCATCAATCCGGACTGGGATAGAAAAAGAAATTTTCTCATCAACCCCACGATTTTTAAATTTCAGTAAATCTACCAAAAGAAAATAAACGAGATAATACGGAGGTAATGAGTCTCCCAAACCCGAGCGCTTACCCCAAAAATATTCATCAAGCTCGGCAGACTCCATTGTCCCTATGACTCTTCGGACGCGTTCTTCAACTTTAGCCAGATCCATTCCCCATACCGCCTTTCAATATCACTTAAGGTATTACAGCCAATGACATCGATTAAATACAGCGTAGATAATAGGCAACTTGCTACTGTTTTCAAGAGCTTTCTGTTTCAATCCTTAGTTGACCTTGCTGACGCGAGAATCTAGTTCTCACGCCAGCAACGTTCCTGCTGCTAACCGGGAAGATCCATTGACCGGCTGTATTCATGGGCACGAATCTTCGCCATCAGCTCATCCGTTAACTCAGAAACCCACTGGATAGCCAGCCGCTTCTCTTCATCATCACACTCACTAGCCGCTACAAGCTTGATAAAGAAATCAATACGCTGGAGCTTCAACGACTCCAAAAGATAGTCCTGCATCTTCCCTCCTGTTCATACTACTGGATAAATAACTGTATATATATCCACTGGTTATAAACACAGTATAGAATTAGTTTCCAGTTGTAAAATCCTTTTTTATCTTTCAATCACATACTACCCAGCGGATCACTAAACAGCGCTAATCTGGCATTATTCACGAATACCACTGACGCCATTTGTCATCCTCCTGTAGACGCTGGTTCCGGTAGAACAAGCGCAACCCGGCCCCAGATGGCAGGCTGCCGCCACGCAGAAGCAGATCAACTTCCGTTTCACTGGCATCAAAGCCTCTGGACCTCAGCTCCGCATCGAGCTGCAGGCGCTGGTGATCTGTAATTTCCTGTTTATAGCCTTTCCGGCGCTTCGGTTTGACCAGCCGCAGCCTTGCGGTCAGCTCTCTCAGCTCCTTTTTGCTCATGTTCTCGAAGTCCGGCAGCGCTGCAGGTTCATCGCTGCCCGGTAATTCGCCCCCTGTCTGGTACGTTTTTTCAACAGGGGGACAGTTATTGCCACGAGTCCAAGGGGCGCGAGCGCCCTGGTCGGCTGTCGCCTCCTGAACGTCAACGGCCTTACGAACCATTTTCCACTTCATCACGTGCGTGCAGATCCGGCCCTCAACAATCGGGGACCAGATGCCATAGATTCGGATGCCGTGATCACCATAGGTGCCCGGCTCGTCGTTAAGCTCGTATGCGGTTCGGATAAGGTGATGTTTGCGGGGAACCAGTACGCCGCCCTGCTTCATGATGTAGGTGGCAAAGCAGCCCGCGTCGGCTGCAGCCAGCACGGCATCCAGACGCGCATTTTCCAGCACCGGCGCACATGCTTTTTTATCGCCGTGCGCCCTCGCCGCCTGCCCGGCCAGCAGGCGCAGCTCGCGGTATGCCTGACGCCCTGGAATGCCGAAGAAACGGAATTGTTGAACCCGGTGCAGGGATGCCCAGGCACTGACGTGCTCGGCGCTGTCGCGCAGTGATTTGCCAGTTTCTTTGCTGATCTCTTTCGCCAGGCCGCGCCCATCGATATTTTTGCTGATGTATTTGGCGATATAGCTGGTCGGTGTGCCTTTGCGCGGGTTGATGAGTTCAGACTTGAAGCGAGGGCCGGTATTGTTGCCCAGCTCGGCGCGGTCTTCACGAATAGCAAATTTACGCAGCAGAGCAGTGAGCGTCCGGCGATCTTTTTTGCGCATGAAGCACAGCAGATGCCAGTGCACGGTGCCGTCGTGGTGAGGCTCAGCAACGCGGACGCCATACCAGCGCAGCCCGGCTTTGTGCAGAGCCTTACGGAATGCGGCGAACGTATCGACCAGATAATCACTGCTCTGCCGGACTGTTTCGCTGGTCCACTTCGGATTCGGCCTGCCGTTGTTGAGGGTTGCATGGAAGCGTGACGGGCAGGTGATGGTATAAAACACAGCGCAGTCGCCGCGCATTTCTGCGATCAACTCCAGCCCTTTCACACAGGCCATCATTTCATTGCGCCGGTGCGCCGGATTGCTACTGCTGGCGTTCACCACGTCTTCCATATCCAGCGTGTCACCGTCGGCATTGACCAGCTCGTGCGACTGGAAAAACTCCAGCGATTTACGGCGCTGCTCGCGTTTGTGGATCACGGCTTCATAGCTGACATACGGGGACGCTTTCTTGTTGACCAGGCAAACGGCACGCAGCTGTTCCTCCCGCCACTCGCAGCGTATCTGCCACAGCTTGCGATACCACCAGTCTGCACACAGCATTCGCGCCAGCGAACCCGGAATAAGGTCATAGGGCACCGGCTTGCGACGGCGCTTCTTGCGGCGCAGCTGTTCAAACGCTGGCGGAATGACATCAAGACGCATAGCCTCTGCCGCTACCTTTTCCCATGACTGTCGGATTTGCTCAGGCTTCACGTCATCCGTCACAAACAGATCGCTGCAGGCGGCATCGAGACACATGCTCATATATGCCGCAACCAGGGTGGACAGACGCTTGACCTGTTCCTGATTCATTTCAGGCAGTACAAGCAGCCCCTCCAGCCCTTCATGGCTCGCCATAAACCGAAAAGAGGCAGACACCTGACTTTCACGCACACGATCCAGCCGCTCAAGACATGGCCTGATGGTCTCACGCAGATAGCGGGAATAAGCCTTTGGCCTTCCCAGCCCATGGAAGAATTTAATTCGCTCCAGCAGAGGTTTGCTGACGTGCACGGGTTCGGCGCTGACGTTTGCAAGAATGACCAGATCGGGATTAAAGCGCTGCTGCTCACGGGCCATTTTGGCGCGGCTGATGAGCTGGTCCTGCTCCAGTTCACGCTGAACAGGATCGCGGGATTCATTGAAGAAATAGCGTTCCCAGACCTCATCACTCAGCGCCTCACGGCGCAGCTGCTCTTGCTCGTTATCCGCTGCGTAGAGAGTGATCAGGTTTGAAAGCGCAGACACCGGCGCAACTTCCGCCGGGTCCAGATAAGGGTTTACTGCTTTTTTCGGGGCGTTCCATGGGAAAACCCCGGCGGCCTCAGTCGGGCCACCTTTGTCGTTTGTTAATTCAGGCATCACTGACAGGCTCCGAAGCTCACAGCGCGCCTCGGGTGTAGTGCTTCCCTTTCAGTTCTGCGATTTCTTGGCAAGTCACGCAACACTGCACGCCCGGGATGGCTTGTCTGCGAGCTGTTGGGATTGGTGCGTCACAGTCGATGCAAAGCACGCGAGCAATTCCCGGCTTTCGTGCGCGGGCGTTCTGGATATGGCGCTGCAGGTTTTCTTCGACGCGCTGCTGTACGAGATCCATGGAATCAGCCATTAGTGCCAGTCCCCGCGTGATTCAGCTTCATAACGAGCAACTTCACGGCGCAGCAGTTCTGCCGCCTCAATTCCGGTCATTTCCTTTTGCAGGATGTGGAGCGCCAGTGCCTCCATGCGGAGGGAAACGGCAAAGGCACAGCTTTTACGCTCATCCAGGCGAGTCTCGTTAAACAGCTGGAATAAACCGGCATCATCCGGTCCGGTTTTGGTGGTACGCGTTTCACTATTTCGCATAATCAATTCTCCTGAATTTGGGCAAAAGAATGCCCGGCGGGTTTACGCCATTAATTTCTGTTTTGGGTTAATTCGGCATGGTTAGCCGTTTCGGAAATAAGCTCACCACTGCACGAAAATGATTCATTGCTTTAATCAGCTCCTGCGTTTCGTCAGTGGTCAGCTCATTAATATTGACGCTGTGACGTTCTGCCGGAATTTTTGCCATGAAGAATATGGCGGCCAGTGCCCTCTCATTCTGTTTGTGGTTAATGTCGCGTGGATCGCGCATCTCATTAATAAACCGTTCCAGCTCGTGCTCAATATTCAGACCAAACACTTTTGCTCTCAGCTCCGCGATGTGGTTCAGCCCATTCAGGCGCTGACCGGCGCTTAGTGGAACAGTCGCTGCAGGACCTTCAATAGCCATGGTTTCCCCTGTTGGATAGTGGACAGGTCGGCCAAAAGTGCATCCTGCGAGCGGCACGGATGCCAGCGCTTACCATCTTTCCCAATGATCCAGCCGTGGCCGCAGTGCATTGCCGGGCTTTGCTTAACGAGAAGAGACGCAAATGAGGGTTCATTGTTCAGCATAAACACCTCAGCTCAGCCCAAACGAAGAACCAAGGCCCGTCACGGTATCGACGACACTCGCCATTGCAGGGTTGGCCTGTAAACGCGCCTGCAGTGAAATAGCAGTTAAAGCCATCAGACGAGTAACAGAGTTGACGCTTTCAACAACCTGACGGCGGGTGGTCGCATTTAGCTGAACACCAGAAACCGCACTGGCAGCGACACGGCCGATCTCGGCGGTGGCTTTCAGGACGTACTGCGGCATTTTCTCCCGAGCGACTTCATTGGTCGGTACGCATGGCAGGCAGTGAATCTGCGCCAGAAAACCATCAACCAGCGTTGAGTCTTCGGTGAGATCAGTTAGCAGCCAGATATCTGGTGCAGTGAGCTGATGCGGTTGCTCAGGATTGAGCTTATTACGCAAGATTTGAACGTTCATACCAGCTCGTTCTGCCAACTTCGCCATGTTGTGGCGTAGAGCAAAGGCCCGGCAGGCTTCATCAAAGTGTGGATGTTTGGAGATCTTATAATCAAACATGTTAGCCCCTTCGAAAGTTCTCATAATTGAACTTACTGACCAACAATGACGCGGAAGTTGGAATGACCAAGAGATTCGCGCATACGATCAGTTTTATACATCGCATAGCGCAGGCATACCCGGCCTTTGTTTTTATCCTTTTTCACCATGTATTTAGCGAGCTGACCATGGTGGATTTTTTGATAAACAGAGCCACGGGAGATACCTTCCCATTCCGCGAACTCTGCAGGCGTGGCCATCTCTTTTGGTACACGAATTGAAATATCAGTACTCATAGTGCAGTATCTCTCGATTAAGGTTTGGTTTACGTCGTTTTATCTTGTTTTATTTAATTCAATAATTGATACATCGAGATACTACGATCCAATATTTGATACGTCAATAGGGTTGAAAAATGATACACGTTAAAGCAGGCGAGAATACTGGGGGTCGTGAGGCCATCCATAGGCTCATAGCTGCCTACGATTTTAAGTCCAGGCAACAGCTGTGTGATCATTTAGGTGCATCAAAAAGCACCATGGCAAACAGATACTTAAGGGATAGCTTTCCGGCTGAATGGGTAATTCAATGCGCACTTGAAACTGGCGTTTCATTGCTTTGGCTGACCACTGGCCAAGGTGAACCAGGTTCAAATATTGACTCAAAAAAAGATATCAATTTCGTGAACTCTGGCAAAGTTAAACACCTTTCAGACCTTGTTTCTCCTGAAATAGACAAGGCGACTCTTATGGGTGGTTCCTTGGTTGAGGCGGGAAAAGCGATTATTGATAGTAGCCTGATTCCTTCAGAATCCAGTAATCTGCTTTTGGTGAATACCGACGGTGACTCTTACCTGGTTGACCGTAGCCAAATGCCGCCAGTGAACGGAATGTGGCTGGTTGATATCGATGGGATCAAAAGCATCGTTAAACTCACTCGCCTTCCTGGCAACAGATTAGTGGTACATCAAGATGACTCCTCATTTGAATGCAGCCTGGATGACCTTGAGGTACTAGGCAGAGCCTTAAAAATCATTAAGAGCCTTTGATATGACGATAAGGAAGCAGCCGAACGGGAAATGGCTATGTGAGTGCTACCCGAACGGGCGCGATGGTAAACGCGTGCGCAAGCAATTTGCGACGAAAGGCGAGGCCGTAGCATTCGAAAACTTCACCATGGATGAAGTAAACAAAAAGCCGTGGCTGGGGGAGAAGGAAGATCGGCGGAAACTGTCAGAATTGATTGAGCAGTGGCATTCCCTCTACGGGCAGACTCTGGCAGACCCCAAACGTCTGATGGCAAAGCTCAGCATTATCTGTAATGGCCTTGGCGATCCCGTGGCATCAGAACTGACAGCCGGTGACTTTACGAAATACCGTGAAGCGCGGTTAAAGGGTGAAGTGCGAAATGAAGATGGCGCGCTTATGTCGCCGGTTAAGCCACGGACGGTAAACCTTGAGCAACGCAACCTCTCATCAGTTTTTGGCACTCTGAAAAAGCTGGGCCACTGGTCAGCTCCCAACCCTCTAGCTGGGCTTCCAACGTTCAAGATAGCCGAGGGCGAGTTGGCGTTCTTAGCTCCTGAAGAAATTAAGCGCCTATTGGATGCCTGCGCAGATTCTCAAAGCCACAGCCTCCTTACGATTGCAAAAATTTGCCTAGCGACTGGCGCACGATGGAGTGAGGCAGAAAATCTGCAGGGCCATCAGTTATCAAAGTATCGGATCACTTACACAAAGACTAAAGGCAAGAAAAACCGAACCGTGCCGGTATCTCAGGAGCTGTATAGCGAACTCCCAAAAAACAGAGGAAAGCTATGCACACCATGTAGAAAGGCCTTCGAGCGAGCAGTGAAGCGAGCTGGTATTGATTTGCCAGAGGGTCAATGTACCCACGTACTGCGGCACACATTTGCTAGTCATTTTATGATGAATGGCGGAAATATACTCGTTCTTAAAGAAATCTTGGGGCATGCCGATATAAAAATGACTATGATTTATGCCCATTTTTCTCCTGACCATCTCGAAGATGCAGTAACGAAAAACCCTCTAGTTAACTTATAAGGAATAATTAATGAATACTTGGTTGTCATTATTTTTTATCGGCTTATACAATTTGCACTCTTATGCTTGATTTATCTAACATACAAGAATGAGTGGTACAAATTAAATCATGAGAATCTTTTCAGTCAAAAAATATTCTGGATCTCCATATTAACACCAACACTAAGCTTCATTTATTTTGGTATATTCTCTTGGCTGGGACACAAACCACAATTAGATAGTGATGGCATGACAAATTTTTTAACCATAACAAAACTGCCATTATTCATCCTTGCAGCAGCAGTCCCACTCGGGGCTATAATTACTAACCTTCATAGAACATATCAGGTCGAAGCTCAAATAAAAACAGCTGAAGAAAAAAACAAATCAGATGCATTTTACGCTCATTATAAATATTACACAGAAACTTTTTCGAAATTAGAAGTAAGTAAAAAACCATTAAAAAACCCAAAACAAAGAATGGATGATGTAAATTCACTGACTATTACAATCAACAAAACGCACACTTTGTATAAGAAAGCCTTTCACACATCATCACCAAGCACTGGGCCTAAATTCGCACCAAGCTCAAACTTTTTAAATGCGACAGATAAGTTTGTAGATAATTTCTTGGAATCCGTAAGCAAAATGGATCACGATACTTTATCACGTAAGTTAAATGATGGAATAAACAAAAAAGATGAACACTTCAAAAGAATGAGATTAACTTTATTAACGCTCTGTACCTACTTATGCATAGATGATGATATTTCTGAACTAGAGTTACTTGACCTGGAAATAAATAATAGAAAGGTTTGTTTGCACCTTAGTTTGTTGAGATTAAGATTACTGTGCATCAAAGTTAATATGGCCATAATTCAAATTTTAGACATATTAGGCGTCAATAAAAAAAGTCATCCTGAATTATACGGAAAAATCATGACGTTAAGGACATGCGTAAAGGAACCTATATCAATTTTGGATAATATTGAGTGGCACTTAAATGATGAAGCACTCGAAGGAACCTTAAACAAAAATGATTAAGTTTTCTGTAAATCTTTGATGTTAAGCTACAAAGTTAAAAGAATTAATGAAAAGGCGTTTTAATGATGTCACATAACAAGATGGCGGCAATTTGGCGGCAGAGCATTGAAAACACATAAAACAGACAAACACCACAAAATACTAACACACTGTTTTAAAACGTAAACCACTGTTTGTACTGTGATAAAAATGGTATGTAGGAATTTCGGACGGGGGTTCAAATCCCCCCAGCTCCACCAAAATCCTTCGAAGATGATTCCAGAGTCATCCGTAGAAGTCCTGAAAGCCCGCACGGCGCAAGCCCTGCGGGCTTTTTTGTGTCTGCAATTTGTCCCGCGAAGTCCGAAGAAAACGAATTAAATCCGCACCTTTTAGGCCCAATCAGCCTCGCCGTCTCCCCTATCTCCAATCCTGTCTTTTCCCCTCGCGCAAAAAGACAAATCCAGCGATACACATAGACGCCCCCGCGTCACTCCATCCTTTTATCCAGATTGGTGTTAATCCAGATCCAAACTAAACAGTCGACTCAGAGCGGTCTTGCCGCTGCCGGTTACGGTCACTTCGCGATAGCCCTGCGTGTGGGTGATCCACTTTTTCTGCAGTAACAGCGTCATGAGTGCCTGCCCCGCATCCCCGCCCAGATGAAAACGTCTTTCACTCCAGTCGAGGCACGGGCAGCAAGGCTTGCGGCGCGGACGCGGATTAAGCACTGCGCCAATACGTTGAAAATGCGCTTTCCCGGCGGGCGTCAGCGCATTGCCGTCAGCCTCAATCCAGTGGTTATGGAGCATAAAATCATAGATTTTTACCGCCAGTTCGCCGGCCAAATGGTCATAACAGGTTCGGGCGTAACGCAAAACGACCGGCGTAGTCGGGGTAAAAGCAGTCTGGCTGCGCATGGAAACGCTCATGAGGTTCTCCAGCAGCCCGGCGATGTGATGGCCTGCCAGACTGTAATAGCGGTGGCGTCCCTGCGTCAGGCAAATCACCAGCCCGTTGCTGAGAAGCCGGGCAAGATGTCCGCTGGTGGTGGAGGCAGCGATGCCCGCCACCGCACTGAGTTCCGTGGCTGTCCACGCGCGCCCATCCATCAGGGCGCACAAAATAGTAACCCGTGACGGGTCAGAAATGGCGGAGGCGACCAGTGACATGGATTGTTCAAGAGACGCATCCGGCCCACTGTCGTGTTCGTTGTGAAGAACTTTCATGCAGCGTGTATTGCCCATTTTTGGGTGACTTCAGCCGCCCGGATATCGTCATCCGTGAGCAGAATAAGCCGGTTATCGTGATCGCTGTACTGTACCAGAATGCGAATGCCATTCTGTGCCAAAGTATCCGCGATTTCTCCCAGCTCGCCCGGCTGCTTCTGGGGTAATTTCCTTATCAGCGGGCGCGACAATTTTCTCACGTCAAAGCCTGCGTCAGTCAGAACCTGGCGGGCTTTCTCGCCGTCTTCTATGAGAAAATGCGCGTGGCCGCCGTCCGGGGTGATAAATACCCCCCCCCCTTCCAGCCCGACACCGTTAAGACCAAGCACGCGTCCGAAGGAAGCCAGCGAATATGAAGTATTATCGAGCACAACGTGAATGTCATACATGCTGTTGCGCTCCTTTGCTCGAAGATGTCTCAGACGAGTAATCACGAAATACCCGGGCCACGCGTATTCTGTAGTATGAAAAAATCGACTGTTTGCCCTCTTTCTGGGCTGCCAGATGCATCATATTCTGCTTCCATCCGGCGACCGCCTCCTCATCTTCCCACCATGATAACGAGAGAATTTTTCCGGGTGTGCTCAGGCTCTGGAACCGTTCAATGGAGATAAATCCCGGTGTGTCCGACAACAACGGCTTCAGTTCTGCCGCCAGTTCAAGATAGCGCTCACGCGCTTTGGGGAGTGCGTCTGCCTCAAAAAGTACTGCGATCATCTTGCTGCCCTCTCATGAATTTCGCTCAGCATATTGCCGGTAAAAAGGGGATGCTTCGGCCAGCGCCGAAGTATCCCGGTGATGCGCAGGCAGGATCATGAATTTGTCTCATGTTTGGTGAATTTAAATCACTGTTTTTCACTCAATGACTCAGGCATAAAAGATACATCGCAATGTATCCATAAAAATTCGAAGACTACTGAAATATTATTAATTTTCAGCAGCCAGGACACCTGATAAAAATGAAAAAAGACATTACATTCTCGCTTAAGACAATTCGTTTTGACGAAGATTATAACCCTTCGAAAAATACGCGTATTACCACTAACTTTGCCAATCTGGCCAGGGGTGAGAAACGTCAGGAAAACCTGCGCAACACTCTGGCGATGATCGATAACCGCTTTAATTCTCTGGCGCAGTGGGACAACCACACAAGTGACCGCTACACCGTTGAGCTGGACATCATTACGGCTCAGCTGAATATCAAGGGCGAGGGAGTATCAGACGCCTTCCCGGTGATTGAAATTTTAAAAACCAGTATCCTTGATAAAAAAACCAATCAGCGTTTTGAAGGCATTTTGGGGAATAACTTTTCCTCGTATGTGCGCGATTATGATTTCAGCGTGGTATTGCCAGAACATAATAAAGATAAAGCAGGATTTAGCCTGCCGGATAATTTTGGCGTATTACACGGCGATATATTTAAACGCTTTATTAGTTCAGATACTTACAAAGCGCATTTCAGTAAAACACCGGTTATCTGCCTGAGTGTGTCGAGCAAAAATACCTATTATCGCACCGGTACTCAGCACCCAGTTTTAGGCATCGAATATCAGCAGGATGCCCCTTCCCTGACGGATGACTACTTCGCCAAAATGGGATTGCGCGCCCGCTACTTCATGCCTGAAAACAGCGTTGCGCCGTTGGCATTTTACTTCAGTGGCGATTTACTCAGCGATTACACCGATCTTGAGCTGATCAGCACCATCAGTACGATGGAGACTTTCCAGAAGATTTATCGCCCTGAAATTTACAATGCTAATTCCCGGGCGGGAAAACAGTATCAACCAAGTTTGAATTTCCAGGATTATTCATTAACCCGCATTGTTTATGACCGGGAAGAACGTAGCCAGCTGGCTGTTGAGCAAGGGAAATTTACCGAAGAACAATTTATAAAACCTTATCAGTCTGTTCTTAAACAATGGTCTGCTGAACCCGTTATCTGATTTATCCATAAAAATATAAGGTCACCTGTGATGAAAAAATTATTACCCACATCGACTGCGGGCAGTTTGCCTAAGCCCTCCTGGATTGCGCAGCCAGAGACACTCTGGTCGCCGTGGAAGCTGGAAGGTCAGGAATTGGTTGACGGCAAACTCGATGCCCTGCGTTTATGTCTGGAAGATCAGCAGCAGGCAGGCATTGATATCGTCAGTGACGGCGAGCAAACGCGCCAGCACTTCGTCACGACATTTATCGAGCATCTCGAGGGCGTGGATTTCGAGAAGCGTGAGATCGTGAAGATCCGCAACCGCTATGATGCGAGTGTGCCCACCGTCGTGGGTCCGGTGAGCCGCAAGAAATCCGTTTTCGTTGAAGATGCGAAGTTCCTGCGCAAGCAAACCACCCAACCGATCAAATGGGCCCTGCCGGGACCGATGACCATGATCGACACGCTGTATGACAATCACTATAAAAGCCGTGAAAAACTCGCCTGGGAATTCGCTAAAATTCTCAATGAAGAAGCGAAAGAATTAGAAGCGGCGGGCATCGATATTATCCAGTTTGATGAGCCGGCCTTTAACGTATTTTTTGATGAAGTGAATGACTGGGGTATCGCCACATTAGAAAGAGCCATTGAAGGGCTGAAGTGTGAAACGGCTGTCCATATCTGCTACGGCTACGGCATTAAAGCCAACACAGACTGGAAAAAAACGCTGGGCACTGAGTGGAGACAGTACGAAGAGATTTTCCCGAAACTGCAAAAATCGAATATCGATATTATTTCTCTGGAGTGCCATCACTCGCATGTTCCGATGGAGCTGATGGAGCTTATTCGCGGCAAAAAGGTGATGGTCGGTGCCATCGACGTCGCGACCAATACGATTGAGACACCGGAAGAAGTCGCTGCAACGCTTCGAAAAGCACTGCAGTATGTCGATGCCGACAAACTTTATCCGTGCACCAACTGCGGCATGATCCCGCTACCGCGTGGCGTCGCACGAGGCAAGCTGGATGCATTAAGCGCCGGTGCAGAAATCGTGCGCAGAGAATTGCAGGCGAAATAACGTCGCCGGAGAGCACAATGACTGTCCCACCCGGGTCTCAAGCGGGGCAGTACCGACACTGATCCTTTCACTGGCTTAAATCCGCTATCTACATTCCAGCGGAACTCAGGAGAGAGGTATGCGTTTATTAATGTCGGGGAAAAAGCGTAAGGCGCTAAAATACGGTGTTACACCAGCCCGGTGCGAAAATCTCTCTCGCACCGGGCCAGACTGTCGGCATTCCCGCTCTGTTGGCTGCTGATAAAACTGCCTTCGGCTATGCCTGGCGTTATCGCGGGTTACATGGCCAGCATTTTCCTTTCATTGAGAATCACACACTCATTCTTCTGCGCTGCCATGCCGGTTTCGTCTTTTTACTGTATATCCACTGTAACCGTCACCTGGGAATTGAATATCCCTGTTTTTGGCACATTGCCAGTCGAGTTAATCGGATAAAGCTGCATCGCACTGGTACCGGTTTGGTTGTTGTAGTTAAAGTTTACCGGGATCTCGCCCCCCTTAGGGCTGATCGGATTGTTTGAGGTATCGTCCAGGCGAATGGCGATATCTTTGTTGTCTGTTTTTACAGCCGTTGAGTCAGTCGTATCCGGCGTACCATTAAATTCAAGGCTCACGTCTACGCCATTAGCAATGTTTGAACATTTTATCGAAAAATCGACTCTCTTTTTAGAGAACCCGGTTGGAGGCTGCCCTTTGGTGTTAAACACATTTTGCGCAATATTACCGAAATCGATATTGATAATGTCACCCTCATTGATAATACAGGTTTGAGGCACGGTAACGGTCCCTGACATGGTGACACTCGCCATACTTCTTGAAGCATAAGAACCTTTGGTGGTCGTGGCATAAATTCCGGCCAGATACGTTGGGGGAATAATATGCTTACCAACAAACGGACGTCTGATATAGAGTTTTACGTTTCCCTTACTTCCAGTATAAAAATTTGTATCCTGACCCATTAGAATACCATGATATACATTATTAGGAACGTCGGTAAAAGGAACGGTATAATAATTATCCGTATTCCCCTCACCATCATATACCATGATTACAGTTTGATATTCGATGTTGTTATCAAGAATATACCATTGGCTCGCATGCCCAACAGGTGCCCCCCCGGCATCCGCCTTGAAATAAAAAGTCCGCCCTAACTGATCCGTATCACATTGGGCTGTATAATAGTCGCCTAAATCCCACTCATACACGACAGGGGTCTCACCTGTTTTATTATCCGCCGGTGACGTAATCGTTCTGTTGTAGCTAAAAGAAAATTCCTTTGGGCCACCCGTCGTACCAGGGGTGCAATGACCAGACCCTGCTGCCGAAGCAGAACCACAAAATAATGCAGTACAGACACCCGCCAGCAGCCCTAAAATAATCACAGCCGGTGAAACTGAAGATTTATATTTCAACATAACATTACTCACAGATTAATCAGTTGTGTTTAAATTTGCGTGGAAAAAAGTTCACTTTTCGCACCATAGTCATTAATTGTCATCCATGACAGAACGCCGTGGAGATCAACGCCGGATAACGTGAAGTTAACGGATGAAAAAGGTGCAATTACCTTCACATCATTTAATGTCGTCTCATTCAGTTTCACAGAGTAAAAACTGATGTAATAGGGCGTCGGATTCGCTACAGACAGCGTATTTTGCTGTAATGACCACTTCAGTATGTTACTGATATCGCTTGCAGGTTCGTCCAGCCCCTTAGGACGATAAATTAATTTTATTCTGGTTTTAACGGCAAGTTCGACCGTCCCCGCTTTTTTTTCGGCTAAAGGGATAGCTTTAACACTTAACCAAAACAAGGATTCTTTATTTTCGGGCAAAGATGATTGCGTTTTCATCACGCGTAAACTGCGCTGACTCTTTTTATTGATTTTGAAAAGTGGCGGTGTCAGCACAAACGGCACGGGGGTTTTATCGGCACCTTCTACCCACGCCTGAATAAGATAAATTTGTTGTTCCGTATTTAATACATCTATAGCGGCAGATTTCTCGCGCGCATCGTAAATGAGCCTTGTGCCACCTAGCGCAATTCCCGCGTTGGCGATCGCTGGGAATAAGGTAAAAATGATGAAAGTCATAAATAAACTTTTTACTTTTTTGCGCATAGTCATACTTCTTGTTAAATGCTGAGCAGCATCCTGGATGCTGCCCAGCGTTATTGATAGGAGAAAGAGAGCTCGACTAATCCTGTCACAGAACCCGCGGTGGCACTCCCCTGCGGGGTAACCATTCGGGATTGCAAATCCAGTACGGCATCATGTGATGGGTTGACGGTAATCGTACGAGTGGCGCCATTCCGGACAATACTGCCGCCGGTGTCTTTGATTTCAATCGCCACATGAGAACTGCTTCCCATGTTTTTAAAGAAATCAGGGTTACTCTCGTCGGCATCGCCCGTGAAGACGACAGAAACCGCTGTTGTCGTCACCGGGCACTCCGTCAATTTCAATGCAAAAGGCACCCAGCCCGTTGCATCCCCGCGATTACTCAGTTCGTTAGTATAAAAACTGCCCAGCGGAACATTACCATGTACCGTGTCTTCCGATAACGTACAGGGAGAGGCCACGATATTGGCAGATATATTCAATGCTGTTCCTTCATCGGCAAAGGCATTCGACGCCGATATAAGCAACACTACAAAGAACGCCGTCACGATTGTTTTCACCATCCTTTGCTCACTTATCCGTAGCCGCTTAGCTATAGGTGAAAGTAACCTGCACAGCAGAACTTACCGCACCTGGCGCAACAGCACCTTTTTCGCTGTAGAGACGGGCTTTAACCGTAAAACTGGCGTTCCCCTTGTCTACCGTCACGTTGCCATAGCTGGCGCCGTTCTTCAGGAACGTTGTGCCGTCGGTTTTCGCCAGCTGCGTACTCACGGCTTTCGAACCACCTGACGCCGCGTTGGCATAGCCATTCGCGTCGTTGGTATCCGCAGTCCCGGCGAAGGTCGCATTGACCTTGGTGGTGACGCTTGGGCAGCCCGTCAGGTTAAGCGTGTAGTTAGTCGACCATGATGAAAAGCTTTTTGCGGCCGCAATGGTGTTTGCCTGAACCTCACCCAAAGGAATAGAGACGGTTTTTGAATCCGTCGACACGACGCAGGTCGGCGAAACGATATTCGCTTTTACGTTCACAGTGCTGTCTGCAGCAAAAGCGTTAGACCCCATTGCACCACTAAGCGCAATCGCCGACAGCGCGAACAACGCGATTTTTTTTCCATTCATGTTCATGATTTTTCCTTACTTACGTTGAGTTAATGTATGAAATTAGTGAACTTCACAAATTTCTTTAAGACTGATGATGTCAATTTCCGCTGGACTGTCAGGGATTTGGTAATTTACCGTACAGGATTCCCCAACTCCTTTACCCCATTGCGCGAGAAGCGATCCCTTAGCCGGGAGTCCACTTAAATAAGCTTCGCCCGCTTCACCGACTAAACCTGCTGAAATTCCACCATCGTTGTTCTGGAGGGAAACAGAGGTACCAAAGGGCAAAAACTTTCCATTATTTTGTTTTATTTGCATCATTACGCGATAACCGATATGCGTAACGAATGACGCTTTAACTACGGCACCGCGTGTCGGCACGACATCTTTGGCGCTTTCATCTAATTCCACATTCTGTCGTAAACTTGTGGTATCAAGAGAAACCGTATTTCGACGATAAGGTGAAATATACGTCAGTACCGCGTAACCCTCTTCATCGGTATGGATGCCGTTGGTATTCTTTATTCTGGTATCACCTGAGCCTGGCGCAGCAACTAAAGCCACTGTCTCGCCTAAGGGTTGAGAAAGCGTGATACCGCCACTATGAACAACGGCTCCACCTTTCAAGCCATAATTCAGGCGATTAGAATATTTGTTATAGCTATAGCCAACGTTCGCGTTACCATAACGCCCTTGATACATAATATTGGTATTGCCTGAGCCACCCTGGCCTTTATTGCCCTGGCTTTGACTCACACTGTAATTAAGGTTGTTATCATTCAGTAACGTGCCGCTAATACCCGCCTGCTGGGTGACTTGCCCATTACTGTCATGGGTCATGTTATAGGTTGCCCATGAGCCTTTCAGCCAGCGGTCTAAAGGTAACGATACACTCAGCGTAAATTGTTTATCACTATCCTGACCGGAGATATAGCTGTTATTAAACGCCAGGTTATACGCAATACCGTTCCAGACATTGCTATAACCCCATTGCAACGTTTGTTCCTTTGAATCATCGCCCCAATAATCCTGTACACTGGCCGAAAAATAGAATGAACCCATCTCTTCCGGTAATGACTGGTTAATCGACCCTTCTATTTTGCTCCGCTTATGAGTACGTATATCAAATTTTGCGAGGCTGTTATCTTCATCATTAAGGTCAACAGACTCCTGAAGGGTATAGAAACCACTGGTGGAATAACGATAACCCAATAATCTAAAATCGGTTCCGCTGTTCACGAATGATTTTGCAAACAGGAAACGATACGACTGCCCCTTCTCAGTGACACCATCAGGCAGATCTGTTTTTGCCTGTGTCACATCCAATGAAACGGCGCCAATTTCGCCTAAGTTACTCCCCACACCGAGCGCCAGCGCAGCGTAGTTTTTACTTCCCTGCATACCGGTATACATCGTCAGGCCTTTTGCAAAGCCGTGAATCAACGTAAATTGCCCAAAGGTCGGCGTAGCACCGCCATAGCCGTCGCGGTATTCACCCGCCGTTACGCTATATTTCGTGCGCCCTTCACGCTGTAACACAGGTACTGACGCATATGGCTGGACAAAGGTTTGCAAACTTCCGTCGCTTTCCTTTACTTCCACCGTCAGATCGCCGCTGTTACCGCTGGGATAGAGATCCGAAATTTCGAATGCACCGGGTGACACATAGCTTTGATAGATAACGTATCCATTTTGGCTAATGGTGACCTGGGCGTTCGTTTTCGCGATGCCCCTGACGATGGGCGCAAACCCTTGCAGGCTGTCCGGTAGCATTTCATCGTCAGAAGCAATCTGGACGCCTCTGAACTGCTGGCCGTCAAAGATATCTGATGTGGAGAAACTATCCCCCATCACCAGCTGCGATTTCAGAAACACAATACTACGCTGCACGTAGTTATTGATGCTTTGCCACTTGCGTTCACCGTTGCTTTTATTCAGCGCGGAGTTGTTGCGATATCTCCACGGGCCGAGATTGAAACCGGAGCGTAGGTTCAGGTAATAGCTATTATCGCTGCTGTTACTTTCTGAGCCGGATTCCGAAGAGTCCGAAGAACTCGAGGAGAACGACGAACCGTGATCTTTTTGCTTCTCGTTTGCGCCCGAAAAATCATAGTCGAGCAGCAGCGCGGTGATTCCATCGTCCCAGTTTTTAGGATCAACGTAGCCCCGGGCATTTTGTGCAATCAATGCCTGTGGGATGGTAATGAGCAATCGTTGTTGCCCAAAATCAAACTCAGATGTCGCGTCTTTTACGGTAAGCAACGTCAGTGAACATTCTGCTTTAGTGGCGGCTTCCTTTGGCTTGACTTCAGCGGCATCGCTCTCGTCGTTCGATGCTTGCTCATCGGCCTTTTTCGGAAACTTCACCCCATAAGACTCAAGCTCCTCTTGCGTAAAGCAGGGAGTAAGGCCAACCGATTTCTCTTTATCAATATCCGTACCGTTCTGTGGCGTTGCGATAAACTCAACATAGCGGTGATCAACTTTGGCATCGTTGACAATAATATCAACCAGGTATCTCCCTGGTTGTTGACCGCCGTTGTCGGAAGCAAATGCCGACAGGTCGGCTACGTCGCCATCAACATGTTCAAGAAATGCTGGATTGAAATTAGCTTCGGCGTAACAGCCCTGCGAAAAAGCAGCCAGGACGATGCTACCCATAGCAAAATATCCAAATTTTTTCTTTTTATACGTATTTTTGAAAAAATTGTAATCCATTGTGGATATTTTAACGTGTGACATTCACTATCTCTTGATCATGATTCCATTGAAAAAAGAGGATTACTTAATCGCGGCTTTGACAGGATTGGTGCTTCCGCCGTAATCCGTTATCGCCGTAAACTGCAATTCCTGAGAATTACCCGCAGCAGCAGGGAACTCATAGGTTGCTTCGCCTTTTGGTAAAACCATATTGACGTCTTTTACGTCGTTACCATTAATACTCACCTTATCCAACGTCACCGCATACTCGGATGGATTTTTCACCAGTAATTTATTGCCTGAGTGGAACCATTGCAGCTGTGCTGGCGCATCTTCGACTTTTGTCGTTAAGCTTGTTGGGCGATAGAAAAGCTTAATTCGTGTTTTAATCGCCAGTTGCAGCACATTCTGTGATTCGCCTTCTTCTGGCGCTGGTGGAATCGCTTTTACGTTAACCCAGAACACAGATTCACGATCGGCAGGAAGATCGCCCGGCGTTTTGATAATACGCAGCATATTTTCTTTGCCAGCATTTAAGCGAAATAACGGTGGCGTTAACGAAAAGGGAACATTTTTATTTCCGTTGCTGTCATCAACCCAGGATTGAATAAGGAAATACTGTTTTTCAGTTTTGTTAGATACGGTAAGTGATGCTTCTTTATTTTTAGCATCATATACCACTCGCGTAGAACCCACGACCACGCCACCCACAGCGAATGCAGACGGCGCCGCCGCAGCCAGCATTAAACCAGCAGCAAGATATTTTACGTTGAATTTCACAATTAATTCCTCAAAGGCGGGCACCAACGGATGTTGGTGCCCTGAATTATTTACTTATAGGCGAGCTGGAATTCAGCCTGAGAATTTGCGTGACCAGAAACAACTGGTATTGCGGTAGCGACGTAGCGCGCTTTGAACATCAGCGTATTTTGACCATCCTTCAGAGCAAAGTCGGAGCTGGCCTTGTTCAGTGGAATGACGGTAGCAGTGGTCGCATCAGAAATTTCAATGCCCACGCCTTTAGCGGCACCAGACTGACCACCGATGCTTAACAGGTCCTTATTCACTTCATCACTTGAACCGCGGAAGGTAATGTTGGTGCTCTTCAGCGTGGTGGTGGTGCACTCTTCCAGAACGATTTGAAAATCTTTGTAAGCTGAAGAATCTTTCGCTTTTGCAAAGGCAGAAGACTTCACCTGACCCAGGTTCACGTTCTGATTTTGCGTGTCAGTGGAAACGACACAAGGTGCGTTGACGATATCACCGGTGAAATTAATGGTGCCATCGCTTGCCATAGCAGCAGAGCTAAACATGCCAGCAACGATCAGCGCAGGGACTGCTAATTTAACAAATTTCATTTTACATCCTTTATTTAGAGACTAACCCATTCACTTGGGAATTAATTCATGTAGTAACACAGATATAGTGGTGCAGACCTTCAGTAGAACGACTTCTGATAACGGTTTGTGTTTAAAACCAGGTGGTGCACTCCACTGGCGCCATAATATTTAGTTGAATGAGCTTTGTCGTCATCTAATTTAAAGCACCGGTAGCCTTAAATGCACTTCACAAAGGTAACGTGCTGATATTACAAGGTGTTTCAAATCATTAAGCGGACCTTAATGCATGATTAAGAGACTTTATTTACGATGGAATGATAATCTTCTTGCAGTGCGTAATAGCCGTTACTTTTCTAAAGTTTCCTATATTTGTATTAAGTACCGTTCAGGAGTCTTCTCTTGTTCCTCTCGGACGTTAATCGTTTGAATACCATCAACAAAGTTATATTAAGGATTTATAATGAAGGGAAAATCTAGTCGCAAAAATACGTTAATTTCTCTGGGGTTAGTGCCCCTTGCTTTATTAGCAATGTCAGGTAATGCACATGCTGCTGATTCGACAATCAATATTACCGGCACCGTTGTGGCTTCGCCATGTACTATAGAAGCCGTGAAAAACGTCGACCTGGGCGATATTGATGCCACGAAGTTAGCGGCAACCGGCACCTCATCTGATTATGTCAGCTTCTCGGTCAATCTGACCAACTGCCCGGCGACAACGACAAGCGCCACCGCTACATTCTCTGGCACCGCCTCTAATACCGATTACTATGCTAACTCGGGTACGGCAAAAAATGTTGAGGTGGAACTGGTCACCAGCTATTCCTCCGCAAATGTTGGCAATGGAAAGTCAATGAACGTTAACATTGACTATGCAACACATGCTGCATCTTTTAACTTAAAAACTCATGTCAAGAATGATGGTAAAGGCTCTGCCGTTACTCCGGGCAGTGTTTCAAGTGCAATTCAAATGGCAGTTGCTTACAAGTAAGTAGACAGATTGTTAACGCCGTCACGCTGTTGATCTCAAAACTCTACGTACAAGAAAATGCCAGTTGAGCATTTTCTTGTACTCCTTTCATTTAAAAGAAATTTTACATTCTTTTATGATATTTAATAACCCCACGAAGTTATTGTTTCTCAACGATGCTTTATTGTAGGTCATGAATATATTTACCGGCTGCGGCGAAAAATCGCAATCCAGTATTTTAAAGTTATAAATATCTGAAAACTTCCGCGCAAACCACTCTGGAATAAAGCTCACTGAATCCGAACGTTCAACGATAGAGGCATTGACATGTAATGAGCTACTCGAAAATGAGAAGGTTCTTTCCCCGAAATAATTCTCAATATCCGATTGTGTTTGTTGTAAGCCGTTTGATTTGATATTCAAAAAGGTGGATTTCTCAGTTTTCATACTTTCGTGCGTAAGCTTATCTTTCAATCGCGGATGATCCTTACGACAAATGGCGACCGCTTTTTCGACCGTGTACGGCTCAGTGATGGTTGAGAATCCATAGTGTGAGGTGGTATCAAAAATGATATCGGCTTTGCGATAGATAAGAATATCTTCAGCATTATCAAAATTCGGGTCCGAGCTAAGATGGACGATCTCACAGTTAATCCCACTTTTTTCGATCATCGCGAAAATCTCAGGCAGGATGCGTAAGGCCGCATACGGCGTGGCATGAATGACGAACCGTGATTTGATGTTTTTATCGGAGAAGTTATTGAGGTTATCCAGCAGGGCATGGAAATGTTCGCTTAGCAGCGCATGCAGGCTCTCGGCCGTCGTTGTTACCACCAGCCCCTTACCTTCACGCACAAAGAGCGGATCGCCAAAAAACTCCCGGAGCTTGGTAAGTGACTGGCTGATTGCTGGCGGCGAAATGTTTAACAGACCCGCAGCTTTGGTGACACTTCTGTGCTGATAAACGGCTTCAAATGTGAGTAAAAGATTTAAATCCAGGCCTTTAATATTATTGAGGCTGGTTATCAATGACTTACTGACCATGTGATATCTCCTGTTTTTTTATTGATTTATCCAGAAAAAATAAGGGTAGCCAAAACCTGTGTTCACATGATTTTTCTCACCCGACAAACTTTTCAAGACATCTACAAGGAAGTGTTGGCATCCCTGACCCTACGTTTACTTACAGTAATAAGTAACACCGTCCTTACAAGCAAAGTCATCGGCAATAACAACGCCCCTGGAATCAGTTACTTCTGGCAAGGCTGTAATAATATTACACCAAAAGTAAGCGGTATTTGTCCCTGACAGGCTCCATTTTTTTTTAAACATTCAATATGCGTTTCGGCTCGCTAATTTTCATCATTAAAACGTTAAGGACTGATGCTGCTTTTGTGATTTCTCACCGAAATCATTAATAATGGAATCGTTCAATATTCCAGAATTTCGTCTCGCCCGGCAAACACCACACAACGCAATGCTCCTTTCACGAGAACCCTAACGTGTTTATCGGCCACCGGCTGAAATTTTTCAGCGATTGTTATCGTGAACAGAGAAAAACGCGCACATAACTGCGTGACTGTGTGCCGTAAATGACAGGCGCAGCCTGCTGGATACTGAGCCAGTAAACCGACGCCCTACCCTGTGGCATTTACCCGCCACGATTACCCTGCGCCCTATTTATAAGTGGCCTGAATCTGTCTTAAAGCGCGGCGGAATATCTCTTGTTGGCAGAGGTGATAAACATCTTTAACGCACGCCTGAATTTTCACCCTTGATCCACTTACAGTTTTTTCCTAAAGCCATGCCGCTTCGCTCGTGCCATTCTTAATCACGCTCATAACATGAATAACGTGAATTGAGGATATTATGAAAAAGACAATTATTGCATTATCTGCACTTCTGCTGGCTTCACCAGTTTTTGCCGCAACCACACACGCAACCGACGACACCGTTGCCGCCGCGAAAGCGAACGCCAATGACGCGAAACAAAAACTGCATGAAGAGCAGAACAAAGGTGAAGAGCTGAAGCTCAAATCCAAACACGCCGCTGAAGGTAAAAGCGAAAGCTTCGGCAGCAAAGTGAGTGAAGACTCCCAGAAAGCCTGGCATAAAACCAAAGAAGGCACCGAGAAGGGCTGGGATGCCACTAAAGAAGGGACGGAGAAAGGCTGGAACAAAACCAAAGAAGGCGCTTCGTCGCTGGAAAAGAAAGTCACTGAATAAGTTTTCTCCCCCCGATAAAGGCCGCCGTCGCGGCCTTTTTTATTTCTGATTCCTGCGAATAAATCTCCCTGACTGCGCGTTTACACCTTGCCCGCCTACTGGAGATTGCCTCATGATTCGCTCTGTCACCCTGCTCATGGTTATGCTGCTGTGCCCTGCCCTCTACGCAATGCCGGTTACCTATGCCATTAACAGCGAAAAAACGCCCATCACCCTGTCGTGGCATGCCTTTGGCGGCATCCTTTCCTGGGCGAATCTCAATGGCGTGACGGGAAACGTCACGCTGGACCCAACCAATGAATTTGCCGATCGCATTGATGTGACCATTCCCGTCGCCACGCTGGTGGCCTCTAACCGTCTGCTCACCTGGCGGCTCAAGAGCGATATGTTTTTCGATGCCGCGCGCTACCCTACGATCAGGTTCAGCAGTACCCGCGTGGTGGAGCTGGGCGCTGGCCATTACAGAGTGTTTGGCTCGCTAAAGGTCAAAGATATTCAGCGCCCGGTGATCCTGGAAGCGACTCTGGACGAAGACAACGCGGCGGAGGCAATCTCCCTTAATGCCACCACCGCCATCTCACGCTCCGCCTATCACATGGATAAATTCGCGATGGTGGTAGATGACCGCATCGCGATAAAAATTGCGATCGACGCCCACGCGTCATAAGAGCCTTAACTGCAGCTGGCGTGCGCTGGCGGTGAGCGCCTTCGACGGGGTGCGGCCAATCAGCACATACTGATAGTCACTGTCGTTCCACCAGGCAATATTCATGCTGTGCCGTTGCTCGTTTTTGATATCCGTGACAACGGCCTTCTCAAGAGGCGAAATGCACAGCGCCAGCGGGCCGAAATCCGCGTGCAGCCAGACGATCTGCGCGATAGCGGTGCTGTCGTAGCGCAGCATCCGCACCATCTTCAGCTCGGCGCCCGCAAGAGCCAGCTGCTGCTCATTCACTTTCAGGCCGATATCCTGGGCGGTTCGCTGGATCCCCTGGGCAATCACCGACGGCGAGTTGTCGACATCCAGCAGGGTTTCAGCGCTGTAAAGCGACATATACTGAGCTTCAAGATCGCGAATCTGCTCGTTCTCACTCATTATCACCGCCATAGGGCGCGCCAGATACCCCAGCCCGGAACCGATCGCCAGGAAACTCAGTGACGCGGCAATCAGCGCACGTCGGCTGACGCCTGCGCGCGCGCCTGCAAGATAGTTATCGAGCCGCTGCTGCATCTGCGCTTCGGGTGCCTCTTTCAGCAACGGGGCAAACGCCTGCTGATAGTCCTGATGGCTGTTTTTCAGCGTCTCCATGCGCTGTGCCAGGGAGGTATCCACACACAGTTGTGCTTCAAAAACACGGGCGTCGGCGCTCTCCATCTCGCCATCCAGCCAGGCGATAATCGCATCGTCGTGATAAGGGGGCGTAAAACGTAACGAGTTCATGAGCGTTTCTCCTTCGCCACCGGACGGACATCCACCGTTTTGGCGAGCCGCGCCCGCGCCGTTGCCAGTCGGCTCATAATGGTGCCAATGGGAACCGACAGCGTATCCGCCGCCTCCTGGTAGGTAAATCCTTCGACATAGACTAAAAACAGCGTGTTGCGCTGGGCTTCCGGGAGGTCATTCACCCTCTGCATGATTTGCTGATAATGCAGACGATCGTCATCCTGCCCGTGGGTATCCGGGGCGATCAGATCTTCGCCAGGGACAAACCCCTGCCCCTGGCGGACGTGGCGCGCGCGCAGTTCGGAGATCCAGATCGAGTGCAAAATCGAGAACAGCCAACGGTCAATCCGCGTGCCCGGCGTATATTGCGCGCTCCTTTCGAGCGCGCGGACGCAGGTGGACTGAACCAACTCTTCAGCCAGATCCCGGTTGCGCGACAGCACCAGTCCGTAGCGCCAGAGACGCGTCAGATGTGCCGCCAGCTGTTGGCGAACGTCACTGGTTGTGATTTTCTCCCCCTCCCGCAGAGATCAGGACTCCGGATGCCCGTCGATTGCCGCCTGCAGATCGCGGTACTCTTCGCAATCCTGGCCGCAGATCCCGGCAATGACTTTAAGCTGCTCTTTCGCCAGATCCGGGCGACCTTTTACCATCCATGCTTCCCCCAGATACTCCCGCGCTTTGGCATAGTTGGGCTGCAGGGCGAGCGATCGCTGGTAATAGCCAATGCCTTCATCCGTGCGCCCCAGTTTGCGGGTCGCATAGCCACGGTAGTTCCACGCCTCGGCCGTGTTGGCGTTTTTTAACGTATCCAGCAGGTTCAATGCCGCCTGATACTCGCCTTTTTTCGCGAGGTGGTACGCATAATTGGTTTTGTCCTCATCGCTGAGGCTGCTGGTTTTCTCCGGGACACACTTCTTACTCACACTGTCGTAGACCTGCCCTGAGGGGCAGTCCGGCGTTTTGCTTTCAGTATCAGTATTGCCCATGGCAAAGCCCTGCGGGGTCTGTAACAAAAATAACAGTACCGGGATAGCCAGAGGACGGGTAAAGGTACGGACTGAGGATGCGTTCATTTTCTACTCCTGGTGGAGGTGGGCAGGTCAACAAGGAGTAAACGCCCGAGCGTCCGATTCTATTCGCAGAAAACGCAGTTGAAATGACAGCCGAAATCATACTTATGGCCTATGCCATCCGTCATCAGTGAACGGTAGATTCAGATAATAATTAACGCAGGCTTAATTCCTGTCTCTAATAGCACACTCTTCACCGCCCGCCATTTTTATTTTTAATTCGGTCACAAACATAATATATCGTATAAATAATTTCTTAACCCCACCTGAATTAACAATTAAGCCCGCCTTAATTAAATACCCATTTACATTCTAAAATATCAAATATATTCAAATAAATGCTTTGGTATTATATTTAACAAATGACAGGCAAAAACAGCAAAGCCTTATGCCACAAGGCTCAGCACCCTCGCGCAAGCTGTACAAACCGGCAGAAAACTATTCAATTCAGAAGGGGTTAACTTGTCCATAATTGGCGCTTCATTTGCATATTCCGTTATTTATAGCTATATCATTTTCAGACCATTCAAATAATATCTTTATAAATCACAGGGCTTTATATAACACAAAAAACGCCGAATACAAGTTAACCCAAAGCAAATAAATCGATTCATCTGATGTTGCCACTAATTGCTGGCGGGCATCGGCCGCTCTGAAGATAACAACGGTGAGCACTATTTTAAAAATAGCGACTCCGCCGGGGGCGCTCTGTACCCGCAGAAAGATGATGGCTTCGTCTTGCACGCCATATCAATAAAAATCTGTTGGGAGTCATCAATATGAGCCAAATCTCTGTCATTTCGAAACTTACTGGCGTGGAAACCACCACCGAAGGCACTCAGGTTACTCTGGATCACTCCTCTATTGTGAAGCTCCACGTTGGGCGAGGCGACATTTCACACTACACGCGCAGCGGCGAAGACCTGATCGTGACCCTGAATTCGGGCGAAACCATCACCCTCAAAAACTTCTACGTCGGAGACGCTCAGGGCGCCAGCCAGCTGGTGCTGGAAGAGGGCAACGGCGCGCTGTGGTGGATTGAAGATCCCACCGCCGCCACAGAACACTATGAAGCGATTTCCTCGATCGATGCGCTGATGGCCTCCTCCGGTGATACGGGCGGCGCGGCGATCTGGCCGTGGGTGCTCGGTGGCGTCGCTGTCGCAGGTGGGATCGCGCTTGCCGCTGGCGGCGGTGGCGGTGGCGGAGGGGGTGGCGGAGACGATGATAATGGCAACGGCAACCCAGGTAATCCGGGGAACCCGTCTGACCCGGATACCACGCCGCCTGACGCGCCGACCAATCTGCAGTTCTCGGCAGACGGCAATATCGTTACCGGGACGGCAGAACCGAACAGCACCATCACCCTGAAAGATGCGAACGGAAACCTGGTCGGCACCGGTAAAACCGGCAGCGACGGTAAATTCACTATTGAACTGGGCACCTCGCTCAACAACGGCGAGCAGATTACTGCCACCGCGACCGACTCCTCCGGCAACGTCAGTAAAGAGGCCCATGCGACCGCCCCGGATCTGGTCACGCCCGACGCACCGGACATTTTAATCGTTAACGACGATGTCGGCAGCGAAACCGGCCCGCTGGATAACGGGCAGCGAACCGATGATGCGCGCCCTACCCTGAGCGGTATCGGCGAAGCCGGAACCACCATCACTGTCTTCGACAACGGCACCAAAATCGGCACCACCAAAGTGGATGCCAACGGCAACTGGAGTTTCACGCCGCCTAACGCGCTGGCTAACGGCAGCCACACCCTGACCACCACCGCGACCGATGCGGCAGGCCACACCAGCCCGCCTTCTGCGGGGATCACCATTGTGGTGGATACCGTCGCGCCGACGGCCCCTGTGATCTCCAGCATCACGGATGACGTCAATCCTGTCACCGGGCCGGTGAACAATGGCGGCAGCACCAACGATCAGCGCCCGCAGCTCACGGGCACTGCCGAAGCGAATTCAACGGTCACGATCTACGATAACGGCATTGCGATTGGCACCGTCACCGCTGCCGCGAACGGCAGCTGGAGCTTTACCCCGTCGGTCAATCTGAGTGAAGGCAGCCATGTGCTGACGGTGCGCGCCACGGATGTGGCGGGCAATACCGGCCCCGCCTCAGCGGGCTTTACGATTAATGTCGATGTGACTGCGCCCGCCGCGCCATCGGCCTTTGTGGTGAACGATGAAGTCGGCTCCATACGCGGCGCGGTTACAGCAGGCCAGACAACCGACGCCAGCCAGCCGAGGCTCACGGGCCGTGGCGATCCGGGCAGTACGATTATTATTTACGATAACGGCGTGGAAGTGGGCAGAGTCACCGTCGGCCCGAACGGGCTGTGGAGCGTAGCGCCTGACGGCCCGCTGGCGGAAGGCCCCCACTCCGTCACCGTGCGTGAAATTGACGCCGCCGGAAACCAGAGCGGGTTGTCCCAGCAGATTAACTTTATCGTCGACACAATCGCGCCAGGCCAGCCGACCGTCACCCTCAATCCCGCCGGGAACCAGGTCACCGGCACGGCTGAACCGAACAGCACGATCACCATCAGCAACGGCACCGGTGTGATCGGCACCGGCGTTGCGGATGGCAACGGCAACTACACCATCAACCTGAATACCGTACAAAATAACGGGCAAACCCTCTCGGTCGTCGCCTCCGACGCTGCCGGAAATGCCAGTATCCCGGGCACGGTCACCGCCAGTGACAGCATCGCGCCTAACCCGCCAACAGGGCTGACGGTCTCAGGTGACGGGACCAGCGTTAGCGGAAACGCCGAGCCAAACAGCACCGTCACCATCAAAGACACCGGCGGCGGCGTGATTGGCACCGGCACTACCGATGCTAACGGCCATTTCACCGTGCCAGTCTCCCCGCCGCAAACCAATGGCGAAGTGCTGGATGTGATCGCAAGCGACGCCGCGGGCAACGACAGTCAGCCAGGGCACGCCGACGCGCCGGATACAACCGATCCGCTGGCGCCAACGAATCTGGTGGTTTCTGACGATGGCACGACCGTCACCGGCCAGGCCGAACCGGGCAGCACGGTGAGTATTAAAGGGCCGGATGGCGTGGAAATCGGCAGCGGCAAAACGGGCGACAACGGCGATTTTTCCGTTACCCTTTCGCCGCCGCAAGTTAACGGCGAAAAGCTGACGGCTGACGCCACGGACCTTGCCAACAACACCGGACCCACGGCTCCGGTAACGGCACCGGATACCACCCCGGCACAAACGCCGGAGATCACCTCGGTCTACGATGACGCCGTTAATGTGGTGGGTGATGTCGCCAACGGCGGCCTGACTAACGACCCGACGCCGACCATTCGCGGCACCGGCGAGCCAGGCACCACGCTCTATCTGTTCAGCGGTTCCGATCAAATCGGCACCCTCGTCATTCCCCAAAGCGGTAACTGGGAATTTACGCCTTCGGTCCACCTGCGCGAGGGCGGCCACGTCCTGACCGCCACCGCGATCGACGACGCCGGAAATGCCAGCGGCACGTCGAACAGCTGGAGCATTACGGTTGATAGCGTGATCCCTGCCGCACCGGTAATCACCTCCGTCGTTGACGATGTCCCGGGCAGAACCGGCCCGCTGGATACGGGTGAAATCACCAACGACTCCCGTCCGACGCTCAACGGTACGGGCGAACCGGGCGCCACCATCAGCATTCGTCTGGACGGCGTGCAGATCGGCACCGCGCTGGTCAGCAGCGGCGGGGCATGGACCTTTACCCCGACGCTGGCGCTCCCACAGGGTGGGCCGCATACGCTCACCGCCGTCGCGATCGATCAGGCCGGGAACGTCGGCACGGTTTCAAACGGTTTCCAGATCATCGTAGACACCACGCCACCACCGGCGCCGTCGATCGGTACGGTCACCGATAATTCCGGCGCTGTCACCGGCCCGGTCACCAGCGGCACACCGACGGACGAAACCCTTCCTGCGATGACGGGGACCGCCCCGCCGGATACGATTATTACCGTTTACGACGGCACAACTCTGCTCGGCACTGCCACGCTTGACGGTAACGGTGGCTGGAGCTTTACCCCCACCACTCCGCTCACCAACGGCACTCACTCCCTGACGGTGGTCGCGACCGACTCCGCAGGCAACGCCACCGCCTCACCGCCGTTTAGTCTGGTGGTGGATACCGTGGCCCCTGCGACGCCAGATTCTCCGGACGTCACCGTGAATCCGGACGGCCTGCCGACCGGCACGCCGCTCAATCCGGGCGAAGCCACCCGCGACACCACGCCGACCTTAAGCGGCACCGGTACACCGGGCGATACGGTCACGATCTACATTGATGGCGTCAAACAGCCCGATGTGGTCACCGTTCAGCAGGACGGAACATGGAGCTGGACGCCGACTCAGGCGCTGCCAAACGGCTCTTACGATGTCGCCCTGACGGTCACCAATCAAGACGGCGCGGGCAACGAAAGCGCGCCATCCCAGCCAGTCACCATCGTGATTGATACGGACCCGCCTGCCACGCCAACCGCACCGGTCGTCACCGATAACGTCAGCCAAATCACCGGGCCGGTCGACAACGGCGACAGCACCAACGATTCGCGTCCGGTGCTGAGCGGCACCGGTGTGGCGAACGACGTGATTATTATTTACGACAGCGTCGGCGGTGCGCCGAAGCAGGAGGTCGGGCGCGTCACCGTTGGCGCGGACGGCAGCTGGAGCTGGCGGCCAGACACCCCGCTGACGCAAACCACCCATGCCTTCACCACCACCGCCACGGACGAAGCGGGGAATATCTCGGACGTCTCCCCGGTGGTGACCATAACCGTGGATACCACGCCTCCGTTGACGCCGGCAATCACCGCTGGCACCGTCGCGAGCGGCGGTTCGACATCAGACACCACGCCGACCATCAGCGGAACGGGCACCAGCGGCGACACGGTGATTATCTATAACAACGGGGTCGAAGTTGACCGCGTCAACGTTACCAACGGCACCTGGACCTGGACCAGCCCAACCGTCGCTGACGGCGCGCTGAACCTGACTGTCTCCTCCGTCGATGCGGCGGGTAACGTCAGCGGCACCAGCCCGGTGTACACCATCACGGTGGATACGGTCGCCCCGACGACGCCGCAGATTGATACGATCTCCAGCAGCACGCTGGCGAACGGTGTGCTGTACACCAATGACAACACGCCAACCATCAGCGGGAAAACCGAGGTCGGGAGCACCATTACCGTTTCTGTTGATGGGGGTGCGCCGCTACAGGCCACCGTGGACGCTAACGGCAACTGGACGCTGACGCTGCCAGACGGCTCGGCGCTGAGCGATGCGCCTCATACCATTATCGTCACGGCCACTGACGCCGCCGGGAACGCCACCCCGAGCGCGCCGGTTACCGTGACCGTTGATACGGATGCGCCAGACGCACCGGTCGTCAGCAGTCTCGCAATCGAAGGCACACCGTTGACCGGGACCGCAGAAGCCGGTTCCACGGTAATCGTGAAAGGGGAAAATGGCGTTGAACTGGGCCGCGGTGTGGCCGATGCGGGCGGCAATTACTCCATTGCCCTGTCACCGGCACAGACCAACGAAACCACCCTCACCGTCACGGCCAGCGATGCGGCAGGCAACGTCAGCGGCCCAACGGGTTATCAAGTCACAGACACGCCGGATCTGCCAGCCGTCCCGACCATCACGTCGATCATTGATGACAACGGCACGAATGGCACCGTCGAAGTGAAAGGGGCAAGTTCCAACGACACCACGCCAGTCCTGAGCGGGACCGCCCCACCGAACAGCATTGTGACCATCTACCTTGACGGGGGTCTGGTGCCATACGCCGTTGTCACCGCCAGCCCAACCGGCGAGTGGACGACCAGCTCGCTGATTCCGCTCGGCGAGGGGCCACACAGCTTTGCCGCCACCACCACCGTGGGCGGTTTGACGAGCGGTCTCTCCCCGGCGGCTACCGTAACCATCGATCTCACCGCGCCTGGTACACCGGTGCTCGGCGCAGTGACCGATGATGTCGGCCCTGGTACCGGGCCGCTCACCAGCGGTCAAACCACCAACGACAGTCGCCCAACCCTGAGCGGCACCGCAACGGCGGGCGACACCATTACCATCTACAACCACGGTACCGCCATTGGCACCGTGGTTGTCGGCTCGACGGGCACCTGGAGCTTTACGCCAGGCGGTGCGCTGGGAGAAGGCAACCACGCCCTGACCATTTCCGCCACCGATCCGGCGGGGAATGAAAGCGCACAATCACCGGCATTCAACATCGTGGTCGATACGGTCTCCACCACGCCGGTCATTGTCGGGGCAGACGATAATGTCGGCACCGTGACCGGGAATGTCCCAACCGGGGGCACCACCAACGACACCACGCCGACCCTTTCGGGCACGGCAGAAGCCAACAGCAGCGTGGCGATTTTCGAAGGCAGCACCCAGATTGGCACCGCCACCGCTAATAATCTGGGGAACTGGACCTTCACCCCCACCACGCCGCTCACCGAAGGCTCACACACCTTTACGGTGGTCGCGACCGATCCACAAGGGAACGTCAGCACCAGCTCCAACAGCTATAACGTGATTGTCGATCTGACCCCACCCGCAGTGCCGGTACTCAGCGCCGTCGCCGATGATATTCAGGGCGGCGTGGTCGGGAATCTGACCGCAGGACAGGTCACTAACGACGCCACGCCAACCTTCACCGGGACGGGCGTCACGGGCAGCACCGTTCATATTCTGAATAACGGCGTAGAAATTGGCACCGCGGAGGTCATTAACGGTTCGTGGACCTTTATACCGCCAAACGGGCTGACGGATGGCCTGTATAACATCAGGGTCAATGCCACCGATGCAGCGGGTAACGTCTCCGCTAACTCGCCGGTCTTCTCCTTCACCGTCGACACCACGCCGCCAGACGCGCCGGTGCTTACCACGGTGCAGGATGACGTCGGCCCGGTCACCGGCACGATTCCTGAAAACGGCACCACCAATGACAACCGTCCAACCTTCAACGGTACCGGCGAAGTCGGGGCGACCGTCACCCTGCTCAACGATGGACAACCCTTCGGCACCGCAGTGGTGAACGCCCAGGGGAACTGGACCTTCACGCCAACCGCACCGATGGCTGACGGGCCACACACCATCACCCTCAGCACCACCGACGCGGCGGGCAATACCAGCACCACCTCCACCACCTTCGATCTGACGGTGGATACCCAGCCGCCAGCGGCACCGACCATTATTAACGCCACCGATGACGTCGGCAGCGTGCTGAACCCGGTTCTGTCCGGACAGACCACCGACGACACCCGGCCACAGCTGAACGGCTCGGCGGCGAACAACGCCACGATCATCATCTATGAAAACGGCGTGCAGGTCGGCACCGTGCAGGCTAACGGCTCGGGCGAATGGAGCTTCACCCCGCCGAACCCGCTGAGCAACGGCAGCCATACCTGGACCGCCACCGCGACCGACGCGGCGGGCAACGTCAGCGTGGCCTCGCCGGGCTTCACGGTGATCGTCGATACTGTTGCACCGCTGGCACCGGTTATCACTCAGGCGCTTGACGATGCAGGAACCGTCACTGGCCCGCTCGGCAGCGGCCAGACCACTGACGACACGCTCCCTCGCCTGATCGGGACCAGCGAGCCGAACGCCAGCATCAATATCCTCGAAAATGGCCTGGTGATAGCCACCACCACGGCGGACGCCAGCGGGAACTGGGCGGTGACGCTCACCACCGCACTTGGCGCGGGACCGCATGCCTTTATTGCCCAGGCGACCGACGCGGCGGGCAACAACAGCGATCCGTCGGCAACCTTTACCCTGAATGTCGACCTCACGCCGCCGGCCGTTCCGGTACTGGTTTCCGTGGTGGATGACGTCGGAACCGTCACCAACCTGACCAGCGGCCAGCTCACCAACGATGCACAGCCGACGCTCACCGGGACAGCCGAAGCGGGATCGACGGTGAAAATCTTTGATAACGGCGTGCTGATTGGCACCGTCACAGCCACAGGAGGTGCGTGGTCCTTTACGCCGTCACCGGCGCTGGGCGACGGGCTGCATCCGCTGACCATCACCGCCACCGACGCCGCGGGTAACGCCAGTGGCCCGACAACGGCCTTTGTGGTCAATGTCGATGCGACTGCGCCAACGGCGCCAGTGATCGCCTCGGTCGTGGACGATGTCGGTACTGTCACCGGGCCGGTGATTAACGGCAACCCGACCAACGACACCCAGCCGACGCTGAGCGGGACCAGTGAGCCTAACGCGGTGGTGCGGATTTATGACGGCACGACGCTGGTCGGCACCGTCACCGCGGACACCAACGGCAACTGGACTCTGCCACAGACCACCACCACGCTGACCAACGGGCAGCACAACTTTACCGCGACCGCCACCGACGCGGCGGGCAATACCAGCGCACCATCATCCATCACCTCGATTGTGGTGGATACGGTTGCTCCGGGGCTGCCGGGCACGCTGGCCGTAATCAGTAACGGCACCCACGTCACGGGCCTGGCGGAAGCAGGCAGCACTGTCACCATTACCAGCAGCACCGGAACGGTGCTCGGCACGGCGACGGCGGACGGCAGCGGGGCTTTCAACGTCACCATTTCACCGGCGCAGACCAACGGCGAAACGCTGCTGGCCTTTGCCACGGATAAAGCCGGGAACGCAGGCAATACCCAGAGCGTCACCGCGCCATTCACCAACCTGCCGAATGCGCCGCTGATCACCACCGTCAACGACAACGTGGGGACCATTACCGGTAATCTGACCAACGGCAAAGCCACGGATGACACGACGCCAACCCTGAGCGGGACGGCGCAGCCGAACTCCACCATCACGCTGTATAACAACGGCGTGGCGATGGGCACCACGACCACGGATATCAACGGTAACTGGACCTTCACTACGCCTGCACTGAGCGAGGGTTCTCACGCCTTTACCGCCACGGCGACCAACGTCATCGGCGGCACCGGGCCGGTCTCGATTCCGACCACCGTTATCGTTGATACCGTCGCACCGAATGCGCCGAACGGAACCTTTAACGCCGACGGCAGCGTGCTGACGGGCAGCGCAGAAGCGGGCAGCACCGTGACGATTCGCCTGGCGGATGGCACCCTGGTGACCACTACGGCGAACGCCGGAGGCACCTACAGCTACACCTTCCTCAATAAACAGACGGAAGGCCAGACCCTGCAAATCACCGCCACCGACGCGGCAGGCAACACCTCGACGCCAGGCTCTGCGCTGGCGCCGGTTGTGCCGCTGTCGGCAAGTTCCAACGTCGAGGAGCTGGCGCTCACCTCCGACGCCACGGTGACCAACGCCCAGTACAGCGATTACGGATTCCTGCTGGTCGGGGCGCTCGGTAACGTGCTCACCCTGCTCGGCAACGATACGGCGCAGGTCGGCTTTACCGTGGGTGCAGGCGGGAATGCGGATATCTCGATTAACGCCGATGCCACAGGCGTGGTGCTGTCGCTGCTCAACACCCTGGAAGTGGTGGTGCAGCGCTGGGATGCGGTCAACGGTACCTGGACCACGGTGGTGGATACCGGTCTGCCGCAGTTCGCCAACCTGCTGACGCTGGGCGCCAACGGCGTCACCCTTAACATGACCGGGCTGACCGAGGGCCAGTACCGTGTACTCAGCTACAACACCAACCTGCTGGCGACCGGGTCGTACACCAGTCTTGACGTGGATGTCACCGAAACCAGCGCCGGGACGGTAACGGGTGTGACCACCCAGTCCGGTAACGTCATTCTGGACAATGACCCAACCACCGGCAGCGACAACGCCCCGGCAGGCACTCGCATCACTGCCGTCACCGATTCCCAGGGCCACACGGTGAACGTGACGGCGGATGGCACGGTGATCCAGGGCCAGTACGGTACGCTGACGATTAACCTCAACGGGAGCTACACCTACACCCTGACCAACACCAGCGCCGCGATTCTGGGCCGGACCGAGAGCTTCACCTACACCATCGGGCATAACGGTTCCACCGCCTCAGCGCAGCTGGTGATCTCCCTCGGGGCCAACACCGTCACTAACAGCGTCACGGCGGTCGATGATTCCGCGAGTTTCACCTTCGACACCAGCGTTCACGCCATCAACAACGGCACGTCGTCCCAGGGCGGCTTCACCGTGGTGGGCGTCAATCTGGGCAACACGCTGAGCCTGAATCTGCTCGATGATTTGAGCAATCCGATCATCTATAACGTGGCGGAAGGCACCACCCGCACCATGACCATCCAGGCCTCCGTCGGCGGCGTGGCGCTGGCTTCGGTGTTCGATCTTTACGTCTATAAATTCAACGACGCGACGCAAACCTTCGAGCAGATGCGCGTTCAGCCAGGCTGGCTGCGCGCACCGCTGCTGGGCGGTACGTCGGGCACCCTGACGCTCAACCTGCCGGCCGGGGAGTACCTGTTCCTGCTGAACACCGCAGCCGGTATCACGGCGCTGACGGCCTACACCCTTAACGTACTGGAAGACCATGTTTACACCGTCTCAAGCGTCGGCGGCAGCACCACCGGCGACGTGCTGGCGGATGATATTATTCCGGCGGGCACCCACGTCACGGCGGTGAACGGCGTGGCGGTCAACGGTACGGGCGTCACCACCATTCAGGGGGAATATGGCACCCTGACCATCAATGCGGACGGTAAATACACCTATACCCTGAACAGCGGCGTCGGGGCCGATCACATCAAGACGCCGGACACCTTCGTCTATACGGTGACGGCGCCAAACGGCGATAAAGACACGGCGTCCCTCAACATCACCCCAACTCCACGGGCGATGGATGCGGTCAACGACGTGAGCTCGGTGATGGATGTGACGTCGGTGCACCATACGGCGGCCTACTCGGACACCACCGTCGGCAACGCCACCTGGACGGCGGCTCTGCTGGCGGCAACCCAGGGCAGCGGCAGCGGTACCTTCGTGGTCGACGCTAACACCGCCCTGCATAACGTGGTCCTGCACTTTAACGTCGCCTCGCTGCTCTCGCTCGGCGGCCTGACGGTGGACTGGGTGCTGTCGAACGGTGCCACTACCGTGCGCAGCGGTTCGTTCAACGGCGGATTACTGCTGGGCGGCACGGCAACCATCAACCTGAACGGGCTGGATCTGGAGGCGGGCACTTACACCCTCTCCTACACCGGGAAGATGGGCGCGCTGGCGGTGGGGCAAATCACCATCACCCCGGACGTGGTGGGGACCACCTACTCGCTCAATCAGTTCGATTCCACCAGCGGGCACACCGTTAACGGCAACATCTTTGACGGCACCGATTCGCAGGGGGCAATGGATCAGCTGCACTCGGTGGATACCCGTCTGAGTATCACTGGTTACAACGGCGTGACCACCACCCTCGACCCGTACACCACCAGCGCCGCGAATGTGACCATTCAGGGACACTACGGCACGCTCTCCATCGGCGCTGACGGTCATTACACCTACACGCTCAACACCGGCGTGTCGCTCTCCAGCATCACCTCGAAGGAGGTCTTCAACTACACCCTGACGGACACGGCAGGGAAAACGGACAGCGCGTCGCTGACCATCAACATGGCGCCGCAGTTCATCAGCTCTGAGCATAACGACGTGATCAATGGGACAGCTTACGGCGATACCCTGATTTATCAGGTGCTGAACAACACCGTGGGTAACGCCACGGCGGGCAACAGCACCGGGGATCACTGGACCAACTTCTCCATCAGCCAGGGGGACAAAATTGATATCGGCGATCTGCTGGTGGGCTGGAACGGACAGGCATCCACGCTTGGGAACTACGTGCATGTCACCACCAGCGGTAACAACACTGTGATCTCCATCGATCGTGACGGTACGGGGAGCACCTACACTAATACGACGCTGGTCACTCTGGACAACGTACAGAGTAGCTACGACGAACTGGTTAATCAGCACCACAACATCATTACCTGATAGCACAACACAACTGACCCGGGCGTTCAGCGCCCGGGCATCAAGAATAAAAAGTACAAATTTATTAGGGACATGACATGGGAAAGAAGATGCCTTACTGGTGGCTCTCGTGCTGCCTGATATCTGTGCCCGTTCTCGCGGCTAACCCTGCGGGCGTAATCAACACCGGCCTGCTGAGTGAAGAACAGGAGCTGCCGTCCCTGAATGGCCGCGTTGCGCCCGTCGCCAACAAAGCCGCTCCGGGTACGCTGCTGCTGGGCGATGCCGTAAACCGCGCCGTCAGCTGGCATCCGACCATCAGCGAAGCGGTCGGTAAACTCTACGAACAATCAGAACAGGTCGACGTCGCCAAATCGAAATACTATCCGCAGGTCAACGCGGGAATGGACGGCGGCTATACCCACGACGGCAGCGACAACGGCTTTACCCCGTCGCTGGTGCTCTCTGTTTCACAAATGCTCTACGACTTTGGCAAAGTGGCAAGCCAGGTGCGAGCCGAAAGCGCGGGCGTGGCGCAGCAGCAGGCCAACGTGCTGGTGAGCATTGATACCATCGCCCACGATACCGCCCTGGCAATGGTGCAGGTGCAGACCTGGCAGCAAATGGTGGAAACCGCCAAAGAGCAGCTGGATGCGCTGTCGTCCATCGGCTCGCTGGCGCGTCAGCGCAACGACGAAGGGGCAAGCTCCCTTTCGGACGTGGTGCAGACCGATGCCCGTATCGAAGGCGCGCGGGCGCAGCTCATGCAGTATCAGGCCAGCCTCGACAGCTCCCGCGCCACGCTGATGAGCTTTCTCGGCTGGAACAGCCTGAACACCATCAGCAACGATTTCCCGGCAAAACTGGCCCGCAGCTGCGACGTCGCCGAGCCGGACGACCGTCTGGTGCCCGCCGTGCTCTCCGCGTGGGCGCAGGCCAACGTCGCGCAGGCCAATCTCGACTATGCTAACGCGCAAATGACGCCGACCGTCTCGCTGGAGCCGGAAGTGCGCCACTACCTCAACGACCGCTATGCGGGCAACGATTCGCTGGATCGCACCCAGTATTCCGCGTGGGTCAAAGTGCAGATGCCGCTCTATCAGGGCGGTGGTCTTACCGCCCGGCGTAACGCCGCCGGACATGCCGTTGAAGCCGCGCAGTCAACCATTCAACGCACCCGCCTTGACGTGCGCCAGAAGCTGCTTGAATCGCGCAGCCAGGTGATGAGCCTGCTGAGCACCCTGCAAATCCAGGCCCGGCAGGAGGCGCTCAGCGTCCGCACCCGCGAACTCTATCAACAGCAATATCTCGATCTCGGCTCACGGCCGCTGCTCGACGTGCTCAACGCTGAGCAGGAAGTGTATCAGGCACGTTTCACTCAGCAGCAAACCGCCGGACAGCTCCACCAGCTGGAGCTGAGCTGCCTGTACAACACGGGCCTTTTGCGTCATTCGTTCGATCTTGAGAACCGCACCATTCAGACTGTGGAGATCCAGCCATGAAGCAAACCGATAATCCGCAGGACGAAAGTATTCCCGAAGAGACGCTGGAGCACTGGGCGCAGGCGTTTGGCTATGTCGCCAGCCGCTATCGCGTGGCCTGCTCCCCTGGCGCACTGGTGGCCGGGGCGCCATGGCTGAAGGGCAAACCCATGGTACCGGCGCTGACTCAACTGGCGCGCGAGGCAGGACTTTCCTTTCAGCTGCTGACCGCCACGGAGCAGTCCATCAACAGCTGGAAACTGCCGGTGGTGGTGGAGCTTAACGAGGGCAAAATCGGCGTCATTGAACATTTCGACGGCGACGACACCCTTGATATCAACTTTATCGACACCACACCGCACAACAACCGCGTGTCGATGACTGCTCTGCTGCCCGCCATTCGTCACGTGGTCGCCCTGCGGCCGCTGGCGGCGCTAAAAGACAGCCGCGTGGATGCCTATATTTCCAAATACCGCCCCGACTGGCTCTACCGGCTGGTGATGCGCGACATGCGTCCCTACACCTGGGTGATGCTGGCGGCGCTGTTCATCAACGTCCTCTCCCTCTCCGGGATCGTGTTTTCAATGCAGGTTTACGACCGGGTGATCCCCGCCCAGTCCTATCCGACGCTTTACGTGCTGACCATCGGCGTGCTGATCGCCACGCTGTTTGGCTTTGTGCTGCGTGTCGCGCGCGGCCACATCATGGACCTGCTGGGAAAACGCGCCGATCTGCGGGTGTCGGATCGGGTGTTTGGCCACGCCCTGCGCCTGCGTAACAGCGCGATCCCGCGCTCAACCGGGAGCTTTATTTCGCAGCTGCGCGAGCTGGAGCAGATCCGCGAGATGGTCACCTCTTCCACCATTTCCACCATCGTCGATCTGCCGTTCTTCTTCCTGTTCGTGGTGGTGCTGGCGATCATCGCGCCGCAATTAGCCTGGATCGCCCCCGTCGCTGCCGTGCTGATGGTGCTGCCCGGCCTGCTGCTGCAGAAAAAACTCGCGGCGCTGGCGAAGCAGTCGGCCCATGAATCGACCCTGCGCAACGCGGTGCTGGTCGAGAGCGTACAAGGGCTGGAGGACATCAAGCTGATGCAGGCGGAAAACCGCTTTTTGCAGCAGTGGAATAGCTATATCCAGATCACCGCTGAGTCCGGCCTGCGCACCCGCGAACTGACGCAAAACCTGATCAGCTGGGGGATGACCATTCAAAGCCTGGTGTACGCCGGGGTGATCGTGGTCGGCGCGCCGATGGTGATCGACGGCACCTTAACCACCGGTTCGGTGGTGGCGGCCTCGATGCTGGCGTCGCGGATGATCGCCCCGATGGCGACACTGTGCGGCGTGCTGGCGCGCTGGCAGCAGGTGAAAGCCGCCAAAGAGGGGCTGGACAGCATCATGCAGCTGCCAACGGAAAACCAGCGCGAAGAGACGCCGATCCGCCAGGACGTGCTGCGCGGGCACTACCTGTTTGATCAGGCGCAGTTTCGCTATCACCCGGAAGATCCGCGTATGGCCCTGCGCATTAACCGCCTGGAGATCAAACCCGGCGAGAAAGTGGCGATCCTCGGGCGTAACGGCGCAGGGAAATCCACCCTGTTACAGGCGCTGTCGGGCGGAATGGATCTGGCAGGCGGCGAGCTGCGGCTCGACAACCTTAGTCTGCCGCATCTGGACGTCGCGGATCTGCGGCGCAACGTCGGCTTTATGACCCAAAACGCGCGGCTGTTCTACGGCACTCTGCGGGAGAACATCACGCTTGGGATGCCGCGCGCCACGGATGAAGAGATCTTCGCCGTGCTGGAGATGTGCGGTGCGGCGAGCTTTGTGCAAAAGCTGCCGAAAGGTCTCGACTATCCGATCATGGAGTACGGCGTGGGGCTGTCTGGCGGGCAGCGTCAGTCGATTTTGCTGGCGCGCATGTTCCTGCGCGATCCCAATATCGTGCTGCTCGATGAACCGACCGCCTCACTGGATGAGCACACGGAGCGCGAGTTTCTTCAGCATCTCGGCGCGTGGCTCGGCAACCGGACGCTGATCGTCGCCACCCACCGCGTGCCGGTGCTGGAGCTGGTGGAGCGCGTGGTGGTGCTGAAAGAGGGCATGCTGGTGATGGACGCGCCAAAAGCGCAGGCCCTGAGCAACAGCCGCATGCAGCAACAGGCAAACGGACGGGAGTGGAAAAATGAAAATCAGTCAGCGTGATGTCGCGGCGATGGACGATCTCGATAACGCTCTCGACTCCGAAAGCGGTTACTCCGGCGCGCGGCGCATCGTGATCCTCTCCCTGCTGCTGTTTATTATCGTCGGCGTGTGGGCGTGGTTTGGCATTCTCGACGAGGTTTCAACCGGGACGGGGAAAGTGATCCCCAGCTCGCGCGAGCAGGTACTGCAGTCCCTCGATGGCGGGATCCTGACCGAACTGAACGTGCGCGAAGGCAACGTGGTGCAGGCGGGTCAGGTGCTGGCGCGACTCGATCCCACGCGTTCGGAATCTAACGTTGGTGAAAGCGCGGCGCGCTATCGTGCATCGCTGGCCTCCAGCGTACGCCTCACCGCCGAAGTGAACGATCTGCCGCTGGTCTTTCCCCCCTCCCTGAAACAGTGGCCGGAGCTGATCGCCGCCGAAACCCGGCTCTACACCTCGCGCCGCGCGCAGCTGGAGGACACTCAGCGCGAGCTAAAAGCTGCCCTGAGCCTCGCGAATAAAGAGCTGGCTATCACCCAGCGGCTGATCAAAACCGGAGCGGCCAGCCACGTGGAGGAGTTACGCCTGCAGCGGCAAAAAAGCGATCTGGAACTGAAGCTGACGGACGTGCGTTCGCAGTACTACGTGCAGGCCCGCGAGGCGCTGTCGAAAGCCAATGCGGAAGTCGATATGGTCTCGGCGGTGCTGAAAGGCCGCGAGGATTCCGTGACGCGCCTGACCGTGCGATCGCCGGTGCGTGGGATCGTGAAAAATATCAAGGTGACGACCATCGGCGGGGTTATCCCCCCGAACGGCGAGCTGATGGAGATTGTGCCGGTGGACGATCACCTGCTGATCGAAACCCGCCTGTCACCGCGCGATATCGCCTTTATCCACCCGGAGCAAAAAGCGCTGGTTAAAATCACCGCCTACGATTACGCCATCTACGGCGGGCTGCACGGCGTGGTCGAAACCATTTCGCCAGACACCATTCAGGACGAAGCCAAACCCGAAGTATTCTATTACCGGGTGTTTATCCGCACCAGCCAGGATTATCTGGTCAATAAAGCGGGGCGCAAATTCTCGATTGTGCCTGGGATGATTGCCACGGTGGATATCAAAACCGGAGAGAAATCGGTGATGGATTATATGATTAAGCCGTTTAACCGGGCGAAAGAGGCGCTGCGGGAGCGGTAATGGGGATGCGTCGCCAGTAAAAAAGCCCGGTAGTGCTGATGCTTACCGGGCCTACAAGCTGTCAGGTCGGGTAAGTACCGCACCACCCGATCTGTTTTTTCGACTCTTGCACCGGTGCAGCCTGCCATCCCGTATTTTCTGAATCCGCTTCGCAGTATGACATTTCTTCCTCTTCCTCCCCTTTCCAGCGCCTCTCTACCAGGCGTATGTTTCTCTGGCCTTGCAGGCATAAGGCAACACGGGTCTAATTCCGATAAATTAGAAAACAGCAGGATCGCACTTGTGCACAGTGCGGCTGTGCAATAATATCACCACAGCTTCACAGGGATCGGAGCTAACATGCATTATGTTGAAGAACATTAAAAACTTTCGCGATCAGTGGCTTGAAGATTTTTTTCTGTATGGGAAATCTCACAAAATATTCCCGTCGAGCATTGAAGCCGCCCTGGCGAGAAAACTGGACATCATCAATGCCGCCACGTCACACAGAGATCTGCGCTCTCCACCGGGCAATATGTACGAAGAATTGAATCCTCCGATGACGGGCTTTTCTTCAATACGGGTTAACAAACAGTACAGGCTGATATTCAAATGGGTGGCGGGGAAAGCCGAAGATATCTACCTCGCCCCGCATAAATATAAGCCTTATAAATAGTGAGGTAACACTCCATGACTCTCCCGCAGGCAACCCGCAAACCCACCACGCCGGGCGATGTGTTGCAGTACGAATACCTTGAACCGCTAGATCTTAAAATCGCAGATTTGGCCGACATGCTTAACGTGCACCGTAATACCATTAGTGCGCTGGTCAATAACAACCGCAAGCTGACCGCCGACATGGCGCTACGCCTCGCCAGAGTGTTTGATACCTCCATCGAGTTCTGGCTCAACTTGCAGCAAAATGTGGATATCTGGGAGGTGCAGAACAATATGCGCACTCAGGAAGAGCTGGGCCGAATCAAAACAGTTGCGGAGGTTCTGGCAAAACGAAAATCTCACCAGCAGGACATCGCCTGAACTCTGCTACAGTAGCGCCAACATAAAAAATTCAGGGAGTGAACATGCGCCAGAGAACGATTGTTTGTCCGATTATCCAGAACGACGGGACCTATCTGCTGTGCAAAATGGCGGCGGATCGCGGTGTGTTTCCTGGCCAGTGGGCGCTGTCGGGCGGCGGTATGGAACCGGGTGAAACCATGGAGCAGGCGCTGCGGCGCGAAATTCGCGAAGAGCTGGGCGATGCGCTTGAGATCACCGCCGTCAAACCCTGGGCGTTTCGCGATGATATCCGGGTGAAAACCTATGCCGACGGCAGCACCGAAGAGATCTATATGATTTACCTTATCTTCGACTGCGTCAGCGCCAACCGCGATGTGACCTTTAACGAAGAGTTTCAGGAGATCGCGTGGATGCAGCCGGAGGCCTTAAAAACGCTGGATCTTAACGAGGCTACCCGTTTTACGTTTACGCAGAAGGGTTTGTTGTAACCCCCCACTGTCCCGGCGTTTTGCCGGTGTAGGTGCGAAAGACCTCAATGAATGCGCTGATGCTGTTGTAGCCGCACGACAGCGCAATCCATCCCACGGGTTTTCCCTCCTCCAGCCACTCCATCGCCCTGATCACACGGGCCAGCTGCCGCCAGTTCACAAAATTCATGCCCGTTGCGGCGCTGAACTGCCGGTGAAACGTGCGCACGCTCATCCCGGACTGGCGTGCATACTCTTCCACCGGGAGCACATCGTCCACGGCGTTCAGCAGCGTGCGCGCGATTTTCAGTAAACGCGGGTGAGCGGGCATCGGCAACCGAAAGCGATCCTGCCGGGACAGAGCCAGCTCGCGGGTGAGCATGGAGATCATCTGCGGATCTGCCCCCTCGCCCGCCTGGCACAGCCGCAGGAACAGCGCCTCGCACAGCTTTTCCGGTTCAAAGACTGCCGGTTGCTCGGGCAGGGCTGAACAACCGGCTGAATCCAGATACAGAGACTGGCCCTCAATGGCGCTTTCCGACAGCGCGGCATGACGCAACCCAGCCGGGATCCAGCCGATATGCTCTCGCGGCACCACCCAGCGCCCCTTTTCGGTCTCGATAATCAGCAGGCCCGAGGTAATACGGCAGAGCTGGCCGGTGGCGTGCGCATGCCAGTCGGTTCGATAGCCCGATGGATGGCGAAGAGGTTCAGCGGTCATCAACATAGTTTGGCCGAAAATCGTTATTGATTGCCTGATTACAGAAACTACGCCAGATTCTGTCAAGGATAATGTGCTCTCACCCCTTTTAAAGGAGCACAACAATGTCCCTCATCACTGACCTGCAGGCTGCCTCTGACGAATCGTCCTGCCGCGCCCTCACCCAACGGCTGTTAACCGATCTTTTCGCGGGAACGCTGGCTCCGGCAGAGATTTTCTCGAATGACTACCAGCAGCATACGGACGGTAACGCGCTCAATTTCGCTGAATTTGTCCGGCACTTAGATCATGTCCGCACGCAAACTAACGGGATCACCTTCAGGGTCGAGCAGGCATGCTGCACGCCGCATCTGCTGGCAGACCGCCATATCGTCACCGTAAGCAAAACGGACGGACAAATGTCAGAAATTGAGGTGTACCTGTTTGCCCGCCTGCGCGAGGGGAAAATCTGGCGAATAGATGAAGTGACCCGAGTGATAAAGGGCGACCACGCCGACAAATCCCTTGCCAGCGCGACGTCGTAGTTAACTCACTTGCTGCTGTGAAGCGAAGCGATACACGCGCACATAGCGGGTAAATTTTCCGACAAACACGCCCGCAAAAACGCCCCCGGAGATAATCGCAAATGCGCTCATTCCAGGCTGCTGCAGCGTGGCGGGGGAAACGGCAGTCATCACCCCGAGCACATATTTGACGCCAAACGCCAGCATCATCAGCGGCAGCGCCGAGTAGTCGGCCTGCCGGTACAGACTGCGCGGAGGTTCCGCGCGCGTTACTGCCGTCTGTTTGATGAGCAAATAGCCCAGCGCTGCACCTGCCAGCAAACCGGCGATCCACAGGGCGCTGCTGGCGACGGTGAGTTTGCGGAACACCACCAGATCGTAGATATCCCAGAAAAGAAAAATGGCGGGGATAATCGCGAGCTTTTCCAGCGTCACGATGGCGGGTTTGCGTGCTTTGATGCCGCGAGTGATGAGAAAGACAAACAGCACCCACACCCATACGGGCGTATGGGTAACCACACCGGTGAGGAATTCAGTCATGGGTTTTACCGTCAGTGATATTTCGCACCGGGTAATTATTACGCATGACAGCGGCGACGCCATCATGCGTAAGGCTGTTCAGAGCGAAATTTTCAGGCGACGAACCGCCTCTTTCAGCTGCTCATCCGTGGCCGTGACAAACGACATGCGCAGCGTCGCGCGGTCGGGTTCGCTGCAGTAGAAGAACTCACCGGGTACGAACACCACGCCGTTCGCCAGCGTCTTCGCCAGCCATTCGGTAGTATTAAGACCGTTGTTGAATTTCGCCCACAGGAACATCCCGCCCTTCGGTTTATGGAAGGTCAGCACATCACCCAGCTCTTTTTCCAGCTCAGTCGCAAAGGTCTGATATTTCTGGCGATAGGCATCGCGAATCAGCGCAATCTGCCCGGCCAGACGCCCGGTTTGCAGATATTCGTAAGTCATCAGCTGCGATAAGGTGCTGGTATGCAAATCAGTGGTTTGCTTGAGATTCACCACCGCCCGTTTCAGCCATTCAGGCACCACCAGCCAGCCGACGCGCGTGCCGGGTGCGAGGATTTTGGAGAACGTCGAGGTATAGACGACGTTATCTTCGTTGCCTATCGCTTTGGCATGGGCCATCAGCGGGCGGAACACGTCAGAGGTGTAGTTGATTTCACTGTAGGGGTCGTCTTCGATAATCACGAAATCATAGCGTTTTGATAGCTCGACCAGCTGTTTGCGGCGGTTTTCGGAGAGCGTCACGCCGCCTGGGTTGCCAAACGTCGGCACGATGTAGACGGCTTTGATGGTTTTGCGGCTGACCAGGGCTTCCAGTTCATCGACTTTCATCCCTTCCCCATCGGTGCCGACAGATTCAAGTTGAGCCTGCGCCAGACTAAAGACCTGCAGCGCGGCGAGATAGGTCGGACGCTCCACGACCACGGTATCGCCGGGATTGATCAGCGCGCGGGCCAGAATATCCAGCGACTGCTGGGAGCCGGAGGTGACCACCACGTCATCGGCCTGGCAGGCGATTCCACGGTCGGCGCAGATCTGCCCGATCGCGTCGCGCAGTCCCGGATAGCCTTCGCTCAGACCGTACTGGAATGCTTCACCAAAATGGCGGGACAACACGGCATCTGCCGCAATCTGTAACCCTTCGTGATCGAAAAGATCGGGATTGGGAATGCCGCCGCCGAGGGAGATCACACCCGGCATTTTGCTGTGCTTTAATAATTCACGGATGGCGGAGGATTGCAGGCTCTGCACGCTGCTGGCGAGTTTGTTTTTAGACATACTGTCGATACCCTGTTTTTCTGTTTTTTTAGTGACTACATGGTGTTAGTAACACATCTGCGGGGCAGTGATCATCACATTTACTGCTTTTTTGCCCGGATTAATCACGCTCTTGCGGAATGATTGAAATGTGACCGTTGCGCTCCAGAATGGCGTATTTGATTTTGCTGAACTCGGTGATGCCCTGGTTCTGCCGCGCTGCGACCAGAATATCATCGCAGGAGACATCCACTTTCCGCAGCTTGTCCGTAAGGGGCATCCCATTTTCCACCAGGATCACCGGAGAGCCATCGAGCACGTCCTCCGCCCCGGCAAAGGTTTTCTTCATCAGGCCAAAGAGAATATCCACCACCACCAGCGTCACGATGGTGATCATCGCCCCGGTCACCGAAAAATCATTCCCCAGCAGCGCCTGCTGTGTGGCTTCGCTAATAATCAGCAATAAGATCAGATCAAAGCTGGTCATCTGCAATAACGCCCGACGCCCCGCCACTTTAAACACCACCAGCAAAATCAGGTAGATCGCCAGTGCCCGAAAGACCATCTCCATATTGCGCTCCTAGGGATAAATAAACTGCCAGAAAGCGATTTCCGGCTCATCGTTAACGGTTATCCGGTTCACCGCTTTTCCGGGCGTCGTGGGTGTGAGGTACAGGGTCACAGAGAAATCACGCTCACTTTTGATTGTGTTGTAAACCAGGACGAGGGCTTTTCCCTGGCTGTACATCCGATCGGGCTGGGGCGAGAGGGTGCCGGGCTGGAAATTATCCCTGACATCGCCGTCGAAACGAAAAATATAGTGTCCGGTATTTGATGGGGGGACTGTTGCCCTGAGTTTAAATTCTGTTTGCAGCCGCCCAAAACGCTCGTAATAAAGGTGTAATGTCTGGTTATTATTTGTTTTTTCTGCCGAACTGAAATATCCCGTAGAAAAGAAACCGCCCAGCGCCAGCAGTAAAATAAGTAATAAAACCGCAAAGCCCACCTGGCGAAATCGCGCCTCCAGGGTGAGGGCAAAACGATTTTCCTTCACGCCAGGTAATGCCTCTTGTTCATCTTTCAGACTCGACATTTATCACCTCAACCGTTTCGCCTGCCTTTTATAGGCCATTGAGTATTAATGATAATACTCTGCAATCCTCGTCTTCTATGCCGGAAGAACGCATGGAAATCTGCCTTAATAGTAAGTCAGATCCGCCGTGTCGGGAGGGCAGCGTACATTTATCTCTTTCCCCTGCCCGCTATGTGTGTTGCAGGCATTCAGAATAAAGGGATTTATTTCACTTAATGTGACAAGGGGTATATAGCGATATCGTACCTCTCAATCATTTTTATTCCCGCGCGCAGACTCACCTACCAGAATTAGGGATAACGCACACCGATATATCCCGTCCTTTAGGATTAATCCCCCTTTTATTCACTCTTCAATATTTAAACAATCTTACACAAATTCACATTGCATCCATTTTGCTTACACAGCACGGAATGTCCGATGATAGCCCGATCCCAATTCGCCATAATAATATCAACCGCCGCAGGGTTGTCTTTCCTGCTTCCTGCTCACGCCGCCGAGCCGGATAATCAATTTATTATTCAGCAGCAACGCCAGAAAGCGCTGGAACAGCAACTCACCCCGCCCGTGCCCGATGTGCGTCTCTCCGAGCCGTCATCCAGCTTTGGCAAAATCGCCTTTCCTGTCGAAACGCCCTGCTTTCCCATTCGCAATGTGACCCTCACCGGGCAGGACGCGCTTCCCCGCTGGCTACCGCTGCAGCGCATTGCCGACCAGGCGCAGGGCCGTTGTCTGGGCGGAAAAGGCATCAACCTGCTCATGAGCACGATGCAAAACCGCCTCGTCGACCACGGCTGGATCACCACCCGCGTGCTGGCGCCCACTCAGGATCTTAAGAGCGGCACGCTGAAGCTGGCGATTGTGCCGGGCTATATCCGCCACGTCCGGCTCACAGAGGACAGCGACGATTATATTCAGCTCTACAGCAGCTTCCCGGCGCACGAGGGTAACCTGCTGGATCTGCGCGATATCGAACAGGGGCTGGAGAACCTTCAGCGCTTGCCGACCGTTGAAGCCAGCATGGAAATTGTTCCCGGCGAACAGCCCGGCGAAAGCGACGTGGTGATCACCCGCAAGCAGTTAAAAATGTGGCGGCTGGGCTTGTCATTGGATGACGCGGGCACCGAGACCACCGGGCGCTATCAGGGCGGCGTGACGCTGTCGCTGGACAATCCTTTCTCACTTAGCGATCTGCTGTACGTCTCTGCCAGCCACGACCTCAACGATCACGGCGGCAAAGGCAGCAAGAACTACACCGGCCACTATTCTGTGCCGTTTGGCTACTGGACGCTGGGCGTGACCGGCAGTGATTACGATTATCACCAGACCGTTGCAGGCCAGAATCAGGATTACCGCTACAGCGGTAAAAGCAAAAACCTGGACATCCAGCTCAGCCGCGTGCTGCACCGCAGCGGTTCACAGAAAACGACCCTGACGGCGGACGTGCTGGCGCGAGAAACGCGCAACTATGTGGATGACACGGAAGTGGGCGTCCAGCGCAGGCAGACGGCGGGCTGGCGTCTGGGGTTACAGCACCGCCACTATATCGGCCAGGCCAGCGTGGATGCGGGGGTGAGCTATCAGCGCGGCACCCGCTGGTTCGGCGCTCAGCCGGCACCCGAGGAGGCGTTTGGCGAGGCCACGGCGCTCAGCAAAATCCTCCAGCTCAACGCTCAGCTCGATTTACCGTTTGAAATTGGCACGCAGCAGTTCCGTTACAACGTTCAGTACCTGCGCCAGATAAGCAACACACCGCTGACACCGCAGGATCAATTTGCCATCGGCAACCGCTGGACGGTGCGCGGCTTTGACGGTGAGCGCACCCTAAACGCCAGCCACGGCTGGTATGTGCGTAACGATCTGGGCTGGAGCACGCCGCTGCCCAATCAGGAGCTTTACCTGGGTGCCGACTACGGTGAAGTCGGCGGCTACAGCTCAGACCCGTTGATCGGCAAGCATCTGGCCGGGGGTGTTGTGGGTCTGCGCGGAAGCGCTTTCAACACCGGCTATGACCTGTTTGCAGGCACGCCATTCTCAAAACCTGACGGGTTCCACACCAGTTCCCTCACCCTGGGGTTCAACCTCAACTGGAGCTGGTAATGCGCATAGGCAATCTGGATATCAAAGCCCCGCTGCTCCTCGGGGGCGAACAAAACGAAGCCGAAGTGTTGGGGGCCACCGTCTGGCTGTGGATGCACTCGCCCATGCACCGGGATGCGCCGCTGCATGCCCTGCCGACGCTCCTGCTGCCCATCATCAAACGCCAGCAGTACGTGCTGGTGGTGGAGAACGAACGCCCGGTGTTCTTTCTCAGCTGGGCGTGGCTGAACGAAGAGGCAGAAGCCCGCTTCCTCACGCGTCCGTCCATAGAGATGAAAGAAGAGGACTGGGATAGCGGCGACCGCATCTGGTTTTGCGACTGGATTGCCCCCTTCGGTCACACCCGCGCCATGCAAACCTTGATTCGCCACGACCTCTTTGCCGAACACTGCTGGCGGGCGCTGTATCACCGTGGTGCCGAGCGCGGCAAGCGCGTCGTGATGTTCCACGGCAAACACGTCACCCGAGAAGCCGCACAACGCTGGCAACTGAACCACCCGCTCGCCGCCCCGCTGCCGCAAGCGTTTAAAGGAACGACCCATGAATAAGAATCTGTATCGTATCGTCTTCAATAAAGCGCGCGGCATGCTGATGGTGGTGGCGGATATTGCCCGTTCGGGTCGCGCCGGGACCACGCGGGCCGCCGGGATCGGCCATACCCACAGCCAGCTTATCGGTAAAATCAGTGCCATGAGCCTGAGTCTCTGGCTGGCAATGGGTGCGATACAGACGGCGCAGGCCAATATTGTGGCCAACGCGGGGGCGCCAAAAAACCAGCAGCCGACAGTGATCACCAGCGCCAACGGCACGCCGCAGGTGAATATCCAGACCCCTTCCAAAGCCGGGGTGTCGCGCAATAACTACACCCAGTTTGACGTCAGCCAGAAAGGCGCAATCCTCAATAACTCGCATAAAAATACCCAGACGCAGCTGGGCGGCATGGTGTCGGGCAACCCGTGGCTCGCCAAGGGCGAAGCGAAAGTAATTCTGAACGAAGTCAGCTCCCGCGACCCGAGCAAACTGAACGGCATGATTGAAGTCGCGGGGAAAAAAGCGCAGGTGGTGATCGCCAACCCGTCAGGTATTACCTGTAGCGGGTGCGGGTTTATCAACGCCAACCGCGCGACGCTCACCACCGGCCAGGCGCAGATGACCAACGGCAATCTTACCGGGTATAACGTGGAACGCGGTGAAGTGGTGGTGGACGGTGCCGGGATGGACACCTCCGGCGCGGATTACACCGATATCATCGCCCGCTCGGTCAAAGTGAATGCCGGGCTGTGGGCCAAGGATCTGAAAGTTACCACCGGGCGCAACAACGTCGATGCCGCGCATGAACGCATTGAAAAAGGCGCCGATGACATCGCCACGCGACCGCAGCTGGCGGTGGATGTCGCCAGTCTCGGCGGAATGTATGCCGGTAAAATCCGCATGGTCGGGACGGAAAAAGGGGTCGGCGTGCGTAACGCCGGGGCGATGGGTGCCCAGGCCGGTAGCGTGACCCTCACCGCCGACGGGCGCATCGAAAACAGCGGCGTCATTCGGGGCAGTGAAAACGTGGCGGTGCAAACCGCCGGCGAATTCGCTAACCGGGGCGCGCTCACGGCGGGAAATAACGCTCAGGTGAAAGCCGCTACGCTCACCAGTGAGAAAAACAGCGTGCTGGCCGCCGGGGTGAAAAACGACGGCAAACTGGCAAGCGCAGGGAATTTAACCCTGAGCAGCAACGGTCAACTGAACGCCCACGGCCAGACGCTGGCAGGCGGCGATATCAGCGTAACAGGTCAGGGGGTGGATATCAGCGGCAGCCAGACCCAGGGCAAACGGGTGTTGCTCGACGGCCGCGCAGGCGATCTCACCACCGCCAGCGCGCAGGTCAGTGCCAACGAACTCACAGCCCGGGCCGGAAAACGCCTTAACAACAGCGGCGGTTCCCTCAGCGCCGAGACGGTTACTCTCAGTGCGCATGACCTCTCCAACCAACAGGGAAAAGTGATTCAGAGCGGGAAAAACGCGCTGGCGATGGATCTCAAGGGCGAGATCGATAACCAGCAGGGGCAGATCGCCGCGACGCAGGGTGTGTCTCTGCACGCGCAATCGCTGAACAACACGGGCGGCCAGGTCGTTGCTGTAGCGGGGAAAACCCGCATCGATACCGGCTCCCTGAATAACGAGCGGGGGCTTATCTCCGCCGCCGCAGGCGACGGTGAGATCCACAGCGCGCAGACGCTTCACAACGCCGGAGGGCGCATCGAAGCGGCGAAAAGCCAGCACATCGACGCCGCCGGAGTCGATAACCAGCAGGGGGTGATTGTGGCCGATGGCGCGACAATCGCGCTGAACAACGGCAGCCTGAACAATCAGTCCGGCGCCCTGCTCTCCCACGGCGCGCTCAGCGTCACCAGCGGCGCGCTGGATAATCAGAACGGTTTTCTCGCCAGTCAGGGTGCCTTAATGCTGGACGGCAGTGACATGGATAACCGCTCTGGTCAGATCGGCTCTAACCAGAGTGTCACCGCCCGCTTTAACACGCTTATGAATCAGGGCGGTGCGATAAAAGCCGTCGATGCGATGACGCTCAATGGAGGAGTGCTGGATAACAGCCACGGCGAGACTTTCGCCGGGAAAAGCCTCGCCTTCAGCGGCGAAACGCTCAACAACGCTGGCGGGCAGCTGGCGGCAGGTGAAAGCCTGACGCTCGCCCCTGCCAGCCAGTTACTCAATCAGGCCGGACTGCTGCAGGGCGATGGCGTTCAGATCACCACGGCCAGCCTGAGTAATAACAGCGGGACGCTCAACAGCCTGGGATCGCTGGATCTCTCCGCCAGTACGCTCGATAACCAGGCGGGTACGCTGGCGGCGAAAGGTGCGGCAGACATCGCCACCCTCCAGATGGACAACCGCAGCGGCGGGCGCGTGATTGGCGAATCCACCACTGCGCTGCACTCGGATAACCTGCAAAACAGCGGCGGGCAGATCCAGTCGGTGGGCGATCTGCTGATCGACAGCGCGCGCGGCGTGGTGGATAACGTCTCCGGTTTGATTCGCGGCGGGCAGAGCGTGACGCTAAATGCGATCACCTTCGTCAATCAGAACACGCTGGCTGAAAACCAGGGCCTTGAAGGCCAACAGGTGACGCTGAACACCGACGCGATCGCCAACCAGAACGGCAGCCTGCTGGCCGACACGACCCTGACCATTCGCAATACCGGTACGCTGGACAACAGTTCCGGCGCGCTGGCGTCATCCGGCTTGCTGGATATTGCCGGTAGCGGGCTGAACCTCATCAACCAGGGGGGAACGGCGAAAGCGGGTCAGACGCTGAATCTGCATGCGCAAACTATCGACGGCAGCGGCCAGTTACTCTCGCTCGAGAATATGGATCTGAGCAGCGAAAACGGCCTGAACAACAGCGGCGCGGTCATCGCTAACGGCAATCTCACCTTCACGACTCCGGGCGCTGTGATCAACAGCGGGAAACTGCTGGCGGGCAGCGCGCTCAACGTGCAGAGCGCCAGTCTCACCAATAGCGCCAGCGGTGAAATCAACGCCGGTACCAATACCCTGACCACCACCGGCACGCTGGTGAACTACGGCCTGATCGATGGCATTCACACCCGTATTAATGCCGAAACGCTGAATAATATCGGCACCGGGCGTCTCTATGGCGATGCGGTGGGCGTTAACGCCATCACCTTTAACAATCTGGCGGAAAACGGTACGGCGGCAACGCTTGCCGGACGCGAGCGCGTGGACCTCGGCGTGCAGACCCTCAACAACCAGGCGCACGGCCTGATCTACAGCGCAGGCACCCTGTGGGTCGGCGGCGCGCTGGACGAGAGCGGCGCCGCGATCGGACGCGCGGCGGCAATCAATAACCACAGCGCCACCATTGAGTCTGCCGGGGATATGTCGCTCGCCGCCGGGCAGATTAACAACATCAATGACGATTTCGCGACCGAGATCGTGCTGGTTTCTCAGGAGCCGTTAACCGAGTACCAGCACTCAGGCTCCACCAACCGCTGGAAAGCCGGCGATGAGGGTGTCTGGATAGATGGCAACTCCTCAGACGGCTTGCGCAACCTCAATACGCCGGAGCTGAGCGGCCACGGGCACGACGATTTCAACGAGTATAACTACACCCGCACTATCGAAGAGACCCGCATCAAGCAGAGCGATCCGGCGAAAATTCTCTCGGGCGGCAACATGACGCTGACGGGCGATCGGCTGTTTAACGATAAGAGCCAGGTCGTTGCAGGCGGAACACTCTCGACCGACGCCATGGGCACGGTACTTAACGACGATGTCGCGGGCGAACGGCACACCACCGACGCGGGTTACGTGACGCATTACTACCGCATCCGCCACAAAGGTGACGACGAACAGGGGCGTCGCAGCACTCTCTACACCCCGCCAACCGCGATCCAGAGCATTGCCTTAAAGCCTGGCCAACTGGTGAGTAACGGCAGCGTCGAGGGCAGTAACCTGAGCATCACGCCGCTGGTATTGCAGGGCACGGATACGGCGATCGGCCAGGCGGGAGGCGTCAGCGCGTCGCCGCAGCAGACCGTGTCGCCCGGCGAGCCGGTCACGCCACCGGCGGGTCAGCAGTTTGAAGTGACGCCAGCCGACGGTGCCATTCGCATTATCGGTCCAAACACCACCCTGCCGGATAACAGCCTGTTTAAGGTCAATCCGTCATCGGACGTGCCTTATCTGGTGGAAACAGACTCGCGCTTCACTAACGAAAAGCAGTGGCTCGGCAGCGACTATATGCAAAACGCCTTAACCGGCGACAGCGATAACACCCTGAAGCGCCTGGGCGATGGGTATTACGAGCAGCGTCTGGTGCGCGAACAGGTGATTGGCATCACCGGCCAGCGCTATCTGGACGGGTTTAGCAACGACGAAGAGCAATTTAAATCCCTGATGGATAAAGGGATCACCTTCGGGAAACAGTACTCGCTGAAGCTCGGCGTGGCGCTGACGCCAGAACAGATGGCGCTCCTCACGGGCGATATCGTCTGGCTGGTGAATACCCGGGTGAAAATGCCGGACGGCTCGATGCAAAACGTGCTGGTGCCGCAGGTCTACGCCAAAGTGAAACAGGGCGATATTGACGGATCTGGCGCGCTGATTGCCGGGAACAACGTATCGATGAAGCTCAATGGCGATCTCTTTAACAGCGGTACCATTGCCGGACGCAAAGTGCTTCAGCTCGATGCGAATAACATCACCAACCAGACCGGCACCCTGCAGGCGGCAGACGTTAACCTCAACGCCCGTACGGATATCAATAATATTGGCGGGGCCATCGTGGGCGGCAGCAGCCTGCAGGCCACGGCGGGCCGGGATATCAACGTCACCAGTACCGTGAACAGCGCAGAGAGTGTTAACGGCGAAAACCGCTTTACCCGCACCACCATCGACAGCGTATCCGGCATCTACGTTCAGGACGATGACGGCAAACTGGCGCTGCAGTCCGGGCGCGATATTACCCTGACAGGCGCGCAGGTGATCGCCAGCGGCGAGAACGGCAAAGCACAGCTGGTTGCCGGGCGGGATCTGAATCTCAACACGGTCACCACCGCCCGCAGCGATAGCCTGATCTGGGATGCGGACAATACCCTCAACCAGCGCAGCGTCGATCAGACCGGTAGCAGCATCAGCGGTACCGGCGGCGTGACGCTGGTGGCGGGAAATGACATCAACGCGCGCGGAGCCTCGGTTAAATCCGACGGGGCGCTGGCGCTCGGTGCATCACGCGATATCAACATCGAAGGCGTGCTCAACGAAAGCCAGCTCGACGAGCGGCATAAAGTGGTGGGCGGCAACGGCTGGATGTCGAAAACCACCACCACGACTCGCGACACGGTGGACAAACAGACCGTTCAGGGCAGCGAACTGAGCGCCAATACCGTGCAAGTCATCGCCGGAAATGACCTGACGGTCGCGGGAAGTAGCGTCGTCGGCAGCGGAAACGTTGCGCTAAAAGCCGGTAACGATCTGACCCTCACCAGCATGGGCGGACGCAATGACCAGACGCATCTCAGGCAGGAGAAAAAATCGGGGCTGTTAAGCTCCGGTGGGATTGGCTTTACCGTCGGCTCCCATAAAGAGACTACAGATCAGGCCAGCCAGGCGCTGGCGGGCCAGGGGGCGATGGTGGGCAGTCTGCAGGGCGATACGGTGATGCTGGCAGGCAACGACTACCGTCAGACCGGCAGTTCGGTCTCCTCCCCTAACGGCAACGTCGCGATTCAGGGGAAAAACGTCACCATCGAGGCGGCGCAGGACACCTATGCGTCGCAGTACAAACGGACCGTCGAGCAAAAAGGCTTTACCCTGGCCGTTAACGTACCGGTGGTGATGGCGGCTCGCGGCGCGCTGGAAACCGCGCAGGACGTGGGCAAAAGCAATGACGACCGCATCAACATGCTGGCTGCCGCCAACGCGGCATGGGACAGCGCCCGTGCTGCCAGCGCGATGATGAACACCGCGCAGGGGCTAATGGCGAACGGCGCGCAGGCCGTGGCGCAGAACGTGAGCGTGTCGCTCACCTATGGCCAAAGCAAGCAGACCAATACGGAAGAGATCAACAGCACCAGCGCGCTGGCAAGCACCGTTAACGCCGGTAAACAGGCGGTGGTGGTGGCAACCGGCGGCGAACAGTCGAATATCAATATCGTTGGCTCCGATGTCAGCGGCAAACAGGGCACCACCCTCTTTGCCGACAACGACGTTAATATTGTGGCGGCAAAACAGGAGCGCCACGAGCGGGACGATAACCAGTCCAGCGGCTGGAATGCCGGTGTGGCAGTGAGCTACGGCCAGGGCGGAGCCTCGTTTGGCGTCACCGCTGGCGCGAACGTCGGCAAAGGCCACGGCAACGGCGATGAGGTCTCCTGGCGCAACAGCCATGTCGGTGATATGGACGGTCAGACCCAGATCATCAGCGGCGGCACCACCACCCTGCGTGGCGGCCAGCTGCTGGGCAAAGGGGTGGATATCACCGCCGACAACCTGAATATCGAAAGCCTGCAGGACACCATGAAATACGACGGTAAGCAGATGAATGCCGGCGGGCAGGTCACGGTGGGCTTCGGCTTTGCGGCATCAGGCAATTATGGGCAGTCGAAGGTCAATGCCGATTACGCCTCGGTGCAGGAGCAGTCCGGCGTGTTCGCGGGGGCCGACGGCTATCAGATCAACGTGAAGGATCACACGGACCTTAAGGGTGGCCTGATCACCTCCAGCGAGAGCGCGGAGCTGGCGGGAAATAACCAGTTCAGCACCGGCACGCTGAGCTGGAGCGATATTCATAACAGCTCGGAGTATGAAGGCAACGGGTTTGCCGTCGGGGGAGCCACCAGCATGAATACCGATTTTGGGCTGGGCGATAACGCCACGCCGCAAAGCAGCAAAACCGTGCGCACCGACGATGGTTCTTATGTCCCGGCGCAGGGCTATGCCTCCCTCAACAAGAGCACGAGCTTTGGGATTGGGCATGACAGCGGCAGCGACAGCTCCGTCACCCGTAGCGGGATCAACACCGAGAATGTCACAATTACCCGCCCTGACGGGCAAACACAGCCGATCGACGGCATTAAAACGGACATCACCACCGAAACGGCGGCGGCGAACTCCGGTCGCCTTGAGAATAACTTCGATAAAGACGACGTGTTTAAAGAGCTGAATTTGCAGGTGCGCGTGACGCGTGATTTCAAAGAAAATGCGAATAATCAGATTGGGCAACTGCTCGACGCGCAGCAGGCAACGGCACAAGCTGCGTTGAAACAGGCTATAGATTCGGGCGATAAAGCGAAGCAACAAGAGGCGCTGACGGCAGTTTATAAACTGCAATATCAGCGACGCTTCCTGCAAACCCTGGTGGGGATCGTCGCCGGATCGCCGGATACCGCCATCACTCAGGGCACGCTGGCACTGGCCGCCACAAAAATGCGTGAAGAGACCATCAAAAACTCCCTGATCTTCGAGGGTATAGCAGACACCGAAAAGTCCTACAGCAACGTTTCAGGCGAGAGCAATGGTCTCTATGATGGCATTAAAGCTGGCGGTGTCAGGGTTGGTCTGGACGTGATCTGTGGTACAGCCAATGAACGCTGCTCGACGGCTGATGACGCGGGAAAAGTGCTTCTGCGTGATGAAAATGGCAGGGTCATTTATAAAGGCAATGCCGAATATCCGACCATCGATGCTTTCCTGAAAAAAAGCCCTGAAGCGGCAAGCCTCTTTGGGCCTACGGGTGGATTCCAGGGAACCGGAGGATTATTGGTTCCCTTCGGCGAATACAAGCCGGGCACATTCTGGGGGGATATTGGTGACACCATCGTCGAGTCTTATGCCGGTACGCATGATTATATCGGCGGTCAAGTGCCTGGTTTTTATGACAGCGAAGGGAATACTTCCCGCGGGCGTAACCCGTTAACGGAAACCGCGGCAAATACCTGGACCGTTGTCGCGATTCCTCTGGCCACGCCTTTCGCCATGTCCGAAATGGTTTCACCTGAGTTGCTGGACTTTATCTTTAATGCATCCAAATGAGGTTAAAACAATGACATTACGTCGCGGCTTACTTTTACTTTGTCCTCTTTACTTAACCGGATGCGTTGTTGCCGATCTGGATTCGACCAATTATCAGTACGTCCCCTATGTCCAGACCATCCAGAAAAAAGGCACGCTCGGACATACCAATACGGCGCAGCGCAAACAGGATCTTTACGCCTGTGGTTTAGACAAAAAAATTGATCCTGACACGCAGCCATTTAACCGTAATCAGCTTGTCGGAGGCGAAACGATGGCACAGCACGACAAGCGAATCGCCCATCTTGAGAATTGCATGATGGAAAAAGGCTATGTGTTACTCGATTTTGGTCAATGTGGCCCCTTAAAAGCCCCGACCGGAAAATGTAATTAACGAAATAAAAGCGCCAGCGGATTGCACCCTAATTAAAATAACGCCCTCCCCTACCAATATAGGGGAGGGTTACACCAGGAATATTCCGGGCTTTAGGATTAATCCCCATTTCATCGCCTGCCAAAAAAACCAACAATTTTAACCGTTTCATTTGCCATGGATTTTCCATGACATTTTTGCCGGATGACACCGGCGTGACCCACTATAAAATAACGGCACAAGGATTACGGAAAATGAAAAAAATATCTCTGGCGGTATTCGTGGCGGCAAGCCTTGCCAGCGGCGCAGCTCTTGCGGATAACCAGACGGTTTCTCTTGGCTATGCGCAGAGCAAAGTTGAGAACTTTAAAAATATTCGCGGTGTTAACGCGCAATATCGTTACGAATGGGACTCCCCGCTCAGCGTCATCGGTTCTTTCACCTATATGAGCGGCGATGACGACCAGAAATATTATGTCGATTCTGATTCCGTCAAAAATCATATCGACGTGAAATATTATTCCCTGATGGCCGGTCCGGCTTATCGCATTAATGAATATGTTTCGTTATATGCGCTGGGCGGCGTGGCACATACCAAAGCCGATGTGGATACCAAATGGGTGAACGCGGGCGACGGCTATACGCAAAAAGACAGCCTCTCTGAAAAATCGACCTCTTTTGCTTACGGCGCGGGGGTGCAATTTAACCCAACCGACGAACTGGCCGTTAACGTCGGTTACGAAGGGACGAACGCCGATATCGACGGCAGCCACTCGATTAATGGCTGGAACGTCGGCGTCGGGTATCGCTTCTAATTCTGCCCTGCCCCTCTCTATGGAAGAGGGGCTATTGTCGACACATGCTGAACAAGGTGAGCAATAAACTGTGTCAGTTTCGGCAACGGACGTAAATCCTGGCGCCAGAGAAGGTGCACTGGTCTCGGCTGCGGAGTGAAAGGCGCCAGCACGCGGATCAACCGTCCACTCGCCAGCTCGTCGGCCACCAGCACTTCCGGTTGTAATAACAAACCCGCCCCGGCAACCGCCGCCGTGCGCAATCCATATCCGTCGTTACAGCGCAGGATCGCATCGCGCTTCCAGCGCACCTCCCCTTCCACGCCCGGCAGCCGCCACTCGTTGCGCGCGGTCCAGACCGTATGCGACAGGCACAGATGATCGACCAGATCGGCAGGCGTTTGCGGCGTGCCGTGGCGCGCCAGATAGTCCGGCGCTGCGCAGATCACCATCCGGTAAGGACAGAGATATTTCGCGACCAGATCGTCGTTACGAATATCACCGATACGGATCGCCAGATCGAAGCCCTCGTTGACCATATCCACCATCCGGTTAGTCAGATCCAGCTCGACGCGCACCTCCGGCCACGCCTGAAGAAAGGTCGCCGTGAGCGGCGCGATGACACACCCGCCAAAGGAGGTCGGCGCGCTGACGCGCAGCGTGCCAGCCGGGGCTGCACGCAGGCGCTCCACGGCGCTTTCGGCAATCGACACCTGCTCCAGCACCCGTTTCGCCTCGTCGTAAAACACCCGCCCGGCGTCTGTCAGGCTCTGGCGGCGCGTGTTGCGCTCCAGCAGACGCGTGCCAAGCTGCGTCTCCAGCAGGGCAATGTACTTTCCAACCATCACCGCCGACATCTCCAGCCGACTCGCCGCCAGCGTAAAACTGCCGCTTTCGACCACGGCGATAAAAGTCTCCATGCCGCGAAGCTTATCCATATTGCAAACCCCTGGTTAGTAATGCTCTAACTTTAGCCCAGTTTATCCGAATTCTGTTTTATTAAAGAATGGAGGCTCACAACATGAAGGAGTCTGCTATGAAAATTGTCATTATTGGTGCCAGCGGTACGGTTGGCCGCGCCGTGACAGAAGAGCTTAGCCGTAAACACGAGGTCATTCGCGTTGGCCGCACGCAGGGTGATGAGCAGGTGGATATTACCTCGCAGGAGAGCGTGCAGGCCCTGTTCGAAAAAATCGGCCCGGTGGATGCGATTGTCTCGGCCAGCGGCGGGCTGCATTTTGGCCCCCTGGCGACCATGAAAGACAGCGATTTCAACCAGGGTTTGCAGGACAAGCTGCTGGGGCAAGTGCGCCTGGCGCTTACCGGACAGCACTACCTGAACGAAGGCGGGTCCATTACCCTGATCAGCGGAATTGTCGCCCACGAGCCAATTGCCCAGGGGGTGAACGCCACCACCGTGAATGCGGCGCTCGAAGGGTTTGTGCGCGCTGCGGCCTGCGAACTGCCGCGCGGCATTCGTATCAACCTGATTAGCCCGACGGTGCTGACCGAATCCGCCGAAGCCTACGACGGATTCTTCCCCGGCTTTGAAAGCGTGCCTGCCGCCACCGTCGCGCTGGCCTATCGCCGCAGCGTGGAAGGCGTGCAGAGTGGCCGGGTCTATAAAGTCGGTTACTGAGGCTTAACGGCGGCGATCAACACCAGCATCGGTCGCTCCGCTTCTTCGGCCAGCGCGGGCAAGGCGTCAATCTGCGCCTGCGTTGGACCCCACTCGTTGACTTCGCGAAGGCTTAAACCTGCGTGAATCAGCGCATTCAGCGTCGTGCCAAGCGTGCGGTGATATTTGATCACGCCGTCCGCCAGCCAGTTGCTGACGCGCTGTCCCTCCTGCTGATACTGATTCACTCCCCAGAACCGCTCGCCGTTGTCATCCGTCAGCCAGCCCTGGCGCGAAGCGCAGGTGTAGATCGGATGCTCCATCGAAAAGACCAGGCTGCCGCCGGGTTTGAGCGCACGCTGAACGTGTCGAAAAAGCGTATCGAGTTCCGGCAGATAGTGCAGCGCAAGCGAGCTGTAAACCAGATCGAGACTGTTGTCTTCCAGTTTCACATCCTCGAGATCGCGGCGTTGATACGTGATGGCGGGATCGGCGGTAAGCTCGGCGGCACGGGCGAGCATTTTCTCGGAGATATCGACGCCCGTCACCTGCGCCGCGCCGAGTTCACGCGCGCTGCGGCAGAACCAGCCGTAACCGCAGCCCAGATCGATGACCGTTTTACCGGCCAGATCGGGCAGCATGGATTTGAGCGTCGGCCATTCCGGTGCGCCGTCCAGCCCCTGCACCGAGCGCGGAAGCTGGGCGTAGCCCTCGAAAAACGCCGGATTGTCGTAGATATTTTGTGCCATCGCAGATCCCTCTTGGTGAATATGCGTAGCAGTATATCGCAGGGTTTGGGTTTTGTTGGCCGGGTAAGGCGTAACCGTCACCCGGCGCACTGTTAGCTCACGGTGCCCCACACCAGGTTCCCGTTATGGAACGTCGCGGTTCGCGGGGAAATGCGCGCAACGGCTTCTGCCGAGCAGGAGGCGTCCACCAGCACAAAACTCGCGGCATCCTGCGCTTTCGGCCACACGCGTTCGCCTTTGTCGTTCAGTGGCAGTACGTTGCCGGTCGCAATGCCCAACGCGCGGGACAGCGTTTGCTCGTTCGGACGGATATAGAGCTGCGCATACAGGTTCGCTTTTTCCAGCATGTCTCCCAGACCGTACGGCGACCAGTGGTCGATCACGCTGTCGGTGCCCGTCATCACAAATACGCCTTTATCGCGCAACTGTTTGAGCGGCATGTGTAAGGTGCCAATCGGCACGGTCGAGGCGACGGTGATTTGCTGCGCCGCCATGCGCGTGGCCAGGGCATCCACTTGCTGTTCGTTAAGCGTCGCCAGCGCAAAGCCGTGGCTGATGGTCAGCTTTCCCTTTAACGCTGGGGTTTTCTCGACCGTCTCCACCATATAATTCACTGCCGCCACGCCTGCGGGGCTGGTCTCGTGCAGGTGGATATCCACCCCTTTGTCATAATCCAGCGCGATCTGGAACATGGTATCGAGCGATTTTTCCATCGCGCCGTCGACGTTAGTCGGGTCCAGCCCGCCGACGTAGTGCGCCCCGGCCTGCATCGCTTCACGCATCAGCGGTTCGCATTTTGACAGCAGCAGCCCATGCTGCGGGAACGCAACAATTTCGCAGTCAAAACCGGGCTTACGCCGCGCCAGCACCGCCTGCAGGTTTTCCAGATTCGTCAGGCCGGAGGTCGGTTCGATATTGCAGTGGCTGCGGGCGATGGTTGAGCCTTTGGACTGAATCAGGTCGATCAGCTTTTCCGCACGTTCCTGCGTATAAGGTTGCAGCTCGGGCAGCAGTTTTTGTTCGAGGCGGATCATGTCCTGAATAGTGGTACCCGCCGGGCGATTCAGCGAGCGCCACGGGCCGCCGTAGAAGGTCTTGTCCAGATGGATGTGCATGTCGCGCATCGCCGGGAGCATCAGCTTGCCTCCCGCATCGTAATGGGGCAGCGCGCTGTCGGCATGGCTTTTGTTGTCACGCAGGGCGACGATTTTGCCGTCCTGGATCTCCAGGGTTTTAAGTTCGGTGCGAGTGCTGGTTGCCACATCACCGTCGACGTTAAATCCGGCCTCCAGCAGCACGTTGTCGAGGTAGTAATGTTTCGCGGTGATGTTCATCGTTTTGCCCGTCTCGCAGGTGTTCTTCGCTGTCTCAGCAGCATACGCGACGGAGCCGGTCGCGCCAAACAGCGCACAGGCAGTGACCATTTTGCCGCTCTGGCTGATAAACTCACGGCGGCTTTTATTCTCTTTCATCGTATCTTCCTTTTCGTGCTCTTTTACACATTCACAATGTGAGTGCCGGTCTCACCGCGCAGCGCCGCAGGCAGGCAGTCTGGCGAGGTAATGATGACCCGTTTGCCGCCCTGTTTCAGGAACGCCAGACTGGCGACTATTTTCGGCAACATACTGCCCGCCGGGAAATGGCCCTCATCCATGTAGCGCGTCATCTGCGCCACGCTGACGGTATCCAGCGCCTGCTGGTTCGGCTTGCCAAAGTTGATGCACACCTTCTCAACGCCGGTGGTGATCACCAGTACATCGGCGGCGATTTCGCGCGCCAGCAACGCGGTGGAGAGATCTTTATCAATCACCGCGTCGACGCTCTGATAATCCCCCTCTTGAGTGCGGATCACCGGAATCCCGCCGCCTCCGGCGCCGATCACCACAAAGCCTTTTTGCGTCAGCGCTTTGATGGCGTCGGCTTCAACGATGCGCACCGGCTGCGGCGAGGCGACCACCCGACGATAGCCGCGCCCGGAATCCTCGACAAAGTGCCAGTCCGGATGGGCGAGCTGCAGCTCATTGCGCTGCGCTTCACTGAAGAAGGCACCGATAGGTTTAGTCGGATGGGTAAAGCCGGGATCGTGTTGATCCACTTCCACCTGGGTGACCACCGTCACCGCCTTTTGCTCCCCGCGCGCCGCGAGACGGTTGTTCAGCGCCTGCTGGATCAGATAGCCGATCCCGCCCTGCGTGTCGGCCACGCAGTTGGCGAGCGGCGTCAGGGGCAGCCCTTCGCGCTCGTGGGCAATCTCTGCACGCCTGAGATCAAGCCCCACCTGCGGGCCGTTGCCGTGGGTGAGGACGATGTCGTAGTCGGAGGCGAGCATCTCTAATACCGACTCCGCCACCGCTTTGACCGCCTGCGCCTGATGCTCAATCGACTGACTGGCGTTATCTTTGATAATGCTGTTACCACCGATGGCGACGACCATGAGTTCTTTCATTGTGTTTCCTTTATGGGTGCGGTCTGGCCCCCTCACCCGGCCCTTCTCCCCTGTAAGAGGATGAGGGTGAGGGGATCAGGCATTATCAGGACTCAGAAACCGGCGCGACCGACCGCGCGACTTCGCGGCTGTCCAGCACATGTTTCACCACGAACATCCCGCTCATCATCAGGTACGCCGTCACAAACATCAGCGAACTGCCTTCGGCAAATCCCACCACCGGCGCGTGAATCACCCCGAACAGAGCGAGCAGCGCCCCTACCGCCGCGGCAATCGCTCCGCGCAGGGGTTTATTGATGATGGCGAAGATCGCGATACACCCCCAGAGCATGCTGGCGAGCGGTGCGCCGTTGCCCAGATGCACCAGCCCTTCGTAGTAGATGCCTTTGCTGTGCAGCACGTCGGTGCCGATTTTCGCCGCATTGGTTCCCGCCGCGCCCATCACGTTGTTCATCATGGTCAGCGCCCAGTTGGCGATCCACGGGAACAGACAGATAAAGATGACGGGCACCTCCACTTTGGGCGTTTCCCTCACCACCTGGTTGGCGGTGACGACGCCGATAAACACCAGAATCGGCACGATGGCGGTCATCGGAATGATGGCGAGCATAAAGGCCCCCAGCCCGAAAAGCGGCACGATGAACATGGTGACGCCCGACGCCAGGGTGTAGCCAATGCTTGCGCCCATCGCTTTCCAGCCCGCGTGACCGACGTAGACCGTCACCGGGAACGGGTTGCCCATCAGACAGCCGAGCATGGAGGCCAGACCGTTCGCCAGCATCACCTTGCGGGTCGGGTATTCGTCTCCCGCCGCGTGGGCGCTTTCGATGTTTTCGAGGTCAAAGATATAGTTCGCCAGCCCCAGTGGAACCGCCGAGGCCAGGTACGGCAGGGCGTGCGGCAGACCTTGCATGAAACTGTCAACGTGGACTTCCGGCGGGTTAAAGCCGAACGATGACATGGACGCTTTGATCGCTTCCGGGCTTTGCAGACCGGAGATCCACGCCAGCGCCGTCCCGGCGATCAACAGCAACAGACCGGTCGGGATGCGGGCGAAGATCGGTTTTTTGCCGAACCAGTTGATGAAGATCAGCAGCAGCACGATGAAGGAGACCGTCGGCGCTTCGAACGCCTGCAGCATCGGGTTCATCGCCAGCAGCAGCAGACCTAAACCGGACAGGCACGACAGCAGCACGGTGCGCGGGATCATCTTGCGGATGGTTTCACCTAAAAATGAGCCGCCCGCCAGAATCATCGCTTCAACAAAGCACCACACCAGACCAATCTGGATGGCGAAATCCGCGTCGCCGGTCTGCTGGTAAACCGGCATCAGCACCAGGAACGTCACCGTGAAAATGGACGGCGCGCTTGGGCCAGAGGGCAGAGCCGTCACATCCGTGCGCCCGGTCTGGCGCTGCATCTGCAGGCCAAACCACGCGTAGCAAATGCTGGCGACCAGCACCGCCAGCCCGAAGGCTGGCGCGATACGTCCATAAACAATCTCTTTCGGGATGCCGACGACAAAAATGAGCAGCCCCATCATGGTCAGCAAATTGGTCAGGTTGTTGGTCATCAGGCCGAAATAGGCCGCCCAGTCACCTCTTTTCCACTCCAGTTTCATGCTTTTCATGGATGCTTGCCTTATAAAAAGTAGCGATCGCGGAAGGTCAACAGCGCCTTTTCAAAACAGCTAAATGGCGGGTGAACGATGCCCGCCCCAATCATGCCGATCCCGGCGTCTTTGTGGGCAATGGCGGTGTTGATCACCGGCAGGATGCCGCTGGCGGCAACTTTAGTGATATCAATCGCCGTCGGAATGCCCATAAACGAGAGCAGCGGAATGGTGACGTTCGGGTTTTCGCCGAGGGTGATTTCGCGCATCTGGCGCGAGAAGTCGATGGCTTCGTCCACCGTACCGCCCACTAGCGCGACAATCGCCGGAGCTGTCGCCATCGCGAACCCGCCGATGCCGTAGGTTTCGGTGATAGCGCTGTCGCCGATATCCAGACCGGAGTCCTCCGGCTTGTAACCGGCGAACATTGGGCCGATCACCTGCTGCGCCGGGCCGGTAAACCACTGCCCCGGCAGGCCGGAGATGCGCAGGCCGAATTCATAGCCGTTGCGCGCCATGGTAGTGACGACGGTGCTGTATTCGATACCGTGCGCCGCATCCAGCGCGGCTTTGCACATTGCCATCCACGTCGGGCCGGAGAAGTAGTCGCTGCTCGCCACGAACTCGAACACCTGACGCTGCTGCTCCACCGAATAACCGGCCTGAATCAGCCCCGGCGTCAGGGCCTGGATCAGAAGCGTAGTGCCCGCGTTATTGCGGTTGTGGCACTCGTCGCCCATGTGCAGCGCCTGGGCCAGCATTAAGCGCAGATCGATTTCGCCGATGATTTTCATCGCATCGCGCAGCATCGGGCCGAGCACGTCGCGCATCCAGTTCAGACGGTCGATCACACTCTGATCGTTGGCCCCCATGCGCAGGATTTTTGCCATCTGCTCACTGAGGTTGGTGAACGCGCGATTACCGTAGGTTTTGTTCTCGACGATGTGCATAAACATCGACGCCGACGTGACGCCCGCCATTGAGCCGACGCAGTCGTGTTCGTGGCACGGCGAGAACGTGATTTTCCCGGAGGCCGCCAGGCGTTCGGCGTCGCTCAGAGAATCAGCCAGCCCTTCAAACACCAGCGCCCCCGTCACCGCACCGCGCATCGCGCCGCACATGTTTTCCCACGCCACCGGTGGCCCGGCGTGCAGGATGGTCGTAGGGGTCATGCCAGGCACCACGTTGATGGCCTGATCGAAGCCCACCAGCACCGGATGGGACTGGATAATCCGCTCCAATGCCAGTTTGTTGGCGGCGGCAATTTTCCCGGCAAGGGTCGGCTGTGCCAGCTGATCCAGCGCCTCGACCACCTGCAGATTGCCCTGCCCCGGCGGCGTCCAGTCGAGCTGCGTGACCGGGACGTGCTGTTTTTTCAGATCGTCGCTGAACAGGGCGATGCCTACGTTAATGACGTTCAACGGCTGGTTAAATAAGGTTTTCATCAGGCTTTATCTCCTTTGCAGACAAATTCACGCGCCAGTAATCCGGTGTTAGTGCTACTGCTCGCCCAGATCACACCTGCGTCTGTCAGCAGCTGGCACTGCTGCGACAGGGACGGAGTATCCAGGTCGGTGCCCAGCACGTAGCCGAGGATCTCAAGCGGGCGGTTGTCCGCTTTGGCAATGGCCTGCGCCTCTTTGATGGCGTCGATCATCACCCCGACCGGATCCTCGTGAGAGCCGAAACCGAGCACGAAATCCATCACGATGACGCCCACTTCCGGGTCGCGCGCCTCCTGCAACAGGCGGCTGATGCGGTTGGTCGGATCGATCATCGGGTGCGGTTTGCCGTTGGTGAAATCATCGTCGCCAAAATCGAGGAAAGTGTGGGCCTGGCTGACGTTGAGATCCGCCAGACGTTTGGTCGGGTCCGGCTGGATGTTGCTGTAGACGTCGTCGAATTTTTCCAGCGCCGCGAACATCGCTTCGTCACACAGGGTGCCGCCGCAGAACAGACCGCGAATGTACTTTTGCTGTGGCGTGAGGCGCGCGCGCACCTCTTCAATTAATGGCCAGTTGAGCGGGTGGAGATCGAGAGACTCTTTTTTGATGCCCGTGAGCAGAACCGCTTTCAGGGCCGCCTCTTTGGTGCCACGCGCGAACTGTAAACCCGCTTCATCGGCTGGCGGTTCGTTGCGACCGAGGAAACAGACAACGACCGGTTTGCGGCAGGCGCGGGCGCGGGCCAGCACGTTTTCGGCCACCTTCGGCGCAGGCGGTTTGGAGATGAGCGCGATCACTTCAGTGGCCTCGTCGGCTTCCAGCATGTCGATGGCGTCGAGCATCATCAGGCCGCCGATCTTTTCGCTCAAATCGCGCCCGCCGGTGCCGATCAGCTGTGAAATTCCGCCGCCAAACTCATGAATACGCGCGCTCAACTCCTGGCTACCGGTCCCCGACGCGCCGACGATGCCAATCGGCCCGCGACGTACCGCGTTGCCAAAGCAAAGTGCTGCGCCGTTGATAATGGCGGTTCCGCAGTCGGGTCCCATCATCAGCAGACCTTTCTGGTGCGCCAGCTGCTTGAGGGCCAGTTCGTCGTCGAGGCTGACGTTGTCGGAGAAGAGCATCACGTTGAGATCGTTTTCCAGCGCCTGGCGTGCTTCGCGGGCGGCGAACAGGCCGTTGACGGAGATCACCGCCAGATTGCTGTCGGGGCGATGCGTTTTGGCGCTGGCGAGGGTAGCGAAACGGGCTTCGTGCGCGCCGCCGCTCTCTTTACGGGTAAATAAGGCTTCGATGGCAGCCAGCGTTTCGTCACTGGCGGCCTCGCCTTTAATCACAATCATCAGGTCGCCGTTTTTAGCGTCCTGCAATTCCGGCGTTAATAATCCCAGGTTTTTTAATACGCCTTTATTCATTTCAGTCGCCATCGCCACAAATGCCTGTTCCACACCGGGCAATTTATTGGCTTTGGTCGAGACCGACATCAGTGAGACAGAATCAAAATAGGTATTCTTTTTAATAACGATTTTGGTGGGCATGTTTTCCTCCCGAATGCGGGCAAAAGGGGGCCGCCATCATGATTAAGGCATGATGGTAAACGTGAAAAAATTCAGGTCAGGCAAGCCCGAAACGGCTTGCCGAAGACATTACGCGCCGGCGGCTAACAGCAGTTCAGCAATCGCGTGATAGCCTTTTTCGCGCGCCAGTTCGAGCGGGGTTTTCCCGTATTTGTCGGTCATGTGCGGATTGGCGCCGTGGTCGAGGAGTAATTTGACGATCTCCTGCTGTTTCGCCCCGCCGTCGTTGAGGACGATGGCTTCCAGTAAGGGCGTCCAGCCGACAAAGTTGGTGTGGTTAACGTTGATATCCGTATGCGCCAGCAGCTCGCGGACAATCTCCACGTGGCCTTTTTCGCTCGCGGGGGTAATCCCCACGCCGCCAAAGCGTGACAGGCGATCGAGATCCGGATTAGCCGGCAGGACAATGCGCAGCAAGGTGAGGTCATTCGTCAGGCAGCTAATTAAGAACGGGTTAAAACAGGTCTGGTCCTGTTTATCGATATCCGCACCGGCGGAAATAAGGAATTCAACGCAAGGATAATGCTTTTTCAGGCTGGCAATAATAATGGCGGTTCTTTTCTGGCGATTGGTGGCATTGATGTCCACCCCTTTTTCCAGACAGGCTTTGAGTGCATCCAGATTGCCCTGCTCTGCCGCCAGCAGAAATTCAGTAACGAGTTCATTTGCAGACATATTCAGACTCCGATGTTTTCATTTCTGATGACCTGAGAATAGCAACAGCCCCGTGATAAAAGAATCCGCTTAAATTTCATTCATCGTAAGGACAGGGATTATTGAATGGAAATCAACAGTCGGGCCAAAACGTGCGTCGGTGCAATGTTTTTCTTATCGTTGACGCCCTTTTCCGCCGTAAAAGCGCATTCTGCTTATGTCTCTACACGCCTTGCCTGGCGCGGCCTGAAACAAAATAGCAGAAGTGTGATAGTGCTCAAACGAGATGTAACTGCAGTGTTAAATATTGTTCAAAACTGATTGCCGTTACGGGCGATTACAAATAGATTCAACAATACCACTGAGGCTTATGTAAGGGCTGCGCCATGAATTCGATATTTACCGAAGAGAACCTGCTGGCCTTTACCGCCGCCGCACGCTTCGGCAGTTTTAGCAAAGCGGCCGAAGAGCTGGGCGTGACCACTTCCGCCATCAGCTACACCATCAAACGGATGGAGACGGGGCTGGACGTGGTGCTGTTTGTGCGCAATACGCGCAGCATCGAGCTGACGGAGTCCGGGTTTTACTTTTACCGTAAAGCGACGGATCTGCTGAATGACTTCCACGCCATCAAACGCGGAATTGATACCATTTCACAGGGTATCGAAGCGCGGGTGCGGATCTGTATCAACCAGCTGTTATACACACCGCGTCATACCGCCCGGCTGTTACAGGTCTTAAAAAAACAGTTCCCCACCTGCCAGATCACCGTCACCACCGAGGTGTATAACGGCGTGTGGGATTCGATCATTAATAATCAGGCCAATATTGCGATTGGCGCGCCGGATACACTGCTCGACGGCGGCGGGATCGATTACACGGAAATCGGCGCGATTCGCTGGGTTTTTGCTATCTCTCCCCAGCACCCGCTGGCGTTTTCCCCGGAGCCGATTGCCGAGAGCCAGCTGCGCCTCTATCCCAACATCATGGTCGAAGACACGGCGCATACGATCAATAAAAAAGTGGGCTGGTTGCTGCACGGGCAGGAGGCGATTCTGGTGCCGGACTTTAACACCAAATGTCAGTGTCAGATTTTGGGCGAGGGAATTGGTTTTTTACCGGAACATATGGCGCGCGAAGCGGTAGAAGATGGATTACTGGTGACGCGACGCATTAACAATCCGCGCCAGGACTCGCGCATGCTGCTGGCCACGCAGCATGCCGCGACCGGCCAGGTGACCCGCTGGATCAAACAGCAGTTTGGGCCTCAGGGGGTACTGACCGGGATATATAGCGATTTACTGTGGCGTGATTAACGCGCGTTTTTAATCGCGGCTCTGCACCCAGAAGGCGTGAATAAGCCCCGGGATGTAACCCAGCAGCGTCAGAATGATATTCAAAATAAACGCCCAGCCGAAACCTTTACCGAGCAGAACACCCAGTGGCGGGATCAGAATAGTAATAACGATACGCCAGAAACCCATACTTTCTCCATTCAAGCTAAAAAAAGAACATTGTTAAAAAAAGTTTTAACGTTAAGCGTAGCGAGTTTACCGTGTCGCGCCATTCCTTAAGTCTGCTTTTACGCTCCTTTACCCTTTTTACAATCACTTAGACTAACGATTAAGGGGTATTCACGCGTTACACCTGTACCCGGCTGATGACGTGGGCTAAGGTAAGAAATACCAAAACGAGGAGGACATTATGTTTACTGTTGGAGATGTTGTGCAGCCACGTATGGGCGGGCCAAAACTGAAAGTCGTTGAAGTGCATGACGATCAAATTGTTGCCGTGCAGGCGAGCAATGAGCAGGGAGAGAAGTTTACGCTGAAGGCGGCGGATGTGGCGTTGTATAAAGAAGACGGCGATTTCGGCGTCTGCTGAAAGCTCAGGGCGGTGAGATACCGCCCTGATGTGAAATCACTTAGATTAAGAAATCATCCAGTGACTGGCCATTTGCCAGCGCAGTGGCAATTGGCTTAGGCGTACGGCCCTGGCCGGTCCAGGTTTTCACTTCGCCGTTAGCGTCAGTAAAACGGTATTTCGCTTCACGCGCCTGGCGTTTTTGCGGCTGGCTGGCACCTTTCAGAACGTCTTTACCCAGCAGATCTTCTGGAGAAATACCGTCAGCTTTCATCAGCTCTAACAGAGCATTAATTTTCTGCTGCTGTTCAGCCTGCTGACTCTGCATTTCATCTTGCTCATTACGTTTTTCTTCCGTAACAATGCGGAATTTTTCCAGCATTTCTTCAAGCACATCAACAGAAAACTCGCGCGCCATTGCGCGAAGGGTACGGATATTATTAAGATTTTGTAACATTGAAGACATATTACTGAAGACCTTTTATGAGTTGATTCAATGAGCAATAGTTCAATATGGTAATCCACTTTACTTTGAATATCCAGCGAGATTCCTCCCAGACTTTTATTAAGGATATTCAACAATATTTAATTAATTATCCTTACCTTTATTTGCATTCCATTCAATATTGCTTTTGTTTAGCTCACACTTTCTATTTCTTCTGAGCAGGTTTTTGACCAAACGCTGCCCCTCTCTCGCGCAATGCTGAATAATCACTCAACTGTTAAGCATAACTAAACAAGATAACGTTCAGAACAATTCACCACTAAACAGGCGAAAATAGAACATTGATAACACGTCGCGACGTTTTTACCCGTTCGGAAGTTGAGTCTGCTGAGACGATAATTTTCTCGAATACATCTTATTGCTCATACTCACTCATTTAATTGATTTACAAGCATATTTGCAAGATAAAAACAGAAAGCACCACCGTAGAGAAAAAGTGGGATGTTTTAGAGCATTTCGTGGACAAAAGGTCATTAAATAAATATTTTTCACTCATTGTGACTTTCAAAGCAGAGAGATACTCTATACACGCTCAACAAACCAACCTAAAGCACCATTCGCTGCAGGTAAAATCTCTGTTTTGTGTTCTTCTCAAGGAGTTCGGACATGTTCTCACCGCAGTCTCGCCTGCGCCATGCAGTTGCAGACACTTTCGCGATGGTCGTCTACTGTTCCGTAGTGAACATGCTGATCGAGATATTCCTCTCCGGAATGTCTTTTGAGCAGTCCCTTTCTTCCAGACTGGTGGCCATTCCGGTCAACATTCTTATTGCATGGCCGTATGGTTTTTACCGTGACGCCGTTATGCGCCTGGCGCGCCGTGTTAGCCCGTCGGGCTGGCTCAAAAACCTGGCAGACGTGCTGGCTTACGTCACCTTCCAGTCACCGGTGTATGTGGCGATTTTGCTGACCGTCGGCGCAGACTGGCATCAGATTGCGGCTGCCGTCAGCTCGAATATTGTGGTGTCGATGTTGATGGGTGCGGCCTATGGCTACTTCCTGGACTACTGTCGCCGCCTGTTTAAAGTCAGCCAGTATCATCAGTCTCAGGCGTAAAGTGCTGCGACTGGCCGCTGCCAGTCGCGTGTTTATTGCGGTTCGCCAAACAGACCTGTCAGAAATCGCTCCAGCGCCATGCGGGAGCTAAAACCATGCGGAATACCGTAATGCTGGTGCCGTTCTCCGGCTAAATACAGCGGAAATTCCTGATAATGATCGCAGGTTTTGATATCCGTGGCAGGTTCAGCAAACGACAAACTACGGTCTTTAAGGGTGGGGTGAATAATCAGCGCAGTGCGTCCCATTCGGGCTTCGCGGTTAACATAGACATAATTATCGCCACGGCGATATCCGTATGTTTTTTGAGTCACTGCATCCATGATGAAACCCGCTTTTTCAAGAACGCGCGCCACCTCATCGGGTCGTAAATACATATTTTATCCTCGTTATCTTTTCCTGCGGGCCAACCTTACAATAATCATCGTTGGCAACGCTTTCAGATAAATCCATAAAGGCCACGATAAGTCGTGACTCGCTTCAGATATTAAAAACCTGGACTAAACTGTGTGTGAACGCATAATTATGGAGGATCGTATGTTTAACAGACCGAACCGAAACGATATTAATGACGACGCTCAGGATATTCGTAACGATGTCAGCCAATTAGCCGACACACTGGAGGATGTATTGAAATCCTGGGGCTCTGATGCAAAGGATGAGGCGGATGTCGCCAGACGTAAGGCTCAGTCTCTGCTGCGTGAAACCCGCGCCCGGATGCATGGCCGCTCACGCACCACGCAGGCCGCCTGCGATGCGATTGGATGTGCCAATACCTTTATCCGTGAAAAACCGTTGTACGCTGTGGGGACCGTTGCCGCAGTAGGGATTTTTATCGGTGCCTTGCTGACGCTGCGTAAATAACCTTAAAACGCGTCATTTGCTGACCCTCGTTCGCCTCTGCGATCGGGGGTTTTTATTTTTACGGTCAAAAAAACGCCAGAAGCCGCGTGCAGCCTGCCCCTCCTCGCATCGCTCATCATCAAGGCAAAATCAATTGATAAATCCCATATCTTGTATGGTTGAAACTTACATCAACTACATCTAGTATTCCCTCTAACAAGACACACACAACCCGACGCGCTCATTCGCGCCGCTCCTTCATTCTAAATGGAAATACGAATCATGAGCATTACTATTTACACTCGTAACGACTGTGTTCAGTGCCACGCCACGAAACGTGCAATGGAAAACCGTGGCGTCGCGTTTGAGATGGTGAATGTGGACTTGCAGCCCGATGCGGCAGACGCCCTGCGCGCGCAAGGATTTCGTCAGCTTCCGGTGGTGATCGCCGGGGAAACCAGCTGGTCAGGCTTTCGCCCGGACATGATTAATCGCCTGCAAACGCAGGCCGTCAGCGCATGAGTCTGCTCGTCTACTTCTCCAGCAGCTCGGAAAATACGCTGCGCTTTATCGAGCGTCTCGGGCTGCCCGCCGTGCGTATTCCGCTCAACGAGCGCGAGCGCATTCAGGTAGACGAGCCTTATATTCTGGTGGTCCCCAGCTATGGCGGCGGTGGAACGGCGGGCGCGGTGCCCCGTCAGGCAATCCGCTTTCTTAATGATCCCCACAACCGGGCGCTGATTCGCGGTGTGATCGCCGCAGGCAATCGCAATTTTGGCGACGCGTTCTGCCGTGCCGGGGATGTTATCTCTCAAAAGTGCGGCGTGCCGTATCTCTATCGTTTTGAACTGATGGGGACACAGCAGGACGTAGAGAACGTGCGTAAAGGAGTGAACGAATTTTGGCAACGACAACCGCAGAACGCGTAGTGCAAGGCTCAACGGATTACCATGCCCTGAACGCTATGCTGAACCTCTACGATCGCGAGGGGAATATTCAGTTTGGCAAAGACCACGAGGCGGTGGAGGCCTTTTTTGCCGCCCACGTCCGCCCGAACACGCTCTCTTTTGCCAGCCAGCAGGCGCGCCTCGACTATCTGGTCAACGAAGGTTATTACGAAGCGCGGGTGCTGACGCGCTACGATCGCGACTTTGTGGTGAAACTGTTTGAACGCGCTCACGCCAGCGGTTTCCGTTTCCAGACGTTCCTCGGCGCCTGGAAGTATTACACCAGCTACACGCTCAAAACCTTCGATGGCAAACGCTATCTGGAAAGTTTTGAAGATCGCGTCTGTATGGTGGCCTTAACGCTCGCGCAGGGTGATGAAGCGCTGGCACTACAGCTGACGGACGAGATCCTCTCGGGCCGCTTCCAGCCCGCCACGCCGACATTCCTCAACTGCGGGAAAGCCCAGCGCGGTGAGCTGGTCTCCTGCTTCCTGCTGCGTATCGAAGACAATATGGAGTCGATTGGCCGGGCGGTGAACTCGGCCCTGCAGCTTTCCAAACGCGGGGGCGGGGTCGCGTTTCTGCTGTCGAATCTGCGGGAGTCCGGCGCGCCGATCAAGCGCATTGAAAACCAGTCCTCTGGCGTGATCCCGGTGATGAAAATGCTGGAAGATGCGTTTTCTTACGCTAACCAACTGGGTGCGCGTCAGGGCGCGGGCGCGGTGTATCTCCACGCCCATCACCCGGATATCCTGCGGTTTCTCGATACCAAACGCGAAAACGCCGACGAAAAAATCCGCATCAAAACGCTGTCCCTCGGGGTGGTGATCCCGGATATCACCTTCCAGCTGGCGAAAGAGAATGCCGAGATGGCCCTCTTCTCGCCTTATGACATTGAGCGTATCTACGGCAAGCCGTTTGGCGATGTGGCCATTAGCGAACTGTACGACGAACTGGTCGCTGACGATCGCATTCGCAAAAAAACCATTAATGCCCGCGACTTTTTCCAGACGCTGGCCGAGATCCAGTTCGAGTCCGGCTATCCGTACATCATGTATGAAGACACGGTAAACCGCGCTAACCCGATTGCCGGGCGCATCAACATGAGCAACCTGTGCTCGGAGATTTTGCAGGTCAACAGCGCGTCGACTTACGACGAGAATCTGGATTACGCCGAAACAGGCAAAGATATCTCCTGCAATCTTGGCTCACTGAATATTGCCCATACCATGGATTCCCCGAATTTTGGCCGCACTGTGGAAACCGCGATTCGTGGCCTGACGGCGGTGTCGGACATGAGCCACATCCGCAGCGTGCCGTCGATCGAAGCCGGGAACGCCGCGTCTCACGCCATCGGGCTGGGACAGATGAATTTGCACGGCTATCTGGCGCGCGAAGGCATTCCTTACGGCAGTGCCGAAGGGCTGGATTTCACCAATTTCTATTTCTACACCATCACCTGGCATGCCTTGCATACTTCAATGATGCTGGCCCGCGAGCGTAACCAGCGCTTCGCCGGGTTTGAACAGTCGCGCTACGCCAGCGGAGAGTATTTTAATCAGTATCTGGAAAGTGACTGGCAGCCGAAAACCGAGAAAGTGCGGGCGTTGTTCGCCCGTGCCGGGGTCCCGATTCCGACGCGCGAGATGTGGCGGCAGCTGCGCGCCGACGTCATGCAGTACGGCATCTACAACCAGAACCTGCAGGCGGTGCCGCCAACCGGATCGATTTCCTATATCAACCACGCGACGTCGAGCATTCACCCTATCGTCTCGAAAATTGAGATCCGCAAGGAAGGCAAAACCGGACGCGTCTACTATCCCGCGCCGTTTATGACCAACGAGAACCTGGCGCTCTATCAGGATGCCTATGAAATCGGCCCGGAGAAGATTATTGATACCTACGCCGAGGCGACCCGCCATGTGGATCAGGGGCTGTCGCTGACGTTGTTCTTCCCCGATACCGCCACCACGCGCGATATCAACAAGGCGCAGATTTACGCCTGGAAGAAAGGCATCAAAACCCTGTACTACATTCGCCTGCGTCAGCTTGCGCTGGAAGGCACCGAAATTGAAGGCTGCGTGTCCTGCGCGCTGTAAGGAGAAAGGATGAAACTGTCACGCGTATGCGCCGTTAACTGGAACAAAATTCAGGACGATAAAGATCTGGAGGTGTGGAACCGCCTGACCAGCAACTTCTGGCTGCCGGAAAAAGTGCCGCTCTCCAACGATATTCCGGCGTGGGCCACCCTCAGCCACGCCGAACAGCAGCTGACCATTCGCGTGTTTACCGGGCTGACGCTGCTGGACACTATTCAGAACACCGTCGGCGCCCCGGCGCTGATGGCGGATTCACTGACGCCTCACGAAGAGGCGGTGATGTCGAATATCAGCTTTATGGAGGCGGTCCACGCCCGTTCCTACAGCTCGATTTTCTCGACGCTGTGCCAGACCAAAGATGTGGATGCGGCCTATACCTGGAGCGAAGAGAGTGCCCCGCTCCAGCGCAAAGCCCAGCTGGTGCTGGAGTATTACCAGGCCGATGAGCCGCTGAAGAAGAAAATCGCCAGCGTGTTCCTGGAATCTTTCCTCTTCTATTCCGGCTTCTGGCTGCCGATGTACTGGTCGAGTCGCGGCAAGCTGACCAACACCGCCGATTTGATTCGCCTGATCATCCGCGACGAAGCGGTTCACGGGTATTACATCGGCTATAAATATCAGAAAGGACTGGAGAAAATTAGCGAAGCAAAACGCGAGGAGCTGAAAGGTTTTGCGCTGGATTTGCTGATGGATCTTTATGACAACGAGCTGAGCTACACGGAAGAGCTGTATGCGGGAACCGGCTGGGAGGAGGATGTCAAAGCGTTCCTCTGCTACAACGCCAACAAAGCGCTGATGAATCTCGGCTATGAGGCGCTGTTCCCGCCGGAGATGGCGGAGGTGAATCCGGCGATATTGGCGGCGCTCTCGCCGAATGCCGACGAAAACCACGACTTCTTCTCCGGGTCCGGCTCATCCTACGTGATGGGTAAAGCGGTGGAAACGGAGGACGAGGACTGGGATTTTTAGCACGGTATTTTTCCCTTCATTTTAGCCCTCTCCCTTTCGGGAGAGGGGATCGTCAAATCGCCAGACCTAACGCTCGTTAATTTAATATAAATCCCATTTTTCCCCACAAATATTCCCTGTAATCTATACTGTAATTCCAGCGTCATATTCTCCTGAATCATTCCGATCCAGAAGAAATTCCCCGACCGCGCGGCAAAAATCTCAGAAAAATTCGACACCCGCTCAGCCCTTACCTCATGGGAAATTCAGCCATTTCACCACCGGCAAAATTCGTGCCACACGCGGCACAAGGGTTGTCTCAGATTCTCAGTATGTTAGGGTATGGCCAGTTCATTATTTTTAATGGTATTGATATCGACGCTAATAAATAACGGGAATTACTCTATTGCATGGCAATTAAATTAGAAGTTAAAAATCTCTATAAAGTATTTGGCGAGCATCCGCAGCGCGCGTTCAAATATATTGAAAAAGGACTTTCAAAAGAACAAATCCTGGAGAAGACAGGATTATCCCTTGGCGTTAAAGACGCCAGTCTGGCAATTGAAGAAGGCGAGATTTTCGTCATCATGGGGTTATCCGGTTCGGGTAAATCCACTATGGTTCGCCTTCTCAATCGCCTGATTGAACCCACCCGCGGACAGGTGCTGATTGATGGCGTTGATATCGCCAGAATATCTGACGCCGAGCTTCGTGAGGTGCGCAGGAAAAAGATTGCGATGGTCTTCCAGTCATTCGCGCTAATGCCACATATGACGGTACTGGATAATACCGCTTTCGGTATGGAATTAGCGGGAATCCCTGCGGCGATTCGCCAGGAAAAAGCGCTGGATGCATTACGCCAGGTGGGACTGGAAAATTATGCCCACGGCTATCCGGATGAACTTTCTGGCGGTATGCGTCAGCGCGTCGGTTTAGCCCGCGCATTAGCCATCAATCCCGATATTTTATTAATGGATGAAGCCTTCTCGGCCCTCGATCCATTAATTCGTACCGAGATGCAGGATGAGCTGGTAAAACTGCAAGCAAAACATCAGCGAACCGTGGTCTTTATTTCCCACGATCTCGATGAAGCGATGCGTATTGGCGATCGCATTGCCATTATGCAAAATGGCGAAGTGGTGCAGGTCGGTACGCCGGACGAAATTCTGAATAATCCGGCCAATGATTATGTGCGCACCTTCTTCCGGGGCGTGGATATTAGCCAGGTGTTTAGCGCGAAAGATATTTCCCGCCGCGCGCTGGATGGCATTATTCGCCGCACGCCAGGTTTTGGCCCGCGCTCGGCGCTGAAACTGCTGCAGGACGAAGACCGCGAATATGGCTATGTCATTGAGCGCGGTAATAAATTTGTAGGCATTGTCTCCATCGACTCTCTGAAAAAAGCGCTTAGCGAAAACCAGGGAATCGATGCGGCGTTACTCGACGCTCCGCTTGCCGTGGACGCCGAAACGCCGCTCAGCGAGTTGCTCTCTCACGTCGGCCAGGCACCCTGCGCGGTTCCGGTCGTTGGAGAAGAACAACAGTACGTCGGCATCATCTCAAAACGCATGTTGCTGCAGGCTTTAGATCGCGAGGGGGCAAACAATGGCTGATCAATCTAATCCGTGGGGAACCACAGAAGCGGCAGATAGCGCCGCACAATCGGCAGACGCATGGGGAACTTCTGCGCCTGCGCCCGCTGACGGCGGTAGCACCGCCGACTGGCTCAACAGCGCTCCGGCGCCCGCACCAGAACATTTCAATATTATGGACCCGTTCCATAAAACCCTGATCCCGCTGGACAGCTGGGTGACCGAAGGCATCGACTGGGTGGTGACCCACTTCCGTCCGGTGTTCCAGGGCATTCGCGTTCCGGTGGATTACATCCTCAACGGCTTCCAGCAGATGATGCTCGGAATGCCCGCGCCTGTTGCCATTGCGCTGTTCGCGCTCATTGCGTGGCAGTTCGGCAGTGCAGGTATGGGGATCGCCACACTTATTTCACTGATTTTGATTGGTGCTATCGGTGCCTGGTCTCAGGCGATGATTACTCTGGCGCTGGTGCTCACCGCCCTGCTGTTCTGCGTAGTGATCGGTTTGCCGATGGGCATATGGCTGGCGCGCAGCCCGAGGGCGGCGAAAATTATTCGTCCGCTGTTGGATGCGATGCAAACCACGCCGGCGTTTGTCTATCTGGTGCCTATCGTAATGCTGTTCGGGATCGGTAACGTACCGGGCGTGGTCGTGACCATTATCTTCGCCTTGCCGCCGATTATCCGTCTGACCATTCTGGGGATTAACCAGGTGCCAGCCGATCTGATCGAAGCGTCACGCTCGTTCGGTGCCAGCCCGCGTCAGATGCTGTTTAAAGTGCAGCTCCCGCTGGCGATGCCCACCATTATGGCAGGCGTGAACCAGACGCTGATGCTCGCCCTCTCGATGGTGGTGATCGCCTCAATGATTGCCGTGGGTGGCCTCGGCCAGATGGTCCTGCGCGGTATCGGTCGTCTCGATATGGGACTGGCCACCGTGGGCGGCGTCGGGATCGTGATCCTCGCCATTATTCTTGACCGCCTGACTCAGGCAGTCGGTCGCGATTCACGCAGTCGAGGCAACCGTCGCTGGTACAGCACCGGCCCGGTCGGGTTGATTACCCGTCCATTCATTAAATAAGGAACAACGATGCGACATAACATCCTTTTTGCCACAGCGTTTGCCACCCTTGTCTCTACCAGCGCATTCGCCGCTGACCTGCCGGGTAAAGGCATTACCGTTCAACCGGTACAGAGCACAATTTCGGAAGAGTCCTTCCAGACCATGATCGTCAGCCGCGCCCTGGAAAAACTGGGTTATACGGTCAATAAACCGAGCGAAGTGGATTACAACGTAGGCTATACCTCGATTGCCTCTGGCGATGCGACCTTTACCGCCGTGAACTGGCAGCCGCTGCATGATGATATGTATGCCGCTGCCGGCGGGAGTAAGAAGTTTTACCGCGAAGGGACCTTCGTGACCGGCGCTGCGCAGGGCTATTTGGTCGACAAGAAAACCGCCGACAAATACCACATCACCAATGTTGAGCAGCTTAAAGATCCGAAGATCGCCAAACTGTTCGATACCAACGGTGACGGCAAAGCCGACATGATGGGCTGTTCGCCGGGCTGGGGCTGTGAGGCGGTGATTAACCACCAGAACAAAGCCTTCGATCTGGAAAAGACCGTCGACGTGAGCCACGGTAACTACTCCGCGATGATGGCAGATACCATCGCCCGCTTTAAAGAGGGTAAACCGGTGATCTACTACACCTGGACGCCGTACTGGGTGAGCGACGTGCTGAAGCCAGGTAAAGACGTGGTGTGGCTGCAGGTGCCGTTCTCTTCTCTGCCAGGTGAGCAGAAAGATATCGATACCAAGCTGCCGAACGGCATGAACTACGGTTTCCCGGTGAACACCATGCATATCGTCGCGAACAAAGCCTGGGCTGAGAAAAATCCGGCGGCGGCGAAGCTGTTCTCGGTAATGAAACTGCCGCTGGCTGATATCAACGCGCAGAATGCGATGATGCATGAAGGCAAATCGTCTGAAGCCGATGTCCAGGGTCACGTTGACGGCTGGATCAAAGCCCACCAGCAGCAGTTTGACGGCTGGGTGAACGAGGCGCTGGCAGCGCAGAAGTAACGCTTTTCCCTTACCTCGCCCTCTCCCGTCGGGAGGGGGTTAGAGTGAGGGCATCAAACTCCCCCTGGCCTAAACCGCACAAACCACCACGCAACAAATCCCCAACATTCACATTCATCCGTTATGATGGTTTCTGAAAAAATAATCACTTAACTCACGATTCCTGACTCTCATGACGAAAACTTCTCAAGGGCTTAGCCCGGCACTTATTCTGCTCATGTCTGTAGCTACCGGCCTTGCGGTTGCCAGTAACTACTATGCGCAACCTTTGCTCGACACCATCGCCCGCGCCTTTTCGCTCTCCGCCAGTTCCGCCGGTTTTATTGTGACGGCCGCCCAGCTCGGCTACGCCGCGGGCCTGCTGTTCCTCGTGCCGCTCGGCGATATGTTTGAACGCCGCAGACTGATCGTCTCCATGACGCTGCTGGCAGCGGGCGGGATGTTAATTACCGCCTCCAGCCAGTCGCTGGGGATGATGATCCTCGGTACGGCGCTGACCGGATTGTTCTCGGTCGTGGCCCAGATCCTCGTGCCGCTGGCCGCCACGCTCGCGGCGCCAGAAAAGCGCGGCAAAGTGGTGGGAACGATCATGAGCGGCCTGCTGCTGGGGATTTTGCTGGCGCGAACCGTTGCCGGGCTGCTGGCAAGTCTTGGCGGCTGGCGCACGGTCTACTGGGTCGCCAGCGTCCTGATGGTCGTGATGGCCTTTGCCCTGTGGCGCGGCCTGCCAAAAGTGAAGCAGGAAAATCATCTTAACTACCCTCAGCTTCTCGGCTCGGTGTTCAGCCTGTTCACCCAGGATAAACTTCTGAGAACGCGCGCGCTGTTGGGGTGTTTCACCTTTGCCAACTTCAGCATTCTGTGGACCTCAATGGCCTTCCTGCTGGCCTCGCCGCCATTCAACTATTCCGAAGGGGTAATTGGCCTGTTTGGTCTGGCGGGTGCGGCCGGTGCGCTGGGCGCTCGCCCTGCCGGTGGTCTGGCGGATAAAGGCAAATCCCATCTCACAACCTCCGCCGGGCTGGTGATGCTGCTCCTCTCCTGGGCGGCGATCTGGTACGGGCATATCTCGGTGCTGTCGCTGATTGTCGGGATTCTGGTCCTCGACCTGACCGTTCAGGGCGTGCATATCACTAACCAGACGGTGATCTATCGCGTGAAGCCCGAGGCTCGTAACCGCCTGACTGCCGGTTACATGACCAGCTACTTTATCGGCGGTGCTGCAGGCTCCCTGATCTCGGCGTCCGCGTGGCAGCATTACGGCTGGACCGGCGTGTGCGTGGTCGGTACCCTTGTTGCAGCCGTTAACCTGCTCATCTGGTGGCGCGGCTATCACCTTCAGGAAGCCATTATCTAAGCTTTACATCGGTTTGGGGCTTCTTAGGGTGTTAAGCAGCCCCGCACTCTGTTAAGGTGAGCGTAATTATTTATCCCAGAAATTTTACTGTGGGTGACATATTAGAATACCGCATGAATAGTTCAGACCTACTGGCTGCTCCCGGCCCCATCAGATTGCCGACATTTCCGTTCTGTTTGAAACCTCATGCTGTTTCTCATCACCCGACCCCGTCTTTCGTGGGCGTTAGCCCTTTCATTTCTGTGCTTACCGGGTCACGGATTCGCCCGGCACTTTCTGACAGTGATATCAGTTTGGCGGATATAACCGCACAAATAATTCATTTACATTATTTGTCACTGTCGTTACTATATCGACTGTAATTAATGAGGTCATGCCCAAATGGATAGTTCGTTTACCCCAATTGAACAAATGCTTAAATTTCGCGCCAGTCGCTACGAGGACTTTCCGTATCAGGAGATCCTGTTAACCCGTCTTTGCATGCACATGCAGGGTAAGCTGCTGGATAACCGCAATAAAATGCTGAAAGCTCAAGGGATTAACGAGACGTTGTTTATGGCGTTAATTACCCTGGAATCTCAGGAAGATCACAGCATTCAGCCCTCTGAATTGAGCTGCGCCCTGGGTTCTTCTCGCACTAACGCGACCCGCATCGCGGATGAGCTGGAAAAACGTGGCTGGATTGAACGCCGTGAAAGCGACAACGACCGCCGTTGCCTGCATCTGCAACTGACCGATAAAGGTCATGAATTCCTGCGTGGGGTGCTTCCACCTCAGCACAACTGTCTGCATCAGCTCTGGTCTGCCCTGAGCACAACTGAGCGCGACCAGCTAGAGCACATCACTCGCAAGCTCCTCACCCGTCTGGATCAGATGGACGAAGAGGGCGCCATTCTCGAGGCGCTAAGCTAACGCGACGACACGCTCAACCATCCAGATTACATAAGAAATACTGATAGGCCAGCACGTTACACTGCTGGCCTTTCTGACAACAGGTCGGCCCAGCCGATGTGAAAATAAGAAGATCGTGGAGAACTACAATGAGCGCAAATGCGGAGAACACTCCCCCGCAGCAACCGGTCAACACTAAGAAAGGCAAACGCAAAAGCGCCCTTCTGCTGCTGACTTTGCTCTTTATTATTATTGCCGTGGCATATGGGATCTATTGGTTTTTAGTACTGCGTCATATTGAAGAGACCGATGACGCATACGTGGCAGGGAACCAGGTTCAGATTATGGCGCAGGTGTCGGGCAGCGTGACGAAAGTCTGGGCTGACAATACCGACTTTGTGCAAAAAGGAGATGTGCTGGTCACGCTCGATCCGACCGATGCGCAGCAGGCGTTTGAAAAAGCGCAGACGCAGCTGGCCTCAAGCGTGCGTCAAACCCGTCAGTCGATGATCAACAGCAAGCAGTTGCAGGCGAGCATCGACGTGCAGAAAACCGCCCTCGCGCAGGCGCAGAGCGACCTGAATCGTCGTGTACCGCTCGGCACCGCCAATCTGATTGGCCGTGAAGAGCTGCAACACGCGCGTGACGCCGTGGCCAGCGCGCAGGCGCAGCTTGACGTGGCAATCCAGCAGTATAACGCCAACCAGGCGATGATTCTGGGTACTCATCTTGAAGAGCAGCCTGCCGTTAAACAGGCGGCAACCGAAGTGCGTAACGCCTGGCTTGCCCTGCAACGTACTAAAATTGTCAGCCCGATGACCGGTTACGTCTCCCGTCGTTCCGTTCAGCCTGGCGCACAGATTAGCACCACGACGCCGCTGATGGCGGTGGTTCCGGCGAACAATCTGTGGGTAGATGCCAACTTCAAAGAGACGCAGCTGGCCCACATGCGTATTGGCCAGACCGCGACTATCGTCAGTGATATTTACGGCGACGACGTGAAGTACACCGGTAAAGTGGTCGGTCTGGATATGGGTACCGGCAGCGCGTTCTCCCTGCTGCCTGCGCAGAACGCCACCGGTAACTGGATCAAAGTGGTTCAGCGTCTGCCGGTTCGTATTGAACTGGACGCGAAACAGCTGACGGATCACCCGCTGCGTATCGGTCTGTCGACCCTGGTAACGGTAGATACCGCTGACCGCGAAGGTCAGATGCTGGCGAATCAGGTCCGAAACCATCCGGCCTATGAAAGCAACGCCCGTGAAATCAGCCTTGATCCGGTCAACACGCTGATTGACGACATCGTGAAAGCGAACGCCGGTTAATCCGAAGGTGAGCGGTATGCAACAGCAAAAACCGCTGGAGGGGGCGCAGCTGGTCATTATGACCATTGCGCTGTCGCTGGCGACATTCATGCAGGTGCTGGACTCCACCATCGCAAACGTGGCGATCCCGACCATCGCCGGTAACCTTGGCTCGTCTCTGAGCCAGGGGACCTGGGTGATCACCTCGTTTGGGGTCGCGAATGCGATCTCCATTCCGATTACCGGGTGGCTTGCGAAACGCGTCGGGGAAGTTCGACTGTTCCTGTGGTCAACGGTGTTGTTCGTCATCGCCTCTTGGGCGTGCGGCATGTCCAACAGCCTGACCATGCTGATCTTCTTCCGTGTGATTCAGGGGATTGTCGCCGGGCCGTTAATCCCGCTCTCCCAGAGCTTGCTGCTGAATAACTACCCGCCCGCCAAGCGCTCAATCGCTCTGGCGCTGTGGTCGATGACCGTTATCGTCGCGCCGATCTGTGGCCCGATCCTCGGTGGGTATATCAGCGACAACTACCACTGGGGCTGGATCTTCTTCATCAACGTGCCCATCGGTGCGTTAGTGGTGCTGATGACGCTGCAATCTCTGCGCGGTCGGGAAACCAAAACCGAGCAGCGGCGCATCGACGGCGTGGGCCTGGCACTGTTGGTGTTAGGGATCGGCAGCCTGCAGATCATGCTGGACCGGGGTAAAGAGCTGGACTGGTTTGCGTCGCAGGAGATCATTGTCCTCACCGTGGTCGCCGTGGTGGCAATCAGCTTCCTGATTGTCTGGGAGCTGACGGACGATAACCCGATAGTCGATCTGTCGCTCTTTAAGTCGCGAAACTTCACCATCGGCTGCCTGTGTATCAGTCTCGCCTATATGCTCTATTTCGGCGCGATTGTTCTGCTGCCGCAGCTGTTGCAGGAGGTATACGGCTACACGGCAACCTGGGCGGGTCTGGCTTCGGCACCGGTCGGTTTGATTCCGGTCCTGCTGTCGCCGATTATTGGCCGCTTTGCCCATAAGCTCGACATGCGTCGACTGGTGACCTTCAGCTTTATTATGTATGCGGTGTGCTTCTACTGGCGTGCGTACACCTTCGAACCGGGAATGGACTTTGGCGCGTCCGCGTGGCCGCAGTTTATTCAGGGCTTCGCCGTGGCGTGCTTCTTTATGCCACTGACCACCATCACGCTCTCTGGCTTACCGCCGGAACGGATGGCGGCGGCATCGAGCCTGTCGAACTTCACCCGTACGCTGGCAGGCTCCATCGGGACGTCTATCACCACGACCCTGTGGACTAACCGCGAGTCGCTGCACCATGCGCAGCTGACGGAATCGGTGAATCCGTTTAACCCGAACGCCCAGCAGATGTACTCTGAGCTGCAAAGTATGGGGATGACGGAGCAGCAGGCGTCTGGCTGGATTGCCCAGCAGATCACCAACCAGGGATTGATTATCTCCGCCAACGAAATCTTCTGGATTTCTGCGGGTATTTTCATTCTGTTGCTGGGGTTGATCTGGTTTGCCAAACCGCCGTTCGGCGCGGGCGGTGGCGGCGGTGGCGCGCACTAACGCGCCGCTTCGCCGGGAAAGTTGTCCATTTCTCTACAGCTTCTGTCAGTCCTGATAAAGCAGCGCTCCTGAAATCGCTTCACGATAGTGAAAAGACAACAGGAGCGCATCATGCTGAAAAACCCCGCACAAAAATACCAACCCTATACGCCTGTCTCCCTGCCCGACCGTCGCTGGCCGGAGCAACGCATCACCCAGGCACCGCGCTGGCTCTCCACCGATTTACGCGATGGCAATCAGGCGCTGGCTGAACCGATGGACAGCGCGCGTAAACTGCAGTTCTGGGATTTACTCCTCGGCTGTGGTTTTAAAGAGATTGAAGTCGCCTTCCCCTCCGCCTCGCAGACCGATTTCAATTTTGTCCGCCAGCTGATTGAAGAAAACCGCATTCCCGATGATGTCACTATTCAGGTGCTCACCCAGGCGCGGGAAGATTTGATTACGCGCACTTTCGAATCCTTACGCGGGGCAAAACAGGCAACGATTCATCTGTATAACGCCACCGCGCCCCTGTTCCGCCGCCTGGTGTTTGGCATGGATAAAGCTCAGATTATTGCGCTGGCCGTGCGCTCAACGCGCCAGATCCGCACCTTGTGCGAGGAAAATCCGCAGACACACTGGCAATACGAATACTCCCCGGAGACCTTCTGCTTTACCGAGCCGGAATTTGCGCTGGAGATTTGTGAAGCCGTTGCAGAGATCTGGCAGCCGTGCGCGCAAAGGCCGATGATCATCAACCTGCCAGCAACCGTGGAAGTCAGCACGCCGAACGTCTACGCCGATCAGATTGAGTATTTTTGCCGCCACTTTAGCCGCCGCCGCGATGTGTGCATTAGCGTTCACCCGCATAACGATCGCGGCACGGGCGTGGCAAGCGCAGAACTGGCGGTGATGGCAGGGGCCGATCGCGTGGAGGGCTGTCTGTTTGGCAACGGCGAACGCACGGGGAATGTCTGTCTGGTCACGCTGGCGATGAATTTATACAGCCAGGGTGTTAGCCCTCACCTCGATTTCAGCAACATGACCCAGGTCGTCGAGGTGGTGGAGAGCTGCAATCAGCTGCCCGTTCATCCGCGCCATCCATGGGCAGGGCGTCTGGCGTATACCGCCTTTTCCGGCTCCCATCAGGATGCGATCAAAAAAGGCTTCGATGCCCGTCAACCGGATGAACGCTGGGAGATGCCCTATCTGCCGGTCGATCCGCAGGATATCGGCTGTTCCTACGAGGCGGTTATCCGCGTTAACAGCCAGTCGGGGAAAAGCGGCAGCGCATGGCTGATTGAGCAAAATCACGGACTCAAACTGCCCCGCGCCCTGCAGCAAGATTTCAGCCAGCACGTACAACAAGAAACAGACAGCCACGGCAAAGAGATGACACAAAACGCGCTGTGGCAGCTTTTTCGGGCGCGTTACGGCCTGGTGGCAACGCCGCATTTTGCCCTGCAAAGCTACCGCAGTGAGAGTCAGCAGGACGGGCAGCTGCGCTTAACCGCCACTGTCGCCGTCGATGGCGGTACGCGCCAGCTTGAGGGGCAAGGAAACGGTCTGTTATCGGCGGCGGCCAGCGGGATGCGTCTCTGGCTGAGTACGCCGTTTGTGATTAAGGATTATCACGAACACTCGCTGGGCGAGCGCAGCGACAGCCGCTCGGTGGCCTATATTCGCTGTCTGTTTCAGGATGGCACTAGCCGCTGGGGTGTGGGCATCGATAACGACGTGGCGCGCGCCTCGCTTCAGGCGCTGTTAAACGCGGTCGGTTAAGCGTCTTTGAAATAGTCGCTGGGTGAGATCCCCATCACCCGGCGGAACATTGCCGTGAAGGCGCTGTGGCTGCCGTAGCCCAGTTCGAGTGCCACGCGCAGCACCGGCTGGCCCTGCGCCAGACGCACCAGCGCTTCCAGCAGGCGTGCCCGCCGCGTCCATTCCCCGTAGCTCAACCCGGTCTGCTGCTGAAAATGGCGGTTCAGGGTACGTTCACTCATGCTGGTGAGGCTGGCGGCCTGCGCGCTGCTCCAGTTATTCTCTGGCGCGCGGCGGATTTGCTGACAGAGCTGGCGCAGCGCGTCCGTCTCCGGTTCAGGCAAACAGAATGGCAGCACCGGCATCAGGCGGATTTCATCGAGGATCAGCTCATAAACGCGCTCGTCTCGGCTGCCGGGAGAATACGATTCAGGCAGATCGAATGCGCTGACGATCAGTTCGCGCAGCAACGGGGAGATCTGTACGATCTGGCACGAGGCGGGGAGATCGGCGCGGGCCAGGGGATCGATAAATAGCGTGCGTGCCGCCACCTTGCCGGTGATACGGATGGCGTGCTGTGTTCCGGCGGGCAGCCAGACGCCACGCCCCGGGGGGACCACCCAGCAGCCTGCCTTGGTATCGACCCGCACTACCCCACTCAGGCTGTGCAACAGCTGGGCACAGTCGTGCTGATGCCACGGCTCGCTGTCGCCGTGCTGATAGTCATGGGCGAAAGGAACCAACGGGCGATGGGTAAAGGAGAAGGTTGAGGTTGTCGTCATAGGGTTTTGCCGGATGGCGGCTGCGCCGTATCCGGCCTACCTGTCGATATTTCGGTAGGCCCGGTAGACGCAGCGCCACCGGGCATCTGCGGGCATCATGCTAGATGTGCAGTTCCTGCAGGGTTTCTTTCGGCAGCGCCAGCTCTTCATTGCTGTTCACGCGAACGTCACGATCGATGATGTGACGCGCGATTTCCTGCGCTTCTTCCAGAGAGTGCATCTGATAAGTGCCGCACTGGTAGATGTTCAGCTCAGGGATCTGGTTCTGCTCTTTCACTTTCAGCACGTCGGCCATCGCCGCTTTCCAGGCATCTGCCACGCGCGTTTCATCTGGCTGGCCAATCAGGCTCATGTAGAAACCGGTACGACAGCCCATTGGAGAGATGTCGATGATTTCCACGCCGTTGCCGTTCAGGTGATCGCGCATGAAACCGGCGAACAGGTGCTCCAGAGTGTGAATGCCTTTTTCTGGCATCACTTCTTTGTTCGGCACGCAGAAACGCAGGTCGAATACGGTGATTGTGTCGCCGTGCGGGGTATGCATGGTTTTCGCAACACGTACTGCAGGTGCTTCCATACGGGTATGGTCGACAGTGAAGCTATCTAATAACGGCATACGTCACCTCCGATAGTGATTATTTTTAAAATAAAATGAACTCTTTCTTCCACTGCGCGTCTGAGTATATGAAAGACGCGCATTTGTTATCATCATCCCTGATTTCAGAGATGTATATTTTGGCCACAGCGATGTGGCCTTTTTCTTTTCTGTCAGGCGTTCTTCGCCAGAAACTCTTCAAACGACTCCGTATCCGCAGCTTCGATTTCACGCTGACGCATCACCGATGCCTCACGCTCCGCCACGAAATCCTCTTCGCTTAAAACTTCCAGCGGCTCCTGCTGCAGCATGTCGCGATACTGTGCGGCAAGCGAACGGCCGGTTCCACCGATACCTTGATCAATCATAGAACGCAGAATGCGCGCTGAGAACGTCAGTTCCGGGTTATCAAACGATTCGACCAGCTGATCGCACACCTTTTGATACTCCTCGCCGCCGTAAACGCTGTCCATCGTCTGCGCCACACGTTTGAGATCGCGGAACAGATCTTTGCCGACTTTCGCCAGTGGGAACTGCGCCGTTTCACAGCCGATACCCAGCGTCAGGCCAGGCTTGCGCCCTTCCAGAATCACGCGATTCCAGTTGGTGCGCGTACAGAGCAGTTCATCAGAACTCATCTCTGGCGCATCCGCCAGGACACACCAGACCATAAACAGATCCAGGAAACGCACCTGCTGCTCGTCGACGCCAATTGGCGAGAACGGGTTGATGTCCAGCGAGCGCACTTCAATGTACTCAATGCCGCCGCGCTCCAGCGCATCTGACGGCGCTTCGCCGCTACGCGTAACGCGTTTCGGGCGGATCGGTGCGTACAGCTCGTTTTCAATCTGCAGCACGTTGCTGTTGATCTGCAGGCGCTTACCGTCTTTCTCAAGGCCGATTTTCTCGTACTCTTCCGACGGTGTTTTGATCGCTCGCTTCAAGCCTGCCACATATTCGTGCAATTCGTTAAACGTAATTCCGAGATTGCTTTGCGACTTATTGGTATAACCAAGGTCACTCAGGCGCAGAGAGGTGGCGTACGGCAGGTAATACATGCCGCAATCGGTCTTCTCAAACGGCAGTGTGGTCGGTTTGCCCTGCAGGAACGAGGAGCAAATCGCCGGTGAGGCACCGAACAGGTACGGAATCACCCAGCCAAAGCGGTAGTAGTTGCGGATCAGACGGAAATACCCCGCCGAGATCGCCTCTTTATCCGTTTCGCCGCACTTCGCCTGCCAGAACGCCATCGGCAGCGAGAAGTTGTAATGCACGCCGGAGATGGTCTGCATTAACGCGCCGTAGCGGTTTTTGAGGCCTTCGCGATAGAGCGTTTTCAGACGGCCAATGTTCGAGGTGCCGTATTGCGCCAGCTCAATATCCTGCCCCTGCTCGATATAACACGGCATGCTCAGCGGCCACATGCGCTCATCGCCCAATTGACGGGCGGTAAAGCGGTGAACGTCACGCATCAGAGTCAGCATGTGGTCAATGTCGCCATCGACGGGCGTAATGAACTCAAGCAGCGCTTCGGCGAAGTCGGTGGTGATCCATTTATGTGTCAGCGCAGAGCCTAGCTCTTTCGGATGGCCGGTTGTTGCCAGACTGCCATCTTCATTCACGCGCAGTGTTTCGCGCTCAAGCCCACGCTGAATCCCCTTCAGGGCCTGAGGGTGTTTTTCCAGCCAGGCCAGCGCCTGTGATACGTCCGGGATCAAATTGACCTCCCGCCTGTCAAAATAAGAGTTATCCAGCATAAATTGTAATGGTTGACGATTGAAGGTCGCTTTTTCATTCCACCAATTAGTGCCACCACGTCATGCCCTGCAGGGTTGCCAGTGCCACGAGGACATAGCGCAACGCCTTGCCAAGGCATAAAAAAAAGAGCACTGGTCCCCAGGAGATGCGCATCCATCCCGCCAGCAGACACAGTAAATCGCCTATAACAGGCATCCAGCTTAGTAAAAGCGTGGCAGCACCATAGCGTTTAAGCCAGCCTGCTGCCTTTTCCTGCCAGCGTGATGTTTTACGCAGCGGAAAGAAACGCCCAAGAATAACGTTAGTCAGCCCTCCAAGGCTATTACCCATTGTTGCTATTACTACCAACAGCCAGGGCTGACTCACACCAGATAACAGCATCGCGACCAGCACAACTTCCGAATTACCCGGTAAGAGTGTGGCACTTAAAAAACTGCTGGCAAATAAAGAGGCGAGTGACAGCAGGTCACTCACAGCAGGCGAACATCCACAGCGTCCATTCCGGCGTCACGCGCGGCCTGAATGCCAAAGTCTGCATCCTCAAACACCACGCACTTATACGCCGGAACGCCCATCAGTTCTGCGCAAAGCAGAAAGGTGTCCGGAGCGGGTTTGTGGTTTTGAACATGATCGGCGGCGACAACCGCAGAGAAATAGTGACGCAAGCCCAGATGATTGAGTAGCGCTTCCGCAACAGCACTTTCACTTCCCGTGCCAACGGACATCGGACGACGACCGTGCCACTCTTTGACAACGTCAATCAGCGGAAGCGGACGAACGGTGTCTAAAAGCATGGCTTTGACGGCATCGGTTTTTTCACGGGCCAGCAGATGGGGGTCGAGATCGGCGTGGTTAAGCTCAATCACGGCCTGAGCGATTCGCCAGGTGGGTGAGCCATTCAGCGCAACCATCGCCTGTAAGTCGAACGTCATGCCATAACGACCCAGAACGTCATTCCAGGCTTTACGGTGTGTGGGTTCGGTATCCAGGATGGTGCCATCCATGTCGAAGATCAGACCGTCATACTGTGCGTACATCGTGCTCTCGCCAAACGATTAACAAGACATTACTTTATCGTAAACGAGGATTTTTGTCGCTGATTCTGGTTGTAATACAAAGGGGATGGTGAGTAATTGAACTGTGGTGGAGATACTGAGGAGAAATGGTGCATCCGGGAGGATTACTCGGCTGCGCCTCACCCGACGGGCCGTTGCTAAAGCAACGTTATCCTCCCTGGTACTCGCGAGCATCTCGCAGACCTTGAAACAACAGCGTGGCTGCTATCTCGGAGAATATGGTGCATCCGGGAGGATTCGAACCTCCGACCGCTCGGTTCGTAGCCGAGTACTCTATCCAGCTGAGCTACGGATGCATCTGGGGGTACTGCTAATGACATAGTAAATGGTGCATCCGGGAGGATTACTCGGCTGCGCCTCACCCGATGGGCCGTTGCTAAAGCAACGTTATCCTCCCTGGTACTCGCGAGCATCTCGCAGACCTTGAAACAACAGTGTGGCTGTTATCTCGGAGAATATGGTGCATCCGGGAGGATTCGAACCTCCGACCGCTCGGTTCGTAGCCGAGTACTCTATCCAGCTGAGCTACGGATGCATCGGGATTTACTATTTTACTGTTTGATACGTCATATCACTTCTAAAGCAATATGAAGTAATAGATGGTGCATCCGGGAGGATTCGAACCTCCGACCGCTCGGTTCGTAGCCGAGTACTCTATCCAGCTGAGCTACGGATGCATCAGGGGGTACTGCTTTTACTGCTGATTCAATGTCACTCAACAAGCCGCAACACTGAAAATGATGGTGCATCCGGGAGGATTCGAACCTCCGACCGCTCGGTTCGTAGCCGAGTACTCTATCCAGCTGAGCTACGGATGCAAAATGGCGGTGAGGCGGGGATTCGAACCCCGGATGCAGCTTTTGACCGCATACTCCCTTAGCAGGGGAGCGCCTTCAGCCTCTCGGCCACCTCACCACACAACGCCTCTTTCGAGTGCTTCGAGTAACTCGTTAAGAGCTTCTCGTCGCTGCGTGGCGCATATATTACTTTCTGGGACTTATAAGTCAAACAATTTTCCACAAGCTTTTATCGTTTGCACAAATCACACTCAATTCGCATGTAAAAGCCGCAAAGAGGGTGTTTTATAAACGGATTTTGCTGACATCAGCACAGAAATCCTCGGGCAAAATTGCGGTCTTTGAGCGAGATAAGGGTTTGAGAGAGACAAAAAATGGAAGGAATGAAATCGAACGGTAACTTTATGCAGGAAGAATATCGAGAGCGTTGCGTCTCGCCGGGCGGCGAGACGCGATAATATCAGTAACTGGACTGCTGGGATTTTTCAGCCTGGATACGCTGGTAGATCTCTTCACGATGGACAGAGACTTCTTTAGGGGCGTTCACACCAATACGTACCTGGTTACCCTTCACCCCTAAAACTGTCACGGTGACCTCATCCCCAATCATGAGGGTCTCACCAACTCGACGAGTCAGAATCAGCATTCTTTGCTCCTTGAAAGATTAAAAGAGTCGGGTCTCTTGTATCCCGGCATTATCCATCATATAACGCCAAAAAGTAAGCGATGACAAACACGTAATGTGTAAGCAGTCACGGCATCACATTCTGTTAAACGTAAGTTTAGCCGATATACACAAACTCAACCTGACTTTATCGTTAGCGATAGCGTAGTGATAAAAACGCCATAATGGTGAAGTTATGGCGTCTTTTTACGCTTTGTAATTATTACAGTTTAGCGCTTACCCAGCTTTCAACGCTGGCCAATGCTGCTGGAAGTGCTGCCACGTCCGTACCACCGGCTTGTGCCATGTCGGGACGACCACCACCTTTGCCACCCACTTGCTGAGCGACCATACCAATCAGTTCCCCTGCTTTCACGCGGTCAGTCACATCCTTAGAGACGCCCGCAATCAGAGAAACCTTACCTTCAGCCGCTGTCGCCAGAACGATAACCGTTGAACCGAGCTGGTTCTTGAGATCATCAACCATGGTACGAAGCATCTTAGGTTCAACGCCTGCCAGTTCGCTGACTAGCAGTTTAACACCTTTAATTTCAACCGCTTTGCTGGAGAGATTTGCGCTCTCCTGCACCGCAGCCTGCTCTTTCAGCTGCTGCAGCTCTTTTTCCAGCTGACGAGTACGTTCCAGCGCGCTACGTACTTTCTCACCCAGATTGTGGCTGTCGCCTTTAAGCAGCTGAGCAATGTCGTGGAGCTGGTCGCTTTCAGCGTGCAGGCTGGCGATCGCGCCTTCACCGGTCACGGCTTCGATACGACGTACGCCAGCGGCAGTGCCTGATTCAGAGAGGATACGGAACAGGCCGATATCACCCGTACGTGAGGCGTGAGTACCGCCGCACAGTTCGGTGGAGAAATCCCCCATGCTCAGGACGCGAACGCGCTCGTCGTATTTCTCGCCGAACAGCGCCATCGCCCCTTTCGCTTTCGCTGCTTCGAGATCCATGATGTGGGTCTCGATTGGCAGGTTACGACGAATCTGGGCGTTGACCATATCTTCCACCGCGCGAATTTCAGACGGTTTCATCGCTTCGAAATGCGAGAAGTCAAAGCGCAGCACTTTGTCGTTCACCAGAGAACCTTTCTGAGCAACGTGCGTACCCAGCACATCGCGCAAAGCGGCATGCATCAGGTGCGTTGCAGAGTGGTTCAGACGAATGCGCGCGCGGCGAGCTTCATCCACTTCGGCTTTCACGCCTGCGCCGACTTTCAGGGAACCTGAAGCCAGTTTGCCGACGTGACCAATTGCCTGGCCGTATTTCTGGGTGTCAGTGACGGTGAAGGCAAAATCGCTACCTTTTAGCTCACCTTTATCGCCCACCTGGCCGCCAGATTCCGCGTAGAACGGCGTTTTATCCAGAACGACAACCGCATCCTGGCCTGCGCTGATGCTGTCCACGGCTTTGCCGTCAACAAACAGTGCGGTCACTTTACCGGTCAGTTCCAGATGGTCGTAACCCTGGAATTCAGAAGCGCTATCGACGCGAATCATCGCGTTGTAGTCTGCGCCGAAACCGCTGGATTCACGCGCACGGCGGCGCTGCTCTTCCATTGCGGCCTCAAAGCCCGCTTCGTCGACTTTAATATTGCGCTCACGGCAGACGTCAGCAGTCAAATCGACCGGGAAGCCGTAGGTGTCGTACAGACGGAATGCGGTGTCACCATCCAGCGTATCGCCGGACAGTTTAGAGAGTTCTTCGTCCAGCAGCGCCAGACCGCGCTCAAGGGTGCGCGCAAACTGCTCTTCTTCGGTTTTCAGCACCTGCTCAACCTGCGCCTGCTGGCGTTTAAGTTCGTCGCCCGCTGCACCCATGACGCCAATCAGTGGCCCCACCAGTTTATAGAAGAAGGTGTCCTTCGCGCCCAGCATATTGCCGTGACGGATCGCACGACGAATGATACGACGCAGCACGTAGCCACGGTTTTCATTCGACGGGATAACGCCGTCAGCAATCAGGAAGGCACAGGAACGAATGTGGTCTGCAATGACGCGCAGAGATTTGTTGCTCAGATCGGTCGCACCGGTCACTTCAGCCACGGATTTAATCAGGGTGCTGAACAGATCGATGTCGTAGTTGGAGTTCACGTGCTGCAGCACCGCGGCGATACGCTCCAGACCCATACCGGTATCTACGGATGGCTTCGGCAGTGGCTCCATGGTGCCGTCAACCTGACGGTTGAACTGCATGAAGACGATATTCCAGATCTCAATGTAGCGATCGCCGTCTTCTTCTGCGGTGCCCGGAGGTCCGCCCCAGATGTGGTCGCCGTGATCGTAGAAGATCTCGGTGCAAGGACCGCATGGACCGGTGTCACCCATCTGCCAGAAGTTGTCAGACGCGTATGGCGCGCCCTTGTTATCGCCGATGCGAATAATGCGCTCACGCGGGATACCGACTTCTTTTTCCCAGATTTCGTAAGCTTCATCATCGGTTTCGTAAACGGTCACCCACAGACGCTCTTTCGGCAGGTTGAACCAGTTTTCACCGGTCAGCAGTTCCCACGCGTATTGAATGGCGTCATGTTTAAAGTAGTCGCCGAAGCTGAAGTTACCCAGCATCTCGAAGAAAGTATGGTGACGTGCGGTGTAACCGACGTTTTCCAGATCGTTGTGTTTACCGCCCGCACGCACGCAACGCTGTGACGTTGTGGCGCGGGAATAATTACGCTTGTCGAGACCAAGGAAAACATCCTTGAACTGGTTCATCCCGGCGTTGGTAAACAGAAGAGTCGGGTCATTGTTCGGTACCAGGGAGCTGCTGGCAACAACCTGGTGTCCCTTACTATGGAAAAAGTCGAGAAACGCCTGACGGATCTCAGCGGTGCTCTTGCTCATAATTATCCTGAAATCAAGCTAACGAAATGTCGCAGCCAGCCTGTCTCTGTTGATGCCTGGACGGACTGACTACTGGAAAAAGTGGGAATAAGATAAGTTTTCTTGCAAGGGAAGTAAAATCCCGCATGCGCTCAATCGGCAAAATTACGCCATATATCCTGAATATCTTCCATCAGGAAGCCGCGGTACAACAAAAATCGCTGGATTTTAACTTTTTCTGAAAATTCACGCGGCAGGGGTTCACCGTATTTACGAATCGCCTGCTCGCGGGCCAGCTCACACCAGTCAATGTCGCACTCACGCATGGCCTCATCGATGGCCGCACGCGCGATACCTTTTTGGTTTAGCTCCTGACGGATCCTTGCCGGGCCATAGCCCTTGCGGCTCCGGCTGGCGATAAAGCGCGTCACAAAACGACTGTCATCGAGATAACGGTACTCGTAGCACCAGGCAATGACGCGATCATAATCTTCTGCCGTAGCGTCGATTGCTTCCGGGCCGTTTTTTCCCATCACGGGCGCGGAGAGTTTACGGCGCAGCTCTTGCTCGCTGTGATCGCGTACGGCAAGAATGCGTACAGCTCTATCCAGTAAACGGGCGTAGGCAGGGCGGCGCGAGGTGTTTTCACTCATAACAAACCCGCTGTTTTATAAATGCAAAAAGGGCCGCAATCGCAGCCCTTGTTTTTAGACGAAGAGATTAGAAATCTTCTTTGGTTTCTTCAGCATCAGCGCTATCGACAACGAAGTCAGGCTTAGAGTCCTGGTTGTTGAGAAGCAGTTCGCGCACTTTCTTCTCAATTTCTTTCGCTGCCGCCGGGTTTTCTTTCAGCCAGGAGATTGCGTTTGCTTTGCCCTGACCAATTTTGTCGCCGTTGTAGCTGTACCAGGCGCCCGCTTTTTCAATCAGCTTCTCTTTCACGCCCAGATCCACCAGCTCGCCGAAGAAGTTAATGCCTTCGCCGTAGAGGATCTGGAACTCAGCCTGCTTGAACGGCGCAGCGATTTTGTTCTTCACGACCTTCACGCGGGTTTCGCTACCAACGACGTTATCGCCCTCTTTCACCGCACCGATACGGCGGATATCCAGACGGACAGAGGCGTAGAACTTCAGCGCGTTACCACCGGTAGTGGTTTCCGGGTTACCGAACATGACGCCAATCTTCATACGGATCTGGTTGATGAAAATCAGAAGCGTATTGGATTGCTTCAGGTTACCAGCCAGTTTACGCATCGCCTGGCTCATCATACGTGCCGCGAGGCCCATGTGAGAGTCACCGATTTCGCCTTCGATTTCCGCTTTTGGTGTCAGCGCGGCAACGGAGTCGACGACCAGTACATCTACAGCACCTGAACGCGCCAGGGCGTCACAGATTTCCAGTGCCTGCTCACCCGTATCTGGCTGAGAGCAGAGCAGGTTGTCGATATCAACGCCCAGTTTACGTGCATAGACTGGGTCCAGCGCGTGTTCGGCGTCGATGAACGCACAGGTTTTACCTTCGCGCTGTGCGGCTGCAATGACCTGCAGCGTCAGGGTCGTTTTACCTGAAGATTCCGGCCCGTAGATTTCTACGATACGGCCCATTGGCAGGCCGCCCGCACCCAGTGCGATATCCAGAGAAAGCGAACCGGTGGAGATGGTTTCCACGTCCATGGAACGGTCTTCACCCAGGCGCATGATGGAGCCTTTACCAAATTGTTTTTCAATCTGGCCGAGTGCTGCCGCCAACGCTTTCTGTTTGTTTTCGTCGATAGCCATTATTACTCCTGTCATGCCGGGGATGTGCGCCGGATAGTGAATTCTGTTCTGTTGGTGCAATTATACTGTATGGTCATACAGTATCAAGTGTTTTGTAGAAATTGTTGCCAGAGCATTTTTAACGCATATTCCGTCGCCTGTCGGCGCACGCTTTCACGGTCACCGCTGAAGCATTCGCGGAAGGTAAGGCCCTGCCCCTGGGAAGTGGCAAAACCAAACCAGACGGTGCCCACAGGTTTGACATCACTGCCACCGTCCGGCCCGGCAATACCGCTGATGGCGATCGCGTAGTCCGCACGCGCCGCTTTGAGCGCACCAATCGCCATTTCCACCACCACCGGTTCGCTGACAGCGCCATGCTGTTCCAGCGTCGATTCGCGCACGCCAATCATCTGCGCTTTGGCTTCGTTACTGTAGGTCACAAAACTGCGTTCGAACCAGGCGGAGCTTCCCGCAATATCCGTAATCACTTTTGCCACCCAGCCGCCGGTGCAGGATTCAGCCGTCGTCAGCGTCGCGCCGCGCTGCTTCAACGCCAGGCCCACAACTTCGCTCAGCTGCATCAATTCATGGTCAGTCATCATCGCTTTAGGCTCCTGAAAAACATGCAGCACAAGATAGCACTTTCTCATGGGATATGGGGATGAGGTTCCGGTTTTACGAGGAGGCTTCAGAAAAAAGCCGATGCGGTCGCATCGGCGTGGAAAGGCTGATTATTTCATGCTGTCGGCGAGGGTATTGACGTTGTGGCGAAACGCATTCACGTAAGTATCCGCCACGCCACCTTTGGCGGAAAGCGCTTCAGGATAAAGCTCTCCACCCGGCTGCGCGCCCGTCGCGCTGGCAATCTGCTTCACCAGACGCGGATCGAGCTGGTTCTCCATAAACCAGGTTTTGACGCCATCGGCTTTAATCTGGTTGATGATCTCCGCCACCTGCGCGGCGCTGGCCTCGCTCTCAGAGGAAAGGCCTTGCGGGGCCATAAATGTCACGCCGTAGGCGCGGCTGAAATAGCCGAAGGCGTCATGGCTGGTGAGGACTTTGCGCTTCTCCTGCGGGATCTGGCTGAAGCGCGATTTCGCCCATCCGTCGAGCTGTGTCAGCTGCGTAATATAGGGTTTGCCCGTGGCCTCCAGCGCCGATTTCTCATCCGGATCGGCACTGACCAGCCCTGCCAGAATATTTTGTGCATACAGCGCGCCATTCGCAGCGCTATTCCAGGCATGCGGATCGGTCACGGTTTTGCCGTCCTCTTCCAGCGTATGGGTTTTCACCCCTTTTGATGCCACGACCAGCGTGCCTTTAAAACCTGACGCTTTAACCAGGCGATCCAGCCACCCTTCCAGCCCAAGCCCATTCACAACCACCACGTCCGCTTTGCTGAGCGCCGCGCTGTCTTTTGGCGACGGCTCGAAGGTGTGCGGATCGCCGTCTGGCCCCACCAGCGTCGTCACTTTTACATGGTCGCCGCCCACTTCTTGCGTGATGTCACCCAAAATAGAAAAACTGGTTACCACGTTCAGCGTTTTTGCCAGCGCGCCTTGCGACAACAGCCCCAGCGCAAGCGCCATCATTACCCCTGTCTTCTTCATCATTTCCCCTTGCGTTAAAAATGCGCACGCAGCCTGCTGCGCGAGCCACATAAAACCGAAATAAAGAACCAGCCGCTGGCCGTCAGCACAATGGAAGGCCCGGCGGGCAGACTCACCGCCCACGACAGGCTCAATCCGAGCCAGGCGCAGAACACGCCGCTGACGCCTGCCATCAGCAGAAGCCCCGGTAACGTGCGCATCCAGCAGCGAGCGGCAACAGCAGGCAGCATCATCAGCCCTACCGCCATCAGCGTGCCGAGGACCTGGAATCCGGCGACCAGATTCAGCACCAGCAGCGCCAGGAATAAACCGTGCAGTAGCGCGGGCAGCCAGCGTTTGTTGGCCTGCAGCCACGCGGTGTCAAACGCCTCGGTCACCAGCCCGCGGTAAAACAGGGCCAGCAGCATTAAGGTCAGGGCGCAGACACCGGCGACAAACAGGGCCGCGCTGTTATCCACCGCCAGAATCGAGCCAAAAAGCAGATGCAACAGATCGACATTCGAACCGCGCAGCGAAACCAGGGTCACACCCAGCGCCAGCGAGCCCAGGTACAGCCCGGCGAAACTGGCATCCTCTTTCAGGGGCGTGCGTCGGCTGACTAAACCTGCCACCAGTGCCACGACGATCCCGGCGATAAACCCGCCGATACTCATCGCCAGCAGAGACATTCCACTGACCAGATACCCCACCGCCACGCCCGGTAAAATGGCGTGCGACAGCGCATCGCCCATCAGACTCATACGCCGCAGCAATAGAAAAACACCGAGCATTGTGGTGCTGACGGACAACGCCAGGCACACCACCAGTGCGCGGCGCATAAAGCCGTATTCGATAAACGGCTGGAAGAAAATATGCCAGATCATGCGACTCTCACCCGCTCCGCGCCCCAGTGGGGTATCGCCGTATCCAGCCGCAATGTCTGCGGGAAATGGCGCGATACACGCTCGCTGTCATGCAGCACCGCCAGCACCGTTTGCCCGCTCAGATACATCTCCAGCATCAATTCCATCAGCACATTACAGGTGGCTTCATCGACCCCCGTGAACGGCTCATCCAGCATCACCAGCGGTGCCTGCTGCACCAGCACTCTGGCGAACAACATGCGCTGAAACTGGCCTCCCGATAGCTCGTCGATGGTGGCGGCTGCAAGATCCTGCAGGCCGACGCGCTCCAGGGCATGGGCGATTTTCAGACGGGTTTCGCGTCGAAAAGCCGCCAGCAGCGAAATCTGCGGCCAGCAGCCCATACTCACTACGTCCTGAACCGTCAGGGGGAACTGCGCCTCCAGCATATGACGCTGCGCCAGCCAGCCGATCGTCGGGCGTTTCTCGCGCCAGCGAAATCCCCCACTAACCGGCGGAATAAATCCCGCCAGGGTTTTGAGGAGTGTCGATTTGCCGCAGCCATTCGCGCCGACAATCGCCGTCATACTGCCGCGTTCGATCACGCCATTCAGCGTTTGCGTGACGGGCTGGCGGTCATACCCTGCCACCAGATTTTGCAGTTCAATCATGGGAGAACCACCGCCCAGCGCACTACCAGGCCAATCAGCGCAATCAGAATCACCGCGAGTAACAGGCGATTGAGCGCAGAAAGAGAGAAGAGAGACATCGTTGCACCACCATTAAATGTTATAACATAACAATAATAAAATGCGATGCAGATGTAAACGCGAATAAAAGAGTGGGAGTGTGGCGAAATGTTTCTGTCGAAAGCGAGTGTTGCCCGGTGACGATTCGCTTACCGGGCAATACTCGTGGAGGGTGCGGGCCGGGTAAGACGTAATTGTCACCCGGCAAAACGCAAGATTACTGACTAAACGGTGATGCCGCCGGTACGCGCGCCAGGGAAACCGCCTGACCCAGCTGCCACACCGCCATCGCGTAGTGCGTGCTGTGGTTGTAGCGGGTGATGGTGTAGAAGTTCGGCAAACCGTACCAATATTGGTAGCCAGTGCCGATATCCAGACGCAGCAGGCTGGCCGTCTGATGATCACCCAACGGCTGCATCGGCGTTAAACCCGCCGCTGCCAGCTGCGACACGCTGTATTTCGTTTTGAAACCATTCTCAAGCCCAGGCGCCTGGCCGTTCGCCTGCACCGCCACCGGATCGCCCTTCACCCAGCCGTGCGCTTTGAAGTAGTTCGCCACGCTGCCAATGGCATCCACCGGATCCCACAGGTTGATATGCCCGTCGCCGTTAAAGTCGACGGCGTACTCTTTATAGGAGGACGGCATAAACTGGCCGTAGCCCATCGCCCCCGCAAAGGAACCTTTCAGATCGAGCGGATCGTCCTGCTCGTCACGCGCCATAAGCAGGAAAGTTTCCAGTTCAGACTGGAAGTATTCCGCACGACGTGGATAGTTGAAGGAGAGCGTCGCCAGCGCATCGAGAATACGGGTTTTGCCCATCACGCGGCCCCAGCGGGTTTCCACGCCGATAATACCGACGATAATTTCCGGCGGCACGCCGTACACCTGCCACGCGCGCGTCAGCGCATCTTCGTATTGATTCCAGAACGCCACGCCGTTTTGCACGTTATCCGGGGTAATAAACTGTTTGCGATAGCGCAGCCACGCGCCGTTTGGCCCGGTCGGCACTTGCGCCGTCGGTGCCTGGCGGTCCATCAGACGCAGCACATAATCCAGACGCTTCGCCTGAGACAAGATCTCGTGGAGTTGCTGTTTATTGAAACCATGTTTGTTCACCATTTTATCGATGAACTGTTCGGCGGCCGCGTTGTTGGCGAAATCCCCGCCCATCTGCATCATGTTGTGCTGCGGCTCAAGGAGAAAACCACCCGATGGGGCGCCCGCCGTCTGTTGAACTTCCTCTGTTTTCGGCTTACTGCTACAGGCAGCAAGCATAATCAGCGCGGGTAAGAGCGCTGCGTAACGACGCTTGACCATGAGACATCCATTTAACGAATTCGATAAGTGGCAAGTATGGTAAAGCATCCGCAATGCCTCAAGGAAGCGGTACCCACCTCCCCCGCAAAATCTTTACGCTCCCCCACGCAAATTGGTGCTTTTTTCATCCAAAAAGTCCTCTCTCCATCAATTAACTTTCAAAATAATCCATTTTTCTTTCATTGTGAGATCTAATTAACACTTTAAAACCTTTCAAAGTGATTATTATTAGCCGCAGTCAGACAAAAACAAAAAAGCCCCACAGGAGAGAAGAATGATAGAAACCATCACCCACAGCGCAGAGTGGTTTATCGGGCTGTTTCAGAAAGGCGGAGAGGTGTTCACCGGTATGGTGACCGGCATCCTGCCCCTGCTGATAAGCCTCTTAGTGATCATGAATGCGTTGATTAACTTTATCGGCCAGCAGCGTATCGAACGCTTCGCTCAGCGCTGCGCCGGAAACCCGCTGTCCCGCTACCTTGTTCTGCCCTTCATCGGAACCTTTGTTTTCTGCAACCCGATGACCTTAAGCCTCGGCCGCTTTATGCCAGAAAAGTACAAGCCGAGTTATTACGCCGCCGCATCCTATAGCTGCCACTCCATGAACGGCCTGTTCCCACACATCAACCCCGGCGAACTGTTTGTTTACCTCGGCATTGCCAGCGGCCTGACCACACTTGGCCTGCCGCTCGGCCCGCTGGCGGTGAGCTATCTGCTGGTTGGCCTGGTCACCAACTTCTTCCGTGGATGGGTGACGGATCTCACCACCGCCATTTTTGAGAAAAAAATGGGCATCCAGCTTGAACAAAAAGTCCATCTTTCAGGAGCCACAGCATGAGCCGTATTCGTATTGAAAAAGGTGAAGGCGGCTGGGGCGGCCCACTGGAGTTCGACACCGTTGCAGGCAAGAAAATCGTCTACATCACCGCAGGCACGCGTCCGGCAATTGTCGACAAGCTGCACGACCTAACCGGCTGGGAAGCGGTCGATGGCTTCAAAGAGGGCGAGCCGCCTGAAGCGGAAATTGGAGTAGCGGTGATCGACTGCGGCGGCACGTTGCGCTGCGGCATCTATCCGAAGCGCCGTATTCCGACAGTGAATATTCACGCAACCGGTAAGTCAGGCCCGCTGGCGCAGTACATCCTCGAAGATATTTACGTGTCCGGCGTCAGAGAAGAAAACATTCGCCTGGTTGATGGCTCCCCTGCTCAGCCAAAAGCCGCGCCGCGGGATTACGACACCAGTAAAAAAATCACCGAGCAGAGCGACGGCCTGCTGGCGAAAGTGGGTATGGGAATGGGGTCGGCCGTCGCGGTGCTGTTCCAGTCAGGGCGCGACACCATCGACACCGTTCTGAAAACCATTCTGCCGTTTATGGCGTTCGTTTCGGCGCTTATTGGCATCATCATGGCGTCCGGTCTGGGCGACTGGATTGCCCACGGCCTCGCCCCGCTCGCCAGCCACCCGCTTGGGCTGGTGACGCTGGCGCTGATCTGCTCCTTCCCGCTCCTGTCGCCGTTCCTCGGGCCGGGTGCGGTGATTGCACAGGTTATCGGCGTGCTGATCGGCGTGCAAATTGGGTTGGGCAATATCCCTCCACACCTTGCCCTTCCGGCTCTGTTTGCGATTAACGCCCAGGCGGCGTGCGACTTCATTCCCGTTGGGCTGTCCCTTGCGGAAGCGCGTCAGGACACCGTCCGCGTGGGCGTGCCGTCCGTGCTGGTCAGCCGTTTCCTGACGGGCGCTCCGACGGTGCTGATTGCCTGGTTTGTCTCCGGCTTTATTTATCAATAAGAGGTTCCTGCGATGACCGTGATTTACCAAACCACCATTACCCGCATCGGCCAGAGCGCAGCCGATGCGTTGAGCGACCAGATGCTGATTACCTTCCGCGAAGGGGCGCCTGCGGATATCGAAGAGTTTTGCTTTATCCACTGCCACGGCGAGCTACACGGCGAGCTGAAGGTCGGCAGCCAGCTGGAGCTGGGTGACGCGCGCTATGCAGTCACCGCCGTCGGCGACGTAGCTGAACAAAACCTGCGCGAGCTGGGGCACATCACGTTGCGTTTCGACGGCCAGCCGCAGGCGGAATACCCCGGCACGGTTCACGTGGATGGTCCGGTTCCGCAGGCTGTTACCACCGGCTGCACATTAAAATTTGTTGCGTAATTTAAGGAGAATCACATGAGTCAGGTTGCCGTTGTCATTGGTGGGGGCCAAACCTTAGGCGAGTTCCTCTGCCGTGGGCTTGCTGCAGAAGGGTACCGCGTGGCGGTTGTGGACATTCAGAGTGAAAAAGCCGCCCGCGTGGCGGACACCATTAACACTGAGTTTGGTGAAGGGATGGCATATGGTTTTGGTGCCGATGCCACCAGCGAGCAGAGCGTGATGGCGCTCGCCCAGGGCGTGGACGAGATTTTTGGCCGCGCCGACCTGCTGGTTTACAGCGCGGGAATAGCGAAAGCGGCTTTCATCAGCGACTTCGCGCTGGGGGATTTTGACCGTTCACTGCAGGTGAACCTGGTAGGCTATTTCCTCTGCGCACGCGAATTTTCCCGCCTGATGATCCGCGACGGCATTCAGGGGCGCATCATTCAGATCAACTCAAAATCCGGCAAAGTGGGCAGCAAGCATAACTCCGGCTACAGCGCGGCGAAATTTGGCGGCGTCGGGCTGACCCAGTCTCTGGCGCTGGATCTGGCCGAATACGGGATTACCGTGCATTCACTGATGCTTGGTAACCTGCTGAAATCGCCAATGTTCCAGTCTCTGCTGCCGCAATACGCTACCAAGCTTGGCATTAACGCTGATGAGGTGGAGCAGTATTACATCGATAAAGTGCCTTTGAAGCGCGGCTGCGACTATCAGGACGTATTAAATATGCTGCTGTTTTATGCCAGCCCGAAAGCCTCTTATTGCACCGGGCAGTCAATTAACGTCACCGGCGGGCAGGTGATGTTCTGATTAAACAGGCTAGCGCCCCCTCTCCCCTCAAAAGGGAGAGGGAATACCAAAGGAGCTAAAATGGTTACCGCACTCATCACCGTCGCCGCCATCGCCTGGATCTGCCAGATGGCGTTTGGCGGCTGGCAAATTCACCAGTTTAACCGGGCGTTCGATGCCCTGTGTCAGAAAGGCCGCGTGGGCGTTGGGCGCTCAGGCGGACGCTTTAAACCCCGCGTGGTGGTGGCGATTGCGCTGGACGAAGACAACACCGTCTGCGACTCACTGATCATGCGCGGGATGACCGTATTCGCCCGACCGACGAAAATCCAGGCAATCAACGGCATTTCATTGCAGGAATTACAGCCTGATGTGATCTTTCCCCATGATTCACTCTGTCAGAATGCACTATCATTAGCGCTTAATCTGAAACATGGATAATTTCGTTTTGAAAGCTATAGGCTTGCGAAATTATCATTTCGCAACGTAAGGAACGAAGCGCCTATGAAACCACGTCAGCGGCAGGCGGCCATTCTGGAGCATCTGCAAAAGCAGGGAAAATGCTCGGTAGAGGATTTGGCCCACTACTTTGACACCACCGGCACGACAATACGCAAGGACCTGGTATTGCTCGAAAACTCTGGCGCAGTCATTCGAACCTATGGCGGAGTAGTACTCAACAAAGACGAAGCCGATCCGCCGATTGACCATAAAACCCTGATCAACACTCACCAGAAAGCGCTGATTGCCGAAGCCGCCGTCCAGTTTATTCACGACGGCGACTCTATCATTCTCGATGCGGGCAGCACTGTCCTGCAGATGATCCCGATGCTCAGCCGCTTTAATAACATCACGGTGATGACCAACAGCCTGCACATCGTCAATGCCCTGTCCGAGTTTGACAGCGAGCAGACCATCCTGATGCCCGGCGGCACCTTCCGTAAAAAATCGGCGTCTTTTCACGGCCAGCTGGCGGAGAACGCCTTCGACCATTTCAGCTTTGATAAACTCTTTATGGGCACGGACGGTATTGATCTGAACGCGGGTGTGACCACCTTCAACGAGGTGTTCAGCGTCAGCAAGGCCATGTGCAACGCCGCACGGGAAGTGATCCTGATGGCGGACTCATCCAAGTTTGGCCGCAAAAGTCCCAATATTGTCTGTAGCCTTGAAAGCGTCGATACGCTGATTACCGACGCAGGCATCGACCCGGTGTTCAAAAAAGCGCTGGAAGAGAAAGGAATCGACGTGATCGTAACCGGAGAGAGAAATGAGTGATTTTCTGCTAAACACAGGCCGTCAGACGTTAATGCTGGAGCTTCAGGAAGCCAGCCGCCTGCCGGAAAGGCTGGGCGACGATTTTGTGCGCGCGGCCAATACCATCATCCACTGCGAAGGCAAAGTGATTGTCGCGGGCATCGGGAAATCCGGTCATATCGGGAAGAAAATAGCCGCCACCCTCGCCAGCACCGGCACGCCCGCTTTTTTTGTTCATCCCGCCGAAGCGCTGCATGGCGATCTGGGGATGATTGAAAGCCGTGACGTGATGCTGTTTATCTCCTACTCCGGCTCAGCGAAAGAGCTGGATCTGATCATTCCGCGTCTTCAGGAAAAATCGGTCGCCCTGCTGGCAATGACCGGGAAATCGCGCTCGCCGCTGGCGCTGGCCGCCAAAGCCACGCTGGATATCTCCGTGGAACGCGAGGCCTGCCCGATGCATCTCGCGCCAACGTCCAGCACCGTCAACACCCTGATGATGGGCGATGCGCTGGCGATGGCAGTCATGCAGGCGCGCGGTTTTAACGAAGAAGATTTTGCCCGCTCACATCCGGCCGGCGCGCTGGGCGCACGTTTGCTGAACAAAGTGCATCATCTGATGCGTACGGACGACGCCATCCCGCAGGTTAAACTCACCACCAGCGTGATGGACGCAATGCTCGAACTGAGCCGCACCGGGCTGGGGCTGGTTGCCGTGTGTGATGACAACGGGCTGGTCAAAGGGGTCTTTACCGACGGCGACCTGCGTCGCTGGCTGGTGGGCGGCGGCAAGCTGGAAGCGGTCGTCAGCGATGCTATGACCACCGGCGGCCTGACGCTCAACGCCGAAAGCCGCGCTATCGAAGCCAAAGAAGTGCTGATGAAGCGCAAAATCACCGCCGCCCCGGTGGTCGATGACAGCGGCAAACTGTGCGGCGCCATCAACCTGCAGGACTTCTATCAGGCCGGGATTATCTAACCCTTCAGCCCAAGACGTTTCGCCAGCCGATGCAGGTTGGCGACGTCCGTCTCTAACGCCCGCGCGCAGGCCGCCCAGCTACGGTTATTCTGCTCCAGCGCGCGGGTAATCATCTGACGTTGAAACGCTTCCGTGGCCTCACGCAGGTTGGCATTGCTCATCGCTGGCACGTCCGGCTGCGAGACAGGCACAGCCTCGTCGTGCAACGCAAAATGCGCCGCGTGGATCACCACCTCATCGCCGATGCGCGTCGCGCGCGCCAGCACCACCGCGCGATGGATCGCATGCTCCAGCTCGCGCACATTGCCCGGCCAGCCATAATTCAGCAGATGCCTGCGCGCACCGGGGCTTAACACCACGCGCGACAGCCCCATTTTCAACCGGCACTGCTCACAGAAATAGCCCGCCAGCAGAACCACATCCTCGCCACGCTCGCGCAGCGGCGGCACGGAGAGCGGGAACACGCTTAAGCGATGGAACAGATCGGCGCGGAAATTGCCCGCCAGCACCTCTTCGCGCAGATCGCGGTTGGTCGCCGCCAGCACGCGCACATCCACCCGCAGGCTGCGGTCGTCACCCACGCGCTGAATATCGCCGTACTGCAACACGCGCAGCAGTTTGGCCTGCAACGCCAGCGACAGCTCACCAATTTCATCGAGAAACAGCGTGCCGTTGTCGGCCATTTCAAACTTACCGCTGCGGTTGCTGATGGCCCCGGTAAACGCCCCTTTCACATGGCCGAACAGCTCGCTCTCCGCCACGCTTTCCGGCAGCGCGGCGCAGTTCAGATACACCAGCGGATTAACCGCGCGCGACGAGCCTTCGTGGATCGCCTTCGCCACCAGCTCTTTCCCGGTGCCGGTCTCCCCGCTGATTAAGACGTTCAGATCCGACGCCGCGACAATCTCGATCTCTTTTTTCAACTGCGCCATACCCGGCGACAGGCCAATCATTTCCGTGTGCGCGACCTGCTCAAACACCGCCGGACTGCCCGGCAATATGTTCTGGCTCTCCAGTTGCTCAATCAGCAGCGCGTTATTAAGCGCCCCGGCGGCCAGCGCGGCAATCAGCCGCAGCTCTTCGTCGCTGAAGGTATCGAACTGATCCGGCTGCAGGCCATCGAGGGTCAGCGCGCCAATCAGATTCTGCCCGGCAAACAGCGGCAAACCGATACAGGCGTGGACCTTCAGGCTCTCCTGGCCGGGAATCAGGCCGTCGTAGGGATCGGGCAGATCGCTGTCCGCCGGGAAACGCACCACGTCACCCGCGCGGGCGATGGTCTCCAGACGCGGATGGCCCTCCAGGGTGAAGCGCCGCCCCAGCACGTCCTGCGCCAGCCCGTCGATCGCCAGCGGAATAAACTGTCGCCCTTCGTAGCGCAGCAGCGCCGAAGCATCGCACTCCAGCACATGACGCAGGGTTGAAATTAACCGCTGGAAACGATCCTGATGGCCGATACCGGTCTGTAATTCAATGGCGATTTTCGCCAGCACATCTACGGAAAAGCTCATTGGCGCCTCGCTGTCATTTTGACAATGCATACTGTCATATTGACCATAAAACAGATAGTCATTCTGACTACCCCTTGCGAGTAATATTTTTAAAAACCAATAAATATCAATAAGTTTAAAAACTGGCACGCAACTTGATATATGCACATCAACTTATCGAAACACACTGTATTTATTGAGGTTGCTATGTCTATTCTGGTTAAAAATAATATTCATTGGGTGGGTCAACGTGACTGGGAAGTGCGCGATTTTCACGGCACCGAATACAAAACCCTGCGCGGCAGCAGCTATAACAGCTATCTCATCCGCGAAGGCAAAAACGTCCTGATCGATACCGTTGATCATAAATTCAGCCGCGAGTTCGTGCAGAACCTGCGCAGCGAAATCGATCTGGCTGACATCGATTACATTATTATTAACCATGCGGAAGAAGACCACGCGGGCGCCCTGACCGAGCTGATGTCTTATATTCCCAACACGCCAATCTACTGCACCACCAACGCCATCGACTCCATTAACGGCCACCATCACCACCCTGAATGGAATTTTCATACGGTGAAAACCGGTGACTCGCTGGATATCGGCAACGGCAAACAGCTGATTTTCGTCGAAACCCCGATGCTACACTGGCCCGACAGCATGATGACCTACATGACCGGCGATGCGGTGCTGTTCAGCAATGACGCCTTTGGTCAGCACTACTGTGATGAACGTCTGTTTAACGACGAAGTGGATCAGACTGAGCTGTTCGAACAGTGCCAGCGCTACTACGCCAACATCCTGACGCCGTTCAGCCGTCTGGTAACGCCAAAAATCACCGAAATCCTCGGCTTCAATCTGCCGGTCGATATGATTGCCACCTCGCACGGCGTGGTCTGGCGCGAAAATCCAACCCAAATCGTGGAGCTGTATCTGAAATGGGCGGCGGATTATCAGGAAGATCGCATCACGCTGTTCTACGACACCATGTCCAACAACACCCGCATGATGGCGGACGCCATTGCCCAGGGCATTAACGAAGTCGACCCGAACGTGGCGGTGAAAATCTTCAACGTGGCGCGCAGCGATAAAAACGAAATCCTGACCAACGTCTTCCGCTCCAAGGGCGTGCTGGTCGGTACCTCCACCATGAATAACGTGATGATGCCGAAAATCGCCGGTCTGGTTGAAGAGATGACCGGTCTGCGTTTTCGTAACAAACGCGCCAGCGCGTTTGGCTCCCACGGCTGGAGCGGCGGTGCGGTAGATCGTCTCTCCACGCGTCTGCAGGATGCCGGTTTTGAAATGTCGATGAGCCTGAAAGCCAAATGGCGCCCGGACATCGACGCACTTGAAGTCTGCCGCCAGCATGGCCGCGATATCGCACGTCAGTGGGCGCTCGCTCCACTGCCGGAAGCAACAGCGAAAGCCCCAGAGCAACAAGAAGCCTGCGCCTGTGCCGCCGCACAAGCCGCCGATCTTGGCCCGAGCATGCAGTGCAGCGTCTGCCAGTGGATTTACGATCCTGCCCTCGGCGAACCTTTGCAGGATGTCGCTCCAGGCACCCCGTGGCGCGAGGTGCCCGATAACTTCCTGTGCCCGGAATGTTCCCTCGGGAAAGACGTGTTCGACGAACTGGCGACGGAGGCAAAATGAATCACGGCATTGTCATCATTGGCTCGGGCTTTGCCGCCCGGCAGCTGGTGAAAAATATACGCAAACAGGATGCGAACGTGCCGCTGACACTTATCGCCGCCGACAGCATGGACGAGTACAACAAACCCGATTTGAGCCATGTTATCAGCCAGCATCAGCGTGCCGACGACCTCACCCGCCAGACGGCGGGGGAGTTCGCCGAACAGTTTAATTTGCGACTGTTTCCGCATACCTGGGTCATGGAGATCGACGCCAGCGCCCATGTGGTGAAGGGCAAAGATTATCAGTGGCACTACGACAAACTGGTTCTGGCGACGGGGGCATCCGCCTTTGTACCGCCCGTTGAGGGACGCGAGCTGATGCTGACCCTTAACAGTCAGCAGGAGTACCGCGCCTGTGAAACCCGGCTTCGTGACGCAAAGCGGGTGATGATTGTCGGTGGCGGTCTGATTGGCACCGAACTGGCGATGGATTTTTGCCGCGCCGGGAAAGCCGTCACTCTGGTCGATCACGCAGCGAGCATTCTGTCTGCGCTGATGCCAGCGGAAGTGAGCAGTCGCTTACAGCATCGTCTGACGGAGATGGGCGTCCATCTGCTGCTGAATTCTCAGCTCCAGAGCCTGACGACAACCGACAGCGGCATTCGCGCGACTCTCGATCGTAAGCGCAGCGTTGAGGTCGATGCCGTGATCGCCGCGACGGGCCTGCGTCCGGAAACGGCACTGGCCCAGCACGCCGGGGCAGAAACGGGGCGCGGAGTGAAGGTGGACAGCTATTTGCAAACCAGCCAGCCCGATATTTTCGCCCTGGGTGACTGTGCGGAAATCAACGGCCAGGTCCTGCCGTTCCTGCAGCCGATTCAGATCAGCGCAATGTATCTGGCAAAAAACCTGCTGGGGAATAACACGCCACTCAAACTGCCGGCGATGATGGTGAAGGTCAAAACACCTGAACTGCCGCTGCACCTCGCGGGCGAAACGCAGCGACAGGATTTACACTGGCACATGGCTATTGAGCCACAGGGAATGGTCGCAAAAGGCGTTGATGGCGACGGTGAACTGCGTGCCTTTGTGGTCAGCGAAGATCGGATGAAGGAGGCTTTCTCCCTGCTGAAGTCGTTACCCGTTTAACCCGCAAACCTCTGCCACGCTGACTTAACCTTAGGATTTTATTATCCGCAGCCCCGATGTCCCGGGGCTTTTTTTTGCGCATTCTATTCACAAGGTAAATACATAATAGATAAATCATCGCCATCAATCCCTATTTCATTATTTATATGAATATATAAATCCGAGCAGATGGATATATTTGCGATAAATATCCATTCACCCTGAGATATATAATTATTTTATTATTGATAAATAAATCATCAGGCGTAATTTAATTTAAACAGAGATGAAAAAGCAATTTTTGCTTAGATTATTTTTTTAAATAATGCTCGAAACCGTCAGAGCCCCCCAGCGCGTCATAGCCGCGCCAGCGGTAGTTCAGCATTGACAGACACCAACAGACAATAAACAAACCAATAACAATAAAACCGGCGTTACCGAGATTATTATTAACACTCCCCACCAGGTTCCAGACGCCCCCACTTAATTCAAATTTATCTTTTATTAGCCCAAGCGCTTCCAGCCCGCCAATAAAGAGCGCGACGACAACCGACGTGCCGGTAATGGTCATATTGTAATAAAGTTTGCGCTGCGGTTTATTGAATGCCCAGCCGTACGCACCGATCATCAATAAATTATCCAGCGTATCCACTAACGCCATACCGCTGGCAAACAGCGCCGGGAAAATCATGATCGACCACACCGACATTCCGTTCGAGGCGCTGGCGGCAGAAATGCCCAGCACACCAATTTCAGTGGCGGTATCAAATCCCAGGCCAAACAGAAAACCGACCAGGTACATCTGCCAGCTTTTGCTCACCAGACGGAACGTGGCGCCAAACAGCCAGCTCATGATCCCGCCCGACAGCGGCGCGTCCCCCTCGCTGCTCGTCGTATGACCTTTCTTCAGCGCCTGAAAGCTGCGCCAGACGCCGAGCAAAATCACCGTGTTGATCAGCGCCATCGCCAGTAAAAAGGTCGCGGAAACGGCGGTGCCAATGAGACTACCGGTCTCATGAAACCACGCCATGTTCTTTTGAAACGCCGTCGCCGTGGCAGCAATAGCGACGGAGGCCAGCACCACAATGGTCGAATGGCCCAGCGAAAACCACGCCCCCACGCCAGACGGGCGTTTGCCCTGCTGCATCAGCTTGCGGGTGACCGTATCGATCGCGGCGATATGATCCGCATCGACCGCATGCCGCAGGCCGTAGCACCACGCCAGCAGGCTGGCCGCCATCAGCGTGGTACTGCCGCTAAACGTGTGCCAGGCCCAGCCCCAGGCCAGACTATTCGCGGCCAGCAGGATCATCAGAAGCGGTTCGTTGCGAATCCGTCGTTGCATGTCAGTTCCTGTGAGAAAGGGTGCGGGCGGCAGCGACGACCGCCTGTCCGAATGAAATCGCCCCGTCGCCTGCAGGCAATTTTTCAGGGAACAGAAGCGTGAATTCAGAAAGATAAAACTGCAGGCGCGCCCGCAGCAGCCGATTGTGCAGCACGCCGCCGCTGAAGCAGAGCGTCGATATCGCCAGACGTCGGGCGTGATGAGCCATCAGTGCCGCCAGCCCTTTCGCCAGCGCGTCATGGAATGCCCACGCCCGTTCGGCGGGCGCCGCCTGCCAGTCGAGCCACTGCTGCCAGAAGGTGGACAGATCTCCCACATCCAGCGTGACCGGATGCTGCACACCTGAACAGGTCGCGGCCAGTGCTTCAAGCTGACAGGCCGCTTCGCCTTCGTAATGCTGCCTGTCGGACACGATATCCAGCGCACAGGCCACGGCGTCAAACAGTCGCCCACAGGATGTGGCCAGCGGCGCGTTGATTCCCCGCCCCACCGCCGTCGCCAGCAGTGTCCAGTTGTGCGCCAGAACGGCGCGCATTTCCGCCCGCTTTTGCCAGTCAGGAATAAACGCCAGCCCCTGTGCAAGCAAGTTCCGCCACGGTTCGACCGCTGCCAGATCGCCGCCGGGCAGCGCCACGGCGGGCAGTCCACCGAGGTGCTCGCACGCCAGATAGTTCACCCGCAGGCACTCGCCGCCCCACAGCGCGCCGTTTTCGCCCATCCCGATGCCATCGAGCGTCAGCGCAATCACATCGCCTGCGTTCAGCGGCCAGCCATTTTCCGCCATACACGCCGCCGCATGGGCGTGGTGGTGGAGCACCGTCTGTTTCGGCAGCGCCAGCGCTTCGGCCCACCGGGCAGAGCGGTAGCCCGGATGGGCATCGTACACCACAAGTTTCGGGTGGAAATCATACATTTGTTGAATGACCGCCAGCGCGCCACGCCACTGATGCTCCACGCCGTCGTCACTCAGATCGCCAAAATGCTGGCTGATAACCGCCTGCCCGCCGCGCACCAGGCAGAAGGTATTTTTCATCTCCGCGCCGAGGCACAGCATTGGCGGGATATCCTTAAATCCTTCAGGCAGCGGAATGGCGTCAGGCACATAACCCCGCGCGCGGCGAAGCATTGCGCCCTGCTCGTCCAGGACCGAATCATCCATGCGTTGCAGAATGTCGCGGTTATGCAGCAGAAAACCGTCGGCGATATCGCGCAGGTCATCCAGCGCCTGATCATTGCTCAGCGCGGGGGGTTTACCGCTGAGATTCCCGGAAGTCATCACCAGCGGGCGCGCGCAGTCGTCCATCAGCAGATGTTGCAGCGGGCTGGAGGCCAGCATCACGCCGATGCAATCCAGGCCCGGCGCAATGTTCTGCGGCAGTTCCGGTAGCAGGCGCTTTGCGGTCAACACGATGGGTGCGGCGGGCGATTGCAGACGCTCCCGAAGGGGCGCAGGCAACTCGTCAATACAGGGCAGCATCACCGCTAATGGTTTGGTCGGACGACGTTTTCGCTCGCGCAGCCGCGCCACCGCCTGCGGGTTTTGCGCGTCGCAAGCCAGATGAAAACCGCCCAGCCCTTTGATTGCCACGATCCCACCGTTTTTCAGCATCTCAACGGCTGCGGATAACGCGGCATCTCGTGTCAGATGGACGCCCTCTGCACGCCATTCCAGCTGCGGCCCACAGTCCGGGCATGCCACCGGCTGGGCGTGAAAGCGCCGATCCGCCGGATTACGGTATTCGCTCTCACACGGGGCGCAGAGCGGGAAAGCGGCCATCGCCGTGTCTGGCCGGTCATAAGGCATGGCGCGAATAATGGTGAAACGCGGGCCGCAGTGGGTGCAGTTGATAAACGGATAGCGGTAACGGCGCTCGCGCGGATCGCGCATCTCGGCCAGGCAGGCCGGGCAGGTCGCCGCGTCCGGTACGATTTGCGTCGCCATCGCCCCGCCCGCGCTGTGGCGGATGGTGAATTCCGTCGGCATTTTCGGCCAGCTGAACGGCTGAGTTTCAATGGTATCAATGCGCGCCAGCGGCGGGCACTGCGCTAACAAACATGTCTGAAACGCCGTCGGATCATCAGCCAGACGCACCAGCACGCCTTCGCCGTCGTTACAAACGTCACCGCGAAGGCCAAGCTGATTCGCCAGCTGCCAGACAAAGGGGCGGAAACCCACCCCCTGCACTTTTCCGCGCACCCGCAGCTGCGCGCCGTTACAGCTCATCGCGGCTTAAAACAGCATTGATGACGATGTATCAAACGCCGCGCGACGGCGCTTCTCGGCACTCATCTGTTCAAGCTTGTTACGATCGACGCAGACCAGAGCGTGGGTCGGGCAGGCTTCAATGCACGCCGGGCCGCTTTCGCGATGGTTGCACAGGTCGCATTTGTTCGCCTCGGCTTTGTCGGCACGCACACTCAGCCCCGCGCCGCTGTTTCGTACCACCGGGCGCACAACCACTTCCATCGCACCATACGGACAGGCCACCACGCAGGTTTTACAGCCGATGCAACGCTGCTGCATCACCTGCACAAAGCCGTTTTCGCGGCTAATGGCACCGTTAGGGCAGACATTGGCGCAGGGGGCGTCTTCACACTGGCGGCAGATGGCCGCCGTTGAGATATTCACGCCCTTAATGACATGAATACGTGGCAGGAAAGATTCTGGGGTCAGGGAGGCGCAATCCTGCTCCGCCTGATGGGACACAACACACGCCACCTCACAGGTGCGACAGCCAATACATTTACTGGCATCGGCCATAATAAAACGGTTCATCTGCTTCTCCAGCATTAAGTTATGCGGCGAAACATACATAAAACGTGCCACATCTTAATTAACTGATTTCACTGAATTTAATCAGTGCCCCTCGGTGTCATCGACACGAATGACGATGACACCTGTCGACGTCAGACGCGAACGTTGGCGATGACGGAATCGCGCAGGATCAGCTCACCGGGGAAGGCTTGCTGATAGCTGAACTCGCCGCCATCGAGCATAAAAATCAGGCGGCTGATGGTCTCTTTGATCATCTCCGTCACCGGAATGCGCACGCTGGAGAGCGACGGCACGATGTAGGGCGCGATCGCGACATCATCAAATCCCACCACCGACACTTCGCCCGGCGTGGCGATCCCGCTGTCGTGAAGTTGCTTCAGCGCACCAATCGCCATATCGTCATTGCTGGCGACCAGCGCGGTGAATTGCGCTTTGCGCGCCAGCAGTGTGGTCACTCCCGCCGCCCCACTTTCCGGAGTCCATTTCCCCTCCACCAGCAATTCGTCGCGCAGCGGGATATGATGCTGCGCCAGCGCCGCTCTGTACCCAGAAAGACGTTCGATACCGGTGGGAGAGTCGAGCGAGCCAGTGATAAACGCGATATCCCGATGGCCCATTTCAATCAGCTGCGAGACCGCATCCTGGCAGGAGGCTTTATGATCTGACCAGACGCACTGGCTGCTGTTTTTACGCAGACGACGGTTTAACACCATGATCGGCTGCTCCTGTTTTTCGATGATCTCATCCATCTCATCGACGCTTAAAAAGCGCGGATAGATGATGATCGCGTCGCAGCGCATATCGAGCAGATACTGGATCGCCTCGCGCTCTTCATCGGCGCTGTGCTTACCGTCTGCGAGGATCAGCTGACGCCCTTTTTCTTCCGTCATGCGTGCCGCGTGGAACAGCAGCTCGCTGAAATACACGCCGTGGTAAAGGGTGTTCGTCACTACCAGCCCCAGGGTTTGGGTGCGTTTGGTCGCCAGGTTTCGCGCCAGCAGATTGGGGCGGTAACCGCTCTCTTCAATCGCCTGAAAAACCCGGTCTTTTGTCTCCTGGCTCACGTAGCCATTGCCCGAAAGCACCCGAGAAACCGTTGCTTTCGACACCCCTGCCCGCTTCGCCACTTCAAGCATCGTGGTCATCTGATTATTCCCTTTAAACCTGATGCGCCGAAGTGTACTGCACTGCACGAAAATTGTCGCAGCGCGAATCTCACGCTTTTAAACACTCAAAGTGATCGTTATCACGAATGTAAAAAATGCATAGATAACCATCTTGTTTCATACGAAGAAACTCATCATGATTTTGTGGAACCGGTTTCCTACATGTTCTCACAACTACAACAGGATCACTTCCGATGGCCAAAAATTATGCCGCGCTGGCGAAAGACATTGTCAGCGCGCTCGGCGGGAAAGATAACATCGTCGCCGTCACCCACTGTATGACGCGCCTGCGCTTTGTGTTTCAGGACGAAAGCGCCATCGACAGCGCCACGCTCAAAAGCCTCTCCGGCGTGCTCGGCGTGGTGCGCAACGATAACCAGTGTCAGGTGATCATCGGCAACACCGTATCTCAGGCCTACCGCGAGGTGGTGAACCTGCTGCCTGCCGGGATGCGCCCTGCCGAGCCGCAAGGCCCGCAAAAACTGACGCTTCGCCGCATCGGCGCTGGCGTGCTCGACGCGCTGATCGGCACCATGTCCCCGCTGATCCCGGCGATCATCGGCGGCTCGATGGTGAAACTGCTGGCGATGATCCTGGAGATGACCGGCGCGCTGCCGAAAGGCGCCCCGACGCTCACGATTCTGACGGTGATCGGTGACGGAGCCTTCTTCTTCCTGCCGCTGATGGTGGCCGCGTCTGCCGCCGTGAAATTCAAAACCAACATGTCGCTGGCGATTGCCATCGCAGGCGTGCTGGTGCATCCAAGCTTTATTGAGCTGATGGCGAAAGCCGCCCAGGGCGAGCACGTCGAGTTCGCGTTTATCCCGGTGACGGCGGTGAAATACACCTACACGGTGATCCCGGCGCTGGTCATGACCTGGTGCCTGTCGTACATCGAACGCTGGGTGGACAAGATCACGCCAGCGGTCACCAAAAACTTCCTGAAACCGATGCTGATCGTGCTGATTGCCGCCCCGCTGGCGATTGTGCTGATTGGGCCGCTGGGTATCTGGATTGGTAGCGCGATTTCGTCGCTGGTCTACACCATTCACGGCTATCTGGGCTGGCTGTCCGTGGCCATTATGGGCGCACTCTGGCCGCTGCTGGTAATGACCGGTATGCACCGCGTCTTTACGCCAACGATTATTCAGACCATCGCCGAAACCGGCAAAGAAGGGATGGTGATGCCGTCGGAAATCGGCGCGAACCTCTCTCTTGGCGGTTCTTCCCTGGCGGTGGCGTGGAAAACCAAAAACCCGGAACTGCGCCAGACGGCGCTCGCCGCGGCGGCGTCCGCCATCATGGCGGGGATTTCTGAACCGGCACTTTACGGCGTGGCGATTCGCCTGAAACGCCCGTTGATTGCGAGCCTGATCAGCGGCTTTATCTGCGGCGCGATCGCCGGTATGGCGGGGCTTGCCAGCCACTCGATGGCGGCACCGGGCCTGTTCACCAGCGTACAGTTCTTCGATCCGGCCAATCCGATGACCATCGTCTGGGTGTTTGGCGTGATGGCCCTGGCCGTGGTGCTTTCGTTTGTTCTGACGCTGATCCTCGGCTTTGAGGATATTCCGGTGGAAAACGAGGCCGAGAAAGCACGCGCCCTGCAAACCGCACCGGTTCCGGCACAAGAAGCACGAGCATAAATGAATAACGAGGTACAAATGTCTGTTTTTCCAGAAGGATTTTTATGGGGCGGCGCACTGGCCGCCAACCAGAGTGAAGGCGCTTACCGTGAAGGCGGTAAAGGGCTGACCACCGTCGATATGATCCCCCACGGCGCAAACCGTATGGCGGTGAAAGTCGGTAAGGAAAAACGTTTCTCGCTGCGCGACGACGAGTTTTACCCGAGCCACGAGGCGATAGATTTCTACCATCGCTACAAAGAAGACATCGCTCTGATGGCGGAGATGGGCTTTACGGTGTTCCGCACCTCGATTGCCTGGAGCCGCCTCTACCCGAACGGCGACGAACCGCTGCCGAATCAGGCCGGTATCGCCTTTTACCGCGCGGTGTTTGAAGAGTGCAAAAAGTACAATATCGAGCCGCTGGTGACCCTGTGCCACTTCGATGTGCCGATGCATCTGGTCACCGAATACGGCTCCTGGCGCAACCGCAAAATGGTCGATTTCTTCGCCCGCTACGCGCGCACCTGCTTTGAAGAGTTCAATGGTCTGGTGAAATACTGGCTGACCTTCAACGAGATCAACATCATGCTGCACAGCCCGTTCTCGGGCGCGGGGCTGGTCTTTGAAGAGGGTGAAAACGAAGATCAGGTGAAATACCAGGCCGCGCACCACGAGCTGGTGGCAAGCGCACTGGCGACCAAAATCGCCCATGAAGTGAACCCGGAAAACCAGGTCGGCTGTATGCTGGCAGGCGGCAGTTTCTACCCGTACTCCTGCAAGCCAGAAGACGTGTGGACGGCACTGGAAAAAGATCGCGAAAACCTGTTCTTTATTGACGTTCAGGCGCGCGGCACCTATCCGGCCTACTCGGCGCGCGTGTTCCGCGATAAAGGGGTGACGATTGTCAAAGACCCGGCCGACGACCAGATCCTGAAACATACCGTCGATTTTGTCTCGTTCAGTTATTACGCGTCACGCTGCGCCTCAGCGGAGATGAACGCCAATAACACCAGCGCGGCTAACATCGTTAAATCCCTGCGCAACCCGCACATCAACGTGAGTGAATGGGGCTGGGGCATTGACCCGTTGGGCCTGCGCATCACCATGAACATGATGTATGACCGCTACCAGAAACCGCTGTTCCTGGTGGAAAACGGCCTCGGGGCGAAAGACGAGATCGACGCCAGCGGCGAGATTAACGACGATTACCGCATCAGCTATCTGCGTGAGCATATCCGCGCGATGGGCGATGCGATTGAAGACGGCGTGCCGCTAATGGGTTACACCACCTGGGGCTGTATCGATCTGGTGGCAGCCTCCACGGGCGAGATGAGCAAGCGCTACGGGTTTGTGTATGTCGATCGTGACGACGCAGGCAACGGCACGCTGGATCGTAAACGCAAGAAATCGTTCTGGTGGTATAAGAAGGTGATTGCGAGCAACGGGGCGGATTTGGCGTAACGGAGTTCTGCCCGGTGGTACGTCGCGCACCGGGCATTCACTTCTCAGAGTCGTGCAAAACCCCCGTCCCCTGCCCATCCTGCAAGCCGGGAATAGACTGTTTCCACCGCCGCTTTTATCGCGGGAGTCATCGGATAATAAAAGCCGACAATATCCGGCTGAATGCCCAAAAACAGCACCTCGCCCACGTCGTCTTTAATCTGATCGACCAGATAGTTGAGCGGCATATTGTGAGTGGTCATCATGAACATCTCAGCAATATCGTCCGGATTGATGAGACGGATTTCGCCCGGGTTTAGCCCCATATCGGTGGCATCGACAATCAGCAGCCGGTCCGGGTGCAACTCGCGAAGGGCAACCACGTCATTTTCCGGCGCGCTGCCGCCGTCGATCACCTGCCAGTTACCCTGCGGATTTGCAAAGCACATTTCCGCCAGCAAAGGGCCTGCGCCGTCGTCGCCCATCATGCTGTTACCCACACACAGTAAAACGTCAGTCACGTAATCTCCTCACCATCAGGTAGATGGCGCTCTCCTGATGAATATCATGCAGCATACTGAGCACCGTTTTGCTCCACGCCTGCTGCTCAGGGGTTTGCACTGCGAGCGCCGCATCGAAGGCATTCGCCAGCATGGCGATGTGATTGCTGTCGATGACAATCTCGCCATACTTCGGTACACCTTCCATTTTGCGTCGCGCCGTGCTGCCCGCCTCCAGCGTGCCGATCCATGCCAGATAGTCCTGCCACGGACAGCTCAGCGCCGCCTCTAAACAGTCGATTACCCCGAGATGGTGGCCAATCGCCAGGCTGTAATAGACCACCTGCTGGGCCGCATCCGGCGTCGCGTCGTTCTCATCGATAAATTTACGGCTCAGCTGACTGAACACCACCTTTTCACTCATCGGATACGCGCCTCATCCACCACCTGGTCCAGGTTTGCCACGATCTCGTTCAGACGCGGATCTTTCTCCGCCTCCAGCCAGCGTGCCACCTGATGCTCGCCCTGGCTCAACAGACGCAGATAGTCATCGGCAATCTGGCGGCCATAGCGATACCCGGCGAGGCGTCGCGCCGTGCGATCGACCTTCACGCGCAGAGGCTGCACCATATCCGGATGCAAAATCTGCGCGGGCTGATTGTCCAGCTCACCCGGGGCGCGGGCATGAATTTTCTGCTCCAGCAGACCCAGCGCCATCGCAAAACCGTACAGCGTCGCCGCGGGCGTCGGTGGGCAGCCAGGGATATACACATCCACCGGCACGATTTTGTCGGTGCCGCCCCACACGCAGTAGAGATCGTGGAAGATCCCGCCGCTGTTGCCGCAGGCGCCGTAGGAGATACAAATTTTGGGATCCGGCGCCGATTGCCAGGCGCGCAGCGCCGGAGATCGCATCGCGCGCGTCACCGCGCCGGTAAACAGCAGAATGTCCGCGTGGCGCGGGGATGGCACCACTTTGATACCAAAACGTTCGGCATCAAACAGCGGCGACAGGGTGGCGAAGATTTCGATTTCGCAGCCGTTGCAGCCGCCGCAGTCCACGCGGTAGACGTAGGCGGAACGTTTGATGTTTTTCAGCAGGGAGGCTTTCATGCTTGCGATGGATTCGTCCACCGTCATCGGCACCGGAATGCCGTTATCGTCGCGCGGGCCGAGTAAATTATTCATCAGCTGGCTTCTCTCATGTGGCGGGTGATATCAATGCGGTCGGACGGCAGCAGGCATTTCTGACGCTTGCATTCCGGGCAGGTTTCAAACCCTTCCCGGTGCATTTCGGCGCGCGCATCACCGTTGTGTTTCAGCAACGCAATGGCGTAGTCGATCTCTTTTTGCACGGCAAACGGATGGTGGCAAACGCGGCAGTGGCACAGGTCAAAACGCGACTGCTGGAGGAAATCCTCTTTTTTCCACACCGCCAGCTCGTACTCCTGCGACAGCTTTATCGCCGCCGTCGGGCAGACCTCTTCACAGCGGCCACAAAAAATGCAGCGTCCGAGGTTGAACTGCCAGGCCAGCTGATTCGTCGCCAGATCCGTCTCTACCGTCAGGGCATTCGACGGGCAGGCATTAACGCACGCCGCGCAGCCGATGCACTGCTGCGGGTTGTGCTCTGGTTTGCCGCGAAAGTTTTTGTCGACCGGCATCGGCTCAAGCGGATAACGGCTGGTGACCGTACCGGTTTTGATCACTTTTTTGATAAAGGTAAACATGACGGTTCCTTATTTCAGCGGCGAGTTCTTGCGCTCGATGCTGTAGCGTTCAAGCTCTTTGTACGGCACCACCTGGCTTTTCTTCTTGCGCACATCCACCACCGTCATGCGGTCGGTACAGGAGTAGCAAGGATCGAGGCTGCCGATGATCAGCGGCGCATCAGAGACCGTATTGCCGCGCAGCATGTAGCGCAGGGTCGGCCAGTTGGCGTAGGTCGCCGCACGGCAGCGCCAGCGGTAGAGCTTCTGGTTGTCGCCGGTCATGCTCCAGTGGATATCATCTCCGCGTGGCGCCTCGGCGAACCCGAGCGCAAAACGGTTCGGGATATAGGTAAAGCCTTCCACCGCCAGCGGACCGCCGGGCAGATTATCCAGACCAAAATCGATCATATTCAGGGCGGTGAAGACTTCGTTGATACGCACTTTCAGACGCGAGATAACGTCGCAGCCCTGCTCGCTGTGTACGGTCATCGGCAACAGACCGTAACCGACAAACGGGTGATCGGCGCGGGTATCGCGGGCGTGACCGCTGGCGCGCACCATTGGGCCGACGTTGCTGAAGTCGCGGGCGATCTGCGGATCGAGACGGCCCACGCCGACGGTACGCTGCTCGATATTTGGCGTACTCAGAAGCATATCCACCAGATCCTGCACATCGCGGCGCATCTGCTGTGCCAGCAGGCGGGTCTGGATCATGTCCTCTTTCAGCAGATCGCGGCGAATCCCGCCGATCAGGTTCAGACCGTAGGTTTTACGCGCCCCAGTGAGGATTTCCGCCATCTTCATCGACGCTTCACGCACGCGGAAGAACTGCATAAACCCGGAATCAAAACCGACGAAGTGACAGGCGAGGCCGAGGTTCAGTAGGTGCGAGTGCAAGCGCTCGACCTCCAGCAGAATGGCGCGGATCATCTGCGCACGCTCAGGCACCACAATGCCCATGCCGTTTTCCACCGAGGTGGTATAAGCGGTGCTGTGGGCAAAGCCGCAGATCCCGCAAACACGATCTGACAGGAAGGTGACTTCGTTGTAACCCATACGAGTTTCCGCCAGTTTTTCCATGCCGCGATGGACGTAGAACAGGCGGTAATCGGCGTCGATAATGTTTTCGCCGTCGACAAACAGGCGGAAGTGGCCCGGTTCATCGGAGGTGACGTGCAGCGGGCCAATCGGCACCACGTTGTTCTTTTTGCTGCCGAGTTCGTTGATGAACTCGTAGGTTTCGCTGTCGGTCGTCGGCGCCGGACGCTGGCGATAATCCATGCTGTCTTTGCGCAGCGGATAGAGTTCATCCGGCCAGTCGTCGGGCAGCACCAGACGGCGCTCATCCGGCAGGCCAACCGCCACCAGGCCGTACATGTCGCGCACTTCGCGCTCGCCCCAGACGGCGGCAGGCACGCGCGGCGTGACGGACGGGTATTCCGGTTTATTCGGATCAACTTCGACGCGTACCGTGAGCCAGCACTTCACGCCCTGCTCCATCGACAGCACGTAGTAAACCGCGTAGTTGCCGCACAGCTGACGCTCATCGTTGCCGAACAGTACCGACAGCCAGCCGCCCTGCTGGTAATAGAGAAACTCCACCACTTCCGGCAGGTAGTTCACCTTGATGGTGACGGTGATCTGGTCTTTGGTCTGCCAGCTCTCCTCCAGCACCACGCCGGGAAACGCCTGATGCAGTGCGGCAAGATACTGTTGACCTACTTTTTCTTCAGACATGCTAAGACTCTCTGTAATCACGCCACCAGCAAGGAGACGAAGGCTAAAAATGCGAACCCAAAACCGGCCCAGGTGACGCGCGACGTGGCGTTGAAACGCAGTCGCGCCATGCTGTTTTCAAACAGCGCGATAATCAGCACCCCCGCCACCAGCTTGAGCACGGCGATAACCACTGCCAGCAGCAAACCCGCCGCCGAGAAGTGTGTCATCTGCCCCCACGGGAAGAAGACGCCGACAAACATTTGCAGAACCACCAGCTGTTTGAGGCTGATGCCCCACTTCAGCACCGCAAAGCCGTAGCCGCTGTACTCCGTGAGCGGCCCTTCCTGCAGCTCCTGCTCCGCTTCCGCGAGGTCAAAGGGCAGTTTTCCCATCTCAATAAAGGTGGCGAAAGCACAGGCGCAGAGCGCCAGCAGCAGCGGAACGGTGCGCGTAACCGGCCAGTGATAAACCGTGTCAGTGATAAAGCTGATATGGGTGGAACCCGCGACCTGCGCGGCTACCCACAGGCCCAGCAGCAGGATCGGTTCCACCAGCACGCCGAGCATCGCCTCGCGGCTGGCGCCGATACCGGTAAACGGACTGCCTGTATCCAGCCCTGCAATCGCAAAGAAAAAGCGCGCGATAGCGAAGAGGTAGATTAGGGTGATCAGATCGCCGAGCACCGGCAGAGGCGACGCGACGGTCACCACCGGCAGCGCGGTGGCGATGGTCAGCATCACGCCGACCATCACGAACGGCGTCAGGCGGAACACCCAGCCGGACGCATCCGGGGCGATGCTCTGACGACCCATCAGTTTGATGAGGTCACGGTACTCCTGAAGCACGCCCGGACCGCGACGGTTGTGCATCCGGGCGCGGGCCACGCGGGTAATGCCCGAAAGCAGTGGCGCAACGGCGAATAACACCAGCGCCTGAAGTAATGCCAGTAACAGACTCATGTCAGGCTCCTCGTGAAATCACAATCACCACCAGCACCGCCAGCTCGATCACGGCGAGACGACGGAACAGCGTCGGTGCAGCCGCGCTTTGCCAGCCGGGGATCACCTTCACCGGGTTCAGCGCGTGGCGCAGTTTCAGGACAAAGGCGAAGTTCTCTTTCACCGGCATCGCAAAACCGTGGGCGGTGATGACCATCGATTGTTCGTGCTCGTACCCGCACGCCCATGCCGTTCCGCGTGAACGCGCAGGCAGACGGTCGCGTTTGAAGAACATCATCAGCACCAGCGGCAACAGCGGCGCAGCGATCAGCAGCAGGGCAATCATCGGCTGGGAAACGGCGGTGTGCGCGGTCGTGAGCGGTAGTGGAACCGCACTCCCCAGCAGCGGCAGCAGCCACGGCGCGGCAACCCCACCCGCGATGCAGCACAGGGCCAGCAGAACCACGCTTGCGGTCATCAGCGCCGGTGCACTGCGGGCATTTTCTGCCTCCGGAGTGCGCGGTGCGCCAAGGAAGGTGACGCCATAGACTTTCGCCATACACATCACCGCCAGCGCGCCGGTGATCGCGAGGCCGACCGCCAGCATTGGCCCGAGCAGACGAGCAATAAAGAGGTCGCTCTGACCCAGCGCAAAGAAGGACTGATAGATCACCCACTCACCGGCAAAACCGTTGAGCGGCGGAAGTGCGGCCATCGCCATCAACCCCACCAGCATCGCGAGCGAAATCAGCGGCATTTTTTTGCCGATACCGCCCAGCTTTTCGATATCGCGATGCCCGGTGCGGAACCAGACGCTGCCCGCCCCCAGGAACAGAGTGCTTTTAAACAGGCTATGGTTAACCAGATGGTACAGCCCGCCGATAAACCCGGCGGCGACCAGCGCCGGATGGTTCAGCGCCAGCCCCGTCACACCCGCGCCTAAGCCGAGCAGGATGATGCCGATGTTTTCCAGTGTGTGATACGCCAGCAGGCGCTGGATGTTGTGCTCCATCAGGGCGTACAGCCCGCCGACAAAGGCGGTGATCATCCCGGCAATCAACAGCACCACGCCCCACCACAGCGGCGGTTGGCCACCGATAAGCGAAAGCGTGAGGATGCCAAACAGACCGACTTTCATCACCACCGTCGAGAACAGCGTCGCGGCGGGCGCTGACGCAGTGGCATGCGCCTGCGGCACCCAGCCATGCAGCGGAATAATCCCCGCCAGCAGACCAAAGCCGACCACGCCAGAAAGCCAGATATCGGCCCCAAACGGCAGCAACTGCGCGCGGGCACTCAGCAGATCCAGGTCAAGCGTGCCGTAGCGCTGCCACACCAGCCAGCAGGTGAGCGCCAGCAAAAGGGTGCCGAGACGCCCCAGGAAAAACCACAGTTTCCCGGATGGGCTGCATCCCGTGAGGAACACGCCGCACAGCGCCATGATCTCCGCCATTACGACCAGCGCGGCCAGGTTGCTGGCCACCACGGTACAGACGGCCGCGGCGAGCAGCAGATTGACCAGCAGGCCGTTCGGTTTGGTCTGCGGGTGACGGTGCCAGTCAATATTAAACAGACTGACAAACAGCCCGCACAGGCCAAAGGTCACCAGCCAGATCGCATTCAGCGGCGTGATCTGAAGAGTGTGGCGAATCAGCGGCATGACGCCTTCTGCATGGACACCCTGCGTCAACACCATGAATCCGGCTATCGCCGTGATGACACTCCCCGCCGCGCCGCCGATTCCGGCAATCCATCCGCTGAGGGTTTTGTGAAAAGAGAAGACCAGCGCCAGCACCGCCGTCGCAGCAAAGCAGGCTACGGCGCTGTTGATCAGATAGACAGCGTTCATTTCGCCCCCTCGTTTTGCGCCTGAAACAGCGACAGATCGCCAAAGTCGGTATTAATGGTCAGTTCGCGTTTGCGCTTACTGGTGCGAGCGATATCGTGGATATTGACCAGAATCAGCGCTTTAGTTGGGCAGGTGCGTACGCAGGCGGGGCCTTGTTCGTCAAAGCTGCACAGATCGCACTTCACCGCCACGGCGCGCACGCCCGGCACCCAGTCCAGCAGGGTACTGACGCGAGCCGGTGCGGGAGGCGCAGGCGGCGCTTTTGGCGAATTGGCATTGGCCGGAATATGCAGCGGGCGGCTGCCAGAAAATTCAATCGCACCAAACGGGCAGGCGATGCCGCACAGTTTGCAGCTTACGCACAGGCTTTCGTTCAGCTGAACAGCGCCATCGATACGGTTGATGGCATTCACAGGACAGACGCCCGCGCAGGGGGCATCCTCACATTGATGGCAGAGCTGCGGGGCAGACTCTTTTTCATTACGCATAACGCGCAGGCGCGGCATGGACTGCAGCCCGTGCAGGCGGTGTGTTTCGGAACACGCCGCTTCACAGGTGTGGCAGCCAATACAGACCGTCGAGTCAGCAATTACAAAACGGTTCACCGGGTAGTCCTCAGGACAGTGTCATTTTTGACGACGGACGTGCCATATCGACACATCTCGACACGCAAGCATCAGGCCGTGTGCGGTTCGCTGGTAAGCGACTGCAAATTCACCGGCAAATTGTGCTCGACCGCGGAATAGAGGCCGTTGTAAACCGGCGCGATTTTTTCCAGATAGTGTTCAAGCACCTGGTGGCGATCGCGGGTGCTGACGTGGCCGTCAACCATGCCGTCGATCATCAGCTGCGCCTGGGCAATCCGCTGTCTGTCGCCGTCTTTGGTCTCGACGTGATACTCAATGTCGTGGCTGTTAAAGGCATCGGCCAGGGTGACGTAAATCGTAAAGTGGCCGAACAGGATGAAGCACAAATCCTCTTGCGCCGCGCAGCTCATCGCGTGGTGCAGATGGGCTTTTGACAGAGTAATGCCCTGAACCAGTGAGTTGCAGTAGAGGTGCCACTGCTCCTGTAATTGTTGATGGCGTTGCGCGATGTAATCCGCTTTTTCGCTAAGTTCCCAAATAGTCATCTCAGGTATCCGGTTATTGGAGATAGCGGCTGTTAAGCAGATTTTGTGCCAGTTTTTATCCTACTGATAATTAACGATTTAATAATAAAACAGACTGTCAAAATGCGTGTGTCGACGTGTCATTTCGTCAGCGCCGTCATCGACACTCCCTTTCCAAAATCAGGCTGGCATCGTTATTGCATAACCGCCCCAAATCACCGAGGAGGCGTCATGCACGAAATCACCCTCTGCCAGCGAGCGCTGGAACTTATCGAACAGCAGGCGAAGCAGCATCACGCAAAACGCGTCACCGGCGTATGGCTAAAAGTCGGGGCATTTTCCTGCGTCGAGCCAGGCGCCCTTACCTTTTGCTTTGAGCTGGTGTGTCGCGACACGCTGGCAGAAGGCTGCGAGCTGCATCTCGAAGAGCAGCAGGCCGAATGCTGGTGCGAGACCTGCCAGCAGTACGTCACGTTGCTGTCATCGAAAGTGCGAAGCTGCCCGCAGTGTCAGAACACCGGGCTTCGCATCGTCGCGGACGACGGTTTGCAGATCCAGCGCCTCGAAATAGACCAGGAGTAAATCATGTGTAGTACCTGCGGTTGCGCCGAAGGCAACCTGTATATCGAAGGGGACGAGCATCGCCCCCACTCCGCGTTTCGCTCCGCGCCCTTCTCTCCCGCCCCGCGTAAAGTGGCGGCGCTGACCGGCATCACCTTTGCCCCGAAGCAGTCTGACGCGGGCGATCTGCACTACGGCCACGGTGAAGCGGGCACGCATGCGCCGGGCATGAGCCAGCGCAAAATGCTGGAGGTCGAAATTAACGTGCTGGATAAGAACAACCAGCTCGCCGCCCGCAACCGTGCGCGTTTCGCCGCTCGCCAGCAATTAGTGCTGAACCTGGTGTCCAGCCCCGGTTCCGGTAAAACCACGCTGCTGACGGAAACCCTGAAGCGTCTGAATCACCGCGTCTCCTGCGCGGTAATCGAAGGCGATCAGCAGACCGTTAATGACGCGGCGCGCATTCGTGAAACCGGCACCCCGGCCATTCAGGTGAATACGGGCAAAGGCTGTCATCTGGATGCGCAGATGATTGCCGACGCCGCGCCGCGTCTGCCTCTTGCCGATAACGGCATTCTGTTTATCGAAAACGTCGGCAATCTGGTCTGCCCGGCCAGTTTTGATCTCGGCGAACGGCATAAAGTGGCGGTGCTGTCGGTGACGGAGGGCGAGGACAAGCCGCTGAAATATCCGCATATGTTTGCCGCCGCCTCGCTGATGTTGCTTAACAAAGTCGACCTTCTGCCCTATCTCAATTTTGACGTTGAGAAGTGCCTGGCCTTTGCCCGGGAAGTAAACCCGGAGATTGAAATTTTGCTGGTTTCCGCCACCAAGGGCGACGGCATGGAGAGCTGGCTGGCCTGGCTGGAGAACGAACGATGTGCATAGGCGTTCCGGGACAAATCAGCGATATCGACGGTAATCAGGCCAAAGTGGACGTCTGCGGCATACTGCGCGATGTCGATTTAACGCTGGTGGGCGCGGTTGACGAAAACGGTGCCTCGCGCCTCGGCCAGTGGGTTCTGGTGCACGTCGGTTTTGCCATGAGCGTGATTAACGAAGCCGAGGCCCGTGACACCCTGGCGGCGCTGCAAAATATGTTTGAAGTGGAGCCAGACGTCGGCGCCCTGCTGTTTGGCGAGGAGCGATAAATCATGCGCTACGTTGATGAATATCGCGCGCCGGAACAGGTGATGCAGCTTATCGCGCACCTGAAAACGCGCGCTGCCCAGCTGGATTACACGGCAGAGCGCCCGCTGCGCATCATGGAAGTGTGCGGCGGCCACACCCATGCGATCTTTAAATTCGGTCTCGATCAGCTCCTGCCCGATAACATCGAATTTATCCACGGCCCTGGCTGTCCGGTGTGCGTGCTGCCGATGGGCCGCATCGATAGCTGCATTGAGATTGCCCGCCAGCCGGACGTCATTTTTTGCACCTTTGGCGACGCGATGCGCGTGCCGGGGAAAAACGGTTCGCTGATGCAGGCCCGCGCACACGGCGCGGATGTGCGTATCGTCTACTCGCCGATGGATGCCCTGAAGCTGGCGGCAGAGAATCCGGCACGCAAAGTGGTCTTTTTCGGCCTGGGGTTTGAAACCACCATGCCCGCCACGGCCATCACCCTACAGCAGGCAAAAAAGCAGAATCTGACCAACTTTTTCTTTTTCTGTCAGCACATTACGCTTATCCCGACCCTGCGCAGCCTGCTGGACGAACCCGACAACGGGATCGATGCGTTTCTGGCGCCGGGCCACGTCAGCATGGTGATAGGCACCGAGGCCTATGGGTTTATCGCCGCAGAGTATCATCGCCCATTAGTGGTGGCTGGATTCGAACCACTTGATCTACTACAAGGCGTGAACATGCTGGTTGAGCAGAAAATAGCAGCCCTGAGTTCGGTAGAAAATCAGTACCGCCGCGTGGTCCCCGATGCGGGCAACCGGCTGGCGCAGCAGGCCATCGCCGAAGTATTTAGCGTCGAAGGCGACAGCGAATGGCGCGGGCTGGGTTTGATCGCGCAGTCCGGCGTGCATCTGACCGCCGCGTATCAGGCATTCGACGCCGAAGCGCATTTTCGCCCGCAGCCGCAGCAGGTGTGCGACGATCCCCGAGCCCGCTGTGGGGCGGTGTTAACCGGCAAATGCAAACCGCATCAATGCCCGTTATTTGGCAACACCTGTAATCCGCAAACAGCGTTTGGCGCGCTGATGGTCTCGTCAGAAGGGGCGTGCGCCGCGTGGTATCAGTACCGCAATCAGGAGTGTGAAGCATGAACACGGTGGAAATGGCCCACGGCAGTGGCGGCCAGGCGATGCAGCAGCTGATTGGGCGGCTGTTCATGGCAGCCTTCGATAACCCCTGGCTGGCCGAGCAGGAAGATCAGGCGCGTATCGCGCTCTCGTCCCTCACCGCGCAGGGCGATCGGCTGGCGTTTTCCACCGACAGCTACGTCATCGACCCGCTGTTTTTCCCCGGCGGTGATATCGGCAAGCTGGCGGTGTGCGGCACGGCGAATGATGTGGCGGTAAGCGGGGCGATCCCCCGCTATCTCTCCTGCGGCTTTATCCTCGAAGAGGGCCTGCCGATGGAAACGTTAACCACCGTCGTCAACAGCATGGCGCAGACCGCGCGCGAAGCAGGTATTGCGATTGTGACTGGCGATACCAAAGTGGTGCAGCGCGGCGCAGCAGACAAACTGTTTATCAATACCGCAGGCATGGGCGCGATCCCGGTGGAGATCCACTGGGGCGCGCAGCAGCTTACCGTCGGTGATGTGCTGCTGGTGAGCGGCACGCTGGGCTGTCACGGCGCGACGATCCTGAATCTGCGCGAAGGGCTGGGGCTGGACGGCGAACTGCGCAGCGACTGCGCGGTGCTGACACCGCTTATCCACACTTTGCGCAACTGCGCAGGCGTTAAAGCCCTGCGCGATGCCACGCGCGGCGGCGTAAATGCGGTAGCCCACGAGTTCGCCGCCGCCAGCGGCTGCGGCATTGAGCTGGTAGAAAGCCAACTGCCCGTCAAACCGGCGGTGCGCGGCCTGTGCGAACTGCTTGGCCTGGATCCGCTAAACTTTGCCAACGAAGGCAAACTGCTGATTGGCGTTGAACGCAGCGCAGCCGAAAACATACTGGCACAGCTGCGCAGCCATCCGCTGGGGCAGAACGCCGCGATCGTTGGGGAGGTGGTGGAGCGCAAAGGGGTGCGACTGACCGGCCTGTATGGCATCAAGCGCACACTGGATTTACCACACTCAGAACCGTTACCCCGAATTTGCTAGAACCGCGCGAAAAGCGGTCAGCACTGTTTCTCTTTTTTTGCCAGTTTCTTTGGAAGCGATATGTCGTATACACCGATGAGCGATCTTGGACAGCAAGGGCTGTTTGATATTACGCGTACACTTTTACAGCAGCCCGACCTGGGTTCACTGAGCGATGCCCTCACACGGCTGGTCAGGCAGTCTGCCCTCGCAGACAGCGCCGCGATTGTGCTCTGGAACAGCACCAGTCATCGCGCCAGCTACTATGCTACGCGCGATAACGGCAAGCCTGTCGAATATGAAGATGAAACGGTGCTGGCGCACGGTCCTGTACGTCGTATTCTGTCGCGCCCGGACGCCCTGCACTGCAATTTCGACGAGTTTCGCCAGGCCTGGCCACGGCTTGCCGAAAGCCCGCTGTATGCGCCCTTCGGTCATTACTGTCTGCTGCCACTGGCGGTGGATGGGCGTATCTTTGGCGGCTGTGAGTTTATCCGTAACGCCGATCAGCCGTGGAGCGAGGCGGAGTACGAGCGCCTGCATACCTTTACGCAAATTGTCAGCGTGGTGGCGGAGCAGATCCACAGCCGGGTCACGGATAATGTCGACTACGATCTGCTGAGCCGCGAGCGTGATAACTTCCGCATTCTGGTCGCCATCACTAACGCGGTGCTCTCCCGGCTGGACATGGATGAGCTGGTGAGCGAAGTCGCCAAAGAGATCCATCACTACTTCAAAATAGACGCCATCAGCATCGTGCTGCGGGGTCATCGCAAGGGCAAACTGACCATTCATTCCACGCACTATCTGGATGAAACTAACCCGGCCCATGAGCAGAGCGAAGTTGACGAAGCCGGAACCTTGTCCGAACAGGTGTTCAAAAACAAAGAGATGCTGCTGCTCAATCTGAGTGAGCGCGACGAGCTGGCCCCCTACGAGCGAATGCTGTTTAACTCCTGGGGCAACCAGATCCAGACCCTGTGCCTGCTGCCGCTGATGTCCGGCAACACCATGCTCGGCGTACTGAAACTGGCCCAGTGTGAAGAGCACATCTTTACCACCACCAACTTAAAGCTGCTGCGCCAGATTGCCGAGCGCATCGCCATCGCCCTCGATAATGCGCTGGCGTATCAGGAGATTCACCGCCTGAAAGAGCGGCTGGTGGATGAGAACCTGGCCCTGACGGAACAGCTGAACAATGTCGACAGCGAATTCGGCGAGATCATTGGCCGCAGCGACGCTATGTTCAGCGTGCTCAAGCAGGTGGAGATGGTTGCCCAGAGCGACAGCACGGTGCTGATCCTCGGCGAAACCGGCACCGGTAAGGAGCTGATCGCCCGCGCGATCCACAATCTGAGCAACCGCAACAGCCGCCGGATGGTGAAAATGAACTGCGCGGCGATGCCGGCAGGACTGCTCGAGAGCGATCTGTTTGGTCACGAACGCGGGGCGTTTACGGGCGCAAGTACCCAGCGCATCGGTCGTTTTGAACTGGCCGATAAAAGCTCGCTGTTCCTCGATGAAGTGGGCGATATGCCGCTGGAGTTGCAGCCAAAACTGCTGCGCGTGCTGCAGGAACAGGAGTTCGAACGCCTCGGCAGTAACAAACTGATCCAGACCGACGTGCGCCTGATCGCCGCCACTAACCGCGATCTGAAAAAGATGGTTGCCGATCGCGAGTTCCGTAACGATCTCTACTATCGCCTGAACGTGTTCCCGATTTGCCTGCCTCCCCTGCGCGAACGCCCGGACGACATTCCGCTGCTGGTCAAAGCCTTTACCGCCAAAATTGCCCGCCGGATGGGGCGCAATATCGACAGTATTCCGGCGGAAACCCTGCGCACGCTCTCCGCGATGGAGTGGCCGGGTAACGTCCGTGAGCTGGAAAACGTTATTGAGCGGGCAGTGCTGTTAACGCGCGGCAACGTGTTACAGCTCTCTCTGCCGGAGCTGATGGTTGCAGAAAATCCGCTGCCTGCGGCAGAACTTCCGCAGGAGGGTGAGGACGAATACCAGCTGATTGTCCGCATTCTTAAAGAGACCAACGGCGTGGTCGCCGGGCCGAAAGGTGCCGCGCAGCGCCTGGGGCTGAAGCGCACCACGCTGCTTTCACGCATGAAACGGCTGGGTATTGAAAAGGATATGCTGGTCTAGACGCGATATGCCGTGCCCGGCACGGCATCACGTCTTCGGACGATATTTTTCCGGCAGCTCTGGCACCGGACGGCGATCGTCAATCAGATGACGAATCGTCAAAATCGGGTGACGCCACAGCATTCTCGGCCCTGCCCAGCGCATAATCTGCTTCATCTCTTCGCGTTTTGCGGGCTGGTAACAGTGCACCGGGCACTGCTTGCAAGCGGGCTTCTCTTCACCAAACACGCATTTATCCAGACGTTTTTCCGCATAGGCCTTCAGCGCCTGATAATGCCCTGCCTCATGTGTGGCCGCCGGGCATTGCTGTTCATACAGCGCAATCATTTTCCCGATAGTCTCTTTTTCGCGGGAGAGGCGTTTTCCTGACATGTCACGTTACCGGTTAATAAAGTGCATTTATAATACATTTTTATATCCCCTGTTTCAGCCGGATTTCATCATTTGCATTTCATTTTCTGAAGGCCGCTTCCAGTTTTAAACCGACTCCCGGCGCATTTTACTGGTATTTTATACAGGTAAATCTAAAGCCATCCTGACCGCTGTTAAGGGAGTTTTTATGTCTGACATGATCATTGCTCAACCCCATCGCCATCTTAAAGTGGGCTATTTCAGAAAGCGTCACGAAGATCGGAAGACCAAAATTCCGAAGCGCTACAGCGTACACCCCGCCCTCAGCCTGAAAGGCGACTGGCTGGAACAGGCAGGATTTAAAACAAATTCACAGGTGCGGGTGAGGGTCGAACACGGGAAATTGCTCATTGAGCTGATGGATGAAGCGGCGGCGTAAACTCGCGACTTTTTACTGCGCCACGCCATTTTTTCATGCGACAATAGAGGGAATTAACGAGCTGTGGGTCGCTCAAAACGCAACAATTTCAAAGAAATGGATATCATAACTCCATGAGCACAATCGACAATTTAACCGCGCATACCCCGATGATGCAGCAGTACCTGAAACTGAAAGCTCAGCATCCGGAAATTCTGCTGTTTTATCGTATGGGCGACTTTTACGAGCTTTTCTATGACGATGCCAAACGGGCGTCGCAGCTGCTCGACATCTCTCTGACCAAACGTGGCGCGTCAGCAGGTGAACCGATCCCGATGGCCGGGATCCCGCATCATGCAGTGGAAAACTATCTGGCGAAACTGGTGAATCAGGGTGAATCCGTTGCCATCTGCGAACAGATAGGCGATCCGGCGACCTCCAAAGGCCCCGTCGAGCGCAAGGTGGTGCGCATCGTTACGCCGGGTACCATCAGCGACGAAGCGCTGTTACAGGAGCGTCAGGATAACCTGCTCGCCGCCATCTGGCAGGACAGCAAAGGCTACGGCTACGCCACGCTGGATATTAGCTCCGGGCGTTTTCGCCTGAGCGAACCCGCCGACCGTGAAACCATGGCGGCAGAGCTGCAACGCACCAATCCGGCGGAACTGCTTTACGCCGAAGATTTCGCCGAGATGGCCCTGATTGAAGGGCGTCGTGGTCTGCGCCGTCGCCCGCTGTGGGAGTTCGAAATTGACACGGCTCGCCAGCAGTTAAACCTGCAGTTTGGCACCCGCGACCTGATTGGTTTTGGTGTAGAGAACGCCCCGCGCGGTCTCTGCGCTGCAGGCTGCCTGCTGCAGTACGTGAAAGACACGCAGCGCACCACCCTGCCGCACATTCGCTCAATTACCATGGAGCGTCAGCAGGACAGCATCATCATGGATGCCGCTACGCGCCGTAATCTGGAGATCACTCAGAATCTGGCCGGTGGGGTTGAAAACACGCTCGCTTCGGTGCTCGACAGTACCGTCACGCCGATGGGCAGCCGTATGCTTAAACGCTGGCTGCATATGCCGGTGCGCGATACGGCAGTGCTGAAAAGCCGCCAGCAGACCATTGGCGCGCTGCAGGATCGCTTTACAGAATTACAGCCCGTGCTGCGTCAGGTGGGCGATCTGGAGCGTATTCTGGCCCGTCTCGCACTGCGCACTGCGCGTCCGCGCGATCTGGCCCGTATGCGCCACGCCTTCCAGCAGTTGCCTGAACTGCGCGCGCAGCTGGCGGAAGTCGACAGCGCGCCGGTGCAAAAGCTGCGCGAAAGCATGGGTGAATTTACCGAGCTGCGCGAGCTGCTGGAGCGCGCGGTTGTGGAAGCACCGCCGGTGCTGGTTCGCGACGGCGGTGTGATTGCCCCGGGTTACAACGAAGAGCTGGACGAATGGCGCGCCCTGGCAGACGGGGCCACTGATTATCTGGATAAGCTTGAAATCCGCGAGCGCGAGCGTCTGGGCCTGGATACCCTGAAAGTCGGCTACAATGCGATTCACGGCTATTACATCCAAATCAGTCGTGGACAGAGTCACATGGCGCCGATTCACTACGTTCGTCGCCAGACGCTGAAGAACGCCGAACGCTACATCATTCCAGAGCTGAAAGAGTACGAAGACAAAGTTCTTACCTCCAAAGGCAAAGCCCTGGCATTGGAAAAGCAGCTTTATGAAGAGCTGTTCGACACGCTCCTGCCGCACCTGGCTGATATGCAGTTGAGCGCAAGCGCGCTTGCCGAGCTGGATGTGCTGGTAAACCTGGCAGAACGCGCTGATACGCTCAATTACACCTGTCCGACGTTCAGCGACAAACCAGGTATTCGCATTGCCGAAGGGCGTCATCCGGTGGTTGAGCAGGTGCTCAACGAGCCGTTTATCGCCAACCCGCTGAATCTCTCCGCCCAGCGTCGCATGCTGATCATCACCGGCCCGAACATGGGCGGTAAAAGTACCTATATGCGTCAGACTGCGCTTATCGCCCTGCTGGCTTATATCGGCAGCTATGTTCCGGCGCAGAGTGTGGAGATCGGTCCTATTGATCGCATTTTCACCCGCGTGGGGGCGGCGGACGATCTGGCCAGTGGCCGCTCGACCTTCATGGTCGAGATGACCGAAACCGCCAACATTCTGCACAACGCGACGGAAAACAGCCTGGTGCTGATGGATGAGATCGGTCGTGGTACCTCTACCTACGATGGTCTTTCCCTCGCATGGGCCTGCGCTGAAAGTCTTGCGAATAAGATCAAAGCGCTGACCCTGTTTGCGACGCACTATTTTGAACTGACGCAACTGCCAGAGAAAATGGAGGGTGTCGCCAACGTTCATCTGGATGCGCTTGAGCACGGCGATACCATCGCTTTCATGCATACGGTGCAGGACGGAGCGGCCAGCAAGAGCTACGGCCTGGCCGTTGCCGCGCTGGCGGGCGTGCCAAAAGAGGTGATTAAACGCGCGCGCCAGAAACTCCGCGAGCTGGAAAGCCTGTCGCCGAACGCTGCTGCGACGCAGATTGACGGCTCACAGATGTCGTTGCTGACGCTGGCAGAAGAGACCTCCCCGGCGCTCGAAGCGCTGGAGAATCTCGATCCAGATTCTCTGACGCCGCGTCAGGCGCTGGAGTGGATCTATCGCCTGAAAAATCTGGCGTAAATTACCTCAGGCAACATTAACCGGCTCGGGTGCGCAGATAGTCGATAAACACGCGCACCTTAGCCGAGACATGCTGCGCATCGGGATAGACCGCATAAATGCCCTGCTGCGCAAAGGTGTAGTCGGGTAAGACGTGTATCAGCCGCCCCTTTTCCAGTGCATTTTTTACCAGCCATTCTGGCAGCAATGCCACGCCCGCTCCCGCGAGCGCAAACGCCATCAGCGCCTGAGCGCTGTCGGCAAATAATCGTGCAGGACGCGTGATCTCTAACAGCGCTTTTTTTCCACAGGCATCCGTCACCTGCCAGCGTAGCGGCGCAGGAAGGCGGTCATGAATCAGCCACTCGGCCTGCGCCAGGGCGTTCAGCGAATCAACCGGGTGTGCAGAGAGCCATTCAGGGGCGGCCACGGGCAAAATCGTGAAACGCGAAATCTGCGCGGCGTGATAGCGAGAGTCGGCCAGCGTTCCCAGCCGAATGGCGACGTCAAAACGCTCTGCAATCAAATCGGCATGATGCGACGACGCAACGTGGCGTATCCGTAAATCCGGATGAAGACGACTGAACTCCGCCAGAACCGGGATAATCACCTGCGCACCGTACTCCGGCGTCGAGGTGATTCGCAGCTCACCGCTCAGCCCAACGTGGCTGGCCCTGACTTCATCCTGCAAATTCTCCGCCGCTTTTAACAGCTCGACACCGCGCTGATAAAAGAGCGCGCCCGCTTCCGTGAGGGTGATTCTGCGCGTAGAGCGCAGGAGTAACGTTACGCCCAGCTCATTCTCCAGCTGGCGAATATTAAAACTAACAACGGCTTTGGTTTGCCCAAGCGTAGTGGCCGCCGCGGTAAAACTGCCGGTATCCACCACCGCCACGAAAATCGTCATTCGTTGTAGATTGAGCATTGCTGAGTGCCATTACTGTCAAAATTATTTTGACAGTATATCGCCAGCGATGCCGTTTATCCCACGCTTTCTGGCAGATACATTACCGCTCCTTAACAGAGGGTAAATCATGACGTATCGCCATAAAGTCGCCATCGTGTTTCTGCTGGGCTTTTTTCTCGACCTCATCAATATGTTTATCGCCAGCGTCGCGTTCCCGGCGATGGCGGTGGTGCTAAACGCATCCGCCCCTGCGCTGGCATGGGTCAGTAATGGCTACATCGCTGGCATGACGCTGGTCATCCCTTTTAGCGCCCTTATCACCCGCAGGATTGGCGCAAAGCGCCTTTTTATTCTCTCCCTGACCCTGTTCTGTGCTGCGGCGTCCGCCGCCGGGCTGGCGGAGTCACTGAGCCATCTTATCTTCTGGCGGGTGCTTCAGGGAGCGGGCGGGGGTCTGCTGATCCCGGTTGGGCAGGCCCTGGCGTGGCAACAGTTTAAACCCCACGAGCGGGCCGGATTATCGACAGCGGTGATGCTGGTCGCCCTGCTCGCTCCCGCGAGTGCGCCGGCGCTGGGGGGAGTGCTTATTCAGTTCTTTAGCTGGCGATGGATCTTTTTTGCACCGCTGCCGCTTGCGGTCGTCACGCTGCTGCTCGCCTGCCTGTGGCTCAAAAACGACACCACGGCATCAGGGCCTGCTCGTTTACTGCATTTGCCGCTGCTGTCCGACCCGCTGCTGCGCTTCGCGATGCTGATCTATTTATGCGTACCGGGGATTTTCATTGGCGTGAACGTGGTCGGCCTGTTTTATCTGCAGAGTGTGGTAAAGATGACCCCGGCGGCAACGGGTGCGCTGATGCTCCCCTGGTCGCTCGCCTCGTTTATCGCCATTTCCGCTACCGGCAAATATTTCAACCGTCTTGGCCCACGCCCGTTGATAATCACCGGCTGTCTGCTGCAGGCGGCGGGAATCGCGGGTTTAGCAGTAGTATCAGCGACAACCCCTGAATACATCATCATCGCCCTCTTCGTACTGATGGGAGCTGGTGGCAGTCTGTGCAGCAGCACCGCACAAAGCACCGCTTTTCTTAACGTGGCCTTTGACGAAATGCCGGACGCCAGCGCGCTGTGGAATATCAATCGCCAGCTGAGTTTCCTTCTGGGGGCTACGCTGCTGGCCGTGATGTTGAGCACTCTGCAACAGATTTTCACCCCCCTTCAGGCCTGGCACGGGACATTCATTCTTGCAGGCCTCATCACGCTTGTACCGCTGTTTAGCGCGATCCGCCTGAACAACCAGCAGGTACTTATCCACCTTCATAAGGAACCATCATGAATCTGTTTAAAGACGAAATCATCGACGCGCACATTGCCATTGAAAACTGGCTCGGCAAAGGCGAAGGCGATCACGACGCGCTAATGGCGCATTTCTGCGAGGGATTTACCATGGTGACACCGACCGGGGCATGCCTGGATTATCCTGCCCTGAGCGCGTTCTTTCTGGCACAGCGCGGCAGCCGTCCGGGGCTTTCCATTTTAGTCGACAATGTGGACGTGCTGGAGGCGTGGCCGAATGGCGCAGTGCTACGTTATCGCGAAGTGCAACATCAGCCTTCAGCGCCAACGACCCTGCGATGGTCAACCGTGGTATTACGTCAACAAGGAGATAGCGTGCTCTGGCGCCATCTTCACGAAACAGTCGAACGTTAGAAAAGAAAAAGGCCCGTCTCTCGACGGGCCTTTTTTGATGAAAAGGTGCTTATTCGCGGAACAGTGCTTCGATATTCAGCCCTTGTCCCTGCAGGATTTCACGCAGGCGACGCAAACCTTCTACTTGAATCTGACGAACACGTTCACGAGTCAGGCCAATCTCACGGCCAACATCTTCCAGTGTCGCAGCTTCATACCCCAGCAGACCGAAACGACGTGCCAGCACTTCACGCTGTTTGGCGTTCAGTTCGAACAGCCATTTGACGATGCTCTGTTTCATATCATCGTCTTGCGTGGTGTCTTCCGGGCCGTTGTCTTTTTCATCGGCCAGGATGTCCAGCAGCGCTTTTTCAGAATCGCCACCCAGCGGGGTGTCGACGGAGGTAATGCGCTCGTTAAGACGCAGCATACGGCTTACGTCATCAACCGGTTTATCGAGCTGCTCGGCAATCTCTTCCGCACTTGGCTCGTGGTCCAGTTTATGGGACAACTCACGTGCAGTACGCAGATAGACGTTCAACTCTTTGACGATGTGAATCGGCAGGCGGATCGTACGGGTTTGGTTCATAATCGCCCGTTCGATAGTCTGACGAATCCACCAGGTCGCGTACGTAGAGAAACGGAACCCACGTTCTGGGTCAAACTTCTCAACGGCGCGGATCAGGCCCAGGTTGCCCTCTTCAATCAGATCCAGCAGTGCCAGACCACGATTGCTGTAACGACGAGCAATTTTCACCACCAGACGCAAGTTACTTTCGATCATGCGGCGGCGTGAGGCTACATCTCCACGCAATGCGCGACGCGCGAAATAGACTTCTTCTTCGGCCGTTAACAGTGGGGAATAACCAATCTCCCCAAGGTAAAGCTGAGTCGCGTCAAGCACACGCTGTGTGGCGCCCTGCGATAACAGCTCTTCTTCAGCTAAATCGTTATCACTGGGTTCCTCTTCAACCAAGGCTTTCTCATCAAAAGACTCGGCTCCGTTCTCATCAAATTCCGCATCTTCATTTAAATCATGAACTTTCAGCGTATTCTGACTCATAAGGTGGCTCCTACCCGTGATCCCTGAACGAGACACCCTGAAGTGGTATGTCCCGTCAAATTATCGCTGCGGTAAATATTGCAGCGGGTTTACGGATTTCCCCTTGTAACGAATTTCAAAATGCAAGCGTGTAGAACTGGTGCCGGTGCTACCCATGGTAGCGATTTTTTGCCCCGCCTTGATTTCTTGTTGTTCCCGGACCAGCATTGTATCGTTATGGGCGTAGGCACTCAGGTAATCATCGTTATGTTTGATGATAATAAGATTACCGTAACCGCGCAGAGCGTTACCGGCATATACAACGCGTCCATCTGCGGTCGCGATGATTGCCTGTCCCTTACTTCCTGCGATATCGATCCCTTTGTTTCCCCCCTCGGAGGAAGAGAAGTTCTCGATAACCTTGCCATCAGTCGGCCAACGCCAGGTTGAAATTGGCGCACTGGCGGTTTGACTGCTGGCAGTCGGTACGGAAGAGCTAACCACAGGTGCCGTAACCGGTGCTGTGACGACAGTCGCAGACGGCTTATTATTCGGCAACATTTTGTTAGCACTCTGTTCACCTGAGTCTTCAGAATACGTAATTGTTGGTTGTGAAGCAACCACCGCGGTGGTATTTTGCGCAGGTTTCACACTATTGTTTTGCGCGGTGACATCCGCGGCTGAAACAGAGTTGCCTGGGGTCAGCGGCGTACCGGTCGCATTACCGACCTGCAGCGTCTGGCCGACTTCCAGGCCATACGGGGCTTGTACGTTGTTTCGCTGGGCGAGGTCACGGAAATCGTTCCCGGTGATCCACGCGATATAGAACAGCGTGTCGCCACGTTTTACGGTGTAGGTGCTGCCGCCCGCATAACTTCCTTTCGGAATGTTCCCATACTTGCGGTTATAGACTATGCGGCCATTCTCAGTCTGCACAGGTTGTTGCACTGGCTGAATCTGAGTTGGCTGCGTGATCGGCGTTTGAACAGGCTGGATCTGCGGAGTTTGCTGCGGTGCCGCAGTGCCCATTTTAGGCGGAGGCGTAATCAGCATTCCACCGGAAGTATTCCCCGAATTGCTGCTCCCGCCGACTGAGCTCACTGGCGCAGGGGGGTTATTAGAACTCGTGCAACCTGCCAGCCAAAGCGAAACCAATGACAATGCCGCGACACGGCTGATGGTGAATTTCGGGCTTCCCGCGCTCATTTATCCCCCAGGAATGTGTTAACTACCAGTGACTTAAAATTAACCGTGATGGCTTGAACCTTTTGCGCCACACCATACGCTGAATTTTTCCGAATAACCCTGGAAAATTCCGAGTATCAGGCAAGCTCTCCCTTAACAAGAGGCACAAAACGCACGGCTTCAACGGTATCGATAATGAACTCGCCGCCCCGTCGACAAACACGCTTCAGAAGCTGTTGTTCATCGCCCACCGGCAAAACGAGAATACCGCCATCGTCCAGCTGCGCCAGAAGCGCGGCCGGGATCTCAAGCGGTGCTGCCGTCACGATAATGGCATCAAATGGCGCGCGGGCCTGCCAGCCCTGCCAGCCATCGCCGTGACGAGTGGAAACGTTGTGTAAATCAAGCTGTTTAAGGCGACGACGGGCGTGCCACTGCAAGCCTTTAATCCGCTCGACGGAGCAGACGTGATGGACGAGATGGGCCAGAATTGCCGTCTGATACCCTGAACCGGTGCCGATTTCCAGCACCCGGGATTCCGGCGTCAGCTCCAGCAGCTCCGTCATGCGCGCAACCATATACGGCTGTGAAATCGTCTGCCCTTGCCCGATCGGCAAGGCTACGTTTTCCCACGCTTTGTGTTCAAACGCCTCATCCACAAATTTCTCACGCGGAACCTGTGAGATTGCCTCAAGCACACGCTCGTCGGTGATGCCCTGAGTGCGTAATTGAGTCAGAAGAGCTTGTACACGTTTACTTACCATTGTGTGTTCACCCCGGCACGTTCCAGCCAGCCTGAGACCACATCTTGCGCGTTATAGGCGGTTAAATCTACGTGCAGCGGCGTAACGGACACATAGCCTGCATCCACGGCCGCAAAGTCCGTATCTGGCCCGGCGTCGCACTGCTCGCCAGGAGGACCAATCCAGTAAAGCGTATTTCCGCGCGGATCTTGCTGAGGGATCACCTGATCGGCTGGATGGCGACTGCCACAGCGCGTCACGCGAATACCTTTGATCTCGGCAAGAGGCAGATCCGGCACGTTGATATTCAGAATGCGACCGGTGCGCAGCGGCTCACGGCTGAGGGCGCGCAGGATCGAACAGGTGACGGCAGCAGCCGTATCGTAATGGGTGTAACCATTGAGCGAGACCGCCAGCGCCGGGAACCCGAGATGACGCCCCTCCATCGCTGCTGCAACCGTTCCGGAGTAGATCACGTCGTCGCCCAAGTTTGGGCCAGCGTTGATGCCTGAGACCACCACGTCCGGGCGCGGGCGCATCAGTGCGTTCACGCCGAGGAAAACGCAGTCCGTTGGCGTCCCCATTTGCACCGCGATATCGCCGTTTTCATAGGTAAAAGTGCGAAGGGACGACTCCAGCGTTAATGAGTTGGAGGCACCGCTGCGGTTACGATCGGGAGCAACAACCTGCACCTCGGCAAACTCGCGAAGGTGTTTAGCCAGCGTCTGAATTCCAGGCGCATGGATCCCATCATCGTTACTCAGCAATATTCGCATAGTCACCCGACGTATTGATTAGTTCCCTGACAACACTGGTGGCAAAGCTCCCTGCCGGCAGCCAGAAACGTAACTCTACGGTTACGTCATCCCACCAGTTCCAGCTTAGCTGCTGCGGATAGAGCAGCATCGCGCGGCGTGCCGCTTCAACTTTCTCCCGCACCAGCAATGATTGTAATTCTGTCGCCTCTGCAACCGCCGCCTGCTCCGCGACCAGCGCGTCGCCCTGCGTTCCCCACTCTCCCGAGCCGGGCAGCGCGGCGGTAATCAGCAGCGTTTTATTGTCGACGCGTGCCTGCAGATCGGCCATTTCATCGCTTGTGGCGACAAACCAACTGCCGCGTCCCGCTAATTGTAGCGCATCGCCGACAACAACTTGATTCGCGTCCGTTTTTTTCAGTCGTTCGCTCACAATCTGATTAAACAACGCACTGCGGGCTGCCGACAACCAAAAACTGCGTTTATTCCTGTCGCGAACCGGGGCATTGCTCTGCGCCCAGCGCAGCGCCCCCTGCAAATTGCTGCCGCCAATCCCGAAACGCTGGGTACCGAAATAGTTCGGCACGCCCTGCTCGTTAATGGCCGTCAGACGTTTTTCGACGTCATCACGGTCTGTGACTTCACGCAGCACAAGAGTAAACGTATTGCCCTGAAGCGCCCCCAGGCGCAGCTTGCGCTTGTGGCGGGCGTACTCCAGCACTTTACAGCCTTCAAGCTCAAATTTGCTTAAATCAGGCATCGCATTGCCCGGCACGCGCGCGCACAGCCACTGTTCTGTGACCGCATGTTTGTCTTTTTGCCCCGCAAAGCTCACTTCACGGGCATGAATCTTGAGGAATTTTGCCAGCGCATCGGCCACAAAACGGGTGTTGCAGCCGTTTTTCAGAATACGCACCAGAATATGCTCGCCTTCGCCGTCCGGCTCAAAGCCGAGATCTTCCACGACCACGAAATCTTCTGGGCTGGCTTTCAGCAGGCCATTTCCCTGTGGTTTGCCGTGCAGATACGTCAGGTTAGCAAAGTCGATCATTTGGCCGCCTTCACCAGCAGCGCCACAGCCTCACAGGCGATACCTTCGCCGCGACCGGTAAAGCCGAGCTTCTCGGTGGTGGTCGCTTTGACGTTAACGTCATCCATATGGCAGCCGAGATCTTCCGCGATAAAAACGCGCATCTGCGGAATGTGCGGCAGCATTTTTGGCGCCTGAGCGATGATCGTCACATCGACATTACCGAGGGTATAACCCTTCGCCTGAATCCGGCGCCAGGCTTCACGCAGCAGCTCGCGGCTGTCCGCGCCTTTAAATGCCGGATCGGTGTCCGGGAACAGTTTACCGATATCGCCCAGCGCAGCCGCGCCGAGCAGAGCATCGGTTAAGGCATGCAGCGCAACATCGCCATCAGAGTGCGCGAGTAAGCCCTTCTCGAAGGGAATGCGTACGCCGCCAATGATAATCGGGCCAACGCCGCCAAAGGCGTGTACGTCAAAACCGTGTCCAATTCGCATTATGCCTTCTCCTGAGGGATCGTACGGGTAAGATAAAATTCCGCGAGCTGTAAGTCTTCCGGGCGCGTCACTTTTATATTATCAGCGCGCCCCTCAATCAGCTCAGGGTGAAAACCGCAATACTCCAGCGCCGAGGCTTCGTCGGTGATGGTGGCGCCTTCATTGAGCGCGCGGGTTAAACAGCTTTTGAGCAGTTCGCGGGGGAAAAACTGGGGGGTCAGCGCGTGCCATAAATCGACGCGCTCAACGGTATGGGCGATAGCTTGCACGCCCGGCTCAGCGCGCTTCATGGTGTCGCGCACGGGCGAGGCCAGAATGCCACCCGTGGCGCTGGTTTCGCTGAGCTTAAGCAGACGGGCCAGATCGTCCTGATGCAGGCAGGGGCGTGCAGCGTCGTGTACCAGCACCCACTCGGCATCACCCGCCGCGCGAAGGCCTGCAAGAACGGAGTCGGCGCGCTCTGTGCCACCATCAACGACGGTAATCTGTGGGTGATTTGCCAGCGGTAGATCGGCAAAACGGGCATCGCCCGGACTGATGGCGATCACGACGCGCGTCACCCGTGGGTGCGCCAGCAGCGCCGCGACGGAGTGTTCAAGGATCGTTTTATCGCCAATGGAAAGGTACTGCTTAGGACACTCTGTTTGCATGCGCCGACCGAAACCTGCTGCCGGTACCACAGCGCATACATCCGAAAAAGTCACTGCCATGTCGTAATCCTGGGCCTGATTATCGATTGTTTTGTGCTGAGCCCTGACTGCGTTTAGACGCATCCGGCACCAGACGATAAAAAGTTTCGCCCGGCTTAGTCATACTGAGTTCGTTGCGTGCGCGTTCCTCAATCGCCTCTTGCCCGCCATTGAGGTCGTCAATTTCGGCAAAGAGTTGATCGTTTCGCGCTTTGAGTTTTGCATTTGTTGCCTGCTGTGCCGTGACGTCATCATTGACGCGGCTGTAGTCGTGAAGACCGTTCTTACCAAACCACAGCGAATACTGTAGCCAGACCAGCAAAGCCAGCAACAGCAGTGTTAATTTACCCATCCAGCCCCCTGAAAAACGGCATCATCATCCCATAACTTTCCGTTCGACTCTACTCTGGGGTTTTAATTATGTCGCAAGTTAGCCCATCAGCCATAAAAACAGCAGGCCGAAAATGATGACCACGGTGGCAATGGTGATAATGGTGCTGTAGAACAGGCGGCCATTCAGCAGCGAGTGCAGCGCAATGCCAACCACAACCGCGACGGGCATCAGCGCGAGAAAGAACGGCCAGGTGTAGAGGAAGAAAAACAGCGTATTGCGGCCATAGATCAGAAATGGGATGCCGAGCGCCAGCAACCACGAGACGAAGCCGACCACGGCCCCAGGAAGTGACCAGGTCGTGTCGTCATCAGTCGATACGGTGTCCGACGTGGTGATAATGTAATTCTCACTGTTACGCATAGCAGATCCTGTGACCATGACACATCTTACGGGCAGCGAGCTATCCGTTCGATACCGTCTCAGGATCTGATAATATCGCCCTGTCTGAGCAGGTCTAATAATTGGCCTACTAAATTTGTTACCAATTGTTGACCTTCCAGGTGAATCTCTGGTGATTCAGGGGCTTCGTAAACCGAGTCAATGCCGGTGAAATTACGCAGCTCGCCCGCACGGGCCTTTTTGTAAAGCCCTTTCGGATCGCGCGCTTCGCACACCGCAAGCGGCGTATCGACAAACACTTCGATAAACCGCTCGTGACCCACGCGCTCGCGCACCATCTGTCGCTCGGCGCGATGTGGCGAGATAAAGGCGGTTAATACGACCAGCCCTGCATCAGCCATCAGGCTCGCCACTTCCCCTACGCGGCGAATGTTCTCTTTACGATCGTCATCGCTAAATCCCAAATCGCTGCACAGGCCGTGGCGCACGTTGTCGCCATCGAGCAGATAGGTACTGACCCCCTGCTGATGCAGCGCCTCTTCCAGCGCTCCGGCCACGGTGGATTTACCGGAGCCAGACAGCCCGGTAAACCACAGCACAACCCCACGATGACCGTGGAGTTGTTCGCGCGCGGCAACGGTTACCGGATGAGGATGCCAGACGACGTTCTCATCGTGCTGCGCCATTATTTTCCTCCCAGCAAATCGCGTGCGCCCCAGTGCGGGAAGTGTTTGCGAACCAGCGCGTTCAGCTCCAGCTCAAAGGCGCTGAATTCAGAAGGCGCTGCGGTTGCCTGCTCGTGCGGCTCGCGCACCATCCCGGCACCCACGGTGACGTTAGTCAGCCTGTCGATAAAGATCAGGCCGCCCGTTACCGGGTTTTGCTGATATTTGTCGAGCACCAGTGGCTCATCAAAAGTGAGATCCACCAGACCAATACCGTTCAGCGGCAATTCTGAAACCTGGTGCTGCGCCAGATTGTTGATGTCCACCTGATAGTGAATGCTATCGACGCGCGCACGGGTTTTCTTGCCCGCGATTTTGATGTCATAGCTTTGGCCCGCCGTCAGCGGTTGCTCTGCCATCCACACCACGTCCAGGGACGCGCTTTGCACGGCCGGCACGCTCTCCTGCGCATCCAGCAGCAAATCACCGCGGCTAATATCAATCTCGTCCTTCAGTACCAGAGTCACCGCTTCGCCCGCGCCCGCTTCCGGCAAATCGCCGTCGAAGGTGACAATACGGGCAATGGTCGATTCGACGCCGGACGGCAGCGCTTTCACGCGCTGACCAACTTTCACCACGCCGGAAGCAATCGTCCCGGAGAAGCCACGGAAATCGAGGTTTGGACGGTTGACATATTGCACCGGGAAGCGCATCGGCTGGCTTTCCACGGGGCGTTGAATTTCGACGGTTTCCAGCACTTCCAGCAGCGTCGGGCCGCTGTACCACGGCATGTTCACGCTCTGGGAGGCCACGTTATCGCCCTCCAGCGCGGAGAGCGGCACAAAGCGAATATCCAGATTACCCGGCAGCTGCGCGGCGAAAGTCAGATAGCTCTGGCGGATCTCCTCGAATTTTTCTTCGCTGAAATTCACCAGATCCATTTTGTTGACTGCCACCACCAGGTGTTTGATGCCGAGCAGCGTGGAGATAAAGCTGTGGCGACGGGTCTGATCGAGCACGCCTTTGCGCGCGTCCATCAGCAGGATCGCCAGCTCACAGGTCGAGGCGCCCGTGGCCATGTTACGGGTGTACTGCTCATGCCCTGGGGTGTCGGCGATGATGAATTTGCGCTTTTCGGTAGAGAAATAGCGGTACGCCACGTCGATGGTAATCCCCTGCTCGCGTTCAGCCTGCAGGCCATCCACCAGCAGCGCCAGATCGAGTTTTTCGCCCTGGGTGCCGTGACGTTTGCTGTCATTGTGCAGGGAGGAGAGCTGGTCTTCGTAAATCTGACGCGTGTCATGCAGCAGTCGGCCAATCAGGGTGCTTTTCCCGTCATCGACGCTGCCGCAGGTCAGAAAGCGCAGCAGGCTTTTGTGCTGCTGGGCGTGCAGGTAAGCTTCCACGCCGCCTTCATCAGCAATTTGTTGTGCAATAGTGGTGTTCATGGCGGCTCCTTAGAAATAACCCTGACGTTTCTTCAGCTCCATCGAGCCTGCCTGGTCGCGGTCAATCATGCGCCCCTGTCGCTCACTGGTGGTGGAGACCAGCATCTCTTCGATGATCTCCGGCAGCGTCTGCGCGTTTGATTCCACAGCGCCCGTCAACGGCCAGCAGCCCAGCGTACGGAAGCGGACCATCTGTTTTTTGATCACTTCGCCCGGCTGCAAATCGATACGATCGTCGTCGATCATCATCAGCATCCCGTCGCGTTCCAGCACCGGACGCTCTGCCGCCAGATACAGCGGAACGATTTCGATATTTTCCAGATAGATATACTGCCAGATATCCAGCTCGGTCCAGTTGGAGAGCGGGAAGACGCGGATGCTTTCGCCTTTATTAATCTGGCCGTTGTAGTTGTGCCACAGCTCCGGGCGCTGGTTTTTCGGGTCCCAGCGGTGGAAGCGGTCGCGGAAAGAATAGATTCGCTCTTTGGCGCGGGATTTCTCTTCGTCACGGCGCGCGCCGCCGAAGGCCGCATCAAAACCGTATTTGTTCAGAGCCTGCTTCAGCCCTTCGGTTTTCATGATATCCGTGTGTTTCGCGCTGCCGTGCACGAACGGATTGATGCCCATCGCCACCCCTTCCGGGTTTTTGTGCACCAGCAGTTCGCAGCCGTAGGCTTTGGCGGTACGGTCGCGGAACTCGTACATTTCGCGGAACTTCCAGCCGGTATCCACGTGCAGCAGCGGGAAGGGCAAAGTGCCCGGATAAAACGCTTTACGCGCCAGATGCAGCATGACGCTGGAATCTTTCCCGATCGAGTACATCATCACCGGGTTCGAAAATTCGGCAGCCACCTCGCGGATAATATGGATGCTTTCCGCTTCAAGTTGCCGCAGGTGGGTAAGTCGTTTTTGGTCCATAACCATTCCTTAAGCCAGATTCACCACAGAAGAGTTGAATCCCTCCTGCTGTTGGTTTTGTTGAAACCAGGCGAGCGTCTGATGCAGCTCCACCACCTCTCCCACCACAATCAGGGCGGGCATGGGGGCATTTTTCGCCAGGTTTGCAAGTTGTTGTAAGGTTCCGGTCGCGACGTGCTGGTCGACGCGTGTCCCGCGTGAAATCACCGCCACCGGCGTCGCTTTATCGCGCCCATGACGAATCAACTGTTCGCTGATGTCAGCGGCTTTCAGAGTGCCCATGTAGATCGCCAGCGTCTGACGACTTTGCGCCAGCTGGGCCCAGTCAAACGGCGCGCTGTCTGCTTTGTAGTGTCCGGTAACGAAGGTGACGCTCTGGGCATAGTCGCGGTGAGTGAGCGGGATACCGGCGTAGGCGGTGACCGCCGATGCCGCCGTGATACCCGGGACCACCTGAAACGGCACGCCCGCCTGCGCGGCTGCCTGCAACTCTTCGCCGCCGCGCCCGAAAATAAACGGGTCGCCGCCTTTGAGGCGTACCACGGATTTCCCGGCTTTCGCAGCATCAATCAGCATCTGATTGGTCTCATGCTGCACCACTGAGTGTTCGCACGCGCGTTTGCCGACGCAGATTTGCTCGGCATCGCGACGGATAAGCTCACGCACCTCGTCGCTTACCAGATGATCGTAAAAGACCACGTCGGCCTGCTGGATAACCTGCAGACCGCGCAGCGTCAGCAGCCCGGCGTCACCCGGCCCGGCACCGACTAAAATAATTTCGCCCTGCTGCTGATGTGAAGCGTGAAGGGAGTCCTCCAGTTCGCGTTTGGCAGCCTGTTCGTTTCCCGCCGCCATCAGGCTGGCAAAACGCCCGCGAAAGGCTTTCTCCCAAAAACGACGGCGATCGGCGGTGGTGGTACGGAACGCTTTCAGTCGTTCACGAAAGCCCCCCGCCACTTCAGCCATACGCCCGAGGCTTACAGGTAATAATGCTTCCAGCTTTTCTCGCAGCATGCGCGCCAGCACGGGCGCGTTGCCGCCGGATGAGATTGCAATCAGCAGCGGCGAACGATCGACAATCGACGGGAAGATAAACGAGCACAAGGGCTGATCGTCCACCACGTTCACCAGCCGATGACGGGCATTGGCCGCCTCGAACACCCGACGGTTCAGCGCCGGATCGTCCGTCGCCGCGATGGCCAGTACCACCTGATCAAGCTGTGACTCATCAAATTCTGACGCCGTAACACTCTGCACCTGCGCGCCGGCCCGCTGTAAAAAAGCGATTTTGCGATCGGCGATTTCGCCCGTCCCGACAACCAGCACCGGACGGCCTTTCAATAAAGCAAACAGCGGCAGATAGTCCACGATGCGGTAACTCGTCTCAACAACAGGAATAGTGGGACTATAGGGGGCGGCTTAGAGTGAATGAAATTACGAATTGGAATGAGTAGTTACTCAATGGAATAACGAGTTGAGAAAGCTAATATCAAAAAGTGCTTAACCTGCGAAATAACGGGCATTTAAGAGCAAATGAAATTGTGTAAGCGCCGTCACAGTTTCATACTAGGCAGGTTAAAATTTTGTTCGATTTTTTAAGGACTCACTATGTTTTGCGCAATGCGCCACCGTATCGCTGCCCTGGCGATCGGCGTTTGCTGTATCCTCCCGGCTCAGGCCACCACTCAACCTTTGGGTGAAATCGCATCCACTCAGGCGCGCCATATTGCCACGGTATTTCCAGGACGAATGACAGGCACGCCTGCAGAGATGCTGTCGGCAGACTATCTGCGCCAGCAGTTTGCACAGATGGGCTACCAGAACGACATTCGGGCCTTCCACAGCCGCTACATTTTTACGTCGCGCAATAACAGCAAAAACTGGCATAACGTGACCGGCAGTACGGTTATCGCGGCCCACGAAGGCAAATCGGCGCAGCAAATTATTATTATGGCGCATCTTGATACCTTCGCCCCCCAGAGCGATGCGGACATTGATAATAATCTCGGCGGCCTTACCCTTCAGGGTATCGACGATAATGCGGCAGGCCTTGGCGTGATGCTGGAGCTGGCCGAACGGATGAAAGATGTTCCAACTCAATACGGGATTCGCTTTGTCGCCACCAGCGGCGAAGAGGAAGGCAAACTCGGGGCGGAGAACCTGCTCAACCGCATGAGCGCGGCGGAAAAGAAAAATACCCTGCTGGTGATCAATCTCGATAACCTGATCGTCGGCGATAAGCTCTATTTCAACAGCGGCAAAAGCACCCCCAACTCTGTACGCAAACTGACGCGCGACCGCGCGCTGGCCATTGCCCGCAGCCATGGTATTCTGGCGGCAGTCAATCCTGGGCGTAATCCGGCTTACCCAAAAGGCACCGGCTGCTGTAGCGACGGCGAAGTGTTTGATAAAGCGGGTATTCCCGTGTTGTACGTCGAGGCGACGAACTGGAACTTAGGGGACAAAAACGGCTATCAGCAGCGCGCTAAATCGAAAGCCTTCCCGGATGGCACCAGCTGGCACGATGTGAGACTGGATAACCAGCAGCACATTGATAAAGTGCTGCCTCAGCGCATTGAGCACCGCAGCCGTGACGTGGTGAAAGTGATGCTGCCGCTGGTGAAAGAGTTGACGAAAGCGGGTAAAGCGTAAACGGAAAGCGAAAGAATGGGGGCATGAGGTCATGTGCCGCCCCCCAAAAAGTTGGACAGAATAGCCGAGGCATTAAAGAAAGAGTCCATGTGATGTACGGGCTCTTTTCGTTTCCTGCCTGTCTAAAAAATCAATTCTGCAACCGTATCTTCCATTCACCTGGTTGGTTACTTTTCTGCCTCAGCAATAACTTTGATGAATTAACACCCTTCCTACACTCTCCCGAGGATGTTATGCCTGAAAAGAGTCATTTACCGCTGCTGGACGAACACAAGCCGTTACGATGAAGAGAAAGAGTTGCTGGCGCTCGAAGCGCGAAAACCGCCCCTACTTAGGCCATAAAACGTGTCGAATGTTTCAGGACGTGCAGCGGACGTTGTCGGTAGATTGGTACAATAAATAGTGGGAAGTTTTTTTAGTATTAATGCCCAATATTATCTGTAGTGAACGGGTACATTTGAAAGCAGTATAAATAGCAGTATCACTTTATTAAGCCCATTAATGTTAAATCTGAAAACTGTAGTATCTTAAAAGCCCTGTCTGTAATGGTCAGGGCTTTTAAGATGACTGCCCTTTTGGATTGTAAATTTCCCCAACAGATTACTGACAAAAATAATCTTGCTTATCAAGTCATATGCGCCCACTATGCGTCATCGGTTTGGCATACAGACCTTATGAAAGCAGTTTTAGTAAAGCAGTCCTCATTTCAAGCGTGTTCCTTAGATACTCTTCTGCATGAGCCTCCTCCTAAGTGCCCAATAAGTCCTCATCTGCAAGCAGGCCATGTTTGCCACCGCGTGTGGCTCAAGAAAATTTAAGGAAGTAAATATGTCTAATAAAATGACTGGTTTAGTAAAATGGTTTAACTCTGAAAAAGGCTTCGGCTTCATTTCGCCAGAAGACGGTAGCAAAGATGTCTTCGTACATTTTTCTGCTATCCAGAGCAACGATTACAAAACACTAGATGAAGGGCAGAAGGTTGAGTTCTCAATTGAGAATGGTGCCAAAGGCCCTGCAGCTGCCAACGTTATCACGCTGTAATAGCTGATAATGACACGAATACTTACGACAGCGATGACGGCATCAGCCTGAGCAGATAAGTGAACGTGATAAAAAACCCGCCTTGAGCGGGTTTTTTTATGTTTCAGGCATAAGGGGATCCACCTGAAAAATGGAACCCGGGAATTCAATACCACCTGACGTTTTTTCAACCCGATTAGCCGTAGCCACAATAACGGTAAACTGGATCTCTAAAGCAGCAAAGTTTTCACGGAGACGGTTGATATTTCTTGTCCCTCATCGACTGAAAGTGCTTATGCTTTCAATACGTTATGCAGGACGGGGGTTTGGCTGACTCATATCATTCTGCGCTTAATTACGGTTTCAATATCAGCGCGAATCCCCTAGTGAGGAAAGGCTACTGGCCGGAACGACGCACCTGCTATGGTCATTCGGACCAGTTTTGTAACCAGTACGCATAGGGTGTAGGTAACACAGCGTGCGGGGCGGTTATTTCAAGCTCCCGCGCCGCGTGATATGGCCAGTGCGGATTAGCCAGCAATGTACGGGCGAAAAAGATCACGTCAACTTTACCGTCCTGTATGAATTCATTCGCTTCTTTAGCCTGAGTAATCATCCAGCTTGTCCCGACAGGAATATTTTTCTCCCGGCGAACTCGTGCGGCCCATGGGATCATAAAGTTTGCCGCCCACGGGATGTTCTCCCCTGGCGTTGTCAGAGAAAGACCCACATCAACAAAATCCACACCGGCATCTTTCAGCCAGCCGATTACCGTGAGTGATTCGCTGAAAGAATGTTCGGGACAATCATCAAATTCCACCACTCCGAGGCGTACCGTTAGGGGAAAATTATCAGGCCAGAACTTGCGGACTTCAGCCACTGTCTCCAGTAAGAAGCGGGCACGCCCCTCAAGAGAACCGCCATATTCATCTGAACGGATATTAGACTGTGGGGAAAGAAAACTTTGTGCCAGGAAACCATGGGCAAAATGCAGTTCCAGCCACTGAAAACCTGCCTGACAGGCCCGCTCTGCCGCACGGGCAAAGTCCTGCTGAGTTTGTCGGATATCGTTTTTTGTCATTTCACGGGAAATATAGTCATCCCCGGGTACAAAGGGAACAGCGGAAGGTCCGACGGGTACCCACGCCTGTGCATCATTACGATCCAAAGGCGCGCCACCCTGCCATGGTGGCGTACAGCCCGCTTTACGCCCCGCATGGGCGAGCTGAATCCCTGCGACTGCCCCGCCTGTCTTTATTGCTGCAGTAATGGACGACAGCCCCGCAGTGTGTTCATCACTCCATAATCCGAGATCGCCTGGCGTAATTCGGCCCTCTGGTGCTACCGCCGTGGCTTCAACGACAACGAGACCCGCACCTCCACGTGCGAGCATAGAATAATGGGTACTGTGCCAGTCATTGATAAAGCCATCGACAGCCTGGTACTGACACATGGGAGAAACGGCGATCCGATTACGTAACGTAATATCTTTTAGGGAAAAGGAAGAAAATAAACCTGTCATAAGGCACTCCATAAGCAGGAACATGTTAGAGCTATTATTCACTACAAAGCGGGAAGATGGCTTACTCACTTCGCCACAATCCTTGCCTGAAATGATTTACTTTTCTTTTTTTAGGTTATTTTCATCCATAGGTGATATTTTAATTATTACATTGCCAGTGAGTGATTTGATGTTTCAGGGCTGATAAATGCAGGACTTCTCCGTAGAACAAAACCTTAAAATGCTTGCTGAGAAAATTAGCGAGATTGCACAATACGATGGCGATTTCACAACAGCTGTTCCGTCGTTATCGGTACATCGACGAAATGCGCCGACTACTCCCGTTCACTGTATCTATGGCATTGGGTTGGGTGTAGTAATTCAGGGCAGTAAGGAATTGGTGCTGGGAGGAAAAGTGACTGGCTACCAGGCCGGGCAAACACTGCTCACCACACTTGAGCTTCCCGTCGTGTCCCATGTTGCGACGGCGACAGCATCCGCACCGTTCCTGGGGATGATGGTCACGATCGAACCCGCTGCTGTGATGCAGACGGCGGCGATGATCCCGTTTCGACCAGCCGCAAAATCGCCGGGCTTTGATCCGCTGGCCGTTAACGAGCTTGATGCGGGCCTCGCTGATACGTTGAGAAGGCTGCTGTCACTGAATGACGAACCACGTTTAATTCAGCATCTTGCCCCGCTCATACAGCAGGAGATCATCATTCGACTGCTGACGGGCCCCTATGGTAGTGCGCTTCGTCACATCGCATCACCGGGTTCACCTGGGCAACAAATTTCCGCTGCTGTTGCCTGGCTTAAACAACATTTCACACAGCCTGTCAGCATCGATGAACTGGCTTCCCGTTCGTCAATGAGCACGTCATCTTTTCGTCACCATTTCAGGTCAGTGACAGGGATGAGCCCGCTACAGTTTATCAAGAAGCTCAGACTTCAGGAGGCACGACAGCATATGCTGAACAGCCACCTTGACGCGGTGAGCGCGGCGGTAAAAGTGGGCTATGAGAGTGCGTCCCAGTTCAGCCGCGAGTACAGCAGGGAGTTTGGTGAGTCGCCGCAACGTGATATCAGACGCCTGCGTGGAGAAATAAGTCAGTAACAATCCCCCTCAGCAGCTATTTATAAGGATTCTTACGTCTCCTCTGTACGCAGTCATCCTTTACGGAATGCGTCTCGCAATAAAAAAAGCCCCTGCTCGTGACAAGCAGAGGCATATGACAGCGGACCGGTGAATCAGCCTTCGTGCAACCCGCACTCACGTTTAAGCCCAAAGAATCGCGTCTCTTCTTCCGCCATTCCAGGTTCCCATTTGCGGGTGGTGTGGGTGTCGCCCACCGACAGGTAGCCCTGATCCCACAGGGGATGGTATTTCAGCCCGTGCTGCTGCAGATACTGATAAACGGTGCGGTTATCCCAGTCGATAATCGGCAAGACTTTAAATACGCCGCGCTGGATCCCAAGTACCGGCAGACTGGCCCGACTGCCGGACTGTTCGCGGCGCAGGCCGGCAAACCAGGTTTTCGCATTCAGCTCACTGAGCGCCCGATTCATCGGCTCAACTTTGTTGATCTCATTGTATTTCTCAATGCCCTCAACACCCTGCTCCCACAGTTTGCCGTAGCGCGCTTCCTGCCACGCTGCGCTCTGCTCAGCGCGATAGACCTTAAGATTCAGCTGGAGCTTATCCGTCAGCTCATCAATAAACTGATAGGTTTCCGGAAACAGATAGCCGGTATCGGTGAGGATCACCGGAATGTCCGGGCGGATCTGATTCACCAGATGTAAACTCACCGCCGCCTGAATGCCAAAGCTCGACGAGAGCACATAGTCGCCCGGCAAATTTTCTAGCGCCCACGCGACGCGGCCCTGCGCATCGCGTTTTTCAAGCATGGCGTTCGTTTCTGCCAGCGCCAGGATACGTTCCACTTTGGGCAGATCGTTTAGGGCGTTTAGATCGAGTCTGGACATAAGTTCCTCACTGTTTGCCTTGCCTCATGGCGCTTCGCTTATCAGGCGCGCGCCACCGGGCGATCAGGATTACTCCCAGAAATCTCGCGCTGGATCGAGCACCGGGCGAATAATGCCCGCGCGTACCGTAAAGTCGCCGAAGCCTTCACCCGCTTCGCGCTCTTTCGCCCAGCGTCCGACCAGTTCATCGATGGAATCGAGAATTTCCGGCTCGGTAATGTTTTCGCGATACATACGCGGAATGCGCGTTCCGCTGCGGTTCCCGCCAAGATGGACGTTGTAGCGGCCCGGCGCTTTACCCACCAGTCCCAGCTCCGCCAGCATCGCGCGGCCACAGCCGTTCGGGCAGCCCGTCACTCGCATCACAATGTGTTCGTCGCCGATGCCGTGTTTCTCCAGCACCGCTTCCACTTTGTCGGTGAAAGAGGGCAGGAAGCGTTCTGCCTCAGCCATCGCCAACGGACAGGTCGGGAAGGAGACGCAGGCCATGGAGTTTTCACGCTGCGGTTTAACCGCATCCATCAGCGTATGCTCGCGCGCCAGCTTCTCGATCTTCGCTTTCTGACTCTCCGGCACGCCGGCAATGATCAGGTTCTGGTTCGCGGTGATGCGGAACTCGCCTTTATGGATCTTAGCAATTTCCAGCAAACCGGTTTTCAGCGGACGGCCTGGATAATCCAGAATACGGCCATTCTCGATAAACAGCGTCAGGTGCCATTTATTGTCGATACCTTTTACCCAGCCGATGCGATCGCCGCGACCGGTGAACTCATACGGTCGGATTGGCTCAAATTTGATGCCTGCGCGACGCTCCACTTCCGCTTTAAACGTCTCAACGCCGACGCGCTCAAGGGTGTATTTGGTCTTCGCGTTTTTACGATCCGTACGGTTGCCCCAGTCGCGCTGGGTCGTGACTACCGCTTCCGCCACCGCCAGGGTGTGCTCCAGCGGCAGATAACCAAACTCGCTCGCCGTGCGGGCGTAGGTTTTCTTGTTGCCGTGCTCAATCGACAGACCACCGCCCACCAGCAGATTAAAGCCCACCAGTTTTCCGTTCTCGGCAATCGCCACGAAGTTCATGTCGTTGGCGTGAAGATCGATATCGTTCTGCGGCGGGATCACCACGGTCGTTTTGAATTTACGTGGCAGATAGGTCTGGCCGAGGATCGGCTCCTCGTCAGTGGTCGCGACCTTTTCCTGATCGAGCCAGATCTCCGCATAGGCGCGGGTGCGCGGCAGCAGATGCTCAGAGATCTTTTTCGCCCATTCGTAAGCTTCCGCATGCAGCTCAGACTCGTACGGGTTCGAGGTGCAGAGCACGTTACGGTTCATGTCGTTGGCGGTCGCCAGCGCGTCCAGGCCTACGGAGTGCAGCATCTGGTGAACCGGCTTCACGTTCTTCTTCAGAATGCCGTGGAACTGGAAGGTCTGACGGTTGGTCAGACGAATGCTGCCGTAGATCGTGTTGTCATGAGCAAATTTATCAATCGCCTGCCACTGTTGGGTGGTGATCACCCCACCCGGCAGACGACAGCGCAGCAGCATCGCGTGACGCGGCTCCAGCTTTTGCTCGGCACGCTCGGCGCGAATATCGCGGTCGTCCTGCTGGTACATGCCGTGGAAGCGGATCAGCAGGAAGTTGTCGCCGTTGAAACCGCCGGTCAGACCGTCATTTAAATCTTCGGCAATGGTGCCGCGCAGGTAGTTGCTCTCTACCTTCATGCGCTCGGCGTCCGTCAGTTTGCCTTCGACCACCAGTGGGCCAGGGTGTTTTTCGCTCATTAGTAGACATCTCGCTGATAACGGCGCTCTACGCGCAGCTCACTTAAAAATTCGTCCGCCGTTTCGGCATCCATACCACCGAATTCGGCAATCACTTCCAGCAAAGCCTGCTCGACGTCTTTCGCCATGCGGTTTGCGTCGCCACAGACATAAAGATGGGCACCGTCATTGATCCAGCGCCACAGCTCTGCGCCCTGTTCGCGCAGTTTGTCTTGTACGTATATTTTTTGTTGCTGGTCACGGGACCAGGCCAGATCGATGCGGTTCAGCACGCCCTCTTTGACGTAACGTTGCCACTCAACCTGGTAAAGGAAATCTTCGGTAAAGTGCGGATTGCCGAAGAACAGCCAGTTTTTGCCCGGCGCTTCATCTGCCGCGCGCTGCTGAAGGAAGGCGCGGAACGGGGCGATGCCGGTGCCAGGACCAATCATGATCACCGGCGTTTCCGGGTTGGCCGGGAGGCGGAAGTTGTCGTTGTGCTCGATGAACACCCGCACTTCGCCCTCTTCTTCCACGCGATCGGCGAGAAAACTGGATGCCCCACCCGCGCGAGCGCGGCCTTCGATTTCATAACGTACCGCGCCGACGGTGATGTGCACTTCGCTTTCCACTTCGGCCTGTGATGAGGCGATCGAGTAGAGGCGCGGCGTCAACGGACGCAGCAAGCCGATGAGCGCCTCTGCATCCAGCTGCGCGGGCGCGAAACGCACCATATCCACAATCGGCGTGGTCGCGGCGTACTGCTGCAGTTTGGCTTTATCACCCACTAAAGGCAGCAGGGTTTCGCTGCGCGTCAGCGTGGCGTAGTTCTCAACGATATTGGCGGTATTGACCGTCAGTTCAAAGTGCCACTGCAGCGCCTCGGAGAGCGGCAGGGATTTGCCGTCCACGGTGACAGGTTCAGTGCCTTTCAGCCACAGCAGCTCCACCAGCTCTTTGACCAGCAGCGGATCGTTCTGATACCAGACGCCGAGCGCATCGCCGGGCTGGTAGCGTAAACCGGAATCACCCAGATCGATTTCGATGTGGCGCACGTCTTTTTCGGAGTCGCGACCGGTGATTTTCTGGTTAACTGACAGGCTCGCCGTCAGCGGTTCTTCTTTGGTGTAAGGGCTGGTCAGTACCTGGTTAACCGCACCCGATGCCGTTGCAACGGCCTGCGCCGGGGAGTCTTTCGGCACGCGAGCTTTCAGCACTTCCACCATGCGCGCGCGCCATTCAGCGGCGGCAGGCTGGTATTCAACGTCAGCGTCGACGCGATCCAGCAGGCGCTCAGCGCCCAGCTCCGCGAGCTTATTGTCAAAATCTTTGCCGGACTGGCAGAAGAACTCGTACGAGGTATCGCCAAGGCCAAAGACGGCAAACGCGGTGCCATCGAGTTTTGGCGCTTTTTTCGAGAACAGGAATTTATGCAGCGCGACCGCTTCTTCGGCCGGTTCGCCTTCGCCCTGCGTGGAGGCAACCACAACCAACAGTTTTTCTGACGCGATTTGTTTGAATTTATAATCCCCGGCGTTGACCAGGTTCACGTTCAGTTGGGCGGCAAGCAGATCGTCGCGCAGTGCTTCCGCCACGCGCCGGGCGTTGCCGGTCTGCGAGGCAGAGATAAGTGTTATCGCCGGGATTTCAACGGCGGCAGGCGCTGCGGTGACAACAGCCCCAGGTTGTTGATTGAGCATCCCCCAGAAATAGCCGGAGACCCAGGCAAGCTGTACAGGTGAAAAATCGGTGGTGGCCGCCTGGAGGCGCGCCAGTTGCTCCGGGTTCAGGGGAAGCAAATTCGAAGGTGGGGCCTGTGTTGTCATGCGTTGTTATGTTCCAGTAGCAAAGCGGAATTTATGCAAAAAGACCAAACTAGAGATAAGGTTAACGGCGGGGATAATAACAATTAAAGAAGGGATGGAAATAATAAATAACCAAAAGAACTAACCGCTTTTAGTCATGGTTCTTAACATTAAAACCGATAAAGCAAGCCACTGAATTTCTTAAATTTTATGAGTATAAGCGATGAGAAAATCTCTCATCCGGGACAACGGCCGTTTTAGTTAATGCTAAAAAAGGGTCTTTCCGGTACTATGCGGCGGTTTTTTCCGCATTCGGATTACTGAGAGCACATGATGTCCACCACACTGTTTAAAGATTTCATCTTCGAAGCCGCCCATCGCCTGCCGCACGTTCCTGAGGGACATAAATGCGGTCGTCTGCACGGACACTCGTTCATGGTGCGTCTTGAAATTACCGGTGAAGTCGATCCGCATACTGGCTGGATCATGGACTTTTCCGAGCTGAAAGCCGCCTTCAAGCCGACCTACGATCGTCTGGATCACTACTACCTGAACGATATTCCGGGGCTTGAAAATCCCACCAGCGAAGTGCTGGCGAAATGGATCTGGGATCAGATGAAGCCACTGGTTCCCCTGCTGAGCTCGGTGATGATCAAAGAGACCTGTACAGCGGGCTGCGTTTATCGCGGCGAGTAAGACAAAAAAGCCCGGATATCCGGGCTTTTTTATATCAGGCAATATTCAGATACTTATGCGTCTGCATCGACAAACGCCAGTTGCGCGCGATACAGGTTTCGATGCATAGCCGGGTGGCGTCCTCTTTCTGGCTGATCGGCTGCAGGGCGATAATGCGCTGCTTTTCATCTGTCAGCGTCGCCAGCAGTTCATCCAGCGCTTCAATGTCACGCACGCGCCCTACCGGGTGTTTAATCTCATCCGCGCGCTCCAGCGCCTGAGAGAGCACGTCATATCCGCCGCGCATATTCACTTTTGGCGATACGGTCACCCAGGTCGAGTGCGAGCATCTGACTTCATGGGTACCGCTGGTTTCGATCTGGCAGCTGTAGCCGTTCTTCTCCAGCAGCTCCGTGAGCGGCATTAAATCGTGGATGCAGGGTTCACCACCGGTAATCACGATGTGGCGCGCGGTCCAGCCCTGACGGCCAATGATCGCCAGCAGATCTTCGGCACTCCCGGCACCCCATTTATCGCTCTCTTTGGTTTTTGCCAGAATACTAAACAGCGACACTTCCCGATCTGCGAGTTTATCCCACGTATGTTTGGTATCACACCAGGCACAGCCGACCGGGCATCCCTGTAAACGAATAAAAATAGCAGGAACGCCGGTGAAGTAACCCTCGCCTTGCAGGGTCTGGAACATCTCGTTAATCGGGTACTGCATAGTCATCTCAGTTAAGGGGATAAACGTTAAGTATCGCAGATCCCCGCCTAAGTATCATGCCCGATCGGTGCTTTACGCCTCAATCGCCGCCACAAAGCGCGCCGTAATCTGCTGAGGACGGGTGATTGCACCACCCACCACCACGGTATGCGCGCCCAGGGCCAGGCATCGTGCGGCCCGTTCTGGCGTGTCGACATTCCCTTCAGCCACCACCGGCACCGTCACGGCCGCAAGGACGTCGCGTAAAAAGGCGCAGTCATTATCCGGCAGAGACTGACCTGCCGTCTGCGCCGTGTAGCCGTGGAGGGTGGTGCCCACGCAGTCGAAGCCCAAATCCTGCGCCTTTTTGGCCTCGGCAACGGTGGCGATATCCGCCATCAGCAGCAGGGAGGGATAACGCGCACGAATCTGTGCGACGAGATCGGCCAACGTCTCTCCGTTCGGACGCGGGCGCGCGGTGGCGTCGAGGGCGATAATTTCCGGTGTCACCGTCATCAGTTCGTCGATCTCTTTCATGGTGGCGGTGATAAACACCTCACTGTCCGGATAATCACGCTTAATGATGCCTATCACCGGTAAAGAGACGCTCGCCTGGATAGCCGCGATATCCACCACGCTGTTGGCGCGAATAGCGACCGCCCCTCCCTGCGCCGCCGCCAGCGCCATGCGTGACATGATAAACGGGCTATGCAGCGGTTCATTTTCCAGTGCCTGACAGGAGACGATCAATTTGCCTTTCAATACATCCAGTATCGTTTTCATTACGCTAAACTCTCTTCGACTTCGTTTTTAATGATGGTGACGTGTGGACCGTAAATCACCTGAACGCCGTTCCCGCGCACAATCACCCCGCGCGCGCCGGTCGCTTTTAGCGCCGCTTCGTTGACCTTGCCGCCATCCTTCACGGTGACGCGCAGACGCGTGGCGCAGCAGTCCACCTCTTCCAGATTTTCCCGACCGCCTAATCCTGCAATCACCGCCGCTGCGCGTTCGCTTTGTGGAAGCGCACTCTCAACCACGGCCTCTTTCTCACGGCCCGGCGTGGCGAACCGGAAACGGTTAATCAGGTAACGGAAGGTGAAGTAGTAGAGGAAGAACCACGGAACGCCGACCAACGGGACGTACATCCAGTGGGTTTTGGCTTCGCCCTGCAGGACGCCAAACAGGATGAAATCGATAAAACCACCCGAGAAAGTCTGCCCGATGGTGATGTGCAGAATATGGGCGATCATGAACGCCAGCCCATCAAAGAAGGCATGGATGACGTATAACATCGGCGCGACAAACAGGAATGAGAACTCAATCGGCTCGGTGATCCCGGTCAGGAAGGAGGTCAACGCCGCCGAGAGCAGCAGCCCGGCTACGCGCTTTTTGTTCTCCGGTTTAGCCGTGTGGTACATCGCCAGACAGGCGCCCAGCAGGCCGAACATCATGGTGATAAAGCGCCCGGACATGAAGCGCGAGGTGCCGATATAAAACTGCTGGGTATTCGGATCGGCGAGCTGCGCAAAGAAGATGCGCTGCGTGCCTTCCACCAACTGGCCGTTGACGATTTCGCTCCCGCCCAGTGCGGTTGTCCAGAACGGCAGATAGAAGATATGGTGCAGACCAAACGGGCCGAGCATGCGCAGGATAAAACCGTACAAAAACGTGCCGAGATAACCCGTTGCGTCCACCAGCCCACCCAGTCCAAATATCATTTTCTGGAAATGAGGCCACACAACCGTCATCAGCGCACCGACCACAATTGCCGCCAGCGAGCTAATAATCGGCACAAAGCGGGAGCCGCCGAAGAAGCCGAGGAACTGCGGCAGAGCGATTTTATTAAAGCGATGGTGTAGGGTGCAGGTCACCAGGCCAATCACCACGCCGCCAAAGACGCCGGTTTCCAGCGTCTGGATCCCGAGCGTCATTCCTTGCCCCACCGCGCCGGGATTTTCATGGGCCAGCGTGCCGGTGAGGATCAGCAGCGCATTGATGGTGGCATTCATCACCAGGAATGCGAGCAGCGCCGCAAGCCCGGCGGTGCCTTTATCCGTTTTCGCCAGCCCGACCGCAACACCCACCGCAAACAGCACCGAGAGGTTGGCAAAGACAATCGATCCGGCGCTGCTCATGATGGTAAAGATGGCCTGAAGCCAGCCGACATCCAGGAACGGATATGCCGTCAGCGTATTGGGGTTGGACAACGCCCCGCCAATTCCCAGCAGCAAGCCCGCCGCGGGCAATACCGCTATCGGCAGCATGAACGATTTACCGAACCGCTGCGCCTTTTCGAACCACGCCCCTGAAGAGGCACCACTAAACATCTGCATCATATTTTCACTTCCCCCGAGTAATGATGAAAATTTTTACCACATAAATTATATAGACTGAAATTTATCACCAAAGATCGGGAAGCGGATCATACTTTTTTAAAATGACTGGCATCTCTCCCCCGCTTTCCGCCACACTAGCCGCAGAGAAACGCATTAAGGATCTTGCATGTCAGAAAATGAAAATCTGCTGCTGAGGCTGCGCCAGAGCGTCTCGGGATACAGCCCCACTCAGCAAAAACTGGGAGAGTTCGTCTTAAACGATCCCGCGAAAGTGCTTTATCTGACGATCACCGAACTGGCGCGCGAAAGTGAAACCAGTGAGGCGAGCGTGACGCGCTTATGCCGCGCGCTGGGCTGTAAGGGATATACGGAATTCAAAATGGCGCTGGCGCTGGATGTACAGCGGATCCAGGCACCTGCCAGAAAAGGCGATGAGATCGACGAGGTGGTGGAAGAGTCGGTGCAGGCGCTGCGCGATACCGCCCAGTTGCTCGACAGAGAGGTGCTGCTGAAGGCGGCGCAGGCGCTGCATCAGTCGCGGTCAGTCTACATTTATGGCGTCGCGGCCAGCGCCATTATCGGGGACTATCTGCACTACAAATTATTGCGGCTGGGGAAACCGGTGCAACTGTTCAGCGATATGCATCGGGCATCAATGAACGCGACGACGCTCACTCAGGACGATCTGGTGGTGGCGATTTCAAGTTCTGGTTCGACGCGTGACTTACTGCATGTGGTGAAGCTGGCGCGTAAGCGTGGAGCTAAAGTGCTGGCGCTGAGCAACACGCCGCGCAGCCCGCTGGCATCGATAAGCGAAATGCTGCTGGTGGCAGCGAAACCGGAAGGGCCGCTGAGTGCTGGGGCGTTAAATGCCAAAGTGGGCGTGATGCTGCTGGTGGAACTGCTGGCAACCAGTCTGATTACCCTCGACGATCACTATGGCGATGTCAGTCAGCAGACGGCCAGTGCCACTCTCCCCTTGCTGCTGTAAATCAGACATAAAAAAACCCGCCGAAGCGGGTTTTTCTTAAGAGTGAAAGCTCAGTAGATTACTGACCTTTGATCTCTTTACGACCGTTGTACGGAGCTTTTTCGCCCAGTGCTTCTTCGATACGAATCAGCTGGTTGTATTTAGCTACGCGATCAGAACGGCTCATAGAACCTGTTTTGATCTGGCCTGCAGCGGTACCAACAGCCAGGTCAGCGATGGTAGCGTCTTCAGTTTCGCCTGAACGGTGAGAGATAACGGCAGTGTAGCCAGCGTCTTTCGCCATTTTGATCGCAGCCAGAGTTTCGGTCAGAGAACCGATCTGGTTGAATTTGATCAGGATGGAGTTAACGATGCCTTTGTCGATACCTTCTTTCAGGATCTTGGTGTTGGTTACGAACAGATCGTCACCAACCAGCTGGATTTTGTCGCCCAGAACTTTAGTCTGGTATGCGAAACCATCCCAGTCAGATTCGTCCAGACCGTCTTCGATAGAGACGATTGGGTACTGTTTGGTCAGGTCTTCCAGGAAGTGAGTGAACTCTTCGGAGGAGAATGCTTTGTTGCCTTCGCCAGCCAGAACGTATTTACCGTCTTTGTAGAATTCAGATGCTGCACAGTCCATCGCCAGAGTGATGTCGGTGCCCAGCTCGTAGCCCGCTGCTTTTACTGCTTCAGCGATAACAGCCAGAGCTTCTGCGTTAGAACCCAGGTTAGGCGCGTAGCCACCTTCGTCACCAACAGCAGTGTTCATGCCTTTAGCTTTCAGAACTTTAGCCAGGTTGTGGAACACTTCAGAACCCATACGAACCGCTTCTTTCAGGGATTTCGCGCCAACTGGCTGAATCATGAATTCCTGAATATCAACGTTGTTGTCCGCGTGCTCACCACCGTTGATGATGTTCATCATCGGAACTGGCATGGAGTATTTGCCTGGGGTGCCGTTCAGTTCAGCGATGTGCTCATACAGCGGCTGACCTTTAGACGCTGCAGCCGCTTTGGCGTTAGCCAGAGACACAGCCAGGATTGCGTTCGCACCGAAGTTAGATTTGTTTTCAGTACCGTCCAGGTCGATCATGATTTTATCGATGCCAGCCTGGTCTTTGGCGTCTTTGCCAAGGATTGCCTGAGCGATAGGACCGTTAACCGCGCCAACAGCTTTGGTTACGCCTTTACCCAGGAAACGGGATTTGTCGCCATCGCGCAGTTCCAGCGCTTCGCGGGAACCAGTAGAAGCACCTGACGGAGCAGCTGCCATACCGACGAAACCACCTTCCAGGTGAACTTCGGCTTCAACGGTCGGGTTACCACGGGAGTCGATGATTTCACGACCGATGACTTTAACGATTTTGGACATTAGATTTTCCTCAGTACAAGTTAAACTAAAACTCCAGACAAACAACGCGTACCGATGGTACGCGTTGCCGTTCTAACTTTTTTACTTCGCCTGACGCTTCTGGTATTCGCTCGCGGCTTTCACAAAGCCTGCAAACAGCGGATGTCCGTCACGCGGCGTTGAAGTAAATTCCGGGTGGAATTGACAGGCGACGAACCACGGATGGTTTGGCACCTCAATGATCTCGACTAACTGATCATCCCCGGAGCGGCCCGCGATACGCAGACCCGCAGCTTCGATTTGTTTCAACAGCATATTGTTGACTTCGTAGCGGTGACGATGGCGTTCAGTGATGGTTGGCGCACCATACATTTTGCGAACCAGACTATCGTCAGACACCTGGCAAGCCTGAGCGCCAAGACGCATCGTGCCACCCAGATCGCTCTTCTCAGTACGGACTTCGACGTTGCCGTCTTCATCACGCCATTCTGTAATAAGCGCCACAACAGGGTACTTACAGTCTGGCACAAATTCCGTAGAGTTCGCGTTTTCCATCCCGACTACGTTACGAGCGAACTCGATCAACGCAACCTGCATACCCAGGCAAATGCCGAGGTAAGGAATATTGTTTTCACGCGCAAAGCGTGCGGTAGCGATCTTGCCTTCAACACCGCGGTAGCCGAAGCCGCCAGGGATCAGAATAGCATCCAGATCTTTCAGAATTTCGACACCGCGCGTTTCAACATCCTGCGAATCAATCAGCTTGATGTTAACGGTTACGCGATTCTTCAGACCACCGTGTTTCAGCGCTTCGATAACCGACTTATAGGCATCCGGCAGTTCAATATACTTGCCGACCATACCGATAGTCACTTCGCCTGCCGGATTAGCTTCTTCGTAGATAACCTGTTCCCATTCTGACAGATTAGCTTCCGGACAGTTCAAGCTGAATCGTTTACAAATATAATCGTCCAGACCCTGTGATTTCAACAGGCCCGGGATTTTATAAATGGAATCGACGTCTTTCAGAGAAATCACAGCCTTTTCAGCAACGTTACAGAACAATGCAATTTTCGCGCGCTCGTTGGCCGGAACGGCACGATCGGAGCGGCAGATCAGGATATCCGGCTGGATACCGATAGAGAGCAGTTCTTTCACGGAGTGCTGCGTCGGTTTGGTTTTCACTTCACCGGCTGCCGCCATGTATGGCACCAGCGTCAGGTGCATGAACAGCGCGTGTTCACGACCAATATCAACCGCCAACTGACGAATCGCTTCCAGGAATGGCAGGGATTCGATATCACCCACGGTACCGCCAATTTCAACCAGCACAACGTCGTGACCTTCGCCACCTGCGATGATGCGCTCTTTGATAGCGTTGGTGATGTGCGGGATAACCTGAACGGTTGCGCCTAAGTAATCGCCACGGCGTTCTTTACGCAGAACGTCAGAGTAGATACGACCCGTGGTGAAGTTGTTGCGGCGACTCATTTTAGTACGGATGAAGCGCTCGTAGTGACCTAAGTCCAAATCGGTTTCAGCGCCGTCTTCGGTAACGAACACTTCGCCGTGCTGGATTGGGCTCATGGTGCCTGGATCGACGTTGATGTACGGATCCAGTTTCATCATAGTCACATTGAGGCCACGGGCTTCAAGAATGGCCGCGAGAGAGGCTGCGGCAATGCCTTTACCCAGAGAGGATACAACCCCGCCGGTCACAAAAATATAGTTCGTTGTCATGCTGAACCTGAGAAGTTAGGTTGGAACGATGGAATAACCAAGACGGGAAAGTAGTATACCCGAACACGGCGAGCGCCACAAACTTTCATTCTCCGTCTCCTGTCTCAGGCTTTGACAAACATAGGGAGTGAGAAAATAGCCCCTTTTGGGTAAATGTTTTTGACGCAAATCAAGCGCTTGTCATTTAAAAAATCACACAAATTGCGCTTGATCGCAAAAATCCGTTAGAGATCATGTTCCTGGCGTTTTACTTCCTGCCACACCTCTTCCATCAAATCGAGGTCCACGCCGGTCATTTCCAGGCCTCGTGCCGCAACAATCCGCTCGACTTCGCGGAAGCGACGTTCGAATTTGAGGTTGGCTTTTTGCAGCGCGGTTTCGGCTTTGACGCCCAAATGGCGCGAGAGGTTGACCGTGGCAAACAGCAGATCGCCCATCTCCTCTTCCAGGCGAGCTTCATCCACCACCGCCTGCTTAGCTTCATCCATCACTTCGTCGATCTCTTCGTACACTTTGTCGAGCACCGGGCCAAGAGAGGTCCAGTCAAAACCCACGGCGGAGCAACGCTTCTGAATTTTATGCGCACGCATCAGGGACGGCAGACTTAAGGGGATATCGTCCAGCGCGGAATGTTGTGCTTTTTCAGCGCGTTCAGCGCTTTTGATCTGCTCCCAGCGAACCAGCACTTCTTCACTGTTGCCAGCGGTCGCGTCGCCAAAAATATGCGGGTGGCGACGTTCGAGTTTGTCGCTGATGGCGGCACAGATATCATTAAAATCGAAGCGCCCCTCTTCCTGCGCCATCTGCGCATAAAACACCACCTGGAAAAGGAGATCACCCAGTTCACCGCGCAGATCGTCAAAATCTTCGCGCGAGATAGCGTCCAGCACTTCGTAGGTTTCTTCGAGGGTGTAAGGGGCGATGGTGGCGAAGGTCTGCTCTTTATCCCACGGACAGCCGTTTTCCGGGTCACGCAGACGTTTCATAATGCCGAGCAGGCGGTCGAGTTGGTTCATTTTTACATCCATGATAAGTAAAGATAGCCGGGTAACAGCAAAGCGTTACCCGGCCAACAAAGAGTAAATTTACCCGCCATGCAGACGTCGAGCGTCAATCACATCTGGCACCTGATTCAGCTTGCCAAGCACGCGGCCCAGCACCTGCAGGTTGTAGATTTCGATAGTCATATCGATAGTCGCAAGCTGCTCGCGGGTATCGCTGCGGCTGGCGACGCCAAGGACATTAACCTTTTCGTTGGCGAGGATGGTGGTGATATCGCGCAGCAAACCGCTGCGATCGTTGGCGGTGACACGCACCACCAGCGAGTAGCCCGCGGAATAGCTTTCGCCCCACACCGCATCCACAATACGTTCTGGTGCGTGAGACTGCAGTTCTGCCAGCTGTTCGCAGTCGGAGCGGTGAATGGAGATTCCGCGCCCTTGGGTGATAAAGCCCACGATATCATCGCCAGGTATTGGCTGGCAGCAGCGAGCGATGTGGTGCATCAGATTGCCGACGCCCTCCACTACCACGCGGCCATTGTCTTTGCTGCGATGCTGCGGAGTATAGGTTTTCTGCTGAAGCTGTTTCAGTGCCGCCGCATCCTGCTCCTCCGCGCTCGGTTTGTTAAACTGAGACTGCAGGAAGTTCACCATCTGGTTGAGGCGAATATCGCCTCCGCCAATGGCTGCCAGCAGCTCATCAAGCTCATTGAAGTTGTAGCGCGGCAGCAGGTGTTTTTCCGCCTCTTTGATGCTGATACCTAAATGCTCAAGCTCATCATCGAGGATCTGGCGGCCCGCGAGGATATTCTTGTCGCGGTCCTGTTTACGGAACCACGCGTGAATTTTGGAGCGTCCACGGCTGGTGGTGACATACCCCAGGTTCGGGTTCAGCCAGTCGCGGCTCGGGTTTGGCTGTTTCTGGGTGATGATTTCAATCTGATCGCCCATCTGCAGCTGATAGGTAAAGGGCACGATGCGCCCGCCGATCTTCGCGCCGATGCAGCGATGCCCCACGTCGCTGTGGATGTGGTAGGCAAAATCGAGAGGAGTAGACCCGGCAGGCAGATCGACAACGTCGCCTTTTGGCGTAAAGACGTAGACCCGATCGTCGAAGACCTGGCTGCGCACTTCGTCGAGCATTTCGCCAGAGTCGGCCATCTCTTCCTGCCACGCAATCAGCTTACGCAGCCACGCAATGCGGTCTTCATGGCCGGTACGCGTTCCGCTGGATGGGCCTTCTTTGTATTTCCAGTGCGCCGCGACGCCCAGCTCGGCGTCTTCGTGCATCTGTTTGGTACGAATCTGAATCTCGACCGTTTTCCCGCCCGGCCCAAGCACTACCGTATGAATCGACTGGTAACCGTTCGGTTTAGGGTTCGCCACGTAGTCGTCGAACTCATCCGGTAGATGGCGGAAGTGAGTATGCACTATCCCCAGCGCGGCGTAGCAGTCCTGCAGGCGATCGGCAACGATGCGCACTGCACGCACGTCGAACAACTCGTCAAAAGCGAGATGTTTTTTCTGCATTTTGCGCCAGATGCTATAGATGTGCTTCGGACGACCATAGACCTCCGCCCGCACGTTCTCTTCTTTCATCGACTGGCGCAATCCGCCCACGAACTCGTCGATATAGTGTTCACGATCGATACGGCGTTCGTGCAGCAGTTTGGCAATACGTTTGTATTCTGCCGGGTGCAGGTAACGGAAGCAGTAATCCTCAAGCTCCCATTTCAGCTGGCCGATACCTAAGCGGTTCGCGAGGGGCGCGTAGATATTGGTACACTCTTTCGCTGCCAGCACGCGTTCATCTTCCGGCGCGTCTTTTACTTCACGCAGGTGCGCGATGCGCTCGGCAAGCTTAATCACCACGCAGCGGAAATCATCCACCATCGCGAGCAGCATGCGACGGACGTTATCTACCTGTTCCGAGGAGACGGAATCTGTCTGGGCGGCTTTCAGCTGTCGGATGGCGGCCATATCGCGCACGCCGTGGATAAGCGCCACAACCGGTTTACCGACGCTGTCACGCAGCACGTCTTCGCTCACCACTTCGGCATCTGCCAGCGGGAAGAGCAGCGCGGCCTGCAGCGTTTCGAGATCCATGTTGAGCATGGAGAGGATTTCAACCATCTCGATGCCGCGCCACAACAGCAGTTCGGCATCGGCATGTCCCTGCGTTGTGCGCAGACAATAGGCCCAGGTTTCGGTTAAGCGTTCACACGACTGCTGGCTGGAAATCCCCAGACTTGCGATCCATTTTTGTGGGTCAAACTCACCAGCTTTATTGAGATGTGCACTTCTTACCGCAACCATCGTCCTCTCCTTTAGGGACAAGGGCCTGTCGAATTCGACAAGCCGAAATTCGTTAGTTCTGCTCGAACAACACCATTGATTCCAGATGCCCAGTGTGCGGGAACATGTCCAGCATTGCCAGACGCTGAATCTGGTAACCCGCGCCCAATAAAGCCTCGCTGTCGCGGGCGAGCGTGGCCGGGTTACAGGAAACATAGACCACGCGTTTTGGCGCGAGTTTAATTATATGCTGCATTACGCCAGGCGCACCGGCGCGAGCCGGATCGAGCAGGATTTTATCGAAACCGTGCTTTGCCCACGGCTGCCGGGTGACATCTTCTTCCAGATTTTCATGAAAAAATGTCACATTGTGCAACGCGTTGCGCTGCGCATTTTCCTGCCCTTTTGCCACCAGCGCCTCGACGCCTTCTACGCCGACAACGCTGGCCGCCCGTTTTGCAAGCGGTAGGGTGAAATTCCCCATCCCGCAAAACAGATCCAGTACCCGGTCACCGGGCTGAACATCCAGCCACGCGATTGCGGTGGTGACCATCTGCTGATTTACGCCGTCGTTTACCTGAATGAAGTCGCGCGGACTGAACGTTAAGCGTAGCCCGTCCGACAGATACCAGGGAGCTTCACCTGTAACTTGCTCAAGTATCTCGCTTTGTGGCGCAAGAAAAAGCGTCAGCTCGTGAGAATGCGAAAAGCGTTCCAGTTTTTCGCGGTCTTTGGCAGAAAGTGGCGCCGTGTGACGCAGCACCATCAGCGGGCCGTTATCGGCCAGTACCAGTTCCACATGCCCCAGCGAACGCACGCCCTGTAGATCAGACAGGCAGTTGCGCAGGTCCGGGAGCAATGCTTCAAGACGGGGCACCAAAACGGGGCATTGATTCACGTCGACAATGTCACTGGCGCTGCTCTTGCGAAAACCCATCTCCAGCTTTTGCGTTTTTGGCTGGTAATTCAGGCTCAGACGAGCGCGACGGCGGTAGCCCCAAGGCTCGCCGGCGATGATGTCGTTCACCTCATGCTTGATAAGCCGTGCCAGGGCGGTGCTTTTGCTGCGCTGTTGCAGGGCAACGCTGGCATGCTGCTGCTGACAGCCGCCGCACACGCCATAATGCGGGCAGCGTGGCGCTGTGCGTTCCGCGCAATCATTAAGGCGACGCTTCACTTTGCCGCGAGCAAACTTGTTCTTGTCTTCCGTCAGGGTGACTTCGGCACGCTCAGTGGGTAATAATCCGGGGATAAATACCGTCTTACCATTATGACGCGCAACGCCCTGGCCGAAGGGGTCAAGGTCGGTGACATCAACAGTTATGATCTGACGCGTCGTCACGCGTCGCTTTGCAGAGTAGAATTGCGCCATTGCCGAGAATTTTCTCAAATAAACATAATGACTCTAATTGTCCCATAACGGAACTCCATGACCAACTACAGCCTGCGCGCGCGCATGATGATTTTGATCCTCGCCCCGACCGTTTTAATCGGTTTGCTGCTGAGCATCTTCTTCGTTGTGCACCGTTACAATGACTTGCAGCGTCAACTGGAAGATGCGGGAGCCAGCATCATCGAACCGTTGGCCGTCTCCAGCGAATACGGCATGAACCTGCAAAACCGTGATTCCCTCGGCCAGTTAATCAGCGTTTTGCATCGTCGGCATTCAGAAATCGTGCGCGCCATTTCGGTCTATGACGAGAATAACCGGCTGTTTGTCACGTCGAATTTTCATCTCGACCCCGGCGAGCTTAAAATCCCCGACGGTACACCTTTCCCGCGCCATCTGAGCGTGGTGCGACGCGGCGACATCATGATCCTGCGTACGCCCATTATCTCGGAAAGCTATTCACCTGATGAATCGGCCATATCAGATGCCAAGGCCAGTAATAATATACTGGGATATGTGGCACTGGAGTTGGATCTCAAGTCAGTGCGCCTGCAACAGTACAAAGAAATTTTCATCTCCAGCGTCATGATGCTGTTCTGTATCGGTATTGCGCTGATTTTCGGCTGGCGATTGATGCGTGACGTCACCAGCCCGATTCGCAATATGGTGAACACCGTCGACCGTATCCGTCGCGGGCAGCTCGATAGCCGCGTTGAAGGGTTTATGCTCGGCGAGCTGGATATGCTCAAAAACGGCATCAACTCGATGGCAATGTCGCTGGCGGCTTATCACGAAGAGATGCAACACAACGTCGACCAGGCAACCTCCGATCTGCGCGAAACCTTAGAGCAGATGGAGATCCAGAACGTCGAGCTGGATCTGGCGAAGAAACGCGCCCAGGAAGCGGCGCGTATCAAATCGGAGTTCCTGGCGAATATGTCCCACGAGCTGCGTACGCCGCTGAACGGGGTGATTGGCTTTACCCGCCTGACGCTCAAATCGGAGCTTAATCCTACTCAGCGCGATCACCTGCACACCATCGAGCGTTCCGCCAATAACCTGCTGGCGATCATTAACGACGTACTCGACTTCTCCAAGCTTGAGGCAGGCAAGCTCATCCTCGAAAGTATTCCCTTCCCGCTGCGCAGTACGCTGGATGAGGTGGTCACTCTTTTGGCCCACTCTTCCCATGACAAAGGCCTTGAGCTAACGCTGAACATCAAAAACGACGTGCCGGATAACGTCATCGGCGATCCTCTGCGCCTGCAGCAGGTGATCACTAACCTGGTGGGCAACGCGATCAAATTTACCGAGAGCGGCAACATCGATGTGCTGGTTGAGCGCCGGGCGATAAGCAATAACAAAGTGCAGATCGAGGTGCAGATACGCGATACGGGCATTGGTATTCCCGAGCGCGATCAGTCGCGGCTGTTCCAGGCGTTCCGGCAGGCTGATGCCAGCATCTCGCGTCGCCACGGCGGGACAGGTCTGGGGCTGGTGATCACCCAGAAACTGGTGAAAGAGATGGGCGGCGATATCTCCTTCCACAGCCAGCCGAATCGCGGCTCGACCTTCTGGTTCCATATTAATCTCGATCTGAACCCGAACGTGGTGACGGACGGACCGATGACGGATTGCCTGCGCGGCAAGCGTCTGGCCTATATCGAACCCAACGCCGCAGCCGCGCAGAGCACGTTGGATGTGCTCAGCACCACGCCGCTGGAGGTGATTTACAGCCCGACATTCTCGGCGCTGGCAGTCGACCATTACGATATTCTGCTGATGGGCATTCCCGTGACGTTCACCGGTGAGCTGACCATGCAGCAGGAGCGGCTGGCGAAGGCCGCATCGATGACCGATTACCTGCTCCTGGCTTTGCCGTGCCACGCGCAGCTTAACGCGGAAGAGCTGAAAAATGACGGTGCCGCCGCCTGTCTGTTAAAGCCCCTTACCGCCACGCGCCTGCTGCCTGCGCTGACGGAATACTGCCGCATTAATCATCAGGCGATCCCTGTCTCGAGTGACGATCACAAGCTGCCCATGAGCGTGATGGCGGTGGATGACAATCCGGCTAACCTGAAACTCATCGGCGTATTGCTGGAGGATCAGGTACATCACGTTGAGCTGTGCACCAGCGGCCCGCAGGCGGTTGAACAGGCCAAACAGATGCAGTTCGATCTGATCCTGATGGATATTCAGATGCCGGGCATGGACGGCATCCGCGCCTGTGAGCTGATTCGCCAGTTGCCGCATCAACAGCAGACGCCGGTGATCGCGGTAACCGCTCACGCCATGGCCGGGCAAAAAGAGAAACTGCTCAGTGCCGGGATGAATGATTATCTGGCTAAACCGATCGATGAAGAGAAGCTGCACAGCCTGCTGCTGCGCTATAAACCGGGCTTCGCGACCGGAGTGTCTTTAGCAACGCCAGAACCGGCAGAGTTCAGCGTAAACCCGAACGCCACGCTCGACTGGCAGCTGGCGCTGCGTCAGGCGGCCGGGAAACCCGATCTGGCACGCGAAATGCTGCAAATGCTGGTCGCGTTCCTGCCGGAAATCCGTAACAAAGTGGAAGAACAGCTGGTCGGGGAACACCCGGACGATCTCCTCGAAGCGATCCATAAACTGCACGGTAGCTGCAGCTACAGCGGGGTTCCGCGTCTGAAAAGCCTTTGTCATTTGCTGGAACAGCAGCTGCGCTCGGGCACAACGGAATCTGAGCTGGAGCCGGAGTTTCTCGAGTTGCTGGATGAGATGGATAATGTGACGCGGGAAGCGAGGAAAGTATTAGGGGGGTAGTTTTCTTATTTAGCCCATCTGCCCGGCCCTCTCCGTGTGAGAGAGGGCCAGGAAAAACTACGCGCTCATGCCAATTTTCAACACTGCAGCAATATTCCGCGCTGCCATCCGCACATTCTCTTCTGCATTTTTCAGCGCCTCTTCCAGCGTACAGACGGTGTAAATCACGCTGAATACCGCGTCGATACCGTGCTCATGTACCACGCCGACATCCGCCGTCAGGCTGCCCGCAATTCCGATAACCGGCTTGTTGTAACGTTTGGCGACTTTCGCCACGCCGACGGGAACTTTGCCATGGATCGTCTGGCTGTCGATGCGTCCTTCGCCGGTGATCACCAGGTCTGCATCGGCGACGTGGTTATCCAGATGCAGCGCATCGGTGACAATCTCAATGCCCTGACGCAATTCTGCGCCGCAAAACGCATACAGCGCTGCGCCCATTCCGCCAGCTGCCCCGCCACCTTCCAGATTGAGGACGTCGATATCCAGGTCGCGGGAGATTATTTTCGCGTAATGGGCCAGAGAATCATCGAGCCGGGCGATCATCTCCGGCGTCGCCCCTTTTTGCGGGCCAAACACCGCCGATGCCCCTTCTTTGCCCGTCAGGGGATTGGTTACGTCGCAGGCCACTTCAATGCGACAGTTAGCCAGGCGGGTATCCAGCTCGCTGATATCAATCCGCGCAAGTTTCTCCAGCTCGCCGCCGCCCATGCCAATAGGATTATCTTCGGCATCCAGCAGCTTCGCACCGAGTGCCTGCACCATTCCGGCTCCGCCGTCGTTGGTGGCGCTGCCGCCGATGCCGATGATGATGTGTTTAACGCCTGCATCAAGGGCGTGGCGAATCAGTTCGCCTGTCCCCCATGAAGTGGTTTTTAACGGATTGCGTAAGGAAGGCGCCACCATCTCCAGGCCGCTCGCCGCCGCCATTTCAATGAATGCGCTCTGCTCGTCGCCGGATAAGCCGTAGAACCCTTCCGCGTTTTCGCCTAAGGGGCCCGTGACCCGCACCTTGATAATACCGCCCTGTGTGGCTGCGACCATCGCCTCCACCGTCCCTTCGCCGCCGTCGGCAACGGGCAGTTTGACGTAGTGCGCGTCGGGGAAAATCTCGCGAAATCCCTGCTCGATTGCCGTCGCCACTTCAAGAGCACTCAAACTCTCCTTGTACGAGTCCGGTGCGATTACTATTTTCATAAGCCATCCTTATGCCTGTTGACTGGATTGAGCATACACCCGCGCTGAAAACAAAAATGCCGACTCCCGCAGGAACCGGCATTCACACTTAGCGCACCATGCACGGTCGCTTGTTGTTAAACGTCCAGTCCGGGATGAGATACTGCATCGCCATCGCGTCGTCGCGCGCGCCCAGGCCATGCTTCTGATACAGTTCGTGCGCTTTCATCAGTTGATCCATATCCAGCTCTACGCCCAGACCCGGCGTGGTCGGCACTTGCACCATTCCGCCTTTGATTTCGAACGGCTGTTTGGTCAGGCGCTGATTGCCCTCCTGCCAGATCCAGTGAGTATCAATCGCCGTAATGTTGCCTGGCGCGGCGGCGGCCACATGGGTGAACATCGCCAGTGAAATATCAAAGTGGTTGTTGGAGTGCGAGCCCCAGGTCAGCCCGAACTCATGGCACATCTGCGCCACGCGCACGGAGCCTTGCATTGTCCAGAAGTGCGGGTCCGCCAGTGGAATATCAACCGACTGCAGCGACAGCGTATGGCCCATCTGACGCCAGTCGGTGGCGATCATATTGGTCGCCGTTGGCAGCCCGGTGGCGCGACGGAACTCGGCCATCACCTCACGTCCGGAGAAGCCCTGCTCCGCACCGCACGGATCTTCTGCATACGCCAGTACGCCTTTCAGCTGTTTGCCGATGCCGATCGCTTCATTAAGCGACCAGGCCCCGTTCGGATCCAGCGTTACGCGCGCCTGTGGGAAGCGTTTCGCCAGCGCGACAATCGACTCGGCCTCTTCTTCGCCCGCCAGCACACCGCCTTTCAGTTTGAAATCGTTAAAGCCGTATTTCTCGTAAGCGGCTTCCGCAAGGCGTACCACCGCATCTGGCGTCATGGCTTCATCGTGACGAAGGCGATACCAGTCGCATTTTTCGTCCGGCTGGCTCTGGTACGCCAAAGGCGTGAGTTTGCGATCGCCGACGAAGAACAGATAGCCGAGCATCTCGACTTCACTGCGCTGCTGACCTTCCCCCAGCAGCGACGCCACGTTAACCCCTAAATGCTGCCCCAGCAGATCCAGCATCGCGGCTTCGATCCCCGTCACCACGTGAATGGTAGTACGCAGATCGAAGGTTTGCAGCCCACGTCCGCCCGCATCACGATCAGCAAAAGTAGCGCGCACGGCGTTTAAAACATTTTTGTACTCGCCCAGGGTTTTGCCCACCACCAGCGGGATCGCCTCTTCCAGGGTTTTGCGGATTTTCTCGCCGCCAGGAATTTCACCCACGCCCGTGTGGCCGGAGTTATCTTTGATAATCACAATGTTGCGGGTAAAGAACGGAGCATGGGCGCCGCTCAGGTTCATCAGCATGCTGTCGTGGCCCGCGACGGGAACAATCTGCATGGCAGTGACGACAGGAGTAGAGAAAGTGGTCATGGTGCAATCCTTTTAATTAGTGACGACCAAACGCCGGGCGTTTGCGGTCAAATGTCCAGCCGGGAACGAGATACTGCATTGGGCCTGCGTCGTTGCGCGCGCCACATGGCAGCGTCTTGTACAGCGCGTGGGCCTTGTGGATCTGATCCCAGTCCAGCTCCACGCCCAGCCCCGGCGCATCCGGGACGGCAATCTTGCCGTCTTTTATCTCCAGCGGATTTTTGGTCAGGCGCGCGTCGCCCTCCTGCCAGATCCAGTGCGTATCGATAGCCGTTGGTGTGCCGGGAGCCGCGGCCCCCACATGCGTAAACATCGCCAGTGAGATATCGAAATGGTTATTCGAGTGACAGCCCCAGGTCAGGCCCCAGTCGTCGCACAGCTGCGCGACACGCACCGCGCCGGAGAGCGTCCAAAAGTGCGGGTCTGCCAGCGGAATGTCCACGGAATTGAGCATCACCGCGTGGCCCATTTCGCGCCAGTTCGTGGCGATCATATTGGTTGCCACCGGCAGCCCTGTCGCGCGGCGAAATTCCGCCATCACTTCGCGACCGGAGAAACCCTGCTCGGCCCCGCACGGATCTTCCGCGTAAGTGAGCACGTCGTTAAGCCCTTTGCAGAGCGAAATCGCCTCGTCCAGTCGCCAGGCACCGTTAGGGTCAACGGTGATTCGCGCATCCGGGAAACGCTTTTTCAGGGCTCGGGCGCTGTCGATCTCCTGCTCGCCAGGCAGGACGCCGCCCTTGAGTTTGAAATCCTTAAAGCCGTAGCGATCCTGTGCCGCCTCGGCTAAGCGAACCACCGCCTCGCTGGTGAGCGCTTCCTGATGACGCAGGTGATACCAGTCATGATTGCCCGGCGTGCTGGAGAGATAGGGCAGATCGGTTTTCTTGCGATCGCCCACGTAGAACAGATACCCGAGCACAGTGACGGCATCACGCTGTTTGCCCGGCCCCAGCAGTTCGCACACCGGCACGTTCAGCGCTTTACCGAGCAGATCGAGTAGCGCCGCTTCGAGCGCAGCCACTGCATTCACCCGCAGCTCGAACGTCCAGGCCCCTTTGCCGAAGGTATCAAAATCGGCGGCCTGATTGCCTTTGTGTACCTGCTGCACCACCTTGTTCAGACGCGCGATCTGCTGGCCGACAACCATCGGAACGGCGTCCAGCAGAGTCTGGAGAATCACCTCACCGCCAGGCGCTTCACCGACGCCAGTATTCCCGGCGTTATCCGTGAGCACCACAATATTGCGCGTAAAGTACGCGTTATGGGCACCCCCGATGTTGAGCAGCATGCTGTCGTAACCGGCCACCGGAATGACCTGCATGTCGGTAATGACTGGACTTGACTGTGTATTCATCATGCACGCCCCGCGACCGGTTTCAGCTCAACGCGTTTGATGTCGCCCACCAGCACCAGATAGCTGAGAACCGCCACCAGCGCGTGGACACCCACGTAAATCAGTGCGCCATTGAAGGAGCCGGTGGTCCCAACGATGTAGCCGATGGCGATAGGGGTAACGATGCCGGAAATGTTACCGAACATATTGAACAGACCGCCACTCAGGCCGCTGATCTCTTTCGGCGCGGTATCTGCCATCACCGCCCAGCCCAGCGCACCAATCCCTTTGCCAAAGAAGGCCATCGCCATAAAGCCAATAATCATCCATTCGGCACTCACATAGTTGCAGAACACCATCGTCATGGAGAGCAGCATGCCCAGTACGATCGGGGTTTTACGCGCGATATTCAGCGAACCGGTGCGGCGCATCAGCCAGTCGGAGATCACCCCGCCCAGCACGCCACCGATAAAGCCGCACACCGCCGGAACCGAGGCCACAAAGCCCGCTTTCAGAATCGACATTCCGCGCGCCTGCACCAGATAGACCGGGAACCAGGTGATGAAAAAGTAGGTTAAGGCGTTAATGCAGTATTGCCCAAGGTAGATGCCAATCATCATCCGTGAGCCAATCAGCTGTTTGATCTGGCCCCACTTCTGGCTGAACGGCACTTTGGCCTTGTCGTTTTTCTGATCCATGTTGATCAGCGCACCACCTTCAGCGATGTACTCCAGCTCTTTCTTGTTCACGCCCGGATGTTGATTCGGTTCGTGGATCACTTTTAGCCAGACAAAGCTGATGATGATCCCCAGTCCGCCCATAAAGAAGAAGACGTGTGACCAGCCCACTTCGTGGGTCAGCCAGCCCATAATCGGCGCGAAAATGACCGTCGCGAAATACTGGGCGGAGTTAAAAATCGCCACCGCCGTGCCCCTCTCCTGCGCCGGGAACCAGGCCGCGACGATGCGGCTGTTGCCAGGGAAGGAGGGCGCTTCTGCCAGCCCGACCAGGAAACGTAAGGTAAAGAGGGCAACGATAATGCCGAAGCCGCTGAAAATATCGACGAAACCCTGCAGCAGGGTAAACATCGACCAGATAAAGATGGACCAGAAGTAAACGCGTTTGGAACCGAAGCGGTCAAGCAGCCAGCCGCCGGGGATTTGGCCAATCACATAGGCCCAAGAAAATGCGGAGAAGACATATCCCATGCCGACCGGATCAAGCCCGATGTCTTTTGCCATTTCAGAGCCGGCAATCGACAGCGTGGCGCGGTCGCCATAGTTGAAGGACGTGACGATAAACAGCATCACCACTATCCAGTAGCGAGCATTGGTGCGCTTCTCAGCGCTACTCGCCGCTTGGCTTAATGTACTCATTGTTGCACTCCTGAATCTTGGCTTGCGCCAGGTTCATTCTGTACGACATAACCTGTAGGGTAATCAGAATGAGAGGTTAGTGTTTTGCAGTTTTGGTACGGCATTTCTGGTACGGATCAGAGCCGTTTTATGGTTTCTAACTGCTTTTTTTGGTAACTGACGGGAAAAGTATATGTAAGAGGAGGCAGCAGCCTCACCGTGCATCAACACAACATTGGCGCACGAGTTGGAGGTTGTTTGTGGCAAAAGCCCAGGGGAGTGGAAGATGGTTCACGAAAATGGGGAAGAATGTGAGCCAGATTACCTGGCGGCGCTGCGCTTGCGCAGGCCTACATTGTAGGCCGAGGTTTGAGGCCGGGTAAGGCGTAACAGCCCCCCGGCGAAGGGTTATTTGAGCAACGCGCCCCACTGCTCAACCCATGGATTAGATTCGCTTTCTGGCTCCGGGTGTTCACCGGCGTCGATCAGCAGCATCTCACCCACGCGCTGCGCGCTTTGCTCCTGCAGCAGAGCGTCAAACTGCTTACCGCCCCCGCAGAAATGGGTGTAGCTGCTGTCACCGAGGGCGATAATGCCATAGCGCGTATCGGGCTGATAGCCCAACGTGTCTTTGATTGCCTGGAAGAGCGGCACAATGCTGTCTGGCAGATCGCCCTGCCCGGTTGTTGACGTCACCACCAGCACGTACTGATCTTTATATTTTTCCCAGTCGGAAAGAGTCGGATCTTCATAGACCGTCGCTTTATGACCCTGACTTAACAGAATCGCCTCGGCCTCCTCGGCCACCAGCAGCGAGTTACCGTACATTGTGCCGACAAAAATGCCTACTTCAGCCATGCTTCACTCCCTTCATTATCGCTATTGCTGTTCATCCTGAACGTTGCTCGCCACAAACTCAACCCTTTCATTTTCGGGGAGTTGTCCCATCCAGCCAAACTGTGACAGCGCCTGCATCCAGACGTCATCCAGCCCCGCACGGATCACCAGCGGCTCGCCGGTAAAGGGGTGGGTCAGGCTGAGTTGGCTGGCGTGCAGCATCAGGCGGTTGCAGCCAAAATGCTCCGCGGCGCTGCGGTTCTGGCGCAAATCGCCGTGCTTGCTGTCGCCAATGATCGGATGACGCAGATGGGAGAGATGGCGACGCAGCTGGTGCTTGCGCCCGGTATGAGGCTCAAGCTCCACCAGCCCGTAGCGCGTGGTCGGGAATTTACCCGTGGCAACGGGCATTTCGACCGTCGCCAGACCGCGATAATCTGTCACCGCAGGCTGCGGCTCTTTATCGTCACGGGCAAATTTATCGGCGATTTTATCCAGCTCTTCGACCAGCGGATAATCAAGCGTCGCTTCGTCCATCAGCCAGCCGCGCACGATGGCGTGATAACGTTTTTGAATCTGATGCTGTTCGAACTGCTGAGATAAAAGGCGTCCGGCTTCGCTGGAAAGCCCCATCAACAGGACGCCTGAGGTAGGCCTATCAAGACGGTGGACGGTAAACACGTGCTGACCAATCTGGTCACGCACGGTTTGCATCACCACCACTTTCTCATCGCGATCCAGCCAGCTACGGTGAACCAGCCAGCCAGACGGTTTGTTGACCGCGACCAGCCACTCGTCCTGGTAGAGGATCTCAATGGTCATGCCTGGCCGCCGGAAAACAGCGTGTCCAGGCGTTGCAGTTCGATCAGCACGACATCGCGCGCCGGGTGCTGCGCATCAAGCGCCATTTCATAATACGGGCAGATGGCAAAATCGTGGGGCAGCGGATGGCCACCATCCAGCAGCGCGTGCAGGCGCGGGATAAGCACCCACTGCAGCCATTCAAACGGCTCAAGGGTGTCCAGACAGAATGGCTGGGTGCTGGCGAAAGCCTCTTGCTGCGGCGCCGTTTCCTGCCACAGCTGATGGAGGCGCATCAGAGCTTCGATAGCGTGCAACTGCGCACGAACGCTGTCGTTATGCGTCATAAAAACCTCAACTGAAAAACTGAACGGCGCGCAGCATAGCATTCCGGGGCGCAGAAATAAAAAAAGGGAGCACTGTATAAACAGTGCTCCCGGTTCGTTTCGCAGCATTCCAGCTACAATTTGTGCTCCCTGCTCGTCCGTGACAACTTTTCCAGTGGCCGTGAGGCCTGATCGTCCGTAACCGCGCATCCTGCTCACATCATCCTGATGTGAATGTTTCATCATGAAACGTCCTGGCCTTCCTGACCCACCGGGCATCATGTCCGGTTCTCATTCTCCGTCCTGGAGGTGTCCCTTACGCATCCTGCGTGATCCTTTTGCTTCAGTCCTGAAGCCTTCCTGCCGCGCCATCCTGACGTGTCCTGTGTGAGTAACGTCATCATCCTGATGTTCGTTTCTCGTGTCGTCATCCTGTCGACGGGATATAGAATCCCCTATTACGCTTCGTCTTACAACCCACCTAATCAGGCTTACCGTTATCACTGTTGCGATGACAACGCGGCATTTACAATCTAACCATATGAAATAAATCGTTATTAAATGAATAACTGATTACGTCATGCGGTTATATGACGGCGATCTCTCACAAGCCTTGTAAGAGATCTCTCACAAAGTCTGTAGCATAACGGATTACAAAACGGGGTCGAGCTGATTAAGGAATGCCGCAAGTGAGGGGGCGAGAACATCGCGTTTGCGGGTGCCGAGCGTCTCTTTGATCACTTCGCCGTTCAGGTTAGCAACAGCGATCACATCCAGTTCGCTGTCGAGCGTCGCGATAAACAGCGTCGGTGCAAGCTTCAGGCGTTTTTGCGTCACCAGATGTCCAATCAAGTTCTCCTGAACTCGCTGGAAATCCTCTTCGCTCCAGGTCTGTAGCAGCATCATCGTTTGATTGCCGAAACGTGCGCGCATATCCCCGGCAAACTGTGTGGTGTAAAACGCATGAACGGCTGGTTGTACCACAATGTCCATGGCGCGCTCAACCGCATTTACATTCTGCTGTTCTGTGAAGGGCTGTGGCTGCCAGATGATTTTATCGTCGAGCGTCGTAATAATGCACGGGGACGGCACGCCGTATAACTCTTCACTTTGCGGCCATGTGTCATGCTGTTGATGCCATGCATCGCAGTAGCGCGCAGTGAACGCTGTCAGGGCATTTGCAGTCTCAATATCCACCGATTTCTCTCTTCACGTAAGACAGGATAAACTTGTGCCTATAGTTTACCTGCAAAGTGACAATGAAACATGTCTTACGAAAATCATCAGGCGTTATCAGGCTTAACGCTGGGCAAAACCACTGATTACCGCGATACCTACGACGCCACTCTGCTGCAGGGCGTTCCACGCAGCCTGAACCGCGATCCGCTTGGCCTGTCCGCGGATGCACTGCCGTTTGTCGGCGGTGATATCTGGACGCTTTACGAACTCTCCTGGCTCAACGCGCGCGGTTTGCCGCAGGTCGCCGTGGGCCACGTTGAGCTGGATTACGCCAGCGTGAATCTGGTGGAGTCCAAAAGCTTTAAGCTCTATCTCAACAGCTTTAACCAGACACGTTTTGACTCCTGGGAGAAGGTGCAGCGTACGCTGGCGCGCGATCTGAGTGCCTGCGCGCAGGGTGACGTGACCGTGGCGCTGTATCGTCTGAGTGAGCTGGAAGGTCAGCCAGTGGCGCATTTCCACGGCACCTGCATTGACGATCAGGAAATCGAAATTGAGAGCTACGAATTCAGCACCGATTATCTGCAAGACGCGGCGGGCGAAAAAGTCGTTGAAGAGACGCTGGTCAGCCACCTGCTGAAATCCAACTGTCTGATCACCCACCAGCCTGACTGGGGCTCAGTGCAAATTCAGTATCGCGGCCCGAAAATTGACCGGGAAAAACTGCTGCGTTATCTGGTGTCGTTCCGCCATCACAACGAGTTTCACGAGCAGTGCGTCGAGCGCATCTTCAATGATATCCAGCGCTTCTGCCAGCCGGAGAAACTGAGCGTATACGCCCGTTACACCCGTCGCGGCGGGCTGGACATTAACCCGTGGCGCACCAATACCGACTTTGTTCCGGCCACCGGACGCCTGGTTCGTCAGTAAATTTGTGAAATATGCGGGCTGTATTCCGCGTCTAAGGTTGTGAAACGTCATAAGCCAGGGCTATTGTAATCAGCAGGGAAAGAAGATCTTTATCCCGTAAGGAGCTCACTTGATTACACATATTAGCCCGCTTGGCTCAATGGATATGTTGTCGCAGCTGGAAGTGGACATGCTTAAACGCACGGCCAGCAGTGACCTGTATCAACTGTTTCGCAACTGTTCACTTGCCGTTCTGAACTCCGGAAGTCTGACAGATAACAGTAAAGAGTTGCTGTCTCGCTTTGAAAGCTTTGATATCAACGTGTTGCGCCGCGAGCGTGGCGTGAAGCTTGAAGTGATAAATCCGCCGGAAGAGGCCTTTGTTGATGGGCGGATCATTCGCTCTCTGCAGGCCAACCTGTTCGCCGTGTTGCGCGACATCCTGTTTGTTAACGGACAAATTCACAATGCCGGGCGCTTCCAGCACCTTAATCTGGAAAGCTCGGCACACATGACTAACCTGGTCTTTTCCATCCTGCGTAATGCTCGCGCTCTGCACGTTGGCGAGGCACCTAACATGGTTGTCTGCTGGGGCGGCCACTCCATTAACGAAACTGAATATCTCTACGCACGCCGCGTAGGCACCCAGCTCGGCCTGCGCGAACTGAATATCTGCACCGGTTGTGGTCCTGGCGCGATGGAAGCGCCAATGAAAGGCGCAGCGGTCGGCCACGCGCAGCAGCGCTATAAAGAAGGCCGTTTCATTGGTATGACGGAACCTTCCATTATCGCGGCCGAGCCACCGAACCCGCTGGTGAATGAGCTGATCATCATGCCGGATATCGAGAAACGTCTCGAAGCCTTCGTGCGTATCGCACACGGGATCATTATCTTCCCGGGCGGCGTCGGAACGGCGGAAGAGCTGCTTTATCTGCTGGGTATTCTGATGAACCCGGCGAATAAAAATCAGGTCTTGCCGCTTATCCTGACCGGGCCAAAAGAGAGTGCCGATTACTTCCGCGTGCTGGACGAGTTTATCGTGCACACCCTGGGCGAAGCGGCGCGCAGCCACTACCGCATTATCATTGACGATGCGGCAGAAGTGGCGCGTCAGATGAAAAAGGCCATGCCGCTGGTCAAAGAGAACCGCCGTGATACGGGCGATGCGTACAGCTTTAACTGGTCGATTCGTATCGCGCCAGACCTTCAGAAGCCGTTCGAACCATCCCACGAGAATATGGCAAACCTGAAACTGTATCCGGATCAGCCCGTTGAAGTGCTGGCCGCGGATCTGCGTCGTGCGTTCTCCGGCATCGTGGCCGGTAACGTGAAAGAGGTAGGCATTCGCGCCATCGAAGAGTTCGGTCCGTACAAAATCCACGGCGACAGCCAGATGATGCGCCGCATGGACGATCTGCTGCAGGGCTTTGTCGCCCAGCACCGTATGAAGCTGCCCGGCTCGGCCTATATCCCCTGTTACGAGATTTGCGCCTGACCATCAGTTGCTTTCACTCAATTTAAGCCGGGCACTGCCCGGCTTTTTCATTTCTTCTGATAAAACATAGGCATTACTTATCTTATTTACATTTCCGACACGGACGCAAACGATTACCTTGATTTTCAAACCGTGATTTATCAGCCTTAATCCAAATTACCTGCAAGAAAAAACTAAAAATCGCCATCTTTACAGCGGAAGCCACGTATCTCGCTGTCCGATCTTTCACGCCGTATGTCGTTAATGGTAGCCTTCGCGCCCGTAAATCCGCTTTGACGTTTTATTAACAGTTTTTTGGTCTAAATATGCCCACTTCAAAAGTGGATTATTGCATTTGGGATCAGGATCACTGATACATTCATTACTTAAATGTATCTTTCCGCCCGCCAATAGTTACGGGCAAAAATTATAAAAAAACCGTCATTGAACGAATTTCATATTACCGTCGGGCCCTTTTTCATCGGAATTGACTAAAAAGCCTGACTAATTGCTTCCTCCAGGAGAAATAGATGGAAACCACTCAAACCAGCACCATTGCTTCGACAGAATCCCGAAGTGGATGGCGCAAAACGGACACCATGTGGATGCTGGGCCTGTACGGTACAGCAATCGGCGCAGGTGTCCTGTTCCTGCCGATCAACGCAGGCGTTGGCGGTCTGATTCCGCTGATCATCATGGCTATCATTGCCTTCCCGATGACTTACTTTGCACACCGCGGCCTGACCCGTTTTGTGCTGTCCGGTAAAAACCCAGGCGAAGACATCACTGAAGTTGTTGAAGAGCACTTCGGCGTTGGCGCAGGTAAACTGATTACCCTGCTTTACTTCTTCGCGATTTACCCGATTCTGCTGGTTTACAGCGTGGCGATTACCAACACCGTTGAAAGCTTCATGACGCACCAGCTGCACATGACGCCACCACCGCGCGCTATTCTGTCTCTGATCCTGATCGTGGGTATGATGACCATCGTTCGTTTCGGCGAGCAGATGATCGTTAAAGCGATGAGCGTTCTGGTGTTCCCGTTCGTGATTGCCCTGATGGTGCTGGCTTTCTACCTGGTTCCACAGTGGAACGGTGCAGCGCTGGAAACCCTCTCCCTGAGCAGCGCATCGGCAACCGGTAACGGCCTGTTGATGACTCTGTGGCTGGCGATTCCGGTGATGGTCTTCTCCTTCAACCACTCCCCAATCATCTCCTCTTTCGCTGTGGCGAAACGTGAAGAGTACGGTCAGGGCGCAGAGAAGAAGTGCTCCAGCATCCTGGCTCGCGCTCACATCATGATGGTTATTACCGTAATGTTCTTCGTATTCAGCTGCGTACTGAGCCTCTCCCCGGCGGATCTGGCAGCAGCGAAAGCACAGAATATCTCGATTCTGTCTTACCTGGCTAACCACTTTAACGCACCGCTGATTGCCTGGATGGCGCCAATTATCGCGATTATCGCTATCACTAAATCCTTCCTCGGCCACTACCTTGGCGCACGTGAAGGCTTTAACGGTATGGTGATCAAATCCCTGCGCGGTAAAGGCAAAAGCATTGAAGTTAACAAACTGAACAAAATCACTGCACTGTTCATGCTGTTGACGACCTGGGCTGTGGCGACCATGAACCCGAGCATCCTCGGCATGATCGAAACCCTGGGCGGTCCAATCATCGCGATGATTCTGTTCCTGATGCCGATGTACGCGATTCAGAAAGTCCCGGCAATGCGTAAATACAGCGGCCACATCAGCAACGTCTTCGTTGTGATTATGGGTCTGATTGCCATCTCCGCGATTTTCTTCTCTCTGTTCAGCTAATACCTCGTGCGCCGTCTTCGGACGGCGCACTCCTCCTCTGACTGATAGCAAGGGACGCATCATGATTAGCGTATTCGATATCTTCAAAATCGGTATTGGACCTTCCAGCTCTCATACTGTCGGGCCAATGAAAGCCGGTAAACAATTCACGGATGACTTGATTTCACGCGGCATTCTGCACGACGTCACACGCGTGGTTGTCGATGTTTACGGCTCCCTGTCTCTGACGGGTAAAGGCCACCATACTGACATCGCCATTATTATGGGCCTGGCGGGGAATCTGCCGGACACCGTTGATATTGACGCAATTCCTGGATTCATTCAGGACGTGAATACTCATGGCCGCCTGCTGCTGGCAAACGGTGACCATGAAGTCGAGTTCCCGGTTGATAAGTGCATGAACTTCCATGCCGACAACCTCTCCCAGCATGAGAACGGTATGCGTATTACCGCGCTGGCAGGCGAAAAGGCGATTTACAGCCAAACCTATTACTCCATCGGCGGCGGTTTTATCGTCGACGAAGACCACTTTGGTCAGGCCAGCAACTCTTCCGTTGAGGTACCTTACCCGTACAAAAATGCGGCGGATTTACAGCGTCATTGTCAGGAAAGCGGCTTGTCACTTTCTGGTCTGATGATGAAAAATGAGCTGGCGTTACACAGCAAAGAAGAGCTGGAACAGCACTTCCAAAACGTCTGGGATGTGATGCGCGGCGGTATCGAGCGCGGCATCACCACCGAAGGCGTGCTGCCGGGCAAACTGCGCGTGCCGCGTCGTGCTGCGGCATTGCGTCGTATGTTAGTGAGCACTGATAAAACCACCACCGACCCGATGGCGGTCGTTGACTGGATCAACATGTTCGCGCTGGCGGTTAACGAAGAAAACGCCGCTGGCGGGCGTGTGGTTACCGCACCGACTAACGGCGCGTGCGGTATCGTTCCGGCGGTGCTGGCGTACTACGATAAGTTTATCCGTGAAGTGAACGCTAACTCGCTGGCGCGCTATCTGCTCGTCACCAGCGCGATTGGCTCACTGTATAAGATGAATGCCTCGATCTCTGGCGCTGAAGTGGGCTGCCAGGGTGAAGTCGGCGTGGCTTGTTCCATGGCGGCAGCGGGTCTGACGGAACTGCTGGGCGGTAGCCCAACGCAGGTCTGTATCGCGGCGGAAATCGGCATGGAGCACAACCTCGGACTGACCTGTGACCCGGTTGCTGGTCAGGTGCAGGTACCGTGCATCGAGCGTAACGCGATTGCCTCCGTTAAAGCGGTGAACGCCGCGCGGATGGCCCTGCGCCGTACCAGTGAGCCGCGCGTTTGCCTCGATAAGGTTATCGAAACCATGTACGAGACCGGCAAAGATATGAATGCCAAATACCGCGAAACCTCTCGCGGCGGGCTGGCCATGAAAATTGTGACCTGCGATTAAACCTGTGCGCCTCGCTTTTGCGAGGCGCCTTCCCAATTCCCACCCCTCTCGTAGTTTCATCCTGCTGACAGTGTTACCCTTTATTCATTAACAGAAGGGAGATTATCTGTGGCTGTTCATTTGCTTATTGTCGACGCGCTCAACCTGATTCGCCGTATTCATGCGGTGCAAGGCACACCCTGCAAGGACACTTGCCTGCATGCGCTGGAGCAGCTTATTCGCCACAGCCAGCCCACTCACGCAGTGGCCGTTTTCGACGACGAAGCGCGTAACACAGGCTGGCGGCACCAGCGTTTACCGGATTACAAAGCCGGACGCGCACCGATGCCCGACGATCTCCACGCCGAAATGCCCGCCATTCGTGCCGCCTTTGAAATGCGCGGTGTACCGTGCTGGGGCGCGCATGGCAACGAAGCCGATGACCTGGCTGCGACGCTGGCGATAAAAGTTGCGGGCGCCGGGCATCAGGCCACCATCGTCTCCACCGACAAGGGCTACTGCCAGCTACTCTCACCGGCCATTCGTATTCGCGATTACTTTCAAAAGCGCTGGCTCGACGCCCCTTTTATCGCCAGTGAATTTGGCGTCTCGCCGCAGCAGCTGCCTGACTACTGGGGGCTTGCCGGGATCAGCAGCTCGAAAGTGCCGGGCGTGGTCGGGATTGGCCCCAAAAGTGCTGCGCAGCTGTTAACGGATTTTCAGGATCTGGAGGGGATTTACGCCCATCTGGAGAATGTTCCCGAGAAGTGGCGCAAGAAGCTGGAAGCGCATAAAGAGATGGCGTTTATCTGCCGGGATGTGGCGCGGTTACAGACGGATTTGCAGTTAGACGGGAATTTGCAGCAGTTGAGGCTGGAGCGGTAGGTTCAGGGCAGAAAGTTGCCGGGGGCCTTGAGTGTGCCCGGTAAGCATAGCGCTACCGGGCACATAGACAGGCGTTATCGCTCGTCGCGACGTCCACCCACGGCAGCCCACCAGCGGCGGACGTGTACCGTCACTTCTTCACGGTCGTGATAAAGCTGACGCGCCTGGATTTCAGCATTGATCCCCTGGGCATTCAGCTGTTCCTGGATATACGCCAGATTCTGGGAGACCTCTTCATAGCGCTTTTTCATCGGCAGCTTAAGGTTGAAGATCGTCTCTCGACACCAGCCGTTCACCAGCCAGGTGGCCATCAGCGCGGCCACTTTCGCCGGTTTCTCCACCATATCGCACACCATCCAGGTGATGTTGTTACGGGTCGGGCGATAGCGGAAACCATCTTCACGCAGCCAGGTCACCTGCCCGGTATCCATCAGGCTTTGCGCCATAGGGCCGTTATCGACAGACGAAACCCACATGTTGCGTTTGACCAGCTGATAGGTCCAGCCGCCAGGGCAAGCTCCCAGATCCACGGCATACATCCCGTTCGCCAAACGCTCATCCCACTCATCGGCAGGAATAAAGACGTGGAAGGCCTCTTCCAGTTTGAGCGTAGAACGGCTTGGCGCATCGGACGGGAATTTAAGACGCGGGATACCCATATAAAACGGCGAGTTGTTCGTCGTGTAAGAGTAACCGGTGTAACAACAGCCCGGCGCAATAAAGAAGACATGCACCACCGGACGTTTTGGCGTCTCGTAGTTTGTGAGCACGCCCACCTCACGCAGCGCAGCGCGCAGCGGAACGGTGAACTTGCGGCAAAACTTCATCAGCTCTTTGCTTTCGTTGGTGTCAGCCACTTCAACACGCAGATCGCCACCCTTCTCCACCACACCCTGCAGCATGCCAGAGATAGGGGAAATACGATCTTCTGGCGGCAAATCGGTCAGCAGTTCGCCCGCGGCAAACATCTGACGGGCAAAAATCAACGAGCTGAACGGTAACTTGCTAACGATCTTATCCGCATCGTCAGGCTGATAGCATTCGAACACCACATAGCCCGAGTGCTCTTTGACGCGGGCAAAGCCGAAGACTTCCAGACGTGACGCTTTGTCAGTAATTTCCGCGGCGCACTCTTTCTCAAACCCCGGGCGACAATATAAAACAACCTTACTCATGAACAACGCCCCTGCGTTTCAGACGGATAGCTCCGATAAACATCAATACCCACCCGGCGAGGAAACTGACGCCGCCGACGGGTGTAACAAACGCCCAAAGGCGCAAATGTGAAAGTGCGAGGCAGTACAAACTGCCGCTGAACAGAACGGTCCCCAGTGCGAGGAATACGCTGCTCCAGTAGAACCAAATGCTAATGCGACGCTGCATTGCCACCGCCAGCCCAAAAATAGCCAGCGTGTGAAATGCCTGATACTCAAGGCCGGTTTGAATCCAGCCCATTTCGACGACCCCTAAGGTCTTGCTCAACACATGCGCGCCGAACGCGCCCAGTGCGACAAAAATAAAGCCACTCACCGCGGCAAAAATCAGCATGAAACGGCTGGTCATGTTTCTGTCCTAAAGTTATGCGTGCCCGGCACACAAAAGAGATGATTACTCATAACGAAAGCGGAATTTTTCTTGTTCATGTGCCGCCTTCGCCAGTATCCACTGCCGGAAGGCGGCTATTTTACCCAGTTCTGCCTGACTGTCATGACAAACCAGATAAAACGCATTCTTGCTGACCAGAACATCATTAAACGGACAGACCAGGCGGCCTGCCTCAATTTCGGACTGCGCCATCACGTTGTTTGCCAACGCCACGCCCTGTCCGTGAATGGCAGCCTGTAACACCATCGCACTGTGGCTAAAGATAGGGCCATGCTGCACATTAATATGATTAAGACCCAACTGGCGGGTATAAGTTTGCCAGTCGCGGCGAGAAGCATCATGTAAAAGTGTATGTTGCGCCAGATCGGCAGGCGTTTTCAACGCTTTGTCGCCCGTCAGCAGCAGCGGCGAGCACACCGGCAGGAGATATTCTGCGTATAATTTTTCAACACGCAAGCCCGGCCAGTTGCCGCGACCATAAAAAATAGCGACGTCGACATCGTCCGCCAGTTTGTCTTCCTGACGGTCCACCGCCTGGATCCTGACGTCGATTCCCGGATAAGCTGAGTTAAAGCTAGAGAGTCGTGGCACCAGCCAGTGAATGGCAAAACTGGGCAGTAAACTGACCGTCAGCGCACCTTTAGCGCTTCGCGCCTGCAGTTTGCGCGTCGCCTCAGTGAGCTGGGAAAAAATGTCTTTGATATCCTGAAAATAGCTCTGCCCTTCTTCCGTCAGAAGCAGGGAGCGGTTGCGACGGCGAAACAGCTTAAGCCCCAGGAAATCCTCCAGAGACTTGATTTGATGACTTACTGCGGCCTGCGTCACAAAAAGCTCATCGGCCGCGCGCGTGAAGCTCAGATGGCGTGCTGCAGCATCAAAAACGCGTAATGCATTTAGGGGTGGTAATCGCTTCGACATGGGTATTAGGCTTAGATGTTAAAGGTATTTAACACATAGGAAACAACGTTTAACCTATTAGTTTTTTTTATCTGAGCCATTATAATTTGTCCGTTGAGGAACTACCAGCAAATACCTATAGTGGCGGCACTTCCTGAGCCGGAACGAAAAGCTTTTTTTGGAATGCGTGTTCTGAAGGGCTTTTGGCTTACGGTTGTGATGTTGTGTTGTTGTGTTTGCAATTGGTCTGCAATTCAGATCACGGTAGCGAAGCTACCCTTTTTTCACTTCCTGTACATTTACCCTGTCTGTCCATAGTGATTAATGTAGCACCGCCTATTTGCGGTGCTTTTTTTTGGTCTAAAATCTGTTACTTATCCAGTTCAACCATCTCTTTCACGTCAGTACGGTTGATCTGCTGCTTGTTCCCGTTCGCATCTTTATACGAGATCATCCCGGTCTCATTATCGGTTTTTGGCTTCCCGTCAGAGACGATAGTTCGGCCATCATTGGTATGCATCACGTAGTTGTTACCAGAACAGGCGCTCAGGGCAAAAGTAAATACACAGGCAGAAATGATTGCGGCAGTCTTGTTCATAATTTTCTCCTTTAGCAATTAATGCTATTCAATCCTAGTTTTAAAACAGGCTAAAACATTCACCTAACACTATTCAGCATAACCTGCTTCTCAAGACCTGCCAGGACAAACAGACAATTCCGATAGCGATCAACAACCTTGCCCTGCCGCCGAAATTGCGCGACGATCTCCATATTGATATGAGGAATTCCATGAACGCTTTCAGTCCTGCGCATTTTCGCGCACAGTTTCCGGCGCTGGCCGATGCCGGTGTTTATCTCGACAGTGCCGCCACAGCGCTTAAGCCGCAGGCTGTGATCGACGCGACAAATCAGTTCTACAGCCTGAGCGCAGGGAATGTGCATCGCAGCCAGTTTGCCGAGGCGCAGCGTTTGACCGCGCGCTACGAGGCCGCCCGCGATCAGGTCGCGCGTCTGCTCAACGCCGAAAGCGGTAAAAATATCGTCTGGACGCGTGGCACCACCGAGGCGATCAATATGGTCGCCCAGTGCTACGCTCGTCCGATCCTGCAACCGGGCGACGAGATTATCGTGAGCGAGGCCGAGCACCATGCCAATTTAGTGCCGTGGCTGATGGTCGCGGAACAAACGGGCGCCCGGATCGTAAAACTGCCGTTGGGCACGGATTTACTGCCCGACGTCGGGCGTTTACCCGAACTCATCACCCCGCGCAGCCGAATTCTGGCCCTCGGACAAATGTCGAACGTTACCGGCGGTTGTCCGGATCTGGCCCGTGCCGTTGAAATGGCACACCGCCACGGCATAGTTGTGATGGTCGACGGCGCGCAGGGCGTTGTGCATTTCCCGGCGGATGTCCGCAAACTGGATATCGACTTTTACGCTTTTTCCGGTCACAAGCTTTATGGCCCAACCGGGATCGGCGCGCTGTATGGCAAACCGGAACTGCTGACACAAATGACCCCGTGGCTGGGCGGCGGAAAGATGATCACCGAAGTGACCTTTGACGGTTTCAAAACCCAGGAGCTCCCTTACCGCCTCGAAGCCGGTACGCCAAACGTGGCGGGCGTGATAGGGCTGAGCGCCGCACTGGAGTGGCTTGCTGAGACGGACGTCGAGCAAGCCGAAAGCTGGAGCCGTGGACTGGCCACACTTGCAGAAGAAGAGTTAAAAAAACGTCCCGGATTCCGCTCGTTCCGCGTTCAGGATTCCAGCCTGCTGGCGTTTGATTTTGCCGGTGTTCACCACAGCGATATGGTCACCCTACTGGCCGGATACGGTATCGCCCTGCGCGCCGGACAGCACTGTGCACAGCCGCTGCTTGCGGCACTCGGCGTCAGTGGTACGCTGCGCGCCTCGTTTGCCCCCTACAACACGCAAAGCGACGTTGATGCCCTGGTGGCGGCCGTCGATCGCGCCCTTGAACTCCTGGTGGATTAATGACGAGCTCATCCTTAGCCGGACACCCATTCGGCAGCGTGATCACAGAAGAGACGCTGAGACAAACGTTCCTCCCGCTCACCCAGTGGGAAGATAAATACCGTCAGCTGATTTTACTGGGCAAGCAACTCCCCACACTTTCTGATGCGTTAAAAGCGCAGGCGAAAGAAATTCCAGGCTGCGAAAATCGCGTCTGGCTGGGTGTGACGACATCCGGGGAGACGCTGCATTTCTTTGGCGACAGCGAAGGGCGGATCGTGCGCGGTTTACTGGCAGTGCTGCTCACCGCCGTGGAAGGCAAAAGCGCCCGGCAATTGCTGGATGGCGATCCGTTGGCGCTGTTTGACGAGCTGGGGCTGCGCGGACAACTGAGCGCCTCACGCAGCCAGGGCCTGTCCGCACTCAGCGAAGCGGTGCTGAACGCCGCCCGTCAGGTTCAGGCCTGACGGTTGGCTTTGGCCATCATTTTCTTCAGGGCGTGAGAGACAGCGACAAAACCAAAGGTTGCGGTGACCATTGTTGCCGCGCCAAAGCCTGAGGCGCAGTCCATTCGTTTCGGCCCTTCTGCGGTGCTTTTCATGGCGCAGACGGAGCCATCTGCCTGCGGATAGACCAGCGCTTCAGTTGAGAACACGCAGTCTACGCCCAGCTTACCTTTACTGTTTTTCACCACGTTAAAATCGTTTTTCAGCCTTTCACGCAGTTTAGCCGCCAGCGGATCCTGAATGGTTTTCGCCAGATCCGTCACCTGGATCTGCGTCGGATCGATTTGACCGCCCGCTCCGCCCGTGGTCACTAATGGGATCTTGTAGCGACGGCAATAGGCAATCAGGGCCGCCTTCGGACGCACGCTGTCGATTGCGTCAATCACGTAGCTAAAGCCGGTGCCCAGGTATTGCGCCACATTATCGGCGGTGACGAAATCATCAATCACCGTGACGCGACATTCCGGGTTAATCAGGCGGATGCGATCTGCCATCACTTCCGCTTTCGCCAGGCCAACGTTATCGCGCAGGGCATGGATCTGACGGTTGGTATTCGTGACGCAAACATCATCCATATCAATAAGAGTAATCGCGCCAATACCGGTACGCGCCAGCGCCTCGGCCGCCCAGGAGCCGACTCCGCCAATACCGACCACGCAGACGTGCGCATCCGCAAACAGTTGCAGGGCTTTTTCACCATATAAACGCGCCGTACCGCCAAAACGTTGACGCCAGGCATCGCTGATTAACGCAGACATAAGACCTCAGGATGTAAAAAGGGTGAGGTTTTATCCTCACCCTGCCCTTCTCCATCACAGGAGAAGGCGGTAAATATTACGCGCTAGATTACCACATTCAGCCACTGAAAACGTTGCCAGCACTTGCTGCGGGTTTGAGAACCCATACGCGTCCATAATGGTTATACCAGCCCGCACGATGGCCCGCATCCGCACCAATGCCCTGATAAATATCGAAGTGCTGGCCTTTAATGGCCCCACCGACATCCAGCGCCACCATCAGGCGTAATTCATACTGACCGCTGAATTTGCCGTTGTTGTCCAGGGTCGGCACTTCTGCCAGCAGCGTGGTGCCCGGCGGAATAATAGAACGATCGGAAGCCACGGATGCACGTCCAATCAGCGGAACCGCGCTGGCCCCTTTCACCGGTGCGTAATTTTGCGGTTTAAAGAAGACGAAGGACGGGTTCTGCTCCAGCAGCTCACGCACTTCCGCTTCGCTGTGCTTTTCGCCCCACTCGCGAATAGCCTGCATCGACATATCTTCTTTCTTAACTTCCCCGCGATCGATCAGCACTTTGCCGATACTGCGGTAGGCGTGGCCATTTTTACCGGAATAGCTAAAGAAGTTAAGAGGTGAACCATCACCAAAATCTATATACCCGCTGCCCTGCACATCCATGATGAAGTTATCCATCAGCGAGTTACTGTAGGCCAGCACATACGTTTCGTTCAGCGCACCGGAATAGATCTCTGCGCGAGACGGCAGGCGGCCACGCTTTGGCGGCATGCGGTAAATAGGATACTGGAACTCGCCCTGACGGGTGTGTCGCGCCTGAACCACCGGCGTGTAGTAACCGGTGAATTGGACGTTACCGTAGTTATCGGCCCCTTCCATCTGCCAGGCATCAATGCCGTACTGGCGCATAGTGCGCGTATCGCCGCCTGCACGCAGCCAGTCCTGAACGGCGTTGTAGACGCTGTTCTGCGAGCCATACAGACGCGGTGACGCGGTGCGGATCTGGCTGACCTGCTCAGCGAAGTCACCCGCGTTGATCGGCGCACCCACGGCATCCGGCTGGTTAACTAAAGAGAAAGGCTGGGTGAATTTCCCGTCTTTATATTGCTGACCGCGATCGGTCGGTTTAGAGGAGCAGGCCGCAAGAATCGCTACCATTGCGCCCGTCATCAGATACTTCGCCCATCGTCCTTTCATTATATCTCGTCTTAAAGTTGCCCTGAGTCTCTATAAAGAAGATAACAAACCCCTCAGGCTATTGAAATCTGATAGCGCATCCTGAGGCAGGATTTGCGCATTAATCGTCCGAACAGGGCGATGTCGTTCATTTTACATACTAATTTTGGTATTTATGAGAAAAAGGGTTGCATCAAAAACCTATCCGAGTATAGTGCGCATCCACGGACGCGGGGTGGAGCAGCCTGGTAGCTCGTCGGGCTCATAACCCGAAGGTCGTCAGTTCAAATCTGGCCCCCGCAACCAATTAAAATTTGATGCAGTAAATTTCTACGATGTTTTTGCTCAGTAGAAAGACGGACGCGGGGTGGAGCAGCCTGGTAGCTCGTCGGGCTCATAACCCGAAGGTCGTCGGTTCAAATCCGGCCCCCGCAACCAATCAAGTTTTAAGCAGTAGTACGTAAAATAGAAGAAAGACGGACGCGGGGTGGAGCAGCCCGGTAGCTCGTCGGGCTCATAACCCGAAGGTCGTCAGTTCAAATCTGGCCCCCGCAACCAATTCTTCGAAAAACATTAGACACCCTCAAGGGTGTTTTTTTGTATCTGCCGTTTGTGGATTTGCCGGGCGTGAACCCGGCTCATACCATCTACCCTCTTCTGGCCAGCGTCGCGCCATCCGAGAAATACGCCTTTATCCCCGCCAGAATCGACTCTGCCACTTCCTGCTGGAATTTCGCGGTCTTGAGCTTACGCTCCTCTTCGACGTTACTGATAAACGCCGTTTCGACCAGAATCGACGGGATATCCGGCGCCTTCAGCACCGCAAAGCCCGCCTGCTCAACGCTATTTTTATGCAGCTTGTTCACATTCCCGAGTTTACTCAGCACCGCTTTACCAAATTTCAGGCTGTCGGTGATGGTGAGCGACTGCACCATGTCGAACATCGTGTGATCGACATAGCGATCGCCACTCTTGCTCACCCCACCAATCAGGTCGGAGGCGTTCTGGGAATCCGCCAGCAGCCGCGCCGCGGTACTGGTCGCCCCTTTGGTCGACAGGGCAAAGACCGACGAACCGCTCGGCTGCCTGCTGGTAAAGGCATCGGCGTGAATGGAGACAAACAGGTCAGCGCGCTGTTTCTGCGCTTTCGCCACGCGCACTTTCAGCGGAATGAACACGTCTTCATTACGCGTCATGTACGCCCGCATGTTGCCCTCTTTATCGATCAACGCCTTCAGACGGCGACCAATCTGCAACACCACGTCTTTTTCACGCGTTCGATATTTCCCGACCGCTCCGGAGTCTTCTCCGCCGTGGCCTGGATCGAGCATGATCACAATCGGGCGATCGCGCCCCGCTTTACCCGGCTGCGGGCCACTCTGCGCAGGAGGAACCTGCCTCTCAAGATCGCCTTTGTTGTAATCTTCCAGCAAGGCGAGGAGTGGATCCTGAATGTCCGTCGCATTAGCCGGATAGAGATCCATCACCAGACGCTCTTTAAAACCGGCCACCGGTGCCAGGGCAAACAGCTGCGGTTTAACGTTCTGCTTCAGCTCAAACACCATGCGCACGGTTTGCGGATCAAACTGGCCGACGCGGGCAGATTTAATGTAAGGATCATCGCCACGGATCTGCGCTCCCATGCCTTTCAGCACCGAGTTCAGATTCACGCCCTCGATATCCACCACCACACGCTCAGGATTGCTTAACGCAAACTGTTTGTATTTCAGTACCTGATTAGACTCTACCGTCACGCGCGTATAGGTCGAAGACGGCCAGACACGCACCGCCACCACCTGACTGACGGCGGCGAATGCAACCTGGCTGACGCTCAGCAACCACATCGCCCCGGCCCCTTGTAACAAGCGGCGGCGGCTTATTGTTGATTTGGATCCCGACATGCTTCTCCCGAGCAAGAAAACGAATTTACCGACAAAACGTCCAAATTGACCGAAAACTTTAGCGAATGATGCATAACCTGTCATCTATAAAAGGGTAAACAATCATGCAGTAACGCACGCATCACTTAATTTTTTCTCTGGTTTGCACTGAATTTAGGGTTGCGCGCGCGGCAATAATCGAATAAAAATACAGAAAATACGAATAAACATTCACTGAGGGGTTGTGCCGTGGTAAAGGAACGTAGAACCGAACTGGTCCAGGGATTCCGCCATTCTGTTCCCTACATCAATACCCATCGGGGAAAAACGTTTGTCATCATGCTGGGTGGCGAAGCCATCGAACATGAGAACTTTTCCAGTATTGTCAATGACATCGGTCTGCTGCACAGCCTCGGTATTCGCCTGGTGGTCGTCTACGGCGCGCGTCCGCAGATCGACGCCAATCTGGCGGCCCACCACCACGAGCCGATTTATCACAAGCACACCCGCGTGACTGACGCCAAAACCCTGGAGCTGGTTAAGCAAGCAGCCGGGCTTTTGCAGCTCGATATCACTGCGCGTCTGTCGATGAGCCTCAACAATACACCGCTTCAGGGCGCGCATATCAACGTGGTCAGCGGCAATTTTATTATTTCCCAGCCGTTGGGCGTGGATGATGGCGTGGATTATTGCCACAGCGGGCGTATCCGTCGTATCGACGAAGAGGCAATTCATCGCCAGCTCGATAACGGCGCGATTGTGCTGATGGGACCGGTTGCCGTCTCCGTGACGGGCGAAAGTTTTAACCTCACCTCCGAAGAGGTGGCAACGCAGCTGGCGATCAAACTCAAAGCCGAGAAGATGATCGGTTTCTGCTCCTCGCAGGGCGTGTTTAACGAACAAGGGGATATCGTTTCGGAGCTTTTCCCGAACGAAGCCCAGGCGCGCGTCGAAGCGCTGGAAGCAGAAGGTGATTACCACTCCGGCACCGTGCGTTTCCTGCGCGGGGCGGTCAAAGCCTGTCGCAGCGGCGTGCGTCGCAGCCACCTGATTAGCTATCAGGAAGACGGGGCGCTTCTGCAGGAGCTGTTCTCGCGCGACGGTATTGGTACGCAGATTGTAATGGAGAGTGCGGAACAGATTCGTCGCGCCACGATCAACGATATTGGCGGGATTCTGGAGCTTATTCGGCCGCTGGAGCAGCAAGGGATTCTGGTCCGTCGCTCCCGCGAGCAACTGGAGATGGAGATCGACAAGTTCACCATCATCCAGCGCGACAATCTGACTATCGCCTGCGCGGCGCTCTACCCCTTCCCGGAAGAGAAAATCGGTGAAATGGCCTGCGTGGCAGTGCATCCAGACTACCGCAGTTCATCGCGCGGCGAAGTGTTGCTTGAGCGGGTCGCCGCCCAGGCACGTCAGATCGGCCTGAATAAATTATTTGTCCTGACCACCCGCAGCATTCACTGGTTCCAGGAACGCGGCTTTACACCGGTCGATATTGATTTGCTGCCGGAGAGTAAAAAAGAGATGTACAACTATCAGCGACGTTCGAAAGTGCTGATGGCGGACTTGAGTTAACCCCACAGGCCCTACGCTTCCCTCTCCTAAACAGAGAGGGAGCCAAACACTCAGGCAGATTCAAACACCGCGCTTAACCCGCTTCGCCGCTCGGTACGCGTCGTCACTGCCTGCGCCAGCACACGCTCGTCGGCATACAGCGACAGCCTTTTCCGCGCGCGGGTGATGGCGGTATACACCAGCTCGCGCGTCACTACCGGCGACATTTGCGCGGGCAGAATCAGCACCGCGTGATCAAATTCCGAACCCTGCGATTTGTGCACCGTCATCGCCCACGCCGTTTCGTGTTCTGGCAGACGGCTTGGCTGCACCGATTTCACGCTGCCATCGGGCATCTGGAACCAGACGCGCAGCCCCTGGCCGCGATCGAGTGCAATGCCGATATCACCGTTAAACAGCCCAAGAGCGCTGTCGTTACGGGAGATCATCACCGGGCGCCCCTCATACCAGCGGGAGTGCGGCTGGCGGAAGATTTTCCGCTTCTGCGCTAACGCCAGCTCCAGCCGTTCATTCAGCCCGGTGACGCCAAACGGCCCTTCGCGCAGCGCGCACAAAAGCTGATAATCACCGAAGGCCGCAATCACAGCTTCCGGTGCATCTTGCTGCTGCACGCTCATAAGGAAACGCTGATAACCCTGCAATGCATCCTCGAGCATGGCGATATACTCTTCGCCCGTCTGGAGTGGCTTTTTCTCAATGTCGTCAAATGTGCCGTTAAATACCGTCCTGATGGCCGCACGATCGCCGCGGTTAACGGCGGCGGCGAGCTGGCCGATACCGGAATCGCTGCCAAAACGGTAGCTTTTTTGCAACAGGCACAGGCTGTCGCGCAAGGCGCCCGCCCGTTCTTCTGTGTGCCCTTCAATCGGGCAGCCGGTCAGGTGCGACAGCTCCTGCGCGCGCGTGAGGGTATAGCCTGCGCTGGCATAATTGCAGATATCCCCCAGCACGGCCCCCGCCTCAACCGAGGCCAGCTGATCGCGATCGCCCAGGAAAATTACGCGGGCGTGCGGCGGTAGCGCGTCGATCAGGCGCGACATCATCGTCAGATCGATCATCGACGCTTCGTCGACCACCAGCACATCCAGGTGCAGCGGATTCCCTGCATGATAGCGCAGACGCTGGCTGCCCGGCTGGGCGCCAAGCAGGCGGTGCAGCGTGCTGGCCTCATTCGGGAACAACTTGCGCTGGGCATCATTCAGCGGCAGTTTTTGCAGCGTGCTGCCCAGTGATTCCGTCAATCTTGCCGCCGCTTTGCCCGTGGGAGCAGCCAGCCGGATACGGCATTTCTGCTCGCCCGCCATCTGAATCAGCGCCGCCAGCAGTTTTGCCACGGTGGTGGTTTTCCCCGTCCCTGGCCCGCCAGAAATCACCGAAATGCGCCGCGTCAGGGCTACCGCCGCCGCCACTTTTTGCCAGTTCACTGTTTCTGAATCACCGAACAGGTCATTCAGGGTTTGAATCAGTGCAGTATCGTCATAGGGCAGAGGCTGATTAAAATCATTAAAGAAATGCGCAATCGCCAGCTCGTTACGCCACATGCGATTGAGATAGAGTCGGTCGTGACAAAGAATTAAGGGCGTCGGGATATCACCGTGACTGACGGCGTCAGAGCGCAGTAGCACGTCTTGCCAGTCCGTCGTTTCGCCGAGGAGGGCGAAACAGGCCTGCAGCGGAGCGGGCATTTTCTCATCCGGTACCAGGCGTGACAGGGGCAAGCACACATGGCCTTCACCGGCATCTTTGCTGAGGATCGCGGCGGCCAGCATGACCGCAGCATCGTTATCCGCCACCATCATGGCAAACTGCGCGTCGAGAGGGCGCAGCGCACGCTGCTCTACCGCATCAAGTAACCGCTCTTTCATTGTCATTGGGCCACCTCTTCCGTGCTCGCGGCAAACAGTCTGTCCATTTTATCAATCAACAACGGATCCGGGCGCGTGGTAAAGATCCCCGACTGCGGATCCCGGGCGTCAACGCCACGTAAAAACAGATAAATCACACCGCCGAAATGGTCTTCATAGTTGTAATCCGCGATGCGGTGGCGCAGGTAGCGGTGCAGCGCCAGGGTGTAGAGTTGATACTGCAAATCATAGCGGTGCGACTGCATTGCGGCGGCCATTGCCTGGCGGGTATAGGCCTCGCTGTTTTCGCCCAGCCAGTTGGATTTGTAATCCAGCAGGTAGTAGCGCCCCTCATGGCGGAACACCAAATCGATAAAGCCTTTCAGCATCCCGCTCACCTGGCGGAAATTGAGCGCCGGGCTGTTCTTCGACAACGGATCGTGCTCGCGAATAATCGCATCCAGTGCGTTCGCTGTCAGCGGCCCGGCAATCGGGAGATAGAACTCCATCTCAACCTGTTTTTCTTTTGCCGTAAGCTGGCTTAGGGAGATCCCCGAATCATTAAGCGGCGCCTCTAAAATCGCCGTGATCCACGCGGTAAGTACCGGCTGCCACTGAGCGTCGTACCCGCCTTTTTGCAGCATCTCCAGCACCCACTCCGGCGACACCGGCTGCGTAAAATCGAGCGTTTCAAACAGGCTATGTAAAAACGTGCCTGGCGACGCACCGCGCGGGAACTGATGCGGTGTCAACTCGGGTTCTGCCACCACCTCACCTACGCCCGACGCATCTACGTCGAGTTTGGGCATCAGATCCTGCGCAATGTTTTGTCCATGCTGCTGTAGGCCGGAATAGCTGGTGACTCGCCAGTCGTCCACCAGCGCACGCGTAATCTGCCGCGCGCCTAAATCGGGCACCGATGGCTCTGGCATCTGCCAGCGGGAAAGATCGGGCTGGCCGGGGATCTGCAGGGCAATATTTTCATCACATAACGCGTCGAGACACTGGCGCAGCCCGGCGGCATCTTTGGGCTCACCTTTTTGAATCAGCCTCCCGAGCGCACTTTGATGGAAATCGCTCTCCCCCGCCTTCTCGCCGCGACGGCGGAACAGCGGCGCAACGCCCAGGCTGCAATGCCAGACGGAGCGCGTCAGGGCGACATACAGCAGGCGTAAATCTTCCGCCAGACGCTCCGCCTCGGCAAGCTCAATACTAGAATCGGCTTTGCTGAGATCGAGCACCGGCTCAAACGACACGCGATCGTGATAGAACGCCTGATCTTGTGCACGATAGTTGGCGATAAACGGCAGACAAACCAGCGGATATTCCAGCCCTTTTGATTTGTGGATCGTCACGATTTTCACCAGATGTTTGTCGCTTTCGAGACGCATCTGCTGACTGGCCGCATTGCTGTTAGGATCGGCGATATGCTGCGACAGCCAACGCACCAGCGCATGTTCGCTCTCAAGCTGCGATCCCGCTTCCTGTAAAAGCTCGCTGATGTGCAAAATGTCGGTCAGGCGGCGTTCACCGCCTGCGGTCGCCAGCATATTTTCAGCGACATGACGCTGAGCCATCAGTTCGCGCAGCATCGCCATGACGCCGCGTTTTTGCCAGCGCTCACGATAATGCGCAAACTCTTCAACCACCGCATCCCATGCGCTTTCGTCGTTATTCAGCGCATCAATATCGCGCGCGTTAAGACCGAGCATTGAGCTTGCCAGCGCATTGCGCAACGTACTCTCCCGCTCAGGCGTCAGCACGGCCTGCAACAGCCATAGCATCTCCTGCGCTTCGAGCGTTTCAAACACGCTGTCGCGGTTAGAGAGATAAACAGAAGGGATCGCGAGCAGCGTGAGGGCATCGCGCACCAGCGACGCCTCCTGGCGACTGCGCACCAGCACGGTAATGTCCGAGGCGCTGACCGCTTTAGCGGTGTGACCTTTCCACAGTAGCGCTTCGCCCTGCGCACCGGCGCTGAGCCAGTCGCGGATCTGCGCCGCACACTGCTGCGCCATGACGTTCTGATAATCACTGACGCCACAGCCTTCGCCGTCCATCAGCCAAAAGTTCATCGCAGGCTGAACGTTGCCACGGTACTCAAAGCGTAGTGCGCTGTTTTTCTCAGCCGACTTAACGGGCGAGAACGGAATTTCTTTGAACATGAAAGCCGCATCCATACGCTCAAAAAGCGTATTTACACTCGCCACCATTCCCGGCGCGGAACGCCAGTTGGTGTCCAGCGTATAGTGCGCTTCGACCTCTCCGCGGGCTTTCATGTAGGTGAAGATATCCGCGCCGCGAAAGGCGTAGATGGCCTGTTTAGGATCGCCAATCAGCAACAGCGCCGTTTCGGGCTGTTTGCGCCAGATACGGCGGAAAATACGGTATTGTTGCGGGTCGGTATCCTGGAATTCATCGATCATTGCTACCGGGAAGCGGGCGCGGATCGCCGCTGCCAGCGCGTCGCCATTTTCACTGCCGAGTGCCGCATCCAGACGGCTTAGCATATCGTCGAAACCCAGCTCGCCACGACGACGTTTTTCACGCGCAACGGTTTCGCGGATCTCGGCCATCGCACGGGTGATCATCAGATCGTTAAGGGTCAGCGGCTGCGCCAGCAGCGTTTCTATCGCGACAAACAACGGATGTTCAGGGACGATACCGTCAGCTTTGGTGCGCTCCACCAGGAAGCTCTGAGAAAACTTCTCCAGCGCATCGGGCAGCTGATAGCTGCGCGTCTCTTCCTGCGCCCAGGCGCTGATTTTTTCGATCCATTTCGCCTGATTACCACGGTTAAATTTGCGGCGATCAATGCCGGAATTTTCAAGAATGGCGTCGATATCGGCAACCGACTCGCACCATTTTTGCTTCAGGGCGGCTATCAGCGAAATAATTTTCTCGTGTCGCGCAGCCAGCGTTTCATCCGCAGGCGGCGGGGATTTTATCGCCGGTGCTTCGCCTTGCAGGTAGCGTTCGATAGCGCGTAAAAGTTCTTCCGGCCCTTTCCATAAGACATGCACCGCTTCGGCGATATCACGCGGGAGCGGATAGCAATGGCGGCGCCAGAAGTCCGCGCACGCCCGATGACGCAGTTCGGATTCATCCTCAATGAGTTGCTGTTCAAAGAGCATGCCCGATTCAAACGCATTCAGGCTCAGCATGCGCTGGCAAAAACCGTGAATGGTAAAGACGGCGGCTTCGTCCATTTGACGCTCGGCCAGAAGCAGCCATTGAGCGGCCTGCTGCTTATCAGCGATCTCTTCAAGAAGACGAGCGTAAAGTGGGTTGTCTGTGGTCTGGCGCAGGCAGGCGATACGCAGTTCGTGTATGTTCGCACGAATACGTCCGCGCAGCTCGGCGGTCGCCGCTTCGGTGAAGGTCACCACCAGCAGTTGTTCCACGCTGAGCGGGCGCCCAAACGCAGCATTGCCGCCCAGTCCTAACAGAAGGCGCAGGTAGAGGGCGGCAATGGTGAAGGTTTTTCCCGTTCCCGCTGAGGCTTCAATCAATCGTTCGCCCTGTAGCGGCAAACGTAAGGGATCAAGGGACTCAGCGGTATCGGTCATTCTTTCTTACTCCAGGGCATCGATTTCTGCAGTGCGCTGACGCTCTCCCAGACTTTCCAGCCCTGCGGATTCACATAATCCACTTTCCCGTTCTGGCTGCCGGAAACCTGAGACAAGCATGCCATGCCTTGCGGCTTCACCACCGCCTGGTGGAAGAAGTCAGCAACCTTTTGGGGCGTCAGCAGTTTTATCTCGGCCACTACTTTATCACGTGAATCAAAGGTCATATTACCCTGATCGAAATCTTTGCTCAGCTGCGACGCCTCTTCGCCCAAGGTTTGCGGAGCCTGCTGCACCTGCGCGATCACGGCCTGCTGAATTTGAGCAAACTCTTCCGGCGTCATTTTGCGCAGTTTCTCTTCAGCCTGCGGGAAGAAGGCTTGGTAACGCTGCCACAGATAAGCGGGCTGTTTATCGCTGCTCTGCAACAAGAAGCCCAGTCCCCACTGGCGACCCACGTTCATCGAGAACGCAAACACCGCATAGCCAAGCTGCTCTTCGGTACGCAACTGATTGTAGAACCATGGCTGGATGATCTGCCCCAGCACCGCGCTGTAGGCGGAGCTGGCATACTCATCGTAGCCGGTCGGCACAAATACTGCGGCCAGCGCAGAGTCCGTGCTGCTCCCCGCCTTTTCAAAGATCACATTCTGCTGTTTTTCCACCAGCACATTCTGGTTACGGCACCACTCGTTGCCGTTGGCACCCAGCTGTTTGCGAACATTCTGCGCGAGGGTTTTGGCCTGATCTTCACTCATGTTGCCGACAACCAGAAACTCGGGGCGCGAATGGGTTTTCAGGGCCGTCCGGTAATCCATCACCTCTTTCAGGGTGATTGACGGCAGCAACGCGCGGCGCGTTTCACGCTGGAAGTACGGAATTTGTGACAGCATCTGCACAGGCATAATCGCCTGATCAAAAGCTTTGCCTTTTTCCGCCGAATCCATCATTTGCGCATACCAGGATTTGGCCTGCTCCAGCTGCTCTTCGGTCGCCGTGTAGCTGAAATACCCCTCCAGCAGCGCCTGGAAAAGCTGCGGTAAACGCTGGGTGTAACCGTTAGCATTGACCATTAGCCCGTTGTTGGCGTTGGTGGAGAAACTGATCCCACCGACAGCCGCCTGATTGCTGAGCTGATCCAGGGCGATCCCCGCCAGATAGTCATTCAGCGCAAACATCACCTGGTTTTTAGCGCTGTCCATGGCCTGCGGATTGCGCAGCACCACGCTGACATCGGCTTTCGGCTCACTGGCAAAATAGCGGCTTGGGGTGTAAACCACACGTAACGTCGGTTCGTTAACGATCAGTTCCGGATGCGGGTATTCCTTTGCAGGCTTGATAAGCGTGAAATCGTCAGGAATGTACGGATTAAGTTCAGGCAATTTTAACGCAATCTGGCCGGACTCTTTCTGCCAGTCAGCGAAGGTTTGCGCGCTGATTTTATTCACCTGATACGGCGCATCGACAAAGTACGCGGTTTTGTTATGCGGCTCTTTCGGGCTGATATACCAGATGCGGGCGTTCTGCGGAGTCATCATCGCCAGGCGCGCTTTGATGGCATCAGCGTCATAGCGATCGGCAATGTTCACCGCATCCAGCGTATTTTCCACCGGAACACGAATCATGGTGTCAGCCAGCCATTCAACATAGTCCATATCGCGGGTGATCGACGGGTAGCGGAAATCGAGATCCAGCACGTGGGCCAGTTCGTCAAAGTAACTTTTATCCACACCGTTATCGCGCAGCAACGACAGATAGCTGAAGATCGCCGCTACCACTTGATCGCGGTGCGCAAGGCCTTTGTCGGTCAGGGTTGCCGAGATCGCGAGAACACCACTGTTACCATTAACGACAGGATCGGAATCAGCACGGATCCCCTCTACCAGCCCCTGCTTCTGCAGCCAGTCAGAGAGCGTGCCCGGGCTGCGATTACCGATCAGATAGGTGAGGAGCTCATCCGTCTTACTGCGAAACTGCGCGGTATTGTTATCAATACGGAACTCGACACGCAGCACTTTACGCGGCATCGCAGGCACGTAGTGAATGATGATCCCTTTTTGCTCATCCGTGACCACTGGCGTGGTGATCTCCGGCTTTTCGATATTTTTATTCGGCACACGACCATAGGTTTGTGCCGCAAGACGCGCCAGCTCCGGCAGCGGTTTGTTGCTGTAGACCACCGCTTTCATCAGATTGGCGGAATAGTATTTATCACGAAAGGCGTGTAAGGCATCGAGAACCGGGCTGCCAGGTTTATCGCTCAGGGTTTCCAGGTTACCCCCTGAAAAACGCGAGCCTGGGTGCGCCGGGTTAATTGTTTCGGCACTGACCTGCGCCATGCGCATACCGTCTCGCGTGCGCGCCATGGTCAGTTCGGCATTGACGGCGTTACGCTCGCGATCGGCATACTTTTTATCCAGTAAAGGCGACGCGATGGCATCGGCGAGACGGTCAACCGCCCCTTCCAGCGCATCATTTTCGACTTCAAGATAGAACGCAGTGCGATAAGGTGCCGTGCTGGCATTGTGACTGCCACCATGCATTTTGAGGAATTCAGAGAGGCTATCCGGCTGCGGATATTTTTTGGACCCCATCAGCGTCATGTGTTCAAGGTAATGGGCAAGACCAGGATGCGAATCGGGGTCTTCCAGCGAGCCGACGGGGACGACCAGCGCAGAGAGCGATTTAATCGCCTGCGGATCGGAGACCAGCAGCACAGTCATCCCGTTATCAAGACGAATAGCCTGATACTGGCGGGTGTCTTTTTCGCTCTTATGGATTTTTTCCTGAACGGGCTGCCAACCGGTATCTGCCTGAGTGAGGGGTGCCCAGAGGGCGACAAACAAAACAAACGCTTTTAACAAGGTGCTGCCTGGCATTCACTACCTCTTCATCACGGCTACATCATTAACAATTTGCGTGCTGGGCACGCCAGCATCTCTTTATGTAGGTACATCAGTCCGTGACAAGAGGGGCATAATAAATGAACGCTTTCTCCTGCGCAATTTTTATACAATCATCAGGACTGATTAAATTTAAACAAAGGTAACAGATAGCGTTGAGCCTCTTGCGTAATGGCGTCGAAGTACTCCGGCTCAAGGGTTCTCCATAACCGCTGATACCAGACATCATCACCCTCTCCGCGCACCATCATATTTCCTTCATACGCCTGTAAAAACTTGCTGCGCGCTTTTTGCAGCGAGGCGTCATCCGTTAACATGGCATCATTCTGCGCGTCGTAACAGGCTTTTATCCACGCCCCCCCACTTTCTGGCAGCAACAGCAGCGGCTTGTTCATCCCCTGGCGATAGCCCTCGATATAGGGTTCGAGACAGGCCAGAGCCTGATCGGACGCCATTGGAGGGAAGCGCCATTCGCCGTCCTTACGGACGAATAAACGGCTTTCACCTTCGTTACCGCCCGCACAGTAGACAAGATGTTCGAGCCAGAGTTGCAAACCTTGTGACACACTGAGCATGGCAGGACGCCAGCGCAATAGCCCGTCCTGCTGCACCTGCTGTAGCCAGCCCGTGAGCTGAATACCGTTGCAGGTCAGATCGATTTCAAGGCTTTTTCCCGGCTGACGGAATTCAATGACGCGATCGGCCAGAGCCTGCATCTCCTGACACTGCATATCCCAGGCGATTTCTCCAAATGCACCATACGGGAGCTGGCCTGCGGCCCGATAGCGACGAAACAGCGTCTGTGCATTTTCCTCTTCAACCAGCGCATTAAGCAGCTGTTGATTCAGCTGATAGCGGCTTAATCCATTGAGGGTGAAAGGTTCTGCATCGGGGATCTCGCTCTCTTCGGAGCGGAAATTCACCTGCAACCGCTGCTGGAAAAACGCGCGTACCGGGTGCGCCCAAAACCGTTGCAACTGCTCAAAGGTGAGCGTCTCAAGCAAACGAGGCTCAAGTTGCTGAATGAAATCCGTATGGGCTTGCCCCTCTTTCCTCGCAGCGGGCAGCCATTCGCGGGCATAGCTTTGCTGTTCGTTATCGACGTAGTTAGCCGGATCGAACGGCATGCGGGTGTGGAGACAGGTGATGTGAGCTTTTACCCGCTGTTCGCTTTCGTCGCAGTTACGCGCCTCATCACCCGGCAGATAGTGGCTTTGCCCAATGTAATCGACCAGTTCCTGCACCAGCACTGACGGGAAGCGCTCGCTGTTATCCTGAATGGAATGCCCTATATAGCTGATATAGAGCTTTTGCTGGGCCGAAATCAACGCCTCGAGGAAGAGGTAACGGTCATCGTCACGTCGGCTACGGTCACCACGCTTCGGCTGCTGGCTCATCAGATCAAAGCCCAGCGGCGCCAAAGCACGCGGATAGATACCATCGTTCATTCCGAGCAGGCAAACGACCTTAAACGGAATCGAACGCATTGGCATCAGGGTACAAATATTGACGGGACCGGCAAGGAAGCGCTGGCTAATACGTTCCTGATCCAGGCGCTGCGTCAGTTCATCGCGAAGCAAGGAGAGCGGAATAGCCTCGCCATAATGAGATGAAATACCTTCGTCGATAATGGCCTGCCACTGTTGTTCGATAAGCGCCATCGCCGCTTCGGTGTCCGTGTCGGGCAGGAAGAAATCATTCAACATTTCCCGGCACAGTGGCTGCCATTCCTCAAGCGTGCGGGACTGCATCAGCTCGCGCCGCCAGCGATTAAGCTGCATCAACAGTGAAGCCAGATGGCCGACCAGTTCGGCAATCAGCCCTGAAGATTCATCGTAAGGCAGGACTTCATTCCACTCCCCCTGATGGCTCTCCATTGCATAGCCCAGTAGCATACGCGTCAGGCCGAACTGCCAGGTGTGTTGCCCCGTCGGCGGGAGCTCGAACTCCTGGACGTTATCATCGTCAATCCCCCAGCGAACGCCCGATTCATTGACCCACTGGCGCAGATAGCGCAGCCCCTCTTCGTCGATGTCGAAGCGAGCAGCCAGCACCGGAACATCCAGCAGCGCCAGTACGTCTTCCGAAATAAAGCGGCTATCGGGCAGAGCAAGCAGGCTGATAAACGCTTGCAAAGCCGGATGCGACTGGCGCGCCCGGCGGTCGGAAACGGCATAAGGCAGATATCGCTCGCCGGTGGCGCTACCAAACACCGCCTGAATAAACGGGCTGTAGCTGTCGATATCCGCCACCATGACCACAATATCGCGCGGCGTCAGTTCAGGATCGTCCTGCAACATCGCCAGCAGCTTGTCATGAAGCACTTCAACTTCGCGCTGCGGGCTATGACACACATGTACGGTAACGCTGCGATCCTCTGGATCCAGTTTTCGCTTCTTATCGCTGCGGGCAAACTCTTCTGCTGTGATCCCCGCGATGGCGCGGTTCTCCAGATCGAGAATATCCAGTTGCACGTTATGCAGCAGACTATCAGGAGTGATCTCCGCAAAGGCATCCACATCGCCTTCGCCGGACGAGGTGATATCGGACAGCATGTGAATGTAGTCACGCCCCAGTTTTCCCCAGGATGCCAGCAGCGGATTCGGCAAGTTTTGAATGCCTTCGTCATCAAAGAGCTGCGCAGCATTGTCGCTGTCTTTGAAGAGCGGGATCGCGCGCTCTTCAAAGATCCGCCGCCGTTGGCGAGCGACAAGACGGGCGAGCCATTTAGGGTCCTGAATATCCCCCCAGTAATGGCGACACGGGTTGGTGAACAGAATGTGGATATCGACATGCTTGCCCAGGGCTTTTAGCGCGCTCAGATAAACAGGTGGCAGAGCGGAAATCCCGCATATAAAGACGCGCGACGGTAACCCGGCAGGCGGTTCAGAGGCCTTTTCGAGGGTTGAGATAAACCGCTCGTAAAGGTTGGCACGGTGCCACTGCGGCTGGCCCAGTTTTTCGGTGTGTTCCACCAGCGCTTTCCACAGCGGGGCCTGCCAGATTTGCGCCTCAGGCAGGCCGTCAATCAGCTCACCCTTTTCCCAGGACGTCAGCCATTCCGGGCGATAGACCAGATACTGGTCATACAGATCCGCCGTCCGCGAGGCCAGCTGGAACAGTTTACGTTTGTCGGTATCATCGCTCAGGTAGTGGCGCAGCATGGCGAACGCATCGCTCGCCAGCATATCCGGCAGCAGCGACATTAGCTTCCAGCTCATGCTTTGCTTATTGAATTCGCTTTTTTTGGGGATGTCCGGCAGGACGCGAACAAACATCTCCCAGATGAAACTCGCCGGGAGCGGGAACTCAATATTTGCCGCAATACCGAATTTTTGCGCCAGGGACATTTGCAGCCACTGAGCCATACCGGTGCTTTGCACCAGCACCATTTCTGGCTCAAAGGGATCGGCAGGATGCTCGCGCTCGACGATAAATTCCATCAATGCTTCCAGCACATCCAGACGATTTGAGTGGTAGACCCGTAACATAGACGCTCCCGACTACTGACTAAGCGGGCAATGCAGGCGTGTCATCTGACCCTGCCGCCCCAAAGGCGAAATTATAGTGACCGAGATGCTGACACATCCAGCCTGCATTGTCTGCCCCCTGTTTATCCGCCAGCCATCCGGTAACGTCCCCTGTGACAGCTGGGTCTGGCTCCAGGCAGAGTGCCAGAGCTGGCGATACTGATTGAATACCGTAAATCGCGCTGCCAGCGCCCGATGATAGCCAGACAGCGCAGTAATGACGATAACCAGTAGCATCATCGCTAACAAAACTTCCACCATACTAAATCCCTTTTGCCGGGCTAAGGTAGCTGACACAGTGCGCTCTCCTTCAGTGGACAAAAATCGCTCCAGCCATGGCGGGAGAACACCACTCGCCCGTCCTGGATTATCCCGCCGCGCCACAGCAGCAGCTCACCACTCCCCGCAATAAGCAGGACGCGGTTGTCTTCAGTAACGCGCAGACAGACTCGCCCTGGCAGCCCTTTTTTGCATTGAATACCTGGCCCCACCGGCCAGAGCTGACTTTTGCCCCACTCCAGCGCCGACTGGACGTTGGCCTGCTGTAAAATCAGCTGCCGCTCACGGCTCACCATCCGCGTAAAAGCATCGAGCTGCAGATTAAGGCCGGTCAGGGTCAGGTTGCCGATCACAAGGAGCAACAGGACCAGCGCAAGCGATGACATCCCCCGCTGACGTTTCATAGATTAAATCCTGTGACACGATGTGTGACCTGTATTGGCTCGGCGTGTGGATGTGTTGTGGAAACAGCCAGCTCGATACTTAGCTCAGGCGCAAAGCCAGTGTGTTCAATTTTGCTCACCAGGAAGTGAGTCACCAACACACGTTCAGGTTCGGTCAACTTCTCCCAGCCTTTTCCTTCGCAGCTTGTGGCTCCCCGCTGGGTTTCTAGTGCGCCAGCTTCCAGGCGAAACCCTGTTTGCTCCGCCTCTGTCGAGGGGGCATTCTCCCAGCGGCCATTGCTGTTGGCATCCCATTGCACAATGACACAGCGCCCTGCCCTACCCATCGTCAACGCGGGCCCCTGACAAGAGCCGTTGCAGTATCCGGCCCTTTGCAGCTGCTTGCCGATAGCAGTGGCTCTGAGCCAGACCTCTTCTTCTAGCTCCTGCTGTTGCTCTTGCTTGAGAATGGCTCGCTGTAACGCCGGCATAAAACGCGCGGTACTCAGCAGCAAAATACTGCTAATTGCCATTGCGATGAGTACCTCGGTCAGCGAGAAGCCGCACTGGTTTTTCAACATGTTCCCTTCCCTGTGCTGTTGCACATCCTGATACGCCCGGTGTTCGACACGATAATTAGCCATTCTCCCGCTGGGCTTTTGATGCGTATTCTTCCAGGCCAGGCGGTATCCCGTAATCCATAAAACGCCAGGGATTTCGTCAGTTCTGCAATCGCGACTTCCGGCCATGGCAAATTGAGGACCAACCCGCTCTGAGTCTGGCAGTCCGCACTTTTCGTCGTCGCAAGACACGCCTTTTCGCCGTCCTTATTCACCACGATGAGATGATCCCGGTTATAGCCGTTCGCATCGTTACGAAGCTGTACCAGGTAGTCACGTACCTGATGGGCGGTTTGCCACAGGCGTTGCTGTTGCTGCCAACTCTGCCAGCCCGACAGCCCTGTGGCGCTGAGAATGACGACAAGGGAAATTGCCACCATGGTTTCGATAAGCGTAAAGCCGCGTTGTTTTTTCATGCCCGCAGTGTGGCGGGAAGCGCCCAGAAAAACGACAGCAGAAAGTGAAGATTAAGAGGCGCTTTCCTGTGAAAATCATCCGTTGCATTACGTTACAAAAACGCTGGAAAGCAGCTCGTAAAGGTGAAATCTGGGCAAAAAAAACCGGCGCTAAAGAGCACCGGTTGTGTCAGGATTTGATCTATCAGATAGCGACAGGGGCTTTGATACCAGGGTGGGGATCGTAGCCTTCAATCTCGAAATCGTCGAAGCGATAGTCAAAGATGGATTCCGGCTTACGCTTGATAACCAGCTTCGGCAGTGCGCGCGGTTCGCGAGTCAGCTGCAGGTGCGTTTGTTCCATGTGATTGCTGTACAGGTGCGTATCGCCACCGGTCCAGACAAAATCACCGACTTCAAGGTCGCACTGCTGCGCCATCATATGAACCAGTAATGCATAGCTGGCGATGTTGAACGGCAGACCGAGGAACACGTCGCAAGAGCGCTGATAGAGCTGGCAGGACAGTTTGCCGTCAGCGACATAGAACTGGAAGAAGGCGTGACAAGGCGCCAGCGCCATTTTGTCCAGCTCGCCGACGTTCCAGGCTGAGACGATAATGCGACGTGAATCGGGATCGTTTTTCAGCTGGTTTAGCACGGTCGTAATCTGGTCAATGTGGCGACCATCTGGCGTTGGCCACGCGCGCCACTGTTTGCCGTAGACCGGGCCGAGGTCGCCGTTCTCATCTGCCCATTCGTCCCAAATCGAGACGTTGTTTTCGTGCAGATAGGCCACGTTGGTATCGCCTTGCAGGAACCAGAGCAGTTCATGAATGATCGAGCGCAAATGGCAGCGCTTGGTCGTCACCAGCGGAAAACCTTCCTGCAGGTTAAAGCGCATCTGGTGGCCAAAAATAGAGAGCGTTCCGGTGCCGGTGCGATCGTTTTTTGGCGTGCCCTCGTCGAGCACTTTTTTCATCAATTCAAGATACTGTTTCATGGTTCCTCAGGAAAGCTGTTGCTGTGGACGACGGCGATACGCCCAAATCATCATTATGATACCCGCGACAATCATCGGGATGGAGAGAATCTGCCCCATGCTGATGTACTGTACCCATTCCCCGGTGAATTGCTGATCCGGCTGGCGGAAGAATTCAACGATGATTCGGAACGCACCATAACCAATCAGGAACAGCCCGGAGACGGCACCCATTGGACGCGGTTTGCGGATAAAGAGATTCAGAATGATAAACAGCACCACACCCTCAAGCGCCAGCTCATACAGCTGCGACATGTGGCGCGGCAGTGAGCCGTAGGTGTCGAAGATAGACTGCCACTCTGGGTGGGAAGGCAGCAGCGCAAGGTCTTCCGCACGTGAGTTCGGGAACAGCATCGTAAAGGAGACACTCGGATCGACACGACCCCACAGTTCCCCGTTAATGAAGTTACCGAGACGACCCGCGCCCAGACCAAACGGGATCAGTGGGGCAATAAAATCAGCCACCTGGAAGAAGTTGCGTTTGGTGCGTTTGGCGAAGATGACCATCACCAGAATCACACCTATCAGACCGCCGTGGAAGGACATGCCTCCGTCCCAGACGCGGAACAGGTAAAGCGGATCGTTCAGGAAAATCGGGAAGTTGTAGAACAGCACATAGCCGATACGCCCACCGAGGAATACCCCGAGGAACCCGGCATAGAGCAGGTTTTCAACTTCGTTTTTCGTCCATCCGCTGCCCGGACGACTGGCGCGACGACCAGCAAGCCACATGGCAAAGATGAAGCCGACCAGGTACATAAGACCGTACCAGTGAAGCGCAACGGGACCGATTGAGAAAATGACCGGATCAAATTCCGGAAAATGCAGATAACCACTGTTCATCTGTCACCACAAGATGTTGTTATTCCGCTGAAAGTGGACAGCGAAAAATAAGCGCGCGCAGGGTTAACCCACGCTCCAAAGTTGCGAATCATAGCACAAGGCAGGCGCGGAGGATGCGCCTGAGATGTAAAAGATGTGTATAGGGAATGGAGCAGAGTGTCGCTCCATTCGTGTAGGGAATGGGAAAGTTTAGCGGCCACCGCGGATCAAACCGCCCATGCCGCGACGCTCCATAAAGGCCGCGACCTGGTGACGGACTTCCGTCGCCAGCTGTGCCTCAAGGCTGCGTTTTGCCAGCTCCTGAGCATCTTCGATTTCGATGTGGCGCAGCAGATATTTCACACGCGCCACCGAGCGACCGTTCATCGACAGATGACGGAAGCCAAGACCGATCAGGATCGCCACACACATGGAATCCCCTGCCATTTCACCGCACAGGCGCAGGTCGATTCCGTACAATTCGGCGTCACGCGCAATCATCGCCAGCGCACGCAGCATCGCCGGGTGCAGGCTGTCGTAAATGCTCGCGACGCGCGTATTGTTACGATCCACCGCCAAAATGTACTGGGTCAGATCGTTCGTACCGACCGAGATGAAATCCACGCGGTTGGCCAGCTGTGGCAGCATAAAGACCATCGATGGGACTTCAAGCATCACGCCGAGGCGCGGTTTGGGAATCGCATAACCGATCATCTCTTCCACTTCGCGCCCAGCACGTTCGATCAAGCGACGCGCTTCGTCGACTTCATCCAGACTGGTCACCATCGGCAGAAGAATGCTGAGATTCCCCGTGGCGGCGTTAGCACGCAGCATGGCGCGTACCTGCACCAGGAAAATCTCCGGCTGATCGAGCGTAATGCGGATCCCACGCCAGCCAAGGCACGGGTTTTCTTCACTGATGGGCATGTACGGCAGCTGTTTATCCGCGCCAACATCCAGCGTTCGCAGGGTGACGGGCTTGTCGTTAAACATCTGCAACATTCCCTGATACTGCGCCACCTGCTCCTCTTCGGAAGGGAAGCCGCTTTGCAACATGAACGGAATTTCAGTGCGGTACAGGCCAATGCCGTCGATGCGGCTGCCGAGCTTCTCTTCGTGCGCCGGACTAAGGCCCGCGTTGAGCATCACCTTAACCCGCTCGCCGCTTTTCAACTGCGCGGGCAGATCGACGTCATCTTCCGCCAGGCGGCTTAATTCGTTTTCTTCACTGATTAATCGCTGATATTCCTGCAGCAGTACCGGCTCAGGATCAACCAGCAGCTCACCGCGATAACCGTCGACCACCAGGGTGCGGCGTTGCAGCACCGAAGGCTGAATATCCGCGCCCATAACGGTGGGAATACCCAGCGCACGCACCATAATGGCCGCGTGGGAGTTGGCTGCGCCATCACGCACCACGACGCCTGCCAGTCGGTCATGCGGCAGTTCGGCGAGAGTGGTAGCCGACAGTTCATCGGCGACCAGCACAAAGCGTTTCGGCCAGGCGTTTTCGCCCTGAATGGTATCGTCGAGATGGAACAGCAGACGCTGGCCCAGACTCCGCAGATCGCCCGCACGCTCTTTCAGATAACCGTCTGTCAGGGAGGCAAACTGCTCGGCGAACCGTTCGATGACCTTTTTCACCGCCCATTCCGCCACCGATCCTTTGTCCACTTCGGCGAAGAGTTCGCGGCGCAAGCGCGCATCGGACAGCAGGTGAGAATAAAGATCAAAAATCGCTGCCGTCTCTTTCTGCGCCCCCGCGGCAAAACGCTTACTGTAGCGTCGGAATTCGTTGGAGGCCTCTTCCAGCGCACCTGTCAGGCGTTCGCGTTCAAGGGCAGCGTCCAGCGTAGAGGCTTCGTACACCTGCTCCATGAGCGGCAGCGTGGCGTCCATCCATCCTTCAGCGATGGCCACGCCCGGCGATGCGGGCAGCGCACGGATACGCGTCTGGCGATACTGGCCAAACAGCGCAGCTAACTGAGACTGGGAGAGGATTGCGGCCATTTGCGTGGCCAGCGTCACGAGGAATGACTCCTCGCTTTCGTCAAACTGGCGAAGCTCACGCTGCTGCACCACCAGTATCCCAAGAAGCTGGCGGCGCTGAATGATAGGGACACCTAAAAACGCGCGAAAACGCTCTTCCTTGACGGAAGGGATATATTTAAAGCTGGGGTGTTTTTGCGCATCGGCGAGGTTGATAGGTTCCGCCAGCCGTCCAACGAGGCCAACGATCCCTTCATCAAAGGCGAGCGCAACGGTGCGACCACGCGGTTTTTTCAACCCACGTGTCGCCATCAGGTAATAACAGCGTCGATCGTGGTCGGCCAGATACACCGAACAGACTTCGGTTTCCATCGCAAGACAGATGTCGGTCACCAGAATGTCCAGCGCCTCATTGAGGCGCGGAGCACTGGCAACCTTTTCGACTATTTCTCGCAAGCGGGTGAGCATGATGTGCGTTGCTTAACCTCTTTTACGTCGCCAGGCAGGTGGGCTTTGCGGTTTAGGAGGGGCCTCCTGAAACGCAATCACCACACTTGCAAACTCTTTCATCACCCTGCGGTAAACGTCGCGCTTAAAGGACACGACCTGACGAACGGGATACCAGTAGCTCACCCAACGCCAGCCATCGAACTCTGGCGTACTGCTGGTTTGCATATTGATTTCCGAGTCGTTGCTCACCAATTGCAGAAGAAACCACTTTTGTTTCTGGCCGATACAAACCGGCTTTGTGTCCCAACGCACCAAACGTTTCGGTAACTTGTAACGCAACCAGTTGCGGGTCGAAGCCAGGATGCGAACATCTTTTCGGCTTAAGCCGACTTCTTCGAACAGCTCCCGATACATCGCTTGTTCTGGGGACTCTCCTGGATTGATCCCGCCTTGCGGGAATTGCCAGGAGTGCTGACCATACCGTCTTGCCCACATAACCTGGCCCTGACGATTACAAATTACGATACCTACATTCGGGCGGTAGCCATCGTCATCAATCACCGGACTACCTCAAACTAAACCTTATATATGATCGATTGTTTCATACTCCTGTGAGGCGGTAAACCACTCTCTTACAGGGCTGCGAACGAATAACATTTGAATAACTCACAATTTTCACTCAAGTTATAAACAGATGACGGACGCAAAGGGCCATTTTATTCACTTTTTCTGTGGATATAGTTGTGAAGAAGTATGGAATTACCGCTGGACAACATTGCAGGAAGGAAATCACCCCGCAATCTCATCGAGAAATAAATAGCTATATTTCATTGTCTTAATGGGTAACTTCTGTGAATAAGACGCCATAACGTGACGATCATCACATGAGAGATCCGCGTGCTGATGAAAGATCGAACAGCGTCGGTTTTATCCACAGATTGTGCCAATAACTTAGACACTATTTGTGTGAAAATTCGATTTTCGTCGCACGTCAAGGCTGTAAATTGAAACAGTAGTGAGGGTTATTCCCACTTATCCCACTTTTCTGTGGATAACATGGTGTAAGATCCTGTTCATTGTCAGTGACCAGTTTTGAACAACCCGATTTTACCCTTTTTATCCGGCAGTGGATTTGTCTTAAAAATGCTGATAAATCATCAACCTGCCATATCGCTAAAGAAATAGTTAAACTCTATCCACAAGGTCTGCTTTTACGGTTCATTTTTTAATCAAAGGTTTAACGTTATGCTTCCGCTCCTTCCACTCACCTCCCCTCCGGCTACTGAAGCGCAGTTATTGCAGCAGGCACAACGCGTCGCGGGCTACTCGCTCGGCGAGCTGGCGGCCATGGCGGGCTTGCCGATTCCTGCGGATCTGAAACGGGATAAAGGCTGGATCGGTGTGTTGCTGGAGCGCTGGCTTGGCGCAAGCGCGGGCAGTAAACCCGAGCAGGATTTTGCCGCACTGGGGGTGGAGCTTAAAACCATCCCCATTGATCGCCAGGGAAAACCACTGGAAACCACCTTTGTCTGCGTTGCGCCGCTCACCGGGAATACGGGTGTGACCTGGGAAATGAGCCACGTACGCCATAAGCTCAAGCGCGTGCTATGGGTGCCCATCGAAGGCGACAGAGCTATTCCCCTTGCGGATCGCCGCGTGGGTGCGCCACTGCTGTGGAGCCCAAACGAAGAGGAAGAGCGGCAGCTTTCGCAGGACTGGGAGGAACTAATGGATATGATCGTGCTGGGTCAGGTCGAGCGGATTACCGCGCGTCATGGCGAGGTGATGCAGTTACGCCCGAAAGCCGCTAACAGCAAGGCGCTGACCGAGGCGATTGGCGCTCAGGGAGAACCGATCCTGACGCTGCCGCGCGGCTTCTATTTAAAGAAGAACTTCACCGGTGCTCTGCTGGCTCGTCACTTTTTCGCTTAAACGCGGTTTTTAGCCGAAGTTTGAACTGAATCAAACACATTCACCTGATGTTTAAGATTTTACTGCTTCCTCCTGACGCTTTCTCAGGTTATTACTACACTATGATGTGATACGAGCCAGGTGAGGATGATAACGATGAAAAAATGGGCAGTGATAATCTCAGCGGTGGGTTTAGCGTTTGCGGTTTCAGGTTGTAGTAGTGATTACGTTATGGCGACAAAAGACGGTCGAATGATACTGACTGACGGCAAACCCGAAGTCGACGACGATACCGGCCTTGTAAGCTACAACGATCAGCAGGGCAATAAGATGCAGATCAATCGCGACGAAGTTTCGCAAATCATCGAAAGATAAACAGTTAAAGGTCAGTTGCTTACTGGCCTTTTTGATTTTTTTCTTCCCCTTTTGCTCCCCCTCTGCCATGTTTATAGTCCTTCGTCGGGGAGATTCCTGACGCCGTCAATTTACACAGTATAGGAAGCCGGCTATGCATTATCACCGTATCCCCCACAGCACTCTGGAGATCAGCCAACTGGGGTTGGGCACGATGACATTCGGTGAACAAAACAGCGAAGCCGATGCCCATGCGCAACTCGATTACGCCGTCAGCCAGGGGATCAACCTGATTGATGTGGCCGAAATGTACCCGGTGCCTCCGCGCCCGGAAACCCAGGGATTGACCGAAACCTACGTTGGCAACTGGCTGGCGAAAAACGGCAATCGCGAAAAGCTGGTGCTGGCGTCGAAAGTCAGCGGCCCGTCGCGCAATAACGACGCGGGCATTCGTCCGAATCAGATTCTGGATCGCAAAAATATCCGCGCCGCGCTGGATGCCAGCCTGAAGCGCTTGCAGACCGACTATCTCGATTTATACCAGGTTCACTGGCCTCAGCGCCCGACCAACTGCTTCGGCAAGCTGGGCTATACCTGGAGCGACAGCGCGCCGGTGGTGACCCTGCTCGAAACCCTGGAAGCTCTGACCGAGTGTCAGCGCGCCGGTAAGATCCGCTACATTGGCGTCTCGAACGAAACGGCGTTCGGCGTGATGCGCTATCTGCATCTGGCCGATAAGCACGATTTGCCGCGCATTGTGACCATTCAGAACCCTTACAGCCTGGTTAACCGCAGTTATGAAGTGGGTCTGGCGGAAGTGACGCAGTATGAAGGCGTTGAGCTGCTGGCTTATTCCTGCCTCGGCTTCGGGACGTTGACCGGTAAATACCTCAACGGCGCAAAACCTGCCGGGGCACGTAATACCCTGTTCAGCCGTTTTACCCGCTACAGCGGTGAGCAAACGCAGAAAGCCGTTGCGGCGTATGTTGATATCGCGAAACGTCACGGTCTGGACCCTGCACAAATGGCATTAGCCTTTGTGCGTCGTCAGCCGTTCGTGGCAAGCACCCTGCTGGGTGCCACTACAATGGAACAGTTGAAAACGAACATCGACAGTTTCCATCTGGAGTTGAGCGAAGAGGTGCTGGCGGAGATTGAGGCGGTGCATCAGGTTTACACCTATCCGGCACCGTAACGCGTTTTGATCTGGTATGCCGGGTAAGGCGAAGTCGCCGCCCGGCAATCCGTTACCGACGACGCTGCCAGAGCCACAGCCCCGCAATTGCCAGCGCAAACAACCCACCGAACCCGATGCCGATGCCCACGACCGGTAATCCCACTTTAACCGCCAGCGAATACAGCCCCAGCATCAGCAGCATCGCGGTGTTTTCACCGAGATTTTGCACCGCAATCGCGTTACCCGCCCCGACGGTCTGTTTACCACGCTCCTGCAGGAGTGCGTTCAGCGGTACAACAAAGAAACCACCGAGCATACCAATCAGGATCAGCAGCACGTAAGCCGGCAGCAGCGCATGTTGCAGGGAGAAAAACAGCACGCCGACACCAATCAAAATCCCCGCAGGCATACAGCGCGATACGGTTTCCAGGGTGACCAGCTTCGCTGCCACACCGGCCCCGACCACAATCCCCACGGCTACCATCGCGTTGAGATAGGTGGGCGTGGCGTTATCGGTGATCCCGAGCGCCGTCGGCACCCACAATACCAGCAGGAAGCGCAGCGTCACGCCCGCGCCCCAGAACATGCTGGTGCCCAGGAGGGAGAAGCGCGTTTCGCCGTTACGCCACAGCACGCGGCAGGCATTGAAGAAACTGGCCGTCATCGGCGTAAAGCGCCAGGATTGCCCCGGACGCGCCACGGGCAGCGTCGGGATAAACAGGTTCGCCACGACTGCGCCCGCATACACCAGCGCACACACACCCAGCGCGGCCAGCACATGCCAGTCCGCCAGCACGCCGCCGGCGACGGAGCCGAGCAGAATGGCGGCAATTGTCGAGGACTCCATCAGCCCGTTGGCTTTAACCAGTTTGTCGCCGGTGGTCAGCTCCCCCAGAATCCCGTATTTCGCCGGTGAATACGCCGCCGCGCCAATCCCCACCAGCGTGTAGCCGATAAAGGGGTTAAAGCCGAAGCAGATACTCGCCGCGCCCAGCAGTTTGAGACTGTTGGCGAACATCATCACGCGCCCTTTAGGGAAACTGTCAGCCACCTGCCCGACAAACGGCGCAAAAATGATGTAAGCACCCACAAACACCATCTGCAGGATGGGCTGGCTCCAGTCCGGATAAAACTCGGCTTTCAGCAGCGCCAGCGTGGCAAATAGCAGCGCATTGTCGCCAAAGGCCGAAAGGAACTGAGCGCTGGTCACCGCCATCATGCCCTTTGACCACAGGGAGGTGTTAGTGTGTACTGACTCACGCATTATGCTGTTCCGCCTCATCAACCATGCCTTTCAGCGCGACAAAATCGGGTTTACCGCTGCCGAGCACCGGTAACTGTTTCAGATAACGAATATCGCGCGGCACGGCCAGCTCAGGCACGCCATGCTCGCGGGCGTAGTGCAGAAGGTGCTCGCGTTTCAGTTCGCTGTCGGTGGTAAAGAGCACCAGCGCTTCACCTTTGCTGGCGTCGCTCTTAATCGCCGTGGCATGCATTTTGTCGGCAGAAACCGCTGTCGCCAGCTGTTCTACCATCTCAAGCGAAACCATCTCCCCGGCAATTTTGGCAAAGCGTTTGGCGCGGCCTTTGATTTGCACGAAGCCCTGCTCATCAAAGCGCACAATATCGCCCGTGTCATACCAGCCGGTTTCGACCTCGCCCTGCGCGTTTTCCGCCGTCGGCGCTTCAAGCACGCCTGGGTTTTCCACGCGCAGATAGCCATTCATCACGTTTGGCCCTTTCAGCTGCAGGCGACCGCCATCTTCAATGCCCGGCACCGCTAACAGACGTGCGTCCATGCCCGGCAGAATGCGCCCGACCGTGCCAGGCTTCGCCGCCATCGGCACGTTGATCGAGACCACCGGGGCACACTCTGTCACGCCGTAACCCTCAAGAATGCGCAGACCAAACTTGTCCTGCCAGATTTGACGGGTGCTGTCCTGCAGTTTCTCTGCTCCCGCCACCACGTAGCGCACACGGAAGAAATCATACGGATTGGCGAAACGCGCATAGTTGCCAAGAAACGTTGAGGTGCCAAACAGCACCGTACAGTTACGGTCATACACCAGTTCCGGTACAACTCGGTAATGCAACGGGCTAGGATAAAGGAACACCTCGGCGCCCGTGAACAGCGGGGTAAACAGACCGACCGTCAGGCCAAAGGAGTGGAAAAGCGGCAGCGCCGACATAAAACGATCGTTCGCGGTGAAGTCGGCAATGGTTTTGATCTGCTCGACGTTCGCCAGAATACTTTTATGGGAGTGGACAACCCCCTTCGGATTGCCTTCAGAACCGGAGGTAAACAGAATAATGGCTGCATCTTCCGGCTGCTGTTTAACCTGCGCCAGACGTGGCGCCAGCAGATGAGCAAAGATCCACAGCTTATCGGCAAGGGTAACGTCAGCTTTTAAATCTTCGAGGAACACCCAGCGCACCTGCTTGAGCTGCTCCGGGAGATGCCAGAGTTTGCCTTTGTCGAGGAACTGGCGCGAAGTGAAAACAGTTTTAATCTCCGCAGCCGTTATCGCGCTGGTCAGCCCTTTCACACCCGCCGTGTAGTTCATCATCGCCGGAATGCGTCCGCGTGACACCGCACCGAAAATCACCGCCGCGCTGATCCCGGCGTTAGGCAGCATAAGACCAATTTTTTCCCCGTGCTGGCTGTATTTTTCCAGAATACGGCCCACAAACAGGGTCTTGGTCAGCAGCTTGCGATAGGTATCGGGCTTGAAATTGATATCTTCAACGCAGTTTTTCTTCGCGCCAAAACGGTCCTGCGCGGAGAGAAGCGATTCATATAAGGTTTCGCGCGGGCGCACGGCCATGCGCGCTTCCATCATAATTTGATGGAGCATTTCGCCTGCGATCTTGCGGCGATCCCGTGCGCGCGGTGCTTCAGGCATCGGCAGCGTGGTCGGAGGCAAAATGTGGAGGGTGATTGGCGGGAACAGGCGCTGCTTCACCAGCCCTTTCAGACGACTGAAATAGGTCAGCTCTGCCCCTTCGATGCGTAGCGGCACCACGGTGGCTTTGGATTTCGCCGCGACAAACCCCGCGCCGTCGTAGATTTTCATCAGCGAGCCGGTCACGGTAAGACGCCCTTCCGGGAAGATCACCACTGGACGGCCCTGCTCGATCAGGCGCACCAAATGTTTAATCATCATCGGTTTGGTCGGATCGAGGGGAACAAAATCAATCAGCGGCGCCAGCCAGCGCATAAACCACTTCTGGCTGATGGAGCTGTAGACCGCGAAGACCGGACGGCCAGGCAGGAAAAGTGCCAGCAAAACACCATCGATAAAGGAGACGTGGTTTGGGGTGATGAGCACGCGCTCGCCGCGCAATGACTGAGTGTCCCCCGTCAGGCGGACGCGAAAGAGGATACGAAACAAGGTACGGAAGAACCCAAATAGCATTTCAACTCCCTTTGCCTGTTAAATTTTAGGGTTACGCTAAATTGTGGCAGATTACACGAGAAGTGCAGGCGGGAGGAGAGGTAGCGTATTTCAGGCGAAAAAAAACCTGCGCATCCGCGCAGGCTGGTGCAAGAGATGAGTACGAAACCGTACCAAGAATTCTCACCAATCAATACCTCTGGGATCTTGATTGTGGCTGCTGGCAATGCGCTTCGCCAGCGCGAAAACGCAAGGGAATGAGCCTAAGTGCAACCAGGTGTGAAAAATATCGATTGCTGTTACATGTTGAAGTTACAGACAAAAAAAACCTGCGTATGGACGCAGGTTGGTGTAATTCGTGTTAATCAACCGGAGTCGATTTCACCTATCAATACCTCTGGGATCTCGACTTTAGCAATCTGTTCACATTCTCCACCAGCAGACAATCGCAACAGCCTGCCGCAAAGTGTAAGCAAAGGTTCGCTTTGACATTATTCTGACACGCTTCCCCGTGTAACGATTACACTGTTTTCCCATGTTCTGCGTCACGTTTGCGAGGTGCATTGCGGGCCAGCCCTTGAATGCGCCTCGGTTTTCCGCAACACTATTGAGTGTGTAAACGCTTACCCCACTAAAGAAGGTATTTAATGGCGACAATTAAGGATGTGGCTCGTCTGTCGGGTGTTTCTGTGGCGACCGTCTCTCGCGTCATCAACAATTCACCGAAAGCCAGCGATGCGTCCCGTCAGGCCGTGCAAAGCGCCATGGAAACCCTGAACTATCATCCCAACGCCAACGCGCGCGCCCTTGCGCAGCAGTCGACGGAAACCGTGGGTCTGGTGGTCGGCGACGTGTCGGATCCCTTTTTCGGCGCGATGGTCAAAGCGGTTGAACAGGTGGCGTACCAGACCGGCAATTTCCTGCTGATCGGCAACGGCTACCATAACGAACAAAAAGAGCGCCAGGCCATTGAGCAGCTGATACGCCATCGCTGCGCCGCCCTGGTGGTTCACGCCAAAGTCCTCCCCGACGCCGAACTGCTGCATCTGATGAAACAGATCCCCGGCATGGTTCTGATTAACCGCATTATCCCCGGCTATGAGAAACGCTGCGTGGCGCTGGACGATCGCTACGGCGCCTGGCTTGCCACACGCCATCTGATCCAGCAGGGTCATACGCGCATTGGTTATCTCTGTTCAAACCACCAGATTTCCGATGCCGAAGATCGTCTGCGAGGCTATTACGATGCCCTGCGCGAAAGCGGATTGCCGTGCAACGATCGTCTGGTCACCTATGGCGAACCGGACGAGAGCGGCGGTGAGCAGGCGATGACAGAACTGTTAGGTCGTGGGCGGAATTTCACCGCCGTGGCCAGCTATAACGACTCGATGGCCGCGGGAGCGATGGGGGTGCTGAACGATAACGGTATCGACGTACCGGCAGAAATTTCGCTGATTGGTTTCGATGATGTGCTGGTCGCGCGCTACGTGCGCCCGCGCTTAACTACCGTGCGCTATCCGATTGTGACCATGGCAACGCAGGCCGCTGAACTGGCGCTGGCGCTGGCCGAAAAACGCCCGCCGCCAGATATCACTCACCTGTTCAGCCCGACGCTGGTTCGCCGTCACTCCGTGGTTGCCCCCGCAGATCCGGTCAGCGAATAGCGATAGAGATGGACGTTTTTATTCGGGTATTCCAGCGCATCGCCGATGTACTGCCAGCCGTAGCGCTCATAAAAGTCCCGGCAGGCTGACCAGAGATGCAGCTCGGAATACCCGGCCTTTGCGGCATAGCCCATCACATGCTCCTGCAACTGCCCTGCCAGCCCTTTCCCGCGCGCGGCGTCGTCAACGTACAGCGCCGCCAGCCATGGAAAGAGATCCTGGCGCGTCATCAAATCACAGCGCCACAATCCGACGGTGCCCAGCAGTGTTTCGCCCTCGACCGCCACAAACGTGAGCGGCAGTGCGCCCGGCGTCTGGCTGTGTTCGATGATGCTGGCAAAGAATTCACGCGGTAAACCGTCACCAAACGCCTGCCATAACCAGTCGGTTACGCGCTGGGCATGGTGCGCAGCGGCATAAAGGGGAATGATCTTCACACCAGTTTCCCCTGGAAAAGCGGGACAGATTCAAAAAGATAGCCGTCAAAATCCGGCGCGTCTTCATCCGACAGCTCCAGCAGGCTTTTTTTGACGTTTTCCAGGTGCTGGAACATGGCCTGCCACGCCCCCATCACGTCGCGACGACGCAGGGCCGCGAGAATGGTCTGGCGATCGCCAAGCCACTTCAGGCGATATGCGCGGCTGGCGATGTGAACGTTGAACTGCTGCCACAGCGGGCTGCTGTCCATGTGGTGCCAGACGCTCTCGACAGTCGCCAGCAGCATCTGGTTTTGCGTTGCGCCTGCCAGCACCAGGTGGAACATCTTGTTGTTATCCTGGCTGTGATCGTCGGCGGCAATCGCGCGCTGCTCCTGCTCGATGATGCGACGCAGATTATCAATATCCGCGCGGGTCGCCATTTTCGCGGCAAAGGCGGCAATATTGCTTTCGAGCAGCTGGCGCGCCTGCAAAATCTCAAACGGGCCGACGTCGCTATTTAAAAAGCGCTCTTCCTCGTTTTCGTGCTCTTCGGGGATGCGCATCACGTAAACGCCGGAACCCTGACGGATATCGACGGTACCCTGCAACTCCAGCATGAGTAAGGCTTCGCGCACGATGGTGCGGCTGACGCCGTACGTCTCGGCGATATTGCGCTCAGGCGGCAGACGGGACCCCACAGGATAGTGACCGTCGATGATTTGCGTGCGCAGATCATCGCCAATCTCCTGGTACTGTTTTTTTTCTGGCGGAACGACGGCCTTCTCCACGATTTCACCTGTACTGACAGTTGAGTTGACGCTCGGGCCGGGCATCCTCCCGGCCAGTTGGCGGCTATTTTACCAGAACCTGCGTCGTGATTAGCCTATTTCCATTCATCATCGACAGTCAGCGTCAGCGTGCGTTCATCGCGCAGCTTTCGGAACCACGCCGCCGACTTTTTCGCCCGGCGGGCGCGGTTATCGGCCAGATCGATTTCAATCAGGCCATAGCGGTTTTTGAACGCGTTCATCGGCGAGACGTTATCGGTGAACGCCCACAGCATGTAGCCGTGGCAGTTTGCCCCCTCTTCGCGCGCCAGCAGCGTGTAATAGAGGTGCTCGCTGATAAACGCGATACGATAATCGTCGGCAATAACCCCGTCGCTGCCCCGGAACTGCCCTTCGTTTTCCACCCCCATTCCGCTTTCCGCCACAAACCACGGGATGTTGCGATAGTCGTTTTTGATACGCATCGCCATGTCGTAGATGATTCGTGGATAAATTTCCCAGCCGCGCGAGGCGTTCATTTTGCGCCCCGGCAGCTCGAACGGTTCGTAGTAGTAGGCCGGATGGAAGGGCGTTTCCGGATGCCAGGCCCGTGACGGGGCTTTGACCCGGTGCGGATAATAAAGGTTGATCCCCAGCTCATCGACGGTGTTTTCGGCAATGATTGCCAGCTCATCCGCGCTGTACTCCCACTGCACATGGTGCTGCTCAAGTAAGGTAAACAGCGCCTGTGGATAGCGCCCATGTACCAGCGGGTCGAGAAAGACGCGGTTATAGAACAGATCGTAGATCTCTGCCGCGCGCACGTCATGGGGCGCTTTCGAGCGCGGATAGGTCACTTCCGGATTCAGGATACAGCCCACGGTTCCCCGGTAGCCTTTCTCATGGAACAGCTTCACCACTTTCGCCGTCGCCAGCACTTTGTGATGGTTCCACTGCATCCAGGTGCCTGTGTTCTGCTCGTAGGGCCAGCGCAGCGCGTCGAGATAAACGCGCGTCTGCACCACAATCGGCTCGTTGAAGGTGAACCAGCGCGTCACTTTCCCGTGATAACGTGCAAACACTTTTTCGGCGTAACGCACAAAGAGTTCCACCACCTGCTTTGAGGCCCAGCCGCCGTACGTTTCCAGCAGCGCGCCCGGTAGCTCGTAGTGCTCCAGGCAGATCATCGGCTCGATGCCCTGAAGGTGCATTTCGTCGAACAGAGCGTCGTAATACGCCGCGTACTCTTCATCGACGGTCACGTTTTCGTAATCGGTCAAAAACCGCGACCAGTTAATAGAGGTGCGATAGTGCGTCAGTCCGGCCTGCTTCATCAATGCCACGTCTTCGCGGAAGCGGTTGATAAAATCGGTCGCCACCGCCGGGCCGTAGCCGTTATGCCAGACGTGACGATCGTTTTTGTACCAGAGATCGATCCACGAATCCTGCCCCTCTTTTTTGCCGCTCCAGCCTTCCGTTTGCCAGGCCGACGCGGCGGCACCCAGAATAAAATCCTGCGGGATCGAGATGTGTTTTGTGCTCATGAGATCCTCATACGTTATTTGTCGCTTGCTGGCTTTGCGCCTGCAGGGCCGCCTGCTCCGCGCGGCGTGAGGCAATTTTCACGAACGGCAGATAGATCAGCACGGCGGTGACGATACAGATTAGCTGGGTGATCACCGCTCCCATCGATCCCGCCGTCGACAGCCAGGCGTTGATCAGAGGAGGCGTAGTCCACGGCACCATCACCACGGCTTTTCCGGCGAAACCGGTGACGGTGGCGAAATAGCCAATCGAGCCGGTCACCAGCGGAGTGATGATGAACGGGATCGCGAGGATGGGGTTGAGCATGATTGGCATACCGAAGATCACCGGTTCGTTGATGTTAAAAATCCCCGGCCCGATAGAGAGCTTGGCGATCTCACGCATCTCTTTGCGCTTCGTGCCAATCATCACCGCGATCAGCAGGCCGATGGTCAAACCCGATCCGCCGATGCTCATGTACACATCCCAGAACGGCATAGTGATGATGTTGGGGATCTCTTTGCCCTGCTCGAAGGCGCTCATGTTGACGGTGATCGCCCCCAGCAGCAGCGGCTCGCGGATCGGTTTGATCATCTGATTACCGTGGATGCCGATCACCCAGAAAAGCTGCGCGACGAACATCAGCAACAGAATACCCGGCAGGCTCTGCACCACGCGCTCAAGCGGTTGCTGCACCACCTGATAGACCGCGTCATACAGGTACATGCCGGTCAGTTGATGGAAGATAAAACCGAAGGTCGCAATGGCGGTGGTGGTGATAATCGCCGGGATCAGCGCCGAGAACGACGCTGAAACGTTCGGCGGGACCGTATCAGGCATTTTGATTTTCAGCCCTGGACGGTTTTCCAGCCAGCAGTAAACCTCGACGGAGAGAATGGCAATAAACATGCCGAGGAACAGGCTGCGGGTATCCGAGAACTGGCGTAGCAGCACGTCTTTCACCACGTGCATCTGCCCGTCGACCAGCATTTCGACGGTGGTCGGCGTGACACAGATAAAGCAGATCACTGCCAGCAGGCCCGGAAACAGTGATTTGATACCGTTGATACGCCCAAGCTCAATACCAATTAAAAACACCGCGCCAATGTTGAGAAAATTCAGCGTGGCGTAGTTTATCGCGCTGGTGATCGGCTTAAGCGCCGCCAGAAACGAGAGGGACTGGAAGCTCGCGAGGCCGTTTTTAGGGTCCAGCACCATGTTGGAAATCAGCACCGAGAAGGCGCCCACAATGATGACTGGCATTAAGGTAATGAACGAGGATTTTATCGCCATGATATAGCGATAGCTGTTGAATTTAGTGGCGAAACTGCCCAGAGCGTCGATCAGTTTTTCCTGCACTGCCATAAGGTAATACCTCAGTAAAAGGGCTTTTATACCCGTCGCCTTTCACGTTGCAGGGTTATGGCTGCACTCACTCACCCGAACCGCTGCCTAACGTAAGTGCATCGGGATGGGTACGGGTGCCGCCGTCCTGCCACATGAAGCCGCCTGGATAGAGAATAAGGTGTACAGCCGGATACTATTGGCATACCAAAAATAGCTTCAGGTCGCTCAGGGTTCTGTGATTCAACTCTCAATGCGGCCAGAGGTATTCCAAATCATGATTTTTCACCACTTTGGTATGCCAGTTACCCCGTTTTATGCTGAACCGTGATCGCGATAGGGATTTTCCCCTCGCCGTCTCGCTTATGCGCCTGAGGGTCTGTGATAAACTGCGGACGATTACGTGAATGCAGGAATGTCTAATGGCAACAATGCTGGATGTCTCACTACGCGCGGGTGTGTCGAAAGCCACGGTCTCGCGCGTGCTGAATGGCACAGGTCAGGTCAAAGAGAGTACGCGTCAGCAGGTATTTAACGCGATGGAAGAGCTGGGCTATCGCCCAAATTTCCTCGCGCAGTCGCTGGCGAACCAGACCAGCAACAGCATTGGTCTGGTGGTCTCTACCTTTGACGGTTTTTACTTTGGTCGTCTGCTGCAGCAGGCGTCGCGCCAGACGGAAACGCACGGCAAGCAGCTGATCGTCACCGACGGCCACGACGCGCCTGAGCGTGAAGAGCAGGCGGTGCAAATGCTGGCAGACCGCCAGTGCGACGCCATTGTGCTGTACACGCGCTATATGAGCGAAAAAGCGATCATGAAGCTTATCAACAGCGTGAAAATGCCGCTGGTGGTGATTAACCGCGACGTCAGTCTGGCGCGCGATCGATGCGTGTTTTTCGAGCAACAGGAAGCGGCGTTTAAAGCGGTCGATTATCTGATTAGCCAGGGCCATCGGGAGATCGCCTGCATTACAGTGCCCATTCATACCCCAACGGGTAAAGCACGTCTGATGGGCTATCGTCAGGCGCTGGAAAAACACGGCATTGCCTGGGACGATCGTCGGGTGAAGTATGGGGATGCGGGCATGACGCGGGGATATGAGCTGTGCAACGAGCTGCTCAGCGAGAAAGTCCCCTTTACCGCTCTGTTTGCCTGTAACGATGATATGGCGCTCGGCTCGTCTAAAGCACTGCATCAGGCCGGGCTGCATATTCCGCAGGACATTTCGCTGTTTGGTTTTGACGACGCGCCGAGCGCCAAATGGCTGGAACCCGCCCTCTCCACCGTCTATCTGCCAATCGATAATATGATCGTCACGGCTATCGATCAGGCGGTTCGGCTGGCAAACCACCAGCCGATCGAGACGATCCCGCCGTTTACCGGTACGCTCATGTTGCGCGATTCGGTCACGACAGGGCCGTTTTACACCTCAAAATAGTTCGAGCGCGAGCAGCTCTTCAATGGTCTGGCGACGGCGAATCAGCCGCGCCACACCGTTATCGAATAGCACTTCTGGCAGCAACGGACGGCTGTTGTAGTTGGACGACATCGACGCACCATATGCCCCCGTATCGTGCAGCACCAGATAATCTCCCGGCGCAACAACAGGCAGCGCGCGGGTTTCCACTTTGCCCCCTTCCTGCTGGGTAAAGACATCGCCCGATTCGCACAGCGGACCGGCGACCACGGTATCAACCCGCGGCGCCTGCGTTAAATCACGACCATCCGCCGCCAGCGCGGTAATGTGGTGATAGCTGCCGTACATCGCCGGGCGCATCAGATCGTTAAAGCCCGCATCCACCAGCACGAAGTGTCGGCTCCCCATCGCCTTCACGCTGCGGACCTGAGTAACCAGCACACCGGACTCTGCCACCAGGAAACGTCCCGGCTCGATTTCCAGTTTGACTGCATGGCCCAGATGGGCGGCAATTTTGTCGCGCGCCGCGCTCCAGAGGCCGTAGTAGTGATCGGTATCGATCGCCTCTTCCCCTTCGCGATATGGGATCGACAGGCCGCCACCGGCGGAGATCGCCTCCAGATCCTGACCGAATTCGATCACCTGGCGCACCATCGCGCCGCACACCTGCTCAAGATGACCGTAGTCGACGCCGGAACCGATGTGCATGTGAATGCCCACCAGCGTCAAGTTGTAGCGCTGCAGCACTTCCAGTGCCGCAGGGAGGTCGGTATACCAGATGCCGTGCTTGCTGTTTTCACCGCCGGTGTTGGTTTTCTGGCTGTGCCCGTGACCAAAACCCGGATTGACTCGCAGCCACACGCGGTGGCCCGGCGAAACTTGCCCCAGCTGTTCCAGCATATCCACCGAACCGGCGTTGACCGGGATCTGCAGCTCATGCACGCGGGCGAGCGTCGCGCTGTCAATCACGTCAGCGGTGAAGACAATCGCCTCGCCGTCGTGCTTCGGATCGTACCCTGCCGCCAGCGCACGTTCGATTTCACCCAGCGAAACGGAATCCACTTTCACGCCCTGCTCGCGCATCAGACGCAGAATATGGATGTTAGAGCAGGCTTTCTGCGCGAAACGCACCACGTCAAACTGATGCAGCGCCGCAATCTTTTCGCGAACGATCTGCGCGTCATAAACCCAGACCGGGCAGCCAAACTCAGCGGGTAAGCGCAGCAGGTTCTCGGCATTCAGATCGGTATCGGTACTGTTCAGGGGGCGTGGCATGGTGTTCTCCGGGTAACGTCATTTTTTAACATTACGCCACAGCGCGAAGAGAATAAAAAATATCGTTTTATCGCGAGTCTATGCAAAAATGATATGGATTCCCGATCAAAACAGGTGCCCTATGCCCGCCGTTAACCTACGCCATATCGAAATTTTTCACGCGGTGATGACCACCGGTAATCTGACCGAAGCCGCGCAGATGCTGCACACCTCGCAGCCCACGGTGAGCCGCGAGCTGGCGCGGTTTGAAAAAGTGTTAGGGCTGACGCTGTTTGAACGTACGCGCGGCAGGCTGCATCCGACGGTGCAGGGTTTGCGCTTGTTCGAAGAAGTTCAGCGCTCGTGGTACGGCCTGGACCGCATCGTCAGTGCAGCGGAGAGTCTGCGGGAATTTCGCCAGGGCGAGCTGTCGATTGTCTGCCTGCCGGTCTTTTCCCAGTCGTTCCTGCCGCCGCTGATTCAGCCGTTTCTCGCCCGCTATCCCGACGTCAACCTCACTATTGTGCCGCAGGAGTCGCCGCTGCTTGAAGAGTGGCTCTCGGCGCAGCGTCACGATTTAGGCCTGACCGAAACCCTGGTCACACCTGCGGGAACGGAGCGCACTGAACTGCTGTCTCTGGATGAAGTCTGCGTGCTGCCTGAGGGCCATCGCCTTGCCAGCAAAAGCGTGCTGACACCGGCGGATTTCCACGGTGAAAACTATATCAGCCTGTCACAGACCGACAGCTACCGACAGCTGCTGGATACGCTGTTCCAGGAACATCAGATAAAACGAAGGATGGTGGTGGAGACCCACAGCGCGGCGTCCATTTGCGCGATAGTGCGGGCGGGCGTGGGAATTGCGGTGGTGAATCCGCTCACGGCGCTGGACTATGCCGCAAGCGGGATTGTGATCCGCCGCTTTAGCATTTCCGTTCCCTTTACCGTGAGCCTGATTCGTCCGCTGCATCGCCCGGCTTCTGCGCTGGTTGATGCGTTTACGGCGCATCTGGTGGAGCACTCCCACCGGGTGGCGCAGCAGTTACCGGACCTGCAAAACTAGCCACTTACGACAGCATAAACTCGACGGCATCGGCGGCATGAATTGCCGTGGTGTCAAAGACCGGGAGCGCGCTGTCGTCAGCCGGAACCAGCAGGCCAATCTCGGTGCAGCCAAAGATCACCCCTTCGGCGCCCTGCTCCGCGAGTTTATCGATCACGCCGAGATAATAGTGGCGCGAGGCGTCGCTGAAGGTACTGAGGCACAACTCTTCAAAGATGATCTGGTTAATGCGCGCCCTGTCGGCCTCGTTGGGGATCAGACTTTCAATGCCGAACTGTGACTCCAGTCGCCCGCGATAAAAATCCTGCTCCATGGTGTAGCGCGTCCCCAGGAGTGCCACGCGCGTCATCCCGCTGGCGGTTATGGCCCGCCCGGTGGCATCGGCAATATGCAAGAACGGCAGCGAGCAGCTTTCCTCAATATGTGACGCTACTTTATGCATGGTATTGGTACAGAGCAGAATGCCTTCCGCGCCCGCACGCTCCAGCCCGAGGGCAGCTTGTGCGAGGATCTCCCCCGCTTTATCCCACTCGCCGCTGGCCTGGCAGGCCTCTATCTCATGGAAATCGACGCTGTGCAGCAGCAGGCTCGCCGAATGCAGGCCGCCGAGACGTTGTTTGATGCCTTCATTAATCAGGCGATAATAAGGAATGGTGGACTCCCAGCTCATTCCTCCCAGCAGACCGATCGTTTTCATATGTTCTCCTGTTCAGATTTCTCCAGTGAAGCAAACTTGTGATCCTGTTTCCAGTTATTTGGCTTGCCGTTTCCTTTTCACTCGCGCTGATATAAATTAATTAAAACAATGTTTCACTAATTAACAGGACACCACGATGTTTATTTTCCACAAAGAGACACAGCTTGAGGATCTGGGCAATGGCGTGACGCGTCGTATTCTGGCGCACGACGGCAAGATGATGGCGGTGGAAGTCAATTTTGAGCAGGGGGCGATTGGGCCAATGCACAACCATCCGCACGAACAGTTAACCTATGTACTCTCCGGCGAATTCGAGTTCACCATTGGCGAAGAGAAACACGTGGTGACGGCGGGCGACACTCTCTATAAAGAGCCGCACGTGATGCACGGCTGCGTGTGCCTGAAACCTGGCACGCTGCTGGATACCTTCACTCCCGTGCGCGAAGATTTCCTCAAATAAATAAAAAAGGGCGGTTGTTATCCCGCCCTTCTCGTCATCAATGTGATTTAGTTCGTCGCCAGTTCATGCTCTGGTAGCGGTGAACGTGAATGCATTGCCTCACGAATCAGCACGCTGCCACAAGCCACGATTCCACCGATCAGAGCGGCCAGGATAATGATCAGAGCCTTGCCCGGTCCGTCTTTTTTCACCGGCATCGACGGCGAAAGCTGATACTTGAACGGTTCAAAATTCACATCATTGATGGAGAGCTTCTCCAGCTGAGCCAGATGGTATTCGCGGTTCTGGAAATCGGCGTTCAGCTCGGCCACATCTTTCAACGATTTCTCAATTCGCAGTTTCTGCGCAATCCCGTCCGCGCCCAGCGCGATGGAGTAATCAGGATCATCTTTTACCGCCTGACCGTTGCTGTAGACCGGCTTTTTGATTCCGGCGGCGTTTGCCACTTCCAGAGAGTAGTTAAGGCGCTGAAGATTGGTGTTATGGATCGTCGTCAGACGGACACGGTCCAGCTCCAGCCGCTCTTTTTCCATCTGCGTTTTCAGTCCCAGCGCGTTACGCACGTTGAGCATCGTCTCTTTCTCAACGATGGCAGAGATGTAATCGATGTACCCTTTCAGCACGATCTGCGCGTCTTGCGCCGTCGGCGCGCTAAAACTCAACGTCCATGACGCGTAGGGCGCTTTATCGGAATTTTTGGCTGCTGCGTTATCGGTCGCGGTCATGCGTTCAGCAATATTCACCGCCGCGCGATGCAAGTCCTGCGGATCGATCTCAGCATCCTTTAACTGCGCCATCACGAAGGGGGAGGTCTTCAGATACTCTTCCAGCAGCGACTGAGACTGAAACTTTTTGATAAACAGGTTAAAGACGTCCGAACGCTTAACGCTGACATCGACATCCAGCACCTGCAGCGCGATCAGCATTTTCTGCACGTCACTCCACTGGGTTTGCTCTGCGGGGGTCACTACCGCTTTACTGGTCCACTTTTGTGGCAGCAGGAAGGCGGCGATAAGCCCTACTACAGCAAACGCGAAAACCACAGCAATAATCCGCTTTCTGGCAGCAAATAAGATTTCGAAGAGCCCCAGGAGGTCAATTTCTTTCTGGGCAACGACCGGGGGTGGATAACTGGCAAAATGCAGCTCCGTGCTTTTTTTGATATCCATAGCAGACATTCTAATTCTTCTGGTTGAGTTGCAGTGAAATCCTGCCAATCACAGTTAGGTGAAATGGATGATACCCGAAACTAAGAATCATCTGAATGTGCGTTTGCAAAAAATGAGGAATGCGCTACGAAATTTAGTAGTTAGTCGCAATGAGTTATTGAATGTTACAAAGACACATGTTTCACCCGTCACCGATCTCCTCCTTCGGCTTTTCTTCTGTCTAAAAGTCAAAATTGCCAGCCACCTCACCTTATTGAAACAGCGTTTCGACAGCGATCACATTTCCATCATTAATAGAATGACGCAGAAACAAATCGCAATAAAATAAATTAAAACGATGTTTTACAAATCAAGAACAACGGTTCGTTTGTTTTTGAAACCCAGACAAGGCGTGTCCAAATGGAATGATAAAACATCTTATTTATCAGCAGGTAAATGGAGTAGACCTCGTGCGACGCACACCGAACACTCGCTTCCCCGTCTCGTAAAACCGATGCGGGCAGCAGCACCACCAGCAGATTCCGTTTTAAACCATTGATTGCCAGGTAGGTATGTATGAATGAAAACAAAATGCTGGGGCTAGCGTGGATATCACCCTACATAATCGGGTTGATAATCTTTACCGCGTTTCCCTTTGTTTCATCTTTCTTTCTCAGTTTCACTGATTACGATCTGATGAGCCCGCCGGTATTTAACGGCATTGAAAACTACCGCTACATGTTTACAGAAGATACCCTCTTCTGGAAATCCATGGGCGTCACTTTTGCCTATGTATTTTTGACCATCCCGCTGAAGCTGGCCTTTGCGCTGGGAATTGCGTTTGTCCTGAACTTTAAATTACGCGGCATTGGATTCTTCCGAACAGCCTATTATATTCCGTCAATCCTCGGCAGCTCCGTCGCTATTGCCGTTCTGTGGCGCGCGCTGTTTGCGATTGATGGCCTGCTGAACAGCTTTATCGGCGTATTTGGTCTGGACCCGGTGAACTGGCTCGGTGAACCGTCTCTGGCGCTGATGTCCGTCACCTTACTGCGCGTCTGGCAGTTTGGTTCCGCTATGGTCATCTTCCTGGCCGCTCTGCAAAACGTTCCGCAGTCTCAGTATGAAGCGGCGATGATCGACGGCGCTTCCAAATGGCAGATGTTCATGAAAGTGACCGTGCCGCTGATTACACCAGTGATCTTCTTCAACTTCATTATGCAGACCACCCAGGCGTTCCAGGAATTTACCGGTCCGTACGTGATAACGGGCGGTGGACCAACCTATTCGACCTATCTGTTCTCGCTTTACATCTACGACACCGCCTTCAAGTACTTTGATATGGGTTACGGCGCAGCGCTGGCCTGGATCCTGTTCCTGGTCGTCGCGGTCTTTGCCGCTATCGCCTTTAAATCTTCGAAATACTGGGTGTTCTACTCTGCCGATAAGGGAGGCAAAAATGGCTGATATTCAGGAACTCTCCACGGCGAGAAGCATCGCGGAACGCGAAGTGGCCCGCACGCTGCGCAAAGAGAAAATCAACGCCAGTATCCGCTACGTGATCCTGCTGTTTGTTGGCCTGCTGATGCTCTATCCGCTGGTGTGGATGTTCTCGGCGTCGTTCAAACCGAACCACGAGATCTTCACCACCCTGAGCCTGTGGCCCGCACACGCCACCTGGGACGGCTTTATCAACGGCTGGAAAACCGGTACCGAGTACAACTTTGGCCATTACATGCTGAACACCTTTAAGTATGTGATCCCGAAAGTGATTCTGACCATTATCTCCTCCACCATCGTGGCGTACGGCTTTGCCCGCTTCGAGATCCCATGGAAGAAATTCTGGTTCGCCACGCTCATCACCACCATGCTCCTGCCGAGCACCGTACTGCTGATCCCGCAGTACCTGATGTTCCGCGAAATGGGCATGCTGAACAGCTATATGCCGCTGTACCTGCCGCTGGCGTTCGCCACCCAAGGGTTCTTCGTCTTCATGCTGATTCAGTTCCTGCGCGGTGTTCCGCGTGACATGGAAGAGGCCGCACAGATCGACGGCTGCAACTCCCTGCAGGTGCTGTGGTATGTGGTGGTGCCGATTCTGAAACCGGCCATTATCTCCGTCGCATTGTTCCAGTTCATGTGGTCAATGAACGACTTTATCGGGCCGCTGATTTATGTCTACAGCGTGGATAAATACCCGATTGCACTGGCTCTGAAAATGTCCATCGACGTCACCGAAGGTGCGCCGTGGAACGAAATTCTGGCAATGGCGAGCATCTCCATTCTGCCATCCATCATTGTCTTCTTCCTGGCACAGCGCTACTTCGTACAGGGCGTAACCAGCAGCGGAATTAAAGGTTAAGAGGGAAATATCATGGCTGAAGTTATTTTCAACAAACTGGAAAAGGTTTACTCCAACGGCTTCAAAGCGGTACATGCTATCGACCTGAAAATCGCTGAGGGGGAATTTATGGTGATCGTCGGGCCATCCGGCTGCGCCAAATCGACCACTCTGCGTATGCTGGCGGGTCTTGAGACCATCAGCGGTGGCGAAGTCCGCATCGGTGAGAAGATCGTCAACAACCTCGCGCCAAAAGAGCGCGGAATTGCGATGGTGTTCCAGAACTACGCGCTCTATCCGCACATGACCGTGCGTGAAAACCTGGCCTTCGGTCTGAAGCTCAGCAAAATGCCGAAAGATCAGATTGAAGCACAGGTCAACGAAGCGGCGAAAATCCTCGAACTTGAAGAGCTGCTGGACCGTTTACCGCGCCAGCTCTCCGGCGGTCAGGCACAGCGTGTGGCCGTGGGTCGCGCCATCGTCAAAAAACCTGACGTGTTCCTGTTCGATGAACCGCTCTCCAACCTCGACGCCAAGCTGCGCGCCTCGATGCGTATCCGTATTTCTGACCTGCACAAACAGCTGAAGAAATCCGGTAAACCGGCGACCACCGTTTACGTCACCCACGATCAGACGGAAGCGATGACCATGGGCGACCGCATCTGCGTGATGAAACTCGGTCACATCATGCAGGTGGATACCCCGGACAACCTCTACCACAAACCGAAAAACATGTTCGTGGCCGGGTTTATCGGCGCACCTGAGATGAATATTCGCGCCACTCGACTGGTCGATCAGCAGGGCCGTCTGGCGCTGAGCATCGGCAATGAAACGATGCCATTAAGCGAAACCCTGCACGACAAAGTGGTCGGCCATCAGGCGCAAGACACCTTCTACGGCATCCGCCCGGAATTCGTCTCTGTCTCTGACGAGCCGTTCGCAGAAGGTAGCTGCAGCGGCGAGCTGGTACGCGTAGAGAACATGGGTCACGAGTTCTTCGTCTACCTGAAAGTCTCTGATTACGAACTGACTGCCCGAATTCCTTCCGATGAAGCTAAGCCTATGATTGATAAAGGACTTCATCGTAAGGTGTATTTCAAGTTTGATATGAATAAGTGCCACATTTTTGATGCAAAAACTGAACTGAACATCTCAATCTAACTGGAGTTATAAAAATGAAAAAAGTGCTTTTAAGCGCAGCAATCTCCGCTACCCTGGGCCTTACTGCTTTGCCATCGATGGCGCAAGATGTTGATTTACGTATGTCCTGGTGGGGGGGTAATGGCCGCCATCAGGTTACCCTGAAAGCGTTAGAAGAGTTCCACAAACAGCATCCGGACATTAACGTCAAAGCCGAATACACCGGCTGGGACGGCCACCTGTCGCGTCTGACCACCCAGATTGCGGGCGGCACCGAGCCGGACGTTATGCAGACTAACTGGAACTGGCTGCCGATCTTCTCGAAAACCGGCGACGGCTTCTACGATCTCAACAAAATGAAAGACGTGATCGACTTAAGTCAGTTCGATGCCAAAGAGCTGCAGTCCACCACTGTCGACGGCAAGCTGAACGGTATCCCGATCTCCGTGACCGCGCGCGTGTTCTATTTTAACGATGAGACCTGGAAAAAAGCGGGCGTCGAATACCCGAAAACCTGGGACGAGCTGAAAGCAGCCGGGAAAGCTTTTGAGAGCAAACTGGGTAAACAGTATTACCCGGTGGTTCTGGAACATCAGGATACGCTGGCACTGCTGAACTCCTACATGATTCAGAAATACAACATTCCAGCTGTTGACGAAAAAGCGAAAAAATTCTCCTACAGCAAAGAGCAGTGGGTGGAGTTCTTCCAGACTTACAAAGATCTGGTGGATAGCCACGTGATGCCAGACACCAAATACTACGCGTCATTCGGCAAGAGCAACATGTATGAAATGAAGCCGTGGATCCAGGGGGAATGGGGCGGTACCTACATGTGGAACTCCACCATTAACAAGTATTCCGACAACCTGAAGCCACCGGCGAAACTGGAGCTGGGCAGCTACCCAATGCTGCCAGGCGCAACGGATGCGGGCCTGTTCTTCAAACCGGCGCAGATGCTCTCTATCGGTAAATCGAGCAAAAACCCGGAAGCCGCAGCAAAAGTCATTAACTTCCTGCTGAACAGCAAAGAAGGGGTGGATACGCTGGGTCTGGAGCGCGGCGTGCCGCTGAGTAAAGTGGCGGTGCAATACCTGACAGAAGACGGCACCATCAAAGAGAACGATCCGGCCGTTGCGGGCCTGCGCCTGGCGCAGTCTCTGCCAGCCAAACTCTCTGTCTCGCCATACTTTGACGACCCGCAGATCGTGGCGCAGTTCGGCACCTCCCTGCAGTATCTCGACTACGGTCAGAAATCCGTGGAAGAGACGGCAACCGACTTCCAGCGTCAGGCTGAACGTATCCTGAAACGCGCGATGCGCTAATTCCAGTGACCTTCCCTGCCCTGCCACCTCCGGTGGCAGGGTATTTTTTTATCCGGAGAACACGCTATGAAAGGCAAAATCATCCCGCTGAATTTTCGCACGCGCCAGGACAGTGAAACGGGGCACGAGGTGATACGGATGACGCCCCCGCACATCATTTGTCACCGCAACTACTTCTATCAAAAGTGTTTTACTCAGGACGGCAGCAAGCTGATTTTTGGCGGCGCGTTTGAGGGCCACTGGAACTACTACCTGCTGGATATCGCCAGAGAGCAGGCCACCCAGCTCACCGACGGTGCGGGTGATAACACCTTTGGCGGGTTCTTATCTCATGATGATAACTCGCTGTGGTATGTGAAAAACAACCGCGAACTGCGGCGCGTCTGTCTCGACAGTTTCGAAGAGCAGATTGTGTATGCGGTCGACGACGAGTGGGTGGCGTATGGCACCTGGGTCGCGAATTCAGACTGCACAAAACTGGTCGGGATCGAAATCAAAAAGCGTGACTGGCAGCCGTTGACCGACTGGAGCAAGTTCCGCGCCTTTTACTTTACCCAGCCCGAATGCCGCCTGATCAATATTGATCTACGCACCGGCGAGCAGCAGGTGATTTTGCAGGAAAAACGCTGGCTCGGGCATCCGATCTATCGTCCGTTTGACGACAGCACAGTGGCGTTTTGCCATGAAGGACCGCGAGATGCCATCGACGCCCGTATGTGGCTCATCAATCCCGACGGCAGCCAGCTTCGCAAGGTGCGCCAGCATGCGCCGGGGGAAAGTTTTACCCATGAATTCTGGGTGCCGGATGGTTCCGCGCTCTATTACGTCGCGCACAAGGAGAACGATCCTCAGCGCTATCTTTGCAGCGCCGATCCACTGACGCTGGAAAATCGTCAGCTGATGGCAATCCCGCCCTGTTCGCATCTGATGAGTAACCACGACGGCTCACTGATTGTGGGCGACGGCGCGCCGCACAACACGGGCGATATCAGCCTGAACGATCCTTTTATCTGGGTATTTAATATTGCGACCGGAACGCAACACGCCGTTTGCCAGCATAACACCAGCTGGAAAGTGCTTGATGGGGACCGCCAGGTGACGCATCCACACCCGTCGTTCTCGCCGGATAATCAGTGGGTGTTGTATACGTCGGATGAGGAAGGGATGCCGGCGTTGTATTTAGCGCGAGTGTAAAAAAAGCCCGGCAGGCGTAGCGCCGCCGGGCAGCAAAAATCAGACGCCGATATTGCGTAACTTCTCCCCCGCCATCAGCTTGCGTTCGATATGTTCCAGCGTGACGTTTTTGGTTTCAGGAATCAGCCAGAACGTGATGCCGATAAACGCCACATTCAGCACCGTATAGAGCCAGAAGGTTCCCGCTGCGCCGATGGAGTCGAGCAGCGTCAGGAAGGTCGCGCCGATAATCATGTTCGACACCCAGTTGGTGGTAGTGGAACAGGTGATACCAAAGTCGCGGCACTTCAGCGGCTGAATTTCCGAGCACAGGATCCACACCACCGGCGCAGCGCTCATCGCGTAACCCGCGATGCACATCATGGTCATGCCGACGGAGAGCCAGGAGAGACTGCTGGAAGCCGTGCCGTTATCGAACTGCATCAGACAGTAACCGAGGATCAGCGTTCCGAGCGCCATCACGCTGAAACCAATTTTCAGCGCCGGTTTGCGCCCCGCTTTATCGACGGTAAATACGGCGATAAAGGTGGCGAACATAAAGGTCAGGCCCACCACCAGCGTGGCGATCATCTGCTGTTCGGTGGTGGTAAAACCGGCCATTTTGAAAATGCGCGGCGCGTAATACATGATGATGTTCATCCCGGTAAACTGCTGCATCGCCTGCAGCAACATCCCAAGAAACACCGCGCGGCGCACGTTGCGGTTGGCTTTAAACAGCGACCAGCCGCCCTGCTTCAGCTTCAGGCTTTCGCGGATTTCATTCAGCTCTTCGCGCGCTTTTTCCGAGGTATCGCGCAGCATCCGCAGCACTTCTTCCGCCTCCACGTGGCGCCCTTTTTGTGCCAGCCAGCGCGGGCTGTTCGGCAAGAAAATCACCAGCACCATCAGCAGTACGGCGGGCAGCGCCAGCACGCCCAGCATTGCGCGCCAGTTGCCGCTATAGCTGAAATAAGTATCCGAAAGAAATGCCAGCACGATACCCAACGTCACCATCAGCTGGTACATGCTGATCATTTTACCGCGCACGTTTTCACTCGCCATTTCAGAGAGGTAGAGCGGGGCCGTGTAGGATGCAATCCCCACCGCTACGCCCAGCAGCACCCGGGAAAGCAGTAACGCTTCAACGCCTGTGGCAAACGCGGAACCGAGCGAACCGGCGACAAACAGCACTGCCCCCACCATCAGGCTGTATTTGCGCCCCAGCCGGAAAGAGAGCCAGCCGTTGAACAGGGCACCCAGCGCCGCGCCGAGCATCATGCTGCTCACCACCCACTCCTGCAGACGGCTGCTAAGCGTAAAGTGGTCGGTGATAAACGGCAGCGCACCGGCGATCACGCCGATATCCAGCCCAAACAGTAAACCGGCCACCGCCGCTGAAACGGACACGAACAGATTCATTCTGCGGGTATCGCGCAGGGCGCGGGGCATAAAGGTAGAGTCATTGATAGATGTCATAATTTCCTGCCTGAACAGCGTTAAGACGTTAACTGAAATTACGAGAAAGCCAGCAAAAGTGTCAGGCCGTTAGACGCGAAGTTATGGATTATTTGGCTGGGCAGTAGCGAACTGTGATGGACATTACAATTTCAACTCTGGGTAATTAATCACCATTTATTGTTAATGCATTAATTTATAGGCAATAAAGTTGTGATATGCATCCATCATGGATTTTCACTATGGATTTTATGACTTTGCGAATATGGACAAGCTGATTTTTTGGCAAAAAAAACCTCCGCACCAGGCAGAGGTTTTCTTTATAAGGCGAGAATTAACGCGCCAGCCAGCCACCGTCCACCGCAACGGTGTAGCCGTTGATGTAGTCAGATGCCGGGGAGGCCAGGAAGACAATCGGCCCCATCAGATCGCTTGGCAGACCCCAACGGCCCGCCGGGATGCGGTCGAGAATTTCCGCGCTACGCTGTTCATCCGCACGCAGCTGCTGGGTGTTGTTGGTCGCCATATAGCCTGGTGCAATCGCGTTGACGTTGATGTTGTGCTTCGCCCACTCGTTTGCCAGCAGACGGGTCACGCCCATCACGGCGCTTTTTGACGCGGTGTAAGACGGCACACGGATGCCACCCTGGAAAGAGAGCATGGAGGCGATATTGATGATCTTGCCGCCGTTACCCTGGGCGATAAAGTGTTTCGCCGCCGCCTGAGACATGAAGAACACGCTCTTAATGTTCAGGTTCATCACGTCATCCCAGTCGCGCTCGCTGAAGTTGATCGCGTCTTCACGACGAATCAGACCCGCGTTGTTGACCAGCACATCGATATGACCAAATTCCGCCACGGCGCGATCCAGCAGTTCAGGGATCACGTCGATTTTGCGCAGGTCCGCGGTCAGGCTCAGGAAGCGACGACCCAGCGCAGTCACGCGCTCGATGGTTTCAGTCGGTTCAACAATGTTGATCCCCACAATATCGCAGCCCGCTTCCGCCAGACCCAGCGCCATACCCTGGCCCAGGCCGGTGTCACACCCGGTTACGACCGCTACTTTACCCTGCAGAGAAAATGCATCCAGAATCATGTTTGTTCCTTAATCTTTCAGAGCCTGTCACGAACAGGCAGGTTTATGCTTCACTGCCCGCGACTAGCGCAGATCCTTAACAGCGACGTGGTCCATGTCATCGAAGACCTGATTTTCACCGACCATACCCCAGATGAAGGTATAGGCTTTGGTGCCAACACCGGAGTGAATGGACCAGCTCGGCGAAATCACGGCCTGCTCGTTTTGCATCACGATATGGCGCGTCTCTTGTGGCTGCCCCATCATGTGGAACACGCAGGCGTCTTCGTCCATGTTGAAATAGAAATACACTTCCATGCGGCGCTCATGGGTATGGCACGGCATGGTGTTCCACAGGTTGCCTGGGTCCAGTTCGGTCAGGCCCATGCTGAGCTGGCAGGTTTCCAGCACATCAGGAACGAAGTATTTGTTGATGGTGCGGCGGTTGCTGGTGAGGTTGTCACCGAGGGTGACTGGCGCAACATCCGCTGGAGTGACTTTTTTGGTTGGGTATGCCGTATGCGCCGGTGCGCAGTTGTAGTAGAACTTCGCCGGTTTGCTGCTATCGATGCTTGCGAATACCACTTCCTGCGCGCCTTTGCCGACATAGAGGGCATCGCGATGACCGATTTCATAGCAGGTGCCGTCTACCGTGATAGTGCCCGGCCCGCCGATGTTAATCACACCCAGCTCGCGACGCTCCAGGAAGTAGCTGACGCCCAGCTGTTTACCCACTTCGCCACCCACGGAAACGGTTTTAGTGGTTGGCATGATCCCGCCGACGATGATGCGGTCGATGTGGCTGTACACCATGGTGTATTCATCAGCTACAAACACCTTCTCAACTAAAAACTCATCGCGCAGACCCTGAGTATCCAGTGTTTTAGCGTGCGCGCTGTGGATGCTTTGTCTGACGTCCACATTTACCTCCAGAATTGATCGTGCCCGAGGGCAAGGATGATTAACGAAACAACGTTCCGTTTTCTCTATGAGCACATAGTATCCGCTGCGAAATGGGTTTTCAATTACATTTAAAACGATGTTTCACTTTTTCTGCATCTTAATAACAGAAGTGTAGTTTGGATCACGATTGTTAAGCGTTGACAGGGATGCAGAGGTGGCATACGGAAAACAGGTGCAGAATATTTATCATAGTAAACAATCAATTATAAAACCTTTAAGATTTGACCGCAGAGAAAACATTCCACGTTCAAAATCAAAGATAGCCCTGACGACAAACAATTATTCTTACAAAGTGCGCCATCAGTCACACACATTGAAACGATGTTTTGATAATTTAACACTCAGTTTTTAACTTATCTCACATTCAGATCTGACTGGCAGAAAGTATCCTGCGGTCATATTAAAGGAGCGCATCATGGCTAAAGGTATGCGGGTCAAGCTGAACTATGACGTCAGCCGCGATCCGGATACAGGCGTGGAAATCACTCGCCTGACCCCACCGGAAGTAACCTGTCATCGAAACTACTTTTATCAGAAGTGCTTCTTTAATGATGGCAGCCATCTGCTGTTCGCCGGAGAGTTCGACGGCCACTGGAACTACTATCTGCTGGATCTGAAAAAAGCCGAAGCGGTGCAGCTGACGGAAGGCGCGGGTGACAATACGTTTGGCGGTTTTCTCTCGCCGGATGATAAGTCCCTTTATTACGTCAAAAACGACCGCACTCTACTGGAAGTGAATCTGGACACGCTGGTCGAGCGCGAAGTGTATCGCGTCTCCGACGAGTGGGTCGGCTACGGCACCTGGGTCGCCAACAGCGATTGCACCAAACTGGTCGGGATCGAGATCGCCAAAAGCGACTGGACGCCACTGAACGACTGGAAAATTTTCCACGACTTCTTCCACAAAGGGCCACACTGCCGCCTGCTGCGCGTGGATCTGAAAACCGGTGAAAGCGCGACCATTCACGAAGAGAAAAACTGGCTCGGCCACCCTATCTATCGCCCGTTCGACGACAATACCGTCGCCTTCTGCCACGAAGGCCCGCACGACCTGGTGGATGCGCGGATGTGGATGGTGAACGAAGACGGCAGCAATGTGCGCAAAGTGAAAGAGCACGCCGAAGGCGAAAGCTGCACGCACGAATTCTGGGTGCCAAACGGCTCCGCGCTGGTGTATGTCTCGTATCTGAAAGGTCAGCAGGGCCGCACCATTTACAGCTTTAACCCGGACACCGGCGTCAACGACGCGGTCATGCAGATGCCAGCCTGTTCTCATTTGATGAGCAACTTTGACGGCACGCTGCTGGTCGGCGACGGTTCTGGTACGCCGGTGGATGTGAAAGACACCAGCGGTTACACCATCGATAACGATCCTTATCTGTACGCCTTTGACGTGGCGAAAAAAGCGCACTTCCGCATCGCCCGTCACGATACCTCCTGGGCCACCGTGGCAAACAGCCGTCAGGTGACCCATCCGCATCCATCCTTTACTCCGGATGATAAAGCGGTGCTGTTCAGTTCCGATAAAGACGGCAAACCCGCTCTCTATATCGCGAAACTCCCCGAGCAACCTGAAATGTTGCATGCATGATTTAAGTTAGTGTTTCTGTAACTGGCCTTGCCCTCCTCCTGGAGGGCTTTTTTTTGGTTTGAAGAACATCTGTTTGCTCGTGATTTCGACCCGACCAGGCGAATACCCCCTGCCGACAGGCATAAAAAAGCCGGCTCATGCGAGCCGGCTTTTTCCCGGAGGTACTGTTTATTATTATTTAGAAGGAATATGCCACACCTAAACGGAAACGCGTCTGACGTTCGTCGGTCTCTTTCACGCCCACGTTGCCCACTTCCACATACGGCGCCCAGTTTTTATCCCATTTGTATGCCAGCTTAGCGTTATATTCGTTGGAATAATCTTTATTATTATTACGAATCATCCCTTCTGAACTCTTCGCGTAGACATAGTTCAGCTCGGTACGGAAATCACCCATTACCCAGCCTACCCACGCATCGCCACGGTTAACTTTATCGTCGTCTTTATTTGAGCTTGAAGGATAGCGCGTATATTCGTAACGATAACGTGCAGCCACATAGAAGCCACTGTCGAAACTGTATTGCAAATGAAGATTCGGTTTATAGATGGTGCGGCTGTCATTACTTTCGATGGTAAATGCCGGTGTCAGCGCAATATTGTCGGTGGCTTTCCAGCGCCAGCTAATCTGGTCTTCGTGGCCGTTACCGACGACATCCGCAAAAGGCTGGTCGGCTTTATCGCCGCCTGATTTCCATTTTGCTTCAACGGAAAAACCTAAGCCATTGGCGAAGCGGTGTGACACGGAAACACGGTCGGCGTTAGAGCCGCTGTCGATGTATTCGTGACGTAAATCAACGGTAACAGCCTGAGCTGCGAAAGACGCACCAACGAGAGAAGCAAGGACCAGAGATTTTTTAAACATGACAAAACCCTCAAATAAAATTATGTTTCGTTTTTATGAAATTGCATTTTATTTTTTAAATAACGATATTTTAGTGATCGAGATCGTAATTATTTGTTTCAATTTTTTTGGCAAAGATCGACGTGACACCCATCAACAAACATCGGGTATTAAAAGGGAATTTCAGGTTTAAGATCACAAAAAGAGGATATTTGATCAGAATATGAAGTTTCTGGATTTAACTGGAGGCTTTAGAATCATCTCATAAGCGTAAAAATAGATTTCAGCGCACACAAAAAAGCCTCCAATAAGGAGGCTTCTAAAAAGAGACCTATTTCAGTCCGGTTATCTTTCGATGGCGAGCGCCACGCCCTGCCCGCCACCAATGCACAAGGTCGCTAGCCCTTTGCGGGCATTGCGCTTGGTCATCTCATGCACCAGCGAAACTAAAATACGGCAGCCGGATGCGCCAATCGGGTGCCCAAGCGCAATCGCCCCACCGTTGACGTTTACCCGGCTCGGATCCCACTCCAGCATTTTCCCAACCGATATCGCCTGTGCGGCAAACGCTTCATTCACTTCAATCAGATCCACGTCGCTGAGCTGCCAGCCCGCGCGCTCAAGACAGCGGCGCGTGGCATATACGGGAGCGATGCCCATCAGGGCAGGATCGACGCCCACGCTGGCGAACGCTTTGATGCGTGCCAGCACCGGCAGATTCAACTCTTCGGCTTTGCTTTCGCTCATCATCATCACCGCCGCTGCGCCGTCGTTGATCGACGAGGCGTTGCCCGCCGTCACCGAACCGAGCGTTTCAAAGGCAGGATTGAGTTTAGCCAGCCCTTCCGCGCTGGCATCCGTGCGCGGCTGTTCATCCGTATCGATAATCAGCAGCTCGCCGTTGTGGCGCAGGGTGTCCACCGGCACGATTTCATCACGAAAACGCCCTGAGTCGATGGCGGCACGCGCTTTTTGCTGTGAACTGAGCGCATAGGCATCCTGAAGCTCACGGCTGATGCCATATTCCCGCGCCAGGTTTTCTGCGGTCACGCCCATATGGTAATCGTTGAACGCATCCCACAGGCCGTCATGCACCAGGCTATCAAGCAGTTGGCTGTTGCCGAGCTGTGCGCCGGTGCGGCTGTCCGTCAGGACGTGCGGCGCGCGGCTCATGTTCTCCTGGCCGCCGGCAATGATCACATCGGCCTCGCCGCACTGGATCGCCTGCGTCGCCAGATGCAGCGCTTTCAGACCCGAACCGCAGACGTCGTTGATCGTGATCGCCGACACAGTATTCGGCAGCCCGCCTTTCAGTGCCGCCTGACGCGCAGGGTTCTGCCCGGCGCCCGCCGTCAGCACCTGGCCCAGGATCACTTCATCTATTTCATGGGCGGGAATTCCACTGCGTTCGACCAGCGCCCTGACGACCACGCTCCCCAGCTCCACTGCAGAATGGCGAGCCAGCGCGCCCTGGAAACAGCCGATTGCCGTACGCAACGCCCCCACGATCACGACCTCTTTCATCTCTACCTCTGCGCAAAATGACACCGCTGATAGTAGATGCATTGTTATCAACAATTAACGTAATTGTTTAAAATAAGTGAGTTTTGTCACAGGATTAGCGCGCGTCCTGCAGATACTGGCGCAGCCAGCTTCCGGCGACGCCTGGCGGGCTTCGTTTGTTCCACAGAAGATCGATGGCGATGGTGCGCGGCCAGCCGGGAACGTTGATTTGTACCAGGCTTTTCGCCGCGGCGAACTCTTCCACCAGCGCACAGGGCAGCGCGCACCAGCCGAAGCCCTGCACCGCCATGCTGAGGAGCAGCAAATAGTTAGGCGCAGACCAGATGGGGCCGCGCACCTGGGTGGTTTCCCGTTCCAGATAAGTGCTCAGCTGCAGTTCGCGCCAGCCGTGCAGCTCATCCACCTCCACTCTTCCCTGCGCCGCTAGCGGGTGGGTGGTGGCAACATAGATCGCCATCTGGGTTTGCATCGGCAGGCGGATCACGCCGATCCCGGTGGGGTAAATATCGCGCGCTTCCGTAAGACCTACCTGCGCACGCTCTTTTTGCAGCAGATCGATGACATCCTCTTCCTCGCCAATCAAACACTCAAATTCCGTATGTGGGAAACGCTTGTCGAACTGGATCATCAGATCCTCCAGCACGTCCGGGTTGAGCGTGTCCGAGAGCACAAAGGTCAGCCGCGCTTCCGTCTGGGCGGTCAGGGAGACGGCCAGTTCATCCAGCCGCGCACTGGCGGCCAGAATCGACTGCACGTAACCCAGCACCTGCTCGCCCTGTTCGGTTAACACCGGCTGACGGGCGGATCGGTCAAACAGGGCAAACCCCAGATCTGCCTCCAGATTGGCAATCGCGGTGCTGACAGTGGACTGGCTTTTGCGCAGGCGTCGCGCCGCAGCGGAGAACGAACCGGTAGCCACGGTTTCGACAAAAGCGGTAAGGGCTTCGGGAGAGTAGCGCATGATGTATCTATTTTATTGATGGATAGTATCTTTTATATATCACAAATTACGATAAAAATAGGCCACATCAACGCCCATTCCGGCGAATTCATGAGGTCAGGTTATGCAACACAATGTACAAAAACGAAAACTGCCGGAGCGTATCTTCCACGCGGTGTGCTTCGAAGGGATTGCCACGGCAATTCTGGCGCCTACCGCCGCCTGGTTAATGCAGCGTTCGATGGTGGAGATGGGTGGACTCACCATCATCCTGGCGACCACAGCGATGGTCTGGAACATTATCTATAACTATGGATTTGACCGTTTGTGGCCCGTTCACCGCGTAACCCGCACGGCAAAAGTGCGTGCGTTCCATGCTCTGGGCTTTGAGTGCGGCTTTATCGTAATCGGGGTGTCGATCGTCTCGGCGGTGCTCGGCGTAACGCTCCTGCAGGCATTTACCCTGGAGATCGGTTTCTTCCTGTTTTTCCTGCCGTACACCATGTTCTATAACTGGGCGTACGATACGCTGCGCGAAAAAGTCATCAAGCGCCGCCAGCAACGACGCGCCCTGGCGAACTGATCCCTCTAAGGCCGGAACCCTCTTCCGGCCTGACCTGCGACGTCAACTGCGCCTTCAACGCATAATTATGGTAAATTACCCTCCTTTTTGTTCGTTTTATAGTTGATACGTTGCTCTAATGTCGAAAATTTGGTCAAAAGAAGAGACTCTCTGGAGTTTCGCCCTCTACGGCACTGCCGTGGGCGCAGGAACCCTGTTCTTGCCCATTCAGCTCGGCTCCGCAGGCGCGATTGTCCTGCTCATTACGGCCCTCGTGGCTTATCCTTTAACCTACTGGCCGCACAAAGCGCTGGCCCAGTTTATCCTGTCGTCGAACGCCAAAGGCAGTGAAGGGATCACCAGCGCGGTGGCGCACTACTACGGCAAAAAGATCGGCAACCTGATCACCACGCTCTATTTTGTCGCCTTCTTCGTGGTGGTGCTGATTTACGCCGTGGCGATCACCAACTCGATAACAGAACAGCTGGCGAAGCATCTCACCGTTGACACCACCGTGCGCGTGCTGGTGAGTCTTGGCGTGGTGATGGTGCTGAATCTGATCTTCTTAACGGGCCGTCATATCACCCTCAAGGTGATGGGTTTTCTGGTCTTCCCGCTGATCGCCTACTTCCTGTTTGTGTCCCTGTATCTCACCGGCAGCTGGCAGCCGTCGCTGTTGACCAGCCAGATGGCGTTCGATCAGCACACGCTGCACCAGGTATGGATTTCTATTCCAGTGATGGTTTTCGCTTTTAGCCATACGCCAATCATCTCCACTTTCGCCGTCGACAGACGTGAAAAGTACGGTGATGCGGCCATGGGTAAATGCAAAAAAATCATGAAGGTTGCGTACCTGATTATTTGCCTGAGCGTGTTGTTCTTTGTCTTCAGCTGCCTGCTGTCGATTCCGCCGTCGTACATCGTGGCGGCCAAAGAAGAGGGCGTGACAATTCTCTCGGCCCTCTCGATGATGCCATCTTCCCCGGCATGGTTGGGTATTTCGGGCATTGTGGTGGCGATTGTGGCGATGTCGAAATCTTTCCTCGGCACCTATTTTGGGGTCATTGAAGGGGCGACGGAGATCGTTAAATCGTCGCTGCATCAGGTGGGCATTAAGAAAAGCCGCGCCTTTAATCGCGCGGTATCGATCATGGTGGTGTCGTTTATTACCTTCGTGGTCTGTTTCATCAACCCGAACGCGATTTCGATGATTTACGCCATCAGCGGGCCTTTGATCGCCATGATTCTGTTCATCATGCCGACGCTCTCCACCTATCTCATCCCGACGCTGAAACCTTACCGCTCTTTCGGCAATCTGCTGACGCTGATCGTCGGCGTGCTGTGCGTGTCGGTCATGTTTGTCGGTTAGCCCTCATGCAGGCCCGGTGAGCGCTTCGCTTTCCGGGCTACACTTGCCGCGCTATGCGATAGAGTACATGCTCCGCGAGACGATGATCGGGGGCGAGCGCAGGATGCAAAAACTCGCCCTCTTTTATCATCCCCAGGCGTTTCATCAGGTTCTCAGACGGCGCATTCAGCACCGAGGTAAATGAGACCACCTCGCTCAGCCCCAGCGTTTTAAAGCCATACTCTAGCGCCGCCGTGGCCGACTCGTACGCCAGCCCCCGATGCCAGAACGGTTTTGCCAGACGCCAGCCAATCTCCGTGCAGGGTGAAAAGGCAAAACGGTCAGGCTGAGGGTGCAGCCCCAGGCTACCGATAAACTCCCCCGTCGCGGTTAACTCAATGGCCCAAAATCCCCAGCCGCGTTCGGCGATGCCTTCCTGAAATCGCGCGGCAAGATTGTCGCTCTCTTCCCGCGTCAAGGTCGCCGGGAAAAATCGCATGACGTCGCTGTCGCCATTGAGTGCCGCAAAAGGGACCAGATCCTCTGGTCTCCACTGCCGGAGCAGCAGTCGTGGTGTCTCTATCATCGGGTTATCCTTGTTTTAAGGTGTCGAGGGGGAATGGCCGATCCTGCACGACGGTTTTCATCACCAGCGTCGAGCGCAAATGCTGCACGCCAGGCAGTGCCGATAATTTCTCATCGTACAGTTTTTGGAACGCGGGAAGATCGCGCGTGACCACATGCATTAAATAGTCAGGATCGCCGAACAGACGCTGCGCCAGCACGATCTGCGGGATCTCTTCCACCGCCGCCTCAAAGGCGCTGACGGCCCGCTTGTCGCCCTCTTTTAACGTCGCAAAAACAATCGCCACAAAATTGAAGCCCATTTTCGCGGGATCGAGATTTGCGCGATAGCCCGTAATCGCACCGCTCTGCTCCAGGGCGCGCACGCGTCGATGACAGGGCGAGAGGCTTAAGTTTACCCGTTCGGCCAGTTCCGTAAGCGACAGACGGCCATCCACCTGTAGCTCAGCAAGTATTTTTCGATCGATGCTATCCATTTAGAAGAGTTTCTCATTTTAGACCTGTTTTCAGCATAACATTGGAAGCTCATTTCGCCTGGATGTCGATATTCTTTCTTTCCGCTAATGTCGTTTTGGAAGGGTGATCAAAGAATGGAAATGAGTATCGTCGTCGGGTTCTGGCTGGTCTCTTTTCTGCTGATAATGACGCCAGGTGCCGACTGGGCTTATGCCATCAGCGCGGGGATCAACGGGCGGCGCGTGGTACCGGCTGTGATGGGGCTGATGTCCGGGCATTTGCTGGCGACGGTTATTGTGGTGGCGGGTGTCGGAGTGTTGATCGCCGGGCATCCTCTGGCGCTGTCGCTGCTGACCGTCCTGGGTGCCGTCTATTTGCTGTGGCTGGGCGTGACGATTTTGCGCCATCCGGCCACGGTCAGCGCCGCTGAGCAGCAGGACGGAAGCTGGAACCAGTGGGCGCTTAAAGGGCTTTGTATCAGCGGACTGAACCCGAAAGTGTTCCTGCTGTTTCTGGCGCTGCTTCCGCAATTTACCGACCCCAAAGGCAGCTGGTCGGTGCCTGTGCAGATGTCCGCGCTGGCGATGATGCACCTGCTCACCTGCACGCTGATCTACCTGCTGGTGGGCTACGGTTCACGGGCGCTATTAGCCACACGCCCTCAGGCGGCGCGGGTAGTCGGCATGATTTCCGGTGGGGTGATGGTGGTCATATCCGTCATTCTGATTTACGGACAGTTCAGATAAAAAAACACCGGCGGGAGCCGGTGCTGAAGTCAGGCGCGGAAATCGTCGTATTCGCGCGTTTTATCAAACTCGTGTTTGGCGAACGGGCACAGCGGGATAACTTTGCGGTTCTCCGCGCGCATTTTCTCGACCACTTTCGCCACCAGCTGTTTTCCTACGCCCTGCCCTTTCAGGCTGGCATCGACGTCCGTGTGCTCGATAATGCTCAGATGCTCCCCGGTCGGAACAAACACAATTTCAGCAACCTGATTCCCTTGTGCATCGTTGACGTAAAACTTGTTATGGCCTTCCAGAATATCCATGGTTCCTCGCTTATTTCTGGCGGTACTTCAGGGCACCGCTCGGGCAGGTATCAATCACTCTCTTGACCGTCTCGATATCCACTTCATCGGGGATGATCCACGGCTTACGCTTCAGATTAAACAGCTTGCTGCTGCCGCGCACGCAGTTTCCTGAGTGCTGGCATATCCCCGTATTGAAGTAGACATCGATCTTTTCCCCGGTATAGGCCCGGTACCCCGCGTCCAGTAAATCCTTATCCATGACATTGCCTCTGTTATTGTTATGCGTTCGGGATAAGCATAGCGCTGATATCACGAGGTGACTATGGCTCAGCCGAGCTGTTTCATCAGCATCTGACGTAGCCAGACGTGGCCCGCATCGCGATGCAACCGTTCATGCCAAAGCATCAGCATATCAAAGCCTTCCACGTCGACAGGCGGCGCTGAGACAGTTAATCCCGCTATATTACGCGTGAGCCTTTCCGGCACCACCGCCACCAGATCGGTTTTCAACAGCGCTTCGACCAGGAACAGGAAATGCGGCACCGACAGCACGACTTTTCGTGCCAGCCCGCTGCGAGCCAACGCCACGTCTGTAGCAGCCCAGAAGCCGCCGCCATCCGGGGAGACTATCGCGTGTTCGAGCTGTGAAAACTGCTTTGCCGTGACGCCCGTTCGGAGCGCCGGATGGTCGCGACGGCCTGCCAGAACATAGCGCTCGCTGAAGATCACCCGCTGATGTAATGACGCGGGCGCCCCCTCCCGGGTATGAAAAATCAGATCGATATCGCCCTGCTCAGCCTGCCGCAAAATCCGCTGCGGATTAAGCTCATACACGGCAAGGCGCGAGAGCGGCGCCGCCTGGCGGAGCGCTTCCAGCGCGGGCAGCAGGATTGCCGTCGCCATGTAGTCCGTTGCCGCCACGCGCCAGGTATTTTCTGATTTCTCTGGTTCGAATGATGCCGCCGGGGCGACCACCGACTCCAGAGCCGCCAGCGCCTGACGCAGCGGTTCCCGCAGGGCGTCGGCTCGGGCCGTTGGCCTCATCCCGCGCGGCCCCGGCAGAAGCAGCGGATCGTTAAAAACTTCCCGTAACCGCGCCAGCTGGACGCTGACGGAGGGCTGGGAGAGGTTCAAGCGCCTCGCTGCCCGAGTCACATTCAGCTCGTCGAGGAGTACCTGCAGCGTGAGGAGGAGATTGAGATCGAGCTGCGAGAAATTAATCATGGCAATACCTGTCATTGCGGTAATCAATTTTTACTATAACGGAGATTTCCCTATTCTGACGGGACTTTCTCTATCAGGAATCGCTCATGAATGTATTAATTGTCTTTGCCCATCCCGAACCCCGCTCGCTTAACGGACAGCTGAAAGATGAGGCTGTCAGACATCTGCAGCAGACCGGTCATCAGGTGCACGTTTCTGATCTCTATGGCATGAAGTGGAAGACCGTCCTGGATACCGATGATTCACTCGCCCCGTTGCGCGGTGAACGTTTTGACCCTTCCGTAGACTCCCGCTTTGCTTACGACAACGCCCAACAAGCAGCGGATATCGCCGCTGAGCAGGAAAAATTACGCTGGGCCGATGCCGTGATTTTCCAGTTTCCGCTGTGGTGGTTCTCAATGCCTGCCATCATGAAAGGCTGGTTTGACCGGGTGTACGCCAATGGTTTTGCCTACGGCGTGGGCGAGCACAGCGACCACCACTGGGGCGATCGTTATGGCGAGGGGAATCTGTCCGGCAAACGTGCGATGCTGCTGGTCACCACCGGCGGCTGGGAATCGCACTACGCTCCGCGTGGCATAAACGGTGCTATCGACGACATTCTCTTTCCAATCCAGCACGGGATGCTTTTCTACCCAGGCTTTACGGTGCTGCCGCCAATGCTGATTTACCGCACCGGGAAAACCGACGACGCGAAGTATGCCGGTTACCGCCAGCAGCTGACTGACAGGCTGGACAGTTTGTGGCACACAGCGCCGCTGAATTATCGTCGTCAGAACGCCGGAGATTATGAGATTCCTGCGTTAACCCTGCGTCCGGACCTTGCGAAAGGAAAAACGGGACTGGGAATACATCTGCAGGACAGTAATTGATATTGGTGTGAGTATTTTGGACTGGGTGGGGTAGAGCTGGAGCGGGCGAAGGGAATCGAACCCTCGTATAGAGCTTGGGAAGCTCTCGTTCTACCATTGAACTACGCCCGCTTTGAGGTGCGTAAGGCATTATAGACCTTACGCATGTTCACACAAGCCTCCCGACTGCTAACCGGTGAATAATTAACCGCTTAGCATTTCGGTTTGCTGCCCTGCGCCGGAAGGTAGCGCTGGGGATCAATCGCCGTTGCGCGATAGCGAATCTGGAAATGCAGCGCAACGGAACTGGCTCCCGTGCTGCCCATGGTCGCGATTTTCTGTCCGGCTTTTACGTTTTGTCCGTTATTCACCAGCAGCGTATCGTTGTGCGCGTAAGCGGTAATGTAGTCCTCACCGTGCTTAATCATGATCAGGTTGCCGTAACCGCGCAGCTGGTCGCCCACGTAAACCACCTTCCCTGCACCCGACGCATAGACTGGCGTTCCGCGCGCATTCGCAATATCAATGCCTTTGTTGCCACCTTCAGCGGTGGAGTACGGCATAATCACTTTCCCACTGGCAGGCCACACCCAGCAGCGTTGCCCGACCGGCGGCCAGGACGATTGCGGCACCGCATAAGACGGCGTCACTTTGGCGGTTTTACCTTTCGAGGAAGAGGATTTTTTCGCCGTCGAGCTACCGCTATTGAGCCTGAGCTTTTGCCCTATCTCGATGGTATAAGGTGCAGAAATATTGTTCAGGCGAGCCAGGTCTTTCACGCTCGTTCCGGTTGAGCGCGAGATTTTATAGAGTGTGTCGCCGCGCTTAACGGTGTAGACCGCGCCGGAGTAGCTTCCCGAATCCGCTGATTTACTGCCCGAACAGCCTGCCAGCATGAGCGTCAGCATCAGGCAAAAAAGGGCAATCAGGGGATTTCTTGTCAGGCTTCCTGCAAACAAAGCGGCTCCTCGGTCAGCGTAAATGGCGTCCTATGATAGCAGCCTGAATTCTGTTGCCAATCTTTGCTGCAAAGACTCTTTCCGCATTCAGCATTCAAGCCGCCAGCCAAAGAGTGAGATATAATGTTGCCATCCCGTCGTTCGGGTACTGGAGTCGGAATGAGCACACAAGAACACGTCATTTTGGTTAACGCCCAGGGAGAGGTCATCGGCACTCAGGAAAAGTATGCCGCCCACACATCGCATACCCCTCTGCATCTGGCTTTCTCTTCGTGGTTGTTTAACACCCAGGGGGAGTGCCTTGTCACACGTCGCGCCCTGAGCAAAAAAGCCTGGCCCGGCGTCTGGACCAACTCCGTCTGCGGCCACCCGCAAACCGGCGAACGTACCGAACACGCGCTTATTCGCCGCTGTCGGTATGAAATTGGCGCCGAAATCACAGATCTGACGCCCATCGCGCTGGATTTTCGCTACTGCGAAACGGACCCCTCAGGGATTGTCGAAAACGAAATTTGCCCGGTATATGCCGCAAAGCTGGTCAGCCCACTGAATCTCAATCCCGATGAAGTGATGGCGGTTCAGTGGGTTGTTCTGGAGTCGTTGTTCAGCGCTGTCGGCGCGACGCCGTGGGCCTTTAGCCCATGGATGGTGTCGCAGGTCGCCATCGCCCATAAAGCACTCAGGCAGTTCGCCGCCGATCTAAGGTCATAAAAAAAGCCCCGACGCGATGAACGCCGGGGCTTTTTGCATCTCAGTGACTTATTTTACCGGGCGCATCGCCGGGAACAGAATCACGTCGCGGATGGTGTGGCTGTTGGTGAACAGCATGACCATACGGTCGATACCGATACCCAGACCTGCCGTTGGCGGCAAACCGTGCTCCAGCGCGGTTACGTAGTCTTCGTCGAAGAACATCGCTTCGTCGTCGCCTGCGGCTTTCGCATCAACCTGATCCTGGAAGCGCTGCGCCTGGTCCTGCGCATCGTTCAGCTCGCTAAAGCCGTTACCGATTTCGCGGCCACCGATGAAGAACTCAAAGCGATCGGTGATTTCCGGGTTTTCGTCGTTACGACGCGCCAGCGGAGAAACTTCAGCCGGATACTCAGTGATGAAGGTTGGCTGAATCAGGTGCGCTTCGGCCACTTCTTCGAAGATCTCGGTCACGATACGGCCCAGACCCCAGCTCTTCTCAACCTTAATACCGATACTGTCAGCGATAGCTTTAGCGGAATCGAAGTTATCCAGATCGGCCATGTTGGTCTCTGGACGGTACTTCTTGATAGCTTCGCGCATGGTCAGTTTGACGAACGGCTTACCAAAGTCGAACACTTCGTCTCCGTAAGGCACTTCAGTGGTGCCGAGAATATCCTGCGCCAGGGTACGGAACAGTGACTCGGTCAGCTCGATCAGATCTTTGTAATCTGCGTAAGCCATATAGAGTTCCATCATGGTGAACTCAGGGTTATGGCGAACGGAGATGCCTTCGTTACGGAAGTTACGGTTGATTTCGAACACGCGTTCGAAGCCGCCAACCACCAGACGTTTCAGGTACAGTTCCGGCGCGATACGCAGGTACATGTCCAGATCCAGCGCGTTGTGATGGGTGATGAACGGACGCGCAGACGCGCCGCCTGGGATCACCTGCATCATTGGCGTTTCAACTTCCATAAAATCACGGCCAACCATGAACTGACGGATACCCGCCATAATCTGGGAACGGATTTTGAAGGTTTTACGGGATTCATCGTTAGAGATGAGATCCAGGTAACGCTGACGGTAACGCGCTTCCTGATCCTGCAGACCGTGGAATTTATCCGGCAGCGGACGCAATGCTTTGGTCAGCAAACGCAGTTCGGTACAGTGGATAGACAGCTCGCCCGTCTTGGTCTTGAACAACTTGCCTTTCGCGCCCAGGATATCGCCCAGGTCCCACTTCTTGAACTGCTCGTTGTAGATGCCTTCTGGCAGATCGTCACGGGAAACGTACAGCTGAATACGGCCGCCGACGTCCTGTAAAGTCACGAAAGACGCCTTACCCATCACACGACGAGTCATCATGCGGCCTGCAACGGACACTTCTACGTTCAGCGCTTCCAGCTCTTCGTTTTCTTTCGCGTCGAAGTCAGCGTGCAGCTGGTCTGAGGTATGATCGCGACGAAAATCGTTCGGGAATGGGATACCCTGCTCACGCAGTGCGGCCAGCTTCTCGCGACGGGTTTTCAGTTCGTTATTAAGATCGACTACCGCGTCAGTGCCCTGTGCTTGTTGTTCAGACATGTTGGTTCCTCATAACCCTGCTTTCAAACTTGCTTCGATAAATTGGTCCAGGCTGCCGTCCAGCACCGCCTGCGTGTTGCGGGTTTCAACCCCGGTACGCAGATCTTTGATACGGGAGTCATCGAGGACGTAAGAACGAATCTGGCTGCCCCAGCCGATGTCAGATTTGTTATCTTCCATCACCTGTTTCTCAGCATTCTTCTTCTGCATTTCCAGCTCATAAAGCTTCGCTTTCATCTGCTTCATGGCCTGGTCTTTGTTCTTATGCTGCGAACGGTCGTTCTGGCACTGTGTCACCAGCCCGGTTGGAATGTGGGTGATACGCACCGCAGATTCCGTACGGTTAACGTGCTGACCACCCGCACCGGATGCGCGGTAAACGTCGATACGCAGATCGGCCGGATTGATTTCGATGTCGATATCATCTTCCACTTCCGGATAAACAAACGCGGAGCTGAAAGAGGTATGACGACGGCCGCCGGAATCGAACGGGCTTTTACGCACCAGGCGATGAACGCCCGTTTCGGTACGCAGCCAGCCGTAAGCGTAATCACCGATGATTTTGATGGTCACAGATTTAATACCCGCGACTTCACCTTCAGACTCTTCAATGATTTCGGTTTTGAAACCGCGCGCTTCCGCCCAACGCAGATACATACGCATCAGCATGCTCGCCCAGTCCTGGGCTTCTGTCCCGCCAGAACCGGCCTGGATATCGAGATAGCAGTCGGCGTTGTCGTACTCGCCAGAGAACATGCGGCGGAATTCGAGCTGCGCCAGTTTATCTTCCAGCACGTCGAGTTCGGCGATGGTTTCGTTAAAGGTCTCTTCATCGTCGGCTTCGACGGCTAATTCCAGCAGGCCGGACACATCTTCCAGCCCCTGAGACATTTGATCCAGGGTTTCAACGATGGCTTCGAGGGAGGAACGCTCTTTACCCAGCGCCTGTGCGCGTTCAGGTTCGTTCCAGACGTCGGGCTGTTCCAGCTCGGCGTTTACTTCTTCAAGACGCTCTTTCTTGGCATCGTAGTCAAAGATACCCCCGAAGAACGCTGGAGCGCTCCGTGAGGTCTTGAATGCGGTTTTTTACCGGATTAATTTCAAACATGGTCTTTTTTCTTTATTGGACTAGTCAAAATGCGGTGATAAGAGCGGGATTGTACCGAATCCACGCCCTTTTTTATAGAGAATAGTGACGCTAAATTGGCCAGATATGATCGATGATAATCTGCAAACTGCGATTGCCGCGAAACTCGTTAATATCCAGTTTGTAGGCCAGTTCGACCTCGCGCACGCCGCTGTCGGGCCAGACGGTGGTATCGACGTTAAAGGCTATGCCATCCAGCAGCGGACCGCCGTTCACCGGCTCGACCATCACTTTCAGATGACGCTCACCCACCAGACGCTGTTGCAGCAGGCGAAAACGCCCGTCGAACAGCGGCTCCGGGAACATCTGCCCCCACGGCCCGGCGTCGCGCAGCATCTGCGCCACGTCCATGGTCATCTCCGCCGCAGACAGCGCGCCATCAGAGACCACTTCACCCTGCAGCAGTGACGGATCCAGCCAGTCGGTCACCAGCGCGCTGAACAGGCGCTGAAATTCGTCGAATTTCGCCTCTTCCAGCGATAAACCGGCCGCCATCGCGTGGCCGCCAAACTTGATCATCAAATTGGGATGGAGCGTGTCGAGGCGCTCCAGCGCATCGCGCATGTGCAGCCCCTGGATGGAACGCCCAGAGCCTTTCAGCGTGCCGTCTCCCGCAGGTGCAAACGCGATCACCGGACGGTGAAAACGCTCTTTGATGCGCGAGGCCAAAATCCCGACCACGCCCTGATGCCACTCCGGGTGATACATCGCCAGGCCGCCGGGTAGCGTCTCGGTGCTGCGCTCGAGTTTTTCGCACAGGGTCAGGGCTTCGGCCTGCATCCCCTGTTCGATCTCTTTGCGCGTCTGGTTCAGCGCATCCAGCTCATTGGCCAGCACGCGTGCCTCGCCGATGTTGTCACAGAGCAGAAGCGCCACGCCAACGGACATATCATCGAGCCGCCCTGCCGCATTAAGACGCGGGCCGAGCGCAAAACCGAGATCGCTTGCCGCCAGCTTGAGGGGATCGCGATTGGAAATTTCAAGCAGCGCTTTAATTCCCGGACGGCATTTCCCCGCCCGGATACGCCCCAGCCCTTGCCAGGTCAAAATACGGTTATTGGTATCCAGCGGCACCACGTCCGCCACCGTGCCGAGCGCCACCAAATCGAGGTATTCGGCCAGATTCGGGATCGCAATTCCGCGCGCCTCAAACCAGCCCTTATCACGCAGCAGCGCGCGTAGGGCCAGCATCAGATAAAAAGCCACGCCCACGCCTGCCAGCGATTTCGACGGAAAATCACAGTCGCGCAGATTGGGGTTAATGATGGCTTCAGCTGCCGGCAGCGTTTCACCCGGCAGGTGGTGATCGGTGACGATAACCGGGATCCCCAGATCGTGTGCCCGATCGACGCCGGCATGGGATGAGATCCCGTTATCGACGGTCAGGATCATCTGCGCGCCGCGCGCGTGCGCCTGATCGACCACTTCCGGGCTGAGACCATAACCGTCTTCAAAACGGTTTGGCACCAGATAGGTGACGTTATCGCAGCCCAGCGCGCGCAGGCTGAGGACGCTCAGGGCGGTACTGGTCGCGCCATCGGCGTCAAAATCGCCGACCACGACAATACGGGTCCCTTCACGCAGCGCGTCATAGAGCAATTCTGTCGCTTTTTCGACGCCGCTGAGCTGCTGCCACGGCAGCATCCCTTTGACGCTGCGCTCCAGTTCACTGGCCGTGCGAACGCCGCGCCCCGCGTACAGACGGCGAAGAAGCGGCGACAGGTCGGCAGGTAAATCAACGTTTTCATCCACCTCGCGGCGGCGCAATTTTGTCTTAGTTTTCACGCGGATTATTTACCGCCAAACTGTTTTTGGTGGGCGTCGAGGAACTCTTTCATCTCTTTTGGTCCCTGATAGCCCGGTACAACGTACCCGTTGCTCAGCACAATGGCTGGCGTGCCGGTGACGCCAAACTGCACGCCCAGCGCGTAATGGTTGGCGATATCAATATCGCAGGAGGCCGGTTTCACACCTTTGCCGTTCATGGCGTCATCAAAGGCTTTGTTACGATCTTTCGCACACCAGATGGCTTTCATATCCTGCTCTGGCTGGCTCTGCACGCCCGCGCGCGGGAACGCCAGATAACGCACGGTGATCCCCAGCGCGTTGTAGTCTTTCATCTCTTCATGCAGCTTGTGGCAGTAGCCACAGGTGATATCAGTGAACACGGTGATCACGTGTTTTTCCTGCGCCGCTTTATAGACAATCATCTCTTTTTCCAGCGCGTTCAGGTTTTTCATCAGCAGCTGGTTGGTCACGTTCACCGGCTGCGCGCCGCTCACGTCATACATTGGGCCTTGAATGAAGTGCTTGCCGTCTTCGGTCACATACAGCACACCGCTGTTGGTCAGCACGGTTTTCATTCCGGCAACGGGCGCAGGCTGAATATCGCTGCTGGTCACGCCGAGTTTTGCCAGCGACTGTTTGATCGCTGCGTCATCAGCATGGGCAAAACCGGTAAAAGAGGCTGCCAGCAGGGAGAACAGCACTAAAGATTTTTTCATTTTCAATCCTATCACTATGGTTCGGCACTCACGCTCGTGGGTGGTGCTGTTGGTGTAGCTGCCGCAGGCGTTCTGTCGCTACGTGGGTGTAGATTTGCGTCGTAGAAAGATCGCTGTGCCCCAGCAGCATCTGCACCACGCGCAAATCGGCGCCATGGTTGAGCAAATGCGTCGCAAAGGCATGACGCAGAACGTGCGGCGAAAGTTTTTCACTGTCGATGCCTGCCAGTGTGGCGTAATGTTTAATGCGATGCCAGAAGGTTTGTCGCGTCATCTGCTGCGCGCGCTGGCTGGGGAACAGAACATCAATCGATACACCGTTCAGAAGCCACGGGCGTCCGTGCTCCAGGTAGTTTTCCACCCAGTAGACCGCCTCTTCGCCGAGCGGCACCAGCCGTTCTTTATTCCCCTTACCGATCACCCGCACTACGCCCTGACGCAGGCTGATGTCGCTCATGGTTAAACCGACAAGTTCCGAGACGCGCAGCCCGGTGGCATACAACACCTCAAGCATGGCTTTATCGCGTAACTCCAGCGGCAGGTCAACCGCCGGGGATTGTAAAAGCCGATCGACCTGAGCCTCGCTGAGATCTTTCGGAAGACGCTGCGGAAGCTTGGGCGACGCCAGCAGCGCGCTGGGATCGTCGGCGCGCAGCTTCTCGCGATACATATGCTGGAACAGGCGGCGCATCGCACTCAGCAAGCGGGCAGAGCTGGTGGCTTTATAGCCGCCCTCCATACGTTCGGCCAATAAGGCCTGGAGATCGTCATGCTGCGCCTGTTCAAGAGACAGGTCACGGTGCGCCAGCCACTCCACCAGCAGGGTTAAATCGCGGCGATAAGCGCTAAGCGTATTCTCCGCCAGATTTTTTTCCAGCCACAGCGCATCGAGAAATTGTTCGATGAGGGCGAGATCCTTTTCCACGTCTGCTCCTGTGATTCTGCTATCGGCCATTATGACGTAATGGTACAGGTTTCTGGTACACTACGCGCAAAGTCAAAGCAAGTATTGAGAAGTTTACGCGATGAATATTGGTCTGTTTTATGGTTCCAGCACCTGCTACACCGAAATGGCCGCGGAGAAAATTCGCGACATCATTGGCCCGGAACTGGTGACTCTGCACAATCTTAAAGACGACGCGCCCACAGAGATGGAGCAGTACGACGTTCTGATTCTTGGCATTCCGACCTGGGATTTTGGTGAATTACAGGAAGACTGGGAAGCCATCTGGGATCAGCTCGATTCGCTTAATCTTGAAGGCAAAATCATTGCGCTGTACGGCATGGGCGATCAGCTGGGTTATGGCGAATGGTTCCTGGACGCGCTCGGGATGCTGCACGATAAACTCGCGCCGAAGGGCGTCACGTTTATCGGCTACTGGCCGACAGAAGGCTACGAGTTCACAAGCGTCAAACCGATCATCGCTGATGGCGAACTCTTTGTCGGACTGGCGCTGGATGAAACCAACCAGTACGATCTCAGTGAAGATCGCCTGCAAAACTGGTGCGAGCAAATTCTGGGCGAAATGGCAGAGAAGTTTAGCTGATTTCTTAGCGTCCTGGCGTCGGCTGCTGCATCACCATCCGGCGCAAATCACGCCACTCGCTGGCATCCATACTGTCTGCTGACAGCCAAAGATGCTGGCAACGCGCCCCTTCCTCTTTACGCAGGCGAAACATCATCCCGGAATTCAGCATCCAGGGTGTGCCGACGATCTCCCACTCTTTGCCCTGCCAGCGCAACCGCGAGTCCATCAGCAGTTTGATCTCACCCTGACGGGCGTTGATACGCCGCTGACTGCGCACACTGTCGAACACCACCAGCGAAAGAAGCAGCATCCAGAGCGGTGTATAGCTAAGCGGCCACGGCATCAGCAAAATAAAAGCCGCCACAATGCCGTGGAGTAAAAGAGACATCCACTGTGAGCGCCACGAGACGCGCAGATCAGATTGCCACAGGACCACGTTCCCGATTCCGTGTTTGAATTAATTGCACCATCCGCTGCAACTCGGTGTCGGCGGGTTTGCCATGATTCATCAGCCAGTTGAATAAATCAGGATCGTCACTCTCCAGCAGGCGGATAAACAGACGTTTATCATCATCGCTTAAGCTGTCGTACTCATATTCGAAGAAGGGCATGACGGAAATATCAAGTTCACGCATGCCGCGACGGCACGCCCAGTGGATACGGGCCTTGTTGTTAATGTCCATGTCGATTTCCTGCTTAACGTTTCTTCTACCTCTAAGAGGGACGATTTCTAGTGTAACGTGTTTTTTGCTGTTTCATTACTGGAATATGAACAACTGGAAGCACGCTTCCAGAATAAACCCTGCAATCTAAGCGGATTACTCTGTTCTACGTAGCGCTACGCAAGAACAGCGATAAGGCACAATTGGGCTGCTGAAAGCACTTGCAATGACTACAGTCTCTTTTACCATTAGGCACTATCGAAGCGTTATGCAATTCAGGACATCACTATGGCTTTTACTCCATTTTCTCCTCGCCAGCCTGTCGCCTCTGCGCGTCTGCCGCTGACGCTGATTTCTCTTGATGACTGGGCGCTGGCGACCCTCACCGGCGCGGATGCCGAAAAGTATCTGCAAGGCCAAGTGACCGCCGACGTGGGCCAGATGACTGAGCACCAGCATCTGCTGGCGGCGCATTGCGATCCCAAAGGTAAGATGTGGAGCAATCTGCGCCTGTTCCGTCGTCAGGACGGTTTCGCCCTGATCGAACGCCGCAGCCTGCGCGATGCCCAGCTCACTGAGCTGAAGAAATATGCGGTATTTTCCAAGGTCACTATCGCCGCAGATGACGAACACGTTCTGCTGGGCGTTGCCGGTTTCCAGGCACGCGCGGCACTGAAAAATCTGTTCAATGAACTGCCGGATGCGGAAAAACAGCTGGTGAGCGAAGGCGCTACCTCGATTCTGTGGTTTGAACATCCTGCCGAACGCTTCCTGTTGGTCACCGATGTGGCCACCGCCGGGCGCGTCACGGAAGCGCTGCGCGGTGAAGCGCAGTTCAACAACAGCCAGCAGTGGCTGGCCCTGAACATCGAAGCCGGGTTGGCGGTTATTGATGCCGTTAACAGCGCGCAGTTTATCCCGCAGGCAACGAACCTGCAGGCGCTGGGCGGCATCAGCTTTAAGAAAGGCTGCTACACCGGTCAGGAGATGGTGGCGCGTGCGAAATTCCGCGGGGCCAACAAACGCGCCCTGTGGTATCTGGCAGGCCATGCCAGCCGCGTACCGGAAGCCGGAGAAGATCTGGAGCTGAAAATGGGCGACAATTGGCGTCGTACAGGCACTGTGTTGGCCGCCGTTCAGCTGGATGATGGTCGTCTACTGGTACAGGTGGTGATGAATAACGACATGGAGCCGGACAGCGTGTTCCGCGTGCGTGACGATGCCAACACCCTGAGCATTGAGCCGCTGCCGTATTCGTTAGAAGAGTGAGTGTTTAGTTTTTTTGCCCGGCAAGCGTAACGCCGCCGGGCACAAATCAAACCTGTCCGACGTACAGATAAATCGCCAGGAAGTGACACACGCTGCCGCCTAACACAAAGCCGTGCCAGATAGCGTGGTTGTAAGGAATGCGTTTGCAGACGTAGAAAATCACCCCCAGGGAATAGACCACACCGCCCACCGCCAGCAGCGTTACGCCGCCCGCCGCTAACTTCACCGCCAGCTGATAGACCACAATCAGCGACAGCCAGCCCATCGTCAGATAGGTCACCAGTGAAAGCACTTTAAAACGGTGCGCAATGGTGAGCTTAAACAAGATCCCCAGCAGCGCCAGGCTCCAGATGACAATCATCAGGCCGCGCGACAGAGTCGAGTTTAACCCTACCAGTAAAAACGGGGTGTACGTCCCGGCAATCAACAGATAGATCGCGCAGTGGTCGAATTTCTTCAGCCATCGTTTTGCCCGCTGATGCGGAATGGCGTGATACAGGGTCGAGGCGAGAAAAAGCAGGATCATACTCCCGCCGTACAAGCTGTAGCTGGTGATCGCCATCGCGTTCGCGTTGGTGTCGAAGGCCTGAACCAACAACAACACCAGGCCCACAATGCCGAACACCAGGCCGATGCCATGGCTGATACTGTTGGCTATTTCCTCAGCCAGTGAATATCCCTGCGCAGTTAATGGTTTGCTAACCATAGAGGACTCCGGGAAAACATAAGATCATGATGTATCGCTTAACTATGCTAACTGAGAATGATTTCAGTGAACACCTGTTAGCTAAAATAAATCTAAATCCCAGATTAGTCCTTAAAAATCATTAAATTAAAAACGATTTTCACCTAACAGATGTGAGTTTTAATCAAAGACATTTAAAATCAATCACATAAAACTGACTCTGATTCGGATAGATCTCTGCAATCACCTGTTTAAGCGCCTCAAGGGACATATTCTCCTGCTGAGCATGTTTTTCCGTTAGCGTATCCAGCGTGACGGTCGATGTTCCCACCACTTCGATGGTGCAAAAATAGGCGTCGTCTTCAAAGCGTCCGACGCGCAAAACATCGCCCGTTTTAAAATGTGATTCAGACTCGTCACGAATGGTGATGGTTTTACGTCCGGCCAGAATGTCATCCTGGAAGCGCTGAAAAAAAGTGATGTCGTTAGGCTGCATGTTATTATTCCCTGAAGATGAAGTCTGATGAGTGAGTTTAGCCACTGTGAGCATGTTCTCCCATTCCGCCATTGCCAGTCTCAACAATCTGGAGATGATGGTCTACAACTATGTCATCAAAAACCGCGACAAGGTGACCTACATGACCATCCGCGAGCTGGCGGATGCGGCTGGCGTGTCCACCACCACCGTGCTGCGTTTTTGTCGCAAGCTCAACTGTGACGGCTATTCCGAATTCCGCGTGCGGTTTAAATTATATTTAGAACAAAACGAACCGCAGCAGGCGAATTTCGGCACCAGTGAAATTATCAGCTTTTTTAAAAGCGTTAACAACGAAGAATTTGATGCGTTATTAGAGCAGGCGGTCGATATTATATTATCGTCAGAGCGTATTATTTTTGTCGGCGCGGGCACGTCCGGATCGCTTGCGAAATATGGTGCGAGATTCTTCTCAAACATCGGTAAATTCAGTAACCATATCGACGATCCTTATTTTCCGGTAACGAACGATATGGCGAAAAATGCGCTGGCGATTGTCTTGTCCGTCTCAGGCGAAACGGAGGAGATCCTGCGCTTCGCCAGCCAGTTCAGCCTGCATCACTGTAAAGTGCTCTCTATCACCAGCCACGAGCACTCGCGCCTGGCAAAACTGGCGGACTTTAATCTCTCCTGGCATGTGCCGCAAACCCGTATTGCAGGCGTCTACGATATTACGACTCAAATTCCGGTGATTTATATTCTTGAATCTATTGGCCGTAAACTGGCGAAGAAACTGGCGGAATAAAACGCCCTGTTTTTTTGATGTAACATATTACATTCCAGGCTAATTGTTATATCGTGACATTTAATTCTGCTTTGCTAGACTCGGAATCAATAGATCCTAAGACGAGCATAGCAAACATGAAAAAACTCACCTTACCAAAAGATTTTTTATGGGGCGGCGCGGTAGCGGCGCACCAGGTTGAAGGCGGCTGGAATAAAGGCGGCAAAGGGCCAAGCATTTGCGACGTGCTGACCGGCGGCGCCCACGGCGTTCCGCGTGAAATCACTCAGGAAGTGGTACCGGGCAAATATTACCCCAACCACGAAGCCATCGACTTCCACGGTCATTACAAAGAAGACATCAAGCTGTTTGCCGAGATGGGCTTCAAATGTTTCCGTACCTCTATCGCCTGGACGCGTATCTTCCCGAAAGGCGACGAAACTCAGCCGAATGAAGAAGGCCTGAAGTTCTACGACGACATGTTCGATGAACTGCTGAAGTACAACATCGAACCGGTCATCACCCTCTCCCACTTCGAAATGCCGCTGCATCTGGTGCAGGAGTACGGCGGGTGGACCAACCGCAAAGTGGTTGATTTCTTTGTACGCTTTGCTGAAGTGGTCTTCGAGCGCTACAAGAGCAAGGTCAAATACTGGATGACCTTCAACGAAATCAACAACCAGCGTAACTGGCGCGCACCGCTGTTCGGCTACTGCTGCTCCGGCGTGGTCTATACCGAGCATGAAAACCCGGAAGAGACCATGTATCAGGTGCTGCACCACCAGTTCGTTGCCAGCGCGCTGGCCGTGAAGGCCGCGCGTCGCATCAATCCAGAAATGAAAGTCGGCTGCATGCTGGCGATGGTGGCGCTCTATCCGTTCTCCTGCAAACCAGAAGATGTGATGTTCGCTCAGGAATCCATGCGTGAGCGCTATGTCTTCACCGACGTACAGCTGCGCGGCTACTACCCAAGCTACGTGCTGAACGAGTGGGAGCGCCGTGGCTTTACCATCAACATGGAAGCGGGTGACGAGCAGATTCTGCGTGAAGGCACCTGCGATTACTTAGGTTTCAGCTACTACATGACGAACGCCGTCAAAGCCGAAGGCGGAACCGGTGACGCGATTTCCGGCTTCGAAGGCAGCGTGCCGAACCCGCACGTGAAAGCCTCCGACTGGGGCTGGCAGATTGACCCGGTCGGCCTGCGCTATGCCCTTTGCGAGCTGTATGAGCGCTATCAGAAACCGCTGTTTATCGTTGAGAACGGCTTTGGCGCGTACGATAAGGTCGAAGAAGATGGCAGTATCAATGATGACTACCGTATCGACTATCTGCGCGCACACGTGGAAGAGATGATTAAAGCCGTGACCTATGATGGCGTGGATCTGATGGGATACACCCCCTGGGGCTGCATCGACTGCGTCTCCTTCACCACCGGCCAGTACAGCAAGCGCTACGGCTTTATCTATGTGAACAAGCACGATGACGGCACGGGCGATATGTCCCGCTCCCGTAAGAAGAGCTTTGCGTGGTACAAAAAGGTGATTGCCAGCAACGGCGAGAACATCTAACTACCCGGTCGGCGCTTAGCTTGCGCTGGCCTAAAATCTCCAGCCCGGTCAGCGCAACGCCGCCGGGCATTATCACTACTTCCCGCCCGCTAACTCGATAAAACTGCCCGTCACATACGACGCTTTCTCGCTGAGCAGCCAGACAATCGCCTGCGCTACCTCTTCAGGCTGGCCGCCGCGCTGCATCGGTAAAGCGGATTTCACCCGATCCACACGACCAGGCTCACCGCCGGACGCATGGATATCGGTGTAAATCAGGCCGGGACGCACGCCGTTGACCCGAATACCGTACGCCGCCACTTCCAGCGCCAGCCCAGTCGTGAGTGAATCCACTGCCCCTTTCGACGCCGCATAATCAACGTACTCGCCCGGTGCCCCCAGACGCGATGCTGCCGACGAGACGTTCACAATCGCCCCGCCTTTGCCGTGATGTTTGAGGGACATGCGTTTTACCGCTTCGCGACAGCAGAGGAAATAGCCCGTAACGTTGGTCGCCAGCACACGGTTGATGCGCTCGGCGGAGAGATTTTCGATGGTGCTCTGCTCACACAAAATCCCGGCGTTGTTGACGAGTGCCGCCAGCGGCTCCCCCTCGCGGTCAATGCTGTCAAACATCGCCAGCACCTGCGTCTCGTCGCTGATATCCGCGCGCACGGCAAAGGCTTTGCCACCTGCATCGGTAATCTGAGCGATCACATCCGTCGCGGCCTTAATATTGTGGTGATAATTCACCGCCACGGTATAGCCTTCGCCTGCCAGCTGCAGGGCTGTCGCTCGGCCAATTCCCCGGCTCGCGCCGGTAACCAGTGCAATTGCCATATATTTCTCCCAATAAAAAAGCCGGGTGGCGGCTACGCCTTACCCGGCCTCCTGTCAGAGCTTAAGTATTACTGATATTCGCTCATTGGCACGCAAGAACAGAACAGATTACGATCGCCGTAGACATCGTCGAGACGTTTCACGGTCGGCCAGTATTTGTTCGCCACGCCTGCCGGGAAGACAGCCTGCTCACGGGTATAACCGTGGTTCCACTCGGCCACCAGCTCGTTTTGAGTGTGCGGGGCGTTCACCAGCGGGTTATCTTCCAGCGGCCATTGACCCTGTTTCACACGGTCGATTTCCGCGCGGATCGCCAGCATCGCGTCGATAAAGCGGTCCAGTTCGACTTTGCTTTCCGATTCGGTCGGTTCAACCATCAGCGTACCCGCCACCGGGAAGGACATGGTTGGCGCGTGGAAGCCGTAGTCGATCAGGCGTTTAGCAATATCCAGTTCGCTAATCCCGGTCTCATCTTTCAGTGGACGAATATCGAGAATACATTCGTGCGCCACGCGGCCATCGCGACCGGTGTAGAGCACCGGATAAGCGTCTTTCAGGCGAGTTGCGATGTAATTTGCATTCAGAATCGCCACCTGGCTTGCCTGCTTCAGCCCTTCCGCGCCCATCATGCGGATATACATCCAGCTGATTGGCAGAATGGATGCGCTACCAAACGGTGCCGCAGAGACCGCGCCCTGACGGGTCAGCATGCCTTCAATCTGCACCACGCTGTGGCCTGGAACGAACGGTGCCAGGTGCGCTTTCACGCCGATTGGTCCCATACCCGGGCCGCCACCGCCGTGCGGAATACAGAAAGTTTTATGCAGGTTCAGGTGCGAAACGTCCGCGCCGATGAAACCAGGAGAAGTAATGCCCACCTGCGCGTTCATGTTTGCGCCGTCGAGGTAAACCTGACCGCCGAACTGATGCACCACTTCGCACACTTCGCGGATGGTCTCTTCGTACACGCCGTGAGTGGACGGGTAAGTCACCATGATGCAGGAGAGTTTATCACCCGCCTGCTCTGCTTTTGCACGCAGATCGGCCAGGTCGATGTTGCCGTTTTTATCACAGGCAACGACGACCACTTCCATTCCCGCCATCTGCGCAGACGCCGGGTTGGTGCCGTGGGCAGAGCTTGGGATCAGGCAGATATCACGATGCCCTTCGTTGCGGCTTTCGTGATAGTGACGAATCGCCAGCAGGCCTGCGTATTCACCCTGCGCGCCGGAGTTTGGCTGCATGCAGAGTGCGTCGTAACCGGTCAGTTTCACCAGCCAGTCGGAGAGCTGACCGATCATCTGATGGTAGCCTTCCGCCTGATCGGCCGGGCAGAACGGGTGCAGTTCAGAGAACTCAGGCCAGGTAATCGGGATCATTTCCGCAGCGGCATTGAGCTTCATGGTACAAGAGCCCAGCGGGATCATCGCCTGGTTCAGCGCCAGATCTTTGCGCTCCAGAGAGTGCATGTAACGCATCATCTCGGTTTCGCTGTGATAGCGGTTAAACACCGGATGGGCCAGGATCGCGTCATCACGCAGCATGCTTTCCTGAATGGAGCGGCTGTCGTGCGCCACCTCTTTATCCAGGTTAGCGACGTCCAGACCGTGGTCATCACCCAGCAGTACGCTGAACAGCGCCTGGATATCTTCACGGGTAGTGGTTTCGTTCAGGGTGATACCCACTGCGTTCAAAATATCGCTACGCAGATTGATTTCGGCAGCTTCAGCACGCGCCAGCACGCCCGCTTTGTCGGCCACTTCCACACACAGGGTGTCGAAGAAGTGCGCATGGCGCAGCTTCAGGCCTTTCTGCTGCAAGCCCGCCGCCAGAATATCGGCAAAACGGTGAATGCGGGTAGCGATGCGCTTCAGGCCGACCGGGCCATGGAACACGGCGTACAGGCTGGCGATGTTGGCCAGCAGCACCTGAGAGGTACAAATGTTGGAGTTCGCTTTCTCGCGGCGGATATGCTGCTCGCGCGTCTGCATCGCCATGCGCAGCGCGGTGTTACCGGCAGCGTCTTTCGACACACCGATAATACGGCCAGGCATGGAGCGTTTGAATTCGTCTTTCGCCGCGAAGAAGGCCGCGTGCGGACCACCGTAGCCCATCGGCACGCCGAAGCGCTGTGCTGAGCCGAAGACAATATCTGCGCCCTGTTTGCCAGGGGCGGTGAGCAGCACAAGCGCCATAAAATCAGCGGCCACGCTGACCACAATTTTGCGGGATTTCAGCTCAGTAATCAGGCTGCTGTAGTCGTGAACTTCACCGGTGGTGCCAACCTGCTGCAACAGCACGCCAAACACATCCTGGTGATCCAGAACCTTTTCCGCATCGTCAACAATCACGTCAAACCCGAAGGTTTCCGCACGGGTGCGGACCACGTCCAGCGTCTGGGGATGAATGTCTGCCGCCACGAAGAAGCGGTTAGCGTTTTTCAGCTTGCTGACGCGCTTAGCCATCGCCATCGCTTCAGCAGCGGCGGTCGCTTCGTCAAGCAGAGAAGCGGAGGCAATATCCAGCCCGGTCAGATCCAGCGTCACCTGCTGGAAGTTCAGCAGCGCCTCCAGGCGGCCCTGGGAGACTTCCGGCTGATAAGGCGTATAGGCGGTGTACCAGCCTGGGTTTTCCAGCATGTTGCGCAGGATCACCGGCGGTAACTGCACCGGGGTGTAGCCCATGCCAATGTAAGACTTAAAGCGCTTGTTGAGACCGGCGATTGCCTTCAGCTCTGCCAGCGCGGCGTATTCAGTGGTCGCGTCACCTACCTGCGGCGGCGTGGCGAGCTGAATGTCTTTGGGCACGATCTGGCCGATCAGTGCGTTTAACGAATCCGCGCCAACTGTCTTCAGCATCTCCTGCTGTTGCTGAGCATCCGGCCCAATGTGGCGTTCAATGAAGGCGCCACGGTTTTCAAGCTGGCTTAAAGTCTGTGTCATGAGCGATGGTTCCTAAACGTGCGGTGATATTAGGATCCCCTCCCCCTTTCGGGAGAGGGTGAAAAGCAATTACTCGTCTTCTAACAGTGCTGCGTACGCGGTTGCATCCAGCAGAGCTTCAACTTCTGCTTCGTCGTTCGCTTTGATTTTGAAAATCCAGCCGCCGGTGTACGGCTCGCTGTTAACCAGCTCCGGGGAGTCGCTCAGGGCGTCGTTGACGGCCACGATTTCGCCGCCCACTGGCGCGTAGATGTCAGACGCGGCTTTCACCGATTCTGCAACAGCGCAATCGTCGCCCGCGCTCACGGTCGCGCCGACGTCCGGCAGGTCCACAAACACCATGTCACCCAGCAACTCTTGTGCGTGCTCGGTGATCCCAACGGTGTAAGTCCCGTCGGCTTCTTTGCGCAGCCATTCGTGTTCTTTGCTGTATTTCAGTTCTGCTGGCACATTGCTCATTGGAATTCTCCTGATAAAAAATGATTAGGCGACCGGTTTACCGGCGCGAACAAAAATCGGTTTAGTCACGCTGACCGGCATTTCGCGGTTGCGGATCTGCACCACGGCAGTTTCGCCAATTCCGGCCGGTACGCGCGCCAGCGCAATGCTGTAGCCCAGCGTCGGTGAGAATGTGCCGCTGGTAATGATGCCTTCATGAAGATTGCCGCTGGCATCGGTGAAACGCACAGGCAGCTCGTTACGCAGCACACCCTTCTCTTTCATCACCAGCCCGACCAGTTGATCGGTGCCTTTTTCACGCTGCAGTTCCAGCGCTTCACGGCCAATAAAATCGCGGTCAGCCGGTTCCCATGCGATGGTCCAGCCCATATTGGCAGCCAGCGGAGAGATACCTTCATCCATCTCCTGACCGTAGAGGTTCATTCCGGCTTCCAGACGCAGCGTATCGCGTGCGCCCAGGCCCGCAGGTTTGACACCGGCTTCAACCAGCGCACGCCAGAAATCGGCGGCTTTCTCGTTCGGCATCGCAATTTCATAGCCCGCTTCACCGGTGTAGCCGGTCGTTGCGATGAACAGATCGCCTGCCTGAACGCCGAAGAACGGCTTCATGCCCTCCGTCGCTTTACGCTGCTCTTCGCTGAACAGAGAAGCGGCTTTAGCCTGCGCGTTAGGCCCCTGAACGGCGATCAGGGAAAGATCGTCACGTACGGTGATATCAACGGCGTATTTGGCAGCGTGTTCAGAAATCCAGGAGAGGTCTTTTTCGCGGGTAGCGGAGTTAACAACGAGGCGGAAGAAATCTTCAGTGAAGTAATAAACGATCAGGTCATCAATCACGCCGCCGGAGGCATTCAGCATCCCGGTGTAGAGCGCTTTGCCTGGCGTTTTGAGTTTGGCGACATCGTTCGCCAACAGATAACGCAGAAACTCCCGGGTGCGACTGCCGCAGAGATCGACAATGGTCATGTGGGAGACGTCGAACATCCCGGCATCGGTGCGCACAGCGTGGTGCTCATCGATCTGCGAGCCGTAATGCAGCGGCATCATCCAGCCATGGAAATCCACCATGCGCGCGCCGCATAACGTGTGTTGTTCGTACAAAGGAGTCTGTTGAGCCATCTTGTCCTCGTTGATTTAGCAGAGCGGGGCAATCTTGTGTTTCGCGCGAAATTTCACCACGAAACCCGGCGTCGGTATCACTCCTGGACGCCGACGCAAACGTTCTCTTTCCCCTGAACTTACCACCGAAATCGGCGATTAACCATAAGCTAAAGCGGGTCATCACATTAGCTTATGACCAAAAAACGCTGAAAAGCCTACAGAGTTATTCACTGGCAAAATGCGATTTACCCCGCATTAAATTAACTTTAATTTCACATTATTTAGCACAGGCTGATATTTTCTGTGGAAAAACGCGGCTAATTTCCGTCATGGAAAAAACACGACATTAGATAATCTAATGCGAAAAGAGGCGTGGAATTAGAATATTTCAAACGAGGGAAACATCCCGGCACCAAGGCCGGGAGAGGAAAGTGTGATGGGGGTCTAATTTAACGTTTAGTGCTTAACGCAGCCACTCAGGGAGATCGTTTAACCCCATCGCCTGGCGAAGGAGTTGCGGTTTTACGCCGGGAAGCGTATCCGCCAGTTTCAGTCCAACATCGCGCAGCAGTTTTTTCGCCGGATTGTTACCGGCAAACAGCTCGCGGAAGCCCTGCATCCCCGCCAGCATCATCGCCGCACTGTGTTTGCGGCTGCGCTCGTAGCGGCGCAGGTACAAATGCTGACCAATGTCTTTGCCTTCACGATGCAGACGACGCAGCTCATCGATAAGCTCTGCGGCATCCATAAAGCCCAGATTCACGCCCTGCCCGGCCAGCGGATGAATAGTGTGTGCGGCATCGCCCACCAGCGCCAGACGGTGCGAGGCAAACTGCCGCGCGTAGCGTCCGGTCAGCGGGAAGAGCTGGCGTTCACTTTCCAGCGTACACAGCCCAAGACTGTTATCAAAGGCCATGCACAGCGCCTGATTAAACGCGTCAGGCGTCGCCGCCTCCATCTGCTGTGCTTTTTCCGGCACCAGTGACCAGACGATGGAGCACAGATGCGGATCGCTTAACGGCAGAAACGCCAGGATGCCGTCATTGTGGAAAATCTGACGCGCGACACCGCCGTGCGGTTCGGTCGTGCGGATCGTCGCCACCAGCGCATGATGACGGTAATCCCAGAAGGTGAGCGGAATATCCGCTTTGTTACGCAGCCAGGAGTTTGCGCCATCGGCACCCACAACCAGCCGCGCGGTCAGCATATCGCCGCTTTGCAGTGTCAGAAACGCCTCGTTTTCGCCCCAGGCGATCTGTTGCACCTGCGCGGGTGCCATCAGGGTGACGTCGGAACAGCTCTGGGCTTTGCGCCACAGAGCGTGGTGAATCACCGCGTTTTCAACGATATGGCCCAGATGACTGTAGCCCATGCTCTCATCGTCAAACGCGATATGGCCGAAGCTGTCTTTGTCCCACACTTCCATCCCGTGGTAGCAGCTGGCGCGAAACGCGGTGATCTCTGACCAGACGCCGAGATGCGTTAACAGCTTTTCACTGGCGGCGTTAATGGCCGACACGCGTAGCTCTGGCGGTGCGTCCTGCGCAACAGGCTGCGGCGGCTTATGTTCAAGCACTGCCACACGCAGGCCGCTGCCCTGTAAACCACAGGCCAGCGCCAGCCCCACCATTCCGCCGCCGACAATGGCAACATCAACATTCTGCACTTAGTAACTCCTTAACGAGCGACCCAACCGAGAGTTCGCTGCGCCAGCACGTCGCGTGCCGGAATGAATAGTTCCATCGCCATCAAGCCCGCGTTGCGCCCGGCTACCAGCGGCGCCCAGCGATTCGCGAACAGATGCACCAGGCCATCGGTCACACCGATGGTCGCCTCTTTATCTGCCTGACGGCGTTTCTGATACTGACAAAGCACGGAGTAAGCACCGCAATCGTCGCGATCCTGCCATGCCTGCGCCAGCGTCTCCGCCAGGCTCATGACATCGCGTAATCCTAAGTTAAACCCCTGCCCGGCAATCGGATGCAGGGTTTGCGCCGCATTCCCGACTAACGCCACACGATGAGACACGGAGCGCGACGCGGTGGTTAATGCCAGCGGATAGGCGGCGCGTTTCCCGGCGTGGGTGATTCGCCCTAAACGCCAGCCAAAGGCTTTTTGCAGTTCATCGCAAAAACGCGCATCTGACCAGGCCATCACGTCATCCATAACATCCAATGCGTGGCACCAGACCAGCGAACTGCGGCCAGCCGACATGGGCAGCATCGCCAGTGGGCCGTGCTCGGTAAAACGTTCAAAGGCGCGGCCCTGATGAGGCACAGCGGTGGAAACGTTAGCGATCACCGCCGCCTGACCGTAAGGCTGCTGCTGCCATTCGATACCGCATTGGGTGGCAAGCGCAGAACGGGAGCCGTCTGCGGCCACCAGCAGTTTGCCATCCAGCACGTTGCCATTATCCAGCGTCACACTCACCCCTGCGTCACTGCGGGTGAAGCTTGCGACACGCGCCGGGCAGTGCAGCGTCACGCCAGGCGCATCCTGCAATAAGCGGAACAGGCGCTGCCCCACGTCGTGCAGTTCGACCACCTGCCCGAGGGCATTAATGTGGTAATCCTGGGCATCGAGCGTAACAAAACCGGCGTGGCCGCGATCGCTGACGTGAACGGTATTGATCGACGTCGCGCACTCGGCAATCGCCTGCCAGATACCCAGGCGTGACAGGTGCTGACAGGTCCCCTGCGCCAGCGCAATGGCGCGGGCATCAAAGCCTGGATGCTGCGCCGTCTGCGGCGCAACGGCTTCAACCAGGTGAACGGGGAGCTGGCCGTGCGTCAGCTGTGAGATGGCCAGCGCGAGCGTCGCGCCCGTCATGCCACCGCCCACAATGATCACGCTCATACGCGCGCCGCCGCCATCAGAGCTTCGATCTCATCGGCCTTTTTGACCACGGAAGCCGTGAGGTTTTCGTTACCGTTTCCGGTGATCACGATGTCATCTTCAATACGAATACCAATCCCGCGATACTCGGCAGGGACATCCGCATCGGGCGCGATATACAGGCCCGGTTCAACGGTTAACACCATCCCCGGCTCAAGGGTGCGCGAACGATCCGGACCGTAGCCGCCGACATCGTGGACATCCAGCCCCAGCCAGTGGCTCAGGCCATGCATAAAGAACGCGCGATGGGCGTTGTCGGCAATCAACTCTTCCACGTCACCCTTGAGGATGCCCAGATTCACCAGCCCGTTCACCATGATGCGGATCACCGAGCCAGTCACGTCCTGAATGGAGGTTCCCGGACGGAACAGCGTTAACGCGGTTTCCAGCGATTCCAGCACGATGTCGTAAACAGCGCGCTGCGCCGGGCTAAATTTGCCGTTCACCGGGAAGGTGCGGGTGATGTCACCGGCATAACCGCGATATTCACACCCGGCGTCGATCAGCACCAGATCGCCGTCACGCAGTTCGCTTTCGTTTTCGGTGTAGTGCAGGATGCAGCCATTTTCCCCGCCGCCCACAATCGTGTTGTAGGACGGGAAGCGCGCCCCGTGGCGGTTGAATTCATGAAGAATTTCGCCTTCGAGCTGATACTCGAACATTCCCGGACGGCACTTTTCCATGGCGCGGGTATGGGCCTGCGCGCTGATTTCGCCCGCGCGGCGCATCACATCCAGCTCTTCCGGCGATTTAAACAGCCGCATTTCATGAACGATTGGGCGCCAGTCCGTCAGGGACGCGGGTGCCGATAAATTCTGACGAGAGCCTTTACGCAGTTTATCCAGCGCCGCAAACACCAGTTCATCGGCGTAAGCGTATTCGCCCTGAGCGTGATACACCACGTCCAGACCGTTGAGCAATTGATAGAGCTGCTCGTTGATTTCGCTGAAAGCCAGCGCGCGTTCCACGCCGAGTTTCTCTGGTGCGGCGTCTTGCCCTAAGCGGCGGCCAAACCAGATTTCGGCAGTCAGATCGCGAACGCGGTTAAAGAGAACGCTGTGGTTGTGGGTGTCATCGCTCTTAATCAGCACCAGTACCGCTTCAGGCTCATTAAAGCCGGTGAAGTACCAGAAATCGCTGCTCTGGCGATAGGGATATTCGCTGTCATTGCTGCGTGTGGCTTCCGGTGCGGCAAAAATCAGTGCCGCGCTGCCCGGCTGCATATGGGCTAAAAGCGCCTGGCGGCGGCGAAGAAACTCCTGTTGAGTCATGACACCCTCCTGTGCGTTCTTTTTTTAATGTAAGGTCGGTTTGCGGACTTCCAGTGCGGTCGGCTGTGAGCGCGTAAAGGTGTCGTGGCACAGCAGCGCCGCGACGCGTACGTACTCGATAATCTCTTCGACGGACATTTCCAGCTCTTCCTGATCTTCGTCTTCGTCGTAGCCCAGCTGCGCGATGTTGCGCAGATCGTCGATCGCTTCACCCGCTTCGCCGGTAACTTTATCGAGCTTAGGCTGCGTAACGCCCAGACCCAGCAGATAGTGGTTTACCCAGCCTGCCAGCGCATCGGCGCGATCGAAGACGCTAACGTCGTCGCCATCAGGCAGATAAAGCTGAAAAAGGAAGCCATCGTCCTCCAGAGAATCACTGGTCGCCGAGTGCATTTTGCGCAGGGCTTCAGCAAGCTCGTGACCAAAGGCCAGACCTTCGTTCGTCAGGTCATGAAGCAGCGGCTGCCATGAGCTGTCGCTGTTTCCGCCGCACAGCATGCCACTGATCAGACCGTGCATTTCAGCAGGGGTCAAACCCACGCCCTGCTGGTTAAGTAACTGGCTTACTTCGTTGTAACCAGGCATTTCGTTCTGTATAGACATGCGCATTCGTCATCGTTGGAGGAATATTCATGATATGCTACCACTTTGGACCCTGGAGATACCAGAAAAGGGCTTGTATCTTCATATCAGGGTAGCTATAGTGTCGCCCCTTCGCAGCCCCCGGGCCATGTGCGAAGGTCGCGCAGTCAATCAGCAGGAAGGTGGCATGTCTGCACAACCCGTCGATCTCCAAATTTTTGGCCGTTCGCTGCGAGTGAATTGTCCGCCTGAACAAAGGGATGCTTTGAATCAGGCTGCGGATGATTTGAATCAGCGGTTGCAAGATCTAAAAGAACGCACTAGAGTCACAAATACTGAGCAGCTGGTTTTCATCGCCGCGTTGAACATCAGCTATGAATTAACTCAGGAAAAAGCGAAGACCCGCGACTACGCGGCGAGCATGGAGCAACGGATTAAAATGCTCCAACAGACCATTGAACAAGCGCTGCTTGATCAGGGTCGCACCCCCGAAAGGCCGGTGCAAAAGTTTGAATAACACTTTGCAGTTGACTATGGTAGAGTGACTGTGAAGACAAAATTTCTCTGAGATGTTCGCAAGCGGGCCAGTCCCCTGAGCCGATATTTCATACCACAAGAATGTGGCGCTCCATGGTCGGTGAGCATGCTCGGTTCGTCCGAGAAGCCTTAAGACTATGACGACACATTCACCTTGAACCAAGGGTTCAAGGGTTACAGCCTGCGGCGGCATCTCGGAGATTCCCCTTCTTTACTACCTTCAAGCATCATGACTCAATTTCCTGAAGTCCCTGCTTCCCGACAAGACATCCGTCAGTTAATCCGCAAACATCGTCGAGCGCTTTCGCCCGAACAACAAACGCATTTCGCCCAGCTCGCTGCAGCCCGTATGATGGCGTATCCCCCTGTGGTTATGGCCCATACCGTCGCCCTGTTTCTGTCGTTTGACGGCGAGCTGGATACCCAACCGCTGATCGAACAACTCTGGCGCGCCGGGAAAAAGGTCTATCTGCCGGTGCTGCACCCGTTCAGTCCGGGCAATCTGCTCTTTTTGCACTACCATCCGCACAGCGAACTGGTGGTGAACCGTCTGAAAATTAGCGAACCCAAACTCGACGTGCGCGATGTCCTCCCCTTAAGCGAACTGGACGTGCTGATCACGCCGCTGGTGGCTTTTGATGAAAGCGGTCAGCGTCTCGGAATGGGCGGAGGATTTTACGATCGCACGCTGCAAAACTGGCAGCTGTATGGTTTGCAGCCGGTGGGCTATGCCCATGATTGTCAGGGCGTGAAAGCGTTGCCGGTGGAGAAATGGGATATTCCGCTGCCCGCAGTGGTGACGCCGTCGAAAGTGTGGGAGTGGTGAGGTAAACAATAAAGCCGGGTGGCGGCTACGCCTTACCCGGCTTACGATTTGGATTCGCCTGAGAGGTCGGGTAAGGCGTCAGCGCCACCCGACACAGCAAACCGCAGATTAGTACAACAGACGCGCGCGAATCGTGCCCGGAATCGCCTTCATGCTCAGCAGCGCTTTCTCCGCCACATCTTCATCTGCTTCGATATCAATAACCACATAGCCCATCTGCGAGTTAGTTTGCAGATACTGCGCGGCGATGTTGACGCTCTGCTCGGCAAAAATCTGGTTAATCGCGGTCAGCACGCCTGGACGGTTTTCGTGGATATGCAGCAGACGGCGACCACCGTGCAGCGGCAGAGACACTTCCGGGAAGTTCACCGCAGACAGCGTAGAACCGTTATCGGAATACTTGCTCAGTTTACCCGCCACTTCCAGACCGATATTTTCCTGCGCTTCCTGAGTCGAACCGCCAATGTGCGGCGTCAGGATCACGTTGTCGAATTCACACAGCGGAGAGGTAAACGGATCGCTGTTGGTGGCCGGTTCTGTCGGGAAGACGTCGATAGCCGCGCCCGCCAGATGCTTGCGCTTCAGGGCATCGCACAGGGCAGGAATATCCACTACCGTACCGCGAGCGGCATTGATCAGCAGTGCGCCCGGTTTCATCAGCGCCAGCTCTTCCGCACCCATCATATTTTTGGTGGAGGCGTTTTCCGGCACGTGCAGGCTCACCACATCGCTCATGTTCAGCAGATCGGAAAGATGCTGCACCTGGGTCGCGTTACCCAGTGGCAGTTTGTTTTCGATATCGTAGAAGAAGACATTCATGCCGAGAGATTCGGCCAGAATTCCCAGCTGCGTCCCGATATGGCCGTAGCCGATAATCCCCAGCTTTTTACCGCGCGCTTCGAACGAGCCGGACGCCAGCTTGTTCCACACACCGCGGTGGGCTTTGGCGTTTGCCTCCGGAATACCGCGCAGCAGGAGCAACAGCTCGCCAATCACTAACTCCGCCACGGAACGGGTGTTGGAGAAAGGTGCGTTAAAGACCGGCACGCCGCGTTTGGCTGCCGCATTCAGATCAACCTGATTAGTACCGATACAGAAGCAGCCGATAGCCACCAGCTTCTCAGCGCAGGCAATAACCTCTTCAGTCAGGTGAGTACGGGATCGCAGGCCAATGAAATGGGCATCACGGATGGATTCTTTCAGCTGCTCAGTATCCAGCGCGCCTTTGTGGAATTCGATGTTGGTGTACCCTGCTGCACGAAGGTTATCGAGTGCTTTCTGATGCACCCCTTCGACGAGCAGAAACTTAATCTTGTCTTTTTCCAGTGATACCTTTGCCATTTACCCGACCCTGTTTTGTCTGAACTGATGTTGTGCTGGATTTAAATCCGCTCCCGCCAACATATCAAAAAAAACTATTGCAGCAATATGAACGTTTGCGTCGTCACTCTGAAGAAAAGTCATCCAGGGCGAAATGTCAGAGGAAAATGCTGTGGATAATCAGGAAAGCGGCAGGATCGTCAGAACAGGTCAAAAAACGTGACACAAGTCACCGAATTTCGCTTTTGAAAAATATTTAGCGGGGGGAAGGCTCCCCCCGTCAGATCATTTTACGATGGTTTTCACGCCGTCAGCGGTGCCAATCAGCGCCACATCCGCGCCACGGTTGGCGAATAGCCCTACCGTCACGACGCCTGGGATGGCGTTAATGGCATTTTCCATCGCCACGGCGTCCATGATCTCCATACCGTGAACGTCGAGGATGACGTTACCGTTGTCAGTCACCACGCCCTGGCGATATTCCGGACGACCGCCCAATTTCACCAGCTGACGCGCCACCGCGCTGCGCGCCATCGGAATGACTTCAACCGGCAGCGGGAAGTTACCGAGAATATCCACCTGCTTAGACGCATCCGCGATACAGATGAATTTATCCGCGACGGAAGCGATGATCTTTTCACGCGTCAGGGCTGCACCGCCGCCTTTGATCATCTGCATATGGCCGTTGATCTCATCAGCGCCATCAACGTAAATCCCCAGACGATCGACTTCGTTAAGATCGAAGACCGTAATGCCGAGACTTTTCAGCTTTTCCGTGGAAGCATCGGAGCTGGATACCGCGCCCTCGATCTGCCCTTTCATCGTGCCGAGCGCATCAATAAAATGTGCGGCGGTCGAGCCAGTACCGACACCGACAATGGTACCGGGTTGTACGTACTGGAGAGCGGCCCATCCTACTGCTTTTTTCAGTTCATCCTGCGTCATGATCTTTTTGCCTGTGGTGTGAAAACTCAGGGCGTATTATAGAACAGGCAGGCAGGGAATGTCCCTGTGACCGGTATCACATTACCGAGCAAAGCCCTGACAGATCCGATGTGGTCGGAATTGGTCTGTCACAAAGGTAAATTTGTGTCATAGTGCAGAATCAGCAAAATTCAGGAGTACTGCCCCGCAATGAAACGTCCGGACTACAGAACACTACAGGCGCTTGATGCCGTCATTCGTGAACGAGGTTTTGAGCGCGCAGCGCAGAAGCTGTGCATCACTCAATCCGCCGTATCACAGCGAATCAAACAGCTTGAGAATATGTTCGGACAACCGCTGCTGGTGCGTACCGTTCCGCCACGCCCGACGGAACAAGGGCAGAAGCTGTTGGCCCTGCTGCGTCAGGTTGAGCTGCTGGAAGAGGAGTGGCTCGGCGATGAACAGACCGGTTCCACACCGCTGCTGCTCTCGCTGGCGGTGAACGCCGACAGTCTGGCCACCTGGCTGCTGCCCGCCCTCTCCTCGGTGCTGGCTGATTCGCCTATCCGCCTCAATCTGCAGGTGGAAGATGAAACCCGTACTCAGGAGCGGCTGCGTCGTGGCGAAGTGGTGGGTGCGGTCAGTATCCAGCCGCAGGCGTTGCCAAGCTGCCTGGTCGATCAGCTCGGCGCGCTGGACTATCTTTTTGTCGGCTCAAAAGAGTTTGCTGAGCGTTATTTCCCGAATGGCGTCACCCGTGCCGCGCTGCTGAAAGCCCCTGCCGTGGCCTTCGATCATCTCGACGATATGCATCAGGCGTTCTTGCAGCAGAACTTCGATCTGCCGCCGGGCAGCGTGCCCTGTCATATCGTGAATTCGTCTGAAGCCTTCGTGCAGTTGGCCCGTCAGGGGACGACCTGCTGTATGATCCCGCATTTGCAGATTGAGAAAGAGTTGAAGAGCGGTGAACTTATCGACTTAACGCCGGGGCTGTATCAGCGTCGGATGTTGTACTGGCACCGTTTTGCGCCGGAGAGCCGCATGATGCGCAACGTCACCGATGCACTGCTGGCCTACGGGCATAAGGTGTTGAGACAGGATTAATAAAAAAGCCGGGTTACCCCGGCTTTTTTGTCATTGATTACTGCGCAGGCGCCTGCTGTTGCTGCTGACCCTGTGCCGGTTCCAGCTGGAAGACCACATCCACCTGATCGTCGAACTGAATGGTCGGCTGCTCGTAAGTTTCCTGTGCGGAAACCGGTGCGGCATCGGCCTTCATCATGCGAACCATCGGGCTTGGCTGGTAGTTAGAGACGTGGTAACGCACGCTATACACCGGGCCGAGCTTCGATTTGAAGCCAGAAGCCAGCTGCTCTGCCTGACGTACCGCGTCGTCAATCGCCGCTTTGCGCGCTTCGTCTTTGTATTTCTCCGGTTGCGCAACGCCCAGCGACACGGAACGGATTTCGTTCAGACCCGCTTTCAGCGCGCCATCCAGCAGCGAGTTCAGCTTATCGAGCTGACGTACAGTCACTTCCACCGTACGCACGGCGCGATAGCCTTTCAGAATGCTTTTACCATTCTGATAGTCGTAATCTGGCTGGGTGCGGAGATTCGCGGAGTTAATGTCTTTCTTAGCAACGCCGTTCTGCTCAAGGAAAGAGAGATATTGCGCAACGCGATCGTCGGCCTGTTTCTTGGCTGACGCAGCATCTTTTGCCGCCACGTTCACTTCAATCGCAAGGGTTGCAACATCGGGAGCAGCGTCCACGCTTGCTGTACCGGAAGTGACAATGTGCGGTCCATTTGGCAATTCGTTTGCCTGTACCGATACTGCACCAAAACTGACTAATGCCGCCAGGGCCATCACTTTAAACTTCACTGTTATTCCTCCATGTTGCGAAGTGCCCACCTAAGGGCGCATGCCAGCAAGCTTAGCGCGTCTGCTTCAGTTGTCCATAAGACAACGCTTAGTTGAACAATACCTGTACGTGACTAATGCCCTCTTTCGCCAGCTGGAACGCGATAAACCACATCACCACGCCGACGAGAATATTAATGATGCGCTGCGCTTTGGCGGTGCGTAAGCGCGGGGCAAGCCAGGCGGCAAGTATCGCCAGACCAAAAAACCACAGGAAGGAAGCGCTCACGGTTCCCAGCGCGAACCAGCGTTTAGGTTCGACATCCAGCTGACCGCCCAGGCTGCCGAGCACCACGAAGGTATCCAGATAAACGTGTGGATTAAGCCAGGTCACCGCCAGCATGGTGGCGATGATCTTCCAGCGTCCCTGCTTCATCACTTCGGCGCTGGCAAGTTCCAGGTTACTGCTCATGGCGGTTTTCAGAGCGCCAAAACCGTACCACAGCAGGAACGCTACGCCACCCCAGGTCACCAGCGCCAGCAGCCACGGCGATTGCATCAGTAGCGCGCTGCCGCCAAAAATCCCGGCGCAAATGAGCAGCAAATCGCTGACGGCGCAGAGCATGGCGATCATCAGGTGATACTGGCGACGGATCCCCTGGTTCATGACGAACGCATTTTGGGGACCGAGCGGTAAAATCATGGCTGCGCCTAGCGCAAGGCCTTGAAAGTAATAAGATAACATGGGGAAATACTCTTACACGATTGTCGTTACGGCAGACTATACTGCGAGATCTTCATTAGAGGAAATTGATAATATTAATCCCTAATTAGCTACCCTAATGATGCCGTATTGAGATTCTGACAAACGTTTTAACTCCGGATTTAGCGTATGCTGAAGGTATCAGCAACCGTACCAAAGGAATGGATATGAAGCATAACGCGAAGGCTTTACTTTACTGCGCCGCCTGGGTGTTTACCTGCTTGTGGGCTGCCACCGCCAGCGCGACCACTACCTTACGCTATACCGATCACGAACCGTACGGAAACATGCGTACCCGGCTCATAAAAGAGACTTTTTTTAGAGCGATTGAGACGGAATCCCTCGGTCGCCTGAAAATCGACGCCCACTGGAACGGCGAGCTGTCCACCAGCTATAACGCACTAACGACCATCAGCCAGGGCGGTGTTGCGGATATGGGCACTGTCGTCCCCGAATACACGCCCGACCTCCTTCCACGGCACCAGATATTTAAAAGCTTCCCTCTTGGGCCTGCCAGCGGTAATGCCCAGGCTGCCGCCTTTCAGCGCATCTTCAAGGATTATCGCCAGTTCGGGAACGAGCTTGAAAAAAATAACGTGATAAACCTGCAGTTTTTCCTCGGGTATCCGGTAGGTTTTTTCACCACCCAACCCAATGTGAAACTCGATCAGTTGAACGCAAGCAAATGGCGAACGGCCAGTTTCTGGCATCAGTCATTTTTACGTAACGCGGGTGGCGTTCCGGTGAATATGCCGTGGAATGAGCACATTACCGAAGCGCTGAAGGACGGGCAGCTTGACGGCCTGATGGTTAACCTCGACAGCGGGCACGATATTCACGCCGAGCGGGCCGCACCTTATATTCAGCTTTCTCCTTCCCTGTGGCTCGGACACGTATATCTGCTGGTGATGAATAAAGCGGTGTGGGACAGCCTCGACGTCAAGGATCGCGGTGCCATCAGACGTGCGGCCGCCGCTACGCAAAAACGTCTTGGCGCAGCGCAAGAGGCTAATCTGGCCGAGATGACCAACGCGATGAAACGAGAAGGCGCGACCATTCATTATCTGACAAACGATGAGCTGAAAGCCTGGCAAACCGCCACCGGGTACCAGCAGGTTCAGGCCGAATGGGTCACTCAGCAGGAAAACAAAGGAATCAGTGATGCGGGACTGTTGATGCAGGGTGCCAGCAGCATTATTGACCAGACACTGAGATAAAAAAACGCCCGCCGGTATTCACGCGCGGGCGTTGTTTGTCAGAACGGATTTATTCGCTCGCGTGTTCTTTCACGCGCTTGAAGTTCACGTCCATCTGCGGATACGGGAAGCTAATACCGTTAGCGTCAAATTCACGCTTAATGCGCTCCAGCACGTCCCAGTAAACTTCCTGCAAATCGCTGCTTTTGCTCCAGATGCGTACCACGAAATTGATCGACGAAGCACCGAGTTCGTTCAGACGAACAGTTCTCTCGCGGTCCTGGATGATACGAACATCCGACTCAATGATATTCGTCAGCAGCGCTTTCACCTTATCGATATCGGAATCATACGCCACGCTGATCAACAGTTCGTTGCGACGTACCGGTTCGCGGGAAAAGTTAATGATGTTTCCGGCGATGATTTTACCGTTCGGCACCACAACGATACGGCCATCAACGGTGCGCAGGGTGGTGGAGAAAATCTGCACCTGCAGCACGGTCCCGGCAATGCCGCCTAAATCGACGTATTCACCGGAGCGGAACGGGCGGAAAGTCACCAGCAGCACGCCTGCGGCGAGGTTCGACAGTGAACCCTGCAGGGCCAGACCGATAGCCAGACCCGCAGCACCGAGTACCGCGATGACGGAGGCCGTCTGTACACCGACGCGCCCAAGCGCAGCAATCAGCGTAAAGGCAATCAGGCCGTAGCGCACCAGCGCGGAGAGGAAATCTGCCACCGTGGCATCAATCTGACGCGCGCGCATCACGCGGTTGATCGCATTGGACACCACGCGTGCCACGATCATCCCGACGATAATAATCGCAATCGCCGCCACGATATTCACCGCATAACTCAGCAGTAGCGCCTGGTTGCGCACCAGCCAGGTGCCCGCGTTGTTGATGCCATCTACTACACCGAGATCATCCATTCATTCTTCCTTTTGCTAATCCAGACAAAAAATCCATCTCACTGGGAGACAGGCAGGTCAGTAAAGGGTAAACAAAAAGTGCTGATTATGCCAAACAGATCACACAATAGGCCGTGGCAGCCCGTTGAAAAGGCATAAAAAAAGGCCCGCAAATGCGGACCTTTTTAACGCTTTTCAGCAACTCAAATTACAGAACGTCAACCGCGTTCAGTTCTTTGAATGCCTGCTCCAGACGGGTAATCATAGAAGTCTGGGCAGCACGCAGCCATACACGTGGATCGTAGTATTTCTTGTTCGGCTGGTCTTCGCCTTTCGGGTTACCCAGCTGGCCTTGCAGGTAAGCTTCGTTGGTTTTGTAGTACTGCAGGATGCCGTCCCAGGTCGCCCATTGGGTATCGGTATCGATGTTCATTTTCACTACACCGTAGCTTACGGAGTCTTTGATTTCCTGAGCAGAAGAACCGGAACCGCCGTGGAAGACGAAGTTCAGGCTGTTGTGCGGCAGGTTGTGTTTCTTAGAAACATATTCCTGAGAATCGCGCAGGATAGTTGGAGTCAGAACCACGTTACCTGGCTTGTAAACGCCGTGTACGTTACCGAAAGATGCCGCGATAGTGAAACGTGGGCTGATTTTGCTCAGCTCGGTGTACGCGTAATCAACATCTTCTGGCTGGGTGTACAGTGCAGAAGCGTCCATGTGGCTGTTGTCCACGCCGTCTTCTTCACCGCCGGTGCAACCCAGTTCGATTTCCAGGGTCATGCCCATTTTGGACATGCGCGCCAGGTATTTGGAGCAGATTTCGATGTTTTCGTGCAGTGACTCTTCAGACAGGTCGATCATGTGAGAAGAGAACAGTGGCTTACCGGTCGCTGCGAAGTGTTTTTCACCCGCGTCCAGCAGACCGTCGATCCATGGCAGCAGTTTCTTCGCGCAGTGGTCGGTGTGCAGGATAACTGGAACACCATAGTGCTCAGCCATCTGGTGTACGTGGTGCGCACCAGAGATAGCGCCCAGGATTGCTGCGCCCTGAGGAACATCAGTTTTAACGCCTTTACCCGCGATGAACGCTGCGCCGCCGTTAGAGAACTGTACGATAACCGGAGCTTTAACTTTTGCAGCGGTTTCCAGTACGGCGTTAATGGAGTCGGTACCCACGCAGTTAACTGCCGGCAGAGCAAAGTTGTTTTCTTTTGCTACCTGGAACACTTTCTGAACGTCATCACCAGTGATCACGCCAGGTTTTACGAAATCAAAAATTTTAGACATGTTACGTAGTCCTGTATCTTCGGCCGTTAGAAAAGGTGCGAGCTCTAAAAAGCACGCTGAAATTTGGGCAGGTTTCCCTGCCCATGAATGGCTTACTTCTTAGCGCGCTCTTCGAGCATTGCTACTGCTGGCAGAACTTTGCCTTCCACGAATTCGAGGAATGCGCCGCCACCAGTGGAGATGTAGGAAATTTTGTCGGAAATACCGAACAGGTCGATTGCCGCCAGGGTGTCGCCGCCGCCTGCGATGGAGAACGCTTCGCTGTCTGCGATTGCGTTAGCCACGATTTCAGTCCCTTTACGGAAGTTAGGGAATTCGAACACGCCAACCGGGCCATTCCACAGAATGGTTTTCGCGTTTTTCAGGATGTCAGCCAGTTTCTGTGCAGACACGTCGCCCAGGTCCAGAATCTGCTCTTCATCTTTGATGTCGTTAACAGACTTCAGCGTCGCGGTCGCTGTTTCAGAGAACTCAGTTGCTACGCGCACGTCAGTTGGGACAGGGATATCGCAAGTGGTCAGAAGGCGTTTAGCTTCGTCAACCAGGTCTGCTTCATACAGGGATTTACCCACGTTGTGGCCTTGAGCGGCAACGAAGGTGTTCGCGATACCACCGCCAACGATCAGCTGGTCAGCGATTTTAGACAGGGAATCCAGAACGGTCAGTTTGGTAGACACTTTAGAACCACCAACGATAGCAACCATTGGACGTGCGGGTTCTTTCAGTGCTTTACCCAGTGCTTCCAGTTCGTCAGCCAGCAGTGGACCTGCGCAAGCTACGTCTGCGAATTTACCGATACCGTGGGTAGAAGCCTGAGCACGGTGAGCCGTACCGAATGCATCCATCACGAAGACGTCGCACAGTGCAGCGTATTTTTTGGACAGTGCTTCGTCGTCTTTCTTCTCGCCTTTGTTAAAGCGAACGTTTTCCAGAACAACCAGTTCACCTGCAGCCACTTCAACGCCGTCCAGGTAGTCTTTAACCAGACGTACCGGGCTGGACAGTTTGTCTTTCAGGTAATTAACAACCGGCAGCAGAGAGAATTCTTCGTTGTACTCGCCTTCGGTCGGACGACCCAGGTGAGAGGTTACCATCACTTTCGCACCCTGTTTCAGTGCCAGTTCGATGGTTGGCAGAGAAGCACGAATACGCGCATCGCTGGTCACTTTGCCATCTTTAACAGGTACGTTCAGATCGGCACGGATGAAAACGCGTTTACCTGCCAGATCCAGATCGGTCATCTTAATTACAGACATGGTGAATCCTCTCGTTGATTCTTAAAGTTTTGCATGCGCACTTTGCGCCCTACCTGAAACCTTGTGCGGCCATGGCTAACGTGGTGTCGAGCATCCTGTTAGCAAAGCCCCATTCATTATCGCACCACACCAGCGTTTTGATGAGGTGAGCACCGCTGACCCGCGTCTGTGTACCATCGACAATGGCACTGTGCGGATCGTGGTTAAAATCTACTGAGACCAACGGTAATTCCGTATAGTCAACTATACCATGAAATGCACCCTGTGCCGCTTTTTGCAGCAACAGGTTGACTTCACTGGCTTTTACCGGTTTTTTAACCGTGACACTGAGGTCAATCGCGGTGACATTTATGGTCGGCACGCGAACCGCAATGGCTTCAAAACGGTCGTTAAACTGCGGAAAAATGCGGGTAATTCCGGCCGCCAGTTTCGTATCCACCGGAATGATTGACTGGCTCGCCGCACGTGTGCGACGCAAGTCCGGGTGATACGCGTCGATAACCTGCTGATCGTGCATGGCGGAGTGAATCGTGGTTACTGTGCCCGATTCGATGCCATACGCATCGTCTAGCAGTTTGATGACCGGAATAATGCAGTTTGTGGTGCAGGAGGCATTAGAGACAATACGGTGTTCGGCTTGCAGCTCGAGATGGTTCACGCCGTAGACGACGGTTGCATCGAGATCGTGACCACCGGGATGGGAAAACAGGACTTTCTTCGCGCCTGCTGCCAGATGCGCCTCGCCGTGTTCGCGATTGCCGTACACGCCGGTACAATCCAGCACCACATCCACACCCAATTCACGCCACGGCAGCGCGTCAATACTGCGCTCATGCAGGACGCGAATCACATCATCGCCGACGAACAGTTGCTCTCTTTCCTGGCGTACATCCCAGGCAAAGCGCCCATGGCTGGTATCGTATTTCAACAAATGCGCCATACCCGCCGCGTCTGCCAGTTCATTGACAGCCACTACGGTGATTTCCGCCCGACGTCCTGATTCATATAATGCACGAACCACGTTACGTCCGATGCGACCAAAGCCATTAATCGCTACGCGTACGGTCATAGGTCTCCTGCAAGGCTATCCCTGAGATTGAGGTGGCTGAAAGAGTAATCCAGCTACGCTCAGAGGGGAATCCTTGCCTGTCACAAACTGCGACTGATTGGTCAATTGTCGAACATTTAATCGACTGAAACGCTTCAGCAAGAATAAGCGAAACGGGGAATAAAAGGAACGTTCGCCCGGAGGGATTCGCCATTTATCTGACTTGCGTCACATTTCTTCAGCCATTTACCGCGGAATTATTCCACTCCGGCGCAAACATATTCGCCCTGGTCGTCATCCGTGGCGTCAGGTCCACTATGCGACTATCGCAAAGTACAGGCGCCACGTTTGGACCCTCAGTGCGCAAATTAACGGCTACTCTCTTCCTTCGGCAGTTTTTCCCCATAAAAAAAACCAGGCGGTATTGCTACCCACCTGGTTTTTTATAGCGCCCGGCAAGACTCTCGCCGCCGGGCGTTTACGCAATTACAGCAGTTCTTTCGCTTTCGCGACTACGTTCTCAACGGTGAAGCCAAACTCTTCGAACAGCAGTTCTGCTGGTGCAGATTCGCCGAAGGTGGTCATACCGACGATGGCGCCGTTCAGGCCCACGTATTTGAACCAGTAGTCAGCGATACCGGCTTCCACAGCCACGCGCGCAGAAACGGCTTTCGGCAGTACGGATTCACGGTAAGCCGCATCCTGTTTGTCGAACGCGTCGGTAGACGGCATGGAGACCACGCGCGCTTTCACGCCTTCAGCAGACAGTTGATCCCACGCAGCTACCGCCAGCTCAACTTCAGAACCGGTTGCGATGATAATCAGCTGTGGCTGACCTGCGCAGTCTTTCAGCACGTAACCACCGCGAGCGATGTTAGCCAGCTGCTCTTCGGTACGATCCTGCTGTGCCAGGTTCTGACGAGAGAGAATCAGCGCGGTTGGACCGTCCTGACGCTCAACACCATATTTCCACGCTACCGCAGACTCAACCTGGTCACATGGACGCCATGTGGACATGTTCGGGGTCACGCGCAGAGAAGCCACCTGCTCAACCGGCTGGTGAGTCGGGCCATCTTCGCCCAGACCGATAGAGTCATGGGTATAGACCATTACCTGACGCTGTTTCATCAGCGCAGCCATACGCACGGCATTACGCGCATATTCTACGAACATCAGGAAGGTAGAGGTGTACGGCAGGAAACCACCGTGCAGAGAGATACCGTTCGCAATGGCGGTCATACCGAATTCACGCACACCGTAATGGATGTAGTTACCGGCGCTATCTTCGTTGATCGCTTTAGAACCAGACCAGATCGTCAGGTTAGACGGTGCCAGGTCAGCAGAGCCGCCGAGGAATTCTGGCAGCAGTGGACCGAAAGCTTCGATCGCATTCTGAGACGCTTTACGGCTGGCAATTTTAGCCGGGTTAGCTTGCAGCTTGGCGATGATCTCTTTCGCTTTCGCGTCGAAATCTTCCGGCATGTCACCTTTCATACGACGGGTGAATTCTGCCGCTTCCTGCGGGAAGGCTTTTGCGTAAGCTGCGAATTTCTCATTCCAGACGGACTCTTTCGCCTGGCCTGCTTCTTTGGCATCCCACTGAGCGTAAATCTCAGACGGAATTTCAAATGGCGCGTATTTCCAGCCCAGCTGTTCGCGGGTCAGTGCAATTTCTGCGTCGCCCAGCGGTGCGCCGTGGGAATCGTGAGTACCCGCTTTGTTTGGAGAACCGAAACCGATGATGGTTTTGCACATCAGCAGGGATGGTTTGTCAGTCACGGCACGCGCTTCTTCTACTGCACGTTTAATCGCGTCTGCATCGTGGCCGTCAACGCCACGCACAACGTGCCAGCCGTAGGCTTCGAAACGTTTTGCGGTGTCGTCAGTGAACCAGCCTTCAACGTGACCATCAATGGAGATGCCGTTGTCATCGTAGAACGCAACCAGTTTACCCAGTTTCAGAGTACCGGCCAGGGAGCACACTTCGTGAGAAATGCCTTCCATCATGCAGCCGTCGCCCATGAAAGCGTAGGTGAAGTGATCAACGATATCGTGACCTGGACGGTTGAACTGCGCCGCCAGCGTTTTCTCTGCAATCGCCATACCGACCGCATTCGCAATACCCTGACCCAGTGGACCGGTTGTGGTCTCAACGCCCGCGGTATAACCCACTTCCGGGTGACCTGGGGTTTTGGAGTGCAGCTGACGGAAGTTCTTCAGCTCTTCGATTGGCAGCGCATAACCCGTGAGGTGCAGCAGGCTGTAGATCAGCATAGAGCCGTGGCCGTTGGACAGCACGAAGCGGTCGCGGTCAGCCCAAGATGGGTTCTGCGGGTTATGGTTCAGGAAATCACGCCACAGGACTTCGGCAATGTCAGCCATACCCATAGGGGCACCCGGGTGACCGGATTTGGCTTTCTGTACTGCGTCCATGCTCAGCGCACGAATAGCATTAGCAAGCTCTTTACGTGAGGACATTTTAACTCCAGATCGGACTGTTAAAGGCCGCGCCCTTGACGACAGCGCGTTTTGGGCTATGCCAGAAAAAAGTGCCAACAATGTAACCCAAGCGACAAAGCATGTACATGGAGCATTCTTTTGCCCTTTAAGAAATCTCTGGATCACGCTCGCATGTTGCGCAATCTACTCGCCCGGGGCTCCAGATATTCCTTATACTTAGCGCGACTGCGGCTTCGCTGCCGGAGCATTTTTCAGACTTTTTTCAGTTAACGAGTACGGAAGCAACATCATGAAAATGCGTGCAATAGTGCTGGCCCTGGGTACGACGCTCCTGCTGAGCGGTTGTCAGAATATGGATTCAAACGGTCTGATGAGCTCTGGCGCAGAAGCCTTCCAGGCTTATTCTCTGAGCGATGCGCAGGTCGTCGCGCTGAGCGACCAGGCGTGTAAAGAGATGGACGGAAAAGCGACCATCGCACCGGCCAGTAGCACTTACGCGCAGCGTCTGAACAAGATTGCCGCCGCGCTGGGCGATAACATCAATGGCCAGGCAGTGAATTACAAAGTCTATATGGCAAAAGACGTGAACGCGTTTGCGATGGCGAACGGCTGTATCCGCGTTTACAGCGGGCTGATGGACATGATGACGGACAACGAAGTCGAAGCGGTGATCGGCCATGAAATGGGCCACGTCGCACTCGGCCACGTGAAGAAAGGTATGCAGGTGGCGCTCGGCACCAATGCCGTGCGTGCGGCAGCTGCCTCTGCAGGCGGTATCGTTGGCAGTCTGTCCCAATCCCAGCTGGGTGACGTGGGTGAAAAACTGGTTAACTCCCAGTTCTCCCAACGTCAGGAGTCAGAAGCGGATGACTACTCCTACGATCTGTTGCGCAAACGCGGAATCAATCCGTCAGGCTTAGCCACCAGCTTTGAGAAACTGGCAAAACTGGAAGAAGGCCGTCAAAGCTCAATGTTTGACGATCACCCGGCGTCCGCAGAGCGTGCGCAGCATATCCGCGATCGCATGGCGGCAGACGGAATCAAATAATCCCCTTCAGAAAAGCCAGTAACGACACGGGCAGCGCACCGTCACCCGGGAGTACGTGAGGGTGACGGGCACTGCCCGGTTTAAAATGGCGAGTCAAACAGCCCGATTACTCGCCTTTTTTGGCTGCCTGAATGTACAGCATTTCCAGCGCCAGTGTTGCAGCGGCCAGAGCCGTGATTTCAGACTGATCATACGCTGGCGCCACTTCTACCACGTCCATCCCCACGATATTCAGGTCTTTCAGACCGCGAACCAGTTTGATCGCACGGTCAGACGTCAGGCCGCCAATGACCGGCGTACCGGTGCCCGGTGCAAACGCGGGGTCCAGGCAGTCGATATCAAAGGTCAGGTAGACAGGCATGTCGCCGACAATCTGCTTCACCTGCGCGATGATGTCGTCCACGCCGCGATCGTTCACCTGGCAGGCGTCCAGCACGGTGAAGCCGTTGTCTTTGTCGAATTCAGTACGGATACCGATCTGCACAGAGTGATTTGGATCGATCAGGCCTTCGTTCGGCGCGGTGTAGAACATGGTGCCATGGTCAAACTCGCAGCCGTTCGCGTAGGTGTCCGTGTGGGCATCGAAATGCACCAGTGCCATTTTTCCGAAATGTTTCGCGTGCGCGCGCAGCAGCGGCAGCGTCACAAAGTGGTCACCGCCGAAGGAGAGCATGCGCTTACCGGCAGCCAGCAGTTTTTCTGCGTGCGCCTGCAGTTTTTCGCTCATTTCACGTGCGTCGCCGAAGGCATACACCAGATCGCCGCAGTCGACGACGTTCAGGCGCTCACGCATATCGAAGTTCCACGGGAAACGGTTGTGCTCCCAGGCCAGGTTGGTAGAGACCTGACGAATGGCCGCCGGACCGTGACGGCCACCGGCACGACCGGAGGTTGCCATATCAAACGGAACGCCGGTGATTACCCAGTCAGCGTCGCTGTCGTACGGCTGGAAGTTCATCGGAAGACGTAAAAAACCAAACGCGTTAGATACCAGAGAGTTGTCGTACTGATGACCTAAAGTGCTCATGTCCTGACCTCATGTAGAGTCGATGCATTAAAAATAGATGAAAAAAAATCCCCTCCGCGTCGTTAAACCCGACGAGGAAGGGATTGATTCGGAAACTGCATGTTGGTGCGAATTATCGCCGTTAATTCGTACAGGTTCAAGTATCCCGTAGGCCCGGTAAGCGCAGCGCCACCGGGCATTAACGGTTACTCGTCTTCCAGATAGGTGTACCCGTACAGACCGGCTTCAAACTCTTCCAGGAACTGTTGCTGCAGCGCAGCGTCCAGATCGGTGTTTTTCACCTGATCGCGGAACTGAGTCAGCAGTTTTTTCGGATCCAGCTGTACGTACTCCAGCATATCCGCCACGGTGTCGCCCTCGTCGGAAAGCTCCACTTCCACGTTGCCGTCAGGGAAGACAAACACGTCAACCGCTTCGGTATCACCGAACAGGTTGTGCATGTTGCCTAAAATTTCCTGATACGCACCGACCATAAAGAAGCCCAGCATTGGCGGGTTCTCAGGATCGTACTCCGGCATTGGCATGGTGGTGGCAATCCCGTCGCCGTCCACGTAGTGATCGATAGCGCCGTCGGAATCACAGGTGATATCCAGCAGCACTGCGCGACGTTCCGGCGCATGATTCAGCCCTTCCAGCGGCAGTACCGGGAACAGCTGATCGATACCCCAGGCATCCGGCATCGACTGGAACAGCGAGAAGTTGACGTAAATCTTATCCGCCATACGTTCCTGCAGTTCGTCGATAATCGGACGGTGCGCACGGTTGCTCGGGTCGAGCTGTTTCTGCACTTCGTGGCACATATTCAGATACAGCTGTTCTGCCCACGCGCGTTCCTGCAGGCTAAAGGTGCCTGATGAATAGCCGACGTGAATATCGTGCAGATCCATCTGGCTGTCGTGCAGCCATTCACGCAGAGAGCGACGGGTGCCCGGCTCATGCATCTCCTGCCAGGTTTCCCACATGTTTTGCAGAGCACGCGGCGCATCGTCCTGCGGTGGTGTCGCATCCGTATTCTCGCTGCGTTCAACACCGATGATATTGGAAACCAGCACCGTATGGTGCGCGGTTACCGCACGGCCAGACTCGGTGATCACCGTTGGATGCGGCAAACCGTTCTCTTCACAGGCATCACCAATCGCCCAGATAATATTGTTCGCGTACTCGTTCAGACCGTAGTTCACGGAGCAGTCAGACTGCGAGCGCGTTCCTTCGTAGTCCACACCCAGACCGCCGCCGACATCGAAGCACTCAATGTTGACGCCAAGCTTATGCAGCTCGACATAGAAGCGAGCCGATTCACGTACGCCCGTGGCGATATCGCGAATATTGGCCATCTGCGAACCGAGGTGGAAGTGCAGAAGCTGGATACTGTCCAGGCGACCGCGTTCGCGCAGCATTTCCACCAGCTGCAGAACCTGACCCGCCGCCAGACCGAATTTGGATTTTTCGCCGCCGGAGGACTGCCATTTACCGGAGCCTTGCGAAGCCAGACGCGCACGCACGCCCAGGCGCGGCACCACGTTCAGACGCTCGGCCTCTTCCAGCACAATCGCGATTTCCGTCATCTTCTCGATAACCAGATAGACCTTGTGGCCCATCTTCTCGCCAATCAGCGCCAGACGAATGTATTCACGGTCTTTATAACCGTTACAGACGATCACCGAGCGCGTCATACCGGCGTGCGCCAGTACCGCCATCAGTTCCGCTTTAGAACCGGCTTCCAGACCCAGTGGTTCACCGGAATGGATTAGCGATTCAATGACACGACGGTGCTGGTTTACCTTGATTGGATAGACCAGGAAGTAGTCGCCCTTGTATCCATAAGACTCACGCGCGCGCTTGAACGCCGCATTAATGGAGCGCAAACGGTGTTGCAGGATCTGCGGGAAGCAGAACAGTGCAGGCAGACGTTGCCCTTGCGCTTCGCGCGCTTTCACCAGTTTGGCAAGATCCACGCGAGCTTCCGGTACGTCAGGATCAGGGCAAACGCTGATATGGCCCAGTTCGTTGACGTCGTAGTAGTTATTACCCCACCAGGCAATATTGTATGTGCGCAGCATCTTGCTGGCCTCTTCGGAGCTCATCGCAACCTCCTGCATAGAACGTAGTACACCCTGTCCGCCCGCTGACGAAGGCGAAACCGAAGACATGTCGTCAGACATAGCGAACCTCAACTCTTTGTATTAAGTGTAAAACAGTTGACTACTATCGCAGTGTCACACCGCGATAACAACCCATAAACGGCCCCGCATTCCAGCAGAGTGTGCTGAAATTCAGACCGTGCGACCGGTTTCTTATTCATATCATTGTAAAACACGTAACCGAACTCTGTATGACAAGGTTCGGCGAAACCACGAGATAACTCCTGAATTAACAAGAGCGCCCTTGTTCAGTTTTCACAAAGCGGATGGCCGGCCCTGGAATCCTGAGAAGCACCGAAATGGGTATAACATCGGCAGGTTTGCAGATTAGAAATGCGAGTTGCGGGAAACAGACGCACGCCAGAACAGCGTAACTGAGTTAGCGGAAAACGAGAGTTCATTATCGGGTATCACCTCCACGGCCGCCTTCAGAAGACGAACCTCAAGCCAAAGCTAAGTGTTCACTGCTCAACCCGGCTGGAAGTGGCGACACGATGAAATCATCGAGCGCTTTTTTGTATGAGCCGCGCGCCGCGTTTTATACCCACATCACTCCCAAAATGCAAAGTATAAATGCGCGCCTTGCCAGCCCCGTCAGGAAAAATTTCCACCTGCGTTTTCAGCACAGTGAGACCTTAGTCAAAAAAAACTGGAAATCGGGCGAAGAAGTGACCTAAAATAGCCGTCCAGATGTTAATCCATCTATACTGATTAACACTCAGACTGCCGGTGTCATTTACCTGCCGGTCTTGGTAGAATCGTCTTCTACGGCCATTCCGCACAGCAGTTTGAGCTTACCAAATTATCCTTAGGTGAAATAAAACATGGCAAAACACCTGTTTACGTCCGAGTCTGTATCAGAAGGGCATCCTGATAAAATCGCTGACCAAATCTCCGATGCAGTGCTGGATGCGATCCTGGAGCAGGATCCTAAAGCGCGCGTGGCGTGCGAAACCTATGTCAAAACGGGCATGGTTCTGGTAGGTGGTGAGATCACCACCAGTGCATGGGTTGATATCGAAGAGATCACCCGTAACACCGTGCGTGAAATCGGCTACGTGCATTCTGATATGGGCTTTGATGCCAACTCTTGCGCCGTATTAAGCGCTATTGGCAAACAGTCCCCGGACATCAATCAGGGCGTCGATCGTACCGATCCGCTTGAGCAAGGTGCTGGCGACCAGGGCCTGATGTTTGGCTACGCGACCAACGAAACCGACGTGCTGATGCCTGCACCCATCACTTACGCGCACCGTCTGGTGCAGCGTCAGGCTGAAGTGCGTAAAAACGGCGCGCTGCCGTGGCTGCGCCCGGATGCAAAAAGCCAGATCACTTTCCAGTATGACGACGGCAAAATCGTCGGTATCGACGCGGTCGTACTGTCGACTCAGCACTCCGAAGACGTTTCGCTGAAAACGCTGCAGGAAGCGGTCATGGAAGAGATCATCAAGCCGGTTCTGCCTGCAGAATGGCTGAATGCCTCCACCAAGTACCACATCAACCCAACGGGCCGTTTTGTTATCGGTGGCCCAATGGGCGACTGCGGTCTGACCGGTCGTAAGATTATCGTTGATACCTACGGCGGCATGGCTCGTCACGGTGGCGGTGCGTTCTCCGGTAAAGATCCGTCTAAAGTTGACCGTTCTGCTGCGTACGCTGCACGTTATGTGGCGAAAAACATCGTGGCTGCGGGCCTGGCAGATCGTTGTGAAATTCAGGTTTCCTACGCAATCGGCGTGGCTGAACCTACCTCCATCATGGTTGAAACGTTCGGTACCGAGAAGATCTCTACCGAACAGCTGACCCTGCTGGTGCGCGAGTTCTTCGACCTGCGTCCATACGGCCTGATTCAGATGCTGGATCTGCTGCACCCAATCTACAAAGAAACCGCTGCATACGGTCACTTTGGTCGCGAACATTTCCCATGGGAAAAAACCGACAAAGCCGCCCTGCTGCGTGACGCTGCCGGTCTGTAATTAGCGACTGATAGCGTTCTTAAAGGCCAGCCTCGTGCTGGCCTTTTGCATTTCTGCTCCCGGGATTTTGCCCGCCCGCGCTTCACTTTTGTGAGCTACATTTCTTTAACGCCCTGCACGCGTGAGATATCGCCGCCACCCGGCAAACCACTCGTACTGAAACCGCTTACACCACGCCATAAAAGCACTTCTTTCAGAATAATCTCTTTGCATGTTCTGCCTTCATCTGCTGTTACATTTCATTTCAGTTAAGTCTGAAACTGCGTTAAACGGGATGCACATCAACAGAATTAACACTATATTTTCAGAGCTTTAATAAAACTGACAGTTATAAGTGAGTGTAACCGATTACACCAATGTGAGTAGCGTCACATATTTTTACGCCGTACTAACCTACCCTTTACATCGATAAAACTGATAACCCAACTGGAGGGCATAATGCCTGACAATAATAAACAGGGGCGTACGTCCAACAAGGCGATGACATTCTTTGTCTGCTTCCTCGCAGCCCTGGCAGGACTTCTTTTCGGCCTGGATATCGGCGTCATTGCCGGTGCTTTACCCTTCATCACCGATGAATTCCAGATCAGCCCACATACCCAGGAATGGGTGGTGAGCTCCATGATGTTCGGCGCTGCCGTCGGTGCTGTCGGCAGCGGCTGGCTCTCCTACCGTCTCGGACGTAAAAAGAGCCTGATGATCGGCGCGATTCTGTTTGTCGCCGGTTCACTCTGCTCCGCCGCCGCACCTAACGTCGAAGTGCTGATCATCTCCCGCGTACTGCTCGGTCTGGCGGTTGGCGTGGCGTCGTACACTGCCCCGCTGTATCTGTCTGAAATCGCGCCAGAGAAAATTCGCGGCAGCATGATCTCCATGTATCAGCTGATGATCACCATCGGTATTCTTGGCGCGTACCTTTCCGATACGGCCTTCAGCTACAGCGGCGCATGGCGCTGGATGCTGGGCGTGATTATCATCCCGGCAATTTTGCTGCTGATCGGTGTCTTCTTCCTGCCGGACAGCCCGCGCTGGTACGCCGCGAAACGTCGCTTCCATGATGCGGAACGCGTGCTGATGCGCCTGCGTGATACCAGTGCTGAAGCCAAAAACGAGCTTGATGAGATCCGCGAAAGCCTGAAGGTCAAACAGACCGGCTGGGCGCTGTTTAAAGAGAACAGCAACTTCCGTCGCGCGGTGTTCCTCGGCGTGCTGTTACAGGTGATGCAGCAGTTCACCGGGATGAACGTCATCATGTACTACGCGCCAAAAATCTTTGAGCTGGCCGGGTATACCAACACCACCGAGCAGATGTGGGGGACCGTGATCGTCGGTCTGACCAACGTGCTGGCGACCTTTATCGCAATCGGTCTGGTTGACCGCTGGGGCCGTAAGCCAACGCTGACCTTAGGTTTCCTGGTGATGGCTATCGGAATGGGCGTGCTGGGGACCATGATGCATATGGGCATTCACTCCGCGACCGCGCAGTACTTTGCCGTCGCGATGCTGCTGATGTTTATCGTCGGTTTTGCGATGAGTGCCGGTCCGCTGATTTGGGTGCTGTGTTCCGAAATCCAGCCGCTGAAAGGGCGTGATTTTGGTATCACCTGCTCAACGGCAACGAACTGGATTGCCAACATGATCGTCGGCGCAACGTTCCTGACTATGCTGAATACCCTCGGCAATGCCAATACCTTCTGGGTATACGGCGGTCTGAACCTGCTCTTTATTGTTCTGACACTGTGGCTGGTTCCGGAAACCAAACACGTCTCTCTGGAACATATCGAACGCAACCTGATGAAAGGCCGTCCACTGCGTGAGATTGGGGCGCAGAACTAAGATTATTGTGGCCTGATGCCCTCCCCCATCACACGGGGAGAGGGTTATACACGAAAAGCCTTCTCCACCGGAGAAGGCTTTACTGTTTATATCCACCGCATTATCCTCTGGCCCTATGAAAACCCCACGTCTTCCCATCGCCCTCCAGCAAGCCGTTATGCGCGCATTGCGGGATAAACTCGCGCAGGCCAACCTGAAGCTCGGGCGAAATTACCCTGAACCTAAACTGGTCTATCAGCAGCGCGGGACGTCGGCGGGCACCGCCTGGCTGGAATCCTACGAGATCCGTCTCAATCCGGTGCTGATGATGGAAAACCAGCAGGCGTTTATCGACGAAGTTGTCCCTCATGAGCTGGCGCATCTGCTGGTGTGGAAACACTTTGGCCGCGTGGCACCACACGGCAAAGAGTGGAAATGGATGATGGAAGCCGTGCTGGGTGTTCCCGCCCGCCGTACGCACCAGTTTGAGCTGGAATCGGTGCGGCGAAATACCTTCCCCTACCGCTGCCAGTGCCAGCAGCACCAGCTGACCGTTCGCAGACATAATCGTGTGGTACGCGGCGAGGCCATCTACCGCTGCGTAAAATGCGGCGAGCCGCTGGTCGCAGAATAATCAATTGAACAATCAGGAACTTTCCTGATCTGACTGATTGCATACTGGAACATCTTTCGCTACGTTGCGGGCTCGTTTTGACACGGAGTTTGAGATGTCCCGTCACTATTCTTTCGCTGTTGCCTTTCTGGCGACGGTGTTTGCAGGCCCTGCGCTGGCCGAAGGTATTAACAGTTTTTCCCAGGCCAAAGCCGCAGGCGTCAAAGTGAACGCCGACGCGCCGGGTGATTTCTACTGCGGATGTAAAATTAACTGGCAGGGCAAAAAAGGGGTCGTTGACCTCGAATCCTGCGGCTACAAAGTGCGTAAAAATGAAAACCGCGCCAACCGTATCGAATGGGAACACGTGGTGCCGGCCTGGCAGTTCGGCCATCAGCGCCAGTGCTGGCAGGATGGCGGGCGTAAAAACTGCGCTAAAGATCCCGTCTATCGCCAGATTGAAAGTGATATGCACAACCTGCAGCCCGCCGTGGGCGAGGTCAACGGCGACCGCGCCAACTTCATGTACAGCCAGTGGAACGGCGGCGAAGGTCAGTACGGCCAGTGCACAATGAAAGTCGATTTCAAAGAGAAAGTGGCCGAGCCGCCAGCCCGCGCGCGCGGCAGTATCGCCCGCACCTACTTCTATATGCGCGATCGCTACGACCTGAACCTCTCCCGTCAGCAAACCCAGCTTTTTAACGCCTGGGATAAGCTGTATCCGGTCACCGACTGGGAGTGTGAGCGCGATAACCGCATCGCCAAAGTCCAGGGGAATCACAACCCGTACGTGCAGCGGGCTTGCCAGGCGCAAAAGAGCTAACCTACACTAGCGGCAATTGCTATTTTACCCCTCACTTCGCCCACTCCCGTCGGGAGTGGGAAGTTTTAGATGGAATACTGACTATGCGCATCCCTCGCATCTATCACCCTGAACCGATCACAGCAGGCCACGAAATTGCCCTCTCCGACGAAGCCGCGAACCATGTAGGCCGCGTATTGCGCATGGGCGCGGGCCAGGCCGTGCAGCTTTTCGACGGCAGCAACCAGGTGTTCGACGCCGAAATCACTCGCGCCGATAAAAAGAGTGTGCAGGTGAATGTGTTGCGAGGCGAAGTGGATGACCGGGAGTCCCCGCTGCATATTCATCTGGGCCAGGTGATGTCGCGCGGTGAAAAAATGGAATTCACCATTCAGAAATCGATCGAACTGGGTGTAAGCCTCATTACGCCACTTTTTTCTGAGCGCTGTGGCGTTAAACTGGATGCTGAACGTCTGAACAAAAAGATTCAGCAATGGCAGAAAATCGCCATCGCCGCGTGCGAACAGTGCGGCCGCAACCGCATTCCGACGATCCGCCCGCCGATGGATTTAGAGGCGTGGTGTGCCGAACAAGAGAGCGGCATAAAGCTTAATCTTCACCCGCGCGCCAGCGCCAGCATCAATACGCTGCCGCTGCCGGTGGAAAGCGTTCGACTGCTGATCGGCCCGGAAGGTGGGTTGTCGGCAGACGAAATTGCCATGACCGCACGTTATGAATTTACTGATATTCTGTTGGGACCTCGCGTTCTACGTACTGAGACGACTGCACTCACAGCCATCACTGCACTCCAGGTGCGTTTTGGCGATCTGGGTTGAAGCATTAACGGAGAAGAACAATGATCAAGCTCGGCATCGTGATGGACCCCATCGCAAGCATTAACATCAAGAAAGATTCCAGCTTCGCTATGCTGCTGGAAGCACAGCGTCGCGGCTACCAGCTTCATTACATGGAGATGGCCGATCTGTACCTGAATAATGGTGAAGCCCGCGCGCGGACGCGCATCGTGAACGTCGAGCAAAATTACGATAAATGGTACGAGTTCGGCTCTGAGCAGGATATTCCCCTCGCCGAACTCGATGTGATCCTGATGCGTAAAGATCCCCCGTTCGACACTGAATTCATCTACTGCACCTATATTCTTGAGCGCGCAGAAGAGAAAGGCACGCTGATTGTTAACAAACCGCAGAGCCTGCGCGACTGTAACGAGAAGCTCTATACCGCCTGGTTCTCTGACCTGACGCCAGAAACGCTTGTCACCCGTAACAAAGCACAGCTGAAAGCTTTCTGGCAGAAACATGGCGACATCATTCTGAAGCCGCTGGACGGAATGGGCGGTGCGTCGATCTTCCGCGTGAAAGAAGGCGATCCGAACCTCGGCGTTATTGCGGAAACCCTGACCGAGCACGGCACCCGCTACTGCATGGCGCAAAACTATATTCCGGCTATTGTGGACGGCGATAAACGCGTGCTGGTCGTTGATGGCGAGCCGGTACCTTACTGTCTGGCGCGTATCCCGCAGGGCGGCGAAACGCGTGGCAATCTGGCAGCCGGTGGCCGTGGCGAGCCGCGCCCGCTGACGGAAAGCGACTGGGAAATCGCGCGCCGCGTCGGCCCGATGCTGAAGGCCAAAGGGCTGATTTTCGTCGGTCTGGATATCATTGGCGACCGCCTGACGGAAGTGAACGTCACCAGCCCGACCTGTATCCGCGAAATCGAAGCCGAGTTCCCGGTCTCGATCACCGGTATGCTGATGGACGCGATTGAAAAACGTCTGAAGCAGTAACGCTCTCGCACATGCCGCCTCATCCACCTGCGGCGAAGTCAATAGTGACAAGGCCCAGCTTTCTCCGCATACTGGGCCTTGTCGCTTTTTAAACCAGGAATCAGAACCTCTGACAATGAATTTACAGCATCACTTTCTTATTGCCATGCCTGCTCTCCAGGACCCGATTTTCCGTCGAGCTGTCGTGTATATCTGTGAATACAGCGAAGACGGCGCAATGGGGATTATCATCAACAAACCGCTGGAAAACCTGCAAATCGAGGGCATTCTTGAGAAGCTCAAGATCACGCCTGAAGAGCGTGCCCCGGAAATCCGCCTTGATAAGCCGGTGATGCTCGGTGGCCCGCTGGCAGAAGATCGCGGCTTTATTTTGCATACGCCTCCGGGTTTCTCCTCCAGCATTCGCGTTTCCGATAATACGGTGATCACCACTTCGCGCGACGTTCTGGAAACCCTCGGCACGCACAATCAGCCTTCCGAAGTGCTGGTCGCGCTGGGCTACTCCTCCTGGGAGAAAGGCCAGCTTGAGCAGGAAATTCTCGATAACGCGTGGCTCACGGCCCCGGCGGATCTGAATATTCTGTTTAAAACCCCGATCGCCGATCGCTGGCGGGAAGCGGCAAAACTCATTGGTATCGACATCCAGACCATGCCTGGTGTGGCGGGGCACGCATAATGAGCGGAACGCTTCTCTCCTTTGATTTCGGCACCCGAAGTATCGGCGTGGCGATTGGTCAGCGCATTACCGGCACGGCACGCCCGTTAACGGCGATCAAAGCTCAGGACGGTACGCCCGACTGGGCCATTATCGAGCGCCTGCTGAAAGAGTGGCAGCCCGAAGCCGTCATCGTTGGGCTACCGCTCAACATGGACGGCACCGAGCAGCCGCTCACCGCCCGTGCGCGCAAGTTTGCAAATAAGATCCATGGCCGCTTTGGCGTCGTCGTTAAGCTGCACGATGAACGTCTGAGCACCGTTGAAGCCCGCGCAGGTCTGTTTGAGCATGGCGGATTCCGCGCGCTGAACAAAGGCAGCGTCGATTCTGCTTCGGCGGTGATTATTCTCGAAAGCTACTTCGAGCAAGGGTTTTAATTTCGCTAAAGCCTTCCCTGCGCTCTGCGCTCTGCAAGGCTTTGGTCGAAATTCTGCATACCCGCCTGCTGCCCGGTCTGGATCACACCGGGCAACTGCCAGGTTTTCCCTTCGCGGATAAGATTGGCCGACGCCGGTGTGTTCACCAGCATCTCAAACAGCGCTACGCGCCCGCCCTGAAGGTCCCGTACCAGTTTTTGTGCCAGCACCGCACGCAGGCTTCCTGCCAGTTGGTTTCGCACCGGATCTTTCTCTTCTGCCGGAAAGGTGTCCACCAGCCGTTCAATGGCCTGAGCCGCCCCGCGCGTGTGCAGCGTCGCCAGCACCAGATGCCCGGTCTCGGCGGCCGTGAGCGCCAGGCGGATCGTTTCGCTATCGCGCAGTTCACCCAACAAAATGACATCCGGGTCTTCACGCAGCGCCGCCCGCAGCGCCTGAGCAAATGACGGGCAGTGCAGGCCAATTTCCCGCTGCTGAATCAGGCACCGCTGGCTTTGATAGACGTACTCCACCGGATCTTCCAGCGTCAGAATATGGCCGTCGGAATGGTGGTTGAGATAATCCACCATCGCCGCAAGCGTTGTGGATTTGCCGCTGCCGGTGGCCCCCGTCACCAGAATCAGGCCATTGTCACTGGAGAGCAGGTCGGGAATGACGCGCGGCGCGCCAAGCGTTGAGAGCTGCGGGCACTCCTCCGGCAGAAGTCTCAGCGTCAGCGAGACGCCATGGTTATGCACAAACGCGCTGGCACGCAGACGCTTGCCACTGAGCAAGGTCACCGCGAAATCCACGTGTCCATTTGCCCACCAGACGCCCTGCTGTTCGTCATTCAGCCATGTTTTTAACAGCTGCGCGACATCAGGTGGAGGAAAGGGCGCCGGCTCGAGTTTGCCTAATCTACGCCAGCGCGGTGGCGAATCGCTGCACAGGTGTAGATCCGAGACATTATGCTTTACACTAAGGGCCACAATTTCTTCCATATCCATACAACCATCCTCGGACTCATGAACGACATTGCGCATAACCTGGCACAGGTCAGGGACAAAATCTCAGCCGCTGCAACGCGTTGCGGCCGTGCTTCAGAAGAAGTTTCGTTGCTTGCAGTGAGTAAAACGAAGCCTGCGAGCGCCATCGCAGAAGCCATCGACGCCGGGCAGCGCGCTTTTGGCGAAAACTACGTTCAGGAAGGTGTGGACAAAATTCGCTATTTCCAGCAAACCGGGAAAATGAATCTTGAGTGGCACTTTATCGGCCCGTTGCAGTCGAACAAAAGTCGGCTGGTTGCTGAGCATTTTGACTGGTGTCATACGGTCGATCGTCTGCGCATTGCCACACGGTTGAGCGATCAACGCCCTGCCGACATGGCACCGCTTAACATCCTGATTCAAATCAATATTAGCGATGAGAACAGTAAGTCTGGTATCACTCTGGCTGAGCTGGATGCACTAGCCGAACAGGTGTCTGAACTGCCCGGTTTGACCCTGCGCGGGCTAATGGCGATTCCGGCGCCGGAAACGAGTTACGACAGGCAGTTTGCCGTAGCACAGCAAATGGCTGTAGCATTTGAGGCGCTTAAAGCGCGCTACACGACCGTAGACACGCTTTCACTGGGCATGTCGGACGATATGGAAGCCGCCATCGCGGCAGGCAGCACTATGGTGCGCATCGGCACAGCCATTTTCGGTGCGCGCGATTACACTCCAAAATAAGGAAACCTGAGGAACGCCATGAAGACGTTGACTTTCCTGCTCTCAACGGTCATTGAGCTGTATACGATGGCGCTGCTGTTACGCGTCTGGATGCAGTGGGCTCGTTGTGATTTTTATAATCCGTTCTCGCAGTTTGTCGTGAAAATCACACAACCTGTTATTGGGCCGCTGCGCCGCGTTATACCACCGATGGGGCCGATCGACAGCGCCTCTCTGCTGGTGGCGTTTGTGCTCAGTATCATCAAAGCTATCGTGCTGTTTATGGTGGTCACCTTCCAGCCGATCATCTGGATCGCAGCGGTGCTGATCCTGCTGAAAACCATTGGCCTGCTGATCTTCTGGGTGCTGCTGGTGATGGCGGTCATGAGCTGGGTGAGTCGCGGTCGTAGTCCGGTTGAATACGCCATGATTCAGCTGACGGAGCCGCTCCTGCGCCCGATCCGCAATCTGTTGCCAGCCATGGGTGGGATTGATTTTTCACCGATGATTCTGGTGCTGCTGCTGTATGTCCTGAACATGGGCATCGCTGAACTTTTACAGTCAACGGGCAACATGCTGCTGCCGGGGCTGTGGATGGCGCTATGAGTGCCGTCAGTCACCTCGCCGACGGGCTGGTTTTGCGGCTGTATATTCAGCCGAAAGCCAGCCGCGACAGCATCGTGGGATTACATGGCGACGAGTTAAAAGTCGCCATTACCGCCCCTCCCGTAGACGGCCAGGCGAACGCGCATTTGACCAAATATCTGGCAAAACAGTTTCGCGTCGCCAAAAGCCAGGTCATCATTGAAAAGGGTGAGCTGGGGCGTCATAAACAGGTAAAAATCCTTAACCCGCAACACATCCCGACGGAAGTCGCGGCACTGTCACAACAGGATTAACGTATGCAGAAAGTTGTTCTCGCGACCGGTAACGCCGGTAAAGTGCGCGAGCTGGCCTCGCTATTAAATGATTTTGGTCTGGATGTGGTCGCGCAGACCGAGCTGGGCGTCGAGTCCGCGGAAGAGACCGGCCTGACGTTTATCGAAAACGCGATTCTGAAAGCGCGCCATGCGGCACAGGTCACTGGCCTTCCGGCTATCGCGGATGATTCCGGGCTGGCGGTCGATGCGCTGGGCGGCGCGCCGGGCATTTACTCTGCGCGCTATTCTGGCGTAGACGCCACCGACCAGCAGAATCTGGAAAAGCTGCTGGAGACGCTGAAAGCGGTGCCGGACGAGCAGCGCCAGGCGCAGTTCCACTGTGTGCTGGTCTATATGCGTCATGCGGAAGATCCCACGCCGATTGTCTGCCACGGCAGCTGGCCTGGCGTGATTGCCCGCGAATCATCAGGAAATGGCGGCTTTGGCTACGATCCGATTTTCTTTGTCCCCTCTGAGGGCAAAACCGCAGCGGAACTGACCCGCGAAGAAAAAAGCGCGATTTCCCATCGTGGACGCGCGTTGAAACTGTTACTGGAAGCATTACGTAATGGCTAATTTGCCACCTCTGAGTCTTTATATTCACATCCCGTGGTGCGTGCAGAAATGCCCGTACTGCGATTTCAATTCGCACGCGCTGAAAGGCGAAGTGCCGCATGACGACTACGTTCAGCATCTGTTGACCGATCTGGATGCCGACGTACCTTACGCACAGGGACGTGAAGTTAAGACCATTTTTATTGGTGGCGGTACACCGAGCCTGCTTTCTGGCCCGGCGATGCAGACGCTGCTGGACGGCGTGCGTGCGCGCCTGAATCTGGCAGCCGATGCGGAAATCACCATGGAAGCCAACCCAGGCACCGTGGAAGCCGATCGTTTTGTCGAGTATCAGCGCGCCGGAGTGAACCGTATCTCGATTGGCGTACAGAGCTTTAGCGAGCCTAAGCTCAAGCGTCTGGGACGTATTCACGGCCCGGAAGAGGCGAAACGCGCGGCGCACCTGGCAACCGGTCTGGGGCTTCGCAGCTTTAACCTCGATTTGATGCACGGCTTGCCCGATCAGTCTCTGGAAGAGGCGCTGGATGATTTGCGCCAGGCTATCGAGCTGAACCCGCCGCATCTCTCCTGGTATCAGCTGACCATTGAGCCAAATACCCTGTTTGGCTCGCGCCCGCCGGTCCTGCCCGACGACGACGCCCTGTGGGATATTTTCGAACAAGGCCATCAGCTGCTGACGGCTGCGGGTTATCAGCAGTACGAAACGTCCGCCTACGCGAAGCCCGGCTACCAGTGTCAGCACAACCTCAACTACTGGCGCTTTGGCGATTACCTGGGTATCGGCTGCGGTGCACACGGCAAAGTGACTTTCCCTGACGGGCGTATTTTGCGTACCGCGAAAACCCGTCATCCACGCGGGTATATGGAGGGGCGCTATCTGGAACGTCAGCACGACGTGGCGGTAGACGATAAACCCTTTGAGTTCTTCATGAACCGTTTCCGTCTGCTGGAAGCGGCCCCACGCGCGGAATTTACGCTTTATACCGGCTTACCGGAAAGCGTGATTCGACCACAGATTGATGCCGCGCTGGAGAAAGGGTATCTGACGGAATGCGACGCGTACTGGCAGATTACTGAACACGGGAAACTGTTCTTAAACTCCCTGCTCGAGCTGTTCCTTGCCGAAGAGTCCTGACGCGCAAAATCAAAAGCGTGAAGAGATCCACTCCCGGGGAGGGAGTGGATACGAATAATTACTTCAGCGTACTCACCAGCGCCTTTCGACTGTCTTCCAGAGTTACCACGCGTTGACACACGTCTTTGCCGAATTTCTGGAAATCCGCTTCCTGATTCTTCCATTCGTTCTGAATCGAGGTCTGCAATCCGCCCAGGCTGCCTAATACACCCTGCAGTGGATTACCGCCGCCTTTCAGCACGGCTTTCGCCCCCATCTCATTGATGCTGTCCTGCAGAATGCCGCCCATCGCCTGATTAACCAGGTTCTGTCCGTCTGCGCGCACCTGATCGATGGCTTTATAGTGGAACGTCAGACCATCCGTGCGGTGCTCGATGATACGGTTCATCTGCTCTTTCAGCTGGGCGTCCAGCTTGGTCAGACGGGTGCGCATATTGCTGCTCTCACCCACCTCTTTGGCGATGATCTTATCCAGCGCCACGCGGCCTTTCTCAACGCGCGTCAGGGCGCCTTCGTCGATCCAGGGCAGCGCTGAGCGTAGATCCGCCTGATAATCTTTCGCCTGCTCGCGTTGGGCCGCGCTCAGGGTGTATTGCTTGCCGTTGTACATCACGTTGCCATCCGGCGTGATCACCAGATTGCCGTTCTCACCTTTAACCTGAACGGTTTGCGGGCTGAGAATCACATCGTCGCGCGGTGTGACTTCACATTTGTAGTCCGCATGGGCAGTTAACGCGGTGGTCATCAATGCCACAGCCAGCAGCGTTTTGCGCATCATAATTATCCCTCAAGACAAAACGGGCCGGCATTTGCCGGCCCTTTGCTAGTTAGTCCCACCAAATGTCGAAAAGTTCGCTAACGCGGACCTCTTCGAATTTGCGGTCTTCCAGCCATTTGCGCACAAGTGCCTGCTGCTCTTCGGTGCACTTACCGATCTCTTGCTTGCAGATCAGCCCTTCCCAGGAGAGATAGCCGCTGCCATCAAACGCCAGTTTGTTTGGCTCGATCACTTCATCGATAAAGGCGTCAACTTCCTTATCGATGGTTTCTACGCTAGTACCTTCCGGGAAACGCCATGCGACGGAAAAACCAACTTCCTGGAATTCCTCGATGTGCATTTTTTTACGCAGACGACGGCTACGGTTTGCCATTATTTAACCCTCTCGAACATTAAGTCCCATACACCGTGACCAAGACGATGGCCACGCTGTTCAAATTTCGTTACCGGACGTGAATCCGGTCGCGGTACGTAGTCGTTGCTCTCAGACTGGTTTTTATACCCGTCGAGCGACGACATCACTTCCAGCATGTGTTCCGCGTAAGGTTCCCAGTCGGTGGCCATATGGAAGACACCGCCCAGTTTTAGCTTACTTTTCACAAGCTCAGCAAATTCTGCCTGAACGATACGGCGCTTATTATGACGTGCTTTGTGCCACGGGTCAGGGAAAAAGAGCTGAACCATGTTCAAAGAATTGTCAGGAATCATTTTGTGCAGCACTTCGACCGCATCGTGGCACATGACACGCAGGTTCTCTACACCCTCTTCGTGCGCGGTCGCAAGGCATGCGCCCACGCCCGGTGAGTGCACTTCAATGCCAAGAAAATTTTGCTCCGGACGCGCTTTCGCCATGGTCACAAGCGATGAGCCCATGCCAAAACCGATCTCCAGCGTGATCGGCGCATCGCGGCCAAACAGGGCGGCGAAGTCGACTGGCTGTTCGCTGAACTCAACGCCCATCACCGGCCAGTAGTTATCCAGCGCATGTTGCTGCCCTTTTGTCAGGCGCCCCTGACGGCGGACAAAGCTGCGAATACGGCGCAGTGGGCGACCGTTTTCATCAAATTCCGGTGAAATGACGTCGTTTTTCATAAAAGAGTAGTCTGCTTGTGAGAATGTTCGGGAAACGGGCATTATCCAAAGTTAAGCCCTGTATGCAAGCATGGGAAAGATCCGGTTTACAGTCGCATGGCGCTGTGCTGCAATCTGCGTCCCTGATTAAGCGAATCGATGACCATGCAAGCCTCTCAATTTTCAGCCCAGATGCTGGACTGGTACGACAAATACGGGCGTAAAACCCTGCCCTGGCAAATTGAAAAAACGCCCTACAAAGTATGGCTCTCCGAGGTGATGTTGCAACAAACGCAGGTCGCGACCGTGATTCCCTACTTTGAGCGTTTTATGGCGCGGTTTCCGACGGTAACCGATCTCGCCAACGCGCCGCTCGACGAGGTGCTGCACCTGTGGACCGGCCTTGGCTATTACGCCCGTGCGCGCAATCTGCATAAGGCAGCGCAGCAGGTCGCGACTCTGCATAACGGTAAATTCCCGGAAACCTTCGACGAAGTGGCCGCCCTGCCCGGCGTCGGCCGTTCCACGGCGGGCGCGGTGCTTTCTCTCTCCTTAGGCAAACATTTCCCGATTCTCGATGGCAACGTCAAACGCGTGCTGGCCCGCTGCTATGCGGTCGGCGGCTGGCCGGGTAAGAAAGAGGTCGAGAAGCGCTTATGGGAGATCAGTGAAGCGGTGACGCCCGCGAAAGGCGTCGAGCGTTTTAACCAGGCGATGATGGATTTAGGGGCAATCGTCTGCACGCGTTCCAAACCGAAATGCGAGCTGTGCCCGGTCAATAATCTTTGCGTGGCCTATGCCAATCATTCATGGGCGCAATACCCCGGCAAAAAACCGAAGCAGACCCTGCCAGAACGTACCGGCTTTTTACTGCTGATGCAGCACGACGACGAAGTGTTTCTTTCGCAGCGTCCGCCGAGCGGTTTATGGGGCGGGTTGTACTGCTTCCCGCAGTTTGACAGCGAAGAGGGGCTGCGTGAGTGGCTGGCGCAGCGACAGATAAGCGCCGATAAACTCCAGCAACTGACGGCGTTTCGCCACACGTTCAGCCATTTCCATCTGGATATTGTGCCAATGTGGCTTCCCGTGTCCTCCTTCTCCTCTTACATGGATGAAGGCGTGGCTCTCTGGTATAACTTAGCGCAACCGCCATCCGTCGGGCTGGCCTCTCCCGTGGAGCGCCTGTTACAGCAATTACGTGCCGGAGCAGTCGTTTAGCTTCGACAAGACAACGAGGAATCAGAATGGCCAGAACAATTTTTTGTACCTATCTGCAGCGCGACGCCGAAGGGCAGGATTTCCAGCTCTATCCGGGTGAACTGGGTAAGCGCATCTATAACGAGATCTCCAAAGAGGCGTGGGCGCAGTGGCAGCAGAAACAGACCATGCTCATCAACGAGAAAAAACTCACCATGATGAACCCGGAACACCGCAAGCTGCTGGAACAGGAGATGGTGAACTTCCTGTTTGAAGGCAAAGATGTGCACATTGAAGGCTACACGCCGCCGGAAAAATAACAGCGTGCGGGGGTAACCCCGCAGTTTAGCAAACACAACACGCAATCCCGGAATGATGAAAAAATTACTAGCGCTAGCCCTTGTTGCGCCGTTGCTTGTCTCTTGTTCCAGTAAAAAAGGCGATAGCTATAACGAAGCCTGGGTTAAGGACACGAACGGTTTTGACATTCTGATGGGGCAGTTTGCCCACAACATCGAGAATATTTGGGGATTTAACGAAGTTCTTATCGCGGGACCGAAAGACTACGTTAAATATACCGACGCCTACCAGACCCGTAGCCACATCAACTTTGATGACGGTACGATCACGATCGAAACCATCGCGGGAACCGAACCTGCGGCGCACTTACGTCAGGCCATCGTCAAAACCCTGCTGATGGGTGACGATCCTGGCACTATCGATCTCTATTCCGATGCCGACGATATCACCATCTCCAAAGAGCCGTTCCTGTACGGGCAGGTCGTTGACCAGACCGGGCAGTCGATTCGCTGGGAAGGCCGCGCCACCTCTTTCGCCGATTACCTGCTGAAAACGCGTCTGAAAAGCCGCAGCAACGGCCTGAAAATTATCTACAGCGTGACCATCAACCTGGTGCCGAATCACCTCGACAAGCGTGCGCATAAGTATGTGGGCATGGTGCGTCAGGCGTCGCGCAAATATGGCGTGGATGAGTCGCTGATTCTGGCGATTATGCAGACCGAATCGTCCTTTAACCCGTACGCGGTGAGCCGGTCCGATGCGTTAGGACTGATGCAGGTTGTCCAGCACAGCGCCGGGAAAGATGTATTCCGTTCCCAGGGCAGATCCGGCATGCCTAGCCGCAGCTTCCTGTTTGATCCGGCCAGCAATATTGATACCGGCACCGCCTATCTGGCGATGCTGAGCAATGTCTATCTGGGCGGGATTGATAACCCGACGTCGCGTCGCTATGCGGTGATCACCGCGTATAACGGCGGCGCAGGCAGCGTACTGCGCGTGTTCTCGAATGATAAAATTCAGGCCGCGAACATCATCAACAGCATGTCGCCAGGGGACGTTTACTCAACCCTGACCACTCGCCACCCGTCTGCGGAATCCCGTCGTTATCTGTATAAGGTGAATACGGCGCAGAAAAATTATCGTCGCCGCTAGTTTTCCCCTGCCCTCTCCCGTCGGGAGAGGGCAATAATCCCCACACTGCCCCATCCATACGAAAATGTTATTTGCATCACAATCTAAACTGCAAATTAATGAGGATTGCATTTTTTTGCGGGAGGTAACAAAACATAACCTCGCCTGCTGATAGAATTGCATCAAATAACAACCCTGAATGTTCCCATAACAACATATCTCCCGCTCAATTGTGAGGAAAGTAACATGAACCTTAAGCTGCAGCTTAAAATATTGTCGTTTCTGCAGTTCTGTCTGTGGGGTAGCTGGCTAACCACGCTCGGCTCCTACATGTTTGTGACGCTCAAGTTCGACGGTGCGTCTATCGGTGCCGTATACAGCTCGCTGGGTATTGCAGCGGTCTTTATGCCAACGCTTCTGGGGATCGTGGCGGATAAATGGATAAGCGCGAAATGGCTTTATGCGCTCTGTCATCTGGTGGGGGCGGGTACGCTATTTATGGCGGCCGGAGTGACCACGCCAGGGGCGATGTTTATGGTGATCCTGCTGAACTCGCTGGCTTATATGCCAACGCTTGGCCTGATCAACACTATCTCCTACTACCGCATTAAGTCTGCGGGCCTGGATATCGTGACCGACTTCCCGCCAATCCGTATCTGGGGCACCATCGGCTTTATTATGGCGATGTGGGGCGTGAGCTTCGCAGGCTTTGAACTGAGCCATATGCAGCTTTACATCGGTGCTGGCCTCTCTGTACTGCTGGCCCTGTTCACCCTGACGCTCCCGCATATTCCGGTTTCTAACCAGCAGCAAAAACAGAGCTGGAGCTCCATGCTCGGCCTGGATGCGTTCGCGCTGTTTAAAAACAAACGCATGGCGATCTTCTTTATCTTCTCCATGCTGCTGGGCGCAGAGCTGCAAATCACTAACATGTTCGGGAACACCTTCCTGCACAGCTTCGACAACAACCCGCTGTTCTCCGGTAGCTTTATCGTTGAGCACGCGTCGGTAATGATGTCGATTTCACAGATCTCTGAAACCCTGTTCATCCTGACCATCCCGTTCTTCCTGAGCCGCTACGGTATCAAAAACGTGATGCTTATCAGTATCTTTGCGTGGATGCTGCGCTTCGGTCTGTTCGCCTACGGCGACCCAACGCCGTTCGGCACCGTGCTGCTGGTTCTGTCGATGATTGTTTACGGCTGCGCCTTCGACTTCTTCAACATCTCCGGTTCGGTGTTTGTCGAAAAAGAAGTTAAGCCAGAAATCCGCGCCAGTGCTCAGGGTATGTTCCTGATGATGACCAACGGTTTCGGCTGTATTCTCGGCGGCATCGTGAGCGGTAAAGTCGTTGAGATGTACACCACCAATGGGATTACCGACTGGCAGCCAGTGTGGCTGATCTTCGCCGGTTACTCTCTGGTGCTGTTCTTCGCCTTCATCGCCCTGTTCAAATACAAACACGTCCGCGTTCCGAATGGCGCACAGCCAATCGCGCATTAATCCTCCCTTCCCTCTCCCTTTTTCGGGAGAGGGATACCCCTTTCTATCCTGATAAATACCTATAAAAAAGGGACCTATTTAGCGCCTCATTCTTAACCTATTGTGGCAAATTTGTTGCTATCGACATTCCGTCATTCCTGATGCACAAATAAGGTTAAAAGATGCTAGATATCGCTGACTTGAAAGTTTTCTTCCAGGATCCTGAGATAAAAAAAATTATCGATACGACCTGGGATAGTGTTGGCGAAACGCTGGCGCGGGCACAAGCCGAGCTGCCGGAAGAGCTGGCCATGGCGCGTCGGGAGCTTTCATTTCACGACCACGTGAAATGCCTCGGTTATCTTTGCTGGCTGCTTGAGCATAATAATGTTGCGGGCGATATCATTGAGATTGGCGTCTGGAAGGGCAAATCCACGTCGTTTATGAATGAAATTTGTCAGCATAAACGCCGCATGATCGGCATTGACCCGATGGAATTAACCTGTCAGGAAAGTGAGCTGCGCTTCTATCACGAGCGTCTTTTCCCGGAAGTAAACCTGATACGCGGATATTCGGAGCTGAGCATCGAACGCGTTCTGGCACTCAATCCTCAGACTGTACTTTTGCACATCGACGGCGGCCACGAAGGGCGTCACGTCCTGATCGACTTCCTGCTCTACTCCCCAACCGTAGTGCCTGGCGGCTTTATTGTCTTTGACGATTATCGCGATCACCAGTACTCGCCACAGGTCGGTCCGGCGGTCGATTTGCTGCGTGCGGGTGGTTATTTCAACGGCTTCGACGTGATTGGCAGCCTGCCTGGATTTGAAAACAGCTATCTGCTCCAGAAGCGCTAATCCCTTGACTCATCTCCCGTCGGGAGATGAGTCTTTTCATCCGCACCCATCCAATACAATCCCCACCGACAGTAAATCTGCGCTGCCTCCTGGGCTTAGATGGCGGGCGATCAGCGCGTTATCCATTTCATTCAGAATCTTTCGATCCCAACCGTTCGCCAGCACATCTTTCGCGTACCCCTGGACATAGCGCAGCCCGTCCAGGCCGCCGCGCGACACCAGATTACTGTCCTGATTCACCGCCATTAACCGCAGCAGCAGATCGTGGAGTTGATGACGATTCCACTGAGGCAGAACCTTCCTGACCGTCGCGAATCCGCTTTGAGCCTCGCCGCGCGCCCCCGTTAAGCCCAGCTCCTGGTACTGGCGCTCACCGGCGGTTGCCCTCCCGCTGCGCCCGGCCAGTTCACGTTCCACCAGCCCCTGGCAAATGTTACTTATCTCACAGCAGAGACTGTCTGAAGTGACAGAGTTAACGCGTCCGGCTGCAAAACAGAGCAGCCCCAGCGCGAAAACCCCGCCTTTGTGGGTGTTAACTCCGCCCGTCGCCGCGTACATCGCCTGCTCACAGGCGATTCCCATCGGGCGAATCAGGCTCAACTGTTCCGCCGCGGGTTTTCCGGCATGTTCCGCGCCCAGTTCAGCAAAGCGCGAGAACCACGGCGCTATGGCGGCGATACTGCGGGTAAAAAGTGCGTGATCCATATCGCGATGGGAGCCGTTATTGCGCTTATCCACCAGCCCCGGTTTTGGCGTGAGCTCCAGTTCCATCCACAGAGCCTCCTCGGCGAGCTGCGGCACATCTGTGACGCGCGGTTTAGTCGCGAGCAAACCAGTCATCGATCATCTTCTCCACACGGGCTACCACCTGCTCCACCGGATGCTGACGCGAGCGGGAACAGGCGTGCGCCGGTTCATCGCAGATCAGGCAGCGGCGCATGTTCTCACCGAGCGAGCGCCGTCCGACATGCCCGGCGTTGGGGCAGATCACATCCAGATCCCACAGTCGTCCGAGAGGATGCGTCTGTTCAAGCTCGGCACAGTGAGCTTTAATTTCTGGCGCCTGATGCGCCACGCACCACATGGCTTCTGGTCCCATGGGCAGCCACAGCACCTGGCGGTCCAGCACCTGCCAGCGGTGCTCCCACAACAGTTGATCGCACATCTGCAGCGCCACGCCCATGGTATTGCGATAGCGCAGAGAGTCTTTGATATCACCGGGCGTCACCAGCGTCAGCGAAATCACCGGTTGTTGATAATGTGAAAGCCAGTCAGCCTGACGCGCGGCGCGTTTCTCTTTCGCCGCCAGCATCTGCGTAAGGCTGACACCCGAATGAACGGGTGTAGCGATGGTCATGATGATGACTCCTTAACCTGTCGGACGGTGTCGATCACGCTGCCGTCACGGTAGCGGATCACCCCGACGATTTTGTCGGTAAATTCGATGGGTTTGGGTTCGCCGGTCAGCGAAATCGCCCGCGCGTACAGGGCCTCGATATCGACAATTTTCAGCCCCGCCGCTTCCAGCCGTTCGCGAATTTCCGCACGCGCAGGATTGACGGCGATACCGTGATCGGTCACCAGCACGTCGATACTCTCCCCCGGCGTTAAGCGCGTGGTCACCCGTTTCACCACCGTCGGAATACGGCTTCGCAACAGCGGTGCGACGACAATGGTCAAGTTCGCGGCGGCGGCCACATCACAATGTCCGCCCGATGCCCCGCGCATCACCCCATCAGAGCCGGTAATGACGTTGACGTTGAAATCCACGTCGATCTCCAGCGCGCTTAAGATCACCACATCAAGCTGATCGCAGCTCGCCGCCTTGCTACCCGGATTGGCGTAAACGTTAGTGGAGATCTCCACGTGATTCGGATTGCGAGCCAGTGAAGCCGCGGCCTGTCCGTCAAAGCACTGGGTATCGAGCAGTTTTTCGATCAGCCCTTTTTCATGCAGATCGACCAGGCTACCGGTGATCCCCCCCAGCGCGAAGCGCGCTGTCACGCGGCTTCGCGCCATCTTTTCGCCCATAAAGCGGGTGCAGGCGGTGGCCGCCGCGCCGGAGCCGGTCTGCATCGAGAAGCCGTTTTTGAAATAGCCGGAGTGCTCGATTACATCCGCCGCATAGTGGGCAATCATCAGCTCGCGCGGATTGCTGGTCACGCGCGCCGCGCCGACGCTGATCTTCGCCGGATCGCCCACGCTCTCAACCTGCACCACATAGTCCACCCGATCCTGCACCAGGCTTGCGGGCATGTTCGGGAACGGCACCAGCTCTTCTGTGAGCAGCACCACCTTGCGGGCAAAATGGGCGTCGACCATCGCATAGCCCAGCGAACCGCAGCTGGATTTGCCGTGAGTCCCATTGGCATTACCAAACTCGTCACTGCACGGCACACCGAGAAACGCGACGTCGATATTCAGCTCGCCGTCCTGCAGAAGCTTCACGCGACCGCCGTGGGAGTGAATTTGTACCGGTTCTTCCATCAACCCGTGAGAGATGGCATCCGCCAGTTTGCCGCGCATCCCGGAGGTATAAATACGGGTAATTACACCGTTTTTGATATGTTCGATCAGCGCATCGTTGCAGGTCATCAGGGAGCTGGACGCCAGGGTCAGGTTTTTAAAGCCCATGTGCGCGAGCAGCGCGACCACGTTGTTGATGACCCGGTCGCCTTCGCGAAACGCATGGTGGAACGAAATGGTCATCCCGTCCTGCAAACCGCTGCGCTTCACCGCCTCTTCCAGGGTTTCGCACAGTTTGCGGCGGTGTTTGGTGTCGACATCCGCCAGCCACGGCGTGTCACTGTGGGCAGTATCAAAAGGTTTAAGTTCCCGCAGATGAGGGAAGTTCAGGTGGAGCAGTTCTGTCTGATTCATTGTGTCTTCCTTAGCGACGCACGCCGGAGGCAGCCGCGCGTTCCAGCACCATTTGCGCATGGTTAATAATCGGCGCATCCACCATTTTGCCGTTGAGCGACACCACACCCAGGCCGTTGCGTTCGCCCTCTTCTGCCGCTTCAATCACTAATTTTGCGTGATCCACTTCCTGCTGCGTCGGCGCGTAGGCGTTATGCAGCAGGTCGATCTGGCGCGGGTTAATCAGGGATTTGCCGTTAAAGCCCATTTTGCGGATCAGATTGACCTCGCGCAGGAACCCGGCTTCGTCGTTTACGTCCGACCACACCACATCGAAGGCGTCGATCCCGGCGGCGCGTGCGGCGTGCAGCACGGCGCAGCGGGCATAGAACAGCTCGGTGCCGTCGCCGCGTTCGGTTTGCATATCCATCACATAGTCAAACGCCGCCAGCGCAATGCCGATCAGGCGCGGTGAGCTGCGGGCTATGGCCACGGCGTTAATCACGCCAATCGCCGATTCAATCGCCGCCATCACGCGGGTTGAACCGATTTCGCGGCCGCACTCGCGCTCAATGCGTTCCAGATGGCCTTCCAGCTCAAAGATATCTTCCGGGGTGTCAGTTTTCGGCAGGCGGATCACGTCCACGCCAGCACGAACCGCCGCTTCCAGATCCAGCAGGCCAAACGGCGTGCTCAGCGGATTAATACGCACCACGGTTTCGATATCCTGATACATCGGGTGCTGCAGCGCATGGAAGACCAGCAGCCGCGCAGTGTCTTTTTCGCGCAGGGCCACGGCGTCTTCGAGGTCAAACATGATAGAGTCCGGACGGTAGATAAACGCGGTAGAGAGCATGGCGGCGTTGGCGCCGGGTAAAAACAGCATACTGCGACGGAGTTTGTTCATGACATTTTGCTCCAGTCGATCTGCTGCGAGTCTGAAGCGCGGATCACCGCACTCTGCAGGCGGGCGCGGATCACACAGTCCAGCGCACCTTTATCCTCAACGATAATTAACCCCTGGCGCACATCCATGACGCGCAGCGTTTCGTCGACCACCTGGCGAATTTGCTCGCCAAACTGCTTAATCACTTCACTGTGGATGACAATCTCCAGCTCGCCGTCGGCGGGGGCGATTTTCACCATCAGGTCGCTGGACTCCTGCGTTCCGGCCAGCGCCTCCCTTACAATATTCATGATAAATTCCTGATAGTTATGCGACTTCCGCGCGCGCGTGATCTTTCACGTAGTGCGCTTTGAGATGCGCGAAAGTGGATTCCGGGACAATCTCCCGAATACGAGAAAACTGCTGTGTTTTGAGCAAGCGGCGCACTTCTGACGCCGAAATGGCGTTGCCTGTTACCTTGATGCGCGGCATCTCCACTACTTCGATCGCCGGGGCCAGCAGCTGATGCAGCGTCTGGTTGTACTGGCGGGTGATGTCGCAAAACGGCTCCGAGCCGATAAAACGATGGGTGATCCCAAGCGCAGGGGCGATAAAGTCGCGGAAGATCAGCACGTCGATTTCACTCCACGCCTGCTGCACTTTGCCGCTCTCTTTAAGGAAATAGGCCGGGAACGTGGCGCGGGAGATGATGTACTGCGATCCCTCATGCACCGAGACATTCGGCAGATGCGCCACGCCGGCGCGCACCATCTCCAGACGGGCGCAGAACGGGAAGAACGATGCGTCCTCACGCACCACGAAGAGGTGCAGCCAGTCACACTGCTTCGCCGCCTGTTCCACCAGATGACGATGGCCGAGGGTGAACGGATTGGCGTTCATCACAATCGCGCCAATCGTCTCCCCGCATCTGCGGCTGCGCTGCAGCGAGCGGCAGTAGCGCTCGATCCCTTGTGGGGTGTTCTCCAGCAGAACGGCGTTATTACCGCTCTGGGCAATCGGCCAGAAACCGCTGCGGGCGAAGCGCTCTTTATTGCACGGGCGGGTGCAGAGAAAGAGATGAAAGTGACCACGCGCCAGCGCGGCATTTTCTACTTCCGCCAGCAGGCGGGCGCTGAGATTCGCGCCCCTCAGCTTTTCATCCACCGCCACGCACTTGATGACGTTGGCAGCCAGCCCCGCACATCCCACCAGCTGTGAACCGGACCAGGCCTCTATAAACAGCGTAATGTCGTTGTCCAGCCCCAGGCCGCTGTCCGCAAGCAAATAACGGATCTGACTTAAGCGTTCCGGGTGTTGCGCGACGATCGTCTGACGAAAGTCGATAGGGAGTTGCGAGTGCATGCTGCCGCCTTGATCAGTGCGCTGCCGCCAGGGTTTGCGCGGGTGCTTCCATAATCACATTGCTCAGATGACCGATGTTTTCGATCTCCACCTCAATGCGATCGCCCTCTTGCATAAACAGCGGCGGAGTACGTTTTTTGCCGACGCCCCCCGGCGAGCCGGTGATGATCACGTCGCCAGGGCTGAGACGGGTAAAGGTACTGATATACTCGATAAGCTCCGCGACTTTGTGGATCATGCTGCTGGTGTTGTCTTCCTGCACCATGCGGCCATTGAGCCAGGTGCGGATTGCCAACTGGTGCGGGTCCGGGATCTCATCGGCTGTCGCCATCCACGGGCCAAACGCTCCGGTCTGCCGCCAGTTTTTCCCGGCGGTGAACCAGGTGTGCTGCCAGTCGCGGGCGGAACCGTCCATGTAGCAACTGTAACCGCCGACGTGACTAAGGGCCTCTTCGCGAGGGATGTTCTCGCCGCCTTTGCCGATGATCACCGCAAGCTCACCTTCGTAGTCGAATTCGCACGAGTGGCGCGGTTTTAATACCGGTGAGTTATGTCCGGTCTGGGAATCGGCAAAGCGAACGAACAGCGTTGGTGCCGGGTTGTGCTGGTCAAACTCTTTGCGCTTGTCGGCGTAATTCATCCCTACGCAGAGGATTTTTTCCGGTTGCTCAATCACCGGCAAAAAGGTGATGGCGCTCATCGGGATATCTGCAACATCGTTGAGATAGCGCGTGGCATCCGCCAGGCCGTTGCCCTGCAACAGCGCCTTGAGGTCGCTGTAGCGATCGCCCAGACGGCGACCTAAATCCACCACACCTTCGGCCTGCACGATGCCGTAGCTGCGTTTACCCTGATACAGAAAACTTGCGAGTTTCATTGTTCTTTCCTGAAGACTTAGACGAGGAAGTTGCCCAGAACCAGCAGCGAGATAGAGACGTTAATCGCGCCGCCAATTCGGGTAGCAATTTGGGCGAACGGCATCAGGCTCATACGGTTGCCTGCGGTCAGAATCGCCACGTCACCCGTACCGCCCTGCCCGCTCTGACAGCAGGAGACGATGGCGACATCGATAGGGTGCATACCAATCTTTTTACCGACGAAGAACCCGGTGGCCACCAGCGCCGAGACGGTGCTGACAATCACCAGCAGATTGCTCACAGTGAAAGCGTTCACCAGCTCTTGCCATGGGGTAATCGCCACGCCAACGGCAAACAGAATCGGGTAGGTCACAGAGGTCTGGAAGAATTTGTACACCACCTGTGAGCCTTCCAGCAGGCGTGGAGAGGCGCCGTTGCAGAGCTTAACCAGCACCGCCACAAACAGCATGCCAACCGGAGCAGGCAGGCCAATCAGCTTGTGACCGAGCATACCCAGCATATAGAGCAGCACCGCCAGCAGCGCACCGGAGGCAATGGTGGTCACATCCGCTTTGCCGGAGAACGCCGGTTGCGACACACTGGCGTCTGCATTGGCGCGGTTTGGCATCAGCTGGCCTTCACCCGTGAGGTGCGGATAGCGTTTGCCGAGCTGGTTCAGGCAGCCGGAGATGATGATGGCGGTTAAACCGCCGAGCATGACCATCGGCAGCACACGGCCAAGGGCGACGCCCTGATCCATGTGCAGCAGCGTGGCGTAACCGATGGAGAGCGGGATCGCCCCTTCACCGACGCCGCCCGCCATGATCGGCAGAATGATAAAGAAGAAGATCTGGAACGGCTCAAGGCCGAGCGCCATGCCGACGCCCATCCCGACGATCATGCCGACAATTTCACCGCACAGCATCGGGAAGAAAATGCGCAGGAAGCCCTGAATCAGCACCGTGCGGTTCATACTCATGATGCTGCCGACAATGATGCAGCAGATGTAGAGATAGAGAATGTTGGTGGATTTGTAGAACTTGGTCGTGGACTCGACCACCACATCCGGCAGCAGACCGTAGTACACCATCGCTGACGGAATAAAGGTGGCGCAAATCGCCGCCGCACCGAGTTTGCCGACAATCGGCAGACGCTTGCCGAACTCACCGCAGGCAAAACCGAAGAACGCCAGCGTGGCGACCATCACCACGATATCGCTCGGCAGTTTACCGCCCAGACAATCCACGGCGATCAACGCACCGGCTAACACAAACAGCGGCAGGGGAATGATCCCGACTTTCCAGGTATCCATAATGTGCCACCAGCGCTCTTTAAGCGACGGCCGCTGAATTTCAATCGGGTCGTGGGTAACAGAGAAAGAATCGTCAGTAGTGCTCATAATTAAGCCTCTTGGTTATTTGTACGTTCAGCTTAGAGTCACAAAGGCTTACTTTATGTGAGGAAAGGCATATTAAAACCGAAGTTTTTATGGCCTCTATGGTTTTAATGGTTTCTTTTATTTAATGTGATTAACACCTTATTTATTGCCGTGGTTTTTATGGTTTCTTTTCCGGAATGTACAAACAAATAACATTGATTAAATTAGCCTTAAGATAAGCCTGATTTTGACATTTTCTTTTGCTGGTCGCGCTGTGCAAGGGATCACAAGTTTCGGGCAAAGCCCGCATCAGGCTGGGAAAAGATGATATATTGGCAAAACCCATTGATACCTTGCGTGATAGTCATGAAAGTGTCGTTTCAGATAAAGCTATTTATTTCGCTGGTCGTCTTTTTCTCAGTGCTGTTTGCATTACTGGGCGGATATTATTATGTCGACGTCGGCAGACAGCTATATCAGGAAATGAGCACGCGCGCCAAAATACAGGCGGAGGAGATTGCGCTTATTCCTAATCTGCGTAAAGAGGTGGAAGAAAAGGATATCAAAGCCATCCATGATTTTATGCACCAAATAGCCTCCCACAGCGATGCCAGTTTTATTGTCATTGGTGATAATAAAGGGTTGCATCTGTTTCATTCGGTGTTTGAAGACCGCATCGGTAAAACGCTGGTCGGCGGGGATAACGACGCCGTGCTCCACGGGAAAAGCACCACCACCATCCGCAAAGGGGGTTTAGGGATTTCCCTGCGCAGCAAAGCGCCGATTTTCAACGATGCCGGGCAGGTGGTGGGCATTGTCTCCGTGGGGTATCTCACCAGCTACCTCGACACTATTACCGTGAGCAAAGTGGTGAACATCCTCATCGCTGCGGTGCTGCTGCTGATCGCCCTGTTCGTCTTCTCGTGGTTTTTCACCCGCAGTATTAAGAAACAGATTTTCTCTCTTGAGCCGCGCGAGATCGGCCTGCTGGTGCGCCAGCAAAAGGCAATGATGGAGTCGATCTACGAAGGGGTGATCGCCATCGACGATAACTATCGGATCGAAGTGATCAACCAGGCGGCGCGCACGCTTCTCGGTTTGCCGCAACCGGCGCGGGAACTGCGCGGGCAGCTGATTAGCCAGGTGATCGCCCCGGTGGCGTTTTTTACCCCCCAGACCATGCTGGCGAAAGATACTCACGATGAGATCTGCCGCTTTAACGATCTGACGGTGATCGCCAGTCGCGTGCGGATCATGCTGGAGGATTCCCTTCAGGGCTGGGTGATCACCTTCCGCGATCGCAACGAGATCGACTCCCTGAGCGCCCAGTTGAGCCAGGTAAAACGCTACGTCGATAACCTGCGAATCATGCGCCACGAGCAGTTGAACCGCATGACGACGCTCTCCGGGCTGTTGCATATGGGGCGCTACGAAGAGGCGATTGGCTACATTCAGGCGCAATCAGAACATGCTCAGGAGCTGCTGGACTTTATCTCCTCTCGCTTCAGCTCGCCGACCCTGTGCGGCCTGTTGCTGGGGAAAGCGGCGCGGGCGCGTGAGAAAGGCGTCGAGCTAAACTTCGATCCCGCCTGCCGGATGGACAAGCCTTTCGCTCCGCTGCTGGAAGCTGAGCTGATTTCTATCATCGGTAATCTGCTCGACAACGCCATTGAAGCGACCCAGCGCGCCCCGCTCCCCCACGATCCGGTGGAAGTGCTGATTAAACTCAACGATCGGGAGCTGATAATTGAAGTGGCGGATCGCGGGGTCGGCATCCGGCCTGAGATCCGCGAGCGGATCTTTGAGCGCGGTATCACCACCAAAACGCGTGGCGATCACGGTATCGGCCTGTACCTGATCGACAGTTACGTCACCCAGGCTGGCGGCTCCATTGAGGTTGCCGATAACACGCCCCGGGGCGCTATTTTCTCGCTGTTTATTCCCGCCACGGGCACTCCCCCGCGCCCTGTTCAGGAACTGGAAGAGACTGACTATGCAACATGAACATATCGACGTACTGATCGTTGAAGATGAGAACGAGCTGGCACAACTTCACGCAGAGCTGATTAGCAAACATCCGCGCCTCAGACTGGTGGGCATCGCGTCATCCCTCGCCGAGGCGCAGTCCCTGCTTTCCAGCCTGCAACCACAGCTGATTTTACTGGATAACTATTTGCCAGACGGCAAAGGCATCACCTTGATCAGCAACCCTCTCCTGGTGCACGCCAACTGCTCGGTGATTTTCATTACCGCGGCCAGCGATATGGACACCTGTAGCCTGGCGATCCGCAACGGCGCATTCGACTACATTTTGAAACCGGTGTCGTGGAAGCGGCTGAGCCAGTCGCTGGAACGCTTCGTGCAGTTTGCAGAGCAGCAGCGGGTGTGGAAGATTGTCGATCAGCAAAACGTCGATTCGCTGTATCAGCTGCAGGCCAAAAACTACCGCCAGGATAACGGCAGCAAAGGAATCGAAGAGAACACTCTGGCGCGGGTACAGACGCTATTCAACGACAAAGCGACACACTGTTTTTCCGTCGACGAAGTCGTTAACGAGACGGGATTAAGCAAAACCACCACCCGGCGCTATCTGGAACACTGTGTGGAAGCGGGTTTTTTGAGCGTGGAGATGCTTTACGGGAAAATTGGCCATCCGCGGCGGATGTACCGGCGGAGTGCGGAGTGAAAGAAGCCGGGCGGCGCTTGCACCTACCCGGCCTGATATCTTGCCCCTGCGCAGTGAGAGGAAGAATCTACTTCAACACATACCCGTACAAGCGCTTGATCCCGTCGGCATCCTTCTCGCTGTACACGCCCTGGAGTTCTGGCGAGAAGCCCGGCAGCAGATTCACGCCCTCTTCCAGCGCCAGGAAATAGCGCTGCACCGCTCCGCCCCACACTTCCCCCGGAACCACGCACAGCACACCTGGCGGATACGGCAGCGCGCCTTCGGCCGCAATGCGCCCTTCGGCTTCGCTGATGCGCACCAGTTCCACGTCGCCACGAATGTAGGCCTGGTTCGCATCCTGCGGATTCATCACTACCGCAGGCAGGCTCGCTTTGCGGAACATCGCTTTTTGCAGATCTTTAACGTTGAAGCTGACGTACAGATCGTGCATCTCCTGACAGAGGTCGCGAATCGAATAGTCACGATAGCGGACCGGATACTTGTTGAAGATGGTCGGCAAGACTTCGGCAAGCGGCGTGTCGTCTTCGATATGCTGCTCAAACTGCCCCAGCATCGCCACCAGCTGCGCCATCTTCTCCGCACTTTCAGCGGGGGTCAGCAGGAACAAAATCGAGTTCAGATCGCACTTCTCCGGCACGATGCCGTTTTCACGCAGGTAGTGAGCGAGGATCGTGGCTGGGATGCCGAAATCCGTGTAATCACCGGTTTGTGCGTCGATGCCCGGCGTGGTCAGCAGCAGTTTGCAAGGATCGACAAAATACTGCTCGTCAGCATAGCCTTCAAAACCGTGCCACTTCGCGCCCGGTTCAAAGCTGAAGAATCGACGCTCGCTGGCAATGGCGTGCGTCGGATGATCCTGCCACGGACGCCCCGCCACCTCCGGTGGAATAAAGGGTTTGATCATCTTGCAGTTGGCAATAATCGCCTTGCGCGCGTCGATGCCAAGCTCAACGCACTCCGCCCACAGCCTGCGCCCGCTCTCCCCTTCATGGATTTTGGCGTTGATATCCAGCGCGGCAAACAGCGGATAAAACGGGCTGGTAGAGGCGTGCAGCATAAACGCATTGTTCAGGCGCTTGTGCGGACAGAATCGCGCCTGACCACGGATATGATTATCCTTTTTATGGATCTGCGACGTTTGCGAGAACCCGGCCTGCTGCTTGTGCACCGATTGGGTCACAAATATTCCAGGATCGTTCTCGTTCAGTTCCAGTAACAGCGGCGAGCTGTCGGCCATCATCGGGATAAACTGCTCGTAACCGACCCAGGCGGAGTCAAACAGAATGTAGTCGCACAGGTGGCCGATCTTGTCGATCACCTGACGGGCATTGTAGATCGTGCCATCGTAGGTGCCGAGCTGGATCACCGCCAGTCGGAAAGGACGCGCATCCTGAGCCTTATCGGGCGCCACGTCGCGGATCATTTCACGCAGGTAAGCATCGTCAAAACAGTGCTCGTCGATGCCGCCGATAAAGCCAAACGGATTACGCGCAGCTTCCAGATACACTGGTGTGGCCCCCGCCTGAATCAGCGCCCCATGGTGGTTAGATTTGTGGTTGTTGCGGTCGAACAGCACCAGATCGCCGCGCGTCAGCAGCGCATTGGTGACCACTTTGTTGGCGGCAGACGTTCCGTTAAGCACAAAATAGGTTTTATCCGCGTTAAAGACTTTTGCCGCGAACTTTTGCGCATCTTTGGCAGAACCTTCATGAATAAGCAGATCCCCGAGTTTGACATCTGCATTGCACATATCCGCACGAAAAACGTTCTCACCAAAAAAGTCGAAGAACTGACGTCCTGCCGGGTGCTTCCTGAAAAAGGCACCATGCTGATGACCCGGGCAGGCGAAGGTGCTGTTGTTCATCGCCACATACTGACTCAGGGTATCAAAAAAGGGTGGCAGTAAGTTCTCTTCATAGCCACAGGCTGCTGCTTCCAGTTCCAGAAACTCCTGCGCTTTACCGCTAATCACACCGGTAACACCGTCTGTCGCGACTTCTGGCTCTTGCGAGAAGATGAATACCGGAATCTGGAATCCCGTACGTTTCAGTAACGCAAGAATACCGCTGCGGCTCTCGGCCAACGTCATGACGACTGCCGCCACGTCCGTAAAATCGGTGTTATCCAGCGTCACCTTTTCCCGGTGAGTGGACAGCGCGGACACCAGCTCATGGCTGACGGCAATTTTTAGTGATTTCATAGGCGTAAATACCCGTTTCAAGGGGAGAAGAAATCCAGACAGGAGGGGAAAATTCGCGCAATAATGTCACCTTTCATTTTGAGGTGCAAGAAACAAACTTTATGCACTTCTCTGTGGGAAAGCAGGCAGCTTATGGCCTCCATCATGTAATAATAATGCAAGATCAATGATTAAATAGCGGGAGTGTATTTTGGTTATTGGACCCTTTATCAATGCCGGAGCCGTACTGCTGGGTGGCGTACTGGGCGCGGTATTAAGCCAGAGATTACCTGAACGTATTCGCACTTCGATGCCCTCCATCTTTGGACTGGCATCCCTTGGTATCGGTATTTTGCTGGTTATCAAGTGCGCCAATTTACCTGTGATGGTGCTGGCGACGCTGCTCGGCGCGCTGATTGGTGAGTTTTGCTATCTGGAGAAAGGGATTAATGGTGCCGTGAGTAAAGCCAAAAACCTCATCTCCCGCCCGGGGAAAACGGCGAGCGGTTCCCATGAGACGTTTATTCAGAACTATGTGGCGATCATTATTCTGTTCTGCGCCAGCGGCACGGGGATTTTCGGCTCGATGCAGGAAGGGATGACCGGTGATCCCAGCATTCTGATCGCCAAGGCTTTTCTCGACTTCTTTACCGCCACCATCTTCGCTACTACGCTCGGGATTGCCGTCGCCGCGATCTGTGTGCCGATGCTGATGATTCAGCTGGCGCTCGCCACCTGTGCCGCGCTGATTCTCCCGTTAACGACACCAGCGATGATGGCCGACTTCACCGCCGTGGGCGGCCTGCTGCTGCTGGCTACGGGGCTTCGCATCTGTGGCATTAAGATGTTTGCGGTGGTGAATATGCTCCCCGCGCTGGTGCTCGCCATGCCGCTCTCCGCGCTGTGGACCCACTTTTTTGCCTAAGTTGCCAGCAAACTGGTGAGAGAGTGTGCAGTCCGTTGCGAAATCGATAAATTTCGTTGACGGAAGGGCCCCAATCGGGTTTAATGCGCCCCGTTGCCCGGATAGCTCAGTCGGTAGAGCAGGGGATTGAAAATCCCCGTGTCCTTGGTTCGATTCCGAGTCCGGGCACCAAATTCATATCAACGGACCTCCACGGAGGTCCGTTTTTGCATTCTAAACCCGCCAAAATCAACACTTCTACAATCCCTTAATTCCACCTAACTCAATCAACTTCAACCCGCATCAAGTCCCTTGCGAGGGTACAACTGAGGGTATAGTCTGATTCGATAAAATTTATACCCCTTTTACTATCAGGAGATACCGCCAATGGCGCTCACTGACGCTAAAATCCGTGCAGCTAAACCGGATGAAAAACCTTATAAACTTGCCGACAGCGGCAACATGTTTTTGCTCGTTCACCCCAATGGCTCGCGCTACTGGCGGCTCCGCTACCGGTTTCTGGGCAAAGAGAAAACGCTCGCTCTGGGTGTCTATCCTGAAGTCTCGTTATCAGAAGCAAGGGAAAAACGCGATGCGGCAAGGAAGCTGATAGCTGAGGGAACTGACCCGTGCGTACAGAAACGGATCAAAAAGTCGGTACCTGAAACAGCTCAGACATTCGAAGGCATCGCAAGACAGTGGCATAAGAGCAACAAAAAATGGTCAGCTTCACATAGTGAGAAAATACTGAAAAGCCTCGAAACTCACGTGTTTTCCTTTATTGGCTCACGTGACATTACCACGCTCAGGACTCCCGATTTACTTGTTCCAGTAAAGGCTGCCGAAGCCAAAGAGATCTATGAGATTGCAGCGCGCCTTCAGCAGCGTATTACTGCAATCATGCGCTATGCTGCCCAGTCAGGCATTATCGTCTATAACCCTGCCGTGGATATGGCTAGCGCGTTAACCACGGTGAAACGCCAGCACCGCCCTGCCCTCGCCTTAAATCGCATTTCAGAGCTTCTTGAACGACTGGATGCATACAGAGGACAACCTCTCACCCGCCTTGCAACTAAACTCACCCTGCTTATCTTCATCCGTTCCAGTGAACTACGCTTTGCCAGGTGGTCTGAGATCGACTTCAAGAAAGCCATGTGGACTATTCCTCCTGAGCGGAAACCTATTGAAGGGGTCAAGTATTCCCATCGTGGCTCAAAAATGCGAACAGAGCATCTTGTGCCACTCTCTACTCAGGCGCTGAATATACTGCAGCAGATCCACACTATCAGCGGAGAACATGAACTGATTTTCACCGGCGATCACAATCCATGGAAACCCATGAGTGAGAACACGGTGAATAACGCACTGCGGCTGATGGGCTACGATACAAAGGTCGATGTCTGTGGTCACGGCTTCCGGGCAATGGCCTGTAGTTCGTTGATTGAATCAGGATTATGGTCCAGGGACGCAGTGGAACGCCAGATGAGCCATCAGGAGCGAAATGGCGTACGTGCAGCCTATATTCATAAAGCGGAATTTCTGGATGAGCGCAGGCTGATGCTGCAATGGTGGGCTGATTTTTTAGATGCAAATCGAGAGAGGAGAATTAGTCCGTTTGACTATGCGAAACGTCAGTCAGGATAGCTATTTCTGACAAAATTTATCAAGGAAAAGGAATTCATACTGCATGGGGGCCAAGACGATAAGTTTTGTTGCCACGAAAAAAGTGTTCGCCTTAGATTACGAAACGTTACATGGCTGAATGGGCAAAAGTCATTAGGGCAGAAACCGGCAGATCAGTGTGCATCATAACAAGAGAGAACGCCAAGGTTAAACCTGGCGCTCTCTATAATTTAAATTGTTTTAAAAATTTCTTAACCATAAAATTCGAAATATTTTGTAAAAGTCAGATTATTTTTCTATAATTTTATTAAGATTTTGAATTCCGGTAATCTGTTTAAATACCGAAAGGTAATCAGGATGATTATCATATAACCAATGAAGGATATCACTTATATTTAAAATCCTTTCAAGATGACCTTTGATAATCACCAACTTAAGTGTATTTTCTGAGTACTCATCATCCAATTTTGATGTTTCAACCTGCACTGAGACAAGCTCTTTCTCTAATCGTTCAAGTTGTCGCCGAATATCATTCGACTCTTCTTGAGCATGACAAGCATCAACAAAATGTTCCGGTGGGATTGCATGTAACATGGACTCTACAAATTTTTTTGTGAAATTATTAATACTCAACAGGGTATCAACCACTTCAATTTGTTTATAAGGTTTTAATTTTTTCAAAAGACTAAATAAGGCCTGAGGTACACTCCTTTCAGCCAGTAACGCCAGTACCTCAGGAGCAATACCATCTGACAATCTTAACTTACTTTGCACTGTCTGTATTGATACACCCAATGCAGTACAAAGTTTTTCCACAGACACTCCAGCCTCAACAGCTCTGAGCAGCATTTTTTGTTCCTGAACAATTGTTATACGGTTAACTCGCTTATTATACGTATAAGAATCCTCAACAGAGGAGATGAGGCAATGCACTTTTTCAATTCCCAGTTCTTTCAATATCTCAACCCTTAGATGACCATCAAGAATACGTTTTGTTCCATCATTATCGATAAAAACAATGACAGGTTCAATCAAGCCGATTTCACTCACAGTAACAGCTATCTGTTTAAACTTCATGCTACTACGAACATTTACGGGCAAGGGTCTTGAATAAATAAGTTCGTGCACATCGAATTCATAAAAATAATTATCAAAACATTTAGAAATCATGAGTTTTATCCTTATGTTTTTCCATTAACTCTCCGAGTATTGTCGGAATATCAGTAATGTTATTCTTTTTCAAAAGGGAAACAAAATCAGGATTTGCTAGAAGCTTACTATATATATGTCCCACAGCTGTTATTTTATCTTTTGCGGTCTGTGATTTCATTACAACAGCACGATGCTCGAAAACATGTTTTTCATATAAGTCAGCTAACTCTTGTGGTGTCAATTTCTTGGCTCGCTTGCCAGGAGCATAAGCCGAACTCATACTACCTTTATTTCCATGCCTTCGGCTTTCAAGTATTTTTTTAATTTTATTAATCTGACTTCCTTTTATATGCCCTTCTTCTAATGCTCTGGTCAAAAGAGCTTGTTCATCTTTATCTGCCGCTCTTGATATGTCTACAGCAAGGTACAATGGGATATGCCCAGACTCAGCAGCAATAAGTAAACTTTTCTCTCCCTGAGAAAGTAAAGCCAACACACTACTGATCCATGAAGCTGTATATCCCAACTTTGACCCTATATCTTTTTCTGACAAACCAGAGTTTTTCATTCTTTGAATTTCGGCGAAGAACTCAGCATTTCTGGGATTTCTTCTGGCTATATTCTCAGCAAGGCTCATCAGGTGAGCTGTTTCCTCATCAACATGCTTTATTAATGCAGGTATTGTTTTCTCGCCATGGCCAATAAAAGCTTCCAGTCGACCTTGTCCACATATAAGTGCATACTTATATCCATTAATGTTGTAAGGCCTAATGGTTATAGGTCTCTTTAGCCCCTGATTTATAATATTTCCTTTAATTCCCTCATAAACAAAACGATTCCTTTTCCTTTCATTTGCAATAAAAACATCTCAAACATTAACCATTTGTACAACTTCGCTATCGGATCTACTCATTTAAACCTCCAGTGGAGTTCTCTTTAACATCATCTCCAGGAATTCAAGATTATCAAAACGGTAAAGTTCAGGGATAAATCCATTTTCCTCATTTAAAGTGATTGAATCGGACAATATATCCATTGCAGGTATGAGGTAATAATCAACAATGGTCTTATTTGTACTATCAAGTCTTGGATATAACATCATGTCGCAAAAACTGACATCTTTAAATGAAATACGCCATCGAAGCTTTCCGCTGGACAATCGCTGACATCGGACAGCATTAATGGAAAGTACGAACTCTTCATTAACACAAAAGCGATTAACCATCCCGCTATCAGTTACCCATCCACCAAGTCTGTAGATAGTCTGGATAATCTGTTCACTAAATGCAGTGTTTATTCCGGAAATATTTTTTTTAGTTTCAAACCACGAGTAGTCTACTCTAGGATTATAGCCAATGAGTTTATACGCCCTGATCAGTCCACCAAAGCGGGAGCGAAAGATACTGCTGGATGGGAAAAGCTCTTCTTCATCAATAATCATTCCGGATAAGCGACCTTTTCTGACAAGCAATCTCTTTAATTGTTCGAGAAGTTCTTCATCAGATAATTTTATCGAGCGCTTGTTGATTATTCTCTGCGCAGCATAAAATTTTTCACGTGAGACAACCGATTTCCAGGCATCATCGCAACGTACCCACTCACTTTCTGGGTTCTTAACATGTTTTCCCTTCAGACGAAATGAGGTTCTGTTATAAACACTATTTCCTATATATCTCTCGCTAGTCAAAATGTGATGTATTTTCCCACGAGTCCACCTGGATCCGTCTTCAGCTGCAACATTGAGTCGGTTAAGCTCTGATGCAATGACAATTTCAGGTTTGTTCTCATCTATAAGCATATCGAAAATTCTGTTGACAACATTAACTTCCTCTATAGGTCCAGGAATGAGAATGACTCGCTCAGTCTGAAGGCTTTTACGTTGTCCTGCCCGTAAAATATCTTTTGCTTTTCCTCTCTCGTCCACAAGCAGTCTTCGCATTCCGTACCCAGCTTTTCCTCCCTGATGATAACCATGACGGATAAGGTTCGCCTGACCGATGAAAACTTTGTCAGACAGGTTCTTACTATAATGAGCAGCTCCATAGCGGGAATATGAAAGCCCTAGCATAAATAATTCTGGCTGTGACTCAGAAAATGGCTCGGCACAATAAATAATACGCACACCTTTCTGTCTCAACATATATGAATGGTAGGCTGGCTCTTCGATATCCTGGCATCGTCCAAAACGGCTAACATCATAGACGAGGATTACAGACACTGTGATTCTCGCATCATAAATATCATTCAGCAAAGAACATAGCCCAGGCCTGTCAGCGATTTTTAAACCACTTTTTCCTGCATCATCATAAGTGTAACGAATGGATATTCCCCGCTTCTCTGCATATTTACTTATGTATTCACGCTGATTGTCAATTGAATACTGTTGATGCTCTGTCGACATTCTCAGGTATTGTGCTGCAATAACATCTTCTGATTGGAGTTCAATCATGGTCTTTATACCTACTTAAAAAGGCACTCTATTTTAATATATTTTAACCAACTTACGGAACCATCTTTTATCACACCCTACTAATGAAGTTATTAACAATATGGCTATACCCCCCCTAATTTCATACTCATCAAGTAATAAACAAGTAATAAACAAGTAATAAACAAGTAATAAACAAGTAATTAAGTAGCAAAAAATAAGAATAGGTGAAAGAAAACCTTATGAAGTATTTTTACATTATTATACAAGGTGTACTATACTGTAATATCACGAAAACTTTGATGCATTAGTCACATCATAGATTGTGCTGAAAAGTGTGATTGGAAGCGATGAACCAACAAAGCTTGAAATACATCTGCGCAGCAATCATAAATGACAATAATTTTACCTTGAGCATCAAATTGCAAATTTAATCTAAATTGTAACGCATTAGCCATTAAATTAGCCATATATTCCAGCACCTTGTAATATCCCTTTTGTTTAATAGAAGACGTTCTTCTCAGTTGCATCACATTATAAACAACATATCGTTTCAACGGCTCTGCATCGGTAAGCAGCTGACAGAATTCCGGGTCATCTATCAATAAATTAAAATTATCAATATCCGCTATCTTGTAACTCAAAACTCTTTCAAACACCTTTTTGTTCATTATGTAAATGTTACGATCAAGAATAAAAACCCTTTTCGATAATATGTTGTGGGAATCTATCAGTTTTCAATTTTTTTATTTTTGAAAACAACTGTTTTCATTCTTGGATATTTTCCATTATAAAGTTGATATTACATTACCCCCAGTAAAAGCCCCCCAGACAAATTCTGTCCTCACGACGAGGCCTGTTCGAAGGCCTCTGTAGAGGTGCCACCCAGCTCTACCAGGTGGCCATGAGCCGCGTTTACGAAGCTTCTTTCGCCAAAAGCTGCATGTTGAGCGAACTTGTTGCCAAACCTGCTCTGTCGAACCGGTAGCGCATATAAGCTGAGATATCGTCCTCGTGGGAGGAGACAATCAACTGGCAATGCCTGAGCTCACAACGGAGTAGATCGGTCAAGGATGCAATGTTGACTTCATCCAAGGATTGCGACGGGTCATCAATCAGGATTAGAGGCACCTGAGAATAGACTTTGTTGAGCGAGAGGAAGAAGGCAAGACTGAGAGCGGACACTTGACCAGAACTCATGGACATCACTGCGTCGTGTTCAGACTTCTCGGCAGTTAGAAACCTTAATTGCCTACCTTCTCGGCTCTCGATAAACAGGCCCAGGCCACGCTGGTAGTTTTGGATCAAACGGCCGCTGTAGATGTGGAATATGAACTCAATAGCCGAAATTGTCTGGTCGGTATAACTTTGCTCTGTCTTCTTAAGTGTACTGCGGAGCTTTTCGACTTTATCTTGTGCTTTTTGAGTTGCCAGGTTTTCTTTTTCGATAACTTTAAGATCGGTAATACAGGTTTGGAGCCTGGAATGTTGGGCCTCATTAGCTTTAAACGATATATACTTCTCTTTATCCTTCAGGTCTTCTGCCGAGACTATATAGAAGTCCTGTAGGTCTTTGAAAGCGTGGTTTATGATTTCTCGCCAGTCCTCCGGCAGCGCTAAGGCATCAGCTTCAACCTGTTTTTTATTTCTTAGAATCTCCTTAAGTTTTTCAAATCGCTCATCTACTACGCCATCAATTTCCGTGAATGCGTAAGTAAATTGAATATTTTCGCTTTGCAGCTTCTCCAGTAGCTGAATAATTGCCGGGAGCCGAGGCTTAATTCTGCTCAGCGCTATATGAAGATTTGGTTCAAAGGTAGGCGTAAGAAGTTTCAGGTGGTCTTGTATATGGGTGTTAATGAGTTTCAGCTCAGCGTCAATGTTAGACATGGCTGTCCCTGTTCTATGGAGTAATAGAAACGGTCAATGCCAGTGAGAAATAAATAAGAAAAAATTACCCTGCCAGAACAACTTTCCGGTTCGCGTCATCCGACGTAAATAAAAATTCCGGAACTAACTAAAAAGCGGGCGCATTCCATCCACCAGCATGCCGACACTGTATTTTTGAGCATTTGTCTGAAATGAAAAATTTCGGATAAGACCCAATAGCCGGAGTGTAGGAACGTTCCCTGCCTGAACGGAAATGAAAAAATGTAACAATGCTTTACATTTTCATTTTTTAGCAATCACAGATCATCTTTCTGATTTATAAGAATTTTCTTGCATAACCCCTTCAAGCCTTATGGGATAAGGGTGTGCAGCAAATGATCAATTTAGCTTAGGGGGAGGTTTTGTACAAAATACAACCAAACACGTGAAATATCTGATTTTGTACTTTTATCAAAAATGAGAAGCAGGACGTGACTGAGCATGTGAAAAATTGACGTCATTTTCAGGTTTTCATCATTTCTTATTTTTCATTTAAACGAGGCGTATTTGTTTTCGTCAGAATAAAGGAAATGTCACGACGACCCTTTACACATGCCTCAATACCGGAAGTAAGCACGGCCTGAACACCTGCAGTTCAGGAAATGGACAGTGATCAGACTGACTAATGCGTTGAGAATATTTGTTCTATTGCTCAGGTTGTAATGCGATCCGGTTCAACGCCATCATGACAGACGGGAGGGCACGGGCCTGAAAAACCTCTGTGCATGCTGACAGGTTGCCAGTCACCAGAAATTCAACCGGTGCAACCAGCTTGCCCTCATCCGAAAATCCACCGGTCAGTGCCGACTTCCTTACCAGCAGTGCATCCGTATCGCTGTATTCCTGGACCAGAAGCGCCTCATTGTCCCAGTCCCTGTCACTCACCACCGCATTGATCCAGCCCTGCGATTTAAGCTGTTCAATTGCGTACGTCAGACGGTACAAATCTGACTGAACAGACACCGGTCCGCTGCACGAAGACCAGAGAAATTCCAGATGACTGGATAAGCTTGCGGCAGGACCTTTCTGGCGCCCCAGCAGCACCAGACTCTCAATATCGGATGCGATTGCACGCGGAAACCGTTTTTGCTTATATGCCACAGTAAGCCAGCGCAGTAAAAATGCATGCGTGCTGAGTGGCGACAACGCCTGACCATCCTGCTGTGCGGTGCGTAAGGCGACAAGGGCGCACCATGCAAAATGTGCCAGAGCCGTGACGGTTTGTTCCGGGGGGTAAGGTATCGTGAGCTTTTTTCATTCAGAAATTATATCGGCGCAGCAGAGATCGGGGAAGACCGGGATAAGGTGCGTATTTTCAGACCTGAATTAACTGCCATCTTCTTTGCTTACAGACACAACTACCTTCACGGACAAACCACACCCGTTCTGGCTGTCATCACGGGAGATACCATTTCATTCACCCGGGCTTGTAACTGACTGAATGGCTGTGAAAATGAACACCTTCCTGTGCGACTGATAATGAAAGACGCCATACGGGTGACGTTGCTATCAGTACCCGTCCCGGACGGCACCTGCCTGAACCGCCGCTACAATGTCACCGACCAGGTCACAGATGAGCAAGTGACGCGGGACGATAGCAACCACACTTTCAGCACCACCACTTTTCGCTATGACACTCTGTGCCGTCTGGTAGAGGCAAAAAATGACGCGGCGACGGTCACGTATGACTATGACGGCGCAAGCCGTCTCATCGCCGAAACCCTCAACGGCAGACGCATGGAGTATCAGTATGATACTGATCGTGACACGGTATCTCAGCGCATCACTGGCGGACTGACTGAACACTTCACCCGCGGCATGACGGGTGAGCTGAAACAGTGGCAACTTAACGGCCATGCTCCCCTGACATTCACCCATGATCTGCGCGGCCAGAAAACGTCCCGCCAGAGCGACACCGGGTTTTACCAACAGCTCAGCTACACGCAGACCGGCATGCTGACAAAGCAGAAAGCCGGGAATCAGAACACCGGGTCGGATGAGCGTAACAGCAGTCTGGCGCGGGAATGGCTGTACGACAAAGCCTACAACCTGACCATGATTGCCGACTCCCTGCGCGGCACTGCGGTGCACAGCCTGACGGCAAACGACCAGATAAGTCATGCCACCTGGACCGGCAGCCAGAGTGTGCCGATGCGTGAAGAGCGCTTCATCTACGACAAAAATCTCAACATCACCCGCCGCCAGACCTGGATAACAGCCATACTTGCGTTACCACGAATGTGAAAAATACAGCCTTCTGAAATTTTAACGGTATAGGACATATCCATATCAAATCCAACATCACGCAACTCTTTATCTATGAAATGAATCTTAGGCATGTGATTGTCGCCCTGATATAGAAATATCAAATGTATCTGCCGGGCCGCATAGCCGGGCCGCATATGAGCAGGCGCTGAAAACGACATACCTATGTCAACTAGACAGCAAGCATTGCAGCAGTCGCAGGAAAACGTAACGATAACGTTCTCAAATTTTATTTAATTAAATGCTCTATTACAGACTGGCACGCCTTTCGCCAGCCATTGCGGCCAGACGGCTGCCCAGTCGGAGCCATGCGCCATGCCGCTTACCACTGCTGTGTGGGCGCAGGTTCCACCTGTCGCCTGCACAAAACGACGGGCGACCTCGGGGGGAACTGTTTCATCCGTGTCGCCGCTGAGATGCAGCTGTGGAATGTGCTCCAGCTTGCTGGCATGGTCGATGGCGCTCAGTGCGTCAGGCATCGCGCTCACATGATGCAACTCGTTGACATAATTGACATCGAGATTACCCGCCACGGTGCGTAGCACCCGGACATCCCCACGCCGTTCGGCCAGCAGCGCCGCTATATTACCCCCGCCAGAATACCCCGTTAATTCAATCGCCACACCCGGATAACGCGCCGTAAAATGGCTTAGCGCCTCGTCCATCGCCTTCAATACCTTCGGGGAGAAACGATCGGCGGTCCACCAGCGAACACTGCAATACGCAGGCAACGGCGGCCCAATGAACTGACAGGGCCGGCCCAGATAGAGCACGCTGGCGTGAGTATCAGCGGCAGCCAGCTTCAGGCCAACAGGATTGCGCGGAGTCGGATCGTCCGAGGGCCGCGTGCGGCTTTGCCAGGCAAATCCATCCCCTTCGATATAGACATGCAGTGACGTCACCGTGGGTGCAATTCGACTCCAGCTGGCAATCAAAAAGGAATCTGTTTGAACATTTTCTCTGGTAAGACCTGCATCCTGCGCAATCTGGCTTGCCGTCTCCCGGGGTTCGACAGAAACGCAGCTCACGAATAAAAAAGATAAATTAATCAATAAGGCTGCAAAGAATATATTCTGTTTAACCCGCAAAGCCATATCTCACCCTAAGTTAAATTAAAAGCAACACAAAATTTATGGAATTATTTCTCGATGAAATAATTAAGCAAAGTTTATTGTTTTTTGCAACAAATTGTATATTCTGCGCCCGAACAATATCGGATTAATCCGAAGTTTCTCCATCTGCATTCTTACAACAATCGCAACTTTGTGACGGCTCACCATGAGAAAAAAATACCTTAGCCAGCTGATTTCTTTGCTGGTGGCTTCAACAGCGGCACAGGGGCTGCTGACGACCCATTCTATCGCAGCATCAGACATTATCATCGACGCACCAATGTCCGGCATTCAGGTGCTCGGCTCAAACGATGTTATTCGCGTGACCAATACCGGATCCCTTAGCGGCGCGCCCACAACCGCGTTAACGCTTCAACAGGGGGCGACGGTCACTACATTCACCAACGAAGGCCTGATCACTGATATTAGCGATAATAATCTGCCCTTTAGTATGAATGTGGTTCAAATTGACGGTGCGGCCGGTACGTTTGAAAATAACGGCATTATCCAAAGCGTCAATCAATACCATTATGGCAGCATCGTCGAACTGAGTGCGTCGGGCGTCGTGGATAATTTAATTAACCGAGGCTCGATTCAAAATTCGCTGAATAATTTTAATATGGGGATGGATAATACCGGCTCCATCGAAAATAACGGCCATATTCTTAATCTGACGAACACGGAAACCGGAACCATTACCGGCTATCGCGGTATCAATAACCTCGGCACTATTGATAGTCTGACCAATGCCGGCCTAATTACCGCTGCGAATAACAATTTTATGCCGATGCCCGGGCAAAACGGCGCGATTTATAATCGCGGGATCATTGGTACGCTGCATAATACGGGCACGCTCCAGACCGGTACCCTCAATTATTTCGGCAGCGCCGGGGTGATTAACTGGGGGACGATCAACACCCTTATCAATGACAATCTGATCAGCGGTAGCGCAGACGCCATTACCAACTATGGCACCGTAGGTACCCTTGAAAACAATGGCCGCATTGCTGCGATTAACAATGGTATTTTCGCCAGCAGCTCCGACGGCAACGCAATCGCCGAGATCGTGAACAACGGCGAAATCTCGGGCGGCTATTACGGTATTTACCTTGCCAGCTACAGCAACCAGAATCCAGCCACGCAAATCATCAACAACGGCACCCTGAGCGGCGGCAACTCTGCCCTGTATATCTACACGGATATTAACGCCAGCGCGGATATTACGCTGACCAACAACGGTGTGGTGAAAGGCGATATTTACTCCCAAAGCGCAGCACCGTTACTCATCAATGGTGGCATCACGACCACGGGAACCTTAACCGGCCAGAACGGGACAGGCACTCTCACCAGCCAGCACTCAGACGTCATCTTTGGCACCGGTTCACTGCTGCTGAACGATAACGTGAATGCGGCCACGGTCCAGAACCGTGGCGCGTCCTTGCAGATCAATACAGACATTACGATTGCCGGAGATTACCACCAGAAAGCCGCGGCAGCGCTGATTTCAGGTATCTCCGATCTGGCAACCCAGAACGGCACGCTGACGGCCGACAGCGGCTATGGCCGTTTGAATGTCACCGGCAATGCGACAATCGAAGAAGGTTCCAGCATCAACCTGGTCCGCACAGGTGGCACGTATCAGTTCGCGGAAGGCCAGCGCTATGTGGTGATCAACGCCGCGGGATCGGGCACCGATTACAACGCCGATAAGCTGAACTACAGCGCGATCGGCTATCGTGGCGCCGTGAGTGGCTCCGTTTATGAGACAGGGACGGACAAAGCGCTGGTCTTGACCGTGGGCGCCGAGCCACCGGTTGTAACACCGCCAGTGGTGACGCCACCTGTGGTGACGCCGCCTGTTGTCACGCCACCGGTTGTGACACCGCCCGTCGTGACGCCACCGGTTGTAACACCGCCCGTCGTGACGCCACCGGTTGTAACACCACCGGTTGTAACACCACCCGTTGTGACGCCGCCGGTTGTAACACCGCCCGTCATGATGCCTCCCGTTGTAACACCGCCAGTGGTGACGCCGCCGACTCAGCCAACGCCAAAACCTGCGCTGGCGACGATCCCAAGCGCCACCGCGGCATTGGGCGGTCTGGCGAACTACACCGGGATCTCCTCTCCGCAGCTGTTGGATCTGTATAACGCCTCGTTAGCCATCCAGGGCAAAGACGAAGCCAACCGCGCGGGCGAAAAGCTCTCCCCAGGCCAGAACATCAACACTAGCTCTGCTGCCGCCGTGGCGACCTCTACCGCTCAGGCGGTTGTGGGCGCGCACATTGATGCCGTGCGTAATCCGCACACCTCCGGCACCAGCGGCGTCGCGACCGGTGATGACTACACAAGCAACTGGATTGTCTGGGGTCAGCCGTTTGGCGGCTATGCGCGTCAGGACAGCAGCGCTGAAATCAGCGGCTACACGGCGAAATTTGGCGGCCTGATTCTGGGCGCCGACCGCTCGCTGGGTGACGACTGGCGTCTGGGCGCCGCCGTGAACTACAGCAACACCTCCGTGCACGGTAAAGGCAATCTGAGCGGTAACACCTCCACCGCCGACAACTACGGCATCATCGGTTACGCCGGTTACACGGGCGATCCGTGGTATCTGAACCTCTCTGCCGGTGTAAACCGCCAGAACTACAGCTCGGTTCGTCGCGCAGACTTCACCGGCTTCTCCGGCGCTGCGCAGGGTAAATTCAACGGTCAGTCCGTCACCCTGCAAACGGAGTTCGGCTATCCGGTCACGCTGCCTGCCGACGTTGTCGTCACGCCGCTTGCCAGCCTGACGTACGGATATCAGCATGTGGATGACTATAAAGAGACAGGCGGTAACGGCATGGCGCTGGATGTGGGCAGTACCCACTCCCAGTCTGTGGTGAGCGATATCGGTGCCCGCTTCGAGAAAACCTTCGTGACCGGTCTCGGCAGCCTGACACCGTTCGCGCAGGTTTCGTGGATTCATCAGTACGATAACCGTCAGGTGAGCAGCCATGCGACCTACGCCGCCGATACCGTCGGTGAAACCAGCTTTATCACCAAAGGCGCATCGCCGGTGGAAGATATGGCGGGTGTGGCGATCGGCAGCACGCTGTACGACGCCAACGATCTGAGCCTGGACGCGCGCTACGATCTGCAAGCGGGCGAGCGCTATCAGGCGCACACCTTCAGCCTGCGGTTGCGTAAGATGTTCTAATTGCTGTGAATAAAATGGGGCCGCACATGGCCCCGTTTTTTTATCATGCGCGGCAAAACATTGAGTTTTTCATCGGGCGCGTTAATAGTAGTTCTTTTCCTGATAAGAAAATGCCATGAGCCAAACTGCACTCTCCTCTGCATTAAAGGGCGGCGCGCTGCTCCTGCTGCTGATCTTGATTTATACCGGCCTGTTTACCGGGGACCGCATCACCTGGCTGATGGAAGTCACCCCCGTGGTCATCGTGGTGCCACTGCTGCTCGCCACCCAGAAACGCTACCCCCTCACTCCCCTGCTTTACACGCTGATCTTCTTCCACGCGATCATTCTTATGGTCGGCGGAATGTACACTTACGCCAAAGTGCCCATCGGTTTTGAGGTTCAGGAGTGGCTGAATCTGAGCCGCAACCCGTACGATAAACTCGGACACTTTTTCCAGGGGCTGGTGCCTGCCCTGGCGGCGCGTGAGATCCTGGTGCGCGGCGGTTACGTCAATGGCCCCAAAATGACGGGCTTTTTGGTGTGCTGCATCGCGCTGGCCATCAGCGCGACCTACGAGCTGATCGAATGGTGGGCGGCGCTGGCGATGGGACAAGGCGCGGATGATTTTCTCGGCACGCAGGGCGATCCCTGGGATACCCAGTCAGATATGTTCTGCGCCCTGCTCGGCGCGCTCACCACCGTCCTGCTGCTGGGGCGTATTCATCAGCGGCAGCTGGAACGCATCTGAGGAATCGCCACCCATCTCCACCCCAAGCCGACCGTGGCGACCACAATTGTCAGGGTCGCTGCCATGTGCAGGGCAAAATCCAGGGGATGCACTTCAACGGAGTGGCAAAACGACAATAGCGTCAGCGCCATGCAGGCGACGCCTGCTCCTGCGGCGGTGAGACTTTGCAGAGGATGGAGGCTGCGGGTACGGCGCAGATAGCCGATAACCAGCAGCACCATCGGCGCGCTGACGGTCATCATAAAGACGTAGCAGTTCACCGCGTCACGATGGTGAATCTGGGACGACTGGCCCAGATTTGCCAGCACGCAGCCCAGCCACACGATCAGCAGCGGCATAAACCACTTCCAGCTCAGGGGACGGCGCCCGGCGATGCTGAGTAAAAACGCATTGCGGATCGCCAGCACCCCCATCATAAACGTCAGCCCCAGTTGCAGCAGGGCCAGCAGTGCGCCCGCCTGGGACCAGTCCGTCGCCACGCGCTGCAACAGCAAACTGAAAAGCCATCCGCTCGGCAACGCCATTAACGTCCACGCCAGCACGCGCCAGCCATCTCGCCACGGGCGGGTGACGGGCTGCGCCTGCCGACTCAGTTTTTCGATTAACAGCTCATGATCGGTCATGATTCGCTCCCATCCGGCGAAGATTGGTAATAGCCCTGTGCAGCAGGGATTTCACCGCAGAGATCGTTAAATTGTGACGGCTTGCCGCCTGCGCAAGCGTCATCTCCTGCAGATGAATATGTTCCACGATTTGCCGCTGGCGGGCGGGCAGCCTGTCGAGGATCAACGCCAGCTCCTCCTGCTCGTCCAGATGTTCCACGCTCTCGACAGCCGCGACGTTGGTCAGCGCCTCTTCCGTATCCGTTTCCCTGCGTAACGTCCGCCCATGATGGCGCAGCGCATCGACCGCCCGAGCCTGAGTAATCGCCATCAGCCAGGGTAAAAAGGGGCAGTCTGGATCGTAGGTATGGCGAACCCGATGCACTGTCAGCAGCACATCCTGGATGACATCTTCCACCAGCGCCGGATCGAACACCTGTCGGCGCACTATCGCGCGGATAGCCGGGACGATCGCCCGCAATAATTGCGTATAGGCGTGACGATCGCCGGCCTGCGCTTTTGTCATCAGCTCAGGCCAGGCCTCGCGCGGGGCAAGCCCGTTATCCATATTCCGCCATGACGTTACCTCATGCTTTTTTATCAGCCGCCTGATTCAGGGCATTCACCACGATTGAGGGCGTCAGCACCTGCGGGAGCACGTGCGGCGCGCTTCCGTCTGCCGGATAGACCACGTACAGCGGCAGACCGCCCTGGCCGAACGTGTTCATCGCATTATCGATGTCCGCGTTAAATTTGGTGGAGTCCGCCACCATATACACTGCGCCAGTGCGGGCCATCGCCTCTTTCACCGCCTGCGTAGAGAGCGATGTGCGATCGTTAACCTGACAGGTGATGCACCACGACGCGGTAAAGTTTACGAAGATCGCTTTGCCGTGACCGCGCAGGGCCTCCACGCTCTGCGGAGACCACTTCACGGGCGCCGCGTTATCCGCCACTGCGGTCACAGGCACCGTTGTTCCTGCGTTGATCGCCCTCGGTAACGGCACGATGGCGACAACAAAAAACGCCACCGTGATAGCCAGCAGCACTTTGTAAGAGTGGCCGAGATAGCGTCTGCGCTGCGCGATACCGTACAGCCACGCGGCAAAGCTCACCACCACGGCGCTCGCCAGCATCACCGCCAGCGCCGTGGTGCCGGCCTGCTGCGCCAGCACCCACACCAGCCAGGCAAAGGCGCCCAGCATTGGAAACGCCAGCCCGCGCTTGAGCACATCCATCCACGCACCAGGGCGCGGCAGGCGACGGGCAATTGCCGGGAACAGGGAGACGAGGGTAAAGGGGGCGGCAAAACCGAGCGCCAGCGCGAAGAAAATGGCCAGTGAAACCGCAGGCGGCTGCACCAGAGCGTAGCCCACGGCACCCGCCATAAACGGCGCGGAGCACGGCGTGGCCACCACAATCGCCAGCGCGCCGGTCAGGGCAGAACGAACAAACGCTCCGCGACAGACAGAGATCTCCCCTGCCCGCTGCAGCGACAGTCCAACCTCAAATACACCGAGCAGGTTGAGCGCAGCCCCGAGAATAATCAGCGCCAGAACCGCAATCACCAGCGGCGACTGCAGCTGAAATCCCCATCCCACGGCGGTGCCCCCGGCGCGCAGTGCGAGCAGCAGCGCCGCCAGCGCCATCATGGTGAAAATCACCCCGAGCAGAAAACCCAGCCCTTCGGTTCGTGCGCTTTTCGTGTCGCCCTGATGGCGCATGATCCCCAGCGCTTTCAGGGAGATCACCGGGAAAACACAGGGCATGAAATTCAGGATCACGCCGCCCAGAAAGGCGGCAAAAATGGCGGTTAACATAGCAAACCTCGAATGCGAACGTCGGCGTTAATCAGGAGTGCGATTTCGCATATTGCTTCACGGCGTCCATCGTTTTCTGAATGTGCGCATCCGGGTTGCGGTCGGTGTAGCTCAGCAGAATTTTGCCATCCGAGGCGATGACGAAAGAGGTGCGATCGGAGAGGGTTTTACCGTTCATCTGCATCAGCGTTTCATACTCGGCCGCCACTTTCGCACCAGGATCGGCTGCCACCGCAAACTTATCGCGGCACTCCAGTTTCGAGAATTCATCCACCTGGTCGACGTTCCCGGCGGTCACCCCCACCACCGTGGCGCCCAGTTTTTTGAAATCATCCGTCGCTTCGGCGAAGGCGTGGGCTTCCAGCGTGCAGCCCTTGGTAAATGCCGCCGGGAAGAAATAGAGCACCACCGGCCCTTTTTGCAGCGCCTGCTGTAAGGTGAACGTCAGCGGTTTACCGCCGAGCGCGCCCTGAAGGGTAAAATCGGGCGCTTTCGCTCCGGCTTCGAGCGCGGCCTGGGTGTTCATGGAAAACAGTGAAAGGGTCAGTACGGCGGCGGCGGACGCGATTTTCAAACGTTTCATGGTCAACTCCATCAGGGAAAAGGGGGCTATCTGAATAATAGTTCGTTAGCCCGCGAGCAAAAGTTTCGCCCGACCATAAAAAATGTATCGCTGTTAGCTAAATTTACGCACCAGAAAATCGAGATCCTCTTCTTTTACCGCTCTGGCAAGGTAATACCCTTGAAAACTTTTGATGCCAGCGGCGGATAAGGTATTAAATTTTTCCTCGCTGTCCACCCCTTCGGCGACACAGGCAACGCCAGTAATATCGCTGTAATACTGCATCGCTTTAATCAGACTGAAATCACTGTCGTTTGCGGCAAATTTATCAACGATATCTTTATCAAGTTTTAGGCCATCAAAGGGAATTTGTCTCACCGGGAACATAACGTGATCGCTTGAAAAACAGTCATCTAAAAAAAGTCTGCACCCCGTTTGGCGCAAGCGCTGCATGGTGTCCGCAATCCCTTTATCCAGCGTTACATCAATCGTTTCGGCGAACTCAAACACCAGTTTTTCTGCCCAGTGTTCATCACTTAACATTTCAACGGCTTTTTTTGCCATCCCTGGTAAGGCATTTCCGGATGCCAGTTCGGGTGGGATATTAACGGAGAAATAATATTTTCCATTATATTTGTTAATCCCGCGAACGGCGGCATCAATAACCAGAGCCATCAGTTGCAACCAGATATTTTTATCATGCAAGTTTGCCAGAAAATCTGCCGGTTTAAGGATGACGCCTTTACGGTTCCAGCGCAGTAATATTTCAAAGCCAACGCCTCTTTTATCACTGTCGGTAATAATCTGATACACCGGGAATATTTCTTTATTTATCAGTGCGGTGGTGAAACGTCCGTCTAAATATGCATTATCATGACTCACAGGCTCGCCTGAAACAGCGAATGTCGCCCGAAACAGCGCGCCACGGCTTAAAAAGGTATTGATCAGCTGTAATTTTCGCAGGCCCTCTTTGCGATAAACGTATATCGTTTTGATCGCCAGACCACAGGCTTTTGCCTGGGCTTTAACCGACACGCCACGATAGAAAGAGAGCACAGAATCTAACTCCCGGCTCGTCAAACCCTTTTCAAAACAATCTTTTATCTTTCTCTCAAGGAACGCGGCCTCTTCCAGCGGCGGGAACACTGCCGTCACAATATCCTGACAGGGGTGCGCTAAATTCGCGACGCGTATATTTCTGAGTTTATTTTTATCCCTGATCAAACTGTACAATGTGCGGTAAAGCCAGTTTGCCGGTAATTGACTGTAAATAAGGACGGTGACTTTCGCAGGTTTGGCGTTGAGCAAGACGATCATTTTTTTCAACGAACCTAAAATTTCGCAGATATCTCCTTTAAGGAATACAGAAATCGTAGCACCTGCACTGGCGTACACCGCATTCAGTTCTTCCTGGGATGGCTCATCACCATCGACCATAATACGGTAAGCGCAGATCCCGCTGTTATTCAGAAGCATTTCATACCCTTGCCAGGCATAGCTGCAGGAAGAAATGACGTATCGATTCTGAAAACGTTTCAGGTAGTTGGCACGTGCATCCCAGGCCATGATAATCTCCAGCGAAATATAAATGAGGGTAAAAATGTTTATTGCGAAAAGACGATAGCTGTCAAAATCAATGACCAGAAATAAAAAAGAATGATGTTTGCGAACGCCTTTGACACCTTCGCCACTGCGTCTCTGAATAGCGAGATCATAACAAACCAGGAATGTTATCACCATAGATTTAATATCGTATTTTTGTATAAAACAGGTATCTCCTGTGTTTTTTGTTTAAAACAAAAACATTACTCATCGCGACAGATGGACATATTTACGTTAATTACCCAACGTATTTAACGTAAATATGTTCATTCAGTAAACATCCACACATTCATTCAACTTCATTTCGTCATCCTCTGCCCACCACGCAAATACACACTTCCTGAATATTATTCATAAATACCAAAAGTAAATTCCACTTATCACATGTATAATAGTGACGCTAATCATTCAATAGAGAAATGAATACCCCCATTGGCTCGTCTCAACATAGGACAACCGTATGGATATCCATATATCATCAAGGGCTTTACTGCTTCGAAGGGATGTGATTAAAAATAATCCAAGATTCAGCGAAGCAATAAAACAACACTTCACCATTAATGATGCCATCTACAAAAAACAACCTTTGTTCTACAAAACGATGCTCCAGGAGTCACGGTTCAATATTGTGTTATCGATGTGCTGTTTTGTTTTTGGCGATCAGGCCTCTTCAGTATCAGAAATAAAAGAGTTATGCACCCGATATAAAATTGCCAGTCCAAACAGTGTCATAGCCATCATTACTTTACTCAGAACTACCAACAGAATTAAAACCTGGCGGTGCACTGAGGATCGGCGCAAGACCATCATCGAACCAACAAAAAAAGGATTAGACGAACTTAAAAATTATATGTCCGGGGCCTTTTTACCGGTAAGCACTTTATATCCTGATTACAACGTCAATATTAACCTGCTGGATAATGATACGCTCAGACACAGTTTTTTCCGGCGGGCCGCAGAATATCTTTTTCGTGGTGTCACCTTTAAAAAGATTTTGCCAGAGGTAGGATTATTTATTGAGAAAGATGGCGGGCGCATGATCATGCTGTATCTTTATCTGCAGGCGATGAAGAATAAAAATGCTCACGGTGCAACTATTGATTATTCAGCCAGCGTGCTGGCAAAAGAGTTTTTCGTCTCCAGAATTCATGTAAACCGGATCATGAAATCCGCTCAGGAGGCCGGCTACCTGAAAGAGCGAGAAGATGGACGCATCAGTATTTATCCAAACTTCTTACAGCTGGTGGAAAACTATGCCGGACTTTACTTTGCCTACGTCACGCATTATCTGAACATACATCCTAAAGAGCGACTGTCTTCTGTCTGATTAAATTCCAGCGGAAAATTGAACTGGCGAGCGGTTTTCCGATCGCCAGTATTCTTTATCTTTCGCGCAGGGCCTCTTTGGTTTTATTCAACGGTTTCAGCAGGTAGTCAATGATGGTTTTACTGCCCGTTTTAATATCCACGGTCGCAATCATCCCTGGAAAAACAGGAAATTCTTTCCCCTGCTTATTCGTCAGGTGATTACTCGTGGTTCTGATATAGACCCGGTAATAGTAAACATCTCTTTTAACATCATCCTGAATCGTATCAGGAGAAATCATGGTCACTTCGCCTTCCAGCCCGCCATAGATGGAGTAGTCATAGGCCGTCACTTTGACCAGCGCTTTTTGCCCTGGATGGATAAAGGCCACATCGCGCGGGGAAATTTTGGCTTCAATCACCATCTGATCGTCGAGCGGTACCAGGCTCAACAATTTTCCATTTGGCGGGATCACGCCCCCGACGGTGGTGACATCAATATCTTTAACAATTCCGCGAACCGGCGCGTTAAATGTCAGACGGGTGAGGGAATCTTCACGCCCTTTCATCACCGAACGCTGGGCTTCGATTTCCGCATTCGCCTTGGCTAACTCTTCACGGGCGCGAACGTAATACTGGTTTTGCATTTCCGTGATTTTATTCTCAAGCTCATTTTTTTGACGCTCAAGACGCAGAACTTCCACCTTGCTGGCCGCCCCCTGGGTGACCAGCGGTCGGGTCAATGATAGCTCGCGCTGAATAAGTGTTACCCCCTGGCGCAAACCGGTAAGCCCTTTTTCCAGGCTGTCGCGGCGAGAGTGATACAGCGCGGTCTCCTGTTTGACCAGCTCAACGTCATCGTCCAGCTCTTGCGGGAAAACCAGCGCACTTTGATTGGCCTCCGCGTTCAGGCGCGCGGCGGTTGCCATCGCGGCATTCAGCCGGGATTCACTCTCCAGCACGCTGGACTCGGTTTTGGTGCGATCCAGCTGCGCCAGCTGTTGACCACGCTCGACGATATCCCCCTCGCGCACCAGCAGCTTATGAATAATCCCCCCTTCCAGCGACTGAATAACCTGCTCATGCGAAGAGGGAATCACTTTACCGCTCCCGGTGGTCACTTCATCAAGCTGGAACATACTTGCCCAGATCGTAAAGAGGGCAAAGAGCGCAAACAGAGACCAGGCCACCAGCGTCGAGCGCGGGAGTTTAGGCTCCTGCAGACGGCTGTTGAAACGAGAAAAATCACTCATGCCATCCCCTCCTCGGTTGCGGCCTTCGCGGGAGCGGACGGCTTCATTTTCACGGTGCGCTGCGCCGCCTTCTGCGGGGCCATACCATGGTTATTCAGGATGTTGTCGCGCGGGCCATCCATAATAATTTTGCCGTTTTCCAGCACGATGATGCGATCGACCAGTTCCAGAATCGGTAAACGATGCGTGGCCACCACCAGCGTTCGCCCGTCGCCGAGCCAGTTTTTGAGATGATGGATAAACTGCTTTTCGCTCACTTCATCAAGCCAGGCGGTCGGCTCATCAAGCAGCAGGATATTCGGTGCGGTGAGTAACGCGCGCGTCAGCAATAGGGCCTGGCGCTGGCCGCCAGACAACCCGGCCCCGCCTTCGCTGATCACATAGTTCAGCCCCATTTTTTGCTTGCGAACAAACTCCAGCGCCCCGCTGACGGTTAATGCCTGATGAATCTCCTCGTCAGTCGCCAGCGGATTCCCCATCACAATGTTGTCGCGCACGGAGCCAAAGAACAGGCGCGCCTGCTGGCTGAGGAACTGCATATCGCGGCGCAGATCGGCCGTGTCGAGGTGATTCAGCGCCACATCATCGAGCAAAATGGTGCCCTGCTGCGGTTCCTGCATCCCCGCCAGAAGCTGTAACAGCGTGCTTTTGCCGGAACCATTGCGCCCCAGAATCGCAATCCGCTCGCCCGCATTGATGCTCAAACGGGGGATGTTCAGGACGTTTTGCTTCTCTTCTTCGTCGTAATAAAAGCCGACCTCCTCCAGCACGTAGTGGCCGCGCAGATGGGCTTTATGCACCTTTTTACCTTGCAGGGGATCGTCAATCGGACGCTGCATCAGGTCGTCCAGCCCCTTGCGGGCCACCTTTGCCGACTGCCAGCGCGACAACACGCCGGAAATTTGCGACAGCGGCGCGATAGTGCGCGAGGCGAGAATCGATGTCCCCACCAGCGCACCGGTGGTCATGTCACCGCTGATCACCAGATAACAGCCAATCAGCAGGACCACGGCATAGACAATCGACTGAACTTCCTGCGTCCACGTCAGAAGCAGGCCGGTGAGCCAGCGCTGTTTCATCCCGACGCTCGCCGCCACGTCGTTCGAGTTGTTCCACTGGTTCTGAAAACGCTGCTCCGCGCGCATCAGTTTAATGTCTTCGATGCCCTGCACCGCCTCGACCAGCGTGGCGTTACGAATAGCCGATTCGCGCATCCCTTCCGTGGAGAGCTTTCCAAGCGGACGCTGGATCAACAGACCCGGAATCAGCAGCAGCGGTACCGCAAGCAGCACCACCAACACCAGCGGGCCGCCGATCATCCACAGAATGAAAACGAACAGCAGGAAAAACGGCAGATCGGAAATCGCCGCAATCGTCGTGGAGGTGATCAGCTCGCGAACGGACTCCAGCTCGCGGATCTGAGCGATAAAGGAGCCGGTTGATTTTGAGCGGGCGCCGTTTTTAATGCGCAGGGCATGGGCGAACACCCGCTCCGAAATGCGCAGATCGGCGCGCTTCCCGATCACGTCTGAGATGTGTACCCGCAGCATACGCATCACAAACTCGAAGGTGATGGCGAGCATCACGCCGCCAAACAGCACCCACAGGGTGGCCTCAGACTGGGACGGCACCACGCGATCGTAAACCTGCATGGAAAACACCATCCCAGACAGGGCCAGCACGTTCGCCACCAGCGCCACCAGCATGATGTCGCTGTAGCGACGCCAGTCTTTCAGCGCCAGCTGCCAGAACCAGTTCTTTTCATAAGGTTTGATGTAGTCATCGACCCTCGCGTCGGGCGTCGACTCCAGCGGGCGCAGCACGATTAACCCCGTCAAACGGGTACCCAGCGCGTCGCGCGTCAGGCTCGTTTCCAGTCCACCGTCACCGCTGAACTGCAGGCTGACGTTGCCCTCTTTGTCCATCCGGTTGATGACCGCAACCTGCCCGCTATCAAACTCCGCTAACAGCGGCAGACGCCACGGATCAATCAGTGCCGCATCCGCCGGCACAACGCGCAGCCTAAGCCCGAGCTGGCGTGCCATATCGTTGAGCACCTGCTCTCGCGGAGAGTGGCTCTCGTGATGAATCGTGACCCGGACGTGTTCTTGTGAATAGTCCAGCCGGTAATGTTTTGCAACGAGCACCATGGCCTCAAGCCAGGGTTCGTACTGCGGGTGAGTCTTCATTTAGCAACGTCCTGTTCAGGGCGACGATGTCGCTCTGAAATGATATCCCTGTGGAACGGCCAGAATGTAAACCCTTTCTGAACGTGTCGACAAAAATACCTTAATATTTATGTGGTTAGTCGTATTACTGTAAAGATACGAAAAATGCCGCGAGAATCGCTTCTCGCGGCCTGAGGTTTACGCAACTAACAGCTGATGGTTTGCCAGCAAGGTGGCCAGATCCGTCTGTACCCCGTTCAGAGTGACCACCGTGGTCGGATCGAACTGGCTGCCCGTTCCGTCTCGGTCGATCTGAATTTCGGTGTTACTGCCGTTCTGCACCACGCGCAGATAATCCGTAATATTCCCCGCGCTGCTGTCCAGAGTGGCAACACCGTTGACATAGCTCGCCGAGCCGGTGCCGGTATACCCGCTGTCGGATAACAGCTCGCGCAGATCGATACGGTCGGTATCCGCCGTCCCTTCCCAGGTCCCGACGGTAAAACCGTTAACCTGATCGCTGCCGTTACCGCCCGTGGCGTCAGCGGCGTTGATGAGCTTGTACAACAGCGTATCGTGCCCGCCGCTGCCAATATTGAAGGTGTCGTTCCCGCCACGGCCTTCGAACTGGTTATCCCCGCTGTTGCCGGTGATCACGTCGTCGAAGTCTGAGCCAGCAATCCCTTCAATATTCTTCAGGGTGGTGGTGTTAAACCCGGTGTTCTGGGCCGTCGTGACGCTCAGGTCCACCGTGATGCCCGCGCTCGCATTGCGGTAATCGACCACATCCATCCCGCCGGTGTTGCTCCAGGTATCGTGATCCGACGTGGTGCTCCAGCCGCCGGAACCGTTGTAGGTATAACTTCCCTCTTCGGCGATAAAGGTGTCGTTATAGCCGGTCCCGGTCAGCGTTCCGCTGTGCCCCCCCGTCGCGGCATCGGCTGTCAGCACGTAGCCTTCTTTGCCGTTGCCTGCTTCCAGTCCGTCCCAGGTCACGTTGGCGGAAGCGCCGTTGGTGAACTTAACAATCTCTGCGGAGTAGGTTTCATCCGGATTTAGGCCGTAGAAACTGACCAGCGCCGAGCTGTCATTCACCCCGAAACCGGACTGGGCGTTGATGATTTGCGACGCCACCAGCTCACCGCGCGCGTTGTACAGATTCACGGTGTTGCCGTAATAGCTGTTGATGCCTTCGCTATCGACAATACGCAGGTGCATGGCCGTGCCGTCTGCAATGGTCTGTTTGTTCTGCACATAGACCACTTTGCCGTTTTGCTGAGACACCAGCAGATCCTTCGCGCCATCCCAGTTGTAATCCACCGCCGCAATCCCGGTGACATTCACCAGGCCAGTTGCCAGCTGGCTTGACGTCCACGTCGTCCCGTTATTGTTGTTGGTGAACAACGTCGCGGTTTGCGATCCGCCGTAGGTGCTGAACTTGATCACGTCCATTTGGCCGTCACCGTTCCAGTCCACCGCCGCCGACAGATAACCCGCCGTGGCGTTTGAGGCTTCCACTGCACTCTTCGAGGCCGACAGCTGGCCGTTACCGTCGTTGTAATAGATCACACCGCCGGTATTGCCGTAGCTGCTGCCGAGATAGAGATCCATATACCCGTCGCCGTTGAAATCAGCCCAGGTCATCGACGCCGCCGTGGTGGTGTTTGCCGCGTTCACCACAAACACATTGGTGATGGTTTGCCCGACCGTGAGTGTGCCATTCCCGCCGTTGTTGATGACCGTCATCGAGTACGCACCGCTGCGGTTGGTGTGCTGGACGATATCCACGGTGCCGTCGTTGTTAATGTCCACCCCGGAGATTTCACGTCCTGAGTCAAACTGGCCGTAGAAACCGCCTTCCCCGCCGGTTCCATCCGGTGTCAGCGTGCCGTTGTTGTTGATCAGGTAGGTCAGGGAGTCCATCCCGGCATCGCCGTAGGCCATGTCCAGATAACCATCACCGGTCTTGTCGTAGGCAATCACGCCGCCGTACCAGATAGTGGTGCCCATCGCCAGCTGGCTGGCGGTGTAGCTGGTGCCGTTGTAGGTCCACATCACCTGCGTTGAACCGGCGTAGGTGGTCTCCGTGGCGAAAATATCCGCTGTACCGTTTCGGTCGAAATCTGCCGCCGTCTGGCTCACCACGTTATAGCCACGGGTGTTGGTCAGGGCGGTATTGCTGTAGGTCGACATATCGCTGCTGGAATACGAGCGTCCGTTGGCGATGATATTCCACAACCCGCTGCTGTTCATGCCGAGCGTCAGGGTGGAGTTGTCGCTGCTGCCGGTGGTGCTGGCCCAGTCGGTATTCACCGAGTCGGTTCCGATGGTCAGGCTGCCGGTGGTGGTGCCTGTCGTGTTGCCGTTACCCGCGCTGCTCTTCACCTGCGCCGTCACGCTGTAGCTGCTGGCAGCCAGCGCATCGCCGTCCGGTATCTGCACATACCAGGTGTTGTGATTCGGGTCGACCACTACCGCACCGCCGGTTTCGGAGGTGTAGGTTTTGCCGTTAACTGTGACCACCAGATACTCGCCGTTGGTCAGCTCAGCGGACAAGGTCCCGCTCAGGATCGGCGTGGTGTCCGACGTGGTCTGCCCGGTGATCGCCGCCGTAGTGGTCGGAATGCTGGTATCGACGCGCAGCACGAAATCATCGGAATCCGTGCTGTTCCCCGCCGTGTCGGTGACACGCAGCACGTAGGTGTGGTTTCCGTCGATCAGACCGCTGTCCTGGAAGTACCAGCTGGTCGCCCCGTTCATCGTGACCTGACCCAGCTTCACGCCGTCGCGGTACAGTTCGGCAATTTCACCCGCCGCCAGGGCCTGATTCAGCGTCCCGTTGATCTGTGGCGTGGTGTCATCGGTGGCGACAGACGATCCGAAATCGCTCTGGCGCTCGCCTTCGTTGTCCGTGTAGCTCACCACGGTACCCTGCGTGACAGGCGGTGTGGTATCAACCGTCACCACCTGCTGCGCGGTCGAGCCGACGTTGCCCGCCTCATCGATAATGCGCACCTGGTAGGTGTGGTCACCTTCCGGGAGCACGCGAGGATCGGTGTAGCTCCACTGCGTCTGTGTCACCGTGGCATCGGTCCAGGTGGCACCGCCATCCATACTAATCTGCACGCGCTCGTCGCTGGCAAGCGCTCTGCCAAGCGATCCGCTGACCGTCAGGGTGGTATCGTTGGTGATAAAATCACTCGCGGATTGCCCGGTGTCATCGCTGATGGCATCAACCGTAATACCGTATTGCGGTGCCTGGGTATCGACAGTCACCACCTGCGAGGTGGTCGCGCCCACGTTGCCCGCCTGATCCACCACGCGAACCTGATAGCTATGGTCGCCATCGCCCAGCGTACGCGTGTCGGCATACTGCCATTGGATGCCGTTGACCGTGGCATAGACCCAGGTCTGCCCACCGTCGAGACTCACCTGGACAAACTCATTCGCCCCGAGCGTTGCCCCCAGCGTGCCATGCAGCGTGTAAGAGGTTTCGCTGGTCAGGAAGTCATTGTTATCAAAGCCAGTATCGACGGTGATGTTATCCACCGTAACGGTAATCGCCGCATCAGGCGCAATCGTATCGACAGTCACCTGCTGATGAGCGGAATCCCCCACGTTACCCGCCGTATCAATGACGCGTACCCAGTAGTCGTAAGTCTGGTTTTGCAGCGTGCGACCGTCCGCGTAGTACCAGCTATTGCCTACCACGGTGACGTTCTGCCAGGTATTGCCGCCATCGAGGCTAATCTGCACGTACTCGCCGTCCGACAGCGTCGCGCCCAGCGAGCCGTGCAGAGTCAGGGAGGTATCCTGGGTGACAAAGTCACTGTTGCTCAGCCCGGTGTCGTCGCTGATGCTGTCGATGGTGACGGTTTTACTCGCGTCCGGCACCACCGTATCAATGGTCACCACCTGGCTGGTGGTGGCGCTGATGTTGCCTGCGTCGTCAATCACGCGCAGCTGATAGTTGTAATCGCCGTCGGCCAGCGTGCGGCCATCGACCCAGGTCCAGCCCAGGCCGCTCACGCTTACGTTAGTCCAGGTGACGCCACCATCAGTGCTGATTTGCGCGTGTTCGCCGTTGCCCAACGCCGCGCCCAGCGTCCCTTTCAGGGTGATCTGGTTATCGCTGGTAATAAAATCGCTGCCGGACAGCCCCGTATCCTGGGTCACAGAATCCACGGTAATGGTGGTGGAGGCCGGTGCGGTGAGATCGACCACCACGTTCTGGCTGTCGGTCGCGCCCACGTTACCCGCGTTATCCACCACCCGGACCTGATACGTGTAAGTCCCGTCCGTCAGCGTGCGGCCATCGGTATAGCGCCATTGCGTGCCGGTGACCGTCAGATCGCTCCAGGTCACGCCGCCATCAAGGCTGATCTGCGCCTTCTCGTTATTGCCGAGCTGCGCGGTCAGGGAGCCGTTGACGATAACCTGATTATCGTTAGTGATGAAATCGCTGCTGCTCAGGCCGGTGTCGTTGTGCAGAGAATCAATGCTGATCCCCATCGACGGCGCAGTCAGATCCACCGTCACGTTATGGCTATCGCTGGCGCTGTTGCCGATGGTGTTGCTGACCTCGGCATGAATGACATATGCGCCACCGTCGGCCAGTGCGGTCACATCCGCGCTGCCCAGGGTGTATTCCCAGCTGCCGTCGTTTTGAACGGTTGTGGTGTAAGTTTTGCCGTTCAGCGTGAGGGTGACCGTGCGGCCCGCAGGCGCGTCGGTGGTGCCGCTGATCACCAGCGGAGTGCCGTGCTCTGCGGCGTTGATAATGTCATCGTCGGCAAAGGTGTTGATGCTGATGGTCGGCACGTCACCGTTCAGGGTCACGTCATGCGTGGTGCTGCCAGGGTTTCCGGCTTTATCGCTGACGGAGGCGGTAATGGTGTAATCACCGTCGCTCAGGCCGAGGAAATCGCGCCCGGAGACAAACACCGACCATTTACCGTCGGCGTCAACCATCGCCTGATAGCTGTGGCCGTTGAAGGTCACCGTCACCCTCTGGCCCTGTTCGGCGGTCGATGTGCCGCTGAGGGTTTGCCCCGCCAGCTGCTCGCTGTTGTTCACGATATCGTCGCCCGCCACGGTATCAATGGTAATGACCGGCGCAACGGTATCCACCGTCAGGGTATGGGTGGTCTGCCCGCTGTTACCGGCTTTATCGCTTACCGACGCGGTGACGGTTAACGCCCCTTCGTTCAGCGCCGCAAGATCCGTTGCCGGAACATTCAGCGTCCAGGTTCCGTCGCTGGCAATCTGGGCGGTATAGGTCTTGCTGCCCAGCGTGACAGTAACCATTTGTCCCGCTTCCGCGCTGGACGAACCGTGGATCGTCAGCGGCTGCTGCTGTTCGACGGCATTCAGAACATCGTCGCCCGCGAGCGTGGCGATACTGACCACCGGCGGCGTGGTATCGACGCTCACCGTGTGGGTGGCTGACGCACTGTTACCCGCGCTGTCCTGGGCGGAGACGGACACCTGATAGTGCGCGCCATCCGCCAGCCCCGCGACGTCTGCCGCAGGAACAGTGGTTGTCCAGGAGCCATCGCTCTGGATGTTCGCCGTATAGTTTTTACCATTCAGCGTAACGGTCACCTGCGTCCCGCTGGCGAACTGGGTGCTTGAGCCGCTGATGGTCAGCGCGCTGCCCGCTTCCGCCGCGTTAATCACATCATCGCCGCTGATGGTTGCCACCGTCAGGGAGACAGAAGCGGTGTTCACCACCACGTCGTGCGTCTGGGTGCTGCTGTTACCCGCGCTGTCCGTCACGGTGGCGCTGATGGTTACCGTACCGTCCTGCAACGCTGAAATCACGCTGGCTGGCACACCGACGCTCCACTTGCCGCTGGCATCCACCGTGGTGGTGTACTGCTGGCCGCCGATCGTGATAATGAGCTTATCGCCCACCGCCGCGCCCGTCGCCGTACCGCTGACAATCTGCGCCTGTCCGTGCTCAACGCTGTTGATGACGTTATCGCCCGCCACCGTATTGAAGCTGATAACGGGCGGCGTGGTATCGAGAGTGATCGCCTTGCTGGCGCTGCCCGGGTTTCCGGCGTTATCGCTCACGCTGACCTGCACCGAATAGCCGTTATCCGCCATCGCCGCCAGATCGCCCGCCGGAACAGAGAGACTCCAGCTACCGCCGGCCTCTACCTGGGCGGTGTACGTTTTACCGCCCAGCATGACGGTCACCGTCTGGCCCACTTCTGCGGTAGTGGTACCGGAAATCACAATCCCTGCGGCGGCTTCGCTACCGTTAATGACGTTATCCCCGGCGACCGTATCAATCGTGACGGTCGGCGCAGTGCTGTCGACGCTGTACTCGCGACCCGCCGAGGCGCTGTTGCCGTTGACGTTGGTGACGCTCACCTGCACGCTGGCGTCGCCCTCTTTCAGACCGTTCAGATCTGCCGATGGCACCGTGACGGTCCATTTCCCGTCTGCATCCACCTGCGCGGTATAGGCTTTCCCGCCAAAGGTGATGTTGACCGTCTGATTCGCTTCGACGTTCGTGGTGCTGCCGGAGAGCACCAGGTCCGCCCCTTTTTCCGCCGCATTGATCAAATCGTCGCTCGTAATGGCATCGATACTGATCGCCACGTCCGCCAGATCGACTTTCACGTCGTGGTTGATCGAGACCGGATTCCCGGCGCTGCTCTGGCCGGCCACCGTAATGGTGATGTTGCCTGCCGCCAGCGCACCGACGTCTGCCGCAGGGACAGCGGCGCTCCAGGTGCCGTCCGCCAGCACCGTCGCCGGATAGGTTTTGCCGTTGACGGTCACGGTCAGGGCGCTGCCCGCCGGGAGGCCGTCGCTGTCGCCGGTGATAATCAGGTTCTGCCCGTGTTCGATGCGGTTGATCACGTCATCGCCCGCCACGGTATCCACGCGCAGGCCCGGCAGGCTGGCGTCGATGGTGATGTCACGCTCGCCGGAACCGCTGTTGCCCACGCCGTTGGTGACAGAGGCGGTGACGGTCAGATCGCCGTTGCCCAGTGCCGTCAGCACGTCCGCTGGGACGTTCACCGACCAGCTCAGATCGTTCTGCACCGTGGTGGTGTAGGTGTTGCCACCGATGGTGACGGTCACGGTGTTGCCCTGCTGGGCATTCACCACCGTGCCGCTGATGGTCTGGCCCGCCGCCACTTCGTCGGCGTTGATCACGTTGTCCGTAGCAATCGCGTTGATGGTGACGCCTGGCTGCGCCGTATCCACCTGCAGGTTTGCACTGCCGCTGATGCTGTTGCCCACGCTGTTGGTGGCGCTGACGTTAAGGGTGTAGTTTGCTTCGCCGAGACCCGCGAGGTCGGCTGCCGGTATTGTCAGGCTCCAGCGGCCATCTGCGGCCGTTGTGGCGGTGTACTGCTTACCGTTCAGCGTGACCGTCACCCGTGTGCCTTCGGCCAGGTTTGCGCTGATCCCGTCGACGCTCAGGTCGTGACCTTTTTCTACGGCGTTCAGCACGTTATCGCCGGAAATGGCATTGAAGCCCAGAGACGGCAAACCGGTATCGACAGTTACGTTATGGCTGCCGCTGCCGGTGTTACCGGCTGCATCGGTGACGTTCACGGAGACCGTCACCGTGCCATCGCTGAGCGCCGAAATCACGCTGGCTGGCACGCCAACGCTCCAGTTGCCGCTGGCATCCAGCACCGTGGTGTACGTCTGGCCGCCGATGGTCACAGTGACGCTATCGCCTGCCGCCGCGCCGGTGGCTAAACCACTGATGATTTGCGCCTGAGCGTGCTCGGCCACGTTAATGACGTCATCGCCCGCGATGGTATTGATGGTGATCACCGGAACGGTGACATCCACCGTCAGGTTGCGATCAACCGACGCCGGGTTACCGGCTTTGTCAGCCACCGAGGCGTGGATCGTGGTAATGCCGTCCGCCAGGCTCGCCACATCCGCCGCCGGAACGTCCAGCGTCCAGCTGCCGTCTGCGCCTACCGTGGTGGTGTAAGTTTTATTGTTCAGCGTCACGACGACCGGCTGGCCCGCTTCCGCCGTGCTGGTGCCGCCGATCGTCAGATCAGCTTGCGCTTCTGCCGCGTTGAGAATGTCGTCTGCCGCAACAGTGTTGATCGTCACGCCCGGCGCGGTGCTGTCGACGCTGTACTCGCGTCCCGCCGAGGCGCTGTTGCCGTTGACGTTGGTGACGCTCACCTGCACGCTGGCGTCGCCCTCTTTCAGACCGTTAAGATCTGCCGATGGCACCGTGACGGTCCATTTCCCGTCCGCATCCACCTGCGCGGTATAGGATTTCCCGCCAAAGGTAATGTCGACCGTCTGGTTCGCTTCGACGTTCGTGGTGCTGCCGGAAAGCACCAGGTCCGCCCCTTTTTCCGCCGCGTTGATCACATCGTCGGTCGTAATGGCATCAATGCTGATCGCCACGTCCGCCAGATCCACTTTCACATCGTGGTTGATGGAGACCGGGTTTCCGGCGCTGCTCTGGCCGGCCACTGTAATAGTGATGTTGCCTGCCGCCAGCGCACCGACATCTGCCGCAGGAACGGCGGCGCTCCAGGTGCCGTCCGCCAGCACCGTCGCCGGATAGGTTTTGCCGTTGACGGTGACGGTCAGGGCGCTGCCCGCCGGGAGACCGTCGCTGTCGCCGGTGATAATCAGGTTCTGCCCGTGTTCGATGCGGTTGATCACGTCATCGCCCGCCACGGTATCCACGCGCAGGCCCGGCAGGCTGGCGTCGATGGTGATGTCGCGCTCGCCGGAACCGCTGTTACCCACGCCGTTGGTGACGGAGGCGGTGACGGTCAGATCGCCGTTGCCCAGCGCCGTCAGCACGTCCGCCGGGACGTTCACCGACCAGCTCAGATCGTTCTGCACCGTGGTGGTGTAAGTGTTGCCGCCAATGGTGACGGTCACGGTGTTGCCCTGCTGGGCGTTCACCACCGTGCCGCTGATGGTCTGGCCCGCCGCCACTTCGTCGGCGTTGATCACGTTGTCCGTAGCAATCGCGTTGATGGTGACGCCTGGCAGCACGGATTCCACGTTAACCGTATGCACCGCGCTCCCGCTGTTGCCTGCGCTGTCGGTTGCCGACGCGCTAATGTCATACAGCGCTTCACCCAGCGCCCCGACCTGATCCGCCGGAACGGTGGTGGTCCATTTGCCCTCGCCGTTGACGATGGCGCTGTAGGCTTTGCCATTGAGCATCACCGTCACCATCGCGCCAGCCGCCAGGCCCGTCGCGGTACCGCTGATCGTCAGCTCCTGGGCTTTTTCGGCGTTGTTGATAACGTCGTCACCGGAGACCGTATCAATGGTCAAGACCGGCGCAGTGAGGTTGACCGCCACGTCATGGGTGGTGGTGTCGCTGTTACCCGCTTTGTCCGTCAGCGTTGCCGTGAGGGTATGATCGCCCGCGATCAAGGCTCCTACGTCTGCCGCCGGAACGCCCACGATCCAGTTGCCAGAGGCATCCAGCGTGGCGGTGTAAGATTTGTTGTTGAGGGTGACGGTCACGACATCGCCCGCTTCAGCACCCGTCACGTGGCCCGTGACGATCAGCGCCTGGCCGTGCTCGGTGCTGTTGATGATGTCATCGCCGGAAAGGGTATCGATGGTTAACTGCGGCACCGTGGCGTCCACCAGCACATCACGATCGGCGCTCGCCGGGTTGCCCGCTTTGTCGGCCACGGATGCGGTCACGGTGTACTGACCGTCGCTGATTCCGGCCAAATCGGCCGCCGGAACGGTGACGCTCCAGTTGCCCCCCGCCAGAACCGTGGTGGTGTACTCTTTTCCGTTCAGCGTGACGGTTACGGGTTGACCCGCTTCGGCGTTGGTCGTCCCGTTCACCACCAGATCCTGCTGCGCTTCCGCCGCATTGACGATGTTGTTATCGCTGATGATCTCGATTGAAAGTGACGGCGCGGTAGCATCGACGCTGTACTCGCGGCCTGCCGAGGCGCTGTTGCCGTTGACGTTGGTGACGCTCACCTGCACGCTGGCATCGCCGTCTTTGAGACCCGCCAGATCCGCCGATGGCACGGTGTACGTCCAGTTGCCGTTGGCATCAACGGTCGTGGTATAGGTTTTGCCCCCAAAGGTCAGGGTGACCGTCTGGTTTGCTTCGACGTTCGCCGTGGTGCCGGAGAGCAACAGATCGGTCCCTTTCTCCGCCGCGTTGATCACATCGTTGCTGGCAATCGCGTCAATGCTGATTGCCACATCCGCCAGATCAACCTTCACGTCATGGCTGATAGAGACCGGATTCCCGGCGCTGCTCTGGCCTGCCACCGTGATGGTGACGTTGCCTGCCGCCAGCGCACCGACGTCTGCCGCAGGAACGGCGGCGCTCCAGGTGCCGTCCGCGAGGACCGTCGCCGGATAGGTTTTGCCGTTGACCGTTACGGTCAGCGCGGAGCCTGCCGACAGGCCGGTGCTGGTGCCCGTCACCATCAGGTGCTGGCCGTGTTCAACGATGTTAATCACATCGTCGCCCGCCACCGTGTCCACGCGCAGCCCCGGCAGATTGGCGTCGATAGTGATATCGCGCTCACCCGTACCGGTATTGCCGTGACCATTCGTGACCGATGCTTCTACCGTCAGATCGCCGTTGCCGATTGCGCTCAGCACGTCTGCCGGGACATCCACCGACCAGCTGAGATCGCTTTTAACGGTCGTGGTGTAGGTGTTGCCGCCGATAGTCACCGTAACGGTATCGCCGTTCGCCGCGCCGCTGACTTTACCGCTGAGGGTCTGCCCGGTCGCCACTTCCGAGGCGTTGATAATATCGTCGCTGGCGATGGCATTGAGGGTGATCACCGGCAGGGCGCTGTCGACCAGCACGTCGTGCGTGGTGCTGCTGTTATTGCCCGCGCTGTCCGTGACGCTGGCCGTCACGGTGTAATTCGCCTCACCCAGCGCGCTGACCGCCGAGGCCGGAACGGTTACCGTCCAGTTCCCGCTGTCATCCGCGATGGCGGTGTATTGGATGCCGTTGAGCGTGACGGTGATCACCGTGCCCTGCGGCTGGTCGCTGGTGCCAGAAAGTGCCAGATCTGCGCCTTTTTCAGCCGCATTGATCACGTCGTCATCGGCAAGCGTGTTAATCGCAATCACCGGTTTTGCGGTGTTCACCACCACGTCCACCGAGTTACTGCCCGTATTCCCGGCACTGTCAGTCACGGAGACGTCGATTGTCCAGGTTCCGTCTGCCAGCCCCTGAATCACGGAGGCGGGCAGGCCCAGGCTCCAGTTGCCCGCCGCATCCACGGCGGTGGTGTAATTCACGCCGTCAATGGTGACGGTCACCAGATTGCCTGCGGCCGCGCCCGTCACCGAGCCACTTAAAATCTGCGCCTGCGAGTGGGCGGTGTAGTTCACGGTGTTAGTGTCGGTGACAAAATCATTAATCGTCACCTGCGGAACCGTAGCGTCGACCAGGCCGATTCGATCGGTGCTGGCGCTGTTTCCGGCCACGTCGCTGACGCTCGCGTTGATCGTCACGTTGCCGTCGGCGAGGGCACCCACATCGGCGGCAGGAACGCTCAGCTGCCAGCTGCCGTCATTCTGCACAATCGCCTGATAGGTTTTGCCGTTCAGGGTGAGGGTCACGGTCTGGCCCGCTTGCGCGCTGGTGCTGCCGCTTAAAATCAGATCCTGCTGCGCTTCTGCAGCGTTGATGATGTTGTCGTCGGTCAGGTTGTCGATAGCAATCGTCGGCGGCTGAGTGTCCACCGTGATCACGCGTGACGCATCGGCGCTGTTGCCGCTGGTGTTGGCTACGCTCACGCTAACCTGCGCGCGCCCGTCGCTCAGCCCGTCCATCGCGCTGGAAGGGACCGTCAGGCTCCAGGAGCCGTCCTGCTGAACCTGGGCCGTGAAGGTCTGATCGGCAAATTTCACTACCACCGTCTGGCCCGCTTCGACGCCCTGCGTCTGGCCGGAAAGGGTGAGGTCAGCCGCTTTTTCGGCGGCATTCAGCATGTCATCAAGGGTCACCGTATCGATGGACACGGCGACAGGGGAGAGATTCAGTTCAATGGGATGTTCAGCGGAAACGGTATTGCCCCACTGATCCTGCGCGCTGGCCACAACCAGAATATCGCCCGCGCTCCAGTTTTGCAGGTCTGCCGCCGGAACACCGATCTGCCAGCTGCCGTTGGCGGCAATGACCGCCGGATAATCGATATTGTTGATGGTGACGGTCATTTGTGAGCCTGGCGCCAGGTGGCTGCTTGAGCCAGTGACAGTCAGATCCTGATGCTGCTCGATGGCGTTAATAACGTCGTCGCCAGAGATGGTGTTGACGCGCAGGCCCGGCAAGGCGGCGTTGATATTAATATCGCGCTCGCCGGTGCCCGTATTGCCGTGGGCGTTGGTCACCGATGCCGTGAAGGTCAGATCGCCGTCGCCAAACGCGTTCAGATCGGCGGACGGAATCAGTACATTCCAGCTCAGGTCGTTGCCGACGATGGCGGTGTAGCTTTTGCCGCCGACGGTAATGGAGACGGTGTCGCCCGCAGCCGCACCAACGACGCGGCCACTGAGCGTCTGGTCAACGGCGACTTCCGCATTGTTGACCAGATTATCGCCCGCAAAGGTATTGATGATCACCTGCGGCAGCGCCGTATCCACCAGCAGCATGGCGTCCGCGCTGCCGACGTTGCCCACGCTGTCCGTTCCGCTCACGCTTACGGTGTAGAGGGTATTCGCCAGATTCAGCACGTCAGTCACCGGCACCTGTACCGACCAGACGCCGTTCTCCACGGTGGCCTGGTAGCTGATGTTATTCAGGGTTACGGTTACCGCGCTGCCGTTCGGCAGATTACTGGTGCCGCTGAGATCGAGTGGCAACATCGCTTCCTGAGCGTTCAGCACGTTGTCCTGGCTGATAGGGTCGATCGTCAACTCAGGTGCTGCACCGCTCAGGGTAAAATCGTGAGTGGCATTCCCGGTGTTACCGGCCGCATCCGTCACTGCAACAGAGAGCGTAAAGTGACCTTCGCCGAGCGCACGGATGTCGTTCGCCGGAACGCCTACGCTCCAGCTGCCATCGGCTTGCACGACGCCCGTATAGTGCTTACCGCCCAGCGTCACGGTAACCACGTCACCTTCGGCTGCGCCGCTCGCGCGACCGGAAATAATCTGCGCCTGACCCTGCTCATCGGCATTGATCACGTCATCACCCGCGACGGCGTTCACCGTCACGACAGGGGCTACGGTATCGACGCTGAAATCAGCGGTGGTGGAGGTGGGATTTCCGGCTTTGTCGTTGACGTTTACGGTGACCGTATGGGAACCCTCAGCGAGTGCGTTGACGTCGCTGTTATTCAGGGTCAGGGACCATGTGCCGTCACTGCCGACGGTGGTGGTGTAGTTTTTACCGTTGAGGGAGACCGTGACAATTTGCCCGGCCTCGGCGTTGGTTTTACCGCTCAGCGTTAATGGCTGGCCGTGCTCGGCGGCGTTGAGGATGTTGTCCTGCGAAATGGCATCCACGGAGAGCGTCGGCGCGTGGGCATCTACGTTCAGCGTCTGATTTCCGGTGACGGTATTGCCCGCCGCGTCTTTGCCGGTCACGGTGACCGTCCTGGTGCCGTCCGCCAATGCCTTCGCATCAGCCGCCGGAACGTTAACGCTCCATGCGCCGTTCGCGCCGACTTCAGTGGTGTAGGTCTTACCGTTCAGCGTGACGGTCAGGTCGGTGCCCTGCGCGAGATGTTTGCTGGTGCCGGACAAGGCAAATCCTGCGGACTGCTCGCTGGCATTGATGACGTTATCTCCGGCAGTGGTGCTCAACGTCACGCTGGCATCGGCGGTGACCACATTCACGGTGATGCTGCCCGCAGAAGTCGTTTTGCTGCCGTCGATTTGCACTACCGACCAGGTGTGTTCACCGTCGGCTTGCGTCGGCAGTTTTACCGTCCAGGTGCCATTGGTGCCGACCATCGCGCTGGCGATGGTGTTGCCGCTGCTGTCCTTGATCTGAATGGTCGCGCCCGGCTGGCCGGTGCCGCTAAAGGTCGGGGTGTTATCGTCCGTGACCTCTTTTGCACTCAGCACACCCTGCTTGTCACCCTGTTTATCCGTCACGAGGAAGGTCGGCGTCGCGCTTTCGACCTCTTTGGTGTTGTCGATGACTTTGGTTTTGGTGTCACCATCACCGCCGTGCGCCAGCAGCGCGCCAATCGCCCCGCCGCCTAACGCGGCCCCGGCGATCCAGCCCCACGGGGCATCGCTTAAGCTACTGGCCTGCTCAAGGAACGGCTCGATGGTGGAAATCGGCGTGGCCTGCGCGCTTAATTCCACCGCCGCCATCCCCGCGGCCTCTTCCGTCTCTGCAAAGGTGATATGAGTCAGTTCCTGCTGGTCGTTAAACACCAGTTCGGAATGGTTTTTGCCCTCTGGATCGTCGAGAAAATAGTTATTGCATCGAATCACGCTGCCATCTTTCATGTAAATCAGCAGATCCTTACCCTGGCGCATATAACGTGCGACATCCTGGGCCGATCCGTGGATTTCAATGACACTGGGTGCAGAAACAGATACCGAGAGATTTCCCTCTCCGGTCAATACTGTTTTCTCAGCGGTTTTGCGAATAATGACATCGACAATCTTAGCGTTACTCATATTTCTCTCCTTGCAGGTACACGGGTGCCTGTGAGTATTTCTATCCTGAGGATGTGACTATCCCCGGGAATGAAAATCCCCCATTCTTCTTGAACTTATATCCGCAGCGTCAGCCGCGTTTCTCTAACTTAAATCAGGTAATTTGGCCGCAGCGTTTTTTTCAATTCCAATACGTTGCATGAGATTATCAACGGCTGACGCATAATTAACTGCACTCGCCCAGCTATCATATTCTGCTGATATTTTGGAGGAGGTTGCCTGCCAGACATCTTGTTCGACGCTCAGGAGATCGTTAATACTTCGCTTACCGAGGGTATATTCATTTTTATAAACTTCACGGGCGCGTAACGCATTTTCCAGCTGGACATTTCCGGCCTCCATTCGGCCACGCGCCCCGCTCCAGTCTGCCATTGCGACTGAGGCTTTTTGCAGGACATCAAAGCGAGCCTGATCCACCTGCGAAGCGGCCATAGCACGCGCCCCTTCAGCCTGGCGAACCCTGGCGGACACCGCGCCGCCCTGGTAGAGCGGAGCATCAATATTCAGCTGGATCTGGTCGTCCCAATAGGAGCGATTATCCGATTCATAGCGCGTTCTTCCTCCTTTCAGGCTCAGGGTCGGCCAGTGCTGGGATTTCGCCCGTTCAATGCCGTACTGGGCAGAACTCTCCATGGTTCTCGCCGCCAGAACGGAGGGGATCAACGTGTAGTCGATGCTATCAAGGGAATCCTGCTGCACCTCAAGCGTGGCCGGCAACGGAGAGAGCTGTTGTGCATCAATCCCCGTCAGAACCGACAGCCTGGCGCGGGCACTTTTCAGCGCCGCGTTGTATTGCTCAAGGGTTGCCTGCATTCCCGCCACGCGGGTTTGCGTTTGCAGCTCATCAGAAGTGGAGCTAAGGCCCGCGCTGGAACGTAATTTCGCCAGCTGTTGCACATTTTTCAGGGCCAGGATGTTCTCCTGCGCGGCCTGGGTCAGGTCTGTATAGCGTTTCACATCCACATAGCTCAGCGCGGTTTTCTCCGCGACCGACGATAACGTCGCCATCAGCTGATACCGATAGCTGTCATGCTGGGCGGAAGACTGGCTGATCGCGCTATTGGTTTTGCCAAAGTCGTACACGAGCTGCGTCAGGCTCAAGCCCCACGCCGCCGAATTTTTCAGCGAACCGCTGGAGTCCGTCGTCTGGCTATGGCCCGTATTGCCGTTCAGTGAAATTTGCGGCATCCACCCGCTTCGGGCTTCATCAATCTGGGCCTGACCAATTCCCATCTGAGCGGCTTGCTGGCTCACGGAGGGATCGCGATCGAAAGCAAAAAGAATGCTCTCTTTTAATGACGTGCGTGCGACGGGGGCGCTGCCAATCGTCCCGTTATTTGCCATCGATGAGGACATCGTGGCCGCAAATAAAACAAGGGCGGCAGGTATCTGGGTATATTTAAACGCTCTCAAGATAGATCTCCCTTACTATTCCACCCCTGAGGATGGTGTATATCGTTTTCTTCGCCTCCCCCACTTAGCCAGTGGTAAAAATCTTACACGTAAGAATTTTTCAACGTTTAATGAATGTGCGAAAAAGCCTAAGCACCAATTTTCACTAACGGAAATCAGTAGCAGATAATCGTTTTTAAGAATTTACTTATTCAACATTTCTTAACGGCGAGCATAACAAAATGTCTTAAGTGGAACTATACCCACAATGTTAACAAGGTGTTAATGCTAAGAGAAAAAATGCGGTTTCCAGACAAACCGTGAAAATAGGGCCTAAATCGGCCTGGAATAAACGCATTGTTATTTAAGAAAATATTTAAAATACCTGCCTGTACATTTTTGCGTTTATTTCTCAATGAATATGACACAAAGATTTTCAAAGAAATGTCAGTTTTAGTGCTGTGGTTATTATTTCAACAACACAGAAAAAATTATCCCTTAAGAAACAGGATACTGCGCCATCAATTGTTAATAATCGGCATTTAACACCAGTAATTTATTTATAAGCAGTCATTCAATCTAAATGTGAAAAAATAAACAGAACAATAACAATATAACAGGTGAATTATTAGCACATTCGGGATAATTCATTACGTTTATTCATCAATCGATGGCATCAGCCCGAAAACGGCAATAAAAAACCCGCAGGGGAATCTGCGGGTTTTACCGTTTCGACGCGCGTTGTGCCGGATTAGCTCTCCTTATCCTTCTCCACAATCAACGGCTCGATATCGCTCTCTTTCTTGATCACCAGCGAATCATCCCCGCGCAGGCAGGTGCCGCCGTAGTTGCCGCCGACGGTAAAGGTGCAGACCTGGATGTATTTCCCGTCCACTTTCGGCAGGCACCACAGCTGCTGGTAGATGTTTTTACGATCCGTGAATTTACCGCTGGATTTATCCAGCAGCTCCTCTTCGGCGCTGATCAGATCGATATTGCTGCCGCAGCGACCGGCGATAGGTTTCACCGCATAGCCGGTTTTGGTGAGCAATTCGTTGACCTCGAAATCCGTATCCAGCAGGTAACGGTGGTTCGGGAACAACTGCCACAGCACCGGCAGAATCGCTTTGTTGCCGGGGATCACGGTCCACAGCGGTTCAAATACCAGCACTTCCGGGCGCAGCAGCACGTCAATTAAACGCACCTCTTGCTGGGGATGACCGGTGCGAATCGGCACGGCGGCGTATTCGGTTTCGCTCACTTCACGCACCTGCTCGATCGCCGTTTCCCACGCCCAGGTTTTCCAGACACAGTTCACCGCGCGACCTTCGTCATCGATAAGCTGCCCTGCCGCATCCCAGCTTAGCGCTTCCAGGCCGTGCAGAATTTTGGTGTCAAAACCGGCCTGCATCAGCGAGCGCTGGATAAAGAGCGCGTGATAATCCTCTTCGATATCGTTGTCCTGCATGATATGCACGAACGGACGCGCGTGGCTGTGTTTCCACGCGCCGGTCAGCTCTTCGAACAAGCCTTCCGCCGGGTTATGCCCGGTGCCGCGATAGCCATTTTTCACCCACTCTTCAAGGATCAAACCGCCTTCCGTATGGCAGGAGGCGGAATCGGCGTTGTACTCGTACACCTTCAGCCCGCGCTCATCCATACAAAAATCCATACGACCGGTGATCATATGGTGACGACGCCACTGCCAGGAGAGGCGCAGGCGCGGCCAGAGGATTTTCGGGATGTCGAAAAGCGCGAGTAAGTTGTCGTCTTTCAGCACTTTATCGGTGGCGTGGAGATACATCAGATGCAGCTCGTTGGTGGCTTTGATCAGCTCCTGCTCGGCACTTTCGGTGATGGTGAAATACTGGCAGGGATCTTTGTTGATCACATGCCCGTTGGCGCGAACGTAAGCCTGCTGCAGAGCATCCTTTTCGTTGAGCCATTTCCCGTCGAACTGGCGTTTGTTGGGCAGTCGCGCCCCGCTGATTTTCAGCTGTTCACCGCCGATTTCCGGCTGCGGCAGGCTGTGCTCTGTGTCGTCGGTCTGGATCATCCAGCCCAGAATAGTGGTATCCGTGAAGGTGTCGTGCAGGGTGTAGCAGCCTTTTTCGACGGACAGGCGCAGCTCGCGCGTCCACTGCTGCCCGACCGGCAGCGGCGAATGGAGTACGTTCTGCTCGGCAATGCGCACTTTATCGCCCATCAACTGAGTGATAACGGCCACATGGCCGGTCTCATGAAACTCACCGCCCTTTTGCCAGATGAGCAGCGAACCGGCTTTTGGCGCGCGTTTCGATCCGTTGGCAAACGCCTGCAGCGGCAGGATGGTGTCGTTCACCACGGCGCGCAGGAAGCGCAGGGAGAAGATCTCCCACGCCATGCCGACGTCGGTAAATACCATGCCGTAGTTGAGGAACAGGAAGCGGCGCGCGAACTCCACGCACTGCCATTTGTGGCCCATGTATTCGTTGCCGATATAGCTACGAAACTCCGCGTCTTCGGGGTACTGGCGCGGGTCAAGACTGCTGTAGTTCGAGGAGTAAATTGCCACGCCACCCGGCGCATAACCTAACAACGTCCCAAACGGAGCGTCACTGCTTTGCTTTCCATTATTTCGCATGAATCCAACCTAAAAAGGCAGGCGGCAAGATGATGAGGGTTGTCGTCTGCGTGTTGACATGAATCAGACAGAAGAGGATTTATCATACACCTGATAAAGGGACAATTCACAGTGCGAGCCGGGCACGCCTTCGCGCCGCCCGGCGTTGTTCGCGGCACCTTAGACCTTAAATAACCAACAGGCCGCAAAATGCCCCGGCGAGATCTCCTGCATGGCGGGCTCCTGCGAGCGGCAAACCGGCATGACGTGCGGGCAACGGCTGCAAAATTTACAGCCAGGAAGCACCGACGTAGGGCCGGGGATCTCCCCGCGCAGGGTTGCCTGCTCAAGATGGCGGATGCGCGGATCGGGCAGCGGAACGGCGGCCAGCAGCGCGCGCGTATAGGGGTGCGCCGGATGGGAATACAGCTCGCCCGCCGGGGCCACTTCCACCAGCTTTCCGAGGTACATTACCCCGATACGGCTGGAGATATGGCGCACCATCGACAGATCGTGGGCGATAAACAGATAGGTCAGCCCCAGTTCCTGCTGCAGGTCCTGCAAAATATTCACCACCTGCGCCTGCACCGACACATCCAGCGCCGAGAGCGGTTCATCGCACAGCACAAACTCCGGGCGCACCGACAGGGCACGCGCAATACTAATGCGCTGGCGCTGACCGCCGCTGAATTCATGGGGGAAGCGCTGCAGATGTTCCTGTTTAAGCCCCACTTTATAGAGCAGGGTTTCCGTACGTTCCCGCTGCTCCTCGCGGCTGTAGCCGTGGATCTGCATCGGTTCGGCCACCAGCTGCTGCACCGTCATACCCGGATTGAGCGACGAGTACGGGTCCTGGAAAATGGCCTGCATCCTTTTACGCAGTGGCTTGAGCTGTTTTTCGCTGGCCTGCGCAATCTCCTGTCCGGCAAAGTGAATTTCGCCGGAGGTGATATCAAACAGGCGCAGCATTGCGCGCCCAAGCGTCGATTTTCCGCAGCCTGATTCGCCCACCAGACCAAAGGTTTCTCCGCCATGAATATCAAAACTCACGCCGTCGACCGCTTTCACCGCCACGCCTTTGCGCAGCAGCCCACCCTGAACCGGATAGTGTTTACGCAGTTCACGGACGCTCACTAAAGGGGCATTTTGCTCGCTCATGCCTGAACCTCCTTATCAGCCCATAACCAGCAGGCCGCACGGTGGCCCTCGCCAACGGAATAAAATGCGGGTTGTCGCTCACATTGCGGCATCCGTTTCGGACAGCGCTCGGCAAACGGGCAGCCCGGCGGCGGATTGAGCAGGCCAGGCGGCGTTCCTTCAATAGGTGACAGGCGGTGATTTGCCTCGTCCGCGCGCGGCAGGGAGGCCAGTAACCCCTGGGTGTACGGGTGCGCCGGACGATAAAAAATATCCTCCACACTCCCCTCTTCCATCACCTGCCCGCCGTACATCACCACGACACGGCTGCACACCTGCGCCACCACGCCGAGATCGTGGGTGATCAGCAGAATGGCCGTCTGAGTCTGTTGTTGCAGGCTTTTCAGCAGGCGAAGGATCTGCGCCTGAATGGTCACATCCAGCGCGGTTGTCGGTTCGTCGGCGATCAGCAGTTTCGGGTTGCAGGAGAGCGCGATGGCGATCATCACGCGCTGGCGCATCCCGCCGCTAAACTCGTGGGGAAACTGATCGTAACGGCGCTCCGCTTCGGCAATCCCCACCTGATCGAGCATGGCAATGGCCGCCGCTTTTGCCGCCTTTTTGGACAGCCCTTTGTTGCGAATGAGGATCTCCGACATCTGTCTGCCGATGGTCACCACCGGGTTCAGGGCGGTCATCGGGTCCTGGAAGATCATCGCAATGTCGTTGCCACGGATCTTGCGCATTTGCTCGGGGGTCTTCTTCGCCAGATCGTCATTCTGAAAGCGAATACTGCCGCCGGAGATGTGCCCGTTGCTGCCGAGCAGTTGAATGATCGATTTGCAGGTGACGCTTTTCCCGCACCCGGATTCGCCGACGATGCCGACCAGCTCCCCGGCCTGCACATGAAAACTCACGCCGCGCACCGCCTGTACGTTGCCATCGCGGGTGCGAAACGAAGTGTGCAGATTGTCGAGTTCTAATAAGTTATTCATCGCGGTTCGCTCCCGGCTCAAAGGCGGTGCGGAATACGTCGCCGAGCACGTTAAAACTAAACACCGTCAGCAAAATCAAAATGCCGGGGAACATCGCAAGCCAGGAGGCTTCGCCGATGTACGACTGGGCGTTGTTGAGCATACTCCCCCACGACGCAGCGGGCGCCTGCACGCCCAGCCCGAGGAAACTGAGGGTCGATTCCATCAGAATGGCCGATGCGATATTCAGCGTCGCCGCCACAATAATCGTCGGCAGCACGCCGGGAATAATATGGCGCAGAATAATGCGCAGCGGATGCTCGCCGGACGCGCGGGCATACAGAACATATTCGCGCTCCTTGACGCTGAGCGTTTCGGCACGCACCAGCCGCGACATGCTCATCCAGGTCAACAGGCTAATAATCAGGATGATGTTATCCACGCCCGGCTTGAGGTAGGCGTTCACCACCAGCAGCAGGAAAAACGCCGGAATGGCCATCAGAATATCGACGACGCGCATCATCAGGTTATCGAGCCAGCCGCCAAAATAGCCGCTGATGGTGCCGACAAGCGTGCCGATCAGCGTGGAAAAAAGCATCGCCAGAAAACCGACCATCAGGGAGATCTGCCCGCCGTACAGGGCGCGGGTGAAGTAATCGCGCCCGTATTCGTCGGTGCCAAACCAGTGCGCCGCGTCAGGCGGCAGAGTGCGCGCGCCAAGGGACATCTGATCCGGATCGTAAGGGCTTAGCCCCGCGCAAAGGGCGGCGACGATAAAAATAAAGAGAACAAAGAGTGAAAACTGCGCCGGACGGTTGCGGCGCAGCTGGTGGCGAACTTGTTGCCAGCGTCTGCTCATCCGGGGTTACCTCAGGGTACGAATACGGGGATCGGCGAAGCGATAGAGCAGATCGGCGATCAGATTGCCGACGATCAGCATCATCGACGACAGCATGATGATCGCCATGATCAGCGGGTAGTCCAGCGAGGTGATCGACTGAATGCCCAGCAGCCCCATCCCCGGCCACGAAAAGACGCTTTCGGTTACGTAGGCGCCCACAACCAGCTCGCCAAACGACAGGCCAAACAGGGTGATCACCGGCAACAGCACGTTTTTCAGCACATGGCGGAACAGGATACTGGTGCGTGTGGCGCCATACGCCAGCTGGGTTTGCACATAGTCGGCGGAGAGCTGCGAAATGGTGTTCGAGCGGATATAGCGCACGTAGCTGGAGAGGTTATAGAAGGTCAGCGCAATGCACGGCAGCACGCCGTGACGCACCACGTCGAGCCAGTTGTCCTCCATACCGATAGTGCGCATCCCCATGCTGGGGAACCAGTTCAGCTGCACAGCAAAAATGGTGATCAGCAGAATACCGAACCAGAAAATGGGTACAGAAATACCGATATAGGCGAATAAATTCAGGATGTGATCCAGCCAGCGGTGTTTGAACGCGCCCGCGAGCAGCCCCAGCGGAATTGCGAGGAGGATCGCCATCACCAGCGACGCGCCCATCAGCCCAAGCGTGGCCGGAATGCGTTCGCCGATCATCTCCAGCACCGGGCGATGGTAAATCAGCGAATAGCCTAGGTCGCCCTGCAAAACGTTTTTCAGCCACAGAACGTATTGCGTCACCAGGGGCTTATCCAGCCCCATGCTCTGGCGGATACGTTCGATATCTTCCGGGGCCATTCTCGGCGTGATGTACGCCGCCACCGGATCGCCGGGCGCGAGTTTGACCAGCAAAAACGCCACCAGCGAAATAAAGAAAAGCATCGGCAGCAGTTGCAGCAGCCGACGCGTCAGTAATGTGTTCACGACATGCCCTTAAAAAAACACCCCGGCCAGTTGGCCGGGGCAACGACTTATTTTTGATAGATTTTTGAAAGGTCCTGGAACATATAAACCGGTTTCGGTTCGGCTTCCTGCGTCCCGCCAAAGCGTTTGTCCACGGCGACTGTCGCATTGGTGTAGGCGATGGGGTAGTAGGTCATGTCGTTGGCGACGGTTTGCTGAATTTGCTTGTAGATTTCAGCACGTTTGCCGCTGTCGGTTTCTACTGCGCCTTTGTCCCACAGGGCGTCGAACTGCGGGTTTTTATAGTGCGCATAGTTGTAGGCTTCGTTGCTCATGAACAGGGATTTGTAGCCATCCGGCTCCGCGCCCATGATGTAACCGCCGAGGTTCAGCTCCCACGCGGTGTTGTTCATATCCAGGCTGCGCTGAGACATAGCGTTGGAGTCGAGCGGCATCAGTTCCACATTCACGCCAATGCCTTTCAGCTGTTGCTGAATGTAGAGCGCCATGCTCTCCTGGGTTTTGTTGGTGTTCACATAGGCCAGGCGCAGCTTGAGATCGGCTGGCGCGCCGGACGCTTTCAGCAGTTCTTTGGCTTTTTGCTGATCGAACGTGTACTGCTCAACGTCGTTGGTCTGATAAAGCGTGTCCGGCGTCAGGAACGAGCTGGCCGGTTTAGCATAATCCAGCGAGGTGAACGCGGTTTGGGTCAGTTCGTCTTTGTTGATGGCATAGGCAATCGCCTGGCGAAGCGGTTTGCTTTTCATCACCGGCACGTTCTGGTTGAAAGTCATGTACGCCAGACGGCCTTCCGGATAGACCACAAAATCAAATTTGCCGGTATTCTTCAGGCGGCTGACGTCCTGCGGGTCCACCATCTTCAGATTGATTTCGCCGTTTTGCAGCGCAAGGTTTGCGGAGTTACTGTCTTTGGCAAAGCGATAGGTCACGGAGTCGAGCTTCGCTTTGCCGTTCCAGTAATCGTCAAAACGGGTCACGGCGTAATATTGCCCCGCGCGGTACTCTTTAAACTTGAACGGACCAGAACCTACCGGCGCATCGTTTTTGGTGCTCTTTTCCAGATCCGCTTCTTTTGCGAACACGTGTTCCGGAATCGGGTAGATCTGCACCAGCGTTCCGGTAAAGGCGGCGCTGACCTGTGGCAATGTGAACTTCACGGTGCGATCGTCGACTTTACTCACTTCGACAGGCTTACCGCCGTAGGTGAACATGCTGCGGAAGAAGCTGTGCTGTTTGGCTTCGAGGAGCTTATTAAAGGTGAAGACCACGTCGGAGGCGGTCAGCGGCTGGCCATCCTGCCATTTCAGATTCGGTTTTAAGGTCAGGGTATAGCTAAGATTATCGGCGGACGGCGTCAGGCTTTCGGCCAGGCCCCATTCGATTTTGCCGTCGTTAAAACTGTAGAGCGGCGCGTACAGCGCCTGCATGATGGTCAGCGTGGTACGGTCGCTGGCGTAGAGTGGGTTTACGGCCAGCGGATCGCCGGACGTGATACCGATAATGAGCGAGCCACCCTCTTTTGGCGCATCACTTTTTGCTGCTGGCGCGTTCGCCGTTTCATTCTTTTTAGCATCGTCACAGCCCGCTGCGGCCAATGCTATGGACACCAGAACAGCAGATAACAGTAGCTTGCGCATATCTCACTCACTCCTTGCCTCAATAATATTAAATACTGAAAAGTTCTTTTTATTCAGGAGCATCATATTCAGCTTTGTCATATTGCGCATTAACAATGAAAATGCGATTTTCGATTAAGCTTATAACCAATTTGATATATATAAGCGCCAGAAGGAATAGGGCCTAATCAATTGCGCTCGCAACGTTAAAGGGTTCACGAATCTCCTGCTACACTGCCTCAACACATCACTAAAAAGGCAGATCAACATGTCAGACAACACCTACCAGCCACCGAAAGTGTGGGAATGGAAACAGAACAGTAACGGCGGCGCGTTCGCCAATATCAACCGCCCGGTTTCTGGCGCGACGCATGAGAAAACGCTGCCAGTGGGCGCGCATCCACTTCAGCTCTACTCCCTCGGCACGCCAAACGGCCAGAAAGTGACGATCATGCTGGAAGAGTTGCTGGCACTTGGTGTGACAGGCGCGGAGTATGACGCGTGGCTGATCCGCATCGGTGAAGGCGATCAGTTCTCCAGCGGGTTTGTGGACGTGAACCCAAACTCGAAAATTCCGGCACTTCGTGACCACTCTGTGAACCCGCCACTGCGCGTATTTGAATCCGGCAATATCCTGCTTTATCTGGCAGAAAAATTCGGTCACTTCCTGCCAAAAGATCCAGCGGGACGCACCGAAACCCTGAACTGGCTGTTCTGGCTGCAAGGCTCTGCCCCGTTCCTTGGCGGCGGTTTCGGCCATTTCTTTAACTATGCACCCGTGAAAATTGAGTACGCGATTGACCGTTTCACCATGGAATCAAAACGCCTGCTCGACGTTCTGGATAAGCAGCTGGGGCGCGGTCGTTTTGTCGCGGGAGATGAGTACAGCATCGCCGATATCGCCATCTGGCCATGGTTCGGCAACGTGGTGCTTGGCAACGTGTACAACGCCGCCGAGTTCCTGGATGCAGGCAGTTACAAGAACGTTCAGCGCTGGGCCAAAGACGTTGCCGAGCGCCCGGCGGTGAAACGCGGTCGCATCGTCAACCGTACCTTTGGCGAGCCGAGCGAACAGCTGCATGAGCGCCATGCCGCCAGCGACTTCGACACCCAGACCGAAGACAAACGTCAGGCGTAATGCGCTGACAGATTGCCCGGTGGCGCTGCGCTCACCGGGCAAAATTACACGCCGAAACCGCCCTGCAGCAAAATCGCTTTTGCCTGATCCGACTGTAAATAATCCGCCAGCACCAGCCCCTGTGGCGTCATTACCGCGCTTGCATATTCCGCTCGCGGGTTAAAAGGCGCAGGTATGTTCAGCACGCTCAGGCCGGCAATCTGACGAAGCGCGGGCGCATAGCTGGCGTAGCCGATAAACAGATCCGCCTGATCACTTTCAATGATCCACTCTGCCGCCAGTTTACCCTGCGGAATGGGCGCAGACGCGCGCCCACCGACCAGCGCCATCGCCCGCTCCCGCACAGGGATGCCCGCCTCGCCCATACGTGTGAACAGCTCCTGGGTGTAGTCGCCGGAGGGATCGCACCCCGCCGTGGAGGTGCCGAGGCGCAAATCGGGCCGCGTAAGCAGCGAGAACCAGTCATCGTCGTCGCGAAGCACCTCGCTGCGCGCTGTCAGGCAGAGCTGATTGCGGGCAAATACCGCCACGGAAGATGCCAGCCCCTTTATGAGCAACGCCTGCGGATGGGCGATATTTGCTGACGCAAACAGATCACACGGCTCCCCGGTTTCAATCCGTTCCCGCAGCAATCCGGCCGGACCAAACTGTGTCTCAACAGGGTGCGGGAAATGGACCAGTAATTGCGGCCATATATCGCGCAGGCTGCCCGCTGCCAGTACGCGCATCAGTCGATACCCTGGTAATGGGTGCGGTAGAAACGCTGATACCATTCGTCGGCGATTTTGCGCATATCAACGTCTTTAAACTTCTCAGGATAGAGTTTTTTCGCCATCCACAGTTCGCCAATGCCCATCGCTTCGGGCATCGGGTAGCCCCAGGCTTTGGCGTAGTCCGGCATCAGGTAGACGCGATGGTTTTTCACGGCGTCGATCACCTGCCACTGGGCCGAACCCTTGATTTCATCGACCACCGATGGATAGCGATCCTGCACAAAGATGACCTGCGGATCCCAGGCGATAACCTGCTCCATCGCCACGGTTTTAAAACCCTGAATGGTCGCCGCCGCCACGTTGACTGCGCCCGCATGGGCCATCATCAGGCCGGTATATTTCCCCGAGCCGTAGGTGGTCAGTTCCGGATTGGCCATATAGGCGCGAATACGTTTCTCTGCAGGGATATCTTTCAGACGGTCGCTGACCATCTTGCGCCCTTTATCGGTGGCGGCGATCAGATCGTTGGCCTCCTGCGGTTTGTTGACGATCTCACCGATCAGCGTGATCCCCTCGCGCAGACCCAGATCGTAGGCTTTTTCTTCGTCGGCAAGGGTTGGGTTCAGCTTCGCTTTTTCGCCCGGCGCGTCGTGGCGCAGGGAGATAGCGATCACCGGGATACCCAGGCTGCTGATTTTGTCGATCATCTCCTGCGGCGCGTAGTTGGTGACAAACACCACCTGCGGATGCAGAGCGATCAGTTTTTCCGGGTCCACATGGGTGAGATCGCCGAGCGTCGCTTTCTGGTTCAGCTCCGGTGCCAGGCGGGCGTAGCCCTCGCCAAGCTGCTGTTTCCAGTTCGCCATCACGCCGACGATTTTGTCGGTCGCGTTCATTTGCACCAGTAAGTTCAGCGTCTGATGCTGAAGCACTACCACGCGGTCGACCTTATCGGGAACGGTGACGGTGCGGCCAATTTGATCGGTTATCTGGCGGGATGCCTCAGAAGATAACGGGAGTAAAATCAGTAAACTAAAGGTAACTGCCTGCCAAAATCGATTGTTCATAATGCCCTCGCACTTTCGTTATGCACAGGATTATATAACGATTTGTGACGCAGATCTTCGCCTGCTTTGTGGGTAGGCATTATTGCCATGAAAAAAATGAACACCCCGGCATTAAATAATTCCCGGACCGGTTTTGTCTTTTGCAAATAAAAGGCAAAGGGCGAGAGTGAAAAAATAATCCGCTGCGAAAAATTATTTCACCCCTATTTTCTTAAAAGAAAACAGATGTACTTATTGCAAATCACGCTCTTTTTTCAACAGCATATTTACAACCGACGCTAAACTGGCAAGAATAATTTTTATTTCCCCTAAGAAACGTCCCATGTCAGAACAGGCGCTACGACAGCAGATTCAGAATCTGAAAAAGCATAACGCCCGGCTTGCCAGGCTGGCGCGTGACGCCCGCAGCAAGCTCAGCGCTGCGCTGGACGGCACGGGTCTGTGTCTGTGGCAGCTCGACGTGCCCAGTGGGAAGTTAATTATCTACAATCGCCGCTGGGGCTCGATGCTCGGGTACCAGCCGAAAGAGCTGAATGCGCAGTTCGACGTCTGGCGCGAGCACCTTCATGCCGATGATAAACAGATGGTGCTGGATGCGTTTTATGACCATCTCCACGGCAAAACCCCGTTCTACGAAGCGCTGCACCGCATGCAGCATAAAAATGGCACCGTCAGCTGGGTGCTCGATCGCGGGCGTGTCAGCGAATGGGATGAGCACGGGAATCCGCTCAAGGTCACCGGCACCCACATTGATATGACGAAGGAAAAGCAGTACGAGGAGCAACTCGCGCTGCTGGCGAACCACGATCCGCTGACCGGCCTTGCCAATCGTCATGCGCTGATTAAACAGTTCCGCGCCCTGAAAGAGCAGGGTCCGCTCTGCGTGGCTTTTATCGATCTGGATGATTTCAAAACCGTTAACGACACCTTTGGCCATCGCAGCGGCGATGAACTGCTGATTCAACTGAGCCAGCGCCTGCGCGAAACCTGCCCGCAGGGTTCTGTCGTCGGGCGTCTGGGCGGCGATGAGTTTGTTCTGCTGTTGCCCTTCCCGCTTTCGAGTCTGTGGGTGAACAGCACCGCGCACAGCTGTTTGCGCGCGGCGCTAACCCCTTTCGAGCTGGATAACGGCCAGGCGCAGGTGGGGGCATCGATTGGGATAGATGAGGTTCAGCCGCAGGATGATTTCGTAAACGCCCTGCGCCGCGCCGATCAGTCGATGTACCAGATCAAACACACCGGAAAGAACGGCGTGGCGATCGGCTCCACGCTTATCTCGATTTCCCGTACCGGAACGGACGCGTGAAGGCCAGCCGCCAGCAGAGCATTATCCAGCTACTGAGCGACTGCGACGGGTTGACCACCGACGCGCTGGCAGAGCAGCTGGCGGTCAGCAAAGAGACTATTCGCCGCGATTTGAAAGGGTTGCAGCAGCAGGGGAAAATTGTGCGTCACCATGGCCGCGCGCGGGCCATTCACCCGGACAACCGCGACGGCGGTGAGCCGTTTGGCGCACGCCTAAAGAGCCATTACGCCGATAAAGTGGATATCGCCCACCGCGCGCTGGACTGGGTCAGTAGCGGAATGACTCTTGCCCTCGACGCCAGCTCGACCTGTTTTCATCTGGCGCGCCAGCTTCCGGACATGGACCTGACGGTGTTTACTAATAGCCTGCCCATCTGTCATGAAATGGCGAAACGCGAGCGCATCACCCTGATCTGCACCGGCGGCACGCTGGACCGTAAGTATCGCTGTTACGTCAATCCGGCGCTGATCTCCCTGCTGAAAGGCGTGGAGATCGACCTGTTTATCTTTTCCTGTGAGGGGGTGGACGAACAGGGTGATATGTGGGACCCGGCCGAGCACAGTGCGCTCTTTAAAACGCAGCTGTTACGCCGCGCCAGCCAGTCGCTGCTGTTGATTGATAAGAGTAAATTTCAGCGTGCGAGCGAAGTCAAAATTGGCTCGCTGTCGCAGGTGACGCAGATGATTACCGATGCTCACCCCTCCAGACGGTAGCCCGCCATAAAGTAGCGCAGTGTGGTACTCGACTGATTTTCTTTGAAAAAATCCATCACCATATCGCGGTCCAGCCCGTAGCGGCGTGTCAGGATACCGGCCTCCCACGCGCTGAGCTGGCGATCGCCGGTTTTCTCAAACATCCGGTGCGAAAAACCGAGCACAAATCCCCGTTTATAGTCAGAACAGAAATGCGCGACGTTCTTTGCGGTATCCGCCTGCGCCGCGCGCATCCCCGCCATCAACCCTTTGCCAAAATGGTTTTCCATTGATTTACCCTCAATCGATATATATTAAATTATATAGCGATATTTTGAGCGATGGCTAGTGGAAATTAAGGCCGCACGGGGCGGCCTTTAGGGATGAATCAGAACGAAACCCACTCATCGGGCGTACCCGATGCGTTAGGCCGCATGGGCGCTTTCGGCGACGCAGTAGGCGCACCGTTTTGCGGTTCCTGCGCGGACAGGCGGAATTTCTGTACTGAGCGTTGTAGCTCTTCCGTCTGACGTTCCAGCGCCGAGGCGGCGGCGGAAACCTGCTCCACCAGCGAGGCGTTCTGTTGCGTTACGCCGTCCATCTGGGTGATCGCCACACCGACCTGGGAAATGCCTTTGCTCTGCTCTTCCGACGCCGACGCGATCTGCTTCATGATGGTGGTCACTTCAGTCACGGCGCGCAGGATCGCTTCCATGGTGGTCCCGGTATCGCTGACGATTTTCGACCCCTGCTCGACGCGTGAAACGGAATCGGCGATCAGGCCTTCGATCTCCTTCGCCGCATTTGCGCTTCGGCTGGCCAGGTTACGCACTTCGCCTGCCACCACGGCAAATCCACGGCCCTGTTCACCGGCACGCGCCGCTTCAACCGCCGCGTTGAGTGCCAGAATATTGGTCTGGAAAGCGATGCTGTTGATGACGGTAGTGATCTCGGCAATCTTCTTCGAGCTGGCGGAAATTCCGCTCATGGTGGTCACCACGTCATCCACCAGCGAACCGCCACGGCTTGCGGTAGTGGAGGCAACATCGGCCAGCTGGCTCGCCTGACGCGCATTTTCGGCGTTGAGTTTCACCGTGGCGGTGAGCTGTTCCATGCTCGCGGCGGTCTCTTCCAGTGCGGCGGCCTGCTCTTCGGTGCGTGAAGAGAGATCGTTGTTTCCGCTGGAAATTTCAGTGGCTCCGCGCCAGATATTCTCGCTGCCGGAGCGGATCGAGCTGACCGCTTCGCGCAGGCTGTCCTGCATCGCGGTTAACAGAGGCACCAGTCGGCCCACGCAGTTACGCCCAAATGGTGTAATGGGCTGACTGAGATCGCCCTGCGCAATCTGGCGGAAATGCTCGCGAATGCGGTCCAGCGGTTTCACCAGCATCGCCACCAGGTAGCGGTCGGTAAAGAGGAGGATCAGCAGACCGATAATCGTCGCGGCGATAATCACAACGCGCGTCATGCTCGTCAGGCTGTCCACCACGTCACGCGTACTGTCGAGCGTGCTGGCGGCGGAAGTGTTGAATTTATCCGCCGCTGCACCGAAAGCGCGGCTCAGCGGTGGCGTGACGTTGTTGGCCTGCTGACGATATCCCTCGATCGTCCCCTGTTGCGCCTGCTGCATTTGCAGGGCAATCCCCTGATCCAGTAACGCCTGCCAGCTGCTAATCACTTCAGCAGAGACGCTTTCGTCCATCGGGCCTGGCGAGATGGCCTTCATCTCGTTCAGCTTCTTGCTCATATTCTCCAGCGCCTGCTGCGCGGGGGCTAAATCGGGATTTCCACCCGCAACTTTGGCTTCCATTGCGCGGCTGAGGCGCGTGACAAAGCGGAAATATTGATCGTTACCCTGACTCAAAATAGTCATTTGTTTCACGATCTGGCGATCGATGTCATTACCGTCTGAGACCCTGGAAAGTGACCAGGTGCTGTAAAGCCCAACCCCTGCCCACATCAAACAAAAAATACCCAGAATCGTCAGCATGACGAACCGGATAGTAAAATTACGAAGCATTTGCATAAGAGTATCCTTGCCGTTAGGGAAAACTCGCTTGAGACGAGTCTTATCTTCGTTATCGGCAATGCCTACACTTTAAGGAGTATTTTTATAAAAACTTGCACATCTTAACTTTTAAAAAAATAGTATTGCCTAATACCCTTATAATTAGCACGCAAATATAATAGAAAAAGACCGGAATTTTCCGGCCCTTTTTTGAAACATTAAATTCATATTACTTCAAATATTTCTCAAACCATCCCAGAGTCCGTTTCCATGCCAGCTCCGCTGCAGGCTCGTCATAACGTGGGGTCGAGTCATTATGAAAGCCATGATTTACGCCGGGGTAAATATAGGCTTCATAGACTTTATTATTCGCTTTCAGGGCGGCTTCATACGCTGGCCAGCCTTCGTTGATGTTCTTATCCAGCTCGGCATAGTGCAACAGCAGCGGCGCGTTGATTTTCGGGACATCAGACGCCGCGGGCTGGCGGCCATAAAACGGCACCGCGCACTCCAGCTCCGGATAGGCCACCGCGGCGGCATTCGAGACGCCGCCGCCGTAGCAAAATCCGGTAATCCCCACGTTGCCCGTCGCATCGGGATGTTTTTTCATAAACTCCACGGCGGCAAAGAAATCGTTCATTAATTTGGTGGGGTCCACTTTCTGCTGCAGCACTTTCCCCTCTTCATCATTCCCTGGATATCCGCCGACGGAACTTAATCCGTCCGGTGCCAGCGCAATATATCCCGCTTTCGCCACCCGGCGAGCAACGTCTTCGATATACGGATTTAAACCGCGGTTTTCATGGACCACGACCACCGCCGGGACTTTTCCCGTCGTCTTCGCAGGCTTCACCAGATAACCCCGCACTTCACCATGACCGTTGGGTGAAGGGTAGTGGATGTATTCCGGCAAAATATCGGGATCGGTGAATTTCACCTGTTCGGCAAGGGCGTAATTCGGTTTGAGCATATTGAATAACGCCAGCGCCGTGACACCGCCTGCCGCGTAGCGCGCCGCAAGATTGAGAAATTCGCGTTTGGTTATTTTGCCGTGGGCGTAATAGTCATAGTAATCGAGCAATTCTTGCGGAAAATCTTTCGCGGTCAGCCGGGTCATCGCATATCTCCAGGAATTGTGATTTTATAAGGATAGAATGAAAACGCTGTTTCGAAAATTCATCACTAAAAAAGGAGATATCATGTCCTGGACCCCTACTTCGAGCCGCTACGACACCATGCAGTACCGTTACTGCGGGAAGAGCGGCCTGCGTTTGCCCGCGCTATCACTTGGATTGTGGCACAGCTTTGGTCACGTTCAGGCGCTGGACAGCCAGCGCGCACTGCTGCGCAAAGCTTTTGATTCAGGTATTACCCATTTTGATCTCGCGAATAACTACGGCCCGCCTCCGGGCAGCGCGGAAGAGAATTTTGGTCGTCTGCTGCGCGAGGATTTTGCCGCGTATCGCGATGAACTGATTATCTCCACCAAAGCCGGGTACGACATGTGGCCTGGCCCGTACGGGTCTGGCGGTTCGCGAAAGTATCTGCTCGCCAGTCTCGACCAGAGCCTGAAACGCATGGGCGTAGAGTATGTCGATATTTTCTATTCCCACCGCGTTGACGAAAACACGCCGATGGAAGAGACCGCCGCCGCGCTGGCACAGGCTGTTCAGAGCGGGAAAGCGCTCTACGTGGGGATTTCCTCTTACTCGCCGGAACGCACGCAGAAAATGACTGAGCTGCTGCGCGAGTGGAAAATTCCACTACTGATCCATCAGCCGTCCTACAACCTGTTAAACCGTTGGGTGGATAAAAGCGGCCTGCTGGATACCCTCGTGGCAAACGGCACCGGCTGTATTGCTTTTACGCCGCTGGCGCAGGGGCTGCTGACGGGCAAATACCTGAACGGTATTCCGGATGGTTCGCGTATGCAGCGTGAAGGCAAAAAGGTGCGCGGGTTGACGGAGAAGATGCTGACCGACGCGAACCTGAACAGCCTGCGACTGCTCAATGAAATGGCGCAGGCGCGCGGGCAGTCAATGGCACAGATGGCCCTGAGCTGGCTGCTAAAAGATGAGCGCGTGACGTCTGTGCTCATCGGCGCCAGCCGCCCTGAGCAGATCGAAGAGAACATTCAGGCGCTGCAAAATCTGCACTTTAGCGACGATGAGTTGAAGAGGATTGATCAGCATGTCGCGGATGGAGAGTTGAATTTGTGGCAGGCATCGTCAGATAAATAGAGAACGCGGCGTGATGCCCTCCGTCGCCTCTCATGGCCCGGTAAGCGTCGCGCCACCGGGCCTGCAAAGCCTACACCGTAGCAGGGTCCACCACCGGGCGCTCGTACTCCGGCCAGACCAGCACCACCAGCTCCGGATAGGCTTCCAGACTGAATTCGCGGAAACACTGACGTAAATTCAGCACGTCCAGATCGGAATGCGAGACCTTCTCACCATTCAGGCAGCGCTTTTTGATATTGTCATAATATTTATAGACCGCCGAGTTCAGATCGCTGCAGCGACGCTGGGCTTCAAAAAGACCGGGCCTGTCGTTTATTTCCGTCATCTTCATCCGCTTAATTGTGGCATGAAGAAAGTCGATATATTCATGATTGACGCGCCAGTACCATACCGGTGTTATCGCATTCATCAGCAGTGAGAAATGGTCCTCACCCTCTTCTTTGGTCATCGGAATCGGCTGGGATGACTCGCCAGTTTGCTGTAAGTCTTTCGTTTTATTGAACTCACGCATCAATAAAAGAACACCAGCGGTAAGCAATAGCAATGTAATGACAGAATAAAAAATGCTGTTCATGGGATGGCTCCATTTTTTTTGATTTTAAATTTGCCTCATGTTATTGTCAACGAATCTCACGCCCTATTTGAACCTACCCTGTTGAAATTAAAGGATATTAAAATGCTGCCCGACAATCTTGTGCCGGTCCGGTACCACATCGCCTCTGTGGTCCCTAAATCGGCGGAAGCAGAAAGCAATGCTAATTTCACTCAGGGAAAAAGAAAACTATCCGATTTTGAGGCTGACATATTAATTGGTGTTACCCGTACCGGTAAATCACGTAATATGCTGTTAGAAGAGCATGACCGCCATATAAAAGATCGGCTATTTCGCGTGGTGAAGATTGAAGCCTTTGCCCACCTGCTTAACGACCTGCAGGCCGAGGGAGAAATAGACGCTCAAACATTAAGTCAAATAATGGCTGAAAAAACCGAAGAAATAAACGAAGCTGGCAACGAAATTTGGCTTAATCTAATTACCCGAGAAAAAAACAACCCTATTTTTTATAAACTAGAGGATGATTAACGTGAAAGAAGTTGAAGATAATAACGTTTATTTGACTTTAGATAACCATAAAAGCGATGAGTTTATCTTAAAGCAAAATCTCGACGCATTAATAAAACATAAAAATGACGAGATGACCCGCATTGCGCAAGACATGGTATCGATCCCGGCCGCGCTGGTTCGCCTGAAGTGGGAAAATCGCCGCGAGATCTACTCGTTGCAGGTGAAAGAAGAGATTTATGGCGCGATGATTAACGCGGTGATATCCCTCAAGCCCGAACTGAAAGAGAAAATCATGGGCCGCATTGAGAGCAACTACCAGCATCTGCTCTCCAGAGAGGCCTCCACGCTGCGTTTGACGCGCAAACTGGCTGACGGTGGCTATCACACCTCGAACGTCACGACCGTCGCTCTGGATGAAGATGCGCTGGCGGCAAAAGTGGACGCCCCTTCCCACGCGCCTGCTGAGCCGAAATAGCTTCACCAGTCAGATTCCCCCGAATACGACAACCTCCTCCTCTCGCTCTTCTACACTTAATGGCCTAACTCACCCAACAGGAGAGGCCTTATGTCAAAACATCAGACACATATCCAGGACCCAACCACCCAGTACTACACCGGCGACTACCCTAAGCAAAAGCAGCCAGCGCCTGGCGTGCAAGCGAAGATGACGCCCGTGCCCGACTGCGGCGAGAAGAGCTACAAAGGTAGCGGCAGGCTCCAGGATCGTAAGGCACTGGTGACTGGGGGTGATTCCGGTATCGGGCGCGCCGCCGCCATTGCTTACGCGCGTGAAGGCGCTGACGTGGCAATTAACTATCTGCCAGCGGAAGAAGAGGACGCCCAGGAGGTCAAACAGCTGATCGAAGAGGCGGGCCGCAAAGCGGTGCTGATTCCAGGCGATCTGAGCGATGAGTCCTTTGCCCGCTCGCTGGTGCATAAAGCCCGCGAAGCGCTGGGCGGACTGGATACACTGGCGCTGGTTGCCGGTAAACAGGTCGCTGTCGAGAAGATTGCCGATTTGACCACCGAACAGTTTACGCAAACCTACGCGGTGAACGTGCTGGCACTTTTCTGGATCACGCAGGAGGCAATTCCCGTCCTGCCAGCCGGTTCCAGCATCGTGACCACCTCGTCCATTCAGGCCTATCAGCCAAGCCCGCATCTGCTCGATTACGCCTCGACGAAAGCGGCGATACTGAACTACAGCCGTGGGCTGGCAAAACAGGTGGCAGAGAAAGGCATTCGCGTTAACGTGGTTGCCCCTGGCCCGATCTGGACGGCACTGCAAATTTCTGGCGGCCAGACGCAGGAGAAAATTCCGCAGTTTGGTCAGAAGACGCCGATGAAACGTGCGGGGCAGCCTGCTGAACTGGCTGGAGTGTATGTCTATCTGGCGAGTCAGGAGTCGAGCTACGTTACGGCGGAAGTGCACGGCGTGTGCGGCGGGGAACATTTAGGCTAGTGCTGTCAGTCTGCCCGGGGGCGCTACGAATATCGCGCCTGCGGGTTTGTCCCGCCTGATACTTTCGCTTACGCGTTACTTACGAAAGAGAGAAAACAAAACGGCAACTTGCGTTGCCGTTTTTACGTTTATTTCGCCGCCGTTTTCTCTTCGCCGACCAGTCCGATTTTGAGATAGCCCGCCTGGTGCAGCGTATCCATCACTCTCATCATGGTCTCGTAGTCGACGGTTTTATCCGCGCGGAAGAAGACGGTAGTGTCTTTTTTGCCCTGGGTCAGCGCATCCAGTGCCGGAATAACGGATTGATCGGTGACCGGGTCGTTGCCCAGGAACATCGATTTATCAGCTTTCACCGACAGGTAAATCGGTTTTTCCGGACGCGGCTGCGGCTGGCTGGAAGAGGCCGGCAGATTGACCTTCACGTCCACCGTCGCCAGAGGCGCGGCCACCATGAAGATAATCAGCAGAACCAGCATAACGTCGATAAACGGCGTTACGTTGATTTCGTGCATTTCGCCGTTATCGTCCAGATTTTCATTAAGACGCATTGCCATAACGTATCAACCTACACGCAGTTTCGAAGCAGAATGTACCGGCTTAACGGAGCTGGCGCTGAGGTCGAGATCGCGGCTTTGCAGCAGCAGAACCTGTGCGGCAACATCACCGAGCGTGGCTTTGTAGCTGCCAATCATACGCGCGAAGATGTTATAGATAACCACCGCCGGAATAGCAGCGATAAGGCCGATCGCCGTTGCCAGCAGCGCTTCCGCGATGCCCGGTGCCACTACGGCGAGGTTGGTGGTTTGCGTCTGAGCAATACCGATGAAGCTGTTCATGATGCCCCACACGGTACCAAACAGACCCACGAACGGGGAGATCGCACCGATAGTTGCCAGATAACCATTTCCGCGGCCCATGTGACGGCCCACGGCGGCAACGCGACGTTCCAGGCGGAAGCCCGTACGCTCTTTAATGCCTTCGTTATCTTCACTGCCTGCGGAGAGTTCCAGTTCGTTCTGAGCTTCGTTGACTAATTGGGTGGTCAGGCTTTTCGCATGGAACGCTGAGGTGATGTCAAATGCCTGATTCAGCGAGCGTGCTTCAGCCAGCTGCTGTTGCTCGCGCTTAAGGCGGCGCTTTTGAGAAATCAGCTCAACGCTTTTGCTGAAGAAAATTGCCCAGGTGATCACGGACGCCAGAATCAGGCCGATCATCACAATCTTAACCACGATGTCAGCATGTTGATACATGCCCCAAACGGAGAGATCCGTCTGCATCAAATTATTACCCACTCTGTATCTCCAGGACGCAAATCACAAATTCTGAGCATAATAATATCAAAACCACGTCGAATTGATAGTAGTTCTCATTAGTATTTGCATAGTGCCGTAATTTTCGCTCATTTTCCTTGCGCTTACGCAGTAAAAATTTCTTATGCGTATTTTTCATAAAATATTGTGCTTATTCGCTAAGCATCCGGGTGCAGATTTTCGCAATCGTGGTAGTCTGGACGTCCAGACGGATAAAAACAGGTTTAGCGAACATGACAGAGAAGCATCTTGATACCACGCTTGTGCAGGCAGGACGCAGTAAAAAGTACACTCAGGGTTCGGTAAATAGCGTGATTCAACGCGCCTCCTCGCTGGTCTTCGATACTGTTGAGGCCAAGAAACACGCCACCCGCAACCGCGCGAAAGGCGAGCTGTTTTACGGGCGTCGCGGCACCTTGACCCATTTCTCATTGCAGGAAGCGATGTGCGAGCTGGAAGGTGGCGTCGGCTGTGCCCTGTTCCCGTGCGGTGCCGCTGCGGTGGCGAATACGATTCTGGCGTTCGTTGAACAGGGCGATCATATCCTGATGACCAACACCGCCTATGAGCCAAGCCAGGATTTCTGCACCAAAATCCTGACCCGTCTGGGTGTCACCACCGGCTGGTTCGATCCGCTGATCGGCGAAGGCATTGCGGAGCTTATCCAGCCGAATACGCGCATTGTGTTCCTGGAATCTCCCGGCTCTATCACCATGGAAGTGCATGACGTTCCGGCGATTGTGCGCGCGGTGCGTCGCGTGGCGCCAGACGCTATCATCATGATCGATAACACCTGGGCGGCGGGCGTACTGTTTAAAGCCCTTGAGTTTGACATCGATATCTCGATTCAGGCGGCAACGAAATACCTGATTGGCCACTCAGACGGCATGATTGGCACGGCGGTGTCTAACGCCCGCTGCTGGGATCAGCTGCGCGAAAACGCCTACCTGATGGGGCAGATGGTGGATGCCGATACCGCTTATATGACCAGTCGCGGGCTTCGTACGCTGGGCGTGCGTCTGCGTCAGCATCACGAAAGCAGTCTGAAAGTGGCCGAATGGCTGGCGCAACATCCGCAGGTCGCTCGCGTGAATCACCCTGCACTACCGGGCAGCAAAGGCCACGAATTCTGGAAACGTGACTTTACGGGCAGCTGCGGCCTGTTCTCATTTGTTCTCAATAAGCGACTGAGTAACGACGAGCTGGCCGCCTACCTGGATAACTTCTCGCTCTTTAGCATGGCTTACTCCTGGGGCGGCTTTGAATCGCTCATTCTGCCAAATCAGCCTGAACAACTTGCCGGTTTGCGCCCTGGCGGAGAAATCGACTTTACCGGCACGCTGATCCGACTGCACATCGGTTTAGAAAATGTTGATGATCTGATCGCGGATTTATCGGCAGGTTTCGAACGCATCGTGTAGAGTGCGGGCTGTAAATGTACTCCCGGACCGTTTTACAGACACGTGCAGCAGAAAAGACTGCATTTGTTGGGTCCCCGATCAACCCCACTGGGCGAAATCAGGAGTACAATAGCCACATATCAGTTGTTCCACAGGAAAGTCCATGGCTGTCATTCAAGATATTATCGCTGCGCTCTGGCAACACGACTTTGCAGCGCTGGCGGACCCGCACGTTGTAGGTGTTGTTTATTTCGTTATGTTCGCCACGCTTTTTCTGGAAAACGGTCTGCTGCCGGCCTCGTTTCTTCCGGGCGACAGCCTGCTGTTATTAGCCGGGGCGTTAATCGGTAAAGGCGTTATGGACTTCGCCCCCACGATCGTGATTTTAACGTCGGCCGCCAGCCTCGGCTGCTGGTTGAGCTATGTGCAGGGCCGCTGGCTCGGCAATACGCGCGTGGTGAAAGGTTGGCTGGCGCAACTGCCCGTGAAATACCACGAGCGCGCCACCTGCATGTTTGACCGCCACGGCCTGCTGGCTCTGCTCGCCGGACGTTTTCTGGCGTTTATTCGCACCCTGCTGCCAACGATGGCCGGGATTTCTGGCCTGTCGAACCGCCGCTTCCAGTTCTTCAACTGGCTGAGCGCCCTGCTGTGGGTCGGCGTTGTGACCTCTTTGGGTTATGCCCTGAGCATGATCCCGTTTGTGAAGCACCACGAAGATCAGGTGATGACTTTCCTGATGATCCTGCCGATTTTCCTGCTGGTTGCAGGCCTCGTCGGGACGCTGTTTGTGGTGATCAAGAAGAAATGCTGTAACGTCTAATCTTGTCCGTCCTCTCCCTCCCCGGGAGAGGACGCTTTACATTCCCTGCATCGTTCTGATACGCGCCGCATCTTCCCCCGGCGTCACGCCAAAATAGCGTTTAAACTCACGGCTGAACTGCGACGCACTTTCATACCCAACGCGCATCGCCGCAGCGCTGGCTTTCATCCCGTCGTGAATCATCAGCATCCGCGCTTTGTGCAGGCGATAGCTTTTCAGGTACTGCAACGGCGACGTGCTGGTGACGGATTTAAAGTTATGGTGGAACGCCGAGACGCTCATATTGGCCTCTGACGCCAGCTCATCCACGCTCAGGTTTTCCGTGTACTGGCTCTCAATACGTTTTAATACGCGGCTGATGAGGCTGAAATGGGTCTGACGGCTCACCAGCGCCAGCAGCGCTCCGCCGCCCGGTCCCATCAGGACGTGATAGAGGATCTCGCGGATTATCTGCTTGCCGAGAATACGTGCGTCGAGCGGGCGTTCCATAACGTCCAGCAGGCGCTCAATGGCGCACAAAATCTCATCGGAGAGCGTCGCGGAGTTAATGCCGCTCGCCGCCATCGCGGGCTGGAACAGTTCGTCTTCACCGATATCCATCAGCAGTTCCTGAAGCTGGAGAATATCAACGTTGACGCGAATGCCCGCCAGCGGAACGGCCTCAGTCGCATAGGTTTCACATTCAAAGGGTAAAGGTACTGTGAGGAGTAAATATTCGTTGGTGTCGTAACGGAACACGCGCTCATTGATATAGCCAATTTTATGGCCTGAAAAGAGAAATACGATGCCGGGCTGGTACATCACCGGCGTGCGCGTGCCGGGCTGTGTGCCGTATAAAAGACGGATATCCGGCAGCAGCTCAGTGAGCGTATTTTCTTTATCTTTCAGTCTGTTAATTTGCCCCGTCAATTGCAGGCAAATCTCATCGCGGTTCATTCAGGTTTACTCCCGATACGGTTTCCATTGTTGCCAGTTTGCGCACCTTTTCGCATTTTCTCCAGCCCTCTGTAGAAATGGGCAAGACAACGGCAGGAATGTGCATTGAGAGGCGTGCCTTCGATGGCCACAATGGGCACCATCAGGCAGCCATCGACGCCGCCACGTTTTTCACCCACATAAGGGAACGAGCAATGAATAATTTTAATCTGCATACCCCAACCCGCATTCTGTTTGGTAAAGACGCCATCGCCGATCTGCGCGACCAGATCCCAGCCGGCGCGCGCGTCCTGATCACTTACGGTGGCGGCAGCGTCAAAAAAACCGGCGTGCTGGACCAGGTGTACAGCGCACTGGAAGGCGTGGACGTACGTGAATTCGGCGGCATCGAGCCAAACCCGTCCTACGAAACGCTGATGAACGCAGTTAACATCGCCCGTGAAGAGAACATCACCTTCCTGCTGGCAGTCGGCGGCGGTTCGGTTCTCGACGGCACCAAGTTCATTGCAGCTGCGGCCCATTACGCCGATGGCGTGGATCCGTGGGAAATCCTGCAGACCGGCGGCAGCAAAATCACCAGCGCCATCCCGATGGGCTCTGTACTGACTCTGCCAGCGACCGGTTCTGAATCCAACAAAGGCGCGGTCATCTCCCGTAAAACCACCGGTGACAAACAGGCCTTTATGAACGAACACGTTCAGCCTGTGTTTGCGGTGCTCGACCCGGTTTACACATACACCCTGCCGCCGCGTCAGGTGGCTAACGGCGTCGTGGATGCCTTCGTTCACACGGTTGAGCAGTACGTCACTTATCCGGTCAACGGCAAAATTCAGGATCGCTTCGCGGAAGGTATTCTGCTGACGCTGGTAGAAGACGGCCCGAAAGCGCTGCAAGAGCCAGAAAACTACGATGTGCGCGCAAACGTGATGTGGGCGGCGACTCAGGCGTTGAACGGCCTGATTGGCGCAGGCGTGCCGCAGGACTGGGCGACCCACATGCTGGGCCACGAACTGACCGCGATGCACGGCCTCGATCACGCCCAGACGCTGGCGGTGGTTCTGCCTGCCCTGTGGAATGAAAAACGCGACACCAAACGTGCCAAACTGCTGCAGTATGCAGAGCGCGTATGGAACATCACTTCCGGTTCTGAAGACGAGCGTATCGACGCGGCAATCGCGGCGACCCGTAACTTCTTCGAGCAGCTGGGCGTGCCGACTCGCCTCTCCGGTTACGGCCTGGATGGCAGCTCTATCCCTGCCCTGCTGGCTAAACTCGAAGAGCACGGCATGACGCAACTGGGCGAGAATCACGACATTACGCTGGACGTCAGCCGTCGCATTTACGAAGCGGCCCGCTAAGCGTTTTTGTCATCCCGCCTTTCGTTTTTTGACATTTCGTCCAGACTTAATGCACACCACATCACCGGGGACACCCCCGGTGATGAGCAAATGGAGGAGGAAAAATGGCAAACCAAACCGTAATTAAGCTTCAGGACGGCAACGTCATGCCCCAGCTGGGACTGGGCGTATGGAAAGCCGGTAATGACGAGGTCGTGTCCGCCATTCACAAAGCACTGGAAGTCGGCTATCGGTCTATCGATACCGCCGCCGCGTACAAAAATGAAGACGGCGTCGGCAAAGCGTTGGCCAGCGCCAGCATCCCGCGCGATGAGTTATTCATCACCACTAAACTGTGGAACGACGACCAGAAACGCCCACGCGAAGCCCTGCTGGAAAGCCTGGAAAAACTTCAGCTCGATTTCGTCGATCTCTATCTGATGCACTGGCCGGTTCCGGCAATCGATCACTACGTTGAGGCCTGGAAAGGTCTGATCGATCTGCAAAAAGAGGGGCTGGTGAAGAGCATTGGCGTCTGTAATTTCCAGATCCATCATCTGCAGCGGCTGATTGATGAAACGGGCGTCGCGCCGGTGATCAACCAGATTGAGCTGCATCCGCTCATGCAGCAGCGTCAGCTGCACTCCTGGAACGCCACGCACAAAATTCAGACCGAATCCTGGAGCCCGCTGGCTCAGGGCGGCGAAGGCGTGTTCGATCAGAAAATTATTCGCGACCTGGCCGAGAAGTACGGCAAAACCGCCGCGCAGATCGTCATTCGCTGGCATCTGGACAGCGGTCTGGTGGTGATCCCGAAATCGGTCACCCCGGCGCGTATCGCCGAGAACTTCGACGTCTGGGATTTCCGCCTGGATAAAGAGGAGTTAAGCGAGATAGCGAAGCTGGATCAGGGCAAGCGTTTGGGGCCAGATCCGGATCAGTTTGGGGGGTAATACCCTCGTTCAAAAGCCCGACAAACGTCGGGCTTTTTTATTGCCGGGCGACAGGCTTAGCGCCCTGCCACTTTCCCGCGTTTTTTGTTCGCCGCCGGCGTCTGGCGCTGATGCGCAACAGGCGTGTGTTTGGTCAGTGCCGGACGGGTATTGCGGTTCTGGCGACGCGCTTCGCGCATCTCATCGAGCGTCGGCGCGGGCACCAGGCATTCGCGGCGCGAGCCAATCAGATGCTTTTTACCCATATCCTCCAGCGCCTGACGGATCAGCGGCCAGTTGGCCGGATCGTGATAGCGCAGCAGTGCTTTATGCAGTCGACGCTGTTTGTCACCTTTCGGCACCACCACATCTTCACTCTTGTAACCAATTTTACTCAGCGGGTTCTTGCCGGTGTAATACATGGTCGTCGAGTTAGCGAGCGGCGACGGATAGAAGTTCTGCACCTGATCGAGACGGAAACGACGCTGCTTCAGCCACAGGGCCAGATTCACCATATCCTCATCGCGCGTACCAGGGTGCGCAGAGATGAAATACGGAATCAGGTACTGCTCTTTACCCGCCTGTTTCGAATAGGTGTCAAACAGCTCTTTAAAGCGATCGTAGCTGCCCATGCCCGGCTTCATCATCTTCGACAGCGGGCCTTCTTCCGTATGCTCAGGGGCGATCTTCAGATAGCCGCCAACGTGATGGGTCGCCAGCTCTTTGATGTAGCGCGGATCTTCCACGGCGATGTCGTAACGCACGCCGGAGGCGATCAGGATCTTTTTGACGCCTTTTAGATCGCGGGCGCGACGGTACAGGTTGATCGTCGGCTCGTGGTTGGTGTCCATGTGCTGACAAATATCCGGATAGACGCACGACAGACGGCGGCAGGTCTGCTCCGCGCGCGGTGATTTGCAGCGCAGCATATACATGTTGGCGGTCGGGCCGCCCAGATCGGAGATCACGCCGGTAAAGCCCGGAACCGTGTCGCGAATGGCTTCGATCTCGTTAACGATCGAATCCTCAGAGCGGCTCTGAATAATGCGCCCTTCGTGCTCGGTGATCGAACAGAACGAGCAGCCGCCGAAGCAGCCGCGCATGATGTTGATCGAGAAGCGGATCATCTCGTAGGCAGGAATTCGGCTATTGCCATAGGAAGGATGCGGCACGCGTTTGTACGGCAGTGCAAACACGCTGTCCATCTCTTCGGTTGAGAGCGGAATGGCTGGCGGGTTAACCCAGATATAGCGCTCGCCGTGCTTTTGCATCAGCGCACGTGCGCAGCCTGGGTTAGTTTCATGATGCAGAATGCGTGACGCGTGCGCGTAAAGCACCTTGTCGCCTTTCACTTTTTCAAAGGACGGCAGCAGAACGTAGGTTTTTTCCCACGGTTTTGGGCGCGGCGGCTGCACGACTACGGCTTTGGCTTCGGCTTTCTTCGGTTCAACCGGTTTGTTGTCCGCACACGGCAGATCTTCGCCATACGGGTGCGGGATCGGGTCGATTTTGCCCGGCATGTCGATGATACGGGAATCCACCCCGCTCCAGCCCGGCAGCGCTTCTTTCACCATGATCGCCGTGTTACGCACGTCGCGGATGTTAGCGACAGGTTCGCCCTGCGCCAGACGGTGCGCCACTTCCACCAGCGGACGCTCGCCATTGCCGAAAATCAGCATATCGGCTTTGGAATCCACCAGCACCGAACGGCGCACGGTATCAGACCAGTAATCGTAGTGCGCGGTACGGCGCAGGCTCGCTTCGATTCCCCCCAGGATGACCGGCACGTCTTTCCATGCTTCTTTGCAGCGCTGGGTATACACCAGCGTGGCGCGATCCGGACGCTTACCGGCGACGTTATCGGCGGTGTAGGCATCGTCGTGGCGCAGTTTGCGATCGGCGGTGTAGCGGTTGATCATCGAGTCCATGTTCCCGGCGGTAACACCGAAGAACAGGTTGGGTTTGCCGAGGCTCATGAACGCGTCTTTGCTGTTCCAGTCTGGCTGGGAGATGATCCCTACGCGGAAGCCTTGCGCCTCCAGCATACGGCCACAAATGGCCATGCCGAAGCTCGGGTGATCGACGTATGCATCGCCCGTCACCAGAATAATATCGCAGCTGTCCCAGCCCAGTTGGTCCATCTCTTCGCGGGACATCGGCAGGAATGGCGCCGGTCCGAAGCAGGCTGCCCAGTATTGGGGCCAGGAGAAGAGGTCTCGATCCGGCTGGATCAGGGATATTGCGCTCATAATGCTTCCGAAGAAAAAATAGACAAAGGGCGGGGATTATACGCTGGATTTATACATGAAATGAAGGGGTATTATGCGGGCATTTCCGTCGCTCGCCCGCTAGCGCTGCGCTTAGCGTGCCTGGGTTCGCGGATTCTGTAAGCCGGGTAAGGCGAAGCCACCGCCCGGCCTGTAAAAGCGTGCTAGGCCAGCGGATTCACCAGCAGTTGCCCTACGGAACCGCGATCTGACATCTCCAGCGTCTGGCTGTGGAACAGGAACGGGAAGTGCGGCCATGAAGGCTGCCCGTAGTAGACCAGCAGCTCTACCTGCCCATCGACCCAGACCGTATCTTTCCAGCCGCGATCTTCCGGGAACGGCATCGCACCGTTGACGTTACGGATCAGGAAACTCACCCCTTCGATATGAAACGCCTGCGGCATCTCTGCACGCACCGTCCAGCGCTCCCAGGTGCCCTGCTGCGCTGTAATATCAATACGATTGACGTCCCACAGCGCACCGTTGATCCCCGGATCGTCGCCAAGGCTGATATCACGACTGCGCACCGGCGTCCCGCTCAGGATCTCCTCCGGCAACAAACGCATCGGCAGGCTGTCCGTCACCAGCGGTAACAGGCCTGTCGGACGCAGGGTCAACACCAGCGTAGACACCAGAATGCTCGACGGCTCAAAGAAGCCGCGAATACGATCCACGATGCTCGCCGCCTCGCCGCAGGTAATCGACACTTCATCCCCGTTGGTCATATCGACGAGGATTTCACGCCGTTCACCCGGCGCCAGCGCCAGCTGTTTAACGGAAACCGGTGCAGGTAAAAAGCCCTGATCGCCGGAGATCACATGCAGCGCGCGACCATCGCTCATCTGCAGCTGATAGCGCCTGGAGTTGGACGCATTCAGCAGACGCAGACGGACCCAGCCGCGAGAGACTTCGACGTACGGGCTTTGCGCGCCGTTCACCATTAGCGTATCGCCGACAAAACCGCCGCTGCCCGGCTCGCTGTACTCCGGCGAGCCAAAGTTATCGAGGCGTTTGTCCTGAATGATGACCGGGAAATCATCGACACCGTAGTGGTTCGGGATCGGCAGCGATTTACTCACGTCGTCTTCCACCAGCCACATTCCGGCCAGACCGTTGTAGACCTGCTGCGCTGTGCGGTTTGGCGTGTTCGCGTGATACCACAATGTCGCGGCACTCTGGCGAATCGGCAGTACGGGTGCCCAGTCAGCGCTCGGCGTCATCATGCGCGCCGCGCCGCCCATCAGTGGGCCGGGGACCTGCAATCCGCTGATGGTCATGGCGACGTTTTCCGCCAGGCGGTTGCTGTAAATGAGCTTTACGTCATCCCCGCTCCAGACGCGGATCGTCGGCCCGAGATAGCGGCCATTCACCCCCCAGACCGATGCGCGCGTGCCCTGGGTAAAGGACCAGTGTGTGCGCTGCATGGTGAGGAAAAGCGGTTGCCCACGACGAGATTCCAGTAACGACGGAATGGGCAGCGGCTGTTGCTGCCCGGCGGCGTTGGCTGTCAGCGGAACCGCGCCAGCACAAAGGGCGATTCCCGAAGCCTGAATAAACTGACGCCGACTGAGTGACATATTTGCTCCATGTGAAACGACGATAAAACGCGGGAATTCATTTCCCTGAAACTCCGGTTAAATCTTGCCGGAGGCTTCTCTCTCTGCGACTTCTTTGTCGAGCACTTCGATTTGACGCGCCATCAGCTCACGGCAATGGGCAGCCAGTTCACGCACCTGGTCTTTACCGTATTTGCTGGTGTCCACGGGTGGCAGCATCTCAACAATTACCAGCCCGTTTTTCAGGCGGTTAAGGTTAATTTTATTCGAAGTATTGGAAACACACACAGGAATAATTGGCACACCTGCAGCAATTGCGGCGTGAAACGCGCCAGTTTTAAACGGTAGCAGGCCGCGACCACGGCTGCGCGTCCCTTCCGGGAACATCCAGATAGAGATTTTGCGTTTCTTAAAGTGATTGACCACTTCGGCAATGGTGCTGTGCGCTTTGGCGCGGTTATTACGATCGATCAGCAAGTTACCCGTGAGCCAGTACAGCAGGCCGAAGAACGGCACCCACAGCAGGCTCTTTTTACCCACCGTGACCGTTGGCGGCAGCACGATGTTCGCGGCGGTGACCATATCGTAGTTATTCTGATGATTACCGATATAGATGGCGTTGCCGAAATTTTCTGCGCCTTCCGGCAAGCGGGTTTCGACCTTCAGGCCATACAGCGGCGCCAGTCGACCAAACATGCGGCCAAAGGTGGAGACATGCTTCGGGTTACGCGGGCTGAACAGGCAGTAAATGCAGCCGAACACGCAGACCAGAATGCAGTAGATAACGGTGAGAATTGCACGAACAATGAATAGCATAGCGACCTCAGAAGCCCTAACAGCTGACAATTATATACTCCAATGCCAGCCAGGTAAGGACTTTGTGTAAAGACAGATAATTTTAGCGAGAACCCCCTCCCGAACGGAGGGGGAGAGGCACATTACTCTTCGCTATCGCCCGATTTCGCACGCAGTGGAGAGTCAATCTCCACGCGGTCGATACGCTGCAGCCCGCGCATCAGCGAGCCGCGACGCCCGCGCTCGCCCACCACTTTCTGCAACTCTTCCGGACGCAGTTTGATCTTACGCTTGCCGACATGAATGGTCAGCGTGCTTTGCGGCGGCAGAATGAAGAGATGCGCCAGACCGTCTTCGCCTTTTGCGGCTTCCGCCGCCGGGATATTGATGATCTTGTTGCCCTTGCCTTTCGACAGCTGCGGCAGGTCGCTGACCGGGAACATCAGCATCCGTCCAGCCTGGGTGATCGCCAGCAGCATATCGCTGTCGTTCTCAATCACCAGCGGCGGCATAACGTGGGCGTTATCCGGCAGGCTGATCATCGCTTTACCCGCGCGGTTACGGGCAATCAGATCGTTGAAGGTACAGATGAAACCGTAGCCGGCGTCGGAGGCCATCAGCAGTTTCTGCTCTTCACCTTCCATCAGCATATGATCAACGGTCGCACCCGGTGGCAGCGTCAGCTTGCCGGTGATTGGCTCGCCCTGCCCGCGCGCCGACGGCAACGTGATCGGGTCGATGGCGTAGCTGCGCCCCGTCGAATCAAGGAACACCACCGGCTGGTTACTCTTGCCTTTCACCGCCGATTTGAAGCTATCGCCAGATTTGTAGCTCAGCCCCGGCGCGTCGATATCGTGGCCTTTCGCGCTGCGCACCCAGCCGCTCTGGGACAGCACGATAGTCACCGGCTCAGACGGCTGCATGTCGTGCTCGTTCATCGCTTTCGCTTCTTCGCGCTCCTGCAGCGGTGAACGACGGTCGTCGCCGAAGGCTTCCGCATCCGCCTGCAGCTCTTTCTTCAGCAAATTGCTCATCTTGCGTTCTGACGCCAGAATCGCCTGCAGCTGATCGCGCTCTTTCGCCAGCTCGCTCTGTTCGCCGCGAATTTTCACCTCTTCCAGTTTGGCGAGGTGGCGCAATTTCAGTTCGAGAATGGCTTCAGCCTGGGTTTCGCTAATGCCAAAACGCGACATCAGCGCGGGCTTCGGCTCGTCCTCGGTGCGGATGATCTCAATCACTTCATCGATATTGAGGAACGCCACCAGCAAACCTTCAAGGATATGCAGGCGCTTAAGGACTTTTTCCAGACGATAGTTCAGACGACGGCGTACCGTATCGCGACGGAACGCCAGCCACTCAGTCAGGATCTCCAGCAGGTTTTTCACCGACGGACGACCATCCAGACCGATCATGTTCAGGTTGATGCGGTAGCTTTTTTCCAGATCGGTAGTGGCGAACAGGTGGTTCATCACCTGGTCCATATCGACGCGGTTAGAGCGTGGGACAATCACCAGACGCGTCGGGTTTTCGTGGTCCGATTCGTCGCGCAGGTCGTCGACCATCGGCAGCTTTTTATTGCGCATCTGGGCGGCGATCTGCTCCAGCACTTTCGCGCCGGACACCTGGTGCGGCAACGCGGTAATGACCACGGCGCCGTCTTCTTTATTCCACACCGCGCGCATGCGCACAGAGCCGCGACCGTTCTGGTAGATTTTGCGGATTTCAGCGCGGGAGGTGATGATCTCCGCTTCGGTCGGATAGTCCGGCCCTTGCACAATATCCAGCAGTTCATCCAGCGTGGTTTTCGGCTGTTCAATCAGGGTAATGGCGGCTTTCGCCACTTCGCGCAGGTTGTGCGGCGGAATATCCGTCGCCATGCCAACCGCGATGCCGGTGGTGCCGTTCAGCAGGATATTCGGCAGACGGGCAGGCAGCATTTTCGGCTCCTGCATCGTGCCGTCGAAGTTTGGCACCCAGTCCACCGTGCCCTGGCCGAGTTCGCCGAGCAGCAGTTCTGCATATTTTGATAAGCGCGATTCGGTGTAACGCATCGCGGCGAAAGATTTCGGATCGTCCGGTGCTCCCCAGTTTCCCTGGCCATCGACCAGCGGATAACGGTAGGAGAACGGCTGCGCCATCAACACCATCGCTTCGTAACAGGCGCTATCGCCGTGCGGATGGTATTTACCCAGCACGTCACCCACGGTACGGGCGGATTTTTTGAATTTGGCGCTGGCGTTCAGGCCCAGCTCAGACATCGCGTAAACGATGCGACGCTGAACGGGTTTCAGGCCATCGCCGATAAACGGCAGTGCCCTGTCCATGATGACGTACATGGAATAGTTCAGATAGGCGTTTTCAGTGAATTCATGTAGCGCGAGGCGCTCTGCCATATCGCTCATTAAATGTCATTCCTCAACTCAGAAACCTGTGGGTTTCAGGCAATATTGCCGCAGATACTACCCTATCTGACGAGTTGAGTCACAAAGAAAAAGGGCCGCAGAATCGGCCCTTTTCGTCATTATTTGTTCAGTTTGATAACTTGTTTGACGTCGATTTCAAACTCATTCCACTCTTTATCGACCTTACCCTGAATCTCGACCTGATCCTGCGGGGTGATGGTCTGCCCGTTCCAGCGTTTGTGGTCAATTTCCACATTTACCGTACCGGTGGTGTCGCGGAACAGGTAGCGGTCGTCGGACAGGCGCTCGGTAATGTTACCGCGCAGTTTGACCCAGCTGTCGTCCTTCTGATCTTTGACTTTGGCCGCGGTGGTCAGGTTAGCGTTATTGTCCACAAATCCGCCCTGCTGGGTTTGGGTTTGCGCAGGCGTTGCAGATGGACCGTTAAAGCCGCCTTCTGCAGCAAATACCGGAGCCGTTGTCATCATCATGATTGCCGTAATAGCTGCGAATTTTTTCATCGTTATCTCTCCCTTTAATGTTGTTTAGAACGCCATTAAACAGGGTAAACCTTAACAACTTCTTAAGGGGAAAATTTAAATTTTTTTGCTGTACAGCATGATGTCACAGGGGGTTTACTGCACATAAACCGCAGCATCAAGGAGGGGAACATGCGCATCTTATTGGTAGAAGACGACAGGCTGATTGGCGACGGCATCAAAGCGGGCTTAAGCAAAATGGGCTTTAGCGTTGACTGGTTTACCGACGGCAGCACAGGCAAGGCCGCGCTCTATACCGCCCCTTTCGATGCGGTGGTACTCGACCTGACGCTGCCGGGCATGGACGGCCTCGACATCCTGCGCGACTGGCGCGAAAACGGGCGCAGCGAGCCGGTGCTGATCCTCACCGCGCGCGATGCCCTCGATCAGCGCGTCGAAGGTCTGCGTCTCGGCGCGGACGACTATCTGTGCAAACCCTTTGCCCTGGTCGAAGTGGCGGCGCGGCTTGAAGCACTGCTGCGCCGCAGCCACGGCAAATCCCGCAGCGAACTGCGCCACGGCAACGTGACGCTGGACCCCACAAGCCTGGTCGCTACGCTTAACGGCGAAACGCTGGCCCTCAAACCGAAAGAGTTCGCCCTGCTGGAGCTGCTGATGCGTAACGCCGGGCGCGTGCTGCCGCGCAAGCTTATCGAAGAAAAGCTCTATACCTGGGATGACGACGTCTCCAGCAACGCCGTCGAAGTCCACGTTCACCATTTACGCCGCAAGCTCGGCAGCCATTTTATCCGCACCGTTCACGGCATCGGCTATACCCTGGGTGACGCATGAAACTGACACAACGCTTAAGCCTGAAACTGCGCCTGACGCTACTTTTTCTCTTGCTGTCTCTCGGCGCATGGCTGGCGGCAAGCGTGGTGGCCTGGCAGCAGACCACCCACAAGCTCGATAAACTGTTCGATACCCAGCAGATGCTGTTTGCCAAACGGCTGATGACCATGGATCTCGACGAGCTTAACGCGCCGGTGCGGATGAGCGATGTGCCCAAAAAAGCCAAACACGGCCATCTTGATGACGACGCGCTGGCGTTTGCCATCTACGCCAGCGACGGGAAAATGCTGCTGAACGACGGCGAAAATGGCCGGGATATTCCTTATCACTACCGTCGCGACGGTTTTACCGACGGGCGGCTGAAGGATGACAACGACGCGTGGCGTTTCCTGTGGCTGACCGCGCCGAACGGGAAATACCGGATTGTCGTCGGGCAAGAGTGGGAGTATCGCCAGGAGATGGCGCTGGATATTGTCACTTCGCAGTTGACCCCCTGGCTGGTGGCGCTGCCGCTGATGCTGCTTTTGCTGATTGTTTTACTCGCGCGCGAACTGCGCCCTCTGAAAAACCTCGCCCTGACCTTGCGCCGTCGTTCGCCCGACGCCACCGACCGGCTTGCAACCGATGGGCTGCCGACGGAGGTGCGCCCGCTGCTCGACGCCCTGAACCATCTTTTTGCCCGCACGCAGGAGATGATGACCCGCGAGCGGCGCTTTACCTCAGATGCCGCCCACGAACTGCGCAGCCCGCTCACCGCTCTGAAGGTGCAAACCGAAGTGGCGCAACTGTCGCTGGACGATCCCGAGGCGCAGGCGAAAGCGCTCAACCAGCTTCACGCAGGCATCGACCGTGCCTCGCGGCTGGTGGATCAGCTCCTCACGCTGTCGCGCCTCGACTCACTGGAAAACCTCGATGATGTTCAGACGATCGCGATGGCCGATCTGCTGCAATCGTCGGTGATGGACAGCTACTATTCGGCGCAGCAGGCGGGCATCGAATTGCGCCTCAACATTCACGCGCCTCAGGTGGCGCGCGCCGGCCAGCCGCTGCTGCTGAGCCTGCTGGTGCGCAACCTGCTGGATAACGCCGTGCGCTACAGCCCGCGTGGAAGCGTGGTCGATGTCACGCTGGATGCGCAGAGTTTTACCGTGCGCGACAACGGGCCGGGGATTTCGCCGGACGCGCTGGCGCGCATCGGCGAGCGTTTTTATCGTCCTCCGGGCCAGGAGCAGACCGGCAGCGGGCTGGGATTATCCATCGTCAAACGCATCGCGACGCTGCACGGCATGCGGGTAACGCTCGCCAACGCGCGCGAAGGTGGGTTTGAAGTGACAGTAAGCTGGTAGTTGGATTATTGCGCTATAAGCAAAAGACTTTGCACATTTTGCTCATTTTTCCGCACCGTTATTACGGGTAACATGACTGCCAAACTTGCCAGTCTGAGGACAAATTATGAGCAACATTCTGATTATCAACGGTGCGAAAAAATTCGCCCACTCTAACGGCCAACTGAATGACACCCTGACCGAGGTCGCGGATGGTTTCCTGCGCGACGCCGGGCATGATGTTAAAGTGGTTCGCGCCGACAGCGATTACGACGTCAAAACCGAAGTGCAGAATTTCCTGTGGGCCGACGTGATTGTCTGGCAGATGCCAGGCTGGTGGATGGGCGCACCGTGGACCGTCAAAAAGTACATGGACGATGTCTTCACCGAAGGTCACGGTTCTCTGTACGCCAGCGATGGCCGCACCCGTTCCGACGCCTCTAAAAAATACGGTTCCGGTGGTCTGCTGCACGGTAAAAAATACATGCTGTCCCTGACCTGGAACGCGCCGCTGGATGCCTTCACCGATGAAGATCAGTTCTTCCACGGCGTTGGCGTGGACGGGGCTTACCTGCCGTTCCATAAAGCCAACCAGTTCCTGGCGCTGGAGCCACTGCCGACCTTTATCGTCAACGACGTGATTAAAATGCCGGACGTGCCGCGCTATATCGCAGAATATCGCAAGCATCTGGCTGAGATTTTTGCTTAACTGGTTATTCAATTAAGACCCAATTAATTCAAGTTGCAGCCAACGCAGCTGCAACTTGAAGTATGCCGGGTAGAGAAGGAGTTAACCATGCTTACCGTCATTGCTGAAATTCGCACTCGTCCAGGTCAACATCACCGTCAGGCGGTGCTGGATGAATTCGTGAAAATTATCCCGACCGTTCTGAAAGAAGAAGGCTGCCACGGCTACGCGCCGATGGTTGACGCTGCCGCAGGCGTAAGCTTCCAGACCACCGCGCCCGATTCGATCATCATGGTTGAACTGTGGGAAACCGTGGCACACCTGGAAGCGCATCTGCAAACCGCGCACATGAAAGCGTGGAGCGAAGCGGTGAAAGGGAACGTTCTGGAAACGCATATCCGTATTCTGGAGCAAGGGGTTTAAGTTTTTGTATTTTGCCGGGCGACACCGCGTTTACCCGGCATTCAAAACCTGAGCCAGAGGCCCGGTAAGCTTAGCGCCACCGGGCTTTTTTATTACCAGTACAACTTCCAGCTCTGAGTAAAACGCACCAGCGCCTCCACGTAGAAGTAATCCCCCCAGCTCGCGCACTCATCCACGCCTTTATTGCTCGCCAGATGGTAAACCGAGTGCTTCAGCAGCCCGTTACCCTTCTCGTCTTTACCCATCAGATAGTGACGGGTCAACGATGACATCATCCCTTTCGCCCACTCCAGATAGCGCTCGCGATCCGGGTCCGTCACCGGCAGGTGCTTCACAAGCTCCAGCAGGCCGCACACCGCAATCGCCGCCGACGATGAATCGCGCAGGGCATCGGTGCCCACGAGCGCCAGATCCCAGTGACAAACATAATCCTCCGGCAGACGATTCAGGAAATAGTTCGCCAGCCGTTTCGACAAGGCGATCATCGTCTCGTCGCCGGTATAGATGTAGCTCAGCAGGAAACCGTAAATTCCCCATGCCTGCCCGCGCGACCAGCAGGAGTCATCCGCGTAGCCCTGCTGCGTATTGCCGTAGCGCGGCGCACCGGTTTTAACGTCCATGTAGTAGGTGTGGAACGTCGACGCGTCCTCGCGGATCAGATAGGTCGCCGCCTGCATGACGTGCGCTTCCGCCGCGTCGGCAAAGCGCGGATCGCCGGTCTGCTCCGTCGCCCAGTAGAGCAACGGCAGGTTCATGTTGCAGTCGATGATCATTCGTCCGGCCTGCTCCGGGTCGGACAGATCGCCCCACGCCTGGATGATCTTCGCCTTCTCGTGGAAGCGCTCAAGCAGCGCTTCGGCGGCCAGCAGCGAGAAACCACGCGCCTCGCGATTGCCCGTCAGACGCCAGGCCGCCACGCACGACAGGGTATAGAGGAAGCCTAAATCGTGGGTATTGGTATCATTTCGCCCGGCGATGCGCAGGCCAAACGAGCGGACGTTTTTCTCGGCCAGCGCACGGAATTTCTCGTCACCGCTCATCTCCCACGCCAGCCAAAGCTGCCCGGTCCAGAAACTGGTGGTCCACTCCACGTTTTCCGTCAGGGGATAAAAGCCCTCTACACAGGTTTCAGCCGGGAATTTTTCACCGAACTCCGTTAAATGACGGCTAATCAGTTCGAGGACATGATCCCGCGCCGAGCTTAATTCATCACTGAACACGCGCGCATCAACGGGTGCAGGAATATCGGACAGGCGTTCCTCTGCGATACGATTTAACATATTTCGGTTCCTTCTTTGACAGCAAAAATTAGCGTGATGGATTTTGTTCTGCGATGTTGATGGCCTGCGCGCCGCGCCATTTGCTCTGGCAGGCGGATAAGGTAAAGGCAGAAATAAGGGTAAATGTCAGCGCCGTGGCACCCATGATGATATAAGTCTGCTCAAAGCCGATACGGTCATACATATATCCGGCAGGCGATGAGACCACCACATTTCCGACATACAGCATCGCCTGATAGCCTAATAAATACATGGTGGCGTTGACGCGTTTGTCGAAATGCTCGGCGATATATTTAAATACCGACACCAGCAGCAGACAGATTTCCAGGCCGTATAACGGTTTCAGAATCGAAATTAACAGGTGGGAATCGCACATGCCGGAAATAATCAGGCGTGCGCCCACCACTAATCCCACAATTAATAATCCGCGTTTGGCACCTATAAAGTTAACGAACAGCGGGATCACCATATACATCAGGAATTCCATCCCCGACTGTACCGTGCCCAGATAGCCAAAGACCGCGTTGCCCTGATGCACATCGTCGAAGAAGGTGACGAAGTAGCGCGAGAACTGCTGCTCAGCAATAAACATCATCCACGCCACGCCCGCCACATACAGGCAGAAGGCCCAAAACTTGCGGTTACGCAGCAGCGCGTAGACGTCCGACGGCGCGATTTTCTCTTTGGTCAGCACCTCCCCGGCATGAACGGAGTTAGTGTTCACTTTCAGGTTTAGCAATACAATCAGCATGATGACCGACGCGACACTGCCCATAATAAAGTTATACGCCGGAGAGAGGTTAAACAGCAGGCCGGAGAAGGATGACGCCACCGCCCAGCCGAGGGAACCCCACATACGAATCTGACCAAACTCCATGCCGTTCAACCGGCTAAAGCGATCGGAATAGGATTCGCACGCCGCCACGCCCGCATACCAGGCAAAGCTTAAATAGAGCGCACCGATAATAATCCCGAGCAGGGTGTTGGACATCAACAGCGGCTGATAGACGTAAATAAAGAACGGTGCCATCAGGGCCGACATGGCCACTACAAAATAGAGCAGATATTTGCTCATCCCGATTTTATCGAGAATATAGCCGTAAATAGGTTTCAGAATAACGGAGAAGACACCGTTAACCGCAAATACCGTACCAATCACCGAACCGCTCAGGTTCGCTTTTTGGCCGAGCCAGATGGCCAGCAGGCCAATACTGGCCGACCAGGTAAAGAAATAGAGAAAAATAAAGGTACTGATTTTGTAATATTCGGTTTTATTCGTTGAGCTGATTTTCATAGAATCCTCGCCAACAGGTAGGGTCCAGAGTGTTTATATAAAGAACGACAACTGACGTTCGCTGCCCGGTTCGTGAATCACGACCTGGTTATTGTTTATTTTCAGCTGCGGCGTGACCGCGTAGTTTTTCTGCTCCCCGGAAGCGGTGACAGCGCAGCAGAGCCAGCTTTCCCCGGCCGGGAGTTGTGTGGCAAGCACAGGAATCGATGCGCATTGCGCAAACATCACGCTGCTGTTCGGCGGCGTAACGATGCTGTCGGGCTGGCGCGAAAGATCGGGCGACAGATCGACAATCACGCTGCTGCCATTTTCCGCATTCAGAACACAGCCGCGCGCCTGCAGGCGATGCGCCGTTTTGATCACCGCAAAGCCCCCTTCCACCGTCTGCAAGGTGCGCGCGCTATTAATGCGATGCAGACGCAGATGCCACTCGCCGAACGGCACCAGCCAGGTGTCGATCTGCACGTCGTGCCACGGCGACCAGCGCGAGAAAATGAAGTTCTCATCAACGCGCACCGCGTCGCAGTCGCGGCGACCCCGGAAATAGTTATCGCCATCGCTGAGCAGCAGCATCGAGTCGCAGGCCGCGTGTTTAATGCCGTAGCGTCCGCGCTCAATGGTGAAACCAAAGCGGCTGGAGTAGGCAAATTTGGTGTACTTCGCCTCGGTGTTGACGTAGTTGTTCAGCTCCAGCTGCCCGGCGGTGAGCAGGGTCGCGTGCTGTGAATTGTCGGCGTGGATCAGGATCTGCTGCGCGTTGGAGATAACGTGTTTTTCAGCGCGTTCCGGCAAAGGCTGTTCCTGTGCCTGCCAGAACGGATGATCTTCACCCAGCGCCAGGATCAGGTAGGTTTTCAGCGCCCAGTACGGCGATCCCGGCGAGTTGTAATCCTCGCACATCGCCAGATTGGGATAGGCAAAACCGAGCGTCAGAATGCCGTCGCGATCGAGGATCGGCTGCTGCTGCCACCAGCGCAGATGACGCAGAATGATCCCTTTCACAATGCCCGGCGTGAAAACATCCAGTTCAGAAAATGCCACCGCGCTCCAGAACGCGACCATCGCAAAACGGTAGGTCAGGCTGCGGCCAAAGGGGATCGATGCCCCGTCGGCGGCAGACATAAAGATAAAATCGTCGGCAAACTGGCGGGCGCGATCGCGCAGCACTGCGGCCCGCGCCTCGTCGCCGCTCAGGGTGGCGTAGATCAGGCCATAGAAGTGGAACGCCATCGAGATGTAATAGTCTTTCGGGCGGCCCACGCCATCGGAATACCAGCCGTCGCCGAGGTAGTAAGCGTCCATCAGCGCAAAGCGACGATCGATGGCAGACTGATCGAACGACAGTCCGGCGCGTTTAAAACCAAGCTGGACCATAATGGCAAAATAGTTCCAGTTGCTGTCCGGCATTTGAGCATCGGTGATCTGATTCAGCCAGGCGTGCAGGTTCTGCACCTCCCGCTCGCTGAAGAGATCCGTGAGCCGGTTCTGCAACAGCGCAAGCCCAAGGCCATAGGCCGCCATCTCCACCAGACGCTGATCGTAAGGCGCGGTTTCGCCCCAGTAACCGGCGCTTTGCGGGTCCGTGCCCTGTTTAATCGCAGTGATGTATTTCTCGCTGTAAAGGGTGCGCTCGCCGGAAGCCAGCAGTGGAAACAGCCCCCACAGGGCACGCGACAGCCCTTCCATTTCGGCAATATCCGTCGCGTAGTGCGCGCAGGTATCACCCAGCGAAATGCGTGAACTGTCCGGCGCAAACTGCTTGTCCAGCGCACCTAACAGGGTATTTAGCTCCGCCACCACATCCTGACGGGAAGACAACGGATTTGATGTTTCTTTCTTTGCCGCCCACATACGCTCGTCCTCGTAATCATCTGCGGCAAAGAATAGTGAATGCATAACCCTCAGAAATGTTAGCCGTGTCACAGGGAAGAGAGATGAATAAACCTGAAGTTGAGAAAATTTAAAAAGGTGGTTTATAACGAGAAAGAGACGGGGAAAAGTTGAGTTTTATTGCACTATGCGCGACACGCCAAAATCCGACCATCTGGAGCTGATCGCCCTGAATGACACCATCGTGTCGTTCAGCCGCCTGTTCGCCAATACTGTGCGCTATCACCACTGGCATCAGTGTCTGGAAATTCTCTATGTCGAAGAGGGATTTGGCGTGGCGATTGTCGATAACCGCCACTACACCATGCGCCCCGGACGGCTGTTTTTCTTCCCGCCGTTCACCCTGCATAAGGTGATGGTGGATGAACAGGCCGAAGCGATTTATCGCCGTACCATTATCCATCTCGATCATCACGCGGTGCTGAAAGTGCTGCGAGATTTTCCGCAGGCGCAGCAGCGGCTGCAAAAACTGTCACGACGCGGCGGGCCGGCCTGGGTCGCTGATGTTGCTCACTGTCAGGTGCACATCCATCACCTGCTGAGCTGCTACCAGCCGCCGATGAACAGTGAAAGCATCGCCAGCCTGCTGATTGCGCTGTTTGCCATGCTGCCGGACGACAGCGACGGCGCGCCCGGCAGCAGCAACGGCATCGCCAGCCAGGTGATGTTCTGGCTGGATGAGAACTATCAGGTTAAATTTAGCCTCGATGCGCTGGCGACGGAACTGGGCAAATCCCGCAGCTACGTTTCCCGCAAATTCCATCTGGAAACGGGCGAGAAAATTCATGATTACCTGAATACGCTGCGGCTGCGAAAAGCCTGTGAATGCCTGTTACACAGCGAAGAGAGCGTGCGGGATATCGGTGCGCGGGTCGGGTTTTCTGACGTGACCTATTTTATCAGCGCCTTCAGGAAGGGCATCGGCGAGACACCCCTTCAGTACCGGAAAAATCATTCGGGCCATTAAGCGGTATTTTGCCCGGCAGCTTCACGCGCTTTTCTTACCGGGCTTTAATCCACGGTGAAATTCATTGATACGCTTCATGGACTTAATCGTGCGCTGCGGCGCGGTGGAGGCCACCGACAGCACAATCATCTCCAGGCACAGCATCACCGTACCATGCAGCGGGATTTTGCCTTTCTCATTGCCGCGCGGAACGTGGATCACCACGCTCGCCTCTTTACTGAAACGCGAATCGACGGCGTTGGTGAGCAGGATGGTTGGGATCCCCAGACGCCGGGCTTCGCGAAGGGTCGTCTGCCCTTCCCGGTGCGCGGATTTTTGCGCCATCATTACCAGCACATCCCCGCGCTGGAGTTCGATCAGCTGCTCGGCAAGGTTAATTCCGGTGCGGTTCAGTGCCGTCGCCGGCAGGCCAATGCGGCTGAACAGTCGCGCGGTGTATTCCGCCAGAATTCCCGACGCGCCGATGCCAAAAATCGCCACCTGCCGCGCTTCGCCCAGCAACGCCACCGCCTGCGCCAGGGCGTAGCGGTTGGCCGGTTCAGACAGCACTTCGCAGGTGTGCTGATGCCCTTCGAGGACGAAATCGATGCTGGAATTGACGTCACTGGTCAGCGCTTTCACCGTGGTGGTGATCTTTTCGCTGGAGCTGAGCGTGGGGCCAAGCCAGTGCTCAAGCGTCTGTTTGAGGTCGCGTAAACCGGCAAAGCCCAGCGCCTGAATCGCCCGCACCACGGTGGCATCAGAGGTTTTCAGCAGCGCGGCAATTTCCATCGCCGTCTGCTCCATCACCGCTTCGCGATTGTCGTTGATGTAGCTGGCCACCAGCAGCAGACGCGGCGTCAGCTGATGCCCGCGAGCACGAAAACGCTCGCCGTAGAGATCGACCCGCGATTTGTCTTTTCTGATCATTTCGCCTCCGGCAGCGGACGCCCGGCGATTTGTGACTGCACCTGCGCTGCCATTAATCCCAGCGAGGCAAAGGAGTTGGAGATCGCCTCCTCGCGTGAGATCAGCACGTAATGTCCGGTGCGACAGGCATTAAGAAACTGACACCAGCCGGGCATCACCGCCTCCATCGCTGCCAGCTCATCCTGCGGTTTACCGCCCGTATCGCCGCGCCAGGTGGCGAAGACGAAATCCGCATCCAGCTCCGGCAGACGCTCAGCGCTGACGTCGATACGCTCGCCTTCAGGAATCGCGTCGATGAGTTTCGGGAAGGTGAATCCGGCATCACGCAGTACGCGCCCTAAAGAGTGATAGCTGTGCATCACAGTGATTTTTCCCTGATTAGCCTGAATCACCGCGACGCTGATTTTGTGCGTATCAATCGTCGCTTTTAGCGCCTTGATCTGCTCCTGGTAGCGACGTTCAAGAATTTTCAGCCGTGCCTGCGTGCCGGTTAACTGCGCCAGCTTGCGGTAGATTTCCGGCGCCCCGCCGTCGAGGTGATCGATGCTCACCGTCGGCGCGATTTTCTCCAGCATCGCGACAGGCGTATTGCGGGTTGGTTCGGTGATGATCAGATCCGGCCTGGCGGCGGCGATGGCTTCAATATCGATATCCGCAGTGCCGATAAACTGAATCGCAGAGTTATCGAAATCCACGCCCGTTAGCAGCCCGCCGGAGCGAATAAAATGGCTGCCGTCCGGGCGCGTACGTCCGTGGCTCGCCACCGGCGGCATGCCGAGTTCAATCAGCGGAATGGTGATGTCGAGATCGTGCAGCGACACGATGCGTTTCGGGTGTAGCGGCACCGTGACCGTGCGCCCCAGATCGTCGGTAAAGGTCTGAACAGGTTCAGCGGCGCTTGCGGAAAACCCCGCCAGCAACAGCAACATTAACACTACGCGCATAACACTCCCCTTTTAAAACCGGTCCCGGCGCGCCCAGAGCAGCACCAGGAAAAACGGCCCGCCAATCAGCGAGATAACAATGCCCGCAGGCAGTTGCAGCGGCAGAAACGCCAGCCGCCCGACATTATCTGCCAGCAGAACCAGCAGCGCGCCCAGCGCCGCACTGCCCACAAGCAACGTGGTCTGGCCGCCGCGCAGCAGAAAACGCGCCATGTGCGGCGCAATCAAACCGACAAATCCAATGCTCCCGACGCATGACACACAGGCGGCCGTCAGCAGCACCGGGGCCAGCACGCGAATCAGGGCCAGACGTGCGGTGCGCACACCCAGCCCGGTGGCCGTCTGGTTACCGAGCAGCGCGACATCTGCCGCGCGGGCCGTTAACAGCAGCAGCGTAAACCCGGGCAGCGACCAGCCTGCCGCCACGCTCACCAGCGGCCAGCTGGCGGCATGCAGGCTACCAGCCAGCCACAGCAGCGCGGTCTGCACGTCGCGCACGTCTGCCGTCGTCATAAAGACGCCCATTCCAGCGGCGAAGGTCCAGGAGACGCCGATGCCAATCAGGATAAAACGCGGACGAGAAATATCGCGGGCGAGCACCACCACCAGCAGCGCCGTCATCAAGCCGCCCGCCATCCCCACGACCGGACGCCAGAACACCGACATCGCCGGGAACTGGAAAATCAGCAGCAGTACCGCCACGCTACACCCCTCTTTCACGCCGATCAGCCCCGGATCGGCCAGACCGTTGCGGGTGATGGACTGCATCGCCGCACCCGCCATGCCCAGCATCGCCCCACAGAGCACAGCCATCAGCAGGCGCGGCAGACGGATATCCTGCACGATGTAGCGCGCGTCGGGGCTAAGAGCGTCAGGAGAAAACAGCGCGCGGGCCACGTCTGAGGTAGGAACCGGAAGTGTGCCTTGGGTCAAGCCCATGACCAGCAGCGCGGAGATCAACGCGGTTAAAACAGCTAACCACACCAGCGCTTTGGGGCGGATTAGGGTTGAAAATCGGCCCCAACGCAGCGGGCGTAATTCGGCGTGCAGCACGGCCCGGCTCATCGGAACATCCTCGCGGCAATCAGAATAAACACGGGCGCGCCCACCAGCGCGGTCATCACGCCGGTCGCCAGTTCGTGGGGTATAAACAGGGTGCGCGCGGCGATATCTGCCAGCAGTAACACCAGCGCGCCGCAGCAGGCCGAGAGCGGCACCATGACGCGCAAATCCACCGACACCAGACGGCGAATCAGCTGCGGAACGACGAGGCCGATAAACCCAATCGGCCCGGCGATCGACACGGCGGCACCGCACAGTAACGCGATGGCGATCAGCGCGAGTATCCGCGTGCGGATAAGGGACACGCCTAGCCCCTGCGCCATACGATCGCCCAGCGCCAGCATGTTCAGGGAAGGTGAAATGGCTATGGAAAGGGCCAATCCGGCCGCCGCGACCCAGGCGGCGTTTTGCGTGGCCGCCCAGCTTAATCCTGCCAGATCGCCCGCCAGCCAGGTGCGCATCGCCAGCAGGGTTTGTTCATCAAGAATCAGCACCGCTGCGGTGATGGATGAGGCGAAAGCCGACAGCGCCACGCCGCAGAGCGTCACTTTCATCGGCGTCAGGCCAGTGCGACCGGCAGACGACAGCGCGAGCACCAGCAGGAACAGGAGTGCCGCGCCCGCCGCCGCAATCAGCGGCCGCCCAAACGGCAGCGCCAGCCCGAGGGCGCTGGTTAAAACCACTGCCAGTGCGGCTCCGGCGTTTAGCCCCAGAATATGCGGTTCACCCAGTGGATTGCGGATCACCGCCTGCAGCAGTACACCCGCCACGCCAAGCGCAGCGCCGGTAGTAAGCGCTGCCGCCAGACGCAGCAGGCGCAGGTTGATGATCACATTGTGATCGAAGTTGCGCGGGTCAAACGCCAGAAACGCCTGCACCACGGTCTGCGGGGCGATAAACCGCGCGCCGAGGCCCAGATGGATAATCGCGCCCATAAGCAGCAGCGCCAAAAACAGGGCAGAAGCCAGTCCTGTGCGCATCATGCTTTTTCGCTACCGCGACGAAACGGGATAAAGAACGGTTTGCCGGTCATTGGGTTGATCGACATTTGCACATCGACATCAAACACCGTTTTGATGAGTTCCGGCGTGCAGACGTCGCCCTCATGAAGCACGCCCTGCACTTTGCCTTCGCGTAAGAAGACCAGCGTATCGCCGTAGTTCACCGCAAAGTTCAGATCGTGGAGGACTACCACCACCGTCCGGCCGTGGTGACGGGTGAGATCGTGCAGGAGTTCGAGGATCTCCACCTGATAGCGCAGATCGAGAAAAGTCGTCGGCTCGTCCAGTAGAATCACTGGTGTTTGCTGCGCCAGCGCCATTGCGATCCAGCAGCGCTGGCGCTGACCGCCCGAGAGACTCTCGACGGGCAGATGGGCGAAGGCTTGCGTGCCGGTCAGACGCAGCGCCTCTTCCACGGCCTGTTCGTCGGCATCGGTCCACTGGCGCATAAAATTCTGCCAGGGAAAACGCCCGCGCGAGACCAGCTCAAACACCGTCAGCCCTTCCGGCAGCAAAGGCGACTGCGGCAGAATGCCCAGTTCGCGTGAAACTGCTTTGGTTGGCTGATCGTGCAGGACTTTGCCGTCGAGCAGCACCGCGCCGCCCATCGGCTGTAACAGGCGCGCCATCGTACTGAGAAGCGTCGATTTCCCGCAGCCGTTCGCCCCGACCAGCACGGTCATTTTTTCAGAAGGGATAGTGAGGGAAATATCATCGACGATGATTTTTTTCTGATAGCCAGCAGAGAGGTTTTCGACAACCAACCCCTGCTTTGTCGCGTTATGAGCCACGTGTGCGCCAACTTAATCAAATAACAAATAAATAAAAATAAATCTCATTCTCTTTTGTGAGTTTGCCGCTGCGCCATGTAGTAGTCAAGGGGATAAACACCCTGGAAAAACCAGGGATTAGTCGACCGATACGCATGTAACACAAAAGTCATTAATTGATTATTTTCAGTTAATTACTTTTTTTACAGGCATCCCAGATCAAGCGATTTTTTGCTGTAGCCGAATTTTGCTTTTTTCCATTTACTACTACATTCCTGCATGATTGAATGATTCTCAATTACATACCCGACTCCGCACAGGCAAACGGGTAGCGCTTTACGGGCAATGACACACCATCTTCACTCGCGACCATGCGCGGGTATTTCGGGAAAACAGATCCAATGGCTATGTACACACCTTCATTCTCTGGGATTAAAGGGCGCGCGCTCTTTTCACTGCTGTTCCTCGCGCCGCTGGCGCAGGCGGCTGACAGCACCACCGCGAAAGACGGCGAAACGCTGACCGTCACCGCCGATCCTTCCGCGAAAACCGATGCCACTAACGGCTATCAGCCGCTGAACACCTCCACCGCCACGCTCACGACTATGCCGATGCTGGACATCCCGCAGGTGGTCAATACCGTGAGCGATCAGGTGCTGGAAGATCAGCACGCCACCACGCTCGACGAGGCGCTGTACAACGTCAGCAACGTGGTGCAAACCAACACCCTTGGCGGGACGCAGGATGCGTTTGTGCGCCGTGGTTTTGGCGCAAACCGTGACGGGTCGATCATGACCAACGGCCTGCGCACCGTGCTGCCCCGCAGCTTTAACGCTTCGACGGAGCGCGTCGAAGTGCTGAAAGGCCCGGCGTCGACGCTGTACGGGATCCTCGATCCTGGCGGGCTGATTAACGTGGTGACGAAGCGCCCGGAAAGAGAGTTCGGCGGTTCGATCTCGGCGACCTCCACCAGCTTTGGCGGCGGCACCGGGCAGCTCGATGTGACCGGACCGATTGAAGGTACACGTCTGGCGTATCGCCTGACGGGTGAGTATCAGAAAGAGGATTACTGGCGTAATTTCGGCAAAGAGCGCAGCACCTTTATCGCGCCGTCTCTGACCTGGTTTGGCGATGATGCCACCGTCACGGTGCTCTATTCTCATCGCGATTATCAGACGCCATTCGATCGCGGAACGATCTTCGATTTAACGACCAAACAGCCGGTCGATGTGGATCGCAAGACGCGCTTTGACGAACCGTTCAACATTACCGACGGTGAATCCGATCTGGCCCAGCTGAACGCGGAGTACCGTCTCAACAGCCAGTGGACCGCCAAATTCGACTACAGCTTTAGCCAGGATAAATACACGGATAACCAGGCGCGCGTGATGGCCTACGATTCCGCCACCGGCAATCTGACCCGCCGCGTGGACGCCACGCAAGGCTCGACTCAGCGCATGCACTCCACGCGTGCGGATCTGCAGGGGAATGTGGATATTGCCGGGTTTTACAATGAGATCCTGACCGGCGTCTCTTATGAGAATTACGATCTGCTGCGCACGGATATGATCCGCTGTAAGAACGTTAAAGATTTCAATATTTACAACCCGTCCTACGGCAATCTGAGCAAATGCACGACCGTGTCAGCGTCGGACAGCGATCAGACCATTAAGCAGGAGAGCTATTCCGCCTACGTGCAGGATGCCCTCTATCTGACGGATAAATGGATCGCCGTCACCGGCCTGCGCTATCAGTCCTACACGCAGTATGCGGGAAAAGGCCGTCCGTTTAACGTCAATACCGACAGCCACGACGACCAGTGGACGCCGAAAGCGGGGCTGGTTTACAAGCTCACGCCGTCGGTGTCGCTGTTCGCCAACTACTCGCAGACGTTTATGCCGCAGTCGTCTATCGCCAGCTACATTGGTAACCTGCCGCCGGAAACATCCAATGCCTACGAAGTGGGCGCGAAGTTTGACCTGTTCGACGGGATTACCGCTAATATCGCGCTGTTTGATATCCATAAACGCAACGTGCTTTACACCGAGAGCGTCGGTGATGAGACGGTGGCGAAAACCGCCGGGCGTGTGCGTTCGCAGGGCGTGGAAGTGGATCTGGCAGGCCGGTTAACCGAGAACACCAATGTGATCGCCAGCTATGGCTACACGGACGCGAAGGTGCTGGAAGATCCGGATTACGCCGGTAAACCGCTGCCAAACGTGCCGCGTCACACAGGTTCTCTGTTCCTGACTTACGACATTAACAATGTGATCGGCGGGAATACCCTGACGCTCGGCGGCGGCGGGCATGGCGTGAGTCGTCGCTCCGCCACCAACGGCGCGGATTATTATCTGCCGGGCTACGTGGTGGCCGACGCTTTTGCCGCGTACAAACTGAAGCTGCAGTATCCGTTGACGCTCCAGCTGAACGTGAAAAACCTGTTTGATAAGACTTATTACACGTCGTCGATTGGCACCAATAACCTGGGGAACCAGATTGGCGATCCGCGTGAAGTGCAGTTTACGGTGAAGATGGATTTTTGATGTAAAAAAGCCCGGTAGCGCTACGCTTACCGGGCTTAGAATTTATTCCCACTCCCTTTCGGGAGTGAGTCAGCATGAGGACATCAGGCCTCAATATCCGCCATATCGCCTTTTTCCTGCAACCAGTTGCGTCGGTCTTCGGAACGCTTCTTGGCTAACAGCATATCCATCATTGCGTTGGTCTGCTGCTCGTCTTCGTCGCTGATAATCAGCTGCACCAGACGGCGAGTATTGGGGTCCAGCGTGGTTTCACGCAGCTGCATCGGGTTCATTTCGCCCAGCCCTTTAAAGCGCTGCACGTTAGGTTTGCCTTTCTTGCGCTTCAGCTGCTCCAGCACACCCGCTTTCTCTTCTTCCGTCAGGGCGTAATAGACCTCTTTGCCGAGGTCGATACGGTACAGCGGCGGCAGCGCAACGTGAACGTGACCGTTCTTCACCAGCGCGCGGAAGTGTTTCACAAACAGGGCGCACAGCAGCGTGGCGATGTGCAGACCATCGGAGTCCGCATCCGCGAGGATACAGATCTTGCCGTAACGCAGCTGGCTTAAATCGTCGCTGTCCGGATCGATGCCGATCGCAACCGAGATGTCATGCACCTCCTGAGACGCCAGTACCTCATCGGAGGAGACTTCCCAGGTGTTGAGGATCTTACCCTTCAGCGGCATGATCGCCTGATATTCACGGTCGCGCGCCTGTTTGGCTGAGCCGCCCGCCGAGTCACCTTCGACGAGGAACAGTTCGGTGCGATTCAAATCCTGCGCCGTGCAGTCGGCCAGTTTACCCGGCAGCGCCGGACCGCTGGTCAGCTTTTTACGCACCACTTTCTTCGCCGCACGCATACGGCGCTGGGCGCTGGAAATCGCCATTTCAGCCAGCATTTCTGCCGTCTGAATGTTCTGGTTCAGCCACAGGCTGAAGGCGTCTTTGACTACGCCGGAGACAAAGGCCGCACATTGGCGCGAAGAGAGACGCTCTTTGGTCTGACCGGCAAACTGTGGGTCCTGCATTTTGACCGACAGGACATACGCACAGCGATCCCAGATATCTTCCGCCGACAGCTTCACGCCGCGCGGCAGGATATTGCGGTATTCGCAAAACTCACGCATCGCATCCAGCAGACCCTGACGCAGACCGTTGACGTGCGTACCGCCCTGCATCGTCGGGATCAGGTTGACGTAGCTTTCGGTCAGCAGCTCGCCGCCTTCGGGCAGCCACAAGAGCGCCCAGTCGACCGCTTCCGTATCACCGGAGAAGTTACCGAGGAACGGTTTTTCTGGCAGGGTTGGCAGGCCGTTAATCGCTTCGCCCAGATAGTCGTTCAGACCATCCTGATAGCACCAGCGCTGCTCGCTGCCGTTCACTTCGTCTTTGAAGGTAATTTCAACGCCAGGGCACAGCACCGCTTTCGCTTTCAGAATGTGCGTTAAGCGCGAAACGGAGAAACGTGGGCTGTCGAAGAAGCTTTCGTCGGGCCAGAAATGGACGCTGGTCCCGGTATTGCGTTTGCCGCAGGTGCCGATGACCTGCAGGTCCTGAACTTTGTCGCCGTTTTCAAAGGCGATGTTGTAGACCTGGCCGTCGCGGCGCACGGTCACTTCCACGCGCTTAGAGAGGGCGTTGACCACGGAGATCCCCACGCCGTGCAGGCCGCCGGAGAACTGGTAGTTTTTATTGGAGAACTTACCGCCCGCGTGCAGACGGCAAAGGATCAGTTCGACAGCAGGGACACCCTCTTCCGGGTGAATATCGACCGGCATACCGCGCCCGTCGTCGATCACTTCGAGGGACTGGTCGGCATGCAGGATCACATCGATGCGTTTGGCATGGCCTGCCAGCGCTTCGTCCACACTGTTATCAATCACTTCCTGGCCCAGGTGGTTTGGGCGAGTGGTATCGGTGTACATCCCAGGGCGGCGGCGAACCGGCTCAAGCCCGGTGAGTACCTCAATGGCATCAGCGTTATAGGTTTGCGTCATGATTTAGCTAGCAATTCGCATTGGTTGTCAGAGGCTGTGCAGCCCAAGAAAATCGACAATCTGGGTGAAATGATTCTCAAAGTCCGTGAAAGCATGGTTTCCGCCTTCTTCTACAGTCTGGCGGCAAGAGGCGTAATACGCCACCGCCTGGCGGTAATCCAGCACTTCATCACCCGTCTGTTGCAGCAGCCAGAGGAGATCTGGCGCGTCAAGCGGATCTATTTGCATCACTTTGAGGTCGTAAATATGGCGAGACTCTAGCACATATTGCTGCCCGGTGTAGGGGTTCTCGTTCTGGCCGAGAAAGTCCGTCAACAGCTCAAACGGGCGTACCGCCGGGTTAACGACGACCGCTGGCAGCATAAAGCATTGGGACAACCAGGTGGCGTAATAACCGCCGAGCGACGAGCCGACAACGCCGAAGGATTCGCCGCCGTGTTCCATCACGATGGACTCCAGCATCTCTGCCGCATCCGCTGGATACGGCGGCAGCTGCGGGACGATCATCTCGATATGCGGATGATGTTCGCTGAGCCACTGGCGAAACTGGGTCGCCTTCGCGGAGCGCGGCGAGCTGTTAAACCCGTGCAGATAAAGGAGCGTAGACATCAGTATCCTTCTGAAGCGGTATCTGGACGGAACTGTGCCCCTTCCAGACGACACACTTCCGTGGTCAGCCGGCCATCCGCATGGAGTTCCAGCCAGCGCCATCCCGGCGCGATGGTATCTAAGGTGAAGTTGGCGCAGTGCGGTTTAAACTGCACGCAGGTCGACGGCGTCGCCAGCAGACGGCGGCCATTCCAGTCGAGATCCTGTTCCTGATGAATGTGTCCGCACAGCAGATTGTTCACATGAGGATATTTCGACAGCACGCGGTCGAGCGCGGCAGAGTTGCGCAGGCTGTGCTGATCGAGCCAGCTGCATCCCGCCGGGAGCGGATGGTGATGCAGCAACAGCAGGGTATGGCGTTCAGGTGCGTCAATGAGTTTGCTTTCGAGCCACTCCAGCTGGAAATCGCTCAGCTCGCCGTGCGGCACGCCGAAGACCTGGGTATCCAGCAGCAGAATTTGCCAGTGATCGCCCACAAACACACGCTTGGCCGGTGAAATACCCGCGTCCTGAAGCGCGCTGTACATGGCAGGCTGGAAGTCATGATTACCCGGTAACCAGACGCAAGGCACGCTGAAGCTCGCGATCCCTGTAGCAAAATGCTGATAGGCCGCGGCGCTTTGATCCTGTGCCAAATCCCCCGTCGCAACAATCAAATCACAGTCGCGATTTTCGAGGTGAATGGCATCAAGTACAGCCTGATAACTCTCCCAGGTATTCACACCCAGCAGCGTTTCATGCTTTTCGGCGAACAGGTGAGTATCAGTAATTTGTAATATCCTGACTGGCGCCCCACCAGCAACAGTCAGGTTCAACAGGCTTTCCAAATGGTGTCCTTAGGTAGGTTTATGACGCTAACAAACCGGAATCGCCATTGCTCCATGTGCTAAACAATATCTTAGCCAGTCAGCTAAAAACTGGTTAATTTGATGCTTTTCGTCGCGTTGATGCAACTTTTTATTAGGATAATCATATCGCGCTTTGAAGCGAAAGATCTGCTGACTCGAACACACTTCAGCCACCATCGCGTCGTGATAAAGCCTGACGGTCATCGACGGCAGGCTCCAGTAGCTGACGGACGGCGCCGTTTGTTTAATCTCGACCAGCGTAGTGTAGCGAGTGGATTCCACAATCGTTAATCGATATTGCGCATTGCTCACCTGATAGCTCACCGTTTCGCCGGCCGCATCGGTGCGCGGCAACAGGCGACGTAATTGTGCGAAGTTGGTCTCGCACAGACGCATCATTTCTGGGAAGTCAGGTGTATAACGCTTCATTTTTTCCACTCTTTTCGTAAGTCTTGATAATGCAGCTGTAGCCATTGCAAAGCGATGACAGACGCTGCGTTGTCGATTTTCCCCTCATTGACCCATTGATAAGCCTGCTCCCGACTCACCACATGAACACGAATATCTTCGTTTTCATCTGCCAGACCGTGAATACCTTGTGCGGTCGTGGCGTCCACTTCACCCACCAGAATGGAAGAGCGCTCGGTGGTTCCACCTGGGCTTGCCAGGAAGCTCAGCACCGGTTTGGTCCTGCCGACAATCAGCCCGGCTTCTTCCTGCGCCTCGCGGCGGGCGACCTCTTCCGGCGTTTCGCCCTCTTCGATCATTCCCGCGACGATCTCCAGCAGCCATGGGCTTTCGCTGGTATCCAGCGCGGCAATCCGGATCTGTTCAATCAATACCACTTCGTCACGCACTGGGTCAAAGGGTAGCAAGACTGCGGCATGCCCGCGCTCAAAAATTTCACGTCGAACTTCGCCACTCATTTCACCGTTAAACAGGCGATGCCTAAAACGGTAAAGTTCCAGTGAAAAAAAACCGCTATAAAGCGTTTCCCGTGCAATAATTTCTACATCGTTTTTAGAGAGCGTCACTGGCAACTTATCTGGTTTTTGCATGGCGATATCCTGGTCACAATTGTGTTGAAATCATGAATTTCAAGGCTGTTTGGCTGCCGTTTGACAGGCTATATGATAGATTGGTGCAAATTACCGCCAGATGGCACGTAACGCCAACCTTTTGGCGTGGATGATTCTGTTAGAATCGGCAATTATTTTTAATTAGATCAGCGCTAATACTGCTTCACAACAAGGAATGCAAATGAAGAAATTGCTCCCCATCCTTATCGGCCTGAGCCTGACGGGCTTCAGCGCGATGAGCCAGGCAGAAAACCTGTTACAGGTTTATCAGCAAGCACGTCTGGGCAACCCTGAGCTGCGTAAGTCAGCCGCCGACCGTGATGCTGCGTTCGAAAAGATTAATGAAGCACGTAGCCCGCTGCTGCCGCAATTGGGTTTAGGTGCAGATTATACCTACAGCAATGGATTCCGTGACAACAACGGTGTGAACTCCAATGGCACCAGCGCTTCACTGCAATTAACGCAGACCTTGTTTGATATGTCCAAATGGCGTGCCCTCTCCTTGCAGGAAAAGAGCGCCGGTATTCAGGACGTAACCTATCAGACCGATCAGCAAACGCTGATCCTGAACACCGCTACCGCTTACTTCAACGTACTGAGCGCGATCGACTCGCTCTCCTACACCGAAGCGCAGAAACAGGCGATTTACCGTCAGTTGGACCAAACCACCCAGCGTTTCAACGTAGGCCTGGTCGCCATCACTGACGTGCAAAACGCCCGTTCACAGTACGACAGCGTGCTGGCGAACGAAGTGACTGCCCGTAACAACCTCGACAACGCACTCGAATCTCTGCGTCAGGTGACCGGCAATTACTACCCAGAGCTGGCGTCTCTGAACGTTGATAACTTCAAGACTGACAAACCGCAGGCGGTTAACGCCCTGCTGAAAGAAGCTGAAAACCGTAACCTGGCGCTGCTGCAGGCTCGTCTGAGCCAGGATCTGGCGCGCGAGCAAATCCGCCAGGCGCAGGATGGCCATCTGCCAACCGTGGGGCTGACCGCATCGACGGGTATTTCTGATACCACCTACAGTGGCTCAAAAACCAACACCGCTCAATACGATGACAGCAACCAGGGACAGAACAAAATCGGCCTGAACTTCTCTTTGCCTCTGTACCAGGGCGGCATGGTGAACTCTCAGGTGAAACAGGCACAGTACAACTTTGTTGGCGCGAGCGAGCAGCTTGAAAGCGCGCACCGCAATGTTGTTCAGACCGTTCGTTCTTCCTTTAACAACGTGAACGCCTCCATCAGCAGCATCAACGCTTACAAACAGGCCGTTGTGTCTGCACAAAGCTCCCTGGATGCGATGGAAGCAGGTTACTCCGTCGGTACACGTACCATCGTTGATGTGCTGGATGCGACCACCACGCTGTATAACGCGAAGCAACAGCTCTCCAGCGCTCGTTATAATTACCTGATTAACCAGCTGAATATTAAATCCGCGCTGGGTACGCTGAACGAGCAGGATCTGCAAATGCTGAACAGCACGCTGGGTAAACCGGTTTCAACAACGCCTGAAAGCGTTGCCCCGGAAAACCCACAGCAGGACGCCAGCGCTGATGGCTACAATGCCAACAGCACCGCCCCTGCCGCTGAGCCAGCCGCGGCGCGCACCACCACAACAAATAGCACCGGAAACAACCCGTTCCGTAACTAATTGTTGAATAATCCCTCTCCCTTTCGGGAGAGGGTCACATTTGAACGTAAGCCAACGTAAAGATCCCCCCGAATCCCCCTCTGCGCTTCATTTTCGACCACTCATCCTCTATCCTGAGCCTTATTTACTTCGTTCTACCACTGGGTCCTGGAAGACAAAATGAAACGGACAAAAACGATCAATCACGCTTCGTTCCGCAAAAACTGGAACGCACGCCATCTCACCCCTGTCGCCCTGGCGTTCACCGCCGTATTTATGCTGGCAGGCTGTGAGCAATCCGATGAAACAGTCTCGATGTATCAGAATGCCGATGACTGCTCGTCAGCCACCGGTAAAAGCGCGGAATGTACCACTGCCTATAACAATGCCCTGAAAGAAGCAGAACGTACCGCGCCGAAATACGCCACCCGTGAAGACTGTATCGCCGAGTTCGGTGAAGGCCAGTGCCAGCAGGCACCGGCTCAGGCTGGCATGGCACCTGAAAACCAGGCGCAGGCCCAGTCCAGCGGCAGCTTCTGGATGCCGCTGATGGCAGGCTACATGATGGGCCGCATGATGGGCGGTGGAATGGGCTTCCAGCAACAGCCGCTGTTCAGCTCCAAAAATCCATCCAGCCCGGCCTACGGTAAATACACCGATGCGAGCGGCAAAAACTACGGCGCGGCGACGCCTGGCCGTTCGATGACGGTTCCGAAAACCGCGATGGCGCCAAAACCTGCGACCACCAGCACCGTGACGCGCGGTGGCTTTGGCGACTCCGTGGCGAAACAAGCGACCATGCAGCGTAGCGCGACAGGTTCCACCACTCGCTCAATGGGCGGCTGATAATGGAACGAGTCAGTATTGTCGAGCGCCCGGACTGGCGCGAAAAAGCCACCGAATATGGTTTCAACTTCCACACCATGTACGGCGAACCGTACTGGTGTGAAGATGCCTATTACAAGCTCACCCTCGCCCAGGTCGAAAAACTGGAAGAGGTAACTGCCGAACTGCACCAGATGTGCCTCAAGGTGGTGGAAAAGGTGGTTGCCAGCGATGAGCTGATGACCAAATTCCGCATTCCAAAGCACACCTGGGGTTTTGTACGTCACGCCTGGCAGACCCACCAGCCTTCGCTCTATTCACGTCTCGATCTTGCGTGGGACGGCGTGGGCGATCCTAAGCTGCTGGAAAATAACGCCGATACGCCAACCTCGCTGTACGAAGCAGCGTTCTTCCAGTGGATCTGGCTTGAAGATCAGGCGGCGGCGGGCAATCTGCCGGAAGGCAGCGATCAGTTCAACTCCTTGCAGGAAAAATTAATCGAGCGCTTCGCTGAACTGCGCGAGCAGCACGGATTTAATTATCTGCATCTGGCCTGCTGTCGCGATACCGTTGAAGATCGCGGGACCGTGCAGTATCTGCAGGACTGCGCAGCCGAAGCGGAAGTGGCCACTGAGTTCCTGTATATCGAAGATATCGGTTTAGGCGAGCGCGGCCAGTTTACGGATACGCAGGACCAAGTGATTAGCAATCTGTTCAAGCTCTATCCGTGGGAATACATGCTTCGTGAAGTGTTCTCCACCAAGCTGGAAGACGCGGGCGTACGCTGGCTGGAACCGGCCTGGAAGAGCATTATCTCTAACAAAGCGCTGCTGCCGATGCTGTGGGAGATGTTCCCGAATCACCCTAACCTGCTGCCTGCGTATTTCGCCGAAGATGATTATCCGCCGATGGATAAATACGTCATTAAGCCGATCTTCTCCCGCGAAGGGGCGAACGTTTCTATTATTGAAAACGGCAAAACCCTCGAAGCGGCGGAAGGCCCGTACGGCGAAGAAGGGATGATCGTGCAGGAGTTCTATCCGCTGCCGAAATTTGGCGACAGCTATGTGCTGATTGGCAGCTGGCTTATCAACGATCAGCCTGCGGGGATTGGGATTCGCGAAGATCGCGCGTTGATCACCCAGGATCTGTCGCGCTTCTATCCGCATATTTTTGTGGAGTGATGGATTTGCCGGGTAGTGGCTTCGCCTTACCCGGCCTGCAAAATCGCACGAACCTGAAGCCCGGTAAGCGCAGCGCTACCGGGCTTTTCGTTAGCCAATTTGTACCGACAGCATACTCAAACTGCCCATCTCGATCCCATCCACCGGCACGGTCACCGGTTCACTGCCATCCCACGCGCCCAGCACGTACAGCAGCGGCAGGAAGTGCTCCGCCGTTGGATTAGAGAGCGAACCGCCCTCGTGATCCAGATAGTTCACCAGCGGATGTTCTTCCGCAGGTCCTTGCCAGGTGAGATTAGCTTTTACAAAATCATTGAACGACGTGGCCCATGGGTATGGCGTGTTTTCACCGTGCCAGCGGGCCGTGCGCAGGTTATGCACCACGTTACCGCTCGCCACCAGCATGATGCCTTCATCGCGCAGTTTTGCCAGCTTGCGACCGATCTCAAGGTGCCACACCGCCGGTTTGGTGCTGTCGATGCTCAGCTGCACCATGGGGATATCGGCATCCGGATACATTTTGATCAGCACGCCCCAGGAGCCGTGGTCGAAGCCCCAGGCCTCTTTATCCAGCGTCACCGGAACAGGCGCCAGCAACTCCACCAGCTGTTGTGCCAGCGCTGGCGAACCCGGTGCAGGGTAATGGGTGTCATACAGCGCCTGTGGGAAGCCGCCAAAATCATGAATGGTTTTCGGTGCTTCCATGGCCGTGACGCCGGTGCCGCGCGTAAACCAGTGTGCAGAGATCACCACGATGGCCTTCGGACACGGCAACGTCTCGCCCAGGTGACGCCAGGCACGCGTATAGACGTTATCTTCCAGAACGTTCATCGGACTACCGTGGCCCAAAAACAGTGCTGGCATACGAGAAGAAGTCATGGTGATATCCTTACATAGGGTGTTTATTTAATGTCACTACATTACCCGCTATCTGCACAACAAGAACTCAGATAAGCGTGATGAAGATCTTCAGAAAATTTGAATGTAAGAAATATGTAAAGCCGGGAATGCCCTCTCGCTTTGCGGCAGATTAGCCATTAACATTAATGAGAATCATTATCATAAGGAGCATTGAATGTCAGTACCCTTGATTCTGACGATACTTGCGGGTGCCGCCACCTTCATCGGTGCCATTCTTGGCGTGCTCGGACAGAAGCCTTCGAACCGCGTGCTGGCGTTTTCTCTCGGCTTTGCCGCCGGGATTATGCTGCTGATCTCCCTGATGGAGATGCTGCCTGCGGCACTCGGCACCGAAGGGATGTCGCCGGTTCTCGGCTACAGCATGTTCGTCGTGGGCCTGCTGGGGTATTTCGGTCTCGACCGGATGTTACCCCATGCGCATCCGCAGGATCTGATGCAGAAAAGCGTCAAACCGTCGCACGGCAACATCAAACGCACGGCCATTTTGCTCACCCTCGGCATCAGTCTGCACAACTTCCCTGAAGGTGTCGCCACCTACGTGACGGCGAGCAATAACCTTGAGCTGGGCTTTGGAATTGCGCTGGCGGTGGCGTTGCACAATATTCCTGAAGGACTGGCCGTCGCTGGCCCGGTTTATGCTGCGACAGGCTCAAAACGCACGGCGGTTTTTTGGGCCGGGATTTCGGGTCTGGCGGAGATATTAGGCGGCGTGCTGGCGTGGCTGATTCTGGGCAGCATGATCTCTCCGGTGGTAATGGCCGCAATTATGGCTGCGGTGGCGGGGATTATGGTCGCACTGTCCGTAGACGAACTGATGCCGCTGGCGAAAGAGATCGACCCTAACAATAACCCCAGCTACGGCGTGCTATGTGGAATGTCGGTGATGGGATTAAGTCTGGTACTGCTACAAACAGCAGGAATTGGATAAAAAAACGCCGGGATAACCCGGCGTTTTTTATTTAGCTGGCTTTACGTTCATGCGCCTGGCGGTAGGCCACCAGATCTTCGATGGTCACCACAGCCATATTGTGTTTCTTCGCAAATTCAATGCACTCTGGCGCGCGCGCCATGGTGCCGTCATCGTTGGTCAGTTCACACAGCACACCCGCAGATTTAAAGCCTGCCAGCGTCACCAGATCGATGGTCGCTTCAGTGTGGCCGCCGCGCGTCAACACGCCGCCCGGCTGCGCGCGCAGTGGGAAAACGTGGCCAGGACGGTTCAGGTCTGATGGCTTAGCATTATCCGCGGTGGCGGCACGCACGGTCGTCAGGCGGTCAGCAGCAGAAACGCCGGTGGTCACACCGTGCGCGGCTTCGATGGTGACGGTAAAACCGGTACCGAATGCGCTGGTGTTGTTTTCGACCATCATCGGCAGATCGAGCTGTTTACGACGTTCGTCGGTCAAACAAAGACACACGATGCCACTGCCGTGACGAATGGTCAGCGCCATCTGTTCAACGGTCATGGTTTCAGCGGCGAAAATCATATCGCCTTCGTTTTCACGGTCTTCATCATCGAGAACCATCACACCGCGATGTTCACGGAGTGCGGTAAGAGCAAGCTCTACACGGTCAGTAGAGGTGCCAAAAGCGGAAAGTAGCGTCTGATTCATGGTAAAAAAACCTCATTAAAATTATGGTTACCAGAATCAGGGCAGTCTTAGGAGCACCGCGTAAGCGGTAAAAAAATAACGTGAGCGGGCCTTGCCCGGCTTGATCGTTACTCTCTCCCATCCGGACTCTAACCGTCGGCTCCGGAATTACACCGGATCTGCTGACCTTTGAGTTTTCACCCAAAGCGCTCGCGGGCTTTCAGCGCAAGGCTGATTTACCGCCGGTGGGGAATTTCGCCCCGCCCTGAGAATAAGCGAGATAACTATAACGCTATTGATTATGCTGGGCAATGCATAAGCATCAAACAATTCTGGATTTGCATTTCATCATCCAAATTGCCTTTGCGTCGACGGCCCCCTCAATCCCCGTTCACATCGTTAACGTGACTTTGGGTGGATTTCATGCTTACCGCATCGCAAATGATTTTGTGCAAAAGATCGCGGGTAACGCGCTACAATGTTCGCTAACACCTTCTGATCAAGGGAAACGACCATGATTGACCCGAAAAAAATTGAACAAATTGCCCGTCAGGTTCATGAATCTATGCCGAAAGGTATTCGTGAGTTTGGCGATGACGTCGAGAAGAAAATCCGCCAGGTGCTACAGTCGCAGCTGACGCGTCTTGATCTGGTGAGCCGTGAAGAGTTCGACGTGCAGACGCAAGTGCTGCTGCGCACCCGCGAAAAGCTGGCGCTGCTGGAGCAACGCCTGACCGAGCTGGAAAACCGCAGCCAGCCCGCAGAAGTGAAACCGGCACCGGCGATTCCGCCCGTCGACGAAGCATAAAAAAGCCGGGTGGCGCCTGCGCCTTACCCGGCCTGCAAATCGGAAAACAAAACGGCAACCTCAGTTGCCGTTTTTTGTATTTGCGCCCTCTCTCGCTGTGGAGAAGGTTAAGTGAGAGCATCAGCCCGCACCAATCCCATTTTACTGGCTGTCTTTCTGGATCTTCTTAATGATGTTGGTGGTGGAACACCCGTCCTCAAAATTGAGCACCATCACTTCGCCGCCGTTGGCCCAGACCTCTTCACTCCCCGCAATCTGCTCCGGCTTATAGTCGCCGCCCTTCACCAGCAGATCCGGCAGAATGCCAGCAATCAGACGCTGTGGCGTGTCTTCTTCAAAAGAGACCACCCAGTCGACCGCTTCCAGCGCGCCGAGCACAATCATGCGCTGCTCCAGCGGGTTCACCGGACGCGTTTCGCCCTTCAGACGTTTGGTAGACGCATCGCTGTTCACCGCGACAATCAGACGATCGCCAAGCTTACGCGCATTCGCCAGATACGAAACGTGGCCTGCGTGCAGAATGTCGAAGACGCCGTTGGTCATGACCACTTTCTCGCCGCGCTTGCGCGCCGCAGCCACCGCAGTTTTCAGCTCGTCTTCGCTCATCACACCAAAACCGGTATCCGCACGTCCGCGTACCGCATTTTCCAGCTCGATCGGCGAAACGGTAGACGTCCCCAGCTTACCGACCACAACGCCTGCCGCCGCGTTCGCAAAGTAGCAAGCCTCTTCCAGTGAATTGCCCGCCGCCAGCGTCGCCGCCAGCACGCCAATCACCGTATCGCCTGCACCGGTCACGTCGTACACTTCCTGCGCCTGCGTCGGCATATGCAGCGGCGCTTTGCCCGGCTGCAGCAGCGTCATGCCCTGCTCAGAGCGGGTCACCAGCAGCGCGGAGAAGTCGAAATCGGCGATGATTTTCATCCCGCGCTCCACGATCTCTTCTTCGTTTTTGCACTTGCCCGCCACCGCTTCAAATTCGGAGAGGTTAGGCGTCAGCAGCGTCGCGCCGCGATAGCGTTCAAAATCGGTCCCTTTCGGGTCGATCAGCACCGGCACACCTGCTTTACGCGCCAGCTGAATCATCTGCTGTACGCTGGCAAGCGCACCTTTGGCGTAGTCAGACAGCACCAGTGCGCCGATATTGCCCAGCGCCTGCGCGATACGCTCGTGCAGTGGCTCAGGATCAACACCTTCAAAACCTTCTTCAAAGTCGAGGCGGATCAGCTGCTGGTTGCGGGAGAGCACGCGCAGTTTGGTGATGGTTGGATGCGTTGGCACAGAAACGAAATCACACTTCACATTCACGTCGGCCAGCGTTTTGCTGAGCGCGCGTGCCGCGTCGTCAATGCCGGTTAGCCCTACCAGACGCGAATGCGCGCCGAGAGAAGCAATATTCATCGCCACGTTTGCCGCGCCGCCGGGACGCTCTTCAATGGTATCGACCTTGACGACCGGGACCGGTGCTTCCGGGGAGATGCGGCTTGTCGGCCCGTACCAGTAGCGGTCCAGCATCACATCACCGACAACCATAACCCCAGCACGTTCAAACTCTGGCAGTGTTACTTTCATTCCTGACTCCAGAAAGATTCACAATTTGCGCGCGATAATATCACACTTGTTTTGTTACGCACGGTTCCACCAGCCACTTCTGCCAGCTGGTTCGAACGCGTTCTCGCTCAATGCTGAAACATTCCGCCGCCACATGGCCCGGCTGCTCCTGTAACGCCAGATGATGCAATTCATCGCGAAGCGTGGTGTAGGCGTGGGTTAACGCCTGCGCCTCTTGCTCATCCATAATGTCGTTTTGCGCCAGCAGTTCCAGAATGCGCACGTTATCAGACCAGCGCGTCAGCTTCGGCTTGTCGTGCGCATGACGAAGCACCAGATACTGCGTAATAAACTCGATATCGGTGATCCCCCCCTCATCGGCTTTGATATCAAAGCGATCGCGATGCTTGTTACCGAGATGGGCGCGCATCTTCTCACGCATCTCTCGTACTTCGGTTTGCAGGGTTTCGCCCTCACGCGTTGCGGTAAGCACTTCACGGCGAATGGCGTCGAACTGCGTTTTCAGCTGCGGATCGCCATAAACCACGCGGGCACGCACCAGCGCCTGATGTTCCCACGTCCAGGCTTCGTTTTGCTGATAATCCGCAAACGACTCGGTAGACGTGACCAGCATCCCCGCCGCCCCGGACGGGCGCAGGCGCGCGTCCACTTCGTACAAAATACCGGAGGAGGTGCGGGTGCTGAAGAGGTGCATAATGCGCTGCGCCAGACGCAGGTAGAACTGACGCCCGTCGATTTCGCGATCGCCATCGGTCATGACATCTACCGGGCAATCGTGCAGGAAAATCAGATCCAGATCGGAGCTGTAGCCCAGCTCCCAGCCGCCGAGTTTGCCGTAGCCGACCACGGCAAAACCCCGTCCTTCGCGATCCGCCAGATGTTTTGGCTGACCGTAGCGCACCACCATTTGGCTCCAGGCCTGCTGGACTACCGCGTCGATGATCGCTTCCGCCAGCCAGGTTAAATGGTCGCTGACTTTCATCACCGGCAGGGTGCCCGCGATATCGGCCGCCGCCACGCGCAGCATCTGGGCCTGTTTAAACTGACGCAGCGCTTCGAGCTGTTGCTCTTCGTCCTCTTCCGGCACGCGCAGCAGATACTGACGCAGTTCGTCGCGATACGCATCCATCGCTGTCGGTTGATAGAGGGTGTTAGGATCAAGCAGCTCATCCAGCAGCAGCGGATAGCGCGCCAGTTTGCTCGCCACCATCGGCGACGCGGCGCAGAGTGAAATTAAGTGTTTGAGCGCACCGGGGAATTCACTCAGCAGCTCAAGATAGGTCGTGCGGGTGATGATGCCGGTGAGCAGCGGCGTCAGGCGCGACAACGGAATCGGCGCATCCGCCCGCGAGCAGACGTTGCTCAGCAGGTGCGGCATCAGGTGGTCGAGCACCTGTCGCCCGCGCGGGCCGATGGCGCGCTTGTTCATCTCCATGCGGAAATCGGCGATCAGCGCCACCACGCGATGACGGTCGTCGTCGCTCAAATGCGCCAGTACCGGCGTGGTGTCATCTTCCTGCAGCGCATCCTGCCACAGCTCGCGCCAGTGTTCGGACAGCGAATCGTCCGGCGATTCGCTCTCGTCATCGCCAATCAAATCGTTAAAGATGCGTCGAACGCCCGCCATATGGGCGTCCAGCGTCTCCGTCAGCCCCTGCCAGTCGTCAACGCGCATGCCCCAGGCCAGCCGCGCGCGGTTCAGATCGTCGCCCGGCAGCGTCTGGGTCTGTTCGTCATTGATGCTTTGCAGCAGGTTTTCGAGGCGACGCAGATAGAGATAGGCATCGTGCAGAGTCTGCGCGTCACCCTCCGGCAGCAGATGCAGCTGTTCGATGGCCTTCAGCGTCGGCAGCAGCGAGCGGGACTGCAGGGACGGCTCACGCCCACCGCGAATCAGCTGGAACACCTGCACGATAAATTCGATTTCCCGGATACCGCCCGCGCCGAGCTTGATGTTGTCTTTCAGACCCCGGCGGCGCACCTCGCGGGCAATCATCCCTTTCATATTACGCAGAGACTGAATGACGCTGAAATCGATATAGCGGCGGAACACGAACGGGCGCAGCATGGCGCGCAATTCGCTGGCGTAGATGTCGTCTTTGTCGCCCATGATCCGTGCTTTGACCATCGCGTAGCGCTCCCAGTCGCGCCCCTGCTCCTGGTAATAATCTTCCAGCGCGGCAAAGCTCAGCACCAGCGGGCCGCTATCACCGAACGGGCGCAGGCGCATATCCACGCGATAGACGAAACCGTCCTGGGTTGGCTGATCCAGAGCTTTGATCAGCCGCTGGCCGAGACGGGTGAAGAACTGCGCGTTATCCAGTTCGCGGCGGCCCCCACGGGTCGCGCCCTTTTCCGGCCAGGCGAAGATCAGGTCGATATCCGACGAGAAATTCAGCTCACCGCCGCCCAGTTTCCCCATGCCTAAAATCATCAGCGGCTGCGGCGTGCCCTCTTCACTGCACGGCGTGCCCCACTCTTTACAACAGGCGTCGTAGAGCCAGTCGCGCGCGGCGACAATCAGCGTTTCCGCCAGACAGCTCAGCTGCTGCAGAGTGCTCTCTTCGCTCACCAGCGCCAGCGACTGCGCCCAGGCGATACGCACCATCACGCGACGGCGGAACTGGCGTAAAACGCGTATCAGCGTCGGCTCGTCTGCCACCTCTACCAGCGCGTCGCTCAGCCACTGAGCGTAGTGCTGCCATTCGTCGGCCTGCGGTGGTGCCGCTTCCAGTTCAGCCAGCCAGTCTGGATTCGCGGTGATGCTCTCCTGCACAAAATCACTAAAAGTAAGCACTTGCTGCGCCTGCTCACTCAGTGAGGCGGCGGGTAATGACTCCGGCAGACGCGCACAAACCGTCTGCCAGTGCTGCTGAAGCTGTGAAGAAAGCGGCATCATGGGGTTCCTTGCCTGAGTTAACGTTTTCCGCTGTGCAGCCAGAACGGCTCTTGCGAAATAGCCTCGTTACGGAAATGTTCAATTTCAATACGCTGGCGCGTCTCAATGGCATGGCGAAGCCCCTGCCAGTTCTCCAGCCACGCCTGCGCTTTCGGCCCATCGTAACTTCCCGACAGCAGCAGAACGCTGTCGATATCACGGTTCAGACGTACCAGCTGATCGCTGTACTGATCGCCCAGCGGGCGGTCAAAAATGGTTTTCAGCTCGGAGTTGCTGCGGGACAAATGGGTATCCGCAAAACGCTTAAACGACTCGGCGATTTTCTTCTGGGTTTTATCATCCAGAAAACGCTGCCAGCCGCGCGTCACCAGGAATTCCGTTAACGCCAGTTTGGCAGCCGCGGTTTGCGGGCTGTAGACCGCCGTTTCGGCAGAAACATCAGTGGCCATCAGCGTTTCGGTCTGGGTCAGGAAATCACGTAAGTGAGTGCTCGCTTTACGCGGTACGACGCCGCCAAATAGCGTCAGGGTGCTGCGCACCAGGCCCATCGCCGCAATCACATGTTTTTTCGCGTCGCTCACGCCGCGTATCCACAGCTCCTCGTGATACTGCCACTGGCTCAGGGCCAGCTCCAGCGAGGCTTCCAGACCCTGCTCAACGCTGGATTTAGGTGGCACGTGCAGGATGGTGGTGGCTTTCACCTGACGCGGCGCATTTCCCGCCGCCAGATGGTAGCCGCGCGCGGCCTTGCTCAGGCTGCCCTGACGCAGACCCGACTGGCCCACCAGCTTACGTGCCAGTTTGAGCACGTCGTCAGCGCTGCCTTCCAGCAGTTCAAGCTCCAGCTCGCAAATCGGTTCCTGGAACTCACCCGCTTTCACTTCGCCCCGATCGAGGGCAATTTCGATGCGGCTTTTGCCTTCGTTCACCAGCCATTTTTCACGCCAGAAATCGGTGCTGAACAGCGGCTGAACCTGCGCTGACAGCCCGTCCGGCAGTTCACCGTTCGGCCAGACTTCCGCCGGAAGACGATTCAGCTCAAGTTCTGGCTTTTCAATGTCGATATTGTATTCAGGACGCTGATGCAAACCACCTACCACACGCCCGGCAATTTTCATCGTCATTTCATAGCGCCCGTTCGCACCACGGATGCGCAGCCCCATATCGTGACGACGCAGCCAGTTATCCGCCGTTTCGTAATAGATATTGAGGAGTTGCACCGGCTCGTGGTGCTCGCTGGTCAGCTGATTCAGATGGTTACGCAGCGCATCAACGCTGCCCGTTTCGACGATAAATTTTAATTCGATCTCTTGTGCCATAGCCCTGTACTTTCGGTTGCGTCACAGCCGCGTCAATGAAGGCGAACTTCCTCGCCATTTGTTTGTCAGTACATAGTATTTTGCGCCAAATTGCCACGCAATGAGCAATTTGAGGGGTGTAAAAGTCTGAAGCCGTGACACAGATGATTCCGATTGCTGACGAATGCTTTGCGTGGAGACACTGTTGCCACTACTATCGTTCCACTTTTTATGAAAATAACGACTAATGATGCTTAAATTACGCCTGATTGGACTGACTTTACTTGCTTTCAGCGCCGCGACTGCGGTCCACGCTGAAGAGAAACGTTATGTTTCCGACGAATTGAACACCTGGGTACGTAGCGGCCCTGGAGATAATTATCGCCTCGTGGGTACGGTGAATGCCGGCGAGGAAGTGGTTCTGTTACAAACAAATCAGGACAGTAATTACGGTCAGGTGCGCGACAGTACCGGCCGTACTTCATGGATCCCGCTGAAAGAGCTGAGCACCGTGCCGAGCCTGCGCACCCGCGTGCCGGATCTGGAAAATCAGGTGAAAACCCTGACCGATAAGCTGACTAATATCGATACCACCTGGAACCAGCGCACGGCTGAAATGCAGCAGAAAGTGGCCCAGAGTGACAGCGTGATCAACGGCCTGAAAGAAGAGAACCAGAAGCTTAAAAACGAGCTGATTGTGGCGCAGAAAAAAGTGAGCGCCGCCAATCTGCAGCTCGATGACAAACAGCGCACCATCATCATGCAGTGGTTTATGTATGGCGGCGGCGTGCTGGGCGTAGGTCTGGTACTCGGTCTGGTTCTGCCACATCTGATCCCAAGCCGTAAGCGTAAAGATCGCTGGATGAACTAATTCGTCTTATTCACCATACTTACGTATTATCAGGTGAAAAGAGAATTGGGGAGTTTACGGCGTGAAGATTTATCTGGTCGGTGGTGCGGTTCGTGATGCGTTGTTAGGTCTGCCGGTCAAAGATAAAGACTGGGTCGTGGTGGGCGCCACGCCAGAAGAGATGCTTAACGCGGGCTACCAGCAGGTAGGCCGCGATTTTCCTGTGTTTCTTCACCCTAAAAGCCGCGAAGAGTACGCCCTGGCGCGCACGGAGCGCAAAGCCGGTTTTGGTTACACCGGTTTTACCTGCTATGCCGCGCCGGACGTTACGCTCGAGCAGGATCTGCTGCGCCGCGATCTGACGATTAACGCCCTGGCGCAGGACGACGACGGTCATATCGTCGACGCCTACGGCGGCCAGAACGATCTGCACAACCGAATTTTACGCCACGTCTCCCCGGCCTTCTCTGAAGATCCGCTGCGCGTCCTGCGCGTGGCGCGCTTCGCTGCCCGTTATGCCCATCTGAGCTTCCGTATTGCCGACGAAACCATGGCCTTAATGACCGCCATGACCGACGCGGGCGAGCTGGAACATCTCACGCCGGAACGCGTCTGGAAAGAGACGGAGAACGCCCTTACTACCCGCAATCCGCAGGTCTTTTTCCAGGTGCTCCGCGACTGCGGCGCGCTGAAGGTGCTGTTCCCGGAAATCGACGCCCTGTTTGGCGTCCCGGCTCCGGCGAAGTGGCATCCGGAAATCGATACCGGCGTTCATACCCTGATGACGTTAAGCATGGCGGCGATGCTCAGCCCGGACGTGGATGTGCGTTTCGCGACGCTCTGTCACGATCTGGGCAAAGGATTAACGCCGAAAGCGCTCTGGCCGCGCCATCACGGGCACGGCCCGGCGGGCGTCAAACTGGTAGACAATATTTGCCAGCGCCTGCGCGTGCCCAATGAGATCCGCGATCTGGCGAAGCTGGTCGCTGAATTCCACGACCTGATCCACACCTTCCCGATCCTCAAACCGGCCACCATCGTGAAGCTGTTCGACAGCATTGACGCGTGGCGAAAACCGCAGCGCGTGGAGCAGATCGCCCTGACCAGCGAAGCAGACGTACGTGGGCGCACCGGCTTTGAAGCCTGCGACTATCCGCAAGGACGTTTGCTGCGCGAAGCGTGGGAGATCGCCAGAGCGGTGCCGACGAAAGACGTGGTTGAAGCCGGATTTAAAGGCCCGGCAATCCGCGACGAGTTAACGAAACGGCGGATTCAGGCGGTAACGGACTGGAAGGAAACGCGTTGCCCTCAGCCAAAAGACTGAGGGCAGTGAGTGGCTTAGAAGAAGACCACGTAAACGGCCGCTGCGACGATAAAGCGGTAGATCGCAAACGGGATGAACGAGATACGTTTGATGATCTGCAGGAAGGTTTTGATCGCCACCAGCGCGACCAGGAACGCGGTCACAAAGCCCACGGCGAACATCGGAATGTCACCCACCGTCAGGAAGTGGAAGCTCTTATAGAGATCCAGCGCGGTGGCACCCATCATCATTGGCACCGCCAGCAGGAATGAGAACTCGGACGCCGCATAGCGGCTCACCCCCATCAGCATCCCGCCGGAAATGGTCGCCCCTGAACGGGAAAAGCCCGGCCAGAGCGCCAGACACTGGAAGCAGCCGATGATAAACGCCTGGCGGTAGGTCATATCGTCCAGACCCGGCGCTTTCGGCTCTTTGGGTTTCAGCAGTTCCGCCGCTATCAGCAGCACGCCGCCGACCACCAGCGCATACATCACGTTAATCGGGTTAAACAGCGATTTGATCGTGTCGTGGAAAACCAGCCCCAGCACCACCGCCGGAACCATCCCAAGCAGGATGTGAATCAGCGTCAGACGCCCTTTCCCTTCGCCTTCGTGCTGCGGCGGGCGGCCAAAGTGAATGCCGATAAGACCGAACAGGCGACGCCAGAACATCACCACCACGGCCAGAATGGAACCCAGTTGAATGACCACTTCAAACGTTTTTGCCGTTTCGCCTTCAAAGCCGAGCAAATGACCGACAATGATCATGTGTCCGGTACTGGAAACGGGCAAAAACTCCGTCAATCCTTCGACCACACCCAGTATTGCCGCCACCAGCAGCGAGTGTACATCGCTCATCTATTAACCCTTCTAAAAATGTAAAAAACGGCGAACCTCAATGGACGCCGTGAAAGAGACAGCTTTAAGACCGGTATAACCGAAAATGGTTTAGCGATTATGACGTTAAATCTTTGCTTTAAGATTTTTGCCACGCTCAATGATCACGCCGACGTTCGCCGCGCGCGCCACGGCCCCCGGTTTGCTGAGTTTAATGCGCACCCACGGCGAATTAAAACGGCTTAACAGCAGTTCGGCCACCTCTTCCGCCACGCGCTCCACCAGCGCAAAACGTTGCCCTTCGACATGCTTCACCACCGTTTCGCTAATATCCGCATAGCTCAGGCAGTCTTTAACATCATCACTTTTTGCGGCCAGGCGGTTATCCCAGCCCATTTCGATATCGAACACCAGCTTCTGCTCGATGGTCTGTTCCCAGTCGTAAACACCAATTGTGGTGATTACCGAAAGTTGCTCTATAAATACAATATCCATCACGACCTGCCTGCTTTTTGGCTAAACCGGATACCACTTCCGGCGAATTATGCGTATTATCCACAGATGCAGAGAATACAGATACATTTTCAAAACGGAACAGCGTTATGAGTGCAATCGCGCCTGGAATGATCTTCCTCGCTTACCTTTGCGGCTCAATCTCCAGCGCCATTCTGGTCTGCCGCATCGCCGGATTGCCTGACCCTCGCGTCAGCGGTTCCGGGAATCCAGGGGCGACCAATGTATTACGAATTGGCGGCAAGGGAGCAGCCGTAGCGGTATTGATCTTTGATGTTCTGAAAGGGATGTTACCCGTCTGGGGCGCCTATGCGCTGGGCGTCACGCCGTTCTGGCTGGGGCTTATCGCCATCGCTGCCTGTCTGGGCCACATCTGGCCGATATTCTTTGGTTTTAAAGGCGGCAAAGGCGTCGCCACTGCGTTTGGCGCAATCGCCCCCATCGGCTGGGATTTGACCGGCGTGATGGCTGGCACCTGGCTGCTGAGCGTATTGTTGAGCGGCTACTCGTCGCTGGGCGCAATTGTCAGTGCGCTGATCGCCCCGTTCTATGTCTGGTGGTTTAAACCCCAGTTCACCTTCCCGGTCTCCATGCTCTCCTGCCTGATTCTCCTGCGTCATCACGACAACATTCAGCGTCTGTGGCGCCGTCAGGAAACAAAAATCTGGACCCGATTTAAGAGAAAGAAAAAAGATCCGCAGTAGTTCGGACAACGAGAATTCCAGAAACCGGCTCAGAAATGAGCCGGTTTTTTTTCATCTATCCATAAGCGACTCATATGACAGGGTTCATTTCTGCCAGGGCATACTGAAGCAGAAAATAGCGAGCGGATGGATGCAGCATGTTAGCAACCCAGGTGACTGATAACGCGTATAAAGGCTGGCAGGCGTCGCTTGCGTTGCAGTTTCGCCACACCCCTCAAAAAACCGTCCTGCACTCGGCGCGACACATCGGCCCCCTTACCGTTCAACGTCCGTTTTATCCCGAAGACGAAACCTGCCATCTCTATCTGTTGCACCCGCCCGGTGGCATTGTCGGCGGCGATTCGCTCGATATTTCAGTCCAGCTGGCAGCGAACAGCCATGCGCTGATCACCATGCCGGGTGCCAGCAAGTTTTACCGTAGCAGCGGCGCACAGGCGCATCTTAATCAGCATTTTTATGTTGAGGAGCAGGCAACGCTTGAGTGGCTGCCGCAGGACACGATTTTTTTCCCCGGCGCTGACGCCCGGCTTCGTTCGGTGTTCCATCTGCATCACTCCAGTACCCTGCTGGCGTGGGAGCTGCTGTGCCTGGGCCGTCCGGTGATCGGTGAAACCTTCAGCCATGGCACCCTGGAAAGTCGGCTGGAGGTGTGGCTCGACGATGAACCGTTGCTCGTGGAACGTCAGCACCTGCGCGACGGCGATCTCACGCCGGTGGCGACTCATCCGTGGACAGGCACCCTGCTCTGTTATCCGGCAAACGAAGCTTTGCTGGACGGCGTGCGCGAACGGCTGGCAGCCCTTGGGAATTTTGCCGGAGCAACGCTCACCGATGGCCTGCTGTCGGTGCGTTTTCTCTCTCACGACAACCTGATTTGCCAGCAGGCGATGCGCGACATCTGGCAATACCTGCGACCGCAGGTTACCGCTAAAGCGCCTCACGCCCCCCGAATCTGGCAGACCTAAGAGAATCCTATGGAACTGACTCCCAGAGAAAAAGACAAGCTGTTGCTGTTCACCGCCGCGCTGGTCGCGGAGCGCCGCCTCGCACGTGGCGTCAAACTTAATTACCCGGAATCGGTCGCGCTGATCAGCGCCTTCATTATGGAAGGGGCGCGCGACGGGCAAACCGTGGCGGAGCTAATGGAAGCGGGTCGCCATGTGCTGACGCGCGCGCAGGTCATGGAGGGCGTGCCGGAGATGATCCCGGATATTCAGGTGGAAGCCACCTTCCCGGACGGCTCTAAGCTCGTCACCGTTCACAACCCGATCCTGTGAGGGGAAACCGATGATCCCAGGCGAATATCAGATTAAACCCGGCCAGATCGCCCTTAACGTGGGGCGCAAAACCCAGCGCACGATCGTCGAAAATCACGGCGATCGACCGATTCAGGTGGGATCGCATTACCACTTTTACGAAGTGAATCCGGCGTTGAAATTCGATCGCGAATTCACAAAAGGCTATCGCCTTAACATTCCGGCGGGCACTGCGGTGCGCTTCGAACCGGGGCAAAAGCGCGAAGTGACGCTGGTACAGGTCGCAGGGGGGCAGCGCATTTTCGGTTTTCGCGGGGAAGTGATGGGCGAACTGGAGGACCACAATGGCTGAGATTTCGCGTCAGGCGTATGCCGATATGTTTGGCCCTACCACGGGCGATAAAGTGCGGCTGGCCGACACCGAACTGTGGATTGAGGTGGAAAACGATCTCACGATTTACGGCGAAGAGGTGAAATTTGGTGGCGGAAAAGTGATCCGCGACGGCATGGGCCAGGGGCAGATGACGGCGCAGGCGTGCGTGGATCTGGTGCTGACTAACGCGCTGATCGTCGATCACTGGGGGATCGTGAAGGCGGATATCGGCATCAAAGATGGCCGAATCTTCGCCATCGGCAAAGCCGGGAACCCGGATATCCAGCCCGGCGTGACGATCCCGATTGGCGCGGCGACAGAAGTGATCGCCGCCGAAGGTAAGATCGTCACCGCCGGCGGGATCGACACCCACATTCACTGGATCTGTCCGCAGCAGGCGGAAGAGGCGCTGGTCTCCGGCGTCACCACCATGATAGGCGGCGGAACCGGCCCCGCGGCAGGCACCAACGCCACCACCTGCACGCCGGGGCCGTGGTATATCGCGCGAATGTTACAGGCCGCCGATACCCTGCCGGTGAATATCGGCCTGCTGGGCAAAGGCAACGCGTCTAATCACGACGCCCTGCGCGAACAGGTTGCAGCGGGCGCTATCGGGCTGAAAATCCACGAAGACTGGGGCTCGACGCCTGCGGCGATCAACTGCTCGCTGGAGGTTGCCGAAGAGATGGACATTCAGGTGGCGCTGCACAGCGACACGCTGAACGAAGGGGGCTTTGTCGAAGATACGCTGGCGGCGATTGGCGGGCGAACCATTCACACCTTCCATACCGAAGGGGCGGGCGGCGGCCATGCGCCAGATATTATTACCGCCTGCGCGCACCCGAATATTTTGCCCTCCTCCACCAATCCGACGCTGCCGTACACGGTTAACACCATCGACGAGCACCTCGATATGCTGATGGTTTGCCATCACCTCGACCCGGATATCGCCGAGGACGTGGCTTTTGCCGAATCACGTATCCGCCGGGAAACCATAGCCGCCGAAGATGTGTTGCACGATATCGGCGCTTTCTCGCTGACCTCTTCAGACTCCCAGGCGATGGGCCGCGTGGGCGAAGTGATTATCCGGACCTGGCAGGTGGCGCACCGCATGAAAGTGCAGCGCGGGCCGCTGGCGGAAGAGTCCGGGGAGAACGACAACTTCCGCGTCAAACGCTATGTCGCCAAGTACACCATTAACCCGGCACTGACCCATGGGATCGCCCACGAGGTCGGTTCGATTGAAGCGGGAAAACTGGCGGATCTGGTGGTCTGGTCACCCGCGTTTTTTGGCGTTAAACCCGCCACCATCGTTAAAGGCGGAATGATCGCCTGTGCGCCGATGGGGGATATCAACGCATCGATTCCCACGCCGCAACCGGTGCACTATCGCCCGATGTTTGGCTCGCTGGGCGCCGCACGCCACGCCACGCGGCTGACGTTTGTCTCCCAGGCCGCAGCGACCGGCGGTATCCCGCAGCAACTTAACTTACAAAGCGCCATCGCCGTGGTGAAAGGCTGCCGGACGGTGAAAAAGGCCGACATGATCCACAACAGCCTGCAGCCGAATATCACCGTGGATGCGCAAACCTACGAGGTGCGCGTGGACGGTGAACTGATAACCAGCGAACCGGCAGATGTCCTGCCGATGGCGCAACGCTATTTCCTGTTCTGAGGAGAGATGATGATCTACTTAACCCAACGCCTTGATCACCCGCACCCGGTCACCGCAAGCGTCACGCTGCCGATTGATGTGCGGGTGAAAAGCCGCGCCCGCGTGGCGCTGAACGACGGGCGCGAAGCGGGGCTGATGCTGCCACGCGGGCTGCTGCTAAGAGGCGGCGATCTGCTCACCACCGACGACGGTCTGGAAGTGATCGAAGTGATTGCCGCGCCGGAGTCCGTATCGGTAGTGCGCTGCGCCGATCCCTATCTGCTCGCGCGCGCCTGTTATCACCTCGGCAACCGTCACGTTCCGCTGCAAATCATGCCCGGCGAGCTGCGCTACCACCACGATCACGTGCTCGATGACATGTTGCGCCAGTTCGATCTCGACGTGACCTTTGCTCATCTGCCGTTTGAACCGGAAGCCGGGGCCTATGCCAGCGAAACCCACGGTCATGCGCATGCGCATTCCCATTAAGGTGCTATGAAGGAATGGAGCACAACCGCCAGCAGTTACGCCTGATGCAGCTCTCCAGCAGCAGTCTGCCGGTCGGCTCTTTCACCTGGTCCCAGGGGCTGGAGTGGGCGGTGGAAGCGGGCTGGATTTCCACCGCGGCTGAGTTCAGGCAGTGGCAAATTCAGCAGATGGAGCGGAGCTTTTTGTGCGTCGATTTGCCGCTGTTTATCCGTCTGTACCGCGCCTGTGAGCAGCACGACATTGCCGCCGCAAAACGCTGGACGGCGTATTTGCTCGCCTGCCGCGAAACGCGTGAGCTGCGTGAGGAAGAGCGCAATCGCGGCGCGGCCTTTACCCGGCTAATTAAGAGCTGGGAGCCGGATTGCCCGCCCGAGTGGTTACCGCTGTTTTCCAGCAGCCAGCTGTGCGGCATGGCGTGGCTCGGTGTGCGCTGGGACATTGACGTCCAGGCGTTAGCGTTGAGCCTTGGCTACAGCTGGATGGAGAGCGCCGTCATGGCGGGCGTAAAACTGGTGCCGTTCGGACAGCAGGCCGCGCAGCAGTTGATTATCGAATTGAGCGACCATTTTGCTGCAAAGCTCGGTCAGGCGTGGGAGCGCAGCGATGACGAGCTGGGGGCGGCGACGCCGCTCTCGGCCATCGCCTCTGCGCGTCACGAAACACAATATTCACGGTTATTCCGATCCTGAGGATTTTTTATGGCTGAATACAAACATCCCCTGCGCGTGGGCGTGGGTGGCCCGGTCGGGTCGGGTAAAACCGCTCTGCTGGAATCCCTGTGCAAAGCGATGCGCGACACCTACCAGCTCGCCGTTGTGACTAACGATATCTACACCAAAGAGGATCAGCGCATCCTGACGGAAGCCGGAGCGCTGGAGCCGGATCGCATTGTCGGCGTGGAGACTGGTGGCTGCCCGCATACTGCGATCCGTGAAGATGCCTCCATGAATCTCGCCGCCGTTGAGGCCTTGAGCGAGAAGTTTGGCAATCTGGATCTGATTTTTGTTGAAAGCGGCGGCGATAACCTGAGCGCCACCTTTAGCCCGGAGCTGGCGGACCTGACGATCTATGTGATTGACGTTGCCGAAGGGGAAAAGATCCCGCGCAAAGGGGGGCCGGGGATCACTAAATCGGATTTCCTGGTGATCAATAAAACGGATCTGGCGCCGTACGTCGGGGCGTCTCTTGAGGTGATGGAGCGCGACACAAACCGGATGCGCGGTGAACGCCCGTGGACCTTTACCAACCTGAAAGCAGGCGACGGGTTAGCGAAGATTATAGATTTTTTAGAAGTGAAAGGGATGCTGAAGGTTTAAGCGGGATTCGCAGGCATTGCAGGCCGCATATTTGTTGGCCCGGTGAGCGTTGCGCCACCGGGCAAGACAGACACTTACGCCGCAGGCAGCTCCGCCAGCGGCCAGCGTGGGCGCACAGAAACGCTCAAATCCGCCGTCGCGCCTGCTTTCGCACGCACCATGCCCGCGTAAGCGATCATCGCGCCGTTATCGGTGCAAAATTCCGGACGCGCGTAAAACACTTCGCCGTGACGTTTTTGCATCATCTCCGCCAGCTTCGCGCGCAGCGTACGGTTAGCGCTCACGCCCCCCGCCATCACCAGGCGCTTAAAGCCGGTCTGATCCAGCGCGCGTTTGCACTTGATCATCAGGGTATCCACCACTGCATCTTCGAAGGCGCGAGCGATGTCAGCGCGAGTCTGATCGTCATTTTCATTGTTGCGAATGGTATTCGCCGCAAACGTTTTCAGGCCTGAGAAGCTGAAATCCAGCCCAGGGCGATCGGTCATCGGACGCGGGAAAACAAAACGTTTTTCAACGCCCTGAGACGCCAGTTTCGACAACATTGGGCCACCCGGATAATCCAGGCCCAGCAGTTTGGCGGTTTTATCGAAAGCTTCACCGGCGGCATCATCAATGGACTCGCCCAGCAGTTCGTACTCGCCTATACCGGTCACGCTGATCAACTGGGTATGACCGCCGGAGACCAGCAGCGCCACAAACGGAAACTCAGGCGGATTCTCTTCCAGCATCGGTGCCAGAAGGTGCCCTTCCATGTGGTGAACCGCAATCGCCGGAACATCCCACGCAAACGCCAGCGAACGCCCTACGGTGGCACCAACCAGCAGCGCACCGACCAGACCCGGGCCTGCAGTATAGGCAACCGCATCGATATCTTTTGGGGTCAAACCGGACTCTTTCAGCGCCGCCTGAATCAGGGGAACTGTTTTACGCACGTGGTCGCGCGACGCCAGCTCCGGCACCACTCCGCCGTAATCAGCGTGTAATTTCACCTGACTATACAGTTGGTTGGCTAACAGACCTTTTTCGTCGTCGTAAATGGCGATGCCGGTTTCATCGCAGGATGTTTCAATACCCAGTACACGCATGGCTTAATTTACCTCTTTTCTGTACCGCGCAGTGTAGGGCGAATGCGGGTCGATGTATACCCTGAGGGGTGAGTTCGTGTATACTCTTACCCCTTACAAAAGTCCCGTTCAAAAACGGCATTGGTGCTTTACAAAGCAGCATGAGTTGCAGTAAAATTCCGCACCATTTTGAAATAAGCTGGCGCCGATGCCAGCGGCAAACCGAATTTATCAAAGGTGAGAGTTACATGCCGGTAATTAAAGTACGTGAAAACGAGCCGTTCGACGTAGCACTGCGTCGCTTCAAGCGTTCATGCGAGAAAGCAGGTGTTCTGGCGGAAGTTCGTCGTCGTGAGTTCTATGAAAAACCGACTACCGAACGTAAACGCGCTAAAGCTTCTGCTGTGAAACGTCACGCGAAGAAACTGGCTCGCGAAAACGCACGCCGTACTCGTCTGTACTAATCTGTTGAGGGCACACGCCCTCAATGGTCAGACTGAGTTATAGTCGTAAGGCCGTGCTTCCGGAAGGAATGCGCGGCTTATTTTCGTTTATGCGTTAGCAAATACACAAAATCATTCAAGACGCATCACGGCGGCAAGGGAGTGAATCCTCAGCGCTTACATCAGTAAGTGGCAGGGTGAACGAGCGCAGCCAACGCAGAAGCAGCTTGAGGGATAAGGTGTAATTTTACGGGGCCTATGGCTGGACGAATTCCACGCGTATTTATCAATGACCTGCTGGCCAGAACCGACATCGTCGATCTTATCGACGCGCGGGTAAAGCTCAAAAAGCAGGGCAAGAACTACCATGCGTGCTGTCCGTTCCATAACGAAAAAACCCCCTCTTTCACCGTTAACGGTGAAAAACAGTTTTACCACTGCTTTGGCTGTGGCGCGCACGGGAATGCTGTCGATTTCCTGATGAACTACGACAAGCTCGAGTTCGTGGAAACCGTCGAAGAACTGGCGGCGATGCACAACCTTGAAGTGCCTTACGAAGCAGGCAGCGGTCCGAGTCAGATAGAACGCCATCAACGACAAACGCTTTACCAGCTGATGGACGGTCTGAATTCGTTTTACCAACAGTCTCTTAAGCAACATGCAGCTGAACCTGCGCGTCAGTATCTGACACAGCGCGGATTGAGCGACGATGTGATTGCGCGTTTCGCTATTGGTTACGCCCCGCCCGGCTGGGACAACGTATTAAAGCGTTTTGGTGGCAATAGCGAAGATCGTAAATCTCTGATCGATGCCGGCATGCTGGTGACAAACGATCAGGGACGAAGCTATGACCGTTTCCGCGAGCGGGTGATGTTCCCCATTCGCGACAAACGAGGCCGGGTAATTGGTTTTGGTGGACGCGTGCTGGGTGACGGCATGCCGAAATACCTCAACTCCCCGGAAACCGATATTTTCCACAAAGGTCGCCAGCTGTATGGCCTTTATGAAGCCCAGCAGGATAACGCTGAACCCCGGCGTTTACTGGTGGTCGAAGGCTATATGGACGTGGTCGCGCTGGCGCAGTACGACATCAACTACGCGGTTGCGTCGTTGGGAACGTCCACCACCGCCGACCACATTCAGCTCCTGTTCCGGGCGACGAATAACGTCATCTGTTGTTATGACGGTGACCGTGCCGGACGCGATGCCGCCTGGCGTGCGCTGGAAACTGCACTACCTTATATGACCGACGGGCGCCAGCTGCGCTTTATGTTCCTGCCCGACGGTGAAGACCCGGATACGCTGGTGCGTAAAGAGGGCAAAGCGGCGTTTGAAGCGCGGATGGAGCAGGCTCAGCCACTCTCCACGTTTCTGTTCAACAGCCTGATGCCGCAGGTGGATTTGAGCACGCCAGACGGACGCGCCCAGCTGAGCACGCTGGCACTGCCGCTGATTTCTCAGGTTCCGGGCGAAACGCTGCGCATTTACCTGCGCCAGGAGCTCGGCAACAAGCTCGGCATTCTGGATGACAGTCAGCTTGAACGTTTAATGCCTAAACTGGCTGAAAGCGGTGCGGTTCGCCCCGCGCCACAGCTAAAACGCACAACCATGCGTATACTGATAGGGTTACTGGTGCAAAACCCTGAGCTGGCGCCGCAAGTGCCGCCGCTCGCGGGGTTGAACCATGAAAAGCTGCCAGGACTTGGCTTATTTTCAGAACTGGTCAACACGTGTCTGTCGCAACCAGGTCTGACTACCGGCCAACTGTTAGAGCACTATCGCGGCACAAAAGAGGCCGCCACCCTTGAAAAACTGTCGATGTGGGACGATATAGCTGATAAGGACATTGCAGAAAAAACGTTCACCGACTCACTCAACCATATGTTTGATTCGATGCTTGAACTGCGCCAGGAAGAGCTAATTGCTCGCGAGCGTACACATGGCTTAAGCAGCGAAGAGCGCCGGGAACTCTGGATGTTAAATCAGGAACTGGCGAAGAAATAAACTGAACAAAAACCGTTCACGTTGTATCAAAGCAGAGACAACGTGAAGGATGCAGCATTTAACGGCTTAAGTGCCGAATATCGATCGGGAAGCCCCCGGCAGCCGCACTGAGAGGCAGCGGCAAAAATATAAGTACGCCCTCGCTTCAAAGGTTGGCAGCGACACCGCCGACACCAATTAAACGAATTAAGTGTGGATACCGTCTTATGGAGCAAAACCCGCAGTCACAGCTGAAACTTCTTGTCCAACGTGGTAAGGAGCAAGGCTATCTGACCTATGCCGAGGTCAATGACCATCTGCCGGAAGATATCGTCGATTCAGATCAAATCGAAGACATCATCCAAATGATCAACGACATGGGCATTCAGGTGATGGAAGAAGCACCGGATGCCGATGATCTGTTGCTGGCTGAAAACTCCAACAACACCGACGAAGATGCAGAAGAAGCCGCTGCACAGGTGTTGTCCAGCGTTGAGTCTGAAATCGGGCGTACCACTGACCCGGTGCGCATGTACATGCGCGAAATGGGCACCGTTGAACTGTTGACCCGCGAAGGCGAAATCGACATCGCGAAACGCATCGAAGATGGGATCAACCAGGTTCAGTGCTCCGTTGCCGAATACCCTGAAGCGATCACCTATCTGCTTGAGCAGTACGATCGCGTCGAAGCCGAAGAAGCGCGTCTTTCTGACCTGATCACCGGTTTTGTCGATCCGAATGCTGAAGAAGATCTGGCGCCAACCGCGACCCACGTCGGTTCTGAACTGTCTCAGGAAGAGATGGATGATGACGAAGACGAAGAGGAAGAAGACGGCGACGATGACAGCAGCGATGACGACAACAGCATCGATCCTGAGCTGGCACGCGAGAAGTTTGGCGAACTGCGTACCCAGTACGAACTGGCTCGCGACACCATCAAAGCCAAAGGCCGCAGCCATGCCGCCGCTCAGGCCGAGATTCAGAAACTGTCTGAAGTCTTCAAACAGTTCCGCCTGGTGCCGAAACAGTTCGACTACCTGGTGAACAGCATGCGCGTCATGATGGACCGCGTTCGTACTCAGGAACGTATCATCATGAAGCTGTGCGTTGAACAGTGCAAAATGCCGAAAAAGAACTTCATCACTCTGTTCACCGGCAACGAAACCAGCGAAACCTGGTTCAACGCGGCTATCGCGATGAACAAACCCTGGTCTGAAAAACTGCACGACGTGGCTGATGATGTTCAGCGCGGCCTGCAGAAACTGCGTCAAATCGAAGAAGAGACCGGCCTGACTATCGAGCAGGTTAAAGATATCAACCGTCGCATGTCCATCGGCGAAGCGAAAGCCCGTCGTGCGAAGAAAGAGATGGTTGAAGCTAACTTACGTCTGGTTATTTCTATCGCGAAGAAATACACCAACCGTGGTCTGCAGTTCCTGGATCTGATCCAGGAAGGTAACATCGGTCTGATGAAAGCGGTTGATAAGTTTGAATACCGCCGTGGTTACAAGTTCTCCACCTACGCAACCTGGTGGATCCGTCAGGCGATCACCCGCTCTATCGCGGATCAGGCGCGCACCATCCGTATCCCGGTGCATATGATTGAGACGATTAACAAACTCAATCGTATCTCCCGTCAGATGCTGCAAGAGATGGGCCGCGAGCCGACGCCAGAAGAGTTGGCAGAGCGCATGCTGATGCCAGAAGACAAGATCCGTAAAGTGCTGAAAATTGCCAAAGAGCCTATCTCCATGGAAACGCCAATCGGCGACGATGAAGATTCGCATCTGGGTGATTTCATCGAGGATACTACCCTCGAGCTTCCGCTGGACTCTGCGACTACCGAGAGCCTGCGTGCTGCCACTCACGACGTTCTGGCGGGCCTCACCGCGCGTGAAGCGAAAGTCCTGCGTATGCGTTTCGGTATCGATATGAATACCGACCACACGCTGGAAGAAGTGGGTAAACAGTTCGACGTTACCCGCGAACGTATTCGTCAGATCGAAGCGAAGGCCCTGCGCAAACTGCGCCACCCGAGCCGTTCTGAAGTTCTGCGTAGCTTCCTCGACGATTAATCGGCCCTGAAAAGTAAAAAGCTCCCAACCGGGAGCTTTTTTTTCGTCCTTTTTCAGCACAGCAGAACCACAACCCCCTAGCGCCCTCGCACCATCAACGCCTCATCGAGTTCGCGATAGGCTTCGACCAGCTTGTCGAGCGTCGCCCTGTTCAGCCCACTCGGATTTGGTAGTACCCACACCTGCGTCATGCCAATCGTAATCCTCTGTTTGCCCCACTGCGCCCCGCGCTGGCTAAAGGCCTGCTCATACGCCTGCTTGCCAAGGATCGCCAGCGCCGAAGGCTGGTAATCTTCTATTTTCTTCACCAGTTCCCGCCCGCCGCTACGCAGCTCATGCAGATTCACCTCTGTAGCCTGGACTGTCGGGCGCTCCACCAGCATGGTAATCCCGCAGCGGGTATCCAGCAGATGCTGCTCCTCTTCAGGCTTGAGCAGCCGATCGGTGAATCCTGCCTGATGAATGACCTTCCAGAAACGATTTCCCGGATGGGCGAAGTGAAAACCCGTATGGGCGGAAGACTTGCCTGGGTTGATCCCGCAGAACACCACCCGCAGCCCCGGTGCCAGAATATCGTTGATCATCTCACTCCCCGATGAATGTATCTTGTAGTTAGTATAAAGGATTGATAATGCGTTGTTTATAAAAACAGCAGGCAGGAGGGAATGGCTGGATTGCAGCAGGGAGTTACTTTATAATTCACCGCCACGGCCCCTTAGCTCAGTGGTTAGAGCAGGCGACTCATAATCGCTTGGTCGCTGGTTCAAGTCCAGCAGGGGCCACCAAACATAAAGGGCTTACGCCAAAACGTAAGCCCTTAGTTTTTTCAGGATTCATGAATCAGCGGCGTGGATAACTCACACGAGCTCCCGGAGTTGCTCCTGCATATACGCAGAAAAGTATTCAGGGTTCTTGATAACGACATGGTCAGTTGAGTTAATTTTCTCAGCCCATCCGGCGACTTTATTGGTGAAGTCCGGATCCCATCCCTCCTGGCTGCCGCGCGCCATCACATCAGCGGCGCTGGCTGGTGTACCCAACTCTTTCAAATACTTGAATATTCCCTTCGCGGTACTTTCGTCCATCGACTGCGGCACTGACGCGGAAGTGTCCATACCACCAATGAAATCCAATGCTTTCTCAATGACTGTTGGCATACTCTTATCCTTAAAATTAACCATCTGGTAACGACGCTTTACCAGGGCCTGAAATTGATCGGAAATTCAAAGAGATTGTCACGGCACCGGAAACCCTCTCTTACCCTTGAGCGCTCCGGTACATTCATAAAGCATTGCACAATCCACACACCCGAACCATTAACCCCCTCACAAACATCTAAAACTAAAGAAATCCCTCGTCGCGCCGATCATCATCCGTGTGTATTATTTCCTGTAGCTCTTACCACAACTAACCTTAACTCAAATACTTAAGCGCTAAAGCGAAAGGCATCATGAGCACACCGATCAAGCGGCTAGAAATCATAAAAAATGCCATTGAACTGGAAGATGACGACATCATTTACAGTCAGCTGGCACGGCTGAAAAGTGAAGCGTTTGACGATGAGCTACAGGCGATCGTCGCGGCGCTTGAGAATAAGAACTACACGGCAGCGATGGCTGCCATCACTGCCTGGTTGCAGAGTCAGCGCTCACTGACCCAGTGGCGCGACCCGCAGGTGGCTGCCAGCAAACTCGAATTGAGAGCATTAGAAGAGCGTCTGCGCGATCTGATTGACCGCCGCAACGCCCGCGTGCAGCAGCTCGACGAGTTCAACGATCTCTATTTCTCCCGCCTTGGCCCGCTGATGTCACAAATCCTGCAACTGCGCAAAACCCTGGCGGAGCTGAACCTGCGTCGCCAGCAGGCGGAGGCGCGTCGTCGTGAAGAGGATTATCGCCGCTGCCAGCAATATATGGCGCAGGCCGTAGAAGTGCTGGCGACGCTGACTCAGCGCTGGCGCGCCCTGCCCGCCGACTCCGTGCAGGCCGCCGAAGCGCGTAAGCATCTGCAGCAGCAAAGCGATCTGATTGCCAATCTGCTGGCCGAGGCGCAAGAGCTGGAAATGGGCTTAACGCGCGAAGAGGAGCCAGCGCGTCAGGCGCGGGACGAGGCCAACGAAGAGTACGAGAAATACCGCGAGCAGCACCACGATGCTGAAGTGCGTCTGCGCAAAGGCAAAGATCTGTCGGAAGAGGATCAGAACGAGCTGAAACGGCTCTGGCGTCAGGCCAGTAAGCTCTGCCACCCGGATCTGGTGGCGGACGATCTGAAAGAAGAAGCCAACACCATGATGGTGCAGCTCAACCAGGCCAAACAGCGCGGCGATGTGAAAGCCATTCGTTCGCTGGTTGCGCGTCTGCAGCAGGGCTTTGAGCCGCTAATGGCAAGCGACCGCCTGAACGATCTGGAACGTATTCGCAAAAAAATGGCGCAGGTACGCGAGCAAATTGACACATTAGTGAACGAACTGGCAGAGCTGGAAAAAGAAGAGTCCTGGCTGCTGGTCTCCTCGCTGAGCAATATGGAGTCCTATTTTGCCCAGCAGGAGAAAGCGCTGCACGACGTGCGCGCCGCGCTTGAACATCAGGTGAACGCAGCGCAGCTCGACGAAGTGGCCTGATTACTTCGCGTGCCAGTACGCGCTGGCACGCACCAACTGTGGATCAATCGCGTCGGTCTCAAACTGGCGGCCCAGGTTTTTCACCACCTTCCCTTCCCCGGTCAGCCAGATAAAGTAATCCCCCGCAGGCACGTTCAACGTCGCCAGTCGATCCGCCACCGCCTGCTCGCTGTGCCCGACAATCCAGGTGATGTTGAAATCACGCAGATGCGCCAGATAGTCCTTATACGCTTCGTCACCCACGGTCACCACTGCGTGAATCTCCGGGCGAACCGGTAGCTGTGCGATAGCCTCCAGACGGCGACGTAGCGCAGGCATTCCTGACTCATCACACACGTACAGCTGCCAGGCGTAATCTTCGGGCACAACCAGCGATCCGCGCGGACCGCCGATCGTCAGTTTATCGCCCTCTTGCGCCTGCACCGCCCAGTTGCTGGCGACACCGCCATCGTGCACGAAGAAATCGAGCACCAGTTCGTGGCGTGCTTCGTCGTACAGCGGCGTGTAGTCACGCGCCATAGGACGCACACCGTCGCCCCAGTCGATGCCTTCGTCAGTGACTACCGGCGGGACAAAGGTCGCGCCCGGCGCCGGGAAAAAGACTTTAGTGTGGTCGTCAAAACCCTTTGAGCTAAAGCCCTCCAGCGCGTCGCCGCCTAAGACGATACGTTGAAAGCCAGCACTTATACGCTCAACGCGGAGCACGGTCAGCTCGCGAAAGCGCAGTTCATTGCGTACACGTTGTGGGTAGCGGGTCGATGTCATGTTTATGCCTTCGTGAAGTGAATACGATATATCTAAATTAATTTTAAATGATAATGATTGCTAACAAACGAGATTGCAAGTCTTTTTTTGATATAGCTATCACAAGGATTTCTCGCTACACCAATTCATAATTAAATTACATAAATTCATATAGATATCACAAACACAGAAAACAACATTGCTAATCCGATAACTTTAGATATAAATTAGATATATCAAATTAAGGAGAAAACCGATGCGACATTCCCACGACGATTTCGATAGAGACCATCACCATCATGGCCGCGGCTCAGACCATCACGGCGGCGGCGGTGGACGACGTCAGCGCTTCTTCGGCCACGGCGAGCTACGCCTGGTGATTCTGGAGATTCTGACCCGTAACGCCAGCCACGGCTACGAACTGATTAAAGAGATTGAGAGCATGACTCAGGGGAACTACACCCCCAGCCCGGGCGTGATCTATCCGACCCTCGATTTCTTGCAGGATCAGGCGTTTATTACCATTTCGGAAGAGGAAGGCGGGCGCAGGAAGATTGCGATCACCGTTGCCGGGCAGCAATGGCTTGACGAAAATCAGGAACATCTGGAACACATTCAGGCACGTATTAAAGCGCGCTGCGTGGGCTTCCAGCTGCGTAAAAACCCGCAGATGAAGCGGGCGCTGGATAATTTCAAAGCGGTTCTCGACCTGAGAGTGAATCAGGGGGAGATCAGCGACGCGCAGCTCAAACAGATCATCGGCGTGATCGACCGCGCGGCGCTGGAGATCTCCCAGCTGGATTAAGCCAGCACGTCCTCGCGCACGCGGAACACTTTTACCAGCTCTTTCAGGTGCATCGCCTGATCGTTAAGCGAGGCCGCTGCCGCTACCGACTCCTCCACCAGGGCAGAGTTCTGCTGGGTGGTGGAGTCAATCAGGCCAATCGCGCTGTTAATTTGCGAGATGCCTTCCGTCTGCTCGTGGCTCGCCTGACGGATCTCACGCAGAATGACGTCCATCTCCTCCACGTTCCCGACCATGCCGTTAATCAGCCCGCTCGCTTTTTCCACCAGGTTCATCCCGTCCTGGGTCTGACTGGTTGAGCTTTCGATCAGTTGGCGGATCTCGCTGGCAGACGAAGCGCTTTTCTGCGCCAGCTGGCGCACTTCTCCGGCCACCACCGCAAAACCGCGCCCATGCTCACCGGCACGCGCCGCCTCAACTGCTGCGTTCAGCGCCAGAATATTCGTCTGGAAGGCAATCGCATCGATCAGGTTGATGATATCCGACATGCGGTTAGAGGTTTCGTTAATCAGGCGCATTTTCTGCGTCACCTGCTTCATCATCTCGCCGTTGTTTTTCACCACGCTCGCCGCATCAGCGGAGAGGTTCGTCGCCTCACCCGTATGTGCCGCAGTATTTTTCACCGTAGCGGTGATCTGTTCCATCGAAGCCGCAGTTTGTTCTACGGAACTGGCCTGCTCTTCGGTACGCGCCGCCAGATCCTGGTTCCCCGCCACAATCTGCGCCGCCGCGCTGGAGATATTTTCCGAGCCAGACTGCACCTGCTGCACAATTTCCAGTAAACGGGTTTTCATCTCCATCAGGGCATGCAGCAACAAGCCTGTTTCGTCTTTCGTGCGGGTGGTGATGTTGCGGGTTAAATCGCCTTCAGCAATGGCTTCAGCAAACGCCACCGCCTCGCCCAGCGGACGGGTAATGGATCGCACGATAAACCAGCCAATCGTACTGCCGATCAGCACGCTAAACGCGGTGAGGATCACCAGCAGCAAGCGGTTGGTGTTGAAATCGCCGTCCACCTGCTTTCCGGCGCTTTGCATTTCGCTGTTTTGCACCGCGATCAGCTCCTGCACTTTGGCCTTGTAAGCCTGTTGCAGATCCACGGTGTGGGTCATCATCTCCTGGATCGCCCCCGCGCGGTCGTTGTTCTGCACGGCCTGCAAAATCCGATAGCGGGAGTCGAGATACTGCTGACGCACGTCGCGGATGCCGGTCAGGATCTGTTGCGATTTTGCGTCTTTCAGGGAGTTATTCAGGTCAGTCAGAATGACGGTAATCTGTTCGCTGATCGCTTTCAGCCGCTGCTGCGACTGGGCAGCATACTTGCCCTGCTCATCCAGCAGCATGAGCTGTTGAGTGCTAACAAATTCCTGGAAGTTATCAATTAACTGATTGGCTTTTACCGTCGTCGGGTAATCGTGGGTAATGATGGTTTGCATCCCGTTATTTGCCCGATTAAGGCTCAGGAGCGACAGGCTGGCACTCACCACCATCAGAACAATTAAGAATCCAAAGGCCAGAAATAATTTTGTGCCGATCTTTACGTCATGTAAGAACATATATACTCCATCGATGTGATTATTTCTCAGACGATCAGCGTTATCGGTAACTTTCACGCTAACTTTATGACTTTGATCGTTTTTATATTTCATAACCACTGCAATGGATAGGCTGAATCTATTAATAACGCGCCATCGATCGTTACTTAACCGTCAGACAGGTGATTTTTGAAATAGCGTTGGGGTAAATTGGCTTAGGTGGGGATAAATAACTGAGTCAATTACTTTAGTTATTTAATATAAAATTAACATTTCAGCGTAAATATAATTACAACGCCGGGAATAAAAAAGCCCGCTTATTTCAGCTGAAACAAGCGGGCTTTTTCTTGAACGTTACTGAATCAATGAAGAACCGTGACCGCATCTTCCAGACGTCCGGCGCGGTGCTTCACCATCGCCGAGACGCGGGCGCTCTCTTCCACCAGATCGGCGTTTTTCTGCGTGATGTCATCCAGTTCGGCAACCGCACGGGTCAGATCAGACAGACCGGTCGCCTGCTCGGAGGTCGAGTGGCTGATCTGGGCAATCAGGCGCGTCACGTTTTGCACCTGCTCCACGATGTCGTCCATGGTGCGCCCGGCGGCGTGAACCTGATCGGAGCCCGACTGCACCTTGCTGGCGCTGGCATCAATCAGCTTGCGAATATCGTTGGCGGCGCTGGCGCTGCGGCTTGCCAGATGACGCACCTCTCCGGCCACCACGGCAAAGCCTTTACCCTGCTCGCCCGCACGCGCCGCTTCAACCGCCGCGTTCAGCGCCAGAATATTGGTCTGGAAGGCAATATCGTTGATAAGCTTGGTGATGGAGCCAATTCGCTGGGTGCTGTCGGCAATATCATCCATGGTTTTCACCACGGTCTGCATCGCGTGGCCCCCTTCCGCTGCCGCGTCACTCGCCACTATCGAGAGTTTATCGGCCGCCGCTGCGGTTTCAGAGTTGCTCTGCACCGACGCCGCCATCTGATTCATCGTCGTCACGGTCTGCTGCACATTCTCGACCGTCTGGCGGGTGCGATCGTTGAGATCTTCATTGCCCTTCGCCAGTCGGTCGCTGCCATCGCGCACACTTACCACCTGGCTGGAAACATCATTGATCAGCCAGCGGCACATCAGCCCCAGCTGTCCGACCGCGCGCAGGGTCAGCCCCAGCTCATCGCTGCGGTTCAGATGGTCAACGCTGTTACGCTCGCCGGTCGCCACTTTGAGCGCCTGACGCGCCACATTCTCTATCGGGCGCACGATTTGCTGCTCGAACAGGAGAGTGCCCAGCAGCATCACCAGCGCGCTCGCGCCCAGCGCCGCCCAGCTCGCATGAGTGGCAATAAGCGTGGCAGCCAGTGCCACAAACAGGCCTGCCATCACGCCACGCACCCGCCAGCGCAGCGGCATCGCCGGTAATTTCCCGCGCCAGCCCTTACTCACCACCAGCCCTTTATGTACACGTTTATTGCAGCGCCCTTCGTTCAGGGCTTTATACAGCGGTTCGACTGCGGCGATCTCCTCCGCCGTGGCTCGGGTGCGAATCGACATGTAGCCCGTCACCTCTCCGCCGCGCACCATCGGCACGGCGTTGGCGCGCACCCAGTAGTGGTCGCCATTCTTACGGCGGTTTTTCACAATTCCACTCCATGGCTCGCCCTGTTTCAGCGTGTACCACATATCGGCAAAGGCCGCTTTAGGCATATCCGGGTGGCGCACCAGATTGTGCGGCTGGCCCAGAAGTTCATCCAGTTGGTAGCCGCTCACTTTCACGAAGGTGTCGTTGGTGTGGGTCATGTGGCTGTGGAGATCGGTGGTGGACATGAGGGTGGTATCGTCGTTCAGAGGATATTCATTCTGAGTGACATACGGTTGAGCGGACATGATGGGCATCCCTTGCAGGTTATTTGAATGTTAATTTTGTGGGTTTATCTTTTTTCGGCGGTAAATAATTTATCTTTAGTTGTTAAATCCGATCGAGATCGCAAATTGCAGTTAAACCGCACTTTTTGTACGCATTTCTAATTGATTGATTTCAAATACTTTCGCAAAGAAATTACCCATAAATGCTCACCAGTTAACGCCTCCTTAAGTGGCAAACCATGCACTACAAGGGTGCAATTGACGAATTCCAGGGCAGTCGCCAGGCCAGATAGCCCAGCGGCAAAGCGCGTATCTTTTCGTCCGGCACGATTAAATTTTGCACAACATTATGTTGACCTGGCATTTATCCCGATTTTCGTTAAGTCACGGGAAGTGGCGTAATCCCTGCAATAATTAATTCAGTATCATGTGATACGCGATCCCCCGGAGCTCATTTTGAACAGGTTACCTTCCAGCGCCTCGGCTCTCGCCTGTACCGCGCACGCACTGAATCTCATCGAAAAGCGAACGCTTGACCATGAGGAGATGAAACAACTTAATCGAGAGGTGATTGATTACTTTAAAGAACATGTGAATCCGGGATTTTTAGAGTACCGAAAATCTGTTACCGCTGGCGGGGATTACGGAGCCGTAGAGTGGCAAGCGGGAAGTCTAAATACGCTTGTCGACACCCAGGGACAGGAGTTTATAGATTGCCTGGGTGGTTTTGGAATTTTCAACGTGGGGCACCGTAATCCAACTGTGGTTTCCGCCGTACAGAATCAACTCGAGAAACAACCCCTTCACAGCCAGGAGCTGCTCGACCCACTTCGCGCCATGCTTGCGAAAACGCTGGCAGCGTTAACGCCCGGCAAACTGAAATACAGCTTCTTCTGCAATAGCGGCACGGAGTCGGTCGAAGCGGCGCTGAAACTCGCCAAAGCGTACCAGTCGCCGCGCGGGAAATTTACCTTTATCGCGACCACGGGCGCGTTCCACGGCAAGTCGCTGGGCGCACTGTCGGCAACGGCAAAATCGACGTTCCGCAAACCCTTTATGCCGCTGCTGCCGGGTTTCCGCCACGTGCCTTTCGGTGATATCAACGCGATGCGTACCGTGCTCTCCGAGTGCCGTAAAACCGGCGACGACGTGGCTGCGGTGATCCTCGAGCCGATTCAGGGCGAAGGCGGAGTGATCCTGCCACCGCAGGGCTATCTGCCTGCGGTGCGTAAGCTGTGCGACGAGTTTGGCGCGCTGCTGATTCTGGATGAAGTGCAGACCGGAATGGGGCGCACCGGCAAGATGTTTGCCTGCGAGCATGAGAACGTGCAGCCGGATATCCTGTGCCTGGCGAAAGCCCTCGGCGGCGGCGTGATGCCGATTGGTGCCACCGTTGCCACCGAAGAGGTGTTCTCGGTGCTGTTCGATAATCCGTTCCTGCATACCACCACCTTTGGCGGTAACCCGCTGGCCTGTGCGGCCGCGCTGGCCACCATCAACGTGCTGCTGGAGCAGAATCTGCCCGCGCAGGCGGAGCAGAAAGGCGATATGTTGCTGGACGGTTTCCTGCAGTTAGGGCGTGAATACCCGGATCTGGTGCAGGATGCACGCGGCAAAGGGATGCTGATGGCCATCGAGTTTGTGGATAACGAAATCGGCTACAACTTCGCAAGCGAGATGTTCCGCCAGCGCGTGTTGGTGGCCGGAACGTTGAACAACTCGAAAACCATCCGTATCGAACCCCCGCTGACGCTGACCATTGAGCAGTGCGAGGCCGTATTAAAAGCGGCCCGCAAGGCGCTGGCGGCAATGAGGGTGAGTGTGGAAGAGGCGTAACGACCACTCTCTCGCCGGATAGCGCTGCACTTATCCGGCCTACGCAATCGGTAGGCCGGGTAAATCGCAGTGCCTCCGGCGATTTTTACGCCGGCATTAACCCGACAAAGCTCCGCTTCTTCCTCGGCTCCGACATCAGCGCTTCGAGTTTCTCCACGCAGGCCAGATAGTGCGGCGTTTTCTTATGTGCCAGCACCGCCTCTTCGTCTTTGTAAGCTTCGTAGATAAAGAACCGGGTTTTGACGCGCGGGTCCTGTAACACGTCAAAACGCAGATTTCCCGGCTCCTGAATGGCGCCCTCATGATTGGCGCGAAACATCTCCAGAAACTCATCCACGCGCTCCGGTTTAATATTGATTTCCACTAACGTCACATTCATTTCACCTCTCCCTGTTTCTCTTCCTGCCAGAACTGGAACGCCTCGCGGGCGCTCATGTTCTCGTGAACCACTTTCTTCACCGCCTTCAGCATCGCCAGCGGCGCGCTGGACTGGAAGATGTTGCGCCCCATATCCACGCCTGACGCCCCCTGATCGATGGCGCGGAAACACATCTCCAGCGCTTCGTGTTCGGGCAATTTTTTCCCCCCGGCGATCACAATCGGCACCGGACAGCTGGCGGTGACTTTTTCGAAGCCCTCTTCCACGAAATAGGTTTTGACGAACTGCGCGCCAATTTCGGCGGCAATACGGCTGGCGAGCGAGAAATAGCGCGCGTCACGGGCCATCTCTTTCCCGACGCCGGTCACTGCCAGGGTCGGAATGCCGTAGCGATTGCCCGCATCCACCAGCTTGATAATGTTATTGATAGACTGGTGCTCAAACTCGCTGCCGATATACACCTGCGCCGCCACCGCGCAGACGTTCAGGCGCAGCGCGTCCTCCATTGCCACCGCCACGCACTCGTTCGACAGCTCGCCCAGAATCGAGTTACCGCCCGACGCGCGCAGCACCACCGGTTTGTTGGTAGCTGGCGGAACGGTGCTTCGCAAAATCCCACGGGTACACATCAGCACGTCGGTTTCGGCAAACAGCGGAGCAATCGACAGGTCGATACGCTCAAGCCCGGTGGTCGGCCCCTGGAAATAGCCGTGGTCGAAGGCGAGCATCACGGTGCGGTTGCTTTTCGGGTTGAAGATGCGCGCAAGCCGGGATTGCATCCCCCAGTCCAGCGCGCCGCAGCCCTTCAGGGTAAAGGGCACGTTCTGCTGCGGCGTGCCGATACCGAAATCTTTTCCGTCTTTGATGTCATCTAAATCAGCCATGTTCTCCCCCGTCAGAAGTCGTATTTATCAATGTTCTCTTTGGTGAACACCACGCGCTCCGGCAGCAGCACGATGCCATTCCCCTTCGCCTCATACTGATAACCCTGCACGCTGTTAGGCTCGACTTTCAGCACGCCGATGCCTTTCACATCCACGCTGTCGCCCACGTTAAGATCGCCTTTTTTCAGCAAATGATCGGCGACATTGACCGCAATTTTGCCCTGCTGGACCACATCCCACAGGCCGAAGGCTTTTACCGTGCCGCGCTCGACGTACGGACGCATCACGTTCGGCGTACTAAAACCGACAATCGCCACCCCTTCGCGCTTGAGATTCTCCGCCGCCTGCGCCGCCGCTGGCAGCGCGTTAGCGTCCGGCGCGATGATCGCATCCAGATCCGGGTAGGCTTTTAAGATCCCCTCGGCGGTTTGCAGGGATTTGGTCGCGTCGTTATAGCCAAACTGGGTGGTGACGATTTGCCACTGCGGGTGGTCTTTCTCGATTTTGGCTTTCGCCTCTTTCACCCACTGGTTCTGGTCCGTCACGGTTGGGCTGGAGTAGAAGAACGCGACTTTGGCGTCCGGTTTCGTGACCTGTTTTCCGGCCATATCCACCAGCAGGCTGCCGAGCTGCTCCGGCGTACCCTGATTGATATAGATGCTGCGGCATTCGGGTTTAGTGTCGGAATCCCAGGTCAGCACTTTCACGCCGCGCTGCATCGCGCGTTTGAGCGCCGGGCAGAGTCCGTCCGGCGATACGGCGGAGACGATAATGGCGTTGAAGCCCTGGTTAACGAAGTTGTTGATGAGCTGCACCTGGCCGGAGACGCTCGGTTCGGTCGGGCCATCGTAGGTAACGTCCACGCCCAAATCTTTACCCGCCTCTTTTGCGCCGTTCCCGCCGCTGGTAAAGAAGCCGACGCCCACCAGTTTAGGAATGAACGCAATCCGTTCGGCGGCCTGCGCCGAGGCAAAGCTTAACGCCATCGCCAGGACTATCAGTTTTGTTTTCATCTTACGCTCCGGGTATGTTTTGTGAGAAGAGTGCGCAGCCATTCACGGTGCAGACTCAGCGAACGTCCCATCACCACCACAACCAACAGCGCCCCTGACAGCGCGCTCGACACCTGGTTGGGGATGCCGACCATCTGTAAACCCTGTTGCAGATACCCCACCAGCAATGCCGCCAGCGCTGTACCCACAACCGAACCTGAACCGCCATAAATATTCGCCCCGCCGAGCACCGCCGCCGTGAGCGCGGGCATCAGCAGATCGCGCCCCAGATCGGAGCGCGCCGAGCCGAAATAGGAGACCATCACCAGCGCGGCGATCGCCGACGCCACGCCCACCAGCCCGTACAACGCATACGGCATCCCGTTCACCGACAGGGCGGCGTAGCGCGCCGCACGCGGGTTTTGCCCAATCAAAAACAGGTGCCGACCAAAGCGCCCGCGATGGGTGATCAGCCAGAAGAAGAAGGAAATCACCGCGAACAACACCAGCGGAATCGGCAGGCCGAACAGCGTCAGATTGGCGAAGGCGGTAAAGCTGTCCGGGAAGCCGCCGATGCCTTCGTAGCCGGTCGCGCCTGCCATGCCGGAGAGCAGCAGCGCCCCGCCGCCGTAGAGGTAGAGCGTACCGAGGGTAATCACCAGCGGGCTGATGCCGGTGTAGTGGATCAGCGCCGCGTTAAACAGGCCACACAGCAGGCCGAGTACCAGCGTGAGCGGTATCGCCAGCGTCATGGGCCAGCCGGCCTGCATCATCACGCCCAGCGCAATCGCGCACAGGCCAATGGTCGATCCGAGCGAAATATCAATCCCGCCGCTGATGATCACCAGCGTCAGCGGCAGCGCCACAATACCGATGCAGATGAAATCGCTGGTGCTGAACAGCAGCATGTTGATATCCAGCATCCGTGGGTTGATGGCCCCGAACAGCAGGATCTCCAGCACCAGTAAAATCAGCAGCGCGCTTTCCCAGTTAAGCTTCATTTACGCCACCTCTTTTTTGCGTTTCGGAAACGGGGTGACGTGCTTTCCCCCTTTGTTGCCGGGCTGGAAACGGCTGTACTTCAGCGCGCGCTGATGACGCGCCAGCGCCTGACGCAGGCGCCCGTCGAGGACCAGCACACCGAGCAAGACCAGCCCGGCGATAAAGTCATTCCACCAGGCCGGGAGCTTGAACAGCACCAGCACGGTGTCGATTTGCGTGAGGAAGAAGGCGCCGAGAAACGCGCCAATCAGGGTCCCGGTTCCGCCGAGAAGGGAGATTCCGCCCAGCACGCAGGCGGCGATGGCTTTCATCTCCAGCCCGCTGCCGGTCTGGTTCGGTACAAAACCGATCTGCGACGCAAAGACGATCCCGGCGCAGGCGGCCAGCACGCCGTTGAGGGTAAACGCGATCATCCGGGTGCGGTTCACCGCCACGCCGAGCTGACGCGCAGCGGCCAGGTTATCGCCCACGGCATAAAAATCACGGCCTGACGCGGTGCGCGACAACGTCCACGCGCCAATCAGCGCCAGAAACAGCACCACCATACCCAGCGGCGAAACACCGACGGCGACGGGTTCCGACAGGGCTTTCAGGCTCGACGGTAATCCTTCGATCCACTTCCCGCCGGTCCACAGCAGCATCGTCCCGCGATATAGCCCCAGCGTGCCGAGAGTGGCGACAATCGCCGGAATACGCAGCCCAACCACCAGCAGGCCGTTAAAGGCCCCGGCCAGCGCGCCAATGGCGACCGCAAAAAGCATCGACACCGGCAGGCTGTAGCCGTTGTTGAGCGCCACGCCGACGGCAATCGCACACAGCCCGACCGTCGAGCCAACCGACACATCAATGTTGCGCGTCAGCATCACCAGCGTCGCGCCGAGGGCCAGCAGGATCAGGATTTGCGAACTGGCGAAAATCATCCCCAGCGTCTGAAAGCTCAAATACGCCGGATTGAGCGCCACCAGTACGCCGAACAGCGCCAGAATGGCGAGAAAGGCGCTCAGCTCGCGGTTCTTCAGTAACGTCTTCATGATTGTCCTCCAAAGGCCAGCGCCATCATCCGATCGAGGCTGACGGCGTGGCGCGGCAGTTCACCGCTGAGCACGCCCTGATGCATCACCAGCACGCGGTCGGCGAGACCCGGAAATTCATCGAGATCGCTGGAGATCATCAGCACCGCCACGTTCTGCGCCGCCACGCTTTTGATCAGCTGATAAATGTCCGCACGCGCCGAAACATCGACGCCGCGCGTCGGCTCATCCACGATCAGCAGCAGCGGATTGGCTTCCAGACAGCGGGCCAGCAGCACCTTCTGCTGATTGCCACCGGAGAGCGTGCGCACGGTTTGATCCGGGTGGTTGAGCTTGATCCCAAGCGCCCGGTGGTAACGCTCCACCACCGCCGCTTCCCGCTTGCGCTGCTGCCAGAGAGACGGCTCGTTCAGCGCCACGGTGTTCCAGCGGATCGGCGCATCGAGAAACAATCCGGAAACCTGCCTGTCCTCCGGGAGATAGACCAGCCCTTTGGCGAGACGCGACAGGACGGAATCGCCGCCGATCTCCTGGTTCTCAAGCCAGATCCGCCCGCCGCGTGCGGGTCGCAGCCCGTAGAGCGTCTCCGCGAACTCGGTGCGCCCGGATCCCACCAGCCCGGCGAGGCCGACGATCTCCCCGGCGTAGATCTCGACATTGAGATCGATAAAGCCTTCGCCCGTCAGATCTTCCACCCGCAGCACCGGGAAATCCTGCGCCTGCGTGCGGCGATTGCCCGGCAGCGCCAGCCACAGTTTTTGCGTGTCGCTTAAGGCGTGCTCGCGGCTGACCGGCGTCATGGCGGCGATTAAGGCGCTGTCGTCATAGGCCGAGGTTTCGCCGCTCAACACTACCGCCCCGTCACGCATCACCGAGATGTGGCTGGCGAGCTGGCGGATCTCCGGCAATTTATGAGAGATAAACACGATGCCGACCCCGAGATCCTGTAATGCGCGGATCTGGCGGAACAGGCGTTCCGTCTCCCCCGGCGTGAGTGAAGCGGTCGGTTCATCGAGGATCAGGATCTTCGCCTCGCGCATTAATCCGCGCAGGATCTCCACCATCTGCTGATCTGCCACTTCGAGGGTGCTGGCAGCGGCGTCGAGATTCAGCTGACACTGCAGCTGCTGGAGTTTGTCGGCGAGGCGTTTTTCGTGTTGCGTTCCGCGCGGCAGACGAAAGAGGATGTTTTCGCGCACGGTGAGATTGGGAAACAGCATCGGCTCCTGCGGCACCAGGTAGATCCCCAGCTGGTGTGCCTGGCCGGGCTTGAGGCGCGCAAATGGCTTGCCTTCAACATAAAGTTCACCGCAGTCGGGCGTTTCCACCCCGGCGATTATTTTCATCAGCGTCGATTTTCCCGCGCCGTTGCCGCCCATCAGAGCATGGACCTGACCGGATAGCAGCGTGAAATCAATGCCTTTCAGCACCAGTACGCCGGAGAACTGCTTGTGGATATCACGCGCTTCGATCAGGACTGTCATCATCGCTCCGCTATTGAACAAATGATTTTTTGATTTAATAATGTTCAAAAGCGTAGACGGTGAACTATATTTACAACCGTGCAGGGATCACAGTTTTATCGATTCAGATCCTGATAACTCTGCGTTGTTTCTTTAAAGATCCGTTTTGCCGCGTGGCTCACACTTTCTGCCCGCGTCTGAGCGAACATATGATCTAAATTTTTATAAGAGTTCAAATATGGGCGATAAACGCACTGCCGAAGAGAGTCGATTTGCCGGACTGGCGCTGGCAGAGGAAGAACTGGTCGCCAGGGTGGCGTGGTGTTACTACCACGACGGCCTGACGCAGAACGATATTGGCGAGCGCTTAGGGCTGCCGCGCCTGAAGATCTCCCGTTTACTGGAAAAAGGGCGTCAGTCCGGGGTGATCCGCGTACAGATAAATTCCCGCTATGAGGGGTGTCTGGCGCTGGAGACTGAGCTGCAGCAGCGCTTTAACCTGAAAATGGTTCGCGTGGTGCCAGCTCTGAATACTGCGCCGATGAACGTGCGGCTGGGGATTGGCGCAGCGCAGTCGCTGATGGGGTTACTGGAACCGGGACAGCTGCTGGCGGTGGGATTTGGTGAAGCAACCATGAGCTGCATTCAGCACTTAAGCGGCTTTATTAGCTCACAGCAGGTGCGGCTGGTGACGCTTTCCGGCGGCGTGGGCCCTTATATGACCGGCATCGGTCAGCTGGATGCGGCCTGTAGCATCAGCATGATCCCGGCCCCGCTGCGGGTTTCATCGGCAGACGTTGCCGGCATTTTAAAACGCGAAGCCAGCGTGCGGGACGTGATCCTCGCCGCCACCGCCGCCGACGCCGCCGTGGTGGGTATTGGCTCCGTGAATCAGCGCCGTGACGCCACCATTTTGCGCTCGGGCTATATCAGCGAAGGCGAGCAGCTCATGTATGCGCGCAAAGGCGCGGTCGGCGACATCCTCGGCTATTTCCTCAATGCCGCAGGCGAACGGGTGCCCGACCTGGAGATTCATCAGGAATTGCTCGGCGTCACGCTCGATGAACTGGCGCAGTTGCCAACCATCGTCGGCGTGGCCGGAGGGGAAGAGAAAGCAGATGCGATTTACGCCGCACTGAAAGGTCGCCTTATTAATGGCCTGGTGACGGAAGAGACGACAGCCCGCGCGGTGCTTGCCCTGGCGAAATAAGCCACGTGCCCCGTGCCAACACGAGGCAAGCTCATGAGTTACCTTTTAGCGTTAGATGCAGGGACGGGAAGCGTTCGCGCCGTTGTATTTGATTTGCAGGGCAACCAGGTCGCCGTCGGCCAGGCGGAGTGGAAACACCTGAGCGTGGAGAACGTGCCAGGCTCGATGGAGTTCGATCTCGACACCAACTGGCGGCTGGCCTGCCAGTGCATTCATCAGGCGCTGGAGCGCGCGCACCTGAGCGCAGCGGATATCCAGTCCGTCGCCTGCTGTTCGATGCGCGAGGGGATCGTGCTTTACGACCGCAACGGCGATGCCATCTGGGCCTGCGCTAACGTCGATGCCCGCGCCAGCCGGGAAGTGGCTGAACTCAAAGAGATCCATGACTACCGTTTTGAATCCGAAGTGTATGACGTCTCCGGCCAGACGCTGGCCCTGAGCGCCATGCCGCGTCTGCTGTGGCTGGCGCACCATCGTCCGGATATCTATCGCAAGGCGGCGACCATCACCATGATCAGCGACTGGCTGGCGGCGAAGCTTTCGGGCGAGCTGGCGGTGGATCCTTCCAATGCAGGCACTACCGGGATGCTCGATCTCTTCAGCCGCGACTGGCGCCCTGCTCTGCTGGATATGGCCGGGCTGCGGGCCGATATTCTCTCCCCTGTCAAAGAGACGGGCACGGTGCTGGGAGCGGTGACCCGCGAAGCGGCGCAACAGAGTGGGCTGCGCGAAGGCACGCCGGTGGTAATGGGCGGTGGCGACGTGCAACTGGGCTGTCTGGGGCTGGGCGTGGTCCGCGCCGGGCAAACCGCGGTGCTGGGCGGAACGTTCTGGCAGCAGGTGGTGAATTTGCCGCAGGTGCGTACCGATCCGGAGATGAATATTCGCGTTAATCCGCACGTGATACCCGGTATGGTGCAGGCGGAATCCATTAGCTTCTTCACCGGGCTGACGATGCGCTGGTTCCGCGACGCGTTTTGCGCTGAAGAGAAACTCATTGCCGAGCGGATGGGGATGGACACTTACGCCCTGCTTGAAGAGATGGCAGCCCGTGTTCCGGCGGGATCGCACGGCGTGATGCCGATCTTTTCCGATGCGATGCATTTTAAGCAGTGGTACCACGCCGCACCGTCGTTTATTAATCTCTCCATCGATCCGGAAAAATGCAATAAAGCCACGCTGTTCCGCGCGCTGGAAGAGAATGCGGCGATTGTCTCCGCCTGTAATCTGGCGCAGATTTCGCACTTTTCCGGGGTAAAGTTTGAGAGCCTGGTGTTTGCAGGCGGCGGCGCAAAAGGCGCGCTCTGGAGCCAGATTTTAAGCGACGTCACCGGACTGCCGGTGCGCGTGCCGGAAGTCAAAGAGGCGACCGCGCTGGGCTGCGCCATTGCAGCAGGCACCGGTGCCGGGTTGTATGCCGATATGGCATCGACGGGGGAAAAACTGGTGCGCTGGAGCCGGGAATTTACCCCCAACCCAGAACACCGCGAACTGTACGACGGCATGATGCAGAAATGGCAGGCGGTGTACGCCGACCAGCTAGGGTTGGTCGACAGCGGGCTGACCACGTCGATGTGGCAGGCCCCGGGGCTTGTGCGGGCTGTTGCACCATAAAAACGGGCCGGATGGCGATGCGCTTATCCGGCCTACCTCTCTCTATGGCTATATTCAATTTTGCCTTCGTGAGTTAATTCATAATTATAAACTGCCCATTCAGAAGATATCTGAAAATTAATATTTTCATAGGGCCGTTCACTCATAACCATCGGATTATTTTTAATAATACAATTATGCTCCTTCTTTCCCATTGAAAAACACAACAGATCTTCCTTCGGGTTTTCTTTATAATTTGTAAACCCTTCACCTACATCCATAATATAATAAGAATGAGGAATACCATCGATTAAGGGATAATCATTCATTAATTTTTCCCTTCGTGATAAAAACCAACCAATTTTATCACTGTCAGCCCATGGTAAATGATCGACTACAACGAAGACCGAAGAATTGAAGTCAGAATAAACATGTAATATTTTAACTGGTCGAAGCGACCAAAGATTACACATTGCAATAATAACAAAAATGCCAATTAATCGCTTTTTTTTGTTTTTCATTGATAACTTCCAATTCTTGCAAACGCAGAAAAATTCGTAAAGAAAGGTCGAAAGGCGAAGTCTTTGTGCCGTTGAAGAAAGAACCAGATGCGAAAAAAACGGAACTGGCTATAAAATTCACTTTTAATATCAATACAATCAAGACCAAAGTGGTCCTGTGCCTCAAAGAGGATTTCAGCCTCCCATCCTATTGCATATTTTTCAATGAATAGAAGCGTTATCTTCTGAGCATGGATATCATGCACCGTTATTCCAAGACCATTAATGTTGTCTTGCACTTTATTGAATTTTGGTAAAATTGAATCATGAAGTGCTAATGCAATACTATCCTCGAGTGGTGTATATGCACTCCAGAAAAAACCAGCACCAGATTTATCCTCAATGGTGCTCTTTATTATTGATATTGAACTGTTAGGTTTTGGGTCATTCACACGGTTTTCGAACGCAACATTAAGAGATGTGCTATAAAAAGGTTTTCCATCACCATATCTAAAATGAGAGATCATCTCTTTAATTAGATGCTGATATTTTCCTATGCGCGAAAATTCATTTGAAAGTTCAGTCATTTCATTGAATAAAATATTTACGCATTCTTCGTGAGACACTTTTCTTCCATCGGAGGGGGTAGTGTACCCACCAAATATCGTTGGTACGTTCGGAACGTCGTAGCAAATTAGCCGATAAGGGTCCACCTGGCCTGAGATATCGTGCAACCCAAGTGATCTTAACTGCTGCTCATTCATATCCCCACATTGCATATCATCCGCAGAATAATCATTAAATGGGTTGATCGTTTTAAACAGAGTACAGGGACAATCTATTGATAATTTTGATGGATACTCCATTATGATTTCCTCCTTGAATAACAACAAGTTATCACCATTAAATGAAGTGCATTTAATCATGTTTTTCTAAAAAAAAAGTACCCAATCTCACATTCTGAATGTGCATTTGTATGTTGTTACAATACTTCCGAATGAGTGACGGCACTCCTAATCTTTGAATCCCATCACAATCATCACACGCCTCTTTTCCTCTTTTGCCCGCGAGTGGCTAAATTAGTAACTCATCCGACCACATAACAATAATTTTACACTGGAAGAGATTATGAGCCGCTATCCGTCGCTTTTTGCCCCCCTCGATCTGGGGTTTACTACGCTCAAAAACCGCGTGTTGATGGGCTCTATGCATACCGGTCTGGAGGAGCATCCTGACGGCGCAGAGCGTCTGGCGGCGTTTTACGCCGAACGTGCGCGTCACGGCGTGGCGCTGATTGTCACCGGCGGTGTCGCCCCTGCCCCCTCGGGTGTTGGCATGGAAGGCGGTGCGGTGTTGAACGATGCCAGCCAGTTGCCCCATCACCGGCTTGTCACCGATGCGGTGCACAAAGAGGGCGGTAAAATCGCCCTGCAGATCCTGCACACCGGGCGCTACAGCTATCAGCCGCATCTGGTGGCCCCTTCCGCCATACAGGCGCCGATTAATCGCTTTAAGCCGCACGCCCTCACCCACGAAGAGATCCTCGCCTTGATCGATGACTTCGCCCACTGCGCCGCGCTGGCGCGTGAAGCAGGCTACGATGGCGTTGAGATCATGGGCTCCGAAGGCTATCTGATTAACGAGTTTCTGGCCGCCCGTACGAACCAGCGCGACGACGAATGGGGCGGCGATTATCCCCGCCGGATGCGGTTTGCCGTGGAAGTGGTACGCGCCGTGCGCGAGCGCGCCGGGGCTGATTTTATTATCGTGTTCCGCCTGTCGATGCTCGATCTGGTCGAAGGCGGTGGCACATTCGAGGAGACCCTCCAGCTGGCGCAGGCCATCGAAGCGGCAGGCGCGACCATCATCAACACCGGCATCGGCTGGCACGAGGCGCGTATCCCTACGATTGCCACACCGGTCCCGCGCGCAGCGTTTAGCTGGGTAACGCGCAAACTGAAGGGCAAAGTGTCGATCCCGCTGGTCACCACCAACCGTATTAACGATCCGCAGGTTGCAGATGATGTGCTGGCAAAAGGCGATGCGGATATGGTGTCGATGGCGCGTCCGTTCCTCGCCGATGCCGAGCTGCTTTCCAAAGCGCAAAGCGGCCGCGCGGATGAGATCAATACCTGTATCGGCTGTAACCAGGCATGCCTGGATCAGATCTTCGTCGGTAAAGTCACCTCATGCCTCGTCAATCCGCGCGCCTGTCATGAAACCAAAATGCCGATTGTGCCTGCGGTGAAAACCAAACGACTGGCCGTGGTCGGCGCAGGCCCTGCGGGACTGGCGTTCGCAGTGAATGCCGCGTCGCGCGGCCATTCGGTGACGCTGTTTGACGCGCTGGCGGAGATCGGCGGGCAGTTTAATATCGCCAAACAGATCCCCGGCAAAGAGGAGTTTTATGAAACCCTGCGCTATTACCGCCGAATGATCGCCCTGACGGGCGTGGATCTGCGGCTTAATCAGTTTGTCCGCGCGGAGGATCTGGCGGCGTATGACGAAGTGATCCTCGCCAGCGGGATCGCCCCACGCACACCCGCGATCGAAGGGGTCGATCATCCAAAAGTGTTGAGTTATCTCGACGTGCTGCGCGACAAAGTTCCGGTCGGCGAACGGGTGGCAATTATCGGCTGCGGCGGCATCGGCTTTGATACGGCCATGTATTTAAGCCAGCCGGGCGAAGCGACCAGCCAGAACATCGCCGAGTTTTGCGTGGAATGGGGTATCGACACCAGCCTGAAACAGTCCGGTGGCCTGCGTCCGGAAGGACCGCAGCTGCCGAAAAGCCCGCGCCAGATTGTGATGCTCCAGCGCAAAGCCAGCAAACCGGGCGATGGGCTGGGGAAAACTACCGGCTGGATCCATCGCGCGACGCTGCTTTCTCGCGGCGTGAAGATGATCCCGGCGGTGAGTTATCAGAAGATCGACGATGAAGGGCTGCATATCACTCTTGCGGGTGAACCGCAGGTGCTACGCGTGGATCATGTGATTTTATGTGCCGGGCAAGAGCCGAAACGCGATCTGGCCGATCCGCTGCGCGAGGCCGGGAAAACGGTGCATTTGATTGGCGGGTGCGATGTGGCGATGGAGCTGGACGCCCGGCGCGCGATTGCGCAGGGAACCCGTCTGGCGCTGGAAATCTAGGTCATGTACGCCCGGTAAACATAGCGCTACCGGGCATAATCGTCGCAGCAGGGCCAGCTTAGCGACGACGCCCCAGTTTCACGGCTTTCAGCACCACAAATTTGTTATTGGTGGCGACCGTAGAGCAGTTACCGAAGATCTTCTTCAGCTTGTGGAAGTAGTCGAGGTGGCGGTTCGCCACGATGTACAGTTCACCGTTAATTTTCAGGCAGCGACGCGCGTGGTGGAACATTTCCCAGGCCACGTTATCCGTGAGGGCATGTTTCTGGTGGAACGGCGGGTTGCACACCACCGCGTTAAAGCGGAATGGCTCGACGCCCGACAGCGCGTTGTTGATCATAAACTCGCAGCGATCCAACGCTTCCGGCATGTTGGTTTCAACGTTCAGGCGGCTTGAGGCCACGGCCATTGGCGATTCATCGGTGAAGATAACGCTGGCTTCCGGGTTTTTCTCAAGCAGAGTCAGGCCGACAACGCCGTTACCACAGCCGAGATCGACAATTTCGCCTTCCAGATTGTCCGGCAGATGTTCCAGGAAGAAGCGAGCGCCGATATCCAGCCCCGTGCGCGAGAAGACGTTCGCATGGTTGTGAATGGTCCAGTTGGTTCCTTCCAGCTTCCAGCTCAGGGTTTCTGGCGCGTCTTTTAGCTCAGGATTGCTGAATGTGCAGTTAATCAGACGGGCTTTTTTCCACGCCAGCGTCGTGGTGGTAGGACCCAGAACCTTTTCGAACAGCTCAAGAGTCGAGTTGTGAATATCACGCGCTTTGGCGCCCGCAATAATCCGCGTTTCCGGTGTCACCACATGACGCAGCGCGCGCAGCTGCTGCTCCAGCAGCGCTAACGTTTTAGGGATCTTGATCAGCACAACGCCCGGTGCTTGCGGGTACTCTGCCGTGCTGTCGAGGAACTTAACGCTCGATTCCGCAATCTCGTTGTGACGCAGGTTTTCACGCGTCGCAAGCTCGCTCAAATAGGAATCGCCGATGCTGTAAGGTGTGTGTTCGGCCAGCGCGCAACCCAGCGCACCAAAGGTGTCATTCAGGATCAGAACCGGGCCGACAATTTCAGTGTCATCCAACTGTTGCAGCAGATATTCATCCGCCGCTTCCCACGCCTGAAGCGGGTTAACGTCGTCCGTTTCCGGGAAACGTTTAAGATTGAGTGAACGGAAACCGTTGTCTAAGTGGCTCATCGGCCCTCCTGAGTGGTAAAATTTGGCGTTATCCCTGAAAAGGGTGCGTGAGTATACCCTTTTTATTATTCAGGTGGAGCGTTGATGAGCAATCTTAGTTATCTCCAGGGCTATCCGGAGAATTTACTTTCCCAGGTCCGCACCTTAATTGCCGAACAGCGCCTGGGCAGCGTTCTTGAAAAACGTTATCCAGGAACACACAGCTTCGCGACGGATAAAGCACTTTGGCAGTACACCCAGGATCTGAAAAGTCAGTTTCTGCGTAACGCCCCGCCCATCAATAAAGTGATGTATGACAACAAGATCCACGTGCTGAAAAACGCGCTGGGTTTGCACACCGCCGTGTCCCGCGTGCAGGGCGGAAAGCTGAAGGCCAAAGCCGAGATCCGCGTCGCCACCGTGTTTCGCAATGCCCCGGAGGCTTTTTTGCGGATGATCGTGGTGCATGAGCTGGCGCATCTGAAAGAAAAAGAGCACGACAAAGCCTTCTACGCCTTGTGCTGCCACATGGAACCGCAATACCACCAGCTGGAGTTTGATACGCGCCTGTGGCTTACGCATTTATCGTTAAAGAGTAATGAGGGTTAACGCACTGGTTTTGTCATGTGTGCGTGCTAAAGTGACAAAAGGTTCCCCGTTACGGAGTACGTGAACGTTTATGATACGTTTCGCAGTTATAGGCACGAACTGGATCACGCGCCAGTTCGTCGACGCCGCCCATGAAACCGGCAAATTCAAACTCACCGCCGTCTATTCCCGCAGCCTTGAACAGGCGCAGACTTTTGCTAACGATTATCCTGTCGAGCATCTGTTTACCTCCCTTGAGGAGATGGCGCAGAGCGATGCCATTGACGCGGTGTATATCGCCAGCCCGAATTCGCTTCACTCCCCACAAACACTGCAGTTCCTCGCCCACAAAAAACATGTGATTTGCGAGAAGCCACTGGCGTCCAATATTCAGGAAGTGGAAGCTGCCATTCAACTGGCGCGGGAAAACCAGGTGGTGCTGTTCGAAGCGTTTAAAACCGCCAGCCTGCCTAACTTCCTGCTGTTGCAGCAGTCATTGCCGAAGCTTGGCAAAGTGCGCAAAGCCTTTATCAATTACTGCCAGTACTCCTCGCGCTACCAGCGCTATCTCGACGGCGAAAACCCTAATACCTTTAATCCGACCTTCTCGAACGGCTCGATTATGGATATTGGCTTTTACTGTCTGGCCTCTGCGGTGGCCCTGTGGGGCGAGCCGCACGGCGTGATCGCGACCGCCAGCCTGCTCGACAGCGGTGTCGATGCTCATGGCGTCGTGGTGCTGGATTACGGCGATTTCAGCGTCACGCTCCAGCACTCCAAAGTCAGTGATTCTGTGCTGCCGAGTGAGATTCAGGGCGAAAATGGCGCACTGGTGGTTGAGAAGATCTCGGAGTGTCAGAAAGTCAGCTTTATCGCGCGTGGCGGTAAGGCCCAGGAGCTGACGCAGCCTCAGCATATTAACACTATGCTGTATGAGGCAGAGGTGTTCGCACGTCTGGTAGAGACCAATGAAGTGAACCACCCAGGGCTTGCCGTGAGCCGCACGACGGCGAAACTGCAGACCGAAATCCGCCGTCAAACCGGCGTGGTGTTCCCTGCGGATGACGTGAGCACGACAGCGCTCGCGTAAAGCTGTGTAATAGAATCGTTAAGGGCATTGACGAAAACCGTGTCCTGACATATTTTGTTACCTGCAAAGGGGAGTAACTTCATTGCCGGTGGGTCGTCATTACGATGCGTGCAATACCGCATCCGGTCGCCGGGCAACGAAAAAGAGTCACGAAACGTGTTCTTTTTGGTTGTAAGTGAGACCTTGCCGGAAGGCGAGGTCCCTGCATAAATAACGCAACGGCTATCGTCTTCTGACGTTGGCCGTTTTTGTTTTTATGGAAGGAAAAATCTCTATGCACTCTGTCGGCACTCCAATGTTATGGGGCGGTTTCGCAGTCGTGGTGGTCATCATGCTGGCGATCGACCTCTTTTTACAGGGCCGTCGCGGCGCACATGGCATGACCATGAAACAGGCCGCGGCCTGGTCGCTGGTGTGGGTTACGCTCTCTCTGCTGTTCTGCGCCGCGTTCTGGTGGTATCTGGCATCAACGGAAGGCCGCGCGGTGGCCGACCCGCAGGCGCTGGCCTTCCTCACGGGCTATCTGATTGAAAAAGCCCTCGCCGTTGATAACGTCTTTGTCTGGCTGATGCTGTTCAGCTATTTTGCGGTGCCTGCTGCGTTGCAGCGTCGCGTGCTGGTCTACGGCGTGCTGGGCGCGATTATTCTGCGTACGGTGATGATCTTTGCCGGTAGCTGGCTGATTACGCAGTTCGAATGGCTGCTGTATGTCTTCGGCGCGTTCCTGCTCTTCACCGGTGTGAAAATGGCGCTGGCGAAAGAGGATGAAACGGGGATTGGCGAGAAGCCGCTGGTGAAATGGATCCGTGGGCATCTGCGCATGACCGACACCATCGACAACGAGCACTTTTTCGTGCGTAAGAACGGCCTGCTGTTTGCCACGCCGCTGCTGCTGGTGCTGATTCTGGTTGAACTGAGCGACGTGATCTTCGCGGTCGACAGTATTCCGGCTATCTTCGCGGTGACCACCGACCCGTTCATCGTCTTGACGTCTAACCTGTTTGCGATCCTCGGTCTGCGTGCGATGTACTTCCTGCTGGCCGGTGTGGCGGAGCGCTTCTCGATGCTGAAATACGGGCTGTCGATCATCCTGGTGTTTATCGGTATCAAGATGCTGATCGTCGATTTCTACCATATCCCGATCGCCGTCTCGCTGGGCGTAGTGTTTGGTATTCTGGCGCTGACGCTGATCATTAACGCCTGGGTTAACCACCAAAACGATAAGAAACAACAGGCGCAGTAAGTGCGCCCTCGCCCTTCCGTCAGCGGACGGAGGGGCTCTCTTCCTGCACCGCTTTTTCCACTTTAAACGGATCGATTCCCCGCCGCTGCATCCGCCAGAAGCGGATAATATTCAGGCCGTTCATCAGCAGAAAACTCCCCTCAATCAGTGTTCCGCCAATCGAGCCCAGCCAGAAATTGTGGATCACCCAACAGCAGGTGGAACACCAGATGACGCAGCGCATGGTCAGGCCTTTACAGCGAAACAGCGCCCAGGTGCTCACCAGCGTGCCGGCCACCGGCAGCAGCTCGATGGGATGATGGAATTTCGCCAGCCCCAGTCCGGCGGTCAGGACGATAAAAATCGCCATAACCCACAGGCTGCGCGTGCGCAGAGTGATGAGCGTTCGTACCGCATTGAGCATCGCGCTCGATCCGGCCGGAAACGCACCCATTAAAAAGAAATGCACGCCGATAATGGCGCTGTAGACCGAAAGCTGTTTTTTGAATTTCCGCTCGTCGCGGTTGATGAAGGTGGTGATTCCCACCAGAAAGGCGATGACCCCAACGCCCTGGGCAAGCCAATACGTGGTCATGAAAATTTCCTGTTCAGACAAAAACAAACGGCGCCTCAGAGTGAAAGCGCCGTTTCTTATGCTAACGCTAATGGACTTACAGCGTCACGCCGCTTTTGAAAATCGCCAGCTCGCGGAAATCGTTACGCTCGTTGCAGGTCTGCTTGCCGTTGGCAAACTCCACGATGGTGTCGATGAACTCATTCAGCAGCTGCGGCATGGCTTTGCCGTGAATCAGCTGCCCGGCGTCAAAATCGATCCAGTGCTTTTTCTTGGCCGCCAGCTCGCTGTTGGTGGCAATTTTCACCGTTGGCACAAAACCGCCGTACGGCGTGCCGCGTCCGGTGCTGAACAGCACCATATGACAGCCCGCGCCCGCAAGCGCACTGGTCGCGACGGCGTCGTTCCCCGGCGCGCTGAGCAGATTCAGACCGTGCGTTTTCAGGCGTTCGCCATAGCGCAGCACGTCCACAACCTGGCTGGCACCGGCTTTTTGCGTACAGCCTAGGGATTTCTCCTCGAGCGTGGTAATGCCGCCCGCTTTGTTGCCCGGTGATGGGTTTTCGTAAATCGGCTGATTGTGCGCGATGAAATACTGTTTGAAGTCGTTCACCATGGTGACAGTTTTTTCAAACGTCGCTTCGTCGCGGCAGTGGCTCATCAGAATGCGTTCCGCGCCGAACATTTCCGGCACTTCGGTCAGCACGGTGGTCCCACCGTTGGTGATCATGTAATCCGAGAAGCGGCCCAGCATCGGGTTGGCGGTGATGCCCGACAGACCGTCGGAACCGCCGCACTCCAGACCGAACTTCAGCTCGCTCAGTTTGCCCGGCTCGCGCGTGTCGTGACGCATTACCTCATACAGCTGATGCAGCTGTTCGAGACCCGCCTCCACTTCGTCGTCCTGATGCTGGCACACCATAAAGTGCACGCGCTCTGGGTCGAAATCCCCCAGCGTTTCGCGGAAGGCGTCGACCTGGTTGTTTTCACATCCAAGGCCAATCACCAGCACCGCACCCGCATTCGGGTGGCGCACCATGTTTTGCAGCATGGTGCGGGTGTTAATGTGGTCGTCGCCCAGCTGCGAGCAGCCGTAAGTGTGGCTGAACAGGAACACGCCGTCGGTGCCTTCGGCATTGTTGGTCTCTTTCAGAAAACGATTCTGTATTTGACGCGCAATCCCATTTACGCAGCCGACGGTTGGCAGGATCCACAGTTCGTTGCGGATCCCGACTTCTCCGCTGGCGCGGCGGTAGATCTGAACATCGCGATCCTCCCCCTGCCCTTCTTCAGCCTGAAAATCAGGTTGATAGCTGTACTCGTCCAGATCGCTGAGATTGGTGCGGGTATTGTGGGAATGAATATGTTCACCCGGCGCAATATCCGCCAGCGCATGACCGATCGGCAGACCATACTTCACCACATTCTCGCCTTTCGCGATGGGGAACACGGCAAATTTATGCCCGCGAACAATTGCCTGACGCAGGGTGATGGTCTGGTTTTCCACGGTGACTTCCGCGCCTTCGGTCAGATCCGCCAGCGCTACGGCAACGTTATCCAGCGAATGGATCTTGATGTATTGCATATCAACCTCAAACGGCCTTAGTTCAGTTCAATGGCGAAGTAGTCGCGCGCATTGTTAAAGCAGATGTTTTTCACCATTTCGCCCAGCAGCTGGATATCGGCTGGCGCTTCACCCGCAGCTACCCAGCGGCCAATCATCTGGCACAGAATGCGGCGGAAATATTCATGGCGGGTATAAGAGAGGAAACTACGGCTGTCGGTCAGCATCCCCACGAAACGGCTCAACAGGCCCAGCTGCGCCAGCTGCGTCATCTGACGTTCCATGCCGTCTTTCTGATCGTTGAACCACCAGCCGGAACCAAACTGCATCTTGCCTGGCATCCCTTCGCCCTGGAAGTTACCGATCATGGTGCCCAGCACTTCGTTGTCGCGCGGGTTCAGGCAGTAAAGAATGGTTTTTGGCAGCAGGTTTTGTTCGTTCTGTTTGCTCAGCAGTTTTGACAGCTCTTCCGCCATCGGGCGGTCGTTGATGGAGTCGAAGCCCACGTCGGCACCCAGCAGTTTGAACTGGCGCTGGTTGTTGTTGCGCAGTGCACCGATGTGGTACTGCTGCACCCAGCCGCGACGCGCGTATTCCGCGCCGAGGAAGACCAGCACGGCCGTTTTGAACTGAGCCACTTCGTGTTCGTTCAGGGACTCACCCGCCAGACGACGCGCCAGGATACTGTCCAGCTCGGATTCATTCGCTTCCGCAAACAACACGACGTCGAGCGCATGGTCAGAAACTTTACAGCCGTGAGCCGCAAAGTGGTCCAGACGTTTGGTGAGCGCCGTTTGCAGATCGGTGAAACGACGGATATCGGTGTCAGACACTTCGGCAAGCTTCACCATGTAGTCGCCAAAGGTCGCCTGCTCAATGTTGAACGCTTTATCCGGGCGCCAGCTTGGCAGCACTTTGACATCAAAAGAGGTGTCTTTAGCGACAACCGCGTGGTGTTCCAGCGTATCAATCGGATCGTCAGTAGTGCCGACCATTTTCACATTCATCTGCTTCATGATGCCGCGCGCGGAGAATTTATCCTGCGCCAGCAGCTCGTTGCACTGGTTCCAGATCTCGTCAGCAGTTGAAGGCGAAAGCAGTTTGCCGGTGATACCGAACGGACGACGCAATTCCAGATGGGTCCAGTGGTAGAGAGGGTTGCCGATAGTGTGCGGCACGGTCGCGGCCCAGGCGTCAAACTTCTCGCGGTCCGACGCGTCGCCGGTACACAGGCGCTCGGCCACGCCGTTGGTGCGCATCGCGCGCCATTTGTAGTGGTCACCCTTCAGCCAGATGTCATACAGGTTTTTGAAACGGTAATTTTCGGCAACCTGCTGCGGTGGTAAATGGCAGTGGTAGTCGAAAATCGGCTGATCTTTTGCGTAGTCGTGGTACAGACGGCGGGCAAATTCGGTATCTAACAGGAAATCTTCGGTCATAAACGGCGTCATTATCGTCTTCCTCTATAACGAGAGCGTCAGAAAGCTATTGCTTATGTTCAGATGCTGCAAAGTTATCACACCAATTTCCAGAGACCGATGTTTTTTTCGTGAGTTAGATCAATAAACGTCGACAAATAAATTACCCCTAAAGGAGCAAACCCCGTCGTAACCCGCGCCAATCCTGGCTTTGCGTGGGGTGAATAATGACCCTACAAAGATTCACACTTTTGTGATGTCACTCACCTTTTAAAGTTGTATGACAAGTTATCTTTTTGCCGTCGCAACATATATGCCGACGGAATGCATTACCGGTGTGAAATCATCGGAATTAGCGGTACGGATACCGACTTATGCACGATTACAACTGGCAAGGTTCGGGCCGTTCCGGGAGTCACTCCCGGCTACGCCCTCCCGTTACAAGACAGCTCCCGGCAACGGTCGAGATGTACCGTGCCCCGGCGCGGCAATACTATAACGATGAGGTTTTACATGCGTAAAATTAAAGGGTTACGTTGGTACATGATTGCACTGGTGACGCTCGGCACCGTGCTGGGCTACCTGACGCGTAACACCATAGCGGCGGCTGCGCCAACGCTAATGGAAGAGCTGCACATCTCCACACAGCAGTATTCCTACATTATCGCGGCCTACTCCGCGGCTTATACCATCATGCAGCCAGTTGCGGGCTACCTTCTCGATATCCTCGGTACCAAAGTGGGCTACGCCTTCTTCGCCGTGACCTGGGCTATCTTCTGCGGCGCAACAGCGCTGGCAGGCAGCTGGGGTGGACTGGCACTGGCGCGTGGTGCGGTCGGTGCGGCAGAAGCGGCGATGATCCCTGCGGGTCTGAAAGCCAGCTCTGAGTGGTTCCCGGCAAAAGAGCGTTCTATCGCTGTAGGCTACTTCAACGTCGGTTCCTCTATCGGTGCGATGATTGCTCCGCCGCTGGTCGTGTGGGCGATTGTGATGCACAGCTGGCAGTTAGCGTTCATTATTTCCGGTGTGCTGAGCTTTGCCTGGGCGATGGCGTGGCTGATCTTCTACAAACACCCGCGCGATCAGAAGAAACTGTCTGACGAAGAACGCGACTACATCATTGGTGGTCAGGAATCCCATCACCAGACCAACAACGGTAAAAAAATGTCCGTCTGGCAGATTCTGGGTACCCGTCAGTTCTGGGGTATTGCACTGCCGCGCTTCCTGGCAGAACCGGCCTGGGGCACATTTAACGCCTGGATCCCGCTGTTCATGTTTAAAGTCTACGGCTTTAACCTGAAAGAAATCGCGATGTTCGCCTGGATGCCAATGCTGTTTGCTGACCTCGGCTGTATCGTCGGCGGCTACCTGCCACCGCTGTTCCAGCGTTGGTTCGGCGTGAACCTGATCGTGTCCCGCAAAATGGTGGTGACCATGGGCGCACTGCTGATGATTGGCCCAGGGATGATCGGCTTGTTCACCAGCCCATACGTGGCAATCGGCCTGCTGTGTATCGGTGGTTTTGCGCACCAGTCTCTGTCTGGCGCACTGATTACCCTCTCTTCTGACGTCTTTGGACGCAACGAAGTGGCGACCGCCAACGGCCTGACCGGGATGGCCGCCTGGACTGCGAGCACCCTGTTTGCTCTGGTGGTCGGTGCACTGGCTGACACCATCGGCTTCAGCCCGCTGTTCGCCGTGCTGGCTATCTTCGACCTGATGGGTGCCGTGGTGATCTGGACGGTACTGAAGAACCAGTCTGCCGAGGAGCTACTCAATAGCTCGGTGGGTGGACCCGCCGAACAAAGTTAGGGTTTGATCTGAGATCAACTAAAGCCGCCTCCGGGCGGCTTTTTCATGGGGAAATCTGGAGACTGGCTCGCAAAAGTGGTATAACAAATCATCCGCCGTACCCTGCCTGGAGCGCATATGGAAATCACCGAATCACGTCGTTTGTATCAGCAACTTGCTGCCGAGCTGAAAGATCGCATCGAGCAAGGTGTCTATCTCGTCGGTGATAAACTGCCAGCCGAACGCTTTATTGCTGATGAAAAGAGCGTCAGCCGCACCGTGGTGCGTGAAGCGATCATCATGCTCGAGGTAGAAGGTTACGTTGAGGTGCGCAAAGGCTCCGGCATTCATGTGATTTCCAATCTGCCAAAACACTCCCCGGTGCCGGATGAAAGTCTGGAGTTCGCCAGCTACGGTCCGTTTGAACTGCTCCAGGCCCGTCAGCTGATCGAAAGCAACATTGCGGAATTTGCCGCGACCCAGGTGACCAAGCAGGACATCATGAAACTGATGGAAATCCAGGATCAGGCGCGCAAAGAAAAATGTTTCCGCGACTCCGAATGGGACCTGCAGTTCCACGTTCAGGTGGCGCTGGCGACGCAAAATACCGCCCTCGCTGCAATCGTCGAAAAAATGTGGACTCAGCGCGTTCACAACCCGTACTGGAAGAAATTACACGATCACATTGATTCCCGTACTGTCGACAACTGGTGCGATGATCACGATCAGATCCTTAAAGCGCTGATTCGTAAAGACCCGCATGCGGCGAAACTGGCGATGTGGCAGCATCTGGAAAACACCAAGCTGATGCTGTTCAACGAAACCAGCGACGACTTTGAATTTAATGCCGACCGCTATCTTTTTGCCGATAATCCGGTGGTTCATCTCGATACCGCAACCAGTCAGGCAAAATAGTTCCCCTTATCGCTGGCAGGCGCACCGCTGCGCCTTCCGGCTCGCTGTGAGTCAGTAAACATATATAGTGTCAGCCTGTGTAAATACCCTCGCGTCACTTCCTCTCCATAGGCCAAAATCATTTCCCCGGCCGATCGCAAAATCTGTGACGTATTACGTTGGGCTTTGTTACAATTGGATGCAAATTGCATTTTTTAGTTAGTGCTTGCTTACCTAGCCATTAAACAGGGATCAGTTCTGGCCACCACAATGTGTCCGCGAGCGACCATAATGAAATCATAAACGATGTCGCTGAGCTGTTTACCCCGAATAACAGGCGAGACGTTAACCGATTTCCAGGAACACTGAATGGAACTTTTGACCCAATTACTGAACGCCTTATGGGCTCAGGATTTCGAAACCCTGGCCAATCCGTCCATGATAGGCATGCTCTATTTCGTCTTGTTTATGATTCTGTTCCTTGAGAACGGACTGCTTCCTGCCGCCTTTCTGCCGGGTGACAGCCTTCTGGTGCTGGTCGGCGTGTTATGCGCTAAAGGGGCCATGGCATTTCCGCAAACGGTGTTACTGCTCACTATCGCTGCCAGCCTTGGCTGCTGGCTGAGCTACATTCAGGGACGCTGGCTTGGTAATACGCGGATCGTTCAGAACTGGCTATCTCATCTGCCGGCCCACTATCACCAGCGCGCACACCATCTGTTCCACAAGCATGGCCTCTCCGCGCTGCTGATTGCGCGTTTCATCGCTTTCGTCCGTACCCTTTTGCCGACCATCGCGGGGCTTTCTGGCCTGAGCAGTACCCGTTTCCAGTTCTTCAACTGGATGAGCGGTCTGCTGTGGGTGCTGATTCTGACGACCCTCGGCTACCTGCTGGGCAAAACGCCGGTGTTCCTGAAATATGAAGATCAGCTGATGTCCTGCCTGATGCTGCTGCCGGTGGTGCTGCTGGTCTTTGGTCTGCTCGGTTCGGTATACGTGCTGCTGAAGAAAAAATACGGGGCCAGGGATTAATATGGTCATCTCGCCGCATTCCCTGCGCCGGTTGTCCTACGCCCTGATCGCGCTGATGATCCTCAGCGCGATGGTGCTTATCTGGACGGCGGTTCAGCATCAGGAATCGACGCTGGCCATTCGCCCGATGAACCAGGGTGCCAGCGTGCCGGACGGTTTTTCTGTCTGGCACCACCTTGATGCCAACGGAATTCGTTTTAAAAGCATTACGCCGCAGGACGACGTTTTGCTGATTAAGTTTGACTCCAGTGCTCAAAGCGCCGCCGCGAAAGAGGTGCTAGACCGCTCCCTGCCGCGGGGTTATATCGTTGCACTGCAGGACGATGAGAGTCAGACCGCATTGTGGTTAACGCGCCTGCGAGACACCTCGCACCGGTTTGGATAATTACCAGGATTCTGAATCTTTTCACTCACTTTGGTGATAACCCCGTTTACTTACTATGCTTAAGTACGCGGAGCACCCCTCAGATGTTCTCCGCATGACACTGGAAACGCGGCATACTCTTCGGACTGCCGTAACACAATGGAAGGTTTCTACAATGAAATACCGCATCACTCTGGCTTTGGCCCTTTTGTCTTTGAGCACCGCGTCCTTTGCGAACACTCTCTGTCAGGAGAAAGAAAAGGACATCCAGCGCGAAATCAGTTATGCCGAAAAGCATAACAACCAGCACCGTATCGACGGTCTGAAAAAAGCGCTGAGCGAAGTGAAAGCCAACTGCTCGGATAGCAAGCTGCGTGCCGATCACCAAAAGAAAATCGCTGAACAGAAGGACGAGATTGCTGAACGCCGTCAAGACCTGAAAGAAGCGAAAGAGAAAGGGGATGCGGAGAAGATTGCTAAGCGTGAAGATAAGCTGAAAGAGGCCGAGGAAGAACTGAAAGCCCTGGAAGCTCGCGATTATTGAGTTAACGGAAATCTCAACAGGAGAAAATCATGTCTAAAGATACTACTTCAGAACATCTGCGCGCTGAGTTGAAATCCCTGGCGGATACCCTGGAAGAGGTACTGAACTCTTCAACGGACAAATCCAAAGAAGAGCTGAGCAAGCTGCGCTCTAAAGCGGAAAGCGCGCTGAAAGAGAGCCGTCATCGCCTGGGTGAAACCGGTGATGCGCTGGCTAAACAGACCCGTGAAGCCGCTGCGAAGGCCGATGAGTATGTGCGCGATAACCCATGGACCGGCGTAGGTATTGGCGCCGCGGTGGGCGTGGTTCTGGGCGTTCTGCTGACGCGTCGTTAATCATGGACGATCCACGTCACGCACAAGGGCCGGCTAAAAACGTCCTCGGCATCGGCCAGCGTATTTTGACGACGCTGGTGGGTATTGCCGAAACGCGAGTTCGACTGGCAGTGGTGGAGCTGGAAGAGGAGAAAGCGAATCTCTTCCAGATGCTGCTGATGCTGGGGCTCACCATGCTCTTCGCCGCATTTGGGCTGATGAGCCTGATGGTGTTAATCATCTGGGCGATTGATCCGCAGTATCGCCTCAACGCGATGATCGCCACAACGGTTGTGCTGTTGGTGGCCGCACTGATTGGCGGGATCTGGACGATGTATAAAGCGCGCAGTTCTACGCTGCTGCGTCATACCCGTCAGGAGCTGGCCAACGATCGCGCACTGCTGGAGGATGACAAGCCGTGAGTAGCACAACAGAGCGTCGCAAGCGCAAAGCGTATCTGCTAAGCCAGATCCAGCAGCAACGGCTGGATCTGACTGCCTGCCGTCGCGACTGGCTGGAAGTGACCCGTTCGTACGATCATGGCTGGAACACGTTACTGAGCTTGCGCTCCTGGGTGCTGGTAGGCAGTAGCGTGATGGCCGTCTGGTCCGTTCGTCACCCCAGCATGCTGGTCCGCTGGGCCAGACGTGGCTTTGGCGCCTGGAGTGCATGGCGTCTGGTCAAATCAACGCTACGTCAGCAGCAGTTACGTTCCTGACACCACTGCTCTTTATGCCGGGTGGCGATTCCGTCTTACCCGGCTTCTATTTTCCCTCTTCCCTTCATTCGCAACTCTCACTCAATATCTTTGAAGAAGATTGACAGTTTTCCTTGCTAACAATTGTCATTCGTCACGTTTATTATCCTCTCCATCGACAGCAAACACGCGGTATCTACCCGGATTTGCACACAAAAAATCGTCAGCCGCGTAAGTGGTTTTCTGGAGAGTAAAATGAAAAAATTAGAAGATGTTGGTTTACTGGTTGCACGCATTCTGATGCCAATTCTGTTTATCACCGCGGGCTGGGGCAAAATCACCGGTTATGCCGGTACGCAACAGTACATGGAAGCCATGGGCGTCCCAGGGTTCCTGCTGCCACTGACCATCCTGCTTGAGTTTGGCGGCGGCCTGGCGGTTCTGTTCGGCTTCCTGACGCGTACCACGGCGCTGTTCACCGCAGGCTTCACCCTGCTGACCGCGTTCATCTTCCACAGCAACTTTGCGGAAGGGATGAACTCCCTGATGTTCATGAAAAACCTGACCATCGCAGGCGGTTTCCTGCTGCTGGCTATCACCGGTCCTGGCGCATTCAGCATCGACCGTGTTCTGAATAAGAAGTGGTAAGCACGCTATACTGAATAAAAAAGCGAGGAGATATCTCCTCGCTTTTGCTATTTGAAGACGGAATAAAGACGGAGGAATCAATGGGACAATTAGTCGACGGCGTCTGGCAGGATATCTGGTATGACACCAAATCCACTGGAGGACGCTTCAAGCGCTCTGTTTCGGCCTTCCGTAACTGGCTCACCGCCGATGGTGCCCCCGGCCCTAGCGGTGAAGGCGGCTTTGCGGCGGAGAAAGATCGCTATCATCTGTATGTTTCCCTCGCCTGTCCGTGGGCGCACAGAACGCTTATCGTGCGCAAACTCAAAGGGCTGGACGCGTTAATTCCGGTTTCTGTGGTGAATCCGCTGATGCTGGAAAACGGCTGGACCTTCGACAGGGATTTTCCGGCGGCCACCGGCGACGACCTTTACCACCACGATTTCCTCTACCAGCTCTATCTGCGCGCAGACCCGCACTACACCGGACGCGTCACCGTACCTGTTCTGTGGGATAAGAAAAACCAGACTATCGTCAGCAATGAATCCGCCGAGATCATTCGCATGTTTAATACAGCGTTTGACGCGCACGGTGCACGGGCGGGTGATTATTATCCGCCAGAGCTGCGCGATAAGATCGATGAACTGAACAGCTGGATTTACGACAACGTCAATAACGGCGTCTATAAGGCCGGTTTCGCGACCAGCCAGGAGGCCTACGACGAAGCGGTCAGCAAGGTGTTTGAATCCCTGGCGCGTCTGGAACAAATTCTCGGGCAGCACCGCTATCTGACGGGCGACCGCCTGACAGAAGCCGACATTCGCCTGTGGACCACGCTGGTGCGCTTCGATCCGGTGTACGTCACCCACTTTAAATGCGACAAACACCGCATCAGCGACTACCTGAATCTGTATGGTTTCCTGCGGGATATTTACCAGATGGAGGGCATCGCGGAAACCGTCGATTTTAACCACATCCGCACCCACTACTATCGCAGCCACAAAACGATTAACCCTACGGGGATTATCTCCATCGGGCCGTGGCAGGATCTGAACGAACCGCACGGCCGCGATACACGTTTTCGCTAAATTTTAAGGGCATCCATGGATGCCCTTTTTTATTTCACTATCTGCAACTATCCTTACCTCGATCGCTTAAAAAACAAGAGATTGTCTGATTATCGAGGCATACAAATGGACTGGTATCTAAAAGTACTGAGAAATTACGTTGGGTTTAGTGGTCGCGCTCGTCGCAAAGAGTACTGGATGTTCGTTCTGGTGAACTTCATCCTCACCCTGGTGCTGGGTATCGTTGATAAAATTCTGGGGTGGGACCGCGCAGGTGGCGAAGGCATTCTCACCACAATCTACGCACTCCTGGTCTTTTTGCCGTCGCTGGCGGTACTGTTCCGCAGGCTCCACGACACGGATCGTTCGGCGTGGTGGCTGCTGCTGATTTTGATCCCGATCGTGGGCTGGCTGATCATTCTGGCCTTTAACTGCCAGGCCGGTACAGCGGGCGAAAACCGCTTTGGGCCAGATCCAAAATTACAGCCGTGAGCATTGCCCGGTGACGCGTCGCGATCCGGGCCTGCACACTGCACTACTTATTATGCGCGAACAGTTTTGGGATTTCGCGTAAGCACCAGGACTTGGCCTCGCCCATGCTGTCACGGCGCCATGCCATGATGATATCCACCTCGTTGGTGTATTCCGGGCTGACCACGCGCAAGCGCCCTTCGGCGATATCTTTTTCCACAAACGGATAAGGCATTGTCGCCACCCCGAGGCCCGCTAACAGCGCCTGACGCTTGTCTTCCAGAGAGGTCACCGTCAGACGCGGCTGTTTATCCAACAGCTGCACCGTGAGCACAGGGCGCTCACGTGCGGTATCCGCCACCGCCACGCCGCGATATTTCACACGCGTCACTTCGGATAGTGGCTCCGGCTCCTGATGAATCGGGTGATCCGGTGCAGCCACATATACGTTCATCACGCTGTAGAGCTTGCGCGAGTTGATTTCGGACGAGGAGCGAAAGTGCATATCGGGGGCGATCACAATGTCCGCCCTGCCCGTCTCCAGCCGCTCCCACGCGCCTGCCAGCACTTCGGTAATGACAGAGAGCTGCGTATTGGCTTTGGCGGCCAGGCGCTCGACCAGTGGGAACAGGGCCGATGTCGGCACCAGCGCCTCGGTGACCAGCGTCAGGTGCGTTTCCCAGCCGCGTGCCAGCGCTTCGGCGTCGGTGGTCAGTTTATCGGCGGCCTCCAGCAGAACGCGTCCGCGCTCCAGCAGCATACGCCCAACATTCGTGAATTTTGTTCGGTGACCGGAGCGGTCGAAAAGCACCACATCCAGCTCTTCTTCCAGCTTTTGCATGGTGTAACTCAGGGCCGACGGAACCCGCCCTAGCTCGTCTGCCGCAGCGGCAAAGCTGCCACGCCGGTCTATCGCGTCCATGACGCGTAGCGCCTCAAGCGTCAATGCTCTCTCTTTTGCCATCTCGTTCTCATTCAGGAAATTTGAACATACCGGGCAGAATATCTGGCTAACAATGAAGCGTCCATACCTTTACCATTGTTTTAGTGTAAAGAGAGGTCAGTTTTATGATTACGACAAGAACAGCAAAACAGTGCGGACAAGCCGATTTTGGTTGGCTGCAGGCCCGCTACACCTTTTCCTTTGGACACTACTTTGACCCAAAACTGCTCGGTTACGCCTCACTGCGCGTGCTGAATCAGGAAGTTCTCGCACCGGGCGCTTCCTTCCAGCCACGCACGTACCCGAAAGTGGATATCCTGAATCTGATACTGGAAGGTGAAGCAGAATATCGCGATAGCGAGGGCAACCATGTCCAGGCGAAGGCGGGCGAAGCGTTGCTGATATCAACGCAGCCAGGCATTAGCTACAGCGAACATAATCTCAGCAAAGACAAAACGCTGACGCGTATGCAGCTGTGGCTGGACGCCTGCCCGGAGCGGGAAAACCCGCTGGTGCAAAAGCTCAACCTGAGCGGCGACAAGCAACAGCTGATTGCGTCCCCGGATGGCAGTCACGGCAGTCTGCAACTGCGCCAGCAGGTGTGGCTGCACCATATCGAGCTGAAAAAAGGTGAACAGGCGAGCTTCCAGCTCCACGGGCCGCGTGCCTACCTACAATCCATCCACGGCACGGTGCATGCTCTGACGCACACGGAAGAGAAAGAAGCGCTCACCTGCGGCGATGGCGCGTTTATCCGCGATGAAACGAACATCACGCTGGTCGCCGACACTCCCCTGCGCGCGCTGTTGATTGATTTGCCGGTGTGATATTGGTTATTTTTTTGCGTTGTCTCTTGATAAGCTTTTTAGCTCAAGAGACTTCGCAAGAAGATAACGCCCCACTAATCCCCCTCTTATTACCTCGACATTTCCCTGCGGGAAATTTCACGCGTCATAATATTTACTTTTTGATTCCATGACTTTGACGACATTATTGAGTGAATTAAAAAGGATACACTCCTCATCCGCATAATTAATTGTCGCAATACATTTTGTTAAATAATGATAAGGACATCATTAAGTGAGCAACGTTATCTATTTAACGCTGACGGGTGAGCGTCAGGGGGAAATATCCTCAGGCTGTGGAACAGAAAAATCTATTGGTAATCGCTTTCAGTATCGCCATGAAAACGAAATTCTGGTTTATCAGCTCTCCTCCAGCAGCGTCAGCACTGCGGGCGGCGTGTATCATCAGGGCCTGCGCTTCACCAAACCCACCGACAAAAGCTCGCCTCTCCTGACCACCGCCATTAATGAGAATGAAAAACTGCGGCTCAGTTTTGTAAACCGCCCAGATGATAACTGGCAGCGCACAACCTACAACATGGACGGCAATAAACGATGAGATATGGAAAACTATTCTCCCTTGCGCTGATGCTGACGATAACAGGCTGCCATTCTGGTGCCTCCTCAACGCCAGAAAACACTGGCGAAATGCCGTTTGGCATGTTGGGCTTCGCTTTTTTTACACCAAAGGCGTTGCCTGCTGATGTCACTTACGTGGGTTTCATTGATGACAAAAAGGTTATCTATTCATTCAAAACACTTGATAGCGTGGAGGATGATTATTCAAGCGTAGAGCAATGGGATAAACGTTATATGCGTTTTGCGCAGTTTAATAAAGCCCGCCATCCGCCCGTGACGATGCTGTTTTGCTGGGATTCAGTCATCGATAAAAAAACGTATGAAACGCGGATTACATTCCCTGAGTCTATGAGAAAAAAAATGTACATCTCAACGGGAATAGACATGTTTGGAGAAAAAGCGTGGTACAGCACGATTCTTTTTGGTCTTGCCCCAGAAGGTAAAGTTAGAGTCTGGCTGCAAAATACCGCCGGTGGCGATAACTTGCCCATAGAACCAACAAAGATCTCTACCCTGTCGGGCGATAAACTAGACGGCTGTAAAGGGAGCACTCAGCACCCCAATGGTTATCTCTACTATGGAGAAACGCCTGAATTCATTAAAGGCAAAACCTACCCCTACGGTGAATGGTGAATTAACACGCTCTTTTAATCAGTCCAAAAGAATAAACCATCATCACCTATCTCATAAACGCCCGCGACAAACGCGGGCATCGAATTATTCGCTCAGCGCGTTCGCCATATCCGTTTTGATCTGCTTACGCTGTTCCGGCGTGAGCACCTGGCTGACGTCGAAGTAGTATTTCACGCGGTAATAACGCGCCTGCTCTTCCACCTTGCTGAAGGCCGCGAGCTGGTTTTTCACCACGCTTTCATCCCATTTTCCGGCCTGAAACATATCCACCAACGCGCCATCTTTTACGCCGGTCATCGGGATTTTGCTGACGTTGTCTTCCAGTTTCTGATGCAGATCTTCAATTTTCTTCACCTGATCGTTGCTGAGTTTCAGATGCTGAACAAGAGGATCTTGTGAGGGGGACGGTGCGGCTTCAACGTTTGCCGCCTGCGCTGCAAAACTACCACCCGCCAGTGAAAGCGCGAGCAGAGCGATACGGGTTATTTTCATCATCTTACTGTCCTTAAATTGGGAGAGGGAAAAGCAGGTGCATTGTTTTTCAAGACCGGATGAAGATGTGTGATCAATTATATAAACAAATTTGTATGTGCAGCGGGCAAAAAAAAGCCCCCTTCAGCGAAGGGGGCGTGTTCAGTGGTGTTGGCTTAAATGGCCTGGGTAAAGGTTCGTGAAATAACGTCCTGCTGCTGCTCGCGCGTCAGAGCATTAAAGCGCACCGCATAGCCCGAAACGCGGATGGTCAGGTTCGGATAATTCTCCGGATGTTCAATGGCATCCATCAGCATTTCCCGGTTCATGACGTTGACGTTCAGATGCTGCCCGCCCTCGATGGCCGCCTCGTGGTGGAAATACCCGTCCAGCAGGCCGACAAGGTTGGTTTTACGCACCCCTTCGTCTTTGCCCAGCGCCTGCGGCACAATCGAGAAGGTGTAAGAGATCCCATCCTTGGCGTAGGTGAACGGCAATTTTGCAACAGACGTTAACGACGCTACCGCCCCTTTGCGATCGCGTCCGTGCATCGGGTTCGCGCCCGGCGCAAACGGTGTTCCGCCGCGACGTCCATCCGGGGTGTTACCCGTTTTCTGGCCGTACACCACGTTTGAGGTGATGGTCAGAATCGACTGGGTCGGCACGGCGTTGCGGTAGGTTGGCAGCGCCTGAATTTTCTTCATAAAGCGCTCAACCAAATCGCAGGCGATGCTGTCCACGCGGTCGTCGTTGTTACCGTACTGCGGATACTCCCCTTCAATCACGAAGTCGACGGCCAGGCCCGTATGGTCGCGCACCGGTTTCACCGTGGCGTACTTGATCGCCGCCAGGGAATCCGCTGCCACCGACAGGCCCGCAATCCCGCAGGCCATCGTGCGATGCACGTCACGGTCGTGCAGGGCCATCAGGGAAGCTTCATAGCTGTATTTGTCGTGCATAAAGTGGATAAGGTTCAGGGCGCTGATGTACTGCACCGCCAGCCAGTCCATAAAGTGGTCAAGGCTCGCCATCACGGTGTCGTAATCCAGCACGTCATCCAGCAGCGGCTCGGTTTTAGGTCCGACCTGGATTTTCAGTTTCTCATCCACCCCGCCGTTGATTGCGTACAGCAGCGTTTTGGCGAGGTTGGCGCGCGCTCCAAAGAATTGCATCTGCTTGCCAATCACCATCGGGCTGACGCAGCAGGCAATGGCGTAGTCATCACTGTCGAAATCGGCGCGCATCAGATCGTCGTTTTCATACTGCAACGAGGAGGTGGCGATCGACATCTGCGCGGCATATTTTTTGAAGGCAATCGGCAGCTGTTCTGACCACAGAATTGTCAGGTTTGGCTCCGGAGCAGGCCCCATGGTATTGAGCGTGTGCAGATAGCGGAACGAGGATTTGCTGACCAGCGTACGCCCATCCAGCCCCATCCCGCCGATCACTTCCGTGGCCCAGATTGGATCGCCCGAGAACAGGGTGTCGAATTCCGGGGTACGCAGGAAGCGCACCATGCGGATCTTCATGATGAAATGGTCGATCAGCTCCTGAGCCTGTTGCTCATTCAGGCGCCCGGCCTTCATGTCACGTTCGATATAGATATCAAGGAAGGTCGCAGTGCGGCCCAGGGACATCGCCCCGCCGTTCTGCGATTTTACCGCCGCCAGATAGGCAAAGTAGAGCCACTGCACCGCTTCCTGAGCGTTCATGGCTGGACGTGAGATATCACACCCATATTTCGCCGCCATCTCCTGGATTTGCAGCAGTGCTCGGCGGTGCTCAGACAACTCCTCGCGCAGGCGAATGGTCGCCTCCAGCTCTTCACCGCGCTCCATTTTCGGCTGCAGATCGGCAAACTGCAGTTCACGTTCGCGCACCAGATAGCTGATGCCGTACAGCGCCACGCGGCGATAGTCGCCAATAATACGTCCGCGCCCGTATCCATCCGGCAGGCCGGTGAGCACGCCGGATTTACGGCAACGCATCATCTCCGGCGAATAGACGTCGAACACGCCCTGGTTATGGGTTTTACGCAGATGGGTGAACAGATACTCGAACTGCGGGTCCATCTCGCGTCCGTAGGCTTCAAACGAGCTGCGGATCATGTTGATCCCGCCATACGGATGCAGGGCGCGTTTCAGCGGACGATCCGTTTGCAGGCCGACGATCGTTTCCAGCTCTTTCTCAATATAGCCCGGCCCGTGAGCGGTAATGGTGGTCGCGACGTTGGTGTCGAAATCAACGGGGGCGTGAGTGGCATTCTCCTGACGAATCCCCTCCATTACCTTCTGCCACAGCGCCGTGGTGGCTGGCGTGGCAGGCGCTAAAAAGTGCTCATCGCCCTCGTACGGGGTGTAGTTTTGCTGGATGAAATCCCGCACATTAATGCTTTCCTGCCAGTCATTTCCGCAAAAGCCGGCCCACGCGTCGCTGTAGGGAGCGACACGAATATCGATATTTACCTTCATGAGTTTCTCTCTGTGTCAGGCGATTTCCGCAGCCAGACGGACCTTTCCAAGACGGAGGGCATCCAGTGCGATCATTTTTTCTTCGTTGGTTGGGATCACGGCGCACGGCACGCGGGAGGTGTCAGCGGAGATGATGCGTTCACCCTCACTACCAGGCAGGGCATTTTTCTGCTCATCCAGCTCGATACCGAAAACCTTCAGGTGATCGGCCACCAGCTGGCGTATCAGTCTGGAGTTTTCACCAATTCCTCCCGTAAAGACCACGCCGTCCAGACGGTGCAGGGAAGCGGCGTGACCGGCGATATGGCGAGCGATGCGATGAACAAAAGTCTCAATCGCGAGGCGGGCGCGCTCGTGACCGTCGTGCCAGGCTTTTTCCAGCGTGCGTAAATCAGACGAGAGGCCGGAAAGCCCCAGCAAACCTGACTCTTTATTCACCACGCGCTCAAGATCCTCCAGCGTTTGCCCGGTTTGCTGTGCAATCCAGGCCATTGCGCCAAAATCGACGTCGCCGCAGCGCGTCCCCATCACCAGCCCTTCCAGCGGCGTCATGCCCATGGAGGTGTCCACGCTGCGCCCGTTGCGGACCGCGCAAATGGACGCCCCGTTGCCCAGGTGTGCAATCACCAGTCCGCTATCGGCTTCGGCAATATTCAGCAGCGAATACGCCTGTTGCGAAACATAGCGATGCGATGTGCCGTGGAACCCGTAACGGCGCACGCCCAGCTCTTCGAAGAAGCGGTATGGCAGGCCGTAAAGATAGGCCTGGGGCGCGAGCGTCTGGTGGAAGCTGGTATCAAACACCGCGACCTGCTGCACGCCGGGAAACAACTGCTGAGCCGCTTCCACGCCGCTGAGATTGGCGTAGTTGTGCAGCGGGGCCAGAGGCGAAACCTGACGAATCTGATCGATGACCTTATCGGTGATCAGGGTGGACTCGCTGAACAGGCTGCCACCGTGAGCGATGCGGTGGCCAATTAAGGCCACGCTGCTCATCAAATCGCGCTTTTCCAGCTCCAGGGCGATGGCAGCCAGCGCCCCTTCGTAGTCCTTGCGAGCCAGGGTGACTGGCCCGCTCCCGTTCACGGATATAAAGGCACTTTCAGTGTTCACGCCATCTGCAATGCCGGTCATCAGCGCGTCACAGCTCGCTGCGTCCAGCACCGAAAACTTCACAGATGACGATCCACAGTTAATGACCAATACAACCGGAAATTCATTCATGTCTTCACTCCGCTCATCCTGAGCTTTGAATCAGAAAAGTTTGTATACGATATTCAGAATGGTCAGCAGGCCAATCGCCGTCACAAAGATGTTCTCGGTTCTGCCTTTGTATTTCGCCAGCGCTGGCGTTTTGCGGATGGCATACATCGGCAGCAGGCACAGCAGAGAGGCGATAATCGGCGCACCCATCGCTTCAATCAGGTCCAGAATGTTCGGGTTGGCGTACGCCACGACCCAGGTGGAGCCCATGATGAAGATCATGCTGATGGTGTTCAGTTTGCCGACGGAAACTTTCTTCTTATCGCCTTTGTAGCCAAACTTCAGGACCAGACCGTTCAGCCCTTCCAGCGTGCCCAGGTAGTGGCCGAAGAAGGATTTGAAAATGGCAACCAGAGCGATGATCGACGCGCCGTACTCCAGCACGGTGGCGAAGGTCGATTTGGTCCCGGAGAGCGAAGCAAAGTGGTTGGCCAGGTAAGAAAGCACCGGAATGTTCTGCGCTTTGGCTTCTGCCATGTTCTGCGGAGAGAGCGTGAACAGGCAGCTAAAGGCGAAGAACATCACCACCGCCACCATCAGCATGCTGGCGCGACCGATGATTTTGGAACATTTCTGCTCGGTGAACTCTTTACCGAATTCGCCTTCGTACTCTTCACGTTTCGACACCACGAATGAGGAGACAATTGGCGAGAAGTTGAAGGAGAAGACCATGATGGAAATCCCCAGCCAGACGGTGACCAGAATGCCATCGTGTCCGGTGAAGGAGATGTCGCTCAGGTTAACCTGGTCAATAACCGCCGAGTTCCAGTAAGGGATCAGGGACAGGGAGATCAGCACCAGGCTGGCGATGAACGGGAAGACCAGGAAGCTCATCACTTTCACCATCAGGTCTTTACCAAACCAGATAACGAATGCCATCAGCAGCAGCAGGAACAGGGCCACAAAGCCACGGTTCAGTGCGGGAAGCTGGAGCTGGTTTTCCCAGAAGGTCATAAAGGTGTTTGTAATGGTGACGCCGTAAATCCACAGCAGCGGGCAAATCGCAAAGAAGTAGAGGAAAGTGATCACCACCCCGCCAGTCTTACCAAAATGCTCTTCCACCGTCTCGGTAATGTTGCCGGACGGATTGCTGCCGGACAGGCACAGACGCGCCAGCGCGCGGTGGCAATAGAAGGCAATAGGATAGGCCAGCAGCAGCATCAGCAGAATCGGTATCAGCCCGCCAAAGCCCGCGCGAATCGGGAAGAACAGCACGCCCGCGCCTATTGCCGTACCGAACAGCCCCAGTGTCCAGGTGGTATCTGATTTTCGCCAGGAAGACGTTTTTGTCTGACTGGCAATGATAGTTTCAGAGTTGCTCATAATTTATCCTTATTTATGCATCAACGAGGCCGGTAATTTGGGAAACGCGGGAAAGGTCGATATTGCCGCCGGAAATAATACTAACCGTTTTGCGCCCCTGAATATAATGATCCAGTTTTCCGCTTAATAATGCAGCCGTTGCCAGCGCGCCAGCGCCTTCTGTCACCACTTTATTTCGTTGGATCAGTGCGACCATGCTGTTACGAATATCGTCTTCGCTCACCAACACGATGTCGTCGACTAATTCACGAACAATTTCGAAGGTTAAATTGCCTGGACGAGAAACGTCGCAGCCGTCGGCTAATGTGCCGGTGGTACGGTGATTCATAATTTCCCCGGCGTAGTAAGACGCCGCCATACCGTGCACGTTTTCAGACTGCACGCCGATAATATTAATGGTCGGGTTGATGGATTTAATGGCCGTGGCGATCCCGGCGATTAATCCGCCGCCGCCGATAGGGACAATCACGTTATCGACATCATATAAGTCTTCGAGAATTTCAAGACCAATGGTGCCCTGTCCGGCAATCACTTTTACGTCGTCATACGGCGGAATAAAGATGCGCCCTTCCTGCTCGACGATTTCGCTGACTTTGGCGATGGTGTCGTTAAAATTCTCACCATGCAGTACCACTTCAGCGGAGTAATCACGCGTGGCGGCCACTTTCGATTTTGGCGCGCCCATCGGCATGACAACTTTGCCGTCAATACCGAGCATGGCGCAGGAGAGCGACACACCCTGAGCATGGTTTCCGGCGGAACACGCCACCACACCTTTGCGGCGTTCAGCTTCGGTTAAGGAACTTAATTTGTTAAAAGCCCCGCGAATTTTAAACGAACCGGTGCGCTGCATATTTTCAAACTTCAGGAAAATTTCGCCTTTGCAGCGCTCGCTCAGATAATTAGAACGCGGCATGCCGGTTTTATAAATTTTACCAGCCAGTCGTTTGCGGGCATCTTGTATTTCTTCAATCGTTACCGGAAGATCGTAAGTAATGTGCATATAATCCTCTTTATAATAATTCATATTCTGTAAGCAAAGTCTGGGTGTCAGCGAGGGAATGCCCTCACCGGGTGTTTTAAAATGGTACGTCTCAATTCATTGTTCAGTTATGGTGAGCTGTTTTCGCCTTTCACTGTTTTGCGCGGAATATTGCTTCGCCAACTCCACTAATACCGAAGCGGATTTTTTAATACGATAATTTTTTGACCAGACGGCGGCATAACGTGCAATGGGTAATTCATCTTCCACGGGCAGTACGACAAACTGGTCGGAACCGAATGGCGTAATCATGTCTCTTGGGATCACGGTGAGATAATCGGCGTTGAGAACCAGGTTATAGATGGTGACGACGGAATCGGTCTGGACGATGTTTTCGATGCTGATGTGGTTGTTCTGAAGAGTGGTTAATAATTCTTTGTAGTAGCCCATATCGGTTTGCGGCATCACCCACTGCTCGTTGGTGAGCGATGCCAGTGTCGTCGTTCCGGTGCACGTTCGCGTTTTACTGGCCACCAGCACAAATTCCGATTCAAACAGCGGCTCAACGTGCAGATCCTGCAACAGCATTTCATCGCTCAGGGTACCGATGGCGAAATCCAGTCGCCCATCGCGGATGGCGGGCAGGAACGAGGAGAGCTGTGCTTCAAACATCGAGACTCGCGCTTTCGGGAACACTTCTTTGAATTTTTTGATCATGCTGGAGAGGAACGTAAAACCAATCAGCGACGGATAGCCGAACGAAACGTCTATAACGGTGCTGAAGCTCAGGTTGTTCATCTCACTGACCATATTCTTCATTTCGCGGGTGATGGACTCGGAGTACGCGAGCAACGTGTGCCCTGCGCTGGTCAGCTTCACGCCGGTGTTCTTGCGCACAATCAGTTCGACACCAAAGTAGGATTCGATATCGTTAATGATTTTGCTGACGGCGGGTTGAGTCAGGCCAAGTTGACGGGCGGCAGAACCAATAGATCCACTTTTAATGACTTCCTGAAATACAACTAAATGTTGTGTTTTCGGTAGAATAATAGTGCTCATCATATTCTGCTCTTATTTCCTTATCCGTGGCAGGATTCTACCCATTATTGATGACGAGGGTATGTGCTGTTACTCACAGATTACTTTTTCATACCATTCACACCTTCGAAAAAACACTGATTAATGCATATAAATCATAATGTTATCATTTACTTTATCAATAAAACGCCTGATATTGATCAATAAATCTCAGGGAGATAAATTAATTTTATGGCGATAACCACGATCTATTTATGGCAATAAACCAGAGGGAATAAAGGTGATATTTCAGGCAATTAAAGGCGAATAAATAGACGTTATTTGCTTTAAACATTTTTGTATATTATCAAATAAGTTAATAAATATTTGCTCGCAGGGGAAAAAGCGTCGAGGGCATCACACATTCACAGGGCAAATGTATTGAAAGGAAAGATTTCATTAATTTATACGCCATAAAGAAGACACACTTCAGCAACAACAGCAACATCAAGTCAACACTGCAAAATGGCGAATTTTTAGCGCGTAATTTTGTGAATGCGATCTCTAATCTCGGTAAAAAAACATCATTCCACTCAAAAGCAGTGAAATGTGCTTATTGTCGCAAAAATGGGAATTCGTTCGGTTTCATGAAGGCGGTGGTGAGGAGCAAAAAGCAAAAACCCCGCCAAAGCGGGGTTTTCTTAATAGTTGAAGCTGACCGATAAGCCGGGTTCTGTCGTGGACAGTCATTCATCTAGGCCAGCAATCGCTCACTGGCTCAAGCAGCCTACCCGGGTTCAGTACGGGCCGTACCTTGTGAACCCCTATTTGGCCTTGCTCCGGGTGGAGTTTACCGTGCCACGGACTGTTACCAGCCGCGCGGTGCGCTCTTACCGCACCCTTTCACCCTTACCTGATCCCGCTTGCGCGGGCCATCGGCGGTTTGCTCTCTGTTGCACTGGTCGTGGGTTTCCCCCCCAGGCGTTACCTGGCACCCTGCCCTATGGAGCCCGGACTTTCCTCCCCTCCGCCCGTCTCCCCCCGAAAGGGGACGACGACGAAGCGGCGACTGTCTGGTCAGCTTCGGCGCGAAGTATAGAGGGTTTAGACGCCGCTGTCACCCTTGCGTGCGCATCCCCACCTGCAAAGTCGCTGCGATGTTGCGTGACGAGCGATAAATGTTGTCAAACGCCCCACGGAAGGCCTCTTCCAGCGAGCCAATGCTGTTCAGCACGCTGAACACCGCATCGATACCGTACTGATGCACCACACCGACGTCGCTGGTCAAACAGCCTGCAATGCCGATCACCGGTTTATGGTATTTTTTGGCGACGTTCGCCACGCCAACCGGCACTTTGCCGTGAATGCTCTGGCTGTCGAGCCGCCCTTCGCCGGTGAGCACCAGGGTGCAGTCGTGGATATGTTCTTCGAGGTTCAGCGCCTGGGTGACAATCTCAATCCCACTGCGCAACTCCGCGCCGAGAAACGCCATCAGCGCCGCGCCCATCCCCCCTGCCGCGCCGGAGCCAGGGACATTTTTAACGTCAATCGACAGGGATTTCTTAATCACGTCAGCAAAATGGCTGAGATTGCGATCGAGTTCGACGATCTTCGCCTCATCGGCCCCTTTTTGCGGACCAAAAATACGTGATGCGCCATTCTCACCGATCAGCGGATTGGTGACGTCACAGGCCACGCGAATCGTGCAGCCTTTTAAGCGCGGGTCCAGACCGGAAATGTCGATACTGTTCAGTGCCATCAGGCTGCCGCCGCCGTAGCCGATCTCCGTGCCGTTGGCATCACACAGCTTCGCGCCCAGAGCCTGCACCATACCGGCACCTCCGTCGTTGGTCGCGCTGCCGCCAATGCCGATAATAATGTTGCGCGCTCCTTTATCCAGCGCATTCAGAATCAGTTCGCCCGTGCCGCGAGAGGTGGTAATCAGCGGATTACGCTGCGCCAGTGGCACCAGCGCCAGGCCGCTGGCTGCGGCCATTTCGATAATCGCCGTTGCGCCATCGCCGGACATTCCCCAGCAGGCATTCACTTTTTCGCCCAGCGGACCCGTGACAATGGCGTGTTGCTCAGTGCCCTGGGTGGCGGCAATCATCGCTTCGACCGTGCCTTCTCCGCCATCAGCGACCGGCACAGACACATACTGAGCATCAGGAAAAATTTCCCGAAAACCTTTTTCTATCGCCTGAGCTACCTCGGAGGCAGAAAGGCTTTCTTTATAAGAGTCAGGGGCGATTACGATTTTCATAGTTGTAGCCTGTTACTGCACAACGCCGGATGGCGTTTCACTTATCCGGCCTACAGGGTAGGCCCGGATCGCTGTGCGCTATCCGGGCAGAACGTCATTAGCGAGTGACTTCCACTTTCGCCAGTTTTTCGTAGTAGCAGGCAATGGCGCTATGGTCCGCCGTTCCCAGACCATCGGCGCGCAGGGCCTGCATCATCTCCATCACCGCAGCGGTCAGCGGCAGCTGTGCGCCGACGCCATGGGAGGTGTCCAGCGCGTTAGCCAGATCTTTAATGTGCAGATCAATGCGGAAGCCCGGCTTGAAGTTGCGATCCATCACCATCGGCGCTTTAGCATCCAGCACGGTGCTGCCCGCCAGACCGCCGCGAATGGCCTGATACACCAGATCCGGGTTGACGCCCGCTTTGGTCGCCAGCGTTAGCGCTTCAGACATCGCGGCAATGTTTAGCGCAACGATCACCTGGTTCGCCAGCTTGGTGACGTTACCTGCACCGATTTCACCCGTATGTACAACGGAACCGGCCATCGCTTTCATCAGATCGTAATATTTGTCGAAAATCGCTTTATCACCGCCCACCATCACCGAGAGGGTGCCGTCGATGGCTTTTGGCTCGCCGCCGCTCACCGGCGCGTCCAGCATGTCCACGCCTTTCGCTTTCAGCGCTTCGCTGATTTCGCGGCTCGCCAGTGGGGCGATAGAGCTCATGTCGATCAGTACCAGGCCCGGCTTCGCGCCTTCAATCAGGCCGTTTTCACCCAGCGCCACTTCCTGCACATGGGGTGAGTTCGGCAGCATGGTGATGACCACATCGCACTGCTCGGCAATTGCTTTTGCCGTAAGGGCCGTTTCGGCACCGGCGGCAATCAGCTCCGCAATGACTTCTGGATTACGGTCAGAAACCACCAACGAGTAACCTGCTTTGATGAGGTTTTTACTCATTGGTTTACCCATGATACCCAGGCCAATAAAACCAACTTTCATTGTCATAACGTTCTCTCTCTCACGTGTCGATGGTGGTTATTTTTTAAAGGAATCAGCTAATTTCTGCGTTGCAGAGCGGAAGACGCCGAGGTCACTGCCGACGGCCACAAAGGTGGCGCCCCACTCCAGATAACGGCGGGCATCGGCCTCGACCGGCGCCAGAATGCCGCACGGTTTATCGTGAGCTTTCGCTCGAGCGAAAATGTGCTGAATGGCGCGCTGCACGTCCGGGTGGTTGGCATTGCCGAGGTGGCCCAACGCCGCAGCCAGATCGCTTGGGCCGACAAAGATGCCGTCCACGCCGTCGGTGGCAGCGATGGCGTCCACATTGTCCACGCCATGCTGGCTCTCAATTTGGACCAGAATGGTGATGTTCTTGTTGGACTGCGCAAAGTAGTCCGGCACGGTGCCAAACATGTTGGCGCGATGGGAAACGGACACACCGCGAATGCCTTCCGGCGGATAGCGGGTCGACGCCACGGCCTGCACCGCCTCTTCCACACTTTCCACAAACGGGATCAGGAAGTTATAGAAGCCGATATCCAGCAGGCGCTTAATAATCACCGGTTCGTTGGTCGGTACACGCACCACCGGCGCGCTGCTGCTGCCCTTCAGCGCCATCAGCTGTGGAATAAAGGTGCTGATATCGTTCGGCGCATGTTCACCGTCGAGCACCAGCCAGTCAAAACCAGCCAGACCCAAAACCTCGGTGCTGATTGGGCTTGCCAGCGCAGACCAGCAGCCAATCTGAATCTCTTTCGCCGCCAGGGCCGCTTTAAACTTGTTCGGGAAAATATCGTTACTCATCGCTTTTACCTTCAATGATTCGTGATGTTGAGGCGCTTATTTCTGCAATTCCATACGCTTGATGTCACCCACTACGAACAGGTAGCAGAACATCGCCATCAGCGCAGAGCAGCCAACGAAGACCAGCGCCGCATTGAATGAATGCAGTTCACTCACCAGATAACCAATCACCAGCGGGGTGACAATCGACGCCACGTTACCGAAGACGTTGAACACGCCACCACACAGGCCCACAATCTCTTTTGGCGCAGTATCAGAAATCACCGGCCAGCCCAGCGCACCAAAGCCTTTTCCGAAGAACGCCAGCGCCATCAGCGCGACGACCAGCACCGTGTTATTGGTGTAGTTGCACAGGATAATGGAGGACGCCAGCAGCATACCGAGCACAATCGGCAGCTTACGCGCCAGGGTGATCGACTTACCGGTTTTAATCAGGTGATCCGAGAACACACCGCCCAGCACGCCACCTGCAAAACCACACAGCGCCGGGATGGAGGCCACGATGCCGACTTTCAGAATCGACATTCCTTTTTCCTGTACCAGATAAATCGGGAACCAGGTGAGGAAGAACCAGGTAATGGTGTTGATAAAGTATTGACCAAAAAATACGCCCAGCATCATGCGGTTGGTCAATAACTGTTTGATGTAATGCAGCTTTGGACCACTCGCCGCTTTATCGCCCGGCTTTTTATGATCCATATCGACCACCGCGCCACCGTCAGAGATAAACTTCAGCTCCTCGGCAGACATACGCGGGTGATCGGTTGGGTTATGAATGAACTTCACCCACATCGCCGTCAGGATGAAACCAATGACACCCATCACGGTGAAGACATGTTCCCAGCCCCACGCGAAGGTCAGCCAGCCGAGCAGCGGGGAGAAAAGTGCCAGCGAGAAATACTGCGCGGAGTTAAAAATCGCCGAGGCGGTGCCGCGCTCTTTGGTCGGGAACCAGGCCGCCACAATACGGGCGTTAGCCGGGAACGACGGTGCTTCGGAGAAACCGAGCATAAAGCGCATACAGAACATGGAGATACCGGCCCACGCCAGCGGGAAGAGATCGACAAAGCCCTGCAGGAAGGTAAACAGCGACCAGAAAAACAGGCTATAGGTGTAGACCTTTTTCGAGCCAAATTTGTCCAGCAGCCAGCCGCCGGGGATTTGCATCAGCAGATACGCCCAGCCAAACGCGGAGAAGATGTACCCCATGGATACGGCGCTGAGCTGCAGCTCTTTTGCCACTTCTGTCCCGGCAATCGACAGCGTGGCGCGATCAGCGTAGTTCACTGCCGTCACAATAAATATAATCAGTAATATTAAATGGCGGGTATGAATACCCTTTTTCGTTTCTACAGCTGTTTCCAGTGACATGTTTATTTCCTCAGGCACATCGATCTTGGTATTTTTATTATTTTGGAAAAGTCTTTACTGATTATTTATCGATAGCAGGCAATATCCGTTAATTAACCAGATGCAATGAAATCGTGATTAAGTATAAACATCCGCCCGCCCCTGCACATTGTCGCATCGCTCAATTATCACCGCCTTCTTGAACGTTATTTTGAGCATATGCACAATCGCATGGGCGCTGATGCACAGATTTACGCATTGCCTGCCAGCTGGCGCGGGTGCAGGTTTCGCGGAGTGATCTCGGTCACATTTTTATCTTTCGACTCCTGACATTCTTTATTCAAGAAGGCAGCGTCTTTATTTCTGACAATACGAAAATAAACACTCTCTTAACTGCATTTAATATCTAAAGTTTTACTGGAGAATAATGAGCAATGGCCGACATCGAAATTCGACAAAAGTCGCCGACGGCGTTCTATATAAAGGTACACGACACGGATAACGTGGCGATTATTGTTAACGACAATGGCCTGAGAGCTGGAACACGCTTCCCCGATGGCCTTGAACTCATCGAACATATTCCCCAGGGCCATAAAGTCGCGCTGGTCGATATCCCTGCCCACGGCGAAATCGTCCGTTACGGGGAGATCATCGGCTACGCCGTGCGGGCGATTCCGCAGGGCAGCTGGATTGAGGAGTCACTCGTTGAGCTGCCAAAAGCCCCGCCGCTGAATACTCTGCCGCTGGCAACGCGCGTACCGGAACCGCTGCCGCCACTGGAAGGTTATACCTTCGAAGGTTATCGCAACAAAGATGGCAGCGTTGGCACTAAAAACCTGCTCGGCATTACCACCAGCGTGCATTGCGTGGCGGGTGTGGTGGATTACGTGGTGAAAATCATCGAACGCGATCTGCTGCCGAAATACCCGAACGTCGACGGCGTGGTGGGTCTGAACCACCTGTACGGCTGCGGCGTGGCGATTAATGCCCCGGCCGCCGTGGTACCCATTCGCACCATCCATAATATCTCCCTCAACCCCAATTTTGGCGGCGAGGTCATGGTGATTGGCCTGGGCTGCGAAAAACTTCAGCCAGAGCGCCTGCTGCAAGGCACTGACGATGTCCAGGCGATTGCCGTGGATGACGCCAGCATTGTGCGTCTGCAGGATGAGCACCACGTTGGCTTTAAATCCATGGTCGACGATATTCTCCAGGTCGCCGTGCGTCACCTGGAAAAACTGAATAAACGCCAGCGCGAAACCTGCCCGGCGTCTGAACTGGTAGTCGGCACCCAGTGCGGCGGCAGCGATGCTTTCTCCGGTGTGACCGCCAACCCGGCGGTCGGCTACGCTTCCGATCTGTTTGTGCGCTGCGGCGCTACGGTCATGTTCTCGGAAGTGACCGAAGTGCGCGATGCGATCCACCTTCTCACCCCGCGCGCCATCAACGAAGAGGTGGGCAAGCGCCTGCTGGAAGAGATGGCCTGGTACGACAACTATCTCGATATGGGACAGACCGACCGCAGCGCAAACCCGTCGCCGGGTAACAAAAAAGGCGGGCTGGCGAACGTCGTCGAAAAAGCCCTTGGCTCGATTGCGAAATCCGGCCAGAGCGCCATCTCCGAAGTGCTTTCTCCGGGTCAGCGCCCGACCAAACGCGGCCTGATTTATGCCGCTACGCCTGCCAGCGATTTTGTCTGCGGCACGCAGCAGGTAGCCTCGGGGATTACGGTGCAAGTGTTCACTACCGGGCGCGGCACGCCGTACGGGCTAATGGCGGTTCCGGTGATCAAAATGGCGACCCGCACCGAGCTTGCAAACCGCTGGTATGACTTAATGGACATCAACGCCGGGACCATTGCGACGGGTGAAGAGACGATTGAGGACGTGGGCTGGAAGCTGTTCCACTTTATTCTGGATGTCGCGAGTGGCCGTAAAAAAACCTTCTCCGATCAATGGGGATTACACAACCAGCTGGCGGTGTTTAACCCGGCTCCAGTGACCTGATGCCTGTGCCCGGTAGCGTTACGTTTACCGGGCACAAAACTTTTATAGGCCGGGAAAGGCGCAACTGCCGCCCGGCCAGATTTGCGCTCACTCTTTTACCCGCACCACTTCAATTCCCGAACGCTGAAGCTCCTGTAAGCTCTCAGCCGGAATACCTTCGTCGGTGATGATCATATCGATACGCGGGGTGTCGATGATTTTATGCAGGCTTGAGCGATTGAACTTGCTGGAATCGGTCACCACGATTATCCGCTCCGCCACTTCGCACATCTTACGGTTCAGCCGGGCTTCATCTTCATTGTGTGTACTGACGCCACGGTCCGTATCGATAGCATCCACCCCCAGGAACAGCAGATCGAAATGGTAGTTTTGCAGCGACTGCTCAGCCTGATCGCCGTAGAACGACTGCGACTGACGACGCAGATGCCCGCCGGTCATCAGCAGCTCGACGCCTTCCGCTTCCAGCAGCGCATTCGCCACGTTCATGCCGTTGGTCATGGCGATCACGTCCGTATGTTGGCGTAACATGCGCGCAATTTCATAGGTCGTGGTGCCGGAGTCGAGAATGATGCGGTGACCCGGTTTGATCAGATTGGCTGCCGCCTGGGCGATGCTGCGTTTGACCGCCGTATTGAGTGAGCTTTTATCTTCGACGGAAGGCTCCAGCCCCGGTGTGTTGCCATCGCAGATCAGCGCGCCGCCGTAGGCACGAACGGCGATACCCTGTTTTTCCAGGAAAGCGAGATCGTTACGGATCGTCACCGTTGATACGCCATACAGCAGCGAAAGATCGTTCACCTGCACGCTACCCTGCTGCCGCAACCTCTGGATAATTTGTTCACGCCTTTCGCTGGTGCCGGTCACACGTTTCTCCGTGGAGGATTCGGTGCTGCTCATGCGAGCTCCTTTAAGAAAATCTTTCGTTTCATTTCGTTTTATCTATTAACGCCTTTCTTTTAAGGGAATGCAAGCCCCATCCCGCTTCCGACACCCTATTCTTCCCGTGCTGAAACCTTTCATTATGTTTCTTTTGTGAAACAGATCGGAAAACTATTATCTTTCGTTTTATTTTTATAAGACCATCACGCAGTATAAAGTGAAATAAAACGAAAGATTAGCACTCAAACCATCCAACGTGGAGAGGAAAGTGAAACATCTTATTGAAATGGTGGAATTGCACAAAGCAGGGGCAGACAACGGAATTTACGCCGTCTGTTCCGCACATCCACTGGTACTTGAAGCCGCGATTCGCTTCGCTCGCGATCATCACACCGCCCTGCTGGTTGAGGCCACTTCCAACCAGGTGGATCAGTTCGGCGGCTACACGGGTATGACACCCGCCGATTTTCACGCTTTTGTCAGCCAGCTTGCCAGCGGGCTGAATTTCCCCCTGTCGCAGCTGATTTTAGGCGGCGATCATCTCGGCCCTAATCGCTGGCAAAACCTCACTGCCAGTGAAGCGATGGCCAACGCCGACGATCTGATCAAAAGCTACGTGGCCGCTGGATTTACAAAGATCCACCTTGATTGCAGCATGTCATGCGAGGACGATCCGGTGCCGCTCACGGACGCCATCGTCGCCGAGCGCGCCGCACGGCTGGCGAAGATCGCCGAACAGACCTGCCGCGAGCGCTTTGGTGAATCAGACCTGGTGTACGTGATTGGCACAGAAGTGCCGGTTCCCGGCGGTGCTCACGAGACGCTAACCGAACTGGAAGTGACTACACCACAGGCCGCTCGCGCCACGCTGGAAGCCCATCGTCACGCCTTTGAAAAACAGGGGCTGAGCGCAGTCTGGCCACGCATTATCGGGCTGGTGGTGCAACCTGGCGTTGAGTTCGACCATACCCATGTGATCGACTATCGCCCGGAAAACGCCGTTGCGCTCAGTGAAATGGCAACATCCTGGGATTCTCTGGTCTTTGAAGCGCACTCCACCGACTACCAGACGCCACAGGCGCTGCGCCAGCTGGTAAAAGATCACTTCGCGATTTTGAAAGTCGGCCCGGCTCTCACCTTCGCCCTGCGCGAAGCGCTGTTCTCACTCGCCGCCATTGAAGAAGAGCTGCTGCCAGCCAAAGCCAGCTCGGGCCTGCGTCAGGTGCTTGAAAGCGTGATGCTCGACCGCCCGGAATACTGGCAAAGCCACTACCACGGCGACGGCAACGCCCGTCGGCTGGCGCGCGGCTACAGCTACTCGGATCGCGTTCGCTACTACTGGCCGGACAGTCAGATCGACGACGCCTTCGAACGGCTGGTGCGCAATCTGGCGGATGAGCCGATTCCCCTTCCGCTCGTGAGCCAGTACCTGCCGCTGCAATATCGAAAAGTTCGCGAGGAGGCTCTCAAGGCGACGCCACGGGAACTCATTATCGACCACATTCAGGACATACTGCGCCAGTATCACGCAGCCTGTCAGGGCGCGTCGTCCCAAAACGCATAACAACGAAGAGGATAATGCCATGCCAAACATTGTCTTGTGCCGCATCGATGAACGTTTAATCCACGGCCAGGTAGGCGTTCAGTGGGTGGGGTTCGCAGGCGCGAATCTGGTGCTGGTCGCTAATGATGACGTCGCTGAGGATTCGGTCCAGCAAAACCTGATGGAAATGGTGCTGGCGGAGGGGATCGCGGTGCGTTTCTGGTCCCTGCAAAAAGTGATCGACAACATTCATCGCGCCGCCGACCGGCAGAAAATCCTGCTGGTCTGCAAGTCACCGGCCGATTTCCTGACCCTCGTTGAGGGCGGCGTGCCCGTGAAACGTATCAATGTAGGAAACATGCACTACGCCAATGGCAAACAACAAATTGCCAAAACGGTCTCTGTCGACGCCGGTGATATTGCGGCATTTAGCGGCCTGAAAGCCGCCGGGGTGGAATGCTTCGTGCAGGGCGTCCCGACAGAACCCGCTTTGGATCTCTTTAAACTACTCTGAGGGATTCACAATGGAAATCAGTCTGTTGCAGGCCTTTGCGTTGGGCATTCTCGCCTTTATCGCGGGCCTGGATATGTTCAACGGCTTAACGCATATGCACCGCCCGGTGGTGCTTGGGCCGTTGGTGGGCCTGATTCTGGGCGATCTGCATACGGGTATTCTGACCGGCGGGACGCTGGAATTAGTGTGGATGGGGCTGGCACCGCTGGCGGGCGCGCAACCGCCGAACGTCATTATCGGTACTATTGTCGGGACGACGTTCGCCATTACCACGGGCGTAAAACCGGAGGTTGCGGTGGGTGTGGCGGTGCCGTTCGCTGTTGCGGTTCAGATGGGGATTACTTTCCTGTTCTCGGTCATGTCCGGCGTGATGGCGCGCTGCGACCGGATGGCGGCGAACGCCGACACCAACGGGATCGAGCGGGTGAACTATCTCGCACTCCTTGCACTGGGGATCTTCTATTTTCTTTGCGCATTCCTGCCGATTTACTTCGGGGCAGAGCACGCGAAAACGGCCATTGATGTTCTGCCTGCCCGTCTGATTGACGGTCTGGGCGTGGCAGGCGGCATCATGCCTGCGATTGGTTTTGCCGTGCTGCTGAAAATCATGATGAAAAACGTCTACATCCCCTATTTCATCCTCGGTTTTGTCGCCGCCGCCTGGCTCAAACTGCCGGTGCTGGCCATTGCTGCGGCAGCGCTGGCGATGGCGCTGATCGATTTTCTGCGTAAATCACCTGAACCGGCCACGCCGGTCGCCCAGAAAGAGGAATTCGAAGATGGCATCTAATCAAACCACCCTGCCGACCGTCTCCGAAACCGACGAGACGCTTCTGTCCGGCGTGAACGAAAATATCTATGAAGATCAGACTATCGGCGCGGAGCTGACGAAAAAGGATATCAACCGTGTGGCCTGGCGTTCGATGCTGCTGCAGGCATCGTTCAACTACGAGCGTATGCAGGCCTCAGGCTGGCTGTACGGCCTGCTTCCGGCGCTGAAAAAAATCCACACCAACAAACGCGATCTGGCGCGCGCCATGAAGGGCCACATGGGGTTCTTCAATACCCATCCGTTCCTGGTAACCTTTGTGATCGGCATTATTCTCGCGATGGAGCGCTCGAAGCAGGATGTGAACAGCATTCAGAGCACCAAGATTGCGGTGGGCGCGCCGCTCGGCGGGATTGGCGATGCCATGTTCTGGCTGACGCTGCTGCCGATTTGCGGCGGTATCGGCGCCAGTCTTGCGCTGCAAGGCTCAATTCTTGGCGCAGTCGTGTTTATTGTGATGTTCAACGTGGTACACCTGGGTCTGCGTTTTGGTCTGGCACACTATGCTTATCGTATGGGCGTCGCCGCCATTCCACTGATTAAGGCCAACACCAAAAAGGTCGGCCACGCGGCTTCCATCGTCGGGATGACCGTAATTGGTGCGCTGGTTGCCACCTATGTGCGCCTGAATACCACGCTTGAGATCACCGCAGGGGACGCGGTGGTGAAACTGCAAACCGACGTGATCGACAAGCTGATGCCTGCGTTTCTGCCGCTGGTCTACACCCTGACCATGTTCTGGCTGGTCCGCCGTGGCTGGAGCCCGTTACGCCTCATCGGCATTACGGTGGTGCTTGGCGTGGTAGGTAAATTCTGTCACTTCCTGTGAATACAAAGAGGTCTTAGATGTTAAGCATTATTTTGACGGGCCACGGTGGGTTTGCCAGCGGGCTGGAAAAAGCGATGAAGCAAATCCTCGGTGAGCAGGAGCAGTTTGTCGCCATCGACTTTCCCGACACTTCCACCACTGCCCTGCTGACCTCACAGCTGGAACGGGCGATCGCCGATTTGGGTGATGCAGAAGATATTGTCTTTCTGACCGATCTGCTGGGCGGTACGCCTTTCCGCGTGGCCTCTACCATGGCGATGGAAAAGCCGGGCTGGGAAGTGATCACTGGCACCAATTTGCAGCTGCTGCTGGAGATGGTGATGGAGCGCGACGGCCTGAGCAGCGAAGCCTTTCGCTTACAGGCGCTGGAGTGCGGGCATCGCGGCCTGACGAGTCTGGTGGATGAGCTGGGCCGCTGTCGGGATGAAAATCCCGTTGAGGAAGGGATCTAACGCCAACTTTTTCATTTCGTTCAGGGCAGGCTCTCCCCCTTAGCCCTTTCATTGTGTATCGCCTTGGCCTTCGGTGTAGATCCAGAAGGCCTTTCTTTTCCTTTCGTCGCCATACGACCAGATCATTTAATTTTAAAATATTTCTTATTTATCAATATGATGATTGAAATTGTGTGTCTCTTTGATCACACTTTTCGTTTTATTTCTTTTTGTTTGTTGATCTTTCGTTTTCCTTTCGATAGATTTTAATCAATCGAACAAGTGAAACGAAACGAAAGGCAAAAGTGACTGCACTGGCGTCTGACGCGGGTTTCACCTTACTAAGGACTGCGTTATGTCAGAAAGCCAAACCGCCACCGGCACCTGGACGGAAAAAGAGATCCGTCAGCAACCCGACTGCTGGAGCCGTTCCCTTAAAAATATCGCCAATATCCAACAGACTCTCGATCGCTTCCTCTCGCCGTTGCTGCAAAAAGACGATCTGCGTATCGTTCTGACGGGAGCGGGAACATCCGCATTTATCGGCGACATTATCGCCCCGTGGCTTTCGCGCCACACCGGAAAAAATTTTACGGCGATTCCCACCACCGATCTGGTGACGAATCCCATGGATTATCTGAATCCTGCGCATCCTTTACTGCTGGTTTCGTTCGCCCGTTCCGGCAACAGCCCGGAAAGCGTGGCCGCCGTCGAGCTGGCAAACCAGTTCGTCCCTGCGTGCTATCACCTGACGATCACCTGCAACGAAGCCGGTAGCCTGTACCAAACCGCCGTCGCCAGCGACAACGCCTTTGCCCTGCTGATGCCTGCTGAAACGCACGATCGCGGATTCGCCATGACCAGCAGCATCACCACCATGATGGCGAGCTGCCTCGCGGTTTTCGCATCGGATACGATCAACTGTCACACCTTCCAGGACGTGGCGGATCGCTGCCAGTCGATCCTCACCTCGCTAACCAATTTCAGTCACGGCGTGTTCGGTGATAAGCCCTGGAAGCGCATCGTCTATCTCGGCAGCGGCGGATTGCAGGCGGCAGCTCGGGAATCGGCGCTCAAAGTGCTGGAGCTTACCGCCGGAAAAGTGGTCGCGTTTTACGACTCCCCAACCGGGTTCCGTCACGGCCCGAAATCGCTGGTCGATAACGAAACGCTGGTGGTGGTGTTTATTTCCAGCCATCCGTATACGCGCCAGTACGATCTTGATCTGCTCGAAGAACTGCGCCGCGACGGCCAGGCCATGCATGTGATCGCCATCGCCGCCGATCGCGATCCGGTGATCGACGCTGGCCCTCATATTTTGCTGCCCGCCTCGCGTGACTTTATCGACGTGGAACTGGCCTTTTGTTTCCTGATCTACGCCCAGGTCTTTGCCCTGACCCAGTCGATTAGCGTCGGCAATACCCCGGACACCCCATCCGCCAGCGGTACCGTCAATCGCGTAGTGCAAGGCGTTGTGATTCACCCGTGGCCAGCCCCAAGGAGCGCATCATGAGTATTATCTCCACCAAGTATCTTCTTCAGGATGCCCAGGCAAAAGGGTATGCCGTTCCTGCGTTTAACATCCATAACGCCGAGACAATCCAGGCGATCCTCGAAGTGTGCAGCGAAATGCGATCGCCGGTGATCCTCGCCGGAACGCCTGGCACTTATAAACATATCGCCTTCGAAGAGATCTACGCCCTGTGCAGCGCCTACTCCATCAGCTACGACATGCCGCTGGCACTGCATCTCGATCATCACGAATCACTGGACGATATTCGTCGCAAGGTCCATGCGGGCGTGCGCAGCGCGATGATTGACGGCAGTCATTACCCGTTTGAGCAGAACGTGAAGCTGGTGAAATCGGTGGTGGATTTCTGCCATCTCAATGATTGCAGCGTCGAGGCAGAGCTGGGACGGCTGGGCGGTATGGAAGACGACATGAGCGTGGACGCAGAGAGCGCATTTCTGACGGACCCGCAGGAAGCGAAACGCTTTGTCGAACTGACCGGCGTCGACAGCCTCGCAGTGGCGATCGGCACGGCGCATGGGCTGTATACCAAAACGCCGAAAATTGATTTTAAACGCCTCGGTGAAATCCGCGACGTGGTGGATATTCCGCTGGTGCTGCACGGCGCGAGCGATGTGCCGGATGAATATGTGCGTCGCACTATTGAGCTTGGCGTGTGCAAAGTGAATGTGGCGACGGAACTGAAAATCGCGTTTTCCGCGGCGGTCAAAGAGTGGTTTCGCGAAAATCCGCAGGGTAACGATCCGCGTTACTACATGCGAGTGGGTATGGACGCCATGAAAGAGGTGGTAAAAAACAAAATAAACGTCTGCGGATCGGCCAACAAGCTGGTGCTCGATTCCGCCACCGTTTGATAAAGACAACAACACTCACAACTCAACATCGGCAGGAAGGAAGACTATGAGCAGTCCCAATATCTTATTGACCCGTATCGATAATCGTCTGGTGCATGGTCAGGTTGGTGTGACATGGACGTCGACCATCGGAGCCAATTTGTTGATCGTCGTTGACGATGAGGTCGCCAAAGACGAGATCCAGCAAAAACTGATGGGCATCACCGCCGATACCTATGGATTTGGTATCCGCTTTTTCTCCATCGAGAAGACTATCGCCATCATTGAAAAAGCCGCGCCGCACCAGAAAATTTTCCTGATTTGCCGCACGCCGGACATCGTCAGGAAACTGATTGAGGGCGGCGTGCCGCTGAAGGATGTCAACGTCGGCAATATGCACTTCTCGGAGGGGAAACGGCAGATCAGCAGCAAAGTGTATGTCGACGAACAGGATCTCGACGATCTGCGCTTTATCAAGCACAGCGGCGTGAATCTTTTTATCCAGGATGTTCCCGGTGATGCGAAAGAGGGCATCCCCGATTAGTGGCAGTGTCTCGACATTCAAATAGCTGAAGTCATCATTACGAGGCAAAAAAATGCACGAAATAACATTGATTCAGGGGATATCCCTGGCGGCTTTAGTATTTTTTCTAGGGATAGATTTCTGGCTGGAAGCACTGTTTCTGTTTCGTCCCATCATCGTTTGTACCCTCACCGGGGCGATTCTGGGCGATATCCACATCGGCTTAATTACCGGCGGTTTGACGGAGCTGGCGTTCGCCGGTTTAACCCCTGCCGGCGGTGTGCAGCCGCCGAACCCGATTATGGCCGGGGTGATGACCACCGTCATTGCCTGGTCCACCGGGGTCGATGCCAAAACCGCTATCGGTCTTGGGCTGCCGTTTAGCTTGCTGATGCAGTATGTGATTCTGTTCTTCTATTCAGCGTTCTCGCTGTTTATGTCGAAGGCCGATAAGTACGCGAAAGAGACCAACACCGCCGCTTTCGCCCATCTGAACTGGACAACGACGCTGATTGTCGCCTGCACTTACGCCGTCATTACCTTCCTCTGCACTTATCTGGCGCAAGGAGCCATGCAGGCGCTGGTTAAAGCGATGCCTGCCTGGCTTACCCACGGCTTTGAAGTCGCGGGCGGCATCCTGCCTGCGGTCGGTTTCGGCCTGCTGCTGCGCGTGATGTTCAAGGCGCAGTACATTCCGTATCTCATCGCCGGGTTCTTGTTTGTCTGTTATATCCAGGTGAGCAACCTACTTCCGGTGGCCGTGCTGGGGGCCGGATTTGCGGTGTATGAGTTCTTTAATGCTAAAGCCAAAAACGCCGCGCAGCCCGCTGTCACTGCTGCGAAAAAAGATGAAGAGGATTACAGTAATGGGATCTGAAATCAGTAAAAAAGACATTACCCGCCTTGGCTTTCGCTCCTCTCTGCTGCAGGCGAGCTTTAACTACGAACGCATGCAGGCGGGCGGTTTTACCTGGGCGATGTTGCCGATCCTGAAAAAGATCTACAAAGGCGACAAAGAAGGGTTAAGCGCGGCGATGAAGGATCATCTGGAATTTATCAACACTCACCCGAATCTGGTGGGGTTCCTGATGGGCCTGTTGATCTCCATGGAGGAGAAAGGCGAAAACCGCAGCACCATTAAAGGGTTGAAAGTGGCGCTGTTTGGTCCTATCGCCGGAATTGGCGACGCGATTTTCTGGTTTACGCTGCTGCCGATCATGGCCGGGATTTGTTCGTCGTTTGCCAGCCAGGGCAACCTGCTGGGACCGATACTGTTCTTCGCCGTTTACCTTGCGATCTTCTTCCTGCGTGTAGGCTGGACGCATGTTGGGTATACGGTGGGGATCAAAGCGATCGATAAGGTGCGAGAAAATTCACAGATGATCGCCCGGTCGGCAACCATTCTTGGGATCACGGTGATCGGCGGGCTGATAGCCTCGTATGTGCATATCAACGTTGTCACCAGCTTTGCCATCGATGCCACTCACAGCGTGGCGCTGCAGAAGGACTTCTTCGACAAGGTGTTCCCGAACATTTTGCCGATGGGCTATACCCTGCTGATGTACTACCTGCTGCGGGTCAAGAAAGCGCATCCGGTAATGCTGATTGCCGTCACTTTTGTGCTGGCAATTGCGGGGTCGGGATTGGGGATTTTGTAATTAAGAGTGTGCCGGGCATAGCTATGCTTGCCCGGCAAGGGACACTGAATTCACCTGCCAGTGACCGCCTTTCTTCGGCCCGATACGCTGAAGCAGGGATTTTTCCTGTAACTGTTTGAGATAACGTTCAATTGTTCGCGACGTGACACCGATTTGTTCCGCCAGCATAGCCGCCGACATCTTCGGATGATCCTGCAGGAGTTTAAGAATGCGGCGTTCACCGTCAGTAAGATGTGCAGCATTTTCTTCCGACACTTTTTCCGACATTTCTTCCGACACTGATGGGGACTGAGATATGCCCTCCCGAAGCGCGTCAGCTATATTCCTGAGCATAAATTCGATGAAAGCTGTGCAATCGCTCGCTTTATCACACTGGCCCAGAATCTGGTAGTAATCGGCCTGTTGGTAATGGATCAGGGTTTCAACGGGTAACCACGCCAGTTCATTGCGCCATTGACTCAGAATCAAGGTTTGCCACAACCGGCCCATGCGGCCATTTCCGTCGGCAAACGGGTGAATAAATTCAAACTCATAGTGAAAGATCGAGCTGGCAATCAGGGGATGGAGCTCTGTCTTCTTAAGCCAGTCCAGCAGTTCATCAACGAGGCGAGGCACCTGCGAAGCGGGAGGAGCCATATGCACCAGCGCGTTACCACGATAAACACCCACATCACCAGACCTCACTTTCCCGGGGCTATCAACGAGTCCGTTCATTAACAGGCGGTGAGCGTTCAGGAGATCGTTAAGCTGCCAGGCTTTCCAGTCAGGCATTTTCTCATAGGCGAGAATTGCGTTTCGCACCTCCTGAATATCCTTTTCAGGCGCAAGCACTCTCTTGCCTTCCATGATCGCCGTCACCTGGCCGGTCGTTAGAGAGTTATGCTCAATCGCCAGCGATGCCTGAATGGTACGAATTCGATTTTCTTTACGAAGCAGTGGTGACGCGCGTCCAGACTGAGCCGCCCAATGTCCCAGCAGTTCGCCAATTTCCACAACCTGATTGAGGATGGTTGGAGTAATGGTGAAAGGAGGCTGGTAGCGGGTCATAGATTATTCCCCCTGCTGCTCCAGGGCATGCTTATATAGCGCATTCTTTTTCACGCCGTGGATTTCGGCGGCGAGGGCGGCGGCTTTTTTCAGCGGCAGTTCCGTTTGCAGGAGCGCCAGAGTGCGCAGCGCTTCGGCAGGTAGCGCCTCTTCTTGCGCTTTATGGCCTTCGACGATCAGCACCATCTCCCCTTTGCGGCGGTTTTCGTCCTCTTTCACCCATGCCAGCAGTTCACCGACCGGTGCGCCGTGGATGTTTTCCCAGGTTTTGGTCAGCTCGCGGGCCAGCACCACATAGCGAGACTCCCCCCAGACGGCAACCATATCTTCTAAACTGTCCAGCAGACGGTGGGTTGATTCATAGAAAATCAGCGTGCGCGGTTCGGCTTCGAGATCCTTCAGAACATCGCGACGGCCTTTGGATTTTGCCGGTAAGAAGCCTTCGTAACAGAAGCGGTCGGATGGCAGGCCCGCCGCGCTTAAAGCGGCAATCGCTGCGCACGGACCCGGCAGCGGCACCACGCGGATCCCCGCTTCGCGGCAGGTACGCACCAGGTGATAGCCCGGATCGTTGATCAGCGGCGTCCCTGCATCGGACACCAGCGCGATAGTCATCCCTTCTTTCAGTTTAGCCACCAGCGATTCGGCTTTTTGTTGCTCATTGTGATCGTGCAAGGCAAACATTTTGGCGCTGATCGCGAAATGTTGCAGCAGCAGGCCAGTATGGCGGGTATCTTCAGCGGCAATTAAATCAACAGCTTGTAAAACGGTGAGCGCACGTTGGGTAATATCAGACAAATTCCCGATAGGAGTAGGTACAATATAAAGCTGGCCTTGAGAATTATCTGCCGTTTCGTGTTGTTTCATTGTTTAGTCCGTATTGCCGATTTAATATTGAGCATTGCCTAAAAAATATCACTGGATACAGTATGGTACCCTTAACGTTTCTTCGAACAAAAGCTTCGCGCAGCCTGCCCATTGTGCTGGCAGCGCTGATTTTCGCAGGCTGTGGCACTCAGGCGCCCGATCAGACTGCTGCCCATATGCAGGGTACTGCGCAGGCTGATTCTGGCTATTATCTGCAACAAATGTCGCAAAGCTCAGATGATACCAAGACCAACTGGCAATTACTTGCCATTCGTTCACTGCTGAAAGAAGGCAAAACGCAGCAAGCGGTCGATCTGTACAACCAGCTGCCGCAGGAACTGAACGATACCCAGCGCCGCGAACAGACTCTGCTGTCGGCCGAAGTGAAAACCGCGCAGAAAGATTACGCGGCGGCGAAAAAGATCCTCGCTGATATCGACGTGAAAGCGCTGGATAACAACCAACAGGCACGCTACTGGCAGGCGACCATCGCCGCCGAACAGGGCCGCCCTTCTCTGGCCCTGCTCCGCGCGCTGATTGCGCAGGAGCCGCTGCTGAGCGGCGATGCTAAGCAGAAAAATATCGACGCCACCTGGCAGGCGCTTTCCGCTATGACGCCGGAACAGGCGCAAACGCTGGTGATCAACGCCGACGAAAACGTACTTCAGGGCTGGCTGGATTTGCAGCAGATGTGGTTCAACAACCGCAGCGATCCGAAAATGCTCAAAGCCGGGATCACCGACTGGCAGACTCGCTATCCTCAAAATCCAGGCGCGAAAATGCTGCCAACGCAGCTGGTGAACGTGCAGAACTTCAAACCGGCTTCCGTCAATAAAATCGCCCTGTTACTGCCCCTGAACGGTCAGGCGGCGGTGTTTGGTCGCACCATTCAGCAGGGCTTTGAAGCGGCGAAAAACGGCACCACCGCCGTTGCGGGGAACGCCGTCCCGGCACAGGCTGCACAGGCCGCCAACGTCAATGATGTGATTAGCCCGTCAGCGGCGGAAACCAGTGATTTAACGACCTCGCAAGCGCCTGCCCAGGGCACGATGCAGAATCCGGTCACGGCGCCAACCACGCCTCCGGTGGCTGCGCCAGCGCCCGAAGCGCAGGAACAGACTCCGGCGCAAGCGCCAGCAGCCCCGGCAACCGATGCCGCTGTCACTGCCCCGCAAACCACCGCACCGGAACAGCAGCCTGCCGCTCAGCCACAGGCCGTTGCGGCCACCACCGCAAATCCAGGCGCCGAACTGAAGATTTACGACACCAGCTCACAGCCGATCGATCAGGTTCTGGCGCAGGTTCAGCAGGACGGTGCCAGCATTGTGGTCGGCCCGCTGCTGAAGAATAACGTTGAAGAGCTGATGAAGAGCAACACCACGCTGAACGTGCTGGCGCTCAATCAACCTGAGCAAGTGCAAAACCGCGCGAACATTTGCTATTTCGCACTTTCGCCGGAAGATGAGGCGCGTGACGCTGCACGTCATATCCACGAACAGGGGAAACAGGCTCCGCTGCTGCTGACACCGCGTAGTGCTCTCGGCGATCGCGTGGCGAATGCGTTTGCTCAGGAGTGGCAACAGCTGGGCGGCAGCGTGGTACTGCAGCAGAAATTCGGTTCAACGTCTGAACTGCGTGCAGGCGTCAACGGCGGTTCAGGTATCGCCCTGACTGGCAGCCCGATTTCGGCCAGCCTGCCTCAGCAGCAGAGCGTCACCATCGGCGGCCTGACCATCCCGGCTCCGCCGACTGATGCACAAATCAGCGGTGGCGGTAAAGTGGACGCGGCGTACATTGTCGCCACGCCAGAAGAGATTGCCTTTATCAAGCCGATGATTGCGATGCGTAACGGTAGCCAGAGCGGTGTAACCTTGTATGCCAGCTCACGTAGCGCGCAAGGTACGGCTGGCCCGGATTTCCGTCTGGAGATGGACGGCCTGCAGTACAGCGAAATTCCAATGCTGGCGGGCAGCAATCCGGCCCTGATGCAGCAGGCGCTGAGCAGCGTACGTAATGATTACTCCCTCGCACGTCTTTATGCGATGGGCGTGGATGCGTGGGCGCTGGCTAACCACTTTACCCAGATGCGTCAGGTGCCGGGCTTTGAGCTTAACGGCAACACCGGCGATCTCACCGCGACCCAGGATTGCGTGATTAACAGGAAGTTATCATGGCTCAAATACCAGCAGGGGCAGATCGTCCCGGCGAGTTAAGCCGTAAACAGATGGGCGACGCGTGGGAATTAACAGCGCGTCGCTGGCTGGAAGGCAAAGGACTGCGCTTTATCGCCGCCAACGTTCGTGGACGGGGCGGCGAAATTGATCTGATCATGAAAGAGGGTCAGGTCACCGTGTTTATTGAAGTCCGTTTCCGACAGTCGTCCCGCTTTGGTGGCGCTGCCGCCAGCGTGACGCTCGCCAAACAACGTAAATTATTACAAACTGCCCACTTGTGGCTCGCCCGCCATAATGGGAGTTTTGATACTGTGGATTGCCGGTTCGATGTGGTAGCCTTCACCGGAAACGACGTAGAATGGCTTAAAAACGCCTTTGGCGAAGACGTCTAAAACAAAGTTTTAAAGGGATAACGTGCTCGAAAGAATTAAGGTTTGTTTCACAGAAAGCATTCAAACTCAGATTGCAGCGGCGGAAGCCCTCCCGGATGCTATTTCTCGTGCCGCGATGACGCTGGTGCAGTCCCTGCTTAATGGCAACAAAATCCTCTGTTGTGGCAATGGCACATCGGCCGCCAACGCACAGCATTTTGCTGCCAGCATGATCAATCGTTTTGAAACAGAACGCCCAAGTTTACCCGCCATTGCACTTAATACCGATAATGTGGTCTTAACGGCGATTGCCAACGATCGTCTGCATGACGAAATATACGCAAAACAGGTACGCGCCTTAGGGCATGCGGGGGATGTTCTGCTGGCGATTTCCACGCGCGGTAATAGCCGCGATATCGTCAAAGCCGTTGAAGCGGCCGTGACGCGCGATATGACTATCGTCGCGCTGACGGGCTATGACGGTGGCGAACTGGCGGGTCTTTTAGGGCCGCAGGATGTGGAAATCCGCATTCCTTCGCATCGCAGCGCGCGCATTCAGGAAATGCACATGCTGACGGTGAACTGCTTATGCGATCTGATCGATAACACGCTTTTCCCTCACCAGGATGATTAAGGAGTACTAATGAAGGCATTAACGCCCCTCGCAGTCCTTATTTCTGCGCTGCTGCTTCAGGGATGCATCGCGGCGGCCGTTGTGGGTACTGCGGCTGTTGGCACCAAAGCCGCAACCGACCCGCGCTCTGTGGGAACTCAGGTGGACGACGGTACGCTGGAACTGCGCGTGAACAGCGCCCTGTCGAAAGACGAACAAATTAAGAAAGAAGCGCGTATCAACGTCACCGCCTATCAGGGCAAAGTGCTGCTGGCAGGCCAGGCGCCGAATCTGGATCTCGCATCCCGTGCGAAACAGATTGCCATGGGCGTAGAAGGCACCACCGAGGTGTTTAACGAAGTGCGTCAGGGCCAGCCGATTGGTCTGGGCACTGCGTCGTCGGATACCTGGATCACCACCAAAGTGCGCTCCCAGCTACTGGGTAGCGATCAGGTGAAATCGTCCAACGTGAAAGTGACCACCGAGAATGGCGAAGTGTTCCTGCTCGGTCTGGTCACGGATCGTGAAGGCAAAGCGGCAGCTGATATTGCCAGCCGCGTGAGCGGTGTGAAGAAAGTCACGACCGCCTTTACCTTCATCAAATAATAAAAAACCCGGCGATTGCCGGGTTTTTTATGTCTTAAAGCAGCGCAATGCTGCCCGTGATAACCCCGCCTATCGCCACCAGCAGTCCCGTCAGCCACAGGGCTTTTGCCGGGAATGATTTGCGCAGCATAATCAGTGACGGCAGGCTGACCGCCGGAAGCGTCATCAAAAGCGCCAGCGCAGGTGCAGCGCCCATCCCCGCGAGCATCATGGTTTGCACAATCGGGATTTCTGCCGCCGTCGGGATGACAAACAGGCATCCAGCAACCGCCATCGCAATCACCCACAGCAGCGTGTTATCGATCGCCCCGTCCGCATGAGGGAACAACCAGACACGCGCCGCGCCAAGGACCAGCACCGCCAGAATATAGACCGGGATGGTGCTCCAGAAGAGCTGCCACAGCGCCTTACCCCAGCGGGAGAAAAACGTCCCTTGCGGTTCAGGCGTGGCAACGTCGATTGGCACAGGCTGCACGAGCCGATCTTTCACCAGATACTGCACCAGTGAAGCAACGACCAGCACCATGATCACCCCGGCCACCAGGCGGATCAGCGCGAAATGCCAGCCCAGCACAAAGCCCATAAAGACCAGCGTCGCCGGGTTGAGCACAGGATTTCCCATCCAGAAAGCCAGCGCCCCGCCCATTGACACATTCTGGCGCCGCATCCCCGCCGTCACGGGCGCCGCGCAGCAGGAACACATCATTCCAGGCAGAGAGAAGATCGTGCCAAGCAGCGTCCCCTGAAAGCGTGGCTGTCCAAGCGTACGCATCAGCCAGTGGCGCGGAATCAGCACCTGAATCAGGGAACCGAGCAGCACACCCAGTACCGCAGCTTTCCAGACCGCCAGAAAGTAGACCATCGCGTAATCCCAGGCCGCCTGCAGCGGGCTAGTTTCTGCCTGCGCCAGTATGGATTTACCGATGCTGTGGGTTTCCGCGGCGGTGAACGCTTTGCCGTAATAGGGCTGCCATTTCACATACCAAAGACCAATAATAACGACGAGAAAAAAGAGTGCGGGCTTCCACCACTGAAATGGCGTTGCCGCCTGAGATGAAGACTGACCAGTCATAGCATTCCCCGGGGAGTGTAATTAATTTAGCCCGGGGAGTTTACGCCTCACCTTTGGCGATTTCACGCAGTTTAGCCGAGGGGATAATATTGACGCCCTCTTTTGAGGGAGAACGCGCTTCGTGCAGCATAGCGCTCGCCACATCACGCGCCTGAATAGATTTCCAGTTACCCGGAAAAAGCTGGAACAGGGGCGCAAAAATGGACTCATTAAAACGCTGCTTTTCGCGATCGCCCAGCAACATTGACGGTCGCACAATCGTGAGCCGCTCCCAGTTTTGCGCAATCAGCGCATCTTCCATTTTGCCTTTCACTTTGTTGTAAAAGAACGGCGAGCTGGCATTGGCCCCCATTGAGCTGACCACCAGAAAATGCTTTGCGCCCAGCCGTTTAGCCGTGAGCGCCGTGTCCACCACCAGCGTGTAGTCGGCGTGGATAAAAGCCTCTTTGCTCCCGGCTTCGCGGCGGGTCGTGCCCAGGCAGCAGAAGGCGATATCAATCGGATCCTGCACCTGGCCAAGTGCATCGGTTAGCTGCGGATCGTGGGGGTTAAAGACGCCGGAAATATCCGCCAGCGGGCGTCGCGTCGGCGCGGCAATGTAGTTGATCCAGGGCTGCTGGATCAGCATTCGCAACAAGTGTCCGCCCACCAGCCCGGTGGTACCTGTGATTAATACCTGGCTCATTTTGTCTCCTTTGCAGATTAGTCCGTTTGCGATTTCAGTCTGCTTAGCCACACTTAAAAGTCTGTTACGGGTAAGTATTTACCACAAACGGCAAAAAATCTGTCTGAAGCCAAAACAACGGAGGAAGCATGAGCAAGAAAATAGCCGTCTTGATCACCGATGAGTTTGAAGATTCAGAGTTCACCTCTCCTGCAGAGGCGTTCCGCAAAGCGGGACATGAGGTCATCACCATCGACAAGCAGGCCGGAAAAACGGTGAAAGGCCATAAAGGCGAAGCCAGCGTTACTATCGACAAAGCCATTGATGAGGTGCGTCCGGCGGATTTCGACGCCCTGCTGCTGCCTGGCGGTCACTCCCCGGATACGCTGCGCGGTGACGAGCGCTTTGTGACGTTCACGCGCGATTTTGTCTCCAGCGGCAAGCCTGTCTTCGCGATCTGCCATGGCCCACAGCTGCTGATCAGCGCCGAAGTGGTGCGCGGGCGCAAGCTGACGGCGGTTAAACCGATCGTTATCGATCTTAAAAACGCGGGCGCTGATTTTTACGATCAGGAAGTGGTCGTCGACAACAATCAGCTGGTGACCAGCCGTACGCCGGACGATCTTCCCGCCTTTAATCGCGAAGCGTTACGCCTGCTCGGCTCGTAGCCAGTGAAGCTTTTTGCCAAAGCCCAGCGTGTTGTCTGTGAACTTCAGCTCATCGAGGCGAATTTCCCAGACGGGCGCTGACAGGGCAAGCGCCACCGGGAAGCGACGCGTATAGCGCTTGCGCATCGCGTCGCTCTCTTCCTCTTCCAGACGGCGGATCTCGCCTTTGAACTGCACGCCACGAATCAGCGCGACATTTTTCGGCTGGCCATTAACGGTGCCGGCGACAGGCGCTTGTGGCCCGGACATCTGCGCATGACGGGTTTTGTCTTCGCTTAAGAGGTAAAACGCGACGCGTTCGGGATCGTAAAGGTAAAACGCATTCGCACACCACAGCTCGCCCTCCTGATGGACACACCAGGTGACGACGTGCTGCTTTGCCAGCCAACGGCTGATAGCGGCCAGAGTTTCCATTTTCGCGCTCTCTCATGCTATGGTGCGTTCACCTTAACATACTGAATCTGCAAACTGTGTGCTGGTTTCTCTATCTTGTCCGAACGGCCAATAATGCACTCTACACCGGGATTACCACCGATGTAGCGCGGCGTTTCCTTGAACATCAAATGGGAAAAGGCGCCAAAGCGCTGCGGGGGAAAGGTGAACTGACGCTGGCCTTTTCGGCGCATGTCGGTGAGCGCTCACTGGCACTGAAGATGGAGTACCGCATTAAGCAGCTGACGAAGCGCCAGAAAGAGCGCCTCGTCGCCGGGGATGATTCGTTTGAGGCGCTACGCGAGAGCCTGCAAAACGCGTCGATTAAAGACGATTGAAGTGTTCGTGATACTCAACCAGACCGCTGACGCCATTGAGAGCGTCATCTGCCAGACGATGCACCTGGAAGGCGGTCTCAGTACCCGGCCAGCGGCAGTGCAGATCGTAAGGGGCGGCAGGCTCAAAACCTAAACGGCCATAGAATGACGGGTCGCCCAGCGTGACCACCGCCGCGTATCCGAACTCATTCAGAGAATCCAGCCCTTCATAGACCAGCTGGCGCGCCAGCCCCTGACCGCGATAGTTTTCGTCGACAGCCAGCGGTGCCATTCCGACCCACTGAAGATCTTCGCCCTGAACGGCGACCGGGCTAAATGCCACGTAACCCACAACCTGTCCTTCGTCATCCGTCGCAACCAGGCCGAGCGTGACCAGCCCGTCTTCACGCAGATCGTGGACCAGTCGGGCCTCGGCGTCTTCCGGGAATGACCGACGTAATAATGAATCAATGCCAGGGGCATCAATCCCAATTTCAACTCGAATCAGCATGGCTCACCTACTGAAGTGTGTTTACTTTCGGGCGGGGTTTTCAGACCCGCCTCAACGAAATCGGCCATTTGCATCAGCACCGTGCGCAGCGCCTTCGGCATCTGATCCAGCTCAATGGCATCCATTAAATTTTTGACGTACAGGCCAAGCTCGGTATCCCCTTCAATCACCAGACGACGCTGGAAGAAGAGGGTATCCGGGTCCTGCTTACGCGCGGCGATCATCAGCAGATCGCTGGCATTCGCGCTGAAACTGACATCTGCCGGGGCGGAATCACTGACCATCAGCTTGCCGTTCTCCACGGAGGTAAACCAGCACAGTCCGATGTCACGCACCTCGATGCGTAGCCAGCGCCCGTCGAGAAACGCCAGCTCACCCTCTTCCAGCGCCTGGTGGAACTGCCAGCTCAGCACCTGCTGAATCACCTGGCGTTTAAGAGCGAACGGCGTGAGTTTGACCGGCACGCTCAGCAGAGATGGACCAAATTGTACGAGGCGTGAACGCAGTTTTTCCAGCACGAGCTTTACTCCCTGATGTCGATAATCCTGTTATTTTGCCATATCCGGCAGCCATCGTAGCGGCGTAAATCAACAAACCGTATTGCGGCATGATTGATTATTGGTGTCATCAATACGCCATTAACTGCCTTAAATCAAAAATTGTCGCGTGGAGGTTAATTAAACTCCCCGTTCGTTAACAATTTTGTGCCCTCTGGGGCAGCGAACGTCAGGATAAATTATGGAGCTGCTCTGTCCAGCCGGAAACCTTCCGGCACTTAAAGCGGCCATCGAAAACGGCGCCGATGCGGTCTATATCGGGCTGAAAGATGACACCAACGCCCGCCACTTTGCTGGTCTGAACTTCACGGAGAAGAAGCTCCAGGAAGCGGTCAATTTCGTCCACCAGCACCGCCGCAAGTTACATATCGCCATCAACACCTTTGCGCATCCCGATGGCTATGTACGCTGGCAGCGCGCGGTGGATATGGCGGCACAGCTCGGGGCAGACGCGTTGATCCTAGCCGACCTCGCTATGCTGGAGTATGCCGCAGAACGCTATCCGCATATTGAGCGCCATGTCTCTGTTCAGGCCTCGGCCACCAACGAAGAGGCCGTGCGCTTTTATCATCGTCACTTTGACGTCGCCCGCGTGGTGTTGCCGCGCGTGCTGTCTATTCATCAGGTTAAGCAACTGGCGCGGGTCTCGCCAGTTCCACTGGAAGTTTTTGCGTTCGGCAGCCTGTGCATCATGGCTGAAGGCCGCTGCTATCTCTCGTCCTATCTGACCGGCGAATCACCGAACACCGTCGGGGCCTGCTCCCCTGCCCGCTTTGTGCGCTGGCAGCAGACACCACAGGGGCTGGAGTCGCGTCTGAATGACGTACTGATCGACCGCTATCAGGACGGGGAAAACGCCGGATATCCGACGCTGTGCAAAGGCCGTTATCTGGTCGACGGCGAGCGTTATCACGCCCTGGAAGAACCCACCAGCCTGAACACGCTGGAACTGCTGCCGGAACTGCTGGCGGCGAACATTGCCTCGGTGAAAATCGAAGGTCGTCAGCGCAGCCCGGCGTACGTCAGCCAGGTGGCGAAAGTGTGGCGACAGGCGATCGATCGCTGCATGGCCGATCCGCAGAATTACGCCCCACAACCGGCCTGGATGGACACCCTGGGCGCGATGTCCGAAGGCACGCAAACCACGCTTGGCGCGTATCACCGTAAATGGCAGTGAGATAATCCATGAAATATTCATTAGGACCCGTGCTCTACTACTGGTCAAAAGAGACGCTGGAAGACTTTTACCAGCAGGCGGCGGGCAGTAGCGCCGATACGATTTATCTCGGTGAGTCCGTCTGCAGCAAACGTCGTGCAACCAAAGTGGGCGACTGGCTGGATATGGCGAAAAGCCTCGCCGGCAGCGGCAAGCAGGTGGTGCTGTCGACGCTTGCGCTGGTGCAGGCCTCATCGGAGCTGGGCGAGATTAAACGCTACGTCGAGAACGGTGATTTCCTGCTGGAAGCGAGCGATCTCGGTGTAGTGAACATGTGCGCTGAACGCAATCTGCCGTTTGTCGCCGGACACGCGCTCAACTGCTATAACGCCGTGACCCTGCGCCTGCTGCTGAAACAGGGGATGACGCGCTGGTGTATGCCGGTGGAACTCTCCCGCGACTGGCTGGTCAACCTGCTGAATCAGTGTGAAGAGCTGGGCATCCGCAATCAGTTTGAAGTGGAAGTGTTGAGCTACGGGCATCTGCCGCTGGCGTATTCCGCGCGCTGCTTCACTGCCCGCTCCGAAGACCGCCCGAAAGACGAGTGCGAAACCTGCTGCATCAAGTATCCCAACGGACGCAATATGCTGTCGCAGGAGAACCAGCAGGTCTTTGTCCTTAACGGCATTCAGACCATGAGCGGCTATGTTTACAATCTCGGCAACGAGCTGACGTCGATGCAAGGCGTGGTGGATATGGTGCGCCTGTCCCCGCTGGACACTAACGTGTTTGCGATGCTGGATGCGTTTCGTGCCAACGAAAATGGCACCGCTCCCCTGCCGCTGAAGGCAAACAGCGACTGCAACGGTTACTGGAAACGTGTGGCCGGGCTGGAGCTGCAGGCCTAAATGTAGACATCTTTTAAGCTGCATGAAAGCGGCAAGTCTGGAAATCCACGGGACCATACTCAAGTCAGTGTCGGGATAAACAGATCAAGCCTACGCACAGGCAGTTTGAAGGATGAAGTGTAAAAGCTCACTTTGTTAACAACGGTTATTAATTTTTAATGCACTATTAAAAGATTCACCGTCGACAAAGTGAGCTGTTATGACTGATAAATCCATTCCTTTTTCGGTGCTCGATCTGGCGCCGATCCCAGAAGGCTCCTCGGCCCGAGAAGCTTTTTCTCACTCTCTGGATCTCGCCCGTCTCGCTGAACAGCGTGGCTATCATCGCTACTGGCTGGCGGAACATCACAACATGGTGGGCATCGCCAGCGCGGCGACCTCGGTGCTGATTGGCTATCTGGCGGCAAACACCACGACTCTTCATCTCGGCTCGGGCGGCGTAATGTTGCCGAACCACTCCCCGCTGGTGATTGCCGAACAGTTTGGCACCCTGAATACGCTCTATCCCGGGCGAATTGATTTAGGGCTTGGCCGTGCTCCAGGCAGCGATCAGCCGACTATGCGCGCGCTGCGTCGTCATATGGGCGGTGATATTGATAACTTCCCGCGCGATGTGGCGGAGCTGGTGGACTGGTTTGATGCGCGCGATCCTCATCCGCAGGTGCGCCCGGTCCCCGGGTACGGCGAGAAGATTCCCGTGTGGCTGCTCGGTTCGAGTCTGTATAGCGCACAGCTGGCGGCGCAGCTCGGCCTGCCGTTTGCGTTTGCCTCACACTTTGCCCCGGATATGCTGCATCAGGCGCTGCATCTCTATCGCACTCAGTTCAAACCGTCCGAACGGCTGGAAAAACCGCACGCGATGGTGTGTATCAACATTATCGCCGCCGACAGTAACCGCGATGCGGAATTCCTCTTTACCTCCATGCAGCAGGCGTTTGCGAAGCTGCGCCGCGGCGAGAGCGGACAGCTGCCGCCGCCGGTGGAGAATATGCATCAGCTGTGGTCAGCGTCGGAACAGTACGGTGTACAGCAGGCGCTCAGTATGTCGCTGGTGGGCGATAAAGCGAAAGTGCGTCACGGGCTGGAGGCGGTGCTACGAGAAACGCAGGCCGACGAGATTATGGTTAACGGGCAGATTTTCGATCACCAGGCGCGTTTGCACTCGTTTGATCTGGCCATGCAGGTTAAAGAAGAGTTGTTAGGATAGCGTTTGTGCCCGGTGGCGATACGCCTGCCGGGCCTGCAGATTTTTATGCCGGATAAGGCGCAGCCGCCATCCGGCAATCGTCTTACTGATACACCGGCAACACATCAAAGCTCGACAGCACGTGTACCAGCGCGTTTCCGACACCAAAGATCAGAATCAGGGCAATCATCGGCTTGCCGCCCCAGACGCGGAATTTTGGGCTGCCAAAGCGTTTACGTGATTTACGGGCCAGCAGCGCCGGAACGATCGCCGCCCAAATGGTAGCCGCTAAACCGGCATAGCCGATAGCGTACAGGAACCCGTTCGGCCACAGCAGGCCACCGACAATCGGCGGCAGGAAGGTCAGCAACGCGGTTTTGAGACGACCCAACGCGGAATCGTCAAAGCCAAACAGATCCGCCAGATAGTCAAACAGCCCCAGCGTCACCCCGAGGAACGAACTCGCCACGGCAAAGTTCGAGAACACCACCAGCAGCAGATCCAGACTGCGGCTGTTTAGTACGCCACTCAGCGCCTGCACCAGCACATCGATGTTGCCGCCCTTCTGCGCAATGCCGATGAATTCCGGACGCGGGATGTTACCCATCGTCCCCAAAAGCCAAATCACATACAGCCCCAGCGCCAGCAGCGTGCCGTAAACCAGGCAGCGAATAATGGTGCGAGGATCTTTGCCGTAATACTTCATCAGGCTCGGGACGTTACCGTGGTAGCCAAATGACGCCAGGCAGAATGGCAAGGTCATGAGCAGGTACGGCGAGTACGATGCGTGGCTTTCGGCAACGTTAAACAGCGTCGCGGGCGTGACATGACCCAGCAGGCTGCCGAAGGTCAGGAAGAAAGTGATGACTTTTGCACCGAGGACGATGGCGGTCATGCGGCTCACCGCTTTGGTGCTCATCCAGACGATAAACGCCACGGCTAGCGCAAAGATCAGACCCGCCACACGCGCCGGGACATTCAGCGACATTTCAGAAAACGTGTGGTGCAGTATCGAACCGCTCGCCGAAATGTAGGCGTAGGTCAGGATATACAGCACGAAAGCAATCGAGATGCCGTTTATCAGGTTCCAGCCTTTCCCCAGCAGGTCTTTAGTGATGGTGTCGAAGCTCGACCCGATACGGTAGTTCAGGTTCGCCTCAAGGATCATCAACCCCGAATGCAGCATGCAGAACCAGGTAAACACCAGCGCTGCCAGCGACCAGAAGAACCACGCACCGGACATGACCACCGGCAGGGAAAACATCCCTGCACCGATTATCGTCCCGCCGATAATCACCACGCCGCCGAGCAGCGAAGGTGAAGTTTGTGTGGTGGTTAGTGTCGCCATACAGCCGTTTCTCCAGTTAAACATTTTGCTACTGCATTTTAATGTGTCGCACTGTACCAGTACGATAGTACAAATGGAATAAAAAAAGCCCCGATAAAAAATATCGGGGCTGTAATGATTACTTTACGCTATCAGGCGTGTATCAGGCGTGGCAATTACGCGTCACGACGACGTGCAGTACCTTCATCGCGACGTGGGCCGCGGTTTTCGCGACGCTCACCGCTGAAGCGACCTGCACCGGCTGGTGCTGCGCCATCACGACGAGGACCACGACCGCCTTCACGACGCTCACCGCCACCGAAACGACGCTCGCCCGCAGGACGATCACCTTCACGGCGAGGACCACGATCAGGACGCGGCTGGGCATCGCCCATCAGCTGCATGTTCATCGGTTTGTTCAGGATGCGGGTGCGAGTAAAGTGCTGCAGAACTTCGCCCGGCATGCCTTTTGGCAGTTCGATCGTAGAGTGCGTACCGAACAGCTTGATGTTACCGATGTAACGGCTGCTGATGTCGCCTTCGTTCGCGATAGCGCCAACGATATGACGAACTTCAACACCATCATCACGGCCAACTTCAATGCGGTACAGTTCCATATCGCCTGCGTCACGACGCTCACGACGTGGACGGTCTTCACCGCTACGCTCTGGACGGTCGCCACGTGGACCACGGTCATTACGATCGTTACCGCGACGCTCGAAACGCTCATCGCGCTCACGGAATTCACGCTTAGGACGCATCGGTGCATCAGGTGGCACGATCAGAGCACGTTCGCCCTGCGCCATTTTCAGCAGCGCTGCAGCCAGAGTTTCGATGTCCAGCTCTTCGCCTTCCACAGTCGGCTGGATTTGCGCCAGCAGAGCGCGGTACTGATCCAGATCGCTGCTTTCCAGCTGCTGCTGTACTTTCGCGGCGAATTTTTCCAGGCGGCGTTTGCCCAGCAGGTCTGCGTTTGGCAGTTCTGCTTCTGGAATGGTCAGCTTCATGGTGCGTTCGATGTTACGCAGCAGACGACGCTCGCGGTTCTCAACGAACAGCAGAGCACGGCCAGCACGACCCGCACGACCGGTACGACCGATACGGTGAACGTAAGACTCGGAGTCCATAGGGATGTCGTAGTTCACAACCAGGCTGATACGTTCTACGTCCAGACCACGTGCTGCCACGTCGGTTGCAATCAGGATATCCAGACGACCGTCTTTCAGACGCTCCAGAGTCTGCTCACGCAGGGACTGGTTCATGTCGCCGTTCAGCGCTGCGCTGTTATAGCCGCTACGTTCCAGGGCTTCAGCCACTTCCAGGGTCGCGTTTTTGGTACGAACGAAGATAATCGCCGCATCAAAATCTTCTGCTTCCAGGAAACGCACCAGCGCTTCGTTTTTACGCATACCGTATACAGACCAGTAGCTCTGGCTGATGTCCGGGCGAGTGGTTACGCTGGACTGGATACGCACTTCCTGCGGATCTTTCATGAAGCGACGAGTAATACGACGGATCGCTTCTGGCATCGTTGCAGAGAACAGAGCGGTCTGATGACCCTCTGGGATCTGCGCCATAATGGTTTCTACGTCTTCGATGAAGCCCATGCGCAGCATTTCGTCAGCTTCATCCAGAACCAGACCGCTCAGTTTAGAGAGATCCAGAGTACCGCGTTTCAGGTGATCCAGCAGACGGCCAGGTGTACCGACAACAATCTGTGGACCCTGACGCAGGGCGCGTAACTGCACGTCATAACGCTGGCCGCCGTAAAGGGCTACCACGTTCACGCCGCGCATGTGTTTAGAGAATTCAGTCATCGCTTCCGCTACCTGAACAGCCAGTTCACGGGTCGGAGCGAGTACGAGGATCTGCGGTGCACGCAGTTCCGGATCAATGTTGTGCAGCAGTGGCAGCGAGAACGCTGCGGTTTTACCGCTACCAGTCTGGGCCATGCCCAGCACGTCACGACCAGAGAGCAGATGCGGGATGCATTCAGCCTGGATCGGAGATGGTTTTTCGTAACCCAGATCGTTAAGGGCTTCAAGGATAGTGGCCTTCAGGCCCAGATCTGCAAAAGTGGTTTCGAATTCAGCCATGTAGTACAAGTGCCTCGATATTAATGGCGGCCAGTCTACATAACTCGTCGTGAAAATGATTAGCAATTTTCATTGAAAAGTGTGAACCGGCTCAAAGTAGGTGTATTGACGAACAACAACGCCCTCACCAGTTAAGGTGATGGCAATCAAAAAATGATTACGGGCTGATGTGGTGACGTCAGCTATTGCTGGTCCGATTCTGCCAGGTCGTCTTGCTCCTGGCCCAAGAGCGATAATTCCAACAATGCATAACGGTGCTCAACGAAGTTGTGGACGTTGTTAGCAACCGCTAATTTGAACAGTGCCGTAGCGCTGTCCATATCCCCCAGACTTAGGTAGTACTTACCTAAATAGAAGTTGGTTTCACTGAGATGCTCAGCGAGCGAGGTGTTATCCGTTGCGTCCGCCTTGAGCCTATCCATCAGCGTTGCTTCGCTAATGTTGCCCAGGTAGAACTCGACAATGTTCCATCCCCATTGTTCCTTGTCCGATTTCTCGAAGCGTTGTTTTAACGCCTCTTTCGCCTGCTTCTCATTGAGCTTCTGCTCAACGATATAAAGCCACAGGACGCGGAAAGGATCATTAGGATCGTCTTGATAAAACGCCAGCAGATCATCTTGCGCTAACTTGTCACGACCGCCGTAATACAATGCGATACCGCGATTCAAGTGCGCGTAGTTGTAAGTTGGATCAAGCTCAAGTACAGAATCAAACGCTTCATAGGCAGCATCAAAATTGCCTGCCTGCGTTAAATATATACCTAAGTAATTGAATACTTCAGGCATATCAGGTCGGATTGCCAGCGCTTGTGAAAAATCATTTCGCGCTAGTGCCCTCAGACCGAGACTATCATACAACACTCCGCGCTCATATAAAAGCTGTGCGCGTTCATCATCGGTTAAAGCCCGACTGGCAAGAATTTGTTCCATGCGTGCCAGAATCACTTCCTGCTGCAAAGTCGGTTGCAATGGCACTGCGAGGACTTCGCTCTTACGCCAGGCAGAGTTGCTGCATCCTGCCAGCGTTAAAGCTGTCGCAACGAAACACCAGCGCAAAAAAGGCTTCATTTCCCACTCCCGAAGACAACTATTGGATGAACGTCCTGTCCCCCGGCTGCTAACAAGGCGTCCTGCCTGATAATACGCCCCCCGCCGAAGCGGAGGGCAAATGCAACCTTACTCGCCTTGTTCTGCGGCCGGGGCTTCCGGCGCGGCAGCAGGCTGAGACTGCTCGGTCGCTTCTTTAATGCTCAGACGGATACGGCCCTGGCGGTCAACTTCCAGAACTTTAACCGGGACTTCCTGGTTCATCTGCAGGTAGTCGGTCACTTTCTCAACGCGCTTGTCAGCGATCTGAGAGATGTGAACCAGACCTTCTTTACCGCCACCAATGGCAACGAACGCGCCAAAGTCAACGATACGGGTCACTTTACCATTGTAGATGCGACCCACTTCGATTTCTGCAGTGATCTCTTCGATACGACGAATCGCGAATTTCGCTTTTTCGCCATCGGTCGCTGCGATCTTCACAGTACCGTCATCTTCGATTTCGATAGTGGTGCCGGTCTCTTCAGTCAGAGCACGGATAACAGAACCGCCTTTACCGATCACGTCTTTGATCTTGTCTGGGCTGATCTTAATGGTGTGGATACGCGGTGCGAACTGAGAAATGTCGCCGCGTGGCGCGTTGATCGCCTGCTCCATCACGCCCAGGATGTGCAGACGCGCACCTTTAGCCTGGTTCAGTGCAACCTGCATGATCTCTTTGGTGATACCTTCAATTTTGATATCCATCTGCAGTGCAGAGATACCTTCGCGGGAACCCGCTACTTTGAAGTCCATATCGCCCAGGTGATCTTCGTCGCCCAGAATGTCAGACAGAACAACAAAGTTGTCGCCTTCTTTCACCAGGCCCATTGCGATACCCGCAACAGCAGCTTTGATTGGCACGCCCGCATCCATCAGGGCCAGGGAAGCGCCACACACGGAAGCCATGGAAGAAGAACCGTTAGATTCGGTGATTTCAGAAACCACACGAACGGTGTACGGGAATTTGTCAGCTTCCGGCATAACTGCCAGCACGCCGCGCTTCGCCAGACGACCGTGACCAATTTCACGACGCTTAGGCGAGCCAACCATACCGGTTTCACCTACGGAGTACGGAGGGAAGTTATAGTGGAACAGGAAGCTGTCAGTGCGCTCGCCCATCAGTTCGTCGATGTTCTGTGCGTCACGTGCAGTACCCAGCGTTGCGGTTACCAGCGCCTGAGTTTCGCCACGGGTGAACAGTGCGGAACCGTGAGTACGTGGCAGAACGCCAGTACGCACATCCAGACCACGGATCATGTCTTTTTCGCGGCCATCGATACGCGGTTCGCCAGCCAGAACGCGGCTACGTACAGCATTTTTCTCGATAGCGTGCAGGATTTCGCTCAGCTCGTTCGCGTCCAGGGATTCATCTTCTGCAACCAGCGTAGCGATGGTTTCAGATTTGATGACATCAATCTGCGCGTAACGCTCTTGTTTGTCAGTGATGCGGTATGCATCGCTCAGACGCGCTTCTGCCAGGGCTGCAACGCGCGCGTTCAGCGCTTCGTTAACGGCTTCTGGCTGCCAGTCCCAACGTGGTTTACCGGCTTCTTTCACCAGATCGTTGATGTTCTGGATAACAATCTGCTGCTGCTCGTGGCCAAATACCACGGCGCCCAGCATCTGGTCTTCGCTCAGCAGTTCTGCTTCGGATTCAACCATCAGTACGGCAGCTTCGGTACCGGCAACAACCAGATCCAGCTTACTTTCTTTCAGCTCATCCTGAGTCGGGTTCAGTACGTACTGGTCGTTGATATAACCAACGCGAGCAGAACCGATAGGACCGTTGAATGGGATGCCTGACAGGGACAGTGCAGCGGATGCACCGATCATCGCCACGATGTCCGGGTTAACCTGTGGGTTAACGGAAACAACGGTCGCGATAACCTGAACTTCGTTTACGAAGCCTTCCGGGAACAGCGGACGAACCGGGCGGTCAATCAGACGCGCAATCAGGGTTTCGCCTTCGCTTGGACGGCCTTCACGACGGAAGAAGCCACCCGGGATTTTACCAGCAGCGTAAGTACGCTCCTGATAGTTAACGGTCAGAGGGAAGAAGTCCTGACCTGGTTTTGCTTTTTTCTGGCCTACAACGGTCACGAATACAGCGGTGTCATCCATGCTTACCATAACGGCAGCAGTAGCCTGACGTGCCATCATGCCGGTTTCCAGCGTGACGGTATGCTGACCATACTGGAATTTACGAACGATCGGATTCAGCAAAATTCTGTCCTTTCTTAATGAATGACAGCACACCTTCGGTGTGCTGTCGATTTAACCCGACCTTCTTCGCATCCTCGCGACTAATGACAACCGACACCCCCATGGGTGAAGCCTCTCATTAGCCGCGCGAACCTCTGCAATGAAGATCATTTATAGCAACAATACAATAGTTTCCAGTGAATTGCTGCCGTCTGGTTGAAAAAAGGGGCCATTAGGCCCCTTTTTCTGAAACTCGCAAGACTTAGCGACGCAGACCCAGACGCTCGATCAGCGCGGTGTAGCGTGCAACATCTTTACGTTTCAGGTAGTCGAGCAGTTTACGACGCTGAGAAACCATACGCAGCAGACCACGACGGCTGTGGTGATCTTTTTTGTGCTCTGCAAAGTGACCCTGCAGGTGGTTAATCTGTGCAGTCAGCAGGGCAACCTGAACTTCGGTAGAACCGCTGTCGTTAGTACCACGACCGAACTCGGAAACGATTTTAGCTTTAGCTTCAACGCTTAGAGACATGATGAACTCCAAAAAATAAAGAATGAAAGGGTGCCGATCTCTAATTCAGCAACCCCAGTTTACGCCGCGCAGATTGTTAAACAATTTGCCCGACGTTAAGCGGCGATATTCTACCCGTCTCCCCTGCTTATCGCAAGGCAAGTAAATCGCTTAGAGGGGATATTCAACAACCAGGCGACGCGGTGCTACGCGGCCTTCGTCATCGATTTCACCCATTCCGATAAACTTGTTTTCTTCGCCTTCGGTAACGCGGACCAGCCCAGTATGCGGGGTATCTGTCGTGCGAACCGGATTGCCGTTTTTAAAGTAAACGGATGAAGTCAGGGGCAAATTCACAATCGGGAAATCAGCAGCCGGGCTGTCCATCGGCATCAGCAGCGGGTCAAGCAAATCGGCCGGGGAGATCCCCTGCTCTTCTGCCTGATCGACCAGCGCGCGAAGATGCTCAAGCGTCACCATACGTTCAACCGGATATTTACTGACCGCAAGACGACGCAGGTAAATCACATGCGCGCCGCAGCCCAGTTTTTCACCCAGATCGTCAATGATGGTGCGAATGTACGTGCCTTTCGAGCAGTGAACTTCCAGCTCCAGCTCGTCACCTTCGTGGCGAATGAACAGCAGTTCGTAGACGGTGATCGGGCGCGCTTCACGCGGGACTTCAATCCCCTGGCGGGCATATTCGTAGAGCTTTTTGCCCTGATACTTCAGTGCCGAATACATGGACGGCACCTGCAGAGTATCGCCACGGAAGCTTTCCAGCGCGGCCTGAAGCTGCTCGGCACTGAAGGTCACCGGACGCTCTTCGACAACCTGACCGTCTGCGTCGGAGGTGTCCGTACGCTGACCAAGTTTCGCGATCACGCGATAGCGCTTATCAGAATCGAGCAGGTACTGGGAAAACTTGGTTGCTTCGCCCAGACAGACAGGCAGCATGCCTGTCGCCAGTGGGTCCAGCGCACCGGTATGCCCGGCGCGGTTAGCGTTATAAAGACGCTTCACTTTTTGCAGCACGTCATTGCTGGATGCGCCCTGAGGTTTATCCAGCAGCAGCACGCCGTGCACGTCGCGGCCGCGACGACGAGGACGACTCATCAGTCCTCCTTGCTGTCGTCCGGGTTCACACGACGTTCATCGTCATGTTTAACCACGCTGGTCACCAGGTTGGACATCCGCATACCTTCTACCAGCGAGTTATCGTAGAAGAAAGTCAGCTCCGGCACGATACGCAGACGCATCGCTTTACCGAGCAGAGAGCGGATAAAACCAGAGGCTTCCTGCAATGCTTTAATGCCATTCTTAACAGCGGCTTCGTCTTTGTCGTTCAGGAACGTGACGAACACTTTGGCATAGGCCAGATCACGGGACATCTCAACGCCCGAAACAGTGGTCATCATACCCACGCGTGGGTCTTTGATTTCGCGTTGCAGGATGAGTGCGATCTCTTTCTGCATCTCCTGAGCCACGCGCTGTGGGCGACCAAATTCTTTCGCCATAATAAATTCTCCAGACAAAAAAGGGGCCATAAGCCCCTTTTGATATTTCATGCCGGGTGGCGCTTCGCTTACCCGGCTTACAATTTTCTTAATCCTTTCGGGGATTAAGCAATGCTACGCTGGATTTCGATGATTTCGAACACTTCGATCATATCGCCAACGCGAACATCGTTGTAGTTCTTAACGCCGATACCACATTCCATGCCGTTACGGACTTCGTTAACGTCATCTTTGAAGCGGCGCAGGGATTCCAGCTCGCCTTCGTAGATAACCACGTTGTCACGCAGAACGCGGATTGGGTTATGACGTTTGATGGTACCTTCGGTAACCATACAACCCGCGATCGCACCAAATTTCGGTGATTTGAACACGTCACGAACTTCAGCCAGACCGATGATCTGCTGTTTCAGTTCTGGAGACAGCATACCGCTCATCGCTGCTTTCACTTCGTCGATCAGATGGTAGATGACGGAGTAGTAGCGCAGATCCAGGCTTTCTGAATCGATAACTTTACGCGCAGAAGCATCAGCACGAACGTTGAAGCCAACCAGAATCGCGTTGGACGCCGCAGCCAGGGTTGCGTCGGTTTCGGTGATACCACCGACACCAGAACCGATGATCTTCACTTTCACTTCGTCGGTAGACAGTTTCAGTAAAGAGTCGGAGATCGCTTCCACAGAACCCTGAACGTCCGCTTTCAGTACGACGTTCACTTCGTGAACTTCGCCTTCAGTCATGTTAGCGAACATGTTCTCGAGTTTAGATTTCTGCTGACGAGCCAGCTTAACTTCACGGAATTTGCCCTGACGATACAATGCAACTTCACGCGCTTTCTTCTCGTCACGAACAACGGTCACTTCATCACCGGCAGCCGGAACACCGGACAGACCCAGGATTTCCACAGGAATGGATGGACCTGCTTCCAGAACTTCCTGACCCAGTTCGTTACGCATCGCACGAACACGACCGTATTCGAAGCCACACAGTACGATGTCGCCTTTGTTCAGCGTACCTTCACGGACCAGAACTGTTGCAACCGGACCACGACCTTTATCCAGGAAGGATTCGATAACGGCACCGCTTGCCATGCCTTTACGAACGGCTTTCAGCTCCAGAACTTCAGCCTGCAGCAGGATTGCGTTCAGCAGGTCATCAATACCGGTACCCGCTTTTGCAGATACTGGGATGAACTGAGACTCACCGCCCCACTCTTCCGGCATAACGCCGTACTGGGACAGTTCGTTTTTAACGCGATCCATGTCAGCTTCTGGCTTATCGATCTTGTTAACAGCAACAACCACTGGCACCTGCGCCGCTTTCGCGTGCTGGATTGCTTCGATTGTCTGTGGCATCACGCCATCGTCTGCTGCAACAACCAGAACAACGATATCCGTTGCCTGTGCACCACGAGCACGCATAGAGGTAAACGCGGCGTGACCCGGGGTATCCAGGAAGGTGATCATACCGTTGTCAGTTTCAACGTGGTAAGCACCGATGTGCTGGGTAATGCCGCCCGCTTCGCCAGAGGCCACTTTCGTTGAACGAATGTAGTCCAGCAGAGAGGTTTTACCGTGGTCAACGTGACCCATGATGGTCACAACGGGTGCGCGGGATTCTGCCGCAGCGCCAGTGTCACGGTCGCTCATTACCGCTTCTTCCAGCTCGTTTTCACGACGCAGGATAACTTTGTGGCCCATCTCTTCAGCAACCAGCTGCGCGGTTTCCTGATCGATAACCTGGTTAATGGTTGCCATTGCGCCCAGTTTCATCATCGCTTTGATGACCTGAGAACCTTTAACAGCCATTTTGTTTGCCAGGTCGCCCACGGTGATGGTTTCGCCAATCACAACGTCGCGGTTAACGGCCTGAGCAGGTTTCTGGAAGCCCTGCTGTAAAGAGGAACCTTTACGCTTGCCACCTTTACCACCGCGAACAGCGGCACGCGCTTCTTCACGGTCAGCTTTAGATTCTGAGTGCTTGTTGCCTTTCTTCTGAGGACGAGCCGCTTTAGTCGTGCGAGTACGGCCACGGCCGCCTTCAACTTCACGATCGTTCTCATCTTCGGCCTGGCGAGCATGCTGAGAAGTCGTGACGTGATAATCGCTCTTATCCTCTTCACCTTTCTCTTTTTCTTGCTCAGCCCAAACACCGGCATTTTCTTCCGCCATACGACGTGCTTCTTCAGCCACGCGACGCGCATCTTCTTCGAGCTTGCGACGTGCTTCTTCTTCCGCTTTACGCTTCAGGTCGGCTGCTTCGGTTTCACGACGGGCTTTTTCTGCCTGGGCGGTTTTGGTCATTTCGTCAGTTTGTTGATTGCTCACTTTGTCTTTTTCCGCAGCTTCACGCTTTGCTTTATCACTGGCATCGCGTTTCGCTTTTTCAGCGGCCTCACGTTCAGCTTTTAATACTGCCTCACGCTTGGCTGTTTCTTCTGCCTCACGATGGGCTTGCTCTTCCGCTTCACGCTGCGCCTGCTCTTCCGCTGCAAGGCGCTCGGCCTCTTGCGGATCACGTTTTACAAAGGTGCGTGTCTTGCGGACTTCGATTTGTACCGATTTGCTTTTTCCACCGGTACCTGGAACATTTAACGTGCTGCGCGTTTTACGCTGCAACGTCAGTTTGTCAGGCGTTGAACCGTGTTCACGGTTCAGGTGCGCTAACAAAGTTTGTTTTTCTTGTGCAGTTACTGAGTCATCAGCAGCCTTTGGGATCCCTGCATCAGCAAATTGCTGTACCAGGCGGTCCACAGGGGTCTGAATCTCAGCAGCCAGCGATTTTACAGTTACATCAGTCATGCTGTTCCTTCCTGCTACAGTTTATTACGCTTCGTCGCCGAACCAGCAAATATTACGTGCGGCCATGATGAGTTCGCCGGCTTTCTCGTCGGTTAAACCTTCGATATCAGCCAGGTCATCAACGCCTTGCTCAGCGAGATCTTCCAGCGTACAAACACCACGGGCAGCCAGCTTGAACGCAATCGCACGATCAAGACCTTCCAGATTCAGCAGGTCATCAGCCGGCTTGTTATCACCAAGGCTTTCTTCCTGAGCCAGCGCCAGGGTGGTCAGTGCGTTTTTAGCGCGTTCACGCAGGGCTTCAACGGTTGCTTCATCCAGGCCGTCAATTTCCAGCAGTTCTTTAATTGGCACATAGGCCAGTTCTTCAAGCGAAGAGAAACCTTCTTCGACCAGGACTGTGGCGAAATCTTCGTCGATGTCCAGGTACTTCGTAAAGTTATCGATCGCTGCATGGGCTTCAGCCTGATGCTTAGCCTGCAGGTCATCAACCGTCATTACGTTCAGATCCCAGCCGCTCAGCTGAGACGCCAGACGGACGTTCTGACCGTTACGACCGATAGCCTGTGCCAGGTTACCTGCTTCAACGGCGATATCCATGGTGTGCTTGTCTTCGTCGACAACGATAGAAGACACGTCAGCCGGAGCCATAGCGTTAATCACGAATTGTGCCGGGTTGTCGTCCCAAAGCACGATATCAATGCGCTCGCCGCCCAGTTCAGTAGAAACAGCCTGGACACGTGCGCCACGCATACCAACGCAAGCACCGACCGGGTCGATACGCTTATCGTTGGTTTTTACCGCGATCTTAGCGCGAGAACCCGGATCGCGGGCCGCTGCTTTGATCTCGATAACTTCTTCACCGATTTCTGGCACCTCAATGCGGAACAGTTCGATCAGCATTTCTGGCTTAGAGCGAGTGACGAAGAGCTGCGCACCACGCGCTTCCGGACGCACTGCGTACAGAACGCCGCGGATACGGTCGCCTGGACGGAAGTTCTCACGCGGCAACATGTCTTCACGCAGGATCACGGCTTCAGCGTTGCTGCCCAGATCCAGAGAGATGTTGTCACGGTTCACTTTCTTCACCACACCGGTGATGATTTCACCTTCGTGTTCGCGGAACTGATCAACCACCATCGCGCGCTCAGCTTCACGTACTTTCTGTACGATAACCTGCTTAGCGGTCTGGGTGGTGATACGGTCGAAGGTGACAGATTCGATCTGATCTTCAACATATTCGCCAACGTTGAAGCTTTCGTCTTCGTAACGAGCCGCTTCAAGCGTGATTTCTTTGGTTGGTTGGGTCACTTCTTCGACGATCACCCAACGGCGGAAGGTATCGAAGTCACCACTTTTACGATCGATTTCTACGCGAACATCGATCTCTTGTTCGTATTTTTTCTTGGTTGCTGTAGCCAGTGCACTTTCCAGCGCTTCGAAAATCTTCTCACGCGGCAGTGATTTCTCGTTAGAGACGGCTTCAACAACAGCCAAAATTTCTTTGTTCATCGCGGGCTTTTCACCTCAATCCAGACTGTTAAAAGTGGGGAACCAGGTTCGCCTTCTGGATATTACTCAGCGCGAACACTTCATCTTTGCCTTCGACTGTCACCGTAATCATCTCACCATCAACGGCCTTAATAATGCCCTGCCATTTACGGCGGTTTTGCACAGCCATACGCAGAACGACAGTCACTTCTTCACCGAGATACCGCGTGTAGTGCTCAGCGGTGAACATCGGACGGTGGAGACCAGGCGAGGAAACTTCCAGGTTATAGGCAACAGTAATAGGATCTTCAACGTCAAGAACTGCACTAACCTGGTGGCTGACATCAGCACAATCATCAACATTGATGCCATCTTCACTATCAATATAGATGCGCAGCGTGGATGTGCGGCTGCGAATAAATTCGATGCCGACCAGTTCGTAGCCCAGTGCTTCGACCGGTGCCTTAATCATCTCTGTTAATTTTTGCTCTAATGTGGACAAGCCCACCCCCAAGACATAAAAAAAGGGCCTAAAGCCCAGTTATTCTGTAGTCAGATAACAAAAAACCCCGATAAATCGGGGCTTTAGATAACTGAACCCTATAGCCGCAACTGCGGCCTGGAGCACTTTCTGAAAGAATTTTTTCAAATCCAGCTACGAAGGCTCTGAGTCTTCACAGTATATTTGAAAAAGAACTTTATAGGAAAGTGGTTGCGGGGGCCGGATTTGAACCGACGACCTTCGGGTTATGAGCCCGACGAGCTACCAGGCTGCTCCACCCCGCGCCTGAAACGTGGCAAATTTTACTCGTTTTGGGTAAAAAATGCAAATAATGCTGGGATTTGGTACCGAGGACGGGACGTAAAATCTGCATGCATTATATTGGTTAGAGCATTCCGCTGTCAACTCTGGTTTCCATGCGCTACGCTGAATAACGTTAAAGGCTTGTGTCTTTTTTCCTGTTTGCCTCGCAACAGGCAGCAGCACAGGATTTTTCACAAAAAATGCACGAATCTCTTCCGGTCATCGACAAAAGATGATTAAATGAAAACTCACTTATTTTGCATAAACATGCAATGAGAGCGAAAGCGGTCTCTAATCAGTCAATCAAGCAGGGTTTTATTTTATGACGACGATTCTCAAGCATCTTCCGGTAGGACAACGTATTGGCATCGCTTTTTCTGGCGGCCTGGATACCAGCGCTGCACTGCTGTGGATGCGCCAAAAGGGAGCGGTTCCTTATGCTTATACTGCGAACCTGGGTCAGCCGGATGAGGAAGATTATGATGCGATCCCTCGTCGTGCCATGGAATATGGCGCAGAAAACGCACGTCTGATTGACTGCCGTAAGCAGCTGGTTGCGGAAGGTATCGCTGCGATTCAGTGCGGTGCATTCCATAACACCACGGGCGGTCTGACCTATTTCAACACCACACCGCTGGGTCGTGCGGTGACGGGCACGATGCTGGTTGCCGCCATGAAAGACGATGGCGTGAACATCTGGGGCGATGGTAGCACCTATAAAGGCAACGACATTGAGCGTTTCTATCGCTATGGTCTGCTGACAAACGCCGAGCTGCAGATTTATAAACCGTGGCTGGATACCGACTTTATTGACGAACTGGGTGGCCGCCATGAGATGTCCGAATTCATGATCACCTGCGGCTTCGACTACAAAATGTCAGTTGAGAAAGCCTACTCCACCGACTCCAATATGCTGGGTGCGACGCACGAAGCGAAAGACCTGGAATTCCTGAACTCCAGCGTGAAGATCGTTAACCCGATCATGGGCGTGAAGTTCTGGGACGAAAACGTCAAAATCCAGGCTGAAGAAGTAACGGTACGCTTTGAGCGTGGCCACCCGGTTGCCCTGAATGGTCAAACGTTCGCTGATGACGTCGAGCTGATGCTGGAAGCAAACCGCATCGGTGGTCGCCATGGCTTAGGCATGAGCGATCAGATTGAAAACCGTATTATCGAAGCTAAAAGCCGTGGCATCTATGAAGCCCCGGGGATGGCACTGCTGCACATTGCTTACGAGCGTCTGCTGACCGGTATTCACAACGAAGACACCATTGAGCAGTATCACTCCCACGGTCGTCAACTGGGTAAACTGCTGTACCAGGGCCGCTGGTTCGATCCACAGGCACTGATGCTGCGTGATGCTCTGCAGCGTTGGGTTGCAAGCGCTATCACCGGTGAAGTGACTCTGGAACTGCGTCGTGGCAATGATTATTCCATCCTGAACACCGTGTCTGACAACCTGACCTATAAAGCAGAGCGTCTGACGATGGAGAAAGGTGATTCCGTGTTCTCCCCGGACGATCGTATCGGTCAGTTAACCATGCGTAACCTGGATATCACCGACACCCGTGAGAAGCTCTTCAACTACATCGAAACCGGTCTGCTCTCTGCCTCTTCCGGCAATGGCCTGCCGCAGGTTGAGAACCTGGAACACAGCGACAAGAAGTAATTCTTAATAAAGACATGCAAAAGGCGCCTGAGGGCGCCTTTTTTGTTGGCCTGATATTCTTTTGTCGGGCGGGTAAGCGCACTGCCAAAAGCTCGTTATGGCCGGTGGTACTGCGTTTACCGGGTCTGTGAAACAGGGACTCAAAAGATACAGACGAAAAAAAAAGACGTCTTTCGACGTCTTTTTTCTGGAATATTGGTACCGAGGATGGGACTCGAACCCACAAGCCCGTTAGGGCACTACCACCTCAAGGTAGCGTGTCTACCAATTCCACCACCTCGGTACTGAGTACTTAGTGCGGGATATCGCTGGTCGGCTTAGCCGGTTCAGCTGGCTGAGTTTGCTCAGTTTTAGACGGAGCACTCAGATTGTCCCACTCGCTTCCTTTTGTGGTCTTGTTGCTATTGATATTGCCAAGCGCCAGACTGATGATGAAGAACAGCGTAGCCAGAATAGCCGTTGTACGGGTCATGAAGTTCGCAGAACCACTTGAACCAAACAGCGTACCGGAAGCGCCTGCTCCGAAGGAGGCTCCCATATCAGCGCCTTTACCTTGCTGCAGCATGATCAGCGCTACAAGAGCGATGGCTACAATAAGGAAAACAACTAAAAGAGCTTCGTACATAATCAACCTGTTCCTTGCGGAGTTGCCGCATACCAATGCTTCGACCAATTTAGCAGGAATTGTGTTTCCCACTGAAGCGGGTGTGAATACTAACCAAAGCGAATGACCTTCGCAAGGGCAATTTCAGCGCATTGTATCAACTGCGGAAAAAAACAGCAAAAGCGCATCTGTCGGGCAAAATAAAGGCGACAAGCGTCGCCTTTTTAAACACTTACTGTGCAAAGTTATGCGGCTTTCACCGCATCGGCGATTCGATGAGCAAACTCAGTGACCTGCTGCTCGTCTTCACCTTCAACCATCACGCGAATAAGCGGCTCAGTTCCGGATTTACGCAGCAGCACGCGGCCACGATTCCCGAGGGCAGCTTCGACGTCCGCCATCACCGTTTTCACGTTCTCATTTTCCAGCGGATCGCCTTTACCCGCGGTAAAGCGAACATTCACCAGAATCTGCGGGAACATTTTCATGCCGGTGCAGAGATCGTGCAGACTCATATGGTTGCGCACCATCGCGGCAACCACCTGCAGACTGGCCACGATACCGTCACCCGTAGTGGTTTTATCGAGCAGGATCACGTGACCGGAGTTTTCAGCCCCAATGCGCCAGCCTTTTTCCTGCAATTTTTCCAGCACATAGCGGTCGCCCACTTTAGCACGCGCAAATGGAATACCCAGCTGCTTCAGCGCCAGCTCGAGACCCATGTTGCTCATCAGCGTACCTACCGCGCCACCACGAAGCTGGCCCTGACGCAGTCCTTCACGGGCGATGATATAGAGGATCTGATCGCCATCGACCTTATTACCTTCGTGATCAACCATGATGACGCGGTCGCCATCACCGTCGAACGCAATCCCCAGGTCGGCTTTTTCAGCCAGAACGCGGGCCTGCAGCGCACGCACGTCAGTGGCGCCCACTTCTTCGTTGATGTTGACGCCGTCTGGCTCACAGCCGATAGCAATCACTTTAGCGCCGAGTTCACGGAACACGTTTGGCGCAATGTGGTAGGTCGCGCCATTGGCACAATCGACCACAATTTTGAGGTGGCTCAGGCTCAGTTCGTTCGGGAAGGTGCCTTTACAGAATTCGATGTAACGGCCCGCCGCATCCACAATACGGCTGGCTTTGCCCAGCTCAGAAGAGTCAACGCAGGTCAGCTCTTTTTCCATTTCTGCTTCGATGGCTTCTTCGACTTCATCCGGCAGTTTGGTGCCATCGATGGAGAAGAATTTGATGCCGTTGTCGTAGAACGGGTTATGGGAAGCTGAAATCACAATACCGGCTTCAGCGCGGAAGGTGCGCGTCAGATAAGCCACCGCAGGGGTTGGCATTGGACCGGTAAAGGAAGCGGAAAGCCCGGCGGCGGAAAGCCCCGCCTCTAATGCCGACTCCAGCATATAGCCAGAAATACGGGTGTCTTTACCAATGATGATCTTACGCGAGCCATGACGCGCCAGTACCTTACCTGCCGCCCAACCCAACTTAAGCACAAATTCAGGAGTAATAGGTGCATCACCCACGCGCCCACGGATACCATCGGTGCCAAAATATTTACGATTACTCATAGCGTTTGTTTTCCTTCGCTGACAATGTGGCTTCAACCACACGCATAGCTTCTACTGTCTCTTTGACGTCATGGACGCGAATAATGTGAGCACCTTGCATAGCCGCGATCACCGCGCAGGCAAGGCTGCCGCTCAGACGTTCGCTCGGGCCAACATTCAGCAATTGCCCGACCATGGTTTTTCGCGACATCCCGACCAGCAACGGCAAGCCAAAATGGTGAAATTCCGATAAGCGTGCAAGCAGCTCATAGTTATGGGAGAGATTTTTACCGAAACCGAATCCCGGGTCGAGCAGCAATTTCTCTTTTGCGATACCGGCACGCACACAGCGCGCGATTTGCTCAATAAAGTAGCGATTCACGTCCGCGAACACATCAGAATATTTTGGAGCTTCCTGCATCGTTTTTGGCTGGCCCTGCATGTGCATCAGGCAGACCGGCAAACCGGTTTCTGCGGCAGCCTCAAGAGCTCCAGGCTCAGACAGAGAGCGAATATCATTAATGATGTGAGCACCCACTCTCGCCGATTCACGAATAACTTCCGGCTTAGAGGTGTCGACGGAGATCCAGACTTCAAAGCGCTGGGCGATTGCCTCAACCACCGGGATCACGCGTGATAACTCTTCTTCCACACTCACGTCCGCCGCACCGGGGCGCGTCGATTCGCCGCCGATATCAATAATCGTTGCGCCTGCATTGATCATCAGATTGGCATGCTTCACCGCGTCAATCAGCGTGTTATGCGTGCCGCCGTCGGAAAAGGAGTCAGGGGTAACGTTCAGGATGCCCATCACATGGGGATGTGAGAGATCGAGAGTCGTGTCCTGGGCGAAAAGTTTCATGGCTAAATCCCTGGTATTTTGAGTTATGCAGATAAGAAAAACCCCGGAGCAAGCTCCAGGGTTTCAGGTGAAGATAAATACATCTTCAGCGGTGACTTATTTGTCGCCTAACTGTTCTGACATGGTATTGCCCGGATTTGGCGTACGCGGTTCATCGACCGGACGCGGTGCACGCGGGGTGCCATTGTTGTCAGAATTATTGGAAGCGCCTGGATCTTCCCAGCCTGCTGGTGGACGCACTTCGCGGCGAGCCATCAGGTCGTCAATCTGCGGAGCATCAATGGTCTCATATTTCATGAGCGCATCTTTCATTGAGTGCAGAATGTCCAGGTTGTCATTCAGGATTTCACGTGCGCGGCCATAGTTACGTTCAACCAGTGCCTTCACTTCCTGATCGATGATACGCGCAGTTTCATCGGACATGTGTTTCGCTTTCGCTACAGAGCGGCCCAGGAACACTTCGCCTTCCTCTTCCGCGTACAGCAGCGGACCGAGTTTGTCGGAGAAGCCCCACTGAGTAACCATGTTACGTGCCAGGTTAGTCGCGACTTTGATGTCGTTAGACGCACCGGTAGAAACATGCTCCACACCGTAGATAATCTCTTCAGCCAGACGACCGCCGTACAGGGTCGAAATTTGGCTTTCCAGCTTCTGACGGCTGGCGCTAATCGCATCGCCTTCCGGCAGGAAGAAGGTCACACCCAGTGCGCGACCGCGCGGGATAATGGTCACTTTATGCACCGGATCGTGTTCCGGTACCAGACGACCAATAATCGCATGGCCTGCTTCGTGGTATGCCGTGGACTCTTTCTGCGCTTCAGTCATCACCATGGAGCGACGTTCCGCACCCATCATGATTTTGTCTTTCGCTTTCTCGAACTCCACCATCGACACGACACGTTTGTTACCGCGAGCGGCAAACAGCGCTGCTTCGTTGACCAGGTTTGCCAGGTCAGCACCGGAGAAGCCCGGCGTACCACGTGCGATGATTGCCGCATCGATGTCCGGAGACAGTGGTACGCGACGCATGTGGACTTTAAGGATCTGTTCACGACCACGAACATCTGGCAGACCGACCACAACCTGACGGTCGAAACGGCCTGGACGCAGCAGCGCAGGGTCAAGTACGTCTGGACGGTTAGTCGCCGCGATAACGATGATACCTTCGTTACCTTCGAAGCCGTCCATCTCAACCAGCATCTGGTTCAGAGTCTGTTCACGTTCATCATGACCGCCGCCCAGACCCGCGCCACGCTGGCGGCCTACGGCATCGATTTCATCGATGAAGATAATGCACGGTGCTGCCTTCTTGGCCTGCTCGAACATGTCACGCACACGAGATGCACCAACACCCACGAACATTTCAACGAAGTCAGAACCTGAAATGGTAAAGAACGGGACTTTCGCTTCACCCGCAATGGCTTTCGCCAGCAGGGTTTTACCGGTACCCGGAGGACCAACCATCAGAACGCCTTTCGGGATCTTACCGCCCAGTTTCTGGAAACGGCTCGGCTCACGCAGGTATTCAACCAGTTCCGCCACTTCTTCTTTTGCTTCGTCACAACCTGCGACGTCGGCAAACGTGGTCTTGATCTGATCTTCCGTCAGCATGCGCGCTTTGCTCTTACCGAACGACATGGCGCCTTTGCCACCGCCGCCCTGCATTTGGCGCATGAAGAAGATCCAGACACCGATAAGCAGCAGCATCGGGAACCAGGAAATGAAGATAGAAGCCAGCAGGCTTGGCTCTTCAGGCGGCTCACCTACCACCTTGACGTTTTTAGTCAGAAGGTTATCAAGCAGCTTAGGATCGTTCACCGGGATGTAAGTCGTGTAACGGTTACTATCTTTCTTGGTAACGTTGATCTCACGTCCGTTGATACGCGCTTCGCGAACCTGGTCCTGATTGACCTCTTGCAGGAAGGTAGAATAATCCACCTTGCGGCCATTCGACTCGCTGGGCCCAAAGCTCTGGAACACTGACATCAGCACAACGGCAATGACCAGCCAGAGTATTAGGTTTTTCGCCATGTCACTCAAGGGATTAACCTCATATTACAACTGTGTTAAAAACAGCGTCAGGAGACTCTCTATCCAGTGTCTTTCGAACGTTCGTCCGAAGTCAGCCGGTTATCATTTCCGCCCGGTCGCTACAATATACACTTCACGTGAACGAGCACGGGAAGAGTCCGGCTTACGAACTTTCACCTTCGCAAACAGGGAGCGAATTTCCTTAAGATACTCCTCGAAACCTTCGCCCTGGAACACCTTCACTACAAAACTACCACCAGGCGCTAGAACATCACGACACATTTCTAACGCAAGTTCAACCAGATACATGGAACGGGGAATATCCACCGCTGGTGTTCCGCACATATTTGGCGCCATATCAGACATGACAACCTGAACTTTACTGTCACCTACACGTTCGAGTAATGCTTTCAGGACTAATTCATCACGAAAATCGCCCTGAAGGAAGTCAACACCGACAATCGGATCCATTGGTAAAAGATCGCATGCGATGATTCGCCCCTGGCCACCAATTTGTGTCACAGCATACTGTGACCATCCGCCAGGTGCCGCACCGAGGTCAACAATCGTCATTCCCGGTTTAAAGAGTTTGTCACTTTGCTGTATTTCATCAAGTTTAAACCAGGCACGGGAACGTAACCCCTTTTTCTGTGCCTGAAGAACATATTTATCGCTAAAGTGTTCCTGGAGCCAGCGGCTGGAGCTGGCAGAACGCTTTTTACCTGTCATTTAACTTTCCGTCCTGGTTCATCGTAACCTGCCTTTGACGTAAATTTCTACGCAGCTATTTGGCGATATAAGGGAGATGGCGGTAGAATGAACCGTTTTCAATCCCAACGTAAGCAAAAATATACGATGAATCTGAGTACTAAACAAAAACAGCACCTTAAAGGTCTGGCACATCCACTCAAGCCTGTAGTCATGCTTGGCAACAATGGTTTGACCGAAGGGGTGCTTGCCGAGATCGAACAAGCGCTGGAGCACCACGAGCTGATTAAGGTGAAAATTGCCTCTGAAGACAGAGACACGAAAACCCTGATCGTGGAAGCTATCGTGCGCAATACCGGTGCCTGTAATGTACAGGTTATCGGTAAAACGCTGGTGCTCTACCGCCCGTCTAAAGAGCGTAAAATCTCGCTGCCACGCTAAGAATATCCTGAATCGAACACTTTTTCAGTGTAAAACGAGGGATTTCCAATAGCAGGTGAGCAAAATGCCATGCTCCGTGAGTTGATAAAAGGCCGCTATGCGGCCTTTTTCCTTTCTTTACAATGTATCAACAACTACGGTGAGATGCGAATTACAGGTACTCGACCTTGATAATTTCGTATTCCACTTCGCCGCCCGGCGTGCGGATCACCACCACATCGTCCTGCTCTTTGCCAATCAGACCACGGGCAATCGGCGAGTTAACGGAGATGAGGTTCTGTTTAAAGTCCGCCTCGTCATCGCCCACAATGCGGTAAGCCTGCTCTTCGTCATTGTCCAGGTTCAGCACCGTCACGGTAGAACCAAAAATCACGCGGCCATTGTTCGGGATTTTGCTGATATCGATCACCTGTGCATTCGACAGTTTCGCTTCAATATCTTTGATACGGCCTTCGCAGAAGCCTTGCTGTTCGCGCGCGGCGTGATACTCCGCGTTCTCTTTCAGGTCGCCATGCTCACGCGCATCCGCGATTGCGGCGATGATTTCAGGACGGCGAACAGATTTCAGAAAATCCAGTTCTTCGCGCAGTTTTTCGGCACCACGTAAGGTCATCGGAATAGCTTGCATTTGTTATACCTCTTAAACATTCCTGTTGGGAGCGACTCACTCACTCCGACTTCCGGCCTCGCAGGCGTCAAAGCGTGTCACAGGTCGGGAGCAAAAGAAAACTGCCCGGAAGCAAAGTTCCAGGTCAGCAGCAATTTTTCAATTTGATGCGCATTTTACCGCGAAGTTCACTATGGGTCATCGTTTACTTTACAGGGCGTTGCACCGTAGTATGACGGTTTGTTTACGGGTTGTTAGCGCGAGATTATGCGATTTTCCAGATTTATCATCGGATTGACTACCAGTGTGGCGTTCACTGTCCAGGCAGCGAATGTGGATGAGTATATTAATCAACTCCCAGCTGGCGCTAACCTTGCGCTGATGGTGCAAAAAGTGGGTGCCCAGGCGCCGGAGATTGACTATCACAGCCAGCAAATGGCACTTCCCGCCAGTACACAGAAAGTGATTACAGCTCTGGCTGCGCTCTTGCAGTTGGGGCCCGATTTCCGCTTCACCACCACGCTGGAAAGCAAAGGCAGCGTGGATGACGGCGTCCTGAAAGGCGATTTAATCGCCCGTTTTGGCGGCGATCCGACTTTTAAGCGTCAGGATATCCGCAATATGGTCGCGGTGCTGAAAAAGTCCGGGGTGCAGAAAATCGACGGCAATGTGCTGATCGATACCTCCATTTTTGCCAGCCACGATAAAGCCCCCGGCTGGCCGTGGAACGACATGACCCAGTGCTTTAGCGCCCCGCCGTCTGCGGCAATCGTCGACCGTAACTGCTTCTCCGTCTCGCTGTACAGCGCGCCTAAGGCCAATGATTTAGCCTTTATTCGCGTGGCGTCCTACTACCCTGTCACCATGTTCAGCCAGGTACGAACGCTGGCGAAAGGCTCGCCTGATGCACAGTATTGCGAGCTGGATGTGGTACCCGGCGATCTGAACCGCTTTACCCTGACCGGATGCCTGACGCAGCGTGCCGACCCGCTGCCGCTAGCGTTCGCCATTCAGGATGGTGCCAGCTACGCCGGTGCCATTCTGAAAGACGAGCTGAAACAGGCCAATATCAGCTATTCCGGGACGCTGCTGCGCCAGACGCAGTCCAATGAACCCGGTACGGTAATTGCCAGCAAACAGTCCGCGCCGCTGCACGATCTGCTTAAGATTATGCTGAAAAAGTCCGACAACATGATCGCCGATACGGTGTTCCGCATGATCGGCCATGCCCGATTCGGCGTTCCCGGTACATGGCGGGCAGGTTCCGATGCCGTTCGCCAGATCTTGCGCCAGCAGGCGGGGATCGATCTTGGTAACACTATTGCGGTCGATGGCTCCGGCCTTTCGCGCCATAATTTGATCTCACCTGCAACAATGATGCAGGTTCTTCAGTACATTGCGCAGCACGACACTGAGCTAAACTTTATCTCGATGCTCCCTCTCGCGGGTTACGATGGCTCTCTGCAGTACCGTGCGGGTCTGCACGCTGCTGGCGTAGACGGAAAAGTCTCCGCCAAAACGGGTTCATTGCAAGGGGTGTATAACCTGGCAGGCTTTATTACCACGGCCAGCGGGCAACGCATGGCGTTTGTGCAGTATCTTTCCGGCTATGCCGTCGAACCGAGCGACCAGCGTAATCGCCGTATCCCTCTGGTGCGTTTCGAAAGCAGGCTTTACAAGGACATCTACCAGAATAACTAGCGATGAAATTACTCATTGTTGAAGACGACCTGTTATTACAGGAAGGTCTGGCGCTGGCGCTGGCCAACGAAGGATATGCGCTTGATTGTGCTGCCACTGCGGCAGAAGCTGACTCGCTGATTCAAAGCGGCGAGTACAGCCTGGTGATCCTGGATTTAGGGCTGCCCGATAAAGATGGCGCCACGTTGCTGAGCCAGTGGCGTCGCCGCGGCGTTGATAATCCGGTGCTGATCCTGACAGCGCGCGATGCCCTCGCAGACCGAATCAATGGCCTCGACTCCGGCGCCGATGATTATCTGGTGAAACCCTTTGCCCTGGCCGAGCTACAGGCTCGCGTTCGGGCGCTGATTCGCCGCTATCAGGGGCACAGTGACAATCTGGTGACGGATGGCGATCTGACGCTGAATTTGCAAACCCAGCAGGTGATGCGTCATTCGCAGGCGGTCGAAGTCACTCCGAAAGAGTTCGCTCTGCTCACGCGGCTGATTATGCGCACCGGACAAACGGTGCACCGCGAAACTCTCCAGCAGGATATCTATTCCTGGCAGGACGATCCGGGATCAAACACCCTTGAGGTCCATATTCACAATCTGCGGCGCAAGCTCGGTAAAGACCGCATCAAAACCGTTCGCGGCGTGGGCTATCGCCTGGTGAGTCAAAAATGAACAGCATGCGTCGGCGATTGATGGTTTTGCTGGCGGTCATTCTGTTATTTTTCCAGTTGATTAGTGTGATTTGGCTGTGGCACGAAAGCCGCGAGCAAATTGGCTTTCTGGTGAGTGAAACCCTGTCGGCAAAATCGCGTAACCAACATGTCGAGAAGGAGATTCGCGAAGCCATAGCCTCGCTGCTGGTGCCTTCGCTGGTCATGGTCGGTTTTACCCTGCTCTTCTCCTTCTGGGCCATCACCTGGATTACGCGCCCGCTAAACAAACTGCGCGTCAGTCTCGCCAACCGCTCGGCGGATAATCTCACTCCCCTGCCTCTTTTTTCCGATATGGAAGAGATTGGAGCGGTGACTACATCGCTGAATCAGCTGCTTGCGCGTCTGGACCACACCATCAAGCAGGAGCGCTTATTCACGGCTGACGCGGCCCATGAGCTGCGTACGCCGCTCGCTGGCATCCGGCTTCATCTGGAACTCATGTCTCAGTCAGGCTCACCACAGGCTGCGACGCTGATTCATCGCATCGATCAGCTGATGCACACCGTCGAACAGCTGTTAATGCTGGCGCGAGCGGGGCAGGCAATGGCCAGCGGCCATTATGATACGGTCAACTGGAGTGAGCATATTATCGCGCCGCTGGCGTTAGAGCATGAGGCGAAAGAGCACAACGTCATCTGGCCGGTTCAAAGTCCACTGACCGTTCAGGGCGATCCGGTACTTCTGAGATTGATGCTGCGCAATCTGCTGGAGAATGCGGCGCGCTATAGCCCGGCGGGTACGACTATCACCGTCACGCTAACGGAGCACGACGAGGGCACCCAGGTCAGCGTTATCGATCAGGGGCCAGGCATCGACGAGGCGCATCGCCACTCGATTACCGAGCCGTTCCGTCGTCTCGACCAACGTTTTGGTGGCAGTGGGCTGGGGCTGAGTATTGTCCAGCGTATCGTGCAGCTGCACCGTGGCAATCTGACGCTGGAGAATGCGCCTGAGGGCGGGTTAATCGCCAGTTGCTGGCTGCCCTCCACGCTGAGCTAAAAAAAAGCCCCCTTCGAGAGGGGGCTTCTTAGCGGATCAGTGCTTGTAGATGAATTCGACACCTTCTTCGTCGTCTTCGTCCCAGTCATCATCCCAGTCTTCGTCATCTTCGACGTCAACTTCTTGTTCTTCGAGCTGCTGGCGATGATAGTCATCCCACATAAACTCAACTTTCTCAGGCCCTTTCACTTCTTCTGCCTGAGCAACTGGGTTTTCGATGATAAACGTCATCACATCCCAGCAAAGATCTTTCACGCCCATCTGGCTTGCCGCAGAGATCAGGTAGTATTTGTCTTCCCAACCCATTGCTTCAGCGATGGCTTTCGCTTTCGCTTCTGCTTCGGCTTTGTCCATCAGGTCGATCTTGTTAAAGACCAGCCAGCGCGGTTTAGCGGCCAGCTTATCGCTGTATTTTTCCAGCTCACCGATGATGATGCGCGCATTCTCAACCGGATCAGAACCGTCGATCGGATCGATATCGATGAGGTGCAACAGAACACGACAACGCTCAAGGTGTTTCAGGAAGCGAATACCGAGGCCTGCGCCTTCAGCCGCACCCGCAATCAGACCAGGGATATCGGCGACTACAAAGCTCTTTTCGTTATCCATTCGGACAACGCCGAGGCTTGGTACCAGCGTCGTAAACGGATAATCCGCCACTTTTGGTTTCGCCGCAGAGACCGCACGAATGAACGTCGATTTACCGGCGTTTGGCATGCCCAGCATACCCACATCCGCCAGCAGCATCAGTTCCAGCTGCAGATCGCGTTTATCGCCCGGCGTACCCATCGTTTTTTGACGCGGAGTACGGTTCACAGAGGATTTGAAACGGCTGTTACCCAGACCGTGCCAGCCACCTTTTGCCACCATCAGACGCTGACCGTGTTTGGTCATGTCACCCATGGTTTCGCCCGTACCCTGATCGATAACACGCGTACCGACAGGCACTTTAATAGTGACGTCTTTGCCGCGTTTACCGGTACAGTCGCGGCTCTGACCATTCTGCCCACGCTCCGCGCGGAAAGATTTTTCAAAGCGGTAGTCGATCAGCGTGTTGAGGTTTTCATCCGCCTCTAACCACACGTCACCACCATCTCCACCGTCGCCACCGTCAGGGCCGCCACGAGGAATGTATTTTTCACGGCGGAAGCTAACGCAACCATTACCGCCATCACCTGCAACAACCAGGATCGTTGCTTCATCAACAAACTTCATCTTACTCTCCGTAAATCATTCGCCTGAGCGGGGGACAACTACAACCGCTTCACTTTTGCGCCAACGTCCCCAAAGACGATGACCAATGGCGGAATACATCGCGCCCGCAACCACGACAAACGCACCGAGATAACCCAACAGGTTTAACATCGGTTTGACGAAGAAATCGGGCCAGGCCATTGATAACAAATCTGAAAATAACAGCGTAAACAGCGGCGTGAGTGTAATCAGGGCACTCACTTGTGCTGCCTGCCAGCGCGCCATCGCTTCGGCCAGCGCGCCATAACCGACCAGCGTGTTAAGCCCACAAAAAATGAGGCACGCCAGTTGCCAGTCGCTTAACTGAGTAATCACACCCGGTTTCGCCAACGGCAGTAGTGCTATCGTACACAAAGTGTACAGCAAAAAGAGGATCTGCTGTGAGGCAAGTCTGCGCAATAACACCTTTTGCGCGACGCCGTAGCTCACCCAGACCGTTGCTGCCCCGACGCCAAAAATCACACCCCAGGTGTAATCTGTCAGTCGGGTAAAGATCTCAATCAGGCTGGTGTTAAAGAACATCACCAGACCACACAGCAACATGATTGCCCCGATGATCTGTGTGCCACGCATCTTTTCCTTGAGGATAAAGACGCTGGCCACCATCATGCCAACCGGTGAAAGCTGACCAATCACCTGAGACGCGGTGGGACTTAAATACTGCAAGGAAGAGCTGAACAGAATGAAGTTACCGAACAGACCACCCGTCGCAATAGCCAGCAGCACCAGCCAGCGTGGTTTACGGAAAATCCGCAGCGGCGGCAGTTTGCCTTTTATCGCCAGAATCGCGCCAAGGCCGATACTGGCCATCAGAAAGCGATAAAACACCACTGTCGGCGGTTCCATCACTTCCAGGACCTGCTTCATTGCAATTGGCAACGCCCCCCAGCACACCGCTGTAGTGAGTGCCAGAAGAATGCCGATGCCAGCCTGCTGTTTCATGCCGGTTTTCCCTGCAGAAAATTTTCCGGGTTTTCAATGTAAAAAGCCCCGCAACACGTTGCGGGGCTTTAATCCGTTACCGGACCACGAAAAACTTACTCAGCAACGATGCTGATGTATTTACGGTTGTTCGGGCCTTTAACTTCAAATTTCACTTTACCGTCTGCTTTAGCAAACAGAGTGTGGTCACGACCGCAACCTACGTTGTTGCCAGCGTGGAATTTGGTACCACGTTGACGAACGATGATGCTACCCGCCAGAACAGATTCGCCACCGAAACGCTTAACGCCAAGACGTTTAGCTTCTGAGTCGCGACCGTTACGAGTTGAGCCGCCAGCCTTTTTATGTGCCATTTAAATCTCTCCTCAGGTCTTAGGCGCTGATGCCAGTAATTTTCACATCAGTGAACCACTGACGGTGGCCCTGCTGCTTACGGTAGTGTTTACGACGACGAAACTTAACGATTTTAACTTTCTCGCCACGACCATGAGCAACAACTTCAGCTTTAATCACGCCGCCATCAACGAAAGGAACGCCGATTTTGACTTCTTCACCGTTTGCGATCATCAGAACTTCAGCGAACTCAACAGCTTCGCCAGTTGCGATGTCCAGCTTTTCCAGGCGAATGGTCTGACCTTCGCTTACTCGGTGTTGTTTACCACCACTTTGGAAAACCGCGTACATATAGAACTCCGCTTCCGCGCACATCCTCGTGTGATTCAGAGTGCGCTATAAATATTCACAATAGGGCGCGAATATTACGCAAAACGCGAGCCTTTGACAAGTGCTACCATCAATACATGAAGAAAAAAAACACAACGCGTACGCTAACGTTTATCTGAGCCGTTTTTTCAGTACAATCAGCAATACTATTGATAAACCGAAACCTTCATTAGCCCAGTAGTCATGCGCTAAACAGAATAAGAAGCCCGGCTTTTGCGATGAATTTAGAAAAAATCAACGAGTTAACCGCGCAAGATATGGCGGGTGTGAATGCAGCAATCCTGGAGCAACTCAACTCTGATGTTCAACTCATCAATCAGTTGGGTTATTACATTGTCAGTGGCGGCGGTAAACGTATCCGCCCGATGATCGCCATCCTGGCCGCGAGAGCCATTGGCTATCAGGGAAATGATCACGTCAATATCGCGGCCCTGATTGAGTTTATCCACACAGCCACGCTGTTGCATGATGACGTGGTAGATGAATCCGATATGCGTCGCGGTAAAGCCACTGCGAACGCCGCCTTTGGCAACGCCGCCAGCGTTCTGGTCGGCGATTTTATCTATACCCGCGCCTTCCAGATGATGACGCGTCTCGGCTCGCTCAAAGTGCTGGAGGTGATGTCTGAAGCCGTGAACGTCATCGCTGAAGGCGAGGTGCTGCAGCTGATGAACGTCAACGACCCGGACATCACTGAAGAAAACTACATGCGCGTCATCTACAGTAAAACTGCGCGCCTGTTTGAAGCTGCGGCTCAGTGCTCCGGTATTCTTGCGGGCTGCACCGAGGCGCAGGAGCGGGGTCTGCAGGATTATGGCCGCTACCTGGGCACCGCGTTCCAGCTGATTGACGATCTGCTCGACTACAGCGCCGATGGCGAAACGCTGGGCAAAAACGTCGGAGACGACTTGAACGAAGGTAAACCGACCCTACCGCTGCTGCACGCAATGCGTAACGGCACCCCAGAGCAGGCTAAGCTTATCCGCGAAGCGATTGAGCAAGGAAACGGCAGACATCTTCTGGAACCCGTCCTGGAAACAATGGCGATCTGTGGATCGCTGGACTGGACGCGTCAGCGTGCAGAAGAAGAAGCCGACAAAGCCATTGCCGCTATTCAGGTTATCCCAGACAGCCCATGGCGAGATGCGCTAATCGGGCTGGCACACATCGCCGTTCAGCGCGATCGTTAAGTTCCTTTTTCTCCCCGCGGCATTCGCGGGGAGTTTCAATAAGTTCTCAAAACACCCCATCTTCCGTTACACATTCGGCTTACATGCCGTGTGTATAAACCCTTGTTATATTCTGAATGTTGCATCCTGTTATTCGAACTTTTTAGAACGACCGTTCGAAGAAGGTATAATCGCCATGTCAGTTCAGCCGAAATGACGTGGACGTATTTGAACCAGAGGACAGGATATGGATAAGAAATTTATCGACTGGCATTCGGCCGACATTATTGCCGCATTGCGCAAAAAAGGGACATCGCTGGCCGCCGAATCGCGACGAAGTGGATTAAGTTCTTCTACGCTGGCTAACGCGTTAACCCGTCCGTGGCCCAAGGGAGAGTTGATCATTGCCAGTGCGCTGGAAACGCAGCCCTGGATTATCTGGCCCTCGCGCTATCACGATCCCATTACCCACGAATTTATCGACAGAACACGCATGATGCGCAAGAAGACAGAGGGAAAAGAGCGCCAGAACTGACGCTTTGACTCAGACAGGAACAGCAACCCCCCGGTCAATATTGGCAGGGGGCTGCGCGAACGATTACTCGCCCTTCACACGCTCGATATTTGCACCCAGCGCGCGCAGTTTGTCTTCAATACGCTCGTAGCCGCGATCGATATGATAGATACGATCCACAATCGTCGTCCCTTCCGCAATACAACCCGCCAGCACCAGGCTCGCAGAGGCACGTAAATCCGTTGCCATTACCTGCGCACCAGAAAGCGTTGCTACACCGTGGCAGATAACTGTATTGCTCTCGATTTCTGCGTGTGCACCCATACGGATCAGTTCCGGTACGTGCATGAAGCGGTTTTCGAAAATGGTTTCAGTGATGAAGCCAGTCCCTTCCGCCACCAGGTTCAGCAGCGTGAATTGCGCCTGCATATCCGTCGGGAAAGCCGGGTGTGGTGCCGTACGCACGTTCACCGCTTTTGGACGGTTGCCGTGCATATCCAGGCTGATCCAGTCTTCCCCGATTTCGATATCCGCACCTGCGTCACGCAGTTTTGCCAGAACCGCATCCAGCGTGTCCGGCTGCGCGTTGCGGCAGATGATTTTGCCGCCAGAAATGGCAGCAGCAACCAGGAAAGTACCGGTTTCGATACGGTCTGGCAGAACACGGTACACACCGCCGCCCAGGCGCTCAACGCCTTCGATGGTAATGCGATCGGTACCCTGCCCGGTGATCTTCGCACCCAGCGCCACGAGGAAGTTCGCGGTATCCACGATTTCCGGCTCACGCGCGGCGTTTTCGATAACCGTGGTCCCTTCAGCCAGCGTCGCCGCAGACATGATGGTGACGGTCGCGCCAACGCTCACTTTATCCATAACAATGTGCGCGCCTTTCAGACGGCCATTGACGGACGCTTTCACGTAACCTTCTTCCAGCTTGATCTCTGCGCCCAGTTTTTCCAGACCAAAGATGTGCAGGTCGACCGGACGCGCACCGATAGCACAGCCGCCCGGCAGAGAAACCTGGCCCTGACCAAAACGTGCCACCAGCGGGCCAAGCGCCCAGATGGATGCGCGCATGGTTTTTACCAGGTCGTACGGTGCGGAGAAGTTATTGACGTTGCTGGCATCGATCCACACGGAACCATTGCGCTCCACTTTGGTGCCCAGCTGAGTGAGCAACTTCATGGTGGTGTCGATATCTTTCAGTTTCGGTACGTTCTGGATTTCTACCGGCTCTTCCGCAAGCAGTGCAGCGAAGAGGATCGGCAGCGCAGCGTTTTTCGCGCCGGAAATTGTGACTTCGCCCTGGAGACGCGTAGGTCCCTGTACACGAAATTTGTCCATGATGTGCTCTCTTATGAATTCAACCGTGCTGCGGGCTAGACACCCTCAGCTCAAAAACCGTTTAGCTTGCGATCGCGTTCCCACTCTTGCGGGGTGTACGCTTTGATCGACAGAGCGTGAATGCGATTATCTGCAATGTATTCCATCAGCGGCGCGTAGACAGCCTGCTGTTTTTTCACACGGCTCATGCCGTCGAAAATCTCACCCACAGCAATAACCTGAAAGTGACTGCCATCGCCAGTGACGTGGACTTCCTGAAGGGAGAGTGCGTTCATCAGCACTGTCTGGATTTCATGATTTTCCATGGGTTCTAAATCATCGGGTAGTGAAACAAGCCCAACATCTTAGAGCAAAGTGACGCAGGCTTAAACAGGCAAAAAGCCCCGACGATGAAACAGTCGAGGCTTTCAGAAGTAACGCACTGAAAATATTAACGAGGTAAAACGTCTTCGGGCAGATTATAGAGCTGCACCAGCGTCAGCACCTTTTCGCTGACCCCGCTTAACGTGACCGCCTGGCCCAGCTTTTTACCTTCAGCCACCAGATGGACCAGCAGCGCAACGCCTGCCGTATCCACGCGGGTAACGTGGGTTAAATCGATAAGCTTAACGCCCTGCATGACGTCACGACGCACATCCCACAGGGGGTTGAGCAAATCCTGGTCAAGTTCACCGGACAGCGCGAGTTTGTCGCCTTCACGCGACCAGCTAAATGGCTGCGTCATTACTTTTTCTCGTCCAGAGAAATTTTCTGGCTGGAGATCGATTTCAGCTGTGCGGTCAGGCCATCAATACCTTTAGTACGCAGCAGATCGCTCCACTCGTTCTGTTTGGTCGTGATCATGCTCACCCCTTCGGCGATCATGTCATAGGCCTGCCAGTTGCCCGTCTGGGAATTTTTACGCCACTGGAAATCCAGGCGCACCGGAGGACGGCCGTTCGGATCGATAATGGTCACACGAATCGGTACGATGGTCGCGTCACCCAGCGGTTGTTCCGGAGCGATTTGATAGGTCTGGCCGTGGTACATCGCCAGCGCCTGGCCGTACGCCTGTTTCAGGTATTCACGGAAAGCGGCAAAGTAAGCATCGCGCTGCGCAGGAGTCGCATCTTTGTAATAACGGCCCAGCACCAGCGCACCCGCATATTTCACCTGCACATACGGCAGCAGTTCCTGATCCACCACATCACGCAGGTAATCCGGGTTTGCACGAATTTTAGGTTGCTCGTTTTTCAGGCGATCAAAGGTCTTCTGCGCCGCCTCATCCATCAGTTTATAGGGGTTGCTCTGATCCGCAGCAACAGCTGCACTCAACGGGGCAATCACCAGCATGGCAACCATTAACAGTCGTTTAATCATGAATTACTTCTCCTGAGATGAATTCGTCGTGCCAGGGGTCGGCGCGACGTCAGTTTGGCCTTCACTCTGTGCAGAGGTATCGTCGGATTTCTTATCATCTCCTTTACCGCTGTAAAGGAACTGACCAATCATATCTTCAAGCACCATGGCTGACTTCGTATCCTGAATCACGCCGCCGTCTTTAAGAATAGACGTTCCCAGCTCAGGATCTTCAAAGCCGACGTTCAGCGCCAGGTATTGCTCGCCCAGCAGACCGGACGTGCGGATAGACAGCGAACTGGTGTCCGGAATGTGGTTGTAGCGCTCTTCGATATCCATTTCGACGCGCGGCAGATAGGTTTTTTCATCCAGCGTGATGTCTGAAACGCGGCCAATCACCACACCGCCGATACGCACCGGCGAACGCGCCTTCAGACCACCAATATTATCGAAGGTCGCATAGAGACGATAAGTGGGTTCAGTCCGAATGGAGGTGATATCCGCCGCTCTGAGACAGATAAACAGCGCAGCCAGAAGCGCCAGCAGCAGAAACACACCTACCCAAATTTCACTTTTTCTTGTTTGCATGAACTCAATTCCCAAACATCAGTGCGGTGAGCACAAAATCCAGGCCAAGAACGGCCAGCGACGAATGAACCACAGTACGCGTTGTCGCGCGACTGATGCCCTCAGAAGTTGGTATCGCGTCATATCCATTGAACAACGCAATCCAGGTCACAGTCACGGCGAATACCGCGCTCTTAATCAGGCAGTTCACCAGGTCCATGCGCAGATCGACGGCATCCTGCATTGCAGACCAGAAGAAACCGGCATCAATCCCTTTCCACTGCACGCCAACTAATGAACCGCCCCAGATACCGACGGCGACAAACAGAATGGTCAGCAGCGGCAGAGAGATCACCCCCGCCCAGAAACGCGGCGAGATCACGCGGCGCAGCGGGTCGACCGCCATCATCTCCATACTGGAGAGCTGTTCCGTCGCACGCATCAGACCAATTTCGGCGGTTAACGCAGAACCGGCGCGGCCGGCGAATAACAGTGCCGCCACCACCGGGCCAAGCTCACGCAAGAGCGAAAGCGCCACCAGCATACCGAGACTGGTTTCTGCACTGTAGGTGGTCAGCACCAGATAGCCCTGCAGCCCCAGCACCATGCCGATAAACAGACCCGACACGATGATAATCAGCATCGACAGCACGCCGACATTATAGAGCTGACGAATCAGCAACGGGGAGTGTTTGCGGAATTCCGGCTTACCCACCAGCGCATTGAACAACATCAACCCGGCACGCCCGAACGTCCTGATGGTTTTTATGCCACGGTGTCCAAGGGCGGCCAACGCATTTAACAGCATCAGCGGCTTAACTCCCTATTCCCAGTAAATCGTGATGATAGTCACCCGCCGGATAACGGAACGGCACAGGACCATCCGCTATCCCGTCGAGGAACTGGCGAACGCGCGGGTCACTGTTGTTCTGCAGCGCCTGAGCACCGCCGTGGGCGACGATCTTTTTATCCGCCACAATATAGGCGTAATCCGCGATGCTCAGTACCTCTGGCACATCGTGTGATACCACAATGCATGTGACACCCAGCGAGCTGTTCAGTTCTGAAATCAATTTGACCAGCACGCCCATGGTAATCGGGTCCTGGCCGACGAAAGGTTCATCGAACATGATTAAATCGGGTTCGAGCGCAATCGCACGCGCCAGTGCGGCACGACGCGCCATCCCGCCGGACAGCTCCGACGGCATCAGTTTGGCCGCCCCGCGCAATCCCACGGCTTCCAGCTTCATCATCACCGTCGTTTTCAACAGTTCCGGGGAGAGACGCGTATGCTCGCGCAACGGATAGGCGACGTTATCAAAGACGTTCATGTCGGTGAATAGCGCGCCAGACTGAAACAGCATGCTCATCCGTTTACGGACGGTATACAGGCGTGAGCGCGACATCTGCGGAACATTTTCACCGTCGAAAAGAATTTCACCGCGGTCCGGTGGGATCTGCCCACCAATCAGACGCAGCAGTGTGGTTTTGCCGATGCCGGATGGCCCCATGATCGCGGTGATCTTACCCCGCGGCACCGTCAGCGTGATGTTTTCGAATATCAATCGGTTAGCGCGCGAGAAGCTGACGTCACGGACGTCGACTAAATTCGCCATCGTTTGGCTCATTTAACGTTCCTTTCTTTCCCATCAAGGTTAAGCATGGCGCTTAATTCAGCCTTAAACCCGACATTTTTGCAGATAATTATCCGCTCAGGTTAGCGAAAGCTGGCATTTGTTTTACTTTTCCGGCGCATAAAGTCAAAATTAGGAATTCGTTACGTCTACAGACTGCATGCGGCGCCAGAGATTCATTCTCAGTGGACCGGCGAGTATACCTGAATAAAGGATTTTTGATGCTTTTAGCAACGGCACTGTTAATAATTGGTTTACTTCTGGTGGTCTACAGTGCTGACCGTTTGGTTTTCGCCGCATCCATCCTGTGCAGACTCTTTGGGATACCGCCGCTGATTATCGGCATGACGGTGGTGAGCGTCGGCACATCGCTTCCGGAAATTATTGTCTCTGTTTCCGCGTCGCTCCATGGCCAGGTCGATCTCGCCATTGGTACCGCGATTGGCTCAAATATCGTTAATATTTTATTGATCCTGGGCCTTGCCGCACTGCTGCATCCATTTCGCGTGGATTCTGATGTTCTGCGCCGTGAATTGCCGCTAATGTTAATTGTCAGCCTGCTGGCAGGCTATGTGCTTTATGATGGGCAACTGACCTTCGACGACGGTATTTTACTGCTGGCGCTGGCGATCATCTGGCTGCTCTATATCGTTAAGATTGCCCGGCTGGCGGAAAAACAGGGGAATGATAGCCTGACGCGTGAGCAGGTGGCTGAACTTCCGCGTGAAGGCACCCTGCCCGTTGCCCTGCTGTGGCTCGGCGTGGCGCTGATTATTATGCCGATGGCCACCCGCATGGTCGTCGACAACGCCACGGTACTGGCCAACTACTTCGCGATTAGCGAACTGACGATTGGCCTGACGGTAATTGCGATCGGTACCAGCCTGCCAGAACTGGCCACGGCGATCGCGGGCGCACGGAAAGGCGAAGGTGATATTGCAATTGGCAATATCATTGGCTCGAATATCTTCAACATCGCTATCGTTATGGGTTTACCCGCACTGATTGCGCCAGGGGCATTTAACCCGCTGGCCTTCTCCCGCGATTACGGTGTGATGCTGTTCGTCAGCGTGATTTTCGCCCTGCTCTGCTGGCGGCGGAAGCAGCAAATAGGCAAAGGGGCGGGCGCCTTGCTGACAGGTGGTTTTATCGTATGGATGGCGATGCTGTACTGGCTGTCGCCTCTTCTCTCTGGGTAAACGGAAACGCATTATGTCGCAAATAGAATTGCAGCCGGGTTTTGACTTTCAGAAAGCAGGCAAAAAAGTTCTGGAGATTGAACGTGAAGGTCTGGCGCAGTTAGATCAATACATAAATCAGGACTTTAGTCAGGCATGTGAGCAAATTGCCGCCTGCACCGGTAAAGTCGTGGTGATGGGGATGGGCAAATCCGGTCACATCGGTCGTAAGATGGCCGCGACCTTCGCCAGTACCGGAACGTCGTCCTTCTTCGTCCATCCGGGTGAAGCCGCCCATGGCGATCTCGGAATGGTCACGCCGCAGGACGTGGTGATTGCGCTGTCTAACTCCGGTGAATCCAACGAAATCCTGGCGCTGATCCCGGTGCTCAAGCGTCTGCACGTTCCCCTCATTTGCATGACCAGTCGCCCGGAGAGCAGCATGGCGCGTGCGGCGGATATTCACCTGTGTGTGAAAGTCCCGCAAGAGGCCTGCCCGCTCGGCCTGGCGCCGACGTCCAGCACCACTGCGGCGCTGGTGATGGGCGATGCCCTCGCCGTGGCGCTGCTCGAAGCGCGTGGTTTTACCCCCGAAGATTTTGCCCTCTCTCACCCAGGCGGTGCGTTGGGACGTAAACTTCTGCTGCGCGTGAATGATATTATGCACACCGGCACGGAAATCCCGCACGTCAGCAAAGATGCCTCGCTGCGTGATGCGCTGCTGGAAATCACCCGTAAAAATCTCGGTATGACGGTCATTTGCGACGACCTGATGAAGATCGAAGGCATCTTCACCGACGGTGATTTGCGTCGCGTCTTTGATATGGGCGTTGACGTGCGCACGCTGGGCATTGCAGATGTGATGACCCCCGGCGGAATTCGGGTCCGGCCTGGTACGCTGGCGGTGGAAGTTTTGAACCTGATGCAATCCCGTCATATTACCTCAGCCATGGTTGCCGATGGCGACCAACTGCTGGGTGTGGTACATATGCATGATCTTCTGCGCGCAGGCGTAGTGTAATGAAGGATAAGACAATGAGTAATGCGGGTGCATCCCTTGCAACCTGTTATGGCCCGGTCACTACGCAGATGATGGCAAAGGCGGAAAACATCCGTCTGCTTATTCTGGATGTGGATGGTGTACTGTCCGATGGCTTAATTTTTATGGGCAATAACGGCGAAGAGCTGAAGGCATTCAACGTGCGCGACGGCTACGGAATTCGCTGTGCGATCACATCCGGCATCGAAGTTGCTATCATCACCGGGCGTAAGGCTAAACTGGTAGAAGATCGCTGCGAAACATTAGGCATTACCCATTTGTATCAGGGGCAATCCGACAAAATGGTCGCGTTCCGGGATTTGCTGGCGAAGCTTGCCATCGCCCCTGAAAACGTCGCCTACGTTGGAGACGATCTGATCGACTGGCCGGTCATGGCTGAAGTCGGGTTGAGCATCGCCGTGGCGGATGCTCATCCTTTGCTGATCCCGCGCGCTGACTATGTCACCCGGATCAACGGCGGTCGCGGCGCCGTTCGTGAAGTCTGCGATTTGTTACTGCTGGCGCAGGGCAAGCTTGATGAGGCCAAAGGGCAATCGATATGAGTAAAACCAGACGTTGGGTTATCATTCTGCTTTCACTGGCCGTACTGGTTCTGATTGGCGTGAATCTCGCCGACCAGGACGACACGCCGGATGAAGTGGTCAGCACCAATGATCCAACCTACAAAAGCGACCACAGCGACACCGTGGTTTACAGCCCTGAAGGCGCCCTGAACTATCGCCTGATTGCGCAGCATGTAGAGTATTTTTCCGATGATGGCATCTCGTGGTTCACCCGGCCGGTGATGACCACATTTGATACCAACAAAATTCCAACGTGGTCGATTAAATCTGACAGAGCAAAATTGACGAATGACCGTATGCTTTATTTGTATGGTCATGTTGAAGTCAACGCCCTGACGCCAGATTCTCAACTGCGCAAAATTACTACGGATAATGCCCAGATCAACCTGGTCACCCAGGATGTCACGTCTCAGGATCTGGTGACGTTATACGGCACAACATTTAATTCCAGCGGTCTAAGAATGCGCGGGAACTTACGCAGCAAAAACGCCGAGCTGATTGAAAAGGTTAGAACCTCCTATGAAATTCAAAACAAACAAACTCAGCCTTAACTTTATCATTGCCAGCGCGCTGCTGGCCGCCAGTCTCCCCGCGCTTGCTGTTACGGGCGACACTGAGCAGCCTATCCATATCGAATCTGACACTCAGTCGCTTGATATGCAGGGTAACGTCGTGACCTTTACCGGCAACGTCGTCATGACCCAGGGCACGATCAAAATCAATGCCGACAAAGTGGTTGTCACCCGTCCGGGCGGCGAGCAGGGCAAAGAGATTATTGATGGCTACGGTAATCCGGCCACCTTCTATCAGATGCAGGATAACGGCAAGCCGGTGAAAGGCCGCGCCTCTCATATGCACTACGAGCTGGCTAAAGATCTCGTCATCCTGACCGGCAATGCCTATCTGGAACAGCTGGATAGCAACATCACCGGCGATAAGATCACCTATCTGGTGAAAGAGCAGAAAATGCAGGCTTTCAGCGAAAAAGGTAAGCGCGTCACTACCGTTCTGGTTCCGTCTCAGCTGCAGGACAAGAACAAAGACCAGGCCCCGGCACAGAAAAAGAGTAACTAATTCGTTATGGCAACATTAACTGCAAAGAACCTCGCCAAAGCCTATAAAGGCCGCCGCGTCGTGGAAGATGTCAGTCTGACCGTAAACTCCGGCGAAATCGTAGGCCTGTTAGGCCCAAACGGTGCGGGCAAAACCACCACCTTTTACATGGTGGTCGGCATCGTTTCACGCGATGCGGGCAACATTATCATTGATGATGAAGACATCAGCTTGCTGCCACTGCATGCGCGCGCGCGTCGTGGTATTGGCTATCTGCCGCAGGAGGCGTCGATTTTCCGCCGTCTGAGCGTGTTCGACAACCTGATGGCCGTGCTGCAAATCCGTGATGATTTGACCTCCGAGCAGCGTCAGGATCGTGCTAACGAACTGATGGAAGAGTTCCACATCGAACATTTGCGCGACAGCCTCGGTCAGGCGCTCTCCGGTGGTGAACGCCGCCGCGTGGAAATCGCCCGTGCGCTTGCCGCGAATCCAAAATTTATCCTGCTGGATGAACCTTTTGCGGGCGTTGACCCTATCTCCGTTATCGACATCAAACGTATTATCGAGCATTTGCGCGACAGCGGCCTCGGTGTGCTCATCACGGACCACAACGTACGTGAAACGCTGGCAGTTTGTGAACGCGCTTATATCGTCAGCCAGGGCCATTTAATCGCCCACGGCACGCCACTCGAAATCCTCGAAGACGAGCATGTGAAGCGTGTGTACCTTGGGGAAGACTTCAGACTCTGATAGGGTAGAGGTTAAGTCACGCCAAAGCGGGGAAAAACGCTCTGAACATGAAGCAAGGTTTGCAATTACGGCTCAGCCAGCAACTGGCAATGACGCCACAGCTACAACAGGCGATTCGTCTGTTGCAGCTGTCCACGTTAGAACTTCAGCAGGAACTCCAGCAGGCGCTGGACAGTAACCCCCTGCTGGAGCAAACCGATCTTCATGACGAGGTTGATACCCAGGAAAAGCAGGACACCGAATCGCTTGATACCGCAGACGCTCTTGAACAAAAAGAGATGCCGGACGAGCTACCGCTGGACGCCAGCTGGGATGAAATCTACACCGCCGGAACCCCTTCCGGGACGCGTGCAGATTACCAGGATGACGAGCTACCGGTCTATCAGGGTGAAACCACCCAGTCCCTGCAGGATTATCTGATGTGGCAGGTGGAGCTGACGCCATTCACCGAAACCGATCGCGCGATTGCTACCTCGATTGTCGATGCCGTGGATGACACCGGCTATTTGACCGTTTCTCTGGAAGATATTCTGGAGAGCATCGGGAACGGCGATATCGATCTCGATGAGATCGAAGCGGTGCTAAAACGCATCCAGCGCTTTGACCCGGTTGGCGTGGCGGCGAAAGATCTGCGTGATTGCCTGTTGATCCAGCTGTCGCAGTTTGCGAAAGAGACGCCGTGGATCGACGAAGCGCGGTTGATCATCAGCGATCATCTCGATCTGCTGGCGAATCACGACTTCCGCTCGCTGATGCGCGTTACCCGCCTGAAAGAAGATGTGCTGAAAGAGGCGGTGAATCTGATTCAGTCCCTCGATCCGCGCCCCGGACAGTCGATCCAGACCAGCGAACCCGAGTACGTGATCCCTGACGTTCTGGTGCGCAAACACAATGGCCGCTGGGCCGTTGAACTGAATTCCGACAGCATTCCTCGCCTGCAAATCAATCAGCAATACGCCTCCATGTGCACCAGCGTGCGCAACGACTCCGACAATCAATATATTCGTAGCAATCTTCAGGAAGCGCGCTGGCTGATCAAAAGCCTTGAGAGCCGAAATGATACGCTGCTACGGGTGAGTCGTTGCATCGTCGAACAGCAGCAGGCGTTTTTCGATCAGGGCGAAGAGTTTATGAAACCGATGGTGCTGGCGGATATCGCCCAGGCCGTCGAGATGCACGAATCGACCATTTCGCGCGTGACTACGCAGAAGTATCTGCACAGCCCGCGCGGTATTTTTGAGCTTAAGTATTTCTTCTCCAGCCATGTGAATACCGAAGGCGGTGGCGAAGCCTCGTCAACGGCCATTCGCGCACTGGTGAAGAAGTTGATCGCCGCGGAAAACCCCGCGAAGCCACTGAGTGACAGTAAGTTAACCACCATGCTGTCCGACCAGGGTATTATGGTGGCACGTCGTACTGTTGCGAAGTATCGAGAGTCTTTATCCATTCCGCCGTCTAACCAGCGTAAACAACTGGTTTGACACAACCGATAAGGAAGACACTATGCAGCTCAACATCACAGGACAGAATGTCGAGATCACTGAAGCCTTGCGTGATTTTGTGAATACAAAATTCGCCAAACTGGAGCAGTATTTCGAGAGGATCAATCAGGTCTACATTGTGTTAAAAGTGGAGAAAGTGACTCATATCTCGGACGCAACCCTGCATGTCAACGGGGGCGAAATCCATGCCAGTGCGGAAGGGCAAGACATGTATGCGGCTATCGACGGCTTGATTGACAAGCTGGCACGACAGCTTAATAAACATAAAGATAAACTGAAACAACACTAATTGTCCGGGCAGTTAACGGGTGCAGGGCGGCCTGTTGTCAAACACAACAGGCCATTTGTACAGTTAGCGCTTAGGTGAAATTATGATGAACAACGATTCCTCGCTTCAATTGAGTAATGTCCTTAACCAGGAATGTACCCGCAGTGGCGTTCACTGTCAGAGCAAAAAACGGGCTCTGGAAATTATCAGTGAACTGGCTGCAAAACAGTTAAGCCTGCCGCCTCAGGTGGTATTCGAGGCCATTCTGACCCGTGAAAAAATGGGCAGTACCGGCATCGGCAATGGCATCGCCATTCCGCATGGCAAACTGGAAGAAGACACATTACGCGCCGTGGGCGTTTTTGTGCAGCTTGAAACGCCTATCGCTTTTGATGCGATTGATAACCAGCCGGTTGATTTGCTTTTCGCTCTGCTGGTGCCTGCTGACCAGACGAAAACCCATTTGCATACGCTTTCTCTGGTCGCAAAACGTCTGGCGGATAAAACAATTTGCCGCCGTCTGCGCGCAGCCCAAAGTGATGAAGAGCTGTACCAAATTATCACCGAAGCGGAAGGCAATCAGGATGATGCGTAACCAGGAGATGGCCTTCACATCTGCAGTCGTGAGGAGAAACGGAACATGGTGCTGATGATCGTCAGCGGTCGTTCAGGCTCGGGGAAATCCGTGGCCCTGCGAGCGCTCGAAGATATGGGATTTTACTGCGTCGACAACCTTCCGGTTGTCCTGCTGCCCGACCTGGCGCGAACGCTTGCTGACCGGCAGATCTCTGCGGCGGTCAGTATCGACGTGCGCAACATGCCGGAATCCCCGGAAATCTTTGAAGAGGCGATGAACAGCCTGCCGGATAACTTTACGCCGCAGCTGCTGTTCCTTGACGCTGACCGTAACACGCTAATCCGTCGCTACAGTGACACCCGTCGTTTACACCCCCTTTCCAGCAAGAATCTGTCGCTTGAAAGTGCCATCGACGAAGAGAGCGATCTGCTGGAACCGCTGCGTTCCCGTGCAGATCTGATCGTCGATACCTCTGAAATGTCCGTGCATGAGCTGGCAGAAATGCTGCGTACCCGCCTGTTGGGTAAACGCGAGCGCGAGCTGACCATGGTGTTCGAATCCTTTGGCTTCAAACACGGCATTCCAATCGATGCGGATTATGTGTTCGACGTACGATTCCTGCCGAACCCGCACTGGGACCCGAAACTGCGTCCAATGACCGGTCTGGACAAGCCCGTGGCGGCATTCCTCGATCGTCACACAGAAGTTCACAATTTTATCTACCAGACGCGAAGCTACCTTGAACTATGGTTACCTATGCTGGAAACCAACAATCGTAGCTACCTGACGGTCGCAATTGGTTGTACCGGCGGTAAACATCGTTCGGTGTATATAGCCGAACAGCTGGCTGATTACTTCCGCTCACGCGGTAAAAACGTTCAGTCTCGTCATCGCACGCTGGAAAAACGTAAAACATGACCGTAAAACATACCGTTGAGATCACCAACAAGCTGGGCATGCACGCACGCCCGGCGATGAAACTGTTTGAACTGATGCAAGGATTTGATGCGGAAGTGCTGCTGCGTAACGATGAAGGCACAGAAGCAGAAGCCAACAGCGTGATTGCGCTGCTGATGCTGGATTCCGCAAAGGGCCGACAGATTGAAGTGGAAGCGACCGGTCCGCAGGAAGTCGAAGCGCTGGCTGCGGTCGTCGCGCTGTTCAACGCCGGATTTGATGAGGACTAAGTCCTCATCGGTACAATTTATTCCTGGTCATAAACCCTTCCCCACCCAACTGTCGCATCTGGCGCATGATCCACGCCTGACGATTGCGGACATACCCTGACGGGGCATCCGCTTTATAGCGAATCGGGTTAGGTAACACTGCGGCCAGCAGTGCGGCCTCGGCTTGGGTCAGGCGGCTGGCGGGTTTGTGGAAATAGCGTTGTGCCGCCGCCTCCACGCCAAACACCCCATCACCAAACTCAGCGATATTGAGATACACCGTCAGAATGCGTTTTTTACTCCAGACGGTCTCCATGCCCAGCGTCAGACCTGCCTCAAGCCCTTTGCGCATCCAGCTTCTGCCATCCCATAAAAACAGGTTTTTCGCCGTCTGCTGAGAGAGCGTCGAGGCACCGCGCACGCGATTTTCATTCCGCTCATTGTGAGCCAGCGCTTTTTCAATCGCCGAGACGTCAAAGCCCCAGTGTTCCGGGAATTTCTGATCTTCCGCCGCGATAACCGCCAGTCCCATCCACGGGGAGATTTCGTCCATGCTCACCCAGTCCGAGTGGGCCACATAGCTGAAATCCCCCGTCAGCCATGCGCCGAGCTGGCGCTCAACCATGACCGCAGAAAACGGCACTGGCACAATGCTGAACAGCGCGATGCCACCGCCCCAGAACACCGCAAGCGCCAGCAGCGCGCGCAGCACAATGCGTTTCGCCCAGGCGACAGGAGAGCGATTTTTACTCACCGGGAAAGCACCAGCACGCGTTCGACCAGTTTCTCAATACCGACGGCCGCTTCAGCGATAGATTGCGCCAGCATATAGGCGGGTGTAGTCACGATTTTATTGTCCTCGTCGACCACGATATCTTCCACCGGGCACGGCACATGCTCGCCGCCCATCTCTTCGATCACTTCAGCGGTATCGATGTCAGTGCCGATGGTCAGGCGCAGCGGGAAATCAAAAATCTTAGGCAGCATCGCAGGGGCGATGCACATAAAGCCCAGCGGTTTTCCTGCGGCGTGCATGCGCTGCGCCAGCGCTTTCAGCGCATCATCGACCCGACACTCGCTGCCCTGGCTGGCGAAATTACTCAAATTTTTGGCGGCACCAAAACCACCTGGCACGATCAGGGCATCCAGCTCCTCGGCATCGGCCTGTGCCAGCGGCTGGATATTGCCACGGGCAATGCGCGCCGCTTCAATCAGCACATTGCGGGTTTCCGGCATCAATTCACCAGATAAATGATTGATAACATCCGTCTGGCTTTTATCCGGCGCAAAACAGATCGCTTCTGCACCCTGTTTCGCCAGTGCGAGCAGCGTCAGAACTGACTCATGAATCTCTGCGCCGTCGTAAACGCCGCAGCCGCTCAGTACAACACCTACCTTTTTCATTTCGCCGTCCCTTCTCTCCAACTCTCTGAAGCACATTAAAAATTCTGATTAAAACGCTATGCTTCACACATTTCACTGATTCCTGTAACAAATCATTTAAGATTTGCTATCTTAACTGCGTGCGGCCTAAATTTTCGGGCAGCGTCCATGCAGTCACAATACTAAAAAAACAGGCGCTGCCAAGATTTCCCTGGTGTTGGCGCAGTATTCGCGCACCCCGGTTTAGCCGGGGTCATTTTTTGCTATTTTCCACCCACGCTTTCAACACATCCACATCGTTCTGCCACTCTTGTTTCATCTCCTCAACCCATTCACCCACGTTATCCCACCACGCCGGTAAATCCGGAGACTGGATCTGCTGACCCAACTGCTGCAAATGGCGTAACCCGACCGATCCGGCAGCGCCTTTAATTTTGTGCCCCTCTTCGACGATACCTTTCTGGTCGCGCGCCGTCAGATTGGACTCCAGCACGCTTAAATAGCCCGGCATCATTTTCTCGAACACTGCCACCCCATCGGTGATCAGTTTCGGCCCGACCAGATCGATGTACTGCTCCAGCATGGCGATATCCAGAAGTGATTGTGCTTTTTCGCTGTCTACAGGCGTCATCGTGCTCTCCTCTTCATCACAGGTATCCCAGAATTTTTTGATCATAGCGGTCAGGGCAGGCACCGCCAGCGGTTTGCTGAGCACATCGTCCATACCGGCATCGAGGTACTCTTTTTTGTCCTTCAGGACGTTAGCGGTCAGGGCCACCAGCGGCGGTAATTCATCGCGCGCGTAACGACGCGTCAGTTCGCGGGAGATGTCCAGCCCGGTCATATCCGGGAGCTGAATATCCAGCAGCACGAGGTCATACTCCCCCGGCGTAAACATCTCCAGCGCGGCAGTCCCGGTCATGGCCACATCGACGCTGTTACCCAGTTTTTCGAGCACCGACCGGGCGACAATCACGTTCAGCTCAATATCTTCCACCAGCAGAACATGAAGGGCGGGCAGCGGCAGTTCATCGTTCTCGAAGGTATCTTCCACCTCTTCTGCAACCGCAGGCGCATGTACCGTCAGTGTAAAGACAGAGCCTTTCCCCTGCTGGCTGGAGACGGTAATATCCCCGCCCATGCTCTTCGCCAGACGGCGTGAAACGGCCAGGCCAATCCCGGTGCCCGTTGCCGGTTTCCCGCCGTGGCTGTCTTTCACCTGATAATACATGGCGAAGATTTTGTCCTGCTCTTCCTGCGGAATGCCGATGCCGGAGTCTTCCACTTCGAAGTGCAGCATATCGCCTGCATCGAAGCGAATACGCACCACCACTTCCCCTTTCTGGGTGAACTTGACGGCGTTGCTGATAAGGTTCCACAGGATCTGGCGCAGACGCGTACCGTCCGTCACCACTTTATGCGGCAGCGGCAGTGAAGGCTCCAGCACAAAGCGCAGCCCTTTCTGCTGCGCCTGCAGACCGGAGAGATTCTCCAGATCCGCCAGGAATCCGGTGAAGTCGACGGGCTGATTATCCAGCTGGACTTTTCGGCGTTCCATCTTATCCATATCAATAATATCGTTGAAGATATTACCGAGCGTCACAGCGGAAACGTGGATAGTTTTGAGGTATTTTTCCTGTTCGCCGGTCAGTTCCGTGTCCAGCAGAATACGGCTAAGCCCCACGATGCCGTTCAGCGGCGTACGCAGCTCGTGGCTGATGGTCGAGATGAAGGTGGTCTTGTCGCGGCTGGCACGCTCTAGCGCGTCCTGATAACGCTTCCGCTCGGTAATATCGCGGCCAAAGCCCATCAGGCCGTGGCGTTTGCCCACGCGGTCGTAATAAGGCACTTTACGGATTTCAAAGCAGGCTTTGCGCCCGTCGGGGTAATCCAGCCACTGTTCGTAGGTGAGAGAGACATTATGGCGGAACACCTTCTCGTCGGTTTCGATAACCTTGGCCGCCGCCTCTTCCGAGTAGACATCCTGCGGTTTAAGGTGAATCAGCTGTTTCTCACTTTTTCCCGTCAGCAGCTCCATCGCCCGGTTGCAGCCGGAGAACTCTTTATCTTCGTTGCGATAGAAGACCAGATCCGGTGAAGCGTCGAGGAACGAGCGCAGGAAGGAGGATTGCTGCTCCAGCTGAATCTGCGTGACTTCACGCTCCTTCATCTCAACCTTCAGCTGCTCAAGGGTCGCCTGACGCTCGGCTTCCGCTTTCTCACGATCCGAAATCTCCTGATTCAGCTGTGCAATGTTGTCTTTTAGCTGGACGTTAAGCTTGAGGTCACGCTCGCGCATCTCCTCCAGTTTCTGCACCAGACGGGAGAGCCGCTGGCGCGACTCTTCCAGCTGTTCCACCACCACCGAGAGAAAATAGACCGCCCACGGGGTGATCAGCAGGCCGAAGAAGATCGAGCGGATAACGTCGATACTTTCGACCTGGCCGTGCAGCACCATGGTCACCGCCATCTGCACGACAATCGCCAGCACCACCAGCGCCAGGGCCAACAGCAATGAGAAACGCACCAGGCCGAGCTTCATCATCAGGTCGACGTAGTACTGCGCAAGCATACGAATTTGCTTCATAGGGGATCCCTTCACGACTTCATCGCTCAATAATACTCAAATTCCGGGCAAGGCGTTGAAGGTTGTGTGAAAAAGTGCGGCGTGAATCAGGAGATTAGCCTCACTCCCGGCGATTCGGGAGTGAGGAAGAGGTGCGATTAGGAGCGTCTGAGAAGCAGCCAGAGGCTGATCAGGAAGAATGACGCGCTCGGCAGCAGCGCACCGATCAGCGGTGGAATACCGTAGACCAGCGTCAGCGGGCCAAAGATCTGGTCCAGCACGTAGAAAACAAAGCCAAAGCTGATACCGGTGACCACACGCACGCCCATCGGCACGCTACGCAGCGGCCCGAAGATGAACGACAGCGCCATCAGCATCATTACCGCTACGGACATTGGCTGGAAGATTTTGCTCCACATGTTGAGCTGATAACGTCCGGCATCCTGGCCGCTCGACTTCAGGTACTTCACATAATTGTGCAGGCCACTGATAGAGAGCGCATCCGGGTCCAGCGCCACCACGCCCAGTTTGTCAGGCGTCAGGTTCGTCTTCCAGGTGCCCGAAACGGTCTGAGCACCGGTGATTTGTTTCGGATCTTGCAGGTTCGATTCATCCACCTGCGACAGGCGCCAGAGCTTCTGCGCCGGATCGAATTTCGCCGTGGTCGCGTAACGCACAGACTGTAAACGGCGATGATCGTTGAAGGCGTAAATACTCACACCGCCCAGCTCATCATCACCCTTTACGCGTTCGATATAGACGAAGTTGTTACCGTCTTTCGCCCACAGGCCTTGTTGAGTCGAGAGCAAAGAGCCGCCGTACATGGCCTGCGCACGATAGTTACGCGCCATCTGCTCGCCCTGCGGAGCGACCCATTCACCGATCGCCATCGTCAGGAGGACCAGTGGAATAGCGGTTTTCATTACCGACAGCGCCACCTGCATACGGGTGAAGCCCGAAGCCTGCATCACCACCAGCTCACTGCGCTGGGCCAGCATCCCCAGCCCCAGCAATGCGCCTAACAGCGCGGCCATCGGGAAGAAGATTTGCACATCTTTTGGCACGCTGAGAATGGTGTACATCCCGGCGCCCAGTGCGTCGTAACTCCCCTGCCCGGCTTTTTTCAGCTGATCGACAAACTTGATGATGCCCGAGAGCGACACCAGCATGAACAACGTCATCATGATGGTGGTGAAAATGGTTTTACCGATATAGCGGTCAAGAACGCGGAAAGCCTGCATCACACCGCTCCTTTACGTACAAAGCGGGCACGTATGCGGCGCATCGGCACGCTATCCCACAGGTTTAATACCACTGCCAGCAGCAGGTACAGGCCATTGACCACCCACATCCAGATCATCGGGTCGATCTTGCCCTTGCCGCCATTCGACTTAATAGACGTTTGCAGCAGGAAGAACACCAGATAGAGCAGCATCGCTGGCAGCATGGAGAGCACACGACCCTGACGCGGGTTAACCACGCTCAGCGGTACAACCATCAACGCCATCATAAACACGGTGAATACCAGCGTCAGACGCCAGTGCAGTTCCGCTCTCGCGCGATTGGTATCGGTGTTTATCAGGGTACGCATGTCCATCTGCTCGGTATCCGTTGGATCGAGCGCCACGTTCTGATGGCCGACAATCGCCTGATAGTTCTGGAAATCGGTAATACGGAAGTCGCGCAGCAGCGCGGTGCCTTCAAAGCGGGTGCCTTTGTTCAGCGTCACCACCTGAGAGCCGTCTTTACGCTGCGAGAGCTGACCGGAATCCGCGACCACCACGGAAGGGCGGGCGTTGCCTTTGGTACGGATTTGCGCGAGGAACACATCGTTGAATCGACTGCCGTCAACGCTTTCAATAAAGAGGACGGAACTGCCGTCTGTGGCCTGCTGGAACTGGCCCTGCGCGAGCGCCGCCATGCCAGGGTTGGCTTTGGCTTCGGCCAGCACTTCATCCTGATGTCGGGAAGACCAGGGGCCAGCCCACATCACGTTTACCGCCGCCACGATACCGGTGAACAGTGCCAGCACCATCGCGGCTTTCACCAGAACGGCTTTGCTTAGGCCGCAGGCGTGCATGACGGTGATTTCACTTTCGGTATAGAGTTTTCCCAGCGTCATGAGCAGGCCGAGGAAAAGGCTTAGCGGCAGAATAAGCTGCGCCATTTCGGGCACGCCTAATCCGAGCAGAGAAAGCACCAGATTTGTTGGGATTTCGCCGTCTACCGCCGCGCCGAGGATCCTGACTAACTTCTGACAGAAAAAGATCAGAAGTAAGATGAAAAGGATCGCCAGCTGGCTTTTGAGCGTCTCCCGCACCAGATATCTTATGATTATCACTTTAAATACGCCCGTAAAAACCCGTCTCTTTGCTGGAAAATTGCTTGTTTCATGGCTTAAACGTCATTTATTCTCTTGAGTCGTCGAAAACATCGCTAAGATTAAAAAACCCGGCGGTGTCGCGCTTCAGGATATTTTTTGACGTGTCGAAACCGTAGTAACGTAAGATTAACACGAAGTCACCACAACAGCGGACATGAGTTACGAAAGGTTTCAATTCTATCCGTAGCAGCCGTCGTTGTCTTTAAGATTCAGGAGCGTAGTGCATGGAGTTCAGTGTAAAAAGCGGTAGCCCGGAGAAACAGCGGAGTGCCTGCATCGTTGTGGGCGTCTTTGAACCACGCCGACTCTCCCCGATCGCCGAACAACTCGATAAAATCAGTGACGGCTATATCAGCGCCCTGCTGCGCCGTGGCGAACTCGAAGGCAAACCTGGGCAGACGCTGTTACTGCACCATGTTCCCAACGTGCTGTCCGAGCGCATTCTGCTGATTGGTTGCGGTAAAGAGCGCGAGCTTGATGAACGCCAGTACAAGCAGGTCATTCAGAAAACTATCAATACCCTGAATGATACCGGCTCAATGGAAGCCGTCTGCTTCCTGACCGAACTGCACGTGAAAGGTCGCAACACCTACTGGAAAGTGCGTCAGGCCGTTGAGACCGCGAAAGAGAGCCTCTACAGTTTTGATCAGTTGAAGACCAACAAAAGCGAACCGCGTCGTCCGCTGCGTAAAATGGTCTTTAACGTCCCAACCCGTCGCGAGCTGACCAGCGGCGAGCGCGCCATTCAGCACGGTCTGGCGATTGCCGCCGGTATCAAAGCGGCGAAAGATCTCGGCAATATGCCGCCAAACATCTGCAACGCCGGTTACCTGGCCTCTCAGGCGCGTCAGCTGGCTGATTCCTACAGCAAAAATGTCGTCACCCGCGTCATCGGCGAACAGCAGATGAAAGAGCTGGGAATGCACTCGTACCTTGCGGTCGGAAACGGTTCGCAAAACGAATCGCTGATGTCGGTCATCGAGTACAAAGGCAATCCGTCCGAAGATGCGCGCCCTATCGTGCTGGTTGGCAAAGGCCTCACCTTCGACTCCGGCGGTATCTCCATCAAGCCTGCCGAAGGCATGGATGAGATGAAGTACGATATGTGCGGGGCAGCGGCAGTGTACGGCGTGATGCGTATGGTTGCCGAACTGCAGTTGCCGATTAACGTCATCGGCGTACTGGCGGGCTGTGAAAACATGCCTGGTGGTCGCGCGTATCGCCCTGGCGATGTTCTGACCACCATGTCCGGCCAGACCGTTGAAGTGCTGAACACCGATGCCGAAGGCCGTCTGGTGCTGTGCGACGTGCTGACCTACGTGGAGCGCTTTGAGCCTGAAGCAGTCATCGACGTGGCGACGCTGACCGGCGCCTGTGTGATTGCTCTCGGCCATCACATCACCGGCCTGATGTCGAACCACAATCCGCTGGCCCACGAGCTGATCGGCGCATCCGAGCAAGCGGGCGACCGCGCATGGCGTCTGCCGTTGGGCGATGAGTATCAGGAGCAGTTAGAATCTAACTTCGCGGATATGGCCAACATTGGCGGCCGTCCTGGCGGGGCGATTACCGCTGGCTGCTTCCTGGCACGCTTTACCCGCAAGTACAACTGGGCTCACCTGGATATCGCGGGTACCGCATGGCGCTCCGGTAAAGCCAAAGGCGCTACCGGTCGTCCCGTTGCCCTGCTGTCGCAGTTCCTGCTTAACCGCGCCGGTTTTAACGGCGAAGAGTAGTTGCACGCCGTTGTCCGGCGGCGTCAGGCTTGCCGGACCTACAAGGTGTACGCTGGCCGGGTAACCCCCGGCTTTGCGTTTAAATCCACCCAAAGAAGCCCCATATTATGAAGAATGCGACGTTCTACCTTCTGGACAACGATAACACCGTCGATGGCTTAAGCGCCGTTGAGCAGCTGGTGTGTGAAATTGCCGCAGAACGTTGGCGCAGCGGTAAACGCGTCCTGATTGCCTGTGAAGATGAAGCGCAGGCGATTCGTCTTGACGAAGCGCTGTGGGCAAGGCCACCCGAAGGTTTTGTTCCGCATAATTTGTCGGGAGAAGGGCCGCGCGGTGGCGCACCGGTGGAGATTGCCTGGCCACAAAAGCGTAACAGCAGCGCGCGCGATATTCTGATCAGCCTGCGTATCGGCTTTGCAGATTTTGCCACCGCTTTCACAGAAGTGGTAGACTTTGTCCCTCACGAAGATTCTCTGAAACAACTGGCGCGCGAACGCTACAAAGCGTACCGCCTGGCCGGTTTTAACCTGAATACGGCAACCTGGAAATAATGGAAAAGACATACAACCCACGAGATATCGAACAGCCGCTTTACGAGCACTGGGAAGAGCAGGGCTATTTCAAGCCTAACGGCGATGAAAGCAAAGAGTCCTTCTGCATCATGATCCCGCCGCCGAACGTCACCGGCAGTTTGCATATGGGTCATGCCTTCCAGCAAACCATCATGGATACCATGATCCGTTACCAGCGCATGCAGGGCAAAAACACCCTGTGGCAGGCCGGGACTGACCACGCGGGCATTGCGACCCAAATGGTGGTTGAGCGTAAGATTGCCGCTGAAGAAGGTAAAACCCGCCACGACTACGGTCGCGACGCGTTCATCGACAAAATCTGGCAGTGGAAAGCCGAATCTGGCGGCACCATCACCCGTCAGATGCGTCGTCTCGGCAACTCCGTGGACTGGGAGCGCGAGCGCTTCACCATGGATGAAGGCCTTTCCAACGCCGTGAAAGAAGTTTTCGTCCGTCTGTACAAAGAGGACCTGATTTACCGTGGCAAACGTCTGGTGAACTGGGACCCGAAACTGCGCACTGCGATCTCCGATCTGGAAGTGGAAAACCGCGAGTCTAAAGGCTCCATGTGGCACATCCGCTATCCGCTGGCCGATGGCGCAAAAACCGCAGACGGTAAAGATTACCTGGTGGTTGCGACGACGCGTCCAGAAACCCTGCTGGGCGATACCGGCGTGGCCGTAAACCCGGAAGATCCGCGCTACAAAGATCTGATCGGTAAATTTGTGGTTCTGCCGCTGCTGAACCGCCGTATTCCAATTCTTGGCGACGAGCACGCCGATATGGAAAAAGGCACCGGCTGTGTGAAAATCACCCCGGCACACGATTTCAATGACTATGAAGTTGGCCGTCGTCACGCCCTGCCGATGATTAACATTCTGACCTTTGACGGCGATATCCGTGAAAGCGCGGAAGTGTATGACACCAAAGGCGAAGAATCAGACGTTTACTCCTCTGAAATCCCGGCTGAATTCCAGAAACTGGAACGTTTTGCTGCGCGTAAAGCGGTGGTTGCGGCCATTGACGCGCTCGGCCTGCTGGAAGAGATCAAACCTCACGATCTGACCGTTCCTTACGGCGACCGTGGTGGCGTGGTCATCGAGCCGATGCTGACAGACCAGTGGTACGTGCGTGCCGATATCCTGGCGAAACCGGCTGTCGAAGCGGTTGAGAACGGTGATATCCAGTTCGTACCAAAACAGTATGAAAACATGTACTTCTCCTGGATGCGCGATATTCAGGACTGGTGTATCTCTCGTCAGCTGTGGTGGGGTCACCGTATCCCGGCCTGGTATGATAACGACGGCAACGTGTTCGTTGGCCGCACCGAAGAAGAAGTGCGTCAGGAAAATAATCTGGGCGCTGACGTGGCCCTGCGCCAGGACGAAGACGTTCTGGACACGTGGTTCTCCTCCGCTCTGTGGACCTTCTCCACTCTCGGCTGGCCGGAAAACACCGACGCCCTGCGTCAGTTCCACCCGACCAGCGTGATGGTCTCCGGCTTCGACATCATCTTCTTCTGGATTGCCCGCATGATCATGATGACCATGCACTTCATCAAAGATGAGAATGGCAAGCCGCAGGTTCCGTTCCATACCGTCTACATGACCGGTCTGATTCGTGACGACGAAGGCCAGAAGATGTCTAAATCCAAGGGTAACGTTATTGACCCACTGGATATGGTTGACGGGATTTCGCTGGCAGATCTGCTGGAGAAACGTACCGGCAACATGATGCAACCGCAGCTGGCAGAGAAAATTCGCAAGCGCACCGAGAAGCAATTCCCGGATGGTATCGAGCCGCACGGCACCGACGCCCTGCGTTTCACCCTGGCAGCGCTGGCCTCTACCGGTCGCGATATCAACTGGGACATGAAACGTCTGGAAGGTTACCGCAACTTCTGTAACAAGCTGTGGAACGCCAGCCGCTTCGTGCTGATGAACACCGAAGATCAGGATTGCGGCTTTAACGGCGGCGAAATGACCCTGTCTCTGGCGGATCGCTGGATTCTGGCGGAATTCAACCAGACCATCAAAGCGTACCGTGAAGCGCTGGATACCTATCGCTTTGATATCGCAGCAGGCATTCTGTATGAGTTCACCTGGAACCAGTTCTGCGACTGGTATCTGGAGCTGACCAAACCGGTAATGAATGGCGGCAATGAAGCGGAGCTGCGCGGCACGCGCAACACGCTGATTACCGTTCTGGAAGGTTTGCTGCGTCTCGCGCACCCAATCATCCCGTTCATCACCGAGACCATCTGGCAGCGTGTGAAGGTCATCAAAGGCATCACAGCCGACACCATCATGCTGCAGCCGTTCCCGGAATTCGACGCCGCACAGGTAGATGAAGCAGCCGCTTCCGATACCGAATGGCTGAAACTGGCGATTGTGGCAATCCGTAACATTCGCGCAGAGATGAACATCTCTCCAGGCAAACCACTGGAACTGCTGCTGCGCGGTTGCAGCGAGACGGCGATTCGTCGTGTGACCGAGAACAGTAGCTTCCTGCAAAACATGGCGCGTCTGGAAAGCATCACCGTGCTGCCAGCCGATGACAAAGGTCCGGTCTCCGTGACTAAAATCATCGAAGGCGCCGAGCTGCTGATCCCGATGGCGGGTCTGATCGATAAAGAGACCGAACTGGCTCGTCTGGCAAAAGAAGTGGCCAAAGTCGAACTGGAAATCGGAAAAATCGAGAGCAAGCTGGCTAACGAAGGCTTTGTCGCACGCGCTCCTGAAGCGGTTATCGCGAAAGAGCGTGAACGTCTGGTCGCCTTCGCCGATGCAAAAGCGAAACTGATCGAGCAGCAGGCCGTTATCGCCGCGCTGTAATTCAGATGTGTCATTGAAAAGCCGGATAACCATCCGGCTTTTTTTATGATTGGATAAAGCCGACTTTCGAGACGATGCCGAAGAAAGTCAGCGTGACGCAACGGTACTATCACTACAAAATGGAAATACAAAAATTGCCTGTGATTGAGTCTGCATTTTTATCTATACCCATTAAACCAAGCGAGGCGTCCATTCGGCATATAGGACCAGTAATTGCAGCAGTGTTTAAAGGTGTATTCCTCTTGTTCCCCTTTATCTAAATCCACGCTGAGTAGAAGATCCTTCTCAAGACAATTTTGATTTGAACCATCCACTTTATTGAAACAGACTAAATCGCCATCACCGGACTTTTCACCGTCAATAAAACCATCGCCTACATCCCAAAAAGCAATATGGTATGATGATGACGTAGGTATATTATATTTTCCCTTGAGTTCATCTTTATGGTCAAGATACCAGTGGATCCGTCCCCACTCTGTTAGCGGCATATGATCAACAATGACATCGTAACTTTCATTATCCGTAAAACCACGCAGACTCCCTATTAAAAGCCCCTGCTTAAATTGAGAATCATACTCAAACCGGATTCCGGCACGAATAATTTTTACAGGCCGCATAGTCCATAACATGCAGACACATATCATAACCATTAACCCAATAAAGAATATTTTACGTTTTGAGTATCTCATTGCTAAACTCCACCGCTGATATTAATATGGGCACTAAAATTAGTAAGAAATGGTCTAAATGCAAAGTTCTTATGGTGCTGTAAGAAAAACCAAATACGAAAAAATCGAAATTTATCGTAAAAAGAACTAGAAATATCTTCTGAACCTAATCCAAAATGGTCCTGTCCTTTAAAATAAAGTAACCCATCCCACGACATTGCATATCTACGAAAGTAAAGCAATGATATTTCTTGTGCATAAATATCGTGCACACTAATACCCAATCCATTATATCTATCTTCAAATCGATTAAATTTCTGCAATACCTTTTCAAACAGTTTTTTTCAACATCATCAAAAAAATCGAAATTCAAAGATGCCTGTCTTTTATAAACCAGCTGTTTATCTATTGCTTCTATTATTGTTATCAAAAAATCATTCGTACCGATACCCTCAATAATTTCCTTGTATGCGTAATCCAGTTGTTCACTATGCCATGGCGTTCCATTTCCATAATGGAAATGGTCTATAAGTGCACTAATGAGATGCGAATATTTCCCAAAGGCAAACTGAGTTGATAGTGTTTTCATTTCAGAAAAAAGAATATCCGCACATCTTTGTTGGCTAATCGGCCTGCCTGATTGTACCGTTGTTGAGAAATCTGCAGAAAGAGGTCTAAAAGAGGTTAATCCATTAAACTCAAGTAACCGGAAAGGATCAACCTTCTCAGAAATATCACGTAACCCCAACCGAAAGAAATCATGATCATCTAGATCTCCACACTGCATATCACTAACATAATAATTTTCAAACCGATGAAAAGTTGAGAAGATGACTTTCGGAAATTCCGTTGACAAATACATATCTAAATGCATAATTCATCATCCTAATGAATAAAAACATAGTTGTACATTGACACTATTTATTTCGTTTCACACAATAAATTAAACAAGAGGAAATTTGGCAAATAATAATAATTAGATAAATAACTCTGATATCTTTGTAGAAAAAACTCTCATAAATGAATTATCCTCGCTTGCACTCCCCTTTCTGTGGTGCTATTAACTGCAACTGTGTGTCAATTTTTGTCATGAGTAATGCTATGAGCGTGATTACCCCCGTCGCAGCGGCTATGCGCCGGATCACTGAGCAAGACAACGCCGGGATCGCTGCGGTTATCCGTGAAGTGTCGGCGGAGTACGGCCTGACGGCCGATAAAGGCTATACCGTCGCCGACCCCAACCTGGACGAGCTGTTTCAGCTTTACAGCCAGCCGGGCCATGCCTACTGGGTGATTGAACAGAACGGCAAAGTCGTCGGTGGAGGCGGTGTTGCGCCACTGAGCTGCAGCGAGCCAGATATCTGCGAGCTGCAAAAGATGTATTTCCTGTCGAACGTGCGCGGACAAGGCCTGGCGAAAAAGCTGGCGCTGCTTGCTCTCGATCACGCGCGCGCGCAAGGTTTTAAACGTTGCTACCTCGAAACGACCGCCTTCCTCAAAGAAGCCATCGGCTTATACGAGCACCTGGGTTTTGAACATATCGATGCGCCGCTGGGCTGTACCGGGCATGTCGATTGCGAAGTCAGGATGCTGAAAATTCTGTAAATCTCCTTCCCGCCCTCTTCTGTTAAGCAGCTGTAAACTGAATGCTCTACACTCTCAGTTCACACCAAAACGGGGGAAAGACGATGTCGAAGATAAAAAGCTATGCCGCGCCGCAGGCAGGTGCAGACCTTGAACTGTACGAATACGATGCGGGCGAGCTGAAAGCAGAAGACGTCGAAGTCCAGGTCGATTATTGCGGGATCTGCCACTCAGACCTGTCGATGATCGACAATGAATGGGGCATCTCAAGCTATCCGCTGGTAGCCGGACACGAAGTGATTGGCCGCGTGGTGGCACTGGGTACAGCAGCGCAGGACAAAGGGCTGAAAGTCGGCCAGCGCGTCGGCATTGGCTGGACCGCTCGTAGCTGCGGCCATTGCGATGCCTGCATTAGCGGCAACCAGATCAACTGTCTGGAAGGCGCAGTTCCTACCATCCTCAATAAAGGCGGTTTCGCCGACAAACTTCGCGCCGACTGGCAGTGGGTTATCCCGTTGCCCGACAGCATTGATATCGAATCCGCCGGCCCGCTACTGTGCGGCGGTATCACCGTTTTCAAACCACTTCTGATGCATCACGTCACTGCCACCAGCCGCGTCGGCGTGATTGGGATCGGCGGTTTAGGCCATATCGCCATCAAATTACTGCACGCGATGGGCTGCGAAGTGACTGCCTTTAGCTCCAATCCGGCGAAAGAGAAAGAAGTGCTGGCGATGGGGGCGGATAAAGTGGTCAACAGCCGCGATCCGGAACTGCTGAAAGCGCTGGCCGGTCAGTTCGATCTGATCATCAACACCGTCAATGTCGATCTCGACTGGCAGCCGTACTTTGAAGCGCTGGCATACGGCGGGAATTTCCACACCGTCGGTGCGGTGCTGAAGCCGCTTCCGGTTCCGGCGTTCACCCTGATTGGCGGCGATCGCAGCATTTCCGGCTCTGCGACTGGTACCCCGTTTGAATTACGCAAACTGATGAAGTTCGCGGGACGCACCAAAGTAGCGCCAACTACCGAACTCTACCCGATGTCGAAAATCAACGAAGCCATCCAGCATGTGCGTGACGGTAAAGCCCGTTATCGCGTGGTGTTGAAAGCGGACTTCTGACATTAATCGCCCGGTAGCGTTTTGCTTACCGGGCCGACAACACTCCATCGTTGGCCGGGTGAGGCAGTCGCCACCCGGCACATTTCACACTACCGCGAGAGCGCCGCAAAAACTTCCGCAACAGCCACCGCCCCTGGATCCGTCACCCCGTCCAGATTATCTTTATTCACATACGACGAACGCCCCGCGCCGGCTTTTTGCATACTGGCCGTCGCGTCGGCCCCTTTCTTCGCCGCCTGTGCAGCAGCCTGGATGTCGCTCTTCTGCAACGCTCCCAGCGCCGGTTGCAGCGCATCGATCAACGTGCGATCGCCGAGATCCGCCCCGCCGTACTGCTTCATTTGCGCAAGCCCACTGAGGAGAGCATCCGCCAGCGTTTTGCCGTCGTGAAGCGCTTGCCCGGCAGCAGTAAAGAAGATCGACATCAACACCCCGCTCGATCCGCCCATCACCGTTGCCAGTCGCTCGCCCGTCAACAGCAGCAGTTTCGGGACGTCGTTCAGCGGCAGTTGCTTCTCTTGCAATAACTGCGCAATGTCCCGCGCGCCTTGCGCAAAGGTCGACCCCGTATCGCCGTCACCCACTTTTGCATCCAGCGCATTCAGGCGATTCTCCAGATCGACCAGCGTTTGCGTCGCCGCCCCAACCAAAGCCGCCACCTGCGCGTTGTCAGAGGGTGCATAGTCCACGCGATCCTGAATAGCCGTATGCGGCAACGTGCGCAGCGGCGCAAACGCCACTGGTTTTTGCCAGCCGATGGTCTCGACAGGCTCATTAATCGCCCGTTCAAAGGTCTCGTTTAGCCTAAGCAGCGACAGAGAAAAGCCCTTCATGTCCAGCGAGCTCACCAGCGGTGCGGGGCCGATGAGATACGCAATCTGATCCTGTAGCGCCGAATGCGCCAGCTCTTTCGTCAGCAGCGCCATTTCCAGCGCAGACACGCCGCCGAGATTGTTAATCAGCACCGCAAAACGCCCGTCACCCGCCTTTTCTTTGAGCGGCGCGATCAGCTTGTCGATAATGGCTTTGCTGTTTTGCGTATCCAGCACCGACGCCCCCGGCTCGCCGTGAATGCCCAGACCCAGCTCGACATGCCCTTGCTTAATACGCCCCTCTTCGTCATCGCTTCCCGGCAGGTTGCAGGTCTGCATCGCCACACCCAGGCTCCACAGGTTTTCGCAGGCCTGTTGCGCAATATCCCGGACCTCACTCAGCGATTTCCCTTTTTCGGCCGCAAAACCTGCAATTTTGTGGACCAGCGCGGTACCCGCAATGCCGCGCGGCTGTTTGTTGTCCGGAAGCGCGATGTCATCAGCCACAATCACCATCTCGACTTTCAGTCCGTAGCGTTTGGCCTTTTCCGCTGCGAGGCCGAAGTTCAGACGATCGCCGGTGTAATTTTTAACGATCAGCAGGCAACCACGATCGCCCGTCACTGCCACGATGGCATTCAGCACCGCGTCGACGCTCGGGGACGCAAACAGATCCCCGCACACCGCAGCGGTTAACATCCCTTTGCCGACAAATCCGGCGTGCGCCGGTTCGTGGCCGGAACCCCCACCGGAAATCACCGCCACCCGGCTCTTATCCCAGTCACTGCGCGCGACCACGCGGATGGCCGGATCGATATCGAGTTTGACCAAATTGCCGTGTGGCGCGGAGATCAGTATGCCTTCAATGGCGTCATTGACCAGCTGTTTGCGGTCATTAAAAAAGAATCTGGACATAGCTTTCCAACTTTTTGTGAATCGTATGCAAAAGCATAGTCCGCGCTGGGTAATACGCCGCAAAGTCAGGAATTTACTGAGTCAAATTGCCGTCAGGTTGCCTATACTCGACGCAGGACAAAGAGAGGAAGCGCACCATGAGTACACCACTGCTGATTGCCCGGACGCTGGATAGAGAGTTGTTCCTGTTGCCCGGAATGGCGAACCGCCACGGGCTGATTACCGGCGCCACCGGGACGGGGAAAACCGTGACTCTGCAAAAACTGGCGGAGTCATTTTCCAGTATTGGCGTGCCGGTCTTTATGGCTGACGTGAAAGGCGATTTAACCGGCATCGCCCAGGAGGGGACAGCGTCAGAAAAACTGCTTGAGCGGCTGAAAAACATCGGCGTGACCGACTGGCAGCCGCAGGCGAATCCTGTGGTGGTGTGGGATATTTTCGGTGAGAAAGGCCATCCCGTGCGCGCGACCGTCTCGGATCTCGGCCCGCTGCTGCTGGCGCGGCTTCTTAATCTTAACGACGTCCAGTCCGGCGTGTTGAATATCATTTTCCGCATTGCCGACGATCAGGGCTTGCTGCTGCTTGATTTTAAAGATCTGCGCGCGATTACCCAGTACATTGGCGATAACGCTAAATCCTTCCAGAACCAGTACGGAAATATCAGCCCCGCATCGGTGGGCGCTATTCAGCGCGGATTACTCACCCTTGAGCAGCAGGGCGCAGAGCATTTCTTCGGCGAACCCATGCTGGATATCAAAGACTGGATGCGTGCCGACAGTAACGGCAGAGGGATCATCAACATCCTGAGCGCCGAAAAGCTCTACCAGATGCCGAAACTCTACGCCGCCAGCCTGCTGTGGATGCTTTCAGAACTCTATGAACAGCTACCGGAAGCGGGCGATCTGGAGAAACCGAAGATTGTGTTCTTCTTTGACGAAGCGCATCTGCTGTTCAGCGACGTCCCACAGGTCCTGCTGGATAAAATCGAACAGGTGATTCGTCTGATCCGTTCTAAAGGTGTGGGCGTCTATTTTGTCTCGCAGAACCCATCCGACATTCCCGATAACGTGCTGGGCCAGCTCGGGAATCGCGTGCAGCACGCGCTGCGTGCTTTTACTCCGAAAGATCAAAAAGCGGTTAAAGCGGCGGCGCAAACCATGCGCGCAAATCCTGCGTTTGATACGGAAGAGGCGATTCAGGCGCTCGGCACCGGGGAAGCGCTCATCTCATTCCTTGATGCCAAAGGCAGCCCGTCCGTCGTCGAACGCGCAATGGTTATCGCGCCATTCTCTCGCATGGGGCCGGTGACGGATGACGAGCGTAACGCGCTGATCAACCACTCGCCAGTTTACGGCAAATACGAGGATGAAGTGGATCGTGAGTCCGCGTTTGAGATGCTGCAAAAAGGGGTTCAGACGAGTACCGAGAAGCAGCAAGCTCCAGCGGCTAAAGGGAGTGACGTTGCCGTTGACGACGGCATTCTCGGCGGGCTGAAAGATATTCTCTTTGGCAGCACCGGCCCACGCGGCGGCAAACGCGATGGCGTGGTGCAGACGATGGCTAAAAGCGCCGCCCGGCAGGTGACGAATCAGATTGTGCGCGGCATGCTGGGGAGCTTACTGGGTGGACGACGTCGGTAGCGGGGAGACCCACGGCGTACCTAACGCCGAGCCTTGCACACCGTGCTGGTTCAGATAACGATCCAGTTCGACCATCCCCGTCCAGCGGTTCTCGCACCACAGCGGCGCGAGAAGCGTTGGGCGGCGTGCGCTGGCAGAGATGCGGTGGTAAATCACCTCCGGCGGCGTGTGGCGGATCATCTCCCCTGCCGTCACGGTGTACTCGTCCAGCGCAATGCCATTTAACCGCCCGGCCTCCCAGGCTTTCGCCATGGTGCTTCCGGTTACAATATGCAGCGGGTGGAGCTTAATGCCATCCACGCCCGTCTCTACAACTCTTTCCAGGGTTTCCAGACCGTGCTGCTGCCCTTCTCCCGGCAGACCGACAATCAGATGCGAACAGACCTTTAAACCGCGCTCCCGCGCCAGTCGGGTTGTTTTCTGATAACAGGCAAAATCATGACCACGATTGATCCGATGCAGTGTTTTGTCATGCGCGGTCTGCAATCCCAGCTCCAGCCAGATTTCGTAGCCCAGATCTTTATATTCGCTCAGTAAATCCAGTACGGCTTCAGGTACGCAGTCCGGGCGCGTACCGACACATAGCCCGACGATATTCGCCTGGCTTACGGCCTGCTGATACATGGATCGCAGCACCTGCACTTCTGCAAAGGTGCTGGTGTAGGCCTGGAAATAGGCCAGATACTGTTTTGCGCGGTTAACCAGACTCGCCTGATGGGAAAGCTGCTCGGCGATAGAGTTATGTTGCTGCGCCTCATCGGCAAAAGAGGCCACATTACAGAAAGTACAACCGCCACGCCCGATGGTGCCATCGCGATTAGGGCAGCTAAAACCGCCGTGCAGCGTGAGCTTGTGAACCTTTTGCCCGTAGCGGCGTGAAAGATCCCCACCAAACATGTTGACTAATTTCTGTAACTGCATAATCTGATAGACCGTCCCGGAGAAAGGGGACAAGCCTGCCATTTTTAGCCTCTGTCGGCGATGACCTGGATCAATCGCCCTGGACGGCTATTATTCATTTGAATAAAAAATCACTATTACTGCAATTTCATTCATCACCCTGGCAATTACTTTTCCTTATGTTCGCGGGGATTTTTTCACTTATCGCCCCCTGGTAGTAAAACAGTGCGATTATGCAACTTGATCGCCCGTACCAGATTATTATCCTGCAAAAAACCCGCCATTCAGCACGCTAAAGGGATAATACCGCTTTCAGATAGTGAGTCAGATCACACTCCCTCGCGCCTTCCCCCTCTCTTTTGCGGCTGCAAAACCGATTAAATCTCTTTTATATTCAAAGCAATAACTCACCTTTAGCACATTTTTGTATAAATAAGATTGCCATTTGACCTGTGTATCAATTCCCGATAAGTTGGAAATCCGCTGGAAGCTTTCTGGATAAGCAGCCTGCTTATCATATTTATGCAGTAATTGAGATTCCCTCTGAAGCAAGTCCTCAAACTTGTTTGACCTGTGCGAAAAGGAAATGAAGAGGGCGAATGCGAGGTGCGCGTATGAAACGCAAACCCCGTCGCCGCGCTCTTTCTGTGCCTGTGCGCCACGGTTCAGTGGGGAGTCCCGAAGAGCCTGGGGAGGTTCACTGATATGTTGTACGATAAATCCCTTGAGAAGGATAACTGTGGTTTCGGCCTGATCGCCCACATAGAAGGCGAACCTAGCCACAAGGTAGTGCGTACCGCTATACACGCACTGGCCCGTATGCAGCACCGTGGTGCAATCCTCGCTGATGGTAAAACCGGCGATGGTTGTGGCTTGCTGCTACAAAAACCGGATCGTTTCTTCCGCATCGTTGCGCAAGAGCGCGGCTGGCGTTTAGCCAAAAACTACGCTGTCGGCATGCTGTTCCTGAATCAGGATCCTGAAAAAGCTGCCGCCTCACGCCGCATCGTCGAAGAAGAACTTCAACGCGAAACCCTGTCGATTGTCGGCTGGCGCAATGTGCCAACCAACGAAGGGGTGCTCGGTGAAATCGCCCTCTCCTCGCTGCCACGTATCGAACAGATTTTTGTGAATGCGCCTGCGGGCTGGCGTCCGCGCGATATGGAACGCCGCCTGTTTATTGCCCGTCGCCGCATCGAAAAACGTTTGCAGGACGATAAAGAGTTCTACGTCTGTAGCCTCTCGAACCTGGTGAACATCTATAAAGGTCTGTGTATGCCGGCTGACCTGCCGCGCTTCTACCTGGACCTCGCGGACCTGCGTCTGGAATCGGCCATTTGCCTCTTCCACCAGCGCTTCTCCACCAACACCGTACCACGCTGGCCGCTGGCTCAGCCTTTCCGCTACCTGGCGCACAACGGTGAGATCAACACCATCACCGGTAACCGCCAGTGGGCGCGCGCGCGTACCTATAAATTCCAGACTCCGCTGATCCCTGATCTGCATGACGCCGCCCCGTTCGTCAACGAAACCGGCTCTGACTCCAGCTCGATGGATAACATGCTCGAACTGCTGCTGGCAGGCGGGATGGATATCGTACGTGCAATGCGTCTGCTTGTTCCGCCAGCCTGGCAGAACAACCCGGATATGGACCCGGACCTGCGCGCGTTCTTCGACTTTAACTCCATGCACATGGAGCCGTGGGACGGCCCGGCAGGCATCGTTATGTCCGATGGTCGCTACGCCGCCTGTAACCTCGACCGTAACGGTCTGCGCCCGGCGCGCTACGTCATCACCAAGGACAAGCTGATCACCTGCGCGTCCGAAGTGGGGATCTGGGATTACCAGCCTGACGAAGTGGTCGAAAAAGGCCGCGTCGGCCCTGGCGAACTGATGGTTATCGACACCCGCAGCGGGCGCATTCTGCACTCGGCGGAAACCGATGACGATCTGAAAAGCCGCCATCCGTACAAAGAGTGGATGGAGACAAACGTCCGCCGTCTGGTGCCGTTTGAAGATCTGTCGAACGAAGAAGTCGGCAGCCGCGAGCTGGACGACGACACCCTCGCCAGCTACCAGAAACAGTTTAACTACAGCGCCGAAGAGCTGGATTCTGTTATCCGCGTCCTCGGCGAAAATGGCCAGGAAGCGGTCGGCTCAATGGGTGATGATACCCCGTTTGCCGTGCTCTCCAGCCAGCCACGCATCATTTACGATTATTTCCGCCAGCAGTTTGCGCAGGTGACCAACCCGCCAATCGATCCGCTGCGCGAAGCGCACGTGATGTCGCTGGCCACCAGTATCGGTCGCGAGATGAACGTCTTCTGCGAAGCCGAAGGCCAGGCGCATCGCCTGAGCTTTAAGTCGCCGATTCTGCTGTACTCCGATTTCAAACAGCTCACCACCATGACTGAGGAGCACTACCGCGCCGACACGCTCGATATTACCTTCGACGTGACCGAAACGAGCCTCGAAGAGACGGTGAAAGCCCTGTGTGATAAGGCCGAGCAGATGGTCCGTAACGGCACCGTTCTGCTGGTGCTGTCTGACCGTAACATCGCTAAAAACCGCCTGCCGGTTCCGGCTCCGATGGCGGTGGGTGCCATTCAGACCCGCCTGGTGGATAAGAGCCTGCGCTGTGACGCCAACATCATTGTTGAAACAGCAAGCGCCCGCGACCCGCACCACTTCGCCGTGCTGCTGGGCTTCGGTGCGACGGCTATCTATCCGTACCTGGCATACGAAACGCTGGCGAAACTGGTCGACGGCCATGCCATCGAGAAAGATTACCGTACCGTGATGCTGAACTACCGTAACGGCATCAACAAAGGTCTGTACAAGATCATGTCCAAAATGGGCATCTCGACTATCGCCTCTTACCGCTGCTCGAAACTGTTCGAAGCGGTCGGTCTGCACGATGATGTCGCAGATCTCTGCTTCCAGGGCGTGATCAGCCGTATCGGCGGTGCCGGATTCTCTGACTTCCAGCAGGACCTGCTGAACCTGTCCAAACGCGCATGGCTGGCGCGCAAACCGCTGGATCAAGGCGGTCTGCTGAAATACGTTCACGGCGGTGAATACCACGCCTACAATCCGGACGTGGTGCGCACCCTGCAACAGGCGGTTCAGAGCGGCGAATACAGCGATTATCAGCAGTATTCCAGACTGGTTAACGAGCGCCCGGCGGCTACGCTGCGCGATCTGCTGGCGGTGAATCCGAACGGCGAAACCGTCAGCATTGATGACGTTGAACCGGCCAGCGAACTGTATAAACGCTTTGATACTGCGGCGATGTCCATCGGCGCACTCAGCCCGGAAGCCCACGAAGCGCTTGCCGAAGCGATGAACAGCATCGGCGGTAACTCGAACTCCGGCGAAGGCGGCGAAGATCCTGCGCGTTACGGCACCAACAAAGTGTCGCGCATTAAGCAGGTGGCTTCTGGTCGCTTTGGCGTGACGCCTGCGTACCTGGTCAACGCCGACGTGATTCAGATTAAAGTCGCGCAAGGTGCGAAGCCGGGCGAAGGCGGTCAGTTACCGGGTGATAAAGTCACGCCGTACATCGCCAAACTGCGCTACTCCGTGCCGGGCGTAACGCTGATCTCCCCTCCGCCGCACCACGATATTTACTCTATCGAGGATTTGGCGCAGTTGATTTTTGACCTGAAACAGGTCAACCCGAAAGCGATGATCTCCGTGAAGCTGGTTTCCGAACCGGGCGTGGGCACGATCGCCACCGGTGTGGCAAAAGCCTACGCGGACCTGATCACCATCGCAGGTTATGACGGCGGGACAGGCGCAAGCCCACTCTCCTCCGTGAAATACGCGGGCTGTCCGTGGGAGCTGGGCCTTGTGGAAACACAACAGGCACTGGTGGCTAACGGCCTGCGTCACAAGATCCGTCTGCAGGTGGATGGCGGCCTGAAAACCGGTCTCGACATCATCAAAGCCGCGATTCTCGGCGCAGAAAGCTTCGGCTTTGGCACTGGGCCAATGGTAGCGCTGGGCTGTAAATACCTGCGTATTTGTCACCTGAACAACTGCGCTACCGGTGTGGCAACTCAGGACGAAAAACTGCGTAAGAACCACTACCACGGCCTGCCGTTCAAAGTGACTAACTACTTTGAATTCATCGCCCGCGAAACTCGCGAGCTGATGGCACAGCTGGGTGTGAAGCGTCTGGTCGATCTGATTGGCCGTACCGACCTGCTGAAAGAGCTGGAAGGGTTTACCGCCAAGCAGCAGAAACTGGAGCTGTCCCGTCTGCTGGAAACCGCCGAGCCGCACGCAGGTAAAGCCGTTTACTGCACCGAGAACAACCCGCCATTCGACAATGGCGTGCTGAACGCGCAGCTGCTGCAGCAGGCGAAATCGTATGTTGATGACAAACAGAGCAAAACGTTCTGGTTTGATATCCGCAACACCGACCGCTCCGTAGGCGCTACGCTCTCTGGCTATATCGCGCAAACTCATGGCGATCAGGGGCTGGCAGCCGATCCCATTACCGCGCACTTCAGCGGTACGGCGGGTCAGAGCTTCGGCGTCTGGAACGCCGGCGGCGTTGAGCTGTACCTGACCGGCGATGCCAATGACTACGTCGGCAAAGGCATGGCGGGCGGTCTGCTGGCGGTGCGTCCTCCGGTCGGTTCTGCGTTCCGCAGCCACGAAGCGAGCATCATCGGTAACACCTGTCTGTACGGCGCGACGGGCGGACGTCTGTTTGCCGCAGGCCGTGCGGGCGAGCGTTTTGCGGTACGTAACTCCGGTGCCATCACGGTGGTTGAAGGTATCGGCGATAACGGCTGTGAATACATGACCGGCGGGATTGTCTGCGTAATGGGCAAAACCGGCGTGAACTTCGGCGCAGGCATGACGGGCGGTTTCGCCTATGTCCTGGACGAAGACGGTGAGTTCCGTAAACGCGTTAACCCGGAACTGGTAGAAGTGCTGGACGTTGAAACACTGGCGATCCACGAGGAACATCTGCGCGGTCTGATTACCGAGCATGTGCAGCATACCGGTTCTTCGCGCGGCGAAGAGATCCTGGCGAACTGGCCAGCATTCTCGGCGAAATTCGCGTTGGTTAAACCGAAGTCCAGCGATGTTAAAGCACTGTTGGGTCACCGTAGTCGTAGCGCAGCAGAGCTGCGTGTGCAGGCGCAGTAAGGGGTAGCAATGAGCCAGAACGTATACCAGTTTATCGACCTGCAGCGCGTTGATCCGCCAAAGAAACCGCTGAAGATCCGTAAAATTGAATTTGTTGAAATTTACGAGCCGTTTTCAGAAGGCCAGGCCAAGGCGCAGGCAGATCGCTGCCTGTCCTGCGGCAACCCGTACTGCGAATGGAAGTGCCCGGTCCACAACTACATCCCGAACTGGCTGAAGCTGGCCAACGAAGGGCGTATTTTCGAAGCCGCAGAGCTGTCGCACCAGACCAACACCCTGCCGGAAGTATGTGGCCGCGTGTGTCCGCAGGACCGTCTGTGCGAAGGTTCCTGTACACTGAACGACGAGTTTGGCGCGGTGACCATCGGTAACATCGAGCGCTATATCAACGATAAAGCGTTTGAGATGGGCTGGCGTCCGGACATGACCGGCGTGCGTCAGACGGACAAACGCGTGGCGATCATCGGCGCAGGTCCGGCAGGTCTGGCATGTGCCGACGTGCTGACCCGCAACGGCGTCAAAGCCGTGGTGTTCGATCGTCATCCGGAGATCGGCGGGCTGCTGACCTTCGGTATTCCGGCCTTTAAGCTGGAAAAAGAGGTCATGACCCGCCGTCGCGAAATCTTCACCGACATGGGCATTGAGTTCAAACTGAACATCGAAGTCGGCCGTGATATCCAGATCGACGATCTGCTGAAAGATTACGATGCCGTGTTCCTCGGCGTCGGCACCTATCAGTCGATGCGCGGTGGGCTGGAAAACGAAGACGCTCCGGGCGTGTTTGACGCTCTGCCGTTCCTGATTGCCAACACCAAGCAGATGATGGGCTTCGGTGAAACCCCTGCTGAGCCGTACGTCACGATGGAAGGCAAACGTGTGGTGGTGCTGGGTGGCGGTGATACGGCGATGGACTGCGTGCGTACCTCGATCCGTCAGAATGCGACGCACGTTATCTGTGCCTACCGTCGTGACGAAGAGAACATGCCTGGCTCCAAACGCGAAGTGAAAAACGCGCGTGAAGAGGGCGTGGAGTTCCAGTTCAACGTTCAGCCATTAGGCATCGAAGTGAATGCAAACGGCAAAGTCAGCGGCGTGAAGATGGCGCGTACCGAAATGGGTGCACCGGATGCCAAAGGCCGTCGTCGCGCAGAAATCGTGGCAGGTTCCGAGCATGTGGTTCCAGCAGATGCGGTCGTGATGGCATTTGGTTTCCGCCCTCACAGCATGGAGTGGCTGGCGAAACACAGCGTTGAGCTGGATTCCCAGGGCCGCGTGATTGCGCCAGAAGGTAGCGAAAACGCCTTCCAGACCAGCAACCCGAAAATCTTCGCCGGCGGCGATATCGTTCGCGGTTCCGATCTGGTGGTAACAGCGATTGCCGAAGGCCGGAAAGCGGCAGATGGAATCATGAACTACCTGGAAGTGTAAAAGCGAACCGGATGGCGATGCCATCCGGTTTTTTTTATGCGCCGACCAGACTGGCGCGCACTTTCACCACCACTTTCTTAATCTCTTCAATTTCCTTCACCCTACACCCTGGTTTATGCGGTTCGCCGGGCATAAAGATGGCGTACATACCGGGTTTCAAATCAAGCTGCTGCACGCCTTCAATGGCGCTACACAGCTGATAATCCTCCTCAATATGCCTTTCCTCGCACTGTCGCGCAGAGCCAGCTACGCCGTACAGGATGCGTTCGTCGCCCGCCAGCAACAGCTGGATATCGATATACTGCTCGTGCAGCTCCGCTTTTTTCTGCTCTGGTTCCTGCGTGGCGAACGTCATCACGTTCATAAAGATATCGTCGCCCTGCAGTTCATAACGCCCCGGCGCTTTGTCCTGCGGCCAGGCCGCGATGGCCTGTGTCAGCGCCTCCGCCAGCACGGGATGTAATCCCGGCAGCGCGCTCGCTTTGCCCATCATCATGATGTTGCTCCTGTAGCCAGTCTTGCCGCGCCCAGTAAACCGGCATCGTGGCGGTAATACGCCGGGCGAAGTTCGACGTGATAGACCGCGGGCTCCTGCGCAAGAAACTCAGCGACCTGCGATAAATATCCCTCAGCCAGCCCGACGCTGCCGCCGACAACGACGGTCTGACAATCCGTTACTGCTTTGACATCGGCGATGAGTCGCGCCATCGTTTGGGCAGAATGAGCGACCAGTTCGCAGGCGGGCTGATGCCCGCGCTGCGCATGGTCGAAGATCGCCTTCGCATCGAGGCCCGCCAGCTCGCCCTGCGCCCGGGCAGCAATCGCACGTCCGGAGGCAATCACTTCCACACACCCTCTACGACCGCAGCCGCAGATTGGCCCCTGCGGATCGGCCAGCGTATGCCCCAGATGCCCGGCAAGCCCGCCCGCCCCCGTCTGCAACTCACCATTGAGCACCACGCCACCGCCGACCCCCGTAGAGACGGTGATGAAAACCATATCCGGCGCATCGATGCCAGGCGCATGGTACTCCGCCCACGCCGCAGCCTGCGCATCATTCACCGCCATTGCGGGCAGTCCGGTTATCGACTCCAGCGTCTGTACCAGCGGGAAATGCAGCAGGCCGCCAAGATTGTGAGGATTAATCGACAGCAACGTGCCTTCGCGGATAATCCCCGTCGAGGCGATTGCCACCCGCTGCGCCGCTGACATTATCGGTTCCACCAGCGATTTTAACGCTGCGCGCAGGGCGTCCGGCGTTTTGCTGGCAGGTGTCGGCTGTTCGCGCCGCTCGCGGATCTGTAAGTCATCGTCGATCAGCGCAGCGGCCAGTTTGGTGCCGCCAATATCGATCGCCAGCGTCGTCATTTCACCGCCTCACGCTCGTTTTTAATACTGCCAAATGGAACGGCGCCGCTGAAAGGTTTACCGTCGATAGCATCGTGAGTACGCAGGGCTTCCGGACGGATCCAGCGCTGCACGCGGGATGGCATATCAAGACCAATCAACAGGATCACCACAAACGTCAGGCCAAATGACAGGGTTCCCAGCGCGGTACCCAGCTCAAGTCGCTGTGCCAGCAGAGCGCCGATAATCGGGGCGATCGCGCCGCCCAGGGCGCCGACGTTGTAGGTAAAGCCCAGCCCGGCGGCACGCTGATCCGTGTCGAAATAGCCCCCAATCAGCTTCGGTAAAATCCCGGAAATCCCCTGCCCCAGCATCTGCTGGAAGAAGAGCAGCAGGCCCAGCACCCAAATATTTGACCCGCCGATGGCGAACACCGGAATAATCAGCAGCTGCGAGGCCAGCAGGCTGCAAACGTACGCTCTGCGGGTGCCCAGCCAGTCGCCGAGGAAGCCGCCGACGCAGCAGCCCACCGCCGCACCAAAGCCGCTAAAGAACAGCACATGGGCGACCGTCATCGGATCGTACGCCAGATCCGTTTTCAGATAAGTGGGCAGCAGCGCCTGAATAGGCCACGAGTAGAGGAATGCAAAGAGCACCACGACCATCAGGGTGACACCCGTCGGCCAGCGCTTACCGCTGCTTTGCACCATAAAGCTGATAAAGACGCAGGCGCACAACAGCCCGAGAATCACCACCAGCCCGGCGTTGTTTAGCTCACCGGCAAAGCAGAACCACAGCGCGATGCCAGCAAACAGCGTCATGACGATATTGATCAGGCGGTGCTTGCCGCGATAGAGAATGTCGACCATCGTGCGCACCGGCGCTTTGCCTTCGTGCTTCGCTTTCCAGTCTTCCGCTTCCGGGATGTTTTTACGCAGCCACAGGGCAAAAATGATTGGCAAAATACCGATAAGGAACAGCGCTCGCCAGCCCCATGCGGGAACAACCACGCTGTAAACCTGCGCCGCAACCACGGCACCGACAGAAAAACCGGAGATTAAAAAGCCGCTGGCTTTATTACGCAGATGTTTCGGCCAGCTTTCAATCACATAGGTTGCGCTGGAGCCGTATTCGCCCGCCATACCCATGCCGATCACCATACGGGCAATAAACATGGTGACGTAGCCTGGCGCAAATCCGCACGCCAGCGTGCCGCAGGAGAAGAGGACGATACTGGTGATCATGGCCAGTTTTCGACCGTAGCGATCGCCCATCGCGCCCAGCAGCAAGCCGCCAAACCAGCGCGAAATAAAGGCGGCCGAGATCAGGCTGGCTGCTTCGACCGTCGTTAAACCAAATTCACTTTTGACTTCTGTTAATACCAACGCCATCAATACAAAATCAAAGCCATCAAGCAAATATCCCAGCCAGGCGGCGGAGAATGCGCGCCACTGTGGGCGGGTCAGATGGCGGTACCACGGGATGCTTTGGGTAGAAATACTCATAACACTCTCCCGACGATTTTTTGTCGTATTGCCGGATGGCGGGTTCACCATCCGGCTTACATATCGTGTTTTGTCTTCGCCGGATGCGCTTCGCTTCTCCGGCAATGCATTAGCGTTTCTCAGCCAGCAGCTGTTCTGCGAGGGCTTTCAGCTCCGGCAGATACTGCTCTGCCACAGGAGCAAAAGGCTTACGGCATAGCGGAACAGAGACCACGTCCATATAGTGCAGGACGGTTTTCAGGCCACGGAACACGCCGACTTTAATCAGCAGATCGATAACCTTGTTGCACTCGCTTTGCAGATGCTGCGCGGTTGCGTTGTCCCCTTCGCGGATCGCTTTGGCGATCGCCTGATAGCGCGCGCCCATGATGTTGTAAGTGCTGCCGATCCCGCCGTCCGCACCTGCCAGCAAACCGGAGGCGAAGATCTCGTCGTAGCCGTTATAAAGCACCAGATCCGGATGCGCCCGGCGGATCTGCTCCATCTGGAAGAGATCGCCGGAGGTCTGTTTCAGGGCACCTACACCCGGCAGCGTCACCAGTGTATTGATTTGATCGAGGGATAACTTCACGCCGCTCAACGCCGGGATGTTGTACACCACCATCGGCAAACCATCCGATGAATCAATGATTGCACGGTAGTGGTCACAATGTTCTTCGAAGCTGAAGGGATAGTAGAAGGGTGTGACCGCCGACACAGCGTCGAAGCCGATACGGCTTGCCGCCGCCGCGAGCTGCTGGCTTTCCGCTGTGCTGACGCAGCCGACATGGGCGATCAGCGTCACTTTGCCCTTCGCCTCTTCCGCCACGATCTCCAGCACCTGCTCGCGCTCGGCGAGGCTTTGTACGAAGGCTTCACCCGTTGAGCCGCCGACATACAGACCGTCGATTCCCTGTTGAATGTTGAAGTGCACCAGGCGGCGCAGACTTTCTTTATCCAGCGCCTGCTGTGAATTAAACGGAGTCAGGAGTGCGGCCATCACGCCACGTAATTGCTTTGCCATAGATACCTCAAGTGGTTATTGATCTGCTCTTTGATATACCTTTATACCTGTTATACCAGATCAAATAAGCAGCACCCCATACAGAACGCTTATATTGCGATCTGCTTCACTAAAGGATCGTTATTTTTTCTTTTTGGATCCCTGGCCGAAGGCGTGCCAGGTGGCGGAAACGCTGTTGAGATGGGTTTGCAGCGCCCGATCGGCTTCATCAGGATCGCGGCGGCGGATGGCGTCAACAATAGCAATATGCTGCTGATAGCTGACATCGTTGTGCTGATACAGCTCGGCGTCGGAGACTTTCGGACGAGCGGCTATCAGCCAGTCGAGCAGCGCGACGTGTATCGCCATAAAGATTGGGTTGCCGGGGATCTCCGCCAGCACACGGTGGAAATCGACATCCGAGCGGATGAAAAGCGCGTTATCGCTGAGGGACTGGCTGTTAATTTCCAGCGCCTTCGACAGGCGCTCAACCTGTTCGTCCGTGGCGTATTCTGCCGCGTAACGCACCAGGCTGGATTCGAAAAACAGACGCAGCTGTTCAAAGTGGGTAATGCCACCCGGCTGGGTGAGGAAATCCTTCGCCATGCCGGAGAGTTCGCTAATGATGGTATCGGCCGAAGGCATCGAGACGCGGGCGCGTTCGCCGTTGTTGATTTGCACCAGGCCTTTTCGCTTCAGGGCGGCCAGTGCTTCACGTACCGATGGGCGGCCCACGTTGAAGAACTCCATCAGCTCACGCTCGGAAGGGAGTTGTTCGCCCTGGGCAAACTCCTGACGACGGATCATCTGCTCCAGCTCTTCTTCCACCATATCGGAAAGTTTTTTACGCGCCAGCGGGCGACGACGCAAACTGCGACCAAGGGTTTCGGTTGAATTTTCCGCCTGAAGATCAAATGGTTTCATAAAGACTCGGGTCAGAAGAGTGACAATCAGTGACAACGACTCATCATAACACAGGATTTTTGGCTGGGCGAAAAGCCCTGAATAGCAAAACAGGCCCATCGGGCCTGTTCAATTATTTCACAACGCGTAACGCTGGACGGCCACCGCGCGGCGGCGGATCGTCATCAGGGTCGTTGTCATTGTCGTGATCGGGCTTGTCGCCGTCGATAATGGACATCACCGTTTCGCTTTCGCTGGCGGTAGAACCGTCTTCATCGTTGAGGCTGGCGACATCTTCGTCATACGCCGCTTCCGGCTCAAACATCGTACCTGCACCGTTTTCACGCGCATAGACTGCCAGCACGGCAGCGAGCGGAACAGAGACCTGACGCGGTACGCCGCCGAAACGCGCGTTGAAGCGCACTTCGTCGTTTGCCAGCTCAAGATTACCCACCGCGCGTGGCGCGATGTTCAAAACGATCTGACCATCACGCGCGTATTCCATCGGAACGCTCACGCCCGGCAACGTCACATCCACTACCAGGTGCGGCGTAAGCTGGTTGTCCAGCAGCCATTCATAGAAGGCACGCAGCAGATACGGACGGCGTGGAGATAGCTGTGACATTTCCACAATCGTTAACCTCGACCAAGACGCATTTCGCGTTCCGGTTCTGTCAGAGAAGCAAGGAAAGAGTCGCGCTCAAATACGCGAGTCATGTAGCCTTTCAGCTCTTTCGCGCCAGGACCGCTGAACTCTACGCCCAGAGCCTGCAGACGCCACAGCAGCGGAGCCAGGTAGCAATCTACCAGACTGAACTCGTCGCTCAGGAAGAACGGCTTTTGACCGAATACCGGCGCAATGGCCAGCAGTTCTTCACGCAGTTGCTTACGGGCAGCGTCTGCTTCTGAGGATGAACCGTTCACAATGACGTTCATCAGGGTGTACCAGTCTTTCTCGATACGCTGCATGTACAGGCGGCTTTCACCACGCGCAACCGGATAAACCGGCATCAGCGGCGGATGAGGGAATCGCTCATCCAGATATTCCATAATGATGCGGGATTCCCACAGGGTCAGCTCGCGATCCACCAGCGTTGGTACGCTCTGGTTCGGGTTGAGATCGATCAGATCCTGAGGTGGGTTATCCTTTTCCACATGCTCGATCTCAAAACTGACACCTTTCTCGGCCAGCACGATACGAACCTGATGGCTATAAATGTCAGTAGGACCAGAAAACAGCGTCATTACCGAACGTTTGTTGGCAGCGACAGCCATGAAAACCTCCAGGTATATTCAGAATATTACTGCTACCGGCCCGTGGGCCAGCCAGATGATTTGTTACCCATCCCAGGAACAAACTCAATCGCTCAAAAATCGAACAAAAGTGGTGTATTCACTGACATTTGGGCAGAAAATTGGATGATAGTTTACCAGATTTTGCAGGGTTTGTGGTGAGGGGATTCTGGAAATGCTGAAAAAGAGCTGATAATCAAATAAATACTGTGGATAACCGTCGGATTATCCATAAAAAAAACCCGCCGAAGCGGGTTTTTCGCCAATCTTTCTGCCGAAGCAGAAAATAGATTAACGTTTGGAGAACTGAGGACGACGACGTGCTTTACGCAGGCCGACTTTCTTACGTTCAACTTCACGAGCATCACGAGTAACGAAGCCAGCTTTACGCAGTTCGCCACGCAGGGACTCGTCGTACTCCATCAGAGCGCGGGTGATACCGTGACGGATCGCACCAGCCTGACCAGAAGTACCACCACCTTTAACGGTGATGTACAGATCGAATTTCTCAACCATATCAACCAGTTCCAGCGGCTGACGAACTACCATGCGGGCAGTTTCACGACCGAAGTACTGTTCCAGAGAACGTTGGTTGATTACGATTTTACCACTGCCCGGTTTGATGAACACGCGAGCGGCGGAGCTTTTGCGGCGACCAGTGCCGTAGTATTGATTTTCAGCCATTGCCTATAATCCCGATTAGATGTCAAGAACTTGCGGTTGCTGTGCCGCGTGGTTGTGCTCGTTGCCTGCGTAAACTTTCAGTTTACGGTACATAGCACGACCCAGCGGGCCTTTTGGCAGCATGCCTTTAACCGCGATTTCAATCACACGCTCAGGACGGCGGGCAATCATCTCTTCAAAGGTCGCTTCTTTGATACCACCGATGTGGCCGGTGTGGTGGTAATACATTTTGTCTTCGCGCTTGTTGCCGGTTACAGCAACTTTTTCTGCGTTCAGAACGATGATGTAATCACCAGTATCAACGTGCGGAGTGTATTCCGCTTTGTGCTTACCGCGCAGGCGACGAGCCAGTTCGGAAGCAAGACGACCCAGAGTTTTACCGGTCGCGTCAACAACATACCAGTCGCGTTTTACGGTTTCTGGTTTAGCTGTAAAAGTTTTCATTAAAAGCTTACCCAAATAATAAGTTACACGTTGGTGAACACCCAAACGTTTAGTCAGTTGAGGCTCACACGACAAAGTCCGGCAAACCTACCCCTTCGAATAGCCTGTGCCAGCACATAGAAAGTTTTGGGAAAAAAACCTTCTCGTAACGTGGGGTCGCAAGATTATAGAGAAGTCGAGGTCAAAGATCGACCCTTAAATGTGATTAGTCGCAAGGTTTTCGCTGGGGAATTGCCGGGTGGCGACTACGCCTTCCCCGGCCTGCGGCACGGTGCGGCATTTACGGCATGTGCGCGCGTTTCAAATACTCTTCGCTCTGCATTTCCTGCAAACGCGACAAACAACGCTGGAACTCAAACTTCAGCCGCTCGCCCTGGTAGATCTCATAGAGCGGCACGGCGGCGCTCACCACCAGCTTCACATGGCGTTCGTAAAACTCATCTACCAGCGCGATAAAGCGGCGGGCTTCACTCTCCATCAGCGGCGTCATCACCGGCACATTAAACAGCATTACCGTATGAAACAGGCGCGAGAGCGCGATGTAGTCGTGCTGGCTGCGGGCATCGACGCACAGCGTGGCAAACGAAACCGCCAGCGTCTGGTTTTCGACCCCCAGGGTTGGCAGAGGACGATGATTAATTTCCAGCTCTGGGGCTGTAACGCGCCTGGCGCCCGCCAGAGCCAGCCAGAGATTGTCCATCTTACCGCGCGTCTCTTCATCTAAGGGTGATAGCCACAGATGCGCCTGGGTCAGCGTGCGCAGACGATAATCTACGCCCGCATCGACATTCATAATGTCGCAGTGTTCTTTGATTGCCTCGATGGCCGGCAGGAAACGCGCGCGCTGCAAACCGTTGCGATAGAGATCGTCTGGCGGAATGTTAGACGTCGCCACCAGCGTAATGCCCCGCGCAAACAGCGCTTTCATCAGGCCGCCCAGCAGCATGGCGTCGGTGATATCCGAGACGAAAAACTCATCGAAACACAAAACGTCGGTTTCGGCTTTAAAACGCTCGGCGATGATATCCAGCGGATCGGTATGACCTTGCAGCGCGTTAAGCTCTTCGTGGACGCGCAGCATAAAGCGGTGGAAATGCAGACGCTGTTTACGCGTGCCCGGCAGGCTCTGATAAAACATGTCCATCAGCCAGGTTTTCCCCCGACCCACGCCGCCCCACATATATAAGCCGCGAACGGGCGCTGCGGTCTGTGGCTCTTTTTTTCCCAACAATCGGCCAAATGCCGCTTTCAGTCCGCCGCTCTGTGCGGGGGCGGGCATCTGCTGAGTCAATTCCTGGTAGATCACATTCAGGCGATTAACAGCTTCACGCTGAACGTCGTCGGGCTGATGAGTGCCCTCATCAAGGGCCTGTTGGTAACGCGATGTGGGGGACAGATTTTGCATAATCTTGTTGTTATTCCTTCAATTAAACCTCACCAGTGGGCGCGACTGGCGAAAAAAAGGCCGTTCTACAGTACGCGATGATGCGTCAGGATTCCACTTCTGAAGAAATAGCGGTTATAGTGGCATAATCAGGCACAGGCAGGAGCCGAGCCACTACCCTACGGAACAACAAGACAACGGGAGAAGTTCATGACCTGGGAATATGCGCTAATTGGTTTAGTCGTCGGTATCGCCATCGGTGCCGTGGCCATGCGTTTTGGTAATCGCAAATTGCGTCAGCAACAGTCGCTGCAGTATGAACTGGAAAAGAACAAAGCTGAGCTGGAAGAGTATCGTGAAGAGCTGGTCAGCCACTTTGCCCGTAGCGCCGAACTGCTGGACAATATGGCGACCGATTACCGTCAGCTGTATCAGCACATGGCAAAAAGCTCCAGCAGCCTGCTGCCGGAACTGAGCGGTGACACCAACCCGTTCCGCAACCGTCTGGCGGAGTCTGAAGCCGGTAACGATCAGGCACCGATTCAAATGCCGCGTGATTACTCTGACGGTGCATCCGGCCTGCTGCGCGGTGGCGTAAAACGCGATTAATCGCACATCTACGATTTATTTCACGGGCGCACACCTCGCGCCCGTCCTTTCTTTCCCTTCCCAGCTATTATTTAGTCAATTACCTCATTGTTCAGTGGTTTGAAATTCAATAACATCAGACTGTTTTTGGGCCGATTTTCCTTTACTCCAGGCAACGAGAGCCAGCATCAATGAAGAAAAAAAACCAGCTGTTAAGCGCGATAGCGTTAAGTGTCGGGTTATCTTTGACGGCGTCCTGGCCTGCGGCCGCGGCGCTTCCTTCGCAAGTGCCTGGTGCGGCTGCCATTCCGAGCCTGGCGCCGATGCTTGAAAAAGTGCTGCCTGCGGTGGTGAGCGTGAAGGTGGAAGGCACCGCCGCGCAAAGCCAGCGCGTGCCGGAAGAGCTAAAAAAATACTTTGGCGAAGAAGGCCCGGACCAGCCAGCGCAACCTTTTGAAGGGCTTGGCTCCGGCGTGGTGATCGACGCGGCGAAAGGCTACGTGTTGACCAACAACCACGTCATCAGCCAGGCCGACAAAATCAGCGTGCAGATGAACGATGGTCGTGAGTTTGACGCCAAACTGATTGGCGGCGATGACCAGAGCGACATCGCGCTGCTGCAAATACAAAACCCCAGCAACCTGACGCAAATTGTAATCGCCGACTCCGATAAACTGCGCGTCGGCGATTTTGCCGTGGCCGTCGGTAACCCGTTTGGCTTAGGCCAGACCGCGACCTCCGGGATTGTCTCGGCGCTTGGCCGCAGCGGGCTAAACCTTGAAGGGCTGGAAAACTTTATCCAGACCGACGCCTCCATTAACCGCGGCAACTCCGGCGGTGCCCTGCTGAACCTGAACGGCGAGCTGATCGGGATTAACACCGCGATCCTCGCACCGGGCGGCGGCAGCATCGGCATCGGTTTCGCTATCCCCAGCAATATGGCGAAAACCCTGGCGCAACAGCTGATTGAGTCCGGCGAAATCAAGCGCGGACTGTTAGGTATTAAAGGCATGGAGATGAGCGCTGATATTGCGAAAGCGTTCAATCTTAACGTCCAGCGCGGGGCGTTCGTCAGCGAAGTGCTGGCCAATTCCGGCTCGGCGAAGGCGGGCGTGAAATCGGGCGATGTGATTGTAAGCCTGAACGGTAAACCGCTGAACAGCTTTGCGGAGCTGCGCTCGCGCATCGCCACCACAGAGCCAGGCACCAAAGTGAAACTCGGCCTGCTGCGCGACGGTAAACCGCTCGACGTGGAAGTGACGCTGGATAAGAGCACCTCTGCATCGGCCAGCGCCGAGCTGATCGCCCCTGCCCTGCAAGGCGCGGCGCTGAGTGACGGGCAGCTCAAAGACGGCACCAAAGGCATCACCATTGAAAGCGTCGAGAAGAGCAGCCCGGCCGCACAGGCTGGCTTGCATCAGGATGACGTGATTATCGGCGTCAACCGCAACCGCGTGCAGTCGATTGCAGAAATGCGCAAAGTGCTGGAGAGCAAACCGACGGTGATTGCGCTGCAAATTGTTCGCGGCAACGACACGCTTTACATCTTATTACGCTAAGCACTGACCCCGGACATCACCGCTGCGTGTGATGTCCGGATAAGTCATGTTATGCTGCAACCGTTTCTCAATTAACGACGCCCGCATCATGGTTCTTAAGCTATTTCGCTCCGTCGCCATCGGATTGGTCGTTGGCGGTTTATTACTGGCTGCAATGCCCTCATTACGTCAGTTCAATAAGCTGGCGGCGCCTCAGTTCGACAGTACGGATGAGACGCCAGTGAGTTACAACCAGGCCGTTCGCCGGGCAGCACCCGCCGTGGTGAACGTCTATAACCGCGGCCTCAACAGTTCCGCCAATAATCAGCTGGAGATCCGCACCCTCGGTTCCGGCGTAATTATGGACGAGCGCGGCTACATCATTACCAACAAGCACGTTATCAACGACGCCGATCAGATTATTGTAGCGTTGCAGGATGGCCGCGTTTTTGAAGCCCTACTGGTCGGTTCGGATAGCCTGACGGATCTGGCGGTGCTGAAAATTACCGCCAGCGGTGGCTTGCCGGTGATTCCGATTAACCGTAAGCGCACGCCGCATATCGGCGACGTGGTGATGGCAATCGGAAACCCCTATAACCTGGGCCAGACCATTACCCAGGGGATTATCAGCGCCACCGGTCGTATTGGCCTGAACCCGTCAGGACGACAGAATTTCCTGCAGACGGATGCCTCCATCAACCACGGTAACTCGGGCGGCGCGCTGGTGAACTCCCTCGGCGAGCTGATGGGCATCAACACCCTCTCCTTTGATAAGAGCAACGATGGTGAAACGCCGGAAGGCATCGGTTTTGCGATCCCGTTCCAGCTGGCGACCAAAATCATGGACAAGCTGATCCGCGACGGTCGCGTGATCCGTGGCTACATTGGAATTGGTGGACGTGAAATCGCGCCGCTGCATACCCAGGGTGGCGGTATCGATCAGATTCAGGGCATCGTCGTGAACGAAGTCACCCCGGGTGGCCCGGCTGCGGCGGCAGGACTGCAGGTTAATGACGTGATTGTGTCGGTGAACGGTATCCCGGCAGTATCCGCGCTGGAGACAATGGACCAGGTGGCAGAGATTCGCCCGGGTTCTATCATTCCGGTGGAAGTCATGCGTAATGATAAGAAGCTGACCATTCAGGTCACTATTCAGGAATACCCGTCCACCAACTAAGCGGCATAAAAAAACCGGAGCCATGGCTCCGGTTTTTTATCGTCTGGCATTCGTTTATTTGTTAACGAACTCTTCGCCCAGGGTGATATCTTTCTTCAGCGTATCGAGCATGCCTTCCATCGCTTGTTGTTCAAACGCGCTCAGCTTGCCGATTGACTGACGTTCTTCAACGCCGTTTTTACCCAGCAGCAGCGGCTGTGAGAAGAAACGGGCGTGCTCGCCGTCACCTTCCACATACGCACATTCCACTACGCCTTTCTCGCCTTGCAGCGCGCGAACCAGAGACAGACCAAAACGTGCAGCCGCCTGGCCCATAGACAGGGTTGCAGAACCGCCACCCGCCTTCGCTTCCACCACTTCGGTGCCCGCGTTCTGGATGCGTTTGGTCAGGTCAGCCACTTCCTGCTCGGAGAAGCTCACGCCTGGGATCTGGGACAGCAGTGGCAGAATTGTCACGCCAGAGTGACCACCGATAACCGGCACGTCGATGTCGGAAGGCTGTTTGCCTTTCAGTTCAGCCACGAAGGTGTTGGAACGGATGATGTCCAGCGTGGTCACGCCAAACAGTTTGTTCTTATCGTAAACGCCGGCTTTTTTCAGCACTTCTGCTGCGATAGCAACCGTGGTGTTGACCGGGTTAGTGATGATACCGATACAGGCTTTCGGGCAGGTTTCTGCGATCTGCTGGACCAGGTTCTTCACAATACCGGCGTTGACGTTGAACAGATCGGAACGGTCCATACCAGGCTTACGTGCAACACCCGCGGAGATCAGCACGACGTCTGCGCCTTCGAGCGCCGGGCGTGCGTTTTCACCGGAGAAGCCTTTGATTTTCACAGCTGTTGGGATGTGGCTCAGGTCAACCGCCACACCTGGGGTTACCGGAGCAATATCATACAGAGAGAGTTCTGAGCCTGAAGGCAGTTGGGTTTTCAGTAGTAGGGCAAGCGCCTGGCCGATACCACCAGCAGCGCCGAGGACTGCAACTTTCATCCTAAACTCCTTATTATGGTTAACTTTAATATCTGTTACTCCGTTGCGGCGACATTAATTCAGCAGGTAAATAATTACAATTTTCGTAGCTAAAGAATTTGAGGTCACGCGTCTTTCACCTTTGCCAGAATGCTTCCAGCAAACTGCGACAACGAAGTAGCCAATCAAGACGGTGGTTACAATACACCCTCACTCGCCAGCAAAACAACATCATTTTGATAACATTTAGTTTACTTTTAAGGTTATTTACGCGCCGTGATGTAGGCATGTTTTCTGATAACGAAATTTGATAAAATCACTCCCTTTCATAACATTATTTCAGCCTGGTTCAGGGCAGAATATTTGCATAAAAATTCATCCACATGCATAATAATGTTGTTTCTATCGTCATATTCCGGGTGACTTATGCGAAGCTCGTCAAAACAAGAAGAATTAGTGAAGGCGTTTAAAGCGCTGCTTAAAGAAGAGAAATTCAGTTCTCAGGGAGAGATTGTTCTGGCTTTACAGGAACAAGGTTTCGAGAACATTAATCAGTCGAAAGTCTCCCGCATGCTCACCAAGTTTGGCGCGGTGCGTACTCGCAACGCCAAAATGGAAATGGTCTACTGCCTGCCCGCCGAGCTGGGCGTGCCGACCACCTCCAGCCCGCTGAAAAACCTGGTGCTGGATATTGATTACAACGACGCGGTGGTCGTGATCCACACAAGCCCGGGTGCGGCGCAGTTAATCGCCCGCCTGCTCGATTCACTGGGTAAAGCGGAAGGGATCCTCGGCACCATCGCGGGGGATGACACCATCTTTACTACGCCGGCGAACGGTTTTTCCGTTAAAGATCTCTACGAAGCTATCCTGATGCTGTTCGAACAGGAGCTGTAATCCCCTTCCCAGCTGCTCAGGCAGCGGGGAATGTTCTGCCCCCCGCCTTGTTTACGTCCCCATTCTGTTGTGCTTACTTTTGCAAATAGTGCTTTTACCTGCCTCTTTTCATTCATCCAGCGAATGATCTATCAACAGATCGCACAAAAAATCAAAGTTAGTTATGTCTATGATTTACTTATATATCGACTATCTTTGTGACCAAAAAACGGTCAATTCTATGCATTTTAGTTATAAAAACGTGACCAGTTAACACGTAATTACCCATGAAACAATTAGCGTGGTATTAATATTTAGCGTGATTAGTGTATACTTGATTTTGTGATGAGGGTCACGAAACGAAAGACCCCAATAAATTCGACGAGGTAAACAATCATGAAAATCAAAACAACTGTAGCGGCTCTGAGCGTCCTGTCTGTCCTGTCATTCGGTGCATTTGCTGCCGACTCTATCAACGCTGATCAGGCACAATCTCGCCAGGCCATCGGCACCGTTTCCGTAGGTGCAATCGGTACGTCTCCGATGGACATGCACGAAATGCTGAACAAGAAAGCCGAAGAGCAGGGTGCGTCTTCTTATCGCATCATCGAAGCGCGTTCTGGTGACCACTGGCACGCAACGGCTGAGCTGTACAAATAAGTTTTATCAATAGTAAGTAGTAACGACATTATCAACTCAACGGCACCAGGCATAAAAATAGCGGTATAACCCTTCTCGCCGTCGAGGAAACACATTCAGGAGTACGACTATGAACACCAAATTAATCATCGCAACCCTAGGCTTAGCTTCCGTTCTCTCTTTCGGTGCCAGCGCAGCTGTGCATCAGGTGAATGCTGAGCAAGCGCAAAACCTGCAATCAATGGGTAGTGTATCCGTATCTTCCGTCGCGGGTTCTCCGATGGATATCCGCCAGGAGCTGGCGGCTAAAGCTGAAAAAGCAGGCGCAAGCAGCTATCGTGTCACCGAGCTAAATCAGGGTGACCACTGGCATGCGACGGCTGAGCTGTACAAATAAACCCTCGTCGTATCTCATCATACGACTTGCCCCTGACGCTTTGTCAGGGGCTTTTTTATGTCTGAAATCAGTGACGAACGTTAAAGCGTAGTTGTCCTTCCAGCTCCTCTTCCGCCTCATCAAACAGCAGAACCAGTGCGCCAAAGCGTCGGCGTAGCTTATCCGGCAGGTGGATAAACTCCAGTTCCAGCGGCATGGGTAAGACATCGCCAATCACCACGTCCCACAGCGAATCCAGATCCGTTACCTTTGCCTGTTCTAACCCAAATGTGCGACAAAATTCGCGGTAAAAGTCTTCCTGACTGTCGATTTCATCAAAATCAAACGTATAGATATTCATTGCCCGCCACCCCGTCCAGAAAGGCGGCCTGCGCCGCCCTGACGATAATTATAATCCCCCGATATGCAGGGTTTTAACTTCCAGAAACTCTTCCAGCCCAAGAACCGATCCTTCCCGACCCAGTCCCGACTCTTTCACACCGCCGAATGGGCCGAGCTCGGTCGAGACCGCGCATTCGTTAATGCCAATCATGCCGCTCTCAATCGCCTGCGATACGCGGAAAACGCGCGAAAGATTTTGCGTATAGAAGTAAGCCGCCAGGCCAAACGGCGTATTGTTCGCACGCTGGATCACCTCTTCTTCTGAGGTAAAGCGGAAACAGGCGGCAACCGGGCCAAAGGTCTCTTCCTCAGCCAGTTTCATCCCTTCATGACACTCGCCCAACACGGTTGGCTGCCAGAAATTACCGCCGAGCGAATGCGCTTTACCGCCCGCCAGCACCGTTGCACCTTTTGCCACCGCATCCTCAACGTGTTCGCGCACTTTATTCACCGCATTAGGTTCAATCAGTGGCCCCACCACCACGCCCTCTTCCAGGCCGTTCCCCACTTTCAGAGCGTTTACCGCATCAGCGAGTTTGGTCACAAAGGCGTCGTAGACGGATTCCTGAATATAGAACCGGTTCACGCTGACACACACCTGCCCGGCGTTACGGAATTTATTGGCAATCGCCCCTTTCACGGCGGCTTCAATATCAGCATCGTCAAAGACGATATACGGCGCATTGCCGCCCAGCTCCATGGAGACTTTTTTCATGGTTTCTGCGGCATTACGCACCAGCGTTTTGCCCACGGCAGTCGAACCGGTAAACGAGATTTTCCGCACCTCGTGGCTGGCCATGATGGCATCGCTGATCTCGTGGGTGTTCCCGGCGACGGCGTTGAGCACGCCATCAGGAACACCGGCTTTTTTCGCCAGCGTCAGCAGCGCAAAGGCACTGAGCGGTGTGTTGTTAGCGGGTTTAATGACGCCGGTGCAGCCTGCGGCCAACGCTGGGCCGAGTTTGCGGGTCAGCATCGCCATCGGGAAATTCCACGGCGTGATCGCCGCCACTACGCCGATGGGTTCGCGGGTCGCCAGAATGCGTGAACCGGGTTTGATGGGGGGGATGATTTCGCCGTTAGCGCGTTTCGCCTGCTCGGCAAACCACTGGATAAAGCTGGCGGCGTATTCGACTTCGCCTTCCGCCTCTTTTAGCGGTTTACCTTGTTCGGTGGTCATCAGCCGTCCGAGCCAGCTTTTGTTCTCAATGATCAGTTCGTACCAGCGGTACAGGATCGCCGAACGCTCTTTCGCCGTTTTCGCTCGCCACGCCGGGAAGGCGCGACTGGCTGCCGCGATAGCTTCTTCGGTCTCTTTTTTACCTGCTTTTGCGACTTTCGCGACGACATCGCCCGTGGCCGGGTTGAGCACATCAAAAGTGGTATCCAGCGTTTTCCATATGCCGTCTACCAGATATCCGGTTTGAAAAAGCGCATTGTCCTGGAGTGCCTGGGTGGTCATGTGTCCTCCTGATCTGGGTTTAAGAGCCTGCCAGGATAAGTATAGCCACAAAAAAACCGACGCTTTTGGCGTCGGTTTTTACGGTGTGTTTGTCGGCTGTGCAGAACCAACTAGCTGTCGGTAAGCGTATTCTGATACCGATGCAGCACATCCGTCAGTCGCTGTACTGGTTCCGTCACTTGCCGCGGCGCTTCCCAGACCCGCAGTTTCTCCTGGTAGATGTTTAACTCTTCCAGTAACTGGCCAAAGTAGCGGCGGCGCTTATCGTCCGACGAGGCCGAAATCACATGATCCGCCGTGCGACGCAGCTGGCGGTGAAATGCCGACAGATCGTCGTTGATCGGAATCGGCGCATTGCGCAGACGCTGGTGCGCGATGATCATCGTCAGCGCCAGGCGGAACTTGGCAATATCGCCAGGGAATTTCGTCAGCAGTAAAAACAGCTGCTGATACAGGGCCGGCAGATGGTTCTCTTTGCGACGCGCGGTGTTAGTGGTCATCGCAGATACCGCCGCCGAGACAAACTGGTTCAGCAGCACACGTCCGGTACGCGCATGGGAGTTATCACGCACCAGCAGAATGACCATCATCGCCAGGAAACAGCCCACCAGCTGGCCTAACGCGCTGTCGAGAAACTGGCTGAAGTGGAAGGTCATCGGGTTATCCAGCACCAGAATGTTGATCGTACTGGCGAGTGCGCCCAAAGACCCGAGACGACGCTTCTGCACTTCAATCCCGATAAAGAACGCCAGCACCGCAAGACTGATACACAGCAGCAGCATACTTTGCTGGGTGGAGGGCAGCACCACGAGGAAATAGAACGCCCCGATGGGGAGCGCCGCGAGCGCGCCATACAGAAAATCGACTGCCACCATGCGTGGATTTGGCAGACGCATCGCCAGCGAAGTCACCACTGCAATCATTACCATCGCGCTCGCACCCGACGTCCAGCCCGTCCACAGCCAGAAGAGCGTGCCGAGCACACACGCGATAGTCGTACGCCAGAAATTCACCATCGCATGGTGGCGCTCTGCCGACTCGGCTTTGATGACCACTTCGCTGCGTAGAATCTCCTCTTCAATAGCGCTGATTTTGGTATTACTGATCACGCCGCGTTTGAGGAGCAGATAGCGCGTCGCCGCCCCTACCCAGCTATAAATGGTAACAGGCGTGTCGCGCTCACCGGTCCAGACAATGACTCGTCGCATTCTCTTCAGCTGTTTGCGCACATCCTGCACCGTTTCGACGGGTTCTGCGAACAGTTCACGGAAAGTATCCGTGACCGCCTCGGGACGGGTATTTTGAATCAGGTAGGTTTCGCAGGCCTGGGTGATCAGCGTCAGGGAGACCGTGTTGATCGCTTTAAGGCGTCGGTTAGCGCGCGCCCAGCGGGAGGATTCCATATTCAGGTTGCTGCGCATCCCTTCCAGCGCCGTGCTGCGACGCACCAGCGCGCTCCAGGCGTTGTCCACCTCTTCGCTGTCGCCGTGTTTAATACACAGCTGCATCAGTTGATATTGAGCAACAATCAGCGCATCCAGCTCGCGATCGACTTCCTGCTTGATGGAGCGCGGCGAGAAAAGCAGATCGGCAACGATCGCACAGACAATCCCGATGACAATCTCACTGCAACGCTCAAGAGCAAACTGCGGCGCAAGCAGGGGTTCACTCTGAATGGTGATCACAATGATCAGCGCGGTATAACCGGATAAGCCCCAGGCGTAGGAGTTCTCCACCTTCACCAGCGAGGAAACCCAGGTACAAAAGCCCGCCCAGATACAGCACACCATCAGCATCATTAGCGGAGAGCGAATCATGGTGATAATGATCGTCAGCGCTGCGATACAGCCGATAAACGTCCCGGCGATACGCAACATCCCGCGATAACGGATGGCACCCGAGTAAGGTTCGCCGCCCGCCGCGAAGGCCGGGCCCGCAGCAACTATCGCCGCCGTCAGCACCGCCCAACGCGGCGTTTCCAGCTGGAAGTGAAAACCGACAAACAGTGCCAGCACGATGGCGCACGCCAGCTTAATGGCGAAGCGAACGTGCTGGGTGGCGATGGTGAAAATACCCATCACAATTAACCAATCTCACGCAGACGATGCGCGATTTTACGGAACAGGGAGTCGTTGTTGCCGTTACGATCTTTCTCACCGGTGATCACCACCGTCGCCGTGGTGCCGGCTGGCCACAGGTTGCCCTGCTCGTCATCGAGACGAATACGCACCGGCACACGTTGCGCCAGACGAACCCACTCAAGGTTAGAATCAACCGTTGCCATCCCTTTGGTATCGCGGGTGGCGCTGGAGTTGGTAACGCCTGCGGCCACGCTGTCCACCGTGCCTTTAAGCACGCGGTTGCTGCCCAGCGGCGTGATTTCGGCGCGATAGCCTGGACGTACCCCTTCCAGTTTGGTCTCTTCCATATAGGCGAGAATATAGAAAGAGTGCTGTTTCACCAGCGCCACAGCGGTGGAGCCGCGAGTGATAAATTCACCGGTATAGACGTTGAGGTTGGTCACCCAGCCGTCAGACGGCGCACGGATCACCGTACGTTCCAGATCCAGTTTCGCCAGGTCGCGCGTTGCTTCGGCTTTTGCCTGCTGATGCAGAACGGTTTGCAATACGTTGTTAGACTGGTCAATCTCTTCACGAGACATGGCCTGTACGCCCAGCTGGTTACGTCGTCCGGCTTCACGGCGTTTTTCCGTGGCCAGCGCCCGATAGTAGGCGACGTCTGCTTCAGCCTCTTCGAGGGCTTTCTGGTAGCGAGGCTGATCGATGGTGAAAAGCACCTGATCTTTTTTCACCAGTTCGTTATCACGCACGTTAACCGCCGTGATAAGCCCGGCGACGTCAGGGGCAATGGCCACCACATCCGCGCTGAAACGCGCGTCACGCGTCCAGGGTGACTCGGTGTAAAACACCCAGGCGCGGAAAATTGCGATGAACGCCAGGACCACCAGCGCCACGGTGATGGCGGTACGGGAGATATTTCTTGTTAGTGTTTTCACATCTACCTCAGACAAACATGCGCGATACAAGCCAGAACAGGCAGCAATACAGCGCGGTATTAAACAGTGCAGGGTGCCAGACAAAATCGTAGATGCCGGTTGGAACCAGCACCTTGCGCACCAGCCAGAAAATCGCCAGTGATAAAATTAGTTCGAAGAAAATCGGTGGGAACGATAGACCGAACACCACGATAACGGGAAACAGACTCATGTTGACCTTGATTTGAACGCGTGCAGGCGACAGTTTTTGTTTAGCTCACACCATCGCAGTAGGGCAAGAAAAGCCGGGCGGGAATGGTGAAGCTGTTATGTCAGTAATAATATATTAACGTAACTGTTATGCTGTTATCTATAATATGTGATCTAAATCACTTTTAAGCCAGAGTGAACAATGGAACGTTTAAAGCGCATGTCTGTGTTTGCCAAAGTCGTCGAATTTGGCTCCTTTACCGCCGCGGCCCGACAGCTTCAGATGAGTGTTTCATCCATCAGCCAGACGGTGTCGAAACTGGAAGATGAGCTTCAGGTCAAGCTGCTCAACCGCAGCACCCGCAGCATTGGGCTGACGGAGGCGGGAAAAATCTATTACCAGGGCTGTCGTCGGATGTTGCACGAAGTCCAGGACGTGCACGAGCAACTCTATGCCTTCAATAACACCCCCATCGGCACACTGCGGATCGGGTGTTCTTCAACTATGGCACAAAATGTCCTCGCCAGTATGACGGCAGAAATGCTTAAAGAGTATCCAGGTCTGGCAGTAAATTTGGTCACCGGCATCCCGGCGCCAGACCTGATCGCCGACGGTCTGGACGTCGTGATCCGCGTCGGTGCGCTGCAGGATTCCAGCCTGTTCTCTCGTCGCCTGGGCAGTATGCCGATGGTCGTCTGCGCCTCTAAAAACTATCTGGCGCAGTTTGGCGTGCCGGAAAAACCAGCCGATCTGAGCAATCACTCCTGGCTGGAGTACAGCGTGCGTCCGGACAACGAGTTTGAGCTGATTGCCCCGGAAGGACTGTCGACAAAACTGCTGCCGCAGGGGCGGTTCGTGACGAACGATCCCATGACCATCTCCCGCTGGCTGGTCGCCGGAGCAGGCATCGCCTACGTGCCGTTGATGTGGGTGATCAATGAGATCAACAGCGGTGAGTTGGAGATTCTCTTCCCGCGCTACCAGTCCGATCCCCGCCCGGTGTATGCCCTCTATACGGAAAAGGACAAACTGCCGCTCAAGGTCCAGGTCTGTATTAACTACCTGACTGACTATTTTGTGGAAGTGGCGGAGCTTTATCAGGGAATGCGGGGCAGAAGAAAAGAGTAAGCCGCCCCGTAAATGCAGAGAGGTCAAATGATTATTGGAATTTGGCCTCTGCCCTCCTGTCAGAGATAAATACCCCCCAGTCCGTTCCGGCACAATTAAGATATTTCACTGAGTTCTATTAATAATGGCGAATTGACATATTTGCCTTGTGACCTTTATCGTACTCATTGTCTGAAACCTGTTCTACGCAAATATCAGACGGTTATAGAGTTGTTAAATAAATACTTCATAAAAATAACGTTTCTCAGGATTTTGTTTAAACAAGGAATAAATATGAATCTATTCGAACAAACACCGCCTTCACGCAGGCGCTACGGACTCGCCGCGTTCATTGGGTTGATCGCCGGGATTGTCTCCGCCTTTGTCAAATGGGGCGCCGAAGTTCCTCTTCCTCCGCGCAGTCCAACCGATTTATTCAGCGCCGCATGCGGGCCAGAGCAATTAATCAGAGCCGCCAGCCAAATTGATTGCTCACGTAATTTCCTGAATCCACCCTATGTATTTCTCCGCGACTGGCTGGGCGTCGTCGACCCTAACGCTGCGGTTTATACATTTGCCGGACATATATTCAACTGGGTTGGCGTGACACATATCATTTTCTCAATCGTGTTCGCCGTAGGCTATTGCGTTGTTGCGGAAGTCTTTCCGAAAATAAAGCTCTGGCAGGGTTTATTCGCTGGGGCATTAGCGCAGCTATTTGTTCATATGATTTCGTTCCCGCTGATGGGGCTGACACCGCCACTGTTTGATCTTCCGTGGTACGAGCACGTTTCCGAGATAGTGGGTCACCTGATCTGGTTCTGGTCGATTGAAATTATCCGTCGCGATTTACGTAACCGCATCACTCGCGAGCCTGATCCTGAGGTGCCGCTAAACAGCGCTCGATAAGCGTCGCAAAAAAAATGGCGCGCCTTTTCAGACGCGCCATTTTTTCAATAAGACTTCAGGTCAGGCGGTACCGCCGACGGTTAGATTATCCACTTTCAGCGTCGGCTGACCGACGCCTACCGGCAGGCTCTGGCCTTCTTTACCGCAGACGCCCACGCCTTTATCCAGCTTCAGATCGTTACCCACCATCGAAATCTGCTGCATCGCCTCGATGCCGGAGCCAATCAGCGTAGCGCCTTTCACCGCTTTGGTGACTTTGCCTTTTTCAATCAGATAGGCTTCGGACGTCGAGAAGACAAACTTGCCGGAGGTGATATCCACCTGGCCACCGCCGAAGTTTGGCGCGAAGATCCCGTAATCAACGGATTCGATGATCTCCTGCGGCGTCGATTTGCCTGCGAGCATATAGGTGTTGGTCATACGCGGCATCGGCAGATGTGCGTAGGATTCGCGACGACCATTCCCGGTTGGCGCAACGCCCATCAGACGCGCGTTGAGTTTGTCCTGCATGTAACCTTTCAGAATGCCGTTTTCGATCAGCACATTGTACTGCCCCGGCGTCCCTTCATCATCGATAGAGATAGACCCACGACGATCGGTCATGGTGCCATCATCCACAACGGTACACAGTTCAGAGGCCACCAGCTCGCCCATCTGACCGCTGAATACGGAGGTGCCGCGACGGTTGAAATCGCCTTCCAGACCGTGACCGACCGCTTCGTGAAGCAGCACGCCAGGCCAGCCTGCGCCCAGTACCACCGGCAGCGTACCGGCTGGGGCCGCTACCGCATTGAGATTCACCAGCGCCATGCGCACGGCTTCTTTCGCCCACGCATCTGCGCGAACATCGCCGTCTTCATCGGCCAGGAACCAATCATAACCAAAACGACCGCCGCCACCGCTGGAGCCACGTTCGCGTTTACCGTCATCTTCCACCTGCACGCTGACAGACAGACGTACCAGCGGGCGTACATCAGCGGCCAGCGTACCGTCGGTTGCGGCCACCAGAATGAGTTCATACACACCGCTCAGGCTGGCTGACACTTCTTGAACGCGTTTATCTGTCGCGCGAGCCACTTTGTCCACGCGGCGCAGGATATCCAGCTTCTCCTCGCGGGTCATGCTTTGCAGCGGATCGATGCTGGTATAGAGCGCAGAATGCTGCACTTCGCCGAGGGTTTTCACTCGACCATCGCCCGCTTCACGCACGATAGTCCGCGCTGCCTGGGCGCTCTGCTCCAGCGCAGTCAGGCTAATCTGATCGGCATAGGCAAAGCCGGTTTTCTCACCGCTTACGGCGCGAACACCGACACCCTGGTCGATGTTATAAGAGCCATCTTTAATGATGCTGTCTTCTAAAACCCAGGATTCGTGGTAGCTCGACTGGAAATAGAGATCGCCGTAATCGAGGCGACGCTCGGTTAGTTGTGCAAGAATGGAAAACAGGTCCTGATGACTCAGGCCGTTCGCTGCGAGCAAATGTTCACTTACCAGGTTCAGACTCATCGTTTTGCTACTCGTTCGTTGCCGCCCGAGGGCGGTAAAAAAATTCATTATTTATGAGAGTGGGGCAATTACTCGCCCGCGTCAAATCATTGCTGTGCATCTTTGCGCGCCTGACGGAGCACCTCATTAATCTGCGGCTTATCGACCGGCCCGGTAATGCGATAGCGCAGGATTGAGACCTTACTCCACAGCGGCCCCAGCACCTTACTGGCGGCAAACACTGCGGCGCCCACAATCGGGTTGACCACGAATGCGGCAGCGACACCGACGGTCGCAGAGATCTCTGGCGCTACCACCGCTTCCATATCCAGTTCACGACGCACCAGATTCACCGAGCCTTTCATGGCGATATCGGCTTCCAGGCCATCCACCAGCGTGTCATCCGTATGCAGAACGCCGTCTTTGATCCACGCCGTACTGCGAATAGAGTCGTAATAGAACCCTTCGCTGAAGGTATCGCTGAAGTCAAAACGCAGTTTGCGCAGCAGCGCGTCAAAGCTCAGTAAACGTAAGAGCTGCCCGGCGTGGCCAGTGCTGACGTCGGCGATTTCGCCTTTGCCCAGATTGGTTTTGAGGATGCCGTTCAGCGTAGCTTCGTCCGGTTTCCACGGCTCGGCGCGCCAGTGCAGATCGTAATTAACATCGAAGGAAGAGCCGCGCAGCGGTGTGCTGACGCCAAAGAAATTCGCCGCCGCATCCAGCTTGTTGCCCTTGATTCTACCTTTCAGGGAGGTGCGCTGTTCGCCCGCGCCATTCACCCACTCTCCGTCCGCCGTCAGACGCCCAAAGCCGGTATCAATCAGGCCGCCCGCGAGGCTCAGGGTGTTGCCCTTCACGGCAAAATCACCGTCGATGCGGCCATATTTCTGGCCCCACAGCCAGCACTCCGCGCAGCGCAGTTGTAAATCCGGCCAGCCGCTGAAATCCACTTTTGAAACCTCGGCTAATGGCGAAGCCGCTCCCGTTTGCCCTTTCGTGGCCGTCGTCGGGTTGTAGTAAAGATAACGAATTGCCGCCTGCCATGGCGCGTTGTCACGCATCGTCAGCGTGGCGTTAATCTCGCGGCCCTGCGCTTCCACCGTCGAACCGTTGAGGGTTGGCTCAGAGACAATGCTGAGGTTATTCCACTGCTGTCCGCCCAGCGTCAGCGACGGCGTACGGACGGTCACGCGCTGCGGGAACTGAGCGGCTTCATCCACATTTTGCCCAACGCCCTTGTTAAACATCGCCAGCCACTCGGCGCCATCCATCGCGGGCAGGTTCAGCTCAACGCCTGGCTGCTCAGGGAGTGGCGGAATGGTGCGGCTGTCCGTGGTCCAGATGGCCCGGTCGAGAGTCAGTTTGCGACTGAGCAACCAGCGGCTGTTAAAGTGATTTGTACCATTCGCATTACCAGTGAGAGCGAAGCTGTTCAGATCGCCCTGCACGTTGATGTTCATCGGCAGTGGCTGCCCGGCTTTCTTATCCAGCGGTGCAGGTAAGTGACTGCTTACATTCTTCAGATCGCCCGTCACGTCGACTTTATAGTGCGCACTTCCACGATAAGGCAGGTCGATGGCCACTTTACCGTTCCAGGCAACCGTTCCGTCGATAGATTCGGCCACCGGTTTTGGCAGCACGTCCATCCGTGCGGGCTGCCAGTTAGCATCCATATTGACGGCAACCTGATAGGCTTTTTCACCTTCGGTGGTGCTGAAATCCACGTTAATCGGTTGATTAAACCAGTTGGCTTTCAGCGGCCCGCTTTTCAGATTGCCATTCACAAAGCTGAATTTGCCGCTCAGGTTCTTGAGCGTACTATCTAGCGGCTTGATAAACAGGCTGTTGTTGTTCAGCACCACATCGCCTTCGGCGGTGGTCATCTCGCCATCCAGCGGGATGTCGAGATGCAAACGGGCATTCACATCGCCATCGATTTGCAGCTCTTGCAGCGCAGCACCCAGCGAGTCATCCAGCGGTGTCTCTTCGAAATAAGGCCCGACGGCTTTGCCCGGCCCGTTAATGTCCGCGTCGATCAGCAGCTTCTCTTTCGAGTAATCCGGAATCACCGCTCTCAGATTACTGGCGGTTACGCCGCCCAGCGCGACGCTGTCGGATTTCATCCACAGCCCGTCGTTCAGGAAATTCAGTTCGATATTGAGGTTTTTCAGCGCTGGCCAGTCGGGCTGGAAGGCGAAAGTCGCATTACGCAGCGGCACCAGAACCTGGAACTGGCCTTCGTTGTGTTTGTAAGGGAACAGGTGCGGATTGCCGCCGTAGACCAGCGTGGCATTATCGGCCTGACCGCCCTGAATCGCGCCGCTCAGGTAGTCCACCAGCGCTTTGCCCATCAGGTTTTCCGGGAAATAGCGCCAGGCCTGGCCGCCATCGTCAGTGCTGATACCGGCCAGAATCCCCAGCCATGGCTCATCACCTTCCGGCTGCAGATAGCGGAAATTACCGCGCGCGTGAACGCCGGTGGCTTTTACGTCGATATCACGGCCATCAAGCTGAAAACCTTTCTCGTTGTTCAGCCAGTTAAGGATCGCAGTACCTTTTTCAATCTCCAGCGGCGCACGGAAAACCGTTTCGTACGGCATTTTGGCGTCATTCATTTCCGCCGTCAGTCTGCCGTTTTCGACGCTGCCCTCAAGCTTTCCGCCAAAGTGTTCGGCACCGGGCAGCAGCTTCCACTGCTTCCAGGAGAGCGCTTTCCACGAGGCCTGGAAACGGGTTTTTTCTGTGGCCTGCAGAGGGATATCCAGCGCCAGGGTGTCGATCTGGCCGCTCGGCTGTGTGGCTTCCCAGACTTCGCCGAGAGCAGTTGATATGCGGTTCGCGATAGGCCGTAAACCGTCGAGACTTGCCAGATCGAGGTTGCTGGCGCGGATACGCAGCTCATCGCTGCGCTTGTTGTTCACGCCGCCCACTTCCTGCTCAGGCACCCACGCCATCGTTAATGCGCCGCGCGGCCAGGCTTTGCCGTCCATAGTGATGCGGGTATCGGGAATGGAGAATTGCCAGCTGTCGCCCTGACGCGTAACGTGTGCCGTCAGGTTATCGACTGACATATCATGGGATTGCGTATCCCCTTTCCACGCCGCGCCGCCCTGCTTCAGCCACACATCCCCGGCGGAGATGTCACCGTCGGCCAGGGTCAGCCAGCCTTCAAGACTGAAGCGCGCCCTTTGCAGCGCAACATTATCCTGCATCCATTTGCCCAGCCAGGGTTTGACATCCACATCGTCGGCCTGCAGCCAGACTTTGCCTTTGTTCAGCAGGCCGTTGTCGTCGCGCAGATCCATGCGCACCTGCATGATGCCGTGCTGCCCGTTCAGGCTGGAGAGATTCACCTGCCCTTCGGCGCGATGGCGATCTTTGCCGTTAAGCCAGGTGAGCTGCGGGATCGCCAGTTCGGCCCGTTGCCCGGAGAGGGTAATAAAACTGATTTCGCTGTCGCGCAGATCGAAATGATCGAACTGGCGCAGGAAAAGATCGCTGAAGCGGTTGGTCTCGATGCCTTTGCTGTTATCGCCCTGGTTTAGAGGCGTGTTGGTCAGAAACTGAAGCTGCCAGAAGGTGAGATCGCGAAACTGCCAGCGCATGTGCAGCAAACTTTGCCAGACATCCAGCGCCAGCGTCACGCGTTTGATTTTGAGATGACCGCCGTCTTTCAGGCTCGCGTTGATATCGCGTACATCCAGCGTTGGGCCGAAATTTTGCCAGCTGGCACTCAGCTGGCTGACGTCAACGGGAATGCCGGTGGCGCTTTCGATCTTTGCCAGCACCTGCGGGCGCCAGCTGTCGAGATGCGGTAACACGAGGCGCAGCCCGCTCACGAGCAACGCGACAATGACGACAAGCGTTGCCCCTGTAAGCAGTAAAATTCCTGGCAATCGCCTCACGCATCTCTCCTTGTCAGCCGTTCTCTTGCAGCATTGCTGCCTCTTACATCATCACCACGTCAAACTGCTGCTGGTTATAGAGTGGTTCGATTTGTACTTTTACCTGTTTGCCGACAAAGATTTCCACTTCCGCCAGCGCGTGCGACTCTTCGCCTTTCAGTGCTTCTGCCACCGCAGGGGAAGCATAGACCAGAAAACGGTCGGAGTCGTAGGCGTGATGGACGCGGACAATTTCACGCATGATTTCGTAGCACACTGTCTCCACGGACTTTACCGTGCCGCGTCCGTGGCAGGTTGGGCATTCGTTGCACAGCACATGTTCAACGCTTTCGCGCGTGCGCTTGCGGGTCATCTCCACCAGGCCGAGCTGAGAGAAACCGTTGATACTGGTTTTCACCCGATCTTTGCTTAGCGCCTGCTCCAGAGAGTGAAGCACGCGGCGGCGGTGATCTTCATTATTCATATCGATAAAGTCGATGATGATAATGCCGCCAAGATTGCGCAGACGCAGCTGACGCGCGATGGCCTGCGTCGCTTCGATGTTGGTGTTGAAGATGGTGTCGTCGAGATTGCGGTGGCCGACAAATGCCCCCGTATTGATATCCACGGTGGTCATCGCTTCGGTCTGATCGATGATCAGATAGCCGCCGGATTTCAGCTCCACTTTACGCTCCAGCGCGCGCTGGATTTCGTTCTCGACGTCAAAGAGATCAAAGATCGGCTGGCGGCCGGTGTAATGCTCCAGCAGGCCAGGCATCTCTGGGATGTATTCGGCGGTGAATTCCAGCAGCGCGTCGTAGGTCAGACGCGAATCCACGCGGATTCGATCGAGCTGCGCATCAGCGAAATCGCGCAACACGCGCTGGGCCAGCGCCAGCTCGCCGTACAGTTGATAGCGGGTCTGGTTGCGTTTTTTACGCTCCATGACTTTGGTCCAGACGCGTTTCAGGTACGCAGCATCGGAGGCCAGGTCTTCTTCACTGATCCCTTCTGCCGCGGTACGGATAATAAAGCCGCCCTGCTCGTCGCAGTAAGCGCCGACCACCTTTTTCAGGCGTTCGCGCTCGCTTTCACTTTCAATACGCTGAGAAACGCCGACGTGTGAAGCGCCCGGCATAAAGACCAGGTAGCGAGAAGGTAAAGTGATGTCGGTCGTCAGACGGGCGCCTTTGGTACCGAGGGGATCTTTCACCACCTGGACCATCAAATCCTGTCCCTGGCGGACCAGCTCGGAGATATCGCGAACGGTAAACTGCTTTTGCTCTTCACCCGCGACACATTCGGTGTGCGGCATGATATCCGAGGCGTGCAAGAACGCTGCTTTATCAAGGCCAATATCTACAAATGCCGCCTGCATACCCGGTAGTACACGACTGACACGACCTTTGTAGATATTGCCTACTATTCCGCGTCGCGCTTCGCGCTCAATATGAATTTCCTGAAGAATGCCGCCATCAATATAGGCCACTCGGGTTTCCGATGGCGTTACGTTTACCAACAATTCAGCCGTCATAATTATCCCTTCCCTCACGCAGTGAGTTAAAATTGCTCAGCAACTCATACGTTTCCACCAGCGGTAAGCCGACTACGGCGTGATAGCTGCCATTAATCTTCCTGACGAAACAGCCACCCAGCCCCTGAATACCGTATGCACCTGCTTTATCCATAGGTTCACCGCTGGCGATATAACCGGCGATCTCCTCATCGGTAAGCACTCTGAACGTGACATCCGTGACCACCAGACAATCCAGCACCTGCTGGCTGTCTGCCAGTGCAACCGCCGTCATCACCTGATGCGTTTGTCCGGATAATTTGCGCAGCATTTGCGCCGCATGTTCACCGTCACGCGGTTTCTCGAGCACTTCACCGTTGAGAATCACGATGGTATCTGCCCCCAGCACCGGCAAATCACGCGGGGTTTGCGCCACGCCAGCCAGGGCTTTTTCCCGGGCCAGACGAGATACATACTGCTGCGCGCTTTCGCCATCGCCCCGTTTTTCTTCAATACCGGTGACGATACGTTCAAAAGAGACACCCAGTTGAGTGAGTAACTCCTGACGACGCGGGGAACCAGAGGCAAGAAATAAAGACGTCATAGAAACCTTTTATTGCACGGCAAACTGCTGGCGAACTTTACGCATCAGCAGGAACAGCCACGGCCAGAGCACACCGTTTACTACACTACTCCAGAACACTTCCGGTCGGAAAGAGACGTTGATCACTAAAAACTCAGCCCAGAAAACAATGATATCCGCGGCGAGGGACAACAACATCACCACCAACGCCTGTTGCCAGAGCGCGAGGTTACGGAAAAGCTGGAATTTCAGTGCGACGAGGTACGCAATAATACTCATCGACAGGGCGCGCACGCCGAGCGTTGAGCCACTGATGAGATCCAGTATGGCACCCATCACAAAACCCGTGCCCACATTTACGCGGTGCGGCAGGGCGAGGGTCCAGTAGAGTAAAATGAGCAGCACCCAGTTTGGCCGGAAAACGAGAATGTCGTCCGGCCAGGGCATGACTTGCAGTAATAACGCGATGAAGAACGAGAGCCAGATTACCCAGCGTCCCTGGCTACGATAGCTCGCCACTACTGCCCTCCCGAGGAGATTTGTGGCGGCAGCGGTGCATCCGGAGGAGGCTGTGTTAATCCCGTCGCAGGTGCAGGCACTGGCGCAGGCGGCCCCATGGAGTCCGGCGCAGGCAGAACCTGCGGCATCATCTGCATTAAGCGTTCATTGGCCACACGATGCACCTCTTCCGGCGTCATCGGGTTGATACCGTTACGATCGGCGCCCCACAGCAGCAGCAAATAGCGCAGACGCTGTAAGCCCGCAGTTGGACGAGCCTGAATCACCGTATACGCACGCTGCGTATCCAGTTTCACCGAGGAGACAACCGCCACCGGATAACCTTCAGGGAAACGCCCGCCGAGACCGGAGGTGACCAGAACATCACCCACACGAATATCGGTGTTGGCTGGCAGATGCTCCAGCTGCAGATCGTCCGTACAGCCGTTACCGGCCGCAATAATACGGATATCATTGCGCAGTACCTGAATCGGCAGCGCATGGGTGGCATCACAGATCAATAAAACGCGGCTGGTCAGCTTAGCAACAGCAACCACCTGGCCCACAACGCCTTTATCACTGATGACCGGCTGGCCTTCGTAAACACCGTTCACGCTGCCTTTGTCGATGACCACCTGATCACTGTACGGATCGTTAACGGTGGAGATCACCTGAGTCACCATTTTCTGCTCGTCCTGACGCAGCGGCGATCCCAGCAGCTCACGCAGACGGGCGTTTTCCTGGCGATACTGGCCCAGCATCAGCAGCTCGCTGTTTTTCAGCAGCAATTCCTGGCGCAATGCACGGTTTTCAAGCTCGAGTTGGTCGCGTGATGACAAGGTTTGAGAAACACTGTCGAGTAATTCACGGGGACCATTTGATACAAAGTAGAAAGGACTGACGGCGGTATCCATGTATGTTCGGATCTGGCTGAACATACCGAGGCGGCTATCGGCGATGATGACTCCAAGCGCTACCAGCACCCCCAGGATCAGGCGAAACTGCAGCGACGGGCCACGGCTAAAAATTGGCTTCATAGGCTATGCGTATTCTCGTGTCAGAGAGAAAGGGTAGCCTTCGCTACCCTCTCAAACCGACTACTCTTCGCTGAACAAGTCGCCGCCGTGCATGTCGATCATTTCCAGCGCCTTGCCGCCACCACGGGCTACGCAAGTCAGTGGATCTTCTGCAACTACGACAGGAATACCTGTCTCTTCCATTAACAGGCGGTCGAGGTTACGCAGCAGCGCGCCACCACCGGTCAGAACCATACCGCGCTCTGAGATGTCGGAAGCCAGTTCTGGCGGGCACTGTTCCAGCGCAACCATCACCGCGCTCACGATACCGGTCAGCGGCTCTTGCAGCGCTTCGAGGATTTCGTTGGAGTTCAGGGTAAAGCCACGCGGAACGCCTTCAGCCAGGTTACGACCACGAACTTCGATTTCGCGGACTTCGTCGCCAGGGTAAGCAGAACCGATCTCGTGCTTAATACGCTCTGCGGTGGCTTCACCGATCAGAGAGCCGTAGTTACGGCGCACATAATTAATGATGGCTTCATCAAAACGGTCACCGCCGATACGCACGGAAGAGGAGTAAACCACACCGTTCAGAGAGATGACGGCCACTTCAGTGGTACCACCACCGATATCCACCACCATGGAACCTGTTGCTTCAGAAACCGGCAGACCCGCACCAATTGCAGCAGCCATCGGCTCTTCGATCAGGAAGACTTCGCGCGCACCTGCGCCCTGAGCGGATTCACGGATCGCACGGCGTTCAACCTGAGTTGCACCGACTGGCACACAGACCAGCACGCGCGGACTTGGGCGCATGAAGCTGTTGCTGTGAACCTGCTTGATGAAGTGCTGAAGCATTTTTTCAGTCACGAAGAAGTCAGCGATAACGCCGTCTTTCATTGGGCGGATCGCGGCGATGTTGCCTGGGGTACGACCCAGCATCTGCTTCGCATCGTGTCCTACGGCTGCCACGCTTTTCGGGGAGCCGGCACGATCCTGACGAATGGCCACAACGGAAGGCTCATTCAATACGATGCCTTGTCCTTTTACATAAATCAGGGTATTCGCGGTACCCAGGTCAATGGACAGGTCATTGGAAAACATGCCACGAAATTTTTTCAACATACTAAGGGATAATCCTGAAAGCTGGGGCGGAAAAATTAAAATCCGCTTACTTTACCAACCACACGTAGCAGCGACAAGGCGCAAAAATCATCTGCTACGGTGAAAATTAGTGCAGCACGTTTCCTTATGTTACAAATTTATTTCCTGACTCCATCAGGGCTGAGTTAACAGCTGCGTCACTCGCTTTCATTTGTAACCCGTCCAGGTAAACGACTGGCGTTTTGCTCGTCATACTCAAAGCTACAGGCGCGATATTCTACGTGAAAACAAATTAAACGGCAGGTCAAACAGAGTATCTTTGCAAATATTTTTTCACATTGCTGTCAAGCGGCTGAGAGGTAGCAATAAAATCCCCCTGACCACCCGCGACACCGCGCTCCGTCAACATCTGCCATTCGCTGCGTGAACGTATGCCTGTGGCGAAGACTTGCGTTTGCGTTCCCTTGCACGCTTCCACCAGACTCTGAACCAGCAGCTGGTTTTCCGTGCGCTTTTCAATATTCCTGACCAGCCCCGGATGCAGCTTTAACAGCTCCACATCCAGCTCCTTGATCCAACTGGTACTCACCAGCGTTAAACCCGCCTGAGTCACTGCCACGCGAGCACCGAGTGCATTCATCAAACGGACGACCGGCTGTAAACGGCTGATATGTTGACAAACATCTGCCTCTGCAAGTTCAAAAATAATACGTTTCCGCTGCGATTTTTCACATTGCATCAGCACATCACGCAGCCAGCGCTGAAAACGCGGGCGAATCAGCGATTCTACCGTTACCTGTAATGCCAGATTTTCCTCCGGCCAGAAAGATAAAAATGGAATAAGACGCGTAATTTGCTGCCGGTCGTACTCTTCCGACAGACCAAACTGCAGCACCATCGGCAGATATTCGGCGGAGACAACCTCTTCCGAGCCGTCGAAGATACGGCAAAGTAACTCGCGGTGATGCACCTGGCCGTTACGCAGTACGGCCGGTTTTTGATAAATTCGTGGCCCGCCGCGGCTCAGCATCTGTTCAATGAGCGTTCGCCAGCGCACGTTGCCGCGCCCTTTTTCCGGAAGAGAATCATCGTAAACCGCCCAGCCATTCGCCCCCTGCAGCACCGCGTTACGCGTGGCCGCTTCGGCATGCTCCATCACCTGTTGAGTTTGCTGGCCGCCGCGCCAGGCGCAAATGCCGATATGAACCATATCATCCCGGTCGAGCATTTTGGTTGGTGGCAGCGCATCGACCGCTTTCAGCAGCTGACTGGCGATGCTTTCCGATTCTTTCAGCGTCCGATGCGGCAGCAACACGGCAAAATCACTGCGGTGGTAGCGCGCCAGCAGCGCACCGGGATAGCGCATAATAAAGGTCGATAACAAATTGATGAGCGTAAAGAGATGCTCTTCCGCCACCGAGCGGCCCCAGGTATCGCGTAAAAGATCGAAATCGGGCAGCCGGATAACCATCACCACCCCGTGAGTACCCACCTTTTCGGTATCTTCCAGCAGCGTGGCCAGTTGATTATCAAAGAAAAGGCGGTTATTCAGCCCGGTTTTATTGTCCTGGGCGGCGTAGGACCGAATCAACGTATCCATACGGCTGCGCTGATCGCTGGCGAACTGGATTTCTGAAAGCAACACATCCAGCGCGCTGCTGGTCCGCGACGGCCATTCATAAACAGACCCGCGCACCTTAGCACCTCGTTCACCGTTTAAAATACGTACAGATCGCGATTCCAGGAGTTCCTGTCCGGAAAGCTGGCGTCGAAGCCAGCGCACCGCCAGAAAGATCAGCACCACAATAAAGCCCACCGCAACGGTGAGCGGCGCAGTGGTCATCAGTGAACGGAAATAGTTCGCCATCGGGTCCTGATAGACCAGCCTGATGGTCACCCCTGGGCTTTTCAGGGAGTGAATCGTCATCTCGCGGTATTGTGCCAGCGTCCCGGCCGGGCGATAGCTGCTCTGACGCGCATGGCTCAGAAGGACTTTGCTACCCTGTAGAATGTCGATGTGTACAATATCCACCGGCACCATCAGCTCATCCAGTTGCTGAGACAGTGCGGGCAACGTTGACGTGACCAGTCGCGAATCAATGACCGAAGCCACGGACTGCACGCGGTTGGTCAGTTTGTCCTGAATGGCATTATAAAAGCTTAGCGAGCACCCCATCAGGGTGACGAAGATAGTCAGCCCCGTCAGCAGCGTAATAAAAGCTGAAAATTTCGTCGTTAATCGCATCCTTGAGATCACTCCGTTGGTTGATGGGGAGGCAGTTAAAGTGCAAGTAAGTGCTAACTTGCGTTTAGCAGGGGCATACTACCAAACCTGGTCTATCTGGCAATTTATTGCGTTAAATCGGCATAGCGTTTCAATGAGCGAGTATAGTCTTCAGAAATTATTTTCCAATCATCATGCTTAGTGAGGACATCTGTATGCAGGCTTTGATCTTAGAACAGCAAGACGGCAAAACTCTGGCGTCGGTTCAATCCGTTGAGGAAAACCGTCTCCCGGAGGGGAACGTGACTGTGGATATCGACTGGTCCAGCCTGAACTATAAGGATGCTCTCGCCATCACGGGCACCGGGAAAATCATCCGCAATTTTCCGATGATTCCGGGAATTGATTTCGCAGGTCACGTGCATTCCAGCGAAGATCCGCGCTTTCACCCAGGGCAGCAGGTGCTGTTGACCGGCTGGGGCGTGGGGGAAAACCACTGGGGCGGCCTCTCCACGCAGGCGCGCGTCAACGGCGACTGGCTGGTGCCGATGCCAAAAGGTCTCGATGGTCGCAAAGCGATGATCATTGGCACCGCCGGTTTCACTGCGATGCTGTGCGTGATGGCGCTGGAAGAGGCTGGCGTTCGCCCGGACTCCGGTGAAGTGGTCGTGACCGGTGCCAGCGGTGGCGTGGGCAGTACCGCAGTGACGCTGCTGCACAAACTCGGATATCAGGTTGCTGCTGTTACCGGGCGCGAAAGCACACATGATTACCTGCGTTCACTGGGCGCAAACCGTATTCTGGGACGCGAAGAGTTCAGCGAAAGCCGTCCACTGGAAAAACAGGTCTGGGCGGGTGCGGTGGATACCGTGGGCGATAAAGTGCTGGCGAAACTGCTGGCACAGATTAACTACGGTGGATGCGTGGCGGCCTGCGGTCTGGCGGGTGGTTTCTCGCTGCCAACAACCGTGATGCCATTTATCCTACGTAATGTGCGTCTACAGGGCGTGGATTCCGTGATGACGCCGGCGGCGCGTCGCACGCAGGCATGGGAACGTCTGGTGCGTGATTTGCCGGAGTCCTTCTTCAGCCAAAGCGCCACCGAAATTACGCTTGATCAGGCACCGGAGTATGCCGGAAAAATCATTAGCAACCATTTCCAGGGCCGGGCGCTGGTGAAAATAGCTTAATCTTCAAATTTTCGTGACATATTCGCGATAACCCGACTCCTCCGTCATGCTTAGAAAAATGCATGCCGGAGGATGCCATGAAAAACAGAAAACTGACGGAAGCCGATGTAACGGCCGAATCTGTCTTTATGCTACAGCGCCGCCAGATCCTGAAGATGCTCGGTATCAGCGCTACCGCCCTTACCCTTACCCCCAACGCCCATGCCGACCTGCTTGACTGGTTCAAGGGTAACGATCGTCCAAAAGCCCCCTCTGGCCAGCCGCTAACCTTTACCAAACCCACACAGTGGCAGAATAAACTTGCGCTGACGCCGGAAGATAAAGTGACGGGCTATAACAATTTCTATGAATTTGGCCTCGATAAAGCCGATCCCGCCGCCAATGCCGGGAGCATGAAAACCGATCCCTGGACCTTAAAAATTGAGGGCGAAGTCGCCAAACCGCTCACTTTTGACCATCACGATCTCACGACCCGTTTTCCTCTTGAGGAGCGTATTTACCGGATGCGTTGCGTTGAGGCGTGGTCGATGGTGGTGCCGTGGATCGGTTTCCCGCTGCACAAACTGCTGGCGATGGCCGAGCCCACCAGCGATGCCAAATATGTCGCTTTCCAGACGCTTTACTCGCCAGAGCAAATGCCAGGGCAGAAAGACCGCTTTATCGGTGGCGGGCTGGAGTATCCGTATGTCGAAGGGCTGCGCCTCGACGAGGCCATGCATCCGCTGACGCTGCTGACCGTCGGGGTATATGGCAAAGCGCTGCCGCCGCAAAACGGTGCCCCCATCCGTTTAACGGTGCCATGGAAATATGGCTTCAAAGGGATTAAATCGATTGTCAGCATTAAGCTCACGAAAGAGCGCCCGCCGACCACCTGGAACCTTGCCGCGCCGGGCGAATATGGCTTTTTCGCGAACGTTAACCCGCACGTCGATCATCCGCGCTGGTCTCAGGCGACCGAGCGCTTTATCGGTTCCGGCGGCGCGCTGGACGTGAAACGCCAGCCAACGCTGCTGTTCAATGGCTATGCCGACGAAGTGGCCTCACTCTATCGCGGGCTGGACTTGCGGGAGAATTTTTAAGTGCGCTTAACCGTAAAACAGATCACCTGGCTAAAAGTGCTATTACATCTGGCCGGTTTGCTTCCTTTTATATGGCTGTTCTGGGCAGCCAGTCAGGGCTATTTCAGCGCCGATCCGGCCAAAGATATTCAACACTTTACCGGTAGGATGGCTCTGAAATTTTTGCTGGCAACCTTGCTGGTTTCCCCACTGGCGCGCTACGCTAAACAGCCATTATTGATACGAACACGACGCCTTTTAGGGCTATGGTGTTTTGCCTGGGCGACGGTCCATCTCACCAGCTATACGTTGCTGGAGCTGGGCATTAATAATCTGGCATTGTTAGGCAGCGAGCTGGTATCGCGTCCGTATCTGACGTTAGGGATTATCAGCTGGGTGATTTTACTGGCGCTGACGCTCACATCGACGCAGTACGCACAGCGAAAACTGGGCCGACGCTGGCAACTTTTGCATAACTTCGTCTATCTTGTGGCGATCCTGGCCCCGATACATTATCTGTGGTCGGTGAAGATTTTATCCCCTCAGCCTATTATCTACGCGCTGCTGGCTCTGGCGCTGCTGATATGGCGCTACAAGAAGTTCCGCCAGTGGTGGCGATAGTTCGCGAAACTGTGCGTATTCCCGCAGATTACTTATCAACCGCGCTTCTTTTATCAATTGCGGTTGATAATCTTCCCTGATAAGACCAGTATTTAGCTGCTAAATGCTACGAAATCGTTATAATGTGCGACCTTGGTTTTCCTGGAGGGGTTTTTCATCCCCTGAAAGGGTGACAATTGCGCATCGAAGGTATATTTTGTTTTTTACCCGAGAATCGCAGGAGATAGCGGCACAATGACTGGAAAGTTGCACATCTTAGTTTTGAACGGACCGAACCTGAACATGCTCGGTACCCGCGAACCCGAGAAGTACGGCACGCTGACATTAAGCGAAATTGTTAACCGTCTTGGGACGGAAGCAGCTGCGCTTAACGTGAGTCTTGACCATTTTCAGTCTAATGCGGAGTACGCACTCATCGACCGTATTCATCAGGCTAAAGACACTGTGGACTATATCCTGATTAATCCGGCCGCGTTTACGCACACCAGTGTTGCTATCCGCGACGCACTGCTTGCGGTAAGCATCCCGTTTATCGAGATCCACCTGAGCAATGTGCATGCCCGAGAGCCGTTCCGCCACCATTCGTATCTGTCGGATATCGCTGCTGGCGTTATCTGCGGACTGGGTGCTGACGGTTATTCATACGCTTTACAGACAGCGGTAAAACGCCTGTCACAATCACACTAAACAAGAGTACGGAACCCACTCATGGATATTCGTAAGATTAAAAAACTGATCGAGCTGGTTGAAGAATCAGGCATCTCCGAACTGGAAATTTCTGAAGGCGAAGAGTCTGTACGCATCAGCCGTGCAGCGCCAGCCGCTAGCTTCCCGGTCATGCAGCAGGCTTATGCTGCACCTGTGATGCAGCAGCAGCCTGCTCTGTCTAACGCAGTTGCCCCGGCAGCAGAAGCGCCGGCTGCAGCAGCCGCAGAAATCAGTGGTCACATCGTACGTTCCCCGATGGTTGGTACTTTCTACCGCACGCCAAGCCCGGACGCTAAAGCGTTCTGCGAAGTGGGTCAGAAAGTCAATGCAGGCGATACCCTGTGTATCGTTGAAGCCATGAAAATGATGAACCAGATCGAAGCCGACAAGTCAGGCGTTGTTAAAGCGATTCTGGTCGAAAGTGGTCAGCCGGTAGAATTTGACGAGCCGCTGGTCGTCATCGAGTAACGAGGCGAACATGCTGGATAAAATTGTCATCGCCAACCGCGGCGAGATTGCACTGCGTATCCTTCGTGCCTGTAAAGAACTGGGCATCAAGACCGTCGCTGTGCACTCAAGCGCGGATCGCGATTTAAAACACGTATTACTGGCGGATGAGACGGTCTGTATTGGCCCGGCTCCGTCCGTAAAAAGTTATCTGAATATCCCGGCAATCATCAGCGCCGCTGAAATCACCGGCGCGGTGGCAATCCATCCGGGTTATGGCTTCCTCTCTGAGAACGCCAACTTTGCTGAGCAGGTTGAGCGCTCTGGCTTTATCTTTATCGGCCCGAAAGCTGACACTATTCGCCTGATGGGCGACAAAGTGTCCGCAATCACCGCGATGAAGAAAGCAGGCGTTCCAACGGTACCAGGCTCCGACGGCCCTCTGGGCGACGATATGGATGCTAACCGCGCACATGCTAAACGCATTGGCTATCCGGTTATCATCAAAGCGTCCGGCGGCGGCGGCGGTCGTGGTATGCGCGTTGTACGCAGCGATGCAGACCTGGCACAATCCATCTCCATGACCAAAGCTGAAGCGAAAGCTGCGTTCAGCAATGACATGGTTTACATGGAAAAATACCTGGAAAACCCACGCCACATCGAAATTCAGGTGCTGGCTGACGGTCAGGGTAACGCAATCTATCTGGCAGAACGTGACTGCTCCATGCAGCGTCGTCACCAGAAAGTCGTCGAAGAAGCACCAGCACCGGGCATTACTCCGGAACTGCGTCGCTACATCGGCGAGCGTTGCGCCAAGGCGTGTGTCGATATCGGCTATCGCGGTGCAGGTACGTTCGAATTCCTGTTCGAAAACGGCGAGTTCTATTTCATCGAAATGAACACCCGTATTCAGGTTGAACACCCGGTTACCGAAATGATTACCGGCGTTGACCTGATCAAAGAGCAGCTGCGTATCGCTGCGGGTCAACCGCTGTCCATTAAGCAGGAAGAAGTCGTGGTGAAAGGCCATGCGGTCGAGTGCCGTATTAACGCCGAAGACCCGAACACCTTCCTGCCGAGCCCGGGTAAAATCACGCGTTTCCACGCGCCGGGTGGCTTTGGTGTGCGTTGGGAATCTCATATCTACGCGGGCTACACAGTACCGCCGTACTATGACTCAATGATCGGTAAACTGATCTGCTACGGCGAAAACCGTGACGTGGCGATTGCCCGCATGAAGAACGCTCTGCAGGAGTTGATCATCGACGGCATCAAAACCAACGTTGATCTGCAGGTTCGTATCATGAACGACGAGAACTTCCAGAATGGTGGAACGAACATCCACTATCTGGAGAAAAAGCTCGGCCTTCACGAAAAGTAAGACCGCATACGCGTTAAAAGGCCGGATATTCCGGCCTTTTTTATTTCTGGGGATCGCCTGTGTCCCATCATGTACAATCCCCGCTTTCTTCATCCACAAGGGACTTAAAATGGACAAGCGTTTTGTTCAAGCCCATAAAGAAGCGCGCTGGGCGCTGTGGCTGACCCTTCTCTATCTCGCTGCATGGTTAGTAACTGCTTACTTACCTGGTTCGGCTCCCGGAATTACCGGCCTGCCGCACTGGTTTGAAATGGCCTGTCTGCTGTTACCTCTGGTATTTACGCTGCTGTGCTGGCTGATGGTGCGTTTTATCTTCCGCGATATCTCTCTGGAGGATAGCGATGCAAACTGAAATCATCGCCGTTCTGGTTATCTATCTCTTTATTGTGTTTGGCCTCTCCGCTTACGCCATGCGCAAGCGCAGCACCGGTTCGTTCCTCAGTGAATATTTCCTGGGAAGCCGCTCGATGGGCGGATTTGTCCTGGCGATGACGCTGACCGCCACCTATGTCAGTGCCAGCTCATTTATCGGCGGGCCAGGTGCGGCGTACAAATATGGTCTCGGCTGGGTGCTGCTGGCGATGATTCAGGTGCCGACGATCTGGCTGTCGCTCGGGATTCTAGGCAAGAAATTCGCCATTCTCGCCCGACGCTATAACGCCATAACCCTCAATGACATGCTCCAGGCGCGGTATCAAAACCGGGCGGTGGTCTGGATCGCCAGCGTCAGTTTGCTGGTCGCCTTCGTCGGTGCGATTGCCGTGCAGTTTATTGGCGGCGCGCGGTTGCTGGAAACGGCGGCGGGAATCAAATATGAAAATGGCCTGATGATCTTCGGGATTACCATCGCGCTCTATACTGCGTTTGGCGGCTTCCGTGCCAGCGTGCTGAATGACACCATGCAAGGCATGGTGATGCTGATTGGCACCCTGGTGCTGCTGGTTGGTGTGATCTATGCGGCGGGCGGTTTGCACAATGCCGTTGAAACCCTGGAGCAGATCGACCCTAAACTAGTCAGCCCGCACGGGGCCGACGATATTCTGACCCCGGCGTTTATGACCTCGTTCTGGGTGCTGGTCTGCTTTGGCGTCATCGGCCTGCCCCACACGGCGGTGCGTTGTATCTCCTATAAAGACAGCAAAGCGGTGCATCGCGGGATTATAATCGGCACGATCGTGGTGTCGCTGTTAATGCTGGGAATGCATCTGGCGGGGGCTTTAGGCCGCGCCATTCTTCCGCATCTGACCGTGCCGGATCAGGTCATTCCGACATTAATGGTGCAGGTCTTGCCGCCATGGGCCGCCGGGCTGTTCCTTGCCGCGCCGATGGCAGCGATCATGTCGAACGTCAATGCGCACCTGCTGCAGGCCTCGGCAACAATCATTAAAGATCTGTGGCTCAGCGCGACGCCGACTAAAATGCGTAATGAGCATCGCCTGAAGCGCATTTCGACCTGGACCACGCTGGTACTCGGCATTCTGATGATGCTGGCCGCCTGGCGTCCACCGGAGATGATCATCTGGCTGAACCTGCTGGCATTCGGCGGGCTGGAAGCGGTGTTCCTGTGGCCGCTGGTGCTGGGCTTGTACTGGGAGCGCGCGAATGCTGCGGGCGCGCTGAGCGGGATGATTGTTGGTGGCGTACTCTACGCGGTACTCGCCACCTTTAAGATTCAGTACCTGGGCTTCCATCCGATTGTGCCTTCGTTACTGTTAAGTTTGCTGGCGTTTGTGGTGGGGAACCGTTTTGGTCAGCCCGTCCCACAGGCCGCCGTCATTTCTACTGATAAATAAAGAGTTTTGCCATGCCGTGGATCCAACTAAAACTGAACACAACCGGTGCCAATGCCGAAGAACTGAGTGACGCGTTAATGGAAGCGGGTTCAGTTTCCATTACTTTCCAGGACACGCATGACACGCCGGTGTTTGAGCCGCTGCCAGGCGAAACCCGTCTGTGGGGCGATACTGATGTCATTGGTCTGTTCGATGCCGAAACCGACATGAAAGAGGTCGTGGCGATCCTGGAAAATCACCCGCTGCTGGGCGTTGGTTTTGTGCATAAAATCGAGCAGCTGGAAGATAAAGACTGGGAGCGCGAGTGGATGGATAACTTCCACCCGATGCAGTTCGGTAAACGTCTGTGGATCTGCCCTAGCTGGCGTGATGTGCCTGACGTGAACGCCGTGAACGTGATGCTCGACCCGGGCCTGGCGTTTGGTACCGGCACCCACCCGACCACCTCCCTGTGCCTGCAATGGCTTGATGGGCTGGATCTGGAAGGCAAAACCGTGATCGACTTCGGTTGTGGCTCCGGGATCCTGGCGATTGCGGCACTGAAACTGGGCGCGGCCAAAGCTATCGGGATCGACATCGATCCGCAGGCGATCCAGGCCAGCCGCGATAACGCGCAGCGCAATGGTGTTTCCGATCGTCTGGAGCTGTATCTACCGGATAGCCAGCCAGAGGTCATGAAAGCCGATGTGGTGGTCGCGAACATCCTGGCAGGCCCGTTACGTGAACTGGCACCGTTGATCAGCGTGCTGCCCGTTGAGGGCGGTCTGCTGGGTCTGTCCGGTATTCTGGCAAGCCAGGCTGAAAGCGTATGCGAAGCCTACGCCGATCTCTTTGCTCTTGATCCTGTCGTCGAGAAAGAAGAGTGGTGTCGCATCACCGGCAGCAAAAAGTAATTCAGACTTTCCGGCGTGGGTCTCTTCCCACGCCGTTTCTGCGCTCTCTCTCCCCCCAGCATTACAGTGGTTAGCCGGTGACATGTCAGCGGTGAAATGGGGCTTCTACACTTACCTGCATAAACTTCTGTCGAAGAACCACACCTGCTGGCGTCTTAAGCAACGTAGCTGAAGTTCACTCATACGAGCATCACGAAAATACCCCTCCGGTACAGTCGCTCAACGGTCGCATTGCGGTTAAATTATGTTCTGCAGGTAAACTGCGATCATGTTCTAAAATGAGACGCAGATCGCAAAGAAGGCCGATAATCTGCTGCTTAAAACAGCAGATTATCCCGATTAAGTGATTCATTTATTCAGAAATGATGAGAAGTTACGGGAAATTGTAAGCGCCCATAAAATAACCGTAACGGCATAACGTAATGATTTAAATGATTAATAATTCCCTTCAACCCTGCTGAGCAGCAATTCCTTGATCTGTAACAGCGGATTGTTCAAAGTTTGGCCTTTCATCTCGTGCAAAAAATGCGTAATATACGCCGCCTTGCAGTCACAGTATGGTCATTTCTTAACTCATGCGCATCGGACACTACCAGCTTAGAAATCGCCTGATCGCAGCCCCTATGGCAGGTATTACTGACCGGCCTTTCAGGACGCTGTGCTACGAGATGGGAGCAGGATTAACCGTTTCCGAGATGATGTCGTCTAACCCGCAGGTTTGGGAAAGCGACAAGTCCCGTCTTCGGATGGTGCATATTGACGAGCCAGGTATTCGAACCGTGCAAATTGCCGGAAGCGATCCTGAAGAAATGGCGGAAGCCGCGCGTATTAACGTTGAAAGTGGCGCCCAAATTATTGATATCAATATGGGTTGCCCGGCAAAGAAGGTGAATCGCAAGCTGGCAGGTTCAGCTCTTCTGCAATACCCCGATCAGGTGAAGTCGATCTTGTTGGGGGTGGTTAACGCAGTGGACGTTCCCGTTACGCTGAAAATTCGCACTGGTTGGGCGCCGGAACACCGTAACTGTGTAGAAATTGCCCAACTGGCCGAAGACTGTGGTATCCAGGCCCTGACCATTCATGGACGCACTCGCGCCTGTTTGTTCTACGGCAATGCGGAATATGACAGCATTCGGGCAGTTAAGCAGAAAGTTTCCATTCCGATTATCGCGAATGGCGACATAACTGACCCGCTTAAAGCCAGGGCTGTGCTCGACTATACAGGGGCAGATGCTCTGATGATAGGACGTGCGGCTCAGGGAAGACCCTGGATCTTTCGGGAAATCCAGCATTATCTGGACACTGGAGAGTTGCTTGCTCCCCTGCCTCTGGCAGAGATTAAGCGCTTGCTTTGTTCGCATATTCGGGAACTGCATGACTTTTACGGTCAGGCAAAAGGGTACCGAATTGCGCGTAAACACGTATCCTGGTATCTCCAGGAGCACGCTCCAAATGACCAGTTTCGGCGCACATTCAACGCCATAGAGGATGCCAGCGTACAGCTGGAGGCGTTGGAGGCATACTTCGAAAATTTTGCGTAAACAGAAATAAAGAGCTGACAGAACTATGTTCGAACAACGCGTAAATTCTGACGTACTGACCGTTTCTACCGTTAACTCTCAGGATCAGGTAACTCAAAAACCCCTCCGTGACTCGGTAAAACAGGCACTGAAGAACTATTTTGCTCAACTGAATGGTCAAGATGTTAATGATCTGTATGAGCTGGTATTGGCTGAAGTTGAACAGCCACTGTTGGACATGGTGATGCAATACACCCGCGGTAACCAAACCCGCGCAGCCCTGATGATGGGTATCAACCGTGGTACTCTTCGTAAGAAGCTGAAAAAGTACGGCATGAACTAATTTCGATTAGCTAAATGCTTGTTTAAAAAGGCGCTACTCGGCATGGGGATGCGCCTTTTTTATTGCCACAATCTGAACCGTCAAGGCTTTGTAAACCTTGCATGACCCCGCTTTTAAACGCCCGCTTTTCGTGTATATTTCCCCCACCTCACTGGACCTCTTCCTGAACACGGAACGACACAATGATTCGTAAATACTGGTGGCTGGTTGTCTTTGCTGTCACGGTTTTCCTCTTTGATACACTGCTGATTCAGTGGATCGAATTGCTGAGCACCGAAACCGACAAGTGTCGCAATATGAATTCCGTGAATCCGCTTAAACTGGTGAACTGCTCAGAGCTGGAATAAGCCGCGAATATCATTAAAAAGCACCTTAACACCCATTAAAAACGGGGATTTAAATCCCTTTTCGTCATTCCGTTCCGGTGATAATGTCACTGCCCTTTCAGGCGCTTTCGCATAACCTCTCACTGAGAATGAGTTAAACCCACCATGCTGGTTAGCCAATACAACCAAATCCTCGTTGTCGTCTCCTTCGTTGTTGCCATCCTTGCTGCCTATACCGCGCTCAACATGGCCGCGCGCGTTGCGGGCAGCCAGGGTATTGCTGCACGCGTGTGGCTGGCGGGCGGCGGCGTGGCGATGGGAATCGGCGTGTGGGCGATGCATTTCATTGGCATGCTGGCGATGGATCTCTCCATGCGCATGAGCTATAGCCCGACGCTAACGGTGCTCTCAATGATCATCGCTATCGGCTCGTCGATGTTTGCACTTTGGCTGGTCAGCGGCGAGCAGCTGCGGTTACGCCGTCTGCTGCCGGGCGCTTTAGTGATGGGCACAGGCATCGTCGCAATGCATTACACAGGTATGGCCGCGCTGGAAGTCACCCCAGGCATTATCTGGGACAAGACCTGGATTGCGATCTCGGTAGTGATTGCGCTGGCGGCCTCACTTGCGGCGCTGTGGCTGACCTTCCGGCTGCGCCATGAAGCCGCGCAGGTCGCGCTGATGCGCCTGGGCGCTGCGATAACGATGGGCATTGCCATCGCGGGTATGCATTACGCGGGAATGAAAGCGGCGCAATTCCCGCTCTCCACTGAGATGCATCACCACGGAATAAACGGCAGCTGGCTGGCCGTGCTGGTCAGCGTAGTTGCGCTCTCTATCCTTGGGATCACGTTGCTGGTGTCCATGCTTGATGCTCGCCTGCAGGCCCGAACCGCTCTGTTGGCCTCATCCCTGGCAGAAGCCAATCGTGAGCTGGCCCAACTGGCGCTTCACGATACGCTGACCCGTTTACCGAATCGCGTTTTGCTGGAAGACCGTCTCGATCAGGCAATCAGCAAGGCCGACCGCGAAGGGACCCATTTCGCACTGATGTTTATGGACCTGGATGGCTTTAAAACGGTGAATGATGCCTACGGCCATGATACGGGCGATAAATTATTAGTCGCAGTCACCGAGCGGCTGCTGCTACCGCTGAAAGGCCAGTTCACCCTCGCCCGCATCGGCGGCGACGAGTTTGTTTTGCTCGCGGAAGTCGGTGGCCCGGATGATGCCGCTTCGCTTGCCAATGCGCTGGTCCGCGCCATTGACAGCCCTTTCAATGTCGAACTTTACGAGCTGGTCGTGACCGTCAGTATCGGTATTGCGCTCTATCCTCACGACGGAAAATCCGATCGTGAGCTGATGTTCAACGCTGACGCGGCGATGTATCACACCAAACATATGGGCCGTAATGGTTATCACTTTTTCCAGCCGTCCATGAACACACTGGCGCAGACGCATTTACAGCTGATGAACGATCTGTGGCTGGCGATCGATCGCGATGAGCTGCGCCTGCACTATCAGCCGAAATTCCACGCGCCGGCCGGGCCGATTCTGGGCTTTGAGGCTCTCCTGCGCTGGGAGCATCCGAAACAGGGGCTGCTGAGTCCCGACATGTTTCTGCCACTGGCCGAAAAGACCGGGCTTATCATCCCGATTGGAAACTGGGTGATCAACGAAGCCTGTCGTCAGCTGCGCGAGTGGCACCTTCAGGGGCATAAGGCGTGGTCGATGGCAGTCAATCTGTCTACGCTTCAGTTCGAACAACCCACGCTGGTTAAAACTGTGCTCGACTGCCTGGCGCAGCACCATTTACCGCCAGAATCACTGATTCTGGAAGTGACAGAAACCACCGCAATGCACAATCCGCAAGAGAGCGTCAGGATCTTAACGGAACTGACGAATGCAGGCGTGAAGGCCTCTATCGATGATTTTGGTACCGGCTATTCGAGCCTGCTCTATCTGAAGCAGCTTCCCGCCTGCGAGCTGAAAATCGATCGTGCGTTTGTGAAAGATCTCAGCGGGAAAAGCGATGATGCCACTATCGTCTCCGCCATTGTCGCGCTGGCGAAAACGCTGAATCTGAAAGTGGTCGCTGAAGGCGTGGAAACGGAAGCCCAGCAGCAATTCCTCACGGAGCTTGGCTGTAATACGCTTCAGGGATATCTGTTAGGCAAACCTGTGACGGCGCAGACCGTCGAGGAGCTGTGCAACAACGCCGATGAATTCAAAAACTACCTGCCTTCATGAGGCAACAGAATAATTTTCCGGTAACGTGCGAGTCATATTGAGCGTCGCCAGAATATTGTCCACCAGCGCCGGAGCTTGCTGGTAAAGATTGAAATTCTCACTGTTCATTAACCAGTTTTTAATTAACCCGCTAAAAAAACCGTGAAAAACAATCAATGTCATATCGATATTTATAAGTGGTGAGATGATGCCACTCGCCATCCCTTTCTCCAGCAACACGCGGACGTTTTCATAATTAAAACCAATTCGCTGACGAATTTCGCACTCTGATGTCATTTCATTATTAAATTCACATTTGTGATACAGAATTTGTAAGAGTGCACGCTGTCGGGGGCTTCGGGAAATATATTGCAACGCCGCGACAAACTTTTCGCGTAGAACACATAAAGGGTCGTCATTCTGTGACAAGGAAAGTTGCTCATGAATTAAATCGCATAAAGGTATCTGTTGTTCCCAGATCGCATTGAAGATTTCCGCTTTGCTGGAGAAGTGCCAGTAAACCGCGCCACGGGTTACGCATGCGGCATCTGCGATATCAGTCAGCGTGGTGCTCGCCACTCCGCGCGTCGAAAACTGGGTAATGGCGGCTTCGATCAGCTGCTGTCTCGTTTTCTGTGCATCTTCTTTTGTTTTACGCGCCATCGCCTCTTACCCATTACCTGAACAGTTCGCCACGTAACCAGAAATATCTCGTCGCGGAAGTATTCCCTAACGGGGGATTTTATTCTGATCAAAAAAAGTCAATTGCGTTAATCAATAATTACAACAAATGAATTAACATCATTAAATTCATAAACTATATAAGTAACGCTGGATGATATTTAAACCTGAGTGCTTCGCACCATTACTATATCGTTGATTCGCCACACCAGACTCTGGTTTTTATCTGAATAACCTGTTCGCCGCACTTATAAATTAAAAAGCATCAACGTACCTCATTATGATGTGCGCTGGATTTCTGACTCTTTGCCCCGCGATCCTTTTCACAACCTCACGGCAAATATCAGTTTATTGTTTTTAAAGGAACAGTAATGAAGAAACACTTCAGGCTTTTACCCTTATCCGGTTTTATTGTCTGCTCCGCACTGCTTGCTGGCTGTGATGGTTCTGATAATGCGCAGCAAGGCGCGCAGGTGCCCCAGGTCACTGTCTTTGTCGTGAAAAGCGCGCCACTGGCAGTCACCACGAAACTGCCAGGACGCACGGATGCGTTTCGCGTCGCTGAAGTCCGCCCGCAGGTGAGCGGTATTATCCTGCGCCGTAACTTTGTCGAAGGCAGCGATGTGAAAGCGGGCGATTCCCTGTATCAGATCGATCCGGCGTCCTATCAGGCCGCCTTTGACAGTGCGAAAGGCGAGCTGGTGAAAGCTGAAGCGGCGGCAAACATTGCCCATTTGACCGTGAAACGGTATGTCCCTCTGGTGGGCACACAATATGTCAGCCGACAAGAGTATGACCAGGCAGTCGCCAACGCCAGACAGGCCGATGCCAGCGTAACGGCTGCGCAAGCGGGCGTCGAAACAGCACGCATCAATCTCGCCTATACCAAAGTGTCATCACCGATTAGTGGACGAATTGGGAAATCCAGCGTCACCGAAGGCGCTCTGGTGACAAACGGCCAGGCTTCGGCACTGGCAACCGTGCAGCAACTCGATCCGATCTATGTGGATGTCACCCAGTCGAGCAATGACTTTATGCAGCTGAAGCAGTCCAGCCTGCAAAAAGGTGACGGCACCAGCAGCGTGCAGCTGTTGATGGAAAACGGCCAGCCTTACGCCGAGAACGGTACGCTGCAGTTCTCTGATGTCACAGTGGACGAAAGCACCGGCTCCATTACCCTGCGTGCGGTTTTCCCGAATCCTAAACATATGCTGCTACCGGGCATGTTTGTGCGAGCCCGCATTGATGAAGGCGTCCAGCCGAATGCCATTCTCGTTCCACAGCAGGGCGTCACGCGTACTCCTCGTGGCGATGCCACCGTACTGGTCGTGAACGCCAAAGAACAGGTTGAAACGCGTAGCGTGGTGGCACCTCAGGCCATTGGCGATCGTTGGCTAATCACGAACGGGTTGAAGGAGGGCGATCGCGTCATCATCAGCGGCCTGCAAAAAGTGCATCCTGGGGCCACGGTAGTTGCCACGCCTGATTCCGCCGCGACGAAAGCCAGTTAAGGGAATAATCAATGGCTAACTTCTTTATTCAAAGGCCGATTTTTGCCTGGGTACTTGCCATCATTCTGATGATTGCGGGTGGGCTGGCGATTCTCAAACTGCCTGTGGCTCAGTATCCCACGATTGCGCCACCCGCTGTTGCCGTCACAGCCGTTTACCCTGGTGCGGACGCACAAACGGTGCAGGATACGGTGACGCAGGTTATCGAACAGAACATGAACGGTGTCGATAACCTGATGTACATGTCATCCACCAGTGATTCCGCGGGAAACGTGACCATTACCCTGACCTTCCAGTCAGGCACCGATCCTGATATCGCGCAGGTACAGGTTCAGAACAAACTTCAGCTGGCGATGCCGCTGCTGCCGCAGGAAGTGCAGCAACAAGGGATCGGCGTGAAGAAATCCAGCAGCAGCTTCCTTCTGGTCGCGGGTTTTGTGTCTGATAACAAAAGCCTGACCCAGGACGATATTTCAGATTACGTTGCATCTAACGTGAAAGACACCATCAGCCGAACTTCCGGTGTGGGCGATGTTCAGATGTTTGGTGCGCAGTACGCGATGCGTATCTGGCTCGACAGCAATGCCCTGAATAAGTATCAGCTGACACCGCTGGATGTAATTAATCAGCTCAAAACCCAGAACAACCAGATTGCTGCCGGTCAGTTAGGCGGAACGCCGTCGGTTCCGGGCCAGCAGCTTAACGCCTCCATCATTGCGCAAACGCGACTGAAAACACCGGAAGAGTTTGGCAAGGTCACACTGAAAGTGAACCAGGACGGCTCAATGGTGCATTTGAAAGATGTGGCCCGTATTGAGCTTGGCGGCGAAAACTACAATATGGTGACCAAGATTAACGGCCAGGCGGCTACTGGTCTGGGTATCAAGCTGGCGACAGGCGCCAACGCGCTGGACACAGCCGCTGCCATTAAATCAAAACTGGCCGAACTGCAGGCCTTCTTCCCGCAGGGGCTGAAGGTTGTCTACCCTTACGACACCACGCCGTTTGTGACAATTTCGATTCATGAAGTGGTTAAAACCCTGTTCGAAGCGATTATCCTCGTCTTCCTGGTGATGTATCTGTTCCTGCAAAACTTGCGCGCTACGCTGATTCCAACCATTGCTGTGCCGGTCGTATTGCTGGGTACCTTTGCGGTGTTGGGCGCATTTGGGTTTTCCATCAATACCCTGACAATGTTTGGCATGGTGCTGGCAATAGGTTTGCTGGTCGATGACGCCATCGTCGTCGTGGAAAACGTCGAACGCGTGATGGCGGAAGATAAGCTGCCGCCGAAAGAAGCAACGCAGAAGTCGATGGAGCAGATTCAGGGCGCGCTGGTTGGTATCGCGATGGTGCTTTCAGCGGTGTTCGTGCCGATGGCCTTCTTTGGTGGTTCCACCGGTGCTATCTATCGTCAGTTCTCCCTGACCATCGTTTCGGCAATGGCGCTTTCCGTCCTTGTTGCCCTGATTCTTACCCCTGCCCTCTGCGCCACGCTGCTGAAACCCGCAGCGGAAGAGCACCACGCGAAAGGCGGTTTCTTTGGCTGGTTCAATAACGTCTTCGATAAGAGCGTGGACCATTACAGTAACAGCGTGAGCGGCATTTTACGCAAAACCGGGCGCTATCTGGTGATTTATGTGCTGATTGTTGCTGGTATGGCGGTGTTGTTCCTACGTTTACCAACCTCCTTCTTACCCGACGAGGATCAGGGCGTATTCATGACCATGGTCCAGCTGCCCGCGGGTGCCACGCAAACCCGAACGCAGCAGATCCTGGATCAGGTGCAGCAATACTATCTAACCAAAGAGAAGGCCAACGTCGATTCGGTCTTTACGGTTAACGGTTTTAGCTACAGCGGCCAGGGGCAAAACTCCGGCATGGCATTTATCAGCCTGAAACCGTGGGATGAACGTCCGGGAGCTGAAAACGGAGTCGCCGCAATTGTCGGTCGCGCATCGATAGCCTTCAGTCACATTAAGGATGGGATGATCTACCCGTTCAACCTGCCTGCAATTATCGAACTGGGCACGGCTACCGGGTTTGACTTCGAACTTATCGATCAGGCAAACCTTGGGCATATCGAGCTGACAAAAGCACGTAATCAGCTGCTTGGTATGGCGAAAGAGCACCCAGACCTGCTCGAACGTGTGCGCCCTAACGGGCTGGAAGATACCCCGCAGTTCAAACTGGATGTGGACCAGGAGAAAGCGCAGGCGCTGGGAGTCAGTCTATCTGATATCAACCAGACGATTTCAACCGCGCTCGGCGGGACTTATGTGAATGACTTTATCGATCATGGTCGTGTGAAGAAAGTCTATGCGCAGGCCGACGCTCCGTTCCGTATGTTGCCGGGTGATATCAATAACCTGTACGTTCGCAGCACCAACGGCGAAATGGTGCCTTTCTCCGCGTTTAGCACCTCGCGCTGGATTTCAGGTTCACCGCGCCTTGAGCGCTACAACGGTATGCCTTCGATGGAAATTGTGGGTGAATCCGTGCGGGGTAAGAGCTCGGGTGAAGCGATGGCGATGATGGAAAGTATGGCGCAAAAACTGCCTTCCGGTATCGGTTACGACTGGACGGGGATGTCATATCAGGAACGTCTCTCTGGCAACCAGGCACCTGCGCTATACGCCATTTCGCTGATTGTGGTGTTCCTGTGTCTGGCTGCGCTCTATGAGAGCTGGTCGATTCCGTTCTCCGTTATGTTAGTCGTGCCACTGGGGGTGATTGGTGCGCTGCTTGGCGCCTCGTTAAGCGGGCTGAACAATGACGTCTATTTCCAGGTTGGGCTTCTCACCACCATCGGGCTTTCCGCGAAAAACGCCATTCTGATTGTAGAGTTCGCGAAAGACCTGATGGAGAAAGAAGGTAAAGGGGTTATCGAAGCCACCCTTGAGGCATCCCGTATGCGTTTGCGCCCCATCCTGATGACGTCACTGGCGTTTGTTCTCGGTGTACTGCCGCTGGTAATTAGCCGTGGTGCGGGCAGTGGCGCGCAAAACGCCGTGGGCACAGGGGTCATGGGCGGAATGCTCTCGGCAACGCTTCTGGCTATCTTCTTCGTTCCCGTATTTTTCGTGGTCGTCAGACGACGGTTTAATCGAATCAATAAGTAAAACAAAGATAAAGGCGTCATCCGGCGCCTTTTCTTATTCTTTTGCACAGAACATTAGCACGCAAATTATCATTGTATTATTATACCTGTGAATAATCGTTAACTTCCTCGCGGCGTAAAATCTATTATTCGTTCCATACTTCCTCCATAAATTCATGCCATTCTGTTTTTTTCTCCATGATTTTTACAATCCACATAATTTGAGATTATTCACCCTGCTGTTGTAGATAGTTGTAGTGGTAAAATGACCATCAGCTCGATAAATACTCTATTGGTTTTATAGCGAGCCAGTTTTAATTCTGAGGTAACATCATGAAAAGATTCATTTGCGTTGCAACTCTCGCTGCGCTTCTTGCCGGTTGTGCGCACGACTCTCCGTGTGTGCCGGTGTATGACGATCAGGGCCGTCTGGTTCATACCAACACCTGTATGAAGGGCACAACCCAGGATAACTGGGAAACTGCAGGGGCAATCGCCGGTGGTGCCGCCGCTGTCGCTGGTCTGACGCTGGGTATCGTCGCATTAACGAAATAATGCTTTCCTGCAAAAGCGCGGTGCTCCCGCGCTTTTGCTTCAAACCGGTGCAATGATTTCCTGATACGTTAAAAAAACTCCCCTTTTCCAACTGCCTCTCATTATTAATATCTGATTCTTCTCACATCTTTTTTGTCGCCTCTTTTTAATTACATATTCCAGCGTGATACTTTTCACAATTCAATTACATTAAATATCCTGCCAATATTCACGCCAGAAACTACCATCCTGAATTAACTCACGTGCTAACAACTTTTGCTCTGATTTGTGGCGTAGGTTGTGATTTCGCACCATTTCGGGGCGCTCGATTTATTTATCCCTGTCTACACTCTGCATTATGCGTTCAATTCTCTCTTTTTCAGCCGAACGCAAAACTGGCATTACGTTTGCTTTATAAACGTCGGCCAACGCCACAGACAGGTAAAAGCGTTTTAAAACGACTTTCTATAACGATAAATTTCGCCACACAGGATGCATTATGAAAAAGACGATGTTAGCCAGCCTGGCCGCAGCGGGCATGTTGTTTGCTGTAGCGGGACAAGCTCATGCCGGCACAACGCTGGATGCCGTTAAAAAGAAAGGCTTTGTACAGTGCGGTATCAGTGATGGGTTACCGGGCTTCTCTTATGCCGATGCGAACGGAAAGTTCACCGGTATTGATGTCGATGTATGCCGTGGCGTTGCAGCAGCCCTCTTCGGGGATGACACCAAAGTAAAATACACCCCTCTGACGGCGAAAGAGCGCTTTACCGCTCTGCAGTCTGGCGAAGTGGACATGCTTTCTCGTAATACCACCTGGACTTCATCGCGTGACGCGGGCATGGGAATGTCCTTCACCGGCGTTACCTATTATGACGGTATCGGCTTCCTGACCCACAACAAGGCGGGACTGAAGAGCGCCAAAGAGCTCGACGGGGCGACGGTGTGTATTCAGGCAGGCACTGACACCGAGCTGAATGTCGCCGACTATTTCAAAGCCAACAACATGAAATACACGCCAGTCACCTTCGACCGCTCTGATGAATCCGCTAAAGCGCTGGAGTCTGGCCGTTGCGATACGCTGGCGTCAGACCAGTCTCAGCTGTATGCCCTGCGCATCAAGCTGAGCAACCCGGCGGAATGGATTGTTCTGCCAGAAGTCATCTCGAAAGAACCTCTCGGCCCGGTCGTACGCCGTGGCGATGAAGACTGGTTCTCCATCGTTCGCTGGACGCTGTTCGCTATGCTGAACGCCGAAGAGATGGGCATCAACTCGAAAAACGTCGATGAAAAAGCCGCTAATCCATCAACACCAGATATGGCGCATCTTTTGGGTAAAGAGGGTGATTTCGGCAAAGATCTGAAACTGGATAACAAGTGGGCTTATAACATCATTAAACACGTCGGTAACTATTCAGAGATCTTCGAGCGCAACGTGGGATCGGAAAGTGCACTGAAGATCAAACGTGGCCAGAACAACCTCTGGAACAACGGCGGCATTCAGTACGCTCCGCCGGTACGTTAAGTTTTAGCTGTAACGGGCACCGCATCTGTGGTGCCCAGTCCAGAGTCATGGTTACCGAGGTTTCTTTATGTCCCATCGCCGCTTAGCCGTAAAAGGAAAACTTTCCTTTTCTCATCCCGCGGTCCGCGCCTGGCTATTCCAGATAATTGCTGTTGTCGCCGTCGTGGTCGTCGCGATTTATTTAATTCATAACACTGTTACCAATCTGAGCAATCGCGGCATTACTTCGGGCTTTGCCTTCCTGGATCGCAGCGCTGGTTTTGGCATTGTGCAGCACTTGATTGATTATCAAGAGGGAGACACATACGGAAGAGTGTTTCTGGTCGGCCTGCTGAATACGCTTCTGGTCTCTGCGCTGTGTATTGTGTTTGCTTCGTTTCTGGGCTTTTTCCTCGGACTTGCGCGCCTTTCGGAGAACTGGTTATTACGCAAACTCTCGACGATTTATATTGAGACGTTTCGCAATATTCCGCCCCTCCTGCAGATCTTCTTCTGGTATTTCGCCGTACTGCGCAATTTACCCGGCCCGCGCCAGGCCGTTGATGCCTGGGATCTCTTTTTCCTAAGTAATCGCGGTCTCTATATTCCCTCGCCGCTGGCGGGCGAAGGGCTGTACGCGTTCTTGGCAGCCATCGTTGTTGCTATCGCCATTACGATTGGGCTTTTTCGCTATAACCGTACACTTCAGATTAAAACCGGGCAACTTCGCAGAACATGGCCAGCAGGCGTTGCATTGATCGTGGGTTTACCGCTGCTCGCACACTGGACCTTCGGTGCTGCGTTGCACTGGGATATTCCACAGCTGCGTGGTTTTAATTTCCGGGGTGGGATGGTGCTGATCCCAGAGCTTGCGGCGCTGACGCTGGCGCTGTCGATTTATACCTCCGCATTTATTGCCGAAATCATTCGTTCTGGTATTCAGGCAGTACCCTATGGGCAGCACGAAGCCGCGCGATCACTCGGATTACCAAATCCGGTGACCCTGCGCCAGGTGATCATCCCGCAAGCCTTGCGCGTGATCATCCCACCGTTGACCAGTCAGTATCTTAATATTGCCAAAAACTCCTCGCTGGCGGCGGCCATCGGTTATCCCGACATGGTTTCCCTTTTCGCCGGAACCGTGCTTAACCAGACCGGGCAAGCTATCGAGACTATCGCCATCACCATGTCCGTCTATCTGATTATCAGCCTGACGATCTCATTACTGATGAATATCTATAACCGTCGCATCGCCCTGGTTGAGCGCTAAGGAACCATGATGACAAAAGCCGTATTGTCACAGCCCTCGCGCCCGTCCAGCGCCGGAAGCTGGCGTTTCATCGCCTGGGCACGCAAGAATCTGTTCTCCTCATGGAGCAACAGTCTCCTGACGATCGTCAGTTTATGGTTGATTTGGGAGCTGATTCCCCCCCTGCTGAACTGGGCGTTTTTACAGGCAAACTGGGTAGGCTCTACGCGGGCTGACTGCACCAAGGCCGGTGCCTGCTGGGTGTTTATCCATGAGCGTTTCGGCCAGTTTATGTATGGTCTCTATCCACACGATCAACGCTGGCGCATCAATCTTGCGCTGGTTATCGGCCTGCTGTCGATCGCACCGATGTTCTTTAAAGGTCTACCGCGTCGTGGTCGCTATATTGCCTGCTGGGCAGTGGTCTATCCGCTGATTGTCTGGTTGTTACTGTACGGGGGAATACTGGGGCTGGAGCGTGTAGAAACACGCCAGTGGGGTGGGCTGACGTTAACCCTGATCATCGCTTCTGTTGGGATCGCCGGGGCGCTGCCGTTGGGTATTTTGCTGGCACTGGGTCGTCGTTCAACGATGCCGGTGGTACGCATTCTGTCGGTGATCTTTATCGAGTTCTGGCGCGGTGTACCGCTGATTACCGTTCTGTTTATGTCCTCGGTGATGCTGCCGCTGTTTATGGCGGAAGGCACCACGATCGACAAACTGATCCGCGCCCTGGTGGGGGTCGTGTTATTCCAGTCAGCGTATGTTGCAGAAGTGGTTCGCGGCGGGCTTCAGGCGCTGCCAAAAGGTCAGTATGAGGCTGCTGAATCGCTGGCACTGGGTTACTGGAAAACCCAGGGACTCGTGATCTTACCCCAGGCGCTCAAGCTGGTTATTCCGGGGCTGGTGAACACTATTATCGCCCTGTTTAAAGATACCAGCCTCGTGATCATCATTGGATTGTTTGATCTTTTCAGTAGTGTCCAGCAGGCCACAGTCGACCCGGCCTGGCTGGGAATGTCTACCGAAGGCTATGTTTTTGCAGCACTTGTGTACTGGATTTTCTGTTTCAGTATGTCGCGCTATAGCCAGCATCTGGAAAAGCGCTTTAATACCGGGCGTACGCCGCATTGAGGAATTTATGAGCAAAATAACGATGACCCCCGCTGACGCGATGATTACGCTGGAAAACGTTAATAAATGGTACGGGCAGTTTCATGTTCTGAAAGATATCAATCTGAAGGTAAAGCAAGGTGAACGTATCGTCCTGTGCGGCCCGTCAGGTTCAGGTAAATCTACGACGATTCGCTGTATTAACCATCTTGAAGAGCATCAACAAGGGCGCATCGTTGTTGATGGAATTGAGCTGGATGAAGATATTCGCAATATCGAACGAGTCCGCCAGGAAGTGGGTATGGTATTCCAGCACTTCAATCTGTTCCCCCATTTGACGGTATTACAGAACTGCACACTGGCGCCTATTTGGGTTAGAAAGATGCCTAAAAAAGAAGCTGAGGCGCTGGCGATGCATTATCTGGAACGGGTACGCATTGCTGAACATGCGAATAAGTTCCCCGGACAGATATCGGGTGGTCAGCAGCAGCGTGTCGCTATCGCGCGATCCTTGTGCATGAAACCTAAAATTATGCTGTTTGATGAACCGACTTCAGCCCTCGATCCTGAGATGGTTAAAGAGGTGCTGGATACGATGATTGGTCTTGCCCAATCGGGAATGACAATGCTCTGTGTCACGCATGAAATGGGCTTTGCCAGAACAGTGGCAGACAGGGTGATCTTCATGGATCGCGGGGAAATTGTCGAACAGGCTGCACCGGAAGAGTTTTTTGCCCATCCGAAATCTGAAAGAACGCGAGCATTTCTGTCCCAGGTGATTCATTAATCAATGATAGTTGCCCGGTGGCATTTGGTTGCCGGGCAAAAGGTGTCTGGCAACGTTCTCATCTGATATTTCGATGTATAAACGCAAAAAGGCCATCCTTGCGGATGGCCTTTTCACTTATTTGATGTCTGGCAGTTCCCTACTCTCACATGGGGAGACCCCACACTACCATCGGCGCTACGGCGTTTCACTTCTGAGTTCGGCATGGGGTCAGGTGGGACCACCGCGCTAAAGCCGCCAGACAAATTCTTTTACTATTGCCGAACTTCAACCACGTATTAAGTGGTGCTGATACCCAGAGTCGAACTGGGGACCTCACCCTTACCAAGGGTGCGCTCTACCAACTGAGCCATATCAGCACGCTAAATTTGATGCCTGGCAGTTCCCTACTCTCACATGGGGAGACCCCACACTACCATCGGCGCTACGGCGTTTCACTTCTGAGTTCGGCATGGGGTCAGGTGGGACCACCGCGCTAAAGCCGCCAGGCAAATTCTGTTATCAACACGCATCTCTGCGCATTAATTAATCTGTATCAGCTGAAAATCGTCTGTCTCTGCTTCGCCAAAACATCTTCGGCGTTGTAAGGTTAAGCCTCACGGTTCATTAGTACTGGTTAGCTCAATACATCGCTGCACTTACACACCCAGCCTATCAACGTCGT
>NZ_CP025699.1:3962935-3989690 GCF_023278595.1 Lelliottia sp. AC1
ACATTACTCACCCGTCCGCCGCTCGTCACCCGAGAGCAAGCTCTCTGTGCTACCGCTCGACTTGCATGTGTTAGGCCTGCCGCCAGCGTTCAATCTGAGCCATGATCAAACTCTTCAATTTAAGTTTGATGCTCGTGAATTAAACTTCGTAATGAATTACGTATGTTCACTCAGAGACTTTGGTATTCATTTAGCGTCTTGCGACGTTTAGAATCCATGTCACTTTGAGTGCCCACACAGATTGTCTGATAAATTGTTAAAGAGCAGTGCAACGCGGCTTTCGCTCACCGTTGCGAGGTGGCGTATATTACGCTTTCCTCTTTCAGAGTCAACCCTGAATTTCAGGATTTTTTCTCTTCAACCGAACCGGCTGTTTGTGTGAAGTGATTCACATCTGCCGTGTCGATGGAGGCGCATTATAGGGATCCCAGTTTTTAGCACAAGCGTTTTTTAGATCTTTTTTCCTGACTGCTGCTTTTCCACGCTTTTCGATGAGATCCTGCCCGATCTGCTTAAAAATTGACGCATTTAACCCCCCTCCATGCTGCATAATATGATCAAAATCTTCTGTATAAGCTCATCAGTCGAGGTTGATATGTCTGCAGTACTCCGTCCCTATAAAGATCTGTTCCCGAAAATGGGGGAACGCGTGATGATCGATCCCAGTAGCGTACTCATCGGCGATGTCAGAATGGATGATGATGTGAGCATCTGGCCGCTCGTCGCGATCAGGGGTGATGTGAATTACGTGATGATCGGCGCGCGCACCAATATTCAGGACGGTAGCGTTTTACACGTTACCCATAAGTCGTCCTATAACCCAGAAGGCAACCCCCTCATTATTGGAGAAGAGGTCACTGTCGGTCATAAAGTGATGTTACACGGCTGCACTATTGGCAACCGGGTACTGGTGGGGATGGGATCTATTCTGCTGGATGGGGTAATCGTAGAAGACGATGTGATGATAGGCGCCGGGAGTCTGGTCCCGCAAAACAAACGCCTGGAAAGCGGCTATCTCTATTTAGGCAGCCCGGTAAAACAGGTCCGTCGGTTAAAAGAGACGGAAATCGAAGGGCTAAAATATTCGGCGAATAACTACGTCAAATGGAAAGACGATTACCTGGCTCAGGAAAACCACACCCACCCTTGATCGTCTTCTTGCTCGTTACGGATCATATCGCTGGCTTCTTCTTCAAGATCCCAGCGATGATCCCTAAAGACCTCCAGCGGTATCGTCCCGCCAAAACGTCTTAGCAATAACTTGCCCGTAATAGCGCAGGTCATCTGCATACCGTTAACCAATACCGGAAAACAGACTGCCTGTTTGCTTTCGTCCCAGACTTCCCTGTCCGGAAAATGAATCGCCTGGTTCATGCCAGCAATTCCTGTTTCAGTTTTTGAATAACAGGCTCTACTGCGGGTAATACGCCGTGCCAGAGCAGAACAGCATGTGCCGCTTGCCCCACCAGCATGCCCAGGCCGTCGGCCAGATGCTTCGCGCCGCGTTCTTCACACCAGCTCAGGAAAGGCGTTTTGCCCTTTTGATAGAACATGTCATAGACATAAATGTGAGGACTGATTATTGAAGAAGGGATCGCTGGTACATCGCCACCGATCCCGCTGGATGTCGCATTAATGATGAGATCAAATTCATGCTCACCCAGATCTTCCATTGCCACCACGTTCACGCTGCCCGTGTGGGCAAAGAGCGTAGCCAGTTCTTTTGCGCGGGAGAACGTGCGGTTAGTGATCGTGACAGCACAATCCATAGAAAGAAGTGGCAACAATACGCCGCGAGAGGCACCGCCCGCACCAATCAACAGAATACGAAAACCCTTCTTAATAAAAGAGAGTCTTTCGAGATCGCTTAATAAGCCAATACCATCGGTGTTGTCACCCAGCAGGCGTCCGTCCTCCAGTCGCTTGAGGGTATTCACCGCCCCGGCAAGGGAGGCGCGCTCGGTTAACTCATCCGCTCGGGCGAATGCCTCTTCTTTAAAGGGCACGGTGATGTTGGCCCCTTTGCCGCCCGCGTCAAAAAAAGCATTCAGCGTTGGTACAAAATCATCGACGGGCGCCAGAACGCGGCCATAGGGATGATCGATTTGCAGCTGTTCAGCAAATTGCTGATGAATGAACGGCGACTTGCTGTGAGCTATTGGATTACCAAAAACCGCGTACTTATCCATCCTATTACCCCTGGCGAAAGCGCTCGCCGGTTAACGCATCGCGAATTTCCGATGGATTCAGACGACCACCCGTTTCACCGATAACCACCGGGAAATCATCACCAAACTGGGCAAGCACTTCTTGCGATGTGCGGCAAGGTGGCAGCCCTGTCAGATTGGCACTGGTAGAAACCAGCGGCTTACCAAATATCTGGCACAGCTCAACCACCAGCGGATGATCGGTAACACGCACTGCAAGGGAATCAAAGCGCCCCGTCAGCCAACGCGGCGTGGTCGGCAGCGCCGGGAAAACAAAGGTGACTGGACCAGGCCATGCCGCAGAAATAGTGTCTCGCTGCGCCTCGTTCAACATCGAATCATCAATGTAAGGCTTGAGTTGCTCAAAGTTTGCAGCAATCAGGATGAGTCCCTTTTCGACCGGTCTTTGCTTCAGTTCTAATAGACGCGTAACGGCCAATTCGCTGTCAGGATCGCATCCGACCCCAAATACAGCTTCCGTTGGATAGGCGATGACTTCTTCTTTTCTCAAGACTTCCAGCGCACGGGCAATGGAGTCCGATGTTAATTTATTCTTCACAGGTTTGATCCGCCGAAACCGGCTTTCCACATTGTTTACTGGCACAGAACAGTTTTATGCCCTGTGCCGTTTTCTTCTCGATGAGCAGCGGATAATCGCAGTGAGGGCAAATCCCCGCTGCTGGTTTGAAATTGATAACGAACTGGCATTCAGGATAGCGATCGCAGGAGTGGAACGTTTTACCGAACCGGGAACGACGCTGTACCAGCTGTCCCTGTTGGCACTGGGGACAGGCAATCGCGGTCTCATCTGGTTTATCAATCTGCTCGGTATGGCTACATTCAGGGTAGTGGCTACAGCCGATAAACATACCGAAGCGCCCCTGACGTAATGCCAGAGCAGCACCACAGACCGGGCATATCTGCCCCTCCAGAATTTTGACGATATGCCCGTCCGCCTGACTCTTCAGGGGACGGACATAATCACATTCTGGATAGTGTGAACAACCGAGAAACGGACCGTGTTTCCCGGACCGGATGACAAGATTAGCCCCACACTGTGGGCAGGGCTCGTTATTAGACACCGTAAACAGTGCTGATTTGGCCATAACAACTCTTGGAGCTACATAGATGAATTAATGCAGCATACCTTCATTCACTTCAAAGAGTAATTCTTCCATTTGCTGATAGGCATTTTCACAGCCCGGAATATTAAACAGAACCATCAGAATCACCCATTTGAGATCTTCCAGTTCAAATTCTGCCGTATCCAGCGCCATGACGCGCTCTATCACCATCTCTCGGGTTTCGAGGTTTAGCACCTGAATCTGTTCCAGGAATAAGATAAATCCCCGGCAACTGGCATCCAGCCTTTCACACTCTTCAGCCGTAAAAATACGTACAGACAGCGGATCAGAAGCGAGCTGCATGGGTTCGACAAGGCCTTCCTGATAATCAGCCAGCTTTTCTAACCACATTAAGGCGTTATAGATATCTTCCCGTTCAAATCCTGCATCGGTAAGATCCCGCGTCAGCCGATCCTGATCCACGCGCATTTCAGCTTCGTTATGGATGTAAGTCTCAAACAAATACATCAGTACGTCGAACATGGCTTGCCCTCCTCAATCGGACATAGCCGCCGGGTACAGCTGCGATCCATCCTGCTAACTCCAGTTCGAGTAGCTGTGCTACCGTCACAGGCACAGATTGGCCGGCACGTTCAGCGACAACGTCAACAGGTGTTACCTCATCTCCTACGTTAGCCAGGAGCTCAGGAAATGGCAATGCCACCTCCTCCTGATCTGATGAATAAAGTGATTTTTCAGGCTCATCTGGGATCCAGGTTAGCCCATATTGCAAATTTTCCAGGATTTCCTCTGGGCTGATCACAGGCGTCGCGCCTTGCTTGATGAGCCAATGCGGCCCTTCACAACCGGGATTGCCAATGGGGCCGGGCAACGCAAAGACTTCTCGCCCCTGCTCCATGGCACATCGAGCGGTGACCAGCGATCCACTCCGCTGCGCCGCCTCAACAACCAGGACGCCCTGACTCAGGCCACTGATAATACGATTACGCCGGGGGAAATTAGCAGGCCACGGCGAAGTGGCGAGCGAAAACTCAGATATCACCGCGCCCTCAGCGTCAATAATGCTCTGTGCAAGAGAGACATGGCGAGGGGGATAAACACTGAACAGGCCATTGCCAAGAACGGCAATACTTCTCCCCTGAACCGAGAGCGCTGCCCGATGAGCTACACCATCAATCCCGCGCGCCAGTCCGCTGGTGATAGTGAATCCACATCTTGCCAGATGCTCACAGAAAATCTTGCCCCATCTCTCACCATACCAGGAAGGTGAACGGCTACCGACCACCGCCAGTTGAACGCTTTTCAGCGCGTCAACATTGCCTTTAACGAAGAAAGCGCCTGGGTAATCTGACAGGGTTCGTAACCGCTGAGGATAGAGTGGGCTATCTGCGCAAATGAGATAATGCCCCGGAATTTCGAGCCATTTAAGTGAACGTTCAAGGTCAGCTTCTTTCATGCTCATAAATTTACTGGCCTGCTTCTTCGTCAGGCTCGCCTCTGTCAGTACTGCTTCATCAATATTCTCTCGTCGCGTCAAACGTTGCGCAGCCATCAACATCGTATCGCCACACAAATCCCCAATGTTGATTAGACGTAACCATATCTCAGTGGAAGTCATCCTATTCCCTGCCATAAGCGGCTCCAGCAATCCTTGCGATTGGTCACCGATGCTGTCAATCAGAGGGGGATTTGTCTAGAATAGAGGTAATAATCTTTTCAACTCCTGAACAACGGCTCTGGAAATTTATGGCAGTTTTGCAAGTGTTACATATCCCGGACGAGCGCCTTCGCATTGTTGCTGAACCGGTAAAAGAAGTGAATGCAGAAATTCAACGTATCGTCGATGATATGTTCGATACGATGTACGCTGAAGAAGGCATCGGCCTCGCGGCGACCCAGGTGAATATCCACAAACGTATTATCGTGATTGATGTTTCAGAGAATCGCGAAGATCGTCTGGTGTTGATCAACCCGGAACTGCTCGAGAAGAGCGGCGAAACTGGAATCGAAGAAGGCTGTTTGTCCATTCCTGAACAGCGGGCGCTGGTGCCTCGCGCCGAGAAAGTGAAAATCCGCGCGCTTGATCGTGACGGCAACCCATTTGAACTGGAAGCAAACGATCTTCTGGCAATCTGTATTCAGCACGAGATGGATCATCTGGTCGGTAAACTGTTTATCGATTACCTCTCTCCACTGAAGCAGCAGCGTATTCGTCAGAAAGTCGAGAAACTGGATCGTATGCGCACTCGCGCATAACGTGCCCCCCGGATACAAGGAATAACGTGTCTAAAAAGTTACGCATTATCTTCGCGGGAACCCCGGACTTCGCAGCGCGTCACCTGGCCGCGCTGCTATCATCGGGTCATCAGGTTGTCGGTGTGTTCACTCAACCGGATCGTCCTGCAGGCCGTGGTAAGAAACTGATGCCGAGCCCGGTTAAAGTACTGGCCGAAGAGCATGGCTTGCCCGTTTTCCAGCCCGTATCTTTACGTCCTCAGGAAAATCAGCAGCTTGTCTCAGAACTGAATGCCGATGTCATGGTTGTCGTGGCCTACGGATTAATTCTGCCAAAAGCGGTTCTGGATATGCCGCGTCTGGGCTGCATCAATGTGCATGGTTCTCTTCTCCCACGCTGGCGCGGGGCCGCACCTATTCAGCGTTCGCTCTGGGCGGGAGATAGCGAAACCGGCGTCACCATCATGCAGATGGACGTAGGGTTGGATACGGGAGATATGCTGTACAAACTGGCCTGCCCTATCACTTCAGAAGATACCAGTGCAACGCTTTACGACAAGCTGGCTGATCTCGGTCCACAGGGGCTGATTGAGACGTTGCAGCAACTGGCCGATGGCAAAACCCAGCCTGAAGTTCAGGATGAATCACTCGTTACCTATGCTGAAAAGCTCAGTAAAGAAGAGGCGCAGCTCGACTGGTCACTTTCTGCTGCCCAACTTGAACGTTGCATCCGCGCATTTAACCCGTGGCCGATGAGCTGGCTGACCATCGACGAGCAGCCAGTGAAAATCTGGAAAGCATCGGTCATTGATGGCGACTCCCGCGCGGAACCTGGCACAATCATTGATGCAAATAAACAGGGTATTCAGGTTGCAACGGCCGAAGGGATTCTGAATCTGGAGTCGCTCCAGCCCGCCGGTAAAAAAGCAATGAGCGCACAGGACCTCCTGAATTCCCGTCGTGAGTGGTTTACGCCGGGTAAACATCTCGGCTAAACACATTTAATCCAAAAGCCCGGAGTTTCCGGGCATTTTTATTTTTGCGGTTATGAAAAAACTAAATCTTCGCAGCATGGCTGCACAGGCCATTGAGAAAGTGGTCGAACAAGGTCAATCGCTGAGCAATATCTTGCCGCCGCTTCAGCAGAAAGTGTCTGATAAAGACAAAGCTCTTCTCCAGGAACTGTGCTTTGGCGTACTGCGTACGCTCTCGCAGCAGGAGTGGCTAATTAACAAGCTGATGTCCCGACCAATGACGGGTAAACAGCGCACTATCCACTATTTGATTATGGTCGGATTCTACCAGCTGCTTCATACACGCATTCCCCCTCACGCCGCCCTGGCAGAAACCGTTGAAGGCGCCGTGGCGATTAAGCGTCCGCAGTTGAAGGGGCTGATCAACGGCGTATTGCGCCAGTTCCAGCGTCAGCAGGAAGAACTGGTGGCAGAGTTCAACCAGTCCGAACAGCGTTTTCTGCATCCGGAATGGCTGCTTAAGCGCCTGCAAAAAGCCTATCCGCAACAATGGGAATCCATTGTTGACGCCAACAATCAACGCCCGCCAATGTGGCTGCGCGTTAACCGTATCCACCATACTCGCGATGAATGGTTGGCTCTGCTTGAACACGCTGAAATGAGCGGTTTTACGCATGACGCCTACCCCGATGCAGTGCGTCTGGCATCCCCTGCCCCTGTGCAGGCATTGCCTGGTTTTGACCAGGGTTGGGTTACCGTTCAGGACGCCTCCGCGCAGGGATGTATCACCTGGCTTGCGCCACAAAACGGCGAACGTATTCTCGATCTGTGCGCCGCTCCAGGTGGTAAAACGACGCATATTCTTGAAGCTGCGCCACAGGCTAAAGTATTGGCGGTCGACGTGGACGAGCAGCGACTCTCCCGTGTATATGACAACCTGAAACGCCTGGGTCTGAAAGCGGAAGTCAAGCAAGGTGACGGACGTACCCCTTCCCAGTGGTGCGGCGACGAACAGTTTGATCGTATCCTGCTGGACGCCCCTTGCTCGGCAACCGGTGTGATTCGCCGTCATCCGGATATCAAATGGCTGCGCCGGGAGCGCGATATCAATGAGCTGGCTCAGCTGCAAAGCGAAATCCTTGATGCAGTCTGGCCGCATCTGAAGTCTGGCGGAACGTTGGTTTATGCAACATGCTCCGTTCTTCCGGAAGAAAACGCCCAGCAGATTGCCGCATTCCTGAAACGTACTCCTGATGCTGCGTTACACATGACGGGCACAACCGATGTTCCTGGAGTCCAAAACCTGCCGGGAGCGGAAGAAGGTGATGGCTTCTTTTACGCTAAGCTAATCAAAGCGTGATGTTGAAAACGGGTCGCAAGCTATGAAGATAATCATTCTGGGTGCAGGACAGGTCGGCGGCACGCTGGCCGAAAACCTGGTGGGCGAAAATAACGACATCACGATCGTCGACACCAATGGCGATCGGCTGCGGGGATTGCAGGATAAATTCGATCTACGCGTAGTGCAGGGGCACGGTTCGCATCCGCGCGTGCTTCGCGAAGCGGGCGCTGACGATGCGGACATGTTGGTCGCGGTGACCAGTTCGGATGAAACAAATATGGTCGCCTGCCAGGTCGCCTATTCGTTATTCAACACCCCGAACCGAATTGCACGTATTCGCTCACCGGATTACGTCCGTGATGCAGAAAAGCTTTTCAATTCTGAAGCGGTACCGATTGATCATCTTATCGCCCCAGAACAACTGGTTATCGACAGTATTTACCGTCTGATTGAATATCCTGGCGCCCTGCAGGTTGTGAACTTTGCCGAGGGGAAAGTCAGCCTGGCGGTTGTGAAGGCTTACTACGGTGGCCCGCTGATTGGTAATGCACTCTCCACCATGCGCGAGCATATGCCCCATATTGATACGCGTGTGGCGGCCATATTCCGTCATGACCGCCCCATTCGCCCGCAAGGCTCCACCATTGTCGAAGCCGGAGATGAAGTGTTCTTCATTGCTGCCTCGCAGCATATCCGCGCCGTAATGAGTGAACTCCAGCGTCTGGAAAAACCCTATAAGCGCATCATGTTGGTAGGGGGCGGGAATATTGGTGCTGGTCTGGCGCACCGGCTTGAAAAAGATTACAGCGTGAAGTTGATCGAACGCGATCAACAGCGCGCTGCAGAGCTGGCAGAAAAACTACAGAATACGATCGTGTTTTATGGCGACGCATCGGATCAGGAATTGCTGGCGGAAGAACATATTGATCAAGTTGATCTGTTCATCGCCGTCACCAATGACGATGAAGCCAATATCATGTCGGCCATGCTGGCAAAACGCATGGGTGCCAAAAAAGTCATGGTGCTCATTCAGCGCCGGGCCTATGTCGATTTGGTACAAGGCAGCGTCATTGATATTGCCATCTCGCCACAGCAGGCAACCATTTCAGCGCTGTTAAGCCATGTCCGTAAAGCGGATATTGTCGGCGTTTCCTCCCTCCGTCGTGGCGTTGCCGAGGCAATTGAAGCCGTCGCTCACGGAGATGAAACCACCTCTCGCGTTGTTGGCCGAGCCATTGACGAAATTAAACTACCGCCAGGCACAATAATCGGTGCCGTGGTGCGCGGGAATGATGTCATGATCGCTAATGATAATTTGCGCATCGAACAGGGCGATCACGTCATTATGTTCCTGACAGATAAAAAGTTTATTACCGACGTCGAACGCCTGTTCCAGCCAAGTCCATTCTTCCTGTAATGGTGAAAGGCGCTCATTCGGGCGCCTTTTTTTATTAACCCTCTATTTTATAATGGTTAATTTTTCATAACGAATATTTATCCTCAATGGAAATTGGCTAATGATTTGTTAAACTTAGGATCGTTAGCTGGCTCAAGGAGAATAAAATGAGTGTTATTAAAGAATTTCGCGAATTTGCGATGCGCGGGAATGTAGTAGATTTGGCAGTGGGTGTGATTATTGGTGCAGCATTCGGCAAGATTGTTTCATCTCTGGTTGCCGATATCATTATGCCACCGTTAGGGCTTTTAATTGGTGGTGTCGATTTCAAACAATTTGCCTTCACTCTCAGAGATGCACAAGGCGATATCCCTGCAGTCGTGATGCACTATGGCGTATTTATTCAGAATATTTTCGACTTTTTGATTGTTGCCTTCGCAATCTTTATGGCGATTAAGCTGATTAATAAATTGAACCGTAAAAAAGAAGAACCGGCAGCTGCACCACCGGCACCGACAAAAGAAGAAGTTTTACTGACTGAAATTCGCGATCTATTGAAAGAGCAGAACAGTCGCCCGTAATCAGGCGCATAAAGCCAGAAGGCCAGTGGTAAAAAAGTGAATCACTTTCTTGCCACTGGCCTCCCAGTTACCCCGTTTGCCATGTTTTCCTTTACGCAGATAACTTCCTTTCCCTTTTTTATTCTTTTCGACCCGCTGGCGAAACAGTGGATCATGTAACAAAGCCTCAATGGCATTATCCTGAATTTGCCCCTTCGTATGCTGATAGCGGCTCATAATATCTCCAGATTGTAAGTAAAATTGGCGCGAGTGTAGATCCACTCATTTTAAAAATCAACAGCCACGCGGTATGCCACTGGCACCTTGTTCGAGTGTTTCGAGTATTGAACAGTAGAGACTGCTATGTGCCGTACCGCAACACGCATCATTAAGACGCTGCAGTGAACGCTGCATGGTTTGTAGCTCTTCAATTCTCGCTTCCACTTCCGTTAACCTGGCCTGGACGATGCTTTTCGATTCTTGGCAGGTGTGGTGTTCTGGATCGATGCGGATCGAAAGCAGTTCTCTGATCGATTCCAGCGTAAAACCGAGCTGTCGCGCATAGCGGATGAACTTGAGTCGCTGAAGATCCTTTTCAGTGTAAAGCCGAAAGCCACCCTCCGTGCGAATCTCATGTTCCATCATCTGCTGCTTTTCATAGTAGCGGATAGTGTCTGGCGTAACGTCTGCGAGCTTCGCAAGTTCCCCAATGCGATACATTAGCAATCTCCTTTGATTGTTTTAAACAAACGATCCGAATATTGACCATGCAGGAAATCGGTATTCACTCCGGCTTGGTGCAATTTAAGCTCAACAAGCGCCAACCGTCGACGGATTTCCTGCGCTTCAGGATCGCCAGGTTCAATGCCTTTAAGCAAATCAGCCAGAGCCAACGCATCCTTACGATTTTCGAGCTCTGGAGGAAGGCAACCGGCATTTTTTAACAATCGATAGCCCGACCGTAATTCAGCGGGAACCAGGGTATCATCATCAAGTGTAAGCGGTTGGCCAGCGCCTGGAAGATCGCGAAACTCGCCTTTACGTTGGGCATCCAGGATATGACGTTCTGCCCATTGATCAAGCAGCCACATCGTAAAACTCCGAAGTATAAGAGTGGATTCAGACAGTGTAGAGAAAGGATGATTCAGGGGATATAAAAAAACCCGCCGAAGCGGGTTCTTTTACGTTACTGCAGATTACTCTGCAGCAGCTTCTGCTTTCGATTCAGAACGATCAACCAGCTCGATGTATGCCATCGGAGCGTTGTCGCCTGCACGGAAGCCACACTTCAGAATACGAGTGTAACCACCGGCACGGCTCGCGAAACGCGGGCCCAGTTCGTTAAACAGTTTTGCCACGATCTCGTTATCACGAGTACGGGCGAATGCCAGACGACGATTAGCAACGCTGTCAGTCTTGGCAAGAGTAATCAGCGGCTCAACTACGCGACGCAGCTCTTTCGCTTTAGGCAGGGTCGTCTTGATGATCTCATGACGAACCAGTGAACCTGCCATGTTGCGGAACATAGCCTGGCGATGGCTGCTGTTACGGTTCAGTTGACGACCACTCTTACGATGGCGCATGACCTTATCCTTCTCAGTAAAACCTTAACCTGTGATCCGGTTACTCGTCAGCAATGCTTGCTGGTGGCCAGTTTTCCAGGCGCATACCCAGAGACAGACCACGTGAAGCCAGCACGTCTTTAATCTCAGTAAGAGATTTTTTACCCAGGTTAGGCGTTTTCAGCAACTCAACCTCGGTACGCTGTACCAGATCACCGATATAGTGGATAGCTTCTGCCTTGAGGCAGTTAGCAGAGCGGACAGTCAATTCCAGATCGTCAACAGGGCGCAGCAGGATCGGATCGAACTCTGGTTTCTCTTCTTTAACTTCCGGCTGACGAACATCACGTAAGTCAACGAAAGCTTCAAGTTGTTCTGCCAGAATGGTTGCCGCACGACGAATCGCCTCTTCAGGATCGATTGTGCCGTTGGTTTCCATTTCGATGACCAGCTTGTCCAGGTCGGTACGCTGTTCTACACGCGCTGCTTCAACATTGTAGGCAATACGCTCTACAGGGCTGTAACATGCGTCGACCAGCAGACGGCCGATTGGGCGCTCATCTTCTTCCGAATGAATTCGGGCAGAAGCCGGCACATAACCACGACCGCGCTGAACTTTGATACGCATGCTAATAGCTGCGTTCTCATCGGTCAGGTGGCAGATCACGTGCTGCGGCTTGACGATTTCGACATCACCATCATGGGTAATGTCGGCTGCAGTCACAGGGCCAATGCCAGATTTATTCAGAGTAAGAATAACTTCATCTTTCCCCTGAACTCTCACCGCCAGCCCTTTCAGGTTGAGCAGGATTTCAAGGATATCTTCCTGAACGCCTTCTTTGGTGCTGTACTCATGAAGTACACCATCAATCTCAACTTCGGTCACCGCGCAACCCGGCATCGATGAGAGCAGAATACGGCGCAGTGCGTTACCCAGAGTATGGCCAAAGCCACGCTCTAAAGGCTCAAGGGTCACCTTGGCGTGCGTCGAACTCACTTGCTCGATATCTACCAGGCGCGGTTTTAGAAACTCTGTCACAGAACCCTGCATTGTGTCCTCTCTTTGGTACTAAGCTTTACTTGGAGTAAAGCTCGACGATCAGGTGTTCGTTAATGTCCGCAGACAGATCAGAACGTTCTGGCTGACGCTTGAACGTGCCTTCCATCTTGCCAGCATCAACTTCCAGCCAGGTTGGCTTTTCACGCTGCTCAGCCAGCTCCAGAGCGGCTTTCACGCGAGATTGCGTTTTCGCTTTCTCACGAATGCTAACAACGTCGTTCGCTTTAACCTGATAAGAAGCGATGTTAACAACACGACCGTTTACCATGATTGCTTTATGGCTAACCAGTTGGCGTGATTCAGCACGAGTAGCGCCGAAGCCCATACGGTAAACAACGTTGTCCAGACGACCTTCCAGCAGAGCCAACAGGTTTTCACCGGTGTTGCCTTTCAGACGTGCTGCTTCTTTATAGTAGTTACGGAACTGACGCTCCAGCACACCGTAGGTACGGCGAACTTTTTGCTTTTCACGCAACTGCACACCATAGTCAGACAGACGCGGTTTACGCGCACCGTGCTGGCCAGGAGCTTGTTCAATTTTACACTTGGTATCGATCGCGCGAACGCCAGACTTAAGGAATAAGTCGGTGCCCTCACGACGGCTCAGCTTGAGCTTAGGACCCAAATATCTTGCCATTTTCTATCTCCAACAATCCTAGAAAACGTAAGCGTTATACGCGACGTTTTTTCGGCGGACGACAACCGTTATGAGGGATCGGAGTCACATCAGTAATATTAGTGATGCGGAAACCAGCGGCGTTCAGAGCACGAACAGTTGATTCGCGACCCGGACCCGGACCTTTAACCATAACTTCCAGATTCTTGATGCCGTATTCTTTTACGGCTTCTGCACAACGCTCTGCTGCAACCTGGGCTGCGAACGGAGTAGATTTGCGAGAACCACGGAAACCGGAACCACCGGCTGTTGCCCAACCCAATGCGTTACCTTGACGATCAGTAATAGTAACGATGGTGTTGTTAAAAGAAGCATGGATATGAGCCACGCCGTCAGAGACTTGTTTTCTTACACGTTTACGTGCACGAATTGGTGCCTTTGCCATTATTCAATCACCCCGATTATTTCTTGATCGGTTTGCGCGGACCCTTACGGGTACGTGCGTTGGTCTTGGTGCGCTGACCGCGAACCGGGAGACCACGACGATGACGCAAACCGCGATAGCAACCAAGGTCCATAAGGCGCTTGATGCTCATGCTAACTTCACGGCGCAGATCACCTTCAACGACAAATTTGGCAACTTCGTCACGCAGCGTGTCGATTTGTTCTTCAGACAGCTCACTGATCTTAACATCTTCAGCGATACCCGCTGCAGCCAGAATGGCTTTGGAACGGGTCTTGCCGACGCCATAGATCGAAGTTAATGCGATCACAGCATGTTTCTGATCAGGAATGTTAATGCCTGCTATACGGGCCACTATGCACTCCTACTATTTAATATGTACGCACCATGCTGAAAAGCCCGTTTTCAGGATACTCAAATGGAAACGTACAGACATACAAAAGATTGGCTGGCTAATCTAGCCAGCTCAACCCAACTTTGCAAGAAAAAAATGCGAAATAATCAGCCTTGACGCTGTTTATGTTTCGGCTCGGCACTGCAAATCACGCGGATGACGCCATCACGCTTAACGATTTTGCAGTTACGGCATAATTTCTTGACGGAAGCACGAACTTTCATTTTTACTCTCCGTAACTTCTCGGGCGACCAATTAACGGCCGTAGCCTTTCAGGTTCGCCTTCTTCAAGGCAGACTCATACTGACTGGACATCATCAGAGTTTGCACTTGAGCCATAAAGTCCATAATCACGACAACAACGATAAGCAGTGAGGTCCCACCGAAGTAGAACGGTACTTTCATTGCATCACGCATGAACTCCGGGATCAGGCAGATAAAAGTAATGTACAACGCGCCAATCAAAGTCAGACGAGTCATTACTTTATCGATATACTTCGCCGTTTGCTCTCCCGGACGAATTCCTGGTACAAATGCACCGGACTTCTTCAGGTTATCTGCTGTTTCACGCGGGTTGAAGACCAACGCCGTGTAGAAGAAACAGAAGAATATGATTGCAGACGCATAGAGTAACACATAAAGCGGTTGCCCAGGCTGCAAATACAGCGAAATTGTTGTCAGCCAGTTCCAACCGGTTCCGCCCCCGAACCATGACGCGATGGTTGCTGGGAACAGAATGATACTGGAAGCGAAGATCGCTGGGATAACCCCGGCCATATTCACTTTCAGCGGTAAATGTGTGCTCTGTGCAGCATAGACACGACGACCCTGCTGACGTTTCGCGTAGTTCACCACAATGCGGCGTTGACCACGTTCAACGAAGACAACAAAGAACGTCACTGCAAATACTAATACTGCAACCAATAGCAACAGGAGGAAGTGCAGGTCGCCTTGACGCGCTTGCTCGATCGTATGGGCAATGGCTGGCGGGAGTCCCGCAACGATACCGGCGAAGATAATGATTGAGATACCGTTACCGATACCTCGCTCAGTAATCTGTTCGCCGAGCCACATCAGGAACATAGTCCCTGTGACCAGACTTACAACAGCGGTGAAATAGAATGCAAAGCCCGGGTTAATAACCAGGCCCTGCATACCAGGCATATTCGGTAAACCGGTAGCAATACCGATCGACTGGAATATTGCCAGCACCAGAGTGCCGTAACGGGTGTACTGGCTGATCTTACGACGACCAGACTCCCCTTCTTTCTTCAGCTCTGCCAGGGCCGGATGAACGACCGTCAGCAGCTGGATAATAATAGATGCCGAAATATACGGCATGATACCCAGTGCAAAGATAGAAGCACGGCTGAGAGCACCACCAGAGAACATGTTAAACATCTCAATGATGGTGCCTCGCTGTTGCTCAAGCAGTTTGGCAAGTACAGCGGCATCGATACCAGGGATCGGAATAAAAGAGCCAATACGGAAAACGATCAGCGCACCAACTACAAACAAAAGTCTGCGTTTCAGTTCGCCAAATCCACCCTTGGCACTTTGAAAATCTAATCCCGGTTGCTTAGCCATCTGCTACTTATTCCTCAATTTTACCGCCAGCAGCTTCGATAGCAGCACGAGCGCCTTTAGAAACACGCAGGCCACGAACAGTTACCGGAGTAGTTACTTCACCAGCCAGGATCACTTTCGCGAACTCGATCTGGATACCGATAATGTTTGCTGCTTTCAGCGTGTTCAGGTCTACAACGCCGCCTTCAACTTTCGCCAGGTCAGACAGACGGATTTCCGCTGTAATCGCTGATTTGCGAGAGGTGAAACCGAATTTCGGCAGACGACGGTACAGTGGCATCTGGCCACCCTCGAAACCGCGACGTACGCCACCGCCAGAACGAGAGTTCTGACCTTTGTGACCACGACCACCGGTTTTACCGAGGCCAGAACCGATACCACGACCAAGGCGTTTACCCGCCTTTTTAGAGCCTTCGGCTGGAGACAGAGTATTTAAACGCATCTCTTACTCCTCAACTTTAACCATGAAGTAAACCGCGTTGACCATACCACGTACAGCGGGAGTATCCTCACGCTCAACGGTATGACCAATACGACGCAGACCCAGGCCAAGCAGCGTTGCCTTGTGTTTCGGCAGACGACCGATTGCACTGCGGGTTTGAGTGATTTTAATAGTCTTTGCCATGGTCAATTACCCCAGAATTTCTTCAACGGATTTACCACGCTTGGCAGCGACCATTTCTGGAGAATTCATATTTTCCAGGCCATCAATAGTTGCACGAACCACGTTAATCGGGTTGGTGGAACCATATGCTTTAGCCAGAACGTTATGAACTCCAGCGACTTCGAGAACGGCGCGCATTGCACCACCGGCAATAATACCGGTACCTTCTGAAGCCGGCTGCATGAAGACACGAGAACCCGTGTGAACACCTTTAACAGGGTGTTGCAGGGTGCCGTGGTTCAGCGCGACGTTAATCATATTGCGACGGGCTTTTTCCATCGCTTTCTGGATCGCTGCTGGAACTTCACGCGCTTTACCGTAACCAAAACCAACGCGACCATTACCATCACCAACAACAGTCAGAGCTGTGAAGGAGAAAATACGACCACCTTTAACGGTTTTAGATACGCGGTTAACCGCGATCAGCTTTTCCTGCAGTTCGCCAGCTTGTTTTTCGATGTGAGCCATCTTACACCTCTACCTTAGAACTGAAGGCCAGCTTCACGGGCAGCATCTGCCAGTGCCTGGACACGACCATGATATTGGAACCCGGAACGGTCAAAGGACACGACTTTGATGCCTTTTTCCAGAGCGCGTTCAGCAACAGCTTTACCGACAGCTGCAGCAGCGTCTTTGTTACCGGTGTACTTCAATTGTTCAGTAATAGCTTTTTCTACAGTAGAAGCAGCTACCAGAACTTCAGAACCGTTTGGTGCAATGACCTGTGCGTAAATATGACGCGGGGTACGATGTACCACCAGGCGAGTTGCACCCAGCTCTTTGAGCTTGCGGCGTGCGCGGGTCGCACGACGGATACGAGCAGATTTCTTATCCATAGTGTTACCTTACTTCTTCTTAGCCTCTTTGGTACGCACGACTTCGTCGGCGTAACGAACACCCTTGCCTTTATAAGGCTCAGGACGACGGTAGGCGCGCAGGTCTGCTGCAACCTGACCGATCAGCTGTTTATCCGCGCCTTTCAGCACGATTTCAGTCTGAGACGGACATTCTGCAGTGATACCAGCAGGCAGCTGATGCTCAACGGGGTGAGAGAAGCCCAGAGACAGGCCTACTGCATTCCCTTTGATAGCTGCACGATAACCTACACCAACCAGCTGAAGCTTTTTAGTGAAGCCTTCGGTAACACCAACAACCATTGAGTTCAGCAGGGCACGCGCGGTACCAGCCTGAGCCCATCCATCCACGAAACCATCACGCGGACCGAAGGTCAGAGCATTATCTGCATGTTTAACTTCAACAGCATTGTTGAGGGTACGAGTCAGCTCGCCGTTTTTACCTTTGATCGTAATAACCTGACCGTCGATTTTTACATCAACGCCGGCAGGAATGACGACCGGTGCTTTAGCAACACGAGACATTCTTTCCTCCGATTAGGCTACGTAGCAGATAATTTCGCCACCAAGACCAGCTTGGCGCGCTGCACGATCAGTCATAACACCTTTAGAGGTAGAAACAACTGCGATACCCAGACCAGCCATAACTTTAGGCAGCTCATCTTTTTTCTTATAGATGCGCAGGCCTGGGCGGCTGACACGCTGAATGCTTTCTACAACAGCTTTACCCTGGAAATACTTAAGAGTAAGTTCCAGTTCCGGCTTGGTGTCGCCTTCAACTTTAAAATCTTCGATAAAACCTTCTTCCTTCAGCACATTGGCAATTGCCACTTTCAGCTTGGCGGAAGGCATGGTGACCGCAACTTTGTTCGCGGCCTGACCGTTACGGATACGGGTCAGCATATCCGCGATCGGATCTTGCATGCTCATCTGTCTTTACTCCCGTGATTCAATTGGTGACAATTACCAGCTAGCCTTTTTCAGACCCGGGATTTCACCGCGCATAGCGGCTTCACGGACCTTAATACGGCTCAACCCGAACTTCCGCAGGAAAGCGTGCGGACGACCAGTTTGACGACAGCGGTTACGCTGACGAGACGGGCTGGAATCACGCGGCAGAGACTGCAGCTTCAGAACTGCGTTCCAACGATCTTCGTCGGAAGCGTTCACATCAGAAATGATCGCTTTCAGTTCAGCGCGTTTAGCGAAGAATTTATCAGCTAAAGCTACGCGCTTTACTTCGCGTGCTTTCATTGATTGCTTAGCCATTCAGTAACCCTACCTTACTTGCGGAACGGGAAGTCAAAGGCAGCCAGCAGAGCACGGCCTTCTTCGTCAGAGTTCGCAGTAGTGGTAATGGTAATATCCAAACCACGCACGCGGTCGACTTTATCGTAGTCGATCTCTGGGAAGATGATCTGCTCACGGACACCCATGCTGTAGTTACCACGACCATCGAATGACTTAGCGGACAAGCCACGGAAGTCACGGATACGTGGAACAGCAATAGAGATCAGGCGCTCAAGGAACTCCCACATGCGTTCGCCACGCAGAGTTACTTTACAGCCGATCGGATAGCCCTGACGGATTTTGAAGCCTGCAACAGATTTGCGTGCTTTGGTGATCAACGGCTTTTGACCGGAGATTGCTGTCAGATCAGCTGCTGCGTTATCCAGCAGTTTCTTGTCAGCGATCGCTTCACCAACACCCATGTTCAGGGTGATCTTCTCGACCCGAGGGACTTGCATGACAGAATTGTAGTTAAACTCAGTCATGAGTTTGCTAACTACTTCGTCTTTGTAGTAATCATGCAGTTTCGCCATCGTACTACTCCAAATTACTTGATAGTTTCGCTGTTAGACTTGAAGAAACGGACTTTTTTGCCGTCTTCGAATCTAAAGCCTACACGGTCAGCCTTGCCGGTTGCCGCGTTGAAGAGTGCAACGTTAGAAACCTGAATTGCAGCTTCTTTTTCAACGATGCCACCTGGTTGGTTCAGGGCCGGAACCGGCTTCTGATGTTTCTTAACCAGGTTGATACCTTCAACAATGATCTTGCCGGAAGACAGAACATTTTTTACTTTACCGCGTTTACCTTTATCTTTACCGGTTAACACGATAACTTCGTCATCACGACGGATTTTCGCTGCCATGATTCGCTCCTTAGAGTACTTCTGGTGCCAGAGAGATAATTTTCATGAACTTTTCAGTACGAAGTTCACGAGTTACCGGCCCAAAGATACGCGTGCCGATAGGCTGCTCGCTGTTATTGTTTAAAATAACGCATGCATTACCATCGAAGCGAATGACAGAACCGTCAGGGCGACGAACACCCTTCCTGGTGCGCACCACTACCGCTTTCAGCACATCACCTTTCTTGACCTTACCACGTGGAATTGCTTCTTTGATGGTGATCTTGATGATGTCGCCTACGCCTGCGTAGCGACGGTGCGAGCCACCCAGAACCTTGATACACATTACGCGACGTGCACCGGAGTTGTCGGCGACGGTCAGCATAGTCTGTTCTTGGATCATTTTAGTGCTCCGCTAATGTCAACTACTACCTGAGACCCTAAAATCAGAGTCGTCGAAAAGCCCCATATCGAGGGCGCGGCATTATAACACCGGTTCTACAATATGGGTAGAAAAAATACACGGCTCATTACTGAGCCGTGTATTCGTATTGAGAGGCCTAACTGTATTACAGAACGGCTTTCTCTACAACGCGAACCAGCGTCCAGGACTTAGTCTTGGACAGCGGACGGCATTCGCGGATTTCAACCACGTCACCGATACCGCATTCGTTGTTCTCGTCATGTACGTGCAGTTTGGTCGTACGCTTGATGAATTTACCGTAGATCGGGTGTTTCACAATGCGTTCGATAGCAACGACAATGGATTTCTCCATTTTGTCGCTAACAACACGACCTTGCAGAGTACGGATTTTATCGGTCATTACGCACCCGCCTTCTGAGTCAGTAAAGTCTTAACGCGTGCAACATCACGACGCACTTGCTTCAGCAGGTGAGTCTGTTGCAGCTGGCCACTTGCAGCCTGCATGCGGAGGTTAAACTGCTCACGCAGCAGGTTCAGCAGCTCAGCGTTCAGCTCTTCAACGCTTTTTTCACGCAGCTCATTTGCTTTCATTACATCACCGTCTTAGTTACAAAGGTGGTTTTAATCGGCAGTTTCGCTGCTGCCAGGCCGAATGCTTCACGGGCTAGCTCTTCCGGTACGCCGTCCATTTCATACAGGACTTTACCCGGCTGAATCAAGGCAACCCAATACTCCACGTTACCTTTACCTTTACCCATACGAACTTCCAGCGGCTTCTCGGTAATTGGTTTGTCCGGGAATACACGGATCCAGATTTTACCTTGACGCTTAACTGCACGGGTCATTGCACGACGTGCTGCTTCGATCTGACGTGCAGTCAGACGACCACGGCCAACAGCTTTCAGACCGAAAGTGCCGAAGCTAACATCCGTACCCTGCGCCAGACCACGGTTGCGGCCTTTGTGCACTTTACGGAATTTTGTACGCTTTGGTTGTAACATCAGCGACGCTCCTTATTTACGGCCTTTACGCTGCTGCTTTTTAGGTTGCGCAGCCGGTTTTTCCGGTTGTTCAACAGCAGCCATACCACCCAGGATCTCACCTTTGAAGATCCATACCTTAACGCCGATTACACCGTAAGTGGTGTGCGCTTCAGAGGTGTTGTAGTCGATGTCAGCACGCAGAGTGTGCAACGGTACGCGACCTTCGCGGTACCATTCGGTACGTGCGATTTCCGCGCCGCCGAGACGGCCGCTAACTTCAACTTTGATACCTTTAGCGCCCAGACGCATTGCGTTCTGTACAGCACGCTTCATAGCACGACGGAACATAACACGACGTTCCAGCTGTGAAGTGATGCTGTCAGCAACCAATTTAGCGTCCAGTTCAGGCTTACGAACTTCAGCGATATTGATCTGTGCAGGAACGCCAGCGATATCCGCTACGACCTTGCGCAGTTTTTCTACGTCTTCGCCTTTCTTACCGATAACGATACCCGGGCGAGCGGTGTGAATAGTCACACGAATGCTCTTAGCCGGACGCTCGATAACGATACGAGATACAGACGCTTTAGCCAGTTCCTTAGTCAGGTACTGACGTACTTTAAAATCGCTGTCCAGGTTGTCAGCGAATTCTTTGGTGTTCGCAAACCAGGTTGAATTCCATGGTTTTACAATACCCAGGCGAATACCATTAGGATGTACTTTCTGACCCATTGCTAGTCTCCAGAGTCTCAGCGATCGGACACAACCACAGTAATGTGGCTGGTGCGCTTCAGGATGCGATCTGCACGACCTTTCGCACGCGGCATAATGCGCTTCATGCTTGGGCCTTCGTCTACGAAGATTTTCGCAACTTTCAGATCGTCAATGTCAGCGCCATCGTTGTGTTCAGCGTTAGCAATGGCAGATTCCAGTACTTTCTTGACCAATACCGCAGCTTTCTTGTTGGTATAGGTCAGGATGTCCAGGGCCTGCGACACTTTCTTACCGCGAATCAGGTCAGCAACAAGGCGAACCTTCTGAGCAGAAGAACGAGCATGGCGATGTTGAGCTAAAGTTTCCATCTCTTCCTCCTACCTTATTTCTTCTTCGCTTTTTTATCAGCAGCGTGGCCGCGATAAGTACGAGTCGGTGCGAATTCACCCAGTTTATGACCGACCATTTCGTCGGAAACAAAGACTGGAACGTGCTGACGACCATTATGGACAGCGATGGTCAAACCGATCATGTTAGGAAAGATCGTTGAACGACGGGACCAAGTGCGCAGGGGCTTCTTGTCTCCGCTTTCCACCGCTTTCTCTACCTTCTTCAGCAAGTGCAGGTCAATAAAAGGACCTTTCTTGAGAGAACGTGGCATGGCTTATCCTCTAAAATTATTTGCTACGGCGACGTACGATAAATTTATCAGTACGCTTGTTGCTGCGGGTCTTCTTACCTTTGGTCTGAACGCCCCATGGAGTTACAGGGTGCTTACCAAAGTTACGACCTTCACCACCACCATGTGGGTGGTCGACTGGGTTCATCGCAGTACCGCGAACGGTAGGACGAACACCACGCCAGCGTGCAGCACCTGCTTTACCCAGAACGCGCAGCATATGCTCAGCATTGCCAACTTCGCCCAGAGTTGCACGGCAGTCTGCTTCTACTTTACGCATTTCACCAGAACGCAGACGCAGGGTGACATAAGCACCATCACGAGCAACGATCTGAACGTAAGTACCAGCGGAACGTGCCAGCTGACCGCCTTTACCTGGTTTCATTTCTACGTTATGAACGGTAGAACCAACCGGGATATTGCGCATCGGCAGGGTGTTACCTGCTTTGATTGCAGCATCAACGCCAGACTGAATCTGGTCGCCAGCTTTCAGGCCTTTAGGGGCCAGGATGTAACGGCGTTCGCCATCTTTGTACAGAACCAGCGCGATGTTCGCGGAACGGTTCGGATCGTACTCAAGACGCTCAACAATTGCCGGGATACCGTCTTTGTTGCGTTTGAAGTCAACAATACGATAAGCCTGCTTGTGACCACCACCGATGTGACGAGTGGTGATACGGCCATTGTTGTTACGACCACCGGATTTGCTGTTTTTTTCAACCAGCGGAGCAAAAGGTTTGCCCTTGTGCAGCTCTGGGTTGACCACTTTAACGACGTGGCGACGACCCGGAGATGTCGGTTTACATTTAACAACTGCCATTGTATTACTCCTCCGACTTACTCAGCGCCGCCGACGAAGTCCAGATTCTGGCCTTCCTTCAGGGTGACGTAAGCTTTTTTCCAGTCGCTACGACGACCGATACGCTGTCCGTGACGTTTAACTTTCCCTTTAACGACCAGGGTGTTAACGACTTCGACTTCGACTTCAAACAGTTTCTGCACAGCAGCTTTGATTTCTGCTTTGGTCGCGTCTTTAGCAACTTTGAGAACGATGGTATTTGTTTTTTCCATCGCAGCAGACGCTTTTTCAGAAACGTGCGGTGCACGAAGCACCTTCAGCAGACGTTCTTCACGAATCATGCCAGCATCTCCTCAACTTGCTTAACAGCATCAGCAGTCATTACGACTTTGTCGAAGGCGATCAGGCTAACCGGGTCGATACCAGTTGCATCGCGTACGTCAACCTTGTGCAGGTTGCGCGCAGCCAGGAACAGGTTTTCGTCCAGCTCACCGGTGATGATCAGCACATCTTCCAGAGCCATGTCTTTCAGTTTCTGTGCCAGCAGCTTAGTTTTAGGCGCTTCTACAGAGAACGTCTCGACAACGATCAGACGATCCTGACGTACCAGTTCGGACAGAATGCTTTTCAGCGCGCCGCGGTACATCTTTTTGTTTACTTTTTGACTGTGGTCCTGCGGGCGAGCAGCGAAGGTCACGCCACCGGAACGCCAGATCGGGCTCTTGATAGAACCTGAACGCGCACGGCCGGTACCTTTCTGGCGCCACGGCTTTTTGCCGGAACCAGTTACTTCAGCACGAGTCTTCTGAGCACGAGTACCCTGACGAGCACCAGCTGCATAAGCAACTACAACCTGGTGAACCAGCGCTTCGTTGAAATCACGACCGAAGGTAGTTTCGGAAACAGTCAGCGCGCTCTGCGCGTCTTTCAATACTAATTCCATTGCTATCCCCTTACGCCTTCACAGCTGGTTTAACGATCAGGTCGCTACCGGTTGCACCGGGAACAGCACCTTTAACCAGCAGCAGGTTGCGCTCAGCGTCAACACGTACTACGTCCAGGCTCTGAACAGTTACACGTTCGTTACCCAGCTGACCTGCCATTTTCTTGCCTTTGAACACTTTGCCCGGAGTCTGGTTCTGACCGATAGAACCCGGAACGCGGTGAGACAAGGAGTTACCGTGGGTAGCGTCCTGGGTACGGAAGTTCCAGCGCTTAACGGTACCAGCAAAACCTTTACCTTTAGAGGTACCGGTTACGTCAACTTTTTTAACTTCAGCAAACAGCTCAACGCTAATGTCCTGACCTACGGTGAACTCTTCGCCTTCAGCAAGACGGAATTCCCACAGACCACGGCCAGCTTCAACGCCAGCTTTAGCGAAGTGACCAGCCTCCGGCTTGGTTACACGGTTAGCTTTTTTAGCACCGGTAGTAACCTGAACAGCACGGTAGCCATCGTTAGCCAGGTCTTTAACCTGAGTAACGCGGTTTGCTTCAACTTCGATTACGGTTACTGGGATAGAAACGCCATCTTCAGTGAAGATGCGGGTCATACCCACTTTTTTACCGACTAAACCAATCATTGTTTCAACCTCTCAATCGCTCGATGACCTGATTAACCCAGGCTGATCTGCACGTCTACACCGGCAGCCAGATCCAGACGCATCAGAGCATCAACGGTTTTCTCAGTTGGCTCAACGATGTCAACCAGACGCTTATGAGTACGAATTTCGTACTGATCACGCGCATCTTTGTTAACGTGCGGAGAGATCAGAACGGTAAAACGCTCTTTGCGGGTCGGCAGCGGGATCGGACCACGGACTTGCGCACCAGTGCGCTTAGCAGTCTCGACGATTTCCGCGGTTGATTGATCGATAAGACGATGATCAAACGCTTTCAGGCGGATACGGATTCTTTGGTTCTGCATGAGACCAGAGCTCCAATTATTTTATAAACGAAAATGATTACTACTCAAACCCATTACGATTGATGGGAGAGTGTAACCGTTCTTACGTAGCCCCCCAATTGGGAGCATTGTTGAGTAACGAAAAACAGGGTTACTCAGGTTCAGATTGAACCAGCTGTCAATTACGACAAGCCCGCGCATTATACGTAAATCTGACTACAACGCAAGTGCAGTTTATAAAACAGGCTTTCGTGGTGCGTTTTGCGTAGCCGCTCGACATCGGGTTGCAAAGCGTGTCGAGCTAGCGTGATTCGCTGGAAGGTTTCTCGCAAAGACAACTTTTGCTGTTTGCCCTGCAATAACGCCCGGAAGAGGATAGCGCTGCGATACTTTCTGAGGCTTAAACCATGCTAACCGCCCTTCCCTTTCTGATGCTCTATGCAGTCTTGACCTGTCTTCTGGTGCGCGAAGATATCCGCTCAGGCCTTTTACCCGACAAATTCCTTTGTCCATTACTTTGGACAGGCCTTCTTTTCCATCTCATGATCCATCCTGATTTTCTCGCCAGCGCCGTAATGGGTGCGATGGCGGGATACATCGGCTTTGCCTGTATTTATTGGGGTTATCGTATGGTGTTTAAACGAGAAGGGCTAGGATATGGAGATGTGAAGTATCTTGCTGCGTTAGGCGCCTGGCACGGCTGGTGCGTTCTTCCGGCGATGGCTTTGTCTGCTGCAATTCTGGCAATAGGCTTTGTGCTGATTCAGATGGTCATGAAACCGGGACAACAGATACATAAAAACCCACTACCGTTTGGCCCATTTCTGGCGGCAGCAGGTTTAGTGTCGGGTTGGCAGAGCTTACTTAATCTGCCACTTTAATCTGAGATTGCAGGTAGTTTTGCAGACCAATTTTTCCGATGAGGTCCAGCTCAGTTTCCAGCCAGTCGATATGGCCCTCTTCGTCAGCCAGAATGGTGATCATCATGTCACGGCTGACGTAATCATGAACGCTGTCAGCGTAGGCAATGGCTTCACGAAGATCCTTCGCCCCTTCAAGTTCAAGACGGAGATCGGATTGCAGCATTTCTTCGACATCTTCACCAATACCCAGCTTCCCGAGATCCTGCAAATTCGGGATACCTTCGAGAAATAGAATACGCTCGATGTATTTATCGGCATGTTTCATCTCATCGATGGATTCATGGTATTCGACATCATTGAGGCGCGTCAGGCCCCAATTTTTGAACATTCTCGCATGGAGAAAATACTGATTGATTGCGACAAGCTCATTTCCCAATAATTTATTGAGATAACTTATGATTTTAACATCACCTTTCATTATATAGTCCCTCCGCTTCCACTTATTGAAGCGTAGATGGGGCTGCAGGGATGTCAAAAAAAAGATAGAGCCTCAGGCGATCTCTTTGTATTCCGGGATCTGCGTCAATTCGTCCTGCATTATCTCGCGCGCCGCGCGAACGCACTTACCGCATTGATTTCCTACTGGAACAAATTTTCGAAGCTGCTGGAAAGACTGAGGGTGAAACTGGCGAACGGCCTGACGTATTTTTTTGTCACTCACACCATTACACAAACAAACGTACATAAAAACTCCCGCTCAATTTATGATCAAAGTGTAAGTGAGAATAATTATGATTACAATAGCACATCCGTTCCTGGACGCGCCGGCAGCTAACAAAAAATGCGAATAATTGTGACGGGCAATGAATTCAGGGCACAAAAAAGAGCGCCGAAGCGCCCTTTTTTTATTCAAAACTAATTAACGAGTAATTAGCCCAGAACTTTAGCTACAACGCCCGCACCAACAGTACGGCCGCCTTCACGGATTGCGAAACGCAGACCGTCATCCATCGCGATTGGGTGGATCAGGGTAACAACCATTTTGATGTTGTCGCCTGGCATTACCATCTCTACGCCTTCTGGCAGTTCGATGGTACCGGTCACGTCAGTTGTACGGAAGTAGAACTGTGGACGGTAGCCTTTGAAGAACGGAGTATGACGGCCGCCTTCATCTTTGGACAGGATGTAAACTTCAGATTCGAATTTGGTGTGCGGCTTGATAGAGCCTGGCTTAGCCAGTACCTGACCACGTTCGAT
>NZ_CP025699.1:3989790-4203978 GCF_023278595.1 Lelliottia sp. AC1
AACCAGTTCCAGCAGCTCTTCGTCATCAACCATGTCGCATTTGTTCAGGAACACGATGATGAAAGGAACGCCAACCTGACGACCCAGCAGGATGTGCTCACGAGTCTGAGGCATAGGGCCGTCAGTCGCAGCAACAACCAGGATTGCGCCATCCATCTGAGCAGCACCGGTGATCATGTTTTTAACATAGTCGGCGTGGCCCGGGCAGTCTACGTGTGCGTAGTGGCGAGTCGGGGTGTCATATTCAACGTGGGAAGTGTTGATGGTGATACCACGAGCTTTTTCTTCTGGTGCGTTATCGATCTGATCGAATGCACGAGCAGAACCACCGTAGGTTTTAGCCAGAACGGTAGTGATTGCAGCAGTCAGGGTAGTTTTACCATGGTCAACGTGGCCGATAGTACCAACGTTGACGTGCGGTTTTGTACGTTCAAATTTTTCTTTAGACACGGCTATATTCCTTACTATAGTGCCCCCTCACCGAGGGGACACGGGATTTTGGTTTTTAAACCTGAGGCTTATTTGCCACGGGCTTCGATTACGGCCTGAGCAACGTTGTTCGGCGCATCATCATACTTCAGGAATTCCATGGAGTAAGATGCACGACCTTTAGTCAGAGAACGCAGCTGAGTTGCGTACCCGAACATTTCTGACAACGGAACTTCAGCATGAATCTGAACGCCAGTAGCGTTAGATTCCTGACCTTTCAGCTGACCACGACGACGGCTAAGGTCACCGATAACGTCACCGGTGTTCTCTTCCGGAGTCTCTACTTCAACCTTCATGATAGGCTCAAGCAGAACTGGTTTCGCTTTCTTAAAGCCATCTTTGAAGGCGATAGAAGCGGCCAGTTTAAACGCCAGTTCAGAGGAGTCAACGTCATGGTAAGAACCGAAGTGCAGACGCACGCCGAGATCTACTACCGGGTAACCTGCCAGAGGGCCAGACTTCAGCTGCTCCTGGATACCTTTATCAACGGCAGGGATGTATTCGCCAGGAATTACACCACCTTTGATGTCGTTGATGAACTCGTAACCTTTCGGATTTGAGCCCGGCTCCAGTGGGTACATGTCGATAACAACATGACCGTACTGACCACGACCACCAGACTGCTTAGCGTGTTTACCTTCAACATCGGTAACTTTCGCACGAATCGCTTCGCGGTAAGCAACCTGAGGTTTACCCACGTTAGCTTCAACGTTGAATTCACGCTTCATACGGTCAACGATGATGTCGAGGTGCAGTTCACCCATACCAGCGATGATAGTCTGGTTAGATTCTTCATCAGTCCATACGCGGAATGATGGGTCTTCTTTAGCCAGACGGCCCAGAGCCAGACCCATTTTTTCCTGGTCAGCTTTGGTTTTTGGTTCAACGGCGATAGAGATTACTGGCTCAGGGAACTCCATACGCTCCAGAATGATCGGGTGATCTGGGTTACACAGGGTGTCACCAGTAGTCACGTCTTTCAGACCGATAGCCGCAGCGATGTCGCCTGCGCGAACTTCTTTGATCTCTTCACGTTTGTTCGCGTGCATCTGTACGATACGACCGAAACGTTCACGTGCAGCTTTCACGGAGTTCAGGATGGTGTCACCGGAGTTAACCACGCCAGAGTACACGCGGAAGAACGTCAGGTTACCCACGAACGGGTCGGTAGCGATTTTGAACGCCAGTGCAGCAAACGGCTCGTCATCACTTGCGTGACGTTCAGCCGGAGTGTCTTTACCGTCGTCCAGGATACCGTTGATCGCAGGAACATCTACTGGAGATGGCAGGTAATCAATTACCGCATCCAGCATTGCCTGAACACCTTTGTTCTTGAACGCAGAACCACAGGTTACCAGGATAATTTCGTTGTTCAGAACGCGCTGACGCAGAGCTTTCTTGATCTCTTCTTCAGTCAGTTCTTCACCACCCAGGTATTTCTCCATCAGCTCTTCTGAAGCTTCAGCAGCGGACTCGATCAGGTTCTGGTGCCATTCGTCGGCCAGGTCCTGCATGTCTGCTGGAATATCTTCATAAACGAAGGTGACGCCTGCATCTTCTTCGTTCCAGTTGATGGCTTTCATTTTCACCAGGTCAACAACACCGGTGAAACCTTCTTCAGCACCAATTGCCAGCTGAAGCGGAACCGGAGTCGCGCCCAGACGGGTTTTGATCTGACCAACAACTTTCAGGAAGTTAGCACCCATACGGTCCATTTTGTTAACGAACGCGATGCGTGGAACTTTGTATTTATTAGCCTGACGCCATACGGTTTCAGACTGTGGCTGAACACCACCAACTGCGCAGTAAACCATTACTGCACCATCAAGAACACGCATGGAACGTTCAACTTCGATAGTGAAGTCAACGTGCCCCGGGGTGTCGATGATGTTTACGCGATGCGGTTCATACTGCTTAGCCATACCTGACCAGAATGCAGTAGTCGCTGCGGAGGTGATGGTAATACCACGCTCCTGCTCCTGTTCCATCCAGTCCATGGTAGCTGCGCCGTCATGAACTTCACCGATTTTATGGTTTACACCGGTGTAGAACAGAATACGTTCGGTAGTAGTGGTTTTACCGGCGTCGATGTGCGCACTGATACCGATGTTACGGTAGCGTGCGATGGGTGTTGTACGAGCCATTTGATTCCTCGTTTGATTCTTTGGCGTTCAGTTAAGTAACCCAGAGCGGGCGGCTTCTCTGAAGCGCCCGCCTGGTGACTATGACTCCGAAGGGATTACCAACGGTAGTGTGCGAACGCCTTGTTGGCTTCTGCCATACGGTGAACGTCTTCACGTTTCTTAACTGCAGTACCTTTGTTGTCTGCAGCATCAGAAAGTTCGTTCGCCAGACGCAGAGCCATGGATTTATCACCGCGTTTACGAGCAGCTTCAACGATCCAACGCATTGCCAGAGCATTACGACGAACCGGACGAACTTCAACTGGAACCTGATAAGTAGAACCACCAACGCGGCGGGACTTAACTTCTACGGTTGGGCGAACGTTGTCGAGAGCGACTTCGAAAGCTTCCAGTTCATTTTTACCAGAACGCTGAGCCAGGGTCTCCAGCGCGCTGTATACGATTGCTTCTGCAGTAGATTTTTTACCATCTACCATCAGGATATTTACAAATTTTGCCAGCAGTTCTGATCCGAACTTAGGATCTGGAAGGATTTTACGCTGACCAATGACGCGACGACGTGGCATGGGAATACTCCGTTGTTAATTCAGGATTGTCCAAAACTCAAAGAGTTTAGTTTGACATTAAGATAAATCAGTTTGGCCTTACTTAACGGAGAACCATTAAGCCTTAGGACGCTTCACGCCATACTTGGAGCGAGCTTGCTTACGGTCTTTAACGCCGGAGCAGTCGAGCGCACCACGAACGGTGTGATAACGAACACCCGGAAGGTCTTTTACACGACCGCCACGGATCAGGATCACGGAGTGTTCCTGCAGGTTGTGACCTTCACCACCGATGTAGGAAGTCACTTCAAAACCGTTGGTCAAACGCACACGGCATACTTTACGCAGTGCGGAGTTTGGTTTCTTAGGAGTGGTGGTATATACACGAGTACATACGCCACGTTTCTGCGGGCAGGCTTCCAGCGCAGGCACGTTGCTTTTTGCAACTTTGCGAGCGCGTGGTTTGCGTACCAGCTGGTTAACTGTTGCCATTAAATAGCTCCTGGTTTTAGCTTTTGCTTCGTAAACACGTAATAAATCGCCTCATACAATATGAGGACGCGAAATTTTAGGGCCACGCCGAAAAGGTGTCAAGAAATATACAGCGATCTCACCTCACCAACTCATTTGAGTTGTGTTTTTTACCGAGAGATTGACGAAATCAGTATAGCTAACCACGTCGATTTTGGCTGAAATTTGAGCAGCAAGGCCGCGTGCATCAATGTCTTCCTTTAGCGCAGAGACAGTAATGGGGGCATTATTGAGCATTTCAACAAAGCGGCTGCCTTCAATTGCGGCCAGCACGCCGTCCTGAATCAGCAGCAGGTCGTCACCGTCGGCCAGCATTCTCAGCAACCCGTCGATATCGCACTGCCACGGAGAGTGGCTCAAGGTATGGAGCATGACGGCCTCAGAAAGTCAGAACAGTATGATATTGAGAGAGTTGTTCGCGTAACACCTCGGGCGCGACGACGGTCACATCCAGAACCATAGCGGTGTTTTTATCCAGCCCGCGCTCTTTTAGCGATGCCGCACAGACCCAGAAAGTCTCGATGTCGTACAGGGGCAGAACTTTGAAGGTCGCAATATAGTCACGCGCCAAAATCTGCTGAGGCTGTTGCCCGGCCAAAAGCTGGAGCACACCATCACCGATAAAGAAGACACCGATATCTTCCGTCAGTGCCGATGTCGCCAAAAGCGCATCAAGCCCTTCCCTGCCGGCTGCACTGCCGTGTGGGGCAGAAGTAAATACAAAGGCAACGCGGTTCATCAGAATTGTACCATCCGATCGCAGGTCAACGCCGCTTGAGCCAGCGCGCCTAAGCCACTGAGGGAAAAGCCGGGCTGGAGATTCGCCCCGGCAAGGCCAAGACGCTCGGCTTCTGCTTCATCCGTCACACCGCGACGCAACGCCGCCGCGACACAAATGTGCAGCTCGACGCCCTGTAACTCATTAAGTTTCTGCCAGCCACGCACCAGATCAAACTCATCCGACGCAGGCGAGGTCAACTGGTTAGCGTTGTAGACCCCTTCCCGGTAGAAAAAGACACTGCTCAGCTGATGCCCGGCAGCCAACAACGCCTCGGCAAACTGAAAAGCGCTACTGGCCTGCTGAGTACCGTAAGCCGGGCCTGTCACCACGATGGCAAAACGCATTACTTCTCTTGTCCCAGGAAATCACCGCTTTTGAACTGGCGGATGTAAAGATAAACCGTGTGCTTGGAAATGTTCAGGCGATCTGCCACCTGGTTAATCGCATCTTTAATATCGAAAATGCCTTTTTCATAGAGGTTCAGCACGATCTGACGGTTCTTAGCGTTGTTCGATACGTTGCGATCGGCATTGACCTCTTCGATGGTGAACTCCAGCGTCTGGGTGACGAGGTCTTCAACGGAAGACGCAAAGTTCACCGACGAGTTCACTTCCGGCGTTTCAGGCGGAATAAAGGTGCTCATGATTTGAGAGAACGGCACATCAAGGTTCATGTTGATACACAGCAGTCCGATTACGCGGTGCTCGCGGTTACGGATGGCGATCGTTTCTGACTTCATCAGAACGCCGCTTTTGGCACGAGTGAAATAACATTTGGAGACGCTGCTGTCCGCGCCGGTCATGTCGTGCAGCATACGCAGTGCAAGGTCGGTAATTGGCGATCCAATTTTGCGGCCAGTGTGCTCACCATTAGCAATGCGGATGGCGGAACATTTCAGATCTTGCAGGGAGTGCAATACGATTTCGCAGTGGGAGCCAATGAGCATCGCTAACCCGTCCACCACCGCTTCGTAGGATTTGAGAATATCGAAGTCGGTCTGGTCGAAAGGACGTTGATCCAGCAAATCGAGTTCACTGGTTTCGTTGGTTAAAAGCGACCTGGACATGAAAAAAACACTCCTTTTCAGGAGCCTGTCATTAGGTTGTCAGGGCAGGCTCATATTTACACGGACAACTAAATTAATACAGCGTAGGTAACGCTTTCCAGTGTTAATTATATCTGCCCCACAATAAAAAAACCGCCGCCTTAAAGGCGGCGGTTTTCAGCGTTTTACTTCTTCGCTGCGTCTGCAGCTTTATCATCTGCAGCAGCATCTGGTTTGGCATCTGCCTTCGGTGCTGGTTTGATGTCCAGCAGCTCAACATTGAAGACCAGAGTGGAGTTAGCCGGAATACCCGGAACGCCCGTTTTGCCGTAAGCCAGATCAGGTGGGATTACCAGCTGAATTTTGCCGCCTTTCTTGATGTTTTTCAGGCCTTCGGTCCAGCCTGGGATAACACCGTCGAGACGGAAGGAGAGCGGTTCACCACGGGTATAAGAGTTATCGAACTCTTTACCGTCGATCAGGGTACCTTTGTAGTTCACAACTACGGTATCGCTGTCTTTAGGCGCATCGCCAGTACCGGCTTTCTCTACTTTGTACAGCAGACCAGTAGAAGAGGTTTTCACACCCTTCTCTTTAGCAAAAGTATCGCGGTAGGCTTTGCCTTTCGCTTCGTTGTCTTTTGCGTCTTGTTCCATCTTGCCCTGAGCAGCACCTTTCACGCGAGCTTCAAAAGCCTGCAGGGTCTGTTCGATTTCCTGGTCAGACAGTTTGCTCTTGTTTGCAAACGCATCCTGAACCCCGGCGATCAGCTGGTCTTTATCCAGTTTGATGCCCAGTTTCTCTTGCTCTTTGAGAGAGTTTTCCATGTAACGGCCCAGAGATGCGCCCAGCGCATAGGCTGATTTCTGGTCGTCATTTTTGAACGCAGCTTTACTGTCTGCGCTTGCAGCAGGCTTCGCAGCGGTATCAGCAGCGAAAGAGAGCGGCGCATTCAGTGCGACGGCCATCGTGGTCGCCAGCAGCGTTACTTTAAACAGTGATTTCATCCATTTCTCCAGGACCGGGGCCTCTCACCCCAGCGTTAAACGTATATGAGAAGCGTACTATAGAACGTTGAAGAAGAAATCTACAGACAGACTCTCCCTAAACTCGCTTCTTTTCAGACTATTTTTGTTTAAATAAGTTTCTTGCATTAAGGCAGGATGCTTTACAGAGGAGTAAACTCGGGTAAAATTCGCCGCCGCCAACGCCCCTGGCGTGCGAAATCACAGAGAGGTCAATCATGCAAAATACGACATTGGAAGCGCGGCTGGCCGAGCTGGAAAGCCGCCTGGCTTTTCAGGAAGTGACCATCGATGAGCTGAACCAGACGGTGACGGCTCACGAACTGGAAATGGCCAAACTGCGCGATCTTCTGCGCCTGCTTACGGAAAAAGTGAAAGCGACACAGTCGTCACACATCGCCTCACAGGCAGAAGAGACGCCCCCACCTCACTATTGAGGCATAAAAAAAGCGGGAATATTTCCCGCTTTTTTATGCCTGCGACATTGCTAAATTACCCGGTCATTCGCGTTGCAGAAAGGTGACTGGTTAGAACATTCCCGAGAGCATAGAACACTCTACAACCGGGACTGGAAAACGCGGTCAACGTCTCTGCGGCTCGAAAGACGCCGGTGATTTAGTGGCAGCCGCAACCGCCGTTACCACCACAACCGCCTTTGCCGTGCTCATGACCGTGGTCATGATCGTGGCCGTGACCACCGCAGCAACCGTCATGGTCGTGATCGTGGTCGTGACCATTTGCACCGTGAACGTGGCCATGAGCCAGCTCTTCAGCAGTCGCTTCACGAATCGCGATAACTTCAACGTTGAATTTCAGGTTCTGGCCAGCCAGCATGTGGTTACCGTCAACCACAACGTGCTCGTCTTCAACTTCTGTGATTTCAACAGGTACTGGACCCTGGTCAGTTTCAGCCAGGAAACGCATGCCAACCTGCAGCTCGTCAACGCCCATGAACACGTCTTTAGGAACGCGCTGAACCAGATTATCGTCGTACTGACCGTAAGCGTCATTCGCGCCTACAGCAACATCAAATTTGTCGCCAACAACATGACCTTCCAGCGCGTTTTCCAGGCCGGAAATCAGGGAACCGTGACCATGCAGGTAGTCCAGCGGCGCACTCACCGGAGACTCATCAACCAACACACCGTCTTCTGTACGTACCTGATAGGCCAGGCTGACCACCAGGTCTTTTGCTACTTTCATGATATCTCCTGAGCGTGGGAAAATTGCTGGCGCAGATTGTAGCGGAAATCTGCACCCGTGTACCCTTTAGCTTAAAAAATCTGAGGGCATATCGCTAGTCCGGATGAAAAATGCCGATCACTTGCTCTTCTTTGCGAACATGCTCGCGAACCTCTTTGTCCGCCTCGCGCATCTGGTGCCCACACTTAACACACTCAACAATATCGATATTATTCTCGCGCCACATGGCCAGGGTATCTTGCGCCTGGCAGGACGGGCATTTTGCGCCTGCAATAAAACGTTTACGAACTGCCATACTTTTTCCCCTATTCAAATTCATCCCAGCCATCCAGCTGACGCCGTTCCTTCTGCATCTCACGCTGGAAGATCTCTTCCAGCTCACGGCGAGCTTCCCGCACGCGGGAGATTTGCGCCGTATCGCTATGGACGGGCATTAACTCGCGCAGCATACGCATATCAAGCCTGCGGAAATGCAGCTGGGCGCGCAGCGCCTGGTGCGGATGCATCCCCAGCGAAACCAGCGTCTTACGGCCTAGCTCAAGGGCACTGGAAAACGTCTCACGCGAGAAGTTTTTCACCCCCGCCTGTAACAGCTCATGGGCTTCCACGCGCCCTCTGGCACGCGCCAGAATATGCAGATGCGGGAAATGCTGCTGACACAGCTCCACCAGCTTCATCGTATCTTCCGGTTCATTACAGGTGATGACGATAGACTCTGCGGCCTCGGCACCTGCTGAACGCAGCAGTTCAAGCTGCGTCGCATCGCCGTAATAGACTTTATAACCGTATTTGCGCATCAGATTTACTGCGCTGATATCACGCTCCAGCACCGTAATACGCATCTCATTGGCCATCAGCAAGCGGCCAATGACCTGCCCAAAACGGCCAAACCCCACCACAATTACCTGTGGTTTATCATCTTCCACCCACGGTGTTTCCGCTTCGTCTTCCGGCGGATTAAAGCGGCGCGACAGGGATTTATCAATCAGCTTCATCAGCAGCGGCGTGGTCATCATCGACAGGGTGACCGTCACCAGCAGCAGCGCCATCTGATCATCCTGAAATAAACGCTGGGACGATGCTGTGGAGAAGAGCACAAATGCGAACTCTCCCCCCTGACTCAGCACGCCCGCGAACTGCATGCGCTCAGAACTTCGGAGGCCGTAAATCCGCGCCAGGGCGTAAAGCACGCCGGTTTTCACCGCCACCAGCACCGCGACGCTGATCACCACCCACAGCAGATGGGTGTAGAGCACGCCAAGGTTGAGCGCCATGCCTACAGAGATAAAGAACAGCCCTAACAGCAGCCCCTTAAAGGGATCGATGGCAATCTCCAGCTCGTGACGATATTCACTCTCGGCAAGCAGAACGCCCGCGATAAACGTCCCCAGCGCCATCGACAGCCCCAGCGCATCCATAAACAGCGCGGAACCCAACACCAGCAGCAGCGTCGCCGCGGTAAACACTTCCCGCACGCCGGACGCCGCAATAAAGCGAAACACCGGACGCAGCAGGTAACGCCCGCCAATCAGCATGCCTGCAAACGCCAGCACCTTCATGCCAACTTTCATCCAGTCGAAATGATCGTCGCCAGACCCGGCGAGCAGCGGCACCAGCGCTAACGCGGGGATCACCGCTAAATCCTGAAACAGCAAAACGGAAAAACCGAGCTGTCCCGACTCGTTGCGATTCATCCCCTTATCGCGCATCAGCTGCAGCGCCATCGCCGTCGAAGACATCGCCAGACCAATCCCGCCGATCACCGCCGCCTGCCACTTGAACTCGGTCAACATCAGCAATCCAGCGAGGATCACCGCGCTGAACAACACCTGTGCGGCACCCACGCCAAAAATCGAGCGCCGCAGGTGCCAGAGCTTCGCCGGATTCAGCTCCAGCCCAATGATAAACATCAGGAAGACCACACCCAGCTCGGAGAAGTGGAGGATTTCATCCACGTCGCTTATAAACCCAAGCCCCCACGGGCCAATCGCGATACCTGCCAGCAGATAGCCCAGCACCGCGCCGATACCCAGCCGGGAGGCCAGCGGCACGGCCACAACCGCCGCGAAGAGGAACAACACACCAGCCAGTAACAGATCGGAACCTTCCATCAGCGGCCTCCTGTCAGAATCGGTGAGGCCAGCCAGTCGCCATAGGCTTTGGCATGATTCGCCAGCTCTTTTGAGGGCTGGCGGCGAGCCCAATAGACCACAATCGGGCTCATCCACTGCATACGGCACATGGCCGCCGTCAACTCAAAAGGGCGAAGAATATCGCTCATGGGATAGCGGTTTAGCCCGTCGTGACGGTAGGCGCTCTCGGGTTCACCGGTCGTAATGACACTCCGCCAGTACTTTCCCGCCAGCTGGTTTCCCCCTGGTCCACTGGAAAAGCCGCGGGTCAACACCCGGTCCAGCCACTCTTTCAGCAACGCCGGACAGCTGTAGGTATAGAGCGGATGCTGGAACACAATCACGTCATGCTGACGCAACCGTTCCTGTTCGTGTGGGATATCAATAAAAAAATCAGGATAGTGCGCGTACAGGTCGTGCACCGTCACATTGCTGAGTTGTCGAGCCGGTTTGAGCAAAACCCGGTTAGCGACCGAGTCCTGTGATTCCGGATGGGCATACAGCAGCAGCACTTTTGCTGTCTGGGACATCATTCCCCTCCCGGGTCGTCATCATTGCCATTTTGGGCTAACATGGCACTCCCGCGTCAGGCGCGGTACAACATTTAACTCCATTATAATGACAACTTAACATAGTCGGAACACACGGCGCTCTATGATTGTTTTCTCCTCGTTACAAATTCGTCGCGGCGTACGCGTCCTGCTGGACAACGCTACAGCCACCATTAACCCTGGGCAAAAAGTCGGTCTGGTGGGCAAAAACGGCTGCGGCAAATCCACTCTGCTGTCGCTTCTGAAAAACGAGATGAGCGCCGATGCAGGGAGCTTCACCTATCCGGGAAACTGGCAGTTGGCCTGGGTTAACCAGGAAACCCCTGCCCTGAGCGTTCCGGCGCTCGACTATGTCATTGACGGCGACCGCGAATACCGCAAGCTGGAAGCCGAGCTGAACGCCGCCAACGAGCGCAACGACGGCCACGCCATCGCTACCGTTCACGGCAAGCTCGACGCCATAGACGCCTGGACCATCCGCTCGCGCGCCTCCAGCCTGCTGCACGGTCTGGGCTTCAGCAACGAGCAGTTAGAGCGCCCGGTGAGCGATTTCTCCGGCGGCTGGCGTATGCGCCTGAACCTCGCGCAAGCGCTGGTCTGCCGCTCGGATCTGCTGCTCCTCGATGAACCGACCAACCACCTCGATCTCGACGCGGTGATCTGGCTAGAAAAATGGCTGAAAAGCTATCAGGGCACGCTGATCCTGATCTCCCACGACCGCGACTTCCTCGATCCGGTCGTCGATAAAATCATTCATATCGAACAGGAATCGATGTTCGAATATACGGGCAACTACAGCTCGTTCGAGCGCCAGCGCGCCACACGCCTGTCACAGCAGCAGGCGATGTACGAAAGCCAGCAGCAGCGCGTTGCCCATCTGCAAAGCTTTGTTGATCGCTTTAAGGCTAAAGCCTCCAAAGCCAAACAGGCCCAGAGCCGCATCAAGATGCTCGAGCGCATGGAGATGATTGCCCCTGCGCACGTGGATAACCCGTTCCACTTTAGCTTCCGCGCCCCGGAAAGCCTGCCTAACCCGTTGCTGAAGATGGAGAAGGTCAGCGCCGGCTACGGCGAGCGCATTATTCTCGACTCCATCAAGCTCAACCTGGTGCCCGGTTCGCGCATCGGTCTGCTCGGGCGTAATGGCGCGGGTAAGTCCACACTGATTAAACTGCTGGCGGGCGAACTGAACCCGGTCAGCGGCGATATCGGGCTGGCGAAGGGCATCAAACTGGGCTACTTCGCCCAGCACCAGCTGGAATTTTTACGCGCAGACGAATCGCCGATTCAGCACATGGCGCGTCTGGCACCTCAGGAAATGGAGCAAAAGCTGCGCGATTACCTCGGCGGTTTCGGCTTCCAGGGCGATAAAGTCAGCGAGAACACCGAGCGCTTCTCCGGCGGGGAAAAAGCCCGTCTGGTGCTGGCGCTGATCGTCTGGCAGCGTCCGAACCTGCTGCTGCTCGATGAACCGACTAACCACCTGGATCTCGATATGCGTCAAGCGTTGACCGAAGCGCTGATCGAATTCGAAGGCGCCCTGGTTGTGGTTTCGCACGACAGGCACCTGATCCGCTCCACCACCGATGACCTCTATCTGGTGCACGATGGCAAAGTCGAACCGTTCGACGGCGATCTGGAAGATTATCAGCAGTGGCTAACGGACGTGCAGAAGCAGGAAAACCAGCCTGCCGATGACGCGAAAGATAACGCCAACAGCGCACAGGCGCGTAAAGACCAGAAACGTCGCGAGGCAGAACTGCGCACGCAAACCCAGCCGTTGCGTAAAGAGATCGCGCGTCTGGAAAAAGAGATGGAAAAACTGCACGCGCAGCTGGCCACGGTGGAAGAGAAGCTCGGCGACAGCGGCCTGTACGATCAGGCGCGCAAAGCCGAGCTGACCGAGTGCCTGCAGGTGCAGGCTAAAACCAAATCTGGCCTGGAAGAGTGCGAAATGGCGTGGCTCGAGGCGCAGGAACAGCTGGAAGAGATGCTGCAAACCGATTAAGGGATCAGGAAGGTTATGACTATCGACATCACGAGCGACATTACATTTCGCAAACTGAGTATTTTCATGACCTTCATGGAAAAGGGCAATATCGCCCGCACCGCCGAGGCTCTGGGCCTGAGCGGTGTCAGCGTGCACCGCGCCTTGCATACCCTTGAAGAGAACGTTCGCTGCCCGCTGTTCACCCACAAAGGACGCAATCTGATTGCGCTACCTTCCGCCTGGACACTGCTGGAGTATTGCCAGGAAGTGATGCAGGTAATGGAGCGCGGGCTGGAAGAGTCACGCAAAATCGCCGGGATAGGACAAGGCCGCCTGCGCGTCGGTACGCTTTACTCTCTGACGATGGAAACCGTCCCGCGGCTGATTATGGGGATGAAGCTGCGCCGTCCGGACCTGGAGATGGACCTGACGATGGGCTCTAACGACACCCTGCTCCATCTGCTCGATGAAGGCGCGCTGGACGCAATCCTGATCTCCATCTCCGAAAGCGATATCGACCGAAATACCCTCGAAGTGCTGCCCCTGTTCCACGACGACATTTTCCTCGCCGCGCCCGCGTCGGCCAAACTCAACAGCAACGGCCTGGCCGATCTGCGCGATTACAAAGATCAGAAGTTCGTCTCGCTGGCGGAAGGGTTTGCCACCTACGCCGGTTTTCAGGACGCCTTCCAGATCGCCGGTTTTGAGCCGGAAATCGTCACCCGTGTGAATGATATCTTCTCGATGTTAAGTCTGGTGCAGGCGGGTGTGGGCTTTACGCTGATGCCCGGCAGGATGAAAAAGGTCTACGAGAACTCCGTGCAGTTGCTGAAGCTGGCGCAGCCGTACCAGATGCAACAGCTGATCGCGATTGTCTTTGCCCGCAACCGCGAGCAGGATCCGAGCCTGCGGGCACTGGCTGCAGAGGGGCGAATGTACGCCCGCAGTTTGCAGGACGGTAGCTGATGCTTTGCCGGGTGTAACTCCGCGTTCCCGACCCAGGTTCTTGCAGGAACAAAAAGCCCGGTGCCAACAGGCAAAAACTACCCGCGAAGACGTTTTGCCAGATGCACCGCCACATCCACACCGCTACGCTCGAGCGAAACCGCTTCGCCTTCCCACGCCGCCTGTCGCGTCAAGCACGTCAGCACACCGCCGGGAGGCATCTCTATCGCCAGTCGCGCCTCACGCTCGTTGGCGGAAATCACCGCCTCCTGCCAGCGCACCGTACGCGCCATGTTCATGGCTAAATCGTCGGCAATTTTCTCCGGCGCCCATAATACGCGTCCGGTACTGCCGCTGAGCCAGGCACAGCGCGGGCGAGATAGGGTCACATGGCTGAACGCCTCCGCCAGTTTCTGCGCCGGTGCCGCCAGCAGTTCACAATGCGAAGGCACACTCACCGCCAGCCGATGGGCTTTATTTGCGCCCTTCTCCAGCGCGCGTTTTGCCACTTCGGCCATTCCCTCATCGGTGCCGGCAATCACAATCTGCGTTTCGGCGTTGAGGTTAGCGATGTACGTGCCGGTGCCCACGAGGAGCGCCTCCACCTGTGGCAGCGTCAGCCCCATGATGGCCGTCAAACCGTAGCCGTGGGGATACGCCTGCTCCATCAAATCACCGCGCAGGGCCACCAGCCGAAGCGCGTCGGTAAACGTCAGTGCACCGGCGATCACGGCAGCAGGATAAGCACCAATCGACAGACCGCTGACAATATCTGGCGTCACGCCACGTCGTTCCAGTTCTCGCGCCCAGGAAACGCCAGCGATCAGAAGGGACAGTTGCACCGCGCGGGTGTGTTTCAGCGCGTCGGGGGAATCCAGCCGATCCGCTTCTTCGCCCAGAACTTCGCGCGCTACCGCTCTCTCTGTACCCGGCAGGTCCTGCAGCATGCCTGCACGCTGCGTCCCCTGTCCCGGGAAGGTAAACAGAATTTTCATGACTCCTCCCTGCCCCACGGGTCGGCTACCAGGCGCGGCCCACGATGCGTTTTTAGCAGCGCTCTCCCCTCGCGCAGCCACTCGTTCAGTGCGAAACCGCCCGCAGAGGTTTCCACCTGCGTATCCACGCGGCACAACGCACTGCCGAGTTGCGCTGTCCAGTGCTGGAACGTTTCCTGAAGAAGCGGCACGGGCGCCCGGATCAGCAGATCCAGATCGCTCTCGGCATGGATCACCGGAACGCCGGTTGCCAGCGCGTAGCCGGTACTGCCGGTTATCCCCCACGTCCAGGGCCACGCCTGCTGCGCAACCTGAAACGCCACCTGCACGGGCGGCTGGGTGATAAACGAGGAGCGCAGCAAATCGGTCGCGACGCTTAAATCTTCCGGAGATACCACGCGGGTCACGCGCTCGGGGTTAACCCAACCGGCGGCGCGTTGTTCGCGCTTCAAACCGCGCACGCCGACGGGGATCCGTCCGGTACCATCAACATCACGCCGCACCACCACAGGCAGACCGGTATGCCACACGCCATCCACCCAGGATTCGGTGATACCTTCCAGCGCGTCGCGCGCGTTAAGCCAGATAAGATCGTGCGGGCGTAATGTTGTGATCATAATTACATTCCTGAAGTCAGCGAGATAAACAGCGGCAGAGACAGGATACACAGGACCGAGCTTAACAGCAGCACCGCTTCTGCATCAGGAGACTGCACGCCAAAACGGTTGCCGAAGACCACGCCAAAGAAACCTGCGGAGAGCGCAATCATCAGAATTGCCGTGATCGCCACAGATCCATGCAGACCGAAAATCAGCACCAGACCCCAGGCAATGGCAGGCTGAATCAGCAGTTTGGCAATAGTGGAGGTGATCACTATGGTGTTGATTTGCAGTTTACGCGCAGAGAGGATCACCCCGGTCAGGAACAGCGCTGCCGCCGTAGCCGCCAGACCCAGCGGTTTAATCGCCGCCAGAATCAGTTCCGGCATTTTGATACCAATAGCCGACAGAATCACCCCGAGCAGCGGGCCCATCACGATCGGTTTTTTGATAGAGCGCCACATCAGCACCGGCAGCATCGCCAGAGTCGAACCGCTGTTGCCGCCTTCGGCGCGCGCTTTTTCGCGCTCCAGAATCAGCAGGCAGAACGGTGTCATCAGGACAGAACCACAGGCGATGGAAACCGCCACGGAGAGCGAGGTGGACGAACCTTCCCCGAGCACGCTGCCGAGAATGGGCAGACCGAGCGCCGCATAGTTAGGCAGGGCAACCGTCAGGGTCAGTACGGCCGCATCCTGCGGGGATTTTTTAAAGACCTTGGTGGCCAGGAAATAGATCGCCGCGTAGGTGATCCACATCGCCAGCGTCAGCACCAGAATCAGCGGCGACTGGGCGAGGATGCCCGTCCACGGGGTTTGTACTGTGGCACTAAACAGCGCCGCAGGCAGCGCAAAATCCATCACAAAGATATTCAGCAGGGAGACATTTTTGTTATCGACCATTTTGGCCTTACCGGCCCAGAATCCCAGCAGCATGATGACAAAAATCGGAGCAAGAGCATGAACAATTACGTAAGTCATAAATCACCTGTAATTTAAAAAAAGAGATAGCACTGGCGCGATGATTATTATTTTCAGGATGCAGGTTCCCGCGCAGGCGCAGCGAGTGCGCCTACGTGGCCCTGCATCTGGCAGGACTTTTTTTAATTACCAGCTTGCTCGCATACGTTCGCGTACCAGAGCAGAGCTGCGGCGGTTGTCAGCACCCAGACGGCTTTTCAGCGTGGTATCCTGACGTGCGTCGTTGATGGCCTGTTGCAGAGTGGTTTTCACCTGCGCCAGATCGCTGTCGGAAGGGGCATCCGGATTGCTGATGTCCAGCAGATCGGCGAGCAGCCCCAGCGTGGCGTAGTTACTGATGTCGTACGCCATTGGCGGGATGGTGGCCGCCAGTTTTTCCAGCGCGTCGACGGTGCGCAGGGTGATACGTGCGGCAGACTCTTTGCCCATCGCATGAATCAGTACGCCCTTGTCGTTGAAAGCAATCAGGCGGTTTGCCTGGTAGCCGTGTGCCAGGAAAGCACCCGACATCGCTTTGCCGACGATGAGGCCGATGACCGGATGACCGGCCAGACGCGCATTGGCATACGCCGCAGCTGCACCGGCCAGCGCCTGATGGATGCCGAACGCCTCTTCGCGACGGCCATACGCCTGGCTGGGCACGTCGATCACCGCCACGATAGGACGTTTAACGGCTTTATCGGCATCAGCGGCAATGGTTTCGCTCACCACTTTAGCCAGCGTCCAGCCCTCCAGCAGCCCCACTTCACCCTGCGCGGCGCGCGGGAAATGGTTGTTCGCATCCGGGACCACGGCAACGAAACGTACGGTTTCACCGTTCAGTTCACCGTCAGCGGCCTGTACGGACGGGCATAGCCCTGACAAACGTTGGGCATGTGGGGCGAGCGTTTGCAGCCAGAGTTCGCCGCGGCTGATTGTAGTAGTCATCATTTCACCTCCCGGGCAAAAAGCGCATGAATCTGTTCGGTATCCGCCTGTTTGCGGGTGTCGAAATGGCTCAGACGATCCAGGTAATCATCATAGTTATCGGTGCGATGCGCAGCCGGAACCCCTTTGGCAATGGCCTCGTTCATCGCCTGTTTCACCGCGTTCACGCCGTCACCCACCAGCGCATCCACCAGACCACTTTCATAGCGGATTTCGCCTCCGGTCATGCTCCAGATAAACGGACGGTCGCGAGAGTCGTACTCATCAATCCCGGCTTCCTGCTCGATAACCTGCGGGCCGTTAAGACCGAGACGTGCTTCGCGGGTGACAATCAGATAGCTGCACAGGGCCGCCGCAATCGACATCCCACCGAAGCAACCGACGGTCCCGGCGACAATCCCGATGACCGGCGTATAGCGACGTAAATCGACAATCGCCGCGTGAATATCAGCAATCGCCGCCAGGCCGAGATTCGCTTCCTGCAGACGAACGCCGCCGGTTTCGAGGCAAAGCACCGCCTGGGTCGGGATACCGTTGCGGTTATCTTCTGCCGCCAGTTCCAGTGCGGCGGCCATTTTGGCCCCTGAGACTTCGCCCATACTGCCGCCCTGGAACGCACCTTCGATCGCCACGACGACAGCAGGCTGACCGTTAATGGTCCCTTTCGCGACCACCATCCCGTCGTCGGCCTGCGGCACGATACCCTGTGCGCCGAGCCACGGAGAGGTAATGCCTTCAAACGGGTCCAGCAGTTCACGGTAGCTGCCATCGTCCAGCAGCGCGTGCGCACGCTGGCGCGCTTTTAATTCGATAAAACTCAGATCGTCACGCATGGCTCACCTCTTCAAAGACCTGTTCAATACGAATGCGCGCCACGCCAGGGGTGGCACCAAAGTCATGAATGGTGAGGCGACCGGCAGGCAGGCTGCTCACGGTGTGCAGACGGTTGAATAGTGCCTCCCAGCGACCACGGCTGTTGTCGACGGAAGTGGTGATATCGATGGTTAAGGTCTGGCTCTGGTCGGCGGTGAATAACACCTCCATATCACCAGAACCGACAACCCCTGCCAGCGCCCTGCCGCTTACTTCGCGGCTGGCTGGCACGGTCAATGTGATTTTTTCCATAACATCCTCTTAATGCTTTGAATAAGGCGTCTCGACGCGGTCGAGGAACAGCGTGGCGGCAAGCAGATCGGCGGCACCACCCGGAGAGGCGTTGAGCGCCAGCATCCGACGGTCAAGTTCCGCCAAAGCGCGCTGGCCTTCCGGCTGCGCGGTTCCACCCGCATTCAGCACGGCGCGAGCGCCGTCCTGCATCGTCTCCAGTCCTTCCATCCCGGCGCGGGAGAGCACGCAGGTGTCGGTCAGCGAGGTCATGATGGCCATCAGCGCATCAAGCCTGGCGTGCGATTCGCTGCTGCCGTTCAGGCGGCTGAGACGAAGCTGCGGCAGTGCCCGCTGTAAAACGTGTGGGAACGCCTGCTGCGCCTCTTCGCGAGCGCCCGGCACCCGGTAGCGGTGCGTGGCGCGAAGCCCTTTGCTGAACACTTTCGGGGCGGCGTCATCGGGCAGCGTGGCCAGTTCGGCTGCAGTCCGTGCGATAGTCTGCGGACGCGCGTCGCCGCCCAGCATCGCTACCGCGCTTACCAGCAGCCCGAGCGCCCAGATTGCGCCACGGTGGGTGTTCACTCCCTGGGTGGCCGCCATCATGTTCTGCTCGCCCTCACGGCCGAGCCTGCCGATGGTTTGTCTGAGCGCAATGTCGGCCGGACGCTGCCAGCTTTGCTGTGCCAGTGCCTGAAACGTGGGGGTCAGGCTGTGCGCGGACCGCTCCATTAACGCGAGCGAGAGATCCAGGTGCGCGCCATTCCCCCGACTGTCCACCAGACCGGGTTTCGGGCTTAATCGTGCTTCGTCAATCAGACACTGCGTGGCGGTTCGCGCCAGCCATTCGGCACCGCCTTCAACCTGAATCTGTGGCAGAAGTTTCATTACCAGCTCCGGAATTTCGCAGGTGGGTTGTAAAGACCGCCGGACCATTCCACCAGGTCAGAGACACTCCCGGCTGCCAGCAGAGATCGGGTCGCATCGGTACGACGAATACCCATATCTTCCGGATAGACCACTTTGCCGCTCTGGCGCAGCGCAGCGACGCGTTTAGCGTCCACACCCAGGCCGATGTCGGTGATCCCGGCCACTGCCGCAACCATTGCGCGGCGCTCTTCGAGATTTTCAGCGCGATAGAGGTATGCAATCCCCTCTTCGGTGAGCACGTGCGTCACGTCATCGCCGTAAATCATGACTGGCGCCAGCGGCATCCCCGAGGTTTTCGCCACTTCAATGGCATCGAGTTTTTCCACGAAGGTCGGTTTAACGCCCGCCTGGAAAGTTTCCACCATCTGCACCACCAGCTTTTTACCGCGCTGCATCGGGTCTGGTTCGGTGATCATGTTGAGCCATGCTGGCGTGGCATGACGGCGACCGTGGGGATCATGGCCCATGTTTGGCGCACCGCCGAAGCCGGACAGGCGACCGCGAGTCACAGTCGAGGAGTTGGCATAGCCGTCAACCTGGAGGGTCGAACCGATAAACATATCCACCGCGTACTGGCCTGCCAGCTGGCAGAATGCACGGTTGGAACGCATCGAGCCGTCGGCACCGGTAAAGAACACGTCAGGACGGGCACGGATGTACTCTTCCATCCCCAGCTCACCGCCGAAGCAGTGAACGCTCTCGACCCAGCCGCTTTCAATCGCCGGAATCAGCGTAGGATGCGGGTTCAGGGTCCAGTGCTTACAGATTTTGCCCTTCAGACCGAGCTGTTCGCCGTAGGTCGGCAGCAGCAGCTCAATCGCAGCGGTGTTAAAGCCAATACCGTGGTTCAGAGACTGCACCTGGTGTTCCGCGTAGATGCCCTTAATTGCCATCATCGCCATCAGGATGTGTTCTTGTTTGATGAGACGCGGGTCGCGGGTAAAGAGCGGTTCGATGAAGAACGGCTTGTCGGCAACGACCACGTAATCAATCCACGAGCCAGGAATATCGACGCGCGGCAGATCGCACTCATCGTCCACCAGCTCGTTCACCTGAGCGATGACGATCCCGTCGTGGAACGCGGCGGCTTCCACCAGTGCAGGCGTGTCTTCGGTGCTTGCGCCGGTATACAGGTTGCCTTTGCGGTCCGCTTTAAAACCGGCAATCAGTGCCACGTTCGGTGAAAGATCGACGTACAGGCGGGAGTAGAGTTCGATGTAAGTATGAATGGCACCGATTTCGAGCTGGCCGTCCTCCAGTAGCTGCGAAATACGCAGGCTTTGGGTTCCTGAGAAGGAGAAATCGAGTTTGCGGGCGATGCCCTTTTCGAAGATATCGAGATGCTCGCTGCGACCGACGCTTGGCATGATCATATGCAGGTCATGCACGATTTGCGGATTGACCTCGGCCAGTGAACGGGACAGAAAATCAGCCTGCTTTTGGTTGTTGCCTTCCAGTACGACTTTATCGCCCGGAGCAATCAGTTTTTCCAGCATGGCGACAAGATCGTCGGTTGGCAGAACCTTGCCTTGCACCGGGACAGAAGCCAGGCGGCGCGCTTTTTCAGTGCGACGCGTGTTCCAGACCCGGGCGGGTGTTTGCCCAGATAACATTATTAACCTCCTGATTCAGCACATCATTCTGATTTGCTTAACGCTGAACAAAGTGTGCGCTCTGGTGAGAAAGGCATCAATTAAGCGTAGTGTGGAATCATTAGCCTGAGAGTAATAATCGAGGTAAAGATTTGTGATCGAGATCAGTTCGCATCGCGCGAAAAAATGCCAGAGGTGGCAGAAATGGCTGAATCGGAGGTAAACGCTCTTCGTTTTTATAAACAGGGTACAATTCGGAAGGTATAGTAAATAACTGACAAGAATTAACATTGCATCGTTATGACTCAAATTATTCCATCAGATTTCGACATCGCAAGCGATGAGAGCGCAGCATTCGTCCCCATGCGGGGTGTGGCGAACCCACATCTGCAGACCATGCTGCCGCGGATTTTGCGCCGAAAACTGCAGTTTACGCCGCACTGGCAGCGCCTCGACCTGCCGGACGGAGATTTCGTGGATTTAGCCTGGAGCGAAGATCCCGAACAGGCCAGGCACAAACCGCGTCTGGTGGTGTTTCATGGCCTGGAAGGGAGCCTGCACAGCCCTTACGCCCATGGGCTGATCCACGCGGCAAAATCACGCGGCTGGCTCGGCGTCGTGATGCATTTTCGCGGCTGCAGCGGCGAGCCGAATCGCCGTGAGCGAATTTATCACTCCGGCGAAACCGAAGACGGCACCTGGTTTTTACACTGGTTAAGCACTACCTTCGGCACCGTGCCAACGGCCGCCGTAGGCTACTCCCTGGGCGGTAATATGCTCGCCTGCCTGCTGGCAAAAGAGAGCAATAACGTTCCGCTGGATGCGGCGGTGATTGTCTCCGCACCGTTCATGCTTGAGCAGTGCAGCTACCATATGGAAAAGGGTTTTTCGCGGGTCTATCAGCGCTATCTGCTCAACCTGCTGAAAGCTAACGCCGCGCGTAAGCTAAAGGCCTATCCGGACACCCTGCCCATCAGCCTGCAACAGCTGAAGCGGATGCGTCGTCTTCGCGAATTTGACGATCTGATCACGTCGAAGATCCACGGCTTTGCTGACGCGATCGACTACTATCGTCAGTGTAGCGCGATGCCGTTGCTGAATCAGATCACCAAACCGACGCTGATCATCCATGCGAAGGATGATCCCTTTATGGATCATCACTCCATTCCGGCCCCGGAACATCTGCCTGCAAACGTGCAGTATCAGCTGACCGAACACGGCGGCCACGTCGGCTTTATCACCGGGACGTTACTTCGCCCGAAAATGTGGCTGGAATCGCGCATCCCTGACTGGTTAACCCCATTTCTGGAGAGAGTAAAATGATGATTCCCTGGCAGGATCTGGCTCCCGAAACGCTGGATAGCCTGATTGAAAGCTTTGTATTACGCGAAGGCACCGATTATGGTGAACATGAGCGTTCGCTTGAACAAAAGGTCGCCGATGTAAAACGGCAGCTACAGAGTGGCGAGGTGTTGCTGGTGTGGTCTGAACTGCACGAAACCGTCAACATCATGCCGCGCAATCAGTTTCGCGGTTGATTGTTCCATCTTTCCAGTCAGGGAGTTGCTATGTCCGCCAGACATCCGGTTATTGCCGTTACGGGTTCGAGTGGTGCGGGAACCACCACCACCAGCCTCGCTTTTCGCAAGATTTTCGCACAGCTCAATCTGCGCGCTGCCGAGGTTGAGGGCGACAGTTTTCATCGCTTCACCCGTCCTGAAATGGACATGGCTATCCGCAAGGCCCGGGATTTAGGTAAACACATCAGCTATTTCGGGCCAGACGCCAACGACTTTGGCCTGCTGGAACAAACTTTCCAGGACTACGGCCACACGGGAAAAGGTCAGTCGCGTAAATATCTGCACACCTACGATGAAGCGGTGCCATGGAATCAGGTTCCTGGCACATTCACCCCGTGGCAGCCCCTGCCGGAGCCGACGGACGTGTTGTTTTATGAAGGATTGCACGGCGGCGTGGTGACTCCACAGCACGATGTGGCGCGCCATGTGGATCTGCTGGTCGGCGTGGTGCCGATTGTCAACCTAGAGTGGATTCAGAAGCTGACCCGTGACATGAGCGAGCGCGGCCATTCGCGTGAAGCAGTGATGGATTCGGTCGTGCGCTCGATGGAAGATTACATCAATTTCCTGACGCCGCAGTTCTCGCGCACCCACATCAACTTCCAGCGCGTCCCGACGGTGGACACCTCTAACCCGTTTGCGGCGAAAACAATTCCGTCGCTGGACGAGAGTTTTGTGGTGATTCACTTCCGCAATCTGGAAGACATTGATTACCCCTGGCTGCTGGCGATGCTGCAGGGTTCATTCATTTCCCATATCAATACATTAGTGGTCCCGGGCGGGAAGATGGGGCTGGCGATGGAGCTGATCATGATGCCGCTGGTGCAACGGCTGATGGAAGGCAAGAAGATCGCCTGAGTTCAGTCGCCGGAGGGCACTTCGCTATCCGGCTGAATCATGCGGTGACAGGCCCGGCAAGCGTAGCGCTACCGGGCGTTATGTTAAGCGTCGATCACTTCGTACGAATGCGTAATGTTCACCGCTTTTTCCAGCATCAGCGCCACGGAGCAGTACTTCTCCGCTGACAGATCCACCGCACGGGAAACCGCCGCATCCTTCAGCTCTTTACCGGTGACGATAAAATGCAAGTTGATGTGCGTAAACAGACGTGGCGCCTCTTCGCGACGCTCTGACGTCAGCTTCACTTCGCAGTCCGTCACGTCATGGCGGCCTTTCTGCAGAATGGATACCACGTCAATCGCGCTGCATCCGCCCGCCGCCATCAGCACCACTTCCATCGGGCTTGGCGCTTTATCTCCGGAGTTGCCGTCCATCAAAATCTGGTGTCCTGAAGCGGATTCGCCAAGGAACGTTAAACCTTCAACCCATTTCACACGCGCTTGCATTTTCATTAACTCCAAAGTTGCATTTTTCCGAACAGATTACGCGTGCGTTACAATTCTCGCAACGGAAGGCGACCTGCATCATGCTGAAGCGAGACACCAGGAGACACGCGGCTAAAGCTATGCTAAAACAGTCTCGATGCTACAGTAATACATTGACGTTACACATGTATGCAGAGGACATCAAACTTTACTGGCTGCGAACAGTGCGACAGCCACTTCCCAGGTACGGGTAAGAATTCGATTGCAACCCCAGAGTCAGGATGCGATTTTGACTCTGAGACAGCTTATAACAGAGGATAACAGCGCATGGTGCTTGGCAAACCGCAAACAGACCCGACTCTCGAATGGTTCTTGTCTCATTGCCACATTCATAAGTACCCATCGAAGAGCACGCTGATTCACCAGGGTGAAAAAGCGGAAACGTTGTATTACATCGTCAAAGGCTCGGTGGCAGTGCTGATCAAAGATGAAGAAGGGAAAGAGATGATCCTTTCTTATCTTAACCAGGGCGATTTCATCGGTGAACTGGGCCTGTTTGAAGAAGGCCAGGAACGTAGCGCCTGGGTGCGTGCGAAAACCGCGTGTGAAGTTGCAGAGATCTCCTATAAGAAATTCCGCCAGCTGATCCAGGTGAACCCGGACATCCTGATGCGTCTTTCTTCGCAGATGGCTCGCCGCCTGCAGGTCACTTCCGAGAAAGTGGGTAACCTCGCCTTCCTGGACGTAACAGGCCGCATCGCGCAGACCCTGTTGAACCTGGCGAAACAACCTGACGCCATGACCCACCCGGACGGTATGCAAATTAAAATTACCCGTCAGGAGATTGGTCAGATCGTCGGCTGTTCTCGTGAAACCGTTGGCCGTATCCTGAAAATGCTGGAAGATCAAAACCTGATCTCCGCTCACGGTAAAACTATCGTGGTCTACGGAACGCGTTAATTCCGGAACGAACGGCGTGCCATCGCGAGGTGTCACGCCGTTTTTGTCTCTGACGATCATGTGGCGCAGGCTGATTTATCACCCCGAAGTTAACTACGCACTACGTCAAACTCTGGTGTTATGTCTTCCCGTGGCTGTCGGTTTAATCCTGGGCCATCTGCAACATGGGCTGTTGTTCTCTCTCGTTCCTGCCTGCTGCAACATTGCCGGTCTCGATACACCGCATAAACGCTTTTTCAAACGCCTGATTATCGGCGGCTGCCTGTTCGCCGGATGTAGCCTGGCCGTGCAGCTGCTGCTGGCCCGTGATATCCCGCTGCCGTTAATCCTTACCGTGCTGGCGATGACGCTGGGCGTCACGGCGGAGATCAGTTCGCTGCACGCTCGCCTGCTGCCCGCCTCACTGATTGCCGCGATTTTCACACTGAGCCTCGCCGGAAATATGCCCGTCTGGGAGCCGCTGCTGATCTATACGTTCGGTACCCTGTGGTATGGGCTGTTTAATTGGTTCTGGTTCTGGATGTGGCGGGAGCAGCCCCTGCGCGAATCCCTGAGCCTGCTCTACGTCCAGCTCGCGGACTATTGCGAAGCCAAATACACCCTGCTGACGCAACACACAGACCCGGAAAAATCATTGCCCCCGCTGCTTACGCGCCAGCAAAAAGTGGTCGACTTAATCAGCCAGTGCTATCAGCAGCTGCACATGCTGGCGGCCAATAAAAACCATGAATACAAGCGACTGCTGCGCGTCTTCCAGGTGGGGCTTGATCTGCAGGAGCATATTTCGGTCAGTCTGCATCATCCGCAGGAGGTGCAAAAACTGGTGGAGCGCAGCCACGCCGAAGCGGTGATCCGCTGGAATGCCCAGACGGTCGCGGCGCGCCTGCGGGTGCTGGCTGACGATATTCTTTACCACCGTTATCCCACGCGTTTTACGATGGATAAACAGCTGGGCGCGCTGGAGAAAATAGCCCGTCAGCACCCGGATAATCCGGTTGGGCAGTTCTGCGCCTGGCACTTTAGCCGCATCGCACGCGTGTTGCGCACTCAGCGCCCGCTCTACCCGCGCGACCTGATGGCCGATAAACAAAAGCGTCTGCCGCTGCTGCCGGCGCTGAAAAGCTATTTATCACTGAAATCCTCCGCCCTGCGCAATGCCGCACGCATCAGCGTGATGCTGAGCATCGCCAGCCTGATGGGCGTCGCGCTGCACTTACCCAAGCCCTACTGGATTTTAATGACCGTGCTGTTTGTCACGCAGAATGGCTATGGCGCGACGCGCGTGCGAATTCTGCACCGTGCGCTCGGGACGTTTGCCGGGCTGGTGATTGCCGGTATCACCCTGCACTTCCATGTTCCTGACGGCTATACCCTGCTGGGAATGCTGGTCATTACCCTGGTCGGCTATCTGATCATTCGCAAAAACTACGGCTGGGCAATGGTCGGGTTTACAGTGACGGCGGTATACACCCTGCAACTGCTGACCCTGAACGGCGAGCAGTTTATCGTGGCGCGACTGGTGGATACGTTGATTGGCTGTCTGATCGCCTTTGGCGGCATGGTCTGGCTGTGGCCACAGTGGCAGAGCGGGCTGCTGCGCCAGAACGCCCACGACGCCCTTGAAGCGGACCAGCAGGCCATTCGTCTGATCCTGAGCGACGATCCCAAACCTTCGCCGCTGGCGTACGAGCGCATGAAGGTCAACCAGGCGCACAACGCGCTGTATAACTCCCTCAACCAGGCGATGCAGGAGCCGGGCTTTAATTCAGACTATCTGGCAGATATGAAACTGTGGGTGACGCACAGCCAGTTCATCGTCGAACACATTAACGCGATGACGACCCTGGCGCGCGAGCACACGATGCTGACGCCGGATCTGGCGCAGCGCTATTTGCAGTCGTGTGAAATTGCATTGCAGCGTTGCCAGCAGCGTCTGGAGTACGACGCGCCGGGAGAGTCGGGAGATTCCAATATTCTGGAAGCGCCAGAGACGCTCACCCACGGGCCAATGAGCACTCTGGAGCAGCATTTACAGCGCGTAATAGGACACCTGAACACCATGCACACCATTTCGTCGGTGGCGTGGCGTCAGCGTCCGCATCACGGGGTTTGGCTGACGAGGATTATGCGCCGTAAGGCATCGTGAGGTTTGCGGCTCCGTAGGTCGGAACAAAACGAAGCCGCGACTCCACTAGCCCTGAACGATCTTCTTCACCGCACTGGCAAAGCGGTTCATACCGTCATCGATATCCTGCCCTTCAATCACCAGCGACGGCGCAAAGCGCATCACATCCGGCCCGGCATTCAACACCATCACCCCTTCGTGGGCAGCGGCGTGGAGGAAATCGCGCGCGCGACCTTTGTACTGCGGCTTCAGTTCCGCACCGACTAACAGTCCCATGCCGCGAATATCGCTGAACACGTCGTACTGCGCGTCGATCTGCTGAAGATGCTGCACAAACTGCTCACGCTTCGCGTTTACGCCGTTCAGCACTTCCGGGGTGTTGATAATATCGAACGCCGCCCCGGCGATCGCGCACGCCAGCGGGTTGCCGCCATAAGTGGAGCCGTGAGAGCCAACGTGGAAGGCTGAGGCGATCTCTTGCGTCGTCAGGACGGCGCTCACCGGGAAACCGCCGCCGAGCGCTTTGGCGCTGGTCAGGATATCCGGCGTTACGCCGTAGTGCATATAGGCAAACAGATCGCCGGTACGCCCCATACCGCTCTGCACTTCATCAAAGACCAGCAGCGCCTGATGCTCATCGCACAGCTCGCGCAGTCCTTTCAGAAATTCCGGCGTCGCGGCCATCACGCCGCCCTCGCCCTGGATCGGCTCAACCACCACCGCGCAGGTGTGATCGTCCATCACCGCTTTGACCGCATGCAGATCGTTAAACGGCACGTGGATAATATCAGCAGGTTTTGGACCAAAACCGTCGGAATATTTCGGCTGCCCGCCCACGGAAACGGTGAACAGCGAACGGCCATGGAAGGCGTTATGGAATGCAATAATCTTGCTTTTGTATGGGCTGTGACGCGTGGAAGCGTAATAGCGCGCCAGCTTAAAGGCGGTTTCATTGGCTTCGGTGCCGGAGTTCATGAACAGCACACGCTCGGCAAAAGTAGCATCAATGATCTTACGGCCCAGGCGCAGCGCCGGTTCGTTAGTGAACACGTTGCTGGTGTGCCACAGGGTTTCCCCCTGGGTTTTCAGCGCCTCAACCAGCGCCGGATGGCAGTGCCCCAGCGCCGTCACCGCAATGCCGCCCGCAAAATCAACGTACTCTTTGCCCTGTTGATCCCATACCCGACTGCCTTTCCCTTTCACCGGGATAAACTCCGCCGGTGCATAAACCGGCAGAATCACTTCATCGAATGTTGCGCGCGTAATTGCAGGTTGTTCAGTTGCCATGTCATGCCCGTCCGTTTTATGTCACATTAATTGTGAAAATATAATCACAAAATATGCATAAAAAACCACAACAAGGCAATAAAATTCAGCGATTGAGGAAATTGGCGAGAAGCTGGTGGCCCTGTTCGCTCAGAATGCTCTCCGGGTGGAACTGCACCCCTTCGAGGTCCCACTCGCGATGGCGAATGCCCATGATCTGCCGGGTGTCGCTCCAGGCGGTGACGTCAAAACACGCGGGAAGCGTGGGCGGGTCGATCACCAGCGAGTGGTAGCGCGTAACCGTCAGCGGGTTATTCAGCCCCTGAAACACCCCCACGCCGGTGTGGGTGACCGGTGAGGTTTTGCCGTGCATCACGCGTTCGGCACGAACAATGGTCGCACCAAACACCTGCGCGATAGCCTGATGACCGAGACAAACCCCCAGAATCGGCAGTTTGCCGGAATAGTGGCGGATGACCTCCAGCGAAATACCCGATTCGTCAGGCGTACACGGTCCCGGTGAAATCACGATTTTCTGCGGGGCCAGTGCGTCGATATCAGCCAGCGTAATGTCATCGTTGCGCCGGACAATGACCTCTGCACCCAGTTCACAAAAGTACTGGTAAAGGTTCCAGGTAAAGGAATCGTAGTTATCAATCAACAGGATCATGGCGGCTCCGGGACAAAAATAGCCGCCCTATTCTACTCAGTTTCCCGCGCTTCGCTCACTACTTTGGCAAAGATGGCGTTGAGCGCGGTCAGATCGCCCATCGCCCCGCTCTGGTTGGCCGCCGACCACGTATCCGGATCGATCCCCTGCCAGCTCAGCTGATAGCCCGCATGGATCGCCAGCTGCTCGAAGAAGACGCGCTGCGCGATGCCGTTGCCAATGCGAAACGGGTGCAGCACGTTAATCTCGCAGTAGTAGTGGCTGAGTCTGGCAATAAACGCCTCGCGCTCAAGACCGGTCAGATAGTGCTCCTCCTCCAGGTCCTGCATCAGGGCGTTGCCCTCTTTTTCGATGTAGGCAAAATGGCAGAAACGGGTATCGCCCTGATAAATATCGACCTCACGAATCGCCCCCGCCCAGCTAAAAATATCCTGATAAAGGTGGCGATGGATGGCGCACAGATGCGGCAACCCACGGGCCGGCGGGCCGAGAGGCAGCGTGGCCGCGCGCAGGGCGGTGAGTTCGTAGGAGGCCTGTGCCAGGCGCTCTGCCTGACGAATACTGAGCGCATTACGCATCACATTCAGGCCGGGATAGAGGTACGGATCGCGGTCGTCACCAATTTTATCGCTCATAGTGCCTCCTGAGTTCCTGAATACGAACCTCGGCGTCCTGCGCACTGAGCGTGACTAACGGGCTATCGACGCCTTCGAGACGACGGCTGGCCTGGAAATTGGTATTTCGCTGTTGCTCCCAGAGACGGGATTTTTGCTTATCGGTGAGTTTTTTCACTTAACGCCTCCCTGAATGTGTCCGTTTGCCACAAGTATAAGCAGCAAACTGCGCTTTCGCAGGGAGGGGAAAGCAATGCGGGCGAGAATGCCCGCAGAGGAGAATCTTACGGCAGCACTTTTGCGGAGAGGATAACTACCGGTTTTGTCGGCACATTCTGGTATGGACCGACGTCGTGGGTCTGCACCTGAGAGATCTTGTCCGCCACGTCCATGCCTTTCACAACTTTACCGAAGACCGCATAACCAAAATCACGCTGACCGTGATCGAGGAAGGCGTTATCAGCAACGTTCAGGAAGAACTGGCTGGTCGCGCTGTCTTTGTCGGCAGTACGTGCCATGGAGATGGTGCCACGGGTGTTACGCAGGCCGTTATCGGCTTCGTTTTTGATCGGCGCGTTAGGCTGTTTCTGCTGCATCTGCTCGTTAAAACCGCCGCCCTGGAGCATGAAGCCCGGGATCACGCGGTGGAATGTGGTGTTGTTATAGAAACCGCTATTGACGTAATCAAGGAAGTTTTTCACAGAAACAGGAGCTTTCTGGCTATTCAGTTCCAGCTCAATATTCCCGGCGGACGTTGTCAGCAAAACATGGGGGTCGCCTTTCGCTGCGAGAACAGCAGGAGAGACAGCAGAAAGAGCAAACACAGCTGCGACAGCCGCCAGAGTTGATTTGAGCATGAGAATTCCTTAAAAAAGCGCGGTAAATAAGGCAAGTTGCTTGATTCTAAAGAGCAGTATGGATGGAGGCCAGCCTTTTACCTAATTTTACGAATTTGAAACAGTTGTAACGGCGCAAACAGTTGAATCCAGCGGGTAAAAAGGTGACTTACGTCATGATAAATACTGTAACGATGATCATAATTTTCAGAAAAGATTTAAATAGATCACTTTAATGACTAAAATCTGCCCGCACTTCGCGCGTCAACGCGCTTTACGTACATATACAAGGCAGACATGACTAACAGCAACCGCATCAAGCTCACATGGATCAGCTTCTTCTCGTACGCCCTCACCGGCGCACTGGTGATCGTCACCGGGATGGTAATGGGCAATATTGCCGATTATTTCCAGCTACCTGTTTCCAGCATGAGTAACACCTTCACCTTCCTGAACGCCGGGATCCTGATTTCGATCTTTTTAAACGCCTGGCTGATGGAAATCGTGCCGCTGAAAACGCAGCTGCGCTTCGGCTTTGTGCTGATGGTCGCCGCCGTGGCGGGCCTGATGGTCAGCCACAGTATCGCCCTGTTCTCGGCGTCGATGTTCGTTCTCGGGCTGGTCAGCGGGATCACCATGTCCATCGGGACTTTCCTGATCACCCACATGTATGAAGGCCGCCAGCGCGGCGCGCGTCTGCTGTTCACCGACTCGTTCTTCAGCATGGCGGGGATGATCTTCCCAATGGTGGCCGCCGTTCTTCTGGCGCGTAGCATCGAGTGGTACTGGGTTTATGCCTGCATCGGGCTGGTGTACGTCGCTATCTTTATTCTGACCTTCGGCTGCGATTTCCCGGTACTGGGCAAAAAAGCGGTGCAAACGTCTGAGCCGGTGGTGAAAGAGAAATGGGGAATCGGCGTGCTGTTCCTCTCCATTGCCGCGCTGTGCTACATCCTCGGCCAGCTGGGCTTTATCTCGTGGGTGCCGGAATATGCCAAAGGGCTGGGCATGAGTCTGAACGACGCCGGTAAACTGGTGAGTGATTTCTGGATGTCTTACATGTTTGGCATGTGGGCGTTTAGCTTCATCCTGCGCTTCTTCGATCTGCAGCGCATCCTGACCGTGCTGGCGGGCCTGGCAACCGTGCTGATGTATCTGTTCATCAACGGTTCGCCGGAGCATATGCCGTGGTTCATTCTGACCCTCGGTTTCTTCTCCAGCGCGATTTACACCTCGATCATTACGCTCGGCTCCCTGCAAACCAAAGTGGCGTCGCCGAAGCTGGTGAACTTTGTGCTGACCTGCGGCACCATCGGCACCATGCTGACTTTCGTGGTGACCGGTCCAATCGTGGCGCACAGTGGCCCGCTGGCAGCCCTGCACACGGCTAACGGCCTGTACGCCGTGGTGTTCGTGATGTGTCTGATTCTGGGCTTTGTCACCCGCCACCGTCAGCACAACACGGCAGCGGCTTCTCACTAATGCCTACGCCCCTTTGCCATCGGCAAAGGGGCTGTTTCGGGTAAAACTCACTTCCTCTCCCCCGCTATCGGTTTGTATCCACGTTTGCGCCAGCTGTGTGGTGGCGACCACCCGTCCCTGACGAATCGACCAGCGCACCGGCACCTGACAACGCACCGCTTCGAAACCGCTCTCAGCAGGCAGAATAATCAGGTTCGCCGGATGACCCGTTTCGATGCCGTAATCCGTCAGGCCAAACGTTCTGGCGCTGTTGTGCGTGATCAGGTTTAACCCGCTGTCGATTTGCGGATAGCCCATCATCTGGCAAACATGCAGCCCCATGTGCAGCACCTGCAACATATTGCCCGTCCCCAGCGGATACCAGGGATCAAAGACGTCATCATGACCGAAGCAGACGTTAATTCCTGCCTCGAGCAGCTCTTTCACGCGAGTGATGCCGCGGCGTTTCGGATAGTCGTCAAAACGACCTTGCAGATGTATATTCACCAGCGGATTGGCGACAAAGTTGATGTCTGACATTTTCAGCAGGCGGAACAGGCGCGACGTGTAAGCACCGTTGTAGGAGTGCATCGCCGTGGTATGGCTGGCGGTCACGCGATGGCCAATGCCCGCCTCATACGCCAGCATGGCGACGGTTTCGACGAAGCGCGACTGCTCATCGTCGATCTCATCGCAGTGGATATCCAGCGGGCGGTCATATTTTTTCGCCAGCGCGAAGGCGATGTGCAAGGACTCCACGCCGTACTCGCGGGTAAATTCAAAGTGCGGGATCGCCCCGACCACATCGGCCCCCAGTTTTAAGGCCTCCTCCAGCAGCGCCGCGCCGTTGGGATAAGAGAGAATGCCTTCCTGCGGGAATGCGACGATTTGCAGCGTGACCCACGGCGCCACTTCCTGCTTCACTTCCAGCATCGCTTTCAGGGCGGTCAGGGTCGGATCGGAGACATCCACATGGGTGCGCACGAACTGGATGCCGTTGGCAATTTGCCACTTCAGCGTTTTCCACGCGCGGGCTTTGACATCGTCATGGCTGAGCAGCGCCTTGCGTTCGGCCCAGCGTTCGATACCTTCAAACAGCGTCCCCGACTGGTTCCAGCTCGGTTCCCCGGCGGTTTGCGTCGTATCCAGATGAATATGAGGCTCGATAAACGGCGGAATCGCCAGTCCACCGCGAGCGTTAAGCACTTCATAACTTTCGTCATGAGCGTCGCGCATCGGGGTGATCTCTGCAAAACGGCCATTCTCAATGCCGATTTGCCATAGCCCTTCCCGGCCAGGTAACCGAACATTCTGAACCAGCCAAAGCGGTGTTGTCGTCATACCTTTCTCCCGAAAAATGCGGCTGAAATTAAGGGGTACGTCATCGTAATCATTAGCCCCCTAATTTGTATATAAATTAGACGCTCGCGAAAAGCGTGCTATTTCCATGACTTATAAAAATCCTGACAAATCAGTCATATACCCACTAAGTGGTAGGTTAAGGCGTATTTGATTTGCATCAATAAGTGCCCCTGCTGAATCGTTAAGGTAGGCAGTAATAGAAAAGAAATCGAGGCAAAAATGAGCAAAGTCAGACTCGCTATTATCGGTAACGGCATGGTCGGCCACCGCTTTATTGAGGATCTCCTTGATAAAGCTGACGCTGCCCAGTTCGATATTACCGTCTTCTGTGAAGAACCCCGCAAAGCATACGATCGTGTACACCTCTCTTCCTACTTCTCTCATCACACCGCGGAAGAACTTTCGCTGGTGCGCGAAGGTTTCTACGAGAAGCATGGCGTTAAGGTGCTGGTGGGCGAACGCGCTATCACCATCAACCGCCAGGAAAAAGTGATCCACTCCAGTGCCGGACGCACGGTTTTTTACGATAAGTTGATCATGGCGACTGGCTCTTACCCGTGGATCCCGCCAATCAAAGGCTCGGAAACGCAGGATTGCTTCGTTTATCGTACCATTGAAGACCTCAAAGCGATCGAATCCTGTGCACGCCGCAGTAAACGCGGTGCGGTAGTCGGCGGCGGTCTGCTGGGCCTCGAAGCGGCAGGCGCGCTGAAAAACCTGGGGGTCGAAACCCACGTCATCGAATTTGCCCCGATGCTGATGGCTGAACAACTCGACCACATGGGTGGCGATCAGCTGCGCCGTAAAATCGAAAGCATGGGTGTGAAAGTTCACACCAGCAAAAATACCAAAGAGATCGTTCAGGAAGGCACCGAAGCGCGTAAAACCATGCGCTTTGCCGACGGCAGCGAGCTGGAAGTCGACTTCATCGTCTTCTCCACCGGTATCCGTCCGCGCGATAAAATGGCGACCCAGTGCGGTCTGGCCGTGGCTCAGCGCGGCGGGATCATGATTAACGACGCCTGTCAGACCTCCGACCCGGACATTTACGCCATCGGCGAATGCGCCAGCTGGAACAACCGCGTGTATGGTCTGGTGGCACCCGGCTACAAAATGGCGCAGGTCGCCGTTGACCATATTCTCGGTAACGAAAATGCCTTCACCGGCGCGGACATGAGCGCCAAGCTGAAACTGCTCGGCGTGGACGTCGGCGGGATCGGCGATGCGCACGGTCGCACACCAGGCTGTCGCAGCTACGTTTACCTCGACGAAAGCAAAGAAGTCTACAAACGCCTGATCGTCAGTCAGGACAACAAAAACCTGCTGGGTGCGGTGCTGGTGGGGGATACCAGCGATTTCGGTAACCTGCTGCAGCTGGTCCTGAACGCCATCGAACTGCCGGAAAACCCGGACGCGCTGATCCTGCCGGCTCACGCCTCCAACGGTAAACCTTCCATCGGCGTGGATAAACTGCCCGACAGCGCGCAGATTTGCTCCTGCTTCGACGTGACCAAAGGCATGCTGATTTCGGCGATCAACAAAGGCTGCCATACCGTCGCCGCCCTGAAAGCCGAAACCAAAGCCGGTACCGGCTGCGGCGGCTGTATTCCGCTGGTCACCCAGGTGCTGAACGCCGAACTGGCGAAACAGGGCATCGAAGTGAACAACAACCTGTGTGAGCACTTCTCTTACTCACGCCAGGAGATTTACCACCTGATCCGCGTGGAAGGCATCAAAACCTTCGACGAACTGCTGCAAAAACACGGTCAGGGCTACGGCTGCGAAGTCTGTAAACCGACCGTCGGTTCACTGCTGGCCTCCTGCTGGAATGAATACATCCTGAAGCCAGAGCACACGCCGCTGCAGGATACCAACGACAACTTCCTGGCGAACATCCAGAAAGACGGGACTTACTCCGTGATCCCACGTTCCGCCGGTGGCGAAATCACCCCGGAAGGGCTGGTGGCCGTGGGCCGCGTGGCGCGCGAATTTAACCTGTACACCAAAATCACCGGTTCCCAGCGTATCGGCCTGTTTGGCGCGCAGAAAGATGACCTGCCGGAAATCTGGCGTCAGCTGATCGAAGCGGGCTTCGAAACCGGTCACGCGTATGCCAAAGCGCTGCGTATGGCGAAAACCTGCGTCGGCAGCACCTGGTGCCGTTACGGCGTAGGCGATAGCGTGGGCTTCGGCGTTGAGCTGGAAAACCGCTACAAAGGCATCCGTACCCCACACAAAATGAAGTTTGGCGTCTCCGGCTGTACCCGCGAATGTGCGGAAGCGCAGGGTAAAGACGTGGGGATTATCGCCACCGAAAAAGGCTGGAACCTATACGTATGCGGTAACGGCGGGATGAAACCGCGTCACGCCGACCTGCTGGCGGCCGATCTCGATCGCGAAACTTTGCTCAAGTATCTCGACCGCTTCATGATGTTCTACATTCGTACCGCCGACAAACTGACCCGTACCGCCTCCTGGCTCGATAACCTGGAAGGCGGCATCGAATACCTGAAATCGGTGATCATCGACGATAAACTTGGCCTGAACGAGCATCTGGAAGAAGAGATTGCCCGCCTGCGCGAGGCCGTCATTTGCGAGTGGACAGAAACCGTCAACACGCCAGCCGCGCAGGTTCGCTTCAAACACTTTATCAACAGCACCCAGCGCGATCCGAACGTACAGGTTGTTCCTGAGCGCGAGCAGCACCGTCCGGCAACGCCATACGAGCGCATTCCGGTGACTCTGGTGGAGGAAAACGTATGAGCCAGTGGGTAAACATCTGCAAAATCGACGACATCATTCCGGCAACCGGCGTCTGTGCGCTGCTGGGCAACGAGCATGTGGCGATCTTCCGCCCGCGCCACGATGAACAGCTCTTCGCGATCAGCAATATCGATCCGTTCTTTGAGGCCAGCGTGTTGTCTCGCGGCCTGATTGCTGAACACCAGGGCGAGCTGTGGGTCGCCAGCCCGCTGAAAAAACAGCGTTTCCGCTTAACGGACGGGCACTGTATGGAAGATGAAAGTCACTCTGTGAAGCACTACGACGTTCGCGTGAAAGACGGCAACGTGCAGCTGAAAGGCTAAACCAGAACGGGAGGCGCAATGCCTCCCGTACGTTTCACATGTTTTCTGTATGACGCTTGTCGTTACGGGTATGCTACTCACAAAGCGGAGCATCCGACTCCGTAAACCATCGCAACTGTTCAGGCGAAAGCCCACTCTTAAGAGGTAATGTCGTGGATCACCTGCCGATTTTCTGTCAATTACGCCATCGCGACTGCCTGCTGGTGGGCGGTGGCGATGTCGCTGAACGCAAAGCGCGTCTGCTGTTAGAAGCGGGTGCCCGACTGACGGTGAATGCCCTCGCCTTTGACCCTCAGTTCACCGTATGGGCGCAGGAAGGCATGCTGACACTGGTCGAAGGCGAATTTGACGAAGCGCTGCTCGATACCTGCTGGCTGACCATTGCCGCTACAGATAACGACGAAGTGAACCAGCGCGTCAGCGACGCCTGTGAAACCCGCCGTATTTTCTGCAATGTGGTCGACGCGCCAAAAGAGGCCAGTTTTATTATGCCGTCGATTATCGACCGCTCGCCGCTGATGGTGGCGGTGTCGTCCGGCGGCACCTCTCCGGTGCTGGCGCGTTTGCTGCGTGAGAAACTGGAAGCGATACTGCCTCAGCATCTTGGTCAGGTGGCGCACTACGCGGGGCAACTCCGCTCGCGAGTGAAGAAAACCTTCGCCACCGTTGGCGAGCGCCGTCGCTTCTGGGAAAAATTCTTTGTAAACGATCGCCTGGCGCAGTCGCTGGCAAATCAGGATCAGAAAGCCATCACCGAGACCACTGAACGCCTGCTGACCGAGCCGCTGGACCATCGCGGTGAAGTAGTGCTTGTGGGCGCAGGGCCGGGTGACGCGGGGCTATTGACCCTGAAAGGGCTGCAGCAGATCCAGCAGGCGGATATCGTGGTTTACGATCGTCTGGTCTCTGATGACATCATGAATCTGGTGCGCCGCGACGCTGACCGGGTCTTCGTGGGTAAACGCGCCGGGTATCACTGCGTGCCGCAGGAAGAGATTAACCAGATTCTGCTGCGCGAAGCGCAAAAAGGAAAACGCGTGGTGCGCCTCAAGGGCGGCGATCCGTTTATCTTTGGGCGCGGCGGCGAAGAGCTGGAAACGCTCTGCAATGCGGGTATTCCGTTCTCGGTTGTACCGGGAATTACGGCAGCGTCCGGCTGCTCGGCCTACTCCGGTATTCCGCTGACTCATCGCGATTACGCCCAGAGCGTGCGCCTGGTGACGGGCCACCTGAAAACCGGCAGCGAGCTGGACTGGCATAACCTGGCCGCAGAGAAACAGACGCTGGTGTTCTACATGGGGCTAAACCAGGCGGCCACCATCCAGGAAAAACTGCTGGAACACGGTATGCCGGAGGATATGTCGGTGGCGCTGGTGGAAAACGGCACCGCCATTACGCAACGCGTGGTGAGCGGCGTTCTGACTCAACTGGGTGAACTGGCGCAGCAGGTGGAAAGCCCGGCGCTGATCGTTGTCGGCCGCGTGGTCGAACTGCGCGAAAAGCTGAACTGGTTTTCCAACCATTAATCTTACCCCCGCATATTCACACTTCAGGGAGTAGTCTTTAACCGGACTACTCCCGCCTGACACCTGCCGATAACATACCGCCTGCGAAATGGAATCTTTTCCATTAATTCCCTCATTTTACATCCAAAAGTACGGCTCCATTACAAGGAAAGTGTATGTTTAAACTGGCAAAAGCCGCTGTGTTAGTTGGCTTGTTATCTACCCTGACGGCGTGTACGGGTCACGTGCAAAACACCAAAAACAACTGCGGCTATGATTACTTCCTGCACCCTGCGATCTCGATTTCGAAAATGATCGGCGGCTGCGGCCCGGCGGCAGAACAGCCGTAAGTCTTTTTCAGGCACAAAAAAACCGGGAATATCCCGGTTTTTTTTTGGTGCAGAGCGGTTGTTTCGCCGGTTACGCTCGCGCTTTCCCGGTCTACGTCAAACCACCCGGCAACGGCTTACGGCTTACCTACAAACCCAATCGCGTCATACACCGCTTTCAGGGTTTCAGACGCACGAGCGCTGGCTTTATCGGCACCGTCGCGCATCACGTTGTTCAGGAACGCTTCGTCGTTACGGAAACGGTGATAACGCTCCTGCAGGTCAGTCAGCATGCCGGAAACCGCCTCAGCCACTTCCCCTTTCAGGTGACCATACATTTTGCCTTCGAAGTGCTGCTCAAGCTCAGGGATGCTCTGACCGGTCACGCCGGAGAGAATATCCAGCAGGTTTGATACGCCCGCTTTGTTCTGCACGTCGTAGCGAACAACAGGCGGCTCGTCGGAGTCGGTCACTGCACGCTTAAGCTTCTTAACCACCGCTTTCGGATCTTCCAGCAGGCCGATCACGTTATTGCGGTTATCGTCGGACTTGGACATCTTCTTCGTCGGCTCAAGCAGAGACATTACGCGCGCGCCGGATTTCGGAATGAACGGCTCTGGTACTTTAAAGACATCACCATAAATGGCATTGAAGCGCTGGGCGATATCACGGCTAAGCTCCAGATGCTGTTTCTGGTCTTCACCGACCGGGACCTGGTTAGTCTGGTACAGCAGAATATCTGCCGCCATCAGCACCGGGTAGTCAAACAGACCGGCGTTGATGTTTTCGGAGTAGCGCGCAGATTTGTCTTTGAACTGGGTCATGCGGCTCAGTTCACCGAAATAGGTGTAGCAGTTCAGCGCCCAGCCGAGCTGTGCGTGTTCTGGCACGTGAGACTGCACGAAGATGGTGCTTTTCTCAGGATCGATGCCACAGGCCAGGTACAGCGCCAGCGTATCCAGCGTCGCTTTGCGCAGTTTTTCTGGATCCTGACGCGCGGTAATCGCGTGTAAATCCACGATGCAGTAGATGCAGTGATAATCATCCTGCATGTTGACCCACTGACGTAACGCACCCATGTAGTTACCAATGGTCAATTCACCTGAAGGCTGTGCGCCACTAAATACGATGGGCTTAGTCATTTTTCGATTCCTGATGTTCACTGTGCGAAAGCCCGAGTGCGGGCAGTAAATCTTTGAAGTGATCGAACACCACGTCCGGCTCACTCAGCGTAATGGCTTCACCGTAGTTGTAGCCATAGGTTAGGCCGACAGAGGGGGATCCTGCCGATTTGGCCGCCAGAATATCATTGCGCGAATCGCCGACAAAGAGCAGCTGTTCAGGCGATAACGACAGTTTTCCTGCCACCAGTAAGATCGGCTCAGGATGCGGCTTTTTGTTTTGTACGTCATCACCGCCGACGATCACGGAGAAGTACTTCGCGATGCCCAGCGCTTCAAGCAACGGAGCAACAAACGGCGTTGGCTTGTTGGTTACCAGCGCCAGCGGCAGGCCGTTAGAATGCAGCGCGCTAAGGGTTTCCACCACGTCCGGGAACAGGAAGCTGCCCTCTTCCACCGTCTCTTCATAGTACCGATTGAAGAGTTTACGCAGGACGCGTAACTGCTCGTCCTGAGGGATATCCGAGTGATCAACGCCGGGTTTACCCTGCGCGGCGCGCTGAATCGCACGCTCCTGGCGCGCCCATGTCAGGGCACGTTCCATCAGCACATCTGCGCCGTTACCGATCCAGGTCACTACGCGATCTTCGCCTGCCATCGGCAGTTCGAGCGCATACAGCGCCTGATCCACGGCGCTGGTTAAACCTGGCGCGCTGTCGACCAGCGTGCCATCGAGGTCGAACGCGACGCCCCGAATTGCCTTCAACTTATCCATGACTTACCTTTGCCAGTTCAGCGCGCATTTCTTCAATGACTTTTTTGTAATCCGGTTGGTCGAAAATCGCCGAGCCGGCAACGAACATATCCGCACCCGCCGCCGCGATTTCGCCGATGTTGTTGACCTTCACGCCGCCGTCCACTTCCAGTCGGATGTCATAGCCAGACTCATCAATACGACGGCGTACTTCGCGCAGTTTATCCAGCGTTTGCGGGATAAAGGACTGGCCGCCAAAGCCTGGGTTAACGGACATCAGCAGGATCACATCCAGCTTATCCATGACGTAATCAAGGTAGCTGAGCGGGGTTGCCGGGTTAAACACCAGGCCCGCTTTGCAGCCGTTTTCTTTAATCAGCTGCAGCGTGCGATCGACATGCTCGGAGGCTTCGGGATGGAAGGTAATGATGCTGGCCCCTGCGGCGGCAAAATCCGGCACAATGCGATCGACCGGTTTCACCATCAGGTGAACGTCAATCGGGGCGGTGATGCCGTAGTTACGCAGCGCTTTCAGAACCATCGGGCCGATGGTCAGGTTCGGCACGTAGTGGTTGTCCATGACGTCGAAATGGACCACATCCGCACCGGCGGCTAAGGCGTTGGCCGTATCTTCACCCAGGCGGGCGAAATCGGCTGACAGAATTGAGGGAGCAATCAAAAACTGTTTCATCCGCATCTCCTTGAAATGTAGTTACCGGCGGGCGAAACGGCTCAGGGTCGATAAAGAGCCAGCAGTTCGTCCACCTTTTTACGTGTGCCGCCGTTGCTGCTGATACTGCGCCGCACTTTAAGCTGAATACGATCGTTCGCCGCTTTGTACCACTCGCGAGTATCAGGCGTATCATGGTTCGAAATTAACACCGTGATTTGCTTACTGACCAGCTTTTCCGCCATTTCAGCCAGATGAGCCTGCTCTTTCGGGCTGAAGCTGTTGGTGTGATAGGCGGTAAAATTCGCCGTGGCCGAGAGCGGGGCGTAAGGCGGATCGCAATAAACCACGGAGTCTGCGTTCGCCATTTCCATGCACTTTTCATACGAGATGCAATGGAACTCCGCTTTCTGTGCCTTTTCGGCAAAATGCTGCAGCTCGGCCAGCGGGAAGTAGGGACGCTTGTAGCGGCCAAACGGCACGTTAAATTCACCCTTCAGGTTGTACCGGCACAGGCCATTGTAGCCATGACGGTTCAGATACAAGAACAACTGCGCGCGACGGAACGCATCCGTGCTCTGGTTGAACTCGGCGCGATACTGATAGTAGGCGTCCGGGTTGTTGTTCTCTGGGGTAAAGAGTTGACGCGCCGCATCGATATACTCATCTGTCTGAGTTTTAACGATGTTGTAGAGGGTAATGAGATCGCTGTTGATATCCGCAAGGATATAGCGAGAAAAGTCGGTGTTCAGGAACACCGACCCGGCGCCCACGAAGGGCTCGATAAGACACTCGCCTTTCGGCAGATGTTTATTAATATCGTCGAGCAGGGGGTATTTCCCCCCCGCCCATTTTAGAAAAGCGCGATTTTTTTTCATGCTGACTAACTAATTACACCTTCTCCGGCTGTGGAAAAAGCTCCGACAGCATCCTGCGCTTTAACCATTACTTCAAATCAGCCTGAACCTGATGAATCGGTTTCGCCCACGGGTTTTTCGCCTGAACATCCGCAGGTAACGCGGCAACTGCGCGTTTCGCTTCGTCTTTAGACGCGTACACACCGCTCACCAGCACATACCAGGGTTGTCCGTTGCGGGTCGTCTGATAAACCACATAGTTTTTCAGATTCGATTTCTTCGCCCAGCCGTTCAGATTGTCGTAGCTGGAAGAGCTGCTCAACTGAAGCGTGTAGTTGCTGGAAGGCGCTGATTTCAGCGAACCCACGTTGCCCGTAGATTTACCCGTGGCTGCAGCGCTGGCCGTTGCCGTCGCGGCTGGCGCAGGCGTGGCTGCTGGCGTTGAGGTCGTGGCCTTCGGTGCAGTCGTCGTCGCAGCAGGCGCTTTCACGGCTGCGGTTTCGGTCTGCTTAGGCTGTGCAACAGGTTTCGCTTCTGGCGCTTTCGCAACCGTCTGCGGTTTGGTTTCACGCTTCGGCTCAATGACAGCCTGTTTGCGCTCTGGTCGAGGCGCAGTCTGGGTCTGAGTCTGACGCGGTTTGGTTTCCGTTGCTGCGGTTTGCGGTTGAGCCGCGCCACCACGAATCGGTGCTACCGTTGCAGGCTCGGTTGGCAGCGTAGAGTTAGCCACTACGTTGTTCACCTGATCCTGACTCTGCGGTTGGGTCAGTGCGTTATTCAGATCGCCCTGAACTTCTACACGCTGCTGGCCTTCTGGCGTAGCAGGCGTTTGACCCTGAGTTGGCGTTGAGGAGACAGGCGGCAGAGAAACATCCTGCGTCGCATTTGCAGTCTGCTCAGCAGATGTTGTGCCAGGCGCAGGCTGCGCACCATTGGCCTGATCGGCAGTGTCATTCCCCGAAAGATTAATGCTCTTTTCGGCAGAAGGCGTCTGCTCAGTGGAATCTGTTGACGGTGCTTTCAGCGCGGAGCCGATGCCGATAATCAGCAGCAGCAGGACAAACACGCCAAGGCCCATCATGATGTACTGGCGGGAAGCCGGTTTTTTGGCTGCCGCTTTACGTTTGCGTGGGCGACGCTCTACAGGCTCTTCGTCCATTGAATCTTCTTCGGACTCATAACCCTCTTCTTCTTCTCGCTCATCACGCGCATTGCGGCTGCGGGACGGACGACGATCGTCTGCATCCAAATCAACATCGTCAAAGTTGATTTGCGGCTCGTTATCACGTTCTGAAGATTGACGAGAACGACCAGTACGACGATCGCTGGGATCGGGTTTCAGCTCGTCTTCTGGTTTGAATTCATCCATTTAACACCCCACTCAAAGGCTCATGCTTACGACGTTGCATTGCACCTGAATCTAAATAGCCACCTTTGACAGTAGCCAGACCTTTCTAGTTGTTACGCCTGCTGGCAATCAGCAATCGCGCCAAGAACCACTTCGTGCGACACTCCGCCGCGCACTTCACTCTTCCCTATTGCCAGCGGGAGGACTAAACGCATCTCGCCAGCCAATACTTTTTTATCACGCATCATGTGGGGTAAATACGCTTGCGAAGACATCTCGCGTGGTCCCGTCACGGGTAAACCCGCGCGCTCCAGCAGCGTGATGATGCGTTGAGTCTCTTCTTTCGTGAACTGACCCAGACGTTCGGAGGTGCGAGCAGCCATGACCATGCCTGCAGCGACCGCTTCACCATGAAGCCAGTTGCCGTAGCCCATTTCGGCTTCAATCGCGTGACCGTACGTATGCCCCAGATTCAGTAAAGCACGTAAGCCGGTTTCCCGCTCGTCCGCTGCAACGACTTCTGCTTTCAGCTCACAACAACGGCGGATGCAATACGCCAGTGCCTGACCGTCAAGGTTAAGCAGCGCATCCATGTTCTCTTCCAGCCAGGTGAAGAACTCACCGTCAAGAATAATGCCGTATTTGATCACTTCAGCAAGGCCTGACGCCAGTTCGCGTTTAGGCAGGGTTTTCAGACAGTCGAGATCCACCACCACCGAAGCGGGCTGGTAGAACGCGCCAATCATGTTTTTGCCAAGCGGATGATTGACGGCCGTTTTGCCGCCAACTGAGGAGTCGACTTGCGAGAGTAACGTGGTAGGAATTTGAATAAAACGAACACCACGTTGATAACTTGCCGCAGCAAACCCCGTCAGATCGCCAACAACACCACCGCCCAGGGCAAGTAGTGTCGTATCGCGACCATGCGGTTTTTGCAGTAATGCGGTGAAGACGGTATCGAGTACCGCCAGGCTTTTATACTGCTCGCCATCAGGCAGAATCACACTGTCGACCTTCACGCCTGCCTGTTCCAGCAGATGACGAATCTTGTCGAGATAAAGCGGAGCCAGAGTCTCGTTGGTGACCAGCATTGCCTGATCACCCGCTTTCAGTGGTAAGAAGGAAGCTGGATCGTTAAACAAGCCAGCCGCGATGGTGATAGGGTAACTACGTTCCCCGAGAGTAACTGTAATCCTCTCCATGACGCGACATCCACCTTAAATGCTTATACCCGTGGGCGAGTGTATATAAAGCCAGAATCAGTTGCTTTCCAGCATATGAATAATCTGGTTTGCAACCACTTTAGCGCTCTGATCGTCGGTACGAATGGTTACATCAGCAATCTCTTCGTACAGTGGATTGCGCTCACCGGCCAATGCTTCCAGAACTTCACGTGGAGGCGTTTCAACTTGCAGTAACGGGCGCTTTTTATCGCGCTGCGTCCGTGCCAGCTGTTTTTCGATGGTCGTCTCAAGATAGACCACAACGCCGCGGGCGGAGAGACGGTTACGAGTTTCGCGAGATTTTACAGAACCACCGCCCGTTGCCAGCACGATGCCCTGTTTTTCCGTAAGTTCATTGATAACTTTTTCTTCACGGTCACGGAAACCTTCTTCGCCTTCTACATCGAAGACCCAGCCCACATCAGCTCCGGTTCGTTTCTCAATCTCTTGATCAGAATCGTAAAATTCCATATTGAGTTGTTGAGCCAACTGGCGCCCAATAGTGCTTTTGCCGGCACCCATAGGCCCAACCAGAAAGATATTGCGTTTCTCTGCCATTTTTTCGGTACTACTAAGACTATTCGTTAATGGTAATCCCCGCTTCGCAGACACTCAGCGTAGCAGGACATGAACTGAAACCTCATATGCGATAGTGCGAGAGTCAGACTAAAAATTATCTCAGTAGTCCTGCTTGTTTGGCAACTGATTAAATCACCACGCCAGATGCTTAAAGCAACAAGAGGTAAGATTAGGAGAAGCTGAAACTCAAATCGGTACTCCTTGTATGCTAATTCATGCCCCACGTCAAACATCTGCAACAAACTGGCTGCAAAATCCTCGCGGGGATCGTTTCCATTATTGAATACTAATCAGACGCGGTGTGATGAAGACCACCAGCTCGCGCCGCTCGTTATCCTTGCCGTCGTGGCGAAAGAGTTGCCCCACCCAGGGAAGTCCACCGAGACCCGGAATACTGTCACTGCCCGTTTTATTCTTTTGCGAGAAAATTCCACCCAGCGCGAGTGTTTCACCGCTTTTTACTTCTACCTGCGTTTCGATTTCCTGTTTATCAATCGCCAGGGTTTCGCCATCGGCCTGCTGTAAAACCTGGCCAGGCATGTTTTCGCTAATGTGTAACTTTAATCGCACGCGGCCATTTGGAAGCACCACGGGCGTCACTTCCATCCCCAGCACCGCCTCTTTAAACTCCACCGATGTCGCCCCGCTCTCACCACTGGACACCTGATACGGAATTTCACTGCCCTGTTTGATACTGGCAGGCTGCATATGCGACGCCAATAGCCGTGGGCTGGCGATGATCTCCAGCTGCTGCTTTTGCTCCAGTGCCGACAGCTCCAGATCCAACAGCCTGCCGTCGATCCGTCCAATATTAAATCCGACGTGCGTTGTGGCGCTCGCCACTGACAAATCGGCACCCAGCGTGGTGACTTGTCCCGGTGAACCGGCACTCTGCGCCTCCGCCAGATTCCACTTCACCCCCAGTTCACGCAGGCTTTTTTCATTGATGGTGACGATATGGGCGGCGAGTTCCACCTGCGCCACGGGCAGGTCCATCTGTTCGACCCAGTGCTCCAGAGAATCGAGTACCACGGGGATATCCCGCACCAGCAGGCGGTTGGTGCGTTTATCCACGGAGAGACTGCCCTTGGGGCTGAGCTGTTTTTCTGCCGCTTTTTGCAGCTCGGTGACATCCGCGTAGGCTAAAGAGAGCGCGCGCGAGGAGAGCGGCACATTCAGTTTCTGCTGTGCCAGCTCCTCCTCTTTTCGCGTCTGCTGCTCATGTTGCCCTGCAGCAGTGTTGACATAGAAAATACCGCCCTCTTCGCGCAGCACCAGTCCGGCGCTGGTCACGACGATGTGCAGCGCCTGCCGCCACGGCACATGGGTGAGATGCAGCGAAAGCGCGCCTTTCACGTCCGGTGCAACAATCAGATTACGGCCCTCAAGCTCCACCAGTGACTGTAAAATCTGCACCACGGGTACGTCATCCACCGCCAGAGTGACGGGTTTTGGCACTGCGGCCCATGTCGGCATGCTGAGCATCATCAGCAGGATGATTCTCCTGAGTCGTTTCATTCTTCGTTCCCTCTCGTTGCCATCGCCACGCTTTCGGCTCGCATCCCTCGCCAAGCCCGACGACCATTTCCGTTTCATTGAATGTCAGCACCTGCCAGCCCGCTGGCAGTCGTTCGCCCTGCCGTATGCGATGCCAGCGCTCCTCTTCATCCTTGACGATACCCACAGCACTTCCGCTCTGGATCATCCCCTGATAGCGCCAGCGCGCTAATGTCCCTGTGGCACAGCGATCGTCCGGCGGGCGAAAGGGGTCACGCATGCCGGTGAGCAGCGCCAGTGAACACAAAATCAGACAGCGCAGCTCAGTTCGCATCGGTGTTCTCCACCTGCAAAACCAGCTGTAACCGCGTCTCCTCCGGCTTGACGGAAAACCCGCTCACTCCCATCCCACGCTGCGCAAGCCGCTCAAACAAGGCCGGAATCTGCGCCCAGTCTACTTTCAGCGTTAATTCACCTCCCTTCGCGCCAGGCAGCCAGCGCACCAGCCGCACGCCGTCGGTTTGAAAATCCAGTGGAGAAAACAGCAGCGACGCGGGGATCACAGGCGCAGCCAAAACCGGATGTGGCTGCGCTTCACTCGCCCATAATTCAGCGCGCTCTGCGCCAGCCTGACTTCGCTTTGCCTCAAGCTGTGTCAGCTGCTGAATAACCGGTCGCACCAACAGCAGCCAGGCACCCAGCAGTACAGCGACGGTAAAAAGGCTCCAGCAGAACAGGCGCGTGCGCGGTAGAAATTCATACCAACGTTCATAAAAGAGGCGCACGGTTCACCCCTGACTCGTGAGGGTAAAACTGAACGTCCAGCGTCCCTCAGCGTCCTGCTGCATTTCACCCGCAGGCCCGAGAATAAAACCCGGCAGTTGCCTGAGCGACGCCGCCAGTGCAGAAAGCGCGACGGGTGTCGCGGCAAACCCCGTCAACATTAGCCGAGGCTTCTGGTACTGAAGCTGTGTCAGCCACGCCTGCTCCGGCATCTTTGATGCCAGTGAAACCAACGATGATTGCCAGGCCTGTGTTTTCGCGCGCTGTACGCCAGCTTGCAGGGTTTGCGGGTGCGCTTTCTGCTGCGCCTGCCACTGTGCGCGATGGGCGTGCAGTTTTTGTTGAATCACGCGCTCACCCGCCAGATGCGCCTCCAGCGCCCGCACCTTAAGCCCATCGCCAGTTCGCAGGTTTATCATCACGGCAAGAGAAACCAGACCGGAGCCTGCAAAAAGCCATACCCAAAAACGCCAGCAGGCGTGCTGTTGTTGATGGCGCCACGGCAAAAAGTTAGTCGTTGTCACTCGAAGAGTTCTCCCATCGCGAGGGCCAGAGCAACGGTAAAATCCGCGCCACATTCAGGCAGCGGCGGCTGGGAACGTGCCAGCAGGCTAAAGGGATCACGCGCTGCGGCGTCGAAGAGCGCGATATCCTCAGGGCTGAGCGCTAACAGGGCCGCCAGCTCGGCCACATCTTTCGCCTCATCCGCGCGTTTTCGCCCCCACTGGTGACGCATCGACCATAGCCAGTGCTGGCCATCGCACCACGCCACGCACTGCGCGGGAGGGTCAAGAAGCGGCAGGAGATTCGCCAGCGCCGCAGCGTCGGGCGTAATCGCCGCCACATGCAGACGCAACGACTCCCCGAGCGTTAACAGCGCCGCCACCTCCTGGTTTTGTGCGGCTGTCACGTGAAAGGCACGGCTAAAGGTGTCTTGCGTATAGTCAAAGCACAGCGCTTCTGGCGGCATTTCCAGTTCACGGGAGATCGCTGAGGCAATCCACAACGCCTGTTCACTGTCGCGTAACGTCAGCGCCGGAGCAGACAGCGTCTTTTGCAGCGTGCGGGCGGCCGGAAATGCGATAAACAGGCGGTGATAATGGGGCAGTGCCTGACTCCAGTCCCTCAGCGCCGCAACCAGTTGTTCCGGCTGGATAATTTTCCCGTCGCGGATAATTCCCGCTGGTAGCGGGATACGCCACCAGCGGCGCAGACACCACCCGGTGCGCTCCTGGGTGACTGAGACAGCCAGAACGCTATCTTGTTGAAGATGAAAACCTGTTCGCCACGTTTTGAAAGCCATACTTCACGATCTCCTTATCGCCCGTCAGGTGACGGCTCTATCAATGCTTCAGGCTTGCCTTTATACTACCGCGCGATTGTTTAGAAACTGCCCAAGTGAAACTAAATGGGAAATCTCCAGTGAAGTTCGTAAAGTATTTATTGATCCTTGCAGTCTGTTGCATTCTGCTGGGAGCAGGCTCGATTTATGGTTTGTACAAATATATTGAGCCGCAACTACCCGATGTCGCCACACTGCGTGATGTGCGACTCCAGATCCCAATGCAGGTCTATAGCGCCGATGGCGAGTTGATCGCCCAGTACGGCGAAAAACGACGTATCCCGCTGACCCTTAACCAGATTCCGCCGGTGATGGTGAAAGCCTTTATCGCCACGGAAGACAGCCGTTTTTACGAACACCATGGCGTCGATCCGGTGGGGATTTTCCGTGCCGCCAGCGTCGCGCTGTTCTCTGGTCGTGCCTCTCAGGGGGCGAGTACCATCACGCAGCAGCTGGCGCGTAACTTCTTCCTCAGCCCGGAAAAAACCCTGACGCGTAAGATCAAAGAGGTGTTTCTTGCCATTCGCATCGAGCAACTGCTGAGCAAAGACGAGATCCTCGAGCTTTACCTCAACAAGATCTATCTGGGCTATCGCGCCTATGGCGTAGGTGCAGCAGCGCAGGTCTATTTCGGTAAACCTGTCGATCAGTTGACCTTAAGCGAGATGGCGACCATTGCCGGTCTGCCGAAAGCGCCGTCAACGTTCAACCCGCTCTACTCCCTCAACCGCGCCACTGCGCGTCGTAACGTGGTGTTGTCGCGCATGCTGAGCGAAGGCTACATCAGCCAGACTGAGTACGATCAGGCGCGCAACGACGCCATCGACGCCAACTATCACGCGCCGGAAATCGCCTTCTCTGCCCCCTATCTGACTGAAATGGTTCGACAGGAGATGGTCAGCCGTTACGGCGAGCAGGCGTATGAAGATGGCTACCGGATCACCACTACCATCACCCGCAAAGTGCAGCAGGCGGCACAGCAGGCGGTGCGTAACAACGTGATGGATTACGACATGCGTCACGGCTACCGTGGCCCGTCGAACGTGCTGTGGAAAGTGGGCGAAAGCGCATGGGACAGCAAAAAAATCATCGACTCCCTGAAAACGCTGCCGACCTATGGGCCGCTGTTACCGGCAGTCGTCACCCGTGCCGATCCGCAGGAAGCCACCGCGATGATGGCCGACGGCACCTCCGTGTCGCTGCGCATGGACGGTATCCGCTGGGCGCGTCCGTATCGCTCTGATACAGCGCAAGGCCCGACGCCGCGTAAAGTGACCGATGCAGTGCAAACCGGACAGCAAATCTGGGTGCGTCAGGTGAACGACGCCTGGTGGCTGGCGCAGGTTCCCGACGTGAACTCCGCGCTGGTGTCGATCAATCCGCAAAACGGTGCCGTGATGGCGCTGGTTGGCGGCTTTGATTTCAACCAGAGCAAATTCAACCGTGCGACGCAGGCGCTGCGCCAGGTCGGCTCGAACATCAAACCGTTCCTGTATACCGCAGCGATGGATAAAGGTCTGACGCTGGCGAGTATCCTCAACGACGTACCGATTTCACGCTGGGATGCGGGTGCCGGTTCCGACTGGCAGCCGAAAAACTCCCCGCCGGAATATTCAGGCCCTATCCGTTTACGCCAGGGTCTGGGGCAGTCCAAAAACGTGGTGATGGTTCGCGCGATGCGCGCAATGGGCGTCGATTACGCGGCAGAGTACCTGCAGCGCTTCGGCTTCCCGGCGCAAAATATTGTGCATACGGAATCGCTGGCCCTCGGCTCCGCCTCCTTTACGCCATTACAGGTGGCACGCGGTTACTCCGTGATGGCTAACGGCGGCTTCCTGGTCGACCCATATTTCATCAGCAAGATTGAAAACGATCAGGGCGGCGTGCTGTTTGAGGCGAAACCGAAAATCGCCTGTCCGGAGTGCGATATTCCGGTGATTTATGGCGATACGCCAAAATCAAACGTGCTGGATAACAAAGATATGGAAGACGTTGCTCAGTCGCAGGAGCAGCAAAACGCCGTCGTTCCGCAGCCGCAGCTTGAGCAGGCAAACCAGGCGCTGGTCGCCCAAAGCGGCGCGCAGGAGTATGCACCGCACGTGATCAACACGCCGCTGTCGTTCCTGATCAAAAGCGCGCTGAACACTAACATCTTTGGGGAACCGGGCTGGCAGGGTACGGGCTGGCGTGCGGGGCGTGATTTGCAGCGCCACGATATCGGCGGTAAAACCGGCACCACCAACAGCTCGAAAGACGCCTGGTTCTCGGGTTACGGCCCGGGCGTGGTGACCTCCGTGTGGATCGGTTTTGACGATCACCGCCGCGATTTAGGTCGCACGACGGCATCCGGCGCGATTAAAGACCAGATTTCGGGTTACGAAGGCGGAGCGAAGAGTGCGCAGCCAGCCTGGGACGCTTACATGAAAGCAGTTCTTGAGGGCGTACCAGAGCAGCCGCTTACCCCTCCGCCAGGTATCGTGACGGTGAATATCGATCGCAGCACCGGTCAGTTAGCGAACGGTGGTAACAGCCGGGCAGAGTATTTCATCGAAGGCACGCAGCCGACCACACAGGCAGTGCATGAGGTGGGAACCGAGCTTATCGATAACGGCGAGACGCACGAGTTGTTCTAAGAAGTAAAATGCAAAACGGCAGCCCTGGGGCTGCCGTTTTTAACAATCCAGGCCGGGTAAGGTAATACCACCCGGCTTTTTTACGCGCTACAGCCGACCCTGTCCTTTCAGCCATTCCCTCACCAGGAACAGCGCACTCACGTTACGCGCTTCGTTAAAATCGGGTTCTTCCAGCAGATCCATCAGATGCGCCAGTGGCCAGCGCACCTGCGGCAGCGGCTCAGGCTCATCCCCTTCCAGCTTCTCCGGATAGAGATCTTCTGCCAGCACGATATTCATTTTGCTGGAGAAATAGGACGGCGCCATGCTCAGCTTTTTCAAAAACGTCAGATCTTTCGCGCCAAAACCCACTTCCTCTTTCAGCTCGCGATTCGCCGCTTCAAAAACGGTTTCACCGGGATCGATAAGCCCTTTCGAGAAACCCAGCTCATAGGATTCTGTGCCCACCGCATATTCGTGGATCAGGATCAGGTGATCGTCCACAATGGGGATGATCATCACCGCCTCGCGCGTGGAGGGACGCATACGTTCATATACGCGACGCACGCCGTTGCTGAACTCCAGGTCGACACTTTCCACCGTAAACAGGCGTGATTTGGCGACGGTTTCAACATTCAGAATGGTGGGCTTTTGTAAGGGTTTGCTCATCTTGATGGGTCTTTGCTGTGTGAACTGAGTGCATTGTGCGATACGCCGCACGGTTTCGGCAATGTCAATCGCTCTTTATTTACATTTTTGCAACGTATCGTGAGTTAATCCTCATTTCACAACAAAAGTCAAGAGGTTGAAATAACTCCAGGAATTTGCTGATATCCCGCCTTCGCTGCCTTTGCTATTATCTCCGGTCACTGGGATGCGCTTCAAAACGCTCAAGTTCGACTCCATACTTGCCGATAGCCAACCACAGAGACTCATTCACGGTAAAGGGTGCAACTGACAACACCTGAAGATAAGTAAGATGGGGAAAGCATGAGCACCATTCTAATAATTTTCGTTGCTATGCTGGCCTGCGCATTGCTCGCAGGGTGGTTATTCAGGCGTCGGGCACAACGGCAATACCGTCTGCCTTTTTTAAACGCCTTTGCCGGAGCCACCACGCGCAAACTCGCACCTGAAGAGCGCAGCGCGATTGAAAATTACCTCGATACGTTGAACCGTGTCCTGCAGACGCCAGGCCCGACCGGCGCCAGCACCGCGCCCATCTCCCTGACGCTGAACGCGCAAAGCGATACTGTGCTCTGCGTGACGCGCTCGATCACCCGCTACGGCATTAACACCGACGATCCCAATAAATGGCGCTACTATCTCGACTCCGTCGAGGTGCATCTGCCGCCGTTCTGGGAACAATATATTAATGACGAAAATAGCGTTGAGCTGATCCATACGGATTCCATCCCGCTGGTGATTGCCCTGAATGGCCATACACTGAGCGAATATGTTCAGGAAGCGCCGCGCTTTGCGCTGGAACGCACCAGCGGCACGCAGGCCTCCATTCGCGGCGAAGAGACCGAGCAGATCGAACTGCTGAATATTCGCCAGGAAACCCACGAAGAGTACGCCCTCAGCCGCCCGGACGGCATTCGTGAAGCGGTCCTTATTGTCGCTGCCTTCCTGCTCTTTTTCTTCTGCCTGATGACGCCTGACGTCTTCGCACCGTGGCTCGCGGGCGGCGCCGTTCTGCTGCTGGCCGCAGGCCTGTGGGGATTGTTCGCGAAACCGGCCAAAACCGCGCTGCGTGAGATCCACTGCCTGCGCGGTACGCCAAAGCGCTGGGGCCTGTTCGGCGAGAACGATCAGGAGCATATCAACAACATTTCGCTCGGGATTATCGACCTGATCTATCCCCGCCACTGGCAGCCGTGGATCGCCCAGGATTTAGGGCAGAAAACCGATATCGATATTTACCTCGACCGCCACGTCGTGCGTCAGGGCCGTTTCTTATCGCTTCATGATGAAGTGAAAAACTTCCCGCTGCAGCACTGGCTGCGCAGTACCGTCATCGCCGGTGGCGCTGCGCTGGTGCTGGCGATGCTGATTTTGCTGGTGCCGCTCGATATGCCAATCAAATTCACTCTTTCCTGGATCAAAGGCGCACAAACCATTGAAGCCACCAGCGTTAATCAGCTGGAAGAGGCCGGTGTGCGCGTGGGTGATACGCTGAAGCTGAAAGGAACGGGCATGTGTAATATCCATGCGCCTGGCACCTGGAACACGCGGCAGAATTCACCGTTTACGCCGTTTGATTGCTCACAAATCATCTGGAACGACGCCCCACCGCTGCCGCTGCCGGAATCAGACACGGTCAGCAAAGCGACAGCCCTGACGCAGGCGCTGAGCCGCCAGCTTCATCCAAAGCCGGAAGACAACTCCCGTGTAAGCCAGTCCCTGCGCGCCGCGATTCAGAAATCCGGAATGGTGCTGCTGGATGATTTTGGCGACATCGTGATGAAAACCCAGGATTTATGCTCTGCGGAAGATGAGTGTGTACGTCTCAAAAACGCGCTGGTGAATCTCGGGAACAGCAAAGACTGGGAAGCGCTGGTGAAACGCGCTGACGCAGGGCGTCTCGATGGCGTGAACGTTCTGCTGCGCCCGGTGAGTGCCGAATCGCTTGAGAATCTGGTGACCACCTCCACCGCACCGTTTGTGATGCGGGAAACCACCCGCGCGGCCCAGGCGTTAAACAGCCCGGCACCGGGTGGGTTTGTGATTGTCAGCGACGAGGGCAGCGATTTGGTCGACCAGCCTTACCCGCCGGTGGCCCTGTATGATTATCCGGCGCAGGATCAGTGGGGCGAATTCCAGCGCCTGGCGCAGATGCTGATGCAAACGCCGTTCAGTGCAGAAGGGATTGTGACGGGCATTTTCACGGACGCCAACGGCACGCGCCACGTTGACCTGCACCGTATGCCGGACAGCGCCGGATTGTGGCGTTATATCGGCACCACCCTGCTGATGCTGGCAATGCTGGTGTGCATTATCTGGAACGGGATTGCCGCTCTGCGCCGCTACCAGCGCTCGCGAACGCGTCTTGCCGAGATCCAGCAGTACTACGAGAACTGCCTCAACCCGCAGCTCATCCCCGCGCCTGACAGCCTGATCGGATAATACCGCTGCGCGACAGTTATGCTACCCTGTCGCGCACGTTTCTTCTGGCTGGAGAGTTCCCCTCATGCATCTTGATATTGCCTGGCAGGACGTTGATACCGTCCTGCTGGATATGGACGGCACGCTGCTCGATCTCGCATTTGATACCCACTTCTGGCAAAAGCTGGTGCCTGAAACTTATGGCGCGCAGCAGGGCATCACTCCGGCAGAAGCGCAGGATTATATTCGCCAGCAGTATCACGCCGTGCAGCATACGCTAAACTGGTACTGCCTGGATTACTGGAGCGAAAAGCTCGGGCTGGATATCTGCGCCATGACTACCGCCCAGGGGCCAAACGCGGTGCTGCGCGACGATACAGTGCCGTTTCTGGATGCACTAAAAGCGAGCGGCAAGCGACGCATTTTGCTGACCAACGCGCATCCGCACAATCTGGCGGTAAAGCTCGAACATACCGGGTTAGCGTCGCACCTTGATTTATTACTTTCCACCCACACATTTGGTTATCCAAAAGAGGATCAGCGATTGTGGCAGGCCGTGGCGGAAGAGACCGGTTTGCAGCCCGAAAGAACCTTGTTCATTGATGACAGTGAACCGATTCTGGATTCGGCGGCAAAATTTGGTATTCGCTATTGTCTGGGCGTGACGAATCCTGATTCCGGCCTGGCGGATAAAAGCTATCTGCGGCATCCGGCGCTGAACGACTATCGCCGAATGATCCCCTCACTCACCGTGAAGGAGACGCCATGAAAGAAAAACCCTCCGAAGGGGTAAGACTGGATAAGTGGCTATGGGCCGCCCGTTTTTATAAAACGCGCGCGCTGGCCCGTGAAATGGTCGACGGGGGAAAGGTGCACTACAACGGGCAGCGCAGCAAGCCAAGTAAACTTGTCGAACTGAATGCCACCCTGACCCTGCGCCAGGGGAACGATGAACGCACGGTGATCGTCAAAGCCGTTACCGAGCATCGTCGCCCGGCTGCCGAAGCGGTTCTGATGTATGAAGAGACGGCAGAAAGCGTTGAAAAGCGCGAGAAAGTGGCGCTGGCTCGCAAGATGAATGCCCTCACCATGCCGCATCCGGACAGGCGACCGGATAAAAAAGAACGTCGCGATCTGATGAAATTTAAACACGGCGAACACGAGTAATCGCCGTTTAAAGAGAGAAAATTATGTCCCAACACGACCAATTACATCGCTATCTGTTTGAGCAATTTGCCGTTCGCGGCGAGCTGGTGACGGTATCCGAAACCTGGAAACAGATCCTCGAAAACCACAGCTATCCTCAGCCGGTGAAAAACATCCTTGGCGAACTGCTGGTGGCGACCAGCCTGCTGACAGCGACGCTGAAGTTTGCAGGGGATATCACCGTGCAGCTGCAGGGCGACGGCCCGATGACCCTGGCGGTGATCAACGGCAATAACCAGCAGCAGATGCGCGGTGTGGCGCGCGTGCAGGGTGAGGTGCCGGAAGGTGCTGATTTGAAAACGCTGGTCGGCAACGGTTTCCTGGTGATTACCATTACGCCAGAAGAAGGCGAGCGCTATCAGGGTGTGGTGGGTCTGGAAGGTGATACGCTGGCCGCGTGCCTGGAAGATTACTTCCTGCGTTCCGAACAGCTGCCAACGCGCCTGTTTATCCGCACCGGTGAAGTGGACGGTCAACTGGCGGCGGGCGGTATGCTCCTGCAGGTTCTGCCTGCTCAAAATGCGCAGGGCAACGATTTCGAGCATCTGGCGACACTGACCGAAACCATCAAAGCAGAAGAGCTGTTTACGCTGCCTGCGAATGAAGTGCTGTGGCGTCTGTACCACGAAGAAGAGGTGACGCTTTACGATCCGCAGGACGTGGAGTTCAAATGCACCTGTTCCCGTGAACGTTGCGCAGGCGCGCTGCGTACTCTGCCGGATGAAGAGATCGACAGCATCATGGCTGAAGATGGCGAAATCGATATGAACTGTGATTACTGTGGTTCTCACTACGTGTTCAACTCGATGGATATCGCCGAGATCCGCAACAACGCCTCCCCGGCGGATCCGCAGGTTCATTGATGCCCTCCCCCTCACGCCCGGTGAGGGGGAAAACTCCCTTTTAAGCTGAATCGTTTTTCGTAATGTAATCCTTACGTAACTTTCTTACATGTATGCGATTACATTCACATTCTTCCGGTTAAATACTCCATCATTTAACCTTTTGAGAACATTTCCCCCCACAAAAAAGCGAATCCTGCGATAATCCGCCCTGCTTCGTGACAGGAGTCACAGCGTTTTCCGTCAGGAAGGGTTTTGTCCAGATACGTAAATCTATGAGCCCCGTCGCGGTTAACATCCTAAGAAAAACCCTACAATTTCAGGCAGTACATATTGGCTAAGGAGCAGTGACATGCGCGTTAAAGACTTAACCCCGCAAGATCTCAAGGCTTATGGTATCAACGACGTCCAGGAAATCGTCTACAACCCCGATTACGATACGCTGTATCAGGAAGAGCTCAATCCAGCACTGGAAGGATACGAGCGAGGTGTGTTGACGAACACTGGTGCTATCGCCGTGGACACCGGGATTTTTACCGGCCGTTCGCCGAAAGATAAGTATATCGTCCGTGACGACACTACCCGCGATACGCTGTGGTGGGCAGATAAGGGCAAAGGGAAGAACGACAACAAGCCGCTCTCCCAGGAAACCTGGCAGCATCTGAAAGGACTCGTCACGAATCAACTCTCCGGCAAGCGATTGTTTATTGTTGATGCCTTCTGTGGCGCCAATGCCGACACTCGCCTCTCCGTTCGCTTTATCACCGAAGTCGCCTGGCAGGCGCATTTCGTGAAGAACATGTTTATTCGTCCGTCCGATGAAGAGTTACAGGATTTCGAGCCTGATTTCATCGTCATGAACGGCGCGAAATGCACCAACCCGCAGTGGAAAGAGCAGGGCCTGAACTCGGAAAACTTCATTGCCTTCAACCTGACCGAGCGCGTCCAACTGATTGGTGGCACCTGGTACGGTGGCGAAATGAAGAAAGGGATGTTCTCGGTGATGAACTACCTGCTGCCGCTACAGGGCATTGCCTCCATGCACTGCTCCGCTAACGTGGGCGAAGACGGTGACGTGGCCGTGTTCTTTGGTCTCTCCGGGACCGGGAAAACCACCCTCTCCACCGATCCTAAGCGCCGGTTGATTGGCGACGATGAACACGGCTGGGACGACGACGGCGTGTTCAACTTCGAAGGCGGCTGCTACGCCAAAACGATCCGTCTGTCGGCCGAAGCCGAGCCGGACATTTACGGTGCCATCCGCCGCGATGCGCTGCTGGAAAACGTCACCGTGCTCGCCGATGGTACCGTTGATTTTGACGATGCCTCGAAGACCGAAAACACCCGCGTGTCGTATCCGATCTATCACATCGATAACATCGTCAAGCCGGTCTCCAAAGCGGGCCACGCCTCGAAGGTGATCTTCCTGACCGCCGATGCCTTTGGCGTGCTGCCACCGGTCTCTCGTCTGACAGCCAGCCAGACGCAGTATCACTTCCTGTCGGGCTTTACCGCGAAACTGGCGGGCACTGAGCGCGGTGTGACGGAGCCAACCCCAACCTTCTCCGCCTGTTTCGGCGCGGCGTTCCTGTCGCTGCACCCGACGCAGTACGCAGAAGTGCTGGTGAAACGCATGCAGGCTGCAGGCGCGCAGGCTTATCTGGTGAACACCGGCTGGAACGGAACGGGGAAACGTATTTCCATCAAAGATACGCGCGCCATTATCGACGCGATTATCGATGGCTCGCTGGACGATGCGGAAACCTTCACCCTGCCGATGTTCGATCTGGCAATCCCAACGGCGTTGCCGGGCGTGGATACCCATATCCTCGACCCGCGTAATACCTACGGCTCACCGGAACAGTGGCAGGAGAAGGCAGAAGCCCTTGCGAAGCTGTTTATTGAGAACTTTGAGAAGTACACCGATACGCCAGCAGGTGCGGCGTTGGTGAGTGCGGGACCGAAGCTGTAAGAAGCTTAAATAGTGTCGGGTGGCGCTGCGCTCACCCGAACTATAAAGCATGAGAAGGCCGGGTAAGGGTAACGCCACCCGGCTTTTTTTAACTCTCTTTCACCTGCCCCCGCGTCACCGGAACCGGCAGCCACGCGCGGATGCTCAACCCACCCCGTTCGCTGGTACCAATCTCCAGCAGCCCGTTATGGTTATCCACAATACGCTGCACAATCGCCAGCCCTAATCCGGTGCCACTGGTACTGCGCGCGCTGTCGCCGCGTACAAACGGCTGGAACAGATGTTTACGCTGTTCAGGCTTGATCCCCGGACCGTCATCTTCCACCTGGAACCAGGCGCGATTCAGTTCGGAGCCGCTGCTGACTTTGATCCAGCCGTTGCCGTAGCGCGCCGCGTTGACCACCATATTGGCGACCGCGCGCTTGATGGAGAGCGGGTGCATACGCACCTGAATTTCGCCCGGCTGCAGTGCCGTATCGATTTCACGCTCGTAACCACTCTCTGCGGCCACCACTTCGCCCAGCACTCCGTTGAGATCTGCCATCTCCATCGGCATCTCCTGACCGGTACGCAGGTAATCGATGAACTGCTCGATGATGGCGTTACACTCTTCGATATCCTTGTTGATGGACTCCGCGAGATAACCGTCCTCTTCGCCCATCATCTCTGTCGCCAGGCGAATGCGCGTCAGCGGTGTGCGCAGATCGTGACTTACGCCCGCCATCAGCAGCGTACGATCGTCTGCCAGCTGCTTCACCCCTGCCGCCATATGGTTGAACGCGCGCGTCACCGAACGCACCTCAGAAGCACCGTATTCGCGCAGCGGCGGCGGAATAATACCTTTCCCCACCTGCAGGGCCGCATGCTCAAGATCGACCAAGGGTCGGTTTTGTATTCGGATAAACAGCCACGCGCCACCTATCGCCATCAGCATAATCGCCAGGGTGTAGCGGAACAGCGGCGAGAAATCGCCCTGATGGATTTCGGTCAGCGGGACGCGCACCCAGATATTGGGTGACAGCCAGGTTTTCAGCCAGACGACCGGCGAGCTTTTGTTGACCTCAACGCGCACTTCCGTTGGGCCGCCCAGCTGCTGCGCCATCTGCTGGCTTAAGAATTCGTAGTGTTGCGCCCAGCGCAGACCTGCGTCTTCCGCCGCCTCGTTTGAGTACAGCGAAATGCCCAGCTCACGATAAATCTCACGGCGGAACGCCGGAGGCACCACCAGCTGCGTGCCGTCCTCAAGCTGCAGTTTATCGGTCATCAGCATACGGACTTCGTAGGCTAACACCTTATTAAACTGCTGCAGGCTTGGCAGAATCGCGAAGTTCAGCACCACCAGATACGTCGTCACCAGGCTGACGAACAGCAGGGTGACGATCAGTAACAGGGTACGGGCAAACGAGCTGCGCGGTGAAAAGCGCATTCGCTTCATGCCTTAGAACCGTCCGGCACGAAGACGTAGCCCAGACCCCAGACGGTCTGAATATAACGAGGATGCGCAGGATCTTCTTCGACCATACGGCGCAGACGGGAGATCTGTACGTCGATGGAACGCTCCATGGCGGAGTATTCGCGACCGCGTGCCAGGTTCATCAGTTTGTCGCGGGACAGCGGCTCACGCGGATGGCTGACCAGCGCTTTCAGCACCGCAAATTCACCGCTAGTGAGTGGCATCGGCTCATCTTCACGGAACATTTCGCGGGTGCCGAGGTTCAGCTTGAACTTACCGAAGGCAATTACCGCTTCTTCCTGAGACGGTGCGCCCGGCAGTTCGTTCGCCTGACGACGAAGCACAGCACGGATACGCGCCAGCAGCTCACGCGGGTTAAACGGTTTAGGAATGTAGTCGTCGGCGCCAATTTCCAGGCCCACGATACGGTCAACTTCTTCCCCTTTCGCCGTCACCATAATGATCGGCATCGGATTGCTCTGGCTGCGCAGACGACGGCAGATGGAGAGCCCGTCTTCGCCAGGAAGCATTAAATCGAGCACCATCAGGTGGAACGATTCACGGGTAAGCAGGCGATCCATTTGCTCGGCGTTCGCCACGCTTCGAACCTGGAAGCCCTGCTCGGTCAGATAACGCTCCAGCAGCGCACGCAGGCGCATGTCGTCATCCACGACCAGAATTTTATAGTTCTCTTGCATTGTATGTACTCCCAAAGGCCCGGATAGTGTTTCAGTACGTATTCTAAAAAAGTGCACGTCTACGACCAGCTAAATCTGGTATAAATTCTAGTCGAAATTGTTACAAAGCATATTTAACAGGAGCTTATCTGCACATTTCATCACATAAATCATTATTAATCCTGTCTGGTAAGCTATGTGGTACGTAATGTGCGTAATGTCTGTCATTGAGTAGAGTCTTAAAGGTCATCCCATGAAAACGCCGCTGATCACCCGCGAAGGGTACGAAAAACTCAAAAAAGAGATGGATTACCTCTGGCGGGAAGAGCGCCCGGAAGTGACCAAAAAAGTGACCTGGGCAGCCAGTCTTGGCGACCGCAGCGAGAACGCTGACTATCAGTATAATAAAAAACGCCTGCGCGAGATTGATCGCCGGGTACGTTATCTGACTAAATGCCTCGAGAACCTGCGAATCGTGGATTATTCGCCGCAGCAGGAAGGCAAAGTCTTCTTCGGCGCATGGGTGGAGATCGAGAACGATGACGGTGCGACCCGGCGTTTTCGCATTGTCGGCTACGATGAAATTTTTGGTCGTAAGGATTACATCTCAATCGACTCGCCAATGGCCCGCGCGCTGCTGAAAAAGGAAGTCGGCGATTTAGCCGTCGTCCAGACACCTGCCGGGGAAGCCAGCTGGTACGTCAACGAAATTGAGTACGTTAAATAGTCCGAGAGCGCCCTCCACGACTGGCATTTTGCCGTGCCAGTCCGTATAACTATCCCCTGTTTTTCGACAAACCAGATGACAAAGCCATGATGAAAGATTCGCTCTGCCGCATTATTGCGGGTGAACTTCAGGCCAGAGCCGAACAGGTAGAAGCTGCCGTTCGCCTGCTTGATGAAGGGAACACCGTGCCGTTTATTGCACGTTATCGTAAGGAAGTCACCGGCGGTCTGGATGACACGCAGCTGCGCAACCTGGAGACCCGTCTGGGCTACCTGCGTGAGCTGGAAGACCGTCGCCAGGCTATTCTCAAATCCATTGGCGAGCAGGGCAAACTGACCGATGCGCTGGCAGGTGCCATCAACGGCACAATGAGCAAAACCGAGCTGGAAGACCTCTATCTGCCGTACAAACCTAAGCGCCGCACCCGCGGGCAGATTGCGATTGAAGCAGGCCTCGAGCCGCTAGCCGATCTGCTGTGGACGACGCCGTCGCACGATCCCGAAACGGAAGCCGCGAAATTTATCGATGCAGAAAAAGGCGTGGCCGACACCAAAGCCGCCCTTGATGGCGCGCGCTACATTCTGATGGAGCGTTTTGCCGAAGACGCCGCGCTGCTCTCCAAAGTGCGTGATTACCTGTGGAAAAATGCCCACATCGTCTCTACCGTCGTGAGCGGTAAAGAAGAGGAAGGCGCGAAATTCCGCGACTACTTCGATCACCATGAACCGATTTCAACCGCCCCATCGCACCGCGCGCTGGCCATGTTCCGTGGCCGCAACGAAGGCGTGCTGCAACTCTCTCTCAATGCCGATCCGCAGTTCGACGAGCCGCCGAAAGAGAGCTACTGCGAGCAGATTATTATCGACCATCTCGGCCTGCGCCTGAATAACGCCCCGGCAGACAGCTGGCGCAAAGGCGTGGTGAGCTGGACCTGGCGCATCAAAGTGCTGATGCACCTTGAAACCGAACTGATGGGCACCGTGCGCGAGCGCGCAGAAGACGAAGCGATCAATGTTTTTGCCCGTAACTTACATGATCTGCTGATGGCCGCCCCGGCGGGCCTGCGCGCAACGATGGGTCTCGATCCGGGCCTGCGTACCGGCGTGAAAGTGGCCGTCGTCGACGGCACCGGCAAACTGGTCGCGACTGATACCATCTATCCACATACCGGCCAGGCCGCGAAAGCCGCCGTTGTGGTTGCCGCCCTGTGTGAAAAATACAACGTCGAGCTGGTGGCGATTGGTAACGGCACCGCCTCCCGTGAAACCGAACGTTTCTTCCTCGATGTGCAGCAGCAGTTCCCGAAAGTGACCGCGCAGAAGGTGATCGTCAGCGAAGCCGGTGCGTCGGTCTATTCCGCGTCCGAACTGGCGGCGCTCGAGTTCCCGGATCTGGACGTTTCCCTGCGCGGCGCGGTCTCTATCGCCCGTCGACTGCAGGACCCGCTGGCCGAGCTGGTGAAAATCGATCCGAAATCCATCGGCGTGGGCCAGTATCAGCACGACGTCAGCCAGACTCAGCTGGCGCGTCGTCTGGATGCGGTGGTGGAAGACTGCGTGAACGCCGTCGGCGTGGACCTGAATACCGCCTCCGTCGCCCTGCTCACCCGCGTGGCGGGCTTAACCCGCATGATGGCGCAGAACATCGTTGCCTGGCGCGATGAGAACGGCCAGTTCCAGAATCGTCAGCAACTGCTGAAAGTGAGCCGTCTGGGGCCGAAAGCCTTCGAACAGTGCGCGGGCTTCCTGCGTATCAACCACGGCGATAACCCGCTGGACGCCTCTACGGTTCACCCGGAAGCCTATCCGGTCGTGGAGCGTATTCTGGCCGCCACGCAGCAGGCCCTGAAAGATCTGATGGGCAACAGCACCAACCTGCGCGATCTGAAAGCTGTCGATTTCACCGACGACAAATTCGGTGTGCCGACCGTAACCGACATCATCAAAGAGCTGGAAAAACCAGGCCGCGATCCGCGCCCTGAGTTCAAAACGGCGAAATTCGCCGAAGGCGTGGAGACGATGAAGGATCTGCAGCCGGGCATGGTGCTGGAAGGCGCGGTCACCAACGTCACCAACTTTGGTGCCTTTGTCGACATCGGCGTCCATCAGGATGGCCTGGTGCATATCTCGTCGCTGGCGGATAAGTTCGTGGAAGACCCTCACACTGTGGTCAAAGCGGGCGATATCGTGAAGGTGAAAGTGCTGGAAGTGGATATGCAGCGTAAGCGTATCGCGCTCACGATGCGTCTCGACGAGCAGCCAGGCGAAACTAACGCCCGCCGCAGCAACGGAGGTGGTGCGCGTGAGCAATCGCGTCCAAACGCGAAAGCCGCGAAACCTCGCCCTCAGGCGCAGCCTGCCGGTAACAGCGCGATGATGGATGCGCTGGCCGCCGCGATGGGCAAGAAGCGCTAACGTTAAATACATTTGCCCGGCCTGTGTATCCCCTGGCCGGGCAAACACGTTCCCGCCCGGCAATCAGACCCCACAAAGTTAAAATAAATAAGAATGTACTCACTCATTATTTATTAAATATGGAACCGATTGCATATCCATATTTAAACCATCGATTATCACTTAGTTAACAATTTAATTATTCATCCCTGACGCTCCATCTCAATAAATATTGAGCAAGGTCAAACAGTCCTCGATTTACCCCTCATATGAACATCCCGTCACATTTTAAATATTGCTGATAGAAACCATTCTCATTATCATGAACCTGTTGATTATTTAACCTTCGGTAAAAGTGGTCTCTATGCAATTCACACCAGACAGTGCCTGGAAAATTACCGGTTTTGCCCGCGAAATTAGCCCGGCGTATCGTCAAAAACTGCTGTCGTTAGGCATGCTGCCAGGATCATCATTCCAGGTGGTTCGCATTGCACCCTTGGGCGATCCCATTCATATCGAAACCCGTCGCGTCAATCTGGTATTGCGTAAGAAAGACCTCGCCTTATTAGAAGTCGAAGCTTTAGCCCGATAAACCGCCAGCAGTTATACCGAGTCTAAAACAATGAAAAAATTAACCATTGGCTTAATTGGTAATCCTAATTCCGGCAAGACAACCTTATTTAATCAGTTAACGGGTGCGCGTCAGCGTGTCGGTAACTGGGCGGGCGTCACGGTAGAACGTAAAGAAGGCCAGTTTTCAACAATCGATCATCAGGTCACCCTCGTTGACCTGCCTGGCACCTATTCACTCACCACCATTTCGTCCCAGACCTCTCTCGATGAGCAGATTGCCTGTCACTATATTCTGAGCGGCGATGCGGATTTACTGATTAACGTCGTCGATGCTTCCAATCTTGAGCGTAACCTCTACCTGACGCTACAGTTGCTGGAGCTGGGCATTCCGTGCATCGTGGCGCTGAATATGCTCGATATCGCCGAGAAGCAAAAAATTCGCATTGATATCGATGCGCTTTCCGCCCGTCTCGGCTGCCCGGTCATTCCGCTGGTCTCGACCCGTGCGCGCGGGATTGATGCCCTGAAACTGGCGGTCGATCGCCATACGGGCAATACCGATCTGGAGCTGGTTCACTATCCGCAGCCGCTGGTGCGCGAGGCCAGCATTCTGGCCGGCGAGATGAACAACGCGATGCCACAAAAACAGCGCAACTGGCTTGGGCTACAAATGCTGGAAGGCGATATCTATAGCCGGGGCTACGCTGGCGACGCCGCAGAGAGTCTGGAGATGTCGCTGGCACGCCTGAGCGACGAGCTGGACGATCCGGCACTGCATATCGCCGATGCGCGCTATCAAAGTATCGCGGCCATTTGCGAAGTGGTCAGCAATACCCTGACCGCCGAGCCGAGCCGTTTCACCGCAGCGGTGGATAAAATCATTCTGAACCGTTTCCTCGGTTTGCCGATCTTCCTGCTGGTGATGTATGTGATGTTCCTGCTCGCTATCAACATCGGCGGTGCGCTGCAGCCACTGTTCGATGTCGGCTCGGTTGCGATCTTCATTCACGGTCTGCAATGGCTGGGCTACACCCTGCATTTCCCGGAGTGGCTGACGATTTTCCTCGCCCAGGGGCTGGGCGGCGGGATTAACACCGTTCTGCCGCTGGTGCCGCAGATCGGCATGATGTACCTGTTCCTCTCCTTCCTTGAGGATTCCGGCTATATGGCCCGCGCGGCGTTCGTGATGGACCGCCTGATGCAGGCGCTCGGCTTACCGGGCAAATCCTTCGTTCCGCTGATTGTCGGCTTTGGCTGTAACGTGCCGTCGGTGATGGGCGCACGTACTCTGGATGCTCCGCGTGAGCGTCTGATGACCATTATGATGGCGCCGTTTATGTCCTGCGGGGCGCGTCTGGCGATCTTCGCGGTCTTTGCGGCGGCGTTCTTTGGTCAGGAAGGTGCACTGGCGGTCTTCTCCCTCTACCTGCTGGGGATTGTGATGGCGATTCTCACCGGCCTGATGCTCAAGCACACCATCATGCGCGGCGAAGCGTCGCCGTTTGTGATGGAGCTGCCGGTTTACCACGTGCCACATATCAAAAGCCTGTTGATCCAGACCTGGCAGCGCCTGAAAGGCTTCGTTCTGCGCGCCGGTAAAGTGATCGTGATTGTCAGTATTTTCCTGAGCGCGCTGAACAGTTTTACCCTCAGCGGCCAGGCGGCAGATAACATCAACGACTCGGCGCTGGCTTCCGTGAGTCGCGTCATCACCCCGCTGTTCAAGCCAATTGGCGTTCACGAGGATAACTGGCAGGCCACCGTCGGGCTGTTTACCGGTGCGATGGCAAAAGAGGTGGTGGTCGGCACGCTCAACACGCTCTATACGGCGGAAAATATTCAGGAAGAGGAGTTCAACCCGGCTGAGTTCCATCTCGGTGACGAGCTGCTCAGCGCCGTGGACGAAACCTGGCAGAGTCTGAAAGACACCATCAGCCTGAGCGTACTGGCAAACCCTATCGAAGCCAGCAAAGGCGACGGCGAAATGGCCACCGGTGCGATGGGTGTGATGAGCCAGAAATTTGGCAGCCCTTCAGCGGCGTATAGCTATCTGATTTTCGTTCTGCTCTACATTCCATGCATTTCGGTAATGGGAGCCATTGCCCGCGAATCCAGCCGCGGCTGGATGGGCTTCTCGGTCCTCTGGGGGCTGAACATCGCTTACTCGCTGGCAACCGTCTTCTACCAGGCGGCTAACTTCAGCCAGCATCCGCGCTACAGTCTGGTGTGCATTCTGGTGGTGGTGCTGTTCAACGTCGTGCTGATTGGCCTGTTGCGCCGCGCCCGTAGCCGCGTGAACGTCAACCTGCTGGCCACGAATAAAACTGCGGCAAACTGCTGTAACAGCCCTGCGGGCGACTGCCACTAAGAGGTGAGATGATGGCATCGATGATTCAGGTTCGGGATTTACTGGCTCTTCAGGGGCGAATGGAGGCCAGACAGTTGAGCCTTTCCCTGCATACGCCGCAGCCGATGATCGATGCTATGCTCGAACGAATGGAAGCGATGGGTAAAGCCGTGCGGATTCAGGAAGATGCGGATAGTTGTTTAACCGGTAGCTGCAAAAGCTGTCCGGAAGGCAAAGCCTGCTTACGTGAGTGGTGGGCACTGCGCTAATACGATTTGCCGGGCAGCCTATGCCGCCCGGCAACACCGTTATTTATACACTTCCGCCGTTGCATGAACGTTTTTCTCACCTTTGTTCGCGCTGGTCACCACAAAATATGTACCGCCCAGCTCATCGGCTTTTTTCGATAATTCTTTACGTGCATCCATTGGCGCAGTCGTATTTGAGGTCGTAATCTCGCCAATTTTGGTCAGATTCATCTCTTTAACTTTGTCTTTTTCCAGCTCTTTCGCTGCAAATACGCCAAATGACAGAGACCCAATAACCAGTGATGTAACAATTCCCGTAACAAGTTTCATAACCATTACTCTCCATAGGTTTGTAGTTTTGATTATCGTAGGCTCAACTTCCGCAACGATATTTGAAGTATTGTTGCGGTATGAAACTTTTTCCAGGTGGATCAGTAAATAATCAGTTTAAACGCTGACTTAACGCCGTTAGCGCGTCGCAAAACGCCTCGGGGTGCGAGACGAAAGGCGCATGTGCGGCTTTGGCAATGACCTTCGATTCGCTGTTCGGCCATAACGCATCCAGCATCGGCACCACTTTGCGCGGCACCAGGCCATCCAGATAACCGTAGATTCGCAGATGCGGCACTGAAAGCGCGGCCAGCGGTTCACGCAGGTCGACGGTTTTCAGAATTTCCAGCCCACCGTTAAGCACCTCAACCTCCGGCATGGGAAGTGCCAGCACCGCGTTTTTGAGCATTCGCGCATCCTGACGCGCCGTTTCGGTTCCCAGAGTTTGCAGCGCCAGAAAGCGCTCAACCGTCCGCTTGAAATCTTCGCTCAGCTGCTGCTGGAAACCGGCCAACACCTCCGGCTTGATGCCCGGCCACTCATCCCGCGCCGCAAAGCAAGGCGATGATGCGACCGTCACCAGCGCCTGAACGCGCGCCGGGTGCGTCAGGGCGATCTGGCTCGCCACCAGCCCGCCCAGGCTCCAGCCGAGCCAGATAGCTTTTTGCGGCGCGCGTTCCAGAACATGCCGGGCCATCTCATTGAGAGGCATCGCGCCAAACCCGTGGCTGCGGCCAAATCCCGGCAGATCCACCAAATGCAGCGTAAACTGCGAGGCCAGTTCCTCCTGAATGCAATGCCAGACTTCAGCGTTCAGCCCCCATCCGTGCAGCAGCACAAGATCAACATTTCCCGTGCCCGTGGTCTGCCACCAAAGATTGTTCATCGGTTAGGATTCTCTTTTTTAACAAGGAAGTTGCCCATGCTATCAGTGCCCGGCTTGTGCTGGCTATGCCGAATGCCGCTCAGGATGAGCCGCTGGGGGATCTGCTCCGTCTGCACGCGCGCCTTTGAGCGCCAACCTCCCTGCTGCCCCCAGTGCGGTTTATCCGCAACGCGCGTCGATATCCCCTGCGGGCGATGCCTGCAAAAACCGCCGCCGTGGGGCGATCTGGTGGCGGTCGATAATTACGTTCAGCCCCTGAGCAGCCTGATCCACCAGTTTAAGTTTTCTCGTCAGACGCAGCTGGCGGGGCCGCTGGCGCGCCTGCTGATACTCGCCGTTTTGCAGGCCCGGCGCTCACGGGGGTTACCAGCCGTGGATCTTCTTATCAGCGTGCCGTTGCACCGTCGACGTCACTGGCGTCGCGGCTACAATCAGAGCGACCTGTTGTGTCGCCCTCTTTCCCGCTGGTTACGCTGTGACTGGCAACCGGACGCGTTAAAACGCACACACGCAACCGCCGTTCAGCACCGGTTAAGCGCGCGGTTGCGCAAAAGAAATCTAAAAAATGCCTTTCGCCTTGATTTAGCGGTCAAGGGGCGCCATATCGCGATTGTGGATGATGTCGTCACAACCGGCAGCACCGTGGCGGAGCTTTCCCGACTGCTTTTGCAAAGCGGCGCAGCGACGGTTCAGGTATGGTGTTTGTGTCGTACCTTGTAGCCCTTTTCCGATGGGCGTATTATTATACCCAGGTAATTTAGTCAACTATTAGGCCAAAGCTATGATCCGTATTTCCGATTCTGCACAATCACACTTTGCCAAACTGCTGGCAAATCAGGAAGAAGGGACGCAGATCCGCGTGTTTGTGATTAATCCAGGCACTCCGAATGCAGAATGCGGTGTCTCTTATTGTCCTCCGGACGCTGTGGAAGCATCTGACACTGCCCTTAAATTTGAGCAGCTCACCGCCTATGTCGATGAGTTAAGCGCGCCATACCTTGATGACGCCGAGATCGATTTCGTCACCGATCAGCTGGGTTCTCAGCTGACGCTGAAAGCACCAAACGCCAAAATGCGTAAAGTGTCTGATGATGCGCCGCTGATGGAGCGCGTAGAGTATCTGCTGCAATCCCAGATCAACCCGCAGCTGGCCGGCCACGGCGGTAAAGTCACGCTGATGGAGATCACCGAAGACGGTCTGGCAATCCTGCAGTTCGGCGGCGGCTGTAACGGCTGTTCCATGGTCGACGTGACCCTGAAAGAAGGGATCGAGAAGCAGATGCTGAACGAGTTCCCGGAACTGAAAGGCGTACGCGATCTCACCGAACACCAGCGCGGCGAGCACTCTTACTACTAAGTTCCCGTCTTTTTTTACCCGGTGCCGCGCAGCGAGCCGGGCCGTTAAATCAGATCCCAGGCCGGGTAAGGCGATTTCGCCTCCCGGCTTTTGTTTGCCCGTCGCTCCCCGCCCCATATGTTGACCTGCGTCTCATAATTCAAATTTTGCCTGCCTGGGTGATTCTCAATCTGCACATGTTACCCGTATCATTCGCGTGGGCACTAAGCATCCTCATAACAGCCGACTAAACTTATTAGTTTCGCAGGCAATCAGTATTAGTGCCGTTAATTCTCTGTTCCCGGTTGGGACAATCGGAAATTGTCGTTGAAACAATGACGTTACCCATAACAATTGAAAGGCCAGGTTAATCATGCCATTAGTTATTGTCGCTATCGGTGTTGTCTTATTACTGCTCTTGATGATCCGTTTCAAACTGAACGGCTTCATCGCTCTGGTTCTGGTGGCACTTGCAGTGGGTCTGATGCAAGGGATGCCGCTGGTGAAAGTCATCAGCTCAATTAAAGCAGGTGTGGGCGGAACGCTCGGTAGCCTGGCGCTGATCATGGGCTTCGGTGCCATGCTCGGTAAAATGCTGGCAGACTGCGGTGGTGCACAGCGCATCGCGACCACGCTGATTGCCAAATTTGGTAAACAACACATTCAGTGGGCGGTGGTGTTAACCGGTTTTACCGTCGGTTTCGCGCTGTTCTATGAAGTCGGCTTCGTGCTGATGCTGCCGCTGGTCTTCACCATCGCGGCTGCCGCCAACATTCCGCTGCTGTTTGTCGGTGTGCCGATGGCGGCTGCCCTGTCCGTTACACACGGCTTCCTGCCGCCGCACCCGGGTCCAACTGCTATCGCGACCATCTTCCATGCGGATATGGGTAAAACCCTACTGTTCGGTACGATTCTGGCGATCCCAACCGTTATTCTGGCCGGCCCGGTGTTTGCACGCTGCCTGAAAGGTATCGACAAGCCAATTCCGGAAGGTCTGTATAGCGCAAAAACCTTCACCGAAGCGGAAATGCCAAGCTTTGGCGTCAGCGTCTGGACCTCTCTGGTGCCGGTTGTGCTGATGGCGATGCGCGCAGTTGCTGAAATGGTGCTGCCAAAAGGTCACGCGTTCCTCTCCGTCGCAGAGTTCCTCGGTGACCCGGTGATGGCGACGCTGATTGCGGTTCTGATTGCCCTCTTCACCTTCGGTCTGAACCGTGGCCGTAGCATGGATCAGATCAACGAGACGCTTGGCTCTTCCATCAAAATCATCGCCATGATGCTGCTGATTATCGGCGGTGGCGGTGCGTTCAAGCAGGTTCTGGTCGACAGCGGCGTAGACAAATACATCGCCTCGATGATGCATGAAACCAACATTTCGCCAATCCTGATGGCCTGGTCGATTGCTGCGGTGCTGCGTATCGCGCTGGGTTCTGCAACCGTTGCGGCAATCACTGCCGGCGGTATTGTAGCGCCACTGATTGCCACCACGGGCGTTAGCCCTGAGCTGATGGTTATCGCGGTGGGTTCCGGTAGCGTCATCTTCTCCCACGTGAACGATCCAGGCTTCTGGCTGTTCAAGGAGTACTTCAACCTGACGATCGGCGAGACCATCAAGTCCTGGTCGATGCTGGAAACGATTATTTCGGTGTGCGGCCTGATTGGGTGTCTGCTGCTGGCGATGGTGGTTTAAGCACAAAAAAGCCGGGTGGTGGTTGCGCCTGACCCGGCGTAGAACGTTAAAAGCCCGGCAAACTGATGATGTTTGCCGGGCTTTTTTTATCACTTCTTCGCTTTTCTGCGCTTATCCAAATCCTTAATCAGCTTGTTCACACCCTCATCGGCAAACATCTTTTCAAGGGTGGTGGAGAGCTTGCGCCGCCAGTATTTGTACTGATAGCTGGTGCCCGGAATGTTCACCGGCTCCGCCATTCCCAGCCAGTCCTCGGGTTGCAGGCCCAGCAGGGCGCTATTGCTGTCGGCGATATAGCGCTGCATGCCGCGATTCAGGGTTGCCGTCATCGCCATCAGCGAGGCTTTATGCCCGGCGCGTTTTGGCAGGCAGCCGTGCTTGTGCAGCGCATCCAGTAGCCCCTGTTTGGCCAGCTCGCGGTCCTGATACAGCCCGCGCAGCACCACTTCGTCTGGATATAACCCTAACGTTTTGCCGAGCGTGAGATCACCGCTCTCCCAGTAGCCTCGCAGCGTAGGAAGATCATGCGTTGTCGCGACAGCCATTGATTGTTGAGGGTACGCTTGCGGCGAACGGAACGTCTTCTCATGGTCACTTTCGAAATAGAGTACTTTGTATGAATAAACGCCACTCTCGCGTAATTTACTGACGATTTCAACCGGCACGGTCCCGAGATCTTCGCCAATCACCATGCAGTTGTGACGCTGACTTTCCAGCGCGAGGATCGACAGCAGATCGTCCACCGGGTAATGCACATAGGCACCGTGATCCGCCGTTTCACCGTAAGGGATCCACCACAGGCGCAGCACGGACATCACGTGGTCGATACGCAGCGCGCCGCAGTTTTGCATATTGGCGCGCAGCAAATCGATAAACGGCTCGTACCCGCGCGCGACCATCACATGCGGGTCCATCGGCGGCAATCCCCAGTTCTGTCCCAGCGGGCCGAGGATATCCGGCGGGGCGCCGACGGAGGCTTTCAGGCAGTAAAGCTCGCGGTCGCACCAGGTTTCGGCTCCGCCTTCCGCCACGCCTACGGCCAGATCGCGATACAGACCAATCGGCATGTCGTAGCCCTGGCTCTCCTGCCAGCAGGCGGCAAACTGACTGTACGCCAGCCATTGCAGCCACAGGAAAAAGTCCACTTCATCGGCGTGTTGCTTGCAAAAGGCTTTCACCTCCGGGGAGTCCACCGACTGATAGGCTTCCGGCCACACCGGCCAGCCCCAGCGCATTTCGTCCTCTTTCACCTGATACGCATGCAGCGCGTCAAACGCCGCCTGCCAGTAGAGGCTTTCGCCTTCCTGGGCGACGAACTGACGGAACGCTTTCATCTGGTCGTCCGTGCGCTTTGCAAAGCCTTTCCAGGCCATACGCAGGGCAGCCATTTTCAGGGCCGTTACCGTCGCATAGTCGACCCAGTCGGCTTCCCGCACCTGTTTCAGCGTCTGCTGGGTGGTGGTGAGATTCCACCACGCCTGGGCCTCTTTGCTTTTCCTGAAATCCTCCAGCGCGTTGACGTCGATATAAATCACATTCAGCCAACGGCGGGACGACGGGCTATACGGGCTGGCGCTTTCCGGGTTCGCCGGATAGAGGGCATGGATCGGGTTGAGGCCGATAAACGCCCCGCCGCGCTTGCCCACCTCCGCCAGCATATTTTTCAGATCGCCGAAATCGCCGATCCCCCAGTTCTCATTCGAACGTAGCGTGTAAAGCTGCACACAGGCGCCCCACAGCTTTTTTCCGTCGAGCAGCGCCTGCGGCTCGTAGCAGCGTTTTGGCGCGATGATCACCCGGCAGTGATAGCGCTTATCATCCTGCGTCAGCGTCAGGGTGTGGTAGCCGTGCGGCAGTTTTGCCGGAAGGGTGAGATTTTTCCCGCCCGTCGCATGGCCCTTATGCTGCTGGCCCTCTTCGGTGGTTAACAACCAGCTGAATTCGCCGCGGCCTTCCACCAGCAGCGCCATCTTCTTACCGGCTGTGAACACCTTCACCACCGGCACCGGCGCTACCGCCGCTTTCGCTGCGGGCGTTGTTTTGTGCATGGCGTCCAGCAAACGTCGTTTGGTTTCAGCGCCAATTGACTGTGGTTTGCCGTGAGCATTGATGTAACTGGGGCTGATCCCCGCCGCCAGGGCGGCATTATCCAGACGTTTGCTGTCCATCGCGCTTCCTTAGCGTTTTGCCTGCCAGATACGGGCCTGATAATCACGGATTGAACGGTCAGAGCTGAACATCCCACAGCGCGCGGTATTCAGAATACATGCGCGCGTCCAGGCGTCCTGATCGCGGTACAGCACATCCACCTGCTTCTGCGCTTCAACATAGGCCGCGAAATCAGCCATTACCAGATACGGATCGCCGCCCTGTTTGCCGATGCTGTGCAGCATCTGGTCGAAGGCGTGTTTGTCACCGTCGCTGTATTTGCCGCTTTCCAGCTCCTTCAGCACTGCATCCAGAACCTTGTCTTTCTTGCGCCATTTCACCGGATCGTAGCCTTTGGCTTTAAGGGCTTTCACCTCCTCGACCGTGTGACCGAAGATAAAGATATTCTCTTCACCCACCTGCTCGGCGATTTCGACGTTCGCGCCGTCCAGCGTGCCGACGGTTAAGGCACCGTTCAGGGCCAGCTTCATGTTACCGGTGCCGGACGCCTCTTTGCCCGCAGTCGAAATCTGCTCGGAGATATCCGCCGCCGGGATCAGCATTTCCGCTGCGGACACGCAGTAATCCGGCAGGAATACCACTTTCAACTTGTCGCCCACCTGCGGATCGTTGTTCACCGCTTCAGCCACTTTGTTAATGGCGAGGATAATGTTCTTCGCCAGGTAGTAGCCCGGCGCCGCTTTGGCACCGAAAAGGAATACGCGCGGCACGCGGTTCGCGTTCGGGTTTTCGCGGATCTCTTTGTACAGCGCCAGAATGTGCAGCAGGTTCAGGTGCTGACGTTTGTACTCGTGCAGGCGTTTGATCTGGATATCAAAAATCGCGTTCGGGTTGATTTCAATCCCCGTGCGCACTTTCACGAACGCCGCGAGGCGCACTTTGTTCTCTTGTTTGATGGCCTGGTATTTCTGGCGGAACTTGGCATCGTCAGCCTGTTTTTCCAGGTTGATCAGCTGGTCGAGATCGTTGGCCCACTCTTTCTTCAGCGTTTTATCCAGCAGCGCGGCGAGAGCCGGGTTGCACTGTTTGATCCAGCGACGCGGCGTAATGCCGTTGGTGACGTTATGGAATTTGTTCGGCCAGAGCTGGTGATATTCCGGGAACAGATCTTTAACCACCAGATCCGAATGCAGCGCCGCTACGCCGTTCACCGCAAAACCGCTGACCACGCACATGTTCGCCATGCGGACCTGTTTGTCGTGCACCACCGCCAGTTTCGCCCAGACCGCTTTATCGCCCGGCCAGGTTTTCGTCACCAGCACTTTGAACCGATCGTTGATCTGATTGATGATCTGCATATGGCGCGGCAGCAGCGCTTTCACCAGTTTCTCATCCCAGCACTCCAGCGCTTCAGGCATCAGGGTGTGGTTGGTGTAGGCGAAGGTTTTGCTGGTGATTGCCCAGGCCGCGTCCCAGCTCAGCTGGTGCTCATCAAGCAGCACGCGCAGCAGTTCCGGAATCGCGATGGTTGGGTGGGTATCGTTGAGCTGAATCACTTCGTAATCCGCCAGCTCTGACAGCTTACGCCCCGCCAGATGATGGCGACGCAGGATATCCGCCACGGAACAGGCGCACTGGAAATACTGCTGCATCAGGCGCAGCTTTTTGCCCGCCAGATGGTTGTCGTTCGGGTAGAGCACTTTAGTCAGTTTTTCGGCGTCGATACCCTGCTGCTCGGCACGCAGGAAATCGCCGTCGTTAAATTTGGTCAGGTTGAACGGATGGGCGTGCTTCGCCTGCCACAGACGTAGCGGCTGCGCCACGCCGTTGCGATAGCCCAGCACCGGCAGATCCCAGGCTTCACCGGTGATCACAAAACCCGGCTCCCAGTGGCCCTGTTTAGACACTTTCCCGCCGATACCCACCTGCACATCGAGCTGTGCGTTGTGGCGGAACCACGGATAGCTGCCGCGATGCCAGTCGTCCGGCGCTTCAATCTGATTCCCGTCGTTAAAGGACTGACGGAACAGGCCGTACTGGTAGTTCAGACCATACCCGATAGCGGATTGCCCCACCGTCGCCATGGAATCCAGGAAACAGGCCGCCAGACGCCCTAACCCGCCGTTACCTAAACCGGGGTCGGTCTCTTCTTCCAGCAGATCGGTCAGGTTAACGCTGTGCTCGCTGAGCACGTCGCTCACCTCCTGATACCAGCCGAGGTTCAGTAGGTTGTTGCCGGTCAGACGACCGATCAGGAACTCCATCGAGATGTAGTTCACATGACGCTGGTTTTTCACCGGCTTCGCCGCAGGCTGAGCACTGAGCAGTTCGGCCAGCGCGCCGCTCACGGCCTGCCACCACTGATGAGACGTCATGTCTTCGGCTGCAGACAAACCAAATCGCTGCCACTGACGCGTCAGGGCAGCCTGAAATTGAGCTTTGTTGAAGGTAGGCTGAGACATAGGGAATCGGCATCCTGTAGAGAAAGAAAAGATAATGGCGCTAGTGTGCCAGGCTCATTCCGGCTCTTCCTCCTCCTGCCAAGGATTAGACAGGGAGGAGTAGCGGGGATGAGCGCAAAAGTGTGATCAAGGCCACTCTGTGAGCATAGAACGAGTGTGCCAATACGGCGCGAGGATAAACGGGAAGAGTGTCAAAAAAATGAAATGCAGTTTCGGATGAAATTAATAACAGCAGAAATGATTGCTTACCAGGAATAATATTTCTTGCTTTTAGGCCTTTCTCAGAGGGTTATTTTCCAGGAATAACTATACCGGTTATTTATTAACTTCGTGATGAGAATCGCCTAATGAAACCAGTTTCAGGATAAGCGCACTAAATGCATACAAGCCAGCATCCATGCGGGATATAGGGCATCTAGGAAAGTTCCCGGTCAATGAGAAATAATTTTGTGACAGAGTGCAAATTAAGGGATAGAAAAGACGGACATAACTTGCAATAGTTCCTTTTCTGGCCGACCTTATATCAATTAATTACGAAGCGCAAAAAAAATCGATTTTCCTCGTTTCCCCACAGTGAAGTGAAAAACTTATGTTGATTCCGTCCAAATTAAGTCGCCCGGTTCGTCTTGACCATACTGTGGTCCGCGAACGTCTGCTGGCGAAACTTTCCGGCGCGAATAATTTCCGACTGGCGCTGGTTACGAGTCCTGCAGGTTATGGAAAAACAACGCTCATCTCACAGTGGGCCGCAGGCAAAAGCGATTTAGGCTGGTACTCCCTTGATGAGGGCGATAACCAGCAGGAGCGCTTTGCCAGCTACTTGATCGCCGCCATACAGCAGGCGACTAACGGGCATTGCGTCACCAGCGAAGTGATGGTGCAAAAACGCCAGTACGCCAGCCTCTCCTCCCTGTTCGCCCAGCTGTTCATTGAGCTGGCCGAATGGCATCGCCCGCTGTTCCTGGTGATTGACGATTACCACCTGATCACCAATCCGGTGATCCATGAATCCATGCGTTTCTTCCTGCGCCATCAGCCGGAGAACCTGACTCTGGTGGTACTGTCACGTAATCTACCGCAGTTGGGAATTGCCAACCTGCGCGTGCGCGATCAGCTGCTCGAAGTGGGCAGCCAACAGCTGGCCTTTAACCATCAGGAAGCGAAACAGTTCTTTGACTGCCGCCTCAGTTCGCCGATTGAAGCCTCAGAAAGCAGCCGCCTGTGCGACGACGTAGCCGGCTGGGCAACCGCGTTGCAGCTCATCGCCCTCTCAGCGCGTCAGAATAACAGCCCGACGCATCAGTCTGCGCGCCGCCTGGCGGGCATTAATGCCAGCCACCTGTCCGATTATCTGGTCGACGAAGTGCTGAACAGCGTTGACCCGGCGACCCGCCAGTTCCTGCTGAAAAGCTCGCTACTGCGCTCCATGAACGATGCGCTGATTGTGCGCGTTACTGGCGAAGACAACGGCCAGATGCGCCTCGAAGAGATTGAACGTCAGGGGCTGTTCCTGCAACGCATGGACGACTCCGGCGAATGGTTCAGCTTCCACCCGCTGTTTGGCAACTTCCTGCGCCAGCGCTGTCAGTGGGAAATGGCCACCGAATTACCCGACGTCCACCGCTCCGCAGCGGAAAGCTGGATGGCACAAGGCTTCCCAAGCGAAGCGATCCACCACGCGCTCGCCGCCGGTGACGCCAACATGCTGCGCGATATCCTGCTCAACCACGCCTGGGGCCTGTTCAACCACAGCGAGCTGACCCTGCTCGAAGAGTCACTCCGCGCCCTGCCGTGGGAAAGCCTGCTGGAAAATCCGCGTCTTGTCCTGTTGCAGGCGTGGCTGATGCAGAGCCAGCACCGCTACAGCGAAGTGAACACCCTGCTGGCCCGCGCCGAACAAGAGATGAAAGGCGAGATGGACGGTACGCTGCACGGCGAATTTAACGCCCTGCGCGCGCAGGTGGCCATCAACGATGGCGACCAGGAAGAGGCCGAACGTCTGGCGATGATCGCCCTCGACGAGCTGCCGCTGGCGAACTATTACAGCCGCATTGTCGCCACCTCGGTCCACGGGGAAGTGCTGCACTGCAAAGGGGATCTCACCCGTTCTCTGTCGTTGATGCAGCAGACGGAGCAGATGTCCCGCCGCCATGACGTCTGGCATTACGCTCTGTGGAGCATGATCCAGCAGAGCGAAATCTTATTTGCTCAGGGGTTCTTGCAAGCCGCCTGGGAGACGCAGGAAAAAGCGTTCCAGCTGATTCAGGATCAACATCTGGAACAGCTGCCGATGCACGAGTTCCTGCTGCGTATTCGCGCACAGCTGCTGTGGGCCTGGGCGCGTCTCGATGAGGCCGAAGCCTCTGCCCGTCATGGCGTTGACGTTCTCTCCACCTTCCAGCCGCAGCAGCAGCTGCAATGTCTGGCGCTGCTGGTGCAGTGCTCGCTGGCGCGCGGCGATCTGGATAACGCCCGCAACCATCTGAACCGTCTGGAAAACCTGCTGGGCAATGGTCAGTACCATAGCGACTGGGTTTCCAACGCCGATAAAGTCCGGGTGATTTACTGGCAAATGATCGGCGATAAGAAATCAGCCGCCAACTGGCTGCGTCAGACGCCAAAACCGGAATTTGCCAATAACCACTTCCTGCAAAGCCAGTGGCGCAACATCGCCCGCGCGCAGATCCTGCTCGGTGAGTTTGAGCCTGCGGAAATTGTGCTCGAAGAGCTGAACGAAAACGCCCGCAGTCTGCGTCTGATGAGCGATCTGAATCGCAACCTGCTGCTGCTCAATCAGCTTTACTGGCAGGCAGGGCGGAAAAATGACGCACAACGCGTCTTGCTGGAAGCATTACAGCTGGCGAACCGCACCGGATTTATCAGCCACTTTGTGATTGAAGGCGAAACGATGGCGCAGCAACTGCGTCAGCTGATTCAACTCAACACCCTGCCGGAGCTGGATCAGCACCGCGCCCAGCGTATTCTGCGAGAGATTAACCAGCATCATCGCCACAAGTTCGCGCATTTTGATGAGAACTTTGTCGAACGTCTGCTGAACCACCCGGAAGTGCCGGAGCTGATTCGCACCAGCCCACTCACCCAGCGTGAATGGCAGGTTCTGGGGCTGATTTATTCGGGTTACAGCAACGAACAGATTGCGGGCGAGCTGGCGGTCGCGGCGACCACCATCAAAACCCATATTCGCAATTTGTATCAGAAACTCGGCGTGGCGCATCGTCAGGATGCGGTGCAACATGCGCAGCAATTGCTGAAGATGATGGGTTACGGCGTGTAATGCAATGCCCGGCGGCGGGACGTTTGCCGGGCCTGAAGTTAAGTCAGTCGGGAGGCGCTGCCGCCGCCCGGACCGGGATTAGCACAGCTCTAACTGAACGTTATTGTCCTTAATCACCTGCAACACCCCCGCTGGCGGCATTACGTCGGTGTACACGGCATTGACCATGCTGATGCTGCCCATATTTACCATCGCGTTACGGCCAAATTTCGAGTGATCCACTACCAGCATAACGTGGCGCGAGTTGTCGATAATCGCCCGTTTGGTGCGCACTTCATGGTAATCAAACTCCAGCAGAGAACCATCGCTGTCGATGCCGCTGATCCCAAGGATGCCGAAATCGAGGCGGAACTGGGAGATAAAATCGAGCGTCGCTTCACCAATGATTCCGCCGTCGCGGCTGCGCAGTTCGCCGCCCGCCAGGATGATGCGGAAATCTTCTTTCTGCATCAGGGTATTGGCGACGTTAAGGTTGTTGGTGACCACGCGCAGATTTTCATGGTTGAGCAACGCATGGGCCACCGCTTCTGGCGTCGTTCCGATATCAATAAACAGCGTCGCGCCGTTGGGGATCTGGCTCGCCACTTTGGCGGCAATACGCTCTTTCTCTGCGGTTTGCGTCGCCTTACGGTCATGCCATGAGGTATTCACCGAGCTGGACGGCAGGGCCGCGCCGCCGTGATGGCGCAGAATACGGTTCTGATCGGCCAGGTCGTTTAAATCACGACGAATTGTTTGCGGGCTGACGGCGAATTGCTCCACCAGCTCTTCGGTGCTGACGTATCCCTGCTTTTTAACCAGTTCGATAATGGCGTCATGACGTTGCGTTTGTTTCATGAAATATCCCTGGGAATTATGTTCGTTTTCGCGCATTCAGCGTATCAGCAAAGGCCATTACCAGCCCCACGCCCAGCCCGGCAACGTGTGCGCCATTGGCGATAGACATACCAAACAGATCAAACCATCCGGCAATGAGCCATATTAATGCAAAGGTGATTAACCCGCGTTGCAGATAGATGCCGCTTTGTGGGTCGCGCTCGCCGCGCAGCCAGACATAGCCCATTAACGCATACACCACGCCGGACAAACCGCCGAACCACGGGCCGCTAAACTTGTGCTGCACATAGCCGCTCAGCAGGGCGCTGATCACGGTGATGACGACGAGTTTACCGGTGCCGAGGCGCTTCTCAACGGCGCCACCGAGATACCACCACCACAGCAGGTTAAAGAGGATATGCAGCACCGAGAAGTGCATCAGGGCATGGCTGAAGTAGCGCCAGACGTCAAACTGCACCGAAGCGTCATACGGCCAGGCCAGAGCAATCATCACCTGCTGATCGCCCACCACGTTCATGATGATAAACACCAGAATACAGGCCGCCATCAGCAGCAGGGTAAACGGCCCGGCGCGCTCGCGCACGGTGGCTAAGAAAGGGAAACGCTGATAGTGCAGCCCGCTGTCCGTATGGCCGGAGGTCCAGCTGGCCGCCAGGTAGCGCGGGTCCGCAGGGTTTTCAAGAAAGCGCGCCAGCTCGGTGTTAACAAAATTCGCCTGGCTTTCATCAGCAAGCCAGACATCGGTTTGCATATGCTGTTGAATCGTCAGGATCACACCCTGCGTCGCCATATAATCGACAAACGCCTGAGCGACGCGCGGGTTCGTAAAAGAGGTAATCATCAACATGGGCGGCAGTCGCTTATTTCCGTACAAAAGAGGACAGTATAACTGCGTCAGCCGCCAAAGGCGTGTTCTACTTCCGCCGGAAAATGACGATGCCAGGCGTCGAAGCCGCCATCAACGCTGTATACCGCGTCATAACCCTGCTGGAGCAGGTATTGCGCGGCACCTTTGCTGCTGTTGCCGTGGTAGCACATCACCATCACTGGCGTTTCAAAGTCGTTATCGCGCATAAACGCGCCCAGGCTGTCGTTCGTCAGATGAAACGCGCCCGGCGTGTGGCCCATCGCAAAACTTTGCGGATCGCGGATATCCACCAGCACCGCCTTTCCCTGGTGCATCTTCTGATGGGCTTCTTCTACATTAATGCATTCAAACTGTTCCATTCGATTCTCTTCGTTTTTCAGGTTTGGTGCGCTCTCCCGCAGGAAGAGGGGAAAACTATTTTACCCCGTAGTGTACGTCCTGGCGGCGGCGAAACGCCATTATGTTATCTCTATCACTCAAAATTGTTTTTTTGATGTTACCAAAAGAGCGTTCCTTTGCTATTATGAGCGATATCGAACATTTCTGAGCTTTAACGAAAGTGCGTGAGGGTGATATGGAAACCAAAGATCTGATTGTGATAGGCGGTGGCATTAACGGTGCCGGTATTGCGGCGGATGCTGCAGGACGCGGGTTATCTGTACTGATGCTGGAAGCCAACGATCTCGCCTGCGCGACGTCGTCCGCCAGCTCCAAACTGATCCACGGTGGCCTGCGCTACCTGGAGCACTACGAGTTCCGCCTGGTCAGCGAAGCGCTGGCGGAGCGTGAAGTGCTGCTGAAAATGGCCCCTCACCTGGCGATTCCGATGCGTTTCCGTCTGCCTCATCGCCCGCATCTTCGTCCGGCATGGATGATCCGAATTGGTCTGTTTATGTACGATCATCTGGGTAAACGTACCAGTCTGCCGGGATCGACCGGTTTGCGTTTTGGCTCAGAATCGGTTCTGAAACCGGAAATCGTGCGCGGATTCGAATATTCCGACTGCTGGGTAGACGATGCGCGTCTGGTGCTGGCGAACGCCCAGATGGTCGTGAAGAAAGACGGCGAGGTCAAAACCCGCACTCGCGCCACCGCTGCACGCCGTGAAAACGGGCTGTGGATTGTGGAAGCCGAAGATATCGATACCGGCGAGAAATTCAGCTGGCAGGCGCGCGGCCTGGTGAACGCCACTGGCCCGTGGGTGAAACAGTTCTTTGACGACGGCATGAAATTGCCTTCGCCGTACGGCATCCGCCTGATCAAGGGCAGCCATATCGTTGTTCCGCGCGTACACACCCAGAAGCAGGCCTACATCCTGCAAAACGAAGATAAGCGTATCGTGTTTGTGATCCCGTGGATGGACGAGTTTTCAATCATCGGCACCACCGACGTGGAGTACAAAGGCGATCCGAAGAACGTTGAAATCGACGAGAGCGAAATCGGCTACCTGCTGAAAGTCTATAACGCCCACTTTAAGAAACAGCTGGGCCGCGATGACGTGGTCTGGACTTACTCCGGCGTGCGTCCGCTGTGCGATGACGAATCTGATTCACCGCAGGCGATCACCCGTGACTATACGCTCGATATTCATGACGTTGACGGCCAGGCGCCGCTGCTGTCGGTCTTTGGCGGCAAGCTGACGACCTACCGTAAGCTGGCGGAACATGCGCTGGAAAAACTGACGCCGTACTACAAAGGTATCGGCCCGGCGTGGACCAAAGGGGCGACGCTGCCTGGCGGTGATATCGGCAGCGACCGCGATGACTTTGCGGCAAAACTGCGCCGCCGTTATCCGTTTATTACCGAATCCATGGCACGCCATTACGCGCGCACTTACGGTAGCAATACCGAGTGGATTCTGGGGGAAGCGAAAACGCTCGCCGATCTCGGTGAACATTTTGGTCATGAGTTGTATGAAGCGGAGCTGCGTTACCTGGTCGAGCACGAGTGGGTGCGCCGTCTGGACGATGCCATCTGGCGTCGTACCAAAGAGGGAATGTGGCTGGATGCGGAGCAGCAATCGCGCGTGGCGCAGTGGCTGGCCCAACATGCGGGAAAGCGTAAATTGTCACTGGCATCGTAATGCCCCGCCCTCCCAAACAGCGTGAGGGCGAAGACATAAAAAACGGCAACTTACGTTGCCGTTTTGCGTTTACAACCGCACCGGATCAATATGCCAAATGGTCTCGGCATACTCTTTGATGGTCCTGTCGGATGAGAAATAGCCCATGTTGGCGATATTGAGCATCGCTTTGGTGGCCCACTCCTCCTGATGGCGATACAGCTCGTCCACCTTGTCCTGACAATCCACATAGCTGCGATAATCCGCCAGCACCTGATAGTGATCGCCGAAGTTAATCAGGGAATCCACCAGATCGCGATAGCGGCCAGGCTCTTCCGGGTTAAACAGGCCGGTGGCAATCTGCGTCAGCACTTCGCGCAGCTCTTCATCCTGCTCGTAATACTCGCGTGGTTTGTAGCCCTGCTTGCGCAGCTCCTCCACCTCTTCCGCCGTATTCCCGAAGATAAAGATATTGTCCGCACCGACGTGCTCCAGCATCTCGACGTTAGCACCGTCCAGCGTGCCGATGGTCAGCGCGCCGTTCAGGGCAAACTTCATGTTACTGGTCCCGGACGCCTCGGTCCCCGCGAGCGAAATCTGCTCGGAGAGATCCGCCGCCGGAATGATCAGCTGCGCCAGACTCACGCTGTAGTTGGGGATGAAGACGATCTTCAGTTTGTCGCCAATCTGCGGATCGTTGTTGATCACCTTCGCCACGTCATTGATGAGGTGAATGATGTGCTTCGCCATGTAGTACGCCGAGGCGGCCTTACCGGCAAAAATGTTCACACGCGGCACCCAATCCGCCGTCGGATCGGCTTTGATGCGGTTGTAGCGGGTGATCACATGCAGCACGTTCATCAGCTGACGTTTGTACTCGTGAATACGTTTAATCTGCACGTCAAACAGCGCTTTCGGATTCGCGATGACGTTCAGGTGCTGAGCCATGTACACCGCGAGGCGTTTTTTGTTCAGCAGCTTGGCGTCGCGTACCGCTTTGTTCACCGTCGGGAAATCGGCGTGCTGTTCCAGTTCGCTCAGCTGACTGAGATCGGTACGCCAGGTACGACCGATGTTTTCATCCAGCACCTCCGAGAGCGGCTGGTTCGCCAGCGCCAGCCAACGGCGCGGCGTGACGCCGTTAGTGACGTTGCAGAAGCGCATCGGGAAGATTTTCGCGAAGTCAGCAAACAGCGACTGCACCATCAGGTTCGAGTGCAGCTCGGACACCCCGTTCACCTTGTGGCTGATCACCACCGCCAGCCACGCCATACGCACGCGACGACCGTTGGACTCATCGATAATCGACGTGCGACTCAACAGCCCGGTGTCGTTCGGATATTGTTCCTGGAGCGTTTTCAGGAAGTAGTCGTTAATTTCAAAGATGATCTGCAGATGGCGCGGCAGGATCTTGCCGAGCATGTCGACCGGCCAGGTCTCCAGCGCTTCGCTCATCAGCGTATGGTTGGTGTAAGAGAACACCTGGCATGTCACTTCGAACGCCTCGTCCCAGCTGAACTTGTGCTCATCCATCAGCAGGCGCATCAGTTCGGGAATCGACAACACCGGGTGGGTGTCGTTGAGGTGAATCGCGGTCTTTTCGGCCAGGTTGTTGTAGGTTTTGTGCAGCTGATAGTGGCGGCTCAAAATGTCCTGGATAGTCGACGACACCAGGAAATACTCCTGACGCAGACGCAGTTCGCGCCCGGAGTAGGTGGAGTCATCCGGGTACAGCACGCGCGACACGTTCTCGGAGTGGTTTTTGTCTTCCACCGCCGCGAAGTAGTCGCCCTGGTTGAATTTACCGAGGTTGATTTCGCTACTGGCCTGGGCGTTCCACAGACGCAATGTATTGGTGGCGTCAGTGTCATAGCCGGGGATAATCTGATCGTAAGCGACCGCCAGGATCTCTTCGGTCTCCAGCCAGCGGCTTTTTTTGCCTTCGAGCTGCACGCGGCCACCAAAGCGCACTTTGTAGCGCGTATTGTGGCGTTTAAATTCCCACGGATTGCCGTACTCCAGCCAGTAATCCGGCGACTCTTTCTGCCGTCCGTCGACGATGTTCTGCTTGAACATGCCGTAATCGTAGCGAATCCCGTACCCGCGCCCCGGCAGGGCCAGCGTCGCCAGCGAATCGAGGAAGCACGCCGCCAGACGGCCCAGACCACCGTTGCCTAAACCGGGGTCGTTCTCTTCATCAATCAGCTCTTCTAAATCTAACCCCATCTCTTCCAGTGCGTTTTTGACATCGTCGTAAATCCCGAGCGATAACAGCGCGTTGGAAAGGGTGCGGCCAATCAAAAACTCCATCGACAGGTAATAGACCTGACGGGTTTCCTGCGAGAGCTGGGCGCGGTTCGAGCGCAGCCAGCGTTCGACCAGACGGTCACGCACGGCAAACAGCGTGGCATTCAGCCACTCGTGCTTGTTGGCGATCACCGGATCTTTCCCGATGGTAAACATCAGCTTATAGGCGATGGAATGCTTTAACGCCTCTACGCTAAGTGTCGGGGATGCATAACTAAAAGGTGCATTCATATCAGTGACTCCGCCTTATGACATCAAGCGTTGATAAAGATCGCGGTACGACTGCGCCGCAACGTGCCAGCTAAAGTCCATCGCCATCGCCTGGCGTTGCACGAAACGCCACAAAGAGGGACGCGACCACAGAACAAATGCCCGCCGAATCGCCCGCAGCAGCGACCAGGCATTGCTGTCTTCAAAGGCAAAACCGGTGGCGATGCCGTCCGCCAGATTCTCCAGCGACGTATCCGATACGGTATCGGCCAGTCCACCGGTGCGGCGCACCAGCGGCAGCGTGCCGTACTTGAGTCCATACAGCTGGGTTAAGCCGCACGGCTCAAAGCGGCTTGGCACCAGGATGACATCCGCGCCGCCCATAATGCGGTGCGAGAACGCCTCGTGATAACCAATCTGCACGCCGACCTGCCCCGGATGTTCGGCGGCAGCGGCAAGGAAACCTTCCTGCAACACCGGATCGCCTGCCCCCAGCAGCGCCAGTTGACCGCCCTGCTCCAGCAGCCCCGGCAGCGCTTCCAGCACCAGATCCAGCCCTTTCTGGCTGGTCAGGCGGCTGACCACGGCGAACAGCGGCACTTTGTCGTTCACCTTCAGCCCCATCGCAATCTGCAGCTGGCGCTTGTTTTCCGCTTTGTCTTCCACCGAATCACGGTTGTAGCGCGAGGCCAGCAAAAGGTCCGTTTCCGGACTCCAGATTTTTTCATCGACGCCGTTGAGGATCCCCGACAGGCGTCCTTCGCGATGACGCTGGCGCAACAGCCCTTCCATGCCGTAGCCAAACTCCGGCTCGGTGATTTCGCGTGCGTAAGTCGGGCTGACCGCCGTGATGTGGTCGGCGTAGTACAGCCCCGCTTTCAGGAACGAAATCTGACCGTTAAACTCCAGCCCGTGCATGTTATAGAACGACCATGGCAGATCGATGTCATTCATATGATGGGCGTAGTACATACCCTGATACGCCAGGTTGTGCACCGTAAAGACCGACTTTGCCGGGTGGCCGCGCGCTGCCAGATAGGCGGGAGCCAGCCCTGCGTGCCAGTCGTGCGCGTGGACGATCTCCGGGCGCCAGAAGGGATCGAGTCCGACCGCCATTTCAGCGCCCACCCATCCGAGCAACGCAAAACGCAGCACGTTGTCCGTATAGGCGAATAAGTTCGTATCGTGGTACGGGCTCCCTGGACGATCGTACAAATGCGGTGCATCAATCAGATAAATGCCGACGCCATTGTAATGGCCAAACAGCAGGGTGATGCGCCCGGCGAACGTGTCGCGACGGCTCACCACCTGCGCGTCGGGAATGCCACGGCGGAGATCAGGAAAAGCCGGCAGCAGCACGCGGGTGTCGATACCTTCCGCAATTTGCGCCGCCGGAAGTGCGCCCAGTACATCCGCCAGCCCGCCCGTTTTCAGCAGCGGGAACATCTCAGAACATACATGTAAAACCTGCATTATCGCTCCTGTTTGACCTGCAGTTGGCGCAGCATTTCGCGCGTGACCAGCACGATGCCTTCTTCTGAGCGGTAGAAGCGGCGAGCGTCTTCCTCCGCATTCTCTCCAATCACCATCCCTTCCGGGATCACACAGGCACGGTCGATAACACAGCGACGCAAACGACACGAGCGCCCCACCCACACATCCGGCAGCAGTACCGACGAATCGATATTGCAGAAGGAGTTCACCCGAACGCGCGGGAAGAGCACCGACTGCACCACCACTGAGCCAGAAATAATGCACCCGCCCGACACTAGCGAGTTCAGCGTCATGCCGTGGCTACCGGAACGGTCCTGCACAAATTTGGCCGGCGGCAGCGATTCCATGTGCGTGCGAATCGGCCAGTTCTGGTCGTACATATCCAGTTCCGGGGTGACGGAGGCTAAATCGAGATTCGCCTTCCAGTACGCTTCAAGCGTACCCACGTCGCGCCAGTACGGTTCGGCATCCGGGTCAGACTGCACGCAGGACAGCGGGAAGGGATGTGCATAAGCCATGCCAGCTTTGGTGATTTTCGGGATGATATCTTTGCCGAAGTCGTGGCTAGAATTCTCGTCCTTGTCGTCCTCTTCCAGCAGTTCATAAAGGTAATCGGCATCAAAGATATAGATGCCCATACTGGCGAGGGATTTAGTGGCGTCCGTCGGCATGGTCGGCGGGTTAGCCGGTTTCTCGACGAAATCGATAATCTTGTCGTTCTCGTCCACGTCCATGACGCCGAACGCCGTCGCTTCAGCAACGGGCACCGGCAGACACGCCACGGTGCAACGCGCCCCTTTTTCGACGTGGTCGATGAGCATGTGTGAGTAGTCTTGCTTATAGATATGGTCGCCCGCGAGGATCACGATGTATTCCGCGCCGTAGCGGCGAATGATGTCGAGGTTTTGCGTCACCGCATCGGCCGTGCCGCGATACCAGTTTTCACCGTGTACGCGCTGCTGCGCCGGAAGCAGATCGACAAACTCGTTCATCTCTTCGCTGAAAAATGACCAGCCGCGCTGGATGTGCTGCACCAGGGTGTGCGACTGATACTGAGTAATCACGCCGATACGGCGAATACCGGAGTTCAGGCAGTTGGATAATGCAAAATCGATAATACGGAACTTACCACCAAAGTGAACGGCAGGCTTAGCACGCTTGATTGTCAAATCTTTCAGACGGGTACCACGTCCACCAGCAAGTATCAGCGCGACCGTTTTTAAGGGTAACTGGCGCGCCAACATCAAGGGATCGTTCTTCTCTAATCTCACCATGACTAACTCCTTTTTTATCATCTTTGGAATACGCACACTCCGTGTGCAGGCCCGTGCCAGACAGCCATTACCACCGGATTATCCACTCCGGCAAAGGGGGAAATGGCGCGCCATTCCCCGTGAGGTAAAACAATCTCTGCGACATCGTTCGTCGCGTTTAACGTGATTAGCCAGTTATCCGAAAGCAGGATTTGCAGGCAGGGAATACCGTACTGCCACTCGTGCGCACTCAGCGGTTGCGCCTCTTTATTCAGCCAGCTGACGTTGCCGTCTCCCTCTTCCCACCAGCGATCCGCCGTGAGCGCCGGGATCTGTTGCCGAAGGTGGATCAAGGCCGCTGCAAAGTGCGTTAACCCCGTGTTTGCCTGTTCCCAGTCGAGCCAGGTCAGCGCATTATCCTGGCAATAAGCATTGTTATTGCCGTGCTGGCTATGACCGAACTCATCACCCGCCAGCAGCATTGGCGTCCCTTGCGAGAGCAACAGCGAAGTCAGCAGCGCATGCACGCTGGCGCGACGCCGCTCGATAACATCCTGACTGCCGCCTAATCCTTCTATACCATGATTAAAGCTATGGTTATTGTTAGTCCCATCGCGGTTTTCTTCGCCGTTTGCCTCATTGTGTTTCTGATTGAAACAAACACAGTCGCGAAGGGTAAACCCGTCGTGCGCCGTCACCAGATTGACGCTGGCTGACGGTGCTCTGCCACTCTTCCTGAACACATCACTGGACGCTGCAAACCGCCCGGCGAAGTCGCCAAGAGGGAGATTTTTTTCCAGCCAAAAACGGCGCGTGGCATCGCGGAAACGATCGTTCCACTCGGCAAACAGCGGCGGGAAGTTCCCCACCTGATAACCGCCGTCACCGATATCCCACGGCTCAGCAATCAGTTTGACGCGCGACAGCACCGGACAGTTTTTAATTGCTTCAAACAAAGGAGCCTGCTGGCTGAACGCAGGCGTTCGGCCCATCACAGACGCCAGATCGAAGCGGAAACCGTCGATATGGAAGGTCTCGACCCAGGATTTCAGGCAGTGATAAGCAAAGTCTGCCACCGCCGGATGACTGAGGTTGAGCGTGTTACCGCAACCGGTCCAGTTGTGATAATCACCATCCTCCCTAATCCAATAATAGCTACGGTTATCGATTCCGCGCATTGAGAGCGTCGGTCCGTCGAGATCCAGCTCCGCGCTGTGGTTCAACACCACATCCAGAATCACTTCGATACCGGCCTGGTGCAGCGCTTTTACCGCATCGCGAAACTCATCTCTGGCGCGTTCCGGATGTGAGGCGTAGCGCGGATCGAGGGCAAACATCGCCAGCGGGTTGTAGCCCCAGTAGTTGGTCAGCCCCAGGCGCAGCAGGCGCGGCTCAGAGGCAAAATGGGCCACCGGCAGCAGCTCCAGCGCGGTGATGCCCAGGTGTTTGAGATAGGCAATCATCACCGGATGAGCGAGCGCCTTGTAGGTGCCGCGGATCTCCTGCGGGATCGCCGGATGCAGATACGTCAGCCCTTTGACGTGGGCTTCGTAGATAACCGTTCTCCCCCACGGCGTCGCGGGCGGGGCGTCATCTTCCCAGTCGTAAGCATCGCTCACCACCACGCTTTTTGGCGCAATCGCCGCGCTGTCGCGAGGCTCAGGTTCGTGGTCGCCATCAAAGTAGAGCGGGTTATCGGTGACCTCTCCCTCAACGCGCTGAGCGCAAGGGTCGACGAGTAATTTGGCCGGATTAAATCGTAGCCCCTGCCCCGGCTCCCACGGTCCGTGCACGCGAAAACCGTAGCGCAGTCCGGGCCGTCCGTCGGCCAGATAGCCATGCCAGATGTCCCCGCTGCGTTCCGGCAGATCGTAGCGGTACTCATTACCCTCGCCGTCAAACACACAGAGTTCCACCCGTTCTGCGTGGGCGGTAAAGAGGGTGAAATTCACCCCTTTGCCGTCAAACGTTGCCCCAAGCGGAGCGGGTTTGCCTGCCGTGAGTTGCGTCATTCGCCCTCCCGAACCAGCCAGATTGTGGACAGCGGTGGCAGCGTGAGGCTCAGAGAGTTCGGACGCCCGTGGCTTTCCCACTCATCGCTATGAACGCTGCCGCCGTTACCGGCGTTACTGCCGTGGTAGTGGCTGGAGTCGGTGTTGAGAATTTCGCGCCATCTGCCCGGCTGGTTGATGCCGAAGCGATAGTTCTGACGCGGCACCGGCGTAAAGTTGCTGGCGACGATGATTTCATTCCCTTCCCGATCGCGGCGCACGAAGATAAACACCGAGCGCTCATGGTCATCCACCACCAGCCACTCAAAGCCGTAGGAGTCAAAGTCCAGCTCGTGCAGGGCTTTGTGATGGCGATAGGTCAGGTTGAGGTCGCGCACCAGGCGCTGAACGCCGTGATGCCAGTTGTCGCCGCCTTCCAGCAGATGCCAGTCGAGGCTCGCATCATGGTTCCACTCGCGGCCCTGGGCGAATTCGTTGCCCATAAACAGCAGCTTTTTGCCCGGGAAGGCAAACAACCAGCCGTAGTAGGCGCGCAGGTTGGCAAAGCGCTGCCACGCGTCGCCGGGCATGCGGTCGAGAATCGATTTTTTGCCGTGCACCACTTCGTCGTGTGAGAGCGGCAGAACAAAGTTTTCGGTGTTGTTGTAGAGCATCCCGAAGGTCAGTTTGTCGTGGTGATACTGACGATAGACCGGATCGAGTTTGAAATAGTCGAGGGTGTCGTGCATCCAGCCCAGGTTCCACTTGTACCAGAAGCCCAGCCCGCCCATGGCAGGCGGACGCGATACGCCGGGGAAGTCGGTCGACTCTTCGGCCATCGTCACCGCGCCTTCGACCTGCTCGCCGAGAATGCGGTTGGTGCTGCGCAGGAATTCAATGGCTTCGAGGTTTTCGCGGCCCCCGTATTCGTTCGGGATCCACTCGCCCTCTTTACGGCTGTAGTCGCGATAGATCATCGACGCCACGGCATCCACGCGCAGAGCGTCAATACCGAAACGTTCAATCCAGTACAGGGCGTTGCCCACCAGATAGTTCGCCACTTCGCGACGACCATAGTTGTAAATCAGGGTGTTCCAGTCCTGATGGAAGCCTTCGCGCGGATCGCTGTGCTCGTACAGATTGGTGCCATCAAACTGAGAGAGACCAAAATCATCCGTCGGGAAATGGCCTGGCACCCAGTCGAGGATCACGCTGAGTCCGGCGGCATGGGCGGCGTTGATGAAATAGCGGAAGTCATCGCGGGTGCCGAAGCGGCGCGTCGGTGCGTAAAGGCCGGTCGGCTGATAGCCCCAGCTGCCGTCGAACGGGTGCTCGTTAATTGGCAGCAGCTCCAGATGGGTAAAGCCCATCCATTTGGCGTAGGGCACCAGCTGGTCCGCCAGTTCGCGATAGCTCAGCCAGAAATTGTTGTCCGTGTGGCGACGCCATGAGCCGAGGTGAACTTCATAAATAGAGATTGGCGCATCGAAGCGGTTAGCCTGTTTGCGCTCTTCGGTCTGTACGATTTTCTCCGGCAGACCGCAAATCAGCGACGCGGTGTCCGGGCGCATTTGCGCTTCGAAGGCGTAAGGATCGGCTTTGACCCGCAGCTGACCGTGGGCATCGATCATTTCGAATTTGTAGAGCTGGCCGTTATGCGCGCCGGGGATAAACAGCTCCCAGATCCCCGATTCACGCCGCAGGCGCATCGGGTGGCGGCGACCGTCCCAGTAGTTGAACTGCCCGACCACCGACACGCGCTGCGCATTCGGTGCCCAGACGGAAAAACGGGTGCCGGTGATGCCATCCATTGTATCGGCATGCGCGCCCAGCGTTTCGTACGGGCGAAGGTGCGTGCCTTCGGAGAGCAGCCAGGCGTCCATCTCTTGTAACAGCGGGCCAAAACTGTAGGGATCGTCAATCAGGTTTTCATGACCATGCCAGAGCACGGCGAGCTGATAACGGAACAGGTTTTTGCGACGCGGGATCGCGCCTGAGAAGAAACCGCGCGAATCAAGGCACTCCAGCTTGCCTACCTTGCGGCCGGTTTTAGGTTCAATAACCCACACTTCGGTGGCGTCGGGCAACAGTGCGCGGACCTCCAGTCCATCCTCCGTCCTGTGCATACCCAGCACAGAAAATGGGTCAGCGAAATGACCCGCAATTAGCGCATTTATCACGTCTCTATCAATACGATCGGACATGGTATTCATCCTGTTTTTTCTAATGTCGCCCTATTTAAGCGCTCCGGTGCGACTTTTAATGTGACCTGAACGACGCAGATATTGTTCATCCTCTCTGCGCCATCCCACCCTCAGGTAAGAAATGACTCTTCCTTAAAGCATAGCCAACGACGAAATGACTCCTGATAAAAATTGAAGCTCTGCGCATGACTCCGTGTTACGCGCAAAAAAAAGGGGGTGAATATCACCCCCGGTATTAGCAAATTATTAGGCCAGTTGTCGCAACATGCGGCGAAGCGGCTCGGCGGCGCCCCACAGGAGCTGGTCTCCGACGGTGAAGGCCGAGAGATACTCCGGCCCCATGTTCAGCTTACGCAGACGACCGACCGGCGTGGTCAGCGTGCCGGTAACGGCGGCTGGGGTCAGTTCACGCATGGTGATATCGCGATCGTTTGGCACCACTTTCGCCCACGGGTTGTGCGCAGCCAGCAGCTCTTCCACGGTCGGAATAGACACATCTTTTTTCAGTTTAAGGGTGAAGGCCTGGCTGTGGCAGCGCAGCGCGCCAACGCGCACGCACAGACCGTCAACCGGGATCACGGAAGAGGTGCTGAGGATTTTGTTGGTCTCGGCCTGACCTTTCCACTCTTCGCGGCTCTGGCCGTTATCGAGCTGTTTGTCGATCCACGGGATCAGGCTGCCTGCCAGCGGAACGCCGAAGTTGTCGACCGGCAGTTCGCCGGAGCGGGAAAGCTGGGTGACTTTGCGTTCGATATCCAGAATCGCCGAGGCCGGGTTCGCCAGCTCGTCAGCAACGTGACTGTGCAGTTGACCCATCTGTGCCAGCAGTTCGCGCATATGACGCGCGCCGCCGCCGGATGCGGCCTGATAGGTGGCAACGGAGACCCATTCCACCAGATCCTGCGCGAACAGGCCGCCCAGGGACATCAGCATCAGGCTGACGGTACAGTTACCGCCGACAAAGGTTTTCACACCGTTGTTCAGGCCGTCGGTGATCACGCCCTGGTTCACCGGGTCGAGAATAATGATCGCGTCATCTTTCATACGCAGAGAAGACGCGGCGTCAATCCAGTAACCCTGCCAGCCGCTTTCACGAAGCTTTGGATAGATTTCGTTGGTATAATCGCCGCCCTGGCAGGTCACTATAATATCAAGTGCCTTCAGCGCTTCCAGATTAAAGGCGTCCTGAAGCGTGCCCGTAGAGGCACCGCCGAACGCGGGCGCTGCTTGCCCAAACTGGGAAGTGGAGAAGAAGACCGGGCGGATGGCGTCAAAATCGCGCTCTTCGATCATGCGTTGCATGAGGACAGAGCCGACCATACCGCGCCAGCCGATAAAACCAACGTTTTTCATAGCGTATGTTCCTGCAGAGGTGTGTGCTGTGTGTGTCAACCCGTATCCAACGGGCATAGCCTTCACATTACAAAATGCTGCCAAAGTCGCAAGTGAAATTAATCAATGATTGCGCTGCGATCAGTAATACCACTAATTACAATAGAAACCACAGGGTTTATCAGGGATAAATAACAATGACTGAAATCATTTCCGCAGCGGTGCTTTTGATCCTGATTATGGATCCGCTTGGGAACCTGCCCATCTTTATGTCGGTGCTGAAACACACCGAGCCGAAGCGCCGCCGGGCGATCATGATCCGCGAGCTGCTCATCGCGCTGCTGGTGATGTTTATCTTCCTGTTCGCGGGTGAAAAGATCCTCGCGTTCCTGAATTTACGCGCTGAGACGGTTTCGATCTCTGGCGGCATTATTCTGTTCCTGATCGCCATTAAAATGATTTTCCCGAGCGCCGAAGGCAGCAGCAGCGGCCTGCCTGCTGGCGAAGAGCCGTTTATCGTACCGCTGGCGATCCCGCTGGTCGCCGGGCCGACCATTCTGGCGACGCTGATGCTGCTCTCCCATCAGTATCCGAATCAGATGAGCCATCTGGTGATTGCTCTGCTGATCGCCTGGGGCGGAACCTTCATCATCCTGCTGCAGTCGTCGCTGTTCCTGCGCCTGCTGGGCGAAAAAGGGGTGAACGCGCTGGAACGCCTGATGGGGCTGATTCTGGTGATGATGGCGACGCAGATGTTCCTGGATGGAATTCGGGCGTGGATGAAGGGATAAAGGTGAGGTTGAAGGGTATATCGGGTGAGCGCGTTGTTCCATTGACCTTACGGACTGAAGAAGGTGTAGAGCCGTTGTAAAAAAGCCGGGTAGTGCTTGCGCTTACCCGGCCTTCATATCGCCGTTTTATCGGTCGGGTAAGGCGTCGCCGCCTTCCCGACAAACATCGCACTTAACTCAGCAGCGAAAACGCAATCATCCCGACAATCGCCCCTGTCGTGCCGAGGATGGTTTCCATCAGCGTCCAGGTTTTCAGGGTTTGCGCTTCGGTCGCGCCGGTAAATTTACCGAACAGCCAGAAGCCTGCGTCGTTTACGTGGGAGACCACGATAGAGCCGCCCGCGATACAGATAGACAGGGCCGCCATTTGCGCACCGGAGTAGTTCAGCTGTTCAATCACCGGCATCACCAGGCCGACCGCCGTCAGACAGGCTACCGTAGCAGAACCCTGAATAATACGCACCGCGGCTGCCAGCACGAAACAGGTCACGGCAATCGGTAAGCCCATTCCGGTCAGCGCTTCGCCCAGAGCCGGGCCCACGCCGGAATCAACCAGCACCTGCTTGAACACACCGCCCGCACCGATCACCAGCAGAATAATTCCCGCCGGTTGCAGCGCCGCGCCGCAGATCTCCATCACGCGGTCTTTCGGCATCCCCTGACGCATCGCCAGGCCGTAAATCGCCACCAGACACGCCACCAAAATCGCGGTGAACGGATGACCGATAAACTCGAACCATTCGTAAGCACTGGAACCGACCGGCACAAAGCGCGCGGCGATGGTTTTGAGGCCAACCAGCACCAGCGGCAGCAGAATCAGCGACAGGCTGAAGCCGAAGGACGGCATTTTGCCTTCGCCAAGGTGCGGCTCGGTGATGTCATCAGGAATGTGCAGCTCAACGTAGCGGCTGATAAAGTTGCCCCACAGCGGCCCGGCAATAATCATCCCCGGGATCGCGGCGCACAGGCCAATCAGAATCATCCAGCCAAAATCGGCGTGCATCTGAGACGCCAGCAGCATCGGCGCAGGCCCAGGCAGCAGGAACGCTGCGGCCGCCGCCACGCCCGCAAACAGCGGAATGACCAGCTTAACAAGGTTGGTGCCCGTGTGACGCGCCATGGAGAACGCCACGCTAATCAGCAGCACCACGGCCACTTCAAAGAACAGCGGCAGCGCGCAAATCAGACCGGCCAGACCAATCGCGTAGTGCGCGCGGCTGTGGCCGAAGGATTTGAGCATCTTGACGGCAATCTGATCGACTGCGCCCGTCTCATGCAAAATCTTGCCAAACATCGCGCCGAGCGCGACCACAATCGCCAGGAAGCCCAGCGTGCCTCCCATCCCTTTTTCCATCGTCGCTGCGATTTTATCGAGCGGCATACCGGAAAAGAGACCTGCACCAATAGAAACCACCATCAAAGCAACGAAGGCATGCATACGCGCCTTCATCACTAAAAACAGCAGCAGCAAAACGGAGCCGACTGCTGTCAAAACTAGCGTTAATGTACTCAAAACTTACTGCCTTTTTTTAATGACCTCAATGGTGCTGGCAACAACACCGTCCAGCGGCTGATCGATATCGACGATCAGAACATCGCTTTCGTCTGCACCCGGTTCCTGCAGTGCTTCGAACTGCGTGACCAGCATCTGAGTTTTGAAGAAGTGGCCTTTACGGGCTTTCAGACGGCTTTCGATCACGTCGAAATCGCCTTTCAGATAGATAAAGGAGAGGTTTGGGTTACCGTCACGCAGCAGATCGCGATAGGTCTTTTTCAGCGCGGAGCAGACAATCAGCGACACTTTGTTGGTGCGCTGCATCGCAAACGCGGCATCGTTCAGCGCCTGCAACCAGGGCTTACGATCGTCGTCGTTCAGCGGTTCGCCAGCGGCCATTTTAGTGATGTTGCTGCGCGGGTGGAGGAAGTCGCCATCAAGAAACGCTGCCTGAAGTTGATGCGCCACTTCGCTGGCGACGGCAGATTTACCGCTACCGGAAACGCCCATCAGGACGTAAACGTGGTGATCGAGATTTGTCGTGCTCAAAGGGTGCCCCTCAGTCAATTGTTACGGGTAACAGTTATCGGTAACATTGTCCTGCCGGGGCTATGGAGAAGCAATATCCATTCGTGCGAGAAGTGAATAAGTGTGAGCTACTTCAAATTTGTCAGACTAAATTGATCCACCCGGTGACAAGGTGAAACCTAAATCTAACATTTTAGGCGTGACCACTTCACCACGAATGCGCGCCAGCAGGCGTTCCGCACCGATGCGGCCCATGCGTTCGCGCGGCGTCAGAACGCTCGCCAGACGTGGCTCCATCACCTGTCCGATATCGTGGCCGTGGAAACCGGCAATCGCCATATCGTCAGGGATTTTCAGGCCAAGACGCTGACATTCAAAGGCTGCGCCGACCGCAAGGTCATCGTTGGTACAGAATATACCATCAAGCTGCGGATACTCACGGCGGGCCTGGCGCATCAGCTCAATACCGGACGAATAGGAAGAGGATTGCTCCACCATCACGCTGTACGGCGTTAAGTTTGCGTCGAGCATCGCCTGCTCGTATCCCTTCTGTTTGATGATAGTACGTTCGTCGAGACGTGCGCCCAGATAGGCCACGTGGCGGTGACCGCGGGCGAGAATGGCGGCGGTCATCTGACGCGCGGCTTCGAAGTTATCGAACCCGACGGCAATATCCAGACAAGGTGACTGACTGTCCATCAGCTCTACCACCGGAATGCCGGCAACTTCAATCATCTTGAGCGTACGCGGCGTGTGAGTACGTTCCGTTAGGATCAGGCCGTCGATGTTCCAGGAAAGCATCGATTCAAGACGTTCCTCTTCCAGTTCCGGTTTGTACCCGTAGTGCGCGAGCATAGTTTGATAACCGTAGGCGTCAGTGACGCTTTCGATTCCGCGCAGCACTTCGGCGAAGACCTGGTTGGTTAAGGAAGGAAGCAGAACACCGACCGCACGGCTGGTGGCATTGGAGAGAATATCGGGCGCGCGGTTGGGGATATAACCCAGTTCATCGAGAGCAGCGGCAATCTTGCCACGCAACGCCAGGGAAACCTGTTCCGGGTTACGCAAAAAGCGGCTGACCGTCATTTTGGTCACACCGACGCGATCGGCCACATCCTGAAGTACGGGTCGTTTCTTTTTCATCGTCCTGAGAGAAACCTGTAATGAGACATTCTCTCAGTTTATCACGGACAAAGGCCAACCTTCCCCTGTCAAATAGGGAAGGTTGGCCTTTTATTTACGATTAATCACACGGGCGGCAGATCGAAGAGCAGAATTTCGCTCGCGCTGTCAGCATGAACGGACAGCGCCTGCTCATCCCAAATCGCCAGACCGTCAGCGGTGGTGGCTTTGGTGCCGTTGATTGTCACGTCACCTTTGACCACCTGAATCCACACGCGGCGGTTCGCGGCAATCTGATGCACAGACTGTTCGTCTTTCGCCAGTGCCCAACGGTACAGTTCCATATCCTGATGCACTTTCAGGGAGCCATCACGCGCATCCGGGGAAAGCACCAGCTGTTTGCCCTGCAGGGCATCGAAGCGGCGCTGCTCGTAGCGCGGCGTGATGCCAGTTTCTTCTGGAATGATCCAGATTTGGTACAGGTGCAGTTTTTCCGTGTTGCTCGGGTTGTACTCCGAGTGACGAACCCCGGTACCGGCGCTCATAATCTGGAACTCACCGGCCGGAACCTGCTCTTCGTTACCCATGCTGTCTTTGTGCGCTACGGCGCCTTCCAGCACATAGGTCAGGATTTCCATGTCTTTGTGCGGATGGGTACCGAAGCCCTGGCCCGCGTCGATCACATCATCGTTAATCACGCGCAGTGCCGAGAAGCCCATGAAGTTCGGGTCGTAATAGTCCGCGAACGAGAAGGTATGCCATGAGTCCAGCCAGCCATGATTTGCGTGACCACGATCGTCTGCTTTACGTAAAAAGATCATTGTTTTTCACCCCAGTTCGTTTCGATGAAGTCAGTGTGGACGCAATTGGCCTGGGATCATAGAGGGTGAAAATTGACTCCTCTGTTCAAAAATTATGAACAAGCACAGAGGAGTCGACTGAGCTTACTTCGCGAGGGTAATCGTGGCAGGAGAAGCCTGTTCGAACGCGCGCTCGAGGATCTCCAGATTAGTGAGAACTTCAGATTCCTTGACGTAATTCGGCGCGCCTTTAGTGAGGGTGTCATACAGCGCATCGTAGACGCGGCCATAATCGCCGGTTTCCGGGGTGAGCTGTTCTTTTACCGTCACGCCTTCGTCATTGACATACTCCAGCACGCCGACCGATTCATCCGCCGCGAATCCCGGCTCGCCAGGCATGATATTGGCCTTCAGACTGGTCTCCTGCTGGTCGATACCGTATTTGATAAACGACCCGCGGGTACCGTGCACGATAAATTTCGGGTAGTCCGTTTTCACCAGATGGCTGGTTTTGACGATCGCCTTTAAATCGCCGTAAAACAGCTGTGCTTCAAAGGTATCGTCCGGATTGGCTTTGTTGCGCAGGCTGCGGATGTCGTAAGTCACGTGATCCGGGCGGCCCAACAGAGAGATGACCTGGTCCATGGTATGCACGCCCAGACCATAAAACGCGCCATCCTGCGGCAGGCCAGGTTTGGTTTCCGCCACCGGGCGATAGAGGTCGAAATGGCTTTCTATTTCAACGATATCGCCCAGCTTGCCGCTCTCAATAGCCTGTTTCGCCATCAGGAAGCAGGTATCAAAGCGACGGTTTTGGTACGGCGTGACGGTCAGCCCTTTGCTTTTTGCCAGCGCGAAAAGCTCTTTGGCCTCCGCAAGCGCCGGGGTGAAGGGTTTTTCCACCAGCACGTTTTTACCCGCTTCCAGCGCGCGTTTCGCGTAGTCAAAGTGGCTGTCGGCATGGGTACAGACGATCACCAGTTTGACCTGCGGATCGCTTAACACCTCATCCAGATCGCTGGTGAAATGAATATGGGAATACTGTGGGGACTGCTCTTCAGGTTTCGCGTGACGGCGGAAGATATGCGCTACGTGCCAGCTGTCTTTACGGTTGAGAACATACGGAAGGTGATAGCGAGTGGTGCTTTTACCAAATCCAATAAATGCGCAATGTAATGTCATGGCTCAGTCCTTGTTAAGGTTGTTGGGACAACCATAGCGCAAGTTAAATGCGCGCGCATCCGCCGGTGTGAGCTTCACGTATGTGGGATGGCGAACACTTCACAAGGGGAACGGGCAGGTCTGCCTGGCTGAAACAGGATAAAAAAAAGCCAGCGCGAGGCTGGCTAAAGTAATACTGGAAGCAATGTGAGCAATGTCGTGCTTTCAGGTTTCCGTAGAGGTCTTCCTGAACGCGAGACAATAATAATCATTCTCATTCGCACTTGTCCAATACTTTTTGCAAAAAAAGGGAGTTGACTCGAATTTCAAAGTCAATGATGTTGAAAGGGATATCAACCCACCGAGGACAAAAGAATGAGTGAGATAGTGATACGCCACGCTGAACCGAAAGATGCCGAAGCCCTGCGCCAAAATTATATGCATCCAGAGGTGTATCACGACACGCTACAACTCCCTCATCCTTCCCTTGAGATGTGGCAGGAACGCCTTAATCCTAAAGCTGGCCAAAAACGTCTGGTCGCCTGCATCGATGAGATTATTGTCGGTGATCTGGCGCTGCAGGTCGAAGCCAGCCCGCGACGCAGCCATGTGGCAACCTTTGGTATCAGCGTTGCGGCGCATGCTCAGGGGCGAGGCGTTGGAAGTGCGCTCATGCGTGAGATGATCAACCTGTGCGACAATTGGATGCGCATCGAGCGTATCGAACTCACGGTTTTTGCCGATAATCCTCCTGCACTGGCGCTGTACAAGAAGTTTGGCTTTGAAATCGAAGGAACCGGAAAGAAATTCGCCCTGCGTAACGGCGAGTTTGTGGATGCCTATTACATGGCGCGGATGAAGTGAAAAATCGCCCGGTAGCGCTGTGCTGCCGGGCGACAACGTATCAGTACCCTGCCGTCAAATCATCCACCGACCGTGGATCGGATGCCCCGGAAAGGGAACCGTCGGGCGCCACCACAATGCTCTGCGTGCTCCCCATCGCCTCTTTCACCACCACTTTCTGCCCGCGCTGTTCCAGCAGTTTGATAGTGTCCGGGCTAAAGCCTTTTTCCACGCGCAGTTCGTCCGGTAGCCACTGATGGTGGAAGCGCGGCGCGTTGGTCGCTTCGGCCACGTTCATTCCGAAATCGATACTGTTCACCACCATTTGCAGCACGGTGGTAATAATTCGGCTTCCGCCTGGGCTACCTGTCACCAGCCAGGTTTTGCCATCTTTCACCACGATGGTCGGAGACATGGAGGACAGCGGGCGTTTCTTCGGCCCAACGGCGTTGGCATCACCGCCCACCAGCCCGTAAACGTTCGGCACGCCCGGTTTGGCGGAGAAGTCATCCATTTCGTTGTTCAGCAGAATGCCGCTGTTACCCGCCACAATCCCGGTGCCAAACACCGTGTTCAGCGTGTACGTCACCGCCACCGCGTTGCCGTCCTTATCCACCACCGAGAAATGGGTGGTCTGATTGCTCTCGTACGGCGCCAGTTTGCCGGGGCGGATCTGGCTGGACGGTTTCGCTTTGTTGATATCAATCTGATCCGCCAGCGATTTGGCATACGCTTTGTTGGTCAGCGCCTGCCAGGGCACTTTGACAAAATCCGGATCGCCGAGATACTCCGAGCGGTCGGCATAGGCAAATTTTTCCGCCTCCGCCATCACCTGCATCGCATCAGCGCTACCGAAGCCAAATTTGTGCATATCGAAGTTTTCAAGAATATTGAGGATCTGCACGATGTGGATCCCGCCGGAGGACGGTGGCGGCATTGAGAACACCTGATATCCGCGATACTCACCGCTTATCGGTGTGCGCTCAACGGCTTTGTACTCCGCCAAATCTGCTTTGGTAATCAGCCCGCCGTTCTTTTGCATCTCGTCGGCAATCTGATCGGCAATCGCCCCTTTGTAGAAGGCATCCGGGCCGTTTTCCGCAATCAGCTCCAGGCTTTTCGCAAGATTTGTCTGCACCAGCTTGTCGCCCTTTTTCAGCGGCTCGCCGTCCTTCCAGAAGATCGCTTTGCTGTTCTCATGGTTCGGAATCACTTCGCTGCCGTAGGTTTTGAGATCGTCCGCCAGCGCGTCATTGACCACAAACCCGTCGCGCGCCAGTTTGATGGCTGGCTGCACCACTTTGTTCAGCGGCAAGGTCCCGTATTTTTCCAGCGCCAGAGAGAACCCGGCGACGGTGCCCGGCGTGCCGCTTGCCAGATGGGATGTGAGGGATTTTTTACTGTCCGGATTCCCCTGATCGTCGAGGAACATATCGCGCGATGCCTGATTTGGCGCCATTTCGCGGAAGTCGATGGCCGTGGTATTGCCGTCTTTGGTGCGCAGCAGCATAAAGCCCCCGCCGCCGAGATTCCCCGCCTGCGGATGGGTCACCGCCAGGGCATAACCCACGGCTACCGCCGCATCAACTGCATTACCGCCCTGCTTGAGGATATCCACGCCGACCTGGGTGGCCATCGCATCCACGGACGCCACCATCCCCTGCTTCGCCCTGACGGGATGGAAGACATCCTCTTCCACGCCGTAGGAGACTGGCGGTGCGGCAGGCGGGTTCGCCGCCACGGTAAATGTCCCGCCGGCCATCAGCGCAGCGATCGCTACCCAGCGCAAAAACGTTGGTTTTATCATTGTTGTTCTCCAGGTGAGGGATCCAGATTCCCGTTTAAGCCTGGTTCACAACTCCTAAAAAATCATCGTTGTGGCAGATTCGGGGTAAACTTAAGAGAGGCCTCAGAAGGAGGAAATGAGAATGAAACGACTACTGATCTTAACGGCACTGCTCCCGTTCGCCGTGCTCGCACAGCCACTGAATACCCTGAATAACCCGAACCAGCCGGGCTATGAAATCCCCAGCCAGCAGCGGATGCAGACCCAGATGATGGGCCAACAGCAGCAGCAAAAAGGGATGCTCAATCAACAGCTGCAAACCCAGACGCAGATTCAGCAGCAGCACCTGCAAACGCAGATGAACAACAATACGCAGATGATTCAGCAGGGCCAGGTGCGGGAGCAGCCGCTGCCGAATACCAGCGGCGGCATGTTAAGCGGGGGAACAAGCCCGAGCAGCGGTCAGCAGCATATGCTGCCGCCGCGTTCGAATGGCGATATGCTCAATAATCCGCAGAATTAAAGTTCGGGCCAATCACGTCAATCGCATCGGTACAGATGCAGTCCACGCCCCAGCGCAGCAGCTCTGCCGCTCGCTGGGGTTTGTTGACCGTATAAACCAGGATATGCAGCCCGGCGTCTTTGAGCATCCTCACGCGCGCCTCATCCAGCAGGCGATGATTGAGATGGATCGACACACACCCTAAGCGAGTGGTCAGCTCGCGCCAGTCGTCACGCCATTCATCCAGCAATAATCCCCGAGGCAGTTCCGGTGCGGCGGCTTGTGCGGCTTCCAGTGCGTCAATGTCAAACGACGACAGCAGCGGAGCGGTCATTCCTTCCCACAATTCACGCGCGGCGAGGGCAATCACTTTACCGGTGAGCGGCCCGGTGCCAGTCGTCGGTTTAATTTCGATATTGGCCATCATCCCGTGCTGACGACAGCGATCGGCCACTTCCGCCAGCAGCGGCAGCGGCTCGCCTTTAAATTCGCTGCTGAACCAGCTTCCGGCGTCCACGTTGAGCAGATCGCGCCACGGCAAGTCGCCCGCCACGCCCCAGCCGTTACTGGTGCGCTCAAGGTTATCGTCATGCAGCAGGAAAATTTCGCCATCTTTCGACAGCTTGGCGTCGAATTCGATCATTGAATGACCGTAAAACGCGCCTTTATCTATTGCCGCCAGGGTGTTTTCCGGTGCCCGTTTCCCGCCGCCACGGTGGGCGACGATGTGAGGATATGGCCAGTTACTCATACGCGTTGTCCTGTTTCACCATCAAATAAATGCAGATGATTTTCCGGCAGATGCAGCCACAGCGTGCTGCCCGCCTTTGGGCGTTCCTGATGCGCCAGACGCACCACCAGCTTTTGATCGCCCCAGCGTCCGTGCGCCAGGTTGTCCGCGCCCAGCATCTCCAGCGTGTCCAACACCAGCGGCACGCCGCCTTCCGCCTGCGAGCTTAGCGCAATATGTTCCGGGCGGATACCGAGCGTCATTTTACGCCCGGCGTAGCCGCGATAAAACCAGTTCACCGGCAGCGCCATGCCGCTCTCCAGCTCAAAATGCGTGCCCGCGTTGCTGATGCGCCCTTCCAGCAGGTTCATCGCCGGGCTGCCGATAAAGCTGGCGACAAAGCGGCTGGCAGGTTTTTCATACACCTCTACCGGCGTGCCGATCTGCTCGGCGATACCTTTGTTCATCACCATCACGCGCTGCGCCAGGGTCATGGCTTCCACCTGATCGTGGGTGACGTACAGGGAGGTGGTTTTCAGGCGGCGATGCAGATGCTGCAGCTCAAGGCGCATCTGCACGCGCAGTTTGGCGTCGAGGTTAGAAAGGGGTTCGTCGAACAGGAACACCGCCGGATCGCGCACGATGGCGCGGCCCATCGCCACGCGCTGACGCTGGCCGCCGGAAAGTTCACGCGGACGGCGTTTTAACAGACCGTCCAGCTCCAGAATCCGCGCCGCCTCTTTCACCCGTTCGTCGATATGGCCTTTGCCCATCCCGCGAATTTTCAGGCCCCAGGCCATGTTCTCTTCCACGCTCATGTGCGGATAGAGGGCGTAGTTCTGGAATACCATCGCGATGCCGCGATCTTTCGGCTCCATCTCGGTGACACGCTGGCGGTCAATCCAGATGTCGCCGCTGGTCACGCGCTCAAGCCCCGCCACCATGCGCAGCAGCGTCGATTTCCCGCAGCCGGACGGGCCGACCATCACGATAAATTCACCGTCTGCCACGTCGAGGGTCAGGGGGTGAATTACCTGGGTTTTGCCGTCCCAGCTTTTGGTTACTGCCTGTAATTTTAATCCTGCCATCTTATTTCTCACTGTCTACTAAACCACGCACGAACGCGCGCTGCATGGCTAAAACGATTACAACCGGAGGGATCAGCGTGAGCAGCATTGCCGCCATCACCTGATTCCAGAGGGTGGTGCCTTCGCCGGTGGCGATCATCCCTTTGATGCCCGCCACGGCGGTGCCGAGATTCACGTCCTGCACAATCAGCAACGGCCACAGGTACTGGTTCCAGCCGTAGATAAAGGTGATCACGAACAGCGCGGCGAGGTTGGTTCTGGAGAGCGGCAGCACGATGTCGCGGAAAAAACGCATCGGCGATGCGCCGTCGATGCGCGCCGCCTCAATCAGTTCGTCCGGCAGGGTCATAAAGAACTGGCGGAACAGGAACGTCGCGGTGGCCGACGCCATCAGCGGCAGCGTCAGGCCCGCGTAGCTGTCGAGCATCCCGAGATTGGCGATCACCTCGACGGTCGGGAAAATACGCACTTCGACCGGCAGCATCAGAGTGATAAAGATCATCCAGAAGAAGAGGTTACGCAGGGGAAAACGGAACCAGACGATAGCGAAGGCCGAAAGCATCGACACCACGATCTTCCCCACCGTAATGCCAAAGGCCATGATGAAACTGTTGAGCATCATCAGCCAGAACGGCGCGCTGTTGGCCCCTACGCCCTGGGTCCAGATAGTCGCCATGTTTTCGAAAAGATGGCCGCCAGGCACCAGCGTCATCGGCGTGTCGAACACGGCTTTGGTATCCAGCGTGGCGGCAACAAAGGCCACGTAAAGCGGGAACAGGATGACGATGATCCCGAGTATTAACAGGGTGTGGCTGAAAATCGTCAGCCCCGGACGGTTCTCAATCATTGATAGCGCACCTTACTTTCGACATAGCGGAACTGAACCACCGTCAGCACAATCACCAGCCCCATCAGCACCACGGACTGCGCGGCAGAGGCCGACAGGTCCAGCCCCGCAAAGCCTTCGCGGTAGATTTTGTAGATAAGCGTGGTGGTCGCCTGCACCGGCCCACCGGCGGTGGCGGCGTCGATCACCGGGAAGGTGTCGAAGAAGGCGTAGACCAGGTTTACCACCAGCAGGAAGAAACTCACCGGCGCAATCAGCGGCAGCGCCAGTTTGAAGAAGCGGCGAATCGGCCCTGCGCCGTCAATCGCGGCGGCTTCGACCAGCGAGCGCGGAATGGATTGCAGCGCGGCGAAGAAGAAAAGGAAGTTGTAGCTGATCTGCTTCCAGACCGAGGCAAACACCACCAGGAACATCGCCTGGCCGCTGTTTTGCGCGTGGTTCCAGTCGTAGCCGAATTCGCCGAGGAAATGGGTAATCAGCCCACGCCCTGGGTTAAACAGGAAGATCCACAGCACGGCGGCGACGGCAGGTGCGACGGCGTAGGGCAGCAGCATCAGCGTCTGATAGAGACGGCTGCCGCGCACCACGTAATCCACCAGCGCCGCAAAAAACAGCGACACGACGAGGCCGCTGACCGTCACCATGGCGCTGAATTTGATCGTCGTCCAGAAGGAGTCGAGGTAATAGCTGTCATGGAACAGCGCGGTAAAGTTATCCAGACCGACAAACTGGCTGGAAAGCCCGAACGGATCGACGCTTTGTACCGAGTACCAGAGCGCTTCGCCCGCAGGCCAGATAAAAAAGATGACGGTGATAATCAGCTGCGGGGCGACCAGCAAATAGGGCAGCCAGCGCGAACGGAATACCGGACGGGAGGATGACATTGAGATTGGATTCCTGAACAGTGCCGGATGACCCGGCCAACGAGGTGAATGTCCCCCTCGCAGACCGGGTAAGCCGGCATAAAAACATTAAGACTTCGTCGACTGCTCAAAGCGGCGCAGCAGCTTATTTCCGCGCTCTACCGCTGAATCCAGCGCCTGCTGTGGCGTTTTCTTACCGGTCCATACGCTTTCCAGCTCTTCATCCACGATGGTCCTAATCTGCGGCATGTTGCCCAGACGCAGACCTTTGGTGAACGGTAACGGCGGCTTGTTCAGCATCTGGCGCGTCGCGATATCCGCCCCTGGGTTTTTGTCATAGAAGCCCTGCTCGCGCGTCAGGTCGTAAGCGGCTTTGGTGATCGGCAGGTAGCCGGTCTTCTGGTGCCACTCGGCGGCGTTTTCAGGTTTCGCGAGGAAGTCGAGGAACTCCGCCACGCCTTTGTAGGTGCCGTTGTCTTTGCCCTGCATTACCCACAGGCTCGCCCCGCCGATGATGGCGTTCTGTGGTGCGCCTTTGGCATCGGCGTCATAAGGCATCATGCCCACGCCGTAGTTGAATTTGGCGTAGTGACGGATATCCGCCAGCGAACCGGAAGAGGCGGTGGTGATCGCACAGTCGCCGTTGTAAAACTTCTCGGTAGATTCGTCTTTACGCCCGAAGTAGCTGAAATCGCCCTTCTTATTCAGCGCTTCCAACAGCGCGATGTGTTTCACCTGCTCGGGTTTGTTGAACTCCAGCACGGCGTCGGTGCCGTCAAAGCCGTTGTTCTTCGTGGCGACCGGCAGACCGTGCCAGGCGCTGAAGTTTTCAATCTGAATCCAGCCCTGCCAGCCGCTCGCGTAGCCACACTTCATGCCTGCCGCTTTCAGTTTGGCGGTGTAGTCCGCCAGGTCCTGCCAGGTTTTCGGCGGCTGTTCCGGGTTTAAACCGGCTTTTTTGAAGGCGTCTTTGTTGTAATAGAGCACCGGCGTGGAGCTGTTAAACGGTTGGGACAGCAGATGCCCGGTTTTGGAGTCGGTGTAATAACCGGAAACCGTCGGCACAAACTGGGATTCATCGAAGTTAATGCCCGCGTCTTTAAACACTTCATAGACCGGTTTGATCGCTTTCGAGGCCATCATGGTGGCGGTGCCAACTTCATACACCTGCAGCAGCGCCGGTGCATTCCCGGTGCGGAACGCGGCGATTCCCGCGCTCAGGCTCTGCTCGTAGTTACCTTTGTACACCGGCACAATTTTGTAATCCGGATGGGTGTCGTTGAAACGCTGCGCCAGAGAATCAACCTCTTTGCCCAACTCCCCTTCCATGGAATGCCAGAACGGAATGGTCGTGACAGCCATTGCGTTCGTCGCAAAAGCCAGACCGATTGCCAGACCCAAAGCTGTGTGTCGTAACGATGTCATTGTCATCTCTCTTTTTTGTGCCGGATGCGCGATTTCACGCGTTTTATGCTCGCGAGGTAACATGACATGCTCGAATGACAGAAAAATAACTGTTTATTTACAGAATGATGACAGACCGGGGTCAGGGGGATGATGGAATGGTGACGATAGCATGGCAAAAAAAAGCCGGGAGGCATCGCCCTACCCGGCCTGTGAATCAGGTTTTACTGGCCCGGTAAGCGCAGCGCCACCGGGCAACAGACAACTTAACCGCCTAAATACGCACTTCGCACCGCTTCGTTCGCCAGCAACGCTTCGCCGGTATCGGACAGCACGACGTGACCGTTCTCCAGCACGTAGCCGCGATCCGCAAGTTTCAGCGCCTGGTTGGCATTTTGCTCCACGAGGAAGATGGTCATCCCCTCTTTACGCAGTTGCTCAATGGTGTCGAAAATCTGCTGAATGATGATCGGCGCGAGGCCGAGGGATGGCTCATCGAGCAGCAGCAGACGCGGCTGGCTCATCAGCGCACGACCAATCGCCAGCATCTGCTGTTCACCGCCTGACATGGTGCCCGCACGCTGAATACGGCGCTCATACAGGCGCGGGAAGAGTTCATACACGCGCTTAATGCGGGTCTGATACTGTTCGCGCTCGACAAAGAAGCCGCCCATCGCCAGGTTCTCTTCCACCGTCATACGGGAAAACACGCGGCGGCCTTCCGGCACTATCGCCACGGCTTCGCGCATGATTTTCGCGGTCTGCCAGTCGGTAATGTCTTTACCGTCAAAGATGATACGCCCGCTGGAAGCACGCGGATCGCCGCACAGGGTGCCGAGCAGCGTGGTTTTCCCCGCGCCGTTGGCCCCGATGAGCGTCACGATCTCACCCTGATTGATATGCAGGCTGACATCATGCAGCGCCTGAATCTTGCCGTAGTGGGCATTCACCTTGTCAAAAGATAACATCGCTTTTTCCATATTATGACTCGCCCCCATCATGCTTCACCTAAGTAGGCGCGGATCACGTCCGGGTTATGTCGAATTTCTTCAGGCGTGCCGTTCGCCAGCGGCGTCCCCTGGTTGACGACGTAGATCCGATCCGAGATGCCCATCACCAGCTTCATATCGTGCTCAATCAGCAAAATGGTGGTGTCATGATGGTTACGCAGCTCGACGATCAGCTCGTCCAGCTCTTTGGTCTCTTTCGGGTTCAGACCGGCGGCAGGCTCATCGAGCATCAGGATTTCCGGCTGTGTGACCATGCAGCGGACAATTTCCAGACGACGCTGGTCGCCATAGGCCAGATTGCTGGCCTGACGGTTTGCGTGTTGCAACAGCCCGATACGATCCAGCCAGGTTGCGGCGCGGTCCAGGGCTTCGCTCTGCGCGCGGCGGAAGGCCGGGGTTTTCAGCAGGCCGGAGAACACCCCGCTCTTCAACTGCTGATGTTGCGCCACCAGCAGGTTTTCAATCACCGTCATTTCACGGAACAGGCGCACGTGCTGGAAAGTACGCACCACGCCCATACGGGCGATCTGTTGGCCCGGCAGCCCTTCGAGATGCTGATCGCGCAGCATGATGGTCCCGCCCGTCGGCTTGTAGAAACCGGTCAGGCAGTTGAACACCGTGGTTTTCCCTGCGCCGTTCGGGCCGATCAGGGAGACAATCTCTTTCGGGAACAGGTCCAGCGAGACGTTATTGACCGCCAGCAGGCCGCCAAAACGCATCATCAGGCCGTTCACGGATAATAATGGCTGACTCATGCCTGCTCTCCTTTCGCTTGCCCGTTCTTCAGCTTCAACTGTGGACGGGTCATCGGCAGCAAGCCCTGCGGACGCCAGATCATCATCAGTACCATCAAACCACCCAGCATCAACATGCTGTATTCGTTAAAGTCGCGCATCAGCTCGCGGGAGACCACCAGCAGAATCGCCGCGAGGATCACCGCAAACTGGGAGCCCATCCCGCCGAGTACCACGATGGCCAGCACAAAGGCTGATTCGGCAAAGGTGAAGGATTCCGGGCTGACGAAGCCCTGACGCGCGGCAAACAGCGTTCCGGCAAAACCGGCAAACGCGGCGCTGATGGTGAACGCGGTCAGTTTGATGCGCGTCGGGTTCAGCCCCAGGGAGCGACAGGCGATTTCGTCTTCACGCAGCGCTTCCCACGCGCGGCCCAGCGGCATACGCAGCAGACGGTTGATCACGAACAGGGTGATCACCACCAGCAGCAGCGCCACCAGATAGAGCCAGATAACGCGGTCGGAGGGGTCGTACTTCACGCCGAAGAAATTGCTGAAGGTATCCCAGCCGCCTTCGCGCGCCGTGCGGCTGAACTCCAGGCCGAAGAAGGTCGGTTTCGGGATCTGGCTGATGCCGTTCGGACCGCCGGTCACTTCGGTGTTGTTGAGCAGCAGGATACGGACGATCTCGCCAAAGCCTAAAGTCACAATCGCCAGATAGTCACCGCGCAGACGCAGCACCGGGAAGCCGAGCAGGAAACCTGCGGCGGCAGACACCAGGCCCGCCAGCGGCAGACAGGTCCAGAAGCCCAGCCCGTAATAGTGGTTCAGCAACGCAAAGGTGTAGGCACCGATGGCGTAGAACCCGCCATAGCCCAGCACCAGCAGGCCAGACAGACCGACCACCACGTTCAAGCCCAGACCCAGAATCACGTAGATCATGGTCAGCGTGGCGATATCCACCGTCCCGCGCGACACCATGAACGGCCACGCAACAGCGGCCACCAGCAGCGCCACCAGGAACAGTTTCTGCTTAACGGTCGAGCCATCAATGGCTGGCAGCACGAATTTCGGGCCAGAGACGTTTTTCATCGTCTTCTGGAACACCGGGCGCAGCAGCTGGAACAGGAACACCACCGCCGTGCCGACAAACACCCACTGCCAGCGGATATCCGCGGCGGTATCGACCACCAGTCGGGTGCCATCCAGTTCTAACTGCACACCCATAAAGACGCCCGCGAGGACGAAGAACATGGCGGCAGAGAGCAGCGCCATCGCAAAATGCATCGGTTTCATACTTTCTCTACCTCCGGACGACCCAGAATCCCGGTAGGCATCACCAGCAGCACCAGAATCAGCAGTGCAAAGGAGACGACGTCTTTATATTCGGTACTCAGATACGCCGAGGAGAGCGCTTCGGCAACGCCCAGAATCAGGCCGCCGATCATCGCACCAGGAATACTGCCGATCCCGCCGAGCACCGCAGCGGTAAAGGCTTTCATCCCGGCCATAAAGCCGATGTAGGGGTTGATTACGCCGTAGAACTGACCGAGCAGCACACCCGCCACCGCCGCCATCGCGGCACCAATCACAAAGGTCAGGGCGATCACGCGGTCGGTGTTAATGCCCAGCAGGCTGGCCATTTTCAGGTCTTCTGCACAGGCGCGGCAGGCGCGGCCCATGCGGGAATAACGGATGAAAATGGTCAACGCCAGCATCGCCAGGAAGGTCACAACCCAGATCACCAGCTGCATGGTCGTGATAGAGGCCGAGAAGTTTTCGCTGGCTCCGATAATCCACTGGCCGTTGAACAGGCTTGGCAGCGCCACATCGCGCGAGCCTTCCGTCAGGCTGACGTAGTTTTGCAGGAAGATGGACATCCCGATGGCGGAGATGAGCGCAATCAGACGTTTAGAGCTGCGCACAGGCCGATAGGCCACGCGCTCGATGCTCCAGCCGTAGGCGCTGGCAATCACAATTGCACCGACAAAACCGGCACCTACCAGCAGCCAGCTGCTGTCGATACCCATCATCATCAGTGCGGCAATGATCATAAAGGAGACATAGCTGCCGATCATATAGACCTCGCCGTGGGCGAAGTTGATCATGCCGATAATGCCGTAAACCATCGTGTAACCGATGGCGATCAGCGCATAGGTGCTTCCCAGCGTGACGCCGTTAAACATCTGCTGCAAGAAATAGAGAAACTGCTCGGACATAAGAAAACCTTTTTATAACCGCCCGTTTTGCGCGGGCGGCGGGATGATTATTTGGCTACCGAAGAAGAACCATCGGCGTGCCATTGGAAGACACCAAATTCAAATCCCTTTAGATCGCCTTTCTCATCCCAGTTCAGCGGCCCAATCACGGTGTTTGCTCCGTGTGCTTTCAAATCTTTCACTAAGTCCAGCGGCTCTTTGCTGCCGGTACGCTCCATGGCAGTCGCCAGAGACTGTACCGCCGCGTAGGTGATCCAGACGTACGGACCGCTCGGATCTTTCTTCTGCGCTTTGAGCGCTTCTACGATAGTCTTGTTCGCCGGTTCCTGGTCATAGCGTTTTGGCATTGTCACCAGCATACCTTCGCCCGCATCGCCTGCGATGTTGGACAGAGACGCGTTACCCACGCCTTCCGGGCCCATAAACTGCGTTTTCAGACCGGTCGCGCGCGCCTGGCGCAGCATCTGGCCCATCTCAGGGTAGTAACCGCCGTAGTAAACGAAGTCGATGTTCTCTTTTTGCAGGCGTGCCAGCAGGGCAGAGAAATCTTTCTCACCTGCGGTAATGCCGTCGAAGAAGACCACATTCGCGCCGCCTTTTTTCAGGCCGTCCTGTACGGAACGCGCGAGGCCTTCGCCGTATTGCTGTTTATCGTGAATGATCGCGATGCGCTGCGGCTTCACTTTCTCGAGGATGTACTTCGCGGCAGTCGGCCCCTGAGAAGAGTCCAGACCGGCGGTACGCATGATGTGCTGATAGCCACGCTGCGTCAGCTCCGGGTTGGTAGCGCCTGGCGTGATCATCAGAATGCCTTCGTCTTCATAGATATCTGAAGCGGGCTGCGTGGAAGAGGAGCACAGGTGGCCGATAACGTACTGAATACCGTCGTTAACGATTTTGTTCGCCACGGCGACGGCTTGTTTCGGATCGCAGGCGTCGTCATATTCCACGCCAACCAGCTTATCCCCTTTGATCCCACCTTTGGCGTTGATGTCTTTGATCGCCTGACGCGCGCCGTTGAACTCCATATCACCCCACTGGGCAACCGGACCGGACATCGCACCGACGACGGCAACTTTAATCTCTTCCGCCATGGCTGCCTGCGAAATCGCTAATGCAACCATTCCCGCGATCAATGCTTTCGCGTTCCTTTTCATCTGTGAATCCCCATTCGTGACGTGATGTATATATTTTGTTTTATTATGGTTAAAAAGCATTCTGTACTTTTAATGAACAACGCTATTTTTACCAGTGCCTTTAATGGTTTAGCGCAGTTTTTTGATAAAAACCAGACTAAAATCTCTATTTTTCAGGCGATTAAGCAAAGATAATATTCTGAAATCAGACAGAGATAAACAAATAAAAGTGCAGTTTGCAGCATAAAATAACGGTACAAAGCGCCGAATAAAACACTGCCTTTTAGAGTAAAATTCTGCTTAATTTTCGATCCCTGCTCTTTCTCGCTACACATCGCGTTGCTAAAAAAGTAATCAGCTGGAGAATGGTTCAAAAAAGGGGAAGCCGCTGAAGAGATAAATTGAGTACACTGCCTTTACTCTTTTTGATTTGGACAAGCAGCTAATGAAACTGACCATCCTTCGTCTGGTGTCCTTTAGCGACCAGGATCATATCGACCTGGGCAAGATCTGGCCGGAATATTCTCCTTCCTCCCTGACCGTGGATGAAACCCATCGAATTTATGCCGCCCGCTTTAACGAGCGTCTGCTGGGCGCAGTGCGCGTGACCCTGAGCGGAACCGATGGCGCGCTGGACTCCCTGCGCGTGCGGGAAATCACCCGCCGTCGCGGCGTAGGGCAGTATTTGATTGACGAGGTGATTCGCGATAACCCGGACGTGTCAGCCTGGTGGATGTCCGATATCGGCGTGGAAGACCGCAGCGTGATGTCTGCGTTTATGCAGGCGACAGGGTTCGCAGAGCGGGAAAATGGGTGGGAGCGGCGGTAAAAAAAAGCCGGGTGGCGACTGCGCCTTACCCGGCCTGGAACTCAGGTTTTGTAGGCCCGGAGAGCATAGCGCCACCGGGCATTTTTTTACTTAGCGTCGGTCGCTGAACCGTCTGCATGCCAGGTAAAGACACCGAACTCAAAACCTTTCAGATCGCCCTTCTCGTCCCAGGACAGCGGCCCCATGACGGTATCGACGGAGTTCGCTTTCAGCCAGGTCGCAATCTCAGCCGGATCGGCAGACTGGTTTAGGCCTGCCTGCAGGGATTGCAGCGCTGCGTAAGTGGTCCACACGAACGCGCCGCTTGGATCTTGTTTCTTGGCCTTGATGGCATCCACAATCGGTTTGTTCGCCGGAACCTGATCGTAGTTCTTCGGCTTGGTGACCAGCATCCCTTCAGCCGAGTCGCCCGCGATGTTAGACAGGGAAACGTTCGCCACGCCCTCTGGTCCCATGAACTGCGTTTTCAGACCGGCCGCGCGCGCCTGGCGCAGGATCTGGCCCATTTCCGGGTGATAACCGCCGTAGTACACGAAGTCGATGTTCTCTTTCTTCAGACGCGCTACCAGCGTGGAGAAGTCTTTTTCACCGGCGGTGATGCCGTCGAAGAACACCACTTTCGCATTGGCTTTTTTCAGGCTGTCCTGTACGGAGCGCGCCAGGCCTTCGCCGTACTGCTGTTTATCGTGGACAATCGCGATGCGCTGCGGCTTCACTTTCTCAAGAATGTATTTCGCGGCGGTTGGGCCCTGGTCGGAGTCCAGGCCGGTGGTACGCAGAATCAGTTTATACCCACGCGCGGTCAGCTCTGGAGCGGTCGCGGCCGGGGTGATCATCAGAATGCCTTCGTCTTCGTAGATATCAGACGCAGGCTGGGTGGATGAGGAGCACAGGTGACCGATAACGTATTTGATCCCGTCGTTCACCACTTTGTTCGCCACTGCTACCGCTTGTTTAGGGTCGCAGGCATCGTCATATTTTACGATCTGCAGTTTTTCGCCTTTGATGCCGCCCTTGGCATTAATGTCTGCAACCGCTTGTTCTGCGCCGGTAAATTCCTGGTCGCCGTATTGCGCTACCGGACCGGACATCGCACCGACAACAGCCACTTTAATATCCGCCTGAGCCATAGTGCTGAATGCCAACGCGATACATCCTGCCAGTAACGCTTTACCCTTCATATTCATCCTGAGATTCCCCATTATTATGGTTATTACGATTGTTGTGATGTTGTTGTGTAGCGCTTTATTTCAATTATAGGTCTGCCGTCCGCGCTTTTTCAGCACACTCTGCTAAAACATACCCCATTTTTATGATTTTGGAATAGCTAATTTGAAATGTAACTATGCCAGCCCGGTGCAGTTTTGCGACCGGGCTCGGGCTTTATCGAGTCAGCGAGGCAGAGATGATATCCAGCGCTTTGCGGAACTGCGCGTCGGGAATGGTGAGTGGATAGAGAAAACGAATGACGTTGCCGTATACGCCGCAGCTGAGCAGCAACAGCCCTTCCGCCAGCGCGCGCTCCTGAACCTGGCGGGTAAATTCCGGTGAGGGCTGCCCGGTCTCGGGATCGTTGAACTCCACTGCCACCATCGAGCCTTGCGCGCGGATATCGGCAATATACGGGCAACCAGATTTGGCCTTGCTCAGCACTTCCACCAGATGATGGCCCAGGTGCGAGGCGCGAGCGCACAGATCCTCTTCGTCGATCACGTCCAGCACCGCCAGTGCCGCCGCAATCGCCAGCGGGTTCCCGGCGTAGGTGCCGCCCAGCCCGCCCGGTGCGGGGGCGTCCATCACCTCGGCGCGGCCCGACACCGCCGAGAGCGGCATCCCGCCCGCCAGGCTTTTCGCCATGGTGATCAGATCCGGTTTAACGCAGTGATGCTCCATCGAGAACAGTTTCCCGGTACGGGCAAAGCCGGTCTGCACTTCGTCTGCGATCAGCAAAATTCCGTGGGTGTCGCACAAGGCGCGCAGCCCTTGCATAAAATCGGGCGGCGCGACGTTGAATCCGCCTTCACCCTGAACCGGTTCGAGGATAATCGCTGCCACCTGATCCGGGGCGATATCGGCTTTAAAGATGCGATCCAGGCTTTTCAGGGCGTCCTGAGAACTCACGCCGTGCAGCGTGTTGGGATATTGCGCGTGATAGACCGAGCCAGGGAACGGGCCGAAGCCGAGTTTGTAGGGCGCCACTTTGCCGGTGAGGGCCATGGTCATAAAGGTACGCCCGTGGAAGGCGCCGCCGAACGTGATAAGACCGGGTCGTTTGGTGTAGGCGCGGGCGATTTTGACCGCATTTTCGACGGCTTCTGCGCCCGTCGAGAAGAAGGCGGTTTTGGCTGGCCCTTCAATTGGCACGCGGGCATTGATGCGCTCCGCGAGGGCGATATAGCCTTCGTACGGCACAATCTGGTACGCCGTGTGGGTAAACGACTGAAGCTGCTTTTCGATGGCGGCGATCACTTTGGGATGGCGATGGCCCGTGTTCAGCACCGCAATCCCGGCGGCGAAGTCGATCACTTCGTTGCCTTCGATATCCCACAACGTGGCGTTTTCCGCTTTATCGGCGTAGAAACCGCACATCACCCCGATACCGCGCGGCGTTGCCTGCAAACGCCGTTCATTTAACTCGTGATTGTTCACCCTGTCCCCCTAAGATTCGCATGCGTAGCGCATCTGTAAGTGTTTGCCAGGGGGGAGGAATTCGCCAGAGCGGTCGTTAAAAAAACAAAACCCCCAGATTTTCATCCAGGGGTTATCGGGGAACTTCGCGGGAATTACGCTTCGATAGCGGCGCGAAGTTTTTTCATGGCGTTCTTTTCAAGCTGACGCACACGCTCTGCTGAGACGCCGTAGCGGTCGGCCAGCTCCTGCAGGGTGGACTTGTTGTCTTCGTCCAGCCAGCGGGCGCGGATAATCGCCTGGCTACGCTCGTCGAGACCTTCCATCGCGTGGGTGAGTTTGTTCGCGGCCTGATCTTCCCAGTTATCCTCTTCGATGCCGTCGGCAAAGTTAGAGGTTTTATCCTGCAGATACAGAACCGGTGCCATCGGCTGGCTATCCTGCGCATCGTCGTCAGAAGACATATCGAATGTCATGTCCTGAGCGGCCATACGGGATTCCATCTCACGCACATCTTTGCTGGAAACGCCCAGCTCACGCGCTACCATTTCGACTTCATCCTGATTGAACCAGCCCAGACGCTGCTTGGCTTTACGCAGGTTGAAGAACAGTTTGCGCTGTGCTTTGGTCGTAGCGACTTTCACAATACGCCAGTTACGCAGCACGTATTCGTGAATTTCCGCTTTGATCCAGTGAACGGCGAAGGAGACCAGTCGCACACCCACTTCCGGGTTGAAGCGACGTACAGCCTTCATCAGACCGATGTTACCTTCCTGAATCAAGTCCGCCTGCGGCAGACCGTAACCCGAGTAATTACGAGCAACGTGAACAACAAAGCGCAGGTGAGACAGGATCAGCGTCTTAGCTGCTTCCAGATCGCCCTGGTAATGCAGCTTTTCAGCAAGCTCCTTTTCTTCCTCAGCCGTCAACATCGGCCAGGTGTTCGCAGCCCGGATATAAGATTCCAGGTTACCAACAGGGGCTAAAGCTAAAGTTTGCATTTCTTTGGTCATTCATTCCTCTCAATTTAGTGTCTTCTGGCGTTTGTTTGTCCCCATCAGGCAACAAGCATGCCAAAGCATTTGAGCAGTGAGACTAACATTCACATTTTTATCAGACCGTGATTTTATCCACAAGTTCCATGTAATGCTGTGAATAAATTACGCACAAATTGTGACATGGACAACTGATTGCGGGGGAGAGCCAACAGGGACTCTTTCCCTGCAGAGTGAAGTACTCATTGCAGGGAAAGATTATACCAGAGATTTTTTACTGCGGGGTAAAGTGACGTAAATGTTGTACGGTGGCAAGCCAGGCGGCCACCCAGCCAATCATCGAGCACACCAGCAGTAATAACAGGCACTCATCGAAGGATAAGCCGCTGATATCAAACTTAGTTCCGAAAACCTGCGCCACTTCGGTGACGGCGGAAGAGAGCCGCATCACCAAAATTTCTGACAGAATCAGTGAAAGAAATGCGCCGGAAAAACCGAGCAATGCGCCGCCATACAGGAACGGGCGTAGGATGAATCCATCCGTCGCACCTATCAGTTTCTGCACGTTAATCGTATCGCGACGGGCGAAGATGCTCAGACGCACGCTGTTACCGATGACGAGGAAGACCGCCGCCACCATCAGCACGCCAATCATTGCCGCCACGCGCCCTACCAGCCCCGTCAGGGAGGCCAAACGCGCAAACCAGCTGTCGTCCATACGCACTTCATCAATGCCGTTGATACGGGTGATGCGATCGCGCAGGGTGTTCAGCGAGTCCGTGCCCTGGAAGTCCAGTTTCGGGATCACCACCGCCACGGCGGGCAGCGGGTTCTCTTCGAGCATATCCAGCGCGCCGCCAAACCCGGACCAGTTGCGGAACTCGCCCAGCGCTTCGTCGCGCGACAGGTAGTTCACCTTTTCGACGCCCTGCTCCGCCTGGAGTTGCCCCACCACCTGTGCGGCGGCGCTGTCATCCAGCGCCTTATCCAGATACACCGTGATTTGCGGTGACGGATAGTATTGCGAGGCCGCCTCATTGACGTTTTTGTAGACCATATAGCAGACGCTCGGCAGCGTCAGGGAGATGGCGATCACCATCACCGTCAGGAACGTCGCCAGCGGTTTACTTTTCAGATCCTGCACCGCGCCGTGGAAGGCGTAGCGCACCTGTTCGTTAAAGACGTTGGTCTTGCGAGAGTTTGGCTTCGGCGCCGCTTTCGCACGCTTTGGCGTGTTACGGTTACCCTCTCCGCCGCCCTGCGGCTTGCGGAAGCGGTCAAATCGATTACCAAACTGCCGAATCTGGTTTATTGCGTCGCGCTTATTCAACGTGGCCTCCGTGCAAATGACCTTCGCTCAGGGTCAGCATGCGGTACGAACGACGGGAAATCAGCCCGATGTCGTGCGTCGCCATCAGGACTGTTACCCCAACGCGGTTAAACTCCTCAAACAGCCGCAGGATCCCTTCCGAGAGCGCATCGTCCAGGTTACCGGTCGGTTCATCCGCCAGCAGGACGGCGGGTTTGTTCACCACCGCGCGAGCAATACCCACGCGCTGCTGTTCACCGCCGGAAAGCTGAATCGGGAAGTTCTTCGCTTTGTCCAGCAGCCCGACTTTATCCAGCGCCGCCGAAACGCGACGGCGGATATCGTCATAGCTGGCACCCGCAATGATCAGCGGGATCGCCACGTTATCAAAAACGGTGCGATCCATCAGCAGGTGGTGATCCTGGAAAATCATGCCGATCTGACGACGCAGAAACGGCACCTCACGGTTTTTCAGGCGGCTGATATCATGCCCGCTAAAAAAGATGTTCCCGGCGCTTGGCCGCTCGATCCCACAGATAAGCTTGAGCAGGGTACTTTTCCCCGCGCCGGAGTGGCCGGTCAGGAATGCCATCTCGCCCGGTTGCAGGTGGAATGTCACCCCCTGCAACGCTTGTCTCCCACCGAGATAGGCCTTGCTGACGTGTTCAAAGCGAATCATTGTTAATCCTCTCGGGCAAATAGTGCCTCAATAAAGTCGTCCGATTTAAACGGACGCAAATCCTCGATACGTTCGCCGACACCGATGTAACGGATTGGGATGCCGAACTGATCCGCCACGGAGAAGATCACTCCCCCCTTAGCGGTGCCGTCCAGTTTGGTCAGCGTAATCCCGGTCAGCCCGACCGCTTCATCAAACAGCTTCGCCTGGCTGATGGCGTTCTGGCCGGTGCTGGCATCAATGGTCAGCATAATTTCATGCGGTGCGTCTTCGTCCAGCTTCTTCATCACGCGGACGATTTTCTTCAGCTCTTCCATCAGGTGCGATTTATTCTGCAAACGCCCTGCGGTATCCGCAATCAGCACATCGATATTTCGCGCTTTCGCCGCCTGGATGGCATCGAAAATCACGGACGCAGAATCTGCGCCAGTGTGCTGCGCAACCACCGGAATGTTGTTGCGCTGACCCCAGACCTGCAGCTGCTCGACGGCCGCTGCACGGAAGGTATCGCCCGCCGCCAGCATCACCGATTTGCCCTGCTGCTCAAACTGACGCGCCAGCTTACCGATAGTGGTGGTTTTCCCGACGCCGTTAACGCCCACCATCAGAATAACAAAGGGCGTTTTGCCTTCAATATTAAGCGGTTCGTCAACTTTTGCGAGAATTTCGCCCATCTCGTCTTTCAGCAGGCCGTACAGCGCCTCGGCATCACGCAGCTGTTTACGGCTCGCGCTTTCCGTCAGTTTCGCGATAATTTTGCGCGTGGTTTCCACGCCGACATCGGCAATCAGCAGCTGCTCTTCCAGCTCTTCAAACAGATCATCGTCGATTTTTTTGCCACGGAACAGACTGATAAATCCGGAACCGAGGTTTTCTTTGGTTCTGACCAGGCTGCGTTTCAGACGCGCGAAGAAACCTTCTTTGGTCGGTTTTTCCTGCTCCTGAACGATCTCTTCCGCCGGGGCCTCTTCTTCCGTCTCTTCGACCGGCACCACGATCACCGCGTCTTCTGCGGCTTCGGCGGCCAGCGCCTGGGCTTCCAGCTCTTCATCGGTGATGTCAGGCGCGTTTTCCGCTTCTTCAACGGCTTCAACGATCTCTACGGTTTCCGCTTCCGCCTGCCACTCTTCTGGCGCGATCGTTTCGGCTTTGACCTCTTCCGGCAGCGGCAGCTCTTCGTGCTCAATCACGGCCTGAGGCGCTTCTTCAACAACCGGCTCAACGACAACCTCGACCGCCTGAGGAACAATTACCGGCTCCGGTTTCTCGATCTCCTGAATCTGTTCGGTCACCTCAACCACGTCTTCAGCGAAGGAGTCGATCTCTTCTTTGCTGTGCGCAGGCTCTTCCGCTTCTACAACCGCGGCGGTTTCAACAGGCGTTTCGGGCTGTGACTGCTCTTCAACCGCTTGCTGTTCTTCGATTTTCTGTTCTGTTTCTTGCTCTTTTTCGCCGAAGCCCAGCCAGGAAAAGAAGCCACGTTTTTTTTGTTTTGCCATCTGCGACGACACTCCTCGCGGTGCTATATACATGGAAGCTATAAAAATGATGAAATAGTCTAACACTTTACCTAATTAACATCACCGCCTGGAATCGCAGGCCAATTGTTAGCAGAGCTTTCCTGAAATGAAGAAAACGAACCGCCCGGCCGGACAAATTCGCATTATTGGCGGCCAGTGGCGAGGCCGCAAACTGCCTGTACCCGACAGCCCTGGGCTGCGCCCGACAACCGATCGCGTCCGCGAGACGCTATTTAACTGGCTGGCCCCATCGATGGTTGACGCCCGCTGCCTGGACTGTTTTGCCGGAAGCGGTGCGCTCGGCCTTGAAGCGCTGTCGCGTTATGCCGCAAGCGCAACCCTGCTGGAGATGGAGCGCGGCGTTGCGCAGCAGTTGCAGCAAAATCTGGCGACCCTCAAAGCGACCAACGGCAACGTGGTGAATATCAATACTCTGTCGTTCCTCGCGCAAAAGGGCACGCCGCACGACGTGGTATTTATCGACCCGCCGTTCCGCAAGGGGCTGCTGGAAGAGACGCTGACGCTGCTGGAAAACAACGGCTGGCTGGCGGATGACGCGCTTATTTATGTCGAAAGTGAAGTGGAAAATGGCCTTCCGCCGGTTCCCGTTCACTGGGATCTGCACCGCGAGCAGGTCGCAGGGCAGGTCGCCTATCGTTTGTATCACCGTGAAGTAGAAGGAGAGCCTGATGCCAGTTCTGATTAATCTTGGCCGTTTGCTGATGTTGGGCGTCTGGGCGTTTCTGCTCCTGAACCTCGTCCACCCGTTCCCACGTCCGATGAACATTTTCGTTAACGTGGCGCTGATTTTCACCGCCTTTATGCACGCCCTGCAGATGGTGATGCTGAAAAACGGTCTGCCGAAAGACGGGCCGCCGATGACCGGCTGGCAGCAACTGCGCGTCTTTATTTTCGGCGTGTTCGAGCTGCTGGTGTGGATGAAAAAGTTTAAAGCACAGGCGAAGAAATAAGTCATATGCAGCCCGGTGTACAGCTTTTGTAAACCGGGCCACCCGGCGAGTTACGGCTCGACCGCAAACCCTTCAAACCGCGATCCCTTATAGCTCAACAGCCCGCGATCCCCCACCGTCAGCTGATGGTACTGCTTCTCGTCGAGACGAAACGTCATCTCCAGCCCACCGCTCTGCGGTTTAAAGCTCGCCTCATAGCGCATTAGCGCGCCTGCTGGCGTCACCTGTTGCTGCCGGGAACGGCGCTCATTAAGCGCTTTCTCGCGCTTATTGCTCACCGCCACCCGTTTTTGTAAGAGCGGCGTGGCGTTATTATCGGCTTTTTCGCGGCGCTGCTGCACAAAGCGAAACGAAGCGGCGATGACGATGATGGCCACCACCACCACGAAGAAAAGCGGCATTTTGCTCATTGTTGAATCCCATCAGATTATGCGGAAATCAGGATACCGCGGCTTATCCGGCATTGCCAAACGCCTGCTCGCGTCACTACACTGAATCAGAATGTATGATTCAAAAATAACAGATACAGGGAGTTAATATGCTTTGGTCATTTATCGCTGTCTGTTTTTCCGCATGGCTTTATGTCGATGCGTCGTATCGCGGTCCAACGTGGCAGCGCTGGCTGTTTAAACCGGTGACCCTGCTGCTCCTGCTGCTGCTCGCCTGGCAGGCGCCGATGTTCAACGCCGTGAGCTATCTGGTGCTCGCGGGTCTGTGCGCCTCGCTGATTGGTGACGCGCTTACCCTGCTGCCGCGCCAGCGTTTGCTGTATGCCATCGGGGCATTTTTCCTTTCCCATCTGCTCTATACCATCTACTTCGCCAGCCAGATGACCCTCTCCTTCTTCTGGCCGTTGCCGCTGATCTTACTGGTCATGGGCGCGCTGCTGGTGGCGGTGATCTGGACACGGCTGGAGGAGATGCGCTGGCCGGTCTGTACCTTTATCGCCATGACGCTGGTGATGGTCTGGCTGGCCGGTGAACTGTGGTTCTTCCGTCCTACGTCACCTGCAATGTCGGCGTTCTTCGGTGCCGCCCTGCTGCTGATTGGGAATATTGTTTGGCTGGGAAGTCACTACCGCCGTCGCTTCCGCGCGGATAACGCTATCGCCGCCGCCTGCTACTTCGCCGGGCATTTCCTGATAGTCCGCTCGCTGTATATTTAATAGTGCTTGACTCTGGAGTCGACTCCAGAGTGTATGCTGCGGTTAATGAGAAAATTATCATTACCGGAGAGTGCCATGTCGACTCCAGAAACACCGAAAAAAGTGCCGCAATTCTCGGCGCTGAAACTCAGCCCCGCGCCTGCGAAAGACGACTGCTGCTGCGACAGCGGATGCGAAACCCAGACGGCACCCGTGCTGCCTGAAAACGGCGAGCGCTACACCTGGATCGTCAACGGGATGGACTGCGCCGCCTGCGCGCGCAAAGTCGAAAACGCCGTCAAACAGGTGGCTGGCGTAAACCACGTTCAGGTGCTGTTCGCGACCGAAAAGCTGCTCATCAGCGCTGAAAAAGATGTCAGTGCGCAAGTCGAAGCGGCTGTCACCCGCGCGGGCTATTCCCTGCGCAGCGAGCAGACGCCTGCCGAAAAAATCTCTCCCCTGCGGGAAAATCTGCCGCTCATTACGCTGATCATCATGATGGCGCTGAGCTGGACGCTGGAACACTTTAATCATCCGTTCGGCAATCTGGCGTTTATCGCAACGACCCTGGTCGGCCTGTTCCCGATTGCTCGTCAGGCCCTGCGCCTGATGAAAAGCGGGAGCTGGTTCGCCATTGAAACACTAATGAGCGTCGCGGCGATTGGCGCGCTGTTTATTGGTGCGACGGCAGAAGCGGCGATGGTCCTGCTGCTGTTCCTGATTGGCGAACGCCTTGAAGGCTGGGCGGCGAGCCGCGCACGTAAAGGGGTCAGCGCGTTAATGGCGCTGAAACCGGAAACGGCAACGGTCGTGGTCGACGGAGAACGAAAAACTGTCGCCATCACTGCACTTCGCCCCGGCGATGTAATGGAAGTGGCTGCCGGGGGCCGTCTGCCCGCGGACGGTACGCTCATCACCGCAAACGCCAGTTTCGATGAAAGCGCCCTGACCGGGGAATCAATTCCTGTCGAACGTGAGACGGGCGAGAAAGTCCCTGCCGGGGCCACCAGCGTGGACCGTCTGGTGCAGCTCACGGTGCTGTCCGAACCGGGCGACAGCGCCATTGACCGGATTCTGAAGCTCATCGAAGAAGCCGAAGAGCGCCGTGCGCCCGTCGAGCGCTTTATCGATCGCTTCAGCCGCATTTACACGCCAGTGATTATGCTGATTGCCCTGCTGGTGGCGGTGGTTCCGCCGCTGCTGTTCAGCGCCCCGTGGGAGGCCTGGATTTATAAAGGGCTGACGCTGCTGCTGATCGGCTGTCCGTGTGCGCTGGTCATCTCAACACCTGCGGCCATTACCTCAGGTCTGGCGGCAGCCGCGCGACGCGGAGCGCTGATTAAAGGCGGTGCCGCGCTGGAGCAGCTCAGCCAGGTTCAGCAGATCGGCTTCGATAAAACCGGGACTCTGACAGTTGGCAAACCGCAGGTTACCGGAATTTATCCTGCCGACGACGCATTGCTGTCACTGGCCGCCGCCGTTGAGCAGGGATCGACCCATCCCCTGGCGCAGGCGATTGTGCGTGAGGCCCAGTCGCGCGGGCTGATGATCCCCGCAGCCAGTGCGCAGCGCGCGCTAATGGGGTCAGGGATCGAAGCGGTAGTCGAAGGGCGCCAGGTGCTGATCTGTGCCGCCGATAAATTCCCCGCTGACGCCTTCAGCCCGCAGATCCGCGAGCTGGAACAGGCCGGGCAGACAGTGGTGATCGTCGTTGTCGACGGCGTGGCGAAAGGGGTTCTGGCCCTGCGCGATACCCTGCGTGACGATGCCAAAGAGGCCGTGGCGGCACTGCATAAGCTCGGTATTCAGGGTGTGATTTTGACCGGCGATAACCCACGTGCAGCGGCAGCGATTGCCAGCGAGCTTGATCTGGAATACCGGGCAGGATTGTTGCCAGCAGATAAAGTGCAGGCTGTTACCGGGCTAAACGCTCAGGCACCGCTGGCAATGGTCGGCGACGGCATTAACGACGCCCCGGCGATGAAAGCCGCGACGATCGGGATTGCGATGGGCAGTGGCACCGACGTGGCGCTGGAAACCGCCGATGCGGCGCTTACCCATAACCGTCTGACCGGGCTTGCGCAGATGATATCCCTGGCGCGCGCCACCCGTACCAATATTCGTCAGAACATTACGATTGCGCTGGGGCTGAAGGGGATCTTCCTGGTGACAACGCTGCTGGGAATAACAGGTCTGTGGCTGGCAGTGTTGGCGGATACGGGGGCAACGGTGCTGGTGACAGCCAACGCCCTGCGGTTGTTGCGTCGGAAGTCATAACCGCCGGGCAAACGCGATAATCACGCGAGAATGTTGTAGGCCGGGTAAGGCGTCGTCGCCACCCGGCAAACGCGATTATCCTTTGCGCAGCAGATACCGGTACGGCAGCGATTGGGTCTCTTGCGCCACCAGTTCGTGTTCCATAAAGGTACAAAAGCCCGGAATATCGCGGGTGGTGGCAGGATCGTCAGCAATGATCAGCAGCGTCTCGCCGGTCTGCATGTTGCGCACGGTTTTGCGCACCATCATTACCGGCTCCGGGCAACGGAGGCCTTGTGCATCAAGCGTGTGGTCAGGGCTGGAAAACAGGTTGGTCATCATCTTCTCGTTCACATCAAAAACGGCTGTAGTTTACGCCGCGTTTTCGGCAAAGCAAACCAGGTTAACGATTGCGCGAAAATTAGCCATTGCAATACCCTCCAAAAGCAGTATTATGCGGCGGCTTTAAACCCTACCCCGGTAGGTTTTTATTGGGTTCCCTCACCCCAAATCACAAAAAGGTCACAATATGACGCAGTTCTCTCAATCGCAGCGCGTAAAAGCGTTGTTCTGGCTATCGCTATTTCATCTGCTGGTGATCACCTCCAGTAACTATCTGGTGCAGCTGCCCATCTCCATTTTTGGTTTCCATACCACCTGGGGCGCGTTCAGTTTCCCGTTTATCTTCCTTGCGACAGATTTGACCGTGCGCATCTTCGGCGCGCCGCTGGCCCGACGCATTATTTTTGCGGTGATGCTGCCCGCGCTGTTCATCTCCTACGTCATCTCATCCCTGTTCTATATGGGAAGCTGGCAGGGCTTTGAAGCGCTGACGCACTTCAATCTGTTTGTCGCCCGTATCGCCGCCGCCAGCTTTATGGCCTATGCGCTGGGGCAGATCCTCGACGTCCACGTCTTTAACCGCCTGCGACAGAACCACCGCTGGTGGATGGCACCGACGGCGTCCACGCTGTTCGGTAACGTCAGCGATACCCTCGCCTTCTTCTTTATCGCCTTCTGGCGCAGCCCGGATGCCTTTATGGCCGCCCACTGGATGGAAATCGCGCTGGTGGACTACTGCTTCAAAGTGCTGATCAGCATTGCGTTCTTCCTGCCGATGTACGGCGTGCTGCTGAATATGCTCCTGAAAAGGCTGGCGGATAAATCCGAAATGTCTGCATTACAGGCTGGTTAAAGGTTCGCTTTATCAGTTGTGATAAGATGGACAAATGAGCCGTTATGGCCGTTTATCGAAAGGAAGAAGTCAATGCGCAATCTGGTTAAATATGTCGGGATTGGCCTGCTGGTTGTGGGCCTTGCGGCCTGTGATAACAGCGATACGAAGACCCCTGCTCAGGGCGCGTCTGCTGAAAGTAACGCCACCGGACAACCGGTGAATTTGATGGATGGCAAACTCAGTTTCTCTCTGCCGGCGGATATGACCGATCAGAGCGGCAAGCTGGGTACCCAGGCGAACAACATGCACGTCTATTCAGACGCCACCGGGCAGAAAGCGGTGATCGTGATTGTCGGTGACGACACCAGCGAAGACCTGGCCGTGCTGACTAAGCGTCTGGAAGATCAACAGCGTAGCCGCGATCCGCAGCTGCAGGTCGTGACCAACAAGTCCATCGAACTGAAAGGCCACACCTTGCAACAGCTGGACAGCATTATCTCTGCCAAAGGCCAGACCGCTTACTCCTCCGTGGTGCTGGGTAAAGTGGACGGCAAACTGCTGACCATGCAAATCACCCTGCCTGCTGACGATCAGCAGAAGGCGCAAACCGCTGCGGAAAACATCATTAATACCGTCGTGATCAAATAATTTTCATTACGATTCAACGGTCTCCGTCGCTTGCGCCGGGGGCCGTTTTTTTAGGCGCCAGGTCAACAACAGCGCCACACCCACCAGCCCCGCCGCCGCCAGATAGATCATCGGAACGCCCGCCCATGCCATCAGCAGCCCGGCCAGTGGCCCGGTCACGCCCAACGACATATCCATAAATACCGTATAAGTCGCCAGTGCTGAGCCCTGGTTTTGCTGTGGCACGGCTTTCACCGCCACCACGCCCAGCGCCGGGAAGACCAGCGAGAAGCCCGCGCCCGCGAGGAACACGCCGATTTTCGCCACCCACGGCTCGCTGGCAATGCCCGTCAGCAGCAGGCCAACAATCTCCACGGCAAAGCAGATCATGGCCACGTTCAGCCCGCCGAGGCGGTTGATGCCGTTCGGGAAGAGTAACCGCGTGCCAACGAAGGCACAGCTAAACAACGTCAGGGCGAACGCTGCGCCGTCCCAGCCTTTGGCATCGTAAAAGAGGGTGATGAAGGTGGCGATCACACCGAAACCGGCGGAGGCCAGCGCCAGCGCCATGCCGTAAGGCCAGACGCGTCCGAGCACCGCGCGAAACGGCAGCGGTTTACCTTTGTTGGCTTTCACTTTCGGACGCGGCAGCGCCAGTAAAATTGCAATCAGCGCGACCACCATAATGGTGATGGCCAGCCCGTGCAGCCCGCCCCACGCGTAACACACCACGCCAAGCGGCGCACCGAGAGCCATCGCGCCGTAGGTGACAATCCCGTTCCATGAAATCACGCGCCCGATATGCGGCGTGCCGACAACGCCCACGCCCCACAGGGTCGAGCCGGTACCCGCCAGGCTTTGCCCGATGCCCAGAATCACACGCCCAAGACACAGCAGCGCCAGGCTAACCATCGGCCAGCCGCTGGTGGTCGCCGCCAGCAGATAGCTCAGGCCACTGAGGAAACAGCCGCACAACCCCACCACGACAATACTTTTCGGGCCAAACAGATCCGCGTAGCGCCCCGACTGCGGGCGACTCATCAGCGTGGCGAAATACTGGAGGCTAATCACCAGCCCCGCCCAGAAGGCGCTAAATCCCATCACGTCATGGACGTAACCGGGCAAAACCGCCAGCGGCAGCCCAATGGTGAGATAACTGGCGAAGTTAAACATGACAACAGAAACAATGCGCAGATTGAGGCGCAATCCGCTCAGCGCCGGTTCGGCGGCAGGTACGGGCATGAGGTTCTACCTGGAATTTTGCAACAGTGTTTCACTATTACCACGTCATGGGGCGAAAAGCAGCAGCGACTTTCAGATTAACGGCGTCAAACGCAGCGGTCTCCAGGCGCTACACTTAACGGGCACACAACAAAAGGAATCAGCATGACAACCCCCCAGCCCGACAAGACGGGCCTCCACATTTTATTAAAGCTCGCCTGTCTGGTGGTAATTCTCGCTGGCATTCACGCGGCGGCGGATATTATCGTCCAGCTGTTGCTGGCGCTTTTTTTTGCCATTGTTCTCAATCCGTTAGTTACCTGGTTTATTCGACGTGGCGTGCGGCGTCCGCTTGCCATCACCATCGTAGTCATTGTGATGCTCATCGTGCTGACCGCGCTGTTCGGTGTGCTGGCGGCGTCGCTGAGTGAGTTCTCCACCCTACTGCCGAAATACAATAAAGAGCTGACGCGCAAGATTGTCGATCTGCAGCAGATGCTGCCGTTCCTCAACTTGCACATCTCCCCTGAACGCATGCTGAGACGCATGGACTCCGAAAAAGTCATGACCTTCGCCACCACCCTGATGACCGGGCTTTCTGGCGCGATGGCCAGCATTTTACTGCTGGTGATGACGGTGGTATTTATGCTGTTCGAAGTGCGCCACGTACCGTACAAACTGCGTTTCGCCCTAAACAATCCGCAAATCCACATCGCCGGGCTGCACCGCGCGCTGAAGGGTGTTTCACACTATCTGGCGCTGAAAACGCTGCTGAGCCTGTGGACCGGGGCGATTGTCTGGCTGGGGCTGGCGCTGATGGGCGTGCAGTTCGCGCTTATGTGGGGCGTGCTGGCGTTTCTGCTCAACTACGTGCCTAACATCGGCGCGGTGCTCTCTGCCGTGCCGCCGATGATTCAGGCGTTTCTGTTCAACGGCTTTTACGAATGTATGCTGGTGGGCGCACTATTTCTGGCGGTGCATATGGTACTCGGGAATATCGTCGAGCCGCGCATGATGGGCCACCGTCTGGGCATGTCGACAATGGTGGTCTTTTTGTCATTATTAATATGGGGATGGCTACTCGGCCCCGTGGGAATGCTCCTTTCGGTACCGCTGACCAGCGTCTGTAAAATATGGATGGAGACCACGAAAGGCGGCGGGAAACTGGCGATTCTTCTCGGGCCGGGGCGCCCGAAAAGCCGACTCCCCGGATAACGTTTTTAGCGTAAACCTACCAACCGGGGTAGGTTTACGTTCCTCATCAGGTCTATACACTCTATGCCGATTTTTTAAATCGGCATAATTGTTATATTTAAGTGAATATTCTCTTAGCAAAGCCGATAACAAAATCGTTGTCTACATTGCTATCGCGTTAATTAAAGTTAAATTGGCAATGAAAAAAAAGAAATAACGCAAGAATGATATTTAACGCAATGGTTTCAATTTATCTTAAGGATTATATTGCGTGAATATCGCGGACGAAATCACTATTATTGATACGGAGTTGTTGATGAAGAAGATTGTGAAATGGTGTGCGGCGTTTGCCATTATGGGTGCGCTGGCAGGCTGTGCGCGTACTGCCCCGGTTGATCAGGTTCATTCTACTGTCAGCGCGGGCCATTCTGCGGAGCAGGTTAAGTCGGCGATTCTGAAAGCCGGTCTTCAGCGCGACTGGATTATGACCGAAGTCAGTCCTGGTATGATCAAAGGCCGCCTGCAGGCACGCGACCATAGCGCCGAAGTGCGCATCCCGTACACGGCCACAAGCTATTCAATTAATTACGAAAATAGCCTGAACCTGAAAGCCAGCGACGGTAAGATTCATAAAAATTACAACCGTTGGGTTCGCAATCTCGACAAAGATATTCAGCTGAATCTCGCCAGAAGCGCCGCGCAGTAAATTTGTTTAAAGTCGGGCCGCTATCGGCCCGATAACGTATTTCTCTGACCAGTTAAAGGTTACGCAATAATGTACGAAACGGATTCGCTCAGTGCGCTGGATGCCATTACAGAAGCACAACGTATCGCTTTTGCTCCGATGTTGTTTCAAACCGCGCTCTGTCTGCGTAACTCTGGCGTTTTAGCCTGGCTGGATAAACAGGGAAAACAGGGTGCATGCCTGGATGAGATTGTTAAAAACAGCACACTGAATGAATATGCAGTGAGCGTCCTGCTGGATATGGGATTAAGCGGACGAATCGTTACCCATAAAGAGGGGCTGTACTACCTGGCAAAAATAGGCCATTTTCTTCTGCATGACACCATGACCCGCGTAAATATGGATTTTACCCAGGACGTTTGTTATCAGGGTTTATTCCATCTCTCCGATTCCCTTAAACAGGAAAAGCCCGCGGGATTATCGGTATTTGGCGAATGGCCGACTATCTATCCTGCATTGTCGCAATTACCGGCGCAGGCGAAAGAGAGTTGGTTTGCGTTTGATCATTACTATTCTGACGCCGCTTTTGATGCCGCTTTGCCATATATATTCGCAAGCAAGCCGACAAAATTGTACGATGTAGGCGGAAATACCGGTAAATGGGCTTTACGCTGTTGCCGCTATGATGAAAATGTCGCCATTACGATCCTCGACCTCCCGCAGCAAATAGCGCTGGCGCAGGAAAATATCGCAATTGCAGGATTATCTCATCGCATTGGGTTCCATGCTGTCGATATGCTTAGCAACGCGGCACTGCCGGGCGAAGCTGACGTGTGGTGGATGAGCCAGTTCCTCGACTGCTTCTCTCCCGATCAGATTGTCACCATGCTGGGAAACGTGGCTCAGGTCATGAAGCCGGGCGCACGGTTATGCATTATGGAGCTGTTCTGGGATGCCCAGAAATTCGAAGCGGCCTCGTTCAGCCTGAACGCGACCTCGCTCTATTTCACCTGCATGGCGAATGGTAATAGTCGCTTTTATAGCGCCGAGAAATTTTATCACTACCTGGAGCAGGCGGGTTTCCACGTAGAGCAACGACTGGACAATTTAGGGTTAGGGCATACCTTGCTGATTTGTCAGAAAAACGAACAATAAATTCTGTGAAATACCTGACGGCACACACCGTTATTTAATGACGATAGATCGCGGACGCGCGTAGATGAAATTTGCACTTAACATTATCGACTGGCAGGCCAGAGCGCCGGGTCTCAGTGATGCCGAACAATGGCAGGCGTGGTCACGCGATTCGCTCGCCATTGATCCCACTGCGCCACAGGCAAAACTCACTGATTTGCCGATGATGACCGCGCGTCGCCTCAACTCTGGCAGCAAGCTGGCCGTCGATTGCGGCCTGTCGATGCTGCGCAAGCACGCCATCGACGCCGTGGTCTACACCAGCCGTCACGGCGAGCTGGAGCGCAACTACCGCATTCTGCATGCCCTGGCGACGGATCAGGCCGTGTCGCCCACCGATTTCGCCATGTCCGTACACAACTCTTCCGTGGGTAATCTCACTATCGCCGCGCGCCAGCCGATTGTCTCCTCTTCCCTTTCCGCCGGGCTGGACACCTTCCAGCAGGGCTTATGTGAAGTGCTGTGCATGCTGCAGGCGGGGTACGCCCGCGTTCTGCTGGTCGATTTCGACGGTTCACTGCCGGTGTTTTACCACCCTCATTTACCCGCGCACATGCCCACCTGGCCGTATGCGATGGCGTTAGTGATCGAAGCCGGTGATGCGCTGCGCTGCGAAACCCGTTCTGGCAGCCTCGGCGAAGAGCCGCCGTTGCCGCAAAGCCTGATGTTCCTGCAACGTTATCTTACTGGCGAGCCGCAGTTTGTGGTTTCCGGTGAGCGCCTGCTGTGGCAGTGGTCCCGCGCATGAACGCGTTAGCCAGCACTCTTAATCGGCTATGGCGTCTGATCATGACCGGATTCTGCTTCGCGCTGTTTGGCGTGGGCGGACTGCTTCTGTCGCTGGTCTGGTTTAATCTCCTGCTGATTGTTCAGCGCGATCGCGTCAAACGCCGTCGGCTGGCACGCCGCAGTATCGCCGCCAGCTTTCGTTTCTTCATGAACGTTATGCGCCTGACGGGCGTGCTGGATTACCGCATTGATAACCTTGAGGCCCTGCGCAGCGAGCGCGGTTGCCTTGTCATCGCCAACCATCCGACGCTGATTGATTACGTAATCCTCGCCTCAGTCATGCCAGAAACCGACTGCCTGGTGAAAAGCGCCCTGCTGCGTAACCCCTTCGTCAGCGGCGTGATTCGCGCAGCGGATTATCTGATCAACAGTGAAGCAGATACCCTGCTCGCCGCCAGCCAGCGACGTCTGGCACAGGGCGATACCTTACTGATTTTCCCCGAAGGCACGCGCACCCGCGTCGGGGAAGCGATGACGCTGCAACGCGGTGCGGCCAATATCGCCGTGCGCTGCGGCAGCGATCTGCGGGTGGTGGTGATCCACTGCAGCGAGCACCTGCTCGATAAAAAAAGCCGCTGGTACGACGTACCGCCGCGCAAGCCCTTCTTCACGGTTGATGTCCGTGAACGGGTCAATATTCATGATTTTTACGATGCAACAGAACAAGAACCGGCTCTGGCAGCGCGCCAGCTGAACCGGCATCTGCAGCATCGCTTAACAGCAGGCCTTCAATCTTTGTCAGGAATTAATGATGCAAGCGCTTTATCTTGAAATTAAAAATCTTATTATCTCTACGCTGAATCTGGACGAACTTACCGCCGATGATATCGAAACGGATGCGGCGCTGTTTGGTGATGGCCTGGGCCTCGATTCCATCGACGCGCTGGAGCTTGGCCTGGCAGTGAAAAACCAGTACGGGGTTGTGCTCTCTGCGGAAAGCGAAGAGATGCGTCAGCACTTCTATTCCGTCGCCACGCTGGCATCATTTATCCATGCCCAACGCGCCTGAGAACGAATTTGCTATGACAGAACAAAATGCCATTTATCAGGAAGTCTGCGGACTCCTGACCAAACTGTTTGAAATCGAACCGGACGCGATCTCTCCCGAGGCGCGCCTGTACGAAGATCTGGAGCTGGACAGCATCGACGCCGTCGACATGATTGTTCATCTGCAGAAGAAAACAGGCAAAAAAATCAAACCTGAAACCTTCAAATCGGTGCGTACCGTTCAGGACGTGGTGGACGCTGTAGAACAGCTTCTGCGCGAAGAGTAAGACGCCATGCGTGGCGGACGATCTTTTCCGGCCATCCCGCTGCTGACGGGGCTGATGCTGCTCGCCTGGCCATTTCTGATTGGCTTTGGGCTGACGCACAACAGCCTGCACTGGCTGCTGCCGCTGATGGCACTGCTGCTGGTCTGTCGCCTGCGTCAGGCGCGGCATAACGCCGGGCCGATGCGCGTTGTGGTGCAAAGCGTGGCGCTGGCGGGCATTGCCCTCTGCACGGCGAGCTATCTGCTGAAAGCGCACCAGTGGCTGCTGCTCTATCCCGTGGTGGTGAATCTGGTGATGCTGGCCGTGTTTGGCGGTTCTCTGTGGACGGCAATGCCGCTGGTCGAACGGCTGGCGCGTTTGCGCGATCCCCAACTGCCGCCGGAAGGCGTTCGCTACACCCGCAATGTCACCCGCGTGTGGTGCGGGTTTTTCATTGTGAACGGTTCAGTGGCGCTGTTTACCGTCATCCACGGCGAGATGCGGCTCTGGACGCTGTGGAACGGCATGATCGCGTACATCCTGATGGGGACGCTCATGGCGACGGAGTGGCTGGTGCGTCAACGGGTGATTAAAAAAAGTGAAGCACATGACTAAACCCCTTCCTCTGGGGCAGTGGCTGAACGCGCCGCGCCCGGATGATACGCCGATCGCCTGGCTTGACGATCACACCTGGACACTCGGGCAGCTCCGTCACGACGTCTCCTCCCTGACCAACATGCTCCGTCAGCAGGAGGGCGAGCGCTGGGCGCTGTGCTTTGAAAACAGCTACCTGTTTATCGTCGCCCTGCTCTCGACGCTGCATGCGGGAAAAACGCCGGTGATCCCCGGCCACAGCCGCGTGTCGCTGCTCGAAGAACAGCGCGCACTGTTCAGCGGCGTGCTGAGCGATCAAACCCTGAGCTATCAGGGCCGTCTGATCGTGGTGAATTCAGCCCGTCGCAGCGCAGACACCTTCACGCCGCTGCCGCCGATTGGCGAAGACAGTTTTGTCGAGCTGTTCACCTCTGGCTCGACCGGCGCACCACGACGCATCATAAAACCTGTCGCCCGCCTCGATCGCGAAGCCAGTCTGCTGGCCGACCGTTTTGGCGAGAGGCTGACGGGCTGCAGTATTGTCGCCTCCGTGGTGCCGCAGCACTTGTACGGCCTGACGTTCCGCATCTTTTTACCCCTGTCACAGGGGCTGTCGCTGCACGCGGCAATGCTCTACTACGCCGAACAGCTGGCGGCGCTGCCCCATGACCGGCGCTACGTATTTATCAGCAGTCCGGCGTTTCTGAAGCGTCTCGACACCCAGCTTGCGCCGCCTCCCGTGGCAATGCTGCTCTCTGCGGGCGGTATGCTGCCGTGGGATGATGTCACCGCCACGCATCGCTGGATGAACGTCTGGCCGGATGAAATTTACGGCAGCACTGAGACCGGCATTCTGGCCTGGCGGCATCATCAGGAGGCGTCGATTCCGTGGCTTCCGTTCCCCGGCGTGCATTTCCGTCACGACGGGGAGACCTGCCATGTCACCTCGCCGCTGATCCACGAGGCCGAAGGCTTACCGCTCGACGATATCCTGCACTTTGAGGATAACGGGACGTTCAGCATCGCCGGACGTCGTGGCCGGGTGGTCAAAATCGAAGAGAAGCGCGTTTCGCTCAATGAAATTGAGCAGCGTCTGCTGACGCTGGACGGCATTCGCGAAGTCGCCGCCCTGCCCGTCACACGCGGGGGTCGCCAGGGTATCGGCGTACTGCTGGTGCTCAACGACGACGCGCGTCAGCGTCTGCATCAGCAGGGCAATAAAGCGCAGGAGTTTGCCTGGCGCCGTGCCCTGCTGCCATGGCTTGAGCCGGTCGCCGTGCCGCGCTACTGGCGGATCATCGATGAGATGCCCGTCAACAGCATGAACAAGCGTGTCTATGCGCAGTTACAGGAGTTGTTTCATGAAAATCCATGAAATCGAGCGCCACCAGTCGCAGCCACAGAATCTTGAGATTGTCCTGCATCTCGACCCGATGCTGTTCTGGTTCCAGGGCCATTTTGCCGTGCAGCCGCTGCTGCCGGGCGTCGCACAGCTCGACTGGGTGATGCACTACGCCACCACGCTGCTGGCACCGGAATACCGTTTTCACAGCATTCAGAATGTAAAGTTCCAGGCGCCGCTGCTGCCGGATGCCACCGTCACGTTGACGCTCAAATGGAATGCCGAACGCCAGATCCTCACCTTTAGCTATCAGCGTCACGACGGCGACGCGCGCCACACCGCCAGCAGCGGGAAGATCCGGTTATGTCGCTGACGTTCCGCCCCTGCGTACTGATCCCCTGCTACAACCACGGCGCGATGATGGCGAGCGTGCTGTCGCGGCTGGAATCGTGCGCGCTGCCGTGCCTGATCGTCGATGACGGCAGTGACGAGCGCACCCGTCTGGAGCTGGAACGCCTGGCGGGTGCCTATCCGCAGGTCACACTCATCCGGCTGCCGGAAAATGCCGGCAAAGGCACGGCGGTCATCCGTGGGCTGGAGGCGGCTTCCCGCGCAGGGTTTACCCACGCGGTGCAGGTGGATGCCGACGGACAGCACGCCATTGAAGATATTCCGCAACTGTTAGCGCTGGCCGAACGCCACCCGGATGCGCTGATCTCCGGCCAGCCTATTTATGATGATTCGATCCCCCGCTCGCGCCTCTATGGCCGCTGGATCACCCACGTCTGGGTGTGGATCGAAACCCTGTCGCTGCAGCTGAAAGACAGCATGTGCGGGTTCCGCATCTATCCCGTGGCCCCCACGCTGAAACTGGCAGAACACGCCACCCTCGGCAAGCGGATGGATTTTGATACGGAAGTGATGGTCCGCCTCTACTGGCAGGGCAACACCAGCTATTTTGTGCCGACGCGGGTGACCTATCCCCACGATGGCCTGTCCCATTTCGATGCCCTGAAAGACAACGTCCGCATCTCCCTGATGCACACCCGCCTGTTCTTCGGCATGCTGCCGCGTATGCCTTCGCTTCTGCTGCGTCGCCGTCGCGAGCACTGGGCCGAGCAGCAGGAAGTAAAAGGGCTGTGGGGCATGCGCCTGATGCTGCGCGTCTGGCAGCTTTTTGGACGCCGCGCCTTCAGTCTGCTGCTATGGCCAGTGATCGGCGTTTACTGGCTGATCGCCCGCCCGGCGCGACAGGCGTCGCAGCAGTGGCTGGCGCGCGTGGCTGACGTGCTTCACGCACAAAACCGCCCGCTGCCGCCGCGCTGTAACAGCTTTTTCCACTTTATGCGCTTCGGCAATTCGATGTTGGATAAAGTCGCGGGCTGGCGCGGCGAGCTGAAGATGAACCGGGATGTGGTCTTTGCACCCGGCGCGCGCGAAGCGCTGAACGTTGAGGCCCCACAGGGCAAGCTACTGCTGGCCTCGCATCTCGGCGATGTCGAAGCCTGCCGCGCGCTGGCGCAACTCGACGGCAGCAAAACCATCAACGCGCTGGTGTTCAGCGATAACGCCCAGCGCTTTAAACAGATCATGCAGGAGATGGCCCCCCAGGCTGGGCTGAACCTGATGCCCGTCACCGATATCGGGCCGGAAACCGCCATCGCCCTGAAAGAGAAGCTCGATCGCGGTGAATGGGTGGCGATCGTCGGCGATCGTATCGCCGTCAATCCACAGCGCGGCGGCGAGTGGCGCGTAATCTGGAGCGAATTTATGGGAAAACAGGCTCCGTTCCCGCAGGGGCCATTTATTCTCGCCTCTATTCTGCGCTGCCCGGTGGCACTGATTTTCGCGCTGCGCCAGCAGGAGAAGCTGCACATTCACTGCGAAACCTTTGCCGATCCGCTGTTACTGCCGCGCGGCGAGCGCCAGCAGGCGTTGCAGCAGACCGTTGATCGCTATGCACAACGCCTCGAGCATTACGCGCTCATGTCGCCGCTCGACTGGTTTAATTTTTTCGATTTCTGGCATCTGCCGGATGCCAAATAGAAGGAGTAAAGGGTGCTGACCGATCCCCGTTTTACGACTGACGTCGAGCTGACCGTCCCTTTCCACGACGTGGATATGATGGGCGTGGTCTGGCACGGTAACTATTTCCGCTACTTTGAGATCGCCCGCGAGGCGCTACTCAACCAGTTTAATTATGGCTATCGGCAGATGAAGGAATCCGGCTACGTCTGGCCGGTGGTCGATACGCGGGTGAAGTACCGCGATGCGGTGAAATTCGAACAGCGCATCCGCGTCCGGGCGCACATCGAAGAGTTTGAAAATCGTCTGCGTATCGCCTACCAGATTTTCGACGCCGAAACCGGAAAGCGAACCACCACCGGGTACACCATCCAGGTGGCCGTGGAAGAGAGCAGCCAGGAGTTGTGTTTCGTCAGCCCGGCGATTTTGTTTGAACGAATGGGAGTTACGCCATGAAATGGTTGCCCCTGCTGGCGCTGCTGGTCAGCCCGCTGGTCAGCGCGGTTACGCTCGATGAACTGCAGCAGCGCTTTACCGAGCAGCCCGTGGTGCGCGCGCATTTCGAGCAGACCCGCACCATCAAAGACCTGCCGCAGCCGTTGCGCTCGCAGGGCGAAATGCTGATTGCCCGCGACGACGGTCTGCTGTGGGATCAGAAAGCCCCGTTCCCGATGACCCTGCTGCTGGACGACAAACGCATGGTGCAGGCGATCAACGGCCAGCCGCCGCAGACGATCACCGCCGAGAACAACCCGCAGATGTTCCAGTTTAACCATCTGCTGCGCGCCCTTTTCCAGGCCGACCGCCACGTGCTGGAAGAGAACTTCCGCATAGATTTTAAGGATCTCGGCGCGGGCCGCTGGTCGCTGGTGCTCACGCCCATCACCACGCCGCTGGACAAGATTTTCGCCACTATGAATCTGGGTGGCGCGACCTATCTGGAGTCGATCCAGCTCAACGACAAGCAGGGCGACCGCACAGATATCGTCCTTTCCCGCCATCAACTGACGCCCGCCAGCCTGACTCATGACGAACGCCAACGCTTTGCCGCACCGTAACACCCGGCGCCCGGCGCTGCTCTGGGGTGTGGTATGCCTGGTTCTGCTGGGCGTCCTGCTGTCGCTGCTGCCCGGCGCGCGACTCAACAGCAGCGTGCTGGCGATGCTGCCCAAGCAGACGCTCGGGGCGATCCCGCCTGCGCTCAACGACGGATTTATGCAGCGTCTGGACCGTCAGCTGGTATGGCTGGTCAGCCCCGGTAAAACGCCGGACCCGCGCGTGGCTCAGCGGTGGTTAACCCTGCTGCAAAAATCGGACACCCTCAGCCAGGTCAAAGGCCCGATGGATGCCAACAGCCAAAAAGCCTGGGGCGAATTTTTCTGGCAGCACCGTAACGGCCTGCTTGACAGTGCCACCCGCGCCCGCCTGCAAAACGGCGGGGAGGCGCAGGCCCAGTGGATCTTATCTCAGCTGTACTCGGCCTTCTCCGGCGTCAGCGGCAAAGAGCTGCAAAACGACCCGCTGATGCTGATGCGCGGTTCGCAGCTGGCGCTGGCGCAAAACAGCCAAAAACTGCGGCTGATGGACGGCTGGCTGGTGACCCAGGACGCCGCAGGAAACTACTGGTATCTACTGCACGGCGAGTTGGCGGGCGAGTCATTTGATATGCAGCAAACGCACCGTCTGGTGACGACGCTGCAGGGTCTGGAAAGTGAGCTGAAAACGGCTTTCCCGCAGGCTCAGCTGTTATCGCGCGGCACCGTGTTTTACAGCGACTACGCCAGCCAGCAGGCAAAACAGGATATTTCGACTCTCGGCGTCGCCACCCTTCTGGGGGTGATTTTGCTGATTGTGGCGGTGTTCCGCTCCCTGCGCCCGCTGCTGTTATGCCTGATTTCCATCGGCATCGGCGCGCTGGCCGGAACCGTCGCCACGCTGACAATCTTTGGCGAATTGCATCTGATGACGCTAGTGATGAGCATGAGCATCATCGGGATTTCCGCGGATTACACGCTCTATTACCTGACCGAACGGATGGTCCACGGCGCGCAGGATTCGCCGTGGCAAAGCCTGGCGAAAGTGCGTAACGCCCTGCTGCTGGCCCTGCTGACCACCGTGGCGGCTTACTTCATCATGATGCTTGCCCCATTCCCTGGCATTCGTCAGATGGCGGTGTTTGCCGCCGTGGGGCTGAGCGCCTCCTGCCTGACAGTGATTTTCTGGCATCCGTGGCTGTGCCGTGGGCTGCCTGTTCGCCCGGTGCCAGCGATGGTGCTGATGCTGCGCTGGCTGGCCGCCTGGCGGCGCAACAAGGCGCTCTCCGTCGGGTTGCCAGTCGTGCTGGCCGTGGTCTCCGTGGTCGGGATCGCCAGCCTGCGGGTGGATGACGATATCGCCCAGCTCCAGGCGCTGCCGAAAGCGATTCTGGCGCAGGAAAAAACCATTACCGCCCTCACCGGGCAGAGCGTCGATCAGAAATGGTTTGTGGTCTACGGTGATTCCGCCCAGCAAACGCTGGAGCGGCTGGAAGCCTTCACCCCTGCGCTGGCGCAGGTGCAAAAAGTCGGTGAAATAAAAGCGTTCCGCACCCTTCCCCTGAACTCGCTGACGCGGCAGAAAAGTGATTTGGCCTTGCTGCACAAGGCCGCACCGGCAGTGACGAAAGTCTTACAAGGCGCAGGGCTGACGAGCGTTTCACCCGATCTGAACGCCATGGACGTGACCACAGACGCTTGGCTCGCCAGCCCGGCGAGTGAAGGCTGGCGTCTGCTGTGGCTGACGCTGCCCGACGGCCACAGCGGCGTGCTGGTGCCGGTCGACGGCGTGAAAAACAGCGCGGCGCTGAGCCAACTGGCGGCAGCGCATCCGGGTGTGGCGTGGGTGGATCGCAAAGCGAGCTTCGACAGCCTGTTTTCCCTGTATCGCAACGTGCTGACGGGCCTGCTGTTGGTCGCGCTGGCGGTGATCGCCTGCGGGGCGATGGTGCGTCTCGGCTGGCGTAAGGGGCTGATAAGCCTGGTGCCATCGGTGCTGTCGCTGGGCTGTGGTCTGGCAGCACTGGCGGCAACCGGCCATCCGGTGAATCTGTTTTCGCTGCTGGCCCTCGTGCTGGTGCTGGGGATTGGCATTAACTACACCCTGTTCTTCAGCAATCCGCGCGGTACACCGCTTACTTCCATGCTGGCGATTACGCTGGCGATGATGACCACGTTACTGACCCTCGGCATGTTGGTCTTTAGCGCCACGCAGGCGATCAGCAGCTTCGGCATTGTGCTGGTCAGCGGTATTTTCACCGCCTTCCTGCTGGCTCCGCTGGCGATGCCAGCTAAAAGAGAGAGAAAACGATGATGATCCCGTTTGGCCGCGCGCTCGCCCTGATGGCGACTCTGCTGCTGGCAGGCTGTAGCCACTCCACGCAAAACAGTGACGGCACGCGCCCGCAGGCCTGGCTGCAGCCGGGTACCAAAGTGACGCTGCCTGCGCCGGGGATTTCTCCGGCGGTCAATTCTCAGCAATTGCTGACGGGCAGCTTCAACGGCCAGACGCAATCGCTGCTGGTGATGCTCAACGCCGACGCGGATAAAATCACGCTGGCCGGGCTGTCGTCGGTGGGGATCCGCCTGTTTCTCGCCACCTATGACAAGACCGGTATCCACACCGAGCAGTCGATTATCGTGCCGCAACTGCCGCCCGCCAGTCAGGTATTGGCCGACGTGATGCTCAGCCACTGGCCGATCAGCGCCTGGCTGCCGCAGCTGCCGAAGGGCTGGACGCTTGCGGATAAGGGCGATCGCCGCGAGCTGCGCAACGCCAGCGGCACGCTGGTGACCGAGATTGTCTATCTGCAGCGCAAAGGCAAACGCGAGCCGATCAGCATCCAACAGCACGTCTTTAACTACCACATCACCATTCAATATCTGGGTGACTAAGATGATCTATATTTCTGCCGTGGGCATGGTGAATGCGCTGGGTAATTCGGCCAACGAGATCGCCGAAAACCTGGCGCGTGGCGTCGCACCGGGCATGCACAGCCGCGCAGGCTGGCTCCAGGGCGGTGAGGAGATCGTGCTCGGCGGCGTCGAGGGCGAACTGCCGCCGATTCCGGACCACGCCGCCGCTCACCGCACGCGCAACAATCAGCTGCTGCTGGCCGCGCTGGCGCAGATACAGCCCGCCGTTGACGAGGCGATTGCCCGTTTCGGCCACGACCGCGTGGCCGTGGTACTCGGCACCAGCACCTCGGGGCTGGATGAGGGCGATGAGCACGTGCGTCTGTCCCTGAACGGCGAAGCAAGCACGCGCTGGCAGTATCCGCAGCAGGAGCTGGGCGATCCGTCGCGCTTTCTCGCCAACTGGCTGAAGCTCGAAGGCCCGGCGTTTACGCTCTCTACTGCCTGTTCCTCAAGCGCGCGCGCAATCATCAGCGGCCGCCGTCTGATTGACGCCGGGCTGGCGGATATCGCCATCGTTGGTGGTGCGGATACGCTGAGCCGGATGCCGGTCAATGGATTCCACAGCCTCGAATCCCTCTCCACCACGTTGTGCGAGCCGTTTGGCCGCGACCGTCGCGGGATCACCATCGGCGAAGGCGCGGCGCTGATGATTCTGACCCGCGAACCGCAGCCCGTCGCGCTGCTGGGTACCGGCGAATCAAGCGATGCCTACCACATTTCCGCGCCACATCCGCAGGGCGAAGGGGCGATTCGCGCCATCACCCAGGCGCTTAACGAAGCGGGCCTGAAGCCGGATGAGATTGGCTATATCAACCTCCACGGCACGGCGACGCCGCTGAACGACCAGATTGAGTCGCAGGTGGTACATGACCTCTTCGGCGAGGCGGTTCCGTGCAGTTCAACCAAACATTTGACTGGCCACACGCTGGGCGCGGCGGGCATCACGGAAGCCGCGCTCAGCTGGCTGCTCCTGACCCGCGATCTGCCGCTGCCAGCGCAGGATTTTGCCCGCTATGCACCCGATCCGAGCCTGCCGTCCTGCGGCGTGCTGCATCATCCCGTCGCGCTGGAAAAACCGGTGATTTTGTCTAACTCGTTCGCGTTTGGCGGCAACAACGCCAGCATTTTGCTGGGGAGAGTGTCATGAGTTATTTATCGCCCGTGGAGTATTTGCCCCACGATGCACCGATGCTGCTGCTGGAAACGGTGGAAAACGTCACGGAAGAGAGCGCCGCGTGTGGCGTGCGTGTCAGCCCTCAGAGCGTGCTGGAACCGTTTCTCACTGCCGATGGGGATCTACCCGGCTGGTATGCCCTTGAGCTGATGGCGCAGACCGTCGGCGTCTGGTCCGGCTGGCATCGCCACCAGCAGGGGCAAAGCAGTATCGCGCTGGGTATGGTGCTGGGCGCGCGTGAACTGGTGTGCGCCGAAGGGCGCTTCCCGGCGGGTTCCGCGCTGACAATCAGCGTGAAGCTGCTGATGCAGGACGAACGTTTTGGCAGCTTCGAATGCACCATTGCCGCAGACGGCACCACGCTGGCAACAGGCCGCGTCAATACCTTCCAGCCGAGCGCGGAAGAGTTAACTTCGCTTTTTAATCAGGAATCATCCACATGAATCGTTCCGTTCTGGTCACCGGAGCCAGCAAAGGCATCGGACGCGCTATCGCCCGACAACTCGCCGCTGACGGGTTTATCGTGGGCGTGCATTATCACCGCGACGCCGAGGGCGCGCAGCAGACGCTGGAGTCTATCCAGCAGGCAGGCGGCCAGGGCCGTTTGCTCTCTTTTGACGTCGGCAATCGCGAGCAGTGCCGCGAGGTGCTGGAGCAGGAGATCGAGACCCACGGCGCGTGGTATGGCGTGGTCAGTAACGCCGGTATCACCCGCGACGGCGCGTTCCCGGCCCTCAGCGAGGATGACTGGGACAGCGTGATCCACACCAATCTCGACAGTTTTTACAACGTCATACACCCGTGCATCATGCCGATGATTGGCCTGCGCATAGGCGGGCGGATTATCACGCTCTCCTCCGTATCAGGCGTGATGGGCAACCGTGGACAGGTGAACTACAGCGCGGCAAAAGCCGGAATCATCGGCGCCACCAAAGCGCTGGCGATTGAGCTGGCGAAGCGCAAAATCACCGTCAACTGTATTGCACCGGGGTTGATTGACACCGGAATGATCGAAATGGAAGAGGCCGCCCTGAAAGAGGCGATGTCCATCATCCCAATGAAACGTATGGGGCAGGCTGACGAAGTGGCTGGCCTGGCCAGTTACCTGATGTCAGATATTGCGGGCTATGTGACCCGCCAGGTCATTTCCATTAACGGAGGAATGCTATGACACGTCGCGTGGTCATTACAGGCATGGGCGGCGTCACCGCCTTTGGAGAGGACTGGCAGTCGGTTTCGGCGGGACTTCTTGCCGGTGAAAATGCGGTGCGCAAAATGCCCGAATGGCAGGTCTATGACGGGCTGCACACTCTGCTTGGCGCACCGATTGATAATTTCACCCTGCCGGAGCATTACACCCGCAAACGCATCCGCGCGATGGGGCGTGTGTCACTGTTGTCGACGCGCGCCACCGAAAAAGCGCTGGAGCAGGCCGGGCTGATTGGCGAAGCGGTACTGACTAACGGCGAAACCGGGATCGCCTACGGCTCGTCCACCGGCAGTACCGGCCCGGTAAGCGAATTCGCCACCATGCTGACGGAAAAGCATACCAACAACATCACCGGTACCACCTATGTGCAGATGATGCCGCACACCACGGCGGTCAACACCGGTCTGTTCTTCGGCCTGCGCGGGCGCGTGATCCCGACCTCCAGCGCCTGCACTTCCGGCAGCCAGGCGATTGGCTACGCGTGGGAAGCCATTCGCCACGGTTATCAGACGGTGATGGTCGCGGGCGGCGCGGAAGAGCTTTGCCCGTCAGAAGCGGCGGTGTTTGATACCCTGTTTGCCACCAGCCAGCGCAACGATGCGCCGAAAACCACCCCGTCACCGTTCGATAAACAGCGCGACGGTCTGGTGATTGGCGAAGGCGCAGGCACGCTGATTCTGGAAGAGCTGGAGCACGCCAAAGCGCGCGGCGCGACTATCTACGGAGAGATCGTCGGCTTCGCCACCAACTGCGACGCCGCCCACATCACCCAGCCGCAGCGTGAAACCATGCAAATTTGCATGGAAAAGTCGCTGAAAATGGCGGGACTGAGCGCGATGGATATGGGTTACATCTCCGCCCACGGTACGGCGACGGATCGCGGTGATATGGCTGAAAGCCTGGCGACGGCAGCGATCTATGGCGATAACGTGCCGATTTCGTCGTTAAAGAGCTATTTCGGTCATACGCTCGGCGCCTGCGGCGCGCTGGAGGCGTGGATGAGCCTGCAAATGATGCGCGAAGGCTGGTTCGCCCCGACCCTCAATTTAAGACAACCGGATGAGCAATGCGGTGCTTTAGATTATATTATGGGGGAAGCCCGCCGGATTGATTGTGAATATCTGCAAAGCAATAACTTCGCATTTGGCGGCATCAATACTTCGATCATCATCAAACGCTGGGCGTGACTATGTACCAGTTTGTACTGGGAAAAATTTCCACTCTTAACGCTGATCCCTATGCATCAGCGCTGGCAGACAGGGCGCCCGAAGGTGCCCGACGCGCCCGCTGGTTAGCGGGCCGGACGCTGCTCACCCGCGCGTTATCGCCCGCCCCGTTGCCGGAAATCGTCTTTGGCGAACAGGGAAAACCGGCGTTTGTGGGCGATCGTCCCCTGTGGTTTAACCTGAGCCACAGCGGCGATGATATTGCCCTGCTGCTGAGCGATGAAGGCGAAGTGGGGTGCGATATCGAAGTCATTCGCCCGCGCGATAACTGGCAGGCGCTGGCCAACGCCGTGTTCAGCGTGGCCGAACATCATGAGCTGGAGCGCGAAACGCCCGAGGAAAAACTGCAGGCATTCTGGCGCATCTGGACGCGCAAAGAAGCGATCGTTAAACAACGCGGCGGCAGTGCCTGGCAGATCGTCAGCATCGACAGCGCGGCAAAGCAGCCGCACTCCGTGAGCCAGCTTCAGTTTGGGTCCCTGAGTCTGGCGGTCTGTACACCAACGCCTTTTACGCTGACACCTGAATCTATTTCGCCTTTTGCACCACTGGCCGAAAAATGACCAACACCCCTGCGATAATCAGCCCAACCCCCGCCAGCCCGGTCCAGGAGAACGAGTCATTCCAGCCGGGTAGCGCTATAGCGGCAATCCACACCAGAATGTAGCTCAGGCTGAGCAGCGCATAGGCCTTGCTCAGCGCCATGCGGTGCAGCGCCAGATACCAACAGCCCATCGACGCGACATAACCGCTTAAGCCCAGCAGCAACATGCCGCTGCCGGGGGCATAGTGCTGCAATGCCCTAAGCAATGCGATCGGCTCAGCGACCGGCGGCAAAGCCATCATCGCCGAGCGCAACAGGAGTTGCGCCCCGCTCACCAGCACGACGCTGCACAGCGCCCAGAATGCCCCCTTCACAGGCTACCTCCCAGCAGCACAATGCCGGCCATGATCAGCCCCACGCCCAGCCAGTGATGGAACGCGATCTTTTCGCGCCAGAACGCTTTCGCTGCCAGCGTCACCCAGACAAAATTCAGGCTCAGCATTGGGTAGGCAATCCCTACCGGCAAACGCTGGAGCACCATCAGCCACAGCACCATGCCGACGCCCAGCGCCAGCAGCGCCAGGCCGAGCCAGAAGACGATATGCCTCCCTCGCCCGCCGTCTTTTGCCGGGCGCGTGGCCTGTTTCTGGCAGAGTTGGCCCGCGCAGCTCAGCAGGCTTGCCAGTCCCAGCCAGATCCAGACCGTCATTGCGGGAGATACTGCAGGTAAGCCAGACGTCCCTGAATATAGAGACTGTCCGGTTTCGGCAGATCGGCGCGCGCGAGGTCATCGTTTTTCGACAGCAGAATCACCAGCGAAATTTTCCCCTGCGCGCGATGTTCCGCCAGCCAGCGACGGAAATCATCTTTGCCCACGTAGCGTCCTTGCACGTCAGGATAATCCAGGCCGTATTTCAGCTCGCCACTCTGACCAAACATGATGATATCGCTGCGTTTCAGGTCCCACGCCAGCCCGGAGGCAATGCCGACGTTGTTCGCCAGCACAAAGCGACTCTCCGTTAACGGTTGTCGCACGGTCTCCACCAGCGACTGCGGCTGCTTGGAATCCACCACCCGATTCGGCACCACAAACCCGAGCAACAGTCCCAGCCCCAGCGGACAGAGCGCCGCCAGCCACCAGCGCTGCTGCGCCCGGCGTAACGTCCACAAGCCGACCAGCGCCCAGACCAGAAATGCCACTACCGCGCAGAAGACTTTGTACAGCTCGACGGAAGTCCAGACCGGATGTCTGGTCGGTCCCCACGGCGAGACGATCAGCGCCGCGACGACGCCCAGCACGCCAAACGCCAGATTGATGATCGCGTTGACGCGCAGGACCTTGACCCCGTTTCCGACAAGCGACCAGGCATAGCGCGCCATCAGCATCGCCAGTGGCGCGAAGCACGGCAGAATGTAGGTCGGCAGTTTGCCTTTCGCGATACTGAAAAACAGCAGCGGCATCACCACCCAGCCTAACAAGTAGAACCCACCGCGCGCCTCTTTCACATCACGCCAGCCGAGGCGCAATGCGCCGGGCAACAGCGCCAGCCACGGTAAACTCCCGGCCATCAGGAACGGCAGGTAGTACCAGAACGGCGCTTTATGTTGGGCGTCGCTGCTGGCGAAACGCTGGACATGCTCGACCCAGAAGAAGTAGCGCCAGAAATCCGGCTCGCGATGGGCAATCGCCAGCGCCCACGGCAGGACGATCGCTACGCAGCTCAGGACCGCCAGCCAACCGTACAACAGCACCTCTTTCCAGCGTTTCTGCACGATGACCCACGGCAGCACGGCGACAACCGGCACCGCCAGCGCCAGAAAACCTTTGGTCATCACCCCCATGCCGCAGGCCAGCCCCAGCAGCAGGTAACCGCCGATTTTTCCTGCGCGGGTATTCGCCTGCGCCGCCATCCAGAAGCTGCACATCGCGGCGACCAGCCAAAGGGTGATCATCGGGTCCAGCACCGCGTACGAGCCTACGCCGTAGACCAGCAGCAGAGTCAGGAAAATCACGCCCGAGGTCAGCGCCACGCGTTTATCACGCCAGATCCGCCAGGCCAGCCAGATAACCAGAAGCGCGGTCAGCCCCGTAGAGAAGATCGCCCCGGCGCGCACGGCAAAGTTCGAGTCGCCAAACAGCATCTGACCGAGACTGTTGATCCAGTACCCGGCAATCGGTTTTTCAAAATAACGCAGCCCAAGGAAATGCGGCACCACCCAGTTTCCAGTGGCCAGCATTTCACGGCTGATCTCTGCATAGCGCGTCTCATCCGGCTGCCAGAGCAGACGAATATCGACGGGCAGAAGATAGTAAAGCGCAAACAGAACGAAAAGAGCGACACTAAAACGCGCAGATTTCATGGCGCTGGGCTCACGGTTTGTTGATAACCAAGCCAGCCTTCGCGGCCAGCCAATTCATCACGGACGATTTTCCCGACGGGCAAGGTGCTGAGATCGTCGGGTAACATCTCGCTTAACGGGCAAAACTGAATGCCTTCCTGGGCGGCCAATTGCAGCAGCGCGGCGAAATCCTGCTGATACGCAATCCCTTCCACTTCGGCGTGAATGGTATAGACCGGCGTGCCGGTATCGCGATGAATGCAGTCGAGAATATAGCGGTTAAAATTCTCCGCCGTGACTTCCCGCCCGACCACTTCATCCCAGGTCGGAAGCGTCACCGGGATTTGCACGGTGCCGAGCCGGGTCTCGCCGAGCTGCGGTACAAACGGCCCACAGCCCCGGCAGTCGCTGTTATAGCGAAATGAAAACGGCTCTTTGGCTCGCACCACACGCTGATCTGCGCGCCAGCCCGCCACCGCAGAGCAGTGAACCGGCTGGCCGAGGATCGCTTCGAGTTCCATCAGACCACGCTCCACTTCGCGGGTCAGACGGGGAATTTTCCACACGCCACTCCAGGCCTGCCAGGCGTGATGATCCCAGGCGTGTAACCCCACCTCATGGCTCAGGGCAGCGGCGCGGATCACCTCTTCGTTACCCGCACCAATGCGCTTGCCAGGCCAGGCGGTGCCCGCCAGCAGAATATCCCAGCCGTAGAGGGAGGCCGCGCGTGAACGCAGCATTTTCATCAGAAAGGTCGGTTTAAACAGGCGCCACAGATGACGCCCCATGTTGTCAGGCCCGACGCTGAAGAAAAAGCTGGCGCGCACCTGGTGCTCGCTCAGCAGTTCCAGCAGTCGTGGCACACCGTCGCGGGTGCCACGAAAGGTATCGACATCAATGCGTAAACCGACTTTTTTCATGATGCCTGTTCCGACAGCTCCACGGTGCGCAGGAAGAAATCGAGGGTTTCGTCGATGGTCTGAACCATATCCACCGTCGGCGTCCAGTTCAGGCAGCGCTTCGCATTGCGGATGCTCGGCTTGCGGTGCTCAACGTCCTGATACCCTTTGCCATAATAGCTGCTGCTTTCCACTTCGCTGAAACCAGCGAACGGCGGGAAGCGGTCGCGCAGCGGGTGGCGTTCGAAGCTTGCAAGCAGCATTTCGGCCAGTTCGCGGATGCTCGCTTCGTTCTCCGGGTTGCCGATATTGATAATTTCCCCATCGCAGAGTCCGTCTTTGTTCTCGATGATGCGGAACAGCGCTTCGATGCCATCGCTGATATCGGTGAAGCAACGTTTCTGTTTGCCGCCTTCGATCAGCTTAATCGGCGAACCTTCCACCAGATTGAGGATCAGCTGGGTGATGGCGCGCGAGCTGCCAATGCGCGCCGCATTCAGGTTATCGAGGCGCGGCCCCATCCAGTTAAACGGACGGAACAGGGTGAAGCGCAGATTCTCTTTTTCGCCATAGGCCCAGATCACACGGTCCAGCAGCTGTTTTGAGACGGAGTAAATCCAGCGCTGTTTGTTGATCGGCCCCACCACCAGGTTCGAGGTGTCTTCGTCGAACACGCTATCGGTGCACATGCCGTACACTTCCGAGGTGGACGGGAAGATGATGCGCTTGTTGTACTTCACGCAGTCGCGGATGATCTTCAGGTTCTCTTCAAAATCGAGTTCAAAGACACGCAGCGGATTACGGGTATATTCGATTGGCGTAGCGATGGCCACCAGCGGCAGCACCACGTCGCATTTCTTGATGTGGTATTCGATCCACTCGGAGTGAATGCTGATATCCCCTTCCACGAAATGGAAGCGCGGGCAGTCGAGGAAACGGCTGATCGCATCCGAGCCAATATCGAGACCATAGATTTCGTAGTTGTCGTCTTTCAGCAGACGTTCGGTCAGATGGTTACCGATAAAACCGTTCACGCCGAGGATCAGCACGCGGGTACGACGCTTCACGGCAACATACGGCGCGCTGGTCACCAGTGCGCCATTCACCAGCCCTAAGGACTGCGCCAGCTGCGTGCCCGGCATATATACGCCGTTTTCCGTCTGGCCGGTGACAATCTCCAGCGCCTGTTCACCGCAGGCGATAATCAGCGGGGAAGCCGAAATGACCGTCCCCGGCCTGGCTGCCGGAATGTCCGCGCGCACGCGGGATTTCCAGACGATAAATTTACTCGCCCCCACATAAGCCACGGCACCCGGCCACGGGTCAGTCACCGCGCGCACCAGATTGTGCAGCTGTGCTGCCGGTCTGGTCCAGTCGAGACGCCCGTCTTCCGGGGTACGACGGCCATAACAGGTGGCTTCACTGTGATTCTGTTCGGTCTCTTTGAGAATGCCCTGACGCAGCGCAGGCAGTGCATCATTCAACAGCGTCTGTGCCGCCCTACAGAGTTTATGATGCAGGGTCAGCGCCGTGTCATCCGCTTCAATGCTCACGCGCTGCTGGGCGGCAATCGCCCCGGCATCCGCGCGCTTCACCATGCGGTGCAGCGTCACGCCCGTTTCCGTTTCGCCGTTCACCAGCACCCAGTTCAGCGGCGCACGACCGCGATATTTTGGCAGCAGGGAACCGTGCAGATTGTATGCCCCGACGGTCGCGGCGCTGAGGATCTCATCGCACAGCAGGTTGCGGTAGTAGAAAGAGAAAATCACATCAGGCGCGAGCTTCTGAATACGGTCCACCCACAGCGGATGGTTTACGTCATCGGGGGCATACACCGGGATTTCGCGTTCGGCGGCGATACGTGCCACAGAGCTAAAGAAGTGGTTCTCGCCTGCGGTATCCGGGTGAGTGAAAATCGCGGCGATGTCATAACCCGCTTCCAGAAGGGCTAATGTCCCCGTACATCCCATATCGTGATAGGCAAAAACAACGGCTTTCATGGGTGATTTCCTTCCTGAGAGGAGGTGTGTTCCTGACGAACAACACGTTGAATAAAGTAGCGCGGACGTGCGCGCACATCGTTATAGATTCGGCCGATGTACTCACCGAGTAACCCCATGCCGACAAACTGCGCGCCGATAAACATGAACAGTACGGCGAAGAGCATAAAGACCCCTTCCGCGGCCCACTGCGGCCCATAGGCCAGACGCAGCACAACCAGCAGAACGGAGAGCGCAAAGCCCATCAGCGCAATGATGCTGCCGAAGACGCTGAGCAGACGCAGCGGCGTGGTGGTCAGGCAGGTGATCAGGTCGTACATCAGATTGATCAGGCGCATAAAGCTGTATTTGGATTCCCCGTGCTCGCGCTCGGCGTGCAGCACCGGGATCTCCGTGGCTTTGCGCGCAAAGGTATTGGCGAGAATCGGAATGAACGTACTGCGCTCGTGGCAGTGCAGCATTGCATCGACAATGTGGCGACGGTAGGCGCGAAGCATGCAGCCGTAATCACCCATCGCCTTGCCCGTAGTGCGCTGGATCAGGCGGTTAATGGTGCGTGAGGCCAGCTTGCGGAATACGCTGTCCTGGCGATTCTGGCGCACAGTCCCGACCACGTCATAACCTTCGTCAGCGGTCGCCACCAGACGCGGGATCTCCTCCGGTGGGTTCTGCAGATCGGCGTCGAGGGTGATGATCAGATCGCCCGTCACGTGGCTGAAACCGGCCATGATCGCCGAATGTTGCCCGTAGTTGCGGTTCAGTAGCACCGCGACGATAGGGCTGCCGTCAGCCTGCGCGGCGTCGGTGAGCATCATCGCGGAGTCGTCACTGCTGCCGTCATCGACCAGCAGGATTTCATACTCCTTGCCCAGGGTGTCGCAGGCGGCTGTGGTCCGGCGAATCAGCTCCGGCAGACTCTCCTGCTCGTTATAAACCGGGATCACCACCGAGACTTTTTTTACAGGCGGTGTGCTAAACATGTCCATGTCCTGCAAGCTGATGGAGCGCGGCAATGACGCGGGTTGTGTCGTCATGAGTCATATCCGGGAAAAGAGGGAGTGAACAGATACGCGCGCTGTTCCATTCAGTGTTCGGTAAGGACACATCCGGGAAGCGCTCGCGGTAGTATTTTTGCGTGTGGGCGGCGCGAAAATGGAGGCCAGTGCCGATGCCCTGAGCTTTCAGGGCTTCCATCAGCGCGTCGCGGGTAATGCCGCATTGGGCTTCGTCCACGCGAATGATGAACAGATGCCAGGCGTGCAGATGCGGCCAGGCGGGTACGCTCAGAGGCATGAACGGCGTGTCGACAAGTTCCAGCAAATAGCGGCTGGCGATTTCCGCGCGACGGTGGTTGGCATTGCCCAGTTTACCGAGCTGCACCAGGGCCAGCGCGGCGTTGATATCCGCGAGGTTGTATTTAAACCCCGGAGAGATCACTTCCGCCTGCGGCGCGCGGCCAAGCGTCTGACGGTCGAATGCATCGACGCCAAGACCGTGAAATTTGAGGCTGCGAATGCGCTGCGCCAGCTGTTCGTCATCCGTCACCACTAACCCGCCTTCTGCGCAGGTCATATTTTTGATGGCGTGGAAGGAGAAGATCGCCGTCCCCTGCCAGCCGACGTGATGGCCTTTGTAGTAAGTTCCGGCGGCGTGGGCGGCATCTTCGATAACTGGAATCCCGTAGCGTTCGCCAAGGGTATGGATAGCGTCGATGTCCGCCGGGGCGCCGGCATAATGCACCGGGATAATGGCTTTGGTGCGCGGCGTGATGGCCGCTTCGATCGCATCCGGCGTGACCATCAGATTATCGCGATCGACGTCGATCATCACGGGCGTGGCGCCCAACAGCACGATCATATTCAGCGTCGACACCCAGGTCATGGACGGGGTGATCACTTCATCGCCGGGACCAATACCCAGCGCCATCAGCGTGACGTGCATTCCGCCCGTGGCTGAGCTAACGGCAATCGCGTGACGGTTTCCTGTCAGGGTGCAAAATACCTCTTCCAGCGCCTGGTTTTTTGGCCCTGTGGTGATCCAGCCTGACGCCAGAACATCCTGCAGGGCTGCTATTTCTTCCGCACCCATCGACGGGCGTGAAAAAGGCAGAAAATCACTCATTATTAATTTCCTTGCGGTATAAAAGGCATCATCAACTGACTGTCTTTACAGGCAACTCACCGAAATAGTGCGGGATGTTTTTTAAATAAAGTCGAAATAAAATCCAGTCGTACCTTCATTAATGTCAACAAAGCCTCAACTAACCCCAAAGTAACGTTCTTTTATTAGGAAAAAATTAAGAGAGGAATAATAAAAAACGGATTACAAGCGCAGAGATCACATAAAATAACTTCAATAACATGACGTTACACGACAGGTCATTGAGAATTAATTATGTGAACCTGCTCACGCCATGTTAAAGATATATTTCAGTACGCGACGAAGAGAAATAGTAAACGAATGCTTAACCAAAGCGAAAAAGGGCGTTTTCTTTAATTAAAAGGATAAATTCTGGGGAACTTTTCTTTGCAGCGCATTGTCGCTTCTATTTAATATTAATGGCTAAAACTGCGCGTGTTTGAAATCCCCCTCCTCTCTGAACTGCTACGCTTTATGGTCTGAACTTTTATCATCATAAGGAACAGACCATGAAAATCGATCTGACGGGGAAAGTCGCGCTGGTCACCGCTTCAACGGGCGGGATTGGGCTTGCCATCGCTCGCGGACTGGCGGAAAGCGGTGCCGAAGTGATCATTAACGGGCGCAGCGCGGAATCGGTCAATAACGGTATTCAGCAGCTTCAGCAGGCGGTGCCTGGCGTACAGGTGCGGGCGACAATCGCCGATCTCAGCACATCTGAAGGCGTGGAATCGGTGCTGAAGGTGGCGTCGAACGTCGATATCCTGGTGAACAACGCCGGGGTTTACGGGCCGGAAGATTTTTACGCCACCGACGATGACACCTGGAATCGCTACTGGCAGACCAACGTGATGTCCGGCGTGCGTCTGTCGCGCGCCCTGCTGCCCGGAATGGTGCAAAAAGGCTGGGGTCGGGTGGTGTTTATCTCGTCCGAATCGGCCTGCAACATTCCTGCGGATATGATCCACTACGGCGTGACGAAGACCGCGCAGCTGTCGCTGGCGCGCGGCCTGGCGAAATTCGTGGCGGGTAGCGGCGTGACGGTGAACAGCGTCCTGCCGGGGCCGACGATGTCGGATGGGTTTGCGGCGATGATGAAAGATGAAATGGAGAAAACCGGCAAACCGCTTGAGCAGCTGGCGAAAGAGTTTGTCATGGCCAATCGCCCGACGTCGGTGATTCAGCGCGCATCGACTGTGGAAGAGGTCGCCAATATGGTGGTTTATGTCTGTTCCACTCAGGCGTCCGCCACCTCCGGCGCTGCACTGCGCGTGGATGGCGGCGTCGTGGACGATATTATTTAAGCATCACTGCCCGTCACCCGGCGGGCGGTAATAAAGTGCGTCTGCCAGTAGCGGTTCGCCAGCGTTGAAACCGTCACCCCCGCGCTGGTTGAGGCATGGATAAATTGCTGATCGCCGATATATACACCGACGTGACGGCGGTGCGGACCCGTCTGGAAGAAAATCAGATCCCCGGCTTTAAGGCGATATTCCGCCACCTGCACGCCACGGTTGATCTGTTCGCCTGTGGTACGCGGCAGCGAGAGGTCAGCGGCATCGCTAAACAGATGTTGCATCAGCGCCGAGCAGTCAACGCCGTGATGCGTAGACCCACCCCAGAGGTAGCGCGTCCCTTTCCATTTTTGGTATTGCGTCAACATACGGCCACGCAGCGGGTCAGTATCCTGATGCTCAAGCGACGTTTTTGCCGGTGAAAACGACAGCTCATGTTGTTGCGATAACATCGAGGCAGGCAGTTCAAAACTCATTGCGGAAAACGAAGCAACACTTAACAGCAGGGTTGAAATTAGCAGTCTAAACATCATAAAGGTTCTAAGAAGTGAGTGAATTCTTCCTTACGCGTGAGGGGGCAATGTTCCCTCGAATCAGCTTTCGAGGTGGCGATAATATAGGCAGCTCACTTTTCATCCAATCACAGCGAGGTCCAAAAACGGACTTTGCCGCCGGGTCGCAACTTTGTGAAAAAAAAGTACGTGATTGCGGGACTGTGAAGGTAAAGCAGGTAAACTAATGTGCAGAATGTGTATTTCAGCAAAGACCTATTTATGACCAATATGATTGCCGATGAGGCAGTGGCAAAATCCAGCGTGCTTTCCGTTTTCGACTTTGACGGAACGCTGACGCATCACGACAGCTTTATCCCCTTTCTGCGCTTTGCCTTTGGTAAACGCTACTTTGCCGGGCGTCTGGTGCGTATGGCGCTACCCACCATCAACTGCGTACGCCGCAAACTGACGCGCGACGAGCTGAAAGAGGTGCTGGTGAGGACGTTCCTGACGGGCGTGGACGAGCACTGGCTGCGCCAGCAGGCCGAGCGGTTTTGCGAGAAATACTGGAGCAAGCTGATGCGCCCGGCAGGCGTGATGGCCGTGGCGGCGGAGGTCAATTCCGGCGCGGAAGTGACGATCTGTTCAGCCTCTCCGGCGCTGGTATTGCAGCCGTGGGCCGATAAGCTCGGCATTAAACTGATTGGTACGCAGCTGGAAGTGGTGGACGGGAAACTGACCGGCCGCATCACCGGCCATAACTGTCGCTGCGCGCAGAAAGTGGCGCGGCTGGAGCGGGTTTACGGCAATCTGAACGATTACCACCTGCGCGCCTGGGGCGATACGCGTGGCGATCATGAACTGCTGGCCGCAGCGCAGGACCCGCACTGGCGGCATTTCCATCCGCCAAGAGCGCGACGTCATTCGCCTATTAAATAAATGCAAAACGGCAACCCAGGGTTGCCGTTTTAGTTTTTGTCCCCTCTCACTGGGGAGAGAGCCGTGATAAAGGCGTCAGGCCGCTCGTTTCCCGGGGAACACCACGCTCGCGATAATCCCTAACGCCAGCACGCCCAACACCACAAACAGGCTCATGTTCGCGGTGATGTTATAGCCGTGATGCCAGAAGTGGTCGGTCGCATTTAGCCCCAGCTTGAACGCTACGAAGAACAGCAGCAGTACCACCGATTTCTCCAGATGGACCAGATACTGTTTCATCGCTTCCAGCACGAAATAGAGCGTACGCAGGCCGAGGATCGCAAACATCATGGCGCTGTAAATAATCAGCGGTTCACGGCTGACGGCGATAATCGCGGGCACGGAGTCGAAGGCAAACATCACGTCCGACAGCTCCACCACCGCCACACACAGCAGCAGCGGCGTGGCGTAGCGCTTCGCTTTCTTCACGCGGCCTACCATCACATCCTGGTTTTCCGGTTTTTCCAGCTCGGCGTCCACCTCTTTCTGGGTCAGCAGAAACGCGTTGCTGCTGATCTTCGGCCAGACCGGATAAAAGCGTTTCACCAGCCGATAGGCCAGATGGTGAGAATAGTCCTCGACCTCGTCGCTCTCTTCGTTACGACGGAGCATCATCAGCGCGGTCCAGCCTACCACCAGCGCAAAAATCACTTCGACGTACGGCCCAAGGCTCAACAGGCTGGTGCCGATCGCCACGAAAATCCCACGGAAGACAATCGCCCCGAGCACGCCCCAGTAGAGCACGCGGTGACGGTATTTATCCGGTACGCCAAACCAGGCGAAAATCGCCATCATCACGAACAGGTTATCGACGGACAGCACCTCTTCCAGCGCATAACCCGTGAGGAACAGGCTCGCCATTTCGGCACCGTGGTGAACGTACAGGAACCCGGCAAACGCCATGGCTAACATGAGCCAGAAAATGGACCACATCACAGCGCTTTTCAGCGAGACCGGTTTGTCGTGACGATGCATGAAGAGATCGATAAACATCGCCCCCACCGCCATCACCACGAATACAACAACGGTTTCCGTCGGGAAACCGAGATGAGCAGATGTCATTACACAACCCTTTTTAAGAACAAAACACACACCATGCAGAATTCAAAAAACAGACAAAATGAAAAGTGGGCCGTTGCCAGCCCTGAAGAAGTTTATCACCGTCAGGCTGCGACGGGATAAATGAGAGTTTACGCCTCTTCCACTGGCGTGATTTTATGCGGCTGCTCCAGCACCATCGTTTGAGTCTGGCTCAGGCTAATGCCCGCCGCACGCAGCATTTTGAGGATCTCATACAGCAAATCGCTGCGCGTGGAGCTGACCATGCGCGGGCTGTTTACATACCCGGTCACGCTGAGCACAATCCCGTTCGGCCCCAGTTCCTTGAAACTGACCGACGGCGCGGGCGCTTCCAGAATCGACTCATGCAGGGTATAGGCATCCAGCAGCAAATTACGCACCTGCTCCGGATCGATATCCAGCGGGAAGGTCAGCGTGATGGTCGCCACGCCCTGCGCATTGCCCATGGTAGCGTTACGCACGTTCTGGGAAATCAGCTGCGAGTTCGGCACGATCACCGTTGATTTATCGCCGAGCTGAATCTCTGTCGCACGAACGTTGATGCGACGAATATCCCCTTCGACGCCGCTGATACTCACCAGATCCCCCACTTTTACCGGACGTTCTGTCAGCAGAATCAGACCGGAGATAAAGTTCTTCACAATCTCCTGCAGGCCAAAACCGATACCGACCGACAGGGCGCTGACGATCCACGCCAGACGGTTCCACTCAATGCCGAGCATCGACAGGGTGAGCATAATGAGGAGCACGTAGCCGACGTTGGTAAAGAGCGTCACCAGCGAGGCGCGAAGCCCTCTGTCCATCGTGGTTTTCGGCAGGAAATCGTGATCCAGCCAGCGGCGCGAGGAGCGCAGGATATACCACCCGACCACCAGGCACACCACGGCATTCACCGCGTGCGCCGGGATAATATTCATACTCTCGAGGCCCTTACCGCCCCAGATATCCGCGATTTTGCTCACTAATTCGAGCGGCGTGGTGGTGCCAAAAGTGCCGTTCAGCAGCGCCACGACGGCCATCAGCAGCAGCGTGGTTTTACCCAGCGCAGAAAACAGCGTGGAGGCCAGCGACAGATGGCGCTCATTGAGGCTGAGGGTGCTTTGTAAAATCTTGCCGCTGTGGGTCGTGGGCGAGAACACCGCCTCGCACAAATCCACCACGAAATGAATCAGCAGGTACAGGCAGCTGACCACCAGGCCAATCCACAGCAGTTCGAAGGTGACAAATCGCGCCAGCGGGATGTAGCCGATCAGCAGGGCAATCAGAATGACAAACGCCGTCAGGCTGATCACCAGGTGGATCAGCCCCGCCATCGTCGAGCGCGCCTCGGTTTGCTCGCCTTCGGCGCGCATTTTACGGCGCATACGGTTAACGCGGATGGGGGCGATCAGGCAGTTGAGCGCCACCAGCAGCGCTGACAAGCCGTTGCCAAACAGCGTTGCATCAATGCTCGACCCGACCAGCCCGTTCAGCTGCTCGATAATGCCGAAGATAAAGATAAACGCCGCCAGCAGGATCGGGAACGAGGCGAGCGTTTTCGCCAGCGAGTCGGCGATACCCGGCAGACGCCACGACGGATGGCTGTTCGACAGCAGCGCGATACCCAGCCCGGCAATCACCGCCGAGAAATAGGTCAGCTCAACCAGCTGATCGGCAAAATCCAGCACCAGACGGGACGTGTCTGGCAAACGTGTGAAGATATAGCACAGCAGCTGCATGCTGATGCCGAGCGTCACCGTGGTGCTCAGCGTCGTGAAACAGGCCAGGAAGCTGCGGCGAAAACGTCCCTGCGGCAGCCAGCGCGGCAAGATCCAGTTCATCGGTTTGTCCAGCGCTTTGCGCCCGAACAGGCCGATGACCAGCGCTAACAGCAGATAGAAGCCAGAACCGATATACCAGTCTTCGCTCCAGGCCTGATCCCAGGCATCGCCGATCTGCGAGCCGAATTCGTCAAACCGCTGCGTGTCTTTTTCGTTAGGAGAAATCAGAGGCGACCAGAATTTCTCCCCCAAAATGCTGCCGGTATTCAGGGCAATCTGCGTTTTCAGCGCATCACGGCGCAGCCCGTAGATTTGGCTGGAGAGATTCTGGGCGTTAACGGCGATGGCTTTGATCTGTTCAATCTGGGTCGTTAGCAGCGTTTTACTGTTATTAAGCTGCTTACGCTGGCCAACCACCTGCGCCGTTTCGGTAACAGTGCCCGGAGCGGGCGCCGGGCCGAGTACGTCGAGCTGCGCCTGAATCTGCGTCAGCTGCGGCGCAAGGATAACCGCCAGTTTGTTCGCGTCTTCGGCAAGCTTTAGGGCATCGTCATTCAGGGCGGTGAATTTTTTGTCGGTTTTAACCGCAGAGACCTGCTGCTTGAGGGTATCCAGGCGCTTTTGCAGCGCAGGCAGCGCCGTGCTGACGTTGACCTTTACAGGCTGCTCCGCCTCGGTTTGCGTTGGCGCGTCGTCTGCATGAGAGAACAAGGGCGTCAATATCAGACACGACAACAATGCCAGTAGCAGCGGCATTCTTAACATTTTTTGCATAGTGTGGTGAGATCCGCGAAATCGAAAAATGAACGACCAACAACAGATCCCTAAGGATACCTGCTAATTGCAGGAAGAGTAGCGGGAAAGTCCGTATTCTCACGATATCAGCCCGAATGGCTTCGGGCTTTTTCAGTGCCGCTTATTCCGCCAGTGCCTGCGCACAGGCCCAGGCGCTCGCCCAGGCCCACTGGAAGTTATATCCGCCCAGCCAGCCTGTCACATCCATCACTTCACCAATAAAATAGAGCCCAGGGACGTTACGGGCCTCCATTGTACGGGACGAGAGTTCATCCGTGTCCACGCCGCCAAGCGTCACTTCCGCCGTGCGATAGCCTTCGGTGCCGTTTGGCTGAACGCGCCAGTGGGTCAGCGTCTCGACCAGCGCTTGCTGATCGCGCACGTTGAGCTGCTTGAGGGTGACGTCCGGGATCTGCCCCAGCAGTTGCAGGCACTCAATCAGACGCTTCGGCAGCTGCATCGCCAGCGTGTTTTTCAGGCTTTGATTCGGATGCGCGGCGCGTTGTTCATCGAGGAACGCCGCCAGATCGCAGTCCGGGACTAAATTCACCGTCACAAATTCCCCCGGCTGCCAGTAGCTGGAGATTTGCAGCACGGCCGGGCCTGACAGGCCGCGGTGCGTGAACAGCAGGTTTTCGCGGAAAAGGGTGCCGTCTTCGGCGGTAATGGTTGACGCCACCGACACGCCGGAAAGGGTCTGAAGCTGCTCCAGCAGTGGTTTGTGCAGGGTGAACGGCACCAGACCGGCGCGGGTCGGCAGAACTTTCAGGCCAAACTGTTCGGCGATTTTATAGCCGAACGGCGTTGCGCCCAGCCCCGGCATCGACAGACCACCGCTGGCGATCACCAGTTTGTCCGCGCTGACCGTGTCACCGTTCAGCTCCAGCGTGTAGCCGCTGTCGTCACGCGAGACGCTCAGCACCTCGGTACGCAGGCGTGTGGTCACACCGCCCTTCTCGCATTCGGCCACCAGCATATCGACAATCTGCTGCGCGGAGTCATCGCAAAACAGCTGACCGAGCGTTTTTTCGTGCCACGCAATGCCGTGTTTACCGACCAGATCGATAAAGTCCCATTGGGTGTAGCGCGCCAAAGCAGATTTGCAAAAATGACGGTTTTGACTCAAATATGCGGCGGGTTCGACATATAAATTAGTAAAGTTACAGCGACCCCCGCCAGACATCAGGATCTTGCGGCCGGGTTTCTTGCCATTATCCAGCAACAGCACACGACGACCCGCCTGTCCGGCCATGGCCGCACAGAACATTCCCGCCGCACCGGCGCCAATAATTACGGCATCAAACCTTTCCACGTCGAAATCCTCTTGTTTAACAGGCTCGAATTGTAAAGTTTCCTATGTGGTCGCACCAGCGCAAAAAACCGATATGTCAGTCATTTAATTGAAATATAAAATATATTTCTTTACCAGACGCAAACAAAGCAGAAGGTATATCAAAAAAAAGCTATATTTCACTTTGCCCGTTGCGCATTTGTCCTGGATAATGCGCCGCGTTCATGTCCTCCAAAATGGCGTAACGTCCTATGCTACATTTGTTTGCTGGTCTGGATTTACATACCGGGCTTTTACTATTGCTTGCTCTGGCATTTGTACTGTTTTACGAAGCTATCAATGGCTTCCACGACACTGCGAACGCAGTCGCAACGGTTATCTACACTCGCGCAATGCGATCGCAAGTAGCGGTTGTTATGGCGGCTGTCTTTAACTTCTTTGGTGTTCTCCTCGGAGGTCTCAGCGTAGCCTATGCCATTGTGCACATGCTACCAACGGACCTGTTACTGAACGTAAGTTCAGGCCATGGTCTCGCCATGGTGTTTTCAATGCTGCTTGCCGCCATTATCTGGAACCTCGGTACCTGGTATTTCGGCCTGCCTGCATCCAGTTCTCATACGCTGATTGGCGCGATTATCGGTATCGGTTTAACCAATGCCCTCATGACCGGTACGTCTGTGGTTGATGCGCTGAACATTCCTAAAGTTGTCGGGATCTTTGGCTCCCTGATTATCTCCCCTATTGTGGGTCTGGTCGTGGCAGGTGGATTGATTTTCATCCTGCGTCGTTACTGGAGCGGTACCAAAAAACGCGCCCGTATTCACCTGACACCCGCAGAGCGTGAAAAGAAAGATGGCAAGAAGAAGCCACCGTTCTGGACCCGTATTGCACTGATTATTTCCGCTATCGGCGTCGCCTTCTCTCACGGCGCAAACGACGGTCAGAAAGGCATCGGCCTGGTCATGCTGGTTCTGATTGGCGTGGCTCCGGCAGGTTTCGTGGTTAACATGAATGCCACCGGATACGAAATCACCCGTACTCGTGACGCCGTCAACAACGTCGAAGTTTACTTCCAGCAGCACCCTGATCTGCTGAAGAAAGCGACCGGCGTTGATCAGCTGATTCCCTCTCCAGAGCCAGGCGCTGCAACCGCACCGGGCGAGTTCCACTGCCACCCGGCCAACGCGATTAACGCGCTGGAACGTGCGAAAGGGATGCTGGGCGATATCGAAAGCTATGACAAACTGACCGTAGAACAACGTGGTCAGATGCGTCGCATTATGCTGTGCATCTCTGATGTGACCGATAAAGTGGCGAAGCTGCCGGAAGTGAACGCGGATGACCAGCGTCTGCTGAAGAAACTGAAAAGCGATATGCTCAATACCATCGAGTACGCGCCTATCTGGATCATCATGGCGGTCGCGCTGGCACTGGGTATCGGCACCATGATTGGCTGGCGTCGTGTGGCGACCACCATCGGCGAGAAGATTGGTAAGAAAGGCATGACGTATGCGCAGGGTATGTCCGCGCAGATGACAGCGGCTGTGTCTATCGGTCTGGCGAGCTACACCGGTATGCCGGTTTCAACGACCCACGTTCTGTCTTCTTCGGTTGCCGGTACGATGATTGTTGATGGCGGCGGTTTGCAGCGTAAAACCGTGACCAACATCCTGATGGCCTGGGTGTTCACCCTCCCGGCGTCCATTCTGCTTTCAGGCGGTCTGTACTGGATCTCGCTGAAACTGATTTAATGCAGGATAAGCAATGAAAAAGCGGGTCAGGAAACTGACCCGCTTTTTTTTGGCTTAATGCCAGATGACCAGCGCCACCATACTCACCACCACCAGCCCGCACAGGGCGCTGGTTAAAATGAACTGACGACGCAAGCGCTCACAGCGACGGATAAATTCGTCGTCATGATGATCGCGATAGCGCTGGGCGTAGATATACCACACCAGACGCATCTGTTTGCTGGGCTGTCCATGCGACGTGAAGAAGCCTCCACCATCCACATACTGATAAAGCAACGGATCGCAACCACGAAGTACCACTAACAGCGCGCGTAACGATGAGAAATAACGCGCCATATTCACTATGCAAACCACACATAACGCCCAAAACAATGCGACGGTGCTAATCATACTTCCTCCCCGGCGCCCGCCCACGAAGCAAGGCCTCTGGACAACCGCACCCCAATGCCCTGACAGACAGATCAGTGAAAGAATGACGAAAGTCGATCGGGTTCACGTTTTAATATCCGAACGGCTCATTAAATAGTGTAGGAGATCCGTTAATTTTTTTGCCACAAGGTTAATCGTTATCAACACCAAAGCTTGAAAAATTTGTTGAACTGGGCCGTAATGAAGACATAAAGGCGACGGCTTACCTGATAGTCATCGATAACTTAAGGAAGGAGTAACACTATGGCTTACAAACACATTCTCATCGCGGTAGACCTCTCCCCGGAGAGCAAAGTGCTGGTTGATAAAGCGGTATCCATGGCACGCCCATACAACGCGAAAGTTTCTTTGATTCACGTTGATGTGAATTACTCCGATCTCTACACCGGTCTTATCGACGTCAATCTTGGCGATATGCAAAAACGCATCTCCGAAGAGACTCACCACGCGCTGTCTGAGCTCTCCACCAACGCAGGCTATCCGATCACCGAAACCCTCAGCGGCAGCGGCGATCTGGGTCAGGTGCTGGTCGATGCGATTAAGAAATACGATATGGACCTGGTCGTTTGCGGCCATCACCAGGATTTCTGGAGCAAACTGATGTCCTCCGCGCGCCAGCTGATCAACACCGTCCACGTGGATATGCTGATTGTTCCGCTGCGAGATGAAGAAGACGAGTAAGTTTGACATTGCCGGGCAGCGCTAGCGTTTGCCCGGCCGATGATCAGATGTGTAGGCCCGGTGCGCGTAAACGTCACCGGGCTTTGTTATTCTGGCGTGCCCGAATAAATATCAAACCGATGCCCTTTCGTGACGACCGCGTTGGTGGTTGCCACATCCGCCAGCGGCGGTGCGTAGTCCGGGCGCTTCACCACCACCCGTTTGGTCGCCAGCAGGCGTGCCGGTTCAAGCAATCCATCCGCATCCAGATCCGGTCCCACCAGCGACTGAAAGACGCGCATCTCTTTCTTTACCAGCGCACTCTTCTGCTTATGCGGGAACATCGGATCGAGATAGACCACCTGCGGGCGCGGCGTGATGTCTGTTAGCGCCGTCAGGCTGGAGGCGTGGATCAGTTGCAGGCGTTCCTGCAACCACGGGCCTATCTCCGGGTCGGCATAGCCACGCGCCAGACCATCGTCAAGGAGTGCAGCGACCACCGGGTTACGCTCAAGCATCCGCACACGGCAGCCTACAGACGCCAGCACAAAGGCATCGCGCCCCAGCCCTGCCGTCGCGTCCACCACGTCCGGCAGATAACTGCCCTTCACGCCGACCGCCTTCGCCACCGCTTCACCGCGACCGCCGCCAAACTTGCGGCGATGCGCCATCGCACCGCCAACAAAATCGACAAAGATCCCGCCAAGCTTTGGCTCATCGCATTTGCGCAGTTCCAGATGTTCCGGCGTCATCACCAGCGCCATCAGATTATCGGCATCGTGCTCAAGCCCCCAGCGGGCGGCCAGAACAGATAAGGCGCCGTCTCCGGCGCCTGTTTCATCTATCAAACAAATTTTCACGAACGCGATTAGCCTTTGATTCCGTAATGTTCCAGCATCGCATCGAGCTGCGGCTCGCGGCCACGGAAGCGTTTGAACAGCTCCATCGGCTCTTCGGAACCGCCGCGCGTCAGGATGTTATCCAGGAACGACTGACCGGTATCGCGGTTGAAAATCCCCTCTTCTTCGAAGCGAGAGAACGCATCGGCTGCCAGAACGTCGGCCCACAGGTAGCTGTAGTAACCCGCCGCATAACCGCCCGCGAAGATATGGCTGAAGGCGTGCGGGAAACGGCCCCACGATGGACCCGGAATGAGCGCCACCTGCTTCTTGATTTCGCCCAGGGTTTCGAGGATTTTCGCGCCCTGTTCCGGGCTGAACTCGGCGTGCAGACGGAAATCGAACAGACCGAACTCCAGCTGACGCAGGATAAACATCGCTGCCTGGTAGTTTTTCGCCGCCAGCATTTTATCCAGCAACGCTTTCGGCAGCGGTTCGCCGGTTTCGTAGTGACCGGAGATAAACGCCAGTGCGTCCGGCTCCCAGCACCAGTTTTCCATAAACTGGCTCGGCAGCTCGACGGCATCCCACGGCACACCGCTGATGCCAGAAACACCCGCCGCTTCGATACGGGTCAACATATGGTGCAGGCCGTGACCGAATTCATGGAACAGGGTGATCACTTCGTCATGCGTGAACAGCGCCGGTTTGCCGTTTACCGGACGGTTGAAGTTACAGGTCAGGTAGGCGACCGGTTTTTGCAGCGAGCCGTCCGCTTTACGCATCTGGCCGACGCAGTCGTCCATCCACGCGCCGCCACGTTTGTTTTCTCGCGCATACAGATCCAGATAGAAACTGCCGCGCAGTTCGTTTTTCTCATCGTACAGCTCGAAGAAACGCACTTCCGGGTGCCACACTTCCACGTCGTGGCGCTCTTTCGCAGTGATACCGTAAATGCGTTTCACCACTTCGAACAGGCCGTTCACGGCTTTGCTTTCCGGGAAGTACGGGCGCAGCTGCTCGTCGCTGATGCTGTAGAGGTGCTGTTTCTGTTTTTCGCTGTAGTAGGCGATATCCCACGGCTGCAGCTCATCAACGCCGCACTCCGCTTTAGCAAATGCACGCAGCTGGGCCAGCTCTTTTTCACCCTGTGGACGCGCGCGTTTTGCCAGATCGGTTAAGAAATCAAGTACCTGCTGTGGGTTTTCCGCCATTTTGGTGGCGAGGGATTTTTCGGCGTAGCTGTCGAAGCCCAGCAGTTGCGCCAGCTCGTGACGCAGGGCGAGGATTTCGGCCATTACCGGGCTGTTGTCCCATTTACCGGCGTTCGGCCCCTGGTCAGAGGCGCGGGTGCTGTACGCGCGGTAGAGTTCTTCACGCAGCGCCTGGTTATCGCAGTACGTCATCACCGGCAGATAGCTCGGGATATCCAGCGTCAGCAGATAGCCTTCCTGCTCTTTCGCTTCAGCCTGCGCTTTGGCGGCGGCCAGCGCGCTTTCCGGCATACCTGCCAGCTCGGCTTCGTCGGTGATCAGTTTTGACCAGCCCATGGTGGCGTCGAGTACGTTGTTGCTGTACTGGTTGCCCAGCTCAGACAGACGCGCAGCGATTTCGCCATAGCGCTGCTGTTTCTCTTTCGGCAGGCCAATGCCTGACAGCTCAAAATCACGCAGCGCGTTATCGACCGCTTTCTTCTGGGCAGTATCCAGTTTTGCGTAGTTTTCGCCGTCGCGCAGATCGCGATAGGCGTTATACAACCCTTCGTGCTGGCCGACCCAGGTGCTGTACTCAGAGAGCAGCGGCAGGGTTTGTTCATAGGCTTCGCGCAGTTCCGGGCTGTTTTTCACCGAATTAAGATGGCTCACCGGCGAGAAAATGCGACCCAGTACGTCATCCACTTCCGCCAGGCGCTGGCACAGGTTATCCCAGGTGTACGGCGCGCCCTGCGCGACCACTCGCTCTACCGCCTCGCGACAATTATCCAGCGACTGAGTTACAGCCGGGACAACGTGTTCAGGGAGGATTTTAGAAAAGGGCGGCAACGAAAAAGGCGTGAGTAATGGATTGGTCATAAGCGCTGTCCTGTTGAATGAGGTGAATGAAGCGCGCATCCGGCGCTGGGCATATTGTTTCTGTAATGGGGATAAGTGTAGTGAATTTCAATGCCAGGCGCTGCACTTACCGGGCCTACGGGTAATCTGCAGCGTTCTGCTGTAAACTGTGGCAAATCGTTTATTACCTGGAACACCTTTACCCATGCTCAGTTATCGCCACAGCTTCCACGCGGGCAACCACGCCGATGTCCTCAAGCACACCGTTCAGAGTCTGATTATTGAATCTCTGAAAGAGAAAGATAAGCCGTTTCTCTATCTGGACACCCACGCGGGCGCGGGCCGCTATCAGCTCAGCAGCCAGCACGCGGAGCGCACCGGTGAATATCTGGAAGGTATCGCCCGCATCTGGCAGCAGGACGATCTTCCGGCTGAGCTGGAGCCGTACATCAGCGTGGTGAACCATTTCAACCGCAGCGGCCAGCTGCGCTACTACCCTGGCTCGCCGCTGATTGCGCGCCAGCTGCTGCGCGAGCAGGACAGCCTCCAGCTGACTGAGCTGCATCCGAGCGACTTCCCGCTGCTGCGTTCCGAGTTCCAGAAGGACGACCGCGCACGCGTGGAAAAAGCCGACGGCTACCAGCAGCTGAAATCCAAACTGCCGCCGGTCTCTCGTCGCGGTCTGGTGCTCATCGACCCGCCGTATGAAATTAAAACCGACTATCAGGCCGTAGTGACCGGCATCAACGAAGGCTACAAACGCTTCGCGACCGGCACCTATGCCCTGTGGTATCCGGTGGTCCTGCGCGCGCAAATCAAACGTATGATCAAAGAGCTGGAAGCGACCGGTATCCGCAAAATCATGCAGATCGAACTGGCGGTGCGTCCGGACAGCGATCAGCGCGGCATGACCGCGTCCGGGATGATCGTCATCAACCCACCGTGGAAGCTCGAAGCGCAAATGAACAACGTGCTGCCGTGGCTGCACAAAACGCTGGTGCCGAGTGGTCATGGCCACGCGACCGTCAGCTGGATCGTGCCTGAGTAATCGCAGTCATCGGTGGAACCTATTGATTTCAGGTATACAATCGCGGCAATCAGAAATTAAGGATATGACCCATGAGCAAGCATTATGACTACATCGCCATTGGCGGCGGCAGTGGCGGTATCGCCTCTATTAACCGTGCAGCCATGTACGGCCAAAAATGTGCGCTGATTGAAGCCAAAGAGCTGGGCGGCACCTGCGTGAACGTCGGTTGTGTACCGAAAAAAGTGATGTGGCACGCCGCGCAAATCCGCGAGGCCATCCATATGTACGGCCCGGATTACGGTTTCGACACCACCATTAATCACTTCGACTGGGACAAGCTGATTGCCAGCCGTACCGCTTACATTGACCGCATCCATACTTCGTATGACAACGTGCTGGGCAAAAACAATGTCGATGTGATCCGTGGCTTTGCGCGTTTCGTTGATGCGAAAACGATCGAAGTGAACGGCGAGACGATCACTGCCGATCATATCCTGATTGCCACCGGCGGTCGTCCGAGCCACCCGGACATTCCTGGCGTGGAATACGGTATCGACTCCGACGGTTTCTTCGAACTGCCTGCGCTGCCAAAACGCGTAGCAGTAGTGGGTGCAGGTTACATCGCCGTTGAACTGGCAGGCGTGATTAACGGCCTGGGCGCCGAAGCGCACCTGTTCGTGCGTAAACACGCGCCGCTGCGCAGCTTTGATCCGCTGATCGTAGAAACGCTGGTTGAAGTGATGAACGCCGAAGGGCCAAAACTGCACATCAACGCCGTGCCAAAAGCGGTGGTGAAAAACGCCGACGGCAGCCTGACGCTGGAGCTGGAAGATGGCCGCAGCCAGACCGTCGACTGCCTGATCTGGGCGATTGGCCGTGAACCGGCGAATGACAATTTCAACCTGGCCGTGACCGGCGTGAAAACCAACGACAAAGGCTACATCGTTGTCGATAAGTTCCAGAACACCAGTGTTCCAGGAATTTATGCGGTTGGTGATAACACCGGTGCGGTCGAGCTGACGCCGGTTGCCGTCGCCGCTGGCCGTCGCCTGTCCGAGCGTCTGTTCAACAACAAGCCGGATGAGCATCTGGATTACAGCAATATCCCGACCGTGGTCTTCAGCCACCCGCCAATCGGCACCGTCGGTTTAACCGAGCCGCAGGCGCGCGAGCTGCACGGCGACGACCAGGTGAAAGTGTATAAATCGTCCTTTACGGCGATGTACACCGCAGTCACCTCTCACCGCCAGCCGTGCCGCATGAAACTGGTGTGCGTCGGCCCGGAAGAGAAAATCGTCGGTATCCACGGCATCGGCTTCGGCATGGATGAAATCCTGCAGGGCTTCGCGGTGGCGCTGAAAATGGGTGCCACCAAGAAAGACTTCGACAATACCGTAGCGATCCACCCGACCGCGGCGGAAGAGTTTGTCACCATGCGTTAATCCCCAATGCCCCTCTCCCGAGGGGCATTTTGTTTGATCATTCATAAATCGTTGCAAAACGAATGCTCTGAATTTCTCTGGCGCCTCTCGCGATTATCAACTCTATTAAAAACCGTAAAATCAAACAGATACCCCTGACTTACTCAAATCAGGCGATAAACCAAAACGTGATCCACCGCACACTTCGTCCTTCACACACCGAAGCGAGTGTCTAAGCTTAGAAGATGCCCGGGAAACACCCGTATGTGTGACGACGCAAACCGGAGGTCCTAACCACCATGTTCAACCAGAAATTACACGCTGCAGATATCGTCGAGTTCGAGATTGCGGAAGAGATTCGCTACGAAACCGATCCCTGCGAGTTGAAACTGGATGAGATGATCGAGGCGGAACCGGAACCCGAAATGATTGAAGGGCTGCCCGCGTCTGACGCGCTCACGCCAGCCGATCGCTATTTAGAACTCTTTGAACACGTTCAGTCGACGCGTCTGTTTGCTGATAGCAAAACCTTCCCCGACTGCGCGCCGAAAATGGATCCGCTCGATATCCTTATTCGCTACCGTAAGGTGCGACGCCACCGGGATTTCGACCTGAAGCGCTTTGTCGAAAATCACTTCTGGATGCCCGAGTCGCTTACCACTGAGTATGTCTCCGACCCGAGTCTTTCGCTGAAAGAGCACATTGATAATCTGTGGCCAGTGTTGACGCGCGAGCCGCAGGACCATATTCCGTGGTCGTCCCTGCTGGCGCTGCCACAGGCGTACATCGTCCCCGGCGGGCGTTTTAGCGAGACCTACTACTGGGACTCCTATTTCACCATGCTCGGGCTGGCGGAGAGTGGGCGCAACGACCTGCTCAAATGTATGGCCGACAACTTTGCGTGGATGATTGAACGTTACGGCCATATTCCTAACGGGAATCGCACCTATTATCTCAGCCGCTCGCAGCCGCCGGTCTTTGCCCTGATGGTTGAGCTGTTCGAAGAGGACGGCGTGCGCGGCGCGAAACGTTATCTGGACCACCTGCTGATGGAGTACGCCTTCTGGATGGATGGCGCGGAATCGCTGGTGCTGAATCAGGCCTACCGCCACGTGGTGCGCATGCCGGACGGCTCGCTGCTCAACCGCTACTGGGACGACCGCGACACGCCGCGTGACGAGTCCTGGATAGAAGACGTGGAAACGGCTAAACATTCAGGGCGACCACCAAACGAAGTCTATCGGGATCTGCGCGCGGGCGCGGCGTCGGGCTGGGACTACTCCTCCCGCTGGCTGCGCGATGCCGGGCGTCTCGCCAGCATTCGCACCACGCAGTTTATCCCTATCGATCTGAATGCGTTCCTGTTTAAGCTGGAAAGCGCTATCGCCAACATCTCCGCCGCAAAAGGCGATAAAGAGACCGAAACTGCATTTCGCCAGAAAGCGAATGACCGCCGCGCGGCCGTGAACCGCTTCCTGTGGGACGACGAAAACGGCTGTTATCGCGATTACGACTGGCGTCGGGAAGAGATGGGGCTGTTCTCTGCCGCCAGCATTGTGCCGTTGTACGTTGGGATGTCTACCCACGAACAGGCCGACCGGCTGGCTGATACGGTGAAAGCGCGCCTGCTGACCCCGGGCGGGATACTCGCTACTGAACACGAAACGGGCGAGCAGTGGGATAAACCGAACGGCTGGGCGCCGCTACAGTGGATGGCGATTCAGGGATTTAAGCAGTACGGCAATGATTCGCTGGGCGATGAGATCGCCTGGAGCTGGCTGCAAACGGTGAATCACTTCTACAAAACGCACCACAAGCTGATCGAGAAGTATCACATCGCCAGCAGCACCCCGCGCGAAGGGGGCGGGGGCGAATATCCGTTGCAGGATGGTTTTGGCTGGACCAACGGCGTGGTGAGACGGTTGATTGGGTTATACGGCGAACCGTGATTTCCCCTCCCCCTTTCGGGAGAGGGCGGCAGGAGCCGCTTTACCGAATCACATCATAAATGGCGGTCTGAATAGACTGCCATTTTTTGCTGCTGGCATCCGGCTGCGCCTGAGCACGTCGCTTAGCCTGGTCGGCTTCATATTTCTGACGCTGCACGACGGCGGGCACCGTACAGAACGCCTGGAGATATTGCTTGCGCATGGAGGTCATCGCCTCCCCGTTCGACATCGCATGGCTCAGAGTGGCGATAAACCGACGGCATGGTTTCTGCTCTACCATTTGCAGGCGATAGCGCAGCAATACCTCCAGCACGTCATCGTACCCGGCGGACATCGCCTGCTCGGTCCAGGCCAGCTTCCAGTCCATCCCGCCCTGCAGGAACAGCAACGCCGCACGCGTGTCGTTGCGATCGATGGCCGAGCGGAAATTGTTCTCATCCCAGGTCACGCCCATACGGGTCAGTTTTTCCCGTGAGGACGGCGCTTCGCGCATCTCTTTCGCCACCTGCTGCGGCTCGGGGCTGACATTTGCCGCCGCCGACGAAGGCGTGCCGCTGGTCACCAGCCACACTCCGCCTGCAATAATCGCGAGCACCATCACCCCCACGGCGCCCCACAGCGCGCTGGAGATCAGCTGATCGCGCTGTTCAGGCGTGCGCGGCGTGCGTTGCGTCGGTTTTTCAATGCTGTCGCGAATTTCAAACAGATCGCCACCGGTCTGACGATCCATTTTCTGCGCATTTTCCCAGAAGCTGTGCAGTTCGCTGGCATCGACCGCCATCAGCCCTGTCGGGTTAATGCGCGTGCGTCCCTCTTCAAACGCCCGCTGAATCGGCCCCGCTATCTGGGCGTAGTAATTATCGAGCAGCAGAAGTTGCGCCGAGCTGAGCGCTTGCTGCACCGTCAGCATATTGCGGATCTGGCGGATATCATCGAGGAAAGTCTGCAGGGTTTTACGCGGCTCAACGAGCAACGTCAGATTCGTGCGGTCATTAAACAGCGACGAGTAGTAGCGGCTAAATTCTTTCTTATCCACCAGCATCTGCGCCATTTCGCTGAACAACATGCCGCTCAACACATCGTTGCGTTCGCTGTTCTTCAGCCAGCGCCGGACCCGGTCGGCATTGAAGAGGGTTTTCAGATGGTTATTGAGCCGCACCGGATCGGGCCACGCCTGCATGATCAAGGATTTAATCATCAGCTCAAGGGCGCGCACCTGCTTATGCGCCTGCAATTGCAGGGATTCATTGCCTGGTGCCAGATCGGTGTTGTAGCCCAGCAGCGGCTGCTGCAACCGCAGATGCTCCAGCGCCGTGACGAAACGCATGGCGGCAATCAGCTGGTTTTGGCTGACATCCTGGCCGCTTTCATATTGCGGAACGCGCTGCTGCAAAAGGCGTAACTGGAGCGTGAATTCCGACATTTCGGCGTCATTCAGATTCAGCCGTTTTGCTACCGGTCCCCATCCGCCCAGACCCAGGCGGGCATTATCGAGCTGTTCCAGGAACCAGCGTGGATCTTTCCCTTCAGAGACGTGAACATCCAGCAGCAGTAAGATCTCCACGGAGGCGTGGCGAATAATGCCAATACACTGTTCAAATTGTTCACGGATGTGGTGTGAAGTACCCGATGTCATCATTTTCCTTAACGTACTACAAAGCAGAATAAGCTGGCCTTAAAGGCAATTTTTTCTTTTATTTATGTGCTGTTAAACCATAACTGAGATTATGGAGAAATAAAGTGACAGCTCTATAATCATTGAAAATAGTTATGGGAGAATTCGAATGCCGGTACTCACCACTTCGCGTCTGACATGCTCGCCCGTTGAGGAGCAGGACTGGCCGTTTTACCTGTCGCTGCAACAAAACCCCGATGTGATGCGATTTATCGCCGAAAAGCGCCCTATTGCGGTGATCCGTGAGGCTTTTGAGCCACGCCTCCAGCCGTGGGAACCAGGCAGCGCGCACTGGATGTGCCTTATCGTGCGCGACACCGCCAGCCAAACGCCGCTGGGCGCCACCGGATATATTCACAGAGATAATGATTGCGCCGAAGTGGGATTTATTTTCGACCCACACGCACAGGGGAAAGGCTACGGATATGAGTCGCTGCGCGCCGTGTGTGATTACGCGTTTAATGAGGGGGGAATTCGCCGTCTCACCGCCACGGTGACGGTGGGCAACCTCGCCTCCCGCGCCCTGCTGGAAAAAACGGGCTTTGTGCTGGAAGGCGAGCTGCGTGAAAACTACTGGCTTGCTGAGCGCTGGCAAAACGACTGGATATTCAGCCTGTTAAAACATGAGTACCCCGCAAAGCGCCGTTAACGATTTACAGGAACATCCCGCCTGAGACTTCGATGCGCTGCGCGTTCATCCAGCCCAGCTCATCGCTCAGCAGCGCGGCGATAGCATCACCGATGTCATCCGGCAGCCCGACGCGCCCAAGGGCGGTGTTCGACGCCACCATCTGATTGATCTGGACATTATCGCGCACCCGCCCGCCGCCAAAATCGGTTTCAATCGCACCCGGCGCGATAATATTGGCCGTGATTTTACGCGCGCCTAACTCTTTGGCCTGATAGCGCGTCAGCACTTCCATCGCCCCTTTCATTGCCGCATAGGTACTGGAGCCAGGCTGCGCAAAGCGCGCCAGCCCGCTGGAGACGTTCAGGATGCGCCCGCCGTCTTTAATCAACGGCAACAGGCGCTGGGTCAGGAAGAACGGGCCTTTGAAATGGACGTTCAGGGCGTCATCAAACTGCGCTTCGGTGGTCTCTGCAAACGGGGCATATAAACCGGTTCCGGCGTTGTTTAATAAATAATCGAAGGTGTCGCGCTGCCACACATGTTTAAGCTGGGAGCGGACTTCAGCGACAAAGCGTTCGAAGGTCGAGGTATCCCCGACGTTCAGCTGTAATGCCACCGCTTTCACCCCTTTTAATTCAATTTCGCGCACAACATCCTGCGCCTCTTTCTGGCTGCTCTGGTAAGTCAGGATGATTCCGGTTCCCTTCGCAGCCAGCTTCAGCGCCGCGTTTTTCCCCAGCCCACGGCTGCCACCTGTCACTAATGCAATACGTTCACTCATGAGAAACCTCGTTTCGTTTGATATGGCGATTGAGAAAGAGCTTATTAGGTGATAGAAAATCAATAAAGAGGGTTAAAAACGCTTCACTGTTTCATTAATAACAATAATGAGCGCAGCCTATGGATAAAATTCACGCAATGCAGCTCTTCATCCGCGTGGCGGAACTGGAGAGTTTTTCTCGCGCCGCGGACACGCTGGGTCTACCTAAAGGTAGCGTATCGCGCCAGATTCAGGCGCTGGAGAACCTGCTCGGTACTCAGCTTTTGCACCGCACGACGCGCCGCGTCAGCCTTACGCAGGACGGCATGGTCTATTACGAGCGGGCAAAAGATCTGCTGGCAAACCTCGACGAACTGGACGGTCTTTTCCAGCATGATCCCACCAGCATCAGCGGACGATTGCGCGTCGATATGCCCGTTGGCGTTGCGCGAAATTTAGTCATCCCAAAACTGCCCGCTTTTTTACAGCAGTACCCCGGCATTGAGCTGGAATTGAGCAGCAGCGATCGGATGGTCGATGTCATCCGCGAAGGATTTGACTGCGTGGTACGCGTCGGCACGCTGAAGGATTCGGGCTTAATCGCCCGCTCGCTGGGTAAACTGTCGATCATTAACTGCGCCAGCCCGGACTATCTGGCGCGTTTTGGCTATCCGGAGACGCTGGACGATCTGGCTTCCCACGCGGTAATTCATTACGCGCTGAATCTGGGTACCCGCCCGCAGGGTTTCGAGTTTTATAACGGCGATGCCACCCAGTGGGTGAAGACCGGCGGCATTTTAACGGTTAACAGCACCGAGACCTACCACGCGGCCTGCCTCGCCGGACTGGGGATTATTCAGGTGCCGCGCGTCGGCGTGCGCGAGGCGCTTAAGGCCAAAAAAATGGTCGAGATCCTGCCGCAATACCGCGCCGAACCGATGCCGGTTTCGCTGATTTACCCGCATCGTCGCAATCTCTCGCGGCGGGTTCATCTGTTCATGGAATGGCTGACGACGATAATGAAAGCTTACGTTGATTAGTCGCGAGCTATAATTCAATAAATTCCCGCCAAACGAAAAAAGGAAAATGCGCGTGACGCCGGAAAACAACCCGCAACGACCCACTCAAGAACTGGAATACGAACCCATCAAAAAGATGGAATCTGAGCCGCAAAAAAGCCCCTCAGCCGCTAAAGCCACCAAAGCGCTGGAGACCGTCACCGGAACCGCGCAAAAGATTCAGCGCCGGCCGATGATTGCGCACCTGATCCGCGCCGCAGAGCGCTTCAACGACCGCATGGGCAACCAGTTTGGTGCGGCGATTACCTACTTCTCCTTCCTGTCGATGATCCCGATTATGATGGTGTCATTTGCGGCGGCGGGTTTTGTCCTCGCCTCGCACCCGACGCTCTTGCAGGACATCTTCAACAAGATTCTGGTTAACGTGAGCGACCCGACGCTGGCCGGCACCCTGAAAAGCACCATCAACACTGCGGTGCAGCAGCGTACCACCGTGGGGATTGTCGGGCTGCTGATTGCCCTCTATTCCGGTATCAACTGGATGGGGAACCTGCGCGAGGCGATTCGCGCTCAGTCGCGCGACGTCTGGGAGCGCAAGCCGCAGGATCAGGAAAAAATCTGGATTAAGTATTTCCGCGATTTCGTGTCGCTGATTGGCCTGCTGGTCGCCCTGGTTGTGACGCTGTCGATCACCTCTGTCGCCGGTTCCGCGCAGCAGATGATCATTTCAGCGCTCTATCTGGATTACATCGACTGGCTGAAACCCGCCTGGCGGCTGATTGGTCTGGCGATCTCCATTTTTGCCAACTATCTGCTGTTCTTCTGGATCTTCTGGCGATTACCGCGCCACCGTCCGCGCAAGAAAGCGCTGATCCGTGGGACCTTTATCGCCGCGATTGGCTTTGAAGTGATTAAGATCGTGATGACGTACACCCTGCCGTCGCTGGTGAAATCCCCGTCTGGCGCGGCGTTTGGCTCGGTCCTCGGTCTGATGGCGTTCTTCTACTTCTTCGCCCGTCTGACGCTGTTCTGCGCCGCGTGGATTGCCACCGCCGAATACAAAGACGACCCGCGAATGCCGGGCAAAACCCACCGCTAAACGGCGTATCGGGCTGAATAAGAATGCAAAGTTTCAGCCCGATCCGTCATTTCAGCATATAAATCCAGCCTGTAACTTTTATTTAACCAAAAACCAGTTTTATCAACTGATATTTGAATTCTGTGAAGCATTTCATGGAAGGTATTTCGTCAGCCTGAATATTATCCGCTTTTTGCTGCTTTTCTCACCGCGTCGCGCCCTTGTTACAGATTGAAATGTCGCTTTTGCTATGCGTAATATGGCCTTTCGTCAGACCAAACAATAAGAAAATTTTATGCAAGCCACAGCCACAACTCTCGATTCAGAACCGGAAAGCACGCCGGTAAACTCGCGTAATAAAGTCGTCGTTGCCTCTCTGATTGGCACCGCTATCGAATTCTTCGATTTCTATATTTACGCAACCGCCGCGGTCATCGTTTTTCCGCATATCTTCTTCCCGCAGGGTGATCCGACGGCTGCCACGCTGCAATCGCTGGCAACGTTCGCCATCGCCTTTATCGCCCGCCCGATTGGTTCGGCGGTCTTCGGACACTTTGGCGACCGCGTCGGGCGTAAAGTGACGCTGGTAGCGTCGCTGCTGACGATGGGGATATCTACCGTAGCGATTGGCCTGCTGCCGACCTACGAAACAATCGGTATTCTGGCGCCGATGCTGCTGGCGCTGGCGCGTTTTGGTCAGGGCCTGGGGCTTGGCGGTGAGTGGGGCGGCGCGGCGCTGCTGGCGACAGAAAATGCGCCACCGCGTAAACGCGCGCTGTACGGCTCTTTCCCGCAATTGGGCGCGCCGATTGGCTTCTTCTTCGCGAACGGCACCTTCCTGCTGCTCTCCTGGCTGCTGACCGACGAGCAGTTCATGAGCTGGGGCTGGCGTATTCCGTTTATCTTCTCGGCAGTGCTGGTGCTGATCGGCCTGTATGTGCGCGTTTCCCTGCATGAGACGCCGGTGTTCGCCAAAGTCGCGGCGGCGAAAAAGCAGGTGAAAATCCCGCTGGGCACGCTGCTGACCAAACACCTTCGCGTGACCGTACTCGGCACCTTCATCATGCTGGCGACCTATACGCTGTTTTATATTATGACGGTCTACTCCATGACCTTCAGTACCGCAGCAGCACCCGTGGGCCTTGGTCTGCCGCGCAATGAAGTGCTGTGGATGCTGATGATGGCGGTGATCGGCTTCGGCGTGATGGTGCCGATTGCCGGGCTGCTGGCGGATAAATTTGGCCGTCGTTCAAGCATGATCGTGATTACGTCGCTGATTATTCTCTTCGCACTGTTTGTCTTCCCACCGCTGCTGGGTTCCGGTAGCCCGGCGCTGGTGATGGCTTACTTACTGATTGGTTTGAGCCTGATGGGGCTGACCTTTGGCCCGATGGGTGCGCTGCTGCCGGAGCTGTTCCCGACCGAAGTGCGTTACACCGGCGCGTCGTTCTCCTATAACGTGTCATCGATTCTGGGTGCCTCTGTCGCGCCGTATATCGCCACCTGGCTGCAGGCGAACTATGGGCTGTTCTACGTGGGCGTATATCTGGCGGCGATGGCAGGACTGACGCTGATTGCGCTGCTGTTGACGCACGAAACGCGGCATCAGTCCTTATAAATAAAAACGGCAACCTCGGGTTGCCGTTTTTTTTCTGTTCACCCTCTCTCATTCGGGAGAGGGCTGGTTGAGAGCATCACACGCCTCGTTACTTTTTCATCTGCGACAAAATCGTCCGACACTGATTGGTGTCACCTTCTGACGGCGAAATCAGTGCCAGCAGAGCCGCCGCTGGCGTGACAAGCGTTGCCAGCGCTGCCGCGACAGCGCCGCGCGCAATCAACGGCCCGGCTTTGACACCCGCCTGCGGATTTTTGAACGAACCGCGAACATAAAGCGGTGAGCGCAGGGTAATAATACGGAAGCCTTTACTCTCCGGATCGATGGTTAAATCCAGCTGCTCCGAGGCCATGCTCGCCGTCCCCGTTACGTTGATCACCGCATTTTCCGTATCGAAGGCAAAAATCTGCGGACGCGCCACGCCGTTGACCAGATCCAGGTTGGCGGCCGCGCAGTTCACCCGCACTTCATCATCACCAAAAATCTGCCCGATGATAAAGTTACCGACGTTCAGCCCGAGGATCTCCATCAGGTTGCGGCTCACCAGGCCGTCATTCATCAGCAGTTTGAGATTTCCGTTGCTGCTGCCGAGCAGCGCCGCGATGGAGTTCCCCACCCCACGAATATCCGCATCACCGTTCATTTCACCGAGGGTTTTCTGCATCAGCTCCACGTTCGGCATCAGCTGTTTCAGCTTCAGCCTGCGCGCCTGAATATCGGCCCGCCCCTGCATCGGCTTTTTATCGCCTTCGAGGTGAATGTTGGAGGAGATGGTCCCGCCCGCCAGTCCGAATTTCAGCGGCTGCAGGCGCAGATCGGCGTTTTTCAGGATGATATGGGTCGAGAGGTCGCTTATCGGCAGCGTGCTGCCGTGCTCAATTTTGCGCCCTTTGAAGCGTACATCGGCGTCCATCACGTCCCATTTGTCGGTTTCAAAGCGGTCGTACGGCAGCACTTTGTCCGACGGCTGAATGTCTTTCTCGCCTTTCTTCTGCTCAGAGCGTTTGGATTGCTGAGCACCTTTACCCGAATCGACGCCAATCAGCGGCCCGAGATCGGCGAGGCGCAGCTGGCGCGATTCCACATCACCTTCCAGTTTCGGGCGCGGTTTGCCAGTGGTATAAGCGAGCGAGCCGTGAATGTCGCTGTCACCGATACGGCCATTAAAATTGCGGTAATCAAAGACCGACGATTTTTCCGTATCGATTTTGGCGACCAGCCGCCCGTCCGTCTCAAACGGTGGCGTATCCGGGAGCAGGACGCCGGTTAAGTCGTACAGCTCACCGAGCGAATCACCGGAGAATTTGAGCTGCAAATCGACGCCGCCCATTTTCATCGGGTCATGTACCGTGCCGACAAACGCCACACGGGTGTTGCCCGAGCGGAAATCCGCCTGCACCGGGAACGGTGTACCCTCACTGCGCAGCGCCAGTACGCCGCCAATTTTGCCGGTCCCGGTGAGAGGTTGCTCGTTGTAGCGCCCTTTCGCCTTCAGGCCAAAGACGTAATCACCCACGCGGGTTTTCTCGTCTTTGCCTTTGGTGCCGGTGACTTCGCTGAACGGCAGCGGTTTGCCCAGCGGATCGACCAGGATCTCAATATCCGCTTTGCTGACTTTGTCATCGATGGCGATCCGCCCACGATCGAACAGAATATTATCCAGCCGGAAAGACCAGGCCGACGGCGGCGCATTGGGATCTTTCTCACCGCTGCTGGCCAGATTAAAGGTCCAGTTGTTGTTCTTCTCTGACAGGCGAATCAGCCGCGCGTCGGGCTGTTGCAGTTTGATCCACGGGAGATAGACGGTTTTCGTCAGCAGCGCTAACGGTGCCAGCGTCGCTTCCACGCGCGGCAGGTGGACCATGGTGACTTCCGGAATATCGGGCGGGTTGCCGAGAATAATATCGTTGGCATGAACGTGCGGCCAGGGCACCCAACTGCGCCAGCCCGTTTCGTCTTTCTGACGCTCCCAGACCACACCGAGATCGCCGCGAATGGCGAAAGGCCGGTTCAGTTCAGTGGAGACTTTCTGGTTGATGGTCGGTTTGAGGCGGTTCCAGTCGAACGTCGCGATGATGATGATGGCGACCACAATCAACAACAAGAAGATCCCTGCTACCCAGGTGACGATCCTGGTGGTTTTGGACATCGTTATCCCCTTTTTTATTACCTTGCCTTTCATGAATATAGCTCAGGCCTGGGAAAAAAGGGGGACGCTGCTTCCGGGAATAGCGCGTGTTCGCCACGCGCTATTCTGGGAAACAGCAGAGGTTACAACGTGATAATAACGTTATCGAGCGTATCCATCGGTACCGGACGAGAGAGGAAATACCCCTGTGCAGCCGCTGCGGGGGAGTTCTGCACATCCCGCCACTCTTCGAGCGTTTCAACGCCTTCAACAATCACGCCCTGGCAATAGCGATTCATCAGCTGCAATAGCAGTGTGAACAAATTGCGGCCTTCCTGGGTCTGGCGCAGCATGATGAACAGGTCGCGGGCCACTTTGATGTAGTCGTAGCGTACTTCGCTTAACGCGGAGAAGTTCGCCATGCCCGTGCCGAAATCATCCAGCCACAGGGGGCCAAACTCGCACATCGAGGCAAAGGAGGAGTCCTGCGGCAGGCGCACGTGCTCGACCAGCTCAAAGCGCATCCACGGCAGCGAGGCGACCAGCTTCTGCAGCTGCGGGTTCTGGCGCAGCGCGATCAGCGTCGGGCCGTCGACGTTCACCGACGCCAGAATGTCGTGCCGGGCGAAAAAGTCCCGTTTCGTCCCCAGCATTTCGAGCTGCTCTTCCAGCACATCCAGACGCTGACGTACGCTCACCTCGGCGAAATAGCGATCCGGGGCGATGCGCTGCGTGGGATTCGACGGGTGGGTCACGACAGTTAAGATTTCAATTGCCATGAGTCTGCCGTCAATGCGGTAAATCGGCTGATAAGTATAAGCACGCTCACATTGCAGCCAATAGCGATGCTCCTGCAAGCTTTCAATACTTGCTTCCGGAGTGGTGCATAGCCGCTGGATAACCTGCTCTGACTTCATTTCAGATGTCCTGTTGAAAAGAGATGACGTGTCTGGACTCGTCAAAAGGTTATCGGCCCGGGATGTGAGAACTTTATGTTCAGCTGGCGGGGAAAATGAAATTAAGATGACAGAATCTGCCCGGAACGCGCGCTGGCTCAAAAAAAAATTTGGAACGACGTTTTAATATAGTTGACCATAAAATCCCCACAGCGCACACTTACATTAATTTATCGGTTCAGGTTCACGACTATGTCTAAAAAAATTGCCGTGATTGGCGAATGCATGATTGAGCTGTCACAAAAAGGTGCGGACGTTAGCCGCGGTTTTGGTGGCGATACGTTGAATACTTCGGTCTATATTGCCCGTCAGGTCGCGCCAGACGCGCTGACAGTCAACTATGTGACCGCACTCGGTACCGACAGCTTCAGCCAGCAGATGCTGGAAGCCTGGCAGAGTGAAAACGTCCAGACGTCGCTGATTCAGCGTATGGAAAACCGTCTTCCGGGGCTGTACTACATCGAGACCGACAGCACCGGCGAGCGCACGTTCTACTACTGGCGCAACGAAGCCGCAGCCAAATTCTGGCTGGAGAGCGACGAATCTGCGGCCATCTGCGAAGAGCTGGCGACCTATGATTATCTCTACCTGAGCGGAATCAGCCTGGCGATCTTAAGTCCATCCAGCCGCGAAAAACTGCTCTCCCTGCTTCACGAATGCCGCGCGAACGGCGGGAAAGTGATTTTCGATAATAACTACCGTCCGCGCCTGTGGGCGAGCCGCGAAGAGACGCAGCAGGTTTATCAGCAGATGCTGAACTGCACCGATATCGCGTTCTTAACCCTCGATGACGAAGATGCCCTGTGGGGCGAAAAACCGGTCGACGACGTGATCGCACGTACGCATCAGGCCGGTGTGTCGGAAGTGGTGATTAAGCGTGGCGCCGATTCCTGCCTGGTCTCCGTGGCAGGTGCTGCCGTGGTGGACGTCCCTGCGGTGAAACTGGCGAAAGAAAAAGTGGTGGATACCACGGCGGCGGGCGATTCGTTCAGCGCCGGATATCTGGCCGTGCGCCTGACGGGTGGTACGCCTTCGGAAGCCGCAAAACGCGGACATCTGACGGCCAGTACAGTGATTCAGTATCGCGGGGCGATTATCCCGCGCGAGGCGATGCCTGACTGAGTTCGTGCACGACACCCGGCTGACAAACAAAAAAACGGCAACCATCGGTTGCCGTTTTATTATCTTTTCGCCATTACTGCGCTTGCGGAATATCCGTCGCATCCTGATGCAAATCATCGGCCGCAGGCTGAGCGGTACGCTCTTCGTGCGACATGATCTCATCCCAGGTGGCCTGTAGCTCTTTCATGTTGTATTCCGGCTCGCCTTTCGGCTGCAGCAGAACAAGCGCCATATCTTGCGACAACTGCTGACGCAGATCCTGATTAATCATCTCAACGGTCAGGCTGTTCAGGAAGTCCTGGCGCAGCTTCTGATACTGCTCCGGCGCAATATCCACCACCTGATTTTGCAGGGAGCGAATGCGCTGGCTGATCAGGATATCCGTGTCAGTGCGGGCGTAGGTTGCAAACAGTTTTTGCAGCTCCAGATTCTTCTGCGCCACCAGCGCGTTGAACTCTTCTTCGCCCAGGCCATCTTTACGCACTTTGGCCAGCTCTTTGGCGACAACGCTGAGATTCGTGTTCAGTTTGTCGTTTGGCGACTCCACGTTGATCGCACACTGTCCGCGCTGGAACAGCACGCGGCAGTCGAAGCCAATCCCGATATCCTTCGCATTGTTTTTGCTCAGGGTCTGCTGAACATGCCAGAACAGCGCTTCACGGGCGAGATCGGCACGCCAGTAGCGCAGCAGCGCGGCGGATTCACGAATCGGCTGCCATGGTGTGTCCCACATCAGCGACAGACGGTCCTGACGCACGGAGTCGGTCATGATGCTCACCGGCTCGGCACGCAGCGGGGCCAGCGTGGAAACCGGCGCAGGGACTTCGCGCTTACCCTTCAGATCGCCAAAGGTTTTGCCAATCTGTTCGATCACCGCGCGGCTGTCGACGTTGCCGACCACAATCAGGGTCATCGCATCCGGGGTGTACCATTTTTGATAGAACGATTTGACCTGCTCGATATCCACCGGCTGTTTGACCGGCTCTGCCGGATCGTGTCCCAGCAGCGATGAGCCTTTCAGGCGGTAACGCCACCAGCCGTCTTTGGTATCCGCAGGCCAGGTCGCCACCATGTCGCTGTTGCTCAGGGCATAGTTAACCGTATCAGGGGTGATCGCCACTTTACCGGCGGTATCGCCCAGCCACGTCAGGGCCTCTTTCAGAAGGTCGTTACGGTTGTTGGGCAGGCTGAGGTTAAACATGGTGTAGTCGTAGGAGACAACTGCAGGTGGAAGTGGACGTTTCGGGTCGATGCCCTGCTGCCACAGTGAACGCACCTGCACGGCTTGCAAACTGCCGCTTTGGGTCAGCGCCAGTCGAGGAATAAAATGGCTAAGCCCGCTCTGCTGCGTGCTCTCGGTTAATGAACCGGTATTGACGGAAAGACGAATTTCGATGCGGTCACTGGGACGTTGCGGAGTGGCTAAAACCTGCCACTGAAAACCATTCGCCAGTGTGCCCTGCTGCCAGGCTGGGTCGGGCTGGAGCGTATCTGCCTGCACATAACTGGCTGCTGCCATCATCAGCAAACCGCCGGTTAAGAGTCGAATTTTTGTGCCCTGCATGTAAACCCCTGATCAACATTCCTGGTTAAAAAGAGTGTCTCACTACATTGAGCACTCTGAAGATAATGTTCAAACACTTCGATTAGACCGCGTGTTCTGCGAAACGTCACGGCGAGAAGTGAAATATACCCGAAAAAAATCTTGTCGAAGTATGACGGGTATGAGCAGTTATTATGCGCAGGAGCCCGCTCCCCGACAAGGGTGAGCGGGCATAAGTGCTGAATTTATGAGGATAAACCGTGGGATTTGCTCTCCGGCACGCGATTATTCAGCGTATCGTCGAGTTTTTTATGGTCCAGCTCTTTCACCCATTTCGCCACCACCACCGTGGCAACACCGTTACCCACCAGGTTAGTCAGGGCGCGGGCTTCGGACATAAAGCGGTCGATGCCGAGAATGAGCGCCAGGCCCGCCACCGGAAGATGCCCTACCGCCGAGATGGTCGCCGCCAGCACGATAAACCCGCTGCCCGTCACGCCCGCCGCCCCTTTCGAGGAGAGCAGTAGCACCACCAGCAAGGTGATCTGATGGAAGATATCCATGTGGCTGTTGGTCGCCTGGGCGATAAACACCGCCGCCATGGTCAGGTATATCGACGTTCCATCAAGGTTAAACGAGTACCCCGTCGGAATGACCAGCCCCACCACCGATTTACGGCAGCCCAGTTTTTCCATTTTATCAAGCATACGCGGCAGTGCGGATTCGGAGGACGACGTCCCCAGCACAATCAGCAGCTCTTCGCGGATGTAGCGGATAAATTTGAAAATACTGAAGCCCGTCGCGCGCGCAATACTGCCCAGCACCACGACCACAAACAGAATACAGGTGATATAGAAGCAGATGATCAGTTGGCCGAGCTGCACCAGGGTGCCGACGCCATATTTACCGATGGTAAAGGCCATCGCCCCGAACGCCCCGATGGGTGCCAGGCGCATGATCATATTGATGATGCCGAAAATCACCTGCGAGAAGCTTTCGATGACGTTGAAAATCAGCTGCCCTTTGCTGCCCAGGCGATGCAGGGCAAAACCAAACAGCACGGCGAACAGCAGCACCTGCAGGATATTCCCGCTGGCGAAGGCGCCAATCACGCTGCCGGGAATGACATCCAGCAGGAAGGCGACGATGCCCTGGTCTTTAGCCTGCTCGGCGTAAACGGCGACCGCTTTCGCATCCAGCGTCGAAGGATCGACGTTCATCCCCGCGCCCGGCTGCACGACGTTGACAATAATCAGGCCGATAATCAGCGCAATCGTACTGACCACTTCAAAGTACAGCAGCGCCACCGCACCGGTCCGGCCTACCGCCTTCATGCTTTCCATGCCAGCGATACCGGTCACCACGGTACAGAAGATAACGGGCGCGATGATCATTTTAATGAGCTTAACGAACGCGTCGCCAAGCGGTTTCATTTGAGCGCCCAGTTCAGGGTAGAAATGGCCAAGCAGAATACCGATGGCAATCGCTGTCAGGACCTGAAAGTAAAGGCTTTTAAAGAGAGAGGTTTTCATAGGGTGTCCTTGGAAAGAAAAACCACAGGATTCTTATGGGTACAACTTTCCTGCGGCTTTAAAATAACACCCGTAAAACATGACAGAAATGAACTTAGATCAAATATGAAACATGAATGTTAAAAACTGTGTGCTGACTCGAACAAGCCAGCAACAAAGTTAGACATTTACGTAAGAATTGTCGCCCGTAAAGTAGCGTTTTTCGAACTCTTCCGCCGGAACGGCTCGGGCAAACAGGAAACCTTGTCCACTTTCGACACCCGCCTGCGCCAGCCAGTCGCGCTGGGCTTCGGTTTCGACCCCTTCGGCAATGACGTGCAGATTCAGGCTGCGTGCCATCTGGATAATGGCTTCCACCATGCTGCTGTCGTCCGGCAGGCCGTCAACGAAGGTTTTATCGATCTTCAGGACATCGACCGGCAGCGTTTTCATGTGCTGGAGCTGACGCAGACCGGCGTAGCCCATGCCGAAATCATCCAGCGCAATGCGGATACCGGCGTTGCGCAGCGGTTTCAGAATCGCCACCGCTTCGTTTGGATCGTCGATGCGACGGCTCTCCGTCACCTCCAGAATCAGAGTGTCCGGCTTGATGCGGTAGCGGTTGATCAGCTCCAGCATCTCCGAAACCATCGTCGGATGCATCAGTTGTAGCGCCGACAGATTCACCGACAGCGGCATGTTGATACCGCGCTCCTGCCAGGCCGAAAGCTGGCGGCATGACTCTTCCAGCACCCAGTAGCCGACCGTCACCATCAGGCCACAGGATTCGATGCGCTCAATAAGTCCCTCGGGCAGCTCCCAGGAGCCATCTGGCTGCATGACGCGCAGCAACGCTTCCGCGCTGGTGACGTCGCCCGTGGCCAGATTCACCTGCGGCTGGAGCCAGATCGCAAAGTGGTGATTATCGAGCGCCGTGAGGATATCGCTCTCTTCCGTCAGGCGCTGCTGCGCCTTTTCCATCTGCTCTGGCTCGAAGAACTGGATCTGATTTTTGCCTTTACGACGGGCGGTAAAGGCCGCCGAGAAGGCGCGGCGATAGAGTTGTTCCGCCGTCAGATCGCCATAATACATCGCCAGGCCAATGCTGGCGCTTGGGCGCAGCTGAATCCCCTGGATGGGCAGCCGCTCATTGATGACAGTGAGCACTTGCTGACCTAATGTGATGGCGTGCCACGGCTCTTTCACACCGTGGGCCAGAATCACAAAGTCGTAGCCGCTGACCTGCGTCAGTACCATGCGCGGCGCCAGCACCGATTTGATCTTCTCCACCAGCGTCAAGAGCAGCATTTCACGCTGGCTCTCTTTCAGCACGCCCGCCGTGTCCTGCAGGGTTTCACAGGCCACTGCCATCAGTGCGGTGGTCTGCTGGCGCGCAACGGTCTGCTCCAGCAGGGCCATCAGGAACGCCTTATTCGGCAGGTCCGAGACCGGGAAGCGGGTCGCGTTGCTGTTGATTTCATCATGCTGGCGCATCAGGCGCTGCTGATTGATGTTATAGCTTCGCACCAGCATACCGATTTCATCGTCGTGGTGCAGACGCGGCAGGGCCAGCTGGTGCCCGACCTGGTCCTGCGGGGCGAGATTATCTAGCTCACGGGCAATTTTACGCAGCGGATGGACGATCAGCCGGTTGATGCACCAGGTGAGCGCCACGGTCAGGATCAGCGTCAAAAGTAAGTAAGTGGTCACCAACGTGGCGATCCAGCTCATGACAAACTTATGCATGCGATAGGCATCTGCCTGCAACACCAGATAGGCCAGCGGCTGCGGGTTCGCAGGGCGTTCAAGAGAATAGAGCGGGAGCGAAATCTGCACTGGCAGCTCAAACAGCCGCATGATCATCATCGGCACCGGGCGTTCGGGAATAAAGCTCATCCGCAACGCCTGGAATTGATTGGGTAATACCACATCCGCGCGGCTGACGATCCCCGCAGGCTGAATGCGCTTGATGATGGTTTCTGCTTCGGGGATATCCCCTTTGAGAATGGCGGCGGAAAGCGGTTCACGGACCGAGCGGGCAATACTTTCCAGTTGCGAAGCCGTGTTGTAGCGATTCTGCTGTACGGAATGAAACAGCAAAATGACGCAAAAGACGAATACAAACACCATAGTGACGGCTGAGACCATCGCCATTTGTTTGATAGTTAAAGAACGGCTGACACGCAAATTGACTCTCCACAAAACCCGAAGCATAGGGTAACAAAGTGTTACCCTATTCCCGGCAGAGTATACCCGATCGCGACGATTTTAAGAGAGCCTAAGAGGTGGATTAAAGATAAATCCGGTTACCAGTCCGCGTAAGGGATAAGCGGTTGCGGAGGCAGGTCCATATCGCCCTGCCAGCCCTCAGCCGAGTAGCGCACGTAAATTAACGCATGACTCGGGGTGTAATCTTTCGCCTCCTGAATATCAACGCCCAGACCGACAAACCAGTTTGAGGTCACGCGACGTTCGATAATCGCCCGCGCGGTATAACCGGTGCCGGACGAGCTGCTGCCATTTTCCGGCTCTTTTTTGTCGGAATACATCAGGTTGTCATCGATATCGTAGTGATTATCTGGAATCAGCCCCTGAATCGGGTAACGCATCCCGTCTTTGGTTTTGGAATGCGACCAGGAGAACGACCCGCCCAGCTCCCATGACCAGTTTTCGGTGCGTTTACGCCAGGTGACCGGCAGCGCGAAGGAGACATACTCCTGCGGGCTGTAGTAGCCGCCCTGTCCCAGAGAATAGGCACTCAAATCTTTGTCGTAATGCCAGAGCATATTCGACACGCCCACCGTCAGACGCTCGTTGTTGTCGTTGATAAGCTTATAGTAATAGCCGGTCATCCAGCGAATACGCCAGTTATCCTCGACGTTTTTGCCCTGCAAAGCGTCCATATTCAGGCTTGACCAGACGCCGTTCGCTTCGCCTTTGTCGTAACTGACGCTGACGCCACCGCCGGTTGCGCGCACGCCGCCCCAGGTGGTTCCCGTGTTCGGGTCTTTTTGTCCGGCGAAGGCCAGCAGTGAGCTGGAGATCGGGCGACGATGGGCATTCAGGGTGTAACCGATCGGGCCGAGATCGTTGCTGTAGCTCAGGCCGCCGACCACATCGACGACGTCAAAGCCCATCGGCGTGGTGCCGATGTCCATCTCCCAGGTTTTGTTCTGCCAGCCAACGGCCACGCTGGCGCCGTTTTGTTTCTGGCTGGTGTTGCCGCTACACGGCGTCGCCGCACAGGTCCCCCATTTCGGGTCGTAGGTGCCACCGTTGGTATCGAAGGAACCTGCGTCCATGTTCACCATGTCGCTTCGGAAGAACATCCGTCCGTCCGACAGCGGCGCATCCACGTGCAGCATGGTGGTGTGCGCTTTCAGGTCGGAATACCCGCCCGTACCGCTGGAACCCCAGTAGTCGTGCTGCAGCGTGACATTCACATCCTGCTGCTTATAGAGATCCGCCGCATCGCTGCGCACGCCGCGTTTCAGCCAGTCGTCTTTTTCGTCATTGCGCGTCAGACGGGTGAAGCTGTCGTTATCTTCAGGGCGCGACGGGGTGACGCCGGAGGCCACCATTGCATCTTTGTAGGTTTCCAGCGCCTGCTGCGGCTGACCGCTTTGGGCCTGGAAGTTAGCCGCATCGCGCAGCACCAGTGCGCTTTCCATCGACGGCGGCTGCGATTTGGCCTGCGGAATAATTTTGCTGTAGGTCTGCTGTGCGGCAGTCGTATCACCGAGATCGGCCTGCACCCGCGAGATACGACGCTGCGTGTTGATCGACGGCGCCTCACCGTTCTGCCCGGCGGGCAGTTTGGCAAGCTCAGCGCGGGCAGCGTCTTTATTGCCTTGCGCGATATAGACTTCCGTCAGGCCGAGCAGGGCGTCAACATTTTGCGGTTCACGCTGCAGGACAGTGTTGTAGGCCGCAATGGCCGACGAGTTATCCCCGCGCTGCTGCGCCCAGTCGGCCAGCGTTAAATCGATACGTGAGGAGGCAGGCTGCTGGCGCAGCAGCGTTTCGGCTTCCCGCTCCTGGCCGCTTTCACGCAGGCGATTGGCGGTTTCCAGCACCTGATCGCTTTGCAGGCGGTTAGCCAGTTCCTGAATATTGCCGCTCCATTGCTCGCGCGGCAGAGTGTTCAGGTGCGCAAGGGCCGCGCGATCCTGATTGTTACCCGAAAGATATAACCCGTAGGCATACACCTGCTCCGGATCGGCCGGTTTTTGGCTGGCCAGCTGGCGCATAAGCGTATCCGCCTGGCTGCGCTGTCCGGCGCTATAGAGATCGCGCGACAGGCGATAGGTAATCCACACATCGCCTGGCGAGAGCGCCAGACGGCGGCGCTGAATTTCCGCTGCCTGTGCAAATTTACCCTCGTTCTCCAGCTGTTCTGCCTGCTGAGATAATCTGTCGTTGGTCAGGCTGCGTTCGATATCGTCGATACTGCGACGCTGGCTGGCAGAGAGCGAACGGATAAACTGGTCGGCTTTTTCCGGCGATTCCGCGCGATAGATATTCGCCAGCCCGCGCACCGCGTTGCTGTTACCGCTGTCCATCCGCAGGGCCTGCCGGTAGAAGCGCTCGGCGGCGGCGTTGTCTTTGCGCGCGACGGCGGCATCACCCAGCCCGAGCACCGCGTAGCTGTCGGTATTATCGATAGTGCGCGCCTGCTGGTAGTAACGTTCTGCCTGTGCGACATTGTTGGCTTTCAGCGCGGCATCGCCCTGCTGGATCAGCAGCCAGTAACGGTTCACTTTCAGCAGGCTGTCCCATTTCCCCCGGTTATCACTCTGTGGATCGAGAGCAATGGCTTTTTCAAACTGTGCAACGGCGCGGGCACGATCGCCGCGCTGGGAGTAGGCCTGGCCCAACGCGCCTACCGCTTCGCTGTCGGTGTGATTGGCGTTTACCGCCTGCTGCAGGTCAGATACCGCTTTATTGCCCTGTCCTGCCTCCACGGCGGCCAGCCCTTCGGCTTTGGCGCGGAACGCCGGATCGGCCAGCTGTTTTTGCTGAGCTTCCAGCTGCGAGCGGGCGGCGGTAACGTTATCGCCCGCGCTGAACACCTGCAGATAATCCTGGAGCGCTTTTACGCTGCCGGCGCTGACCGGCAGGTCTTTGATCTGCTGATACCAGATATCAGAGGCCGCATCGCGCCCGGCGTTCGATCTCGCCATCTGCCTGAGGACGGCAAAGCCCTCATCACGACGGCCGTTTTTGAATAGCAGCTGGGATAACGAGTTCTGCAGTTCGGTGTTGCCAGGGCTGCTGAGGTTAATTTTTTTAAGCTGGTTAATAGCCTCGTTGCTGCGGGCGGGATTTTTAGCCACCACGTTCCAGTATTCCGCCGCCAGAACGTCGTTCGGCGGATCGCCAGCGAAGATTTTATCGTAGGCGGCAATGGCTTCCTGGGTATGGCCCGTTGTGGCCAGCAGGCGCGCCTGCTGCAGATCCTGACGCCCTTCTGGGGTCGAGAGCAGCATCGCATTGCGCGACGCTTTATAGGCGCTGGAGCTGGGCGCAAGCCCTTTGAGACGGTCTAACTCTTTTTGCGCCCCGGCGTTATCACCCTGACGCAGCAAATAGCGGAAACGCGCGGCGACCACATCCGGATTGTTGGGGTCGATCAGTTCAAGACGATACAACGACTGGCGAACCAAATCCTCGCGGTTGGTCGATTCGCCCAGGCGCACCTGTTCCAGCAGCTGTTGCTGCTGCGGAGAATTGGCGGCCTGCGCCAGCGGCATCAGCGTCAATCCAAGGGATAAACTGAGTAAACTTAATGAGAACTTGCGCATTCCTGGCCCCAGTCAGGGTGTAATTCACCCTTTGCGGTGAAACGAAAACGGTGCTGATCCCATCCTTGTCCAAACAGGGTCAGTACGTAGCTGTAATAGGCGTCGTTACCGGGAAAATGGTCGGCGACACGCTGACGTTGTACCGCTTGTGCATCGCGGTTTTGTAAAAACGGCAGCAGTGAGGCGGAGAAACCAACCGGGCCATTCCCCGTGGTTTTACCGCTGGCGACATCGACTTTCTCAGGGGGAACGCCTTTTTTTGTTGTTAGCGTCGCCATGGGTTTAAAACGCGCCAGCAGCCGTGCTTTCTGCGGGTCCCGGTCGTGCAACATGCCCGCCCAGAGATAGACGCGAATCGCATCGTAACTGCCGATAAACGTTTTTTCTGGCTTCAGTTGCCAGCCCTTATTTTTTTGATATTGCACCCAGTCGGGTGAGAACCCTTTTGGCGCGGTTTCCAGCAGCAGGCGCAAATTGGTTTCACGAAGCGTAGTCCAGGGTGCGCCAAAGCGGGTGAAATAGTTCGCCAGCTGCGGCGGGAGATAGCTTGGATTGAAGCGCCAGGATTTCTCTTCGGCAAAGCCGACTTTGCCGGGCAGCAGCATCAGCCCCAGGCCCGGCACTTTTACCACCTCTTCACTGGCGATGCGCTTGAGCAGCGCTTTCCCGGTGGCGGTGTACTCTGGCGCTTTCCACAGACGCCCCGCCTCCAGCAGCGACCAGGCAATCCAGATATCGGCATCCGACGCTGAATTGCTGTCGATCACCGCCCAGGCGTCTTTCTCTTTCATTCCCCACAGCCAGGCGGGGAGATGCTGGCTTAAATCGCCCTGCGCGAGGTTGTCGCGCGTCCAGCCGAGCAGGCGATCAAAGGTCTGACGATCGTTCGCCGCGAGGGCAAAAAACAGCGCGTAGCTTTGCCCTTCCGACGTACTGATTTTGCGCGCGTCACTGGGATCAATGACGCGCCCGCCTTCGCTGATATAGTCCTTTTTAAACTGCTCCCATGCAGGCCAGGTGCAGGCGGCGCGAACGTTCACCGCCGCCATTACCACCATAGCCATTACGCACCAGCGAAACCCTTTCATCACCGGTTACTCACGATCCGAATGCAGACGACGACGGCTGATAATACGCAGCAGACGCCACATCACCCACGCGAGCAGCACGACGCTTATCGCCGCGAAGACCGCCAGCAGCACCGGATGGTTTGCCAGGGCATACCACATGCGCTCGAACCACGGCAGATGACCGACGTAGTAGACGTCACCCACGCGCAGGCTATTCACGCCGGACTCACGGATCACCGCGACCGAACCAAACATCGCGGCGCGCTTACCGCTGTCATTCATCGCGCCATTCAGCAGCTCATACCCGCGCGGGCTGTCTGCCAGCAGGGCGATGACGCTGCGCTGATCGTTGTAAGGAGACTGGAAGCCGACAATCGCCGCCATCGGTCCCTGGGAGCTGATGTTGGTCTGAGCGCTCGCTTCGCGGTCGGCCATATCCGGCATGATGCTCGGGAAGGAGGTCTGGCGCAGCGGTGTGTTCACCCAGGACTCGGTCGCATGGACCAGCAGGTCGATACGTTTATCGTCTTTCAGCTTATCCGGGATGGTGCCAATGAGCATGATATCGGCGTCTTTACCCTGAATCTGGCTGCCATCATCCGTCAACGTGACGTTCAGCGCCGGTAAACCGGTTTGTGCGCCGACGGATGCCATCGCATCGAGCAGCGTCGCCACCTGGCCTTCGTTAGGTGTTTTTGGCATCACAACGATGGTTTCAGAGAGGTCGGCCATACGGCTGAACGGGAAGCTGGCGTTAGCAAAAGCGCGCAGATCCGGCAGCGCGATAAAGTGATAATACTTCGAGAAGTCGATGGTGGAGTCATCGCCGATGACCACATGATTCGCGACCGGCTGGAAGGTGATGCAGTTATCCACCGAGCCGCCAGGCATTGGGTTCATGTACTGGAAATCAAAGCGCAACTGGTTCACCGCCCCGAGTTTCAGCGCCGGAATGGAGACGTCCGTTTTGCCGTCCAGCAGACCCTGAAGGACCGGCAGACGCAGCAACAGCTTGTTGGTGTCCTGGCTGCTGGTCAGCGGGAAGGATTGCAGGAACTGGTTGTTCAGGCTGATATCCATGCGCGAGCTGTCTTTCGTTGGCGGCGCGGTATAGCGATAGTTCAGATTGATATCGATCCCGTTGCTGCGCAGCAGATAGAGATCCGGCGGCAGGTTCAGGGAGACGTTAATGGCGGATGGCTCAAGCCCGGTAGACTGGAGCTGCTCTTCATAGGTTTTCAGTTCGCCGAAGGTCACCGCGCGATCGGTGCGGATCCAGTTTGGCGCATCGTAAGGTTTACGCGCCAGCAGCGGTTTCACGTCGCCAATGGCGACGCTATTGCCACGGAACAGCACGTTCCCCTGGGCAATGCCTTTCGCCGCCTGGACCAGATCTTTATCATCGCGACCAAATACCACTAACAATTTCACATACGGCTTATCCGGATGATTCATCATTTCGACGGTCGGGCCTTTCACCTCAGGGTGATCGCGCAGGAACGCCGGGCGTTTGTCGTTGGTGGCAAACACGATAGCGTTTCTTTCCGGCAGCTTGTCGAACAGTACCGGGAAGCTCTGCCCGCGCCAGCCAGAGCGGGAGCCAAACCACGAGGTGACGATGGTCGCCGCCTGCTGTTGCGCCACGTCCGGTGAACCGGCAAACACCACCGGCAGGTTCAGCTCGCGGTTATCGCGTGGATCAAAGAACGGAATCGGGAACGCGGAAAGATCATTTTTGACCGCCAGCGTCTGGTACGTCATGTTCAGGGAGGAGTTACGACCGACGTCCATCCACAGAGTGCTGCTGGCCGGGTTTTCGCAGACGTCGCGATAGTGGCCGACAAATTCGAGGCGCACGCGGTTAAAGTCGGTGATAAACAGCGGGTTGATCGGCACCTGCGCCAGTGTTTTCTTGCCCAGCTGCTCTTTGGTGACCGGCAGTACGCCCATCAGCTCGTCATTGAGGTAGACCTTCAGCTGGGACTGAACCGGCAGCAGGGACGGCGATGGGGTGTATTCCAGATTCAGCAGCGCGCTGGAGACCACTTCATCGCTGCGTATGCCAAACTCAACGCCACCGTTCGGGTTGATCCCGCGCAGGATCATGCTGCCCGGAGGCGGCGCAATCTGCGCAAACGTCAGCTTCACGTCACGCGACGGAACGTTATCCGCAACGATAGGCGCATTCGCACCGTTCACGCCCGGCATCACCTGGCCAACCGCCTGCGCGCCCGTCGGCGTTCCCGGCAGGGTGTTCCCCTCCGTTGGCTGATTAGGCACCACGTTTTCGGTTTGCCCAGGTGCTGCGGTAACCACCGGATCCGTCGCTTGCGCCACGACAGGCACCGTCGGTGCAGGGGTTTGCGTCGAATTTTCAGGCGCCGCCTGAGCCATCATTGCGGGCAGCGAACTCATCCCAACCGCCACAGCACATATCCAGGAAAGTTTTCTTTTCATCGCGTTATCATCATTGTTGAGCCATAACCGGGTCCGGTTGTTGTTTCGCCTCATCCCGCTCAGGGCGACGAGGGATAAACGACACCACCCAGGAAACCAGCGAGGTAAGTGAACGGAAAATTATTTTCACTGACGGCGGAGCGAATTCTGCAAGGTGGCGATAACCACGGAACCCCAACTTCAGAATATCCAGCAGACTTTCCAGCGGCTTATCTTCCGGGAAGCTATCCTGCCAGAGTGCCCACGTATCCGCGCGGGCAAAGGTACACTGTACAAAATCAATATGTTGCTTCTTGGTGAGCGGCATCAGCTGCAGCCCCACTTCATTGCCCAACACACGCACAACCTGCGTCGGGAAGACGTACTCCTGCTGGCCGCGCTTGAGCAGCAATTTCACCTTCTGCCCTTCGAGCACTTTCGCCTGGCCGTTAATCTTGATGCCTAACCCCCCGTCGGAGAAGTCATGGACGGTACAGGAGAAGAGATGGCCATCTTCACGGGCAATCGCCGCAGGCATGGAGATTTCAACGCGATGGGAGCGACGAACCTGTTTGCTCTCCACCGATACCGCCACCGCGCCGCCGAGAATGATCAGGTTGTAGAAGACCCATGCGAGGCTGACGAAGACCGTCAGCACTTCGTTTTCCGGGCCGTAGAAGTAGCGCCAGATCCCCACCATCACGCCGAAGATATTCAGCAGGACGAGGAAAATGTACGGGCGGGAGATCACCCAGTCGACGTACTCCTCTTCCACCAGCCCGCCTTTTGCGGTGACGTTGAATTTGCCTTTATGCGGGTTAATCAGCGCCACCAGCGTTGGCGGTGCGATGTACCAGGCCAGCACCGTTTCGTAGATTTCACTCCAGAACGAATGGCGGTATTTCCCCTGAATTTTCGAGTTGGTCAGGCTGGCGTGGATCATGTGCGGCAGAACGAACAGGGCAATCATCAGCGCCGGGGCAAAGATGATGTACGCGTGCAGCAGCAGGAAGGCCAGCGGTGCCGTCAGGAAGATCAGCCGTGGGATACCGGACAGGAAGTGGAACATGGCGTTGACGTAGCAGAGACGCTGCGCGAGCTTCAGCCCTTTACCCGTCAGCGGGTTATCGAGACGGAAGATCTGCACCATTCCGCGCGCCCAGCGAATACGCTGGCCAATGTGGGCGGATAACGATTCCGTCGCCAGCCCCGCCGCCTGCGGAATACGCATGTACGCCGAGGTGTAGCCGCGACGGTGCAAGCGCAGAGAGGTGTGCGCATCTTCGGTGACGGTTTCGACGGCGATACCGCCAATTTCATCCAGCGGTTTACGGCGAATCACCGCACAAGAGCCGCAGAAGAAGGTGGCATCCCACATGTCGTTCCCGTCCTGCACCAGCCCGTAGAACAGCGTGCCTTCGTTAGGCGTTTTGCGAAAACGCCCGAGGTTGCGCTCGAACGGGTCCGGCGAGAAGAAGTGGTGCGGCGTCTGCATCATCGCCAGCTGTTTCTCTTTGAGGAACCAGCCCATGGTCATCTGCAGGAACGAGCGCGTCGGGACGTGGTCGCAGTCAAAAATCGACACGAATTCGCCCGTGGCATACTTCAGCGCGTTGTTGATGTTCCCGGCTTTGGCGTGCTCGTGGGTAGTACGGGCGATGTATTTCACCCCCACGCTGTCGGCGAACTGGCGAAACTCTTCGCGCCCTCCGTCGTCCAGAATCCAGATAGTAAGCTTGTCTTTCGGCCAGTCGATACCGAGAGAGGCGTAGATGGTGTTTTTCACCACGTTCAGATCTTCGTTATAGGTCGGAACGAAAATATCCACCGTTGGCCACTGGGCGGTGTCTTTCGGCAGCGGAACCGGCTGGCGATTCAGCGGCCAGACCACCTGGAAATACCCCAGCACCAGCACTACCCACGCGTAAGTTTCCGCAAACAGCAGGACCAAACCGCAGGTCAGGCTCACCGGGTCATCCCAGTTCAGCGTCGAGGTATAGCGCCACCAGATGTAGCGGCAGGAGACGGTCAGGGAGAGCACAATCAGCATCAGCGCCGAGAAACGCCCTGGAATACGCCGCACCAGCAGGGCCACGCCCCACAGCAGAATCAGGAAGATAAACTGCGCCAGCGGGTTAAACGGCTGAGTGATACAGAGCAGCGCCAGAATGAGCGAGAAAACGACGATCACCCCGAGAATAAAACGCCGCAAGCCGGGATGCAGATGCCCCAGCTCTTTATGTGAATCGAGATGGCTGGTCTGGTCGCTGAAGCGCTCAGGCAGTGTTTCCAGCCACTGATGGTAACGCCCGCGCACGTTCTTAAAGCGACTGTACGTGCGCCAGCGCGGTTCGGTTTTTTCGCGTTTCGCCTGACTGACGATAAGCCATAACGCCTGAATCGCGTAGCGCGCCGGATCGAGAGGGCGCGGTCGGTCAGGGTCGAGATGCGGATAAAGCTCGCGATGGCGTGCACGAATACGCTGCCAGCGCGGATGTTCGAGGGGGATGAACATCCAGGCCAAAATCACCCAGAAGCAGCCCAGCGCGGCGCTAAAGGCAGACGCACCGTGACGGCGATAATTCCGGTATCGCTCGCTTAAGCGCGCGCTAACGGGCGGGATGAGGAGCGCGTTGGACAGCCGGCTCATAGGCCTCTCCCGGCAGGCTCCGGGCGTCCGGTATAGTGCAACAGGCACCAGTTCGCCAGAGTGAGGATCTCTTCCGCCGCCAGAGAATCGCTACGGTATTCGCCGAGCGGCTGTTTGGATGCCATGCACTCGGCGATGGCTTCATCGCGATGAATGACCATCGGCAGCAGACGACGCTGGCTTTGCAGCCAGACCTGGTAGAGATCGTCCTGAATTTGGCTGTTCAGGCGTAAATCGTTGATCAGAATATGCGCTCCGTTCGGGAGCACCTGCTGATGCAGGCGAACATGGCAGTTGGCATCCGCGTTCACAATCGTCAGCGTGTGATCGCAGTGTTCGATTAACTGGCGGGTGAGCGGTGAGAAGCCGCTTGGGAGATCGAGCAAAATCCACTGGTAGTGGCTTTTTTCCTGTAACAGCTGCAATGCATCGGCAAAATAGCCCAGCGTGCCATAGCGGGTGTAAATGGACTCTTTTTCGCTCGCGGTCAACTGGCCGAACGGCAGGATATCGAGCTGCGACGTGTAACGTTGTGCGGTATCTCGCCAGTCGCGACCGTCGAGCAACGCCCGCGCCCAGCCATCAGAAGTGTCAAAGTCAACGTTAAAAGACATCCGCAGCAAATTATCGGGACAGGCATCAATAACCAGTACCGATTCGCCTAATATCTGTAATGACCATCCCAGCGCTGCTGTTATTGACGTCGTGCCAACACCGCCACGAATGCCCTGTAATCCAAGTATGGCCATCAATGGCTCCCTTATTGTTGACGGGCAAATTCAGCTAATAATGGCCAGCGTTTAATCGCCGCTGCCAGCTGTTCTCGCTGTGAAATATCGGTGTAGTCTATTTCAGGCAATGAGAAAGCCTGGCTTAACGCCAAAAAATCATTTTGGAATGTGTACCCAAGGCCAGAATCAACCGGCGTTGTTGGTTCGTTATTATGCATTTTAGTTTCATTCCTTTATTAATTCTCAACGAACAACAGAGGTAGTTGCACGGCTTCCTGCCTGCGAAAATTCATTCATATGCTAAATCTGATGGTCTTTAATTTCAATGTTAGGTTTATTTCTGAGCTTTCGCTAGTAAACTGAGATACAGGTAAATTAGTCGCGAAGAGGGACACCGTGAACCCCATATTTTCAGTTGGTATCCAGTCATTATGGGATGAATTGCGCCACATGCCAGCCGGCGGAGTCTGGTGGATCAGTACGGACCGCAATGAAGACGCTATTAGTCTTGTGAATCAAACAATTGCAGCGCAAGAGAAAAGTGCCCACGTTGCTGTGGTGACCATGGGTGAGGACCCTAAAGATATCATCAGCCTGAGTAATGAACAGGGGCCAGATAAAGTACGTCTGTTTTCCATGCCAAACCAGGAAGATGGTCTATACTTTTTGCCCCGCGACATTCAATGCAGCATCGATCCTCATCATTATTTACTGGTGCTTAAATGCGCGAACAATACCTGGCAAAATATACCCACAGAAAAATTGCGAGTCTGGCTGGAAAAAATCAATAAATGGGTGCGCGATCAAAATTGCACGCTGCTGGTGATCAGTCCTGGTAGTAATAATGATAAGCAGTTCTCATTTTTAATGAGTGAATATCGTTCCCTGTTTGGTTTGGCCAGTACGCGCCATCAGGCCGACAGCCATCTTTACGATATTGCGTTCTGGTGCAATGAAAAAGGGGTGAGCGCCCGACAACAGCTGACGCTGAAGCATATTGCTGGCGAGTGGCATGTCGCCCAGCAGGAAGAAACCGTCGTTCAGCCACGAAACGATGAAAAACGCATACTGAGCCACATCGCTGTATTAGAAGGCGCCCCTGCCCTCTCTGAATATTGGTCTTTGTTCGAAACCAACGAATCGCTGTTTAATGAAGCCCGCACCACGCAGGCCGCGACGATTGTCTTTTCACTGACGCAGAATAATCAGATTGAGTCGATAGCCCGACAGATCCACACCCTGCGTCGCCAGCGCGGCAGCGCACTGAAAATCGTGGTCCGTGAGAACAACACCAGCCTGCGCGCCACCGATGAACGCCTGCTGCTCGGCTGCGGCGCGAACATGGTGATCCCGTGGAACGCCCCGCTTTCTCGCTGCCTGACGCTCATTGAAAGCCTCCAGGGTCAGCAGTTTAATCGCCACGTCCCGGAAGAGATCTCAACGCTGCTCTCCATGACCCAGCCGATGAAGCTGCGCGGCTACCAGAAATGGGATACCTTCTGCGACGCGGTGAGCAACATGATGAGCAACACGCTGCTGCCCGCAGACGGTAAAGGGGTGATGGTCGCGCTGCGTCCGGTTCCGGGTATCCGTATTGAGCAGGCGCTGACGTTATGCCGCCCGAACCGTACCGGGGATATCATGACCATCGGCGATAATCGCCTGGTGCTGTTTTTATCCTTCTGTCGCATCAACGACCTGGATACCGCCCTTAACCACATTTTCCCGCTGCCAACCGGAGATATCTTCTCCAACCGCATGGTCTGGTTTGAAGACAATTTGATCAGCGCCGAAATTGTGCAGATGAAACAGCTGCAGCCGGAACAATGGGGCAAACCGCTGCTGGTCGCGAGCGACAGCAAACCGGTGCTGAACGCCACCCACGACGGACACGTTTGGCGTCGCGTCCCTGAGCCGCTGCGTTTGCTGAGTGATGCAGAGGAGAGGGCATCATCATGAACAACACTGACATTATTCAGCTCGTGATCCTGTGCGCGATCATCTTCTTCCCACTTGGCTACTATGCGCGCCATTCATTACGCCGTACCCGCGATACGGTAAGACTGCTGTTTGCAAAACCTCGCTATGTTAAACCAGCTGGAACACTGAAACGGGCTTCACACGTCAAGGCAAACCGAAAACATGACTAATTCTACCTATACTGCTTCGGCACCTTCGCCGCTTTGGCAATACTGGCGCGGCCTGTCCGGCTGGAACTTCTATTTTCTGGTGAAATTTGGCCTGCTCTGGGCGGGCTATTTGAATTTCCATCCGCTGCTTAACCTGGTGTTTATGGCATTTTTGCTGATGCCCATTCCGAACCTGAAGCTGCACCGCCTGCGCCACTGGGTAGCGATACCGATTGGCTTCGGGCTGTTCTGGCATGACACCTGGCTTCCAGGCCCGGATAGCATCATGAGCCAGGGCTCGCAGGTGGCGGGCTTTAGCAGCGATTATCTTCTCGATCTGACCGAACGCTTTATCAACTGGCAGATGATTGGCGCCATCTTCGTGATGCTGATTGCATGGCTGTTCCTCTCCCAATGGATCCGCATCACGGTGTTCGTGGTGGCGATTATGATCTGGCTGAACGTCCTGACGCTGGCAGGCCCGAGCTTCTCCCTGTGGCCAGCCGGTCAGCCAACAGAAACCGTGACTACCACGGGCGGCAGCGCCGCGCCGACAGTTGCCACCGCCGGAGATACAGCTGTGATCGGGGATATCCCGGCGCAAACTGCGCCACCGACCTCCACCAACCTTAACGCCTGGCTGTCCAGCTTCTATAACGCGGAAGCCAAGCGTCAGACGAAATTCCCGGCGTCACTGCCTGCCGACGCGCAGCCGTTTGAACTGCTGGTGATCAACATCTGTTCCCTCTCCTGGGCCGATGTGGAGGCAGCAGGTCTGTCGTCTCACCCGCTGTGGTCGCATTTCGATATCCAGTTCAAAGATTTTAACTCGGCCACCTCGTACAGCGGCCCGGCGGCGATTCGTCTGCTGCGCGCCAGCTGCGGTCAGCCGTCGCATAAAAATCTGTATCAGCCCGCGGGCAATCAGTGCTACCTGTTCGATAACCTCGAAAAACTGGGCTTTACCCAGCACCTGATGCTCGGCCATAACGGTATCTTTGGCGGCTTCCTGAAAGAGGTGCGCGAGAACGGCGGGATGCATGCGCCGCTGATGGACCAAACCGGTCTGCCGGTGCCGCTGCTGGGCTTTGACGGTTCACCGGTGTATGACGACACCGCCACGCTGCAACGCTGGCTGCAAACGGTCGGGAAAGAGGAAAACACCCGTAGCGCGACCTTCTACAACACCCTGCCGCTGCACGACGGTAACCACTATCCAGGCGTGAGCAAAACGGCGGATTACAAAGTTCGTGCGCAGAAGTTCTTCGATGAGCTGGATGCGTTCTTTACCGAACTGGAAAAATCAGGCCGTCGGGTGATGGTGGTTGTGGTGCCAGAGCACGGTGGCGCGCTGAAAGGCGACAGAATGCAGGTCTCCGGCTTGCGCGATATCCCAAGCCCGTCCATCACCAACGTGCCCGCCGGGATTAAGTTCTTCGGCATGAAAGCACCGCATCAGGGTGCGCCAATCGAAATCACCCAGCCGAGCAGCTATCTGGCGATTTCCGAGCTGGTTGCACGTGCGGTAGACGGGAAGTTGTTTGTGGAAGACAGCGTGAACTGGAATCAGCTCACCAGCGGTCTGCCGCAGACGGCGGAAGTGTCTGAGAACGCGAATGCGGTGGTGATTCAGTACCAGAACAAGCCGTATGTACGGTTGAACGGTGGTGATTGGGTGCCATACCCGCAATAAGGTTCAGTAACTCCCCCACCCTGACGACTCTCCGCACAGGAGAGCCGCCGGGGTGGGGAGATCCGTTCTACTGTCCCGCCACCCACACCAGCATCTTGAGGCTCGCCGAATAATAGTCATCCTTCGCCGTAATCTCCGGCTCACTCATCGCCTGCCCCATCGTTAAATCCCTTACCGCCAGCAGGCCACCTTCCATCATGTACGGCGCATAGTCGTTGGTCGTGACATTGACCCAGGCCGGGGTTTGCTCCCGCCTGAACTGACCGAACCAGCTGCGCCAGGGCGAGAGCAGCGGGCTTTGTGGATTAAACCAGTGCACATACAGCGGAATGCGGATCGCATCGTAGCTCATGCGCGGTGGCCACGCTTTCGCGGGCGTCAGCGTGCCGTCTGCGGCCAGAGAAACCCAGTCGGTCGGCAGATTGGCCTTACCGCTTCCCATTTTTCCGAGCAGCGTTTGCCCGTCTTTGATCAGCTCGCGCCACACCTGCAAATGGCTGCGGTCAGCGAACGCCTGCCAGGCGGGGAAGATAAAATACGACGGATTGAGGACCACTTCGCTGTTGAGGTTAAACCCCTGCGCGCCCGGCAACATCACGCGCTGGCCCGCGTAGCGAATCACCGTGTGGGCCACCAGCGCTTTGGTAATGGCATCCGAGGCGGTGCTGTAGCCTTTGTCATGCCAGCGGGCGTCGGCTTTTAACAACGCCCAGGCGATCATCGTATCGCCATCGGTGGCGTCATTTTTGTCGGTAATCGGGTCCGGCTCGACGGGGTTGTAGCGCCAGTAAAACAGGCCGTTCTCTTTATTTTTTAGAGTCCTGTCGGTCCACTGCCAAAGCTTATCAAACGCCGCTTTGTCGTCGCTCGCCACCGCCATCAGCATGGCGAAACCTTGCCCTTCCGTATGGGAAACGTTGCCATTTCCGGTATCGACAATGCGGCCATCCGGCATTAAAAAGCGCGCTTTATAGCTCTCCCAGGCCTGACCGGCCTGAGAAAACGGCGAAAAACAGAGACTCATCATGACCGCCAGTGCGGCGCATGCAGGCTTTCTCATCATTTACTCACTGTGGGTTGTGGTAACGGAACTGCACGTCCGAAAGGGAATAGAGACGCTCGCGACTCACCGTCACATGCGCTTTCCCGCCCTGGTCCTGCATCCAGCGGACATACAGCCCTTCCAGTATTGCACAGAAGGCGTGACACCAGCGGCTTTGCTGGTCCTCACGGCGGCTTACGGGCAGCGCCAGATGGCGCAGGGTGAGGTCGGTGTCGGTGGTGTTGATCTCCACGCAGCCCCAGCCAAAACGCGCCAGTTGGGCGTTGATGTTGGCTTCCAGTTCGCCCACCGTTTCTGACGGCGGCAACGGAAACTGTTCGGCCAGCGCCCCCCCCATCTGATGCAGGAACGGCTGGCTCTCCAGCTCACCGACGTTACGCACCATGCCGTCAACGATCAGCGCCAGTAGGTCAAACCAGCCTTCCGGCGTTTGCTGCGCGCGAAACCAGCTCAGGATCGCAGGGTTTTCCAGCGTCGTTGTCATTATTTATCTCCCAGCATGTAGCGGAAATAGAGTCCCGCCGTACTTTCGTTATAGCTGCCAAAGGTGTCATACCCGACCTTGCCGCCGATGGTCATGTCTTTGTTGACGTTGTAATCGACCCCGGCGCGGACGGTGTAGCCAATGCCGTTTTCAGAGGTGCCTTTGTAGGTCGCTTCTTTCGCAAAGCCGCTCTCGACGGCCCCTTCCAGCAGTTGCTGCCAGCTGTCGTTAGTCGGGAAGTAGTCGCTGCTGTCCTGGCTGTAAGACTGGTAGCCTACCGAGCCGCCCAGTTTCAGCTTCCAGTTATCGATTTTTTGCGCGTAGTCGATCGGCAGCGAGACGCTGACATAGTTCTGTGGGCTGAAGTATCCGCCCTGGCCGAAGGTAAACTGGCTGAGATTTTTTGAGAAATCCATCCAGCTCATGCTTAGCCCGGTTTTCACTTCGCGGAAGTCGTCGTGGTAAGGACGCAGATAGACCCCGGCGTTCGCATTGATGCTGGTGTTGCTCGCCACGTTTTCACCGAGATAGCTGTAACCACCGCCGCCCGCGTAGAAACCGGCATCACCGTCGTCATAACTCAGCTGCAGGCTGCCGCCATTTTTAGTGACCCGCCCCCAGCGTTTGCCGGAATATTTGTCTTCCAGCCCCACGTAAGATAACAGGCTGTCTGTTACCGCACGGCGCTCTCCGGTCATGATCAGCGACAGGTAATTGGTCAGTTTTGGCGACCATTTCACGCCGCCCACCAGCGTGCTCAGATCCTGTCCCAGCGGCGTGCTGCCGACATCAAGCCGATAATCTTTCCCGCTCAGCGCCATGTTCAGCTCCACGCCATTCGCTTTTTGCGAATCCGTAGAGACATCCCCTGGCTGATTGACGTTGGCCTTCAGGTTCGAGGCTTCAAGGTATTCCCCGACCTTACCACCGTCGTAGGCTCCAAGTTTCGCCAGATTCAGCTGGCCGTCGGAACTCGTCAGGTTAAAGTCGTTGCTGTCCAGATCGCCTAAGCCCACCAGCGATGCAGCCCCCGGATGCGCGGCAAGATAAGTTGCCCGCTCCGTGGCGTTCATCGCTGCAATGGCTTTTTGCTCGTTGGTCGCCGTTGCCACCATGTTCGACGCGGCGTTTGCCAGCGGATTAGAGCCGAAGCGGCGCCACGCGTCACCGCTGGCACTGCCCGCGCTGAGCGTAATGGGCGTCGCGGTGAATTCGAAGCGAGACTCACCAAACGGCGAGCTGGACCAGGTGAGCGGTGCTTTGGCTTCCGTCAGCTTGCTGGTGCCTGATTCGCCATCGCGCCCGCGTACGTCCACCCCGCCCTGCAGCCACATACCGGTCTGCTCGTTCATCTGCTGCATCATCTCATCGACCTGACGCAAGGTGCGGCTCTGGGCCGTCTCCTGCGGCAGATCGGGACGCGTGGTGCCCGGCAGCGTCGAGCCTGGCTCGCGTGCCGTTTGCGCCAGTTGCCACGGCAGCCCGTTATCACTGGAGGCCGTAGCGCCGACAGCCTGAGCAGTGCGGCTGGTACTTACGAACGGGTTATCCGCCAGCAGCAAGCCGCCCATCGTCGGCGTCGCCGCGCTGTTGGTGGATTGCAGACCCAGCAGTTTGCCGCGCGCGCTGCGCAGATAAGTCATCGCCTGCTGATGGTTGCCCTGAGCTTCTTCCAGACGCGCCAGTAACACCAGGCGCTCCGGCGAGCTGTTATTTTGCAGCCCGTTGGCAAGTTGCTTCGCTTTCACCACGTTGTCTTCAGCCAGCGCCACGTCGATGGCGCCCGCGCGGGCATCCTGATCCGGCGTATCCCGCGTCATCAGGTAGTCGTAGACCACACCCGCCTCTTTGTTCATTTTGCCGGTCTGATACAGACGCGCCATCGCAAACATCAGGTCGGTATTTTGCGGATCGCTTTGCAGGGCGCGGATCAGTTTGTCATACGCTGCCGCATAGTTGCCCTGCTCGCGCAGCTGGTCGGCTTCGTTGATCACATACCCGTTACGCACGCCCGCCAGCTGAGTCGGCGTGCTGCGCGCCAGCAGTTCAGGATTCGCGAGGAAGCTCTGGGCTTCGCCGCTCAGCCCGGCCTGATTGAGCACTGACACCTGATCGGCGTAATCGCCCGCGTTACCCTGCACACCCTCACGCATATTGCTGCGCACCACCGCCACCGCGCCCGTCAGATCGCCACTTTGCGCCAGCATTCGCGCCAGTTTCCCCGCATCGGCCGGGTTTTCCGGTGGGCGCGTTGAGAGGGTTTTCAGGGTATTGGCCGCCGCAACGGAATTGCCCTGCGCCAGGTAACGCTCTGCCGTCGCCATTTGCAGGTTGTAGTTCACGCGCTGAGCCAGCTCGCGCATTTGCGGCGTTTGGCTGGCGGGCGAGATGCGCGACAGAATGGTTTGCGACTGCTGCCACGCTCCGTTTTCGCTGGCGAACAGCGCCGCCGCATACAGCGAACTGGCCCCCGCTCCCTGACGAAATGCGGGCTGCATCACCGAAGCGACTTCGCCGTCGGCACCGGATTTTTGCAGCAAACGTGCCAGATCGAGGCGGAGCCACGGATCGTCCGGCAGACGGGCAATCCCCTCGCGCAGAACCGCGATCGCCTGCTGAGTGTTCCCGCTTGCCGCCGCCTGCTGCGCCTGACGACGAATCGGATCGCCCGGTAAACCGGTTACCACGCGCGGCTGAAGTTTCGCCTGCAAACTGGCGGGCAGCGTGCGCAGCATCGCCTGGGCTTCGGCGGTTTTGTTCTGCTCTTTCAGGACGTAATAGAGATTTTCCCGCGCGGCGCCGTTGTTTGGCTGCTGGTTCAGCAACTCGCGCAGGGTCTGTTCGGCCTGCGGATAATCTTTGTTGTGACGCAACACATCGGCGCGGAACAGGCGAGCCGCCGTGCCGCGCTCACCGCTCTGCTGCACCAGCGGAGCCGAAAGCGCCAGCGCCTGGCTGACATTGCCCTCTTTTAGCGCCTGCTGCGCCTGAGCGAGCTGACCATAAAAGGCGGCGTCGTCGGCCTGCTGCTGGCGTTCGCTGGAGGCGTCGCCGCCCTGGCTGGCTGCGCGTCCGAGATACTGCGCGGCAGCCTGATAGTCGCCGCTGCGCTGAGCGATATAGCCCATCCCGGCGAGCGCGTCGGCGTCCTGCGGGTTGGTTTGCAGCACCTGCTCAAACTGACGTCTGGCGGCATCGGTGTTGCCGCTGTTGAGCGCGGTGAAGCCTTCGCCTTTCGCCGCGCCGCCCACGTTTTTGCGGTAATAGGCCTGCACTTCGCTGTCCTGCGGATGGCGTTGCAGCCAGGTGTCGTAGAATTGCTCGTCACCTACTTTTGGCCCTAACCACAGCAGGGCCTGACGCAGGCCTGCATCCGCGTCTTTGCTGCCGCTCGCCATCTGCTGCAGCTGAATGATCCCGTCGCGGCGCGTGCTCTCCTGCCAGGTGAGCATTTTGCCCAGCGCCACGCGTGCGGCGTTGTCCTGCGGATTTTGTGCCGCAAAACGCTGCAGCTCGGCCAGCGCCTCTGGATAGAGGGTTTTGTCGCTGCCCATCGTCTGGTAATACTCTGGCGCGAGGCTCGCGGGCGGTGTGTCGCCGTTGAACAGCGTTTTCCAGGTCGCCAGCGCCGCCGGAATGTTTCCGCTGCGCGCCTGCTGGCGAGCCAGCGTCAGCGTGCCCTGCGGAACCTGGGTCATCTGTTTGGCATTATCCAGCGCCTGCAGACCGCCATCATTTGGCGAGACGTTTGCCAGCCGTGCGCGCCACTGCGCCGCCGCCTGCAAATCGCCGTTTTGCTGCGCCCACAGGGCCATCAGGTAGAGCGCCTGGGTGTTATTGGCATCGACCATCAACACCTTTTTCAGCGACTCGCTCGCCAGATCGTCGTGGGATTTTTCGTGCCAGTAGTTGGCCTGGTCAAACAGCGCCTTCAGCGCCGCCTCGTTTTGCGCCGCTTGCGCGGTGCCGCCAAAGGCCAGCACACCGGAAAGACAGAGGACCGATTGTAGACTGTTTTTTTTCACTTTCCGCTCTCCGGATTCAGGCGCTTACGCGCACGCTTTTTCAGCCAGGCGTACAAGCCCAGACCGGCCAGCGAACTCATGATCAAACCCAGGATCGCCAGCAGCGCCGAGTGCTGGTTGGCATACCAGACAATCATCATGTGGGCAGGCATTTCACCGCTCGGAAACTGCGAGCCGACGCGGAAACTGCGCACACCGTTTTCGTTGGTGATGATTGCCGCGTCGCCACGAATTCCGGCGTTAATGCGCGCGGAGGTTAAGTCGTCATGCAGGCGCGAGAGCTGATCGTCGTTGCTGCCCAGCGCCATCACTACCAGGCGGTCGCTGCTCCACGGCGAGCGGAAGCTGACAAATCCGCGCCACGCTTCGTTGGAGGAGAAATAGCGGTCTGCTTCGACGCCGTCGGAGGTCCAGTCGCCCGCCAGCCAGCGCTGCAGTTTTTGCCAGGTGGACGGCGTACGCACGCCCAGCGTGTTGTCGTGAGAGGTAAACGGCGATGCGTTCAGCAGGGCCTGGTTAAAGTCGTGCTGCGCCATACCGCTGACCGCCAGCACATCCCGCGTGCGCAGAAGCTCAAGATTGCCGCCTGCCGTGGGCACGCCGAGCACCACGCGGTTGTTGTACAGCGCGGTGCCGGTGGCGTTACCGGAACGCGCCGCCATATCCAGCAGCGTGGCGATTTGCGTCTCCGTTGGCTGTTCAGGCAGCAGCAGCACCGTCTGGGAGTAGTCCGCCAGACGCGTGAAGGGGAACGACGCGCCGACAAAGTAAGAGAGATTCGGCAGGAGCGAGAAGTGACGCGTGTGGCTCAGATCGATCCACGAGTCTTCATCGATGCGACTCTTGATGTTGTTGTTCAGCAGCACGCTGCACGGCGCGTTCTCTTTCGCCGTGATGTTGAAATAGAGCGAGAGCTGGTTGTCGCCGTAAATCATGTACGGCTCAAGCGGCATATCAAACTTCTCCTGCCGCGCGTCGCCGCCCACTTTGTGCCATAAGGTTTCCAGCGCGCCCTGTTTGTTCACCGGCAGATTGTGCAGGAAGGTGTCGTTAAGAGTCATGCTGAGCCAGGACCGGTTTTCGTCAATCCAGCTCTCCGTCGGGAAACGGTAGCCGATGTGCAGCGGAATGGTTTCCCCGTCCCAGAGGAACAGGTCCGGCGCGGCGCGGAAGGCCACCCGCAGCGGCGCATGCCAGATCCCGGTGACGGTCAGGCTTTGATCCTTGCGGATCAGCTCCGAGAGCTTCACCGGACGATCCGTTGGGATCCAGCGCGGCGCATCGTAAGGCTTGCTCGTCGGGATCGTCTGCGCGGGGATCGAAATGCTGGCGGTTTGCAGGGCAAAGTTGCCGCGCGTCAGTCGCCATGCCGCCGTGCGCAGCGCCGCGTCGTCGTTCCCGACGACCAGCAGCAGTTTGTACACCGGGTTCGCCGGGTTATCGATCACCTGCAGCATCGGCTCGGTGGATTGCGGCAGCGTCAGGCCGCCGATTTTGTCACCCGAATGGCCAATCAGAATGCCGTTTTTCTCCGGCAGGATGTCGTGCAACGCCGCGAAAGAGACGCCGCGATAATCAGCCTGAATCCCCAGCCAGGAGGAGATAAGCGCCGCTGCGCTGAGTGCGTCGCTGCTGAGCGTGGGGGCGAAGGCAAAAGCGATGGCCGCAGGCGTCATCTGCATACTGTCGAAGAACGGGCGCGGGAAATGGCTCAGGTCCGAGCCGATATCCAGCTGCTGCCCTTCCAGCTCGAAGCGGGAATCCGGCAGGATGGTGACGCGATATTTATCCGACAGATCGCGCTGGCACTGCATCGCGTCGCCGTCATTGATCTGCAGGCTCAGGTTATTGCTGGAGACCAGCAGCGCCGCCGGAATATCCAGCTGGAAGCGTGAGATATCACTGTCCGCCGCGCCCAGAGGCACGGTACCCAGCGGCTGTCCGTTGAGCATCAGCTGCAGGGTGGCGTTACGTGTCGCCATCGCTGGCGAGACTTTCAGGTTCAGTGAGAGCTGGGCGTTGGTGATCACCTGATCGACCGGCAGGGTGAAGTTCATTCCCCCCTGAAGCTGGCCGCCGCTCAAGACCAGCCCCTGCGGCTGGCCCATCTGCGCCACGCTGATGCTGTTCACCGTCGAAGGGACAAAAGTCGGCAGCGCAGCCGCCGTTGGCGCAGGCATTTCGACCGGTAGCAGCGAGGCAACGGTGGTCTCTTCACTGTGGAGCGGCAACGCGAACAGGGATGCCGCAAGCAAGGTGAGTTTTGTCAGCTGTTTCATGCGTTGCCGTCCTCCTGCACCTGCGCTTGCGCACGCCGGTTTTCCCGACGCGTTTTCCACGTCAGCCAGAAGAGATCAAACACGCAGCGCACAATGGTGAACAGCGAACGGAATGGGTTGTCCTGCGGTTTCGGTGGCTGGATCCACGCATCTGCACGCGCGAGCACCACGCGCACCAGCTCACGGCGGCGCGCCAGAGGAATATCTTCAAACATCAGGCGGATAAAGTGTTCGTCCGTCGCGACAACGTTGACGGGAATGCTGATTGCACCTGATTGCAGCAGCAACTCGACCTCTTCGATGTCGTCTGTCAGATGGCGATCGTCCGGCAGCTCTACGCGACAGCCGCCCATCGACAGGTCGGCGGTCTGGCTACGGGAGGAAATCCCGCTGGCATAGTGGATCAGCACCGGAATTTTGACGTCGATGCGGATGGTTTTGCGCGTCTGGCGCGTTTCCCGGGCGACGGCAATCGCCGCCAGCAGGAAGATCAGGCTGTAGAGTCCCCAGCCGACGTTCAGGGCGATCACGCTCGGATCGACGCCGTAGTAGTCGTGAGCGCAGGCGCGGACGATACCCGCGATAACGCCAATGCCCAGCAGGATCGCAATCACCAGGTGCGGGCGAACGACGCGGAAATCGAAATAACCGACGTTAAGCAGCGCCCCTTTGTCCGTTACGTTGAACTTGCCGCGCTTCGGGAAAACCATGGTAACGACGGTGGGCAGTACCAGATGGAACGCCAGCACCAGGTCATAGATTTCGCCCCAGAAGCTGTAGCGATAGCGGCCGTTCATGCGCGAGTTCAGGTAAATCGCCAGGAACAGATGCGGCAGCGCGTAGGCAAAGACCAGCCCCGCCGAGGAGTGGATGATGTTGAGGTTAAACAGCAGATAGGCCAGCGGCGCGGTCAGGAAGGCGATGCGCGGCAGGGCAAACTGGTAGTAAAGCATGGCGCTGAGGTAGCACAGACGCTGCTGGATGGTCAGCCCGCGGCCAAAGAGCGGGTTGTCCAGACGGAAAATCTGCGTCATCCCGCGCGCCCAGCGCGTACGCTGAATGACGTGCAGCACCAGACGTTCGGTTGCGAGGCCTGCTGCCAGTGGAATATCGAGAAACGCGGATTTCCAGCCGAGACGCTGCATTTTCAGCGCGGTGTGGGCATCTTCCGTGACCGTTTCTACCGCGAAGCCGCCGATCTCCTCCAGCGCGCTGCGACGAATCACGGCACACGAACCGCAGAAGAAAGTAGCGTTCCAGTTGTCGTTGCCCTGCTGAATCGGGCCGTAGAACAGCGTCCCTTCGTTCGGGATATTGCGCCCGACGGAGAGGTTACGCTCGAACGGATCGGGTGAGTAGAAGTAGTGCGGCGTCTGCACCAGCGCCAGCTTCGGATCTTTCAGGAACCCGCCCACGGTGGCCTGCAGGAAAATGCGCGTGGCGACGTGGTCGCAGTCAAAAACGGTGATCAGCTCGCCCTGGGTGAGTTTCATCGCGTGGTTGAGGTTGCCCGCTTTCGCATGGGAATTGTCGTTGCGCGTGATGTATCCCACGCCGACATCTGCCGCAAAGACGGCGAACTCGCGACGCTTGCCGTCATCAAGCAGGTAGATCTTCATTTTGTCGCGCGGGTAGTCAATACATTGCGCGGCAAGGACCGTATCGCGCACTACATCCAGCGATTCGTTATAAGTGGGGATATAGACGTCGACTGTCGGCCAGAGCGACATGTCATCCGGCAGCGGCACGATCTCGCGCTTGAGCGGCCAGATGGTTTGCAGATAATTCAGCAGGAGCAGGACCCAGACGTAGACCTCTGCCAGAAAAAGTCCCATCCCGAGAATGGTCTCAATCTCGGAATTAAAATGCAGGGTTTGCGTCAGGCGGAAATACATATAGCGGGTCGACATCAATAATGACATCACCACCATAATCACGGAGATACTGCGTCTTTTGCTGAAGCCCATTAAAAACAGCAGGCCAATGCTAATAAAGCCAAAGATATATTGTTTCTGGCTGTCCATCGGCGTGATGACGATCAGCAGCGCGACGGGAAGCATTGCTAACGTCAGCAAAATATAAAGAAACTTTTTCATAGGTCGTCCTGGGTGGATTTAAAACCCTGACTTACGCGGAAGGGTATGGACAGTGCCGTCGCCCACTTTTACGCCAAGAATACCTGCGACTTTTTTGGCAATAAGCTCAATGTCGAAGGCGGCGGCTGACGCCGGGCTAAAGTCGAATATGGACTGTTGAGAGGCGTTGGCTTCTCCGACGCTTTCATCGCGGTGAACCACACCCAGCAGCTTGTCGCCGAGTTTATTCTCCACAAAGGTGGTGACATCGCGGCTGATCTGACGGCGGTTGTCACTTTGGTTGAGGACGAAATAGTGTCCGGCTTTGTGGTTGAGCACCCCGCCCGTCAGGCGCTGATTATCAATTTGCGGCAGCAGTGAGAGTGAAGCGGTGTCTGCCAGCAGCGTGATCAGATGCAGATCGGCCAGGCGCGACATCGCTTTTAGCGCCGGTGACGGGCCAGGAGGAAAGTCAGCAACAATAATCAGGCCCGGATAGTTGAGCAGCGTACTCAGCCCACGCGTGAGGAAGTGCTCATCGTTCTTAAGTCGCTCTTCAAACGCCATGCGCTGATCTTCGCTGGCATCGCCGTACGGCAGCACGAACAGGTTTCCGCCCGCCGTGAGGACAAACTGGCTCCAGTCTGAGGATTCCGCAGCTTTGGCAACGTAACCCCGGCTGTCGGCAAGCGGCACGCCGAAGTGCAGACGCAGCGCGTTTTGCACATCAAAATCCAGCGCTAACACTTTGCTTCCTGAGCGCGCCAGCGCATAAGCCAGGTTTGCGGTTATGGTCGTTTTCCCTACGCCGCCCTTCGGCGAGCAAACGCAAACTAACGGCATGTGGCGATCCTTTCCAGCAGGGAATTGAGTGGCTGATTCTTTTCAGCCGCGGGTTTTGGCGCACTTGCGGCAGGCGCAAACAGACGTGAAAAATTCACCTCTGTCGGGGCATGGACGGGTGCCGCGACGCGAACCGGCGCAGGTGTGGGCATCGGGAGGCTTTCTGCTTGAGTAGCAAGTTGCTCAGCAACGCCCTGAAAAATCGACGAGGCATTGGATGAAATGATATCGACAGCAGTAACATCGGGTAATGGCGTTGCCTCAGCCTGGGTGAAGGTCTCTGCACTGACAGGCTGCGGCGCGGCTAGAGAAACATGCCCCCCGTGCGCGAAAGTATCGTTTTCAGCCTGTGGCTGAAGCTGGTTGAGAATGGCCCAACTCCCTTGATCGCTCACCTGGTTTTGTCCTGAAAAGTCTTTGAAATCGAGCGCTTGATTGCGCGTTTTATCCTTAAATCGCTGCAAATCATCATAATGATTCATAGTTATACTCATGATTTACAAATAAATAATGTACACACCACGTTTGACTTCAGTGGCCATTCACGATCAACAGACGTGTTTTATTCAGGCGCAGGCGTACATTCACGTTTCGGTTTAAACCGAACGCTTATTTTTGGCATGTTTAAATTATGGGTTTATTACCGATTTGCTTATTTACGGCATAAGCTTAAACATCGACTCGACACATGCTAACTGTTTTTAACACATAAAAATATCGAAGTGTTTTTGGTTTAAACTAACCAAAACTGTGGCGATTTAAGAGGGATAATAACAATAAATGCAGCGTGATAAATTGCTAACTTGAAAATACTAAGAATTAAAAACCAACCAGGATGAATCTCATTTTAATAAAAAGTTACTCTGTGAAATATTTAGAAATACTTTTATGTCGTTATTATTTTGAGAAAATCAGTAACCCCTTCTTCTCATTACTGATCTTTGAAACCTACCCGTTTAGGTAGGGCGCGTTAAATGGAGATTAAAAAAGGGAGCCAGTGGCTCCCTTTGATTATTCCGCGCTTCTGAGGGAGATTTCCCCCCCCACCCACGGCTTCAGAATGCCATCCTGCTCCAGCATGAGTGCGCCCTGGGCGTTAATACCGCGTGAAATCCCGAAGATTTCTTTGTCGCCAATGATCAGTTTTACCGGACGATGAATAAAGTTATCCAGTTTCTCCCAGCGGGAGAGGAAAGGTGCAAGCCCGTCCTGCTCAAAGAGCGTCAACGCCTCACGCAGCTCTTTAATCAGACGAACGGCGAGCGTGTTGCGGTCCATCGTGATGCCCGCTTCCTGCAGCGTAATCCAGCCCTGGTTAACGATATCCGCCTGAACTTGTCGCATGACCATATTGAGACCTGCACCGATCACGATTTGCGCGGCATCGCCGGTTTTACCTGTCAGTTCCACTAATATGCCTGCAAGTTTACGATCGTTCAGATAGAGATCGTTCGGCCATTTTACACGGACTTTATCAGCGCCGAGGTCATGTAACACTTCGGCCATCACAATGCCGATCACCAGACTTAAGCCAATTGCCGCCGCCGGGCCTTGCTCAAGGCGCCAGAACATCGACAGGTAAAGGTTGGCACCAAAGGGTGAGAACCATTTGCGGCCACGACGACCACGACCGGCTTGCTGGTATTCCGCGACGCAGCAGTCACCGGAGTTGAGGGTGCTGATACGGTCGAGCAGATATTGATTGGTGGAATCGATAACCGGCAAGACCGTCACTTTACCCTGATCAAGCTGGCGGCAAATCACTGATTCATCCAGTAACTGGATAGGTTCGGGCAGGCTGTACCCTTTTCCCGGAACAGTGAAAACGTCCACACCCCAGTCGCGAAGGGTCTGAATATGTTTGTTAATGGCAGCACGACTCATCCCGAGATGTTCACCCAGCTGCTCACCAGAGTGAAATTCCCCATCAGACAGGATGCTAATCAGCGTTAAGGGTACAGTGTTATCTTTCACGCAATTGTCTCCACGGCGTTCACTTCACCTGTACGACCGATAAAGCGAACTTCCGGCTCAAGCCATACGTTGAATTTATCGCCTACGCACTGGCGAACGTGGTGCGCCAGACGCACAACATCTTCACTGGTCGCATTATTTTCATTGATTAACACCAGGGCTTGCTGGCGATGCACCGCTGCCCCCCCTTCAACCGCACCTTTTAACTGACATTGATCGATAAGCCAGCCTGCAGCCAGTTTTACACTGCCATCAGCCTGCGGATAATGTGGCGCGTTTGGCCATTGTGCGAGCAGCGTTTGCGCTGTTTCGCTGCTGATCACTGGGTTTTTGAAGAAGCTGCCGGCGTTTCCATTCACCTTTGGATCGGGCAGTTTTGTCATGCGCATGTGGCAGACGGCGTCGAACACTTCGCGAGGCGTTACGGTCTGCGGATCAAGGCGCGTCAAATCACCGTACGTCAGTACTGGCTGCCACTGTTTTGCCAGGCGAAATCCTACAGAAACAATGACATAACGATCCTGATATTCATGCTTGAAGATGCTGTCGCGGTAGCCAAAACGGCACTGTTCAGTGGTCAACCGGCTGGCTTTGCCCGTCGCCAGCTCAATGCAATCGACATACTCACAAACGTGTTTTAACTCAATGCCGTAGGCACCGATATTTTGAATGGGGGATGATCCTGCACAGCCGGGAATAAGCGCCAGATTTTCCAGGCCAGCCATTCCGTGTTCCAGGGTGAATTGCACCAGATTGTGCCAGTTTTCACCTGCCCCAACGTGCAAATGCCAGCTGTCGTCTGTCTCGGTGACATCGATGCCTGAAATGCGGTTAACAATAACCGTACCGGCAAAATCATCAAGAAAGAGAACGTTACTTCCCTCACCAAGAATCAGGACAGGCTGGTGATTTTCAGTGGCGGTTTTCCACGCACCGAGCAGTTGCTGAGCGTTCTCTGCACGCACGATATTATTAGCATTACGTTGAATGCCAAAGGTATTCCAGGGCTTAAGGGAGTGGTTCATAGATGCTATCCTGATGCAAAATCAGGGATAGTTTACCGTATATGTGGGGGGATGGGTGATTAGTTTGACGCGTAGTAAAGGGGATCTGATGTACGACAAAAACGCAAAAAGGCCATCCTTGCGGATGGCCTTTTCACTTGTTTGATGCCTGGCAGTTCCCTACTCTCACATGGGGAGACCCCACACTACCATCGGCGCTACGGCGTTTCACTTCTGAGTTCGGCATGGGGTCAGGTGGGACCACCGCGCTAAAGCCGCCAGGCAAATTCTGTATCAACACGCATTCCTGCGAATCAATTAATCTGTATCAGCTGAAAATCGGTCTCTGCTTCGCCAAAACATCTTCGGCGTTGTAAGGTTAAGCCTCACGGTTCATTAGTACTGGTTAGCTCAATACATCGCTGCACTTACACACCCAGCCTATCAACGTCGTAGTCTTCAAC
>NZ_CP025699.1:4204078-4290923 GCF_023278595.1 Lelliottia sp. AC1
GTTATCCCCCTCCATCAGGCAGTTTCCCAGACATTACTCACCCGTCCGCCGCTCGTCACCCGAGAGCAAGCTCTCTGTGCTACCGCTCGACTTGCATGTGTTAGGCCTGCCGCCAGCGTTCAATCTGAGCCATGATCAAACTCTTCAATTTAAGTTTGATGCTCGTGAATTAAACTTCGTAATGAATTACGTATGTTCACTCAGAGACTTTGGTATTCATTTAGCGTCTTGCGACGTTAGAATCCATGTCACTTTGAGTGCCCACACAGATTGTCTGATAAATTGTTAAAGAGCAGTGCCGCTTCGTTTTTCTCAACGGCGCGGGGTGTGCATATTACGCTTCCCCGCTTCAGAGTCAAGCTTTATTTTCGCTTTTCTCTGTTGGTGTTCATCTCTGAACCCCGCTAACCCGGCGGCGTGTATGCCGTTGTTCCGTGTCAGTGGAGGCGCATTATAGGGAGTTATTCTGGGGTGACAAGCATAAAATCGAAAAAAGTTATCGTTCGCTTATTTTTCAAACTCACCGTCGATTAAACCCGCGAATCGACCGTTAATTGCGCGATTTCCCGTGCAAAACTGGCCACCTGCGGCCAGTCCGTATAAACCACTTCTTTATGGGTATCCGTCTCCCCCCCGGTCATCTTCATAATGAGGCGGATCATAATGCGGTCATACCAGCTATAGCGTGGATAACGCAGCGCGCCCGCAAACACAGCACAGCGTTCTGGCTGCCACGGCGAGTTCAATAAAAACTTACGCGTATAGCTGTTGGTCTGCGGCGTGCGTTTCTCCGCTTTACGTGCAACCAGGTTCACCGAATAGAACGCACCGGGCAGGCTGTTTAGTGTCGCCAGATGTTTTTTCACAAAGCGATCCAGCGCAGGATGGAAATGGCCATAACGAATAGAAGCGCCAATCACCACGCGATCGTAATCCTGCCAGTGAATCTCTTCCGTCCGATTGAGATTCACCACATCAGCGTAAACGCCCTGCTCTTTCAATTCAGACGCCAGATAAAAGGCGATCTCACGCGTCTGACCATCTCGTGTCGAAAATAAAATGAGTGTTTTCACCAGCTAAATCCTTACTCGCGCCAGAATGTTGGGGTGAACAGCACCAGCAATGTGAATACTTCAAGACGCCCGAACAGCATATTGGCAATCAGGATCCACTTCGCTACCGGATTCATGCTGGCAAAGTTATCCGCCACCACGCCAAGCCCCGGCCCAAGGTTATTGAGCGTTGCTACTACGGAAGCAAACGCCGAGAAATCATCAACGCCGGTGGCGATAATCGCCAGCATGCTGACGATAAAGACCAGCGCGTAGGCAGAAAAGAAGCCCCACACCGCTTCGAGAATACGTTCCGGCAGCGCGCGGTTGCCAAGCTTAATGCTATAAACCGCATTCGGGTGTACCAGACGTTTCAGTTCACGGTTACCCTGCTTGAACAGCAGCAGAATACGGATGACCTTCAGGCCCCCGCCCGTAGACCCCGCACACCCGCCGATAAAAGCAGAGCACAGAAGCAGTACCGGCAGGAACAGCGGCCAGCGGGCAATGCTGTCCGTGGTAAAGCCCGCCGTCGTAGCCATCGACACCACCTGGAAGAAAGCCTGGTTAAGGGTCATCACGGCCGAGCTGTAAACATCGTGGAACCACAACACCAGCGTACAAATGATAACCAGCGTCAGTTGCACGCCGATAAACATTCTGAACTCAGGATCGCGCCAGTAGACCCTCAGGCTACGCCCACTCAATAAAGAGAAGTGCAGGCCGTAGTTACAGCCGGAGATCAGCAGGAAGATAGCAATAATGGTGTTGATAGTCGGGCTATCGAAATAGCCCACGCTGGCGTCGTGGGTCGAGAACCCGCCAATTGCAATCGTGGAGAAGCTGTGTCCAATCGCATCGAAGGCAGGCATCCCGGCAAACCACAGGGCCAGCGCACACGCGACGGTCAGTAATACGTAGATGAACCAGAGCGTTTTCGCCGTCTCGGCAATACGCGGACGCATCTTGTTATCTTTCAGGGGGCCCGGCATTTCAGCGCGATAGAGCTGCATCCCACCGACGCCCAGTATCGGGAGAATCGCCACGGCGAGGACGATGATCCCCATACCGCCGAACCATTGCAGCATCTGCCGATAAAAGAGAATGGCATGCGGTAGCGAGTCCAGCCCCACCAGCGTGGTCGCCCCCGTGGTCGTTAACCCGGAAAAGGATTCAAAAAACGCGTCGGTCACGGTCAGATTCGGCTGTTCCGCGAAGATAAACGGCAGCGCACCCACGCTCCCCAGCACGGTCCAGAACAGCACCACAATCAGAAAGCCCTCGCGGGACTTCAGCTCGCCCTTCTCACGACGGTTAGGCCACCAGAGAATTGAGCCAATCACCAGCGCGGCGAAAAAGGTCTGCGTGAACGCGCGCCCCGCGCCGTCCCGATAGATAAGCGCTACCAGCCCTGGGAGGATCATCGTCCCGGAAAAGAGTATGACCAGCAGTCCAACAATTCGGGTTATGGCACGAAAATGCATCTCTGCCGTTCCTTTGGTATTCAAAAAGTAAGGTGGGGATTATTCTTCAATCGGCAGTAATTGCAACGCACCACGACTAAAATCAGCCAGTTTTGCTGAAAAAGCCGCCAGTTCCGCCTGAGGAAGCGCCACGCGTAATTGTACCGTTGCCTGGTAATCACTCTGCACAATCACGCCGTTAACGTTTTTAAGCAGCGTTTCGATGCCAGATAACTGAGCGTAATCACACAACAAAGTATATTCGGTAAGTGGCGTTTTGCGGACCGTCTGCAGCAGATTAAGCGCCTGCTGCACTCCTCCGCCGTAGGCTTTTACCAGCCCACCGGTTCCTAACAGGATGCCGCCGTAGTAGCGAACCACCACGGCGGTGATCTCCCCGACGCCGCTTCCCATCAATTGAGAGAGCATCGGTTTACCCGCTGTTCCTGCGGGCTCACCATCATCAGAAAAGCCAAGCTGTTGCGAATCATTCGGCGGACCGGCTACCCACGCCAAGCAGTGGTGGCGGGCATCAGGATGGTCTGCGCGAACAGATTCAACAAAGGCTTTCGCCGCCTCCACGCCGTCCGTATGGGCCAGCAGCGTGATAAAGCGGCTCTTTTTGATCTCTTCGACGAAGGTGACCGGCTCAGCCGGTATCAGCCAGCTGTCCATCACGCCAGTTTCTGATCTCGCGTCATGTTCTCGATGCTGTTTTCGTGAATCACCACGTTATCTTCGATACGAATGCCACCGAACGGCTTCAGCGCTTCAATTTTCTGCCAGTTGAAGTGTTTGCTGAACGGGCCTTCACGCCACGGCTGCAGCAGAGAGTCGATGAAGTAAATGCCTGGCTCAATGGTCAGCACCATGCGCGGTTGCAGCACACGGGTGCAGCGCAGGTAAGGATACTTCGACGGTGCGGCCAGATGCGTGCCAGTATCATCCTGCATAAAGCCAGCCACATCATGAACTTGCAGGCCCAGCGGATGACCAATCCCGTGCGGCATGAACGGCCCGGTGAGATCGTTTTCCACCATCGCCTCTTCGCTCATATCCGTCAGAATCTGATGTTTACGCAGCAGTTTGGCGATGCGCTGATGGAATTGAACGTGGTAATCGACGTAGCTGGTACCCGCCTTCAGGGTGCTGATAAGCGCCAGCTGTTCGTCATTCACGTCTTTGATCAGCTGCGCGAAATCCGTATCGGCGTTCGCCGCCCAGGTACGGGTCAGATCGGCTGCATAACCGTTGTATTCAGCGCCCGCATCCAGCAGGAAACTGCGCATCTCGGCCGGCGCGCGGTGATCCAGTTTTGTATAGTGCAGCACGGAAGCATGCTCATTCAGCGCCACGATGTTGCTGTAAGGCACGTCCGTATCGCGATGGCCGGTCGCCGTCAGGTATGCCTGATTAATGTCGAATTCGCTCATCCCGGAAAGGAAGGCTTCCTGGGCCGCCTGATGACCGTTCACCGCCGTTTTCTGCGCTTCGCGCATGCAGGAGAGTTCATAGTCGGTCTTATACGAACGGTAATAGTGCAGATAATCAATCACGCCTTTCGGGTTGATGTTATCCGCAGGAATATCCAGACCCCTAGCACGTTCTGGCACAGGACCAATATACCCGATGTTGCCACGCGCAGCAGGCAGCTGGCTGCCGATACCGTCGGCTTTTGGCAGGGCAATCACATCCACTTCTTCGGTCCAGAAGCTGGTCGGCAGCGGCTCCACGTTGTGCCAGTAATCGACCGGCAGATAGAACCACAGTTTCGGCTTGTTCACGCCATCCACCAGCAGCCAGCAGTTGGGAACCTGCGTCACCGGCACCCAGGCTTTGAACTGCGGATTGACCTTGAAGGGATACGGATGGTCATCCAGGAAGACGTTAACCAGCTCACCAGAGTGAATAAGCAGCGCATCAAGCTTAAAGCGGGCCAGTACATCGCGGGTACGTTCCTGTAACGTAACAATATGATTTTTATAAAGTGAGGCCAGTGAGTCCATCATTCTTCCTTTCTTTATTGAGCTCAAGTCTTCGCATCTTAGCACACCTCGCTTTTACTGCGTCATTTCCACCGAGCGTGATCAATGCAGCATTTATTTAATGAGTGATTTGCATTTTATTAACATAAATTCCACACTCGACTTCATCTGGTATGACCAGATCCAATTGCTGGATTCAGGAGACTGACATGCTCTACAAAGGCGACACCCTGTACGTAGACTGGCTGGAAGATGGCATCGCCGAACTGGTGTTCGATGCCCCCGGCTCAGTCAACAAACTCGACACCGCGACGGTGGCCAGCCTCGGCCACGCGCTGGATGTCCTCGAAAAACAATCTGATTTGAAAGGGCTGCTGCTGCGTTCTGAGAAAGCCGCCTTTATTGTCGGTGCCGACATCACCGAGTTCCTCTCCCTGTTCCAGGTGCCGGAAGAACAGCTCAGCCAGTGGCTGCATTTTGCCAACAGCGTCTTTAACCGCCTGGAAGATCTTCCTGTTCCCACGATCTCTGCCGTCAACGGCTACGCGCTGGGCGGCGGCTGCGAATGCGTGCTGGCGACAGACTATCGTCTCGCCACGCCGGATCTGCGCATCGGCCTGCCGGAAACCAAGCTGGGCATCATGCCGGGCTTTGGCGGTTCCGTACGTATGCCACGTATGTTGGGCGCCGACAGCGCGCTGGAAATTATTGCTGCAGGTAAAGACGTAGGCGCAGATCAGGCGCTGAAAATCGGCCTGATTGACGGCATCGTGAAGCCGGAAAAACTGCGCGACGGTGCGATCAGCATTCTGCGTCAAGCGATCAATGGCGATCTCGACTGGAAAGCCAAACGCCAGCCGAAGCTTGAGCCGCTGAAACTCAGCAAAATTGAAGCCACCATGAGCTTTACCATTGCCAAAGGCATGGTGATGCAGACCGCCGGAAAACACTATCCGGCACCGATCACCGCCGTCAAAACCATTGAAGCCGCCGCACGCTTTGGCCGCGAAGACGCGCTTAAATTAGAAAACCAAAGCTTCGTGCCGCTGGCGCATACCAGCGAAGCGCGCGCGCTGGTCGGCATTTTCCTCAACGATCAGTACGTGAAAGGGAAAGCCAAACAACTCACCAAAAACGTTGAAACGCCAAAACACGCGGCGGTACTCGGCGCAGGGATTATGGGCGGCGGGATTGCCTACCAGTCGGCCTGGAAAGGCGTGCCGGTAGTGATGAAAGATATCAACGAGAAATCCCTGACGCTGGGCATGAACGAAGCGGCCAAGCTTCTCAACAAACAGCTTGAGCGCGGCAAAATTGACGGCCTGAAGCTGTCGGGTGTGATCTCAACCATTCAGCCAACGCTGGAGTACACCGGTTTTGACCGCGTGGACATCGTCGTTGAAGCGGTCGTCGAAAACCCGAAAGTGAAAAAAGCGGTACTTGCAGAAACGGAAGAGAAAGTGCGCCCGGATACGGTTCTGGCGTCCAACACCTCGACCATTCCGATTGGCGAACTGGCGAGCGTCCTGAAGCGTCCGGAAAACTTCTGCGGTATGCACTTCTTTAACCCGGTCCATCGTATGCCACTGGTCGAAGTGATTCGCGGGGAAAAAACCTCCGACGAAACCATCGCCAAAGTGGTGGCGTGGGCCAGCAAAATGGGCAAAACCCCAATTGTGGTAAACGACTGCCCAGGCTTCTTCGTCAACCGCGTGCTCTTCCCGTACTTCGCCGGATTCAGCCAGCTGCTGCGCGACGGCGCGGATTTCCGCAAAGTCGACAAAGTGATGGAAAAAGTATTCGGCTGGCCAATGGGCCCGGCGTATCTGCTGGACGTGGTCGGCATTGATACGGCGCACCATGCGCAGGCTGTGATGGCCGCGGGTTTCCCACAGCGCATGCAGAAAGATTATCGCGATGCCATCGACGCGCTGTTCGACGCCAGTCGCTTTGGGCAGAAAAACGGTCTGGGTTTCTGGCGCTATAAAGAAGACAGCAAAGGCAAGCCGAAGAAAGAGGACGATGCTGCCGTTGAAGATCTGCTGGCTGGCGTCAGCCAGGTAAAACGTGATTTCAGCGACGAAGAGATTATCGCCCGCATGATGATCCCGATGGTCAACGAAGTGGTGCGTTGCCTGGAAGAAGGCATTATCGCAAGCCCGGCAGAAGCAGATATGGCGCTGGTCTACGGCCTCGGCTTCCCTCCGTTCCACGGCGGTGCGTTCCGCTGGCTGGATACGCTCGGCAGCGCGAAGTATCTCGACATGGCGCAGCACTATCAGCATCTCGGGGCGTTGTATGACGTGCCGGAAGGCCTGCGTAATAAAGCGCGTCATAACGAACCGTACTATCCCCCAGTTGCGCCTGCCCGTCCGGTTGGCGAGCTGAAAACGGCTTAAGGAGTCACAATGGAACAGGTTGTCATTGTCGATGCAATTCGCACCCCGATGGGCCGTTCGAAGGGCGGCGCATTCCGCAACGTGCGCGCGGAAGATCTCTCCGCGCACCTGATGCGTAGTCTGCTGGCGCGTAATCCTGCGCTGGAAGCGGCTGCGCTGGATGATATTTACTGGGGCTGCGTACAGCAAACACTGGAGCAGGGTTTTAACATCGCCCGTAACGCTTCCCTGCTGGCCGAAATCCCGCATTCGGTTCCGGCGGTCACCGTCAACCGTCTGTGCGGTTCGTCGATGCAGGCGCTGCACGATGCGGCTCGCATGATCATGACCGGCGATGCGCAGGTCTGTATGGTCGGTGGCGTGGAACACATGGGCCACGTGCCGATGAGCCACGGCGTCGATTTCCACCCAGGCATGAGCCGTAACGTGGCGAAAGCCGCAGGCATGATGGGGCTGACCGCCGAAATGCTCTCCCGCATGCACGGCATCAGCCGCGAAATGCAGGACGCCTTTGCTGCGCGCTCTCATGCCCGCGCCTGGGCCGCCACGCAGTCCGGCGCTTTTAAAAATGAGATCCTCCCGACCGGCGGCCACGACGCTGACGGCGTACTGAAACAGTTCTACTTCGATGAAGTGATCCGCCCGGAAACCACCGTCGAAGCGCTTTCCACGCTGCGTCCGGCGTTTGACCCGGTAACCGGCACGGTGACGGCAGGCTCATCCTCTGCCCTTTCCGACGGTGCTGCGGCGATGCTGGTGATGAGCGAAAGCCGCGCTCGCGAGTTAGGCCTGAAGCCGCGCGCTCGCGTCCGTTCCATGGCCGTAGTGGGCTGCGATCCCTCGATTATGGGTTACGGCCCGGTTCCGGCATCAAAACTGGCGCTGAAAAAAGCCGGTCTGACAGCCAGCGATATCGACCTGTTTGAGATGAATGAGGCGTTCGCCGCGCAGATCCTGCCGTGCATTAAAGATCTGGGGCTGATGGAGCAGATCGACGAGAAGATCAACCTCAACGGCGGCGCGATTGCGCTGGGTCATCCGCTGGGTTGTTCGGGCGCGCGTATCAGCACCACCCTTATCAACCTGATGGAACGCAAAGACGCTCAGTTTGGTCTGGCGACGATGTGTATCGGGTTGGGTCAGGGGATCGCGACGGTGTTTGAGCGGGTGTAGTGAGAAGGCCGGGGGCGTTTCGCTCCCCGGCCTGTAACAGAATAAATGATTTAGTTGCCGTTTTTCCCGCCTGTCAGGGGCGGGTTTTTTATTTAGATAAACGCAAACGCATCGCCGAACAGGCGATCTTCCCGCGCATCACGCTCATGGCAGAACAGGTCGCGAGCAATCTTCGCCATCTCAAAACGCCCGGCAATATAGATATCGTGTCCGGCGAGCGTCCCGTGATCCTGCAACACCGCGGTCAGCACCGTACCTGAGCGCCCGCGCCAGCCCTCTTCCGGTTGCTCAACCACAGGCTCAACGCGCAGATTCGGGTGCGTTACGCTCAGTGCTTCCAGCTCGGAAAGATCGTAGAGATGTTTCTCTTCGCGACCGCCCCAGTAGATGGTGATGTCGCGGTCCGGGTTTTGCGCCAGCGCAGTCAGCAGAATCGAACGCACATAGGAGAAGCCCGTTCCCCCGGCAATCAGAATCAGCGGACGATCTTCGTCTTCACGCAGCCAGGCTTCACCGTGCGGGATATCGACATCGATTTCACGCTCTTTCAGAATACGGTCCATCACCGCCATGGCATACAAGTTAAGCTCTGACGCACCAATATGCAGCTCAATAAATTCCTGCTCCGCTGGCGTAGACGCCATGGAGAAAGGGCGCTTATCACGTTCATCCATCACCACCATCAAATATTGGCCAGCGCGGAAAGAGAACGCCGCCTCCGGAACCAAACGGACGCGATATACGGTGTCGGTGATAGCATCTACCGAGGTCACTTTACAGCTTAAGGTTGTCATTCGCTCTCTCTGTCGGGAAGTCTATAGGGCTTAACGGTCAGACTCGGGCTTACCGTCATTCAATATGGCCAACTCGTCCCAAATCGCGTCAATTCGCGCGGTCACTTCAGGATCTTTTTTAATCGGGCGACCCCATTCACGCTCAGTTTCGCCGGGCCATTTATTGGTGGCATCCAGTCCCATTTTTGAACCAAGCCCAGAAACCGGCGAGGCAAAATCCAGATAATCAATCGGTGTATTTTCCACTAACACCGTGTCGCGCGCCGGGTCCATACGCGTGGTGATGGCCCAGATAACGTCATTCCAGTCGCGGGCATTGACGTCGTCATCGCAGACAATAACAAATTTGGTATACATAAACTGGCGCAGGAATGACCACACGCCCATCATCACGCGCTTGGCGTGACCTGCGTACTGTTTCTTCATCGTCACCACCGCCAGGCGGTAGGAACACCCTTCTGGCGGCAGATAGAAATCGACAATTTCCGGGAACTGCTTTTGCAGAATCGGTACGAACACTTCATTCAGTGCGACGCCTAATACAGCAGGCTCATCCGGCGGACGGCCGGTATAGGTCGAGTGATAAATCGCATCTTCACGCTGCGTAATGTGCGTAACGGTAAACACCGGGAAGCTATCCACTTCATTGTAGTATCCCGTATGGTCACCATAAGGCCCTTCCGGTGCCAGCTCGCCCTGTTCGATATAGCCTTCAAGCACGATTTCCGCGCTGGCAGGCACTTCCAGGTCGTTAGAAATACACTTCACCACTTCGGTTTTGGTGCCGCGCAGCAGGCCTGCGAAAGCATATTCCGACAATGTATCAGGCACCGGCGTCACGGCGCCGAGAATGGTCGCCGGATCGGCACCGAGCGCCACTGAAACCGGGAAACGCTCGCCCGGATGCGCCGCACACCACTCCTGGAAATCAAGCGCACCGCCGCGATGCGACAGCCAGCGCATAATCAGTTTGTTTTTGCCAATCAGCTGCTGGCGATAAATACCGAGATTCTGACGCTCTTTATGCGGGCCACGGGTAACCGTCAAACCCCAGGTGATCAGCGGCGCGGCATCTTCAGGCCAGCATTGCATGATAGGGATTTTGGTCAGATCGACGGCATCGCCTTCGAGGATTTTCTGCTGGCACGGCGCACCGCGCAGGCGTTTGGTTGGCATATTCAACACCTGCTTAAACTGCGGCAGTTTGTCGAACAGATCGCGGAAGCCTTTCGGCGGCTCTGGCTCTTTCAGGAACGCCAGCAGTTTACCGACTTCACGCAGCGCACTGACATCTTCCTGGCCCATCCCCATCGCCACACGCTTGGGCGTGCCGAAGAGGTTGCAGAGCACCGGCATGGAATAACCTTTTGGATTTTCAAACAGCAACGCGGGGCCACCGGCACGCAGGGTGCGGTCAGCGATTTCTGTCATTTCCAGATAAGGATCAACAGGGAGCGTAATGCGTTTGAGTTCGCCCTGCTTTTCCAGCAGCGCCAGGAAGTCGCGTAGATCGTGGTATTTCATGCAGTTAGTCATGGCCTCTCTGTAAGCGCTTCATTATACGGCGTTCGTCATCATGACGCTGTAATTTTGTTAAATAAGCGTGAAGTTCTACCTCAACTTCCGCTTTCGGCCATTATAATCACCTTAGCGATCCCTTCGGGGTTTTGATATGCTTGCGCCGCGAACAAAGGGAAAGAGTGATTATGCAAGCCTGGTATTTACTGTATTGCAAACGCGGGCAAATTCAGCGTGCGCAGGAACATCTTGAGCGTCAGGCAGTCAATTGTCTGATGCCTGTTATTACGCTCGAAAAAATGCTGCGCGGCAAGCGTACAACAGTCAGTGAGCCGCTGTTCCCTAACTACCTTTTCGTCGAATTCGACCCGGAAGTGATCCACACCACCACCATCAATGCCACGCGGGGTGTCAGCCACTTCGTGCGCTTTGGCGCGCATCCGGCCACCGTGCCGTCGACGGTGATACATCAGCTTTCGGTCTACAAACAGCCGGAAGATATTACCGACCCTGAAACGCCGTTCCCCGGCGATAGCGTTGTTATCACCGAAGGGGCATTCGAAGGGGTTGAGGCAATATTTGCCGAGCCAGACGGCGAAGCGCGCTCCATGCTGCTGCTGAACTTCCTTAATAAACAGGTACGTCAGAGCGTCAAGAATACCGAATTCCGCAAGGTTTAAAACGTCACGCCGAACAGGCGACGGACGTTTTCATCCGTCTGCGCGTCCAGCCACTGCAATTCTTCGCCCCGCCAGTGCGCGATGCGCTCAACGATATGGCCAAGATAAGCCGGTTCGTTGCGTCGTGAGGCGGGTTTGGGCCGCATGTCGCGCGGCAGAAGGTACGGTGCATCCGTTTCGACTAACAGCCGATCGGCAGGAATAACCGGCAGCAGTTCCCGCAACTCCAGTCCACGTCGTTCATCGCACACCCAGCCGGTTACGCCCAGGTACAGCCCGCGATCCAGACACTCAATGGCCTCCTGACGGGAGCCGGTAAAGCAGTGCAGCACCGCGCCAGGCAGTTTATCCAGCCAGGGTTCCAGCAGCGTCAGAAAACGTTCGTGGGCGTCGCGGCAATGCATAAACACCGGCATCCCGAGTTCTGCCGCCAGCGCCAGCTGCGCGGTAAACGCCTTCTCCTGCTCGGCAGGGGTAGAAAAGTTGCGGTTAAAATCGAGACCACATTCACCGATCGCCACCACCTCTGCTGTTTTCGCCAGCGCATACAGCGTTCCGGCGCTTTCATCATTCCAGTGGCTACTGTCGTGAGGATGTACGCCTGCGGTTGACCAGCAGTGCTCAAAGCCTTGCGCCAGCTGCTGCGCATGTTCGCTTTCCTGAAGGTTGGTGCCCGTCAGCAACAGCCCGTTGACGCCTGCAGTAAAGGCACGCGCCACCACCTCATCACGATCTTTGGCAAACTGCGAACTGGTCAGATTTAAACCGATATCAAACATGCTCTCTCCCATATGACAACCGCCCTGTCGGGCGGCTGGTTTTACTCTTCTGTCGGATTCTCTGGCTCATCTTCTTCGTCATCCCGTGAGCGACGTTTGCCCACATAGAAGCGCGAGAAGAACACGCCAACCTCAAACAGGCAGTACATCGGTATCGCCAGCAGGGTTTGCGAGAAGACATCTGGCGGCGTCAGCAACATCCCGACCACGAACGCGCCCACCAGCATATACGGGCGTTTCTTACGCAGATCTTCCGGCGTGGTGACGCCCATCCAGCAGAGCAGGACGATCGCGACCGGCACCTCGAAGGCCACGCCGAACGCCATAAACAGCGCCATCACAAAGCTCAGGTAGCTGGCGATGTCCGTCGAGACCTGCACCCCTTCCGGCGCGGTGTGCGTCAGGAAGCCAAAGGCCAGCGGGAAGACGACGAAGTAGGCAAAGGCCATGCCGATATAAAACAGCAGCGAGCTGGAGACCAGAAGTGGGATCACCAGCTTACGTTCATGTTTGTAGAGCGCTGGCGCCACAAACGCCCACACCTGGTACAGAATCACCGGCGCAGACGCAATCAGCGAGACCCAGAAGGTCAGCTTGATTGGCGTAAAGAACGGCGATGCCACATCGGTGGCAATCATCGTTGCACCCAGCGGCATCTGCTTAATCAACGGCGCGGAGACAACCTGATAGATGTCGTTAGCGAAATAGACCAGGCACAAGAAAATCAGGAAAACGGCAATAATGCAGTTTAACAGACGCTTACGCAGCTCAATGAGGTGCGTAATAAGTGGTTGAGTATCATCTACTGCCATGTTTACGCTTTATCACTCGACGAGGGGGCGGATTCGGAAACGGGCGCGGCGGCTTTTGCTTCTGCGGCTTTCGGTTTTACCTCAGGCTCTTGTGCAGGGACGGGCTCTTGCAGATCAGGGGCTTGCGATGGCGCACTGGCCTGATGCTCCGCTTCGGCAGGCGTAATGCCTTCACGCTGAGCGTCGCTATCTTTTACCAGCGGATTACGAATAGTATTCGCTTCATCGCTCGCTTTTTCAGGATCGTTGACGCTGTAAGAACGCTTCATGGACTCCGCAGCTTCACGCAATTCATCCATCGAGGCTTTCAGCTCAGGCGACAGATTATCCATGCTCGCCTTTTCAACCTTTTTCAGGCTGTCCTGAAACTCCTGGAGCTTGAGTTCCTGCGCCAGTTCATTTTGCACCGTCGTGGCCAGCGAGCGCAGCGCGCGTACCCAGCCTGCGACAGTTTTTACTGCCACCGGCAGACGTTGCGGGCCTAATACAATCAGGCCAATCACGAATACCAGCAGCAGTTCACCAAAACCAATATCGAACACGACTTACACCTGCTCTTTATCGTGGCGTTTAGCGTCTTCCTTTTTGGCTTCGTCCTGTTTGTCTGCGATGGTTTTAGCCGTGAAATCCGCGTCCTGGCTGGATTTTTCTTGCTTGTCTTCATCATCGCTGATGGCTTTCTTGAAGCCTTTGATGGACGCGCCAAGGTCGGAACCGATAGAACCGAGCTTTTTGGTGCCGAACAGCAGCACGACGATGACGGCAATGATTAACAATTGCCAGATACTGATACCACCCATACTACATCCTCGATAGATGATTAATTAATCAGGTTGCATTATACGTATGCAACCTGGCGATAGCGACGCAAATTCAGCGCGTTTTTCTCCAGCCGATCAGCCAGACCACAAGGCCTCCGGCCATCACCCAGGCGGGCATCATCTCCCAGTCCGGGCGGTTGATCAGCAACAGCGTGCCGCTGAGCAACAAGGTAGCGCCAATGCCAAAGAGGTAGCGAGACTGCCCCTGACGCACGCGATTGGACTGAAGCTCGCTGGCGATTTTATCCATGCTGTGCTGAAGGTTCTTGCTCTGACGCAAAGTGTCGTAAACCAGTTCAGGGATCTCTGGCATTTTTTCGATCCAGAACGGCGCTTTGTCTTTAAACGCACGCACCAGCGAAGGAAGGCCCACCTGATCCTTAATCCACGACTCAAGGAAAGGTTTCGCTGTTTTCCATAAGTCTAACTGAGGATAGAGCTGGCGGCCTACGCCCTCAACGTAAAGTAGTGTTTTCTGAAGTAAAACTAACTGCGGTTGCACTTCCATATTGAAGCGTCGCGCGGTGTTAAAGAGATTCAGCAGAACGTGGCCAAATGAGATTTCTGACAGCGGCTTCTCAAAAATCGGCTCACAGACGGTGCGGATCGCAAACTCGAACTCTTCGACGTTGGTATCCGGCGGAACCCACCCCGAATCCACGTGCAGCTCGGCCACCTTACGGTAATCGCGATTAAAGAAGGCGATAAAGTTCTCTGCCAGATAGCGTTTATCTTCTTTGTTCAGCGAGCCGACAATACCGCAGTCGATGCCGATGTATTTCGGATCTTCCGGGTGTTCGTAGCTGACAAAAATATTACCTGGGTGCATGTCGGCGTGGAAAAAGCTGTCGCGGAATACCTGAGTGAAGAAGACCTGCACGCCGCGCTCGGCCAGTAGTTTCATGTTGGTGCCCTGATTTTCCAGCGCCACCACATCCGAGACGGGAATGCCGTAGATGCGCTCCATCACCATCATGTTCTGACTGCAGTAGTCCGAATAGACCTCAGGCACATACAGCATCGGGCTGTTTTCAAAGTTACGGCGCAGCTGAATGGCGTTGGCCGCTTCGCGCAGTAAATTCAGTTCATCGATAAGCGTTTTTTCGTACTCACGCACCACTTCGACTGGGCGCAGACGACGACCATCCGGTAACAGGCGCGGGACCCAGCGAGCCAGACGATAAATCAGCTTCATGTCTGCTTTAATGATCGGCAGGATATCCGGGCGAATCACCTTGATGACGATCTCTTTGCCGTTCTCTTTCAGGCGGGCAGTATGCACCTGCGCAATGGAGGCAGAGGCCAGCGGGGTGATCTCAAAATCATCGAACCAGGTTTCAACAGGAATGCCGCCCATCGCCTCTTCAATCTGCTGCTTGGCACGCGCACCGTCGAAGGGTGCAACGCGGTCCTGAAGCAACGCCAGCTGATCGGCAATTTGCGGTGGGAAGAGATCGCGGCGGGTAGAGAGCATCTGCCCAAATTTAATCCAAACTGGGCCGAGCTCCTGCAACGCCAGTCGCAACCGCTCGCCGAGCGGCTGATCTTTATGACGGTTTGGCATCCAGAACAACATGCGCCGCCCGAATCGCAGCGGCAGCGTAATACGCATTTTGGGGATAAGCTCGTCGAGCCCGTAACTCAAAAAGGTGCGGACGATAAAGTAGAGGCGCCGAATTTCACCAGGCGTCATTTGCCCTCCAGTTTTTCCAGCCGTTGGGTTAGCGCGTCAACCGCGCGTTCGACAGCGGCAGTTTCTTCTGCAAACCACGCCATCTCAAGCGGACCGGGCGCCATTCGCCACTCTTCGGTCAGCACTTCAGCCACGTAGCGTTGCTGGCGCTGCACGCCTTTACGTAAGAAGGACGAGCCGCCGCGCAGAAACTTGCCGATGCCTTCGGCCACGATGTCACCGGTGTAAGGTGCCAATAGCTCCGCCGGGTCAAACTCAGCCAGATCGGCCAGTGCAACGAAGTTTTGCACCACCTGAATATCGCCTTCGACTTCCAGCTCACCGCTGCGGATTAGCGCCGTGAGTTGCTGACGGTCGCGCAGTTTTGGCAGCACGCTCATGTGCGTAATGACAGAGCAATCGGCGTCGCCTTCCCACTCGCCCACGACATCCAGCTGGCGTTCGCTGAACACCAGCACCAGCGGCGTCGAGAACTCTTTTAGCACCACGCGAAGTACCTTGCCGTTTAGCCGCTGGCGCGCCGTTTTCAGCGCAGGCGAGCGATACAAAAAGGTATTCAGGACATTCTCGATGCCTGCGGTGACTAACGGTTTAAAAGGCATACGTTGCCTCCAGTCAGAACTTGTAGCCGCGATGCAGCGCAACAACACCCGCCGTCAGGTTGAAGTACTCAACGTTTTCAAACTCGGCATCCTGCATCATGGCTTTCAGGGTGTCCTGATCCGGGTGCATACGGATAGACTCCGCCAGATAGCGATAGCTTTCTGCGTCTTTTGCCACTAATTCGCCAATACGCGGCAAAATGTGGAACGAGTAGGCGTCGTACGCTTTGCTCAACGGCTCAATAATTGGTTTGGAGAACTCCAGCACCAGCAGACGTCCACCCGGCTTCAGCACGCGATACATGGAACGCAGCGCTTTTTCTTTTTCGGTGACGTTACGCAGACCGAAAGAGATGGTGATGCAGTCGAACGTGTTATCGGGGAACGGCAGGGCTTCGGCGTTAGCCTGTACATATTCAACGTTACCGACCACACCGATGTTACGCAGTTTTTCGCGCCCCATTTTCAGCATGGAATCGTTGATATCAGCCAGTACAACGCGGCCCGTTTCACCGACCATGCGGGAGAATTTTGCGGTCAAATCGCCGGTACCGCCGGCTAAATCCAGAACGGTTTGACCACGGCGAACACCGCTACAGTCGATAGTGAAACGCTTCCACAAGCGATGAATGCCGAATGACATCAGGTCATTCATGACATCGTACTTTGCCGCCACGGAATGGAATACGTGGGCCACCATGTCTGCTTTCTGCTCTTTGGCGACAGTCTGAAAGCCAAAGTGCGTTGTTTCTTGTGAATCTTCAACCATCTCAGTGCCTGCTAATCAGTCAAATGTGCATGAAGTGTAACAGATTGGGCGCGTTTGCCCTACGATTCAACCACCCTGAAAGAATCGTTCTGACTGCGTTTCAGGGGCGGTTTGTGCCGCTAACTCACTGTCATCACTGCTCATATTTCGTTCATTCACGCCTTCGCGCAGACGATACTCTTCATCCTGGGCCGTGGCCTGCTCCGCCAGTTCCGGATTAATCTCGCGTTTAACTTCTACGCCCAGCGTGCGAAACGCTTCGGCTTGTGCCAGCAAATTACCCCGCCCGGAGGAGAGTTTTTTCATGGCCTGTCGATAGTTATCCTGCGCGCGATCCAGGCTTTGCCCCACGGAGGACATATCGTCGACAAACAGGCGCATTTTGTCATACAGCTTGCTGGCGCGATCGGCAATCTGCTGCGCGTTACGGCTTTGATGTTCGTAGCGCCACAGGTTGGCAATGGTGCGCAGCGCCACCAGGAGCGTGGTCGGGCTGACCAGCATAATGTTGTTTTTCAGCGCTTCGGTGATAAGCTCCGGCTGCCTGTCGAGCGCCAGCAGGAACGCCGGTTCGACCGGGATAAACATCAGCACATAGTCCAGCGACCGCAGGCCAGGCAACTGCTGATAATCCTTACGGCCCAGCAGACGAATGTGATTGCGCACGGAGGCGATGTGTTCCTGCAGCGCGGATTCGCGGGTGAAATCGTCTTCCGCATTGAAGTAGCGCTCGTAGGCCACCAGCGTCATTTTGGCGTCAATCACCACGTCTTTGCCCTGCGGCAGACGCACGATCACATCGGGCTGCATCCGCGAGCGGGAATCGGTCTCAATGCTGACCTGCGTTTCATATTCGTAGCCTTCGCGCAGCCCGGAGGCCTCTAGCACGCGGGTTAGCACCACTTCTCCCCAGTTGCCCTGGGTTTTGTTGTCGCCTTTCAGGGCTCGCGTCAGGTTGACTGCCTCTTGCGCCATTTGCGCATTTAACTGCTGAAGATTACGGATCTCGTGCGCCAGCGTGTGACGTTCACGGGCTTCCTGACCAAAGCTGTCCTGCACCTGGCGGCGAAAGCCGTCGAGCTGTTCGCGCAGCGGCGTCAGCAATCCATTCAGGCTCTGGCGGTTTTGTTCATCGACGCGGCGATTGCTCTGTTCAAAAATACGGTTGGCGAGGTTTTCAAACTGCTCGCTGAGGCGCTGTTCGCTATTGATCATCTGGCGGATTTTATCTTCCGCATGCAGCTGGGTGGATTCGAGACGGGTGGTGACTTCGCGGAGATCCGCTTCCAGGGAGGTATTGATATCGCGCAGATTGCGCAGTTCGTTGTTGAGCAACTCGCACTCATCGCGCCAGTGGCTGCTCTGGGCCAGCTGCTGTTTGGCAGCGCTCAACTCAGCGACGATCTCTTCACGATCGAGCAGTTGTTCCGCTTTCTGCTGGGCATGTTGATAGCTCGAGATCAGCCAGCCAATGACCAGCCCCGCCAGCGCTATCGCCGCATAAACGATGATTGAGATATCCACAACGCCTCCTGCATCAAACCATTACCCGCACAAAATAGAATTGTGCTGTATAAACGTCCAGTTTGAAAGGAATTTCCTGCGAGGCGTTACGCAAAAAAGAAAAGGCCGAACGTGTCGGCCTTGAACAGAATGTTGTGCGATTAGATCAGGCGGCGAGCCGCTTCGACCACAATTTTCACCGCGTGGCTTTCGGTTTGCTTCATGGTTTCTGCGTTCGGGATCTCTTGCTGAGTACGGTTAACGATCACGCCAGCCACCATACCCGCACGCAGACCCTGGCTTGCGCACATGGTCAGAAGCGTTGCCGATTCCATTTCGTAGTTCATGACGCCCATCGACTGCCACTCTTCCATGGAACCTTTAAAGCGGCTCACCACGCGACCGGAGAAGGTGTCGTAGCGCTCCTGGCCTGGGTAGAAGGTGTCAGAGGAAGCGGTCACGCCAATGTGCGTGGTTGCGCCGATAGATTTTGCCGCCTCAACCAGCGCCGTTGTGCATTCGAAGTCCGCGACAGCCGGGAATTCCATTGGTGCGAAGTGCAGGCTTGCACCGTCCAGACGCACAGACGCGGTCGTCACCAGAACGTCACCGACGCTGATGTGCGGCTGAATCGCACCCGTGGTGCCGATACGCAGGAAGGTACGAATGCCCAGCTGCGCCAGCTCTTCCACAGCAATAGAGGTAGACGGGCCGCCGATACCGGTCGAGCACACAATCACCGCTTTGCCATCCAGCTCAGCACGCCAGGTGGTGAATTCACGATGCGCTGCCAGCTTAACCGGCTTATCCATCAGCGCGGCGATCTTTTCCACACGCTCAGGATCGCCAGGGACGATAGCCAGCGTAGCCCCTTGTAAATCGTTTTTAGTGAGGCCGAGATGAAAAACATCAGACTTAGACATAGGTGACTCCTCTGTGGGTCGGTGTGTCAGAAGAAGTAAAACGGTACTTTACAGAAGCACCAGGCTTAATTTCGTGACACACCTCACCATGAATGAAAATGGTTGCAGTTAATTTCCACAAAATAGTGATTTACATCACATTAACAAGTTATATCGTTCAGGGCTGCACAAAAGATAGCCCGTTTCGGGCACTGTGAGTTGTTAACTTGAGGTCTATATTTACTTTTGCGCTTACAGGTACGGAGAATACCATGACACAAAAGACCCATTTTGCACCTGCTGCTGCCCCTCTCGCCGCGACCATCGTCTCCACGTCAGAAGAAGCCATTACCGCAGGCGAAACCTCGATCCCCTCGCAGGGTGAAAACATGCCCGCTTATCACGCGCGCCCGAAAGAGGCCGACGGTCCGTTGCCGATCGTCATTGTGATACAGGAGATTTTTGGCGTTCACGAACATATTCGCGATATCTGCCGCCGTCTGGCGCTGGAAGGCTATCTGGCCGTTGCGCCGGAGCTTTATTTCCGCCAGGGCGATCCGAATGATTACAGCGATATCCCGACGCTTTTCAGCAATCTGGTCAGCAAAGTGCCGGATGCGCAGGTGCTTGCCGATCTGGACCACGTCGCCAGCTGGGCCGCGCGCAACGGCGGTGATCCGCACCGTCTGCTGGTCACCGGTTTTTGCTGGGGTGGGCGCATCAGCTGGCTGTATGCTGCGCACAATCCGCAGCTGAAAGCCGCCGTGGCGTGGTATGGCAAACTGGTCGGTGAGAAAACGCTGAATTCACCGAAACATCCGGTGGATATCGCGACCGATCTTAACGCGCCGGTTTTAGGGCTGTACGGCGGCCAAGACACCGGGATTTCGCTTGAGAGTGTGGACACCATGCGCCAGGCGCTGCGTGCCGCCAATGCCAAAGCCGATATCGTGGTCTATCCCGACGCGGGACATGCCTTTAACGCCGACTATCGCCCGAGTTATCACGAAGAATCCGCCAAAGATGGCTGGCAACGTATGCTGGCCTGGTTCAGGCAGTATGGGGCGAAAAAGGGTTAAGTTGCTCACACATTGACGCAACAACCGCAGCCGTTGTTTGACTTTTAAACAGAATTTCGACGATATAAAAAGCACAGGCGTGTAACTACGATCCGTAGGCAAGACCTGAAGCCCATCTCTCTCTTTCGGGGGGAAATGGGCTTCAGGTCTTTTTTTTGCTCTGGAGACAGGGGCCAGACATGAATCACTTGCAGACAGCACTGGATATCATCGCCCAGGTGGGCGGCGCTGAAAACATCGAACATCTCGAGCACTGCTCCACCCGCTTACGGCTGAGCCTTTACGATAACGGGAAAGTGAACGAGCGCGAACTGGCGAAAATTGATGGCGTGCTCGGCGTGCGCGTCAACGTACAGTGCCAGGTCATTATCGGTCATGAAGTGGTGCAGGTTTATGAAGCGGCGCGCTCCCTCATCGGCACACCCCAGGCAAATGCGTCAGCTCAGACGGTCAAGCCCCATCGTGGCGCGCAAATCGTCGACTTTGTGATAAGCGTCTTTCAGCCGCTGGTCCCGGCCATTGCGGGCGGCGGCGTACTGAAATCGCTGCTGCTGTTGCTGGATGTACTTGGCTGGCTCAGCCGCGACAGTTCCACTTACAAAGTGCTGGATAATATCGGCTCTGCCCCACTCTATTTCCTGCCGATACTGGTGGCGATAACCACTGCGACAAAGCTCAAAGTGAACGTGCTGGTTGCCGTCTCTGCCGTAGCGGTAATGGTGCTACCGGCAATGACGAAGCAACTTGCTGATGGCGCAGAGTTTATGTCGTTTGATCTGCGCAATGTCGCCTATGCCTCGCAGGTCTTCCCGGCCATTCTGTGCGTGCTGTTTTACGCTCAGACTGAGAAGCTGTTCAACCGTTACTCTCCCGGCGCACTGCGCATTTTTCTCTCGCCGATGCTCTCTCTGCTGGTTACGGTGCCAGTGACATTGCTGATCCTGGGACCATTGGGCTATGAGCTTGGCGCGGGCCTGGCCACGGTGATCTTATGGCTTTATGGCAAGCTGGGATTTGTGGCGACCGGGTTACTCGCGGCAGCGCTGCCGTTTATGGTCGCAGCCGGCATGCATAAGCCGATGCTGCCTTATGCCGTCGCCTCGATGAGCCAGTTCGGGCGCGAAATGCTCTATCTGCCTGCGTCACTGGCACATAACATCGCTGAATCTGGCGCCTGTCTGGCCATTGCACTCCGGAGCAAAGATAAGGTACTGAAATCCACCGCCTTCTCGGCAGGAATTTCCGCGCTGTTTGGTATTACCGAACCCGCTCTGTATGGCGTCACGCTTCTCAATAAAAAAGCACTGTATAGCGTGCTTGCGGGTAGCCTGGTTGGCGGCGCATTTATTGGCTGGATGGCCATCGAAGCCTTTGCGCTGGTAGGGCCTGGCCTTGCCAGCATCTCCATGTTCGTCTCGCCCGATAACCCAATGAACATCGTCTGGGCCTTTGCGGGTGCCGGTTTATCTTTTGTCATCGCCTTTCTGAGTGCTCTGCTGTTATGGCGCGATAACGCCCCGGAACAGGCCGATGAACTGCACTTTATCCGTCCCGTAGAGGGGCAAATTATCCCGCTGGAAAATGTTAACGACGACGTTTTTTCGCGCAAAATCATGGGCGATGGCGTAGCCATTGTCCCTTCGCAGGGCGTCCTGCGTGCTCCCGCCGACGGCACGGTCGTTAACGTCTTTGAAAGCGGTCATGCCCTAAGCCTCTTAACGGATGCAGGGGTTGAGCTGATTTTCCACATCGGCATCGACACCATCAGGCTGCAAGGCAATGGATTCCGCCCGCTGGTGAAAGAAGGCCAGCACGTGAAAAGCGGCGACACACTGATTGAGTTTTCTCTCGACATCATCACCGCCGCCGGGCTGGATCCGGTTGTGGTCATGATCGTCACGAATGGCGAACGATTCTCGCTGACACCAGGCAGTAACCACGACAAAGACACTCATCCTAATATCATCATGACGCTAAAGGAGTCCGTGTAATGGATAAATCCCTCCCGTTTCCGCAAGGTTTTTTATGGGGCGGCGCGATTGCCGCTAATCAGGCCGAAGGAGCATGGAACGTTGATGGCAAAGGGCCGTCCGTCGCTGACGCCATCACCTGGAAGCCGAACCTGTCGCTGAAGGATTATGACGGTCATATGGCGCTGACGGATGAAAATATCCGCGATGCGTTTGAAGGGCGCAACGACGCACTTTATCCCAAGCGTCGCGGCATTGATTTTTATCATCGCTATAAAGACGATATCGCCCTGTTTGCCGAGATGGGCTTTAAGGTTCTGCGCGTGTCCATTGCCTGGTCGCGTATCTTCCCGACAGGCGAGGACGCGGCCCCTAATGAAGCGGGCCTGCAGTTTTACGAGGAGATGTTCCGCGAGCTGCGCCGCCATAATATTGAACCGCTCGTCACGCTCTCACATTATGAAATGCCGCTGGCCCTGAGCGAGAAGTACAACGGCTGGGTACATCGTAACGTGGTGGATGCTTTCGTGCGGTTCAGCAATGTCTGCTTTGATCGCTACAAAGATCTGGTGCGCTACTGGCTCACCTTTAATGAGATCGACAGCATTCATCGCCATCCGTTTACCACCGCCGGGATTCGCGAAGAGAAAAGCGCGCCAGGAAAAGCGCAGCAGGACATTTACCAGGGGCTGCACCACCAGTTTGTGGCCTCTGCGCTGGTGACCCGCGACTGCCACGCCAAAATTCCCGGCAGCCAGGTCGGGTGCATGCTGACGAAGCTCACCACCTATCCTCACAGCTGTCGCCCGCAGGACGTAGAGGCCACGCTGAAAAAAAATCTCGAAAACTACTTTTACGCCGATGTGCAGGTCTTTGGCGAATATCCGCCACTGATCCTGCGCGATCTCGCCAGCCGTGATATTCAGATTGAGATGCAGGCAGACGATCATCGTATTTTGAAAGATCACACCGTCGATTTTGTCTCCTTCAGCTATTACATGTCCCTCACCGAATCGACGCAGGCTGATGTCGAGCGCACCGCGGGTAACACGATTCTGGGGGTAAAAAACCCGTACTTGCCTGCATCCGAGTGGGGCTGGCAGATTGATCCCGTCGGGTTGAAAATCTCCCTGCTCGAATTATATGACCGTTACCAAAAGCCGCTGTTTATTGTCGAAAATGGCTTAGGGGCAAAAGATACCGTCGAGGAAGGGAAGATCCACGACAGCTATCGTATCGACTATTTCCGCGCCCACTTCGAACAAACATTGGCAGCTATCAACGAAGGGGTAGATGTGATGGGATTCACCACCTGGGGTTGTATCGACATTATCAGCGCGGGCACATCGCAGATGTCCAAACGCTACGGCTTTATTTATGTCGACCAGGATGACGAAGGTAACGGCACGCTGGAACGCCTGAAAAAAGAGTCGTTCTGGTGGTACCAGAGAGTGATTGCCAGCAATGGCGCTGACATGAGCTAAACGGCCAGGCCGCAGGAATAACCGTGATAACGATAAAAAAATCGCTCAATAACAGTATGCTGCTGGTCGACCACGACCAGCGGGAGATGATCCTGTTTGGTAAAGGGATTGGATTCGGAGCCAAACCCGGTACGCATATCGACCTGGCGCAGGTGGAGAAAGTTTTTCTGCCGCTTAGCGATCTGAAATCCCGCCATTTTTTATCCCTGACGGATACCATTCCTGCGGCGTACTTTGACGTCAGCCATGAGATTCTCACGCTCGCCCGCAGCCTGTGCGGCGAAAAGCTGAACTCCGTGCTGCTGTTTACGCTCGCCGAACATTTGCATTTTGCGGTGGAGCGTAGCCGTAACGGGCAGTTGATCCTGAATAAGTTGAGCTGGGAAGTGAAGCGCTATTACCCGCAAGAATACCGCGTCGGGATGCAGGCGCGAGACAACGTGAATGAACGCTTTGACGTAGAGCTACCTGAAGAAGAAGCGGTCAATATTGCGTTCCATCTCATTAACGCCAGCAGCCAGGATGACAACAGCTCCGCCCATCAGCAGGTCGAACTGGTGAATCGCATCGCCGAGATTGTGCGCTACAAGCTGAGCAAAGCGATCGATACGGAGTCGGTGAATTACCGGCGGTTTATCACCCATCTGCGCTATTTCGCGGAACGCGTGTTAAGTGGAAGCGTGGTGGTCAGTGAGACCGAGGATTTTTATCAGGAGCTGATGCGCCATCGCCCGGACGCAATGACCGTCGCGTGGGTGATTCGCGATTACGTGCAGGAGAAGTATCAGCTAACGCTGCCGAAAGATGAGCTGACGTGGCTGAGCATTCACATCAGCCGGTTAATGGACGGTCATGCCTAGGCCGGGCAATCGCCCGGCCATATCGCATTACGCCTGACGCAGGTTCTGCGCGGCTTTCACCATGTTCGCCAGTGCGGCACGGGTTTCTGGCCAGCCGCGGGTTTTCAGGCCGCAGTCCGGGTTGACCCACAGACGCTCAGCCGGAATACGCTGGGCGGCTTTCTGCAGCAGGGCTTCAATCCACTCCACACTGGGTACGTTCGGGGAGTGAATGTCATACACGCCCGGCCCGATTTCGTTTGGGTAGTCGAACTCTTCGAATGACTCCAGCAACTCCATATCGGAACGCGACGTTTCGATGGTGATCACATCCGCATCCAGCGCGGCGATCGAGTCCATGATGTCGTTAAATTCGCAATAACACATATGGGTGTGGATCTGCGTGTCGTCCTTTGCCACGGCGGCGTTGATGCGGAACGCTTCCACGCCCCACTCCAGATACGCCGCCCAGTCGCTGCGACGCAGCGGCAGACCTTCGCGCAATGCCGGTTCGTCAATCTGGATGATGCCAATGCCTGCCGCTTCCAGATCCGCCACTTCATCACGCAGCGCCAGCGCAATCTGTTTGGCGATGGTTTCGCGGGTCACGTCTTCGCGCGGGAAGGACCAGCACAGAATAGTCACCGGACCGGTCAACATGCCTTTGACCGGTTTGTCGGTCAGAGACTGGGCGTACTTCGCCCATTCGACGGTAATCGCTTCCGGGCGGCTCACGTCGCCAATCACCACCGGGGGTTTTACGCAGCGTGAGCCGTAGCTCTGCACCCAGCCGTTCTGGGTAAAGACGAAACCGTCCAGATGTTCGCCGAAATATTCCACCATGTCGTTACGCTCGGCTTCGCCGTGAACCAGCACGTCCAGACCCAGACGTTCCTGCTCAATAATCGCCTGTTTGATGTGTTCAGCGATGCCTGTGCGGTAGTTGTTGGCGTCGAGATTGCCTTTTTTGAAGTCCAGACGCAGGCCGCGAATTTCAGTGGTCTGCGGGAATGAGCCAATAGTGGTGGTTGGCCAGGCCGGCAGATTAAAGCGCGCGCGCTGTGCTTTAGCACGAACTTCATAGGCATTTTCACGCTGGCTGTCTTTGGCGGTGATCGCCGCCAGACGTTTTTCCACCGCCGCGTTGTGAACACGAGTCGAGTGGCGGCGCGCCTGAATCGGTGCGCTCCATTCGGTAATCGCAGCCGTGTCGCCGCTGTTCAGCGCATCTCGCAGCAGGGCCAGCTCTTCACATTTTTGCAGGGCGAAAGCAAACCAGCTTTTCACTTCCGCATCCAGACGCGTTTCCACGCTCAGATCGATCGGGCTGTGCAGCAGGGAGCAAGACGAAGCTACCCACAGATCACGTTTGCCGACAATGTCTTTGATCTGCGAGTATTTCTCGGTCAAATCGGCGCGCCAGACGTTACGTCCGTTAACCAGACCGGCAGAGAGCAGCCAGTCAGCCGGCAGGCGTTTGTGCAGCTCTACCACGTCATCGTTGCCGTGAACCAGGTCAACGTGCAGGCCCTGCACCGGCAGCGCGGTGATGGTGTCGAGGTTCGGCGTGACGCCTTCGAAATAGGTGGTCAGCAGCAGTTTAACCTGCCCGGAGAGAGCGTCGTAAGCCGGTTTGAAGGCATCCAGCCACGCCTGCGGCAGCTCCAGTACCAGCGCCGGTTCGTCGATTTGTACCCACTCGATGCCGCGTTTTGCCAGCTCAGCCAGCACCTGCTGGTACACCGGCAGGATGTCTTTCAGCAAGCTCAGGCGGTCAAACTGCTCGCCTTTCACTTTGCCCAGCCACAGGTAGGTTACCGGGCCGAGCAGTACAGGTTTGATTTTGTGGCCCAGCGCCAGCGCTTCGTCCACTTCATCCAGGATTTGCCTCCAGGTCAGTTTGAACTGCTGGCCTTTCACAAACTCCGGCACCATGTAGTGATAGTTGGTGTTAAACCATTTCGTCATTTCTGCGGCTGCCGCTGGCTCGCCGGTCGGTGCGCGCCCACGACCCAGGCGGAACAGGGTGTCGATATCTACCGATCCATCGTTGTTCTGATGACGAGCCGGCACATTGCCGAGCAGCAGGCTGGTGGTCAGAACATGGTCGTACCAGGCAAAATCGCCCACCGGCAGCAGATCCACGCCTGCCTGTTTTTGCTGATCCCAGTGGCGCGCACGCAGCTCGCGTCCAACCGCCAGTAGCTCTTCACGGGTGGCGTTGCCCGCCCAGTAGCTCTCTTGTGCTTTTTTCAGCTCGCGGCGAAGGCCAACGCGAGGAAAACCGAGGGTGTGGTTAATAATTGTCATGTCGCTGCCTCTTATGAATTCGTTATTTAGCCATCCAGATGTTTACACATCCATAATGTGAATGTACTGTATGATCCACAAGCGCAAATTGTTCATGGCGAAGTGAAGGACTTTCATGATCGAGATAAAACACCTGAAAACGCTACAAGCGTTGCGGAACTGCGGTTCGCTCGCAGCGGCTGCGGCCACGCTGCATCAAACACAATCCGCCCTGTCCCACCAGTTCAGCGATCTGGAACAACGCCTTGGCTTTCGTCTGTTCGTGCGTAAGAGCCAGCCGCTGCGCTTTACGCCGCAGGGTGAGATTTTGCTGCAGCTGGCAAATCAGGTGCTGCCGCAAATCGCCAGCGCCCTGCAATCCTGCAATGAGCCGCAGCAGACACGGCTGCGCATCGCAATTGAATGTCATAGCTGTATTCAGTGGCTGACGCCCGCGCTTGAGAATTTCCGTCAGAACTGGCCGCAGGTAGAGATGGACTTTAAATCGGGCGTGACCTTTGACCCGCAGCCGTCTCTCCAGCAGGGCGAGCTGGATCTGGTGCTGACTTCCGATATTCTGCCGCGCAGCGGTCTGCACTATTCGCCGATGTTTGATTATGAAGTGCGCCTGGTGCTGGCACCTGACCATCCGCTGGCGGTGAAAACGCGCGTCACGCCGGAAGATCTGGCGACTGAAACGCTGATGATCTATCCGGTGCAGCGCAGTCGTCTGGATATCTGGCGCCATTTCCTGCAACCGGCAGGCATCAGCCCGAACCTGAAAAGTGTTGATAACACCCTGCTGCTGATTCAGATGGTGGCGGCTAAAATGGGGATCGCGGCGCTGCCGCACTGGGTGGTGGAGAGCTTTGAACGTCAGGGTCTGGTAGTAACCAAAACCCTGGGCGAGGGATTGTGGAGCCGACTGTACGCTGCCGTGCGCGATGGCGAGCAGCGTCAGCCGGTCACGGAGGCGTTTATTCGCTCAGCGCGGAATCACGCTTGCGACCATCTGCCGTTTGTTCGGAGCGCGGAGCGACCCAATGGCGATGTACCCACAGGGAAGCCAGAATCACCGTTCCCCCAATAATAAAGCTCGGCCAGTGGGGTTGTTCCTGCCAGATTGCCAGGTTCACCAGCAGCCCCGCAGGCACGTGAACGTTGTTCATGATGCCCAGCGTCCCGGCATCCACCTGCGTGGCCCCGTAGTTCCACATAAAGTAGCCCAGCCCTGAAGCGACTACCCCAAGCCAGATCAGCACGCTCCATTGCAGTGTGGTGGTCGGCAATTTTTGCGGATTGCCCAGCATAAACCACGCCACCACCGCTACGATGAACGCCCCCATATAAAACCAGGCGAACGCGTTGTGCTGCGGCATCGGGTGGATCTCCATCAGGCGTTTGTAACCCACCATGCCAATGGCAAAGCTGATGTTCGCGAGCTGGACAAACATCAGCCCGGTCCAGAAGTGATCGCTCACTTTGTCGTAGCGAATAATCGCCGCACCGGCCACCGCCAGCAACGCGCTCAGGACGTAGCCCCAGCGCAGACGACGTTTGCTCAGCAGGTCATAAATCAACGTGATGTAGAGCGGCGTCAGCACCGTGAACAGCAGGAATTCTGATACCGACAGATAGACATAGGCGCGGAAACTGAACAGATACATGATGCCGAGCTGCATTGCGCCCACCAGCATGTACAGCAGAATGGTTTTGATCGTCTGTCCGCGCAGGCGCAGGAACGGCAGGAACACCAGCGCAGCCAGCCCAACGCGCATCAGCACAGAGAAGTAGCTGTCGACGTGTCCGGCAAGATATTCACCGATCAGGCTGAACGAGAAGGCCCACAGGATAGTGGTGATAATGAGTAGCGCCACAATGCATGTCTCTCAGAAAGAAGGACGAGCATTGTAGCGAACTCTTCAGTTGACAACTGAGCAATAAATAATCAAATGAAGATTATTCAAGGAACAGTTTGCGCAGGTAGTTCGGCACGGCGTTATCAGTGTTGGTGCCAATCACTTCCAGCTCCGGGTGCAGATCTTTCAGACGCTGGTGCGCGTTTTCCATAATGCAGCCTTTCCCGGCCATCGACAGCATTTCAGCGTCGTTCATGCCGTCGCCAAAGGCGATGCAATCTTTCAGCTCGTAGCCCATGCGTTTTGCCACCGCTTCCAGCGCGTGACCTTTCGATACGCCGCCCGCCATCACTTCCAGACAGGTCAACGTTGAGAAGCTGACGTTCACCCGGTCGCCCCAGCGCGCGTTAATGGCCTGCTCCAGCGGCAGCAGCTCTTCGTGGGTTTCGCAGGTGAAGAACACTTTACTGATCCCTTCAGGCTCCAGCAGACCCGGCTCGTACAGGGTGTAGTTGAAAACCGCTTCCTTGAAGAAACGCATTTCATCCGGACGATGACGGTTCATAAACCAGTCGTCGTTGCGGTAAACGTTGGTGACGATTGACGGGTTGCTATGCACCACGCCAAACAGGTCGGCGGCGATATCGCGATCGAGGTTATGGGTGAAGATCAGATTGCCGTCGGTGTCGTGTACGCGCGCACCGTTGGAGGTGATCATGTACGCTTTGATGTCCAGATTATCGCGGATCTGCCCCACATCCACGTGGTGGCGGCCAGTTGCGAAGACGAAGTTCACGCCACGGGCTGTCAGCAGTTTTAAGGTTTCTTTCGCGTAAGGCGACAGGGTGTGGTCGGGAGAAAGCAGCGTGCCATCTAAATCAGATGCGACAACCTGGTACATAGGAAAATTTAACCTCAATAGGAAATCAGTTATGCCTGTCGAAAAACTCGACGATAGCGTTGAGCGCGACTGAGCGCATGGTGTCCTTTTCAAAAAGGATCTCATGGTACGCGCCCTTTATGACCAACGGTTTCTCCCCTTCACAGGGGTGCCCGGCGGCGGCGCGCAATTCGCAAAAACGGTCGTGCATGCGGTTATCCACCACACGCTCTTCTTCTGCCTGAATCAGTAACGTTGGCGTGGCATCTTTGCCCGCACCGGCCAGCGCAGACTCCCCCGCGCGGATACCTTCACGCACCCAGTGGTACGTTGGCCCACCGACGCGCAGGCGCGGCTCATCGGCGTAGAAACGCAGGTTACGCCGATAACGCTGGCGGCTATGCGTTAGCACGTTCACGGCAAACGGTAGAGCGCGCCAGCGACCGGTCCCGATCGCGTAGCCTTCACGAATGCGCTGATGGCCCTCAGCCCAGTCGAGAATATGGCGCACCATCCAGTCCGGAAAGCGCATCACGATGCCAAACATCGGTGCGGTGAGCGCGATGGCATCGCACTGATGCGGATGACGTTGTAAAAACAGCGTCGCAATCGCCCCGCCCATGGAGTGTGCCAGGATATAGCGCTTGCGCCACGGCCCAGGCTGCACTTCCTGCTCCCAGAACGCGGCGAGATCGTCGACATAATCGCTGAAATTCACCACATGCCCGCGGTGCGAGTCGGATAACAACCGACCGGAGCGCCCTTGCCCACGATGGTCGATAATCAGTACATCAAACCCAAGATGGAAAAGGTCGTAGGCCAGTTCAGCGTATTTAACGTAACTTTCGATACGACCGGGGCAAACCACGATCACGCGGTCGTTTTTGACATTCCGAAAACGAACAAAGCGCACCGGAACATTGTCCACGCCTGTGATTTCGGCTTCTTCGCGCTGACGCCAGAAATCGGTCAGCGGCCCCATGGAGAAAGCAGCAAATGCGTTCTCGCGTGTTTCCCAGTCCTTTTTCTGCTGAAACATCGGGTTTCCACCCCTGTAAGCCAAGGAATATCGTTTTTTCTGGTTGCGTCACACAATGACGCGACAATAGCGTATTGTGGCATAAAAATAGACGATTCGGGAGTTTCAAATGACCTTCGAGTGGTGGTTCGCTTACCTGCTGACATCCATCATCCTGAGCCTTTCCCCTGGCTCTGGCGCGATCAATACCATGACCACATCCATTAACCACGGCTATCGCGGCGCGGCCGCGTCCATTGCCGGACTACAGACCGGGCTGGGTATTCATATCGTGCTGGTGGGGATTGGCCTTGGGACGCTGTTCTCGCGTTCGGTACTGGCGTTTGAAGTGCTCAAATGGGCGGGTGCAGCTTATCTGATTTGGCTGGGCATCCAGCAATGGCGCGCGGCAGGCTCGATTGACCTGAATACCCTCGCCCATACCCAGACGCGCGGTCGTCTGTTTAAACGCGCGGTATTTGTGAACCTGACCAACCCGAAAAGCATTGTCTTTCTCGCCGCCCTCTTTCCGCAGTTTATCGTCCCGCATCAGCCACAGGTGATGCAGTACGTGGTGCTCGGCGCCACCACCATTATCGTCGATATCATTGTGATGATTGGTTACGCGACCCTGGCGCAACGAATTGCCGCGTGGATCAAAGGGCCGAAACAGATGAAGGCGCTGAACAAAGTGTTCGGGTCATTGTTTATGCTGGTAGGTGCGTTGCTGGCGTCGGCGAGGCATGCGTAGCCGGGAAAAGCCGGATGGCGGTGCAAGCACCTCATCCGGCATTCAGGATATTAGCGGGAGATAATCAGGTGAATCCCAAACCCTGCGAAGAGCGCCCCCGCAAAGCCATCGATCCACTTCGCCAGGCGCTGATAGCCACGGCGCATGGACGGTAAAGCGAACAGGCTCGCTACCACGGTAAACCACGCGAAGGTTTCGACGACGATCAGCAGGAAAATGCCCCAGCGCGCGCCCGCGCCGACGTCGTCACCGACGAACAGGGAAAACACCGAGCCGAAGTAGATAATCGCTTTTGGGTTTGCAAGGTTGGTCAGTAAGCCGCGCACGAAACTGCGTCCACCGGTCGCCAGCTCAACGTTAGGTTCAGCGGCTACGCTCTCTTCTTTCTTCAGCGCACCGCGCAGCATCTGGTAGCCCATCCAGCACAGATACAAGCCACCGCCGACCATAATGATATTATGCAGCCAGGCCATTTTCGCGAGGATCAGGTTCAGGCCAAGCAGCGCAACGGCAGCCCAGACCATGACACCCATGGTAATACCGAGCACGCCCATCATCGCCTCTTTGCGGGAGCGGCTGACGGCAGTCTGCGAAACGAAGAAAAAGTCAGGGCCAGGGCTCATCAACGCAACGATGTGCACCAACGCCACAGTGAGGAATAGCATTAACATAATTAACTCGCGGGAAAATAATTCAGTGAGTCACCATCCTGGCACTTTTTAGCCGGACTGACTACTCCTCATCGTCACCATCAGCATGGGAACGAATGAGCGCCATAAATTCTTTGCCAAAGCGCTCGAGTTTGCGCGTACCAACGCCGTTGACGCTCAGCATTTCACCGGCGCTGAGCGGCATCTGCTCGGCCATTTCGATCAACGTCGCATCGTTGAACACCACATACGGCGGGATGTTCTCTTCGTCGGCAATCGCCTTACGCAGCTTGCGCAGTTTGGCAAACAGCTTGCGATCGTAGTTGCCGCCGTAGGATTTCTGCATCACGCGCGGTTTCAGGGCGACGACGCGTGGAACCGCAAGCTGCAGCGCTAACTCACCGCGCAGCACAGGACGCGCCGCTTCCGTGAGCTGAAGCGCGGAATGCTGGGCGATATTTTGCGTGGCGAAACCGAGGTGAATCAGCTGGCGGATAATACTCACCCAGTGTTCGTGGCTCTGTTCGCGGCCAATGCCATAAACCGGCAGCTTATCGTGGCCCATCTCGCGGATACGCTGATTATTTGCACCGCGCAGCACTTCCACCACGTAACCCATACCAAAGCGCTGATTCACGCGGTAAATGGTTGAGAGCGCCTTACGGGCGTCCATCAGCCCATCGTACTGCTTTGGCGGGTCGAGACAGATATCGCAGTTACCGCACGGCTCCTGGCGCCCCTCACCAAAGTAGTTAAGCAGCACCAGACGACGGCAGGTTTGCGCTTCGGCAAACGCGCCCATCGCGTTGAGCTTATGACGCTCGATATCCAGCAGCTGCCCCTGCGGTTTTTCTTCCAGGCAGCGGCGCAGCCACGCCATATCCGCCGGATCGTAAAACAGCATCGCTTCGGCAGGCAGACCGTCACGCCCGGCGCGGCCCGTCTCCTGATAATAGGATTCGATATTGCGCGGAATGTCGAAATGCACCACAAAGCGCACGTTTGGTTTGTTGATCCCCATCCCGAACGCCACCGTCGCGACCACGATTTGCAGGTCATCACGCTGGAACTTTTCCTGCACGTCGGCGCGGATGTGATTTTCTAAACCGGCGTGGTAGGCCGCAGCGCTAAAGCCACGGTTTTGCAGACGCGCGGCGGTGTCTTCCACTTTCGCGCGGCTGTTGCAGTAAATAATGCCGGATTTGCCGCGCTGCTCCTGCACGTAACGCAGAAGTTGGTCCGTCGGCTTGAATTTTTCCATCAGCATGTAGCGGATGTTGGGGCGGTCGAAGCTGCTGACCTGAATAAAGGGATCGTTAAGCCCGAGCAGGCGCACGATGTCCAGACGCGTGGTGTCATCCGCCGTGGCGGTGAGCGCCATAAACGGCAGCGCCGGGAAACGCTGGCGGAGCTGGCCGAGCGCGGCGTATTCCGGGCGGAAATCGTGACCCCACTGGGAGATACAGTGTGCTTCGTCGACCGCCAGCAGCACCGGGTTCCAGTGCGCCAAATGTTCGAGGAAGTTGTCCAGCATCAGACGTTCCGGGGCGATGTACAGCAGGCGAATCTGCCCGGTACGGCATCCGGCCATCACTTCCTGCTGCTGTTCACGAGTCTGAGTGGAGTTGATACAGGCAGCGGCCACGCCGTTCGCCAGCAGCTGATCCACCTGGTCTTTCATCAGGGAAATGAGCGGTGAAACCACCACCGTAAGACCATCCAGCACCAGCGCGGGAACCTGATAGCACAGGGATTTGCCGCCGCCTGTCGGCATAACCACCAGACAGTCGCGGCCTTCCAGTACGGTTTCAATGATGGTTTCCTGGCCAGGGCGAAATTGCTGGTAGCCAAAGGTTTCATGCAAAACCTGTTTAGCCAGCGATTCCTGATTCATTACTTCCGCCTGCGCCACGTTAACCCCATTTGCCAGATACAAAACAGGCGCTATTTTCAGCGCCTGAGAGAGAAACTTCAACGTTTAACGCAAAAACATTCTAGCAGGCTAGAAAAGATCGTTAAGCATCACGCCCACGCCGACACGGGTCTGATTGAAGTTGTAGTCGATCAGCGACTCGCCGTAACCGCTGTACACCTGAGTATAGATGCGTACATGTTTGGTCATCGGATAGCTCAGGCCCAGCTCTGCGCCGCCGTAGCCGGTATTCCAGTTGTATTGGCCTTTGGCGCTCAGCACCGCGTCGCCCAGCTGATAGCCAATCTTCAGCTGATAGTAGCCCATGTATTTGGTGATATCCGGGTTGTCGTCCGTATCGCCAATCACATACCACGGCTTCACTTCCACCATCCAGTTGCCGTTTTCCGCCATCAGACGGGTATAGAGGCGGTTCCAGCTACGCGAGGTCGGATCGGAACGGCCGTTGGAGTCGTGGTTATAGCCAAACTCCACATCGCGCAGCGTCCAGCCGGCAAATTCGTCGTCGGTCGCAAAACCGAGGAACAGCTGCGGCTCATAGTTGGTTTCGCGGAACGGAGAAGATTCGCCGCTATTGGAGAGCTGCCACCAGGATTTCTGGGTATATGAGCCGCCCAGAACCGAGTTCGGCCCCAGAATGCCGCGCCAGAACGGGAAGGCCAGGCTGAGCTGGAACTTCACTTCGTCTTTACGCGCATTATCAGACCAGTTATAGGAGCTGATCGCTTCTTTGTTGAGATCGCTCGTCTGGGTGTAGATCACATAGTTTGTGTCGTACGGGTAGAGCGTGAACGGGTTATCGTGCTCCTGAAGCATGTTAGCAATAATGCTGCCGCGAACGGCGGGCTTATCGTGCACTTCCTTGAGCGTCGCTTCCTGCGCAAATGCTGTGAGCGGCAGCGTAACCGCCGCCAGTAACCAACCCAGATACGTCCGCATCGGTGGGGTTCTCCTGCAAAATGAAATTATGTGAATAGTTATGTGGGCCACATTCTACCTATTTCTCAATTAACTTCCCCTCTTCGTTTCTGAAAGTGGAATTCCTTATCTCTGAAGCATAAAATCAACATTTTGTTAACAACGAAGGATGCGACTTTTCATGTCAGCCACGCTTACCGCTGAAGAAGCTCTGAAACTGGTGGGAGAGATTTTTGTCTATCACATGCCCTTTAACCGCGCGCTGGGGCTGGAGCTTGAACGTTACGAGAAGGGATTCGCTCAGCTCAGCTTTAACAATCAGCCGATGATGGTGGGAAACTGGGCGCAAAGCATTTTGCACGGCGGAGTGATCGCCTCTGCGCTGGACGTTGCCGCCGGGCTGGTCTGCGTGGGCAGCACGCTGGCGCGCCATGACACCATCAACGAAGATGAACTGCGTCAGCGCTTATCCAGAATGGGCACCATTGATTTACGCGTGGATTATTTACGGCCAGGCCGCGGGAACCGTTTTACCGCCACCAGCAGTCTGCTGCGCGCAGGCAATAAGGTCGCCGTCGCTCGCGTCGAATTACATAACGAAGAGCAGGTTTACATCGCCAGCGCAACCGCCACTTATATGGTGGGTTGAGAAGGTGTAATCGGGTAAAATGAATTTACTTTTTTGTAACGGATTATCCCGATGGATGCTAAACAGACGCGGCAGGGCGTTTTACTCGCTCTGGCCGCTTATTTTATATGGGGTATCGCGCCTGCGTACTTCAAGCTGATCTACTTTGTCCCGGCCGACGAAATCCTCACCCACCGTGTGATCTGGTCCTTTTTCTTTATGGTGGCGCTGATGAGCGTGAGCCGCCAGTGGTCGGGCGTGAAAACGCTGATGCAAACCCCGAAGAAGATTTTCCTGCTGGCGCTGTCTGCGGTGCTGATCGGCGGCAACTGGCTGCTGTTCATCTGGGCGGTGAATAACCACCATATGCTGGAAGCGAGCCTCGGCTATTTTATTAACCCGCTGGTGAATATCGTGCTGGGGATGCTGTTCCTCGGCGAGCGTTTCCGCCGAATGCAGTGGGTGGCGGTACTCCTGGCGCTCTGCGGCGTACTGGTACAGTTGTGGACCTTCGGCTCGCTGCCGATCATTGCTCTGGGGCTGGCGTTTAGCTTTGCGTTTTACGGCCTGGTGCGTAAGAAAATCGCCGTGGAAGCGCAAACAGGGATGCTATTTGAAACCCTGTGGCTGCTGCCGCTGGCCGCGATTTATCTGTTCGGCATCGCCGACAGCAGCACCAGCCATATGGCGAATAATCCGTGGTCGCTGAATCTGATGCTGATTGCCGCCGGTGTTGTCACCACCATCCCGCTGCTGTGCTTCACCGGTGCCGCCACACGCTTACGCCTCTCCACGCTTGGCTTCTTCCAGTATATCGGCCCGACGCTGATGTTCCTGCTGGCGGTGGTGTTCTACGGCGAAGTACCGGGTGCGGATAAGATGGTGACGTTCGCGTTCATTTGGGTGGCGCTGGCGGTATTCGTCGCCGATGCGATTTATACCCAGCGTAGAGTGCGAAAAGGAGTGTGATTTTTTGCCGGTGGGCGCTTTGCCACTCTGGCCTACAGGTTACGTAGGCCGGAGAAGGCGTAGCTGCCACCCGGCATCACGCTCAAAGCCAGTTACGACGTTTGAAATAGAGATACGGTGCCAGCCCGGCGAGGATCATAAAGATAATCGCGCCCGGGTAGCCGAAGCTCCAGCGCAGTTCCGGCATAAACTCAAAGTTCATCCCGTAGCTCGACGCCACCAGCGTTGGCGGCAGGAACACCACCGACACCACCGAGAAGATCTTGATGATGCGGTTCTGCTCGATATTGATAAAGCCCATCGCCGCCTGCATCAGGAAGTTAACTTTCTGGAACAGGGATTCGTTGTGCGGCAACAGGGATTCGATATCGCGCAGGATCTCACGCGCCTGCTCCAGCTGACCGCCCGGTAAACGCGCTTTACGCACCAGGAAGTTCAGGGCGCGCTGGGTATCCATCAGACACAAACGCACTTTCCAGCCGATATCTTCCTGCTCCGCCAGCGTCGACAGCGCTTCGTCATATTCATCGCCCTGATGGCCTTCCATGATCACGCGGCTCAGCTTTTCCAGATCGCTGTAGATGTTTTCGATTTCGTCCGCCAGCTGCTCGATTTTGGTTTCGAACAGGTCGAGCAGCAGTTCGTAGGCGTTACCATCTACCATCGCCTGGCTGCGGGCGCGCATGCGGTAGAGACGAAACGCAGGCAGCTCGCGTTCGCGCAGGGTGAACAGGCGGCCATCACGAATGGTAAATGCGACGGTGGAGTTACCGGCGTGATCTTCCGCATCTTCATAGAAAAAGAAGGAGTGGATATGCAGGCCGTCTTCGTCTTCAAAGAAACGCGCGGAGGCCTCGATGTCTTCCAGTTCCGGGCGGGTCGCCAGGCTTTGTCCGAGCTCTGATTGTACGCGAAGGCGTTCATCGTCGTCCGGCTCGACCAGATCCACCCATACGGCATCAATGAGGGGCTGTGACTCTTCAGCTTCAAGCCGAATCAGTCGGTTTTTTTCCAGTTGAAATGCGCTCAACATGACCGGGACTCCCAATGCAAAAAATATCGGACAGTTCGGTGGGCACACAGAAACAATATGGGTTTCAGACCATTAAAAGCCTGACTCAGCGCGACGGGAATTAAGCAGGTCGCTGACAACCACTAAGGCCATCAGCAAGAGGAGATAGCCTTAGGAGTTGTTCCTGGATGACAGGGAATTGAGCCAGTATCTACTGGGTGTGTCCAAGGCGAATGTCCTCTTAGCGTAATCGTGCGCGCATGTTACGCCAGCAATAACTGTGGCGTCAACACGCAACGGAACGCTGAAGAGCAATAAATAGCCTTCAGCTTATAAGGCTAGCAGATTATTACAAAATAATGATATTTTTCTGAATGTTACACTGTTTCCAGCTTGGCGTAAGCCGCGACCAGCCATTTGATCCCCTGCCCCTGGAACGCCACCTGCAGGCGACTGTGCTCGCCACTGCCTTCCAGATTCACGATGGTGCCTTCGCCAAATTTGGAATGACGAACGCGCTGGCCCAGCTTGTAGCCCGTATCGTTTTCCGAAATCGGCGTGCCCATCCGCTGATGGTTGACCGGACGGCTGATACTGGCGCGCAAACGCACCTCTTCGACGCACTCTTCCGGCAGCTCGCCGATGAAGCGCGACGGGCGATGGTAGACCTCTTTGCCGTACAGACGGCGCGTTTCGGCATAGGTCAGGGTCAGCTTTTGCATCGCACGGGTGACGCCCACATAGGCCAGCCGACGTTCCTCTTCCAGACGCCCGCCTTCATCGAGCGACATCTGGCTTGGGAACATCCCCTCTTCCATCCCGACGATAAACACCTGCGGGAACTCCAGCCCTTTCGCCGAGTGCAGCGTCATCAGTTGAACCGCATCCTGCCAGGTATCCGCCTGCCCTTCGCCCGCTTCCAGTGCCGCGTGGGAGAGGAATGCCTGCAGCGGCATCAGATCTTCGTCTTCTTCGTTGTAGCTGAACTGGCGCGTTGCCGTCACCAGTTCCTCTAAGTTCTCAATACGCGTCTGGCCTTTCTCGCCCTTTTCCTGCTCGTACATCATGCGCAGACCGGAATCTTTCACCACCCGGTCCGTCTGCACGTGCAGCGGCATGTCGGCCGTTTCCTGTGCCAGCGCGTCAATCAGTTCGATAAAGCGCTGAAGCGCGCTCGCGGCGCGTCCTGCCAGCGCTTTTTCCTGCAACAGCTCACGGCACGCTTGCCACAGGGTGAGCTGGCGGTCACGGGAGGCCTGGCGCACCACGTCGAGGGTGCGATCGCCGATGCCGCGCGTGGGGGTGTTCACCACGCGCTCAAAGGCCGCGTCGTCGTTGCGGTTGGCAATCAGGCGCAGATAGGAGAGCGCATCTTTGATTTCCTGACGTTCGAAGAAGCGCATGCCGCCGTAAATGCGATACGGCATGCTGACCTGTAACAGCGCCTCTTCCAGCACGCGCGACTGGGCGTTGCTGCGATAGAGAATGGCGCACTGCTCAAGCGCTCCGCCGTTTTCCTGCCAGGTTTTAATGCGGTTGACCACAAAGCGGGCTTCATCCAGTTCGTTGAACGCGCAGTAAATTGAAATCGGCTCACCGTCGACGCCGTCGGTCCACAGCTTTTTGCCCAGACGCCCGTTGTTGTTTTCTATCAGGGCGTTTGCGGCGCTCAGAATATTGCTGGTTGAACGGTAGTTCTGCTCCAGACGAATGGTTTCGGCGCCCGGGAAGTCGTTCAGGAAGCGCTGGATGTTTTCCACCTGCGCGCCGCGCCAGCCGTAAATCGACTGGTCATCATCGCCGACGATCATCACTTTACCGGTATCGCCCGCCAGCAGGCGGATCCACGCGTACTGAATGTTGTTGGTATCCTGGAATTCGTCCACCAGGATGTTGGTGAAGCGCTCGCGGTAATGCTGAAGAATATGCGGTTTGTTGAGCCACAGCTCATGGGCGCGCAGCAGCAACTCGGCGAAATCCACCAGCCCCGCGCGGTCGCAGGCTTCCTGATAGGCCTGATAGACCTTCTGCCAGGTTTGCTCCACCGGATTGCCGAAGCTCTGAATATGGTGCGGGCGTAGCCCTTCGTCTTTTTGGCTGTTGATGTACCACATCGCCTGACGAGGCGGCCACTGCTTCTCGTCGAGATTCATCGCCTTAATCAGGCGTTTAAGCAGGCGCAGTTGGTCTTCACTGTCGAGGATCTGAAAATCCTGCGGCAGATTGGCATCCATATGGTGCGCGCGCAGCAGACGGTGCGCCAGCCCATGAAACGTGCCCACCCACATGCCGCCCTGGCTGGTGCCCATCAGCTGTGCGATACGGTGGCGCATCTCTGCCGCCGCTTTGTTGGTAAAGGTCACCGCCATGATGGAGTACGGCGAGCAGTTCTCTACGCTCTGCAGCCATGCGATGCGATGCACCAGAACACGCGTCTTACCACTGCCCGCCCCTGCCAGCACCAGCATATTGGTCCGCGTCGCGGCAACCGCGTCGCGCTGTTTGTCATTAAGGCTGTCGAGAAGGTAAGAAACGTCCATTGGCACCGCCAGAAGTCATCTGCCCGACAGCGTTTTTTCTGCCGGGCATACTGTTGATTTATACAATACTGCTGGTGATTATATCAGCGTGGTGAGGGATGCCAACCGCGAAATTTCGATGTGTGGCAACAGGCGGCTGTCGGCGGTCTGCATCAGGTCGGCCCTTTCCGGTTTGATCCAGCAGGCCTGCATTCCGCAGCGGATCGCGCCCGCCACGTCGGTGGTCAGGTCATCGCCGACGTGCAGGATCTCGCCCAGCGGCAAATCAAGTTTTTCGGCAGCCAGATGATACATGTCGTTAAAAGGCTTCGAGCGCCCGTGCGGGCCCGCGCGCAGGACGAACTGGAAATAATCGCCCAGGCCAAACAGTTCCGGCTGCGCGTTGCCGTTGGTGATCGCCACCAGCGGCCATTTTTTGCCGAGAGCCGTCAGGGTGTCGTGCGTTTCCTGCGGCACATCGATCCGGCTGCGCCATTTGGCAAAGTTTGCCATTGAGGCTTCTGCGCCCAGCGCCGCCTCTTGCGCGCTCAGCCCGGCATTCAGCATCGCCTGCTCTACTGCACGACGACGCCATTCGGTTACGTCGTGGTAGATGTCCGGTTCGGTTTCGCGCAACGCCTGGCGCAGGCGCTGAAAATCTTTGTTTTGCAGCGTTTTTAAAGCGGGATGGTAGTTTTGCACAAACGCCAGCGACTCCTGCTCGGTGCGCAGAATCACTTCGCGGTTATCGTAAAGGGTGTCATCAAGGTCAAACGTCAGGGCAGAGATCTGACCCAGTGGGCGGTAAAAACGCATTATTTCCCCCGTTTTGCGCGTGGATGCGCCGAGTCATACACCGAAGCAAGGTGTTGAAAATCAAGATGGGTATAGATTTGAGTGGTAGATAAATTGGCGTGACCTAACAGCTCCTGCACGCCGCGCAGGTCGCCGCTGGATTCCAGCATGTGGGTGGCAAAAGAGTGGCGCAGTTTGTGCGGGTGAACGTGGCTGTTCAGCCCCTGCTTGATGCCCCATTCGGCAAAACGCTTCTGCACATTACGCGCGGAGATCCGCTTGCCAAGCTTCGAGAGAAACAGCGCGTTCTCTTCGGCGCCAAACAGCCCGCGCAGATCGAGCCAGTGCTCAATCCATACCACTGCATTGCGGCCAATCGGTAAACGGCGCTCTTTGCTGCCTTTCCCCATCACCCACACTTCGCCGGTATCCAGATCGAGATGTTTAAGATCTAACCCCACCAGTTCGGAAAGACGTAAGCCCGCACCGTACATTACTTCTAGCATGGCGCGATCGCGTACCGCCAGCGGATCGTTAAGATCGATATCCAGCAGCCGATTCACGTCATCAACGTCGATATTTTTCGGCAGATGGCGCGGCGCTTTCGGGGTAGCGATACCTTTCGCCGGATTGGCTTTTAGCTCGCCCTGGCTCACCAGCCAGTCGAAGAAACTGCGCAGGGCAGAGAGACGTAACGCGAGACTCGCGGGGCCTAAACCTTTGCGGCGACTGCGCACCACAAACCCGCGCACGGTCGCAGCGTCACATTGTTGCCAGCTCTTCAGGCCGGTTTCATCGGCGATCTGCATGATGGCATCAAGCTGACGCTGATAGTTCAGCAGCGTGATCGGGCTAAGCTGACGTTCAACGCCCAGATAGCGCAGGAAACGCACCACCAGAGGCGCAAGCAGGGAATCCGTCATACGCGCTCAATCCAGCGCTCCAGCAGCTCAGGGAGCATCAGGGCGATTTCCTGCAGCAAATGCGTGGCTTGTCCCTGCTCATAATGATGCGCGTCGCGGCTGGTGAATAACATCACGCCCAAATCGCCTTCGCGCCCCATCAGGGACATGGCAACCGAGCCGATAGCCTTGGCTTCAGGAAGCACCACCAGCAGTTCAGGACCGTTCAACGGACCGAGATAGTGATGCTCATGACCAAGACGCTGAATGCGCAGCGGTTCAAACGCCTGACGGCTTAGCGCCAGATGCGTGAAACCGGAGGGGGCACCGATGCGCCAGCGGTCGGGAAAGAGACGAATAGTCGCGCCTGCCAGCCCAAGCTCACGCGCCCAGCGATGAAAGCGGCTGAGAAACTCGTCCAGGCTGTGCGCCGACGCGAGCCGCGCCTGCAAATGCAGCAGACGATAAAACAGGCTTTCGTTATTGCTGGCCTGTTCCATCAGCAGGGTCATGTTCTCTTCCAGCTGATCGATGTGCTTGCGCGAGCGCGCCATATGCCATTCGACCAGCGAGACGGTGTCGCGCACCGGATGCGGCACGCGCATCTGTTCGACCACGCGTGCATTGCGGATAAAAAACTCAGGATTGCGCAGCAGATAATCAACAACAGTCCGGTCGTCCAGCTCCGTTATTGCTTCCTGAAGTTCTTCCCCTGGTTGTTTCATAAATGGATAAACCCGTCGTATACATGTGCCGCCGGGCCAGTCATATACAGTGGATGACCCGGACCTTTCCAGGCGATATCAAGACGACCGCCCGGCAATTCCACGCGAACCTCTTCTGCCAGTAACCCTTGCGAGATACCCACAGCCACAGCCGCGCACGCGCCGCTGCCACAGGCCCGCGTTTCGCCCGCGCCGCGTTCATAGACGCGCAGGCGGATATGTTCACGTTTCACCACCTGCATGAAACCGATATTGGCGCGCTCAGGGAAGCGCTCATGGCTTTCCATAATCGGGCCTAAGGTTTCAACGGCAGCGACATCAACATCATCAACCTGAATCACGCAATGGGGATTGCCCATCGAGACGACGCCGCACAATACTGTCTGCTCGGCCGCCCGCATAATATAGGTCTTTTCCGCTTTGATTGCGCGAAACGGGACCGCAGAAGGCTCGAAGTTGGGTTCGCCCATGTTCACGCGCACCAGCTCGTCGTCGGTGACGCTGAGCACCATGCGGCCATTGGCCGTACTGACGCGAATATCGCGCTTGTTGGTCAGCCCTTTCAGTCGCACAAAGCGCGCAAAGCAGCGCGCGCCGTTGCCGCACTGGGAAACTTCGCTACCGTCAGCATTAAAGATTCGGTAGTGAAAATCGAGATCCGGATCGTAGGGTGGCTCAACGACCAGCAGCTGATCAAACCCCACGCCCAGATGCCTGTCCGCCAGGCGACGAATCAGCTCAGGGGAAAAAAAGACATTCTGCGTTACCGCGTCGACGACCATAAAATCGTTGCCAAGGCCATGCATTTTAGAGAACTGCATCATTTACTCCATTGCGCGGTTGAACAACTGATTGTCAGTAGTTGACCTGGCTTGGGCCACCGTTATCGCCGCGATCGTTGCTCACTGGCGTCGATGATTCAATCTGGGTTTGAACGGGTTTGGTTGGCGGCGGCGCTGTTTTATCGGCTGGCGGGAAGTAAAGCGGCCCTTTCAGACCACAGCCAGTCAGACTAAACAGTGTGATGAGAACGGCAAGCGTTCGAAAAACGTTTTTCATTATGGGTTGCCCGTAAGTTCATGCTTTCTGTTTCTATCATCGCAGGAGAAGACACAAAAGCAAGAGTTAGCCGCTTTCCTGCAACGGGAATTATTTAGCGTTATACTGCCGCCATCACGAAAAACAGGAACAAAACCATGAATGACAGTGAATTCCATCGCCTGGCCGATACCCTGTGGCAGACCATTGAAGAGCGCCTGGACGACTGGGATGGCGACAGCGATATCGATTGTGAAATCAACGGCGGCGTGCTGACGCTCAGCTTCGAAAACGGCAGTAAGATTATTATCAACCGCCAGGAGCCGCTGCACCAGGTGTGGCTGGCAACAAAACAGGGCGGCTACCATTTCGATCTGAAAGACGACCAGTGGGTGTGTGACCGTAGCGGCGAAACGTTCTGGGATCTGCTGGAGCAGGCTGCGACGCAGCAGGCGGGCGAGGACGTCAGCTTCCGTTAAGTGAATTGATACCGTTTCTTTCTGGAAACGGTATTCACAAAAACACGCTTTTCCTTTTTATTTATTTCATAGATCCCCAGTAGACCTTCCGTTAATTAATTTAAATTCCTCTTTTATTCACACTTCATCATTACACTAAATCGATTGATTTCTTTTTGGGTCGGGCACAGAATTATTTTCGTTATTACACTGTAACTCCAAAACTTATAATCCGGCTGAATATATAATAAGGAAATGATATGTCTGACTTGGTTTATTTAACCCTGAATGGCAACCAGCAAGGGTTAATTTCTGCTGGCTGTGCATCCATGAGTTCAATCGGTAATAAGGCCCAACTCGCCCATGTTGATCAAATCATGGTGTATGCGCTCAAGCATGCCCTCTCTCGCGTACAGAACGTTAATCATCAGGAGTTAAGTATTGTAAAACCCATCGATAAATCTTCTCCTCTGTTAGGAAAAGCCATAAATGATAACGAAACGCTCACCTGTGAATTCAGTGTGTACCGTACCAACCGGGCAGGTATGAATGAGCTTTACTATAAAATAAAGCTGACCAACGCCCACATTTTGCACCTGGAAACAGTCATTCCGCACAGTGTTATTGAAAACGGAGCAGAATCGCAGGAAAAAGTTTCCTTCAGTTATGAATCTATCACCTGGGAGCATTTCTCAGCCGGAACCAGTGCATACAGTTTGTGGAGTGAGCGAATTTTATAATCTCAAGGAACGATAATGAATATGAATGAATGGCACACAGATCCAAACCCCTGGGACAACCACGACTCTCATCCGTTTCCCAGCATGAATCCTATGCTGGGTGATATGGCAATGCTTAATGAAACGTTCATTAATGAGAGCCACCATATTTAATTACTCACACTGGAAGAAGCTCAGGGGATAATAAATGATCTTCTCGGAGGTATAGACGCGTTTTTCTCCTACAGGGCGGGGCCGGGCAATATCAAAGATATGGTGGATGGGTTCCACTCTCTCAACCGACTGACAACCTACTATAACCCAGCCGGTGAGCTTGTTCGTCATTTCTCATCTCTGCGTATCAAGGCCACAGAGTACAAATTACAGGGTCAAACTTACATTAAAATCATAGGCTATCCAGGTTTGCGTAGAATTTTAAAAGGAACCCGTTACGGTGCGCGTAATGTTCAGATGATAGAGCTGGCCATTGGTAAACGAGGGTTCTTTGGCGCCATTGTCGGTGGTATCAAATGCTGTATCCTTTTTTCGCTGGCATGGCGGGGAGTAGAGCTTATTTTCAAGTCGGACTATACACTGAATGATTTTTTGGTGGATGCCCCGATGGATATCGTAAAAGCGATTGTTGGTGGGGCGGTGATTGGTTTTGTCGGAGGGGTAGCGATGCTTTTTACTTCGGCTGTTATTGTTGGTCCAGGCGCTATAATCTTGCTTGGTCTTTTTCTTAATGCAGAGTTGAATTCTTTAGATGACCATTTTCATCTTTCTTATCGTATTAAAATGTTATTACATCAAGCGCTAATTGAAGAACAAAAAATGGCTGAATGGAATCTTGAGCATGGCAACCAGTCAATTTTTAGAATACTTAACCCTGGTTGGTGAAATGAAAACTACACAGAAAAAAAACTGGCGCACTGTCATAATGATGAAATGTGCAGCTATCTTTCTGGTGATAGCAATGTCAGCATTCCTTCATTTTGCTCTAGCATCAATTCCCATGCGAAGCGTTATCTCGCTGATTCATCATGGCGACATTATTTTTTATTACCGAATGTCTGCTGCTATGGTGGGTGGGATTCCTTTTTTGCTCTACGGCATCTTTATCGCGCTTCGCGCTTTATTCTACCCGGGAATAAGATCGCCCGATAAGACTACCATCATCGATAGTATATTTATCTCTGTTTGGGTTTTTACTCTCGCTATTTCTCTGGTCATATCTTACCTGGTCCCTTTCGGACTTATGTTTGCAGGCTACAGCCCCTGTCACGACAAGGATCTTATGGGTTATTACACGACCAATCCTGAACTGTGCAAAACGATTGTCCCACCCAAACTTTTTTCATGGCCTGTTGATGTGCGTAGAAGCGGCGATGTTACGTTAGATTGAGGTGATTGTGCCGGATGGCGCTTGATGCGCTTATCCGGCCAGGGGTAATTATCAGGAAAAATACTGCTGCAACAGGGGCTGATTCGCGTCCTGGTTGGCCGGCGGAGCGGGGATAACCTGGGTGCGGAACGGAATCACCTGCGCGCGGCCATCGACCTTCACAATCTGATAGAACTGCGGCAAGTTGAAGTTGATAAAGCTTGAGCCGTAGGTGAAGCGGTCGTGTGAGGACGAATAGAAGCGGCTCACGTCGCGCACTAGCTCTTCTTTACTGCCCTCGCAGTGGTGATACACCTCGGCGCGGTTGGTCTCATCCAGAATATAAATGGTAAACCCGGACTCATCGGCCGCTTCTTCGAAGAAGAACTGGATAATCCCTTCGCTGGCAAACCCATCCACCACCTGCGGCAGTTTGACGTGGTTCGTTTCCACCTGCACAGAGAGGCCGTGCAGCTTGTTGTGGGAAATCGCGCCGTAGAACTCAATCGCGTTTTCCAGCTTCTGCACAGAGACGTTGAGGCGTTCAAAGAACAGGCCCCAGGTCTGACCGGAGACACGCAGCGCTTTGAAGCGCCCGGTTTCCTGACGCGTACTGGACAGGCGCAGTTCGATACACTCTGACACCAGCTGCTGCACGCGGGTACGAATCAGGCCACGCAGATGCTGGCTGTAGCAGAACACTTCCACGCTATCAGGCGGCGCGGCGTCCTGGTGCATTTTGCCGAGAATGGTTTTCAGCGCTTCGATCATCGCCTGCTCGCCGTTGAAATGCAGGGTACGCACTTCGTTCCACGAGTTGCGATACAGCAGATCCACGCTGCCGACCAGGCAGTTTTGCTGCTCGCCAAAGCTAAAGACATCCAGCTTGCGGAAATCAAAATGGACCACCTGATTGCGGAAGGCCGCCGTCGGGTCGTATTCCAGGTTGACGATAATCGCCAGATGGCGAATCTCACACGGGCTGTAGAGCGCTTTTGGCGTCGGCGCAGGCAGACGCAGCGGGAAGTGGTGCGACACATCGGCAACCATTTCCTGCAATTTGGCGAGATCAACGACCTCATTGCCTTTGATAAACAGGCGCGTCCGCGATGTCAGCAGGCCGTTGAACCAGGCCCAGGCCACCAGCTTATTCAGATAGCGGTTATATTCCAGCGGCTGATGGCTGATGATCGAATCCATGCTTGGCGCACGGTTGTACAGATACCAGCCCGTGCGGTTGGCGCGGCCTGGCGGAACATAGATAAAGGTCAGATTAGGTTCTGACAGGTCCGGCGAAATCTGCGGGTTAACCAGCGTGACTTTCCCCGGCAGCGCTTCGAACGCAGCGTACAGTTTACGGGTTAAAACACCGATATCCTGCGGGCTGGCGGAAACGCTGAGGTTGTTACGGCGGGCGAAGCGAATCAGATTACGATAGCTCTGCATCATCGCATCGAGCAGTTCGTTGTGCGCTTCACGCACCTGATCAATTTTCCAGTTGGCGCGGTTATCGAGCATAGACAAACGTTCTTCTTCCCAGCCCCACTCTTTGACTAACTGACTGACCACTTCACGACGCCAGCCAACGCATGCGCGTTCGCGGCTGAGTTTTTCACAGACTTTGAGATAGAAACATCGACGCACCAGGTCGAGACGTGTGGTGTCATCAATGGCTTTCAGGTATTCGGTCACGCGTTCAAGCATCATGCAGTAGGCATCGAGGCCAAAGGAGACGATCTCTCCATCATGCAGACGCTGTTTGATATCTTTCGCCAGCAGTCGCGGCGTAGGGTATTCCCAGGAGTAGGCTTCCAGCAGCAGGGTTTTCAGCACCGCTTTATACGGAGAATCAATACTCTTATAGAGCTGCCACAGGCTCGCGCCAAAATACTCTTCGGCTGACAGAGAGCTTAAACCGCCCAGGTCCAGCCATTCGTTTGGCGTCAGGACGCCCTGAGAGTAGAGCGACATGACGTAATCGTCGTAATGCTCTTCTTCTTCGCACGGCACCATATTCCACAGGATACGCTTCCCGGCGAGGCGCACGGCACTACGGTAAAATTCGTCGAGCAGCAAAATATGCTGCGTGGAGCCACAGTCTTCACCACCGAGACTGCCGCTTTCGTTATGGCGGAAACGGTTTTCATCAATCAGGAAGAAGCTCACTTCCACGCCGAGCGACGCCGCCCAGCTTTCCAGCAGGCTGCATTTACGCTGCAGCAACTGGCGCTCGTCATTATCGAGCCAGGACTGATGGCAGACCCAGATATCGAGGTCAGAAGAACAGCTTTGCCCTACGGATGAGGTACTCCCCATGGTGTAGACGCCGGTTATCGGCAGCTCACCTTTTGGAGACACCTGCGGCGGCATGCCACGGTAGAGTTCCAGCTCGGTCAGATAGTGCTGTTGAGTTTCATCAGGCGTGAAAAGGCAAATGCCCTGGGGAACGTTACCATCGAGGTAACCTGGCATCAGCGGGTGGTGATAGTGCAGTAATGTTGGCAGCAGACTGTAAACCTGTTGGAAAGCAGGTCCCATGGCAGCAAGCGCACGATCCACGCGCAATTGATTTATGGCATCCAGTCTCTGTTTCAGAGTCTCAATATAGAGGTACAAGACATATCGCCTGATGTTACCGGACGTAGCAATCGTTCAAAAGAGCAATGATTACGAGCCCGCAGTATTTCAAAAAAGAACCGTTACCCTTTTTCGTCCTCACTCAATGGTGGTAGCGACGAAAAAATGGTCTAAAACGTGATCAATTTAACACCTTGCCGATTGACCGTAAAGAAAGATGCGCTACATACAAGTGTAGCACCGTTCTGTACGTGTAAATTCCTTAATACGGCAGCGGGTGTCCTGCGCACCGCCTTGTCCCTCACCCCTTCATCGACCGTAAAACTGACATCCCAGAGTCAACAATGTTAGGATGGTCTGCGGACGATAATGACGGTAACAAGCATGTTAGACAATGTTTTGAGAATTGCCACACGCCAAAGCCCCCTTGCGCTATGGCAGGCACAATATGTTAAGCAGCGCCTCGAAGCCTGCCATTCCGGGTTGCGTGTCGAACTGGTTCCTATGGTGACGCGCGGCGATGTGATCCTTGATACGCCGCTGGCGAAAGTGGGCGGAAAAGGCCTGTTCGTCAAAGAGCTGGAAGTTGCACTGCTTGAGAACCGCGCCGATATCGCCGTCCACTCCATGAAAGATGTCCCGGTCGAATTCCCCGAGGGATTGGGCCTGGTGACGATTTGCGAGCGCGAAGATCCGCGCGATGCGTTCGTCTCAAACCACTACGCTTCTCTGGACGATTTACCCGTCGGGAGTGTGGTTGGCACGTCAAGTTTACGCCGTCAGTGCCAGCTGGCTGAGCGTCGCCCGGACCTGGTGATTCGCTCCCTGCGCGGCAATGTCGGTACGCGTCTCGGCAAACTGGATAACGGCGATTACGATGCCATTATTCTGGCGGTTGCGGGCCTGAAACGTCTGGGGCTGGAGTCTCGCGTGCGCGTTGCCCTTGCGCCAGAGCTTTCACTTCCGGCCGTCGGCCAGGGCGCGGTGGGGATTGAGTGTCGTCTTGACGACGACCGCACCCGTGCCCTGCTGGCACCGCTGAATCACGACGAAACCGAGATTCGCGTCAAAGCTGAGCGCGCCATGAACACCCGCCTTGAAGGCGGCTGTCAGGTGCCGATTGGCAGCTATGCTGAATTCATTGACGATGAACTGTGGCTGCGTGCGCTGGTTGGCGCACCGGACGGTTCACAGATGGTGCGTGGTGAACGCCGTGGACGGGCGCAAGACGCCGAAGCGCTCGGCATCTCGCTTGCCGAAGAATTGCTGAATAACGGCGCCCGCGAAATTCTGGCAGACGTTTACAACGGAGAGCCACCAGCATGAATATTCTCGTCACCCGCCCTTCTCCCGCAGGAGAGCAGTTAGTGAGCCGTCTGCGCGCACTGGGGCAGGTGGCATGGAGTTTTCCGCTGATTGAGTTCTCCCCTGGCCGGCAGCTCTCTGCGCTCGCCGACCATCTGCACGCATTGAATGAAGGCGATTTGGTTTTCGCCTTATCACAACATGCCGTGGAATTTGCACACGCCCAACTGCAGCAAGAGAAACACCACTGGCCGACTGCGCCGCGCTATTTCGCCATTGGACGCACCACCGCCCTGGCCCTGCATGCGGTCAGCGGAATTGACGTCCAATACCCGTTAGATCGGGAAATCAGCGAAATCTTGCTACAATTACCTGAATTACAAACTGTTGCGGGAAAGCGTGCGCTGATTTTGCGCGGAAACGGTGGCCGTGAACTGCTGGGCGAAACCTTAAGCGCCCGTGGGGCTGACGTCACGTTCTGCGAATGCTACCAGCGCTGTGCAAAATATTATGACGGCGCGCAGGAAGCGATGCGCTGGCACACGCGCGGCGTGGATACCATCGTCATCACCAGCGGCGAAATGCTACAGCAGTTCTGGTCGCTCATTCCGCAATGGTATCGTGAAAACTGGTTACTCCGCTGTCGGCTTCTGGTCGTCAGTGAGCGTCTGGCGAACCTCGCCCGGGAACTGGGCTGGCAAGATATTCGGATCGCTGATAACGCCGACAACGATGCGCTGCTGCGCGCATTACAATAACTCTCATAATGGGAAGCCATAATGACGGAACAAGAAAAATCCTCCGCCGTGGTTGAAGAGACCAGGGAGACTGTGGCCACCCCGCCGCAGCCAGAAAAGACTGAACACACTGTTGAGAAAAAAAACGGCAGCAATAAAACCAGCCTGGCGCTGAGCGCGATAGCTATCGCCATTGCCCTGGCGGCCGGTGTCGGTTTATACGGTCTGGTAAAAAAACAGGCCACTAACCAGATGGTCACCAGCGATGCGCTGGTGAATCAAATCACCGCCCTGCAAAAAGCGCAGGAGACGCAGAAAGCAGAGCTGGAAGGTGTCATTAAGCAGCAGTCTACGCAGCTGGCCGAAGCCAACTCTCGCCAGGAAGAGCTGACGAAACAGCTCGGCGAAGTGCAGCAAAAAGTGGCGACCATTTCCGGCACCGATGCCAAAACCTGGCTGCTCTCTCAGGCCGATTTCCTGGTCAAACTGGCCGGACGTAAGCTGTGGAGCGATCAGGATGTCACCACCGCCGCCGCGCTGCTGAAAAGCGCCGACGCCAGCCTGGCCGACATGAACGACCCGAGCCTGATTGCCGCGCGTCGCGCTATTACCGAAGATATCGCCAGCCTGGGTGCCGTTTCGCAGGTCGATTACGACGGCATCATTCTGAAGGTCAATCAGCTGTCGAATTCGATTGATAACCTGCGTCTCGCGGATAACAACGACGACGACTCCCCGATGGATTCCGACGGCACGGAGCTGTCCAGCTCCCTGAGCGAGTGGCGTATCAATCTGCAAAAAAGCTGGCAGAACTTTATGGACAGCTTTATCACCGTCCGCCGCCGCGACGAAACCGCTGTTCCGCTGTTAGCGCCAAATCAGGACGTCTATCTGCGCGAGAACATCCGCTCCCGACTGCTGGTTGCGGCGCAGGCCGTCCCGCGTCACCAGGAAGAGACCTACAAGCAGGCGCTGGATAATGTTTCAACGTGGGTACGTGCTTACTACGATACCAGCGATGCCACGACGACCGCGTTCCTGGACGATGTTGATAATCTCAGCCAGCAAAATATCACCATGAATGTCCCGGACAAACTCGAAAGCCAGCCGATTCTGGAAAAACTGATGCAAACCCGCGTGCGCAACCTGCTGGCCCAGCCTGGCGTTGCAGCGCAGCCGGATGCAGCAGCCCCTGCGCCAGCCCCTGAAAGCGCACCTCAAGGAGAGTGATCATGTTAAAAGTCTTATTACTCTTCTTATTGTTGATCGCAGGGATCGTCCTCGGGCCGCTGATTGCTGGCCATCAGGGCTATGTCCTGATCCAGACCGATAACTACAACATTGAAACCAGCGTGACGGGTCTGGTGATCATCGCGATCCTCACCATGGTGGTGTTGTTTGCGATCGAATGGATCCTGCGCCGCATCTTCCGTACCGGTGCGCACACCCGTGGCTGGTTCGTTGGCCGCAAACGCCGCCGCGCGCGCAAACAGACTGAACAGGCTTTGCTTAAACTGGCCGAAGGCGATTATCAGCAGGTTGAAAAGCTGATGTCGAAAAATGCCGACCATGCCGAGCAGCCGGTGGTGAACTATCTGTTAGCCGCCGAAGCGGCCCAGCAGCGTGGGGATGAAGCGCGTGCGAATCAGCATCTGGAGCGCGCATCTGAGCTGGCATCGAATGATCAGATCCCAGTAGAAATTACCCGCGTGCGCATCCAGCTGGCACGCAATGAGAATCACGCCGCGCGTCATGGCGTTGACCGTCTGCTGGAGATCACCCCGCGCCATCCGGAAGTGTTGCGTCTTGCCGAGCAGGCTTATATCAGCACTGGCGCCTGGGGTTCACTGCTGGATATCATCCCGTCGATGGCGAAAGCCAACGTGGGCGATGATGAGCATCGTGATGAGCTGCAGCGCCAGGCGTGGATTGGTCTGATGGATCAGGCGCGAGCCGATCTGGGCAGCGATGGCCTGAAAACCTGGTGGAAAAATCAGAGCCGCAAAACGCGCCAGCAGGTTCCACTGCAGGTGGCGATGGCCGAACATCTCATCGAATGTGACGATCATGACACAGCGCAGGAGATCATCCTTGATGGCCTGAAACGCCAGTATGATGACCGTCTGGTGATGGTGATCCCACGCCTTAAAACCAACAATCCTGAGCAGATGGAAAAGATGCTGCGCCAGCAGATCAAAACCGTGGGGGACCGCCCGCTGCTGTGGAGTACGCTGGGCCAGTCGCTGATGAAACACGGCGAATGGCAGGAGGCAAGTCTCGCTTTCCGCGCAGCGCTGAAACAGCGCCCGGATGCGTTTGACTACGCCTGGCTGGCCGATACGCTGGACAAACAGCACAAGCCGGAAGAAGCCGCTGCCATGCGTCGCGATGGCCTGCTGTTAACGTTGCAGAACAACGGTCAGTAAGCTTAAGCAGTGCGAATCAGGAGGCCCATGGGCCTCCTTTTTTATTGCCGCAATCCTGAGGATCGCCCATAAAAAAACGCCTGCTATAAAAGCAGGCGTTAAACAGGTCTGTTTGACAACATATTTGGTGCTTCACTCAACGTTGTGTCCATGGTGTTTGATGAGGCCGAAGCGACATCTGTCTGTGGACGATAAGCACCTTAAATGGCTCTGCGTCATTCCTGAGTTTATGAGGCACTAAGGCGAACATAAGAGATGGAATGAGCATCTACGCGTATATTATTGCACGTTACGTGCCAGGGTTACAAAAAGAAGTTTTACATTTCGCAACATGATAAGAAGAAAGGAATTTTTATTTTGATGGGGTATTCAGAACAGCTGAAAAGGACCTAAATTTGGCGCAAGTGTCTCCTGAGAACGACACAATTATCGCTAAAGAATAATAGTCATACAAAACAGTGAATTAGCTGTCTCTGAATCGCGACAAACTGAATTAACGTTGTCGGGAAATGACAACAGAGGAATAAACGACAGAAAACAAAAAACCCCGCCGAAGCGGGGTTCAAAATTGGTCGGCGAGAGAGGATTCGAACCTCCGACCCACTGGTCCCAAACCAGTTGCGCTACCAAGCTGCGCTACTCGCCGATGTACTGCTTTTTTGAATTTTTAGTTCAATTCGTTAAGTCGTGGTGCGAGGGGGGGGACTTGAACCCCCACGTCCGTTAAGACACTAACACCTGAAGCTAGCGCGTCTACCAATTCCGCCACCGTCGCAATGTCACAACTTATCAAATAATGGGGTGGCTAATGGGATTCGAACCCACGACAACTGGAATCACAATCCAGGGCTCTACCAACTGAGCTATAGCCACCACTACTTATTCTTTCACGCGGTATGTACTACTACCACCGCAGCTCGAACGCCACACTACTTTATTGGCGCGCCCGACAGGATTCGAACCTGAGACCTCTGCCTCCGGAGGGCAGCGCTCTATCCAGCTGAGCTACGGGCGCTTAGCGCCGTTGCGGGGCTGGATATTACGGAGGTCTCGGTCTGCTGTCTAGTGCTTTTTTGAAAATAATGCGCGTTTGGTTACGCTTTGTGCATTTTGTCGCTTATTACTCCACTTTCTGGATTTCAGCGTGGCGGCTGAGACCAAAAAGCTTATAGCCAATCGACACGGCGGCCATAAAGATAATCCCGACAAACAGCGACATGCGGGTATCTTCATTAAAGTACATGCCGATTAAGACGCAAATCAGGAACGCCATCGTTAAATAGTTCGCCCACGGGAACATAATGGAGCGGAACGGGTGACTGGCGATCGCCTGCTTGTGCGCCTGACGGAAACGCAGCTGACTAATCAGAATCACAAACCACGGCACCATGCCCGGCAGCACGCTGGCACTGTAGACATAGACGAACACGCGCTGCGGATTGGGGATGATGTAGTTCAGGCACGAGCCGATCAGCAGAATGGCAATGGAGACCGTTACGCCCGCTACAGGCACGCCAGCGCGGGAGACTTTACCCATCGCCGCCGGAAGCTGACGGTTTTTCGCCAGTGCATAGAGCATACGTCCACAGCTGTACATACCGCTGTTACAGCCTGAGAGCGCTGCCGTCAGCACCACGAAGTTGATAATCCCTGCCGCCGCCGTGATACCAATTTTCGCGAAGGTCAGCACGAAGGGGCTACCGGTGGTGCCAATCTGGTTCCAGGGGAAGATGGTGACGATAACGAAAATCGCGCCCACGTAGAAAATCAGGATACGCCACAGCACTTTGCCGACCGCGCTACGCAGCGTGACCTGCGGGTTTTTCGCTTCCCCGGCGGTGATACCGATAAGCTCCACCCCCTGATAGGACGCAACCACAATACAGAGCGCCGTCAGGAAGCCCTTCCAGCCGCCCGCAAAGAAGCCGCCATGCTCGGTCAGATTGCCAAAGCCAATCGCCTGCCCGCCGTTGCCGAAGCCAAAGAAGATCACGCCCAGCCCCACCACAATCATCACGATAATGGTGGTGACTTTAATCATCGCAAACCAGAATTCGATTTCGCCGTACAGACGCACAGCCGCAAGGTTCGCAAGCGCTACCAGCCCTACGGCGATTAGCGCGGGTATCCACTGTGCCATTTCCGGGAACCAGAACTGGACGTAGACACCTATCGCTGTGATCTCCGATATCCCCACCGCCATCCACATAAACCAGTAAGACCAGGCCGTGAGATAGCCGAAGAAGGGGCTCATGTACTTGTGCGCATAAACGGCGAATGAACCGGCAACCGGCTCAAGGAACAGCATTTCGCCCATCGAGCGCATGATGAAGAAGACGAACAATCCCGCGACGATGTACGCCAGTAAGACCGACGGGCCTGCCCATTTAAGCGTGCTTGCGGAGCCCATAAACAGGCCGACGCCGATAGTGCCGCCTAGCGCTATCAATTCAATGTGACGAGCTTCCAGCCCACGCTGAAGCTCAGGTTTTTTCTCTGCCATAAATCCTCGGTTGTGTTTGCTGTTGCCCGACTTTTGCCGGTTATTATTTTTGGGTACTGAAATACGGGGAGGAATGGTTTCTTAAATCCTGCTAAATGGCAAACGATGCATTAAAAAAATGAACGTATTGCACAGAAACGCAGCAGTTTTGCAGGCGGGTTGCAGCGCGAATAGCACATCGCGCTACATTTTGATTACATTTTGCCGGTGTAATGCCAGGCCAGATAGCGCAGGAGTTTAATCTGTCGTTTGATGCGGCTCGGCTGGGACAAGAGGCGATATAACCACTCCAGCCCTAAGTTTTGCCACACTTTTGGCGCACGCTTCACATGGCCGGTGAAGACGTCGTAGGTGCCGCCAACGCCCATATACAGGGCATTCGGGTAAACCAGACGGCAGTCGCGCATCAGGATTTCCTGGCGCGGGGAGCCCATCGCCACGGTCACGATTTTCGCGCCGCTGTCGCGAATGCGTTCAAACAGCGCCTGACGATCCTCGGGTTTGAAGTAGCCATCCTGGCTACCCACGATATTAACATTCCACTGCGCACGGAGTTTCTGCTCCGTCTGCGCCAGCACATCGGGTTTACCGCCAATCAGGAATACTGGCGTTCCGTCCTGCCCTGCCCGCGCCATCAGCGCTTCCCAGAGATCGGCGCCGGCAACGCGAGAGACCTGCGCCTGCGGAAACTTTTTGCGAATTGAACGGACCACGCTGATGCCGTCGGCATATTTAAACTCGGCGGCTTCAATCAGGCTTTTCACTTCCGCGTTATCTTCAATCGCCAGCATTTTCTCGGCATTGATGGCCACCAGGGTGCCAGATTTGATCTGCCCATCAGCGCAGAGATAATCCAGCGCATGCTGCATATCACGCCAGCCGATGAGCTGCAGGCCGCGCAGCGCATAGACCGGCGCAGAGGTATTGTCAGTCATTATTATCCTTACTCAGACTTGGGAAAGCGTGCTGGTTGCCCGCGTCAGTCGTCGGTGAATCAGGCCCGCGCTATCAAACAGCCAGTACAACAGTTTCGCCAGCAGCAGACAGAGACCAAAGACCACCATGAAAAACACCACGCGTGACACAAACGAATCCAGCCCTTCACGCGCCAGCACGATCATATTGAAAATGGCACCAAAACAGAAACTGTGCAAAATTGCCGCTTTATATCGGTTGGTCTCTTCGTTCCCGCGCACATAAAGCCAGTCGAACCATTTGATGATAAGCCCAACAGCCACGGCGCCCGGCAGGATAAACCACACGCCGCCCATCACCACCAGCGAGCCAATCAGCGTCGGGGAGATCGCCAGACCAGAGTGGTTGTTGAGCACTTCCCAGGTAAAGTAGTTCGCCGTATTCAGCACCACGCCAGGCCGGTCGGGCCACAGCCAGGTCGGGATAAAGACGTAGAAATCACGCGCGATGGGGGCCAGCCCCTGGAAGTCGATTTTGTCGTAGTTTTGCAGCAGTAGCGCCAGGTTTTCCCACGGCGAGAAGGTGTCTCGGGTAAGGTACAGGAAGGTGTAAAACGCCTCGTCACCACTCACGTCCATGCCGTAACGCTTGAGCGCCAGCCAGAACATGCCGACAATCCCAAACACCCCTGCCGCAACCAGCATCCAGAGCGAGATCCAGCCGCGAATGATGCCGATAAACAGGAAGATCGCGAAGGCAATGATGATATTCGCGCGCGTCCCGCCGACGATCATATAGGTCAGCAGACCGAAGGCCACCGTGCTCACCAGGAAAAACAGCCAGGCTTTGCTGTCCTGACGCATGAAGTAGATCACCAGCATCGCGGGGATGAAGAAATAGAAGAAACGCTTAAGTGCCACGCCGGACACTTCGGCGGAAAAAATCTGGCTGTAAGAGTGCAGTTTGAACAGCAAAAAGCCGTTATGCATGAAGAAAATACCGACACTTACCAGCGCGATAATCATCAGCATCACCCAGGTCAGGTGCGTTTCCACCCGATTCATGGTGAACAGTGGACGGCGCGGCGCGTGGTTCACCGGACGTAAACGGGTCTTATAGGTGACGTAGTACACCGCGTAGAAACAGGTAGCAGACAACAGGGCCTGCATCAGAATTTCTGGCGGGGCGACGGCCACGTCAAAGCGGAAGACCAGAATACTGGTCAACGGGAAGCCGAAGAAGAAGGTCAGCAGAAACAGCAGCGAGAAAAAGACGTTGAAGTTAAAGCGCACGCGGCGGAACTCAAACCAGGTGAGCGTGCCGATAAACAGCGAGGCCAGAAGCCAAATCACCAGTAAGCCGCTAAATTCCAACTGGCTCATGCTTTGTCTCCTGCAGCTATCCGCAGCGCCTGATGCCAGGGCGTGAGAAAATTCGGGCTGAAAAAGTCGATGGCATTTTTATCCACCAACGCCAGCTGACGCTGTGCTTCGCGCACCACGTCCTCATTGAGATCGTCCGTGGTAAACAGCACCGGAATGTGCTGCTCCGCCATATCCTGCCAGAAGGGATTTTCACGGTTAAGCACGCACGGAACGCCGGCCTGAATCAGGAGGCACAGCGTGCCAATCCCCTGCTGGCGCGCAAAGATGAAGTAGCCGAGATCGCATTTTCTGAGCAGGGCCAGGTAGTCGTCAAACTCGAGCTTTTCGCTAAGGATCTGCAGATTATCCGGGCTGAACAGCGCCAACCCGCTCTGACGGACTTCCGCAATATACGCGTCGTTATGTGCAGGATAGCCCATCGGCACAATCACGTTCACCGTGTCGCCAAACTGCTTATGCACGGCTTTCAGCGCTGCGATGTGTTCGTTACTGCGATCGCCGGAGTTGCCCACCAGTATGGTCAGCTTGCCTTCGCGCTGCGTATCGTTCGCCATCGTGTTCAGCGCAGGGTCCATACGCGTGGGGAAATAGAGCAGTTCGCCGCGCACGTTTGGGTGTTGTTGCGCGAAAAAGTTCAGGTCGCCGCGCGTCGCAAACACGCAGCCAACGCGCCCCTGAGCCATACGGCGCAGGGGATAGAACAGGCGGAATTTCCAGCCACGCGACACTTCATACAGATCCGCGCCCCAGATATGCCAGTTAAACTGCGCAGGCCTGATGCCGCCGCTCAGCAACGCCAGCCACAGGCCGGTATTAAACTGGCCGTGAAAGAAGAAACGCTGCTCGCGGTTGGCTTTGGCTTTAGCGATCACCGCGTTTGCCAGCGCGGATTTATCCGGCCAGAAGCTTAACGACAGCGCAGGAAAGGCGGCGCTTAGCCCCTTATCCTGGCCCGCGACCATAAACTCGCGCGCGTCGGCGCTGCCGGCCGCCAGCGAGTCATTAAAAAACTGTAATACTGTGCGGTTGTGATGCGGGATATCCGAACCCAACACGTGAATCAGTGCAGTCATGCGCGTCTACGCCAAAGTAAAAATACGCCGCAACAGGCAGCAAAATAGACAATGTAAGTGGCCATATAGGCCTGAGCCGCCCCCAGCGCGCCATGCGTTGGGATCAGCCAGTGCGAGAAACCGGTCAGCAGCGTGAACTGGCTAATCTCTGCCAGGATATACAGCCGCAGAGAGGCTTTGGCAATCACCAGATAGCCGAAGACGTAAGCACCCACTTTCAGGACATCGCCCACCAGCTGCCAGGCGAACAGGTCGCGCATCGCGGTAAATTTCGCAGAGAACAGCAGCCAGATGGCGACGTCGCGCAGCAGCCAGACGGTTAAACTCGCGGCAGCCACCGCAGGAAGCACAAAACGCAGTGAGCGGCCAATTTCGCGGGTGATGTCTTGTCGGGAGGTCAACCGCGACAGAGTCGGCAGCAAATAGACACTGAACGAGGCGGTAATAAACTGGAGATAGGCGTCAGAAATACTGCTGACACCCTGCCAAATCCCGACCTCATCCCAGCTGTAGTGCGCTGCCAGCAGGTTTCGCATCATCACATACGCCACGGGGAGCGTGACGGAAGTGATGAGCGCCATCAGGGTAAATTTCCCTAACTGCCCCGCCAGAATTTTGTCCCACTGCGGCTTGAGATAGCTCAGGGGAATAGTGCGCCTGCGCATCAGCATAAACGCGGCGGGAATGACCACCAGTGCCGGAACCAGCGCCAGACCAAGCAGCGCGCCTTCATAGCCGCCAAGACGATAGCAGACATAATAGGCGATCACGCCGATAAGGCTGCCCAGAATCAGCGCCAGCGCATTTCCGGCGGCGTCACGGAAACCTTTCATTAAGGCTAACAGCAGGTTAGCCCAGGCGATCCCCATCTGCACCAGCGCCACCAGACGTACCAGCCCCTGGTAATGGGTATTGCCGAAGAGTGCCTGACTGACAGGCGCGGCCGCCAGTAAAAAGCCGATGGCCAGCAGCGTGGAGAACCCGAGCACCATCGCCGAGGACGTGCCGACCACCCGACGCAGCGCGGCCTCATCGTCGTGATGCTGCGCTACGTATTTGGTGACACCGTTGAAAATACCGGCCCCGGCAAGCACGCCGAGTACGGTGACGAGCTGACGGAAGTTACCGGCCTGCCCGACACCAGAAGGGCCAAATGACACCGCCAGCATTTTTACAACCAGCAGCCCTGCGCCAATCTTGACGAGTGTGGACGCGGCGGTCCACACCGATGCTTTCGCCAGTGACATATCAGCGGAAGTAGCTCAGAAGGGTATTAATCACCGTGCGCTGATTCACCGGCGCGAGGTTGTAGAACAGTGGCAGACGAAGCAAACGCTCACTTTCTTTCGTGGTGTAGCGATCGTCACCGACAAACTGGCCGAACGCTTCGCCCGCCGGGCTGGAGTGCAGCGGAATGTAATGGAACACCGCCATAATCTCAGCTTCTTTCAGGTAAGCGATCAGACTGCTGCGATCGTCGTTGTCGCGCAGTTTGATGTAAAACATATGTGCGTTGTGAACGCAGTCTGCCGGAATCGTCGGCAGCTCAATACGCCCTTTTTGCGCCAGCGGCGTCAGGGCATCGTAATAGGTCTGCCACAGGGTCAAACGCTGCTGGTTGATGCGCTCAGCCGCTTCGAGCTGCGCCCAGAGATAGGCGGCCTGCAGATCGGCCATCAGATAGCTGGAACCGATATCGCGCCAGGTGTATTTGTCGACCTGACCACGGAAGAACTGGCTGCGGTTGGTCCCTTTTTCGCGGATCACTTCTGCCCGCTCCACCAGCGCGCGGTCGTTAATCAGCGTTGCGCCACCTTCACCGCCCGCCGTGTAGTTTTTGGTTTCATGGAAGCTAAAGCAACCAATATGACCAATAGTACCCAGCGCACGGCCCTTGTAGGTGGACATCACGCCTTGCGCGGCGTCTTCCACCACGAACAGGTTGTGCTTTTTGGCGATGGCCATGATGGTGTCCATCTCACAGGCCACACCCGCATAGTGTACCGGCACAATCGCCCGCGTTTTATCGGTGATCGCCGCTTCAATCAGGGTTTCATCGATGTTCATCGTGTCCGGACGGACATCCACAAAGATAATTTTGGCACCACGCAGGACAAACGCATTCGCCGTCGAGACGAAGGTGTAGCTCGGCATGATGACTTCGTCGCCCGGCTTGATGTCCAGCAGCAGAGCAGCCATCTCCAGCGACGCCGTACAGGATGGCGTCAGCAGCACTTTCGCACTGTGAAAACGCTGCTCCATCCACTGCTGGCAGCGACGGGTGAAACCACCGTCTCCGCAAAGTTTGCCGCTGCCCATGGCAGACTGCATGTAATCGAGTTCGGTGCCCACAACGGGAGGCGCGTTAAATGGAATCATCTTGTCACCTGTATAACCAGTAAGCGGTCGCATCAATGTTGCCACCGCTGGCAATGTAACGTTTAAGCGCGGCGGTGTTGCCCAGTTGGGTCGCCACCCGCAAAGTTGATAACTGACGCTGCGCGGCCCAACTCAGGGCGGCCTGCATAAGTTTGTCGCCCATTCCGCGACCAGCGAGCAGGCCAATACGCGCTTCGCTATCGCTCAATTGGCGCAGCGAGACAAACGCCTGGATATCACCGCTGTTTGCGCGGAAAACCAGACATTCATGGTCAAACGTGCCTTTAACGGCGTTTTCAATCCACTGGGCGTAAAAACGACCGCTGGCGTCGGGCGCATACCACGGCGCGCGAAAACGGCTTTGCGCAAAAGCCTGCGCGGCCATCTGACGCAGCGCGGGGATGTCCTGTTCGGTCGCCACTTCTGCGACAGCCAGGCTGTGCTGCGTGACGGCAAGACTCAGATCGACTTCGCCTTCCACTAGCTGAAAACCCAGCGTTTGCAGGGCATCCAGCCAGTCGGCGCGCCCCGCCGGAATTTTTGCCTGTACCCTTTCCCACGGCGAAAAATCCGCCGCCGTTAGTACCGGAGCATCGTCGCGAAAGCGCACTACCGCAGAGGTGAGACCAAAAAATTGGCTCTCCCAGGTTAGCGGTTCAAGTACGCCGGGCAACTCACTCAACGCCACACCCCTTTCGTATCAACAATATACTTCTGCTGCACCGCATCGCTGCTGATGGCTTTGAACTGGCTATGGTCCACCAGCAGAACCAGCACGTCTGCAGTGTTCAGTGCGTTTTCCAGCGTCGCGAGCTGGCAGTGCCCGGTCAGTTTCTTCGGTAGGGTATGAATATTTGGCTCCACAACCAGCGTTTCACCGGTGTGCCAGCTTGCAATCATCTCGGCGATGCCCATCGCCGGGCTTTCGCGCAGGTCGTCGATGTTTGGCTTAAACGCCAGGCCAAAGCAGGCGATTTTTATCTCGCTGGCGCGCTTGCCGCTTTCGGCCAGGCAATCCGCTACCGTGGCTTTCACCTGGTTCATTACCCAGTGCGGTTTACCGTCGTTCACTTCGCGGGCCGTGCGGATCAGGCGAGCCTGCTCCGGGTTTTGTGCCACGATAAACCACGGGTCCACGGCGATACAGTGACCGCCCACGCCAGGGCCTGGCTGGAGAATATTGACGCGCGGATGGCGGTTCGCCAGGCGAATCAGTTCCCAGACGTTAATTCCCTGGTCGGCACAAATGAGCGACAGTTCGTTAGCAAAGGCGATGTTGACGTCGCGGAAGCTGTTTTCGGTGAGCTTGCACATTTCTGCCGTGCGGGAGTTAGTGACCACGCACTCCCCTTCGAGGAAGATGTTGTAGAGTTCGCTGGCACGCGCAGAGCAGACGGGCGTCATCCCGCCAATTACGCGGTCATTTTTGATCAGCTCAACCATTACCTGACCGGGCAGAACGCGCTCCGGGCAGTAGGCGATATTGATATCCGCCTGTTCGCCTGCCTGCTGCGGGAAGGTCAAATCAGGGCGGGCTTCGGCCAGCCATTGGGCCATTTGTTCCGTCGCGCCGACGGGAGAAGTGGACTCCAGAATCACCAGCGCGCCTTTCTTCAGCACTGGAGCAAGGGATTTTGCTGCCGCTTCGACATACACCATATCCGGCTCATGCTCGCCTTTAAACGGCGTCGGCACCGCAATCAGATACGCATCGGCTTCCACCGGCGTTGTGCTGGCTTTGAGAAAACCGCCTTCAACTGCGGTTTTGACCACTTTGTCGAGATCCGGCTCCACGATATGAATTTCACCACGGTTAATGGTATCCACCGCATGCTGGTTGATATCCACCCCGATAACCTGTTTTTGACGCGATGCAAAAGCGGCCGCAGTCGGCAGTCCAATGTAACCAAGACCAATGACAGAGATGGTAGAAAAACTCATAGCGTTACCCGATTATGTTTAAGTGCATGCAAAATACGACTGCAGGCCTGCCCGTCACCATAAGGATTATGGGCGTGGCTCATCGCCTGGTACTCTTTTTCATCGTGCAGGAGGCGTGTCACCTCTGCCACGAGATGTTTAGTGTCGGTCCCAACCAGGCGTACCGTTCCGGCTTTGATAGCCTCCGGTCGCTCGGTCGTTTCACGCATCACCAGCACCGGTTTACCCAGCGACGGTGCCTCTTCCTGAATGCCGCCGGAGTCGGTCAAAATCAGCCACGCGTGGTTCATCAGCCAGACGAACGGCAGATAATCCTGCGGCTCAATGAGGATCACGTTTTCGATATGGCCGAGGATGCGGTTAACCGGCTCGCTGACGTTCGGGTTGAGGTGGACCGGGTAGACGATCTGGACGTCAGGGTTTTGCGCGGCGATCTCCGCCAGCGCATGGCAGATTTGCTCGAACCCACGGCCAAAGCTCTCACGGCGATGACCCGTCACCAGGATCATCTTTTTGCCAGCGGTGAGGAACGGATAGCGCACCGCCAGCTCTTCGCGCAGAGCGTCGCTGGCCATCACGCGATCGCGAACCCAAATCAGGGCGTCAATCACCGTATTGCCGGTCACGAAAATTTTGTCATCACGGATGTTTTCGCGCAGCAGGTTCTGCCGGGAATTTTCAGTTGGCGCAAAGTGATACATTGCGAGATGACCGGTAAGCGTACGGTTGGCCTCTTCAGGCCACGGAGAATAAAGGTCGCCGGTGCGCAAACCGGCTTCAACGTGCCCGACCGGGATGCGTTGATAGAATGCCGCCAGGCTGGTTGCAATGGTGGTAGTGGTATCGCCGTGCACCAGAACCACGTCTGGTTTAAACGATTCCAGAATAGGTTTTAGCCCTTCCAGAATGCGGCAGGTAATTTCGGTCAATCCCTGCCCCGGTTTCATAATATTGAGATCGTAATCCGGGACAATAGAAAAGAGATTTAAAACCTGATCAAGCATCTCCCGATGCTGCGCGGTAACGCAAACTTTCGCCTCAAACCAGGGATCATTTGCCAGCGCATGGACCAGCGGCGCCATCTTGATGGCTTCCGGCCTTGTGCCAAATACGGTAAGTACTTTCACATCGATTCTCTTCGATTAGGTGATGAAGGCCGAAGCCTTCATCGTAGACGGCGTTCTTAATTTGTGCGACGACGTGTTAACGCCACGCCTGCGCCCGTCAATGCGCCCACAATCCCCCACATGATCATCAGGAATGCGCGACGCGGACTATCGCGTTTTACAGGTTCTTCAGGCGTTCGCAAATAACGATAGGTCTGAAAACGCGGGTCCAGTGTAGGACCGACATTCAGGGTATTGAGCATCGCGCGGTTCTGGTCGTAGTCGAGATCAAAATCTGGCCCAACGGCCTGCAGATTTTCCAGGCGTGCCTGCAGCATCGGGCGGCCCAGCAGGAACATTTCTGAATCCGGCAGTTCATCAGCCGGAACATCCGTTTCACTGCGGGAGATATTGCGCTGCTCGGCAATTTTCAGTGCCTGTTCAATGTTATGGACGCGGCGGGAGAAAATGGCTTTGGCCACCTCTTCCTGGCGTTTGACCTGCGCCTTCATTTGGATAGTACGCGCGGCCCAGGCCCCTTTCAGCTCATCATTCAGATGGCTCGCGGCGCGCTGGCTGGCAAATGCTACGTACTGGCGCAGCAGGTTGTTGGCGTCCGGCGCGGTTTCGGCAATCAGCTTAACGTTATCGTTAATATTGCGCAGGATGTCGCCAGGCGTGAACTGGATGTTGTTGATCAGATCGTCGAGCAGTGCGGCGTCGGCTTTACTGTTGCCGACCATACGCTGCTTGTAATAATCGGTCTGGGACCAGAAATCACGGCGCGTATCCCAGGAAGCCAGCTGCATGATGAACTCTTTGTAAGATTCATCCATCACGGAGGGCTGATCCGAAGAGGCCAGATTGGCTTTGATGTCGAGATTACGCAGGAACTGCTGCTGCGAATAGAATCCGCCCAGCATATTCACCGTTGGTCGATCGGTAATCGCTGTCGCGCTCCACTCTTGTTTCGCAAAAAAGGTATACGCCAGCGCTAACAGCGCGAACCCCAGCGCGATCCCAGCAATCCACAGTTTGCCCGCCCATAAAACACGAAACAAACCACGAACATCCAGCTCATTCTCAGTTACCACTGATTTCGCTCCCGCCAACGGTTGAGTCATCACAATCCCGTTTTTACTTAGTTAATGTTGGATTTTTACCACTGTTTCTACGCATCCGGCGTTTTACACGTTTAATGAAGCGCGCGACTTTCCATGCGCGTTTAATGCAATAGCCGTACATGAAGAATGCTAGCAAGAATAATACCAACATTACCCATTCAGGAATAAAGTGCGCATATTCTGCTGCCACACCGATACCTGCCAACAGCGCGGCGGCAAGGGTAATCAGCACAAATGCCTGACGTGAAGTAAAACCTGCACGCATGATCAGATGATGAATATGCTGGCGGTCCGGCGAGAAAGGACTCATACCTTTACGCAGACGACGGTACATGATTGCCACCATGTCCATCAGCGGAATAGCAATAATCCACAGCGCCGTTACCGGGCTAATCGGGTGGGTTTTACCCTGAGTGGTTTCCAGCAAAATCCAGATAACGGTGAAACCAATCAGCGTACTGCCCGCATCACCCATGAAGACTTTATAGCGACGGCCCAGCACACCGAGGTTAAGCAGGATATAAGGCAGGATGGCCGCAATCATGGCGAAACACCACATTGACAGGCTGTACTGACCATCAAACCATAGAATGATGCCGATAGCGGCAAAGGATACGGACGAGAGACCGCCCAACAGGCCATCAATCCCATCCACCATGTTAAAGGCGTTGATAGCAGCCCACACGGCGAAGAGCGTCAGGAAGAAGCCGAAGGGACCGAGCACCATCTCCCAGGTACCGAAGATGTAGCCGAGACTGCTCAGATAGAGCTTACCGACCACCATCATAATGATGCCGATTGCAGCCTGCACCGAAGCGCGGAATTTTACGCTGATATCGAAACGATCATCGAGCGCGCCCACCAGCACCAGAACCCCTGCACAGGCCAGATAGAGTGCCGCGTGGGGGATATAATAATCTGCGATTCCAAAGGTGAAGCAAATACCCGCGTAAACGGAGATCCCCCCGACCAATGGGATCAAGCCCTGATGGCGTTTACGATAATTGGGTTTATCCACTAACCCGATTCTTTTTGCCACCTTGCGCGCAATGAACAAAAAACAGGTTGTGAATAAAAATATACTGATTAGCTCAGTAACCGCAGTGAGTAGATTCACAATGCATGCTCTCAACAAAAGTTAGTCCTGGAAGTATAACTACGAAGCCATAGCTCCCGAAGGATTAAAGCCAGCCTCTTACAACTCCCTTTGTATGTTTTTCAATCAATTACTTTTTGACGCAACAAACATTCTAATTGTCGCACTGGTTAGTCAAAAATGGGAGTCTGCGGTTATAGCGTATAGTCCAAAAAAAGAAAACGCCACGTAAAAACGTGGCGTTGGCTGGGTTTATTTGTATTACGAGCGTTTCATCATGTCGAAGAATTCGTCGTTTGTCTTAGTCATTGCCAGCTTATTGATGAGGAATTCCATTGCATCGATTTCGCCCATTGGGTGAATGATCTTACGCAGAATCCACATTTTCTGCAGCTCTTCCTGGGTGGTGAGCAGCTCTTCTTTACGGGTACCGGAACGGTTGTAGTCGATTGCCGGGAAGACGCGCTTCTCTGCAATTTTACGAGAGAGGTGCAGTTCCATGTTACCTGTACCTTTAAATTCTTCGTAAATAACTTCATCCATTTTGGAGCCGGTATCAATCAGCGCGGTCGCGATGATGGTCAGGCTTCCGCCCTCTTCCACGTTACGCGCAGCACCGAAGAAGCGTTTTGGACGGTGCAGGGCGTTCGCATCCACACCACCGGTCAATACTTTGCCGGAAGCAGGAACCACGGTGTTGTACGCGCGCGCCAGACGAGTGATGGAGTCGAGCAGAATGATAACGTCTTTTTTATGTTCAACCAGACGCTTCGCTTTCTCGATAACCATTTCAGCAACCTGAACGTGGCGAGACGCTGGTTCATCAAAGGTAGAAGCAACCACTTCACCTTTAACCAGACGCTGCATCTCGGTCACCTCTTCTGGACGCTCATCGATCAGCAGAACCATCAGCACGCAATCAGGGTGGTTGTAAGCAATGCTCTGTGCGATGTTCTGCAGCAGCATTGTTTTACCCGCTTTCGGCGGTGCCACAATCAGACCACGCTGACCACGACCAATCGGAGAAGCCAGATCCAGAACGCGAGCCGTCAGGTCTTCGGTAGAACCGTTACCACGCTCCATGCGCAGACGCGAGTTAGCGTGCAGCGGCGTTAAGTTTTCGAACAGGATCTTGTTGCGCGAGTTTTCAGGTTTATCGTAGTTAACTTCGTTAACTTTCAACAGCGCAAAGTAGCGTTCACCCTCTTTTGGAGGACGAATCTTACCTGAAATGGTGTCACCTGTGCGGAGGTTGAAACGGCGGATTTGGCTAGGGGATACGTAGATGTCATCAGGACCGGCGAGGTAGGAGCTGTCTGCAGAACGGAGGAAACCAAATCCGTCTTGCAATATCTCCAGGACACCGTCGCCAAAGATATCTTCGCCACTCTTTGCGTGCTGCTTCAGGATGGCAAAAATAATGTCCTGCTTGCGCATACGAGCCTGGTTTTCCAGCCCCATATTTTCGCCGAGAGTGATCAGCTCAGAAACCGGCGTATTCTTTAATTCGGTAAGATTCATAATGGTGTGGGTTCTTAAACTCGGGGTGAAACTCGAACTTAATGTTGTGAATGGTATGGCAGGGTCATCCATGCCTGTTAGCGGCCATCAACTCATGTCTGTTCGCTGTCTGGTCAAAGGGGAAGCACAGAACTGAAACGACAAGACGGATTGAGTGACAAGCCCGGAATCTATCTGCCTCTCGCATCGTTCATTTAACAATGGGAAGCATCGGGTAAAACCAGAACGACAAGGTATGTTTAAATCGAAGTCATAGGTAACTTAGCACGACTAAAGCCGGGCGTCCAGAGATCCACAGAATTTCGGAATCCAGACCCCGGCCGAGAAACCTTACGCCAGATTAGCGTCCAGGAACTCTTTCAGCTGACCTTTGGACAGTGCGCCCACTTTGGTTGCAGCCACTTCGCCGTTTTTGAACAGCAGCAGGGTTGGGATACCACGGATGCCGTACTTCGGCGCGGTGCCCGGGTTCTGGTCGATGTTCAGCTTGGCAATCGTCAGTTTGCCCTGATATTCGTCAGCGATTTCATCCAGAATCGGAGCGATCATTTTGCAAGGACCACACCATTCAGCCCAGAAATCGACGAGGATCAGCCCGTCAGCTTTAAGTACGTCCGTGTCAAAACTGTCGTCAGTCAGGTGAATAATTTTATCGCTCATATATAACTCCACAGGAATAAGCCTGGCGTGTTGGTGTAGGATTAATCAACGACGTGTTGATGTAGCATTAACCAACTAAAGGTTGACTTTATTTCACCGGATACGCTTTCGTAAAGCAATAGTAAGCTGATATTCTACCACACTATGAGCAAAACACATTTAACAGAACAGAAGTTTTCCGACTTCGCCCTGCACGCAAAAGTTATCGAAGCCCTTGAAAATAAAGGCTTTCATAACTGCACGCCCATTCAAGCCCTCGCTCTGCCGCTCACGCTGGCAGGTCGCGATGTTGCAGGGCAGGCGCAAACCGGTACTGGCAAAACGATGGCGTTTTTGACGTCAACGTTTCATTATTTACTTTCTCATCCAGCAATTGCTGACCGAAAAGTTAACCAACCGCGTGCGCTGATCATGGCTCCAACGCGAGAACTTGCGGTGCAGATCCATGCCGACGCTGAACCTCTGGCACAGACCACTGGCCTGAAATTAGGGCTGGCTTATGGCGGCGACGGCTACGATAAACAGCTCAAAGTGCTGGAAAGCGGCGTTGATATTCTGATCGGTACCACCGGTCGTCTGATCGACTACGCGAAGCAAAATCACATCAACCTCGGTGCCATCCAGGTTGTGGTCCTCGATGAAGCCGATCGCATGTACGATTTGGGCTTTATTAAAGACATCCGCTGGCTGTTCCGTCGTATGCCACCTACCACGCAGCGTCTGAACATGCTGTTCTCTGCGACTCTCTCTTACCGCGTCCGTGAACTGGCGTTCGAACAGATGAACAACGCCGAATACGTGGAAGTCGAGCCAGAACAGAAAACGGGTCACCGTATTAAAGAAGAGCTCTTCTATCCATCTAACGAAGAGAAGATGCGTCTGCTGCAAACGCTGATCGAAGAAGAGTGGCCAGATCGCGCCATTATCTTTGCCAACACTAAGCATCGCTGCGAAGACATCTGGGGCCACCTTGCCGCAGACGGACATCGCGTTGGCCTGCTGACGGGTGACGTTGCACAGAAAAAACGTCTGCGCATCCTTGAAGAATTTACCCGTGGCGACCTGGATATTCTGGTAGCAACCGACGTTGCTGCACGTGGCCTGCACATCCCTGCTGTCACACACGTCTTTAACTACGATCTCCCTGACGATTGCGAAGACTACGTTCACCGCATTGGCCGTACCGGTCGTGCTGGCGCAAGCGGCCACTCCATCAGCCTCGCCTGTGAAGAGTACGCCCTGAACCTTCCTGCCATCGAGACGTACATCGGCCACTCCATTCCGCAGAGCAAATACAATCCGGAAGCCCTGTTGAGTGAACTGCCTCCGGCGAAGCGCCTCACGCGCGCCCGCTCCGGCAATGGCCCACGCCGCACCGGCGGAGCACCACGTAACCGTCGTCGTTCAGGTTAAATATTATGCTCAGTTCCACCTCGCTCTATGCAGCTATTGATTTAGGTTCAAATAGTTTTCATATGCTGGTTGTACGCGAGGTGGCGGGGAGCATACAGACCCTGACGCGCATTAAGCGCAAGGTCCGCCTCGCGGCGGGCCTGAGCAGCGATAATTACCTCTCCCGTGAAGCGATGGAACGCGGCTGGCAATGCCTGCGTCTCTTCGCTGAACGTCTGCAAGATATTCCGCACAATCAAATTCGCGTTGTGGCGACCGCCACGCTGCGATTGGCTGTGAACTCCGTCGATTTTATTGCGAAAGCGCAGGAAATTCTCGGCTGTCCGGTACAGGTCATCAGCGGTGAAGAAGAAGCGCGCCTGATTTATCAGGGTGTCGCCCACACTACCGGGGGTGACGATCGCCGTCTGGTAGTGGATATCGGCGGTGCCAGTACGGAACTGGTCACAGGCACCGGATCGCAGGCGACGTCGTTGTTCAGCCTGTCAATGGGCTGCGTCACCTGGCTGGAGCGCTATTTTACCGATCGTAATCTCGCACAAGAGAACTTCGACGAGGCCGAAAAAGCCGCGCGCGAAGTGCTGCATCCGGTGATGGATGAGCTGCGATATCACGGTTGGAAAGTGTGTGTCGGCGCGTCGGGCACCGTTCAGGCTCTGCAAGAGATCATGATGGCGCAGGGCATGGACGAGCGGATTACGCTGGCCAAACTTCAACAGCTTAAACAGCGCGCTATTCAGTGCGGCCGTCTGGAAGAGCTGGAAATTGAAGGGCTGACGCTTGAGCGCGCGCTGGTGTTCCCGAGCGGCCTGGCGATCCTGATCGCCATTTTCACCGAATTAGAAATCCACTGCATGACGCTGGCTGGCGGCGCGCTGCGCGAAGGGCTGGTCTACGGCATGCTTCATCTGGCTGTGGAACAAGACATTCGCAGCCGGACGCTGCGTAACGTTCAGCGTCGTTTTATCGTTGATACGGAACAGGCACAGCGCGTGGCCCAACTGGCCTCAAGCTTTGCCGATCAGGTGGCAACCACCTGGGCGCTCGAACCCTTGAGCCGCGATTTACTCCTGAGCGCCTGTGCGCTGCATGAGATTGGCCTGAGTATCGATTTCAAACAGGCGCCGGTTCATGCCGCGTACCTGGTGCGTCATCTGGATCTGCCTGGTTTTACTCCGGCACAGAAAAAGCTGCTGGCGACATTGCTGCTTAACCAGACCAACACGGTCGATCTCTCTTCTTTGCATCAGCAAAATGCCGTTCCGCCGCGCGTGGCCGAGCATCTCTGTCGACTGCTGCGCCTGGCGATTTTGTTTGCCAACCGTCGTCGCGCGGATCTGCTGCCCGCCATTACTCTTTCTGCAGAAGGCGAAAACCTGACGCTAACGCTGCCGGATAACTGGCTGGATACTCATCCGCTTGGCGCGGAGATGATCGAACAGGAATGCCAGTGGCAGAGTTACGTCCACTGGGCTCTGGAAATTAAATAGCGCCGCTATTTTTCTTTGGCTTTCGCCAGCATGGCGCGAATGTTCGCGACGTTCGCCTGGCCCTTGTGCATCCTCTCTTCCGCCGTAATCACTTTTCGTTCCTGTTCCCAGATCAGATCGTCCTGCGGCAGTTCCAGCAGGAAGCGGCTCGGCTCCGGGCGCACCAGTTCACCATACTGACGCCGCTCTTTGCACAGGGTAAAAATCAGCTCTTTTTGCGCACGCGTGATACCCACGTAGGCCAGACGTCGCTCTTCATCGACGTTGTCCTCATCAATGCTGCTCTGATGCGGCAGTAACCCTTCTTCCATTCCCACCAGATAGACATACGGGAACTCCAGGCCTTTGGACGCGTGCAGCGTCATCAGCTGAACCTGATCCGCCTCTTCTTCGCTCTCGCCGCGCTCCATCATATCGCGCAGGGTAAACCGCGTGACCACCTGCGTCAGCGTCATCGGCTCGTCGATATCAGAACCTTCCAGCATCTCGGTCATCCAGGTGAAAAGCTGGTTGACGTTTTTCATCCGCATTTCTGCCGCTTTCGGGCTGGCGGAGGTTTCATACAGCCAGGACTCATAATCCACGCCGTGGATCAGATCGCGCACGGCGGCGATCGGCTCGCGCTCGGCAAGACGCTGGATTTCCGCCAGCCACTGGGTGAAGCGCGTGAGCGACTCGTAGCCGCGCCCGGTCAGCGTCAGGCTCAGGCCCATGTCGAAGCTGGCGGTGAACATACTTTTGTTGCGGGTCATCGCCCATTCGCCCAGCTTTTGCAGCGTCGCCGGTCCGATTTCACGCTTCGGTGTATTCACGATGCGTAAAAATGCGCTGTCATCGTCCGGGTTAGTCAGCACGCGCAAATAGGCAAGCAAGTCTTTGATTTCAGGACGAGAGAAGAACGAGGTCCCGCCGGAAATTTTGTACGGAATGCGGTTTTGCATCAGCATTTTTTCAAAGACGCGCGACTGATGGTTCCCGCGATACAGGATGGCGTAGTCTTTGTACGCCGTTTTGTTGACGAAGTGATGGGCGATTAGCTCGCCGGCCACGCGCTCGGCCTCGTGCTCTTCATTGTTGGCACTTAAGACTTTCAGTTCGGTGCCGTATCCCAGCTCAGAGAAGAGGCGCTTTTCGAACACGTGCGGGTTATTGGCGATGAGGATGTTAGCCGCTTTCAGGATGCGTCCTGACGAACGGTAGTTCTGCTCCAGCTTAATCACCTGCAACGCCGGAAAATCTTTGCTCAGCAACACGAGGTTTTGTGGCCGTGCCCCACGCCAGGAGTAAATCGACTGGTCATCGTCGCCCACTACCGTAAAGCGCGCGCGCTGCCCCACCAGCAGTTTTACCAGCTCATACTGGCTGGTATTGGTATCCTGGTATTCATCCACCAGCAGATAGCGGATTTTGTTTTGCCAGCGCTCGCGCACCTCTTCATTACGCTGAAGCAGCAGCGTTGGCAGAAGGATTAGATCGTCAAAATCGAGAACATTACAGGCCTTGAGATGGTCATCATACAGGCTGTAACAATGTGCAAAGATCCGATCCCGCTCGCCTTTTGCGCTCGCCGCCGCTTGCGCGGGGGTCATCAGATCGTTTTTCCAGTTTGAGATCGTGGAGATCAACTGCTGGAGAATCGTCTTGTCCTCTTCGAGCCGCCCTTCGGTCAACTCTTTTAGCAGCGCCATCTGATCCGTATCGTCGAACAGGGAGAAATTCGATTTCATTCCCAGCGCGGCGTATTCGCGTTTAATGATATCCAGGCCCAGCGTGTGGAAAGTGGAGATCATCAGACCGCGCGCCTCTTTGCGCCCCAGCGTCTGACCGACACGCTCCTTCATCTCACGCGCCGCTTTATTGGTGAAGGTGACCGCCGCAATATGACGCGCCTGATAGCCGCAGCCGCGAATCAGATGGGCAATTTTATTGGTGATTACGCGCGTCTTTCCGGAACCCGCACCCGCCAGCACCAGGCAAGGTCCGGTGACGAATTCGACGGCTTGTTGTTGTCCGGGGTTTAAACGCATAAGAAGTTCACTCAATGAAGGTCGGGAGGAGAAGAAAAAGGAAAATCGCGTGTGGTAGTATAGCGAGCCTAATCCATACCACTCAAGGCACGATCATGGCAAAAACAGCAGCAGCACTGCATATTCTTGTTAAAGAAGAGAAACTGGCACTGGATCTTCTGGAGCAGATCAAAAACGGCGCGGACTTCGAGAAACTGGCGAAGAAACACTCTACCTGCCCGTCAGGCAAAAAAGGCGGCCACTTAGGTGAATTCCGTCAGGGCCAGATGGTTCCTGCGTTTGATAAAGTGGTGTTCTCCTGCCCGGTGCTGGAGCCAACCGGCCCACTGCACACCCAGTTCGGTTACCACATCATTAAAGTGCTGTACCGCAACTAAGCAGCAAAAAGCCCGGTGGCGGCTACGCCTTACCGGGCTTACTGAGTGTCATTTCGATTTGCAAAAAAGCGCTTAATGCGCACAACCCTACTCAGTGACCGGGCTGTGCGAATGCTGCCAACGCATCTGCAACTCGAAAGGTGATGAGGGTTCAGCCAGCGACGGCGATACGCTTCATATCTTTCATATAACCGCGCAGCGTATGACCCACGCTCTCAATTGCATGGCTACGAATCGCTTCGTTCACGTCACGCAGCTGAGCGTTATCTACCGTACCTTCGGCAATCGCTTTGCCCAGATCGCCTGGCTGCAGAGTCGTCATGAACTCTTTCAGCAGCGGTACGCAAGCGTAAGAGAACAGGTAGTTACCGTACTCAGCGGTATCAGAGATAACCACGTTCATCTCATACAGACGCTTACGGGCGATAGTGTTGGCAATCAGCGGCAGCTCGTGCAGTGATTCATAGTACGCAGACTCTTCGATGATGCCGGAATCCACCATGGTTTCGAACGCCAGTTCAACGCCCGCTTTCACCATCGCGATCATCAGAACACCTTTATCGAAGTACTCTTGTTCGCTGATTTTACCATCAAACTGCGCAGCGGTTTCGAACGCGGTTTTGCCGGTCTCTTCACGCCAGGTCAGCAGTTTTTTATCGTCGTTGGCCCAGTCAGCCATCATGCCGGAGGAGAATTCGCCGGAGATGATGTCATCCATATGTTTCTGGAACAGCGGCGCCATGATCTCTTTCAGCTGCTCAGACAGTGCATAAGCACGCAGTTTTGCCGGGTTGGACAGACGGTCCATCATCAGCGTGATACCGCCCTGTTTCAGCGCTTCGGTGATGGTTTCCCAGCCGAATTGAATCAGTTTTTCTGCGTAAGACGGGTCGGTACCCTCTTCCACCAGCTTGTCGAAGCACAGCAGAGAACCGGCCTGCAGCATACCGCACAGGATAGTCTGCTCGCCCATCAGGTCAGATTTCACTTCTGCCACGAAGGAAGATTCCAGGACACCTGCGCGGTGACCGCCGGTAGCCGCAGCCCAGGCTTTGGCAATCGCCATGCCTTCGCCCTTCGGATCGTTTTCCGGGTGAACCGCAATCAGGGTTGGCACACCGAAACCACGTTTGTACTCTTCACGCACTTCGGTGCCTGGGCACTTCGGCGCAACCATCACCACGGTGATGTCTTTACGGATCTGCTCGCCCACTTCAACGATGTTGAAACCGTGAGAATAGCCCAGCGCCGCGCCGTCTTTCATCAGCGGCTGAACAGAGCGCACAACGTCGGAGTGCTGTTTGTCCGGCGTCAGGTTAACCACCAGATCGGCCTGCGGGATCAGCTCTTCGTAGGTACCCACTTTGAAGCCGTTTTCGGTCGCTTTACGCCATGAAGCACGTTTCTCAGCAATCGCTTCTTTACGCAGGGCGTAAGCAATGTCCAGACCGGAGTCACGCATGTTCAGGCCCTGGTTCAGACCCTGTGCGCCACAGCCGACGATGACCACTTTTTTACCCTGAAGGTAGCTCGCGCCATCGGCGAATTCATCGCGCGCCATAAAGCGGCATTTGCCCAACTGTGCCAGCTGCTGACGCAGATTCAGTGTATTAAAGTAGTTAGCCATGGTGAACTCCGTGATGTTGTGTTGCTTATTGTTCGGGTCGCTTATGCGAGAATGAACTTACTATATGACAGGAAATTTATTGCGGAAATTGATATATTCACAACGTCACGTTGCAATTTCTGCAATGTAAAACCGTGGGGAGCGATCTGTGGATTTACGCGATCTCAAAACCTTTCTGCATCTGGCAGAAAGCCGTCATTTTGGCCGCAGCGCCCGGGCCATGCACGTCAGTCCCTCCACGCTCTCCCGGCAAATTCAGCGCCTGGAAGAGGACCTCGGTCAGGCGCTATTTGTGCGCGACAACCGCACCGTAACGCTCACGGAAGCGGGTGAAGAGCTGCGAACGTTCGCCCAACAGACCTTACTTCAGTACCAGCAGTTGCGGCACACCATCGATCAGCAGGGGCCGTCCCTCTCTGGCGAACTGCATATCTTCTGCTCCGTGACGGCGGCTTATAGCCACCTGCCGCCGATTCTCGATCGTTTTCGTGCTGAACATCCGTCGGTAGAAATCAAGCTCACCACGGGCGATGCCGCAGATGCGATGGAGAAAGTGGTGACGGGTGAAGCGGATCTGGCGATTGCGGGTAAACCCGAAACGCTGCCCGGCGCGGTCGCGTTTTCGATGCTGGAGAATCTGGCCGTGGTGTTAATCGCTCCGGCTCTACCGTGCCCGGTGCGCAATCAGATATCCGTCGATAATCCTGACTGGGCAACGGTGCCGTTCATCATGGCCGACCAGGGGCCCGTCCGCCGCCGCATCGAACTGTGGTTCCGTCGCCAAAAAATCAGCAACCCGTCGATTTATGCGACAGTGGGCGGGCACGAAGCGATGGTGTCGATGGTGGCGCTCGGCTGTGGCGTGGCGTTGCTGCCGGAAGTGGTGCTGGAAAACAGCCCCGAGCCGGTGCGTAATCGCGTGATGATTTTAGAGCGGAGCGATGAGAAAACGCCGTTTGAGCTTGGCGTATGCGCACAAAAAAAGCGGCTGCATGAGCCGCTTATTGACGCGTTTTGGCAGATATTGCCGAACCACTAACCCGCCAGGAAGAACCTGAACGCCGGGTTATGGGTCTCGTCGTGACAATCGTAACCCAGCTCGTTCAGCCGCGTTTCGAAATCCGGCTCGTGCTCGCCCAGTTCGAATGCCGCTAACACACGCCCGTAGTCGGTACCATGGCTACGGTAGTGGAACAGAGAGATGTTCCAGTGCGTACCGAGGGTGTGCAGGAACTTCAGCAACGCGCCCGGTGATTCCGGAAACTCAAAGCTGAACAGACGCTCCTGTAATGGCTTCGACGGACGCCCGCCGACCATATAGCGCACATGCAGCTTCGCCATTTCGTCATCAGAGAGATCCACCACGCTGTAGCCGCCTTCATTCAGCAGGTGGAGGATCTCTTTGCGCTCCTCCAGCCCACGGCTCAGACGCACACCGACAAAAATGCAGGCATCTTTCGCATCGGCAAAGCGATAGTTAAACTCTGTGACGGAACGCCCGCCGAGCAGCTGGCAGAATTTAAGGAAACTGCCCTTCTCTTCCGGGATCGTCACCGCCAGCAGCGCCTCGCGTTGCTCACCCAGCTCGCAGCGTTCGGACACGTAGCGCAGGCCGTGGAAGTTGACGTTCGCGCCGGACAGCACATGCGCCAGGCGTTCCCCGCGAATGTTGTGCTGAGCGATGTATTTTTTCATTCCCGCCAGCGCCAGAGCACCCGACGGCTCCGCGACCGCACGGACATCCTCGAACAGATCTTTCATAGCCGCGCAGATCGCATCGCTGTCGACGGTGATGATATCGTCGAGATACTCCTGGCAGACGCGGAAGGTCTCATCGCCAATGCGCTTGACCGCAACGCCCTCAGCAAACAGCCCGACGCGCGGGAGATCGACCGGATGACCGGCATCCAGCGCCGCTTTCAGGCAGGCAGAATCTTCCGCTTCCACCGCAATCACTTTGATCTGTGGCATCAGCTGTTTGATAAGCACTGCGACACCCGCTGCCAGACCACCGCCGCCCACCGGGACAAACACCCGATCGAGATGCGCATCCTGCTGCAACAGCTCCAGCGCCAGCGTGCCCTGCCCTGCAATCACCATCGGGTGATCGAACGGTGGCACCCAGGTAAAGCCCTGCTGCTGCGCCAGTTCGATGGCGCGCGCCTTCGCTTCATCAAAATTGGCACCGTGCAGGAGCACTTCGCCACCAAAACCGCGAACCGCGTCCACTTTGATATCAGCCGTCGCCACCGGCATCACGATCAGCGCTTTCAGCCCTAAACGCGCGGCGGAAAACGCCACGCCCTGGGCGTGATTTCCCGCTGAGGCGGTGATGACGCCGCGTGCTTTTTGCTCTTCGGTTAGCCCGGCCATCATCGCGTAGGCACCGCGCAGCTTAAAGCTGTGTACTGGCTGGCGATCTTCGCGTTTCACCAGGATCACGTTATCGAGACGGGACGACAGCTTGTCCATTTTCTGCAGCGGCGTGACCTGCACAGCCTCGTAGACCGGTGCGCGAAGCACCGCTCTGAGATATTCCGCCCCCTCAGGGGCGGCGGATAAGGGTTGTGATTCGGCCATCATTAGCCCCCAAGCTTGGATTTATCGCGCACCGCGCCTTTGTCCGCACTGGTGGCAAGGGTGGCATAAGCGCGCAGGGCGAAGGAGACTTCGCGCTGGCGATCTTTTGGCGTCCAGGCTTTATCGCCACGGGCTTCCTGTGCTTCACGACGCGCGGCAATTTCCTGCTCGCTCAGCTGCAGCTGAATGCCGCGATTTGGAATGTCGATCGCAATCATGTCGCCGTCTTCAATGATGGCGATGTTGCCGCCGCTCGCGGCTTCCGGAGAAACGTGGCCGATAGAGAGACCAGAAGTACCGCCGGAGAAACGGCCATCGGTGATCAGCGCGCAGGCTTTGCCGAGTCCCATGGATTTCAGGAAGGTGGTCGGATAGAGCATCTCTTGCATGCCCGGCCCGCCTTTTGGCCCTTCGTAGCGGATAACAACTACATCGCCCGCCGCCACTTTACCGCCCAGAATCGCGTCTACCGCAGCGTCCTGACTTTCGTACACTTTCGCCGGACCGGTGAATTTGAGAATGCTGTCGTCCACGCCCGCTGTTTTTACGATGCAGCCGTTTTCAGCAAAGTTGCCGTACAGCACGGCCAGACCGCCGTCCTTGCTATAGGCATTTTCCAGAGAACGGATGCAGCCTTCAGCGCGGTCGTCATCCAGGGTGTCCCAGCGGCAATCCTGCGAGAAGGCCTGCGTGGTGCGAATACCTGCCGGACCGGCGCGGAACATCTTTTTCACCGCGTCGTCTTTGGTCAGCATCACGTCGTACTGCTCCAGCGTTTGCGGCAGCGTCAGGCCGAGAATGTTTTTCACTTCACGGTTCAGCAGACCGGCACGTTCCAGCTCGCCGAGAATACCCAGCACGCCACCGGCACGGTGTACGTCTTCCATGTGGTATTTCTGCGTACTTGGCGCGACTTTACACAGCTGCGGCACTTTGCGGGAAAGCTTGTCGATGTCACTCATGGTGAAATCAATTTCAGCTTCCTGCGCCGCAGCCAGCAGGTGCAGAACGGTATTGGTGGAACCGCCCATGGCGATATCCAGCGTCATGGCATTTTCGAACGCCGCTTTGTTGGCGATGTTGCGCGGCAGCGCGCTGACGTCGTCTTGCTCGTAATAACGTTTGGTCAGTTCCACGATGCGAGTACCGGAATTCAGGAACAGCTGTTTGCGGTCGGCGTGCGTTGCCAGCAGGGAGCCGTTACCTGGCTGGGAAAGGCCGAGAGCTTCGGTCAGGCAGTTCATGGAGTTGGCGGTGAACATGCCGGAACAGGAACCGCAGGTCGGACACGCTGAGCGCTCAACCTGATCGCTCTGCTCGTCGGAGACTTTCGGGTCCGCGCCCTGAATCATCGCGTCGACCAGGTCGAGCTTGATGATCTTGTCAGAAAGCTTGGTTTTACCGGCTTCCATCGGGCCGCCAGAGACGAAGATCACCGGAATGTTCAGGCGCAGGGACGCCATCAGCATCCCTGGGGTGATTTTGTCGCAGTTGGAGATACACACCATCGCATCGGCGCAGTGGGCGTTAACCATGTACTCGACCGAATCGGCGATCAGCTCGCGCGACGGCAGTGAATAGAGCATGCCCCCGTGGCCCATCGCGATACCATCATCGACAGCGATGGTATTGAACTCTTTCGCCACGCCGCCTGCGGCTTCAATTTGCTCAGCAACCAGTTTACCCAGATCGCGCAGGTGGACGTGCCCCGGCACAAACTGGGTAAAGGAGTTAACCACAGCGATAATCGGCTTACCGAAGTCAGCGTCGGTCATCCCGGTAGCGCGCCACAGCGCGCGGGCACCGGCCATATTACGGCCATGGGTGGTGGTGGCGGAACGATACTTAGGCATGCTCTTTTACTCCCGTCTGAATATTCACTGGGACGGTGCGTGCCGTCCCAAAATTATGCTTATGAATTAACTTGATCCAACCAGCCCCATTTATCTTCCGTTTCACCGGTGAAGAGGCCAAAGAATGCATCCTGAATACGTTTGGTGACCGGGCCACGACGGCCTTCGCCGACCTGGATGCCGTCCACGCTGCGAACCGGGGTGATTTCAGCCGCGGTACCGGACATAAACACTTCATCTGCCAGGTACAGGGATTCGCGGGACAGAACCTGTTCACGGACTTCGATACCCAAATCTTTCGCCAGCTTGATGATCGCATCACGGGTGATGCCCGGCAGTGCTGAGGAGGTGAATGGCGGGGTGAACAGAATGCCGTCTTTCACTTCAAACAGGTTTTCACCAGCGCCTTCTGAGATGTAGCCGTTCACGTCCAGAGCGATACCTTCCTGATAACCGTGGCGGCGCGCTTCGCTGCCGACCAGCAGGGAAGAGAGGTAGTTACCGCCCGCTTTCGCGGCCGTTGGGATAGTGTTTGGCGCGACGCGATTCCAGGAGGAAACCATTGCGTCGATCCCCTGCTCCAGAGCTTCTGCACCCAGATAAGCTCCCCACGGGAACGCGGCAATGATGACGTCAGTGGAGTAACCGGCTGGCGGGTTAACGCCCATGCCCACATCACCCACGAAGACCAGCGGGCGAATATAGGCGCTGGTCAGATTGTTTTTGCGGAGCACTTCGCGGCACGCTTCCATCAGCTCATCAACGCTCTGAGAGACCGGGAAACGATAAATTTTGGCTGAGTCATGCAGACGCTGCATGTGTTCGCGATGGCGGAACACCACTGGTCCTTTGTGAGAGTCGTAGCAACGGACACCTTCAAACACAGAGGTACCGTAATGCAGGGCGTGAGACATCACGTGTACCGTGGCATCTTCCCAACGAACCATCTCACCGTTGAACCAAATGTAATCAGCTTTCTTCGTCGTCATGTTTTCTTCCTGTCACGCTTAAGCGCGGATTTGTTGTGATGTGGTTGTGCTCTGGCAGATGGCCACATGGGCAACATCTACCAGTTTACTTAACTGGCTAAACAGTAAGTCGACCGACCGTGGACTGGCAACGGTCAATTCGATATTTATGTTCTGGGCATCGGTGGCGGTTTCCATATTCATGGCGCAGATCTGAAAACCACGGTGGCGAACGACGCGCAATACGCGCTCTAATGTTTCTGGGTTGAAGCGGGCCTGAACGGCGACCTGATGTTGCATCATGATAATTTCTCCATCATTTGTGCGTTACTGGCGCCAGGTGGCACCAACGGCCAGACATTCTCAAGTTCGTCGATTGAGACATGAAGCAGGTATGGCCCTTCGCTGGACAGCATGGTGTCGAGTGCCGCTTCAACCTGGTCTTTACGGGTGATGTGTTGGCCAGGGATACCGAAGGCGCTGGCCAGCACGAGGAAATCAGGATTATCAGTGAGGGTTGTTTCGCTGTAGCGCTCCTGGAAAAAGAGCTGCTGCCACTGGCGAACCATGCCTAAACGCTGGTTGTCCAGTAACAGGATTTTCAGCGGCAGCTGTTTGCGTTTGACCGTGCCCAGCTCCTGCACGTTCATCATGAACGATCCATCCCCCGAAACGCAGATGACCGTGTCATTCGGGCGTGCAACCTGAGCGCCGACGGCTGCTGGCAGGCCGAAGCCCATAGTGCCTAATCCGCTGGAGGTGATGAAATTTTCCGGGCGGGTGTAGGTCATATGCTGGGCAGACCACATCTGGTGCTGGCCGACATCGGTGGTAACGACGCAGTCAGTTGGTTTGCGATCCGACAGCTGTTTTAACAGCAGCGGAGCATAAATTGCCTCACCAGGATGATCGTAACGCCAGCTATTTTCCAGGCGCATCTGCGCCGTGTGCTGACGCCATTCATTGATGGACAACGGCTGCTGCAACGCCGGTAACAGTGCGTTCAGATCGCCCTGCAACGCCACGTGCGCCTGGCGCAGTTTATTCATTTCGGCCGGATCGATATCCATATGGATCACTTTGGCATTCGGGGCGAAGGTGTTCAGCTTACCGGTCACTCGGTCGTCGAAACGCGCGCCAACGGCAATCAGCAGGTCGCATTCTTGCACTGCTAGGTTTGCGGCCTTGGTGCCATGCATCCCCAGCATGCCGAGGTAATACGGGTAATCCGCTTCAACAGCACCCAGTCCTTTCAGAGTGCAGGTCGCAGGGATTTGTGTTGCAGCGATAAACTCGCGCAGCGCGGGAACCGCTTGTGCCATCCCCACTCCGCCCCCCACATACAGCATCGGCTGCTGCGCCTGGGCCAGCATCTGGCGAGCCAGTTCAACTTCCGCCTGCGGGAAAAAGTCATCATTTTCGACGGTGGAGAAGTGCGGTTCTAAATCGCCGACTGCCACCTGAATATCTTTGGGAATATCAATCAGAACGGGGCCAGGACGGCCTGAGTTTGCCACCTGGAAGGCCTCTGCCATGACACGCGGCAGCTCTTCCAGCGACTGCACCAGGAAGCTGTGCTTGGTGCAGGCCAGGGACAAACCGAGAACGTCCACTTCCTGAAACGCATCGGTACCGATAAACGGTGAGGCAACCTGCCCGGTAATGGCGACGACGGGAACGGAATCCAGCAGCGCATCGGCAAGGCCAGTGATCAGGTTGGTCGCACCCGGTCCTGAAGTGGCCATACAAACGCCCGTTTTACCGGTCGCGCGGGCGAAACCAATCGCCGCCATCGCCGCGCCCTGCTCGTGTCGGCACAACAGGTGCTCCACGCCGCCGTCATACAGTGCATCGTAAATCGGCATAATTGCGCCACCCGGATAACCGAAGACCGTCTCGACTCCTTGCGCTCGCAACGCATGTACTACCCATTGTGCCCCGTTCATAGTGAGTTCCCCGTCATAAATCTGGAGAAACAGAATTTTGTGCTAGTTGTCATTATCTGCTCCTCATTTAAGTTTTTAGGTCATAAAAAAACCCCCGGACCTTTCGGTGCGGGGGTCTTAGTTCGTTAAGGCTTGATTTTTAAGCCTTTCCTCGTCCAAGTGCAGCCCCGCACGGTGGGATAATAATCACCACCACGCTAATCACGACCAGGCTAATCACTAGTAGAAGGGCTGTCATTTTGAGTTCTTTTGGCATCTTGTTCGAAGGAATACCTAAAGAGGTATCACAGACATTGAATTAAACACAAGAAATATTTATGACGCGATTGCTTAGCCAGCGAATACTTTCGCAAAAAATGTTTGTTTTATATAAGGAAAATAGAAAATGAATATTTTTCATTTTTTAATAGTGTCTCCAACAGAGAAAACGTCGATTTTTGCGCATTTGCGATCGCTCTTCCGCCATAAAGCAAGTGTGACTTTGTTTCATTAAAAAGCATGAACACGCCTCGTAATGTCTGCAATTGACGCTAAAAAACCACAAAACACACTGGCATAGTGACTGGCAAAGGAGACACCTATGTCACTGTCAGTCGTTTATACTCGCGCAGCGTTGGGCGTACAGGCGCCGCTTATTTCTGTGGAAGTTCATCTGAGCAATGGACTCCCCGGCTTAACCCTCGTCGGACTCCCGGAAACCACCGTGAAAGAGGCCCGGGATCGCGTTCGCAGCGCTATCATCAATAGCGGTTATACCTTTCCGGCCAAGAAGATAACCATCAACCTGGCCCCTGCCGACCTCCCAAAAGAAGGCGGGCGATATGATTTACCTATCGCCATAGCGCTTCTCTCCGCCTCTGAGCAGCTTAACGCTCCCCATTTGAATCGGTATGAGTTTGTGGGCGAACTGGCGCTTACAGGCGCGTTAAGAGGCGTTCCAGGCGCAATCTCGGGAGCGTTAGCCGCGTTACAGGCCGGTAGACATATCATCGTGGCTACTGAGAACGCATCAGAAGTCAGCCTCATTGAGGAAAAGGGGTGCCTGATTGCCGGACATTTACAGGAGGTGTGTGCATTTCTGGAGGGGCGTCATGAGTTAGCAGAACCTGAAGAGAATCGTATCGTTATGCCGGAACATCTGGAGGATCTTAGCGACATCATCGGTCAGGAGCAGGGCAAGCGCGCGCTGGAAATCACTGCGGCAGGCGGCCACAACCTGCTGCTGATTGGGCCGCCAGGCACAGGGAAAACTATGCTTGCCAGTAGGCTTAACGGTTTGTTGCCCCCGCTGAGCAACCATGAGGCTCTGGAGAGCGCAGCAATCATTAGTCTGACGAATTCCACATCCCTACAGAAGCACTGGCGCAGAAGGCCGTTTCGGTCCCCACATCACAGCGCCTCACTCACGGCGATGGTTGGCGGCGGTTCGATCCCAATACCCGGTGAAATTTCCCTCGCGCACCACGGTATTCTGTTTCTGGATGAATTACCTGAATTCGAAAGACGTGTTCTGGATGCCCTACGCGAACCGATCGAGTCCGGGCAGATTCATATCTCCCGTACCCGAGCCAAGATCAGCTATCCGGCGCAGTTCCAACTCATTGCTGCCATGAATCCCAGTCCATCAGGCCATTACCAGGGCAACCACAACCGGAGTACACCTGAGCAGACACTTCGCTATCTGGGACGACTGTCAGGCCCGTTCCTCGACCGCTTCGATCTCTCGCTCGAAATCCCACTGCCGCCACCGGGAGTGCTTAGCCAGATGAATAACACAGGGGAGAACAGCAGCACCGTACGGGAACGCGTGATTCGTGCCCAGGAACGGCAGTATTTACGTCAGAACAAGCTCAATGCGCGTCTCGATAACGCAGAGATCCGTCAGTTTTGTTGTCTGTCAGAAGTTGACTCACGCTGGCTGGAAGAGACGCTGACACGATTTGGCCTCTCAGTACGAGCATGGCAACGCCTGTTGAAGGTGGCGCGCACTACCGCTGATTTGGAGGGGAGTGGTGATATCGCGCGGCAGCATCTGCAGGAAGCACTAAGTTATCGCGCAATAGACCGTTTGCTGCTGCACCTGCAAAAGATGCTGGCGTAAAAAAGGGGCCGCAGCCCCTTTTCACATCATATCAATCGTCAGATTCGGTGTAGTCTTCTGCACCTTCCATCTGCGGCTTACCGCCGGAGAGAGTATGGAAACGCTTTGGTCGCTTAATGCGAGCCATGTATTTGATCCATACGCGTTCTGCTTCAGATTCTGGCTCACGCTCACCACGGCAAACGGCAACAAACAGTTTTTCATCTTCAGTTGCAGGCTCACGTTTCCCCAGATCCAGCTCGTTAAAGGCATAACCATGGCGCTCAAGCAGTTGCGCCTCTTTGATGGTGAAATCGCCATGACGAGAGAACCCGCGCGGATAATTTTTATTGTCGAAAAAACGATTAGTTGTCGTAAAGCTTTCCGCCATCCTACACGCTCCTAATTCTTTGGCCGAGCTATTTATGGCGCGGAGTATTAGTTACGCTTGACAGAGCGTCAAACAAAACATTTAAATCATCACGACAAATAATTTTGCGGAGAAAGATGTGGATACGGAATTGCTAAAAACTTTCCTCGAAGTGAGCAGAACGCGTCACTTTGGGCGAGCGGCGGAAGCACTCTACCTGACACAGTCAGCGGTGAGTTTTCGTATTCGTCAGCTGGAAAATCAACTCGGTGTGAATCTTTTTACCCGCCATCGCAACAATATTCGCTTAACGGCGGCTGGTGAGAAGCTCTTACCCTACGCTGAAACACTGATGAATACCTGGCAGGCGGCGCGAAAGGAGGTGGCACATACTTCCAGATACAACGAGTTTTCTATCGGGGCGAGTGCATCCCTTTGGGAATGCATGCTGAGCCAGTGGCTTACACGATTGTATAAGTCGCACAACAACCTGCAATTTGAAGCCCGAATTGCACAGCGGCAGTCGCTGGTGAAGCAGTTACATGAGCGGCAGTTAGATCTGCTGATCACGACTGAAGCCCCCAAAATGGATGAATTTAGCAGCCAGATCCTGGGACAATTTAACCTGGCTCTCTATGCTTCTCAGCCTTCGATGATGAAAGCGGATCTCAGCTATTTACGACTGGAATGGGGCCCCGATTTCCAGCAGCATGAAGTGGGTTTGATCGCGGCGGATGATGTCCCTTCACTGACGACCAGCTCTGCAGAGATCGCCTGTCAGCAATTAGCCCTTCTCAATGGTTGCACCTGGTTACCCACTCGTTGGGCGGATGACAAACCCAGACTGCATACTGTCTCTGATTCTACAACGCTTGTCCGGCCACTCTATGCGATCTGGCTTCAGAACAGCGACAAGCATGTCCAAATTAAAGATCTATTGAAAATCAACGTAATGGATTAGTTTTAGAGTCTTGCAGGGACGCAAGAAAGACAGGGTTTTTGAGGTATTCAACGCAAAAAAAATCCTTTGCCGAAGCAAAGGATTATATATGGCAGGGGCGGAGAGACTCGAACTCGCGACACCCGGTTTTGGAGACCGGTGCTCTACCAACTGAGCTACGCCCCTAAATCTTCTTGCTATTAAGCCTGCTAGGTAAGCAGGCTTAATATCTTAATAAGTGGCGGAACGGACGGGACTCGAACCCGCGACCCCCTGCGTGACAGGCAGGTATTCTAACCGACTGAACTACCGCTCCACCGAAGACTTCTGTAACCACCGGATTTATGCACCGGTTTACTACTTAATTTGATGCCTGGCAGTTCCCTACTCTCACATGGGGAGACCCCACACTACCATCGGCGCTACGGCGTTTCACTTCTGAGTTCGGCATGGGGTCAGGTGGGACCACCGCGCTAAAGCCGCCAGGCAAATTCTGTTATCAACACGCATCTCTGCGCATTAATTAATCTGTATCAGCTGAAAATCGTCTGTCTCTGCTTCGCCAAAACATCTTCGGCGTTGTAAGGTTAAGCCTCACGGTTCATTAGTACTGGTTAGCTCAATACATCGCTGCACTTACACACCCAGCCTATCAACGTCGT
>NZ_CP025699.1:4291023-4411236 GCF_023278595.1 Lelliottia sp. AC1
GACATTACTCACCCGTCCGCCGCTCGTCACCCGAGAGCAAGCTCTCTGTGCTACCGCTCGACTTGCATGTGTTAGGCCTGCCGCCAGCGTTCAATCTGAGCCATGATCAAACTCTTCAATTTAAGTTTGATGCTCGTGAATTAAACTTCGTAATGAATTACGTATGTTCACTCAGAGACTTTGGTATTCATTTAGCGTCTTGCGACGTTAGAATCCATGTCACTTTGAGTGCCCACACAGATTGTCTGATAAATTGTTAAAGAGCAGTGCAACGCGGCTTTCGCTCACCGTTGCGAGGTCCCGTATAATACGTTTTCCTCATTCAGAGTCAAGCGTTTAATTTCGCTTTTCGCTGTCGACGTTCATCGCTGAACCCCTGCTGTCCCGGCGGCTTGCGTGCCATTGCTCCGTGTCAGTGGAGGCGCATTATAGGGAGTTCTCAGACGTTGACAACCCCTCTTTTAAAAAAAACTTTCAACCGCCTTTTTTTTGTTCAAAACCGTGCTACAGCGCCAGTTTTTCGAGCGTTTCAAAGCCATATCGGCGTAAGACGGGTAAAAGTTGCTCAGTCTCAGGGGTGAGCGCCATACAGAAAGCAATATTCTTGTCACTGGATTTGGCATCTGGCGCTTCATGTTCAAGAAGCCAGGCGGTGCGCCGGGCAATCGCGGCACCGGAGTCGACCAGACGTGTGCCTTCCGGCAAGACCTCAAGCAGCTCGTCCTGTAATAGCGGGAAATGCGTGCAGCCCAGCACAACCGTATCCGGTGGTTCAGCCATTCGTAGCCATGGACGCAAAATGCGACGCAGCTCCTCCAGCGGCACCGGATGCCCATGCAACTTCGCTTCGGCCATCTCCACCAGTTCGGCTGAGCCGAGCATGGCAATCGAGCATTCGTTAGCGAAGCGGTCGATCAGCTCACGCGTATAAGGACGCTTTACGGTCCCGCGCGTCGCCAGCAAGCCGACGATACCGTTCGCCGTCAGACGAGCCGCAGGCTTAATCGCCGGCACCACGCCCACAACGGGGAACGGGAATTTTTCGCGTAATGCAGGAAGGGAAACGGTGCTTGCGGTATTACAGGCAATCACGGCCAGCGCTAAGGGATAACGCTGTTGGACGGCAGTGACGATTTCCAGGACACGCTCAACGATAAAGTCTTCGCTCTTTTCCCCATAAGGAAAAGCGACGTTATCGAAAGCATAGATGTAATGAAGATCCGGCAGAAGATGCCGAATCTCATCGTAGACCGAAAGCCCACCGACGCCGGAGTCAAACACCAGCACGGTGGGACGTGGATCAGAAGGTGTAGCTGCCAGACAAGGTGTATTCCCGTCCTGCAGTTTGGTAGCCATAAACTGTCTCGTAATCTTTATCGAACAGGTTAGCTATTTTACCACGAACTGTCAGATGTGAGGTGACAGGATATGAAACTGCGACATCCCACAGACTTACGCCACCCATTTTCACTTCACGAGACGGAAAACTGCTGAAATCGTCGTCGTAACGAGTTCCCAAATAACGGTAGGCAAGATTCCAGTCGAAATCCCATACCTGAGTATCCAGCTGGTATTTCACCTGCTGTTTGGAGCGACGCTTCAGCACTTCGTTGGTTTTCGCATTACGCGGATCTACATAATCATAAGAAATCTGATGACCAACTGGACCGGTATCAAACTGTGCCGTCGCTTCAATACCCTCAATACGAGCTTTGTTGACGTTATAAGGGCGGTTGTTCGCATCGTAGCCCACCAGATTATCGACATCATTACGATACGCGCTCACGCGCCAGCTCACCGGTCCCGTCAGACCTTCAAAGCCCCCTTCCCACTGTTTGCTCTCTTCAGGTTTCAGATCCGGGTTGCCATACTTCTCGCTATGAATCTGGCTCATGGTTGGCGCTTTATACGCAGTGCCGTAAGAACCAATAATGCGATACCCTTCGACAAACTCCCACGCGGCGCTGGTTTGCCATGTGCTGTGGTTGCCAAAATTAGAGTTATCGTCGTTACGAGCAGCCGCTTCCAGCGTTACGCTATTAAACTGCTGCATCGCGGAGAGAAACACGCCAGTGTTACGCTGTTCATAACCACTTTTCAGGCTAGCTGTTCCTGCTTCGGTTTTCTGCTTCTGCCAGTCCAGACCCGCTCCAATGTTGCCTTGGCCAACAGTGAAGGTGTTCATCCATTGCGTGGTGTATTGTTTCACATCATCCATACTGGACGATGCCGCATAGCGCCCTTTACTCGGATCGTAGTTCAGATCTTTGCTGCGACCATAACCGGCCACCAACTGTGAATGATAAATCCCTTGGTTGTAGCGCAGCCCGGTATCCCAATTCTGGCTATACAGCTGCCGCATGTCTGGCGTGCCGGTCATGTTGTAGTTATCGTCATAGCTATCATAACCGTCATACGCGGTACGGTTGTCATAGCCAAAGCCACGGAAGAAGCCGCTCACGCTGTCGGTGATTTGCTGCTCCACGGAGCCGTACAGAGACTTACTCATAAAACCGTCGCGATCCGGCTGACGCGGTGCATCCTGCGCATCAATATCAAAACCGCGGGTATAGGTATAGTTGCCCGCAAGGGTGACTTTGGTTTTATCGAAGAGCTGCTGGAATGAACCGTCGTAAGACTGATAGCCCTTCGACCCCACACCCGCAGAAATCTCACCGCCAGGCTGATCGCGTCCGGTGATAATGTTGATTACGCCGCCAATCGCATCGGAACCATACAGCGCAGACCGTGGACCGCGAATGTACTCAAGACGCTGGATAAGAGAAGTAGGGATTTGGCTAAGATCGGCGACATTACTGATCCCGGCGTTGTTCAGCGGGATGCCGTCAATCAGCACCAGAACGTGACGTGATTCTGTACCGCGTATAAAAGTAGAAGCGTTTGCCCCCATGCCGCCGCTTTGGGCGATATCCACACCCGGCAGGCGCTGCATGACTTCCACGACGCTCTTGGCCTGCCAGCGTTCGATATCTTCACGGGTCACCACCGACGTCGGCGCCAGAACGGTATTTGCCGGTTGCTCAAAACGGTTTGCTGTCACCACCAACGAGTCAGCGCTTTCCTGCGCCCAGCCCGAAAAAGCCGTGACGGAAAGCGCCGTCATCAGCGATACTTTTTTAATCATTGTTAAAGCATCCACAATATAAGAAGGATGCCGCAGGCGTCATCTATAGCACGCGATGATGAAACCAAATGCGACGTAACACCGGCAGGTCTTCGGGCTTGGTGGCGTGTGTGGATGAAGACTTCCCACTCGAAAGCAGTGTCTACAACATTCATCCCGCCAGTCTTTACCGCTGCGCGTCAGCTCCAGATTTACACTGGATTCCCTTTTCACTTACAGGAGACCGGAAACAGAATGCTACAATTAGAAACGTATGGATGTCCAGACAGCTATGCATGATTAAATCTGGACATCCCCTGTACAGTGCTTACAATCCCCGCGAAATTGTTTACCACTCAGGATGCATCATGACCCCCGAACACCTCCCGACAGAACAGTACGACGCGCAGCTGGCAGAAAAAGTGGTCCGCCTGCAAAGTATGATGACGCCTTTTGCGGCGCCCGTTCCCGAGGTGTTCCGCTCGCCGGTCAGTCACTATCGCATGCGCGCTGAATTCCGTATCTGGCATGACGGCGACGATCTGTACCACATCATTTTCGATCAGCAGACCAAGTCCCGCATCCGCGTAAACAGCTTCCCGGCCGCGAGTGAATTAATTAACCAATTAATGACGCTGATGATTGAAGGCGTACGTGAAAACCCGATTCTGCGCCACAAATTGTTCCAGATTGATTACCTGACCACGCAAAGCAACCAGGCGATCGTCTCACTGCTCTATCACAAAACCCTGAATGATGAATGGCGTCAGGAAGCGGAAGCGCTGCGCGATGCGCTGCGTGCCCAGAATATCAATGTGCATCTGATTGGCCGCGCCACCAAAACTAAAATCATGCTCGATCAGGACTATGTGGATGAACGTCTGCCAGTGGCCGGGAAAGAGATGATCTATCGCCAGGTCGAAAACAGCTTCACGCAGCCGAATGCGGCGATGAACGTGCAGATGCTGGAGTGGGCGCTGAACGCCACCGAAGGGGCAACGGGTGATTTGCTCGAACTATACTGCGGGAACGGCAACTTCTCCCTCGCGCTGGCGCGCAACTTTGAACGCGTTCTGGCCACCGAAATTGCCAAACCCTCCGTCGCGGCAGCGCAGTACAACATCGCGGCGAACCACATTGATAATGTGCAAATTATTCGCATGGCGGCCGAAGAGTTTACGCAGGCGATGAACGGCGTGCGTGAATTCAACCGCTTGCAGGGAATCGATCTGAAGAGCTACCAGTGCGAGACGATTTTCGTCGATCCACCGCGCAGCGGGCTGGACAGCGAAACCGAGAAGATGGTGCAGGCTTATCCACGTATTCTTTACATCTCCTGCAATCCGGAGACGCTGTGTAAGAATCTGGAAACATTAAGCCAGACGCACAAGGTTGAACGTCTGGCGTTGTTCGATCAGTTCCCGTACACGCACCACATGGAGTGCGGCGTACTGTTAACGGCGAAGTAAAATCTTGTAGGCCGGATAAGCGAAACGCCATCCGGCTTTTTTTCGACAGGTGGCGCTACGCCTGTCTGCCCTGCAACATCCCGTTATTCATGGATTTGATGCTTACGGTTACGCATCTTAATACCAATCCAGAACACCAGCGCCACTGACAGCACCGCAGGCAGGAAGTTAGAGCCGATATCCGGATATTCCGCGCGCACCACGGTGCTATACAACAGAACGCCCAGGATAAAGAACGCGGCAGCCAGGCCCGGTAAACCTACCGGCATGGTACGGTTCTGATAGCGCTGATGCAGGCAGTAAACCGTCAGCACCAGAGCGATAAGCGGGAAGATCGAAAACGGCACAATGGAGCTGAACACGGCTGCAAATGTTCCGTTAATAGATAAGCCAGCGATCAATGCCAGCAACAACGTACCTTTATCCTGACCTGACTGTTTCATTACTCACCTTCGTCGATTTGATGCGCCGACTTTTCTTGTTCCCGGCGGTACCAGTAATACGCTCCTTTGGAAATCATCCTCAGCTGTAATACCAGTCGCTCTTCGAGTTGCTTGCGTTGTTCAACGCCAACATCCAGTGCTTCGGCACCCGCACTGAAAACAATGGTCACCATCGCCTCGGCCTGCGCTTCCGTGAAGGCGCGTGGCATATGGTTTTCGATTTCGAGATAGTCGGCAAGTTCCGCAATAAAATGCTGAATTTCACGCGCAACGGCGGCACGAAACGCGGCAGATGTCCCCGAACGTTCGCGCAATAACAGTCGAAACGCGTTGGGATTGTTGCCGATAAATTCCATAAACGTTGAAACGGACGTGCGGATCACGCTGCCGCCTTTGGCGATACGCTGACGCGCCTGGCGCATAAGCTGGCGCAGCATCAGGCCGCTCTCATCCACCATGGTCAGACCCAGCTCATCCACATCACGAAAATGACGATAAAAGGACGTTGGCGCAATCCCGGCCTCGCGTGCGACTTCGCGCAGGCTCAAACTGGCAAAACTTCGCTCAGCACTCAGTTGACTAAATGCCGCTTCCACCAGCGAACGCCGGGTTTTCTCTTTTTGTTGTGCTCTTACGCCCATCACAATAGTTGAATCCTTCCAAAGGCCTTCAGGCACTATACCAGAGAATAAAATTAATCTGTTTGCATCACTTTGTGAATGATTGTTTACGCGAGGTTTGTGCTCCACAGCTCGAAAAGAGCACAACGATAATTGGGTTATCCTGCTAATGATGTTACTATTCTGTTGCTTTTATGTATAAGAACAGGTAAGCCTTGCCATGCCACACACCTACGATTACGACGCAATAGTTATTGGTTCCGGCCCCGGCGGCGAAGGCGCTGCTATGGGACTGGTGAAACAGGGAGCCAGAGTAGCGGTCATCGAGCGCTACCATAATGTTGGCGGCGGTTGCACCCACTGGGGCACCATCCCTTCTAAAGCCCTCCGCCACGCCGTTAGCCGCATTATTGAATTTAACCAGAACCCTCTTTACAGCGACCATTCCCGACTACTTCGTTCTTCCTTTGCCGACATCCTCAACCATGCTGATAACGTCATTAATCAGCAAACGCGGATGCGCCAGGGGTTTTACGAGCGCAATCACTGCGAAATTTTGCAGGGCGACGCGCACTTTGTTGATGAACACACGCTGGCGCTGAAGTGTCATGACGGTTCCGTCGAGACGATTACCGCCGAGAAATTTGTCATCGCCTGCGGCTCACGCCCGTACCATCCGACTGACGTCGATTTCTCTCATCCGCGCGTCTACGACAGCGACTCGATTCTGAGCCTGCACCACGAACCGCGCCACGTGCTCATCTACGGCGCAGGGGTGATTGGCTGCGAATATGCGTCGATCTTCCGTGGAATGGACGTGAAAGTCGACCTGATCAACACCCGTGACCGTCTGCTGGCGTTTCTCGATCAGGAGATGTCCGACTCCCTCTCCTACCACTTCTGGAACAGCGGCGTGGTTATTCGCCACAACGAAGAGTACGAGAAAATCGAAGGCTGCGATGACGGTGTGATCATGCACCTGAAATCCGGGAAAAAGCTCAAAGCCGACTGCCTGCTGTATGCCAACGGGCGTACGGGTAACACCGATTCGCTGGCGCTGGAAAACATCGGTCTTGAAACGGACAGCCGCGGTCAGCTGAAGGTCAACAGCATGTACCAGACTGCCTTACCGCATATCTACGCGGTGGGGGATGTGATTGGTTATCCGAGCCTGGCTTCCGCCGCTTACGACCAGGGCCGCATCGCTGCCCAGGCGCTGGTGAAAGGCGAAGCGACTGCGCATCTGATCGAAGATATTCCAACCGGGATTTACACCATTCCGGAGATCAGCTCGGTGGGCAAAACCGAACAGCAGCTGACGTCAATGAAGGTGCCTTACGAGGTGGGTCGTGCGCAGTTCAAGCATCTGGCGCGGGCGCAAATCGTGGGAATGAGCGTGGGAACGCTGAAGATTTTGTTCCATCGCGAGACGAAAGAGATCCTCGGGATTCACTGCTTCGGTGAACGCGCGGCGGAAATCATTCATATCGGTCAGGCCATCATGGAGCAAAAAGGTGGCGGTAACACGATTGAGTACTTCGTGAACACCACCTTTAACTACCCGACGATGGCGGAAGCCTATCGGGTAGCAGCGCTGAACGGCTTAAACCGCCTGTTTTAACGCACCGTCAAAGTGGCCATCCATCGAACTGCGGATGGCCTCTGCCAGCTGCTCATAGCGGCTGCGCAGCGGTGATCCTGGACGATAGACCAGACCAATGGTACGACGCGGCTCAGGCTTAATGCACGGCAGATAAACCACACCATCGCGTTTGCGCTCGCGCGGTACGGCCAGCGCAGGCAGCAGTGTAATACCGCTTCCCGCCGCCACCATATTGCGCAGCGTTTCCAGGCTGGTTGCACGGAAATGGGTATCTTCATCCGCACCCGCTTCAAAGCAAAAACCCATCGCCTGATCGCGCAGACAGTGACCGTCTTCGAGCATCAGCAGCTTTTCACCCGCCAGATCGGACATCGGCACGCGATCGCGGTTCGCCCACGGGTGATCCTCATAGATCGCCAGCATCATCGGCTCATCAAACAGCGGCACTTCGATAAAGGCTTCGCTCTCTTTGACCAGCGCCAGAATCGCACAGTCGAGCTTACCGCTATCCAGCTGCGCCAGCAGTTGATGGGTCTGGGCTTCGTGCAGATACATTTCGAGTTTCGGGAAGGTCTGGTGCAGCATCGGGATAATTTGCGGCAACAAATAGGGGCCAACGGTAGGGATCAGGCCAATGTGCAGCGGGCCGGACATGGCTTCCCCCTGCTGGCTTGCCATTTCCTTGAGCACTTTGACCTCGCGCAGCACGGTGCGCGCCTGATCCACCAGCAGCAAACCGGCCTGGGTGAACAGCACTTTACGACTGGTACGTTCCAGCAGCATCACGCCCAGCTCATCTTCCAGCTTGCGAATCTGACCGCTCAGGGTCGGCTGGCTGACGTGGCAGGAATCTGCCGCGCGGCGAAAATGACGATGCTCGGCTAACGCTACCAGGTATTCAAGATCACGAATATTCATTATTCATCCTCCGTCGCCACGATAGTTCATGGCGATAGATAGCATAGCAACGAACGATTATCCCTATCAAGCATTCTGTTGAATAATACACCACATAGACGAGGCGGTGACTGTTTGACCCTTGAAGCACTGCCGCGTTATACGAGTTTCTCTCAAAACTCGAACAACTAAAGCCAACGTGAACTTTTGCGGACCCTGTGTCCGCTTTTTTTTGCATAAAAAAGCCCGGCAAACGCCAGGCCTGATTTTTATTGGCCGGGTAAGCGCTGCGCCACCCGGCAATGTACCGACTTAAATCAGTCGATCCTTCGCATCCGCAATTGCCTGCGCCACCTGCTTCGGCGACACACCGCCTTTCGCCGCACGCTTATCCAGGCAGGATTGCAGCGCCAGAATCGGATAGACGTCATCGCCAATCACCGCACTGAATTTTTGCAGATCGGCAAGCGTAAGATCTTCCAGCGGCTTGCCCTGACGAATCGCCTCAACCACCGCTTCGCCCACAATATGGTGCGCCTCACGGAACGGCACGCCTTTCGCGACCAGATAGTCCGCCAGCTCCGTAGAGTTCGCATAGCCCTGCTGCGCCGCTTCCTGGCAACGTGGACGTTTCACCTGAATACCGTCCAGCACCAGCGCGCCCATGTGCAGGCAGTCGAGCCAGGTGTCGAGAGCATCGAACAGCCCCTCTTTATCTTCCTGCATGTCTTTGTTGTAGGCCAGTGGCAGCCCTTTCAGCGTCATCATCATGCCGGTCAGCGCGCCCTGCACGCGGCCACATTTACCCCTGATCAGCTCCAGCGCATCCGGGTTTTTCTTCTGCGGCATGAGGGAAGAACCGGACGTCACGCGGTCAGACAGCTCAACAAAACCGGCTTCACCGGAATTGAAGAAAATCAGATCTTCGGCAAAGCGCGACAGATGCACCATGCCAATGGACGCATTCGACAGCAGCTCCAGCACGTGGTCGCGATCGGAAACGCTGTCCAGGCTGTTACGGGTGGCAGAAGCAAAGCCCAGCCAGCCGGCCAGCTGTTCACGGTCGATTTCATACGCCGTGCCGGCCAGCGCACCGCTGCCCAGCGGGCTGACGTCCAGACGCTTCAGGGTATCCTGCAAACGGCTCTCATCGCGCGCCAGCATTTCAACATAGGCCAGACACCAGTGAGCAAACGTCACCGGCTGCGCGCGCTGCAGGTGGGTATAACCCGGCATCACCGCGTCCTGATTGTGATGCGCGGTTTCCACCAGCGCACTCTGCAGCTGGCGATTCGCCGACAGCAGCTCCACAACAGTGTCTTTACACCACAGCTTCAGGTCAGTTGCGACCTGATCGTTACGGCTACGCCCGGTGTGCAGCTTTTTACCCAACTGGCCGACTTTGTCGATCAGTTTGCCTTCCACCCAGCTATGAATATCTTCAGCATCGCTCTCGAGGATCTGCTGCGGATTCAGGCGCACCTCTTCCAGCAGATTATTCAGCGCCTCTTCGAGCTGCACTTGTTCGTCTGCCGTCAGCACGCCAACGGTAACCAGCGCTTTAGACCAGGCCACAGAGCCGACGATATCCTGTTCGGCCAGGCGGTAGTCGAAGCGCAAAGAGTCATTGAACTGTTTGAAACGCTGATCCGCTGCCTGTGTAAAACGCCCACCCCAAAGTGCCATAACATGCTTCCTTAAATTCGGTTAGTTCTGTCGGGTCGCGCTGCGCTTACCCGACCTGCAATCATCAATACTCTTTTTTTGCCCGATAACGCTGTACTTACATGCACAAAATATTAGGCCAGAATACGTGTACCAATCGGCGTGCCGTTAAACAGCGCGGGCAATTGTTCCGCGTGACGCCAAGAGGCGATATCGACCGGGCGACCCAAAGTGCGAGCGGCATCCAGCGCGGCATTCACCTTCACAATCATGCCGTCGGTAATAATGCCCTGGTCGATTAACTGCTCAGCCTTCGCCGCCGTCATCTCGGCAATGCGCTGGCCTTTTCCATCCAGAATCCCGCTCACATCGGAGAGCAGAATCAGATCCGCGCCCAGCGTCGCCGCCAGCGCCGTGGCCGCCTGGTCGGCATTCACGTTCATCAGTTGTCCCTCTTCGGTCACCCCGATAGAGCTTACAACCGGCAGGAAACCGCCTTCCAGCAGGGTGTTAATCAGCTTAGGTGAACCCGGCTGCGCCAGTCCAACATGGCCCAGTTCTTCGTCGAGCTGGGTCACATTTACGCTATCACCGTCGCCCAGATACAGGCCCACGGAGGCGATATGGTGTTTCTTTGCCCACGCCAGCAGCGTTTTGTTTGCAGTTCCCGCCAGCGCGCCGGTAATGATGTCGATCTGATCGGCAGGCGTCACACGCAGGCCGTTTTTCTTTTTCACCGGCAGATTCAGCCCTTTCATCAGCTCATCCACCACGCAGCCGCCGCCGTGTACAATCACCAGCGGACGTTGGTGTGATTCACGATAGTTCACCAGTGCAGTAAACAGACGCTCCAGCGCTTCTTCGCTGTCCAGCAGTACACCACCGAGTTTGATAATTAATGGATTCATCATCACACCTTAAATAAGAGACTGCGTTTCGGCGAAGCCAAAACGAATGTTTGCGCACTGCACCGCCTGGGCGGCAGCGCCTTTGAGAAGGTTATCTTCTGCAGCCACCACGATCAGGTGCTCGCCCTGAACGGCAAAACCGATATCGCAGAACGGCAGGCCGACCACGTTTTTCAGTGCCGGGACACCTTTGTCATACAGACGCACCAACGGTTTATCGGCATACGCCTGATTAAAGGCTTCGGCTACCTGATCTTTGGTCACGCCCGGTTTCAGACGGCAGGTGATGGTTTCCAGAATCCCGCGCGGGAAGTTGCCCAGATGCGGGGTGAAAATCACTTCCGCGCCCAGGTGTGTAGTGATTTCCGGGTGATGACGGTGGTTGAATACGCCATACGGTTGCAGGCTCACTTCGCAGAAGCTGTTAGAAATGGCCGCCTTACGCCCGGCACCGCTGACGCCACTGGTGGCGTTGATCACAGGCCACTGGTTAAGATCCAGCAGGCCCGCGTCGATCAAAGGCTTAAGAGAAAGCTGCGCCGCCGTTGGATAGCATCCCGGAACGGCAATCAAATTGGCTTCTTTCAGCTTATCCGCGCTCCACTCCGCCAGACCATAAACCGCTTTTTTAAGCAGATCCAGATGCTGGTGAGTAAAGCCGTAATATTTTTCATAAAACGCACTGTCGTTAACGCGGAACGCGCCGGAGAGATCGAAAACCACACAGCCGGCCGCCAGGAACTGCGGTGCCAGGTCGTGGCTAACTTCGTGGGCGGTGGCCAAAAACACCACATCCACACCGTCGGTAAACTCGCTGATGTCGGACATCGGCTGCAACGGCAAATCCACGACTCCCTTAAGCTGCGGATGCAAATCAGAAATTAATTTTCCCGCATCATTGCTTTGCGCTGATACGGTCAAAGCGGTTATGGTCATATGAGGATGGCGATTCACGTAGCTCACAAGCTCTGCGCCCGCATAACCGCTAGCGCCCACAATCAGCGTATTCAACATCGGGTTCCTTTACGATCAACGTTAGTGTATTTTTATTCATATTTAGTGCATGAATATTGATACTATCACGACCTAAGGTATGTCAACAATGAAAATGAATTTACCACCCTTTATCGAGATTTACCGCGCCCTGATTGCCACGCCGTCCATCAGTGCGACCGAAGAAGCGCTCGACCAGAGCAATGAGTCTTTAATCAATTTACTGGCTGGCTGGTTTAGCGAACTCGGGTTTAAGGTGGAAGTTCAACCCGTTCCAGGAACCCGCAATAAATTCAATCTGCTCGCCAGTACCGGCGAGGGTGCTGGCGGCCTGCTGCTGGCCGGACATACGGATACCGTTCCCTTTGATGATGGCCGCTGGACGCGCGATCCCTTCACCCTGACCGAGCACGACAACAAGCTCTACGGTCTGGGCACGGCGGATATGAAAGGCTTCTTCGCCTTTATTCTTGATGCCCTGCGTGACGTGGATGTGAAAACCCTGAAAAAGCCGCTCTATATTCTGGCCACCGCCGATGAAGAGACCAGCATGGCGGGTGCGCGCTATTTTTCGGAGAATACCGCCCTGCGCCCGGATTGCGCCATTATCGGTGAACCGACTTCACTGCAACCGATTCGCGCCCACAAAGGCCATATCTCTACCGCCGTACGCGTGATGGGCCAGTCCGGCCACTCCAGCGATCCCGCTCGTGGCGTCAACGCCATCGAACTGATGCATGATGCGATTGGCCGTATCATGCAGCTGCGCGACTCCCTGAAAGAGCGCTATCACCACGACTCGTTTACCGTGCCGTACCCAACGCTGAACCTGGGCAGTCTGCACGGTGGTGACGCCTCCAACCGCATCTGCGCTTGCTGCGAACTGCATATGGATATCCGCCCGCTGCCGGGCATGACCTTAAGCGATCTGGATGGGCTGTTGACGGAAGCACTGGCCCCTGTGAGCGAGCGCTGGCCGGGCCGTCTGACCATTTCCGAGCTGCACCCGCCGATCCCTGGCTACGAATGCCCGCCGGACCACCAGCTGGTGCAGGTGGTCGAAAAACTGCTCGGCGCGCAAACCGATGTAGTGAACTACTGCACCGAAGCGCCGTTTATCCAGACGCTGTGCCCGACACTGGTGCTTGGCCCGGGTTCCATTAATCAGGCTCACCAGCCGGACGAATACCTGGAAACCCGCTTTATTAAGCCGACACGCGAATTAATTACCCAGGTTGTGCATCATTTCTGCTGGCACTAACAATTCTTTTTGAGTGCCCTCTTCCGCCAGGAGAGGGCACCAAAACGCATGATCCTCGTCACATTCTCATAAGCATCTCTTATCTGACGCGAAGCGAATTAAATTTCGTAAATTGCCCACATTTATTCGTTTGCTGAACCGTTTTCGCAGCAATTGACGGCAGGGGGTTTACGTGGCTTTATAAAGGGAGATGACAAATAAATGTCCAAAAGATTTCTGAATGGGCATAAACAAAAATGATGGGGTGACTGGGTTTTTATGAACGAACAATATTCCGCGTTGCGTAGTAATGTCAGTATGCTCGGCAAAGTGCTGGGAGATACCATCAAGGACGCGCTGGGAGAGAACATTCTCGACCGCGTTGAAACCATCCGTAAGCTGTCCAAATCCTCCCGAGCAGGAAATGAAGCGAACCGCCAGGAGCTGCTCACCACCTTGCAGAACCTGTCCAACGACGAACTGCTGCCCGTCGCGCGCGCGTTCAGCCAGTTCCTGAACCTGGCTAACACCGCCGAGCAATACCACAGTATTTCGCCGAAGGGCGAAGCTGCCAGCAACCCGGAAGTGATTGCCCGCACGCTCAGAAAACTCAAAGACCAGCCCGATCTCAACGAAGAGACCATCAAAAAAGCGGTGGAATCCCTCTCCCTGGAACTGGTGCTTACCGCGCACCCGACCGAGATCACCCGTCGTACGCTTATCCACAAAATGGTGGAAGTGAACAACTGCCTGAAGCAGCTTGATAACAAAGACATTGTCGATTACGAACGCAACCAGCTGATGCGTCGTCTTCGCCAGCTGATTGCCCAGTCCTGGCACACGGATGAAATCCGTAAGTACCGTCCAAGCCCGGTTGATGAAGCCAAATGGGGCTTCGCGGTCGTGGAAAACAGCCTGTGGGAAGGAGTGCCAAACTACCTTCGCGAGCTAAACGAACAGCTCGAAGAGAATCTGGGCTACCGCCTGCCGGTGGATTTCGTGCCGGTGCGCTTCACCTCCTGGATGGGTGGCGACCGCGACGGCAACCCAAACGTCACCGCTGAAATCACCCGCCACGTCCTGCTGCTGAGCCGCTGGAAAGCCACCGACCTGTTCCTGAAAGATATTCAAATCCTGATTTCTGAACTGTCGATGGTCGAAGCGACGCCAGAGCTGCTGGAACTGGTCGGCGAAGCGGGCGCCAGCGAGCCGTATCGTTACCTGATGAAAAACCTGCGCAGTCAGCTGATGGCGACCCAAGCCTGGCTGGAAGCGCGCCTGAAAGGCCAGCGTCTGCCGAAACCGGCGGGACTGCTCAGCCAAAACGAACAGCTGTGGGACCCGCTCTACGCCTGCTATAAATCACTACAGGCATGCGGAATGGGCATCATCGCCAACGGCGAGCTGCTCGACACCCTGCGCCGCGTGAAGTGTTTCGGCGTGCCGCTGGTACGAATCGACGTGCGTCAGGAAAGCACCCGCCACACCGAAGCGCTGGGCGAGCTGACCCGCTATCTCGGCATTGGCGACTACGAAAGCTGGTCTGAAGCCGACAAACAGGCCTTCCTGATCCGCGAGCTGAACTCAAAACGCCCTCTTCTCCCGCGCAGCTGGGAGCCGAGCGAAGAGACCAGCGAAGTGCTCAACACCTGTAAAGCGATCGTTGATGCGCCAAAAGGATCTGTCGCCGCCTATGTGATCTCCATGGCGAAGACCCCGTCCGACGTGCTGGCCGTACATTTGCTGTTAAAAGAAGCCGGTATTAGCTTTGCGCTGCCGGTGGCTCCGCTGTTTGAAACCCTCGACGACCTGAACAACGCCAACGACGTGATGACCCAGTTGCTAAATATCGACTGGTATCGCGGCTTTATTCAGGGCAAACAGATGGTGATGATTGGCTATTCCGACTCTGCGAAAGATGCGGGCGTAATGGCGGCCTCCTGGGCGCAGTACCAGGCGCAGGACGCGCTGATCAAAACCTGCGAAAAAGCGGGTATCGAATTAACGCTGTTCCACGGACGCGGCGGCTCTATCGGTCGCGGCGGCGCACCAGCGCACGCGGCACTGCTTTCGCAGCCGCCGGGCAGCCTGAAAGGCGGCCTGCGTGTCACCGAGCAGGGCGAGATGATCCGCTTTAAATATGGCTTGCCGGAAGTGACCATCAGCAGCCTGTCGCTCTACACCAGCGCGATTCTGGAAGCGAACCTGCTGCCACCACCGGAGCCAAAAGACGCATGGCGTCATATCATGGACGAACTGTCGGATATCTCCTGCGATCTGTACCGTGGCTATGTACGTGAAAACAAAGATTTCGTCCCGTACTTCCGCTCGGCAACGCCGGAACAGGAGCTGGGCAAACTGCCGCTCGGTTCACGTCCTGCGAAACGCCGCCCAACCGGTGGTGTGGAGTCTCTGCGCGCTATTCCATGGATCTTCGCCTGGACGCAAAACCGTCTGATGCTGCCTGCCTGGCTGGGTGCCGGTGCCGCGCTGCAAAAAGTGGTCGAAGACGGCAAGCAAAGCGAGCTGGAAACCATGTGCCGCGACTGGCCTTTCTTCTCCACCCGTCTGGGAATGCTGGAGATGGTGTTCTCCAAAGCCGACCTGTGGCTGGCGGAATACTACGATCAGCGCCTGGTCAAACCGGAGCTATGGGGCCTGGGTAAAGAGCTGCGCGAGCTGCTGGAAGGCGACATTAAAGTCGTGCTGGATATCGCCAACGACTCGCACCTGATGGAAGATTTACCGTGGATTGCCGAGTCCATCCAGCTGCGCAACATCTACACAGACCCACTGAACGTATTGCAGGCAGAACTGCTGCACCGTTCCCGTCAGGCGGAAGAAGCCGGCAAAGAGCCAGACCCGCGCGTGGAACAAGCGCTGATGGTCACCATCGCGGGCGTCGCTGCGGGCATGCGTAACACGGGCTAATCTCTGTTTTGCGCTCATCAGGCCACACCATGTGTGGCCTTTTTTTATGCTTGCAGGTAAGGTTTTCTCTTTGGTCGACACGGAAGGAAATGCCATGCAGCAAGATATCAACCTGATCCTGGCCGAATTGATTGAAGGCCCGGCATCCCTGCGGAAAGTGCATTTTGCTAACCCCGCGACTCCCGCACCAGAGCTGGCGCTGCAGGTTGATTTCCCACGTCTGGAGATTGTGCTGGAAGGCTCCGTGAAAGACGTATCGACCGGAGTTTTGCAGGCTCAGGATGTCTTATATGTCCCGGCAGGCGGCTGGAACTCGCCGCAATGGCAACAACCCGCTACCGCGTTAAGCATTCTGTTTGGCAAACAACAGCTTGGTTTTAGTCTGGTGCAGTGGGATGGCATAGCCCTGCGCAATCTGGCGAAACAGCACGTTGCACGCCGAGGCCCGCGTATTGGCTCATTCCTGCTGCAAACATTGCATGAAATGCAGATGCAGCCACAGGAGCAGCAAACCGCCAGGCTGATTACCTTAAGCCTGCTCAGCCATTGCACCGACCTGCTCGGCAGCCAGATCCAGACCGCTTCACGCAGCCAGGCCCTGTTTGGCGCCATTCGCGACTATATTGATGAGCACTACGCGTCGCCGCTGACCCGTGAATCCGTCGCGAAAGCGTTCTACATCTCACCCAACTATCTTTCGCATCTTTTCCAGAAGACAGGCGCGGTGGGATTTAACGAATATCTGACGCATACCCGGCTCGAACATGCTCGCCGGTTGCTGAAGGGGTATGATTTGAAGGTCAAAGAGATCGCACACAGCTGTGGGTTTATTGACAGTAACTATTTTTGCCGACTGTTCCGCAAAAATACGGAACGCTCGCCGTCTGAGTATCGCCGCCAGTACCACAGCCAGCTCACCGGAAAGTCGGTTAATCCAGAATAAGCTGGGTATGTTGCGGGGCAGACAGCAGTTTACGGACGGCAACCATCACCTTTTGCGGATCGCGCAAGAACGCATTGATGCCGCATTTCACATAGCGACACTGCTCGAATCGCTCCACGCCAGCCAGTTCAATATCCGTAATGAGCAGAACCACTTCCGCCTGACGAATGTCCTCTTCTGTCAGTTCGCATTCAATGCCCAGAGCACCCTGGGTTTCGATTCGAATGTTCCACTTTTCCTGGTGGCAGAGCTTTTCCAGCCGTTCCGCTGCCATGTAAGTATGGGCGACACCGCTCACACAGGCAGTCACTGCGACAATTCGGTGTTCCGCGATAGCGGCCATATTAACCTCCAACGGTTACCAAAAATCCTGCACGCTCGGCCATCTGTCGCACCCGGGCGATGTCCTCTTCCGTCGGTACAGCCACCTGGCTCATGGTCCACGCGTGTCCGAGCAGCCGATATTTCGGCTCGCCGTACTGATGGAAGGGCAACAAATGCAGTTGCCGTATTTTTGAGGGTATCAGAAATGCCAGTAAGCGATTCATATTCGTCTCACTCAGCGTATAGCCGGGGATGAGCGGCACGCGTGGGATCACGTTGATGCCCTCTTCCACCAGACGCAGCAGATTATCCAGCACCCTCGGTAAATTCATATTTATCACGGTTTTCGCCTGGTCTGAATCCATGATTTTCAGATCGAACAGCACTTCATCGCACTGCTTCGCCAGGGGTAAAAGGCGGGAAAGCGGCGCATCGCCTGCGGTTTCAATGGCGGTATGAACTCCCCACCGACGCAGCCGTTGCAATAGCTGAGTGGCAAAAGGCGCCTGCATCAACACCTCACCGCCGGAGAGCGTCACTCCGCCGCCGGAGGAGCGAAAGAAGACCTCATCTTTCATCACCTCGCGTTCAAGTTCTTCAAGCGTAACATCGCGACCAATGTGCTCAAACGCACCGGAAGGGCATTCGGCAACATCTCGCAAGCAGGGTGCGCAGTGCAGACATTTGCTCTCCCTGCGCACGGTCTCGATCTTTGGCGAGATGGATTCCGGATTCGCGCACCACGGGCAGGAGTGGGGACAGCCTTTGAAAAAGACCACCGTGCGGATGCCCTGCCCATCATTCAGGGAGTAGCGCTGGATGTTAAAAATACGCGCCTGGTCAGCGCGTGTTTCTATCATTTCACAGCTGATGCGCGGTACGGCGGATAATGTCATCCTGAATCTCCTTCGACAGCTCAACAAAGAAGGCACTGTACCCGGCGACGCGGACCACCAGCCCGGCAAAATCCTGCGGGCGTTGTTGCGCTTCGCGAAGCGTATCCGCATTCACCACGTTGAACTGAACATGCTGTAATTTCAGCTGGGTGAATGCAAGCAGGAAATCGGCCAGTTTTTGTAACCCGGCGTCACCTTCGAGGGTGGCTGGCGTGAATTTCACATTCAGCAGCGTGCCATTAGAGAGCAGATAGTTATCCAGCTTACTCACAGATTTCAGCACCGCCGTCGGGCCCTGCATGTCCTGGCCGAGCATCGGCGACAGGCCGCCGTCCGCCAGCTGCTCACCGGCAAAACGCCCATCCGGCGTGGCTCCGACAACAGCGCCGAGCGGCACGTGGGCTGAGACGGTATAGGAACCCGGCGTGAATTGCCCCCCACGCGGATTACGATACTTTTCGACCTCTTTGCAGTAGTGGCGCAGGAGTTCAGCGCTGATATTGTCGACCTCATCGATATCATTGCCGTATTTTTCGAAGCGATGGATAAGCCGCGCACGGACCTTTTCACCCTCGGGCGTCGCGAAGTTCGCTTTGAGTACCGCCAGTAGTTCATCAAAACTTAAGCGCTGCTGCTCAAACACCAGCCCTTTTAAGGCATGAAGCGAATCACTCAGATTGGCGATCCCAATACCCTGCACGCCAGAGAAGTTATACCGTGCCCCGCCTTCGGTGATGTCCTTGCCGTTATCAAGACAGTCGCTGATAAAGGAAGAGAGCAGCGGAACCGGTGCCCAGTCGCGATGGCCAATGTCGCATATATTGCTGCCTTCGACCATTAACGCAATGTAGTGGTTAATTTTGGTGCGGATATGTTCCAGCAATTGGTCATAACTCAGCGTCGTATTGCCTTCGTTCTCCTGCATCGCAATTTCCATTACCTTCAGCAGGTTAAACATGGCGATATCGTGCAGACCGTAGGTTTTACCCGGAATCGATAACTCAACGCAGCCGACAACCGCGTAATCGCGCGCATCTTCCAGCGACACCCCGCGATTCAGGAAAGCGGGCACTACCACCTCGTCATTGAAAATCTGCGGAATACCGGTGCCCAGACGAATAGTTTCCGCCGTTTTGAGCAGGAACGGCCTGTCGATAAACTCATTGACGCGAACGCCCAGATTCGGCTGCGGTAACTGGATACTCTGATAGGCATCGAGGCAGAGGAATGAGAGCACGTTTACCGCGCTGCGGCCATTTTCCGTCAGGCCGCCCAGCAACGCGGTGTAGCCCGTCGGGAATCCGGCAAAATAGCGGGCGCTGCTGGTCGAGCGCAACAGCACCACGTCGTTGCATTTCACCCACAGAGATTCTAATAACTCTTTAAGGAACGCCGCATCTTCGCCCTGGCTCAGCGAGGCCTGATAAAACGGCAGCATGTACTGATCGAAGCGGCCAATAGAGAGCGAACTGGCGTTAGATTCATACTGCAAAATGACGTTCATGTACCAGAACAGCTGACATGCCTGCCAGAAGCTTTGCGGCTTGTATTGGGCGTTGTGGCGCGAGTTTACAGCGATGGCCAACAGCTCCTGCCGACGCGGTTCGTCATAGCGTTCAGCCATCTCTTCCGCCAGCGCCGCGTAGCGCAGGATATGGCGTTGCGAGGCTTCAAGCAGCAGTAGCGCGGCCTGGTAAAATGCATTCTGCGGCTCGCACTGACAGTGCTCGTTCATCTCAGCCACCAGCGCACCCAGCCCGTTGTTCAACAGACGCGGGTAATCAATGATGATGTGCCCCTGGCCTTTATCCGTCTGGTTAACGCTGAAAATCTGCGTGCTTACCGCCGCTTTGACCTCTTCCGTCATCTGGCTATTGATGAAGTCCTTCATCGACCGCTTTTCCCAGTACGGATAAAGCACGTCGCGGTAGAGGCGTTTGTCTTCTTCGCTGATATTAAAGCGATCCTGCGGGCGGGTGGAGAACTGCTCCAGCTCTTTCAGCAGCCAGTACGGGTCCATTTCGGGCGACATAATCCCGGCGCGCGGTTTCACCGTGCGGTTACCGGCAATCAGTTCATCATCACGAATCGCGATCTCAACGTGGTCGAGAATATACGCCGTCGCTTTCGCTCGACGCAGAATGACCGGTTCGCCTTCCGTCTGCTGATGGCTTTCGGTGTAGAGCAGCGCACGTTCAAGCGAGATTTCACGCGGGCTGGCGAACAATGCGTCTTTCAGGCGCTGAATACGATTCGTCATGATTAAACTCCAGTAACTGAAAACAAGCCCGCCCCGAAGGGCGGGAAGAGGTCAGGCGGTTTGCGCCAAATGGGCATCAATTTTGTTCATGATGGCTTCTGCGCGTTTGACCGCATCACTGATGTTGACGCGCACAATGGTTTTTCCGGCGAAGCGCTCTTCAAACTTAATGCCGATATCTTTGGTCAGGATGACCATATCCGCTGCGGCGACGTCTTCAGCCGTCAGTTCGTTTTCGAGGCCGATAGACCCCTGGGTTTCGACTTTGACTTCCCAGCCTTTGGCTTTAGCGGCGCTTTCCAGCGCTTCGGCGGCCATGTAGGTGTGGGCAACGCCAGACGGACACGCGGTGACTGCAATAATTCGGGCCATGTTTTCTTCCTCACTCAGTTAATTTCGAAATCCAGATCCAGGTCGTCTTCCTTCTCTTCGACCTGTTTCGCGTTCTTACGCGCAATGCTTTTCAGTACGTTGACGCTGACCGCCGTGACCACGGCCCCCACGGCAACGGCCGCGATATACCCGAGCTTGCCTTCCACTACGGGCAGCACAATCAGGCCGCCCCATCCGGCATAACATTGCGCACCAAATACGGCTGCTGTGACTGCACCGCAGGCTGAGCCAAGCATGATGGAAGGAATGACGCGCAGCGGATCGGCAGCGGCAAAAGGTATTGCCCCTTCCGTCACACCCACGCAGCCCATGACCAGCGCGGCTTTACCCGCTTCGCGTTCTTCTGCGTTGAAATTCTTGCGGTTGATCAGCGTCGCCAGCCCCAGTCCTAATGGCGGTACGCAGATCCCAACCGCCGCGATAGCCACCACGGTATAAACCCCCTGCGCCACGCAAATCAGCATGAACGCGTAGGCCACCTTGTTGATAGGGCCGCCCATGTCGAAGGCCAGCATGAGTCCCATGATGACGGCGAGTACCACGATGCTGCCCTGCTGCATGCCTTGCAGCCACTGCGTTAATCCTGTGGTGAGTGCGCCGACAGGTTCACCGAGACCCCACATCATGATGCCGGCGGTGATAAAGGTGCCGATGATAGGGATGATGAAAATTGGCATGACCGAGCGAAGCACTTTCGGCACTGGCAGTTTTTTCAGGTAGAAGACGACGATACCGCCGAGGATCCCGGCGATGATGGCGCCGAAGAACCCTGCGCCGAAGCTGTTACCGACCCATGCTGCGATAGCGCAGGGTGCGAGCGCCGCGCGTTCGGCAATGGAATAACCGATATAGGCCGCCAGGAAAGGCACCATCAGCGTTAAGCCCGCCACGCCAAGATCGAACAGTTTTTTCAGATTGGGATCGGTGGCCGCGTCCGGAACGGCGCCTTTGCCATAGAGCATGACCGAAACGGCCAGCAAAATACCGCCTGCGACGACGAAGGGGATCATGTGCGACACCCCTGTCATCAGATGCTGCCGCGTGTTCTTGAGAATATGCATCAACTCTTTCATGTGTCGCTCCCGGGCTTTCGCTCGCCTATATCCATAAAGATGTTGTGGCAACAATAGGCAATCGGAAAGCGGGCTGACAGTGGACAAAAAGGGCATTTGCTGGATTTTTGTAATACAGAAAGAAAAATGCGATCCGCCTCGAAATTTCCACCCTCCTTCAAAAAGCGCAAAAACAGTGAACCTGTGAGTCAAATCTCACTTTTCGCCGGACATTACATTTGTCCAGCGTTTGGCAGTTTTGTCACATGGCGCGTCTCACTGTCGCGCTCGTATGCTTTCCACTAATAGTGATTTTGGTTTTCAGGAGTGTGCGTATGACCCAGGTTGTGGATTTTGTCTGTGATTTGCCCAATGGCGTACATGCACGCCCGGCAAGTCATGTTGAAACGCTGTGCAATACTTTTACCTCGCAGATTGAGTGGCACAATCTGCGCAGCGATCGGAAAGGCGATGCCAAAAGCGCGCTCGCCCTGATCGGCACCGATACTCTGACGGGTGATGCCTGTCGCCTGGTGATTACCGGTGCAGATGAACAACATGCCTATCAGCGCCTGGCCCAGTGGCTAAAAGAGGAGTTTCCCCACTGTGACGCTCCCCTCGCCGCCACGATTAGCACCGACCTCGACCCGTTACCGGAATCCCTGACTCGCCTCAACCCGACGCTCTTTCGCGCCCTGCCCGTATGCAGCGGCAGCGATCGCGGCGTGCTTACACTGCTGACTTCGCTCGATCTCAACGCGTTAACGTCACTCCCTCACACCCGAGGCGCGGAGGAAGAACAATCTTCACTGGATAAAGGTCTGACGCTGCTGGTGAAAAGCATTGAGCTGCGCGCGCTGGATAGCGACAGCACCGCAAGCGCCATTCTGGAAGCCCATCGCTCGCTGGCGACGGACACCTCACTGCGTCAGCATCTTCTGGCAGGCGTCAATCAGGGGCTAAGTTGTGCGCAGGCGGTTATCGCCACGGCAAATCATTTCTGCGCTGAGTTTTCGCGCTCCAGCAGCAGTTATTTACAGGAGCGCGTACTGGACGTACGCGATGTCTGCTATCAACTCTTACAGCAGATTTACGGCGAGGAGCGCTTCCCGGCTCCGGGTCAGCTGACGCAACCGTCCGTTTGTCTGGCAGACGACCTCACGCCGGGCCAGTTCCTGGAGCTGGATAAAACCCTGCTGAAAGGCCTGCTGCTGAAAAGCGGCGGCACCACTTCCCACACTGTGATTCTGGCGCGTTCGTTTAACATCCCAACGCTGGTGGGCGTCGACAGCGATAGCCTGCTGTCATGGCGCGATCAATCGGTGTTTATTGACGGCAATGCCGGTGCCATCGTGGTGAATGCCAGCGAGGCGGTTGCCCGTTATTACCAGCAGGAAAAGGCCGTGCAGGAGCAGCTTCGCGAACAACAGAGCGTCTGGCTCGATCGCGAAGCGAGAACCGCGGATGGTTTGCGCATTGAAATTGCCGCCAATATTGCCCATTCGGCAGAAGCGCAGGCCGCCTTTGGCAACGGCGCTGAGGGCGTAGGCCTGTTCCGCACCGAAATGCTGTACATGGATCGCGCCTGCGCGCCCTGTGAAAACGAGCTGTACAACATTTTTTGTCAGGCTCTGGAAAGTGCAAACGGGCGGAGCATCATTGTGCGCACCATGGATATCGGCGGTGATAAACCCGTTGAGTATCTGAATATCCCGGCGGAGAACAACCCGTTCCTCGGCTATCGCGCCGTCCGTATTTACGAAGAATATTCCGCGCTGTTTACCACTCAGCTCAGGGCGATCCTTCGCGCGTCTGCGCATGGCAGCCTGAAGATCATGATCCCGATGATCTCCTCGATGGAAGAGATCCTGTGGGTGAAGGAAAAACTTGCTGAAGCCAAACAGCAGCTACGTGCCGAACATATTCCGTTTGAGGAGAAAATCCCCCTCGGCATCATGCTGGAAGTGCCGTCAGTGATGTTCATCATCGACCAGTGCTGCGAAGAGATTGATTTCTTTAGCATTGGCAGTAATGACCTGACGCAGTACCTGCTGGCGGTCGACAGGGATAATGCCAAAGTGACCCGCCATTACAACAGCCTGAATCCGGCATTTCTGCGGGCGCTCGATTTCGCCGTGCAGGCCGTGCATCGTCAGGGGAAATGGATTGGTCTTTGCGGTGAACTCGGGGCAAAAGGCTCTGTGCTGCCGCTGCTGGTCGGGCTGGGGCTGGATGAACTTAGCATGGGCTCGCCGTCGATTCCGGCGACCAAAGCGCGTCTGGCACAGCTGGACAGCCGCGCGTGTCGTCAGTTACTCAATCAGGCGATGGCATGCCGCACGTCTCTTGAAGTGGAGCATCTGTTAGCGCAGTTCCGTATGAATCAGCAGGACACCCCGCTGGTCACGCCGCGCTGTATTTCTCTCGATAACGACTGGATCAGCAAAGAAGAGGTCATGAAAGGCATGACCGACAAGCTACTGCTGGCCGGACGTTGCCGCTATCCGCGCAAGCTGGAAGCCGATTTATGGGCGCGGGAAGCCGTTTTCTCGACCGGTCTTGGTTTCAGCTTTGCCATTCCGCACAGCAAATCTGAGCACATTGAGCAATCCACCATCAGCGTCGCGCGGCTGAAAGCCCCCGTCCAGTGGGGCGATGAAGAGGCGCAGTTCATCATTATGCTGACCCTCAACAAACACGCCGCGGGCGATCAGCACATGCGTATTTTCTCGCGTCTGGCGCGCCGCATCATGCACGAAGATTTCCGCAACGCGCTGGTTAATGCCAGCTCCGAAGAGGCCATCGCGGTCCTCCTGCAACGTGAATTAGAACTGTAAACAGAGGAAGAGTCATGGAACTGTATCTTGATACCGCCAACGTGGCGGAAGTTGAACGTCTGGCCCGTATTTTTCCGATTGCTGGCGTGACCACCAATCCCAGCATTGTCGCCGCCAGCCGCGAGTCTCTCTGGGATGTGCTGCCGCGCCTGCAAAAAGCCATCGGGCCGGAGGGCACCCTGTTTGCACAAACGATGGGCCGTGATGCCGAAACCATGGTGGCCGAAGCCAAACGTCTGAGCAACGTACTGCCGGATATCGTGGTCAAAATCCCTGTCACCGCGGAAGGGCTGGTCGCAATCAACGCGTTGAAAAAAGAAGGTATTACGACGCTCGGCACCGCCGTTTACAGCGCGGCGCAGGGTTTATTGGCCGCGCTGGCTGGAGCGAAATATGTCGCGCCATACGTTAACCGCGTCGATGCCCAGGGCGGCGACGGGATTCGCATGGTGCAGGAGCTGCAGTCCCTGCTGGAACGGCATGTCCCCGACAGCAAAGTGCTGGCCGCCAGCTTCAAAACGCCGCGTCAGGCTCTCGACTGCCTGCTCGCCGGATGTGAGGCGATCACACTTCCTTTAGATGTAGCGCAACAAATGCTCGGCACGCCAGCGGTAGAGTCAGCAATAGAGAAGTTCGAGCACGACTGGAAAAACGCGTTTGGTAACCTCAATCTCTAAAGGAGAAACGTTATGGACCGTATCATTCAATCACCGGGAAAATACATTCAGGGCGCGGATGTTCTCAGCCGCCTTGGTGACTACCTGAAACCGCTGGCCGCGCGCTGGCTGGTCGTCGGTGATAAATTCGTTCTCGGCTTTGCCGAAGAGACGCTGCGTGAAAGCTTCAAAAATGCTGAACTGCATGTCGAAATCGCCCCGTTTGGCGGCGAATGCTCCCAGACTGAAATCGATCGTCTGCGCAAGCTGGCAAAAAGCGCCGATTGCCAGGCCGTTTTAGGTATTGGCGGCGGGAAGACGCTGGATACGGCCAAGGCGCTCGCCCACTTTATGGATGTGCCGGTTGCTATCGCGCCGACCATTGCCTCAACGGATGCACCGTGCAGCGCCCTTTCAGTCATCTACACCGACAGCGGCGAGTTCGATCGTTACCTGATGCTGCCGCACAACCCGAATATGGTTATCGTCGACACCAAAATCGTGGCCGGTGCGCCTGCCCGCCTGTTAGCGGCAGGGATCGGCGATGCGCTGGCAACCTGGTTTGAAGCACGCGCCTGCTCCCGCAGCGGCGCCACCACTATGGCGGGCGGGAAATGTACCCAGGCCGCATTGGCTCTGGCCGAGCTGTGCTACAACACGCTTATTCAGGAAGGCGAAAAAGCGATGCTCGCCGCCGAACAGCATGTCGTGACCCCCGCCCTTGAGCGCGTGATTGAAGCCAACACCTATCTGAGCGGCGTAGGCTTTGAGAGCGGCGGATTAGCCGCAGCACATGCGATCCACAACGGTCTGACGGCCATCCCTGATGCGCACCACTATTACCACGGTGAAAAAGTCGCGTTTGGCACCCTCACCCAGCTGGTGCTGGAAAATGCCCCGGTTGAGGAGATCGAAACGGTGGCCGCGCTGTGCCATAGCGTCGGATTGCCGATCACGCTGGCGCAGCTGGATATCAAAGAGGATATTCCGGGCAAAATGCGTCTGGTGGCAGAAGCGTCATGCGCAGAAGGCGAGACGATTCACAACATGCCTGGCGGTGTAACGCCGGATCAGGTGTACGCAGCACTGCTGGTTGCCGATCAGTACGGGCAGCGTTTTTTACATGAGTGGGAGTAATTCCTGTCGCCGGATGGCACTGCGCTAACCCGGCCTACTAATTGCTTAGGAGCACACAAGCGCAGCCACCGCAGAATAAAAAAATCCCCGCCAGAGCGGGGATTTTCATCTGTACTGAATTACAGCAGGTCGAAACGGTCCAGATTCATCACTTTCACCCAGGCGGCGACAAAGTCCTTCACGAACTTCTCACCGGCATCCTGGCTGGCATACACTTCTGCCAGTGCACGCAGAACCGCGTTGGAACCGAACACCAGATCGGCACGCGTTGCGGTGTATTTCACCTCTCCGCTTTGACGATCGCTGCCAGCGAACAGCTCATTTGAGTCATCGGTGGCTTTCCATTGGGTGTTCATATCCAGCAGATTGACGAAGAAATCGTTGCTGAGCACACCCACGCGTTCGGTGAAGACGCCGTTCTGACTGCCGTCAAAGTTGGCCCCCAGAACACGCATCCCACCCACCAGCGCAGTCATTTCTGGCGCAGTGAGCGTCAGCTGCTGGGCTTTGTCGATCAGCAGAGATTCTGTCGTCGCACTGTCCTGCTGAGCGCGATAGTTACGGAAACCATCGGCAACCGGCTTGAGCAGCTCAAACATTTCGATATCCGTCTGATCCTGACGCGCATCCACGCGGCCCGGCGTGAACGGTACGGTGATGTAAACCCCTGCCGCTTTCGCAGCCTGTTCAACACCCACCACACCGGCCAGCACGATGATGTCGGCCAGCGACGCTTTATGGGCAGACTTATAGATGCCCTCCAGGGTTGGCAACGCGCGCGCTGCAGCGGCGTTAACATCCCAGTCGCGCTGCGGTGCCAACGCCAGACGCGCCCCGTTGGCACCCCCGCGTTTATCGCCACCACGGAAGGTGGAGGCCGACGCCCAGGCAACCGACACCAGTTCGCTAACGGACAGCCCGGAAGCTGCAATTTCTGCTTTCAGGCTTTCAATGTCCGCAGCCGTTGGCTGGAAGAATGCCTGCGGCAGCGGGTCCTGCCAGATCAGATCTTCTTTCGGGACTTCCGGACCGATGTACCGCGCTTTTGGCCCCATATCACGGTGCGTCAGTTTGAACCACGCGCGGGCAAAGGCTTCGTTGAACGCCTGCGGGTCGTTGAGGAAACGACGAGAAATCTTCTCGAATTCCGGGTCCATACGCAGGGTCAGGTCGGTGACCAGCATGGTTGGCTTACGTTTTTTCGACGGGTCGAACGGATCAGGAATCATCTCTGGCGCGTCGACAGCTTCGAATTGAATTGCGCCTGCCGGACTGCGCGTCTGCACCCATTCGAATTTGAACAGGTTCTCGAAGAAGTAGTTGCTCCACTGAGTTGGAGTTTGCGTCCAGACCACTTCCAGACCGGAAGTAATAGCGTCTGCGCCCACGCCGCTGCCGTGGGTGCTGGCCCAACCTAAACCTTGGGCTTCAATCGGTGCGGCTTCAGGATCAACGCCAACATGCGTCGCTTCTGCGGCGCCGTGAGTTTTACCCAGCGTGTGACCGCCCGCGATCAGGGCCACGGTCTCTTCGTCGTTCATACCCATGTTGCCGAAGGTGGCGCGAATAGCCGCCGCCGCAGACAGCGGTTCACCGCTGGCATTTGGCCCTTCCGGGTTGACGTAAATCAGCCCCATTTCAGTCGCGGCTAAAGGACGTTTCGCCAGCGCTTCCGGATCACGATGAGCCAGCCAGGTTTTTTCATCACCCCAGTTCACATCCAGATCCGGTTCCCAGACATCTTCACGCCCGGCACCAAAACCAAAGGTACGGAAGCCGGAGTTTTCCAGCGCCACGTTACCGGCCAGGATAAACAGGTCGGCCCAGGAGATTTTCTGTCCGTATTTTTGCTTAATCGGCCATAACAAACGGCGCGCTTTATCAAGGCTGACGTTGTCCGGCCAGGAGTTTAAAGGTGCAAAACGCTGTTGACCGCGCCCTGCACCGCCGCGACCGTCAACGGAACGGTAGGTGCCTGCGCCATGCCATGCCATACGAATAAACAGGCCCGCGTAGCTGCCCCAGTCGGCAGGCCACCACGGTTGAGAATCGGTCAGAAGGGCTTTGAGATCGCCTTTGAGGGCGGAGTAATCAAGTTTGCTGAATTCTTTGCGGTAGTCGAAGTCTTCACCCAGCGGGTTAGAACGGTTGGAATGTTGATTCAAAAGATCGACGCGAAGTTGCTTGGGCCACCAGTCGCGGCTGTTCGTGCCAGCGCCCGCGCTTTGGTCAGGCCCGCCTTTATGAAAAGGGCACTGTCCGGTTGATAACGTGTTATGGGTATCGTCTGTGCTCATCTCTCATGCTCCCTCTACAGTATTTAGCTTAAAGATATACACCTCTGCTTAGAAGGTATAGTTGAGATAACGCACGGATTCGATAGTTATTTCCGTTTAATTGACCCTGGAAATTATATGCCTATTGTGTGCAGGGGCGATGGCGTTGATATGACGGGGGAAGCGGAGGGAGAAGAAAACAAAAAACCCTCCGAAGAGGGTTTGTCGCTTACAGACCCGGGCGAACGCCGAGGGTGTGACAGATGGCGTAACTCATTTCGGCGCGATTCAGGGTGTAGAAATGGAAGTCTTTGACCCCTTCACGGCTTAAAATCTTCACCATGTCCATCGCGATATTGGCACCGACCAGCTTGCGTGTTTCGGCATCATCGTCCAGCCCTTCGTACATTTTTGACATCCACAGCGGGATGCGCACGTTGGTCATGTCGGCGAATTTCTTCGCCTGCTTGAAGTTGGACACCGGCAGGATACCTGGAATGATCTCAACATCAATGCCCGCCGTGATGCAGCGGTCGCGGAAACGCAGATAACTTTCCACGTCGAAGAAGAACTGTGTGATCGCACGGTTTGCACCGGCATCCACTTTGCGTTTCAGGTTGAGCAGATCGGCCTGCGCGCTTTTCGCTTCCGGATGCACTTCCGGATACGCCGCCACAGAGATATCAAAATCGCCGACCTCTTTCAGGAGCGCCACCAGGTCGGTGGCGTACATGTCCGGTTTACCGCTGCCCGGTGGCAGGTCGCCGCGCAGGGCGACGATATGGCGAATACCGTTGTCCCAGTAGTCCTTGGCGATAGTGCGCAGTTCGTCGCGGGTCGCGTCGATACAGGTCAGATGCGGTGCCGCTTCCAGACCGGTGCGATCCTTAATGCCTTTAATAATGCTGTGCGTACGGTCGCGCTCACCGGAGTTGGCGCCGTAAGTCACAGAGACGAATTTCGGCTTCAGACTGCTCAGGCGATCGATAGAGCTCCACAGGGTTTGCTCCATTTCACTGGTGCGCGGCGGAAAGAATTCAAAAGAGACGTTAATCTGGCCCTGCACTTCAGCCAGGCTCTGATTCAGGGCTTCCCGCTGGTTGGCGTGAAAAAAGCTCATACCTTACCTCATCAATCGCGTGATAATTATTGCTGTTTATAAACATCTATCCATTTAGACGTCTGGATGTAAAAATGACGGAAAAGCGGGATGACGTCAACAGAAATCATCGGCATTAACGGTGAGGAATGTTCAGGAAAGATGAAGAACGTTCATGATGGCGGGGAGAAGTGCAGGGTGAGCGCGCTCTGGCACCCTCACCCTTACCCTCTCCCTTACGAGAGAGGGAAACAAAAAGACTACAGCAGCTGCGCCAGGCGATTAATGTCTGACTGAATCGCCCCGGCGGTGACGTCGCGCCCCGCGCCTGGCCCACGAATCACCAGCGGGTTATCACGGTACCAGCGGCTTTCAATGGCGAAGACGTTATCGCACGGCAGCAACGCCGCCAGAGGATGCTCAGGGCGAACGGCCTCAACACCCACGCGGGCTTTACCGTTAGCGTCAAAACGGGCCACATAGCGCAGAACCAGCCCCATTTCGCGTGCCGCTTCCAGGCGTAACACCATCTGTTCGTTCAGCTCCTCACCGTTCTCGAAGAAGTGATCGACTGACCCCTCTTCGCAACCGGCCGGAACCAGCGACTCCACACGCACCTGGCCGGGCTCAATGTCGTAACCCGCTTCACGCGCCAGAATGACCAGCTTGCGCATCACGTCTTTTCCGGCGAGATCCACGCGCGGATCCGGCTCCGTCAGCCCCTGCTGCCACGCCTGGTCCACCAGGTCCGTAAACGGAACGGTGCCGTCAAACTGCAGGAACAGCCAGGAGAGGGTACCGGAGAAGATACCGCTGATTGCCAGAATGCTGTCGCCGCTGTCGATCAGGTCGCGCACGGTGTGGTTCACCGGCAGACCGGCACCCACGGTGGCGTTATACAGCCAGTGACGACCGGTTTTTTCAAACGCGTCGTGGATCTGGCGGTATTTATCGGTGCTGCTTGCGCCGGCCAGTTTGTTCGCGCTGATGACGTGGAAACCGTGGCTGGCAAAATCGAGGTACTGATCGGCCAGTTGCTCGCTGGCAGTGACGTCCAGCACGACCAGATCGTCGTACGGGTGCGCGCGCATCCACAGGAAGAGGGATTCTTCGTCCTGTTCGACCGCTTCATCGTTGAAAAATGCGAGCGCGCGGCTGGCGTCCAGCCCGTCGTAGTTCAGCAGGCTGCGGCGGCTGTCCACCACGCCTGCTAATACAAATTCAAAACCGGTGCGTGCAGAGAGCGTCGTTTGCTCGCGGGCAAACAGCTCCAGCCAGCGGGAACCGATGTTTCCCTTCCCGAACAGCACCAGGCCGATACGTTTTTCCGCGCGGAACAGGGTAGTGTGCAGCCCCTGAATCAGGCTCTCGGTTGGGCCTTTACGCAGCACGGCGACCAGGCTGATGCCCTCTTCCGACTGCCAGGTGAACTCTACCGGCTGGCCTTTCAGCTGTTGCCAGAAACGGTGGCAATGGAGCGGGTTACGGGTGACACCCGCGCCGACCATCGCGACCAGCGCCAGCCCCTGACGCAGGCGAAGTTCGCCCGGTAATCCGGCTTCATCAAGGATTTTCAGCGCGCTGTCAGCCACTTCGGCGGTGTAGCAGAACTGCAGCAGCTGGCGGTCGTTGTGCACGCCAACGGCCAGAGGGCGCACCTGGGCGCGCTTGAGGATCAGGTCGATATCTTTGTGCGCCAGTTTGAAATCTTGTCCGGCAGGCACCTGGAATTCGATCAGGCAAATATCATCGTGACTGGTCACGATGCGCGCGCCTGTGCCCGAAGCCAGTACGCGTTCGATACGGGTCGAACCTTTATCTGGGGTGTAGCTACAGCGCAGCTGCAGGTCGATATCGCTGCCCGAAACAGGCTGTAAGGTACGGGCGTGCAGCACCGGTGCTGCCAGACGCGCCAGCTCACTGGCTTCGTCCAGACGCAGCAGCGGCAGCAGACAGGCATCTTTTACTTTGCGCGGGTCGGCGCTATACACCCCGGCCACATCGCTCCAGATAGTGACGCGAGACGCCCCCGCCAACGCACCGATTTGCGTTGCCGAGTAGTCCGAGCCGTTACGGCCCAGCAGCACGGTTTCGCCCGCGTTGCTGCGGCTGATAAAGCCCGTCACGACGATGCGTTTGCCCGGATGCTGCACCAGCAGCTGTTGCAGCAGAGGATAAGAGAGGCCCTCGTCGACCTGCGGTTGCGCCGCACGCTCAGCGCGCAGGAAATCGCGCGCGTCCAGCCAGGCGGCCTCCAGCCCTTGCTGCTCCAGGACTGCCGCCATCAGGCGCGCAGACCAGACTTCACCGTGGCCGACCACTTCAGCGTAAACCGCTTCGGTCACGCCGCTGTCCAGTAATCCGGCCAGACGCTCCAGATCGTGAACAAATGCGCTGATGAGGCTGTCTGCCGCGTCCGCAGGCAGCAGGCCGGCGATCAGATCGCTCTGATAGCGGCGTAACGTTTGTTGAACCTGATGCGCAGAAAGGCGATCGGTCTGGCTTAATTTCAGCCAGCTAATCAACTGGTTGGTAGTGCTGCCTGCCGCCGAGACAACCATCATGTCGCCCGGCATCGAATACTCCGCCATGATCCCTGCGACACGCAGGTAACATTTCACATCAGCAAGACTACTACCACCAAACTTGTGCAGCTGGCGACCCTTCGCCCCTGCCTGCGCTATCACACTCATGATTACCCCTTGGCTGCGACCCGGAAGGCATTTTCCAGATCGGCAATTAAATCTTCACAGTCTTCAATACCGGTTGAGATGCGTAACAGCGTCTCGGAAATTCCGGCGGCGGCACGCGCCTCTGGCGCCATGCCTGCGTGCGTCATTGTCGCGGCGTGGGAGATCAAGCTTTCGACTCCCCCTAAGGATTCCGCCAGCGTAAACAGTGACAACCCGCTCAGGAAGCGACGCAGCGTTTGCTCATCGCCATCCAGTTCAAAACTTAACATCGCGCCAAAACCTTTCTGCTGACGCGCGGCAATCTCATGGCCCTGATTTTCCGGCAGCGACGGGTGATATAACTTTTTCACCAGCGGCTGGTTTTTCAGGAACTCGACAATCGCCTGGGCATTACGCTGTGCCACTTCCATGCGCGGCAACAGCGTACGCAGACCGCGCAGCAGCAGATAGCTGTCGAACGCGCTGCCGGTGACGCCAATGTTATTGGCCCACCATGCCAGTTCAGTGACAACCTCCGGATCTTTTGCAATCACCACCCCGGCGACCACATCCGAGTGGCCGTTCAAATATTTGGTGCATGAATGCAATACCAGATCCGCACCCAGCGAAAGCGGGTTCTGAAGCGCCGGACTGAGGAACGTATTATCCACTACACTTATCGCTCCCGCATCCCTTGCGAGCTGACAAATTTTCGCAATATCGACAACGCGCAGTAATGGATTGCTTGGACTTTCCACCAGAACCAGCTTTGGCTTTTGGGCCAGCGCCTGTTGTAGCGCTTTTTCGTCATTCTGATCGACGAATAAAACACGGTAACAGCCGCGTTTTTCCAGGCTGTCGAACAGACGGTAGCTGCCGCCGTAACAGTCGTGCGGAGCTACCAGCAGATCGCCAGGTTTCAGGAACACGGTCGTTACCAGGTGAATGGCTGACATACCGGTATTGGTCAGTACCGCGCCTGCACCGCCTTCCAGCTCCGCCAGCGCGCGCTGGGTCACGTCACGCGTAGGGTTGCCACGACGCGAGTAGTCATGCGCACGGGGTTCATTAAATCCGGTGAAATTGTAAGTACTGGAAAGATGAATCGGCGGGACAACGCAGCCGTACTGCTCGTCATCATTTAATCCGCTACGCACTGCGATAGTGGCCTGTTTACGCGTCATGGTGAAGGCTTCCTGGCGAAAGAGGTGAAAAGTCAGGCACCAGAGTAAACACTGAAACTATAGACGTCAATACATCTGGACATCTAAACTTCTTTGCGTATAGATTGAGCAATGCGAGAATAGCCGTTAAAATTACATGCTTTAGGACACGCCGCCGACGCAATATCCGTGTCACGGTATCGTCCTTACGGTAAACTACGCGAGATTACGGTTAAAAGCCTTATCAAAGGTAAGGTTTTAGCCTTTATTAATGACAAAGAGGATTAAAGGTCTCATGGCTGAATGGAGCGGCGAATATATCAGCCCATACGCTGAGCACGGTAAGAAGAGTGAACAAGTAAAGAAAATTACGGTTTCCATTCCTCTGAAGGTGTTGAAGATCCTCACCGATGAACGCACGCGTCGTCAGGTGAACAACCTGCGTCACGCGACCAACAGCGAACTGCTGTGCGAAGCATTTCTGCATGCGTTTACTGGTCAGCCGTTGCCGAACGATGAAGACCTGCGCAAAGAGCGTAGCGATGAAATCCCGGAAGCGGCGAAAGTGATCATGCGTGAACTGGGTATCGACCCGGATACGTGGGAATACTAACTGCGGTGTGATCCCGCTGAGGTGACTCAGCGGGATGGTTTCTTAGAAGTTGTAGCCCAGGCCGACACGCAGACGCGTCTGGCGATCGTCGCTGGTGGCCGTGTTATAGCCTGAAGAGACGTTGCCCACTTCGATAAACGGGATCCATGAGTCGATGTTATAAGCCACGCGGAAGTTATATTCGTAATCTTCTTTTTTATTGTTATACAGATCTTCGTTGTCGGCGAACTTATAAATTCCGTTCAGTTCGAACATCCAGTTATCAATATTATAACCCAGCCACATTTCCGGGCGATAAACCATACGGTCATCTTTACCATCCGCGTTACGGCGGGTGTATTCTGTACGATAGCGGAAAGCCGTCCACCAGCTGTCATTAATATTATATTGCACGCGCAGATAAGGCTTATAAATGGTCATGTCGTCACCCATTTCTACAGCGACGCCCGGTTGCCAGATAAAATTTTGCCAGGTGAACTGATAGCTGGCGGTATATTCGTTGCTGTTACTTTCCATATTATTAAGCGCGTCGTTAGACTGCTTCTCATCGGAGCGAGATACCGCCTCCACAGCCACGCCAAATCCAGTGCCAAAGCGATGTGACATGTACACACGGTCGTAGTTACGCCCGTCGTCATAATACTCGTGTCGGTAATCAACGTATCCCGCTTGCGCCGCACAAGATAATAATGGCAGCACAAATAACAGTTGCTTCATTTTCATAACAGTTCCCTCGAAATAAACGCGCCCTGAAAGCCATTGCAGATGAAATGGCAAATAAGAATTTATGTCGAGCGAAGTGTAATTTTACGCAATGAGGGAAACCTTTTATTTTTTGACACACAAAGAAAAACAATGGCAAAGAATTAAAGAATACGAAGATGCAGTTCACTAACCGTTAAAGAATACACCAGACGAATATATTAAATACAACAGTACCTGGTTATTTATTTTTAAGATAAATATTAAATGCGGATTTATTCAGGACGGATATTACAGGCACAAAAAAAGCGCCTTTCGGCGCTTTTTTTTCGGGTAGCTTATTTAGCGCCCGGGATGCTGAAACGCTTGTTGAAGCGGTCAACACGGCCACCGGTTGCAACATCACGCTGCTTACCAGTGTAGAACGGGTGGCATTGACCACAAACGTCCAGGTTCAGATCGTGACCCACTGTAGAGCGGATTTTGATCGCGTTACCGCAAGAGCAGTTTGCAGTAATAAAATCGTATTTCGGGTGAATATCTTTTTTCATGGGGAGAACCTCAGTTAAGGCCGCGTCGCTCTTCCAGCCCTAACGCCAGACACCACGCGATGTTAATAATTGCCCGTAGCCTTCCTCGCCGCTTCTGCGTTAGCTGCATTCCAGCAGCGCGAAATCTTCGGGTAATAGCTATTTTGATGCGGATAAACCTACACCAAAGGCGGCGAATCATACAGAATTCAACCAGCGTATGCAAACTGATCCGCACGCCTACAGCAACTAATGTGTATACTAACGCGCCACTTTTCAAGTCAGGAAGATTCGATGCCCGTCGCTCACGTTGCCCTGCCCGTTCCGCTTCCCCGCACCTTTGACTATCTGCTGCCCGACAGCATGAGCGTCAAAGCGGGCTGTCGCGTGAGCGTGCCCTTTGGTAAGCAGCAGCGCGTCGGGATCGTAGTATCAGTAAGCGATAAAAGCGAGCTGCCCCTTAATGAACTGAAAGCCGTGGTCGAAGTTCTGGACGACGAGCCGGTTTACTCGTCCAGTGTCTGGCGGCTGCTGCTGTGGGCCGCAGATTATTATCATCACCCGATTGGCGACGTGCTGTTCCACGCCCTGCCGATTCTGCTGCGTCAGGGCAAAAGCGCTAGCCACGCGCCGATGTGGTACTGGTTTGCCACCGAGCAGGGCCAGGCCGTGGATATCAACAGCCTTAAGCGCTCTCCTAAACAGCAGCAGGCGCTTGCCGCGCTGCGTCAGGGAAGGATTTGGCGTCATCAGGTGACTGACCTGGATTTTAATGACGCGGCGCTGCAAGGGTTACGCAAGAAAGGTCTGTGCGAGCTGGCCAGCGAATCCCCGGCGCTGGTGGACTGGCGCACCGGGTTTTCCGTGGCGGGCGACCGCCTGCGTCTTAACACCGAGCAGGCCACCGCCGTAGGGGCCATTCATAGCGCCTCCGACCGTTTCTCTGCCTGGTTACTCGCGGGCGTCACCGGGTCCGGTAAGACTGAAGTCTATCTGAGCATTCTCGAAAACGTGCTCGCTCAGGGCAAACAGGCGCTGGTGATGGTGCCGGAAATCGGCCTCACGCCACAAACTATCGCCCGTTTTCGCGAACGCTTTAACGCCCCGGTGGAGGTGCTGCACTCCGGTTTAAACGACACCGAGCGCCTCAGCGCCTGGCTGAAAGCCAAAAACGGTGAGGCCGCAATTGTGATTGGCACCCGTTCATCGCTTTTTACACCCTTTAAAAATCTTGGCGTCATCGTGATCGACGAAGAGCACGACAGCTCCTATAAGCAGCAGGAAGGCTGGCGTTATCACGCTCGCGATCTGGCGGTGTATCGGGCGCACAGCGAGCAGATTCCGATTATTCTTGGCTCAGCAACCCCTGCGCTGGAAACGCTGCACAACGTGCGTCAGCGCAAATATCACATGCTGCGTCTGACGCGCCGCGCGGGAAATGCACGCCCGGCGACGCAGCACGTGCTGGATCTAAAAGGTCAGCCGGTGCAGGCGGGGCTGGCTCCCGCGCTCATCAGCCGTATGCGTCAGCATTTACAGGCCGACAATCAGGTGATTCTGTTCCTGAACCGCCGCGGGTTCGCGCCGACGCTGCTGTGCCACGACTGCGGCTGGATTGCCGAGTGCCCGCGCTGCGATCACTACTACACCCTGCACCAGGCGCAGCATCATCTGCGCTGCCACCATTGTGACAGCCAGCGCCCGGTGCCGCGCCAGTGCCCGTCGTGCGGCTCCACGCATATGGTGCCTGTGGGTCTGGGTACCGAGCAGCTTGAACAGGCGCTCGCGCCGTTCTTCCCCGGCGTACCGCTGTCGCGTATCGATCGCGATACCACCAGTCGTAAAGGGGCACTTGAACAACAGTTGGCCGAAGTGCATCGCGGCGGCGCGCGTATTCTGATTGGTACGCAGATGCTGGCCAAAGGCCATCACTTCCCGGACGTGACGCTGGTGGCATTGCTGGATGTCGATGGCGCACTGTTCTCCGCCGATTTCCGTTCCGCCGAGCGCTTTGCCCAGCTCTATACCCAGGTTGCAGGGCGCGCCGGACGTGCCGGAAAACAGGGCGAAGTGGTGTTGCAAACCCATCATCCTGAACATCCGCTGCTGCAAACCTTGCTGCATAAAGGCTACGACGCGTTTGCCGAGCAGGCGCTGGCCGAGCGTCAGACCCTGCAGCTGCCGCCGTGGACCAGCCATGTGATTATCCGCGCCGAAGATCATAACAATCAGCAGGCCCCGCTTTTCCTGCAGCAGCTTCGCAATCTGCTGCAGGCCAGCCCGCTGGTGGACAATCAGCTGTGGATATTAGGCCCGGTCCCGGCGCTGGCCCCTAAACGCGGTGGCCGCTATCGCTGGCAGATTCTGCTCCAGCACCCGTCGCGTGTACGTCTGCAACACGTCATCAGCGGCACGCTGGCGCTGATCAATACCCTGCCCGAGGCGCGCAAAGTGAAGTGGGTTCTCGACGTCGATCCGATTGAAGGTTAACGATTGCTGCGAGAGTGATCGAAAAATTTAACGCACCTCACACTTTTTATGAAAATTCTGTAACCGCTTCCACAAACTATCTGTAAAAATGGATGCGTCAGAAGTTCGGTGGTCCTGCGAGGAGAAGACGTTGAAGTCCAGGAAAGAGGTTGCTTCGGCGACCATGAAAGACGTTGCCCAGAGAGCCAAAGTATCCACGGCAACGGTGTCCCGCGCATTAATGAACCCGGATAAAGTCTCTCAGGCGACGCGCAATCGCGTCGAGCAGGCGGCGCTGGAAGTGGGCTATTTGCCGCAAGCCATGGGGCGTAATGTAAAGCGTAACGAATCGCGTACAATTCTGGTTATCGTGCCGGATATTTGCGATCCCTTCTTCAGCGAAATTATCCGTGGCATTGAAGTGACCGCTGCGGAACAAGGCTATCTGGTGCTGATCGGCGATTGTGCCCACCAGAATCAGCAAGAAAAAACCTTTATTGACCTGATTATCACCAAGCAGATCGACGGCATGCTGCTGCTCGGCTCGCGCCTGCCGTTTGATGCCAGTATCGAAGAACAGCGCAATCTGCCGCCGATGGTAATGGCGAACGAGTTCGCGCCAGAACTGGAGCTGCCGACCGTCCACATCGATAACCTCACCGCCGCCTTTAACGCCGTGAATTATCTTCAGGAGCTGGGGCATAAGCGCATTGGCTGTATCGCCGGGCCGGAAGAGATGCCGCTGTGCCACTATCGCCTGCAGGGTTACGTTCAGGCGCTGCGTCGCGCGGGTGTGACGGTTGATCCACATTACATCGCCCGTGGCGATTTCACCCTCGAAGCCGGTGGCCTCGCGCTGGAAAAATTACTCGCGCAACCAGAGCCGCCAACCGCCGTGTTCTGTCACAGCGATGTGATGGCGCTGGGCGCGTTGTCCTATGCCAAACGTCGCGGGCTGCGGGTGCCAAAAGACTTGTCGATCATTGGCTTCGATAACATTTCGCTCTCCGAGTTTTGCGATCCGCCGCTCTCGACGGTCGCACAGCCGCGCTACGACATTGGCCGCGAAGCGATGCTCTTGCTTCTCGATCAGCTGCACGGTCAAACGGTCAGCAGCGGCTCGCGTTTACTCGATTGCGAGCTGATCATTCGAGGCTCCACACAGGCGCTTACTTAAAGTAAATGTCTTTCAGACTCCCTTATCTGGTCAAAGGCCCGCCGCTTAAGTAACATGGCGGGCTGACGAACGAATAAATACAGCGAAACGATAGTGGCACAACGAGATTATGTACGTCGCGGCCAGCCGGCACCTTCGCGACGCAAAAAGAGCACCTCACGGAGCAAGCAGCGTAGCCTGCCCTCTGTCTCGCCAGCAATGGTCGCGATTGCTGCCGCCGTTCTGGTGGCCTTCATCGGTGGTCTGTACTTTATTACTCACCACAAGAAAGAAGATGCTGAAGCCCTTCAGGGGAACAAGGTCGTAGGCAATGGTTTGCCGCCAAAACCGGAAGAGCGCTGGCGCTATATCAAAGAGCTGGAGAGCCGTCAGCCGGGTGTGCGTGCGCCCACTGAGCCTTCCGCCGGTGGCGAAGTGAAAAACGCCGATCAGCTGACCAACGAACAACGCCAGCTGCTGGCCCAGATGCAGGCCGACATGCGCCAGCAGCCGACTCAGCTGAACGAAGTACCGTGGAATGAACAGACGCCGCAGCAGCGCCAGCAAACCCTGCAACGTCAGCGCCAGGTTCAGCAGCAAGTGCAACAGCAACAACAGCAGCAGTGGACGCAAACGCAGCCAGTGCAACAGCCTCGTACGCAGCCGCGCGTGACGGAACAACCGTATCAGCAGCCGCAGCAACAGACGCGTACGGTGCAGACTCAGCCAGTTCAACAGCCGCCGAAAACGCAGACGCAAAAACCGGCGACGTCGACTCAGCCGTATCAGGATCTGCTGCAAACGCCTGCGCATACCGCCGCGCAGCAGCCTAAAGCGCAGCCACAGCAGAGCGCACCGGTGGCACAGGCAACCGAGGCGCCGAAGCAGACGGCAGAGAAAAAAGATGAGCGCCGCTGGATGGTTCAATGCGGTTCGTTTAAAGGTGCCGAGCAGGCCGAAACCGTGCGCGCCCAGCTCGCGTTCGAAGGATTTGATTCACGCATTACCACCAATAACGGCTGGAATCGCGTGGTCATTGGCCCGGTCAAAGGCAAAGATAATGCCGATGGGACCATTAGCCGTCTGAAGATCGCCGGCCACACAAACTGCATTCGACTCGCTTCCGGGGGTTGAAACCCCCAAAATCCCCCCCATCTATCATTCTATTCAGCCCCGAGCACAGGCTCGGGGTATCTGTTCCCAATTTGTAACCAGGGGGTCTGCTCGTGACAACAATTGTAAGTGTACGCCGTAACGGCCATGTGGTAATTGCCGGCGACGGCCAGGCCACGCTGGGTAATACCGTCATGAAAGGCAACGTGAAGAAAGTTCGCCGTCTGTATAACGACAAAGTGATCGCCGGTTTCGCTGGCGGCACCGCTGACGCCTTTACGCTGTTTGAACTGTTTGAACGTAAACTGGAAATGCATCAGGGCCATCTGGTCAAAGCCGCCGTTGAGCTGGCGAAAGACTGGCGTACCGACCGCATGCTGCGCAAACTTGAAGCGCTGCTGGCCGTTGCCGATGAAAACGCGTCGCTGATCATTACCGGTAATGGTGACGTCGTTCAGCCAGAAAACGATCTGATTGCTATCGGCTCCGGCGGTCCTTACGCCCAGGCCGCAGCGCGCGCTCTGCTGGAAAATACCGAACTGAGCGCCCGCGAAATTGCCGAGAAGGCGTTGGGTATTGCAGGTGATATCTGCATCTACACCAACCACTTCCATACCATCGAAGAATTGAACTCTAAAGCGTAAGGATCTCCCATGTCTGAAATGACCCCACGCGAAATTGTCAGCGAGCTGAACAAGCACATCATTGGCCAGGATAACGCGAAACGCTCCGTTGCCATTGCCCTGCGTAACCGCTGGCGCCGCATGCAGCTCGACGAAGAGCTGCGCCATGAAGTGACGCCAAAAAACATTCTGATGATCGGCCCGACCGGTGTCGGTAAAACCGAAATCGCCCGTCGTCTGGCGAAACTCGCCAACGCGCCGTTCATCAAAGTCGAAGCCACTAAGTTCACCGAAGTGGGCTACGTGGGGAAAGAAGTGGATTCCATCATCCGCGATCTGACCGACTCTGCGATTAAAATGGTGCGCATTCAGTCGATCGAGAAAAACCGCTACCGCGCTGAAGAGATGGCGGAAGAGCGTATTCTCGACGTGCTGATCCCACCGGCGAAAAATAACTGGGGACAGTCCGAGCAACCGGCTGAGCCTTCTGCGGCGCGCCAGTCCTTCCGCAAAAAACTGCGTGAAGGAGAGCTGGACGACAAAGAGATTGAAATCGATCTCGCCGCGGCACCTATGGGTGTTGAAATCATGTCCCCTCCGGGCATGGAAGAGATGACCAGCCAGCTGCAGTCCATGTTCCAGAACCTGGGCGGCCAGAAGCAAAAACCGCGTAAGCTGAAAATCAAAGACGCGATGAAGCTGCTGATCGAAGAAGAAGCGGCAAAACTGGTGAATCCGGAAGAGCTGAAACAAGACGCTATCGACGCCGTTGAACAGCACGGTATCGTGTTCATCGACGAAATCGACAAAATCTGTAAGCGCGGCGAATCCAACGGTCCGGACGTGTCCCGCGAAGGCGTTCAGCGCGACCTGTTGCCGCTGGTTGAGGGCTGCACCGTGTCGACCAAACATGGCATGGTCAAAACCGACCACATCCTGTTTATCGCATCTGGTGCATTCCAGGTGGCTAAGCCTTCCGATTTAATCCCGGAACTGCAGGGCCGTCTGCCAATTCGCGTTGAGCTGCAGGCGCTGACCACCGAAGATTTCGAGCGCATCCTGACCGAGCCAAATGCCTCCATTACCGTGCAGTACAAAGCGCTGATGGCGACCGAAGGCGTGAACATTGAGTTCACCGAAGACGGTATCAAACGCATCGCACAGGCCGCGTGGCAGGTGAACGAAACCACCGAGAACATCGGTGCACGTCGTCTGCATACGGTGCTGGAGCGTCTGGTGGAAGATATCTCTTATGAAGCCAGCGATCTGAACGGTCAGAGTATTACCATTGATGCAGATTATGTGAGTAAACATCTGGATGCGTTAGTGGCAGATGAAGATCTGAGCCGTTTTATCCTATAATCGCGCTTAATGTAATTTCATCATCATTGATGGGGGCTACTGCCCCCATTTTTATTGGCTAAATACTATGACTGATATCAGCCGTACTCAGGCGTGGCTGGAAAGCCTGCGTCCTAAGACCTTACCTTTGGCATTCGCTGCCATCGTCGTTGGCTCCGCACTGGCATGGTGGCAGGGGTATTTCGATCCGCTGGTCGCCGGGCTGGCGCTTATCACGGCCGGTTTGCTGCAAATCCTCTCAAACCTCGCCAATGACTATGGCGATGCGGTAAAAGGCAGTGACAAACCCGACCGTATCGGGCCGCTGCGCGGAATGCAAAAAGGGGTGATTACTCAGGCGCAGATGAAGCGCGCGCTGGTTATCACCGTGGTGCTGATCTGTCTGTCGGGTCTGTCGCTGGTGTCAGTGGCCTGTAAAACCACCGCGGATTTCATCGGCTTTATGGTGCTGGGCGGGCTGGCTATCGTGGCGGCAATCACTTACACCGTGGGTACGCGCCCCTACGGTTACATTGGTTTGGGTGATATCTCCGTGCTGGTGTTCTTCGGCTGGCTGAGCGTCATGGGGAGCTGGTATCTGCAGGCACACACGCTGATTCCGGCCATTTTCCTGCCGGCCACCGCCTGCGGTTTACTGGCGACGGCAGTGTTGAACATCAATAATCTGCGCGATATCGACAGCGACCGTCTGAACGGCAAAAACACCCTCGCAGTGCGCTTAGGCCCGGTCAACGCGCGTCGCTATCACGCCGCTCTGCTGATGGGTGCACTGGTCTGCCTGGCATTGTTTAACCTGATTTCACTGCACAGCATCTGGGGCTGGCTGTTCGTCCTGGCCGCGCCGCTGCTGATTAAACAGGCCCGTTTCGTGATGCGCGAGATGAGTCCTGCCGCGATGCCGCCGATGCTCGAACGCACGGTAAAAGGCGCGCTGCTGACTAACCTGTTGTTTGTCATCGGAATTGTGTTAAGCCAGACGATCGGTTAACTGACAAATATCAATTAACAATTGATGATTTTGCCAACAATGCGTTTCGCGCGATATACTGAACACATTCGCAGCAACCAGACATTAAACCTATGAAATACGATACTTCCGAGCTTTGTGACATCTACCAGGAAGATGTCAACGTCGTGGAACCGCTGTTCTCCAACTTTGGAGGACGGTCATCGTTTGGCGGACAGATCATCACGGTAAAATGTTTCGAGGATAATGGGTTGCTGTATGAACTTCTCGAACAGAACGGCCGTGGTCGCATTCTGCTGGTCGATGGCGGGGGTTCTATGCGTCGTGCGTTAATCGATGCCGACCTTGCCCGTCTCGCCGTGCAAAACGAGTGGGAAGGACTGGTGGTGTATGGCGCGGTGCGTCAGGTGGACGATCTCGAAGAGCTGGATTTAGGCATCCAGGCCATCGCGGCGATTCCGGTCGGCGCGGCGGGTGACGGCATCGGCGAAAGCGACGTGCGCGTCAACTTCGGTGGCGTAACCTTCTTCTCTGGCGACCATCTCTACGCCGACAATACCGGCATTATCCTTTCCGAAGATCCGCTGGATATCGAGTAATAAAAAAGCCGGGTGGCGTTTACGCTTACCCGGCCTACTTTTCTGCGTCACCCTTCCCCTGATGATTTCGCGCGATAGCAAGGCTGCTACGGCGCGAAAGAGGACGGGGAATTAAACTTCTTCCATACGCCCTAACAGCGCCTGCAGACGATCCTGCCAGCCGTTCTGCTGCTCACGCAGCTGGCTGTTTTCGCGCTCGAGCTCTTCACGGCCATGTTGTGCAGCCTGCACTTCCTGCGACAGCGAATTGTTTTTCTCTTTCAGCTCTTCAATTTCCATCTGCAGCAGCGTGATGGTGTCAATCGCCTGCTGTACTTTCGATTCCAGTTTCTCAAACACTTCTAATGACATGGTCATACCTCTCCTGAATTGCAAGGCGACGCTTTAACGAAAACGCGCACGACATATAGTTGTCGATTGTATGGAGCGCCGCCGTCCCTGTCCAGCGGCACACCGCGCAGATTGCGGTTTGCAACACTTTTCGGCCTGGTCCTGGTGCGTTCGCTGCATATACCCCTAAATTGTTAATACTTTAGTTAATGAAATGATTCAGCTCTCATTTGCAAAATGATGCAAAAATGCGCTTTATGGCGCGATAACGCTCATTTTATTGACGCAGCACACACATTTTGATTTCGATATTTCTCGTTTTTGCTCGTTAACGATAAATTAACACCATGTCTACAGGACATCGTGGCCGCTCAGTCGCTGCGCTAACAATAACATTCATCTTTCTTCAGGATTCCGATTATGAGTCAGACATCAACCTTAAAAGGCCAGTGCATCGCCGAGTTCCTTGGTACCGGGTTGTTGATTTTCTTCGGGGTAGGCTGTGTCGCTGCACTGAAAGTGGCGGGTGCCACGTTTGGCCAGTGGGAAATCAGCATTATCTGGGGTCTGGGTGTGGCGATGGCCATCTACCTGACCGCAGGGGTTTCCGGCGCACATCTTAACCCGGCGGTGACCATCGCGCTGTGGCTGTTCGCGTGCTTCGACAAACGCAAAGTTATCCCTTTCATCATTTCGCAATTTGCCGGCGCCTTTTGCGCAGCGGCGTTAGTTTACGGGCTTTATTACAATCTTTTCATCGACTTCGAACAGACGCATCATATGGTGCGCGGCAGCGTCGAAAGTCTTGATCTGGCCGGTATCTTCTCCACGTATCCGAACCCACATATCAATTTTGTGCAGGCGTTCGCGGTTGAAATGGTGATTACCGCTATTCTGATGGGCGTCATTATGGCGCTGGGCGATGACGGCAACGGCATTCCGCGTGGCCCGCTGGCACCGCTGCTGATCGGCCTGCTGATTGCGGTAATCGGCGCATCCATGGGGCCGCTGACCGGCTTTGCGATGAACCCGGCGCGTGACCTTGGACCGAAAACCTTCGCGTTCTTCGCTGGCTGGGGCGACGTTGCCTTCACCGGTGGGAAAGATATTCCTTACTTCCTGGTGCCGCTGTTTGGCCCGATTGTAGGGGCTGCGCTGGGTGCATTCGGCTATCGTAAATTAATTGGTCGCCACTTACCGTGCGACACCTGTGTGGAAGAAGAGAAGGAAACGACCTCTGCCACACAACAAAATGCTTCGCTGTAATCTGACTACGGGACACATACTATGACCGACAAAAAATATATCGTTGCGCTCGACCAGGGCACTACCAGCTCCCGCGCTGTCGTAATGGATCATGACGCGAATATCGTCAGCGTGTCGCAGCGCGAATTCGAACAAATTTATCCGAAGCCAGGCTGGGTTGAGCACGACCCGATGGAAATCTGGGCCACCCAAAGCTCCACCCTGGTCGAAGTGCTGGCGAAAGCCGACATCAGCTCCGACGAAATTGCCGCAATTGGTATCACTAACCAGCGTGAAACGGCGATTGTCTGGGAACGCGAAACCGGCAAACCGATTTACAACGCCATCGTCTGGCAGTGCCGCCGCACAGCGGAGATCTGCGAGAAGCTCAAGCGCGACGGCATGGAAGAGTACATCCGCAACGCCACCGGCCTGGTGGTGGACCCGTACTTCTCCGGCACCAAAGTGAAGTGGATTCTGGACCACGTGGAAGGCTCCCGCGAGCGCGCAAAACGCGGCGAACTGCTTTTCGGCACCGTGGACACCTGGCTTATCTGGAAAATGACCCAGGGACGCGTACACGTCACCGACTACACTAACGCCTCGCGTACCATGATGTTCAACATCAACACCCTTGAGTGGGATGACAAGATGCTGGACGCGCTGGATATCCCTCGCGCCATGCTGCCGGACGTGCGCAAGTCCTCCGAAGTTTACGGTCAGACCAACATTGGCGGTAAAGGCGGCACGCGTATTCCCATCTCCGGTATCGCCGGCGACCAGCAGGCGGCCCTGTTTGGCCAGCTGTGCGTGAAAGAAGGGATGGCGAAAAACACCTACGGTACCGGCTGCTTTATGCTGATGAACACCGGCGAGAAAGCGGTGAAATCCGACAACGGCCTGCTGACCACCATCGCCTGCGGTCCGAAAGGTGAAGTGAACTATGCGCTTGAGGGCGCGGTATTCATGGCGGGCGCGTCCATTCAGTGGCTGCGCGACGAGATGAAGCTGATCAGCGACGCGTTCGATTCCGAATATTTCGCGACCAAAGTGAAAGACACCAACGGCGTGTACGTGGTGCCCGCGTTCACTGGTCTCGGCGCACCATACTGGGACCCGTATGCTCGTGGTGCCATCTTCGGCCTGACGCGTGGTGTGAACTCGAACCACATCATTCGCGCCACGCTGGAATCCATCGCCTATCAGACGCGCGACGTCCTGGAAGCGATGCAGGCTGACTCCGGCATCCGTCTGCACGCCCTTCGCGTGGATGGCGGTGCTGTTGCGAATAACTTCCTGATGCAGTTCCAGTCCGACATTCTGGGCACCCGCGTTGAGCGCCCGGAAGTCCGTGAAGTGACGGCGCTGGGTGCGGCGTATCTGGCCGGTCTGGCGGTTGGCTTCTGGCAGAACCTGGACGAACTGCAAGAGAAAGCGGTGATCGAACGTGAATTCCGCCCAGGCATCGAAACCACCGAGCGTAACGTTCGCTACAGTGGCTGGAAAAAAGCGGTAAAACGCGCTCTGGCGTGGGAAGATCACGACGAATAAGCCTTATCTGCCCTCTCCCCCCGGAGAGGGCATCAAACCGCACCCTCCCCCACTCTGTGATAAACTTCGTGCAATTCCTTTTGACTGCATGAGTATCTGATGAGACGTGAACTTGCTATCGAATTTTCCCGCGTAACCGAAGCCGCCGCTCTGGCGGGCTACAAATGGTTAGGCCGTGGCGATAAAAATATCGCTGACGGTGCTGCCGTCCACGCGATGCGCATTATGCTCAACCAGGTCAACATTGACGGCACCATCGTGATCGGCGAAGGCGAGATCGACGAAGCGCCGATGCTCTTTATTGGCGAAAAAGTCGGTACCGGCAATGGCGACGCGGTGGATATCGCCGTCGACCCGATCGAAGGTACGCGCATGACCGCCATGGGCCAGGCTAACGCGCTGGCAGTCCTGGCCGTCGGCGACAAAGGCTGTTTCCTTAACGCGCCGGATATGTACATGGAAAAGCTGATTGTCGGTCCGGGCGCAAAAGGCGCTATCGATCTCAACCTGCCGCTGGAAGATAACCTGCGTAACGTCGCCGCTGCGCTGGGTAAACCGCTGAGCGAACTCACGGTCACTATTCTGGCGAAGCCGCGCCACGACGCCACCATCGCGCATATGCAGCAGCTGGGCGTGCGCGTGTTTGCTATCCCGGATGGCGACGTGGCAGCGTCGATTCTGACCTGTATGCCTGACAGCGAAGTGGATGTCCTCTACGGCATCGGCGGCGCACCGGAAGGCGTAGTGTCAGCCGCCGTGATTCGCGCGCTGGATGGCGATATGCAGGGCCGCCTGCTGGCACGTCACGATGTCAAAGGCGACAACGCAGAGAACCGTCGTATCGGTGAAGACGAACTGGCGCGCTGTAAAGCGATGGGCATCGAAGCCAATAAAGTGCTGCGTCTGGATGAAATGGCGCGCAGCGATAACGTGATCTTCTCGGCCACTGGTATCACCAAAGGCGATCTGCTGGACGGAATCACCCGCAAGGGCAATATGGCGACCACCGAAACCCTGCTGATTCGCGGTAAATCACGCACCATCCGCCGCATTCAGTCGATTCACTATCTCGATCGCAAAGACCCGAACGTACAGACGCACATTCTGTAGGACAATTTGTTCTAATGAGCTTTCCAGCCGCAGCAGGCTGGAAATCTCTCTCGCAAGAATGGAAGATAGCGTAAGAAAACAGCTCAGGAGAACATCATGGCGGAGTGGGTAACTGGAAAAGTCACAAAGGTAGAATTCTGGACCGATGCACTATTTAGCCTCACCGTGCATGCTCCCATTCACCCATTTACAGCCGGGCAGTTTGCCAAGCTGGGGCTGGAGATTGACGGCGAGCGCGTGCAGCGCGCCTACTCTTACGTGAATGCGCCTGATAATCCGGATCTGGAGTTTTACCTGGTCACAGTGCCAGACGGCAAATTAAGCCCGCGACTGGCGGCGCTGAAACCGGGCGATGAAATTCAGATTGTCAGCGAAGCAGCAGGTTTCTTTGTGCTGGACGAAATCCCGGACTGCGACACCCTGTGGATGCTGGCGACCGGCACCGCCATCGGCCCTTATCTGTCGATTTTGCAGTACGGGCGAGATCTGGAGCGTTTCAAAAACATCGTGCTGGTCCATGCCGCGCGGTATGCCGCCGACCTGAGCTATCTCCCGCTGATGCAGGCGCTGGAGACGCGTTACGAAGGGAAGCTAAAAATCCAGACCGTGGTGAGCCGCGAAACGGCAGAAGGTTCGCTGACCGGACGCGTTCCGGCGCTGATTGAGAGCGGAGAGCTTGAAGCGGCTGTCGGCCTGACGATGAACACCGAAAACAGCCACGTGATGCTGTGCGGTAACCCGCAGATGGTGCGTGACACCCAGCAGTTGCTGAAAGACTCCCGGCAGATGACCAAACACTTGCGTCGCCGACCGGGCCATATGACTGCCGAACACTACTGGTAATCAGCGGAACTTCACTTCCAGCGTGTCTTTACCGTATTTATTCTCGCTCTGGGTGCCAACAAACGCGCCCAGGTCGATAATCGTCATCACAAAGATGACGGTCGGGATCAGTTTTCCCACCACCCACGGAAGAATTGACGGCAACATCGACCAGTTCCCCGCCAGCAGCATCCACGCCAGAATCACCAGCAACGCCCATAGGCCGGACCGGCCACGATCGTGCAGACGTTTGACAATAACCGACGCCGTCGGCCAGAGCAGACACACCAGCGCAAACGCCGCTGTTTGGGTGCCTAACCAGTTGTTATAGGCGAGGCCGAAAAGCACCAGCATCGCGACAATCCACGTGCCAATCCAGATCCAAAAATCACGGCGTCCGATACGCCCTTTGAATGAAAACAACCACTGCTGTATGGTCATGTAAGGTTCCTTATTATCGTATGCCGCGTAGTTTACCCTGGAGTGGTGACTTTTTGACAAGCAGACCAGATATCGTTTTAATCATGAACAGTTACGTTCAGGGACAATGTTGATGAAAAGTTGGGCTTATCCTTTTTGGCTGTGTTTCACCCTGCTGAGTGCCAGCTTTTCCCTGTTCGCCGCCGATGCCCCCGCAACGGCACCCTACCTTCTGCAGGGCGCGCCATCGTTTGATCAGTCGATCAGCCAGTTTCGCGAAGCCTTCAACAAAGAAAACCCGAAGCTCGCGCTGGGCGAGTTCCGCGCCATCGACAGCGCGCGGGATACGCCAACCCTGACGCGCGCCGCGAGCAAAATTAACGAAAACCTGTACGCCTCCACGGCGCTGGAGCGCGGCACGCTGAAAATCAAAAGCATGCAAATCACCTGGCTGCCGATTCAGGGGCCAGAACAAAAAGCCGCGAAAGCCAAAGCGCTGGAGTACATGAGCGCCATTTTGCGCGCCTTCACCCCGAGCCTGACCAAAGCGCAGAGCCAGCAAAAGCTGCAAAAACTGCTGACCAGCGGCAAAAACAAGCGCTACTACGCCGAAACGGAAGGCGCGATTCGCTATGTGGTCGCAGATAACGGCGAAAAGGGACTGACCTTCGCTGTTGAACCGATTAAGCTGGCGTTATCTGACGCACTCGGAGGGGCGAATTAATGACAAAAAGCAAAGCCTTTCGAGGGAAAATCTCTATACTGATTCACAGACCATGCTGCTCTCACGGGCGGCCATAATCCTTAATTCGCTTTTTTAGCGTGGAGAATTGAAATGCGACATCCTTTAGTGATGGGTAACTGGAAACTGAACGGCAGCCGCCACATGGTAAACGAGCTGATTGCTAATCTGCGTAAAGAGCTGGCTGGCGTGACCGGCTGTGCGGTAGCGATCGCTCCACCAGACATCTATCTGGATCTGGCTAAACACGCCGCTGACGGCAGCCACATCGTGCTGGGCGCGCAGAACGTTGACGTTAACCTGTCTGGCGCATTCACCGGTGAAACCTCTGCAGAAATGCTGAAAGACATCGGCGCACAGTACATCATCATCGGCCACTCTGAGCGTCGTACTTACCACAAAGAGTCCGACGAGTTCATCGCCAAGAAATTCGCTGTGCTGAAAGAGCAGGGTCTGACCCCGGTTCTGTGCATCGGTGAAACTGAAGCCGAAAACGAAGCAGGCAAAACGGAAGAAGTTTGCGCACGTCAGATCGACGCCGTGCTGAAAACGCAGGGCGCAGCAGCGTTCGAAGGCGTGGTTATCGCTTACGAGCCAGTCTGGGCGATCGGTACCGGCAAATCTGCCACCCCAGCGCAGGCACAGGCTGTTCACAAATTTATCCGTGACCACATTGCTAAAGCCGACGCGAAAGTGGCTGAGCAAGTGATCATCCAGTACGGCGGTTCCGTCAACGCATCTAACGCGGCAGAGCTGTTCACCCAGCCTGACATCGACGGCGCACTGGTTGGCGGCGCATCCCTGAAAGCTGACGCTTTCGCAGTGATCGTTAAAGCAGCAGAAGCCGCTAAACAGGCGTAATTGCCGTTGTGACGGGTGGCGTTTCGCTATCCGCCCGACAAAATGCCAGGCCCGGTAAGCGCTCGTCGCCACCGGGCTTTTTTACAGCTGTCCCAGCACGCTGAACCACAAATAATCCAGCGGCAGTAGCACCAGCCAGGTTGCCACCGCCAGCGCCAGACACAGCAACATTCCCGCTTTCGCAGGCACTTTCCCCAGCCCCATTGCCACCACAATCGGCGACGCCTGATACGGCAGTAATGGCGTGGAATACCCCAGCACCTGAATCATAATCACCGACAACAGCGGGAAACCCGTCGCATCCGAGAAACTCTGCGCAAGCGTGGTATAGAGCGCCGGAACGCCGTTGGCGGTCATGATGAAATTGAGCGCCGTGGTGATGCCGGTCAGGGCGATAAAACTGGTAAACGGCTTATCCGCATCGAGCGGCATCAGGCGCAGCAACGCCTCTCCGACGGCGCTGCCGATGCCCGTTTGCGTCACGGTGATCGCCAGCCCCAGAATCCCCGCCACATAGATACAGGTGCGCATATTCACCCCGGCCGAAAACTCTTCACCGGTAATAAAGCCAATGCGCGGCAGCATGACGATCACTGACGCCGCCAGCCCCGTCCAGGCCGGGCCTACGCCGTGCCAGCTCTCCGTCACCCACATCACCAGCACTACCGCCAGCAGCCACGCCAGGCGCCTCTCATCGCGCCCCATTGGGGCGGCTGGCGCAAGATCCCGCGCGGGTTTTGGCGAGCCAGGGAACAGCCAGCAGATCAGGCCAATCAGAATCAGTCCTTTGAGAATGCCGAGCACCGGCGTGTGCAGCAGCAGGTAAGGCACATAGTTCAGGTGAATGCCATAAGAGCCTTCCGCCGCGCCGCTCATCACCAGATTTGGCACGTTAGCGGGAAGGATGGTCGCAGAAAGCTGAAAAGTACCGAATCCGACCGCCAGGGCCAGGCCAAACCACGCCCGCGAGCCGTCCGCAATACTGGCCCGCTTCGCCATCGCCGCCACAATCGGCATCAGCAGCGCGATGCGCCCCATGTTTGATGGCATCACGAACGCCAGGGCATAGCTCAGCAACACCACGCTTGCCACCATCAGCGGCCACGAGTCGGTGAGTTTCGCCGAGAGCGCCCGCGCGGCCCTGTCCGCCAGCCCGGTTTTGCGGATCGCGACGCCAAGCACAAAGCCGCTGAACACCAGCCAAAATGCAGATGAGGCAAAGCCGCCGAAAATGACGTCCGGTGGCGCGATTTTGGCAGTCATCGCCGCCGTGAAGAACAGCAGCGCGGTGATAAATTCCGGCAGGAGCGAGGTGGCCCACAGCACGATGGTGACGCCAACGATAGCCGAGGGCAGAAACAGAGGGTGAGCAAACCAGAGCGACATACCTGTCTCCTGTAGATTTTTTCAGCAAGTCTACGGCGACAGGCAGCGCGAGTAAACGCTATTTATGGTGGGGTCACTGGAGGATATGACATTGATGATCCTGCAATTCCTCAGCGGAAGCGCGGTTAAGCGTCAGCAGATTGCGCTCCGTTGCCAGCAGCACAAATGACCCGTCGGACTGCTGGGCCATCGCCAGCGCAAAGCGGCCCATATGCTCGCGCGCTTGCGGCAGTTCGTCGGCCAGCATCATAAACGGGCTGCGCTGCACCAGCTCATTTTCTGTCACCCGTCGCGCCAAATATTCATGCCCTTCCAGCCCACCCGGGAAAGGCAGCCATTGAGTGCTGATTTCCCCCTGATGCGCATTGAGCTTTTCACGCACATCGGGGCGCAGGCAGGAGATGTGGATGTGGAAATGATTTTGCGTGCGCCCGGTCGGGGAGTTGATGGTCAGGGAGACGGCGCTGTCAGGCACATCCGCGCCGCGCTTCATGCTCATAAAATTGCGCGACTGCCACGCCAGCCAGAAGAAATTCGGCGTTTGCGGCTCGGTGAGCAGCGGGCTTTCGGTGCCGTTGATGCGGTAGGTGGGCATCAGGAGATACTGTAGCGGCCCGTTGCGGTCTTTGAAGACCACATAACCGGCGTCCGGTTTCACCTGCGCACAGGGCACTGGCTGACGGTTATTCAGCTGATTTGGCAGGCACTGGTCGAGAACGATATGGCGTAATGCGTCGGGATTGCCGGATTTTATCCAGATCCAGCCGCCTGCGGCGAGGAGAATGGCGACCGCCATCAAGACCATCAGTTTTTTCATTACGCGTTCCCTGTTGTCGTCAGAGGCGAAAGAGTAACGCAAAAACATGACCAAATAAAAAAGCCCGGCGGATTTCTCGCGCCGGGCCATCGTGTCATGCGTTGATTAGCGTTTGCTGATCTGGTCGAAAGTGCCGCCGTTAGAGAAGTGCTCTTTCTGCGCTTTCGCCCAGCCGCCAAACTCCTCGTCGATGGTGAACAGCTTCAGTTTCGGGAACGCGCTGTCATATTTCTTCGCCACAGCCTCATCGCGTGGACGATAGAAGTTCTTCGCGGCGATCTCCTGGCCTTCCGGGGAGTAGAGATACTTCAGGTAAGCTTCTGCCACCGCTTTGGTATCTTTCTTCTCGACCACTTTGTCGACGATGGAAACCGTCGGTTCAGCCAGAATCGATTCGCTCGGGGTTACGATTTCAAACTTGTCTTTGCCCAGCTCGTTAGTCGCCAGCAGCGCTTCGTTTTCCCATGCAATCAGCACGTCGCCAATGCCGCGCTCAACGAAGGTATTGGTCGAGCCGCGCGCACCGGAGTCCAGCACTTCGACGTTTTTAAACAGGGATTTGACGAAATCCTGCGCTTTAGCCTGATCGCCGTTGTTGTGATGCAGAGCGTAGCCCCACGCTGCCAGGTAGTTCCAGCGTGCGCCGCCTGAGCTTTTCGGGTTCGGGGTGATGACAGACACGCCCGGTTTGATCAAATCATTCCAGTCATGAATCTGTTTCGGGTTGCCTTTACGCACCAGGAACACAATGGTGGAGGTATACGGCGCAGAGTTGTCCGGCAGGCGTTTGATCCAGTTCTTATCAATACGACCACGTTCAGCAATGGCATCGACGTCATAGGCCAGCGCCAGAGTGACCACGTCCGCTTCAATGCCGTTGATGACAGAAGTCGCCTGTTTGCCTGAGCCGCCGTGAGACTGGCGAATCGCCACGTTATCGCCGGTTTCTTGTTTGTAGTGTGCCGCAAAGGCTTTGTTGTATTGATCGTAAAGCTCACGCGTCGGATCGTACGACACGTTCAGTAGCTGGATATCCTTCGCCAGAACGCTGCTTGATGCCAGCAATAACGTTAACCCCACGCCCCATTTATTCATCTTCCAACTCTCATTGTGTTGTGTTTGATGAATGCAGCGTGCCAGAAAGCGAACCAATGATTAAAGAATAAAAAAAGATTGGCTATAACGGAGTGGAATAAAAAATAATCGGTGGGCGTAAACATGCCGGGTGGCGGCTTCGCCTTACCCGGCCTACAAATGCATGAACCGTAGGCCCGGTAAGCGAAGCGCCACCGGGCATCAAGCTGCGATTAATACAGCTTTTTCGCGCAGTCCAGCCAGTCACCTTTGAACGGACGCTTCATGTTTTCAATCGCGTCGATGATGTCATGGTGAACCAGTTTCTCGTTCTGAATACCGACGCAACGGCCGCCGTGGCCCTGCAGCAGCAGATCGATCGCATACGCGCCCATACGGGAAGCCAGGATACGGTCGTATGGCCCTGGGGAGCCACCGCGCTGGATGTGGCCCAGAACCGTAGCGCGGGTTTCGCGTTTGGTTTCGGTTTCGATGTATTTCGCCAGCTCGTCAACGTCACAGATGTGCTCGGTGATAGCAACGATCGCGTGTTTCTTCCCTTTCGCGATACCTGCTTTGATTTCGTTAACCAGGTCTTCGCGGCTGAATTCTACTTCCGGCACCACGATGAACTCGCAGCCGCCCGCAATCGCTGCCGCCAGGGTCAGGTCGCCACAGTAGCGGCCCATCACTTCCACGATAGAGATACGCTGGTGAGATGAAGAGGTGTCACGCAGACGGTCAATTGCTTCAACGACAGTACCCAGGGCAGTAAAGAAGCCGATGGTGTAGTCGGTGCCTTTGATGTCGTTGTCGATGGTGCCCGGCAGACCGATGCAAGGGAAGCCCATTTCAGTCAGACGTTTTGCACCCATATACGAGCCGTCACCGCCGATAACAACCAGCGCGTCCAGGCCGCGTTTTTTCATGTTCTCGATAGCCACTTCACGGATGTGCTCTTCACGGAACTCCGGGAAACGCGCAGAACCGAGGAAAGTACCGCCACGGTTAATCATGTCGGATACGCTATAGCGATCCAGCTGAACCATGCGGTCTTCGTACAGACCCAGGTAACCGTCATATACGCCAAAAATTTCCAGACCTTCCGTCAACGCCGCGCGAACAACCCCACGAATGGCTGCGTTCATGCCAGGCGCATCACCGCCGCTTGTCAACACACCGATTTTCTTAATCATGACTACCTCTGAACTTAGGAATGCAAAAATGAAATCTGTTGCCGGAAGACGTCTATTCGACCAACCAATACTGCAAATAGTATATCAATCACTTCCAGCTGAATTGATTCAGGTCAGACCCAATGGCGGTAATTTATCCACAAAATGCTGGCCTGGCTCACTTTTTTACAACGAATTACGAAAGCTCAAAATGTCCTTTGCCTTCCCTGGGGACGACCGAGCAGGGGTCCTGGTGAATAATCACGTCCGAACCCGGGAAACGCTGCAAAATCGCCTGCTCTACCTGCTCAGCCACTAAATGCGCTTGAACGAGCGGTAAATTGTCTTCCATTTCTAAATGAATCTGAATAAAGCGGGTCGGCCCTGACTGCCGCGTACGAAGATCGTGAGCACCACTGACGCCGGGCCAGGAGGTCACGATTTCAAAGATCTCTGCGCGTTCGGCATCGGGCAGCGCGCGGTCCAGAAGCGATTGCACTGCTTCATAACCCATGCGTAAGGCGCTGTATAAAATATAAACCCCAATCCCTAACGCGAACAATGCGTCGGCACGATGCCATCCGTACCACGCCAGTCCGAGCGCAATAAGAATCGCGCCATTCATCATAACATCAGACTGATAATGAAGCATATCTGCCCGTACTGCCTGACTTTGCGTTCGGCGAACCACCCAACGCTGGAAAGTTACCAGAACAATTGTGCTAATAAGTGCGATAACGGTAACGATAACCCCAACGCCCGGATCGTTCATCGGCGTTGGTGACGCCAGATGCTGGATACCGGTCAAAAACAGGAACAGCGCCGAGCCGGAAATAAACATACTTTGCGCCAGCGCCGCCAGCGATTCCGCTTTTCCGTGGCCAAACGTGTGCTCTTCATCCGCTGGTTGCAGGGAATAGCGCACCACCAGAAGATTGGTAAGGGATGCTGCGATATCCACCAGAGAATCCACCAGTGCCGCCAGAATACTGACCGAGCCCGTATACCACCACGCAAAAATTTTGATGATCAGCAAACACGACGCCATGACCGTCGCGGCGATTGCGGCACGGCTTACCAGCCTGCCATAGGATTGATTCATAAACACTCCTGTCATGCCATGCCGCTAGTATAACGGATGGAAAAGGAGTCAAAGGATGAATAAACGGTTAACAAACTTGAATGAAGGGCAAAAAAAACCCCCACATCATGTGGGGGAAGACAGGGATGGTGTCTATGGCAAGGAAAACAGGGTCTACTGGTTACTACGGGTATTGCTACTGAAAAACTTTGTCTCAGAGCTTTGTTGCATCCGGGCAACCTCACGCAACTGGTCCATCCGTTGCTGATGTTTGTCGTTCAAAACCGCTTGCTGCTCGGGCGATAGCAGGTGGAACATCTGGTTGCGAACCCTGGCCATTTCGACCTGGCGGGCAACTTGTTCCTGCGCCATCTTTTCTGCCTGAGCGCGCACAGCGCTTTCGTCAAAATTTTCTGCGGTGACAAGGCGATGCATTGTCTCCATTTCGCTAACATTAACAGGGAGTCGATCGTGTCGTGCCCTGTGCATCAGATCTCGCATCTGTTGACGCTGATGTTCGGTTAAACTTATGCCGTCAAACATATTGCTTTGGCCACTGTGCTGCGTAATACCCTCTGCCGAGGGACCGTTATCGCCGGTGATGACTCCAGCAGCCTGGCTAAGAGCACTAAACGCCAGTGTTGAGGCCATGACGGCAGCGGTAACTTTGCGCATCACTTGCTCCCAAAATCTTTCGTGTCGCGATTCAACGAGAGCTAGTTTACGATTCGGGCTGCAAACATGCGTCAGGGGGTGTAAAACAACGTAAAGTCATGGATTAGATAGCCTTGATGTCGTAATTTCTGCCTCGGAGGTATTTAAACAATGAATAAAATCCTGTTAGTTGATGATGACCGAGAGCTCACATCCCTGTTAAAAGAGTTGCTCGACATGGAAGGCTTTAACGTGCTGGTTGCCCACGATGGGGAACAGGCGCTGAGCCTGCTTGATGACAGCATCGACTTGCTTTTGCTTGACGTGATGATGCCGAAGAAAAACGGTATTGATACGCTGAAAGAATTACGCCAGACACACCAGACACCTGTAATCATGCTGACCGCGCGCGGCAGCGAACTGGATCGCGTTCTCGGCCTTGAGCTGGGCGCGGATGACTATTTACCCAAGCCGTTTAACGACCGCGAGCTGGTTGCCCGTATTCGCGCAATCCTGCGCCGTTCCCACTGGAGCGAGCAGCAGCAGAATACTGACAACAGTTCTCCAACGTTAGAAGTGGACTCTCTGAGCCTGAACCCGGGCCGCCAGGAAGCGAGCTTTGACGGCCAGACGCTGGAACTGACCGGCACCGAGTTCACCCTGCTGTACCTGCTGGCCCAGCATCTCGGCCAGGTGGTCTCGCGTGAACATTTAAGCCAGGAAGTGCTCGGCAAGCGCCTCACGCCGTTTGACCGCGCCATCGACATGCACATCTCTAACCTGCGCCGTAAGCTGCCGGAGCGCAAAGACGGTCACCCATGGTTTAAAACCCTGCGTGGTCGCGGTTATCTGATGGTTTCCGCTTCATGATAGGCAGTTTAACCGCCCGCATCTTCGCCATTTTCTGGCTGACGCTGGCACTGGTTTTAATGCTGGTTTTGATGTTGCCAAAACTCGACTCACGCCAGATGACGGAGCTTCTCGACAGCGAGCAACGTCAGGGCGTGATGATCGAGCAACACGTAGAAGCCGAGCTGGCAAACGACCCGCCTAACGATTTGATGTGGTGGCGCAGGCTGTTTCGCGCTATCGACAAGTGGGCGCCGCCCGGACAACGCCTGCTGCTGGTTACCAGCGAAGGCCGCGTGATTGGCGCGGAACGCAATGAAATGCAGATCATCCGCAACTTCATTGGCCAGGCGGATAACGCCGATCACCCGCAGAAAAAGAAATATGGTCGGGTAGAGATGGTAGGGCCATTTTCCATCAAGGATGGGGAAGATAATTACCAACTCTATCTGATTCGCCCGGCGAGCAGCTCCCAGACCGACTTTATCAACCTGCTGTTTGACCGACCGCTGCTGCTGCTGATTGTCACCATGCTGCTGAGTTCTCCCCTGCTGTTATGGCTGGCGTGGAGCCTGGCAAAACCGGCGCGTAAGCTGAAAAACGCCGCCGATGAAGTGGCGCAGGGCAACCTGCGGCAGCACCCGGAACTGGAAGCCGGGCCGCAAGAGTTCCTCGCCGCTGGGGCCAGTTTTAACCAGATGGTGACCGCACTCGAGCGGATGATGACCACTCAGCAACGCCTGCTGTCGGACATCTCCCACGAGCTGCGCACGCCTCTGACGCGCTTACAGCTGGGCACCGCCCTGCTGCGCCGCCGCAGCGGTGAGAGCAAAGAGCTGGAGCGTATCGAGATGGAAGCGCATCGTCTGGACAGCATGATCAACGATCTGCTGGTGATGTCGCGCAATCAGCAGAAAAACGCGCTGGTGAGCGAAACGGTGAAAGCCAATCACCTGTGGCACGAGGTGCTGGACAACGCAGCGTTCGAAGCGGAACAGATGGGGAAATCCTTCACCGTCAACTTCCCGCCTGGCCCATGGCCGCTGTACGGTAACCCCAACACGCTGGAGAGCGCGCTGGAGAATATCGTGCGTAACGCCCTGCGGTACTCGCATACGAAGATTGAGGTGGCGTTCTCGGTCGATAAAGACGGCATCACCATCAACGTAGATGATGACGGTCCTGGCGTGAGCCCGGAAGACCGCGAGCAGATTTTCCGTCCGTTCTATCGCACCGATGAAGCGCGCGATCGTGAATCCGGTGGGACAGGGCTGGGGCTGGCGATTGTTGAGACCGCCATTCAGCAGCATCGCGGCTGGGTGAAGGCCGACGATAGTCCGCTGGGTGGATTGCGGTTGACGCTGTGGTTGCCGCTGTACAAGCGTTCGTAGTCGCTGTGATGCCGGGTGGCGGCTACGCCTTACCCGGCCTACGAGTTCGGTGCGGGCTTTGTGCCGGGTGGCGGCTGCGCCTTACCCGGCCTACAGGTTCAGTTTGGGTTTTGTAGGCCCGGTAAGCGTAGCGCCACCGGGCAACGCAGGCCGCACGGAACCCCCTATTTTCCCCACAATCTCCGCGAATTATCCTCGATCTGCGCGCTAATGCGCCGCTTCTGCATCGTTCTCGTCCAACTGGTGGATAACCCCGCTGCCGACAACAAGCGACGATACTGCTCATCATCAAACGGCATATGCCACGCAATCGCACAGGCGTCATAAACCGACACCTCGCTGAGGCGTGATGCCAGTTCCAGCGGCGCATCCGCCGATACCTGCCCGCCCTGAATCACCCGATACAGCCAGCCGGTTTTACCCGCCGTTTGCAGCTGCGCGGACATATCGCTGATGCCGAAATGGTAGTTCAGCTTAAAGCACGGCGAGCGCGGCTGCGTCACCTGAATTAACGCACCACCCCAGCGGAAAATGTCGCCGATAAACACGTTCTGCTCGGTCATCCCTTCCGTCGACAGATTCTCACCAAACGCCGGGGCAACGAACAGATCCGCCTGCTCGGGAAATTCCCGCGCCCAGTGCTGATAGTGCTCGCGCGGATAGTGGCACAGCGCGCGCTCTGGCCCGCCGTGGATTTTCTTCTCGGCCTGCTCATCTCCCGCCAGCCCGAGTTCGGTCAGAGTCAGTTCGCCGTCGACCTGTACTTTGGCAATGGCGCTCGGGCGGCTGCCGTCGTACTCCCTGATCTTGCCTGTAAACACATTCACCGGATGTTGCATGTATCATGGCTCCTTTCTGCAGATACAAAAAAAGCGAGTCATCAGACTCGCTTCTCACAGGCTATCGTGCAACCTTATTTTTTAGCTGCGAAACGTGCCGCTGCTTCGTCCCAGTTCACCACGTCCCAGAACGCTTTGATGTAGTCCGGGCGACGGTTCTGGAATTTCAGGTAGTAAGCGTGTTCCCACACATCCAGACCCACGATTGGGAAACCAGACGCGCCAGAGATCGCTTCACCCATCAGCGGGGAATCCTGGTTCGCGGTAGAAACCACAGCCAGTTTATCACCTTTCAGTACCAGCCATGCCCAGCCAGAACCGAAACGGGTCGCTGCTGCTTTTTCAAACTCAGCTTTGAAGTTGTCCACGGAACCGAAATCGCGCTCGATAGCGGCTTTCAGATCGCCCTGCAGGGTGGTGCCGGTTTTCAGGCCTTTCCAGAACAGGCTGTGGTTTGCGTGACCGCCAGCGTTGTTACGCAGAACGGTTTTCTTGTCTGCTGGCAGTTGATCCAGTTTGGTGATCAGCTCTTCAGCAGACAGGTTGGCGAATTCTGGCAGGCTTTCCAGCGCCGCATTCGCGTTGTTCACGTAAGTCTGGTGGTGTTTAGTGTGATGGATTTCCATCGTCTGCTTGTCAAAATGCGGTTCCAGTGCGTCATAGGCATACGGCAGGGATGGCAGTGTATAACTCATAATCCTCTCCATTATTGTCGGGCGGCACAGCTGTTAATGCCGCGTAAGCAGTTGGTTCATTATAGTTAATTAAATGATATTGAAAATGATTATCAATGCCGTACTTTTTATAAGGTTATCCATTTTTGTGCCAATGCCGAATTTGTGAGTCTGCTCACGTGGTTAACGCGCTGATTGCCATGGACAAGAAAAGTGCGGCAACCTTCTGAAGGTTCGCTCGCCGCTTAATTTTTACACTCATCGGGTCGGAGGGAAGCCACCGGCCTATAAAAACGATGAGGACGTAAAAATGAATCATGCGATTACGATGGGTATTTTCTGGCATTTGATAGGCGCAGCCAGTGCAGCCTGTTTCTATGCCCCGTTTAAAAAGGTCAAACATTGGTCATGGGAAACCATGTGGTCCGTGGGCGGTACAGTTTCCTGGCTGATCCTGCCATGGACCATCAGCGCCATGCTGTTGCCCGATTTCTGGGGGTACTTCTCCTCCTTTAGCGCCTCCACGCTCCTGCCGGTCTTTCTGTTCGGCGCGATGTGGGGCATCGGCAATATCAACTACGGCCTGACTATGCGCTATCTCGGGATGTCGATGGGCATCGGGATCGCCATTGGTATCACCCTGATTGTCGGCACGCTGATGACGCCAATCATTAACGGTAATTTCGACGTGCTGATCAACACCAAAGGCGGCCAGATGACGCTGCTGGGCGTGCTGGTAGCGGTGATCGGCGTGGGGATAGTCACCCGCGCAGGCCAGCTGAAAGAGCGTAAAATGGGCATCCGCGCTGAAGAGTTCAACCTGAAGAAAGGGCTGATTCTGGCGGTGATGTGCGGCATTTTCTCCGCCGGGATGTCTTTCGCCATGAACGCCGCCAAACCGATGCACGAAGCCGCAGCAGCGCTGGGCGTGGACCCGCTCTACGTCGCGTTGCCAAGCTACGTGGTGATTATGGGCGGCGGTGCGCTGGTGAACCTCGGCTTCTGCTTCATTCGTCTGGCAAAAGTGAAGAACCTGTCGGTAAAAGCCGACTTCTCACTGGCAAAACACCTGATCATCACCAACGTGCTGCTGTCGGCACTGGGTGGCCTGATGTGGTATCTGCAGTTCTTCTTCTACGCCTGGGGCCACGCCAGCATTCCACCGCAGTATGACTACATGAGCTGGATGCTGCACATGAGCTTCTACGTGCTGTGCGGCGGGATTGTGGGGCTGGTGCTGAAGGAGTGGAACAACGCCGGACGGCGTCCGGTAAGCGTGCTGAGCCTGGGCTGCGTGGTGATTATTATTGCCGCCAACATTGTTGGCCTTGGCATGGCGAACTGATCACGCCGCTTTTCGACTGTGATGACGCCACTGAACCGGCGTCATCCCCACCTCGCGGTTAAACACCACGGAAAAGTAGTTACTGTCCTCAAAGCCACAGCGCGTCGAGACTTCACTCACCATCAGTTCCGTATGTTGTAGCAGATACTGCGCGTGGCAGATGCGCAGCTGGCGCAAATAGTGGTTCACCGTCATCCCCGTCTGGGTGCGGAACTGCTGGCGCAAGGTACGCTCACTGCACTGCTCCTGCTCGCAAAATTTTTCCAGCACAAAGCTGCGATTCAGGCTGCCCGCAAGCGTCGTAATCAGCTTATCAAGCAGCGCTTCCTGCGCCGTGGCAGAAGGGTTATCCGTTGCGTAGCGATAGCGTTTGAGGGTCATCACCAGTTGGGCAAACAGCAGCTCGGCCATCTCGTTCGCCCCCGGCTCGGCTTTCAGGCTCTCCTGTTCAAGCTGGGTGATGACGTGTCGTACCTGGGTCATGCCGTTGCTGCTCAATCGCCAGTGCGGCGCAGTGTGCGCCTCGTTAAACCCTGGAATATGCCCCGCCCAGTCGACGTTGAGCTTTAGCCTGTCCGGGCAGTAAATCACGTTCTGCAAAACCAGGTCGTTGACCGAGGCGTAGGAGTGTTTATCTTCCGCGCGGATATAAAACAGATCGCCGCGGGTGATGCGGTAGGGGCGGTCATTGAGGACGTGCAAACCGTTGCCGCGCCACACCAGCACCAGCTCGCAAAACTCGTGCGTGTGCTCGGCAAAGACGTTTTGCGGATAGCGATCGGCCACCGCGACAGCCTGCCCGGCACTGGCAAAAAAATCGGATTTGCGAAGGATTAACGGAGCGCCCACAACTCACCTCAACGGCTAATAACCTGACATTATTAGCTGTTTTACGGCAAAAAAACGGTGATTCTCCTCGCGTTACTGAAGTGACGCATCCCGGCCCTGACGAATTTCGCGCGGCGACCAGCTGAATTCACGACGGAACAGCGTCGAAAAGTGGTTACTGTCGCCAAATCCGCAGCGATATGCGATATCCGTCACGCTATCGTCCGTATGACGCAGCAGGTGCCGCGCTTTGATCAGACGCAGCCGGTTGAGATAGCGCTGCGGCGTCAGGCCCGTGTGCTGCTTGAGCTGGCGATGCAACGTACGCAGGGAAAGGGAAAAATTATCGGCCACTGTTTCCCAGCACACCTCTTCCGCGAAGTGTTCTTCCAGCCAGGCCATCATCAGATTAAGGCGCGCATCATTGTTTTCGGCCCCTTCCACCAGGCTGCTGCGACGCAGCAGAACCAGCAGTTGCATGAACAACAGTTCACGGCTGGCGCGCGTATGCGTTTCCGCATTTTCCTCTACCGTTTCCATCTGCCCCACCAGCTGGCGCACCTGCTGAAGGGTGGACTGATTCACTCGCCAGTGCGACGGATAGTGCCCATCCTGCTCCTGCGGCAGAAGCTGGTTAAGCCCGGAGAGAAACTGGAACGCATCTGGTGAACGGTAGAGCACGTTGGTCAGACACAGATTGTCCGTATGTTCATACAAGTGCCGATCGTGGTCGCGCACAAAGCACACGGTTCCACCGCTGATGGTGTAGGGCTGGCCGTTAAACACGTGAATGCCCGTACCGTGCTCAACAATCACAATCTCATGAAAATCATGATGATGTTCAGGAAAAGCCGCCTGAGGAAGCCGTGGTTCGATCGCCACCGGCGAACTTCCGTGAGGGAAAAAATCCACGCTGTGCAGTACGGTCATATCGGCCACCACCAATGAGAAATGTTCTCAAAATAGTAATTAAGGGCCGGGTTTCTCACCTTCAATTTTCGACACCAAAGCGTGCAAAGCCTGTCAGTTTTTCAAGAAACAGCGGGAAAGATCCGGAAATGCGGCAACGGTCACATGGGCTGAAATCCCCGTCATAACAGGAAACTGTGAACTTCCTCACGTTCATCTTTGCTTTCTTGCCAGCGCGCGATTTTGCCTGTCAGTGGCAAGAAGGTGCGTTTTTCTTCCCTTTCTTAGACTGTTTCGCAATGACTCCAAGAAGGACCGAATTATGACCTCTCGCCATTGTGTGGCTGTCGATTTAGGTGCATCCAGCGGGCGCGTGATGCTTGCCAGCTATACGCCTGCACAGCGCGCACTTTCGCTTCGTGAAATCCATCGCTTCGGTAACAGCCTGCAAAAGCAGGACGGCGTCGAGACCTGGGATATTGACAGTCTGGAGGCGGAAATCCGCACTGGCCTGAACAAAGTCTGCGACGACGGCATTCTGATCGACAGCATCGGGATTGATACCTGGGGCGTCGATTTTGTGCTGCTCGACCGCCACGGCGAGCGCATCGGCCTGCCCGTCTCCTATCGCGACAGCCGGACCGATGGCGTGATGGCTCGCGCCATTGATCAGCTCGGTAAAGCCGATATCTACGGGCGCAGCGGCATCCAGTTCTTACCCTTTAACACCCTCTACCAGCTGCGCGCTCTGGTGGAACAACAGCCCGAACTGGTAGCAAACGTCGCCCACGCGCTGCTGATCCCGGATTACTTCAGTTATCGCCTGACGGGCAAGATGAACTGGGAATACACCAACGCCACCACCACCCAGCTGGTGAATATCAACTCCGATAACTGGGATGAAAACCTGCTCAACTGGACAGGCGCTTCCGCCAGCTGGTTTGGCACCCCGACTCACCCCGGCAATGTGATCGGTCACTGGATTTGCCCGCAGAAGAATGAAATACCGGTCGTCGCCGTCGCCAGCCACGATACCGCCAGCGCGGTGATTGCCTCTCCGCTGGCAGACCACGACGCGGCCTATCTTTCATCCGGCACCTGGTCGCTGATGGGCTTTGAGAGCAAAACGCCGTACACCTGCGAAAAGTCGCTGGCGGCAAACATCACCAACGAAGGCGGAGCGGAAGGCCGCTACCGGGTGCTAAAAAATATCATGGGGCTGTGGCTGCTCCAGCGCGTGCTGAAAGAGCAGAACGTTACCGACCTGGCGCGCCTTATCGCCGAGACAGAAAAACTGCCGGCCTGCCGCTTCGTGATCAATCCGAACGACGACCGCTTTATCAATCCGCACAACATGGGCGATGAAATCCAGGCCGCCTGCCGTGAGAGCGCACAGCCCGTGCCGCACAGCCCGGCGGAACTGGCGCGCTGCATTTTTGACAGCCTCGCCCTGCTCTACGCCGACGTGCTGAACGAACTGGCGGCTCTGCGCGGCAAACCGTTCAGCCAGCTGCACATTGTCGGCGGCGGTTGCCAGAACCAGCTGCTGAACCAGCTTTGCGCCGACGCCTGCGGCATCACCGTGGTCGCCGGCCCTGTTGAGGCCTCGACGCTCGGCAATATCGGCATCCAGCTGATGACCCTGGACGAGCTTTCCAACGTTGACGATTTCCGAACGCTGGTGACGAACAACTACCCGCTCACCACGTTTACCCCTAATCCCTGCCATGAAATTGCCCGCTATCAGGCGCAGTTTCAGCAAAAACGACTGACAAAGGAGCTTTGCGCATGACCACTCAACTTGAACAAGCCTGGGAACTGGCTAAACAGCGTTTCGCCGCCGTGGGCGTGGATGTCGAAGAGGCGCTGCGTCAGCTCGACCGTCTGCCGGTCTCCATGCACTGCTGGCAAGGCGACGACGTCGCGGGTTTTGAAAATACCGGCGGCGCGCTGACGGGCGGCATCCAGGCGACAGGCAACTATCCGGGCAAAGCGCGTAATGCCACCGAACTGCGTGCCGATCTGGAGCTGGCGCTCAGTTTAATTCCGGGACCAAAACGCCTGAACCTGCACGCGATTTATCTCGAATCCAGCGAGCCGGTCGCGCGTAACGAAATCAAACCGGAACACTTTAAGAACTGGGTGGAGTGGGCAAAAGCCAACAAACTGGGTCTGGATTTTAACCCGTCCTGCTTCTCGCACCCGCTGAGCGCCGACGGTTTTACCCTCTCCCATTCCGACGACGAGATTCGCCAGTTCTGGATCGACCACGTCAAAGCCAGCCGCCGCGTTTCAGCGTATTTCGGTGAACAGCTCGGCACGCCGTCGGTGATGAACATCTGGATCCCGGACGGCATGAAAGATATCACCGTTGACCGCCTGGCTCCGCGCCAGCGCCTGCTGGACGCTCTCGACGAGGTGATCAGCGAAAAGCTGAACCCGGCGCATCACATTGATGCGGTGGAGAGCAAGCTGTTCGGCATCGGCGCCGAAAGCTACACCGTGGGCTCCAACGAGTTCTACATGGGCTATGCCACCAGCCGCCAGACGGCGCTGTGCCTGGATGCGGGCCACTTCCATCCGACTGAGGTGATCTCCGACAAAATCTCCGCCGCCATTCTGTACATCCCGCGCCTGCTGCTGCACGTGAGCCGCCCGGTACGCTGGGACAGCGACCACGTGGTCCTGCTGGATGACGAGACTCAGGCCATTGCCAGCGAAATTATTCGTCACGATCTGTTCGACCGCGTGCATATCGGTCTCGACTTCTTCGACGCCTCGATCAACCGCATTGCGGCATGGGTGATCGGTACCCGCAACATGAAGAAAGCCCTGCTGCGTGCGCTGCTGGAGCCGACGGCGGCCCTGCGCGCGCTGGAAGAGCAAGGCGACTACACGGCGCGTCTGGCACTGCTGGAAGAGCAGAAATCCCTGCCGTGGCAGGCCGTGTGGGAAATGTACTGTCAGCGCAACGATGCGCCAGCGGGCAGCCAGTGGCTGGACAACGTGCGGGCGTATGAGAAAGAGGTGCTAGCGACTCGCAGCTAAAACAGCGCCCGGCGGCGCTTCGCCTGCCGGGCTTACGAACACTTGTCAGCGGGGATCGCTACGCGTCGCCCGACATTTTCAAAGGAATCACAAGACTATGCACACCATCACCAACGCCTGGTTCGTCCAGGGCATGATCAAAGCCACCACCGACGCCTGGCTAAAAGGCTGGGACGAGCGCAACGGCGGCAACCTGACCTTGCGCCTGGACGACGCCGACATTGCGCCGTTCGAAGCGGATTTCCACCCGAAACCGCGCTATATCGCCCTAAGCCAGCCGATGCCGCTGCTCGCCAATACGCCGTTTATCGTCACCGGTTCCGGCAAGTTCTTCCGCAATGTGCAGCTCGATCCGGCAGCGAATTTAGGCGTGGTAAAAGTGGACAGCGACGGCGCGGGCTACCACATTCTTTGGGGGCTGACGAACGAAGCGGTGCCGACCTCTGAACTCCCGGCGCACTTCCTCTCCCACTGCGAGCGCATCAAAGCGACGGACGGCAAAGACCGCGTGATCATGCACTGCCACGCGACCAACCTGATCGCCCTGACCTACGTGCTGGAAAACACCACGGATTTCATCACCCGCAAACTGTGGGAAGGGAGCACCGAATGTCTGGTGGTCTTCCCGGACGGCGTGGGTATTCTGCCGTGGATGGTGCCAGGCACCGATGAAATCGGCGAAGCCACCGCGCAAGAGATGCAAAAACATTCCCTGGTACTGTGGCCATTCCACGGTGTCTTCGGCAGTGGCCCGACGCTTGATGAAGCCTTTGGCCTGATCGACACCGCTGAGAAGTCGGCTGAAGTGCTGGTTAAGGTCTATTCCATGGGCGGAATGAAACAGACCATCACTCAGGAAGAGCTGATTGCGCTGGGTAAACGCTTTGGCGTCACCCCGCTGAAATCGGCGTTAGAGCTGTACAAATAAAAACATCGCGCCCCGCTCACTGAGACGGGGCGAAAAAAACACCTGCAAACCCTACACAACACTCAATTCAGTGGAGTAAAAGCAATGAAAATAAAGACAAGCTTAATCCTCACCGTTGCCGCTCTGGCGTTGTCCGGTTCCGCTTTAGCAGAAGTAAAAATCGCCCTGGTGGCGAAATCTCTCGGAAATGGATTCTTCGAGGCAGCGAACGTGGGCGCGCAGGAGGCCGCCAAAGAATTGGGTGATGTGAAAGTCATTTATACCGGCCCGACCACCACCACCGCCGAAGCGCAGATCGAAGTGCTGAACGGTTTGATCGCGCAGGGGGTGGATGCGATCGCCATCTCCGCCAACGATCCCGATGCGCTGGTGCCGGTGCTGAAAAAGGCGATGCAGCGTGGGATCAAAGTGGTCTCATGGGATTCCGGCGTGGCAAAAGCCGGGCGTCAGATCCACCTGAATCCCTCTAATAACGCGTTGATCGGTGAAACCAACGTTAAGCTGGCCGCCGATGCGCTGAAAGCCCTGAACGTCGAAAAAGGCGACGTGGCGGTGTTAAGCGCCACCCCGACCTCCACGAACCAGAACACCTGGATTGCCGAGATGAAAAAGGTGCTGCCGCAGTATCCGTCCGTCAATCTGGTGACCGTAGCCTATGGCGACGATCTGTCGGATAAGAGCTACCGCGAAGCGGTTGGCCTGCTGAAAACCTATCCCGATCTGAAAGTGATCGTCTCCCCGTCGTCGGTCGGGATCGTGGCTGCCGCACAGGCGGTGAAAGACCAGGGCAAAATCGGCAAAGTGTATGTGACGGGGTTAGGCCTGCCGTCTGAAATGGCCGGCGCGGTGAAATCCGGGGCGAGCAAAAGCTTCGCGATCTGGAACCCGATCGATCTGGGTTACGCTGCCACCTATTTAGCCGACGACCTGGTGAAAGGCACCGCCACCAAAGATGAAGCCAGCATGGGCAAACTGGGCAAAGTGAAGCTCGATGCCGACGGCAGCGGCGCGATGGCTGAGCCGTTCGTCTACGATGCGAGCAATATTGATAAGTTCTCAAAAATCTTCTGATGCGTTTTGTAGGCCGGAGAAGCGTCGCGCCATCCGGCCCACAAGATCCCCTTTGATGGAGAACTCTCATGAACGCATCCACACCGCTGCTGGAGCTTAAGGGCATCACCAAGGTTTTCCCTGGTGTGCGCGCCCTTGAGAACGTACAGCTTGAGCTTTGGCCCGGCAAAGTCACCGCCCTTATCGGTGAAAACGGCGCGGGCAAATCGACGCTGGTCAAAGTGATGACCGGGATTTATCAGCCCGAAGAGGGTGAAATCCTCTATAAAGCCATCCCCATTCATCTCCCGACGCCGGAATCGGCACACAAAGTCGGGATTACCGCTATTCATCAGGAAACCGTGCTTTTTGATGAGCTGTCGGTGACCGAAAATATTTTTGTCGGCCAGTATCTGCATAAAGGCTTTTTCAGAAAGCTCGACTGGCCGGAGATGCACCGCCGGGCGCAGGAGATCCTCGCCCGCCTGGAGGTGCAAATCGACCCGCGCGCAACGCTTAAAACGCTGAGTATCGCCCAGCGTCATATGGTGGCCATTGCCCGCGCCCTGTCGTTTGAGGCGCAGGTGGTGATCCTCGACGAACCCACCGCCGCCCTGTCGCAGCATGAAATCCTCGAGTTTTACCAGATTGTTGAGCGCCTGAAGCAGGAAGGCAAAGCGATCCTGTTTATCTCGCACAAGTTCGACGAAATTTTTGAGCTGGCGGATCACTACACCATTTTGCGCGACGGCGTGTTCGTCGGCGCAGGGGCGATCAACGACATCACCGAAGAGCGGATGGTGGCGATGATGGTAGGCCGCGCTATCACCCAGACCTTCCCGAAAGTGGTGTGCGAAAAAGGGGCGACGGTGCTGGAGGTCAAAGACCTCTGCCATCCGACCGAATTCGCGCATATCTCATTCTCCCTGCGCAAAGGCGAAATCCTTGGCTTTTACGGGCTGGTCGGCGCCGGGCGTACCGAGCTGATGCAGGCGCTCTCCGGTGTCACCCGTCCCTCCTCCGGCGAGATCGTGCTGAACGGTCAGGCGCAGAATTTCCGCCAACCGGCCGATGCCATCCGCGCGGGGATTGTCTGCGTGCCGGAAGAGCGGCAGAAGCAGGGAGCGATTATCGAACTGTCGATTGCGCAGAACATCAGCCTGCCGCAGCTCAGCAGGCTCAATCCCGGCGGGGTGTTAAATCAGGACCGCGAATGGGCGCTGGCCGATGAATACGCCAGACGGCTGCAGGTGAAGGCGTTTAGCTGGAAACAGCCGGTCGAAACCCTCTCCGGCGGCAATCAGCAAAAAGTGGTGATCGGCAAATGGCTGGCGACGCATCCTGAGGTGATCATCCTCGATGAGCCGACAAAAGGTATCGATATTGGCTCGAAAGCGGCCGTTCATCAGTTTATGTCCGAGCTGGTTGGACAGGGGCTGGCGGTGATTATGGTGTCGTCGGAACTGCCGGAAGTGATGGGCATGGCCGACCGTATCATTGTGATGCACGAAGGGCTGATGGTGGCGGAATACCCGGCGGGCGGGGCGACGGCGGAAACCATCGTCAGCGCAGCCAGCGGTGCAAAACAGGAGGCCGCGTAATGGTGAAGCAACTCCTGAAACACCGCGAAGCCCTGCTGGGGGCGGTGATCGTACTGATGATCATTGCCATCGGCAGCCGCGTGCCGTCGTTTATCGCACCGGGAAACCTGGTGGAGATGTTTAACGACACCTCGATTCTCATCATTCTCGCCCTCGGCCAGATGATGGTTCTGCTGACCAAAGGCATCGACCTGTCGATGGCGGCCAATCTGGCGCTGACGGGGATGATTGTCGCCCTGATCAACTTCCATTATCCCGCCGTGCCCGTCTGGGCGCTGCTGATTCTGGCAACGGCGCTCGGTCTGCTGATGGGCGTCATCAACGGTCTGCTGGTGTGGAAACTGGGTATTCCGGCGATTGTGGTGACGCTCGGCACCATGAGCATCTATCGCGGGATTATCTTCCTGCTCACCGGCGGTGGCTGGGTGAACTCCAACCAGATGGGCGCGGATTTCCTCGCCCTGCCGCGCGCGTCACTGCTCGGTCTGCCCGTTTTGAGCTGGTGCGCGATTGCGGCCCTGCTGCTGGTCGGCTATTTCCTGCGCTACAGCCGCACCGGGCGCGCCCTTTACACCGCAGGCGGCAACGCCACGGCGGCGTATTACACGGGGATCAACGCAGGCAAAATGCAGTTCGTCAGTTTCTGCCTGTCAGGCGCGCTGGCCGGATTCTGCGGCTATCTGTGGATCTCACGTTTCGCTGTCGCCTACGTCGATGTCGCCAACGGCTTTGAGCTGCAGGTGGTCGCCGCGTGCGTGATCGGCGGCATCAGCACCATGGGCGGCACGGGCCGGGTGTTGGGCTGTCTGTTTGGCGCGCTGTTCCTTGGGGTGATCAATAACGCGCTGCCGGTGATTGGCGTCTCTCCGTTCTGGCAGATGGCGATTTCCGGGACGGTGATCGTGATTGCGGTGCTGCTCAATGAACGCGGCAACAAACGCAAAGGACGGCTGATCCTGCGCGATGCGGCGCTGGCGCGTCAGAAACAGGCGGTGAACTCATGAGCAAAATGATGACTTCGGAAGAGATCAAAAATCGTCCGGCCGCGACGGGGATTTTCCAGCGTCTGCTGTGCTGGGAGGGCTTCCTGCTGGCGGTAACGCTGGCGGTGTTTATCGTCAACGCCCTCGCCTCGCCCTATTTCCTCGATATCTGGAACCTTTCTGACGCGACGTTCAACTTCACCGAAAAAGCGATCATTGTGCTGCCGATGGCGATGCTGATCATCGCCCGTGAAATCGACCTGTCGGTGGCATCGACCATCGCGCTCAGCTCGACAGCGATGGGCTTTTGCGCGGCGGCGGGTGTAGATACGCCGCTGCTGGTCTGCGTGGGATTAGGCGTCGGGTTGCTGTGCGGGCTGTTCAACGGCTTTCTGGTCACGCGCTTTAACCTGTCGTCCATCGTGATCACCATCGGCACCATGAGTTTGTATCGCGGCATTACCTACATTTTGCTCGGCGATCAGGCGCTGAACACCTGGCCCGAGAGCTTCGCCTGGTTCGGGCAGGGCTACGTGTGGGGCGCGCTGTCGTTTGAATTCGCGCTGTTTATCCTGCTGGCAGCGGTGTTTGCCTTCGTGCTGCATCGCACCAATTTTGGCCGCCGGACGTACGCCATCGGCAATAACCCGACCGGGGCGTGGTTTTCAGGCATCAACGTGAAGCGCCACAACCTGCTGCTGTTTGCGCTGGTCGGGCTGATGGCGGGGCTGGCCTCGGTGCTGCTCACCTCGCGCCTCGGCAGTACGCGCCCGACGATTGCGATGGGCTGGGAGCTGGCGGTGGTGACGATGGCGGTGCTCGGCGGCGTCAATATTCTCGGCGGCTCCGGCAGCATGGTGGGCGTGATTATCGCCGCCTTCCTGATGGGCCTGGTGACTTTTGGCCTGAGCCTGCTCAACGTGCCCGGCATTGTGATGTCGGTGATTATCGGCGCGATGCTGATAGTGGTGATTTCGCTGCCAATTATCACCCGCCGGATTATGCAGCGAAGACGGATCTAATGCCGGGTGGCGCTTCGCTTATCTGGCCTGTCTGACCGCAGGCCCCGCAAGCGTCGCGCCGCCGGGCATAAAAATCACAGTAATTAAGGAGAATTATCATGAGTTTCATGTTGGCACTTCCCAAAATCAGCCTGCACGGCGCGGGCGCGATCGGTGACATGGTTAATCTGGTGGCGAGCAAACAGTGGGGCAAGGCACTTATCGTCACTGACGGACAGCTGGTGAAAATGGGGCTGCTCGACAGCCTGTTTACCGCCCTGGACGCCCATCAGATGTCGTATCACCTCTTTGATGAAGTGTTCCCGAATCCGACTGAAGCGCTGGTACAGAAAGGGTTTGCGGCCTTTCAGAGCGCCAGCTGCAATTACGTTATCGCCTTCGGCGGCGGCAGCCCGATTGATACGGCGAAAGCGATTAAAATCCTCACCGCTAATCCTGGCCCGTCGACCGCCTATGCCGGCGTCGGCAAAGTCAAAAACGCCGGTGTGCCGCTGGTAGCTATTAACACTACAGCAGGCACCGCGGCGGAGATGACCAGCAATGCGGTGATCATCGACAGCGAGCGTCAGGTGAAAGAGGTGATTATCGACCCCAATATTATCCCGGATATCGCCGTGGATGATGCCAGTGTGATGCTCGATATCCCCGCCTCCGTCACCGCCGCAACGGGGATGGACGCCCTGACGCACGCCATCGAAGCCTATGTTTCCGTCGGCGCTCACCCGCTCACCGATGCTAACGCCCTCGAAGCGATTCGCCTGATCAGCCTCTGGCTGCCGAAAGCCGTCGACGACGGGCACAACCTCGAAGCACGCGAACAGATGGCATTCGGCCAGTATCTGGCAGGCATGGCGTTTAACAGCGCCGGATTAGGGCTGGTTCACGCGCTGGCGCATCAGCCGGGGGCGACGCACAATCTGCCGCACGGCGTCTGCAACGCCATCCTGCTGCCGATCATCGAAAACTTTAACCGCCCGAACGCGGTGGCGCGTTTCGCCCGTGTGGCTCAGGCGATGGGCGTGGAGACGCGCGGGATGAGCGATGAAGCGGCCAGCATGGAGGCGATCAACGCCATTCGCGCCCTGAGTACGCGCGTCGGTATTCCTTCTGGCTTCAGCCAGCTTGGCGTGACCAAAGCGGATATCGAAGGCTGGCTGGATAAAGCCCTCGCCGATCCGTGTGCGCCTTGTAACCCACGCACTGCCAGCCGCGACGATGTGCGCGAGCTGTATCTGGAGGCCCTATGATCCGCAAAGCCTTTGTGATGCAGGTGAATCCTGACGCTCACGAGGAGTATCAGCGCCGCCACACCCCGATCTGGCCGGAGCTGGAATCGGTGCTGAAAGACCACGGTGCGCACCATTACGCCATTTATCTCGACAAGGAGCGCAACCTGCTGTTTGCCAGCGTTGAGATTGAATCGGAAGAGCGCTGGAACGCGGTGGCGAATACCGACGTGTGCCAGCGCTGGTGGAAACACATGCGCGATGTGATGCCCGCAAATCCGGACAACAGCCCGGTGAGTGCGGAGCTGAAAGAGGTGTTTTTCCTCGAGTAACCGTTCACGCTGCCGCACTCGCGGCAGCGTTTTCCTTTAAGCTATTTAGCTTGCCTCCAGCGTGCTGCGTCCTGCCGCGATTTGCTGCCTGCTGCTCAGCGTAAACGCCGAGATCACCGTCACCGCCAGCACAATGCATCCGAGCATCAGATAGGTGTCCTGGAAGCCGATCCGGTCATACATATTCCCCGCAAACGCCGACAGGAAAATGGCCGCCGACTGTTTGGCAAAGTTAAAGCCAATCAGATAGATGGTCGCTGACAGGCGGGTATCAAACACGCCAGTGATGTATTTAAACGCCCCCACCAGCAGGAAGGGCACTTCCAGCGCGTGAAGCATTTTCAGGGCGATGACTTCCGTCACGGTAGTGGCGAAGGACGAGCCGATAATGCGCGTGGCCATAATCAGCCCGGCAATCAGCAGGGTGTTTTTCGCGCCGATGCGGTTAATGATCCACGGCGAGCAGAACATAATGATCGCGTTACAAATTTCTCCGGCCGTGGTCGCAAAACCAAAGGCGCGCGTCCCCTGTTCCGGCGTCGCAAAGAACGATTTGAAGAAGGTAGCAAACTGCTGATCAAACACGTCATACACGCAGGCCACGCCAACCACATACAAAATAAACATCCACATTTTGCGCTGGCGGAACAGGGTGAAGACGGTTTTGGCGGTGATTTGCGGCTGATTGGCGCCCAGCGCGTTCATCACTTCGGCGGTCTGGTTTGGCTTCGGTTTGGCGACCACCAGCAGGAGCATCAGCAGCAGCGCCGCGCCTGAGCCCATCCAGAAAACAAACGACGGATCGATGCTGAACAGCACGCCGCCCGTGGAGGCGCACAGCCCCCAGCCCAGGCAGCCGAACATCCGCGCTTTACCGTATTCGAAGAAGCTGTTGCGACTCACTCGCTCGATATAGGCCTCAATCGCTCCGGAGCCCGCCGAGAAGACAAAGCCGATATACAGCCCACCGCTCAGCGCCCCGAGCCAGATATTCATTTTCAGCAGCGGCGCGAAGACGTAGAGGAAGAAGGGAGCGAACAAGAACAGCAAAATGGCGATGATCCATAACAGGTGCTTTTTCAGCCCCAGCTTGTCAGAGATCACCCCCAGCACCGGCTGGAACGCAATCGCTGAGAGCGAAATGCAGGAGAAAACAATCCCCGTATGGGTTTTATTCAGACCGATGATATCCGACAGCCAGATCGGCAGGAACGGAAAGCAGGTGGCCATAATGAAGAAGTAGAGAAAGAAGAACGCCCCGAAAATCCAGAAATTGGGGTTGTCTTTGTGGGTACAGGCAGTCGTGTTCATTATTTTTATCCTCAACTCAGGGCCGGTCGCCCGGCCCATCACCCTTACACGCGTTCAAGGCCAATCAGAATGGCGGTTTCCGGGTCCAGAATCGGCAGTACCAGTCCCGCCTGCATCAGCCATTCTCCGCTCACCGTTTGTGGCGCTTCCATCCATGCCGGGAGTTTGCGCATGGTGTGGCCCCCTTCGCCGGTGAGGCGGATATTTGGATGATCGAGCAAGGTGATGCGGTATTGCGCGTTCGCTGCAAGCCCCGGCATGCGCAGCGGCATCATCAGGGTGTAATCCGGCATCGCCAGCTGGCTGACAATAAACAGCCCCTGCCGTTGGTCTTCGCTCACTATACCCTGCACCTGAGTGGTGGCGTCCGGCATATCCACGCGCCACTGGGTGCCGTGGTGAATCACGTCGCGCCATTGCTTATGCAGCGCGGCGTAACGGCGGTAGCCTTCACGCTCGTGCTCATCGACGGTGAGCGGGTCCAGCTCAAGCCCCATGTGCCCAAACAGCGCGGTCAGCCCGCGAAACTCGATGCTGTGCTGGCGGAACGTGGCGTGGCATTTATGATGACCGATATGTGCGCCCATCACCTCCGGCGGGAAGAAGTAGCTCATTCCTCGCTGGATGGTGTTGCGCTCCAGCGCATCGTTGTTATCGGATGCCCAGAAGCGGTGGCAACGGGTCAGGACTTCGTAATCAATGCGTCCGCCGCCGGACGAGCAGGATTCAAATTCCACGTGCGGGAAGCGCTGGCCGAGTGTCTCAAGCAGGAGATAATACTGGCGCGTTTGCGCGTCGGCAGCGGCTTTACCGAGATGGCCTGGCTGCACCAACTCGCGGTTCATGTCCCACTTCACGTAGTCCACCGGATGTTCGCCCAGCAGCCAGCTCATGCGTTCCAGCAAATACTCAAAGGCTTGCGGAATGTTCAGATTCAGCACCAGCTGGTGTCGCCCCGTCGCCTGCGTGTAGCCCGGCAGCGCCAGCACCCAATCGGGATGCGCGCGGTAAAGATCGGAATCGGGGTTAATCATTTCCGGCTCCACCCAGATACCAAATTCCATGCCGAGATTTTTGACGTGATTGATCACCGGCATCAGCCCGTTAGGGTATTTTTTTTCGTCGAGAGTCCAGTCACCCAGGGCGGCGTGGTCGTCGTTGCGCCCCTTAAACCAGCCGTCGTCGATGATGAAGCGTTCCACGCCCAGTGCCGCCGCTTCGTCGGCCATCCGCATGATGTAGTCCGGATCGTGGTTGAAATAGATCCCTTCCCAGGTATTGAGGTGCACCGGGCGCGGCTTGTTTTGCGGGAAGCGAATGATGTTCTCGCGCAGATAGCGGTGGAACTGCTGACTCATCCCGTTCAGCCCCTGCGCGGAGTAGCTGGCGTACAATTTCGGCGTCCAGAGGGTTTCGCCCTCGGCAATCGCCATTTCGCCCGGCAGATAGAGCGCTTCGGCCTGCACGTAGCGGCGGCCATCGGTTTTCACTTCAGCCCGCAGGCGGTGGTTGCCGCTCCAGCCGAGATGCACGCCCCACACGTCGCCCTGCATTTCACTGAATGCAGGTGTGCCGGTCATCAGCGCCGGGAAGTGTTCGTGGGAGGTGCGCCCGCGCCGGTTTTCAATCACAAAACTGTCGTGCTCAAGGGTCAGGCGATGCGGCTGGAATTCGCGTATCCAGCGCCCATGGAAAGCCATCACCTCTTTCGCGCGCTCCGAAACCGGCAGCGTCACGGCCAGCCGATCCACCTGCCACGGCTGCGCCCGCAGATTGGTCAGACCGTGCCTTACCACCAGCACGCCGCTCTCATCGAGGACGAGTTCGCTGGTCAGCCGCAGCCCGGCGTGCGCATCTTCTGCGGTAATCGTCAGGCTGTGACGCTGCTGTTCAACGGTAACGGTCCTGAACACCGGAGAGCCATCCAGCCCCTGGCGGTGGCCTTCAATGCCTGGCGAGCCAAACAGACCGTGGCCCAGCTCGGCCATCAGCGTCACCGGGATATCCACGTCCAGCCTGCCGTTAGCCACCGGGCGAACCAGACTTTGCGCATCCTGCGGCGAAAAGTGGTGAAGGTGTGGCCCCCAGTAGACAATTTCGGCGAACGGGTGCGTTTTGATCACCACGTCTGTCGTCGTGCTTTCGAGTCGTAAAATGGAATCTTGCATCGGACATCTCCTGTCATCGGATGTCCTGAGTGTTGATCCGAAACGTTTCGGATACCAACCAAAACGTTTCGGATCTGTGATCAACTTTAGAGTTTTGCGGTGATTTAGGCCGTCTGGCCCGGTGAAAATTCAGGCTGCCAGAGCACCTGAAGACGGGAGAGATCATCGCCATTGATGAGCTGGCGCACCATGTCGGCGATCTGCTTGCCCACGCCCTCGCGGGTGGACTGGATCACCGCTGCTACGTCGGCGTCGACAATGCTGTCCTGCGGCAGGCCGTCATACACCACCAGCGAAACCGGGTCGCTGCCGGTCAGCCGCCCCTGCTGCGCCAGCGCCATTGCCGCGCCGTCGCCGTGGGTGTTGCAGTCAGTCACAATCGCCGTCGGCGGGTTTGGCAGTGCAAGCAGCTCAAGCGTCGTGGTATAGCCTGCGCGGCGTGACGGCGGCATCGCGCGCAGCCATTCGCTGGATAACCCCGCTTCGCGCAGAGCGTCGAGATACCCGAGACGGCGCTGGGTGATAAACGCCTGATTATTACTTTCGCCCAGCAGGGCGATGCGCTGATGGCCCTTGTCGATCAGCCAGCGCGTGGCGCGATAGGTCCCGGCATAGTTATCAAAATCAAACCATGCGTAGGGTTTTGGCAACTGGCTGCGGCCCAGGGCGAGGAACGGAAAACCGGCGTCCTGAAGCTGCGCAAGGCGCGGGTCCTGATCGAGGGTATGCGCGACAATCAGCGCATCCACACGGCGGCTTTGCACCATGCGCATGTAGCTGTGTTTATCGGCGAGATCATCGTCGGCGATCAGCAGTAAATCAATCTCATGTCGCGCCAGTTCGTGGCTAATTTCGCCGACCATGTCCATAAAAACGCTGTTATTGAGCGGAACCGGATGCACGGGAAACACCAGCCCGACGGCGTCGATTTTGCCCATCTTCAGGCGGCGGGCAAAGGTGTTTGGCCGATAGCCACGGCGCTGCGCTTCGGCTTCCACCCGCGCACGGGTTTCGCGAGAAACGTCGTCATATCCGTTGAGGGCGCGGCTGACCGTAGTAACAGACAGCCCCAGTTCTTTGGCAATGGCTTTGAGCGACATGATTTTCCGTGTCCGAGAAGTTAGTTTTGTTCCGCCACTAAAAGCGCGTGGGTATCCGGTTCCAGCGCCTTGAAGATATGCGGTTGATCGGCGGGATAGCAAATGTAATCGCCCTCGCCCAGCTCTTCCGGAGCGTCAGTCAGGCCGATCAGCGCCCGTCCCTGGGTGACGATAATGTGCTCTACGGAACCCGGCGGATGCGGCTGCGAAATGCGGTCTGCACCCGGCTGGGTCATCAGCAGATAGACATCGCGGCGTGCGCCCGGCGGACAGGCGGCCAGTAAAATCGCCTGATAGTTCGCCTGCTCGGCAATCACTTTGGTCCCTTCACCCCGGCGGATCACCTGAGTGGTGGGCTGCTGCGGCTCTAACAGGCGCGCAAACGGGATCCCCAGCGCCACGCACAGCGACCAGAGCGTTTCCAGACTGGGATTGCCATTCCCGGATTCCAGTTGCGAAAGGGTGGATTTAGCAATCCCGGCGCGGCGTGCGATTTCCGCCAGCGACAGCCCGGTTCGCAGGCGCTCCCGCACCAGGCTTTTCGCGATCACGCTGATTGGCTGCGTCATAAAACGGCCTCTTGTTCTATAAATCGAACGAATCGTTCATCTTGAAAAACGATATTGATGCGTTCATTATAATGGATACTCGTTCGATATGGCTAAAAATGTATGAAGAACTCTCTCTCCTGTCTGAAAGGTGACACGGTCAAAGCGATCGTTCTGGTGTGTCTCGCCGTGGGCGTCGTCGGCATGTCCTACGGCTCGCTGGCGATGGCTTACGGCTTCCCGGTGTGGGTGCCGTTTGTGCTCTCCATTACCGTGCTCGCGGGCGCGTCGGAATTCATGTTTATCGGCATCGTGGCCAGCGGCGGTAATCCGCTTGCGGCGGCGGCGGCGGGTTTGCTGGTGAATGCCCGCCACGTTCCGTTTGGCGTCACGGTGCGCGAGCTGGTAGGTAAGCGCGGCCTGAGCTTCCTCGGCTGCCACATCATGAACGACGAAAGCGTGGTGTTTGGTCTGTCGCAAAAAACCCCCGAGCAGCGCAAAGCCGCCTACTGGCTGTGCGGACTAGGCGTAGCGATCATCTGGCCGCTGGGGACACTGCTGGGGGCGATGGTCGGCAAGCTGCTGCCTGCGCCTGAAACCATCGGTCTCGACGCCGTATTCCCGGCGATTTTGCTGGCGTTAGTCGTTCCGGCCTTTAAAAACCGCACCACGCTGATCCGCGCCTGCAGCGGCGCAGCACTGTCGCTGGCCGCAGTACCATTCGCGCCGGTCGGTTTGCCGGTGCTGCTGTCGTTACTGGGTCTGGCGGCGAGGAAAAAATAATGGAAAACATGACCTTCTTTATTCTCGGCATTGCGATTTTGTCGGCGGGAACCTATCTGATGCGCCTCGGTGGCGCAAAGCTTGGCAACCGCCTGGCGCTGTCCGAGCGCTCGCAAGCGCTGCTGTCGGATGCAGCAACGGTGCTGCTCTTTTCCGTGGCGCTGGCGACCACCTTCTACGAAGGCGAACATTTTGCCGGCATGGCGCGAGTCTTAGGCGTGGCCTTTGCCGTGTTCCTGGCGTGGCGTAAAGTGCCGCTGATCGTCGTGATTATCTCTGCTGCAGTCGTGACGGCGTTGTTGCGTGTGGCCGGTTTGCATTGATGAAAGAGATTCGCTCTCATGGCGCGCGAGTCGACACGATCGCGTCATTTTTAGCGTTCTGTTGAGCGGAAAAAATGGGCTACGAGGGGGATGGCGTTACTGCGGAGAGGGGAAAACCTGTCCCTGCCCGGATGAGCAGGGGACAGTGGCTATGCTCTTATTTGTTCAGTTCAGCGGTCATGTGAACACGGTTACCTGAGAAAGCCTGGGTAATGGTGTAAGAAGCAGCACCGGCCTGTTCCGCCTGAGCGGCAATTTTCGCTTCTGCGCCGTCAATGGTCGAGGCGGTTGCGGTTACGGTCTGAGCTGCGAAAGAACCGAAAGAAGCGGCAAGAGCGATAACTGCAACAAAAGTTTTGATGTTTTTCATGATGTAAATCCTTCAGTAAGTTGTTTAGATAAGGCGTTGTGCCTTGATGTGATAATAATAGGCCTCATCATCAACAACTAAAAGCGGAAGGATTTGCTAAAGTCTTTCAAATTTACTGATCAATAATTAAACGCTGCGGATGCGTATAGATGGTGACGCGTCCCGGTTTGCAGAACCCCACCAGCGTCAGGTTGCAGCGCTGTGCTACCTCCACCGCCAGGGTGGTCGCCGCCGAGACGGCAAACAGTATTTCGACACCACACATGGCCGCCTTTTGCACCATCTCATAGCTCGCCCGGCTCGATACCAGCGCCGCACCCTGCAGCCAGGTTTCGCTTTCTCCGGCGCGACGTCCCAGCAGTTTATCCAGCGCGACGTGACGCCCAACATCCTCATGACCGCCTGCAATATTCCCCGACGGAAGAACCCATGCGGCCGCGTGCGTACAGCCGCTCAGTTGCCCTATCGGCTGGACGTCGTTGAGATGCTCCAGGGCGTGATCGAGATGTTTAAGATTGAAGGTCTGGGTAAACGGCAGCGGGACAATCGGCTTACCGATATCGTTCAGTTGCTCGACGCCGCATACGCCGCAGCCTGTGCGCCCGGCCAGCGCGCGTCGGCGCTCTTTCAGCCCCATAAAACGACGGCTGGAGAGTTCAATTTGCACTTCCAGGCCGTTACAGACCTGAACGACATCCATGCCGAAGATCTCCTGCGGGTGTTCGATAATGCCTTCCGAAAGCGAAAAACCGATCGCGAACAGCTCAAGATCTTTGGGCGAGGCCATCATCACGACGTGGGAGATACCGTTGTAGACCAGGGCAACAGGCACTTCTTCCGCCAGAAAATCGGGGATTCCGTGGGTAATGTGAGGGGGTCTGTGTACCACTTGCTCCACCACGCCCGCAGGCAAGGGAGACGAATGGGTATCACGATTCTGTTTTGACACAACGGTATTCCTGAGCAACCACAAAGGTGAGCCTGCTATTGCATCATAAACCGCAGGCCGTGCGCATAGTATGGATCAACTTTTCGGCAGCCATACCCCACAAGTTTACCTACTCATTTGGGAGTGGCACAACAGACGCGCTGATACACGCCTTTAACAAGCCAGGGTCAAAACGTGATCAATATCACACTTTATAATCATCAGAGTGATAATACGTTCACTTTGTATTAACCGCACCGGAACAGGCTTACCGACATTGTGGTATTCTGAAATCATATCCCTCGTGGAATTGAGGGAATACATCAAATTTTAAGCGTTATGGTTGTTTTGCAATCATGCGCAAAAACAATAACCTCCCTAAATAGTTCGTGTTGCTGGAAGGCGGCAATTGAGCGAATCCCCAGACGCTTACCTACGTAAGCGGCTGAGTAAGAGAACGCAGCCAACGCACCTGCAGCGCGAAATATGAAGAGGGAGCAATGTCGTAAACAAGGAGTGACCCATGCAGGTCAGCAGAAGGCAGTTCTTTAAGATCTGCGCTGGCGGTATGGCAGGCACGACGGCAGCGGCGCTGGGCTTTGCCCCTGGTGTAGCGCTGGCGGAAACGCGGCAGTACAAACTGCTGCGCACCCGTGAAACCCGTAATACCTGTACGTACTGCTCTGTCGGTTGTGGGCTGTTAATGTATAGCCTCGGCGACGGCGCGAAAAACGCTAAAGCATCCATCTTCCATATCGAAGGTGACCCGGATCATCCGGTCAACCGTGGTGCGCTGTGCCCGAAAGGGGCCGGTCTGGTGGACTTTATCCACTCCGAAAGCCGCCTCAAATTCCCGGAATATCGCGCCCCTGGCTCCGATAAATGGCAGCAAATCAGCTGGGAAACGGCATTTGACCGTATCGCCAAACTGATGAAAGAAGACCGTGATGCGAACTTTATCGCGCAGAATGCCGATGGCGTCACCGTTAACCGCTGGCTCTCCACGGGCATGCTTTGTGCCTCCGCATCCAGCAATGAAACCGGGTATTTAACCCAGAAATTTACGCGCGCACTCGGTATGCTCGCGGTCGACAACCAGGCGCGTGTCTGACACGGACCAACGGTAGCAAGTCTTGCTCCAACATTTGGTCGCGGTGCGATGACCAACCACTGGGTCGACATCAAAAACGCTAACCTCATCATTGTGATGGGTGGGAACGCGGCAGAAGCGCATCCGGTGGGATTCCGCTGGGCGATGGAAGCCAAAATCCACAATGGCGCGAAATTGATTGTGATCGATCCCCGCTTTACGCGTACAGCGTCAGTGGCGGATTTCTACACCCCTATTCGCTCAGGTACTGACATTACTTTCCTGTCAGGCGTATTGCTGTACCTGATGACCAACGAAAAATATAACCGTGAATATACCGAGGCTTACACCAACGCCAGCCTGATCGTGCGTGAGGACTATAGCTTTGAAGACGGTCTGTTCAGCGGTTACGACGCCGAAAAACGCAAATACGACAAAACCAGCTGGAACTACGAGCTGGACGAAAACGGCTTTGCGAAACGCGATACCACCCTTACCCACCCGCGCTGCGTGTGGAACCTGCTGAAAACGCACGTTTCCCGCTATACGCCAGACGTGGTCGAAAACATCTGCGGCACGCCGAAAGCTGACTTCCTGAAAGTCTGCGAGTACATCGCCGAAACCAGTGCTCACGATAAAACCGCGTCGTTCCTTTACGCGCTGGGCTGGACGCAGCACTCCATCGGGGCGCAGAACATCCGCACCATGGCGATGGTTCAGCTGCTGCTCGGCAATATGGGGATGGCAGGCGGCGGCGTGAACGCCCTGCGCGGTCACTCCAACATTCAGGGGCTGACGGACCTGGGCCTGCTGTCGCAGAGCCTGCCGGGCTACATGACGCTGCCAAGCGAAAAACAGACCGACCTCCAGACCTATCTGACCGCCAACACGCCGAAACCGCTGCTGGAAGGTCAGGTGAACTACTGGGGCAACTACCCGAAATTCTTCGTCTCGATGATGAAAGCCTTCTACGGCGATAAAGCGACAGCAGAAAACAGCTGGGGCTTTGACTGGCTGCCGAAGTGGGACAAGGGTTACGACGTTCTGCAGTATTTCGACATGATGCACCAGGGCAAAGTGAACGGCTATCTGTGCCAGGGCTTTAACCCGGTCGCCTCGTTCCCGAACAAGAACAAGGTGGTAGAGTCGCTGTCGAAACTGAAATTCCTGGTGACGATTGATCCGCTCAATACCGAAACCTCGACCTTCTGGCAGAACCACGGTGAATCGAACGACGTCGATCCAGCGAAAATTCAGACGGAAGTGTTCCGCCTGCCATCCACCTGCTTCGCCGAAGAGAACGGTTCTATCGTTAACTCTGGTCGCTGGCTGCAGTGGCACTGGAAAGGTGCGGACGCCCCGGGTATCGCCATGAACGACGGCGAGATTCTGGCCGGTATCTTCCTGCGCATGCGCAAGATGTACGAAGCCGAAGGCGGCGCGACTCCAGAGCAGGTTCTGAACATGACCTGGAACTATTCAACGCCTGAAAATCCTGCCCCTGAAGAGGTGGCGATGGAGAGTAACGGTAAAGCGCTGGCGGATGTGGTTGATCCGGCCACCGGCACCGTACTGGCGAAGAAAGGCGATCAGCTGAGCACCTTTGCGCATCTGCGCGACGACGGCTCAACCGCCAGTGGCTGCTGGATTTTCGCCGGAAGCTGGACGCCGAAGGGCAACCAGATGGCGAACCGCGACAACGCCGATCCGTCAGGCCTCGGCAATACGCTGGGCTGGGCGTGGGCGTGGCCGCTGAACCGCCGCATTCTGTATAACCGTGCTTCCGCAGACCCGCAGGGTAAACCGTGGGATCCGAAGCGTCAGCTCCTGAAGTGGGACGGCGCGAAATGGGGCGGCGTGGATATTCCGGACTACAGCGCCGCCGCACCGGGCAGCGATGTCGGGCCGTTTATCATGCAGCCAGAAGGCATGGGCCGCCTGTTTGCCATCGATAAAATGGCTGAAGGTCCCTTCCCGGAACACTACGAGCCGTTTGAAACGCCGCTGGGAACCAACCCGCTGCACCCGAACGTGATCTCAAACCCGGCCGCCCGTATCTTCAAAGGCGATTTTGAAGCGCTGGGTAAAAAAGATAAATTCCCGTACGTCGGCACCACGTACCGTCTGACCGAGCACTTCCACTACTGGACCAAACACGCGCTGCTTAACGCCATCGCGCAGCCGGAACAGTTCGTGGAGATCGGTGAGAAGCTGGCGAATAAGCTCGGCATCGCGCACGGCGATACGGTGAAAGTCTCCTCTAACCGTGGCTACATCAAAGCCAAGGCGGTGGTGACCAAACGTATTCGCACGCTGAATGTTCATGGGCAACAGGTGGATACCATCGGCATCCCGATTCACTGGGGTTACGAGGGCGTGGCGAAGAAAGGCTTTATTGCCAACACCCTGACACCGTTCGTCGGTGATGCGAACACGCAGACGCCGGAGTTCAAAGCCTTCCTGGTAAACGTGGAAAAGGTGTAACGGAGACGACTTATGGCTTATCAATCGCAAGACATCATTCGTCGTTCCGCGACTAACGGCTTCACGCCCGCGCCTCAGGCGCGGGACCACCAGCAGGAAGTGGCGAAGCTCATTGACGTCACCACCTGTATCGGCTGCAAAGCCTGTCAGGTGGCGTGTTCCGAGTGGAACGATATCCGTGACGAAGTGGGTCATAACGTCGGGGTGTACGACAACCCCGCCGATTTGACTGCCAAGTCCTGGACGGTGATGCGTTTCTCGGAAGTGGAACAGGACGACAAACTGGAGTGGCTGATCCGCAAGGATGGCTGCATGCACTGCGCCGATCCAGGCTGCCTGAAGGCGTGTCCGTCCGAAGGGGCTATCATTCAGTATGCCAATGGCATCGTCGACTTCCAGTCAGAACAGTGCATCGGCTGCGGCTACTGCATTGCGGGCTGCCCGTTCAACGTGCCGCGACTGAACCCGGAAGACAACCGCGTCTACAAATGTACGCTGTGCGTCGACCGCGTGAATGTCGGCCAGGAGCCGGCCTGCGTGAAAACCTGTCCGACGGGGGCCATTCACTTTGGCTACAAAGAGGATATGAAAACGCTGGCGGGCGAGCGCGTCGCCGAGCTGAAAACCCGTGGTTACGACAACGCCGGTCTGTACGATCCGGCGGGCGTTGGCGGTACACACGTCATGTATGTGCTGCACCATGCCGACAAGCCGAATCTGTATCACGGCCTGCCGGAGAACCCGGAAATCAGCGCGACCGTTAAATTCTGGAAAGGCATCTGGAAACCGCTGGCCGCCGTTGGCTTCGCTGCAACCTTTGCCGCCAGCATCTTCCACTATGTCGGTGTCGGCCCGAACCGCGCGGAAGAGGAAGACGACAATCTGCATGAAGAGAAAGACGAGGTGCGCAAATGAAAAGACGTGACACCATCGTGCGCTACACAGCGCCGGAACGTATCAACCACTGGGTCACCGCCTTCTGCTTCATGCTGGCGGCGATAAGCGGGCTGGGATTTTTCTTCCCGTCCTTTAACTGGCTGATGCAAATCATGGGCACACCGCAGCTGGCGCGTATTCTGCACCCGTTTGTCGGCGTGATTATGTTTGCCTCGTTTATCATCATGTTTTTCCGCTACTGGCACCATAACCTAATCAATCGGGATGATATCTTTTGGGCGAAGAATATTCGTAAGATCGTCGTCAACGAGGAAGTGGGTGATACCGGGCGTTATAACTTCGGCCAGAAATGCGTATTCTGGGCGGCGATTATCTTCCTGGTCCTGTTGCTGGTGAGCGGCGTGATTATCTGGCGTCCGTATTTTGCGCCCGCTTTCTCAATCCCGGTGATCCAATTTGCGCTGATGCTGCATTCATTTGCCGCAGTCGCGTTAATTGTGGTTATCATGGTGCATATCTACGCCGCCCTATGGGTGAAAGGCACTATTACCGCGATGGTGGAAGGATGGGTTACCAGTACGTGGGCGAAGAAACATCACCCGCGCTGGTACCGTGAGGTCCGCAAGACAACGGAAAAGAAAACTGAATGAGTATTCGCATAATCCCGCAAGATGAGCTGGGTTCGAGCGAGAAACGCACGGCGGAGTACATTCCGCCGTTGTTATTCCCCAGACTCAAGAACCTCTACAACCGCCGCGCAGAGCGTCTGCGCGAGCTGGCAGAGAACAATCCGCTCGGTGAATTTCTGCGCTTTGCCGCGCTGATCGCCCACGCGCAGGAAGTGGTGCTGTACGACCACCCGCTGCAAATGGACCTCGCCGCGCGCATCAAAGAAGCCAACGAGCAGGGCAAACCGCCGCTGGATATTCACGTTCTGCCGCGCGACAAGCACTGGCAAAAGCTGCTGCACTCGCTGATTGCAGAGCTGAAGCCTGAGATGAGCGGCCCTGCGCTGGCGGTGATCGAGAATCTGGAAAAAGCCTCCGATCTGGAGCTGGAAGAGATGGCGAGCGCGCTATTTGCCTCCGATTTTTCCCTGGTCAGTAGCGATAAAGCGCCCTTTATCTGGGCTGCCCTGTCGCTCTACTGGGCGCAAATGGCGAGCCTGATTCCGGGTAAAGCGCGTGCAGAATACGGTGAAGCCCGTCAGTTCTGCCCGGTGTGTGGCTCGATGCCCGTGACCAGCATGGTGCAAATCGGCACCACGCAAGGCTTGCGTTATCTGCACTGCAACCTGTGTGAAACCGAGTGGCACGTGGTGCGCATCAAATGCAGCAACTGCGAGCAGACCCGCGATTTGAATTACTGGTCGCTGGAAAACGAGAATGCGGCCGTTAAAGCCGAAAGCTGCGGTGACTGCGGGACCTACCTGAAAATTCTCTATCAGGAAAAAGACCCGAAAGTGGAAGCCGTCGCCGACGACCTCGCCACGCTGGTACTCGACGCGCGGATGGAGCAAGAGGGCTTCGCCCGCAGCTCAATCAACCCGTTCTTGTTCCCGGGTGAAGGGGAGTAGTTTTCTGTAACAGTGCCGGGCGACGCAAGGTTGCCCGGCCTGCATCTGCCTTCATGCTCCATTTTGCGAGCCGCGTTCGAGATTCAAACTCCCACCCAAATCCCCCGTTTTCTTTTGCAACAAACCAGGCTATAACGCTGTATATCCATACAGATAACCAGGAAGAATTATGGCACTGGAAAACGGGATTGCTGAACTGGTTCAGGGGTTTATCGCGGCCGGGCGCCCCTCTGCACGAGAGCATAATATTGATGACCGGCGTGCAGGGTATGTCGCGAGCACGGTGCTGGCAGGCGAAACGGAAACGCGCGTTCACGTCGAGTCTGTCGAACTTGAAGGGATGCGGTTTAGGGTTTATTCGCCGCTCAATGCCCCTGAGATTTTACCGACGGTTGTCTATTATCACGGCGGATGCTTTATCAGCGGCGGCTTTGAGACTCATGATGGTCAGTTACGTCAGCTGGCTTATTACAGCCGCTGTCGGATCGTTGCCGTGCAGTATCGTCTGGCACCGGAACACACCTTCCCCGCCGCCCATGACGATGCTGAAAAAGCCGCGTGCCTGGTCTGGCGCTATGCCGATCGGTTTGGCATCGATAAAAATCAAATTACCCTCGCCGGTGACAGCGCGGGGGGGCATCTGGCGCTGGTGACTGCGCTGCGACTCAAGGCGGCAAGGGAATGGCAGCTGGCACAGTTAATTCTGATCTATCCCATGCTCGACTCGACGGCGTATTTTGAAAGCTATATCCGCAACGGTGCAGACTATGTCATTACCCGCGACACGCTTCTCAGCGGTTACGAGTTATATCTTTCAGGAACCGACCGCCTTCATCCTGAAGCCAGTCCGCTATGGCGTGACGACCTTAACGGGCTGTCCCAGACGCATATCATCACCGCCGAGTTTGATCCGCTTTGTGATGAAGGCGAAGCACTCTTTCAGCGAATGACGGAACAGGGCGTCACCTGTACGTGTCAGCGCTGGTCGGGTGTCATACATGGTTTCTTTCAGTTAGGCGGAGTCAGCCAGTCTGCACGAGACGTGATGAGGGATGTGGCCTGGCGAGTCAGCTCACCAGGCCGGGAAAAATAGCAGGAGTGAGGTTATTCCTCCTCGTTCCCGCCCTCTTCGTAAGGGCCAAACGGCTTCGCAGGCAGCACGAGATAAGTGCCTTCGAAGATGGCGCCTGGCGCTTCGTCGCCAAACAGCTCGACCTGCATCTGCACGCGGGCTTTACGGCCACGCGCCAGACGGTCCAGGTCACCGCTGAGGGAGCCTAAGTCCGCGACTGCGCTCGGTTTACCGCTGATAGGGCTACTGTAGCGGATATGCGCATCGGCGAGAATAATGGTGCCGCCAAGGTGTCTTTCGCGCAGCATCAGCCAGATCAGCCCCCAGCCGGTCAAGGTGGCCAGCGAGAACAGGCTGCCTGCGAACAGGGTATGGTGCGGGTTCTGATTGCCGATTTCCGGCATGGTGGTGATGAATTTTTGCCCGGTGTATTGCTGGATGCGCACGCCCATCTTTTCGCTCAGCGGAATATGCTGATACCAGGCCTGCTGCAGCTGCCCGCACCAGTCGGCGCGGTGGAGTATATCATCAAGGGTGGCAATGGGTTTGATCATCAAAAAATGACGAATCGGGGTGGTTTGCGGCGCGGTGATTTCACCTTCATTGACGAAACCCAGCTTGGAGAAAAACTCCACGGCGTCTTCGCGGGCGCTACAGGTGACGCGTTTAACGCCTTCCTGACGGGCTACGGACTCAAGAGTCATCGCCATCAGGGTGCCAAGTCCTTTGTCCTGTACGGACGGATGCACAGCCATAAAACGGATCGAGGCTTCATTGTCGGCATTGATATACAAACGCCCGACGGCAACCAGGTTGCCCTCTTCGTCGACCACCATCTGATGATGCGCCATCGCATCCCAGGCGTCGCGCTCGGAGCCTTTCGGCTGATGTAACGGCTTACGCAGCATTTCCCAGCGAAAATGGTAGTAAACCTCTAATTCTTCATCTGTTTGCGGTACTCGAAGGTGATACATAGCTGTACTCTCTCTTGTTACCCGCGGCCATGCCGCCAGCTGGCTCATACCTGGAGCCAGAATGTGACGGGGCCATCGTTCACCAGCGACACCTGCATATCTGCAGCGAATCGTCCGGTTTGCGTATTCATTTCCTGTTGACGACACCGTTCAACAAAGTATTCGTAAAGTGCTTCAGCACGGTCGGGCGCGGCACCTCTGGAGAAACCCGGACGCATGCCGCGTTCCGTGTCGGCGGCCAGGGTAAACTGAGACACCACCAGCACGCTCCCCCCCGCCTGCTGAACGTTCAGGTTCATCTTCCCGTCGGCATCGCCGAAAATGCGATACCCGAGCACGCGCTCACACAGACGATTCGCTTTTTGTTCGTCGTCATCCTTTTCGACACCTAACAACACCAAAAGTCCTGGGCCAATTTCACCCGTCACCTCATCCTCCACGGTGACGCTGGCACGGGTTACGCGCTGAATCAATGCAATCATGGTTGGTCTGCTTCTTCTTGTTCTGCGGCTTGTTTGAGTTTGCGGTATTCACCGAGAGTGACAGTTATTTCGGCACCTAGCAAGACGATACACCAGGTCCAGTATACCCAGACAAACAAAATCGGGATCACCGCCAGCACGCCATAAATCAGCTGATACGACGGGAACATGGTGATGTAGAGCGCAAACCCTTTTTTGCCCAGCTCGAACAGGATTGCCGCCACCAGCGCCCCAACAATAGCGTCCCGGTTTGGCACCTGTGTGGTCGGCACCACGCTGTACAGCAGCCAGAAGGAGAGCCAGGAGAGGATCAGCGGGAAGATGCGTAACACGTTGTCGATGACGCTGTTTAAATCGCTCGCCCAGCGTAATGACAGAAGATAAGAGCTGATCGCCAGACTGGCCCCGGCCAGCAGCGGCCCCAGCGTCAGAATCATCCAGTAGACGGCAAACGAGTAAACTTTTGGCCGCACGCGCTTGCTGTGCCAGATGGTATTCAGCGCGCTATCGATGGCATACATCAGCAGCAGTGCGGTCACGATCAGCCCGCAGGCGCCCACGGCGGTCATCTTGCTGGAGTTGGCAACGAACTGCTCGATATACCCCTGAATCACGTCACCGGTGGCGGGAATAAAGTTAGCAAACACAAAGTGACGCAGCTGCAGACTCACGTCGGCAAACATCGGAAACGCAGAGAACAACGCGAAAATCACCGCCACCAGCGGAACCAATGAGAGCAACGACACGTAAGCGAGATTGCCCGCCAGCGTGGTCATGTTGTCCTCATCAATCCTCTGCCAGAGCAGTTTGATCCACGCCCGAAACGGACGCGTATGGTGTGTGGCTTTTTGATGAACGGTTTTTAACATAACTGCTTCGCAAAGTAGTTCGGTATCGTCTCTTTCCCGGTGACCAGGATCGACGTGATACCCAACTGGTTAGCTCCCTCTATATTATCGGCGTTATCGTCAAAAAAGACCGTATCGGCGGCAGAGAATCCTTCTGCCTGCAAGACGGCCTGATAAATTCGCGCCTCAGGTTTGCGCATGCCCATCTCCTGAGACAGGTAAATTTTATCTGCAGCGTGCTGGATTTGCGGATACTCACCAGGCCAGAACGTGGTGTGCAGACGGTTGGTATTGGACAGCACGACCACGCGATGCCCCTGTTCGCGAAGCTTGTTCATGGTGTCGATGACCTCCGGGCGAAGTGCCACAAATACCGCCTGCCAGCCGTGAGCGAACTGCTCGTAGCTCAAGGGCAGATCCATCTCGTGACACATGGCTTCAGCGAAGGCTTCATCGCTGATTTCCCCCCGCTCATGCTGGTGAAATGCCTCTCCCATGGTGAAATTCTGTTTCAGGGTCGCCAGCGGCACACGGCTAAAATCGCTCCATGCACCCAACACTCGATTAAAATCGATATCGACGATGACATTTCCTAAGTCAAAGATATAAAGCATGTTTATCTCCTTCGCGCCGTGGAGAAATAACTGTAGCGGGAAAGATAGGCTTTGGCTATGCGTCAGATTCAGCTTAGAGAAAGAGAGGATAATCCCCGAGGCAATCACCGTCGGGGATGGAAGAGAAATGATTAGCCAGCCTGCGACTCTTCGCGGAGGTTTATAACGACCTCAACCTGACTGGATTTGAGCAGGGTTTGCAGGCCAGGCTCGGGGAGCTCATCTGTGAACAAGGCGGTTGCCTGAGCGACATTGCCAATTTCAACGGCAGCAGAGGCGTGATATTTCGTATGATCGGCCGCCAGTAAAACATGGCGCGAATGCGCAATCATCGTTTTAACCACGCTCGCTTCGTTGATATCAAACTCCATCATCGCGCCGTCGCTCTCAATAGCCCCCATGCTGGTGACCAGATAATCAGCCCGAAACCCGGAGACAAACGCGGTGGCGGCCGGGCCAATAATGCCGCCATTGTGGGCACGCAAGGTTCCGCCTGGAACCATCACTTCAAAGCGGGGATTTTTATACAGAATATGCGCCACGCGCAGACTGTTAGTGATGATGCGCAAATGGTTATGATTGAGCAACGCCCGCGCAACATGCTCCACAGTGGTGCCGATGGTGATAAAAATCGTCGAGCCGTCCGGAATATAGTCTGCAATGGCTTCGGCAATCGCCCGCTTCTCTTCCGTCATCGAGACTTCGCGCTGCTCAAAGGCGGTGTTGACCACGCTTGAGGCCCGGCCTGCGCCGCCGTGATGACGCGTAATTAATCCCTGCTCACTCAGTTTGCGGATATCCCGACGCACGGTCTGGGTAGACACATCTAGCAGCTGCGCCAGTTCATCAATGTTCATGTAGCCACGATCGGCGATCAACGTGAGCAATTGATCGTGTCGCGGATTCCCTGTTAGTTCGGTCAGACTCATGGGCTGTCCTCGAAATATCATCACGCCCCGCATTTTATACAAAAAGTGACAAGAAAGAGCGGGTTTGATCACAGTCAGGGATACCAGCGCGTCCTCCAGGACGAGTACATTTAAGTGCGGCGACCGCACTGGCAAACAGAACAGCGTCCGCCCCCCTCGCATGTTGCGCCAAACTTAGCGCAAGAGCACCATGAAAAACGTCGCCAGCGCCAGTGGTATCAACCACCTCAACGCTAAAGCCCGGTTGATGGCAAAGCTGTCCGTTTTCGAGCCAATAGCAACCCTCTTTGCCCTGCGTGACATAGACTTGTCCATTTGTGAGCATTTGTGCATTTTTCAGCGCATGTTCCGGTGACGCGAGTTCCGTCAAACGTTGCAGCCCAGGCGCCGAAAACGCCGCGTGATCGCTTAACGCCACCAGCTCGCGGATATCCTGCGGCGTGATATCCGCATCGAGAACTGTCGTCACTCCCTGCTGACGTGCCAGCGTAAATGCCTGCTTTGCCCCGTCATGCCAGCGCACATCCGCCAGCACAACATCCCACTGAGAAAAGTCGATATCGTGAAGCCAGTCGGCGGCCATCGGGAGATCGGGGCTGGGATAGTTGGCAATAATGCGTTCACCGCTGGCATCAACCAGTACCGCGGATTGCGACGAGCGCGCCCCTTTAACAACGCGCGTGTAGCGCGTGTTTACTCCCAGGGACTCCAGCTCCGCGAGCAATCTGTTGCCCGTATCATCGTCACCAACGCGGCCAATAAAATCCACTTTTGCGCCCAGTTTCGCCGCTGCCACCGCCGCAGTCGCCGCCGGGCCACCGCCCACTTCCGTATAGTTATTCGCAACATACTTGCCGCCTTCCCTGGGTAAATCACTGAGATACCAGATGCGATCCAGCACGGTAATTCCGACACAAGCGATTCGAGTCATGGTCATTCCTTATGCGTTTTTGATGAATCCATTTTAATTTCATCAAATGTTTAAAAAGTGACCCGAGTCAATTTTTTGACCATAAATTACAAATACGATCAAAAACAGACAGCACAAACGCGCAATAACTGACAATTTGTGACAACAACGACTGAGCAGGAGAGAAATATGTCAGCAATCGCATTTATAGGATTAGGGCAGATGGGCGCACCAATGGCGAACAATTTGCTAAAGCAGGGCCACCAGCTTCACGTCTTTGATGTCAATCCGCAGGCCGTTCAGATACTGGTTGAAAAAGGGGCGCGAGCGGCGGCGACTCCCGCAGAGGCCGCAAGCGACGCCGAGTTTGTCATCACTATGCTGCCGAACGGTGATTTGGTTCGTGCCGTCCTATTTGGCGAGCACGGTATCTGCGAAGGGCTGTCTCGCGAAGCGCTGGTGATTGATATGTCGACCATCCATCCGTTGCAAACGGACCAACTCATTGCCGAAATGACCGACTGCGGATTCAGCATGATGGATGTTCCCGTGGGCCGTACCTCCGATCATGCGATAGCAGGAACATTACTATTGCTGGCCGGCGGGACGCCCTTGCAGGTGGAGCGCGCCACGCCGGTTCTGATGGCCATGGGAAATGAAATCATCATCGCGGGCGGCCCCGGCATGGGGATTCGCGTCAAGCTCATCAACAACTACATGAGCATCGCCCTCAATACCCTTTCGGCGGAAGCCGCAGTGCTGTGCGAAGCGCTAGGTCTCTCTTTCGATGTTGCACTGAAAGTAATGAGCGGCACGCCTGCCGGAAAAGGCCATTTCACCACCTCCTGGCCGAACAAAGTGCTGAAAGGCGATCTGACCCCGGCGTTCATGATCGACCTTGCCCATAAAGATCTTGGGATCGCCCTGGACGTGGCTAACCTGCTGCACGTTCCTATGCCGCTCGGGGCGGCCTCGCGCGAAGTTTATAACCAGGCGCGCGCGGCAGGCCGGGGTCGCCAGGACTGGACCGCCATTCTTGAGCAAGTTCGGGCGGTTGCCGGGCTGAATCACACACATTAATACAAAAGGACTGAACAATGAGCACCTATACCCTGAAAGAGATCACCCGACCTTCCGGCGGTTTTGCCATGCTGGCTGTCGATCAGCGTGAAGCCATGCGTTTAATGTTTGCCGCTGCGGGCAACCCCTTGCCGGTCACCGATCGGCATTTAACCGAGTTCAAAGTCAACGCAGCAAAAATTCTTTCGCCGTACGCCTCGGCAATCCTGGTCGACCAGCAATTTTGCTACCGTCAGGTCGTCGAGCAAAACGCGGTCGCCAAAAGCTGCGCCATGATTGTCGCCGCCGATGAATTTATTCCGGGCAATGGTCTTCCCGTAGACAGCGTCATCATTGATAAAAGTATCGATCCGCAGGCGGTAAAACGTGACGGCGGCAAAGCGCTCAAGCTGCTGGTGCTGTGGCGCAGCGATGAAGATCCGCAGCAGCGCCTTCAGATGGTGAGCGATTTTAATCATCTTTGTCACAGCCACGGACTGCTCAGCATTATTGAGCCGGTAGTGCGCCCGCCACGCCACAGTGCCGTATTTGATCGGGAACAGGCAATTATTGATGCAGCAAAAGAACTGGGTGATAGCGGAGCCGACCTCTATAAAGTTGAAATGCCGCTGTTCGGGAAAGGCACCCAGCAGGAGTTACTTACCGCTTCGCAGAAACTGAACGATCAGATTGGTATGCCGTGGGTGATCCTCTCTTCGGGCGTCGATGAAAAGCTGTTCCCGCGCGCCGTGCGAGTCGCCATGCAGGCGGGTGCCTCCGGATTTTTAGCGGGCCGAGCCGTCTGGTCATCCGTGGTGGGGCTACCAGATACTGAACTGATGCTGCGCGATGTTTCAGTGCCGAAATTGCAGCGTTTGGGTGAAATCGTCGACGAAATGATGGCTCGCCGTTAAGAAAGGACGAAAAAATGAAATGGTTTAATACGCTGAGCCATAACCGTTGGCTCGAACAAGAAACCGACCGTATTCTGGATTTTGGTAAAAATGCGGCCGTGCCGACCGGCTTCGGCTGGCTGGGCAATAACGGTCAGGTGCGCAGTGATATGGGCACCCATCTGTGGATCACGGCCCGCATGCTGCACGTCTACTCTGTTGCCGCTGCAATGGGTCGTCCAGGGGCCTACGCGCTAGTGGAACACGGGATCGCCACCCTGAATACGGCGCTGCGCGACACGCAATACGGCGGTTGGTACGCCTGCGTGAATGACGAGGGCGTTGTGGATGCGTCCAAGCAGGGTTATCAGCACTTCTTCGTGTTACTCGGCGCAGCCAGCGCTGTCACCACTGGCCATCCCGACGCACGCAAACTGCTGAATGATGCAATCGAAGTGATTGAGAAGTACTTCTGGAGCGAGCAGGAACAGATGTGTCTGGAGTCCTGGGATGAAGCCTTCAGTGCCACCGAAGATTACCGTGGCGGTAACGCCAATATGCATGCCGTGGAAGCGTTCCTGATTGTGTACGACGTCACCCACGACCGTAAGTGGCTCGACCGCGCGCTGCGTATCGCTTCGGTGATTATTCATGACGTTGCCCGCAAAGGTGATTACCGCGTTAACGAACATTTTGATGCGAACTGGAACCCTCTGCGCGATTACAACAAAGAAAATCCCGCCCACCGTTTCCGTGCCTACGGTGGTACGCCAGGCCACTGGATTGAGTGGGGCCGGCTTATGCTGCATCTGCGTGCTGCGCTTGAGGCTCGCTTTGAAACAGCGCCCGAGTGGCTGCTGGAAGATGCGAAAGGATTGTTCCACGCCACCATTCGTGATGCCTGGGCACCGGACGGCGCCGACGGTTTCGTCTATTCGGTAGACTGGGACGGAAAACCTATCGTCCGCGAGCGCGTGCGCTGGCCTATCGTCGAAGCCATGGGAACCGCGTATGCACTTTATACCGTCACTGGCGATACCCAGTACGAAGCCTGGTATCAGAAATGGTGGGATTACTGCATCAAATATCTGATGGATTACGAAAACGGCTCATGGTGGCAAGAACTGGATACGGATAACAAAGTGACCACCAAAGTCTGGGACGGCAAGCAGGATATCTATCACCTGCTGCACTGCCTGGTTATCCCCCGTTTACCGCTCGCACCAGGGTTAGCCCCTGCTGTCGCCGCCGGATTACTGGATAGCCAGGCCAAATAATACTACTCCCGACAGATGGAGATCTTATGAGTACCCTACACAATATTGACCTGAAAAATAACAATAAAGGCTTCACCCTGCGCTGGCAAAACCGCCTGATTTTATCGCATACCGCTGAAACGCCTTGCCTGTGGATTGGCGCGGGTATTGCCGATATCGAAATGTTTCGCGGCAACTTCAACATTAAAGACAAACTCGACGAGAAGATTGCCCTGACGGACGCGACGGTGACGAAGCAAGGCACTGGCTGGGCGATTCGGTTTACACGTGGGGATGCGGTGAGCGCCACGCTATGGGTCGGTGTAGATCATCAGGGCCGCCTGGAGCTAAAGCTTAAAAACGATGCCACACGCCATAACCGCATCTGGTTGAGACTGGCGGCGCAGCCCGACGATCATATATACGGTTGCGGCGAACAGTTTTCGTATTTCGATCTGCGCGGTAAACCCTTCCCCCTGTGGACCAGCGAGCAGGGCGTGGGGCGGAATAAACAAACCTATGTCACCTGGCTTGCCGACTGTAAAGAGAATGCCGGTGGTGATTATTACTGGACCTTCTTCCCCCAGCCGACATTCGTCAGCACACAAAAATATTACTGCCACGTTGATAACAGCTGTTATATGAATTTCGACTTCAGCGATCCCGATTTTCACGAGCTGGCATTCTGGGAAGATAACGCGACCCTGCGCTTCGAATGTGCAGACACGTATGCCGATCTGCTGGAAAAACTCAGCGCATTACTTGGCCGACAGCCGGAACTCCCGGACTGGGTTTACGACGGCGTTACGCTCGGCATTCAGGGTGGAACCGACGTGTGCCAGCAAAAGCTAGATACCCTGCGCAAGGGCGGCGTGAAGGTGAATGGGATCTGGGCGCAGGACTGGTCCGGTATCCGTATGACCTCATTCGGCAAGCGCGTCATGTGGAACTGGAAATGGAACAGTGAACTTTATCCGCAGCTTGATGAGCGCATCCAGCAATGGAAAAGCGAAGGCGTGCAATTCCTCTCCTATATCAACCCGTACGTCGCCAGCGATAAAGATTTGTGTGAAGAGGCCTCAAAACGCGGCTATCTGACCAGAGATGCCGAGGGTAAAGATTATCACGTTGAGTTTGGCGAATTTTATGCGGGCGTTATCGACCTGACCAATCCGGAAGCCTACGACTGGTACAAGGAGGTTATCAAGCAAAATCTGATTGAGCTGGGCTGTGGCGGCTGGATGGCCGACTTTGGTGAGTATCTTCCTACCGATACCTTCCTGCACAACGGCGTAAGCGCGGAGATCATGCATAACGCCTGGCCTGCGCTGTGGGCAAAATGTAATTACGAAGCACTGAAAGAGACCGGCAAACTGGGCGAGATCCTGTTTTTCATGCGCGCGGGTTACACCGGCAGTCAGAAACACTCGGTGATGATGTGGGCAGGCGATCAGAACGTTGACTGGAGTCTGGATGATGGCCTGGCGTCTGTGGTTCCGGCTGCGCTGTCACTGGCCATGACCGGCCACGGCCTGCATCACAGCGATATCGGCGGATATACCACACTGTTCGATATGAAACGCAGTAAAGAGCTGCTGTTGCGCTGGTGCGATTTCAGCGCCTTCACTCCGATGATGCGCACCCATGAAGGCAATCGCCCCGGCGATAACTGGCAGTTTGACGCAGATGCGGAAACTATCGCCCACTTTGCCCGTATGACCACCGTCTTCACCACCCTGAAGCCGTACATCAAAGACGCCGTGGCGCAGAACGCCAAAAGAGGTTTGCCGGTGATGCGCCCGCTGTTCCTGCATTACGAAGACGATGCGCATACCTATTCGCTGAAATACCAGTACCTGTTTGGCCGTGATTTGCTGGTCGCGCCCGTGCATGAAGAGGGACGCAACGACTGGACGCTCTATTTGCCGCAGGACAACTGGATCAACGCGTGGACCGGTGAGCAGCACAGCGGCGGTGAGATAACGGTCGCGGCGCCTCTCGGTAAACCGCCGGTATTTTATCGCCAGCAAAGCGAATGGGCTGCGCTGTTCGGCAGCTTGCGTCATATCTGATTAGGCTCGCACGCGAGGTCACTCGCGGGCAGACGGAGAATAATAATGAGTCAGCAATCATCCGATCCGGCAACCCTACGACTGCCGTTCAAAGAAAAACTCGCCTATGGAATGGGCGATCTGGGTTCCAATATCCTGCTGGATATCGGCACACTGTATCTGCTGAAGTTTTACACCGATGTGCTGGGATTGCCGGGCACGTATGGTGGGATCATCTTTTTGATCGCAAAGTTTTTTACTGCGTTTACTGATATGGGCACAGGCATCATGCTCGACTCGCGGCGCAAGATTGGGCCGAAGGGAAAATTCCGTCCTTTCGTTATCTATGCCGCCTTTCCGGTGATGCTATTGGCTATCGCCAACTTCATCGGCACACCGTTTGATATCAATGGTAAAACGGTGATGGCGACGGTGCTGTTTATGCTCTATGGGCTGTTCTTTAGCATGATGAACTGTTCGTATGGTGCAATGGTTCCGGCGATGACCAAAAATCCTGATGAGCGTGCCTCTCTGGCGGCCTGGCGTCAGGGCGGTGCGACGCTCGGTTTACTGCTGTGTACCGTCGGTTTTGTTCCGGTGATGAATCTGATTGAAGACAATCCCCAGCTGGGTTATGTCTTCGCGGCCACGCTGTTTTCTCTCGGCGGTCTGCTCTGTATGTGGTGGTGCTATCGGGGCGTGAAAGAGCGTTATGTGGAAGTGCAGCCGGCTAGTTCAACGCAAAAACCGGGACTGTTACAGTCGTTTAAGGCCATCGCCGGTAACCGACCGTTGTTTATCCTCTGTATCGCCAACCTGTGCACGCTGGGCGCGTTCAACGTCAAACTCGCCATCCAGGTTTACTACACCCAATACGTTCTTAACGACCCGATTTTGCTGTCGTATATGGGATTCTTCAGCATGGGATGCATTTTTATCGGCGTATTTATGATGCCCGGCGCAGTGCGTCGCTTCGGTAAGAAAAAAGTGTATATCGGCGGATTGCTGATCTGGGTGGTGGGCGATCTGCTGAATTACTTCTTTGGTGGCGGCTCGGTCAGTTTTGTGGCGTTTTCATGCCTGGCCTTCTTTGGTTCGGCCTTCGTCAATAGCCTGAACTGGGCGCTGGTGTCAGACACGGTGGAATACGGAGAATGGCGTACCGGCGTGCGATCCGAAGGCACGGTCTATACCGGATTTACCTTCTTCAGAAAAGTATCGCAGGCGCTGGCCGGTTTCTTCCCCGGGATTATGCTGACGCAAATTGGCTATGTTCCCAACGTGGTGCAGTCCGCCGGAACCGTCGAAGGCTTACGTCAGCTGATTTTCATCTATCCAGGCATCCTGGCCGTCATCACCATTGTGGCCATGGGATGCTTCTATAACCTTAACGAGAAGATGTACGTGCGCATCGTTGAAGAGATAGAAATGCGCAAGCGCATGGCCTGATGAATCACTAAAAGAGCGCCCTGCGGGGCGCTATGAGGATCGCAGATGAACCCGAACCTTGATCCGTTAACCCTGAAACTGAGCCTGCGCGAGAAGTGCGCCTACGGAATGGGCGATTTTGGCTCGAATTTAATGCTGTGTATCGGCACGTTATATCTGCTGAAGTTTTATACCGATGAGCTGGGGATGCCTGCGTTCTATGGCGGAATTATTTTTCTGGTGGCGAAATTCTTCACCGCCTTCACCGATATGCTGACCGGCGTGCTGCTGGACTCACGACGCAATGTCGGCGCACGGGGTAAATTCAGACCCTTTATTCTGTATGCCTCCGTCCCGGTGGCGCTGGTTGCCACAGCGCAGTTCGTGGCGAACGACTTCAGCCTGACCGTCAAAACCACCATCGCCACGGTACTCTTCATGATGTTTGGTCTGTTTTACAGCCTGATGAACTGTTCGTATGGTGCAATGGTCCCGGCAATCACCAAAAACCCAAACGAGCGCGCCCACCTCGCCGCCTGGCGCCAGGGTGGTGCAACGGTGGGGCTGCTGCTGTGTACCGTTGGCTTTATGCCCGTTCAGGCACTGTTCGTCAGCCAGCCGTCGTTGGGCTATTTAGTTGCGGCGCTGCTATTCGTGACCGCGGGGCTGTTTTGCATGTGGTGTTGCTACAGTGGCGTGAAAGAACGCTACGTTGAGATCACACCAGAATCCCATAAACCCGGCATTATGAAATCGTTCTGTGCCATTTTCCGCAACCCCCCTTTACTGGTGTTGTGTATCGCCAACCTCTGTACGTTGGCGGCCTTCAATATCAAACTTGCCATCCAGGTGTATTACACCCAGTACGTGCTGAACGATATTCATCTTTTGTCATGGATGGGTTTTTTCAGTATGGGCTGCATTCTGGTGGGGGTTTTCCTGGTGCCCGGTGCGGTAAAACGCTTTGGCAAAAAGCAGGTATATCTGGGCGGTTTGACCCTGTGGGCGGTGGGCGATGTATTGAACTTTTTCTGGGGAACCAGCTCGCTGTCGTTTGTGCTGTTTTCCTGCATGGCGTTTTTTGGCACCGCGTTTGTGAACAGCCTGAACTGGGCGCTGGTGCCGGATACCGTTGATTATGGCGAATGGAAAACCGGAATTCGCGCCGAAGGTTCAGTCTATACCGGCTATACCTTTTCACGCAAAATTTCCGCCGCGCTCGCCGGATTCCTGCCGGGAATTATGCTGACGCAAATTGGCTATATCCCACATGCGGTACAAAGCACAGGCACTCTGCTTGGTCTGCGTCAGCTTATTTTTCTCTGGCCTTGCGGGTTGGCGATTATTGCTGCCATCACCATGGGGCTGTTTTATAAACTCAATGAACAACGCTTCGCTTTTATTATTGAGGAGATTGGAAAACGGAAGAAACAGTCTGCACAAGAACCGGATGTACCCATAAAAAATAAAGCGTCAGCAGTCACTTTATAACCATAAATCTGGCTATTAACCCTTCCTGTTTAACAGGAGGGGCGGCCCTTCTGTATCTATACATGGACAAATCATGAAGAGAATCGTCATTGCACTGTTCGTTTCATCAGTGTCTTGCTCTGCGTTGGCGGGCGCTTATGTCGAAACGCGCGAAGCCTATAATACCGCCTCGGAACAGCACGAAATTATCCTGCGAGCCGGATATAACTTTGATATGGGGGCGGGGCTGATGTTCACCAATGCCTATAATTTAGGTCAATGGGATGAGCTGAAGCACAGTTATAACGAAATTGAGGGCTGGTATCCCCTGTTTCGACCCACGGACAAATTAACCTTTCAGCCCGGCGGATTGATCAATGACAGCAGCGCAGGTTCGGGCGGCGCTATTTATTTAGATACTAATTATAAATTTATTGACTGGTTTAACCTGACATTTCGTTATCGCTACAATCACAATAATTACGACACACCTGACTTTAACGGTAAAATGGATAAGAACGATACCCATGAATTCGCGAATTACTGGAATTTTAAATTAACCGACGCGTTCTTTTATACCTTTGAACCGCACTTTTTCCAGCGAGTGAATGATTACCAGAGTAGAAATGGTAAAGATCATCACTGGGAAATCACGAACAAATTTAGCTACAAGATTGACCCACACTGGCTGCCGTATCTGGAGCTTCAATGGCTGGACCGATGGAATGACTATAACCGCGAGCAGTATCGCATTCGCTTAGGGTTGAGATATTCATTCTGATATAAAAAAAGCCGCTGAATCTCAGCGGCTTTTCGCACGACGTACCTGAGAGAGGAGTCGTATTAGTCTTTGCTGCCACGGCCCGCACGTTTACGGTCGTTCTCAGTCAGGTGACGTTTACGGATACGTACGGAGGTAGGAGTTACTTCTACCAGTTCGTCGTCATCGATAAATTCCAGAGCCTGCTCAAGAGACATTTTCTGTGCTGGAACCAGCGTGGTGGCTTCGTCAGTACCGGAAGCACGCATGTTGGTCAGTTTCTTACCGGTCAGGCAGTTTACAGTCAGGTCGTTAGAACGACTGTGAATACCGATGATCTGGCCTTCGTAAACTTCTGCACCGTGACCCAGGAACAGCTTACCGCGGTCCTGCAGGCTGAACAGTGCGAACGCAACTGCTTTACCCTGGCCATTAGAGATCAGCACGCCGTTCTGGCGCTGGCCGATTTCACCCGGTTTAACGTCATCGTAGTGGCTGAAGGTGGAGTACAGCAGACCGGTACCGGAGGTCATGGTCATGAACTCGGTACGGAAGCCGATCAGGCCACGTGCCGGGATCAGGTAATCCAGACGAATACGGCCTTTGCCGTCAGGGATCATGTCTTTAACATCGCCCTTACGCTCGCCCATTGCCTGCATCACAGAACCCTGGTGCTGTTCTTCGATATCCAGCGTCACGTTCTCGAACGGCTCTTGCATACGGCCATCGATCATACGGTTGATAACTTTCGGACGGGACACAGCCAGTTCGAAGCCTTCACGACGCATGTTTTCGATAAGAACGGACAGGTGCAACTCACCACGACCGGATACACGGAACGCGTCCGCATCTTCGGTTTCTTCAACGCGCAGCGCAACGTTGTGCACCAGCTCTTTGTTCAGGCGGTCAAGGATCTGACGAGAGGTAACGTATTTACCTTCTTTGCCACAGAACGGAGAGGTGTTGACGTTGAAGAACATGGTTACAGTCGGTTCATCAACAGACAGCGCTGGCAGTGCTTCGACATTTTGCGGATCGCAAAGGGTGTCGGAGATGTTCAGCTCGCCCAGACCGGTGATCGCGATGATGTCGCCTGCTTCGGCTTCGGTGGATTCAATACGCTCCAGACCGAGGTGAGTCAGAACTTTGCCGACTTTACCGTTGCGGGTTTTACCTTCGCTGTCGATGACAGTGACTTGCTGGTTAGGCTTCACTTTACCGCGCTTGATGCGACCGATGCCGATTACGCCAACGTAGTTGTTGTAATCCAGCTGGGAGATCTGCATCTGGAACGGACCATCGAGGTCAACGCTTGGTGCTTTAACGTGGTCAACAATCGCCTGGTACAGCGGGGTCATGTCTTCCGCCATATCAGTGTGGTCGTTGCCCGCGATACCCATCAGTGCTGATGCATAGATGATTGGGAAATCGAGTTGCTCGTCGCTTGCGTCGAGGTTAACGAACAGGTCAAACACCTGATCCACAACCCAGTCAGGACGCGCGCCAGGACGGTCAACTTTGTTGATAACCACGATTGGCTTCAAACCATGGGCGAATGCCTTTTTGGTTACGAAGCGCGTCTGCGGCATTGGGCCATCCATTGCGTCAACGACCAGCAGAACGGAGTCTACCATGGACATTACACGTTCAACTTCACCACCGAAGTCGGCGTGGCCTGGGGTATCAACGATGTTGATACGGTAGTCATTCCATTTGATAGCGGTGTTTTTAGCGAGGATGGTAATCCCACGCTCTTTCTCCAAATCGTTGGAGTCCATCACGCGTTCGGTGGCTTCAGCACGTTCATTACTGAAGGTACCGGATTGCTGCAGCAGCTTGTCAACCAGGGTAGTTTTACCATGGTCAACGTGCGCGATGATGGCGATATTACGCAGATTTTCGATCACAACTTTGCCTCAGGCATTTAGAAATAGCGCGTTATTGTACACGGATTAATCGCAGGACTAAACAGGATCACAAACATCCTCCGCAAACAAGTATCGCAGAGTTGCTTTGTGATCGCTTTCACGCAGCGTAAAAAGTGCACTTTAACGGAAATTGCACCAATATGGTGCTCAATGTTCACACTGAAGCACTATACTGGTGCAAGATGACTATCGTGGTGCAGCTCATTTGCACTATGACGTGCATGATAACGCCTTTTTGGGGTGATTTAAAAGTTGGCACAGATTTCGCTTTATAAAAATACGGCAAAAACATGGCGACCACGCCAGCCTTACACAGAATTGAAGACCTCGTTACCACGACGACAATGACCAATCCGGGAGAGTTACGTATGTCCGCTGAACACGTTTTGACGATGCTGAACGAACACGAAGTGAAGTTTGTTGATCTGCGCTTCACTGATACCAAAGGTAAAGAACAGCACGTCACAATTCCTGCTCATCAGGTAAATGCCGAATTCTTTGAAGAAGGCAAAATGTTTGACGGCTCCTCAATCGGCGGCTGGAAAGGTATCAACGAATCCGACATGGTTCTGATGCCAGACGCAACCACTGCGCTCATTGACCCGTTCTACGAAGAGTCTACCCTGATTATTCGTTGCGACATCCTCGAGCCAGGCACGCTGCAGGGCTACGACCGCGACCCACGCTCCATCGCTAAACGCGCTGAAGAGTACCTGCGTTCTACCGGTATCGCGGACACCGTGCTGTTCGGGCCAGAACCAGAATTCTTCCTGTTTGACGATATTCGCTTTGGTGCGTCTATCTCCGGTTCTCACGTAGCTATCGACGATATCGAAGGCGCATGGAACTCCTCCACCAAATACGAAGGTGGTAACAAAGGTCACCGTCCAGGCGTGAAAGGCGGTTACTTCCCGGTTCCTCCGGTCGACTCTTCTCAGGACATCCGTTCTACCATGTGTCTGATCATGGAAGAGATGGGCCTGGTTGTTGAAGCGCATCACCACGAAGTGGCGACTGCGGGTCAGAACGAAATCGCAACCCGCTTTAACACCATGACCAAAAAAGCGGATGAGATTCAGATCTACAAATATGTGGTGCACAACGTTGCACACCGCTTCGGTAAAACTGCGACCTTTATGCCAAAACCTATGTTCGGCGATAACGGTTCCGGTATGCACTGCCACATGTCTCTCTCCAAGAACGGGACTAACCTGTTCTCTGGTGACAAATATGCGGGTCTGTCCGAGCAGGCGCTGTTCTACATCGGTGGTGTCATCAAGCACGCTAAAGCGATCAACGCCCTGGCGAACCCAACCACCAACTCCTACAAGCGTCTGGTCCCAGGCTACGAAGCGCCAGTAATGCTGGCTTACTCTGCCCGTAACCGTTCTGCTTCTATCCGTATTCCAGTGGTTGCGTCTCCAAAAGCGCGTCGTATCGAAGTGCGCTTCCCGGACCCAGCGGCTAACCCATACCTGTGCTTCGCAGCGCTGCTGATGGCTGGTCTTGATGGTATCAAGAACAAGATCCACCCAGGCGAAGCGATGGACAAAAACCTGTACGACCTGCCTCCAGAAGAAGCAAAAGAGATCCCACAGGTTGCCGGTTCTCTGGAAGAAGCACTGAACGCGCTGGACGCTGACCGTGAGTTCCTGACTGCTGGCGGTGTGTTCACTGACGACGCTATCGATGCTTACATCGCACTGCGTATTGAAGAGAACGACCGTGTTCGCATGACGCCACACCCGGTTGAGTTCGAACTGTACTACAGCGTTTAATTTTCATCTGATTCACCGTTTTTCTTGTCGCTGCGGTGACAGGAAAGACGCAGAAGATTTTTTTGTTGCCGTGGAAACTTTTAGCCCATCTTCGGATGGGCTTTTTTCTCCACCAACAACCTGATCTCACGCGCTTTTTACCACTAAAACGCTATACTGCACTAAATTAGTGCACCCAACTCCAGGAGACTGCTTAATGGCAACTGGCACGCTGCCCGATGCTGGGCAGATCCTCAATTCTTTAATCAACAGTATCTTACTGGTCGACGACGAGCTGGCGGTCCATTACGCCAATCCTGCGGCGCAGCAGCTGCTCGCCCAAAGCTCGCGTAAATTATTCGGTACCCCACTCCCGGAACTGTTGAGCTATTTTTCGCTGAATATTGCGTTGATGCAGGAAAGTTTATCGGCAGGCCAGGGCTTTACCGATAATGAAGTGACCCTGGTGATCGACGGGCGCTCGCACATTCTCTCCCTTACGGCGCAACGTCTGCCGGAAGGATTAATACTGCTGGAAATGGCGCCGATGGATAATCTGCGCCGTTTGAGCCAGGAGCAGCTCCAGCACGCACAGCAAATCGCTGCACGCGATCTGGTGCGGGGGCTTGCCCATGAGATTAAAAACCCGCTGGGAGGCCTCCGAGGCGCTGCACAGCTGTTAACCAAAGCACTGCCGGACCCGGCGCTGGCCGAATACACCAACGTCATCATTGAACAGGCCGATCGCCTGCGCAATCTGGTGGACCGTCTGCTTGGGCCGCAGCAGCCAGGCATGCACGTTACCGAGAGCATCCACAAAGTGGCTGAGCGGGTGGTGAAGCTGGTGTCGATGGAGTTGCCTGCCAACGTCACGCTGGTGCGCGATTACGATCCGAGTCTGCCGGAATTGCCGCACGACCCCGACCAGATTGAACAGGTTCTGCTGAATGTGGTACGTAACGCGCTGCAAGCCTTAGGCGCGGATGGCGGGCAAATCATTCTGCGTACGCGTACCGCGTTCCAGCTGACGCTGCATGGCGTGCGCTATCGCCTCGCCGCCCGAATCGACGTAGAAGACAACGGGCCAGGAATTCCGTCGCATCTGCAGGACACGCTGTTCTACCCGATGGTGAGCGGCCGCGAGGGCGGAACCGGGCTGGGATTGTCCATCGCCCGTAATTTGATTGACCAACACTCCGGCAAAATTGAATTTACCAGTTGGCCGGGTCATACCGAGTTTTCGGTTTACCTGCCAATAAAAAAATAAAGGTGACGACGATGCAACGAGGGATAGTCTGGGTAGTCGATGATGATAGCTCCATCCGCTGGGTGCTTGAACGCGCGCTTACCGGAGCAGGATTAAACTGCACCACCTTTGAAAGCGGTAGCGAAGTGCTTGATGCGCTCATCACTAAAACCCCGGACGTGCTGCTTTCGGATATCCGGATGCCGGGGATGGATGGGCTTGCGCTGTTAAAGCAGATTAAGCAACGTCATCCGATGCTTCCGGTCATCATAATGACTGCTCACTCCGATCTGGATGCCGCCGTTAGCGCCTACCAGCAGGGCGCATTTGATTACCTGCCAAAACCCTTTGATATCGATGAAGCCGTCGCCCTGGTGGAACGCGCCATCAGCCACTATCAGGAGCAACAGCAGCCGCGAAACGCGCCGGTGTTTGGCCCGACGACCGATATCATTGGCGAAGCGCCCGCGATGCAGGATGTGTTTCGTATCATTGGCCGCCTGTCGCGTTCATCCATCAGTGTGCTGATTAACGGCGAATCCGGGACCGGTAAAGAGCTGGTTGCGCACGCCCTGCATCGCCACAGCCCGCGCGCGAAAGCCCCGTTTATCGCCCTGAATATGGCCGCCATTCCGAAGGATTTGATCGAGTCGGAACTGTTTGGCCATGAGAAAGGCGCGTTTACCGGCGCAAATACCATTCGTCAGGGCCGCTTTGAACAGGCAGACGGCGGAACGCTTTTCCTCGATGAAATCGGCGATATGCCGCTGGACGTGCAAACACGTCTGCTGCGCGTGCTGGCCGATGGGCAGTTTTATCGCGTCGGCGGCTACGCCCCCGTTAAAGTCGACGTGCGCATTATCGCCGCCACGCACCAGAACCTTGAACAGCGCGTTCAGGAAGGCAAATTCCGTGAAGACTTGTTCCACCGTCTGAACGTGATTCGCGTCCATCTCCCGCCGCTACGCGAACGCCGGGAAGATATTCCGCGTCTGGCGCGCCATTTCCTGCAGGTGGCGGCTCGCGAACTGGGCGTGGAAGCCAAACTGCTGCACCCGGAAACCGATGCCGCGTTGACGCGACTGGCGTGGCCGGGCAACGTGCGTCAGCTGGAAAACACCTGCCGCTGGCTCACCGTTATGGCTGCCGGGCAGGAAGTGCTGATTCAGGATTTACCGGGTGAACTGTTTGAATCTACCGCGCCCGAAAGCAGCACCGGACAGTCGTTACCTGACAGCTGGGCGACGCTGCTGGCGCAGTGGGCGGATCGCGCGCTGCGTTCCGGTCATCAAAACCTGCTTTCCGAAGCGCAGCCCGAAATGGAGCGCACGTTACTGACGACCGCGCTTCGCCATACTCAGGGGCATAAACAGGAAGCGGCACGGCTGCTGGGTTGGGGGCGAAATACCCTGACGCGGAAGCTGAAAGAGCTGGGAATGGAATAACACTTCTACGCCTGTTGGCGCAGCGCTGATGAGAACTACGCCTGGTAGTCCCGGTCAGCGCTGCACCACAGGGACTTTTAGATTACGCGTGAAAATTGCTGCAAGCGGGCTTTCTGGCGCAGGTAGGCGTCAAAGCACATGCAGGTATTACGAATCAACAAGCGCCCTTTTGGCGTCACCTGAATCGCTTTATCGCTCACATCCACCAGCCCATCCTTCGCCAGCGGCGCGAGCAGCTTCAGATCTTCAGCAAAGTAGTCGGCAAAGTCGAGTTCCCACAGGGATTCGACGTCGGCAAAATCGAGGCGGAAGTTGCAGATTAACGCCTTAATCACATCCCGACGGATGCAGTCATCGCGCGTAAGCGCAATGCCGCGCCACAGGGCATTTCCGTTTTCATCCACCTGCTGATAATACTGTTTCAATTCTTTCTGATTCTGCACATAGCAGTCGCCAATCATGCTGATCGCAGAGACTCCCATCCCCAGTAAATCGGTGTCGCCCTGGGTGGTGTAGCCCTGGAAATTACGGTGCAGCACACCTTCGCGCTGGGCAATGGCCAGCTCGTCATCAGGACGGGCGAAGTGGTCCATGCCGATAAACTGATAGCCGGTTTCCGTCAGGGACGAGATAGTTTCCTGCAGGATATCCAGCTTCTGCTGGGCAGAGGGCAAATCGGCATCTTTAATTTTGCGCTGAGCGGCAAAAAGCGTCGGCAGGTGCGCATAGTTAAAGACGCTCAGACGATCGGGATTCAGCTCTGCCACGCGTTTCAGCGTGAAGGCGAAGCTTTCCGGCGTCTGTTTCGGCAGGCCGTAGATCAGATCGATATTGGTCGAAGTAAAACCGATTTCGCGCGCGTGGTTCAGCAGCGCAAAAATAAATTCCTCATCCTGCTCGCGATTGACCAGGCGCTGAACCTCTTTGTTAAAGTCCTGCACGCCCATGCTCAGGCGATTAAAGCCCTCGGCTCGCAGGTGATCGAGTACATCCAGCTCGATTTCACGCGGATCGACTTCAATAGAGATTTCAGCATCGGCCTCAAAACGGAAGTTGGCCCGCAGAAGATCCATCAGACGGCTGATTTGCGCTTTATTGAGATAGGTTGGCGTACCGCCGCCCCAGTGCAGCTGGCTTACGTTTCGCTTGGTAAACAGCGGCGCACGGTGCAGGATTTCCTGCTCGAGGGCGTCCAGATACTGATCGGCTTTGTGCTGCTGGCGGGTGACGATTTTATTGCATCCGCAGAAATAGCAGAGCTTGTGGCAGAAAGGAATGTGAACATAGAGCGACAGCGGGCGTTCAGGATATCGCGCAACTGCCTGCAAAAAATCGGCCTCGCCGAAGGTTTCAGCAAACTCCAGCGCGGTCGGGTATGAGGTATAACGCGGCCCGGAATAGTTATATTTCTGGATCAGGGCCAGATCCCAGTCGATGTTTGGTACAGACATGCTCACTCCTTCCGTTGGTGTCGCGTTCGTATACGGCGGCCCGTTTTGACCCCATTGCGGGTCAATATTCGGGTGCGCAGCCACCTCTGTCGCCGCGACAACCGCCGTAGTTTAACGAATAACCACACCAGATAACATATAACCGGAAGGGTTATAAGAAGGACTATAGAGCCCGCTGGGTGCAAATGTTAGTTTCCACCTTTCAGCAGACGCATCATGTCGTCCTGCTTTTCTTCTTCTTCGTCTTCTTCATCGTCGTAAGAGAGACCGAGCTGCTGCATCAGTTCATCGATACGATCCAGTTTGGCATCGACCCATTTCTGCTCTTCAGCGTTCAGGGCTTCACCGCCCTCAAGACGTTCCAGCAGCGCGTCCAGGCGCTCATCGTTCTCCAGCATATCCAGCTCAGCCTGCGGTGAAAGCATAGGTTTCTCGCTCTTTTTAGGTTTTAGCTGCTTGATAACCGGGGCGTCCGTCACGCCCAGGGGAATTGGCGTTTTGCTCCCGATGCGCGGATCTTTCTGTTTGGATTGTTGCGCAGCGGAACCTGAAGCACTGCTGCCGTTCGCACGGCTACCCGAAGCATGACCACTATGCTTTTTCGCACGTTTGCGATCGCGAGCTTCCTGATTCAGTTCTTCACGGGTTTTGCGGTGCGCTTTTGCCGGGCGTTTAGCGCCCGCTGTGGATGTCGGTTTTTTCATGATGCCTTGTCTTTAAGCCATTTTCTTCAGTATAGAATTGCGGCGAAATCTAGCAGAAAGCAAGCAAAGAAAAAAGGCGACAGAGCAATCTGTCGCCTTTTTTCCTGACTCTCAACCCTTAACGGGTTATTCAATCCCTGTTTGCTAACAACTCACCCTGTTTATCCCTTAGCGAATATCATCCTTAATAGGGTCCATTTCCTTTTTTGAACGCCTCCTGGCGCTAACCATCCTGGTCGTCTTCCTGAGTCTTCGCCTCCTGGCGCTCCTGACCCTTATCCCTAAGTCGTTATCCTGTTGGCATCCTCGCCTTGGGTGCTACTTTACCTTTTTCAGTACTTCTGACAAGCCATCAAACTGGCCAAAATGGTATTTTCAGATAATTCTAAATCCTCAACCTTATGATTTTAAATGATATGTTATTTTTACCGCATGAGGATTCTCTTAAATATCCCATAGAGATTATGGGCAATGTCTCACAAACCTAATGGGTTTAATCTACATCCCGGAAGCGAAGTGAAAAGCCTTTTGCCTGCATTCAGGTATACTCCCCTTCAGATTAAGATTTTTGGAGACGACCACGTGACTACCTGGAACTACCAACAGACGCATTTTGTCACCAGTGCGCCTGATATTCGCCACTTACCGCCTGATACAGGTATCGAAGTGGCATTTGCTGGCCGCTCCAACGCGGGCAAATCCAGCGCCCTGAATACACTGACGAACCAGAAAAGCCTGGCGCGTACCTCTAAAACACCAGGTCGTACCCAGCTGATTAACCTGTTTGAAGTCGCTGATGGTAAGCGCCTGGTGGATTTACCCGGTTACGGCTACGCAGAAGTGCCAGAAGAGATCAAAATCAAATGGCAGCGCGCGCTGGGTGAATACCTGGAAAAACGCCAGTGCCTGAAAGGGCTGGTTGTGCTGATGGATATCCGCCATCCGCTTAAAGATCTCGATCAGCAGATGATCCACTGGGGCGTCGCCAGCGAAATCCCTGTTCTGGTGCTGCTGACCAAAGCCGATAAACTGGCGAGCGGTGCGCGTAAAGCACAGTTAAAACTGGTGCGCGAAGCCGCGGTAGAATTTGGCGGTGACGTGCAAATTGAGACGTTTTCATCGCTGAAAAAGCAGGGTGTGGACGTTTTACGTCATAAGCTTGATAGCTGGTTTAACGATCTGGAACCCGCGACAGAAGCGGAAGAGTGATAAAAAGCGCGGCGATGTCCGCGTTTTTTTTGTCCAAATATTTTCTTTGCCGCAATAAAAAACGCCCCAGTCATTACTGACTGGGGCGGCTAAAATATTCAGCCAAATCCGATTACGTGAAGTAAAAGGTCTGAAAGATAGAACATCTTACCTCTGTACCCTACGTCGTTAACTCTACTCTTTTTTTATCGCTGGACAAAGCACTTTTTGTAGTTTTTTTTCACTCTTTACATAGGTAAATCTAATAATCGTCACAAAAACCACGCTGTTATGTTGCTTACTTACATAAACAGCGTCTTAGTCATCGGACCTTTAGTGAGCTTGATCCCAGTTGTCTCCGCTCCCAACTTCCACCAGCAGTGGCACATCTAATTTCATGCTGCTTTCCATCAGTTCGTGGATCTTTTTCGAGACCGCTTCCAGATCATCCTTGTGCACTTCGAACACCAGTTCATCGTGTACCTGCATGATCATTTTCACGCGGGGTTTGTCCTTTTCCAGCCAGGCATCAACCGCAATCATCGCGCGTTTGATGATGTCTGCTGCGGTCCCCTGCATCGGTGCGTTGATTGCCGCACGTTCAGCGCCGGCGCGGCGCGCAGCGTTACTGGAGGTGATATCCGGCAGATAGAGACGACGGCCATCGAGAGTTTCCACATAGCCCTTTTCCTTCGCCTGAGCGCGAGTTCGCTCCATGTATTCCAGCACGCCCGGATAGCGCTCAAAGTAGAGATCCATGTACTTCTGCGACTCTTTGCGCGGAATATTGAGCTGGCGAGAGAGGCCAAAAGCGCTCATGCCGTAGATCAGGCCGAAGTTAATTGCCTTCGCGCTGCGGCGCTGCTCGCCGGTCACGCTGTCCAGTGGCAGACCGAACACTTCTGCCGCCGTGGCGCGGTGGATATCTTTGCCTTCCGCAAACGCCGTCAGCAAACCTTTATCACGCGACAGGTGCGCCATGATGCGCAGCTCGATTTGCGAGTAGTCGGCCGAGACGATCAGATAATCTTCCGGGGCAATAAATGCCTGACGGATGCGTCGCCCCTCTTCGTTACGAACTGGAATGTTTTGCAGGTTAGGATCGGTCGATGATAAACGCCCGGTCGCCGCAACCGCCTGGTGGTAGGAGGTATGAACGCGGCCGGTTTTTAGATTGATCATCAGCGGGAGCTTATCAGTGTAAGTCGATTTTAGCTTCGCGAGGCCGCGGTATTCCAGAATCACTTTCGGCAGCGGGTAATCCAGCGCCAGCTCTTCCAGCACCTCTTCCGAGGTGGACGGCGCGCCGCCAGGTGTTTTCTTCAGCGGTTTAATGCCCTGTTTTTCAAAAAGAATAGTCTGCAGCTGTTTGGTGGACGCGAGATTAAAAGGCTCGCCGGCAATGTCATGCGCTTTCAGTTCCAGCTCATTCAGACGCAGGCTGATCTCTTCCGAATGTTTGTGCAGTACCGCAGGATCAATTTTGACGCCATTACGCTCAATACGAGACAACACCGGGACCAGCGGCATTTCGACATTTTCGAAAATATTCAGCGGCCCTTCCTGCTTTTGCAGTTTCGGGTACATCTTCAGGTGCAGTTGCAGAGTTACGTCCGCATCTTCCGCCGCATAGCGGCCCGCCTCTTCCAGGGCGATCTGGTTGAAGGTCAGCTGGTTTTTGCCCTTTCCGGCAATCTCTTCAAAGGTGACGGTTTTATGCTTGAGCCACCGATCGGACAGTGAATCCATATCGTGGCGGCCCGCCACGCTGTTCAGGATGTAAGACTCCAGCATGGTGTCGAAGGCAATACCGCGCAACTCGATGCCGTAGTTCTGTAAAATACCGCGGTCATACTTCAGGTTTTGCCCGACCTTAAGCGCTTTGTCATCTTCCAGCAGCGGTTTGAGTAGCTCAAGCACGCGGTCACGGGAGATTTGATCCGGAGCATCCAGATAATCATGCGCGACCGGGACATAGGCGGCGATGCCTGGTTCTGTGGCAAAGGAAAGGCCCACCATATTGGCGGAGATGTTATCCAGACTGTCGGTTTCGGTGTCAAAGGCAAAAACCGGCGCTTTTTTCAGTTTCTCGATCCAGGCGATAAGCTGCGCTTCTTCCAGCACCGTTTCGTAGTTTTCGAAGGAGAGCGTACTGGCGGCCTCTTCGACGTCCTCATCGGCATCAACAACGATTGTCTCTTTTGGCTTCGCGGCAGGTTTTGCGCCCTTTGCCTGCATCCATTTACCGGCTTCGAGGTCTGTTATCCAGCGTTTGAACTCATAATGCTTAAACAGGCCGAGAAGCTCTTCCGCCACCGGCTGCTGAACTTCGAGCTGCTCACAGGTAAGTTCCAGCTCGACGTCGGTTTTGATGGTGGCCAGCTTATAGGAGAGGTAAGCCACCTCTTTGTTCTGCTCCAGCTTCGCTGCCATGGTTTTTGCACCACGGAACGTCAGGCCGGCGATTTTGTCTGATTCGGCATACAGCGTATCCAGCCCACCCAGGCCTTGCAGCAGCGCCTGCGCGGTTTTTTCGCCGACACCTGGCACACCAGGAATGTTATCCGAGGAGTCGCCCATTAAGGCGAGGAAATCAATGATTAGCTCTGGCGGCACGCCATATTTGGTGACGACTTCTTCCGGCCCAAGAATGGTATTGGTCATGGTATTGATGAGGGTGATCCCAGGCGTAACCAGCTGCGCCATGTCTTTATCACCCGTACTGATCAGCACCGGACGGCCCATTTTCTCTGCTTCACGAGCCAGCGTACCGATGACGTCGTCCGCTTCTACCCCAGAAACTGCCAGCAGCGGCAGGCCCATCGCTTTTACCATCGTGTGCAACGGCTCGATTTGCGCGCGCAGATCGTCTGGCATCGGCGGGCGATGGGATTTGTAATCCTCAAAAAGCTCGTCGCGGAAGGTTTTACCCTTCGCATCGAATACCACCGCCGCATGTGACGGCTGGTATTGCAGGATCAGACTGCGCAGCATATTCAGCACGCCATACATCGCGCCGGTTGGCTCCCCTGCGCTATTGGTCAGAGGAGGAAACGCATGATACGCCCGATACAGGTATGAAGAGCCGTCGACGAGAATAAGAGGGTTTTCTGGAATCTGAACCATAATGTCCGTGCCTTTAATCAATTTATGGCTAAAGGATGCCACAGAAGGATGAAAACATCAGTTTTTAGCACCGAATACAGGAAAAGATTTTGCGATCGTCGGGATCGCTCGCAAAATCAAACTGTGGATAAGTTTGTGCATACTTTTAATTCATATGAAGAATATTGTCATTTCCAGATCGCGTATGATTTTTTTATAGAATATTATCAGTTAGTTATAAATAGATCCGATCGCTATATTTCCATTTGATGACTATTTGCTCTATGTGGATATAAGAAGAGCCTAATAAGGTATGACAGACAAATAATCTGTTAAGGTGCAGATCCTGCGGTATCGTGGAGTGAAAGCCCCTGCTTTTATTTGTTTTCTGGTAAAATCAGCGCCCTGCGGCACCGGTTTGGCTGCCAGATTACAGCTAACTACCTGAAAAAGCTCATCATGTCGAGATTACTCGCTGCAGTAACATTACTGTTAAGCATCTTTTTAACGATCCTGGTTACCATCGCCTGTTCAGTGCCGATCATCGTCGCCGGAATCATTAAACTATTACTGCCTGTCCCTGCTGTCTGGCGCGCGGTATCAGTCTTCTGCAATTTTATGATGTACTGCTGGTGTGAAGGGCTGGCATGGCTGCTACGCCTGAACCCGCATCTGCAATGGGATATCGAAGGGCTGGAAGGCCTGAACAAGAAAAACTGGTATTTACTGCTCTGTAATCACCACAGTTGGGCAGATATCGTGGTGTTATGCGTGCTGTTTCGCAAACATATTCCGATGAACAAATACTTTCTCAAGCAGCAACTGGCTTGGGTGCCGTTTATCGGGCTGGCCTGCTGGGCGCTGGATATGCCGTTTATGAAACGCTATTCACGCAGCTATCTTATTCGTCATCCCGAACGCCGAGGGCGTGATGTTGAAACGACACGTCGCTCCTGTGAGAAATTTCGGGCTCACCCGACGACAATCGTTAACTTCGTTGAAGGCTCACGTTTTACGGAACTGAAACGTCAGCAAACTCGATCCCCTTATAAGAATCTACTGCCGCCAAAAGCGGCGGGAATTGCGATGGCCCTTAATGTACTGGGATCGCAGTTCGATAAATTGCTGAATGTGACGCTGTGCTATCCAGAAAATGACGAGACACCTTTTTACGATATGTTAAGCGGTAAACTGACGCGTATTGTGGTGAGGATAAACCTGGTGCCGGTGAATGAAGAGCTGCACGGCGATTACATCAATGATAAGAATTTCAAACGTCGTTTCCAGCTGTGGCTGAACACGCTGTGGAATGATAAAGATGTGCTGATAAACGATCTTAAGTATGCAAACAAAAACGCCGGTCTGTGACCGGCGTTTTCACTTTTATTTCTTCTCAACCAGATATTTCACTGTGTCAGCGTACTGCTGCACGAAGATATCCATATTGCTGGTATCCATACCCTGCGGATTCACTTGGTATTTACCATTGACGAACATCGCCGGAACGCCCTGCAGCTGAAGGTCTGCGGCCGCTTTTTCCTGCTGCGCGACCAGAGATTTCACCACAAAGCTGTTCCATGCTGCGTCGTAATCTTCGCCTTTCACGCCCGCATCAACAAAGACTTTACGGATATCAGCAACGGTCTGAACAGTTTGAGTTTTCTGTACAGCTTCAAACATAGGTGCTGTGACTTGATCTTCCACGCCCAGCGCCAGCGCAACAGCCCAGGCTTGCGTCAGATCTTTACCCAAAGGACCCAGGAACTCGACATGATACTTGGTCATTTTGGTGCCTTCAGGCAGCTTTTTCTTCACGTTATCAGAAACGTGCAGAACTTCTTCAAACTGGTAGCAGTGCGGGCAATAGAATGAGAAGAACTCAAGCACCTGCGGCTCACCGGCAACCGGCTTTTCGAGGGTAGTGAACTGCTTGCCATCGCTGAATTGAGCAGCAGATGCGCTAAATGCCAGAATCATACCTGCCAGCGCCAGCCATATTTTTTTCATGATCAACTTTCTCCTGATGTGTCCGATTAATACATTGGCGTTAATTGAAGTGGCGGTTCCTGCAGAACCTTAACTTGCTGAATAAAGGTGGTTGTCTGGCTGCGCCAGTAATCTTCCCCGGTAAGCCATGGGAAGTTTTTAGGAAACGCGGGATCGTCCCAACGCCTGATTAACCATGCGAGATAATATACAAAACGCATGGCGCGTAAAGGCTCAATCAGGGCAATTTCGTCTGAATTAAAGGGACTAAATTCTTCGTAGGCTTCGATGATGGTTTCAAGCTGCATCCGCTGTTCGGCTTTATCACCATTCAGCAGCATCCACAGATCCTGAATCGCTGGCCCCATGCGGGCATCATCGAGATCAACAAATAGCGGGCCGTCGCGCCAGAGAATATTCCCCGCGTGGCAGTCGCCATGTAAACGCAGGATATCGGTTTGATCATCCCAGCGCTCAGTCACAGCAGCAATAAGGGTATCGGTGGCTTTCAGGAAATTCGCTTTCAACGCTTTGGGAATCAGCGTAGATGTTTCAAACACCTGACGCGGCTCCGTTAAATATTCCTCAAGCCCAATAACAGGTCGTGCGCTGAATGCTTTTTTGCGCCCCGTCTGATGCATGCGACCCAGGTAACGAGCGACCCACTCCATTTGATCGATATTATCAGACTCAAACTGGCGCCCACCCAGGCTCGGGAAAACAGCAAAGAAATATCCCTGATGCGTGAGCAGCGACTGGTGATTAAACTGAATAGGTGCGGCGACCGGGACGTCGTCATTCACCAGATCGAAAGCGAACTGGTGCTCTTCCTGAATTTGCTCCGCCGACCAGCGTTGGGGACGATAGAATTTGACGACAAAGCGCTGGCGATCCTCGTCCTGGAATTGATAGACGCGGTTTTCATAGCTGTTTAAAGGGGTTAGCCCGGAATCCACTCGAATGCCCTGTTCAAACAGAGCATCCATAATGGTATCCGGGTTTAATGTCTGGAAAGTAAAAGCCTTGTCGTTCATCCGATCATCCGGAAATTATACGAATGATTCAGGATATCATTTCACAGCGATTTCGGTGGCGCCGCTTACAAGGTTTTACTCTTTAATTACGCCACGGGCGCGCAGCAGCGCGGTTTTGAAATCTTCCTCATAATCTTTCTTAATACCTGGAATCGCGGCATCTTTATCAGAATCACGCATTTTAAGATGATAGATCAGGATGTCATCAGAAAGGTCGGCCAGTTCGCCGTCATAACCTGACTCTTTCGCCAGTTTCTGTAAAAATTGCATCAGGTTAAGCTCTGGCTCTTTTTGCCAGGCAGGCTGGAGAAGTTCGATAACTTCGTTCAGACGTTTACATTTCATCGTAGTGCTCCTTTCATTGATAGGAACACGTTAGCAGGGTCAATCCCACAATAAAAGAGGCGACATTCGTGAATCAGTGCCGGGGAGTGCTCGGCGTCGTGCTTGCAGGGGGAAGGGCGACGAGGATGGGCGGAAAAGATAAGGGCTTACAGGAGCTTAATGGAAAGCCATTATGGCTGCACGTCGCCGATGCGCTGAGAGTCCAGGTGGGAGCAATCGCCGTTAGCGCTAATCGTCACATTGATATTTATCAGCAACGCGGATATCCCGTCTATCAGGATGTGTTAGCTAACTATCCAGGGCCTCTGGCTGGCATGCTGAGCGTGATGCAGCAGGCAGACGATGAATGGTTTCTTTTCTGCCCATGTGATACGCCGTTTATCCCCTCTGTGCTTGCTGAGCGCATGATAGAACACCGAAAAGACGCTCCCGTCGTCTGGGTACATGACGGAGAGCGCGATCACCCTGCGATTACGTTGATTAGCAGGAAACTTTGTCCAGATTTACGCGCTTACCTGGCCTCAGGGGAGAGACGCGTTATGGTATTTATGCGCCAGTCAGGCGGTCATTCCGTTGATTTTAGCGATCTGAAAGAGGCTTTTGCTAACGTGAATACCACGGAAGATTTGCAAACACTGCAGGGGAAAGTATGAAACCTGTTTTAGCGATTGCCGCGTGGAGTGGGACGGGGAAAACATCACTTCTGAAAAAGCTGATCCCGGCCCTGCGCGCGCAGGGTATTCGTCCAGGATTGATTAAGCATACTCACCACAATATGGATATTGATAAGCCCGGTAAAGACAGCTACGAGCTGCGAAAGGCGGGGGCGGCTCAAACCATGGTGGCCAGCGCGCAACGATGGGCATTGATGACGGAGACACCAGGAGAAGAGGCGCTGGATTTGGATTATCTGGTGAGCCGAATGGATCATTCGGCGCTAGATCTGGTGCTGGTCGAGGGATTTAAGCAGGAGTCGGTAGCGAAGATTTTGCTTTTCAGAAGCGATGCAGGGCATGAAATCGCTGAATTGACCGTAGATCAGCATGTGATTGCTGTCGCCAGTGATATTCCGCTTTCACTTTCGGTGCCGATTCTGGATTTAAATGATGTTGCTGGTGTTGTTGCGTTTATTCAGGAGTGGATGGCAGGGCAATAACCGGGCTGTTGTGCCGGTCCGGGATTAATTTTGTATAAAGACAAAAACGCAAAAAGGCCATCCTTGCGGATGGCCTCTTCACTTAATTAATGCCTGGCAGTTCCCTACTCTCACATGGGGAGACCCCACACTACCATCGGCGCTACGGCGTTTCACTTCTGAGTTCGGCATGGGGTCAGGTGGGACCACCGCGCTAAAGCCGCCAGGCAAATTCTGTTATCAACACGCATNNCTGCGCATNAANTAATCTGTATCAGCTGAAAATCGNCTGTCTCTGCTTCGCCAAAACATCTTCGGCGTTGTAAGGTTAAGCCTCACGGTTCATTAGTACTGGTTAGCTCAATACATCGCTGCACTTACACACCCAGCCTATCAACGTCGTAGTCTTCAACGTTCCTTCAGGACNCTNAANGNGTCAGGGAGAACTCATCTCGGGGCAAGTTTCGTGCTTAGATGCTTTCAGCACTTATCTTTTCCGCATTTAGCTACCGGGCAATGCCATTGGCATGACAACCC